>JBMNIF010000005.1:0-113431 GCA_050950765.1 Bdellovibrionota bacterium | reverse complement strand
AAGGTAAGTAGGATAAAATAGATCTACCTGTAAGAGAGTAGGTTTTTCTTTTATGCAGCAAGTAGGTGTTCTTTCTGAAGTGTTACTTTTGAGTTTGCTAGAAGGGTCTTTTAGTTGAGCTAGTGCGCACCATTGACCATCAGCATCACAAGCGGAGGGGTGCCATTTTGAGATATCGTAGCCGTGTTTATGTAAAAACGCTTCCAACTTTTCTTTTGAAAACCACCAACAAGGATATGAGGCATCATAAATTGATGGTGAAACTCTTTGAATTGAAATCCTGTCACGTTGCGGGGCTGCATCGGGGAGTAATGTCAGACGATCAAAAATAATATACGGAATTTTATTTGCAACGATTTTTTCTAGATAAAAATACGGTTCATCTAAGTATTGAATGGAACCAGAAAAAAGAGCAGCGTTAATATTGTTTTTTGTTGCTGTTAAAACATCTTCAATAGAGTCAAAGAACTTTAATCTTTCAGATTGAAATTCCTGTTGTCCGATCTGAACAATATGTTTTTGTTCAACTACATTCCAAGAGAGATCTTTAATTTGGATCAGATAGGGGCGGTGTTGTTGATAAGTGCTACCAAAAGAGCCGCCAAAATCTAATAGGTGTAAGTGCGAGTCGCTCTGTTGTGCGATATGCAGCAACTGATTTAAGAGAGGTTGTCTTACTTCAGGTTTATGAAAAACAACGGAGTCACGTTCCCAAAGAGCGGAGCCGTTTTTAACTGCGCGTGCTGCTGCCAAGTGCTTCTCTAAAATGATATCGCTATCATAACCGGAAGTCATCTTTAGAGCTGTCTCCCAGTCAGGATAATCTCCTGTGTAGTTCTGTTGAGGTAAGGGATAAGGAGAAGTGTCTTCTTCACTTATCGGAGTAGGGTTTGTTACACAAGTTTGTGAAGTAGATTCTTGTGGTGAGTTTGTCTCTGCAAGTAGGGCATAATCGCCTTCCAATTTAATTATTTTATTAAAGCCCTCATTTGCGAAAATATTTATGGCATCTCCTTTAAGGAGGAATACAGAGCCCGCCTTAGCAGCAGAGGTGTTAAAATTAGCGTTATATTGAGGGTCTACGCGCAAGATCTTTTGATAGCTTTTTTGTAATGCTTCGTGATAGGGGATGCTGAACAGCACTAATGATTCACGTGTATAGCTATAATCAGGATTTGACGGAACGTCACAATTGGGGGCGATCTGAAAGTAGCTGTGGAAGTGATAGAATATAGTTTTTATGTCATTTACACACGGAGTGCCGTCACTATCGGAAGAGATCTTGTAACCGATCTGATTCCAAGGACCAACACCAACCCCTATATTTTCAAAAACGTGCACCTGTTCCGATTGATCTTTAAAATAATCTAAATATTTCTGATCCCCATAGCAGATCATGCCGGAGCTATCTGTTTGGATGGTATATGGACAACATTTAAGACAGTGTTTCCTCCACCAAGCGAGAACTTTTTCACCCTCTACGTCTTTTCTAAAGCTTACCCAACCGACGTTGTAGTGCCCGAATTTCTCCAGATGTTTATAGCAAGGGGGGAAGTTGTGACCGTGAATGCCGACGGAGTAGTCTTGCAACTCTTGAAAGATAGGATCCGTTGAAGAGAAGAAGAAGAGATCGGAGTCGGTATAGGTTAAGATCTCATTTTGAGGAACATATTTAAAGAAATAGTTAATAACGACGGGCGTCATTGTCCAGTAGTACTCAACTAGTGTTCTACTATCACGCAAAGCGTGGAAATCAGGATTTTCTACTTCCAGTTCATTTAGTAGATGTGTTACGACATTAGGTAGTGCAAGGGTATCTAAAACATTTTTTGTTTTTTGGTCGAGGCATAACACAAAAATCGTGCATGCAGCATCATGCTTCTGTAATGATTCAATAAAAGTTACTCCTTTAACCAGATATCTTTCATCGAAGTAAGTACAATAGTAATGCATATGTGTTGTTCCTATGTATTGTAAAGACGCAGTTATTAACTTGTTGTTTGAGCAATAAAAAAGCCTCCATAGTTAGAGGTTAAAAGTATGAGAAAGGATGCAATGATGAAAGGGAAAAAAATATTAATTACAGGTGGCGCTGGTTTTATCGGTTCTAATTTAGCAAAAAGATTAGTACTTGAAGGCGCTGATGTAACACTATTGGATAGTTTTTATTCCGGAGTATGGCGGGAACTTGGAAAATCTGGTTGATATTCGAGATAAGGTTACCCTTAATATTGCAGATGTTAGAGATCCTTTTTCTATGAAATATTTAGTGCAGGGGCAGGATATTATCTTTAACCTAGCAGGGCAGACCAGTCATTTAGATTCAATGCAAAACCCGTTTCCTGATCTAGAGATTAATGCGAGGGCGCAACTCTCGATCCTTGAAGCTGTCAGACAGTCTAATCCCAGTGTGCGAATTGTTTTTGCCAGTACTAGGCAGGTTTACGGAGCACCGCAATATCTTCCTGTTAATGAAGATCATCCGCTTAATCCTGTTGATGTAAATGGAATAAATAAGTTGGCGGGGGAGTGGTATCATATCCTTTACAACAATGTTTATGGAATTAAGACATCTGTTCTGAGATTAACCAATACTTATGGTCCGTGTATGCGCGTTAAAGATGCGCGTCAGACCTTCTTAGGGATCTGGATTAAACGTCTACTGGAGGGTGAGCCGATCTTAGTATACGGTGACGGAAAACAGATTAGAGACCTTAATTATGTTGATGACGTTGTTGAAGCCATGCTCTTAGCTCTCTCTGATAAAGCTGTTGGAAAGATATATAATCTCGGTTCTGAAGAAAAAGTTAACCTCTTAGATCTAGCTGATCTTTTAATAGCTCAGAGTGCTGATGGTAAAAAAGAGATAGTACCGTTTCCTGATAATCTTAAACGAATTGATATCGGAGATTATTACGGTGATTTTAAAAAGATTAAGGAAGAGTTGGGTTGGAGCCCTGCAATCGGTTTAGCTGAAGGGTTAAAACGTTCCGTTGAGTATTATAGAGAGCATGGGCGTGAGTATGGGGTGAATATTTAAAGTAGGAGAGAGGAAGAAAGAAGTGGTGTGGTAAAAGGCGATTAAGGTGACGGAGGAAGAAAGGAGTGGTGTGGTAAAAGGTGTTTGAGGTGACGGAGGAAGAAAGAAGTGGTGTGGTAAAAAGGTGGTTTAGGTGACGGAGGAAGAAAGAAGATGAGGAAGATCCCTGTTTGTGATATTGCTGCTCAAACCAATGAGAATTATCAGATTTTGCAAGAGGTCTTTAATCGAGTTTTGCAAAGTGGGTATTATCTAATGGGACCAGAGTTAAAAGCTTTTGAGGAGGCTTTTGCGAAGTATTTAGGTCTCTCTCATTGTGTTGGAGTGGGGAGTGGAACGGCTGCCGTTGCTTTAGCGTTACGATCTGTCGGAGTAAAAGAAGGGGATGAAGTTATTACAGTTTCTCATACTGCGGTAGCTACTGTGGCTGCTATTGAAATTATTGGGGGTGTGCCTGTCTTGGCTGATATAGATCCCGTCTCACGTTGCATCTCTTCTTCTTCAATTAGAAGGTTAATTACTCCTAAAACGAAAGCGATTGTGCCGGTGCATATCTATGGGCATCCGGCAGATATGTTTGCGATTTCAGAGATCGCCAAAGAGTTCAATTTAAAGGTTGTTGAAGATTGTGCGCAGGCAGCGGGGGCGCTGATCGGAGGAGACCTTGTCGGAACGTTTTCTGACGCTGCTGCCTTTAGTTTTTATCCGACAAAAAATCTCGGTTGTTGTGGAGATGGTGGAGCTGTTGTGACTAATCTGAAATCGGTTGCAGATGAGGTCTCAGCTCTTAGGCAGTATGGTTGGAGGACGCGTTTTATTAGTAGTGAAAAGGGTTTTAATAGTAGACTTTCTGAAATTCAAGCAGCGGTATTATCTGTTAAGTTACCCCTTTTGAAGGAGTGGAATGCACGGCGTGCTAGGATTGCGGCGCGCTATGCAGGTGTTGTTAATAAAAAGATTGTACATCCGCAGGTTTTAAAAGGTTATACTCATGCTTGGCATCTGTATGTGGTAGAGACGGAAGCGCGTGATGAGTTAAAGGAGTATCTGGCGGAAAATGGTATTCAGAGTGGGCTGCATTATCCGCAGGCGGTGCATAAACAGCCTGCTTATGTAGATCGCTTAAGGACGGATGGGGACTTGCCGCAAACTGAGGCGTTATATCAAAAAATCTTGACCTTACCGATGTATCCGGAGCTATCAGACGAAGATGTAACTTACATCTGTCAAAAATTACAAGCATGGTAGATCCGCTGCCACCCACAAAGGACGCCAAGAGGGGCTGATACAGCGAAGCGAGCCAGCTAGATCTGGAGGGGGGTTAAAAATCCGCTGCCACCCACTAGGGACGCTAGGACGGGCTGCAACTGCAGAGCAGGATCGGCTAGGTCTTTACGGAGGTTAAAAATTTGGTGCCACCCACCAGTAAAAAGTGGGTGTCCTAATTGGCGGCTAATAATATCAGTATGTTAGCAAAAGTTAGAATTTGGCAGATCTGGTGCCACCCTTCAGGGACAGCAGGACGGGCTGCGACTGAAGACAGAACTAGCTAGGTCTGGACGGGGGTTAAAAATTTGGTGCCACCCTTCAGGGACGGGTAAAAATTTGGTCAAAAATTTGGTGCCACCCTTCAGGGACAGCAGGACGGGCTGCAACTGCAGAGCAGGATCGGCTAGGTCTTTACGGAGGTTAAAAATTTGGTGCCACCCACCAGTAAAAAGTGGGTGTCCTAATTGGCGGCTAATAATATCAGTATGTTAGCAAAAGTTAGAATTTGGCAGATCTGGTGCCACCCTTCAGGGACAGCAGGACGGGCTACGACTGAAGACAGAACTAGCTAGGTCTGGACGGGGGTTAAAAATTTGGTGCCACCCTTCAGGGACGGGTAAAAATTTGGTCAAAAATTTGGTGCCACCCTTCAGGGACAGCAGGACGGGCTGCAACTGCAGAGCAGGATCGGCTAGGTCTTTACGGAGGTTAAAAATTTGGTGCCACCCACCAGTAAAAAGTGGGTGTCCTAATTGGCGGCTAATAATATCAGTATGTTAGCAAAAGTTAGAATTTGGCAGATCTGGTGCCACCCTTCAGGGACAGCAGGACGGGCTGCGACTGAAGACAGAACTAGCTAGGTCTGGACGGGGGTTAAAAATTTGGTGCCACCCTTCAGGGACGGGTAAAAATTTGGTCAAAAATTTGGTGCCACCCTTCAGGGACAGCAGGACGGGCTGCAACTGCAGAGCAGGATCGGCTAGGTCTTTACGGAGGTTAAAAATTTGGTGCCACCCTTCAGGGACGGGTAAAAATTTGGTCAAAAATTTGGTGCCACCCTTCAGGGACGCTAGGACGGGCTGCAACTGCAGAACGAATCTGTTAGGTCTTTACGGAGGTTAAAAATCTGGACGGGGGTAAAAGGAATTTATAGAGCTTTTGAGATGGCTGATAAGATCGCTTCTGCCGTAGCGTCTTTTGTCATTAAGGGAAGAGGGGTGATCTTTGAGTTTGTTATAAGGGTTATCTGATTGTTATCAACTTCAAAACCGGATTCACTCTTAGAGATATCATTAACGCAGATCATATCGCATTTTTTCGAGGTTAATTTTTTTTTGGCATTTTTAATAATGTCTTCACTTTCGGCTGCAAATCCTACTAAGAAAGGACGTTTCTCAAGCTTTCCCACCGCAGCTAAGATATCGGGGGTCTTAACCCATTCAATATTATTTAAGGGGCAGGCCCTACCTGCACGTTTCTTTAATTTCTGTTCGGAAAAACGTTTCGGCTTAAAGTCGCATACGGCAGCAACAAATATAGCTAAATCTTGTTCCTGTATTTTAGACATTACTGCTTGATACATATCATCAGCTGAACGAACGGCGATAGCTGTAAGATTCGGTAACGCTGGAACGGGAACGTGCAAAGAAGCGTGAATAAAAGTTACTTCAGCACCACGCAGAGCAGCTTCTTTAGCAATAGCCACCCCCATTTTCCCACTTGAACGATTGCTGATGTAACGAACTGGATCAATATCCTCTATTGTAGCACCAGCTGTGATTAAAACTCTTTTAGAAGAAAAGTCTTTTTTTAAGGAAGGAGTAGGGGTAGACAGGTCAGGAGTATCCTTAAAAAACTTCTCAATCCTGTTTTTTAGATTTTCGCTCACAGTAACTTGGCACAGTAATATGGAGTTGTTGTATTGAATGCGAAGAAATGAGCCGAGCAAGTCTCGAACTTGCGACCCACAGATTAAAAGTCTGTTGCTCTGCCAACTGAGCTATCGGCCCATAAAACGCAGAGTTTTTTCTATCCCTTTAGGGGTTCAAAGTCAATATATTGCGCAATAAATTTAGTAGAAAAAGTTAAAGAAATAGGGGAGATAAATATAATTATTACCTCCCCCTGTATAATTAAAAGTTAATGATATTACTAAAACCAATTTTTAATAGCAGTAAAAACAGACTTAATAGCTTTCCAAGCCTTACGTACTGTTTTACCAGCCCCTTTAAAACCATCAACAACATCTCCTATAGCATCAGCTAATTTACCGAAGATCGAAGTTTTATCTTTTGATTGTGCAGCAGTGGCGCTTTCTGAAGAAGCGGCAGCACTTGTTGCCTCAGTTGTAGGAGCTGCGGCGGCTGCTTCAGGAGTGGCTAGAGCTGCTCCTGAGGCAGGAGTAGAAGTTGAGTTCCCTAAAATATTGCTCAGAAGGTTTTCAACTAACCCAACTAATTGTGAAATAGTTTGCGCAAGTTGATTAATCGCAAAATTATTAGAAGTATTGCCCCACGCAGCAGCAAGAGAATTATTGCCATACGCTGAACCCATCTCACTTAGTCTAGGTGTTGAGTTATAACAACAATAATTGCTTAAATTGTTTAAGTTATTTGCTTTATTTAATTGTTCTATGTACATGATAAATATCTCCAATGTCTTAAAAATACAGATAAAATCCAGATGCAACTTCCGATCTGAAGTTATTTTTGCACGTATTTTATCTTGCTAAGATGTATATATGTTCGGTTTGTGGGGGATCGCCGTTGTCAATGAAATGAGATTTTTTTTAAAAAAATGATTTTTTAGAATATTTTCTGTGTAGAAGATTGATTAGAATACCCTTTCTACAAAAAAGGACACTCGCTTGATCCTATCACTGAAACATTTTAGCGTCCCAGCAGTTTACGTAAGTGGTACGTAAGTGAATTGAATAATGAAGAGAAATTTAACGTTTTACAATGGACGTTACACGCCCCTTGATAGTTTTTCTTCAACAACTAACTCAATCGAGGAAGTTGTGTAAAAATATCTCACTTACGCTTTTTGGGGAGAAAATTCTGTGAGAAAAATTTTATTAATATCTCTTATTTTGTTAGGAGCGTTTACTTCTAATGCTTATGCTGCCGGTTATGCAATTTTAGAGCAGAGTGCAGTTGGTGTCGGTGATGCTTTTTCCGGTTCAGTAGTCGGCTATGGTGATGGTAGTGAAGTCTTTTTTAATCCTGCCGCAATGTCTCAATTAAAAGAGACAACTTTTGCATGGCAAGCTTCTTTAGTTAATTTAAAGATTGATTTTGAAGACACCGGTTCTGTTGATTCTCAAGGTAATCCCCTTTTGGGTTATCCTAGTGACGGAGGTGCCACGATGCCTCTCGCTAGTGCATATTTCACACATCCAGTAACAGAAGACCTTACCTTCGGATTATCATTTAACACCCCGTACGGTTTCGTTATCGATTATGATAGAGATTGGATAGGTCGTTATAAAGCTGATGAAAGTAACGTCAAAGTAATAACTTTAAATCCGGCAGTTTCTTATAAAGTTCTGCCCAATCTCTCTATCGGTGCCAACGTTGGTGTCTCTTATGTTAAAGCCACCCTTAGTAATGCCATCGATTTCGGTTCTTTAGGACAAAATGTTTTGGGTGCCGAGAGAGCTTCCGCATTGGGGCTTTATCCACAATCATCTGATGGCTACGCAGAACTTTCCGGTGATGATTGGGGCGTAAATATGGGACTTAGTGCTTTATACACTTACGGGAAGGACGACCGTAATAAGATCGGTGTGAATTGGCGTTCCAGAATCGTTACAAATATCGGAGCTGATGCCGAGTTCGAGGTTCCTGAAAATGCGGCATTCTTTCAAGATCAAGGTCTATTCGTGAATACTTCGGCCGGTGCTCATTTTACCCTTCCTGAATCTATTACTTTCGGAACTCAGTATTGGTTAACAGATCAATTAGCTATACAAGCAGAATCTGCATGGACAAATTGGAAACGTTTTAACGAGTTGCGTATTCGGTACGGATCTAATCAACCTGATACAGTTGAGAATGAAAAATGGACAGACACTTGGAGGTATTCATTAGGCTTGGTATATAAACCCATTGAGGCCTTAACGTTACGTGGTGGCTGGACCTACGATCAAAGCGCTGTTTTTAACGATTATCGTTCTCCTAGGGTGCCTGATCAAAATAGAAACTGGATGTCTTTCGGTCTTGGATATAATATCTCAGAATGCACAGAGATCTTTGCCTCATACGCCTATCTCTTTGTTCACGGTGCAGAATCAAGGATCGGAGATAGTTACGGCAACCAATTATTGGGACATTACGATCTTGGAATTCAACTTGTCTCCATAGGTATGAAGACAGTATTTTAATACAACTGCCCTCCCAGCAATATGATGGGAGGGCAGAAGCTATAAAAAAACGCCTCATCTAAAGTTTAGACAGGAGGCGTTTTTTTATTCCTATAATTACTATTGTAATCTAGCCAACTCACCAAACAAAGTTTCAGCTAAACCTTTCATCGGTACAGCGATGGATCCGCTCGGATATTGTAGTTGAATTGAAACTTTTTTCTCTGTTCCAAGTAACTCTTCCAGCTGCTCTTTTAACGCTTCAAGGTAACCTGGTAAATGACGAGCTTGACTGCTATCTAAGGAAAGGACTAAAGAATCTTTTCTCTTTGATTGTCGATATAGGGAAAAATACGCCATTCCTGCAGCTAGTCTACCGGCTCTGCGAATTAGAAGATCCGCTATCTCACGCAGCTCATCTAAACAGCCACGACAGGCAGGCACATCAAAAATTTCAGGCACCTCTTCTTTTTTCAACAACTTCTCAAGATCTCGTCCACGTAATTTATTTATAGCATCATTCGAAAAATACTTAGCAGCATCTGCTAAAGATTCAATCCCTGCTTTTGCTAGAGCTACTACATGCCCTTCAAAGATACGTGGGAGCCACTTGCCTGAAATTAAGTCTTCCAACTTTATGCTTGACTTCGTTTGATCCCAATCACATAAGACGTGATCTCCCTCAGAGAGTAATTCCTTAGAGATGCTACAAATTGCGCCCATCTCCGTGTTATAGATAATGCCGTCATCTCCGATATCAGTAGCATTAGCACCGGTAGAAGCGACCATGCCAGCATCTGCCTTAGGACAAGCTTTTAATGTAAAAACAGTATCGTTACCGATAATAAAAACTTTTGGTGTTAGGTGTGCTTCTTTCATGGCATTTAAAAAAGCCTGCCCTATATCAAAGCCATCATAGAGCTCTTTCGTGAAGAACTCACCTTTGCGGTAGGCGTTACCATGATTATATCCTGTCACGAGAGCGGTTGTGCCTCGTGGAAAGCCATTTTCAGGCAACTGTTGCACAACTAAGGCATTAGACCAGATAATGCCAACACCATCGATCTTAGTTGGATCAATTTCACGCTCTTTAAATACTTTCGTCAGGCGTTGTGCTAAAGCTTTTGTAAAGCGCTCAATGGGCAAGCCCTCTCCTGGTATATCAAAAAGATGGTTGTCATCATCAAAGAGGACATCCCAATCTTTTTCAGTGCTATTAAGATGAGCCGCTAAGCCTGCCTTTGTGTGGGTGCCTCCGATATCAATAACCATCACTGTTGCCGAATCAGAGAGTGTCGGTGTGTCGACTCTCAAACAGCTGGAGTCTTTTAAGAAACCATCAGGAGAACCCATCTTATTAAGAAGGTCTATACCGTAATCAATAAAAGCTTCATAATGGTTCTTTACATAAAAGAACCCCATTTTTTCAAGAGACTGCTGTATCCTTGATCGCGACATTTTTTACTTCTCCATAAAAGTTGAAGACTCTCCATTCTTGAGAATCACGTTTCATTATCATTTCCGATCTTTTTTAGTAACTGTTTAGATGTCCGCAAGTTCTTTTTGCTTTTAACTATTAACGGAACCTTCGCAATTGCTTTATCTGTTAACTCAATCTTGAGTCGTCTAGGAAAACCGGAAATCTTTACAGAAAATTTCTTACTTTTATCTGTTAAATTGCTGTGCACGGTATGATGTGATGCTTGTAAAGCAGCTATCATTAAAGTAGGCGTGAACTTTTTTGCAATTACATCTGCCAATTCCACATCGGCATTAAAGCTAAGAGATTGTCCATTTTTTAACTCTAGATTGCCGCTAGCGTTGCTTATAGTTAGAACGGAGGAACGAAGTTGTAAAGATGTAATCTCTAAAGCACCTTCTTTTAAAGAAGATGTAAGGGTTACGGTGAGATCTTTTATATGTGGCAATTCCAAAGGGAGATCTAAGTTTGAAAGAAAATTGGTGGCTATGGAACCATCTTCAAAGGTGAGTGAGAGGGTTTTAAAATCTGGTAGAAAATTATCTTTTTTCAGTATTAAATTTTTAAAAATAACAGTTAACTTACCGCTTTCAAGCCCCAACGCTGCCAGTTGTGGATGTTTTGAAAGATCTGCGTGCTGCAAGTTTAATGAGACCTTTACATCCTCTGATTCACTCTCTTTATCAAGACGTCCAGAAAGATCTCCGTTATAGGCTGTAGCAGTAAAATATCCGACAAGTTTTCCCCCTAATAAGTCTAAAAAAACGGGGCGAAAATTTACATCTGAAAGTTTGATTGAAAGGATTGCAAAGGGAGAGATGCGAAAATTGGCAGTAAGTTCAGGAGCTTTTATTCCGAATAAGAATAACTCAGGCGCATCAACAAAGATCGGTAGGCCTGTTTTTCTAATCTCAGAAGTTACCTTAGCGGAGATAAAGTTTTTATAAACCTTACTGTCGATTAAGATAAGGCCTAACAGCACCGCTACCGTAATGGCAATAAAACCCATTAGAAAAATATGTGATTTTGGCCTATTTAGTCTCATAAGCATACATGCAGGCTACTCACCCTCAACACGGCGCAACACTATCAAATTGAGCTCGATATTTAAAGAGTTGCCATAGGGGTTTTTAGCGATATCTAAAGATTTGATAATTATCGGTTTTTCTCCATTGTCCAGTGTTTCCAATATCTCAACTAAAGTCGAATAATCTGAGATGGTGAAGTTTATTTTAAACGGTTCTTGCTTATATTTATCGGCGAATTTTTTAGCATCTTTGGCTTCTATTTTTAGACGATCTTGCTGCACACTTGAATGCTTTTTTAAAAGCTTTTCAAATTCAGCACGCATATCATCCATCCCTTTCAGATCTTTATATTCACTTTCAATCTCTTTTTTTCTAGCGTCGAGGTGAATGTATTCAGATAAGCGATAGGGGAGCGCTTTACGTAACGTTTCGACGTGTTTAAGTTTTTTTTCTTGCTTTGCAAAAGCATCCGAAACTGTTCCGACAATAGAGGTTATCAACACAAAAAGAGCTGTGCATAAAAGTAGAAACACAAGAGCTTTTTCGCGGGGGGTGGCTTTGACAAATAAGTGCATCAAATATCTGCACAAACTTTGCAACCTCTCTAAGGATCTTTTAAAAACATTTCGTGCGATCATTTTTTACAAAATTCCAAAGTAAAAGTAGAGATCTTATTTTGACTCGAATTCTGATCTTTACTACGAATCTCACAATATTGGTGTTTACTACGTCTTTTTAGGGCACGTGTGATTGCTCCAATATCGCCATAATCTTGAGTTTCAACTTTAAAGGTTATGCCGTCTTGTGTAATTCCTAAATTCTTTACAGAGATATTTTTACGTTGAGTCATAACACTACTTAGATCTGAACTGATTAGAGCGAACGCTTCGAGAGGCGTAACAACTGAATTCGTATTCAAATTCTTTAACTCCTGCTCCAGCTCATTATATTTTTGCAAGACCTGTTCAATAGTAGCCTCATTGTTGCCGGTTAGGGTCGGGATAAATTGTCGAATCTCTTTTTGAATAGCCTGTTCAGTGGCGCTAATCCTATGTTCTTTCAGATAATAGATAGATACTAACAATAATAAAATTATTCCTAAACAAGCAGCACAGTAGGGTAGGAGCATTTTTATTCCGTTCTTAAGTGCTTTTAGTGGCGGTCTGTAAGCGAACTCTCTAGATCTGAAGTTTGTTAACGGAGTGGGTGCATTAAAATCTTGAGCAAAGATAGCAGCAGCACTTGGCAATAGTGTCTGTTTGTTGCCAGATTTAATTAAATCTTTGGATATAAGTTCTATGTGTTCTGCTGAGTCTTTTAACTCTTTCTGTATATTATAATTGAGTAGTGCATCGCTTAATAAGTAGATCTTGTTTAACTTTGTTTGATGCTTATTTTCAAAAGCTGCTAAGGTTATTTGAATATCGCGCAGTAAGTCTTTTTTCGGAAGGGCATGATCTGTTTTCGGATAATTAATAACCCTGTCATAGCAGACTTGAGCGTTAAACATGGCACAGATAGAGAGCACGTTATCTGAAAAATCGATAATGGCAGAAGTTTCCGTTTCACTTAAAATAAAAAAGAGGGCAGAGGCTGCGCAAGCTTTAATAGTTACAAGATAAGGTTCGATGTCGACTTCCTTACAACTGTTTAAAATAGTACGTAGATCTTCACGAGGAAGCATGCTGACATGAACGTTGTGAGAATGGTCTGATTTACTAGAGATTAATTGATATTGAATATGAAACTCCTCAACATCAACAGGCACTACATCTTGCACCTCTAAATTAAGGATCTTGTTTATCGCTTTCGGATCTGAGAACGGAAGATCTAAGGTGATGGAACAATAATCAGTGCTGGGAATAATTAGAGACGCTCTAGTGTATGGGTTCTGAAGCGGCGCTAAAAGTTTTTTTAATGTGGCGGTGAGATCTTTTACTTGAAGATTAGAAGGAGTTTCTTCTGGCGTAGACTCGTCATCAAGTGAAGATGTTTCCTCTTCCACAGTGGAGTATTCAAAGGGAGAGGTGCTTTCTTCAAGCACTGTTACAGAGACTCCGTCCACTGCTGCAATAACAGCAACGGCGCTTTCTCCGGAGATATCAATACTAAGGATGTTCTGCATACAAGGTGTCATTGTGGCATTACTTTTTTATTGGAGCAAGTGGCTAGATATATTAAATTATTATGAATTATCTACAATGAAGATTGACCGATTGGGATAGTGCTGGCAAAACTTTTTATCCTACCACTTGGAGCTCTTAACTTTAGTTTGAATTGAATCAGGCGCGGGAGTTTATATTTTTTTTCATCCCATTTATCACTCCAAACCTCTTCATCTGCGTCAAAGTATCTGAATCTTAGAGATACTAACCTGCTGGTAACAGGAAAGGTCATCGTTTTATCATAAGCAGTATCATATTTTCTGGTAAGTGGAGTTTCGTCACGAATTAAATAATAAGAGGCATATTCTTTACCTGCGCTATTTTCAGGATCTTCTGCGACCCGATAGGTGATCTGAATTGCTCCTGTATGAGTAATTCCATCATGAACATATTGACCACCATCTTTTGCAATAAATGTTATGCTATCTCCGGACTCTCCATTTGGGAGAGAACCACTTTCTCCGATCAGATCAACGTTATCCGAGTAGGTTTGACTTAGGTTGTTCTTTGGTGGAAGGAGTTTTCCACTATCTGCCGTGATAAGTTGCAGCTCCCTCGTGAGTCTATCTAAAACGCTATTTGAAACCATCCCCAACTCTCTCTCATCATCAAGAAGAACTTTTAAACTCATTACTTGACTTAAGGAGGTGTAAATAACGGAAGTAACGACGATACTTACCGTTATCGCCATTACGACCTCTATCAGTGTAAAGCCGACCTCTGTCAGATATGAACGATTATTATACTTCATTGATTAACCGAATATTTTTTAAACGTTTCCTTACTTTAAAGCTATTCCTGTTGTGAGTCTTCTTCCTTTTTAAGGGGATTAACTCTGGCAAAATAGAGCACCTCCAAATTTTCATCAGATTCTTCTCCCCAGTAAACGGTAACCTTAAATTCTCTTAAATAAGCGAGTTGGATTGAATTTTGATCCGTATTTGGAATTGGAACCTCCATATCTTGTGCGTTTAATGAGATCTTATAATCATTCAATAAGAGATCATCGTTCGGACCCTCATCTTTTTTGTTGCTTTTAAAGATCTCTATACCGTCATCTCCGAGTAGCTCTTGCAGTAATTTATCTGCAGGTTTAATGGTGTTCTGCTCTTCAACTGCCTCCGGATCTTTCTCTATGGCGGCTAATACACTACGCGCAATTAACATAGCTGAACGTTGATTGCGATCTTGGATTGAGCGACGCAAAATCGATCCTTGTAGCCCCATAATGGTAGAGATAGCGAGACCTAAAATTAACACAGAGATCAACACTTCAATCAGTGTTAATCCCAGTTCGGAAGCTCTCTCTCTTTCTACTTTTAGCTGTAAGTCCATTCAAAGTCTCGGAATTGAGGTTCTCTATAAATATCAGTTATTCCTGTAAATGGGTTAATCAAGATAGTCGCTTTATTATCTTCTGCACTAAGTTGTAGATGAATTACTGCAAACTCTGAAAAACCCCGCGGAGAAAATATCACATAAGGTCGCTCACTGTTCTTGCTAGCACCAACCGAAAAGTCACCGCGCATAGTACGAATGCCGACTATTTTTGTATCTCGCTCTAAAATTACAGGATCTTTTAATGATGGAAAGTTACGTGGAGCTTCTATGTTTTGATATTCTCCGAGTGATGGATTTAAAAAAGCTGCCAATTCTAGACTTAAAAAGCCCACATCAAAGTTTGCAACCTTATTGATAGCTGAAGTATCTTCCCCCTCTGCCACGATCTCTCCGATGCGATAACACTGTTGATCCTCACAACCTTCAAGGGTGCCATCTAGATCGAACTCTAAACGGTAATAAACACCGTCATTTATAGCCTGCCTATGTAGAAAAGAGATCGTCTCGGAGAGTCTTCTGATCATGGCTTCTTCTCTCCAGTACTGTACGCTAGGTAAGCGTGGCACTAATAGCGCATAGGCAACTCCCAACACCAAGATCACCATCACCACTTCAAGGAGTGTAAAAGCTCTTTCACAAATCTGCGGCAGATCGGGTAACTTATTTTTTTTCACGATATTAAAAACCATGAAAGGCAGGCGTATCTTTAAGGACCGTCTATTTTAATATCACTATCAACGCCTTCACCACCTGCTTGACCATCAGCTCCATAACTTGTAATGGAATAAGTTCTACCACCTGAAGATTGAAATACAAGATCGTTACCCCAAGCATCCTTTAAATCTTTTTCATCTGAAATTATCGGAGTGCAACCACTTCCAGTTAGATCGGTGCACTGCGTAAGGTCTTGAAAGTTGCGTGGATTCTTGTTGTAGCGCAAGTTAAACTCTCCGATGTAGTGTTTAATCTCCTCCATCTTGGTTTTAGTTAAGTCGGCTCTGGCACGTTCAGCAGAAGTGAAAACTTTTCCGCCAAAAGTTGTCATTAAGATTCCTAAAATAACGATCACAACGATAATCTCAACAAGGGTAAAGCCTCGTTCTGAAAGTTGCTCTCTCTTTGATTTGTTTGACATAGACATTGCCTCTTATAAAAAAGCGTAACAACACAACTCTATATTATGCAACAAAGGCTCTTAACGCACCAGAGCTATTTCTGCATAATCGACATCAGATCTGCCATTGGTAGCAAGATTGAGATAACAATAAAAAGCACGACACCACCAACAAAAACGATAATTAACGGCTCAATTAAAGTGGAGAGTCCGTCAAGGGTATTTTTAACCTCTGTTTCGTATGTTTCTCCAGCACGCCGCATCATGCTTTCTAATTCACCACTTTTTTCACCAACTGCAATCATATGAAAGAGCATCGATGGATAAAGTTTTGTTTTGCTTAGCTCTGTGGCGAGGCTACGACCTTCAGCAACTCCGATCCGCACCTGTTCAAGGCCTTCTTCGTAGTGAATATTAGCCATGGTGCGTTTTGTAATCTCTAAAGCTGTAAGTAATTGTACGCCACTCGTTAATAAGGCACTTAAAGTTGAAGCAGTCCGTGAAGTCGCTACTTTAACATAAATTTTACCAAAAATAGGGCACTTAATAAGGAGTTTATCAAGGACTTTTCGACCTTTTTCCTGTTTGTAATACCAATGTAAAAATGCGAGCAAAGCGGCGATTGCTGCACCAACAATAAGACTACAAGTAATAAAGTTGTTTGAACACCACATTACAATTCTGGTAGGTAGTGGGAGAACAGCCCCTTTTTTATCGAATATTTCAACTATTTTAGGTACAACAAAAACCATTAAAACAGCTATAACGATGACGCATAAGATCATCATCATAATAGGGTAGGTTAAGGCCTTTTTTAATTTACTGCGTAGGACTAATTGACCTTCCAGATAATCAGCTAAGTTATTTAAGACTTTATCAAGAAGCCCTGAGGCTTCGCCTGCTGCCACCATATTGGTGTAAAGACGGGGGAAAGATTTAGGAAAAGCACCGAAAGCTTTAGCTAATGAAGATCCACCCTCAACATCTTCTTTGATATCAACAATCATACGTTTTAAAAGTTGAGAATCAGTCTGATCAGTTAAAGCGGTGAGGGCACTAATTAGGGGCAGTCCTGCACCGACAAGAGTTGCTAGTTGTCTAGTTAAAATAGCAAGCTCCTTAGTAGAGATATGGTTACGTTGAAAAAATTTACCGATATCTTGAGATTTATGAACGACAACAGTCTTGCTCTCTTTAATAGAAGTCGGAAAAATGCCGCGCTCACGTAGTTTTTGGCGTGCTAAACGTAAACTATCAGCATCGATGGTTCCTTTTTTTGAATGCCCCTTTTGGTTTATGGCAGTGTATTCAAAACTCGGCATAAAATACCACCAAAACAAAATTATAATCAGCCATCTTGAGTAACCATAAAGACCTCTTCAAGGGAGGTGATTCCTCTTAAAACTTTTTGTGCTCCATCAACACGCAAGGTCACGAAACCTTTTTTTACAGCAGCATTTTTAATGGTGTTGGAATCGTACCTTTGAAGGATCAGGCTCCTAATCTCATCATCAATCACCAATAATTCATGAATCCCACTTCGTCCTGAGTATCCGTTTTGACACTCAGAGCAACCGTGACTTGGCTTAAAAGCGTGACGATCTTTAGTTTTCTTAGGATCTAATCCGAGTTCTAAAAGTTCGGTATCTGACATCTCATAAGGGATTCTGCAATGTGGGCACAATTTGCGTACTAACCTCTGTGCCATAACAGCTAATAGGCTAGAGGCGACTAAGAACGGTTCAATATCCATATCAAAGAGACGTGCAATAGCACCTGCTGCATCATTTGTATGTAAGGTGGAGAGTACTAAGTGACCTGTTAAAGATGCTTGAATAGCGATATTAGCCGTTTCGTTATCACGAATCTCTCCGACCATAACCACATCAGGATCTTGACGTAAGATAGCGCGCAAGCCGTTAGCAAATGTAAAATTAATCTTCGGATTAACCTGCATCTGACCGATGCCGTTTAATTGATACTCGATAGGATCTTCAACTGTCAGGATGTTTAGATCTGGAGTGTTAATGCGTGTTAAACAAGAATAAAGGGTAGTCGTTTTTCCACTACCTGTCGGCCCTGTGACTAGGATAATTCCGTTAGGTTTTTGGATTAGTTTTTCAACCATCTCAAGGTTATGACCTTGTAATCCGATCTGTTCCAGATCTAAAACTGTTGTGGTTTTATCAAGTAAACGCATCACTACGCGTTCTCCGAATTGAGTCGGTACTGTTGAAACACGGATATCGACATCCTTACCAGCGATCTTCAAACCGATACGACCATCTTGCGGCAATCTTTTTTCTGCGATGTTCAATCCTGCCATAACTTTAATACGAGAGATAATGGCGGCTTGAAAAGCTTTATCCTCTTTGGCAACTTCATATAAAACACCATCGATTCTGAAACGAACCTTCAAAATATCTTCATAAGGTTCAACGTGCACATCAGAAGCGCGCTCTGAACTCGCTTTAAAGATAATGGCGTTAACGTATCTGATGATAGGAGCATCGTCATCTTCAGCGTCTGTTACATCGATCTTCAACTGTTGTTCAAACTCTCTATCATCCTCTCTTTTTTGTGAAGATGATAACTCGCTTGATCTATCGCTCATTAAGGTAGTTCTAATGGCGTTTATCGCTTTAATGATCTCATCTTGGGGTGCTACAATAACTTTTAACGGTTTTTGATAACAAAGTCGCAGCTCATCGATAGCCGTTGTGTTTAAAGGATCTGCTGTTGCAACAATTACATTATTATCATCTTCTGCGATCGGTACAGTTGCATACTGTCGTCCCCAAGATCCGGCTATTCTATCAAAATCACCACGCAATAAATTTCGTGGCGGTGTAGGATCTTGAAGCGTCTCATAAAAAGAGAGCCCTAAAGAGCGCGCCAGCGGTTGTAGCGCTGATCGATCTACAGATGCTGTAACTTCTTCATGTTCTGTAATTAGTTCTTCTACCAAAAGATATGCTCCTTACTTTAACGTTTGCTCCAAGGCGATTGACCTAATCTAATTAATTCAAAAGGTGAAAGGGTGTACCAAGAATTTTTTAATGTGCCGTAATTTTTTGTAGCAGCTTCTTTAGATGGAAAGATGGCAACTACTTGTAGAGGGATATTGTTCTCTTTCATTTTGTATTGATAAACTCCACCTTCTTGGAAAAATGATTTTGCAAGTTGATTACTTTCAGCAGGTATTACAATACCGGTAACTCCAGCTGTAGTTATTGAGAACGGAATGTCGCTTGGACGTTCTCCGCGCATAGCTTGAAGGACTATAAAAAGATCTGAACTTTTCTTTAAAGATCTCGGATCTTTTACAGAGTTTTGAGAAACGACCGTTTCTTTCTTATCAGTTGTTTTTATATGTGGGGTGATCCTTAAGGAGATCGGTTCTGAAACGTTCTCTTTAAGGCGCTCTGTATCCTCCTCAGATAATGCACCGTCATCCTTAAGAGGAGGAAGGATGGTGCTTGGTTTCTTACCACTATAAATTTCAGATTCAACTACCTTATCGATATTTTCATTGTAGAGGACATCATCTCTTCTGGGGTGTACTTCTTTGTTTTGCATGAAACGATCGAAAGAATCTCGCATCTCAACGGAGTTATCTCGAATATCAAATTGATCTTTAATAATTCGGGGCGTAATAAAAATTAAGAGATTGTTTCTGTCATCAGAGGTCGAATATCCTTTAAAGAGGTGACCAAGAATCGGAATATTTCTTAAATAGGGAACACCCGTTTCTGTTTCCTCGATATTTTCTCCCATTAAACCGCCGATTACTATCATCTGTGAATCTTTTGCAATAACGGTTGTTTGGCTGGTTCTGATAGTTGTGGTCGGTCCTAATTCAGAGGTCGAGGTATCTGAGATGACGTTAGAAACTTCCGTAAAAATATTAAGTTTTACATAATCTCGCGAACTAATTTGCGGAGTTAAACGCAAAGTAATACCAACATCCTGTCTATCGATCTGATTAAAGGTATTATTTAAATTTTCAGTACTGCTGGAGGTGCTAGCAAGAAAGGGTACATTTTCACCAACGATAATCTCTGCTTCTTCATTATCAGTAGCCAGTATAGTAGGAGCGCTAAGGACATTGACGCGGTTATTTTGACTAGCGGCAGAGAGCATCATGGATTGTGTTGGAATAGTGATATCTCCAGGGAGGGTTAAAGTACCTGCGCTTGCTACCGCCATTGTAAATTGTGATAACTGGGTCGGATTGGTTAATAGCGTTGAGATACTTCCCAAGTTGTTCATACCAACCACTCCGCCATCAGAGCCACCCCCTGAAGTTATGAATTCGGAACTTAACGCCATCGAATCTGAAATTTTAACTTCTAACAATAAAGCTTCTACTAAGACCTGTCTCCGTTTTACGTCCAATTCTTTAATCAATGCTAAAACTCTGTCGTAATCGGCTTTTGTGCCGTAAATAACTAAAGAGTTCGTAGCTGGATCGGAGGTGATTGAAAGGTTTTCGCCAAAAGTAACACTAGTAGACGATTGCGAGCCGCTGCTGGTAGCGGAATCTGTTCTAGTAGAAGAGGAATTATTACTACCTCCTAAACGGTAGTTAGAGGTATTACGATTCCTAGCATTGGAGCTCTGATTTTGTGAGAAAGAAGATCCTCTTGAAACGTTTGAGTTAGTGTTACTGGCTCCACCACCGCTAGCAACTGTTGATAAGACGTTTGCTAGTTCATCAGCATCGGCATGAATACACTTATAAACATAGAAGTGCATCCCCGCCATATCAACCGAGCTATCCAACTCCGAGACTAAAGCTCTAACTCTAGCTGCCGTATCCTCATCTGCCACAACTATTATAGAATTAGTGCGTTCATCTGCCAAAATTTTAGGTGCTCTTGATCTGGCAGCACCAACAGTTTCTGCTGCGCTTTCTTCATTTGCTTGGAGCATTCTCTCCTGTCTACGTCTTCCCATCATCATGTTATTTTGCATTCTAGCTCTAATGAAATCGAGGTTCTGTTCATTAGCGCTTTTTTGTTGTTCGGAACCTTCTCCAAGTAATTCTTTGATGGTGTTAGCGAGATCAGCAGCTACTGCATGTTTTACTGGGATGATTATCATCTCTCGGTTTGAGAACGGAACATCCATTTCATCGATCAGATTCATTAACCGTTTTATGTTTTCTTCAGCATCGATAATAATTAATGAATTGGTCGCTGTGTAAGCGTTCATAAGTCCAGAGGGGGAGATTAAGGGACCTAAGAGCTGCTTTACATCATCTGCTGCTACAAACTTAAGATTTATCAGGCGAGTCACCATAATCGGAGAGCCGCGACCTTCAATCTCATTTATTGTTGGAATAGTTGTTTGTTTTGCATCCTTTGCAGGAACGATCTTCCAAAGATTTTCTCCGATCGGTACGGATGTATAGCCTTTAAACTGTAAAATAGAATCCAAAATTTGAGCAGCTTGTTTGACGGAAGCCTTATCTGCCGGAAGTGAAATAGAAACTGCACCCTGCACGCGTTCATCAAAAATATAGTTTCTGTTGGTCTTTCTACTGAAAATTTTAATAATAGAATCAAGTCTTACATCTTTTGCAATGATCCCTCTTTCGGTGTTTTTTATGTCATTAGTGGCAGCCCCCCCTTGCGGTGGTGTTTTTTGTTGTGCTTCGACAGACGGAATAATTAAAAAAATTAAACCTAAAACAAAGCACATCCAGATTGGTGACAAAATAGATTTTAATGTAATTCTTTCTCTTCTCATATCTGTTTCTACCGAATTGAATACCTTAAAGTTTTATCTACTCGTTGACGCTCAAGTTTTACAATAATATTTTTCTCTTGCTTGAGCGTTTCAAATAATTTAATGGCTTGAGTAATATCGCTCATACTGTTGCCATTAATCTCTTTTAAGATATCTCCGTTTTGCAGTCCGACCTTTTCATATAAGCTTCCGGGTCTAATAGCAAAAAGACGCAATCCAATCGATTTTCCATCTTTAAAGTATGGCACAGCACGGGCCTGTTGCAAAAGCTGCGGTAAATTAGAAAGGGCTGCATCTAGGTCACTCTCTTTTACTATGATCGCTTCAGAAGCTGGGTCTGTTGTGCTCGAGCTCGTAACATCATCTTCCAAAAATAAAACCTCGCGTCTGCCGCTGGGATCAACTATTTCAACACGATCATGATAGACGGCTGCCAGAGTAGGGGCATCTGCCAACTCTGATAGCTCTGCCACATAATTTGGAGAAAAAACGATCTTCTCATTTAGACTGAAAGTGTCTTCTACATTTTTGTCTTCTGCTTTTTGAATAGTTGCTGCGTGATCACCATCATCCCACAAGTAAACACCTACCAACTTTAAGGGGATAGTAGTGGTGGGGTAATTACCACCAAGATTAGGAACTGGCTTGGTCTCGGCTTTTTGTGCTCCGATCCTTCCAAAGATCTGTTGTTTTACGATCTTTTTATAACTGACAGGCTCTTTTTTTTTCGCTACACTGTTATTGATTCCTGATATCTTGGCTTCAACAAAGTTGTTCATCTCTGTAATGGCTGTTTCTCCGAGCAGTATGTTTTCCAAGATCTCTTTAAGACCCCAACTTGTGGCGATTATGCAGATTGCGATAATAAAATACCTGATCCAACGCACCGCTCGATCGACGGCATCTTTACGCAAAATCCGATCCAGCGTCGTTTTATTAAGTCCATTATGTAACGAAGGTATCTTCATACTGACAAAAAATACGAAACTCTCTCCCCCCTACGTAGTGACACTAAACAGTAAGCCTTTGTTGAAGTGAAAACTCCAAACATAACAGCCCGTTAAAGAGTGCAAGAGTAGTTGAGACTTAATGAGTGTAATTCCTAATCAGGCAATCTGACCAGAGGGTATTTTACTGAAAATGTTAATACTTTCACAACTTAAGAGAACGCACAACCGTGCTAGCACTTATTTTGAAGAAGGCTATTCAGGCATTATCACCAGTCGCATCGGATGGGTAAGTGTAAAAAGTAGGAGGCGGCGTGTTGTGGTTAATAAAATGGCGTTTTTTGTGATGGTTAGATCTTTATCTGCAAAACAATCAAGGGTGGTGTCGGTGACACTTAAAGGAGTGGTGGCGGAGATAGAGATAGAGACTTTTCCATCTACGGGTGTTGCTACCTTCACCTTATTGAATTCAGGGAGTAGGGCGCGGTCATTTAGAGCAAAAGTTGCCATGCCTTGTGCGCAACTTAGTAGGTTAATGCCGTTCTGTGAAGATGTATCACTCTCTTTTTCCTTTACTGATTGCGGTTTATTGAGGGTTGCCACCTTAAGAGGGGGGAGTTGGTTTAAGGCGATGTGAGGTTTTTGAGCAGCGCGTTTCTGTTTAGCGGAACGTTCAGATCTTTTAATCTTTTCTAAACGAGGCTCCCAATCTTTTTTTAAGATCTCTGCTCGTGATTGTGCTGCATTATCAAATTCCTGTCGTTGATAGAAATCGATAATCTTCTCCTGTTTTGCAATAAGCTCTTGGATGATCTTTCGTTGTAAAGTTTTAGCATCTACGGCGTATGGAGAGGTGGGGTAGAGTCTGTCAAGCCTTTTATACATCTGTAAGGCTTTCTCAAGTGGTGCTGTATCCCGTCCTAGTCCGCCGTAAGAGAGTTGATAAGAGCGCCCTGCCATCAGTGTGGCGTATGGGCAGATCGGTGAGGCTGGATGATCCCTTACAAAGTTTTCATAAAGTGGGGCAGCTAAGGTATATTCACGACTTTGAAAATGGCTATCTGCTGTTTTTATCTCTGCAAACTCACGATAAGGTCCGATCGGATATACATTTTTTAATGAGGAAAAAGATTCTGTGGAGATCGAATAAAGTCTTTTAGCATAAAAATTTTTGCCGGTAGCGAGTAGGTCTTCTTGTGAAGCATCTATATCAGCCAGCTCTTTTTTTACGAGCTCTTTCGGCTCATCTTTATTTGATGAAGAGCAAGCAGACGCAATCAGGGTCAGTGCTGCGCAAGAAGATAAAAAAAACCTATTCATATTACAAAGATTCCTATCATCAATAAAAAGGCATCACTAAAAAGAGAGAGCGCTTTTTTCAAGGTCTAATCGCTTATAGCTGACTAATACCTGAGAAAAGCAAGTCTAGCCGCTACTTTTTCCTAGGCGTAATCGTTTATAGCTATCTAATACCCTAAATCGACGAAAGTGGAAAATAGCCAAGAACGACTGTGATAGTTTTTTTATTATTCAACTTACAAAACTTACAAGCCGAGAGAAGGTGCTTAACGTTCGTTCTCCTTTTTATCGGGTGCCATTAAAAAAAGCTCCTGACTAGATCCTCCCATCCTGATTAGCCCCGCTTTAGCATAAACCATTAGTTTATCACGAGAATCTGTAATGTCGAGATTCCTCATCTGAAGCTGCCCGATGCGATCTTCCGGACCAAAATCTCCGTGACCACCCTCTTCTGGTCCAAACTCGCCGCCTCTCTTACTTTCCATCGTTAAACGTTCCGGACGATACGTTAAGTTAGGACTGTTTGTATCTAAAATTGTATAATCATCTCCACGCCTTAGCTCAAGAGTGACCTCACCAGTAACGGCTTTAGCGACCCATTTTTGCAGGCTTTCCCTAATCATTAAGGATTGAGAATCGAACCAACGTCCCTCATAGAGGAACCTTCCAAGTCGTCTACCCATAGTGTGATAATTTTCAAGGGTTCCTTCATTGTGAATGCCGCTTAGTAAGCGTTCATAAGCGATATGTAGCAACGCCATACCAGGGGCTTCGTAGATACCGCGACTTTTAGCTTCGATAACGCGATTCTCTATCAGGTCGCTCATGCCTAAGCCGTGTCGTCCACCGATCTCATTAGCCTTTAGAACTAAATCAAGCGCCTCCAGTTCGTTGCCGTTAATGGCTGTAGGCACCCCCTCTACAAAAGAGATAGAGACTGTCTCTGATTTAATTTCGACGGTGGGATCCCAGAAGCGTACCCCCATAATAGGTTGTACGATATTCATCCCTTTATTAAGGAACTCCAGATCTTTTGCTTCGTGAGTAGCACCCCACAGATTGGCATCGGTAGAGTAGGCTTTTTCTGCAGACATTTTGTAGTCGAAACCTCTAGCGGCGAGCCATTCACTCATCTCTTTACGTCCGCCCAGTTCATTAACAAAAGCCTTATCGAGCCAAGGTTTGTAAACGCGTAAGTTCGGGTTTGTCATTAAGCCGTAACGGTAAAACCGTTCGATATCATTACCTTTGTAAGTACTGCCATCTCCCCAGATCTCAACACCGTCCTCCTTCATAGCAGTTACCAGAGTCGTTCCGGTTACAGCTCTACCAAGTGGAGTGGTGTTAAAATACTTCTTTCCGGCGGTTACTATATGAAAAGCTCCGCACATTAAAGCGGCGAATCCTTCACTGACTAACTGTTTACGGCAATCAATTAGGCGTGCCTTTTCAGCGCCGTGTTCTAACGCTTTATTCGGAATGTCATTAAAATCACTCTCATCCGGTTGCCCCAGATTAGCAGTATAGGTGTAAGGTATCGCTCCTTTTTCGCGCATCCACGTTACTGCTGCTGATGTATCAAGCCCACCGGAAAAGGCGATGCCGACTTTTTCTCCCTGAGGGAGGTTCCATAAAATGTTCCCCATATAGAATCCACCTTTAAGTTAAATACCCCCCGATATTATGCTTGCGGATGTGAGATGTCGAGTGGTGAAAAGCGTAACAGGTCTAATACAGTTAATATGGCTAAGGTGGTGGGGAGTTATAAGGAGAAATAAAGTTGTAAAGGTTGTTAGCTCTTCTCTGCTACACAACAGACAAAGGGTTATAAGGACAAGTGAGGTTGTAAAACTTCTCTATCCTTACCGACAGCTCGATGGTGGCGAGTTATAAGGACAAATGAGGTTGTAAAACCTTTTAAAGGTTACTATTTAGAAAGGAGTTTATCTCTAAAATTAAGCCAATTATCTGAACGAATTAAAGCGAGGATTCCGACGGCGGCAGCTCCGCCCCGCAGGAGTGTTTGGGCGGCACTATTTGTAGTTGCTCCTGTTGTAATAACGTCATCAACTATTAAGATACGTTTCCCGATGATTTTTTTTGATGAGACTGCGAAGGTGTCCTTCATATTTCGCAACCTTTCGTTATGGGATAGGGAAGCTTGTGGTGTGATTTTTTTTGTGTGGCGTAGTGCTAAATAGTCAAGGTCGATCTCTAAAGCAGCGGCAACGTATTCAGCAAGGATATCGCATTGATTAAAGCCGCGTAAAATAAGGTTACTTCTTGAGGAGGGGATCGGCACTACCAGATCGAAATCAGATCCGAGCTCAAGAGAGGGGAGGGCGTTTGCTAGAAGTTCTCCTGCAACTTTACACAGTGCTGGGCTAGGGTGATATTTCATAACGTTTACTAATCTCCGTGCAGCGCCGCTATATCCCCAGAGGAAGCGCATTTTTATGCACGGTAGGGGGTGTAGCCTACAATAGAGACAGGTGTTGTTATTACTCCACGGCGTGTAGCAGATTGGGCAACGATCTATTTTATCGGGTAGGGTTGGGGTGCAACTTTGGCAGATCGGGGTTTGCCAAACTCTACGACCGCAGATATGACACCGTGCTGGTAATAAAATCTCTATTGTTGAGGTTAAAATTTCATTAGGTTGTAAGTGTTTCACAAAGCTTTCTCTAAATAATATTTAAACACGCCTTTAAAAGGATCCACGTCAGCGCCTTGTACCACTTCGCCCACTTCCAACCTTTATTGCCGTTAATTTTGCGGTAAAAATCTTTATATTTCTTAAAAGCGGAATTTTTCTGAAATCTTTAAAATCACGGCACTATTTTATTAGCGCTATCCATTTATATTTCTTAAAACTCTTAAAATATGTTATTTTTCTTAATAGAGAGTGGAGTTTGGCAGATGGTCGCCGCTCGTAAGAGGGGAGGAAAGTCGGGACTTCATAGAGCAAGTTAGCCGCTAACAGCGGCCTTAGGTGACTAAGGGAAAGTGCCACAGAAAAGGAAACCGCCACGTCGCTTCTTCGGAGGTGGTGTGGAAAGGGTGAAAAGGTGAGGTAAGAGCTCACCAGTAACGGGGTAACTCGTTAGCTTGGTAAACCCTGACTGAAGCAAGAACAAATAGAGAAGCTTTTAGAAGGAAACTTTTAGCCACTACTGCTCGTAGTGGAACGCTTCCGGGTAGTTTCGCTTGAGCCTGTCGGTAACGGCAGGTCTAGATGAATGACCATCGGGCTCTTTTTTAAGAGCTTACAGAATTCCGCTTATCGCTGCGCTCCATTCTCTTTTTACCCCGTCCAGATCTAAGCTGATCCGTTTTTCAGTCTAGCCCGTCCGATCGTTACTGAAGGGTGGCACCAGTTTTTTGACCTCCGTCCAGATCTAGCTGATCCGTTTTTCAGTCTAGCCCGTCCGATCGTTACTGAAGGGTGGCACCAGTGCAGCAGCCAGCCGTTCTGCCAAAAATGAAGGGTGGCACCAATGCTGCCCCAATGCTGCCAATTAGGACACCCACTTTTACTGGTGGGTGGCACCAAAACTGAAATTCTAAGTTTTTGCTAACATATTGATATTATTAGCCGTCAATTAGGACACCCACTTTTAACTGAAGGGCTTTTAACTGAAGGGTGGCACCAAATTTCCAAATTTTTAACCTCCGTCAAGATCTAGCTAATTCAATTTTCAATACCCCACCCGTTCTATCGTCATTGAAGGGTGATACTTTTTACGCCGTAGAGATCTAGCTGATTTGTCCTGCAATCACACCCGTTCTATCGTCATTGAAGGGTGATACTAGATCTCCGTTCTGAAAGACCAATAAATAACTTATTTTTTCTAAGATATTATAATATAACATATTGATTATATTATATAGTTGCGGATAATTATTTTTTCTACTATCTATGGTATAATTAAAAATAACGTGACATAATATAAAGATCACAGGCTGTGACTGAATAGAGAATTGTCTGTTTAGTTAATCAGCCATTTTTTTTAAGCCTTTTTAAAATAAGTCAGTCGATTGAATTAGTGGGTATTTTGGAAAAGAAAGTTAATTTTGAAAAAAAGACAACACGACAAGCTTTGCTCGAGGCTGCTGAAGTGCTTTTTAGTCAAAGCGAATATTCCGCTGTTAGCACACGTAATATCGCCGAAGCTGCTTTTGTTAACTTAGGATCTATCAAGTATCATTTCGGTTCAAAAGCACAACTTTTTATAGAGGTTGTGCGAGAAGTAATGGCACGCCGTGAAGATGATAATCCGATGATGATCTTAGATGAAGTTTCTCTTTCTGCAGAAGATGCTGCCGAACAATTAGCGAAATTTATCGTGGCGTTGATGACGCATATCTTTCACAAAAAAGGCTCTAACGTCCGTAGGATTGTACTACGAGAGATCTTAAGTTCGACATCTTTTAACCCTGAAATTCGTGAAGCTATCGTTGATAGCACCGTTAATGATTTTATGAAACCGATCAGATTGGGGCTACTAAAAATTATGCAGATCATAGCTCCCGAGATGCCGGAAGTGACAAAGATCGCAGCGGTTCATTTGGTGGCTGCTCAAACGTCATATTTTTTTACACACCGCGCCTTTGTTGAACGTTTGGATAACTGTGATTATAGTAAGCCGGAGTTGTGTAACGTTGCAGCTAAGCAGATAACAGATTTTACATTGCGCGTTTTAAATTGTGAAAACGATTTTATTGAGCAGGTATTACTGCAAGTTTTTGATAAAAATACATTAAATTAAGAGTGAATATGAAGATAAAAATGTTTAAACAGATGGCGATCGGAGTTGGTGCTACCTTAGTGCTAATCTTGATTTTCGCCGGTTTTAAGAAGATGCAGATCGATGAAGCTGCGGAAGAGGCTGCTAAACGACAACTTCCTCCAACAGCGGTAACTTCTGCTATTGCACAAGATGTAGCTTGGTCTATAAGCCTTAATGCAGTTGGAGAGCTCGCTCCGATACAAGGTACTATGCTTGCGGCTGAAGAGTCGGGACGTGTTACGGCAATCAACTTTAAGCCTGGCACTGTGGTGGAAGGTGATACGGTTTTACTTGAGCTCGATACCTCAGTTGAAGAAGCTGAGCTGAAAGGTGCTAGAGCAACTTATCAACTTGCCAAACTGGAACTAAGTAGACATGAAACGTTAAGAAAAAATAGCGCTAATGCTGTTTCAGACCTTGATAGAGCTAGGGCGGAGTATAGAGCTGCAGAAGCAGCCGTTGCTAGTTTAGAGGCTAAGATAACAAAAAAGAAGGTTATTGCACCATTTCGTGGAAAAACAGGTCTGCGTCACGTTAATTTAGGTCAGGTACTTGCCCCTGGAACTAATGTCGTTTCGTTACAAGATTTAGAAAAGCTTTACCTTAATTTTACGTTGCCACAAAAATATATTAGCAAACTCGCTATCGGCTTGACTGTAAATTTTACAGTAGATGCTTTCGGGGATCGTACTTTTCAAGGAACACTAACAACGATTGAGCCTGCTGTTGATGAGGCTTCAAGAAATATCGAATTGCAAGCAGTCGTTAATAACAAAGATGGTGCTTTGCTACCTGGAATGTTTGCACGGGTTGAATTGCTTTTAAACGAATCTATGAACGTTGTATCAATCCCCACCTCCGGAGTTAGCTTCTCTTCTTATGAAAATGCAGTTTTTGTTATAACGAAGAAAAGTGAGGATGATACCACAGGTGTTGTAAAACGCACCCCTGTTGTTTTAGGTGAAAGACGGGGTGAGCTTATCGCTGTTACAAGTGGCTTAAAAGGCGGAGAAGAGGTCGTAAGCTCTGCTGCTTTTCAACTTAGAGATGGCGCACCTATTTTAATCAATAACGCAGTTGTGCCTGGTTCTAGTATCTCTCCTAATCCGTCAGATACATAACTTAATTATAGCGACCTCTCATTTTAATTTTTTAAAAATGAGAGGTGAAATCTTACTTACAAATAATGTAGAGAGAAGTTTCTTTATTAACCGATGAAATCCTGAGTTTTCTTATGCAACTTACAGACCTTTTTATACGTCGTCCTGTTTTAGCTATCTGTACAAATTTAATTATTCTAGTAGCTGGTATCCAGGCGATACGAACTCTTCCGACTAGACAATACCCTAAAAGTGACCTTTCTGTTGTTACTGTTCAAACATCTTATATCGGTGCTAGCGCAGATTTAATCAGAGGTTTTGTGACAACTCCTTTAGAACAGGCGATCGCTAGTGCTGATGGTATCGATTATTTAGAATCAGAAAGTTCTCAGAATATCAGCAAAATTACGGCGCATTTACGTCTTAATTATGATACGAACTCTGCTTTAACTCAGATTCAGTCAAAGGTGAATCAAGTTAGAAATGACCTACCTCCAGAAGCTGAAGTCCCTATCATTAATGTTGAATCAACAGATGATAGGTTCGCTTCACTATTCCTCAGTTTCTCATCTGATACGATGAAATCAAATCAGATCACTGACTATTTAATTAGAGTTGTACAACCGAAGTTATCTGCTGTCCCTGGTGTACAACGAGCTGAGATCTTAGGTGAAAGAACTTTTGCTATGCGTTTATGGTTGAAGCCTGATCGGATGGCAGCTATGAAGCTTAGCCCCGTTATGGTCACGCAAGCTTTAAAACAGAATAACTATTTAGCTGCTATCGGCAGCACTAAAGGCTCAATGGTTTCTGTTAATTTAACGGCGAATACCGATTTAGTGACTGTTGAAGATTTTGAAAATTTAGTTATTAAACGTGAAGGTTCAAGTTTAGTTCGAGTAAAAGATATCGCAGACGTTGAGCAAGGTGCCGTTGATTATAATGTCGATGTTCGCGTTGATGGCGACACTAATGTTTTTATAGGAGTTTGGGTTTTACCTAATGCTAATACCCTTGAAGTTATTAAAAATACTAGAAAGATCCTACCTGATATTGAAAAAAACCTACCTAATAGTATAAAATTTCGTATAGCACATGATAGTACTGAATATATTCAAGATGCCATTGATGAAGTTCGTAACACTCTTATTGAAACGGTCTGTATCGTTGTTTTAGTTATCTTTATTTTTATCGGTTCTATCAGGTCTGTCTTAGTTCCAACCGTTGCCATACCACTATCACTCTTAGGCGGTGTGGTTTTTATGGCTCTCTTTGGCTTCACCATTAACCTCTTAACACTACTTGCTATCGTTTTAGCCGTCGGCTTGGTTGTAGATGATGCTATTGTCATGCTTGAAAATATAGAGCGTCACGTTCAAGAGGGGATGAAACCTTTTGATGCAGCTATCAAGGGTGCGAGAGAATTGGTGCTACCAACAATCGCAATGTCATTAACTCTTGCTACTGTTTATGCACCGATCGGCTTCCAAGGCGGATTAACGGGGGCGCTTTTTAGAGAGTTCGCTTTTACATTAGCGGGAGCAGTTGTTGTATCAGGAATGGTTGCTTTAACCTTATCTCCTATGATGTCATCACGCTTAATTCGTAGTGATGGAAAAGAGACACGTTTTAAAACTTTTGTAGACTCAACTTTCGCCCGCTTACAAGCTCGTTATGAAAAAGCCCTTAGAGCAGCTATGCAGTGGCGTGTTGCCATCTTATGTAGTGCAGCGCTACTTATTGCTTGTATCCCAGTGATGTATATCTTCTCTGAAAAGGAATTGGCACCACAAGAAGATCAAGGTATCGTTGCGGCTTTTTTACAGGCAGCTCCTGACTCTACAATTGATCAAACTAGCCTTTATACGAGTCAGATTGCGGAGGTAGTTAAGAAAATTCCTGCAACGGATACCGTTTTTCAGGTAACACTTCCGAACTTCGGTTTTGCCGGAGTTGTGTTAAAGCCGTGGGGAGTACGGAAAGAAAGTGCAGAAGAGCTAAAAGTTCAGATGGGAGCTGGATTGGCACAACTTGCAGGGATTAGATCTATTGTTATCACACCACCGCCATTACCTGGTGGAAGTCAATATCCCGTTGAAATGGTTATTTCATCTACACATGATCCAAAAGATTTGTATCAGATAGCTTCTCAAGTAGTGCAGTACGCCTATACTACAAAGAAATTTACCTTTGTAGACTTAGATCTAAAATACGATCTACCTCAAGTTGAATTCGTTTTAGATAGAGATATGATCGCTTCATTAGGGATGGATTTACGTCAGGTCGGAGGGGAGCTGGCTTCTTTAACTGGTGGAAATTACGTTAATAGATATAGTGTCGATGGCAGAAGTTATAAAGTTATCCCACAAGTAAAGAGGGCTCAACGTTTAACACCAGAGCAGCTCCTTAATACTTATGTCAACACTCCTGAAGGAAAGCTTATACCTGTTAGCACTTTTGCAACTATTAAGTCTACCGTTGAACCACGTCAATTAAACCGTTTTCAGCAATTAAACTCCGTTAAGATCCAAGGAGTTGTTAATAGTTCAGTCTCAATAGATTCTGCTTTAACGGATCTTGAAAATAAAACTAAGGAATTGATCTCAAATGAGTATACTATCGATTATGCTGGAGAATCTAGACAGTTGAGAACAGAGGGAAGTAAGTTAATAGGAACTCTCTTTGTCGCCTTAATCTTGATCTACTTAGTATTAGCGGCTCAATTTGAAAGTTTTAGAGATCCTTTTATCGTTCTTGCCGGATCTGTTCCGTTAGCTTTAGCAGGCTCTATGGTCTTTGTCTTCTTCGGTAGCACCTCTATTAATATCTATTCCCAAGTAGGCTTGGTAACCTTAGTCGGCTTGATAGCGAAGAACGGTATTCTCATCACTGAATTCGCAAATAGGTTACAGGAAGAGGGGTATGACCGTCTTGAAGCCGGTATTCGTGCCGGAATAGTAAGGCTACGTCCTGTATTAATGACCTCTGTTGCAACAGTTGTTGGACACTTTCCATTGTGTATCGCTAGTGGTGCTGGCGCTGGTGCTAGAAACAGTATCGGTATTACACTTGTTAGCGGTATGGTTATCGGAACAGTCTTTACCCTCTTTGTTGTGCCAGCTATCTATTCATATGTAGCAAAACAACACAATAAAGTAGCGCAATAAGTTTTTTAAGGAAGGGGAGTTTTCCCCCCTTACAAATCTTCTTCCGTTATCTGTCACATCTTATAGGCGATAACGTTATAACTTTCTAATACGAGGAGGAGTCTTTTTCCCCCCTTACAAATCTCCTTTCGCTATCTGTTCACATCTTAGGCGATAACGTTATAAGTTTCTGATGGAGAAAAAAAATACCTCCTCCGTTAATTCTTGCAATTAAATTGTAAAGGTTTTACCGATCTCTGGCACAACAACCGTTAGCTCTAACTTTTTACAGGCAGCCTTAAAATCTTCTACTCTGCCGCTTAGCGCAGGGAATGTCCCGTAATGGATCGGTATAACAGTTTTAGCACCACAAAATTGTGCTGCTTTTGCAGCAGAGTCTGGACCCATTGTAAAGTGGTCTCCTATCGGAAGAAACGCTATATCAGGCGAGTACTCTTCACGAATAAGTTTCATATCCGAAAAAAGTGCCGTATCTCCCGCATGATAAAATGTTCTTGAGCCATCGTTGATAATTACTCCGCAAGCTTCTCCCGCATACTCGGTATGTCCGGAGATGGTATAAGAGCTGGAATGGATGGCGTTAGTTAGATTAATTTTAAAATTACGCCATGTGATGCTTCCACCTTTTCCCATCCCTATGATCCTATCTTGAGGCAGACCGGCTTTTGCTAAGAGGCAGCTCAATTCAAAAACAGCCACAACTTGACACTTATATTGTTTAACAAGTCTGAGAGTATCTCCAGCATGGTCGCTATGCCCGTGTGTTAGAAGTATCAGATCTAATTTTTTTGGATTGTGCAGATCTTTCGGACAGATTGGGTTACCTTCCAGCCAAGGATCTATGGCGATAACCGCATCTTCTGATTCCAAAAAGACTGCGGCATGACCAGCGTATGTTATCTTAGTTATCATTTTCCCCCATAAAAGTGTTTGTAGTGTAAAAATACCTTTGTTGTACACAATCTCACAGAAAAACAAGTGTGATCAATCCCTTATAATTCAAGATTTTTTGTACATTTTTAACTTTAACACATATCACAATAGGATCACGCTAAAAGATTGAGCAGATAGATTAGTGATGGCACAACGATTTCAAAAAATGTACTTTAAAAAATTTACTAAGAGTTCGGTCGATGAAAAATCGAATGAAGTACACCTCTCTCTTATAGACGGTAAAAAACGACAACAGAACGGAACCGCACGGAGTATTGCTAGAAGAGATGAAAATCGGGCAAAACCTAAAAAGTTTAATATAGTCAAAAGAAGTTATCGGTCATTTGCTGCTGATAGTAAAAAGTCGTCCCGAAACAGGCACGGCTTTCTTAATACGCAACCTCTACAAATTAGTTTAGATGCCGCCCGTCATAAAGTTTCTGAGATGTTAGAACAGAATCTGAATATTACAATTCCGTGGGAAAATGTTTCAGAATATAACATTGAACGGTATTGCAGAGCCCTCCGTTATGCAGCCACTGTTGATTGTAAGCAGGATGTGTCTACGTTGAGATCTCTGCACCGCTATCGAGAGTATCTAAAAAGACTTTGTGATGTGATAAAAAGAGAGAGTAAGTTTCAGATCTCTCTAATTGAGAATTTTGATCTACTATCAGGTGCCAATCTCTTTGTTTCCATAGCAGATGTTAAGGGTTGGTTACGCTCTTTAGAGGCGTATTTAGAAATAGGCGAAGCCGCTGACTTTCAAGAGAGTATAATAAATATCGCCAAGTATTCACAGAAGTCTAATTCAGGAAGCTTGATGGAACTTTTAAAAGTTGCCAAAACAATTCTACATGAAGCTCCTTTATATTATAGATCTCAAAAACTTAGGATTATTAAGCCTAATGAAGAGAGTTCTGAATCAGTGGTAACAGAAAACATACTCCCTCCCTTTAAAAATGTTTGGCAGGCTGCAGAATCTTTAGAAGTTATTATGCAAAAAACTGAACATACAGACTTTGATTTTAACAGCAAAACATTGGAAGATCTGTGCAAAGGTGTAAATCTTATACAATTTGAGATTCAAGATAACCACCACCTTGAGTTAGACCAAGCCTTACTCTCTGTTATAGAAAAAACGGAGTTGCTCAATAGCCCAGCGTATATTCAAACAATTAAGTGTCCAACCTTAAGCTTTTTATTGAATGAAATCCTAGATGTTTTTATCACGACCTGCGCCAAACGCGCACCAGCTGTTATTCTTTAACAAGATCTCACTACTTATTAAAAAGCTTTATTCGCCCTGTTAGGAAGGGAGGTATTATCTCTATGCCGATGTAAGGGATCAGACCTGCATACTCTTCAGAACTGGTAGCCGCTTATCTAGATAATCATACATCCCGTCGTTATCTAAAACACCAGCAAGGTGTTGCAATAAAGCTAGGTATTGCGGCATACGATGCCCCCAGTCGTGCTGCGCCTGCGCTGCCTGCATCATCATCTTTTGAAGCTTCTCTTTATCACGCAACTCATTGAGGGCGTAAAAGATCACATCACGAAAAGCAGTCGGCGAGTAGTCATTAAATAAAAAGCTATTACTCTTATCTGAAAAATCCCCATAGCCGTGTAACGTTGCTGACAACCCTCCCACATTACGCGCAATAACAACAGCACCACACGCCAAAGCTTCAAGTTGAGTTATTCCACCAGGTTCAAAGCGCGAAGGCATTAAATAAAAATCAGTGGCAGAGAGGAGCTCTATCGCATATTCATGCGGTATGAACTCAAAAACCCCTCTAACTCTACCTTGATACTTCCAACTCAGATACTCTACCAAGCTACGAAAATGATTGGCAGCAACATCCCCTTCGACAGGTGGTCCCGCTGCTACAAATTGAACATTCGGATACTTTAACAGGAGCGATTCTAAGACTGTAATACACTCTCCCGCTGCACAACCGTTAAACAAAGAGAGCCCCTTCTGCTCAGCGATACGCCCCATAAAAGTTATAAATATCCGCTCTTCATTCTCTTCCAAACCGAGCGTACGTTGCATATGGTGCTTAATCGCTTTCTTATATTGCGGCAATTTTTCTAAGAAATCAGCCTCTCCCAGATACCTATCCTCTATGGCAGACGTATCATCGCCATCTTGCGATAATTCCGCCATGCGACAGTTTCCTATCTTGTGAATCGCCATGCGTAACTTTGATTGATCGATGGCATTACTAATTCCAAAGATCTTTCCACGCTGTCCAAGTACAACATTGTGTAAACCATCTGCACCGTCTGAAGTCATTAACTGTTTAGCATACGGCTTACTAACTGCTAATAACGCTCCGTTTAAGTGCAAAATCGCACCAGAAGTGAGGTTTAACATCCTATTATCTTGAGGATCTGCTAAACCTTGATAGTGCTCAGGGGCTAATTCAAGTAATGGCCATAGATCAGCATTGTTATATTGCGCCGGAATTCTGCCGTGATAGTCACGCCCACAATTGTGAATCAGGTGTACTGTTTTTGCATCCTTCAAACCTTCAACACAACTATATCTTAAATCGAGTTTAAAGAACGCCGGAACTAAAGCTGCAAGCCAATCATTTGAAAGAATGTTTTGAGGATGGACTCCGAACAACGGATCCTTCATAACCTCAAGAGCCCCACGAGATAAAAATATAGCTCGCCGTAACTGTTCATCAGCTCCGAGATTAGCAGGATAAAGGGTAGCTGCATAACGCGCATGACGTAATAGTAAAAGACGGAGGTTTCCTGACTCTGCAGAGTAAACAACACACCTCTCGCGACTCGGTGGATCCTTCCAGTTTGTTGAGTTCGGTCTATACGTTGGACCAAAGGGGATCTCTACCTCTCCCACCCACCGTAGTTGTAACGTCTCTTCACCAATCCTAACACCATCCTTCAAAAGCTCTTCAGCTGAACGGTGTTTATTCCCTTGAGCATATTCGTATAATGGAGAAATTAAGGTCACCTTTACGCCCTGTTGTGACAATGTTTTGAGGAGACCTATCATGACATGTGCTAAACCACCGGCGATGGCATGAGGACCTTCAGGGGCTACCAAAACTACTTCACCTAAACCGAGATTCTCTAAAACGTTTACAACATACGCTGCACGTGAGGCTTTTTTAGGATCTTCAACTTCACGTAATTTTCTACGAGCTTGCGAATACAACTTAGAGAGTTTACGACGCATCGCCTCGTCATCTTTTGTGCACTCATACACTACTTGTGATATCTCTGTTTCTGTAGGAACGGCTTTTATATCTTTTAGGGTCTGCTCAATCGTCATGCCATTATTAAGGCGTTCAGAGACGGATTTTCGTAAAAAAGTTGAGCAACTCTTCCTAACAGTTTCAAGTTTATTTAAAAGGTTTGAAGAGTCCGTCGCCATATGAAACCTAACATCATCCACACTGGGGCGACCTTGCCAATGAGTGTCATCACAACCATCGAATTGTGCATAAACAGTAGCGCCGTAGTTTCCTTTGCGAACTACTCTGATGCGGGTCTGCATACAGTAGTGATTTTCGCCGATCTGCTTAATATCTTCACTTTTAACGGGAACGGTAGCCCACCTTTCGGGTAGCTCGTCATAACTTCCCCAATGAACAAACATCTTCACCGATGGCAATAACTTTGCAGCGATATAAAAATTGATTTTGATAGTAACTTGATGCTCAACTATCTCAGACCAAGCTGTTCCGTCAAAAGTTAAAGCTTCAGAAATGGCAGGCAGAATAATAGGACAACTTTTATCAGCCTTGATACTCTCCTCAGTGGACTCTAAGAGATTCATGAAGACTCCAAAAAGATACTGGAAATAACCTTTCACAGTCCCAGTTATACAGCAGAACAAACATGGTAGTGTGAACGACGCACTTAAACGTTAGTCATCGAAAACTAACAAACAACAAAACAGCAACTTACGTTGATGAATATAACACAAGAGAAGTATTAAAACTAGATAGGGAATTGAAAAATAAAGAGAAAAAATACCTTTTTAAGGACATGGATGGAGCCTTTGGCTCAATAGTTAGTAGTAAAAAGAGAGCCCTCTAGCTTCTTTCATCTTATTGACCGCCTGCGGGATATTGTTTATATAAGGGGAACGTTAGCACCTAGTTATTGGAGAACTTATGAAACTTTCAATTGTTATTCCGTGTTACAATGAAAAAGAGACCATTGCACACATTATAGAGGCTGTAAAACACTCACCGGTCGAGAAAAAAGAGATAATAGTTGTTGATGATTGCTCTACTGATGGAACAAGGGATCTACTAAAGGAGAAATTGGAAGCTAAGGTAGATAAGGTGCTTTATCACGAACACAATCAAGGGAAGGGAGCAGCGTTACGAACGGGCTTTGCTGCTGCTACGGGAGATGTTGTAATCGTTCAAGATGCCGATCTGGAATATGATCCTCAAGAATATCCGTTATTGTTGGAGCCGATCTTAAGAAATAAAGCTGATGTGGTTTACGGCTCGCGCTTTATGGGTGGTGGGCCTCATAGAGTGGTTTATTTTTGGCATATGGTGGGCAATAGGTTTTTAACACTCCTTTCAAATATGTTCACAAACATAAACCTGACAGATATGGAAACGTGTTTTAAGATGTTTAGAAGAGATATTTTAAAACAGATCACGATAGAGGAGGATCGTTTCGGCTTTGAACCGGAGATAACTGCTAAGATTTCACGTTTAGATTGTCGCATTTATGAAGTCGGGATCTCCTATTACGGCAGAACTTATAAAGAAGGGAAAAAGATAGGGGCTAGAGACGGCTTCAGGGCGATCTACGCTATCTGTAAGTACAATTTATGGGCTAGAAAATAGCTATAACTCGGTTGAATTGATGCAAAACGGAGATCTAGATATCCCATTATGTGTTGATCTGGATGGTACGCTCGTTGTTACGGACACACTAATGGAGGCGGTCTGTTCATTTATAAAGGCAGATCCGTGCAAGGCTCCACTTCTTTTAGTCTGGTACTTTAAGGGAAAGGCGCGCTTAAAGGAGGAGTTGGCGCAACGAGTTGATATTGATCCCGTGACGTTACCTTACAATCAAGAGGTGTTAGATTTTTTAAGCGCAGAGCGTGCTAAAGGTCGAAAGCTCGTATTAAGTACGGCTACAAATATCTCCGTAGCTAAAAAAATTGCAGATCATCTCAATATCTTTTCCGAAGTCATCGCTAGCACGGGGAATCTTAATTTAAAAGGTGAAAGTAAGGCGAAAATTCTGGGAGATAAATTCGGGGTAGGGGGCTTCGATTATATTGGAGATGCCTGCTGTGATGTGCCAATTTGGAAAATAGCAAGGTCTGCTTTGGTGGTGAGTAGTTCAAAGGGTTTTATTGATGAGGTTAAAGCGCAAGTTAATGTAACGCAGGTTTTAGCGGCAAAGAAGATTACATTCAAAACATTCCTGAAGATGATACGCCTTCATCAGTGGCTAAAAAATTTACTACTCTTTATCCCGATGTTGGCTGCCCATCTGGTCTTTGATATCTCAGTATTACTAAAAACTTCTTATGCCTTTTTTGTGTTCTGTATCTGTTGTTCCGGCGTTTATATAATCAACGATATCTTAGATCTTAATAGTGATAGAAAACATAAAGAGAAGTGCAACCGTCCTTTTGCTTCAGGTGAAGTTCCTGTCGCCTACGGTATGTTTCTAGGTCCACTTTTGTTGATCTCTTCGTTGTTGTTAGCTCTCCCGTTATCTACACCGTTTATTGCTGTCTTAGTGTTGTACCTTATTACAACTTTCCTTTACTCTGTACGTTTAAAGCAAGAGGTCGTTATTGATATTATTGTGCTTGCTAGTTTGTATGCGCTTAGAATATTTGCTGGAGGTTGCGCTGGGGGTGTTTTTGTTTCTCCGTGGCTAATGGCTTTTGCTATGTTTATGTTTTTAAGCTTAGCATGTACAAAACGTTTTTCTGAATTGTATAATATGGACAAGACAGAACTTATAGCAGGGCGTGGTTATAGATCATCTGATATTGAAGCTGTTTCTCAGTTTGGTATCGCTAGTGGATTCATCTCTGTATTGGTCTTAGCGCTCTATATCAACGCCAACAATCAACAGCAGTTATATGAACGACCGTGGCTTATTTGGTTACTTTGTCCTGCTATTTTATATTGGATTGCACGTGTCTGGATATTGACACACAGAGGTGAGATGAACCAAGATCCGATTATCTTTGCTATGTACGATAAAATTAGTTATTTCATTGCAATATTTAGTGTTGTGATTCTGTTTTTAGCCGGTTGGACCGGAGGTTAATTAGACGGAAAATTTTATCTTGGAGAACGGTGAAAATGGTGCAAAATTTTCAATCTTGGGGGCGTTATCCGCAGGTTTCTCAAAATTTTTATAAACCGATCTGGTTGCCGTCTGATTTAGCAACATACGGATCTGATCTACTACTGGCGTATGGGCAGGGGCGAAGTTACGGTGATGTTGCTTTAAATGGTGATAATTCAATTATCGTTACAACGTCTTTAAATCGTTTTATCTCTTTCAATAATGAAACAGGTTTATTGCGTTGTGAGGCAGGGGTAACTTTAGCAGATATCTTAAGATTTGCAGTTCCGCGGGGTTGGTTCTTGCCTGTTACACCTGGTACTAAGTTTGTTTCCGTTGGCGGTGCTATTGCTAATGATGTGCATGGAAAGAATCACCATAAAGCGGGGTGTTTTGGTAATTATGTACCCCGTTTTTCGTTGCTACGATCTGACGGGAAGAAAGAGTGTTCAGAAACGGAAAATAGTGACCTTTACGCTGCAACGATTGGAGGGATCGGACTGACCGGTCTAATCCTTGATGCTGATATTCAATTAAAAAAGATTGAATCAAGTTATATCGATATGGAAGGGATTCAGTTCTCGGGTCTGGAGGAATATCACGCTTTATCAAATGAGTCCGATAAAGATTATGATTATACCGTTGCTTGGATAGATTGTATCACCTCCGGTGACAAGTTTGCGCGTGGTGTTTACATGCGTGGCAATCACTGCTCTGATCCGAAGTATGGCAAGAAAACGCACCGTGATCCGTTCTTAAACGTTCCTTTTATCTTTCCGGAATGGTGTGTCAACCGTTATTCGATGAAGTTAATCAATACCTTGTATTATCATAAGCAGATCCATAAAAAGGTAAAAGCCATTCAACACTATGAGCCGTTTTTCTACCCCTTAGACATGGTGAACAATTGGAATCGCGGATATGGCAAACGGGGTCTGTTGCAATTCCAATGTGTAATACCGAGCGATGCTGCAGAAGGGGTGCTTAAAGAGATGTTATACAAAATTGTAGATAACGGCTCCGCTTCTTTTTTAAGTGTGATTAAAGATTTCGGCGATATGAAATCTCCAGGGATGCTCTCTTTTCCGAGAAAGGGGACGACTTTATGCATGGATTTTCCTTTTAGAGGTGACTCTTCTTTTAAGCTTTTTAAAACTTTAGAGGATATGACCGTAGAAGCGGGGGGTGCTTTATATCCTGCTAAAGATGCGTGTATGGCTGGAGAGAGCTTTAAGAAGTTCTATCCACGTTGGAAAGAATTTTCTAAGTTTATTGATCCCCGTTTTTCATCAAGTTTTTGGCGGCGTGTCATAGGAGAAAATCATGCGTAATTGTGTTATTTTTGGGGCAACTTCGGCGATCGCAATGGAAACGGCTAAGCTTTTTGCCGCTAATGGGGATAATTTATTGTTAGTAGCACGTAATGAAACTCATTTAGATGCATTAAAGGCTGATCTTACTACTCGTGGTGCTGTTTCTGTAAATCATATTGTTTCTGATTTGGCTGATTGCAAGGCACATCAAGCGCTACTAGAAAAGATCTCTCAAATTATGCCGGATTATAATACTGTCTTAGTGGCTTACGGCTCTCTCCCTAATCAAGAGGAGTGCGAGCAAAGTTTTGAGACGACAGAGCGGGAGTTAAATACAAACTTTATCAGTGTAGTTTCACTTCTTACTCCTATCGCCAATCATTTTGCGGAAAATAATTCAGGAACCATTGCGGTGATCTCATCGGTAGCAGGAGATCGCGGACGACAGAGTAATTATATCTATGGCGCAGCAAAAGGGGGACTCTCTCTCTTTTTACAAGGTTTGAGAAATAGACTTTTCTCTAGAGGTGTAAGTGTAATTACAATAAAGCCTGGTTTTGTAGATACTCCAATGACGGCAGGGATTAAGAAAAACGCCCTATTTGTAACTCCTGATGTGGTTGCAAAGGGTATCTTTAAAGCTATCAATAAAAAGAGAGATGTTGTTTATTTGCCGTGTTTCTGGTGGGGGATAATGCTTGTAATTAAGAGCATCCCCGAGTTCTTCTTCAAACGTCAAAAGTCCATCTGACAGGTAGGAAGTATGAAAAAAAACTTTTCTAAGATCTTATCAAAGAGAGGTATAAGATCGATTTTGATAGGAGTATTTATCTTTTCAGGGTGCGCTTTGCCTCGAAAAGAGGTGCAAGAACAGAGCTTCGTGCCGAAAGATGATTTAGTAGTAGTCTCTCTAACGAGAGAGGGCTTGAATTATTATTCTCGTAGCCGTTTTGTTGATGCCGAATTTAAGTTCAGAAAAGCCTTAGATGTTGCTCCTAATGCAGAAAATATCTTATTTAATCTAGCTATGACGTTAATTCAGGAAAATAGCTTCCCTGATGCTGAGGAGATCTTATTAAGGTTACTGAAAAAAAATCCTCAATCAACAAAAGTTATGGCTGCTTTGGCGCAGCTGTATATGGCAGAACATAATTATCCTTTTGCTCAGACGTATCTTAAAAGAGCTTATCAAACAGCTTTAAGGTGGCGTGAATTTGAAAAGGCTACTGACTTCGCCAGAAGCCTTGCAGTCCTGCATTTTATGCTCGGAGAAGAAGATCTCGCTTTATGTTATTCAGATAGCGCCTTTCATCTTTCACACTCTTCAGATGAAATGTGTCGGCATAGCAAATTGTTAATTGCTAAAGGTAGAGCAGATGAAGCTTATTCCATGATATTAACATTTATGGCAGAAAAAGATCTAAAAAAAGATCCGTGTTTAATTCAAAATCTGGCATTAGCTTCTTTGGCAGATGGAAATTACGATGACTCCATTAAATTTTCCGAGATAGGGATGAACTTAAGAAAGATAGAACCTGTGGCGCTATCTATTTTGAAGTTAATTCATTACGGTGCAAAGGAGTTGTCTTCCCAAGAAAGAGCACTAAAGTACCCAGATTCTGCTAAAAAAATTAGCACCTCTTCGCAAGAAGAGGAGTCTGATACTACTGAAAAAACACCTTTTGAAGAGTTTTATGATGGTACTGCCTTAAGCACTCCGTATGCTTTATATTGGCCGCTAAGGTTTTTAGAGTTTTTGAATATAAAAACCGTAGAGATGGAAAAAAAAGTAGATATGTAAAGAAGGGTTTTTATCAGAATAATACCTTTCCTCTCCATTATTTTCTTAAAAAGAGTAGAAAAATAAGAAAAATTACTATTTTTTTAAGCAAACTCGAGTAAGGCGCTTAATTTATAAAAGTGTCTAAGATCAAGCTCTTGGAACTAAATAGAACTCTTTTTTAATTTTAATGAAGCACTTTTTTATTACTAACTGATTCGTTTGTGTGGTCTGGAAAAAACGAGGTTAGTTAAAATGACACAGCTTGCATTAGATATTACAAACTTAAATGTTGCAGATTCTGCTGTTGCTCCTCGTTTGGTTTATGATAGCAGTAAAAAACAAGCTTTAGTTAGTGCTCCATCTCAATCAATAGTTGTTTTAGGTGCCATCTTAATTTCATTACAGATCTTAGATGGCATCTTAACAGCTTTAGGAATATCAATTCTTGGAACAGAGGCGGAAGGCAACGCTATCTTACGTCTCCTCATGGAACAATTCGGATATGTCTCGGTTTTAGTCGGTGTTAAATCATTTGCTATTTTAGTTATCTGCGGATTATGTGCAGTAGCTTCTTCCATCGCTTGGGTTAAACACGCTTTACGGTGTATCATCTGCATCTATACAGTCGCAGCTATCTTGCCTTGGCTTTTAATCTTGAATAACACCATTACCTTCTAGTAGCAGAGTGGCGATACCTTTAAAAAGTGCAAATAAAATACAGGTCACTGTGGTGTAAAAAGTGACTTCCTTTCTCTTATAATTTTCAATTCATTTTATGAAGCTTAGAATATTTTTGAGAAAGTTTTTTTACTGAATTTTCCCTTCCCAGATCTCTTCTTCATCCGGATCTTTCTGGTTTAATTCAAGGTCATGAACAAGGTTGTAGATCTTCTCTCTTAATTCATCTGCTAGAACTGTAATGAGAGTGCCTGTTTGTGAGACGGCAGCATCAGAGTGAACCGTTTCACGAGTTATCCATTCTGCTGCATTTTCAAGATGCTCTAATCTACTTGAAATTTGTAATAATTCTGTAACTGTATCCATCAAAAAAACCTCCAACAAAACAGGAAACTTTCAATATCATTTGATGATGAAATTGAGAGATAGGATTCTAGTGAGGTACGCTTCACGAGAGATTGTAAACTGTTCTTATAACAGTTCGGATTGATTGAAGTTATTTTGACTATGAGCTTGTTGGAGAGGGTAAAAAAGGGAGTCAAGCATGACTCCCTTTTTACTTTTTATCAGCAAATCTACTTAACTACTTAAGAATAAAAGAGTTTGAATTTGCCCTTAAATGCTTGCCATCAAAGCAGACAGTAGCAGTGGTACTACCCATCTCTTTAAGCACATCCAACATACCAGTATCTGCGAATATATTATCTTGAGGACCAGCTAAGGCAGCAAAAGTTGACTGCAACGATTCTACAACAGATATTATTTTATCATAAGCAGCGTATGTGGTTAAAATAACATTATCATTTGTTGTTATTTTTCTCTTAAATTCAGCCGGTATCACTTTTATTAACGGAGCCTTTTTACTTAAGGTATCGCTCAAAATAGCTTCTGAGTTTGTGATATATATCCCATCTTTAGTTGTTGCTAAATAAACGGTCATACCGAACGGCGTCATAAGATAATCAACTTGCGCTCCCTCAACTTCTTTCTGTTGCCAAGCCATGCGGGATTCAGTCTTAATAAGATCTTTCACCTCTTTCCCACGCGGCATCTCTCCAACCACCATCAACTCTGGAAACGGTGAGGATTTTGTTGCAGTACGCAGAACCAAAGAAAATGAATTAACACTCTCCACAAGGGGGCGATGCTCTTCAGGAATTACATCTTGTGACTTAGAATTGGCTTTTTTTGCGATAAGGTCAAAAGCTTGAAGAGCTTTATTAAAAACGTTGCCATCTACATTTATCATAAGGGCGACATCTTGTGGAAAGTTATTTAATGCAAAAGCGGCACTCTTAGCGGCAAATGGCTTTAAAAGAACCTTTTGTAGATCTGTTTTGGGAGGTTTAACAGAGACAAGGGTTGTCATTTCGAAGATATCATCCGTACTCATACGAGTAACAATAGCCGCTGCTTCTAAAGGGTTATTTTCTAAGTATTTTGCCCTAGCTTCTTCTAATTCAGCAGTAATGGCAGAAAATTCTTCCTGCATATCAGCCACTCTTTGCGCCGTTCTTGGAGTATTGGCGATAGAATTAGCTAAGGTCGCAAGATCCAGACCTCTTTTGGCTGAATTAGATCTGGCAGCCATCTTAAACGCCACATCGAGAAGTTGCTCAATATCGACAAAAGCGAGGGAGAGAGCGTCAGTCGTATCTAAGGCAGACATTAGTTTTGTGTAAGAAGGTCGTGTAGAAACTCCTTTTGAAGCATCACTTTCAGTAAAAAGTTGCTCGGTTACCTGCTGATCTGATGTGAGAGCTAACATCTCTTTGGAAGCAGCTGTTGAAAGAGGAAAAGGGATTAGATCTTCAGATTCAATAAAAAAGCCTGAAACAGATCCAAACTTGCCGTCTTTGGTCTTGAAGGTTTTAGGTAGGGTTTTACGAATGAGATCTAGTTTTGAAGAGAGGTTTACCTTTTCCGATAAAGCGTAGGCACCACCGACGATACTATCATCTTTTAATGTTACAAATACCGTGCTCTTTTGTATCTCAGGATCTCTCCCTTCAACCCCTAAAAGCCCGAGTTTCTCTAAAAAATCATTGACCTCCTGTTCTGTTACAGGAGCGCTAAGAGTTTTTGATAGATTCTTTTCAACACGATCTTTCCATTTCAGTCTAAAGGCATCTCCCCAAGGACCTTTTTTGTGGCGGTGTGCCGCTTCAGAATCCGTGTTCCATGTATAAAACGCCACAGTTTCGGATGGAAGCTTATTAAGAGCGGGATCGGTGGCATTCGCACCACCACTATCAGTTGGTTTTTTTGTACAAGCAACAACGGTAATCAGTAATATCGATGTAAATATCAGAAGTTTCTTTTTCATTAAATATTCCTTTAATAAATATTACATAGGCTCAAATCGGTACTACTGTAGACTGATTTTCACACGCCCTTCTAAAAGTGTTCTAGCACAAGACCATCTTTTTTTGGAATAGTGAAAATTACGGATGAGTTAAAAATAAGATAATCAATATAAGCTAAAAATCGAAACCGTACTCTAACATAGCTCTTTTATAGACATAATCGTACCTAAATCGCATAAAATCGCCGATTAATATCTGAGGATCTAAGCCCCGTTTTAAGTTTAAATCCAAATTTAATTCTAATAACTTCTTCCCTTTATTTTTTCTTGAAAAGGTTATGGCATCACCATTATCTTGAATGCTGTATCTAAAACGCTCCTGTATGGAGTGATAGGTGCGCAAAGCTGCACGGTATGTCGGACGTAATTCAGAACCATTGATGCGTTTAGAAAAAGCTCGACCGACTTCAATCGTTAAAGCTTTTTGAGCAACACGTCTTAACTGGTAGGGATCAACATCGTCAGGATGCCAACTAGGTTGAGCCTCTTCTTTTAACATCCTAAGTTGGTTAATAGTAATCGGGTCATACTTATCATCGGAGTCGACTAGAAGATCATCAATTGAAGCCGTTAATCTAAAATTATACATACCACGATCTTCAGAATTGAGATTTAAAACTTTACCGTTTGCTTGAGGAGGTTGTGCTAAGGCAAATAACGGAATAAAAAAACACACCATCCCCAAACAGAAAAACTTATAAAAATTTTCTGCCGAAAAGATATTTAATAAGAGGTAAAATTGTTCGATTGACACAAGAACCAATAAATAAAAAGAAAATATCCCTTAGTAAAAATATGACACAAAACTCCGTCGCTGATTCTACCGTTTTCAATGCTTTTGGGGTAGAGAAATAAATATAATTTATAAAGTAATTATATTCAAATATAAGGTTTTGTGATCCTTACAGGGATATGTAAGACTAACGACATCAAACACCTTAATAAGGTCAATGTTTTTAAGTAGTTAATTCATCAGTATGATAGAGTTTATTAATGTTTCAAAAAGTTACGGAGATAGAACCCTTTTTTCAGATGTGAACTTCACCATAGGATCTGGTGAAAAGATAGGGGTGTTGGGGCTTAACGGCTCGGGGAAGTCGACTATCTTTAAAATCATTGCCGGTCTTGAAGAGATAGAGCACGGTTCTATCCATGTTCCGACCGATTATAGGATCGGTTATTTGACTCAACACATCCATTTTAAGACCGATACAATTCTTGATGAAGCAGCGCTTGATATGCCTGTTGTAGAGGGCGGAATAAAAGAACTCCATCTTGCTAAAGCGATGTTGCAGGGATTGGGTTTTATGCAAGACGATTTTTCTAAATCTCCGACAATTTTATCAGGTGGGATGCAGATTCGTTTGCAATTGGCGAAGTTATTATTAACAACTCCAAACCTCTTACTCCTTGATGAGCCTAGTAATTATCTTGATATCGTTTCTTTGCGGTGGCTAATAACTTTTTTAAAAGATTGGCGTAATGAATTATTATTAATTAGTCACGATCGAGAGTTTATGGATAGTGTAATTACGCATACTTTAGGCATTCATCGCCAGCAGGTGCGTAAGATGCGTGGTAAAACCACAGACTTTGAGCGTCAGATAGCAGAATCTGAAGCTATCCATGAACAAACTCGTCTTAATCAGGAGCGAAAATTAGCTCAAACAGAGCGTTTTATTGAACGCTTCAGATATAAATCCACTAAAGCGAAAGCGGTGCAGTCAAAAATTAAAGGGCTGGAAAAGGTTAATCGATTAAAACACCTTGAAGCTATCGCCGAGTTGGATTTCGCATTTCAGGCAGAGCCTCTTGAGGGGAAGATAGCTGCCACCGTTTCTGAGATCTCCTTCGGTTATACTCCGCAAAATCTCCTTTTTAAAGACCTGAGCTTAACTATTACGCCTAGAGACAGGATCGGTATCATCGGGAAAAATGGGAAGGGGAAAACTACTTTGCTCCGTCTTTTAGGGGGAGAACTTACGCCAACACATGGAGGTGTCTCCTTCGCCCCTAAAGCAAAGGTCGGCTACTTTGGGCAAACTAATATTGAACGTTTAAATCCTGAATTAACGGTGGAGGAGGAGATTGCCGCGGCAGATCCTTCAAGTAGCAGAACACGGATTCGTAGCATCTGCGGCTTGATGATGTTCCCTAATGATGATGCTTTAAAGAAGGTAAAGGTTCTCTCCGGTGGTGAGCGTAGTAGGGTGCTTTTAGGGAAATTGTTAATGCGACCATCTAATGTTTTATTACTTGATGAGCCAACGAACCATCTAGATATCTCTTCAACGGAGGCTCTAATCGATGCTGCGAAAGATTTTCAAGGGGCAGTTTTAGTTGTTACGCATAGCGAGATGATCTTACGTAAGTTGGTGCACCGTTTAATCGTCTTCGATGGTGGAAAATGCTTCCTTTTTGAAGGTAATTACGACGACTTTTTGGAGAGGATCGGATGGGAAGAGGAGGCTTCAACTTCTCCTAAAAAACTTGAAGCTTCTGAAAATAGTAAACGTGAACAGAGAAGAAAGCGTGCTGAACAACTTGAGCAGAGAAATAAGGTCATCAAGCCGTTACAAAAGGTCGTGACTGATTTGGAAAATGAGATTATCGAGGCGGAAGAGGTTTTAAAAAATAGTGAGGAAAAATTAGTCTTGATCTATCAAGGTGAATTTACAGACGAGGTAAAGGAACTAAATTTACTTATTCAAAGTACAAAGGAGAAGATAGACCTTCTCTTTCACGAATTAGAAGCTGCGTCTGCTAATTTAGAGGAGGCGGTGGCGTCTTTTAGTTAGAAGTTTTTTAAAAGCGAAAAATAAAGTCTCTATAATATCTCCCTCTAGCTAGAAGCTTTTAAAAAACTGTCTTGGTGGGGGGAAAAGATGGGTCTTCTCTTTCACGAATTAGAAGCTGCGTCTGCTAATTTAGAGGAGGCAGTGGCGTCTTTTAGTTAGAAGTTTTTTAAAAGCGAAGCGTTAAAAAAAATTGTCTACATTAGGTGGTTATGATGATCTCTATTTACTGTGGAGAGGGAGAACTCTTTTCAAAAGCGAAGCTTTTAAAAAACTGTCTTGGTGGGGGAGAGAAGATGGGTCTTCTCTTTCACGAATTAGAAGCTGCGTCTGCTAATTTAGAGGAGGCGGTGGCGTCTTTTAGTTAGAAGTTTTTTAAAAGCGAAGAACAGAATCTCTATAATATCTCCCTCTAGCTAGAAGCTTTTAAAAAACTGTCTTGGTGGGGGGAAAAAGATGGGTCTTCTCTTTCACGAATTAGAAGCTGCGTCTGCTAATTTAGAGGAGGCGGTGGCGTCTTTTAGTTAGTTACCTTTTAGGTAAGGTGCGATCGTCTGTATGGTTGTGTCTGTGTCGTCTCTCTGTTCTGTCAACAATAACGTTAATATCCTTGTGTCGTTGTGAATAGGTATCTCTTGGCGGTTCTGCAGTGGTGTTCTTGTCTGCTGGTCTAACCGTTGTCCAAACGCGCATAGATCTCTCTTTACCTTCCGAGTCTGTAATTTTTACATTTTCTCCAGGCAGGATGGGGATCATCTCTTCTTGTAGCGGGGTTTTGGATGAGGTTGATGAGGTGTTTTTTTGAGGTTCTGGAGGAGTTTTTGATTCTGCTTTTAATGTTGCAAATGGTACAAGTAAAAGAAGAGATGTAAAAATTATCATTAAAGGTTTCATAAGCTTTGTCCTATTTTAAATCCCTTAAGGGCTGCATCACGTCGAAGATTAGGTGAATATAAAACTTTATCTTCCACAAGAGAGATATCCCCTGAAGCGATATTTTTAACGACCCACGGATATACTCTATGCTCCTCCTTAAGAACTTTAGCAGCGGCACTTTCAGGGGTATCTTCAACACTTAAGGCACACTCTGCTTGCGCTATAATGGGACCACTATCTATCCCTGTGTTTACAAAGTGTACCGTACAACCGTGAGTAGGCTCTTTGGCAGCGACGGCTCGGGTGTGGGTATCGAGTCCAGGGAATTTTGGGAGTAGTGCAGGGTGTATATTAATCATCCTTCCATAAAAAGCTTCAACAAATTGAGGTTGAATAATCTGCATAAAACCTGCCAGCACTACTAAATCGGGTTCTAATTGAAGTGCTTCTCGATAAATAGCATCTTTAAAGGTGCTCATTGAAGAGAAATCAGATCTAGAAAAAGGGTATACAGGGATCTTATGTTTTTTTGCGTATAAAAGCCCTTCAGCAGTGGGATTATTAGAGATTACCGCAGAGATGTTATAACGATCGGCGTGTTCGTGCAGGCTGATTAAATTTGAGCCTTTCCCTGAAATTAGCACTAATATCTTAAAATCACTCATGGCTGCCCAGAATATTATAAGAGGGAGGTGCAAGCAACTATTAGAAAAAAGATGTATAGTTAAGAGTTCTTAAAAGTGGTATGAATTAAACTCGTGTTGCAATCTTGTTTCATTCGTTTGCTTTGTATCTATTACGATCTTCAAAGAAGTTGCAACAAAAATAAGGTGATTTTTTAGTAGTAATGTTTGTTTAAAGCTTGGAAAATCTGCAAAAGCTTTTTAGTATCAGACTTGGTAAAATTGTAATTAACGGAGTAAAAGTTAATGAGTATCAATTTTCAATATCGCACTAATATTATTCTTATCCCTCTTTTCCTCTCTTGTGTTGTTAGTGTTGCAGCAGCTCAAGAGCTTAATATCGCTCCGGATATTTTAAAATTACGGGAGCAAAATCTTAAAAAGATAGAGGCTGCCGAGAAAAAAGCTGCTACTGATCAGGAAGGGGAGAAGAAGTTGCCGAAGTCTGGCTCTCTTTCTGATTCGGGGAGTGGTTATTCCGGAACCACATTAGGCGGAACATGGGGAGGTGATGCTCTTGCTAAAACTCCTATCAGTGGTTCTGTCTCTAAGAAAAACGGCGATGAATGGCAGCTGAAACTTTTTAATACTTCAGAAGATCGTTATCAAGTTTCTGTATCCGTTGTTCAGTACGATGCTAATAATAGAAAAGTTAAATCCGATGCTTATCCATACACTTTAAACCCTGCTCAATCTGTACAACGTGTTTTTAGAGTTAGTGCTATAACTACACGTTGCTCATTAGAGTTGAATAATTGGAAGAAATTTCCGAGACAGAAGAGTGCGGAAGAGCTTCAGCAAGAGATTGAACAAAAGAAAAAAGAGCTGGAAGAGCTAGAGAGTCAAATTCAGTAAATCTTGTTTTTTATTCGGCTATTGCTGGTGTTTCTTCTTGATATCGTTACTTTTTGTGTATTGAGGAGACTCCCTTTTACGGTGCTGAAGTATTGAAAATCGTAATATTTCTTGATAGAAAGGGCTCCTGTTCGGATTTCTCTTTAAAGTTCGAGCTAAAAAGTGTCTAATATAATGTTACGTGTAGGGCTACCGAAATTTTTAATGGGATTTTAAATGTCGACTCTGATCTTTATAGTGCATATTCTTCTCTGCATTTTTCTGATTTTGTTGGTTTTGTTGCAGCACGGAAAGGGTGCTGATGCCGGTGCTTTGATGGGATCAGGAGCTGAGTCTATTTTAGGGGCTGGATCTGCCGGATCCGTTATCTCTAAATTAACAACGGGGATTGCAATTGCTTTTATGCTTACCTCAATCATCCTCGTTCATTATAGTAAGGATTTAGCACAAACTGCAGTAATAAAGGGTAGAGGGACTCAGGTAGATGTTCTTAAGGGATCTGCTTTGGATAATATAGAAGCGCCTGCACCTCTTGATCTTGCGCCTCAGGCTGTGACGGATACAACTGAAAAAGAGAGCGCTACTCCTGATGCAACCGTTGCACCAACACCATCTTCTGAAACACCGAATACAGATCAAGGTGTAAAAGAAGGTGTAAAGGAAACATCTGAAGTTGCAAAATAATATTTCGGTGGTATTGCAGTATTTTATAAGGGGTGTTATCAAGTAGCCCCGAGTTACGCCCAGGTGGTGGAATTGGTAGACACGCTAGATTAAGGGTCTAGTAGCCGTATAGGCTGTGAAGGTTCGACCCCTTTCCTGGGCATTCTTTTCTTTACTTTCCTGACTTAGGATGTTGATCTCATTTACCGTATGGCGGAGAAGTTTTTTAAAGGCTGAAAGCGTTTAAAAAACTGTCTATGATCAGGAAAGGTGAAGGTTCGACCCCTTTCCTGGGCATTCTTTTCTTTACTTTCCTGACTTAGGATGTTGATCTCATTTACCGTATGGCGGAGAAGTTTTTTAAAGGCTGAAAGCGTTTAAAAAACTGTCTATGCTCAGCTTGGGATGTTGATCTCATTTACCGTATGGCAGAGAAGTTTTTTAAAAGCGTCTTAAGAGTGTCTATGCTGCCACCATCCAGCTGAAAGCGTTTAAAAAACTGTCTATGATCAGGAAAGGTGAAGGTTCGACCCCTTTCCTGGGCATTTTTTCTCCCTAGCTTCCGAATAGGCGAAGGACTTCTCTTTTTTAGAAGTTTTTTAAAGGCTGAAAGCGTTTAAAAAACTGTCTATGATCAGGAAAGGTGAAGGTTCGACCCCTTTCCTGGGCATTTTTTCTCCCTAGCTTCCGAGTTTTTACTAGTAGATAGGACCTGAGTTCTCTTTATATTCAACGAAAGCTCTGATGGCTTCGTCTCGTAAAAAACCGAGGTGGTATTCGATCCCTTTGCACCGTTTTGCCATCTCGTAATTCTCTTTGGAAACATGACCTTCGTTAAAGCCCAAGTTTATAGCATCTTCGTTAAGTGCTGCCGCAAAGACACGACTTATCCCTGACCAATAGATGGCACCGAAACATTGAATGCAGGGGGTGCAACTTGAGTATAAAAAAATAGGGGTGTTGCAGAGAGTGCTTAGATCGTGGGTTTTAAACCGTTTTTGTGCCCGTTTAATCGTTACAATTTCAGCATGTGCGGTTGAATCATGTTTATGAATAACTTCATTACAGCCACACTCTAAAATATGTCCCAACTCATTAGCGATCACAGCTCCGAAAGGACCGCCGCCATGTTTTGCACTATAAATTGAAATATCAATGGCGAGCTTCATTAATCTTGTTTTATCAAGTTCCGTTTCTTGTGGTAGAAGTTCTTTTAGCCAAGTGATTTCTTCAAAGGGTTTGTCTTCAAAGAGGAACGACATAATTCACCTAATCTTAATAGATATTACTTATAATCGTGCGGCATAAACTTATTATTTTTTAGGAGGTGTAACGGCACTCGGATCTGATTTCCAGGCGAAAGGATAGCATCAGGAGAAAGCCCGTTCTGAGTTGCAATAGTTGAGGCGTTCTCTGATGAACCTGTATACCAACTTCCAATAGCTGCCAAAGTTTCATCTTCACGTTTGACTATATGGATAACATCACCATTTTCTGCACGAGGTGCAAACCCTTTTGCCATCAATAAAGCACGTTGATCTGCGTTAAGTTTTTGAAAATCTAATGGATTCAATTCAGGCGCAGGGGTAGGGGTGCTGGTCGCTTTAACAACCGTAGTGCTCGCCCGTTGTGGTCTCCATTTAGGTCTCTTTCTTATGACTGGTTTTGGAGTCGGTGTTTTTACAGGTGTCGGTAAGATAACTTGCACAATGTGGCGATCTTCAACCCCATCTTTATTAAATCTTTGGTATTCTCCACGAATATAAAAAACAGCTTCAGGAGATTTATTTCTAACTAAAGGCTGCATCTTTTTAGCTTTATACCAAGGCATCTTATAGGGACCTCTGAAGATCCAGTGTCTAGAGTTATATTCATCAATAACAGGGTTCCCATTATAAAACGAACCTTCGTGCGCATAGTAAAGGATTAGCTGGTCACTCTTAAAGGTGTTGCTTTTTAACTCAATCGCACTGGGAGCACCGTGCGAACGGAAAAAAGCCATTAAGGTATCATCTTTTTCCATCTCTCGAGCTAAAAATATATTTGCACCAAGGAAGGCGTTCTCTGCACTAAGTGGTAAAACACCTTTGTCCATCAACCCGAGATATCCAACTTGATTACTTGAACACGCAATAACACCGCTTAGTATTAACGCCACACAAATGGTATAAAGATGTGTTTTTCTCATAGTCTTGCCTTTTTAGAAGATACTCCCGTTAGATGTTTAGTTAGAATAATCAGATACAAAAACTTTTTAGTAATGGTTTTAACCTATTCAGGAAGGGAGCGGCGGTATTTTTGACTAATTTATAATATCTTTATTTTATTGATATTTTCTCGTTTTGAGAAACAATTCTATAATATCTTACATCTAAACTTTTGTAGAAGTAGACCTTGTATCGAAGGGTTTAAATATGAAAATTGTCGCACTTGAGCCATTTTTAGCAGAATTGGCGGTTTCTTTTGACTTAACTGCTGACATTGTAGGAGTTTCACACCGTTCAACATACCCTGAAAAGTTGAAAGAGTGTCGTGTGGTGACTCGCGATCCAAAGGGTACTCCCGTAACACTTTCGCATGATGAAGTTCTTCTTACAGAGATAAAAACTGTTACGCCTGATATTATTTTAACCAGATTTCCTGACAAGGTTGGTGGAGAGCTCTTTGATGAAAAAAAGTACGATCTCCAAGAACAAAAAAGACGAGAGATGGAAGAGGTCTTACAGGAGGACTTTAATTACGGGATTAAATTAAAAGTTTACAACCCACGCACTTTAGAAGGCGTCTATCAGATGTACCAGCAACTGGCTAAAGACCTAGCAGTACCTGCAATGGGGATAAAAATTTATAACTTAGTGAAGGCACAAATCCAGTGTTGGACCAGTAGCTTTTATGAAAGAGTTCATAATAAAAGGGTTACAATCCTTTCAAGTATCGCACCACTTAAATTAGCAGCGTTATGGATACCTGATATAATTCGACTAACTTCAGCAATTAGTCAGGCAGAAACAACAGGACGAGGAAACTATGAGGTTGAGTGGTCTGATATCTTATCATTTCGTCCTGATGTTATAATAATAGCCCCTGAAGGAATGAATGTCGAAGATTCAGCCCGATCATTTAAAGTATTGGAAGAGTTCCCGTATTGGGAAGATATTCCCGCCGTTAAGCGTGGAGAGGTTTACTTTACCAATGGCACAACGTTTTATACTCCGAGTTATCGAATTTTAAATGCAGCTGGAATTATTATTTCGGCCATAGCGGGCTTGGAAAGTGGTTATATCACCTCCAGAAACGACTTTTATAAGTTGCGTTGGCTTGAATTACAACGCCATAAGTTCTAGCTTTAGCTGTACACTTCTAAAGAATCGGGTTAAATTGTCACGGCATGAGCCTTTTAAAGTGAGAAGGGGATATCTATGAAAACGCAACAAGGTGCAGATTGGTTTACAATTACTGGTGAGTCGGATTCCGTTTTTTCTACCGCTCTTGATGAAAAAGTTCAAAACCGTATCGCAGCCGGTGATTATAGCGCAGCAGATGTTAGTTATATCTCTAAGATGAATTTGCACCTTACCTCTGGATCTCTAGATGTATCTGATAAGACTCTGGAGAAGCTTCGTCGCTTATGTCAATTATGGGATGTCTCATTAAAAAATAGAGAGATAACCTCACACAGAAAGGTGATTGGACCCGTAATTGTAGGTGTTAAAAAGATGCTTTTCCCTATTTTACAAGTTCTTCTAAAAGACTTTATTCGTCAGCAACGTGCCTTTAATGCGGCTGCCGTAGATGCTATCGCTGATGCTGCAAATAAAAAACAGAACTAATATATTCTGGTTTATCACTCCTCTAAAAAACCTCTTTTTTAAAGAGATTGCAAAAATCCCCTCTCTCAGAGGAAAGAAATCTTCTTTCTTTGCGATAAAGACACCACATCACTAAATGTTGTGTCCTTTAGGCGGTGAGTTTCAATTCAATTTAAAGGATACGACGTATAAATTACGGAGTTTCCTATGAAGATAGAGGGTATAAAAAACATATCGCCTAGCAAAGAAATTATTGTTTCTCAAAAAGGTAGTTCGAGAGGGTTCGGCGAAGTCTTAAATCAGGTGCAGCAGAGCGCTCAAAAAGATTTCTATCAAGAGATACAAGGTGTTTATCAGGAGTTGGAGAAAGGTAGCTCTCTTACACCGAAAGATCTTTTTATGTATCAGGTTAAAGCAGGTAATTATTTCTTAAAAGTCGAGTTGATCTCAAAAGCTGCTGAAAGTGCTTCAGGAACTTTTCGCAAACTTCAAAACGGACAATAAAAAGTTAGGCGAGGGGAGGCGTTATGGATTTAGAAGCAAAAAGGCTTGAATTACGGGAGCGACAACTACACTTTGAGCGCCGCATTTATGAAAATAAACTCGCCATTAGTGGGAGAAATCTAGTCGCTGTTGAAAAGAAGTATCAAAGTACTCGTCTTGGATTTAATAAGATCAGAGAATCGCTAAAGAAAATCAACTCTACCGAAAAAGATCCACGTTTAATTATCGCTCTAAACAAGAATTACACCACTAAGCTTTCAAAAACAGAAACAATACTTAATAAATTAAAACTTTCAATTAACACGCAGAGAGTTGAATATAAAACACTCGCTAATAAGCTTAATAAAATTATAGATCGAGAAGAAAAAATACTTTCAAAAGTTACTGCCTTAGAAAACAAAAAGGCAGAGTCTTTAGATGAGGCAGCCTGCGAAGAAAGTGTCTCTGCCGATCTTGGTAAAGTGTTATCAGAATCTGAACTAGGTTCTGATGTTATTCAAGATTGTGACAAGATCATAGAAGATTTAGGTAATTCTGTTTTTAATCAAAATCAGGTCTCGTTTAATTCAGAAACACCTTCTTCTAATACAGGGCAGGGATCATTTACAACTTCAAGTAATGATAACCACGCAGCTTCAGCACAAAGTACATTTACTAATCAACAACTCTTAAAAGCAAATATAGATTATATTTCGAAGCAGAAGATTAACGGAGTTGAAAACATAGATATTACCTACCTAACGACAGATAACTCACAGATAGCCGTACATATTAAAAGCGGCAATAAACAAGCACTTCAGATAGAGATAATTCCTCAACTCCTAAAACATCGCTTGTCGTTGTGGAATAACACCAGAGAGATCTCTCAAGCTCTGCGGGATGCCGGAATAAATTTAAACAGTTTAAAAGTTTATGGGAGGAAGTAAGGTGATTAACTTAGCTGTGCAGCTATCTTTTTTTTGTCTCTTCTTAGGCGCTCTCCTTTTTATAGTTAAATATTATAAAAACGGAATTAAGGGAGGTGATGGTAAACGGCTACTAAAAATCTTAGATGCTCTGCAATGTAGCTCTTCAACTAAATTACTTGTTGTTGAATACGAGGGAGAAAAACTCCTCTTAAGTATTAACAACAATCAAACGCAACTTTTAAAGGATAAATAATCGGGAGTAATAATGAATCAAATAACATCTCTTCATCCGTATTGGTTAGTTATTACTGCACTGGCGTTTGCTTTAATTCCGATAGCGATCGGTATCTGCACATCTTATCTGAAGATCAGCATTGTCTTAGGGATGTTGCGGAATGGACTCGGTACTCAACATGCACCGAGTAATTTGGTTGTGATGGCACTTTCTCTGGCGTTAACGCTCCTTATTATGGGTTCGACCATTGATAAAAGCTTACAAGGAGTAGACCTCATCTCTCAATCAAAAACAGAACTTGCACCAAATTTGAGCACCTTAAAAAAACTTCAACCACTTTTTGAACCGTGGCGTGAGTTTATGCAGCAACATGCGGGGGAACATGAGCTTGCAACACTACAAGCCGCCACACTTAAAGAAGGCTCTGAAGATCAGATCACTGCTTGGGTCTTAATCCCTGCCTTCCTCTTGACTGAATTGAAAGAGGCGTTTGCGATGGGATTTATACTGTTATTACCCTTCTTGGTGATTGACTTAATTGTGTCAAATATCTTGGCGGGGATGGGGATGTATATGCTTAGTCCCGCCATGATCTCACTTCCGCTGAAACTTCTTTTCTTTGTAATTTCTGATGGCTGGTTGTTGTTAAGTCGCAGCTTGATCGTCTCTTATAATCTTTAAGGAGTGCGTAAAAATGTTTTTAGATGGATTTATAAAAGAGAGTTTCCTAATAATTATTATCTGCTCCTTAGTTCCACTACTAATCTGCTGCATTTCAGGTTTGTTGGTTGCCATTTTACAGGCATTAACTCAGATTCAGGAGCAATCGATCAGTTATGTTGTTAAATTTCTGACACTCTCTCTGATCCTTTGGCTCGGATCTGAAATATTTTCCGGTATACTTTTGCGTTTTATTGAAGAGAGTTTGCAGGGGCTAGCTTTTTTAGGGAAGATGTCGTGATCCCGTCTTTTCATTTTTTAGCGTTACTATTCATGCGAGCCTCTGCTCTAGCTGCATTTTTGCCGTTGGGAAGCGGCGTAGGTGGTATCGTTAAAAAAAGCACTTTGGCGTTGTTTTTAACACTTCTTTCAATACCTGTTTTTAATAGTAATGAGGTGATAGGAGACCTCTCTGCCTTAAATGTTTTCTTGGAAGTTGTACTCGGTTCGATAATGGCGTTACCTGTAATGCTTTCCATCGAGGTAGCTACATTTTTAACTGAACTACTGGATACAGGACGTGGACAACAGATGGCAGCGATCTACGATCCTCTATCCAATACGCAAAGATCGATCCTAAGTGTCTATGCGCGGAATCTCTTGATAACACTTTTTTTAATAGGTGGTGTAGGTGATAATCTCTTAATCTTCTTTATCAGCACTGTATCGATATATGCTCCAGGAAAAATTGGATTTGCCGATTTTTTACAATATTCACCCCAACTGCTGCATGATATTATAGTCTACCTTAATAATTGCTTTCTGATCTATCTTCCCTTTGGAGTGCTCTTTCTCGTTTGTGATTGGGGATTCGCTATCATTGGTAAAATCCTACCTACCTTTAATCTCTCTCAGGAAGGATTCTTAATAAAATCAATTGCTCTATTTACTCTACTAATTTTACTTTTTGAAAATTGGAACCTCCAAGAAGGTATTCAGGCAGCGGCTCAACCGTTTTCTATACTTATCAAGGAGTAAAAAAATGTCGGAAAAACGTTTTGCTGCTAGCCGTAAAAAACTAAAAAAAGCTCGTGAAGATGGTCAAAATCCGAAATCTCCTCTTTTTACGCAAAGTATCGTTGTAATATCCCTTTTAATTTCAATATATTACGGACTGGGAGAGATTTGGATAGATTTTAAAATGGTGTTAGAATACGCTTTACTCGGAGGATATTCTCATATTAAGGAGGCGCTAGGTTTTGCGTTTTCTGTTGGTGTTAAAGGTGTAGGGAGTTGTTTAGTGTTAGCTGCTGTTTTGGCTACAATCAGTGATGGTGTGCAAATTGGTGGCATCAGTTTTGAGTCAAAACCACTTGCAGCGCAGCTCTCACGAGTTTCTCTTGCAAACGGATCTAAAAAGATCTTTGGAGGCATCAAACAAAATTTAATAAAGTTGTTTATTGTTTTCTGTGTTTTAGCCTTTCTTTTTTTCGGCATTCGTGAACTTATTTTGCGTATCCCTCTGATACTAACACTTTCGCAACAAGATAAGCTTCTTTTTTTTGATGCGGTCATAAGAAAGCTCTTTCTTTTAAGTGCATCAATCCTTCTTGTCTGTGCAGGGTTAGAAGTTTTTTTGAATCGTAAGAAATTCAAGAAAGAAACGATGATGTCACTTGAAGAGCTTAAAGATGAAAATAAAGAATCTGAAGGTGATCCTCAGATGAAATCTGCACGTATGGCAGCACATCAAGCGTTACTAAGAGAAGAGATTATAGCCAGAGTGCGGAGATCTAAAGTTATTGTAGTTGAAGATTGTAGCAAAAGGGAAAAAATATGAGCTTCGAAAATGCTACAACGCAACTACTACATCAAATTAGGGTTTCTTTGACAGATTTAGATAGCCCTGATCTTGTGCTGCAACATATCGCAAAAGAGATCATGAGAGTTCTTCAAGCAGATCTGATTTATATCAATTATGCAGCAGCTAACGGAGATGTCCTTGCTTATTCTTCAAGACCGAATCAACAGAAAACGTTATTAAATATAGTTAATAATGAATTCCTTTTTCACAATATGCACGTTGAAGTGCCGAGTTTTTGTAAGGTCTTACAAGGTTCAAATCTCCCCGTCGAATTCGTTGCTTTAGAGATGCAGTATGGCACACGTTCTTTAGGGATAGTTCCGATCTATCATAAAAATCGATTGGCAGGTTGGATAGAGTGCCGATTTTTTAAAAAACATTGTACTTGGTCAAAGAATGAAAGACTTTTCTTGGAACAGATGAGTGAGTTCTGTGCTTTATTCTGTGAGGAAAAGTATAAGAATCTCGAAGGGTATCGCACTACTGAAGAGATTTCGCAAGACGCTTCTACCTCTTCTTGGAAGGTATTGGATGCTGTGCGTAATACAGGCGACCTCCTTATGATTCGCACGGATCAAAATTGGAATATAACCAATGTTTATGGTGACGCAGAAGCTACCTTCGGAGTTTCATCACTATTTTTACTTAATAATTCTGAAGTTTGGGATAGTTTTATAGATCCGTCAGATCTACGTACTATCAAACGCGCTTTTGGTAGAATGAAAACACCTCAAAAACTAAACTGCGAAATTAAAATACTTAATCAACAAACGAATAATATCAGTTGTGCAGCCGTTACTATTATCCCTTTATACAATAATGAAAAAGAACTTGTAGGGTGGGAGATCCTCGGATTTGATATTACAGAGAGATACAACGCTGAAAAAAAATCATATCTCCAAAGGAAAAATGTCGAAGCTCTTTATAATATCTCCTTATCTGTGCAAGCGCAAAGTGATCCTGAACAGATTGCAAATAGCAGCTTAAAAACTATTATCTCTACACTTGGCGCAGCTGCTGGATATATTGCATTGCATAATAATAATTTAAATTCTGTGGAACTTTTAACAACGCACGGCTTGTCTCAAAAATATTTATCAGAGAGCTCAAGATACTTAAATAGTGACAGTTTAGTTAAAAAGACGGTAACAGAAAATCGAGGGCTATATATTAAAGATATTAACAACACTACACACCGTGATATTAGCTTAGCTGCTATGGACGGGTTAAGGTCTGCTGTTGTAATCCCGCTATCTTTTGTAAATAAGAAAAACAAAGCTCCTTTTGTATTAGGAGCACTTATTATCTTTCATAAAAAGGAAGATGCTTTTTCAAACTTTAATTTGAAGTTTATCTCTGCTGCGGCAAGTCAAACCGCTATTGCTATACATAAAGCCGAGAGCGTTTTAGCAGAGAAGCGACAGATTAAAATGATAGCTACTTTATACCGTGTAGCGCGCGCCCTTTCGGAACTAACAACGATTCGGCAGATCGCTAAATATTCCTTCTCTCTTCTGAAGGAAGAGTTGAATTGCAAAAGAGTTTGGCTCGGAATTTTGGATGAATCTGGAACTACCTTAACAGGGCAAGGAGGAATTGGAGAAGGATTAAAAGAAAAACTCCTTAATTTAAGTATCAATTTAGAACATTCCAACAACTCTATTTTAAATCAGATTATCAACAATAAAAGTAGTACGATCTTAAATAGTGCTGCAGATATAAAGCACCTCGGATTGTTACGTATTTTTAAACGACTTCAGATAGATTCCTTGTTGTTAGTTCCTCTTATTTTTGGTGGGAAGGTCATCGGGATTTTTGCTATCGAACCTGATCTACCCATCAACACCTTCACACGTTTAAATATGGCTCTGTTGCAAAGCATAGTTGCCGAAGTAGCGAACGCTATTTTAGCAAGCCAACTTAAAAATAGGAGAGCTGAATCTAAAAAAATGCGCAGCATAGGGTTGTTAGCATCGGGCGTGGCACACAACTTTAATAATTTACTACAAGCTGTGATGGGGCAAGCTGCCTTAATCGAGATGCAAAGTAGTGAAGATTCGCCTGTCGGAAAAGCCGCTAAAGATATCTCAAAAGCTACTGAAAGAGCAGCAGGTTTAATTCGACAGATGATGATCTTAACTCAGCAGGTCTCCATAGATGTTAAGAACCTCTCTGTTTTAGCGCTGATTAATGATTCGCTTAAGTTTTTTACCTCGATTCATAACCTTAATATAAAAGTAGAGAGTCAACAGGCGCTAGATTATCTTCAGATCGAAGCAGATTACGGACAGATGCAACAAGTTATCTTAAGTTTAATCACTAATGCTTATGAGGCTGTTAGAGGGAAACAGAATCCGTTAGTTAAAATAAAATTACGCGTATTAGATCTGAAAGACGGAGAGGTTGATCCTGCTATAAAGGTAGGGAAGTATATCTGCATCAGTGTGATTGATAATGGTAAGGGTATGGATCAGGAGACGCTCTCGCGTTGCTTTGAGCCTTTCTTCACGACAAAAGATATCGATCTGAATACCGGTCTTGGAGTACGCCCGACAGGATTAGGTTTAGCATTGGCGTATTCTATCGTAAGGCAACATCAAGGTGTTTTAACGGTAAAAAGCACAAAAGGTCTCGGAACTGTTTTAAGCATCTTTCTTCCTGTGAAAAAAATGACAATGGCTGCTCTAGATGAGGCGACACACGCTCAGCAGATCTTTGTCTTGGATCAAAAGGGTAATATTAAGAGGAGGATCTCATCATTACTGGAAGGCAATGATCTAGAGATAGTTCATTTTACCCAGATAGAAGATCTCCTTAATCAGATGAGTAGTGTTGCTGTGCCTAAGATACTACTCATAAATATTGAAGATGTTGGGGAGCGTATTGTTAGTTTTGTAAAACAGCTACGATCTAGCTATCCAGATATTTTGTTATTTGGGGTTTCTAAAGAGCCAGAAAAGTGGAGTGGGCTTTTACGTTATGTAGCTGATATGCGAGTTTTTAGAGTTCCCCTTGATGATTGGGCTATTGATGCACTTAAAAATCATATCTTTGAGTTAAATGATGTTCAGGGGAAAAGTGATAAACCTGAAAACGTTCTTATCGCACATGGGAAAACAGTAAAAAAGATAGGTGATGCTAGAAGGAGGTTGAAAGCTCGTCGTCCTCTCTCTGAAAGGATAAAATGTAATGGCTAACAATAAGTTCAGATATAGCCGTGCGGTGGGTTTAAGTTATGAAGAGGGGGCTTTTGCGCCCGCAGTTACTGTTAAAGGAGAGACTTTTCAGGCGGACGATATTGTAAAAATAGCTATGCGCTATGATATCCCTGTAGTGCACGATCCAGATCTGTCAAGAACTATGAGTGAATTAGAGGTTGATTCTGAAATACCTGAAGAGCTATTCCACGCCGTAGCTGTGCTACTGGATAATATTGAAAAAAATCTGCAAAAAAAACACACAAAAAAAGTTTAAAATATCTCTCACAATTTCAAAGAATAGGATCGGTTGTTTGATGTAGACTGCCTAATTTAAATACATTACTTTACTTTTTATCCTTATGATCCCTCCTTATTACTTATAATTACACAACAAAGGCTTACGGCATTACTTAAGGGAAGATGCCTAACCTAAACCGCCTAGCGTCCTTCTTCAGCATAATTTTTAAGGATATCCCGTAAAAAGAGAAACACAATAGAATAAATTAACCAACGAGCAGGAGGGTATTGCTTAAATTATTTGAATAATTCATTTTTATAAATCGTTATTTAGACGGAATTTTTGGAGCATCTCAAGTGCGCAGTCAGGGAAGGGGTGTACTACTTAAGGGAAGATGCCTAACCTAAACCGCTTAGCGTCCTTCTTCGGCATAATTTTTAGGGATATCTCACTTTAAAAATCGGTGATGTACAAGTTCGCCTATTTGTATTTATAATTGATAGACTATGAATAGTACGTTTATATTAGAACAGATTGAGGAAGGGGTGAGCACCCCTATCGCGCAACTTGCAGGCGCTTATTATACGATTGGTAGAGAGGCTGAAGATGCTGATATCGTAATCCCGAACTCTGCTATTTCAAGGCAGCACGCCATCCTCTTAAGTTGTGGTTCAGTTTGGTTATGTCAGGACGTGGGAAGTACTAACGGCTCTTGGATCAATGGTGTCAAGCTTCCTGTTAATCAGTGGCATCTTTTACGATCTGGAGATGATTTGCAGTTGGCAAATCTGGATTTTAGGATAACGGAGGGGCATCCCGATGGGGATGATCTAACGGCTACGGATATTTCTACCATCAACCACCGCACATTGATTGTCTTGAGAAATGAACAATTTGTTTCAGAGCTTCCAGTTCCTGAATATGGTAGGGCTCTTGTTTTGGGAGGCTCAACATCAGATATGGAATTACCGGGGGATCTCTTTGAACAGCCGTCACTTGTAATTGAGCGTCGTGGGGAAGATGTTGTTGTGTATAGTGTCGCTAAAGAATTTCCTGTAACGGTAAACGATACTGAGATAACGGAACTGACCGTTTTGAAAGATTGCGATAGTATTAGGTTATTGAATTATACGATCTTCTTTAATGAACCGACAATAAATCAGGTGCAAACACCACACTCTACTGTTACTGAGGTTACTTCTAATTTAAAAGAGTGGGTTCCTTCCGAGCAGGAGGAAGAGAGTGAAAGGAGAGTCCGTGCGGCAGCGCAGCTACAACGCTCAGGAACTTTTGGAGTTCTCTCATCGGAAGATGAGTTTGGAGACGAGACATTTGCACTTGATTATCCCAGAGTAAGGAAAGGCGCTAATCATCAAAATCTGAATAACTCTTTTGCATCTTTGGAAGATAAACTTATCCTTTCTATCGGATTCGGCTTGTTGTTGGTTTTACTAGGATTCATAGTGGTCTGGGTCTTAATCAACTAATCTAAGGTTAAAAATTTGGTGCCACCCTTTAGGGACAGCTGAACGGGCTGCAACTGCAGAGCGAATCGGTTAGTTTTCTACGGAGGTCAAAAATTTGGTGCCACCCTTCAGTAAGACGGGATCTTCTGACTTGGCTGGGCTTGGATCTGGTGCCACCCACCAGTGCTAAAAACTTTAAAATTACGATAGTTAATAATATCAAGATGTTAGTAAAAGCTTAAGGTTTGGTGGTTTTGGTGCCACCCTTCAGTGCCGATTGGACGGGCTGCAATGACAAAACAGATCGGCTAGATCTTGATGGGGTTAAAAATTTGGTGCCACCCTTTAGGGATCGCAGAACGGGCTGCAACTGAAGACAAAACTAGCTAGATCTGGACGGGGGTTAAAAATTTGGTGCCACCCTTCATTTTTGGCAGAACGGCGGGCTGCAGCACTGGTGCCACCCACCAGTAAAAAAGACGCTAAAATTACAATAACTAATAATATCAAGATGTTAACAAAAACTTAGGCTTGGCGAATTTAGTGCCACCCTTCAGGGACAATAGAACGGGCTGCAACTGCAGAGTGAATCGGTTAGATCTTTACGGAGGTTAAAAATTTGGTGCCACCCTTCAGAGACAATAGAACGGGCTGCAACTGCAGAGAGTGGTCGTTTCTGGTGCCACCCTTCTTTTAGTTAAGGTGGGCTGCTAATAATATCAAGATGTTAGCATAAGCTTAGGCTTGGCGAATTTGGTGCCACCCTTCAGAGACAATAGAACGGGCTGCAACTGCAGAGCGAATCGGTTAGTTTTCTACGGAGGTTAAAAATTTGGTGCCACCCTTCAGGGACAGCTGAACGGGCTGCAACTGCAGAGAGTGGTGGTTTCTGGTGCCACCCACCAGTAAAGCACCCTCTAAGGACAATCGAGCGGGCTGGAACTACAAAACGAGTTAGCTAGATCTTGACGGGGGTTAAAAAACTGTACGGGCTGTAATTAAAAAGCGAGTCAGCTAGATCTCTACGGAGGTTAAGAATTTGTGGTGTCGGAGCGCTCGTTTTTTTGTCTGACTGAATAAAGGTATTTTGTCGCTACTGAAAATATTTTGGCGTATTGACGAGCATCCATACACAACAAACGAATATAGCTCTTTGATGGGAGGGGTTCACCTGGTGCCATCTTTTCCCATTTATGAGCATCAAAAGCATTTACTAATTCTTCTGCTGCAAAGCAGATCGTGCGCATGGTGTTTTGTTCCTTTGAAGATAGTTTCGCATCGTGACTCAAGGTATCAACAAGGATGTCCGGCACACCATTTAACCGCAAATATTTAAGTGCTGCTTTTTCAATATCAAAAGAGTAGTCTCGTTTCAAAAGGTAATTAATCTGTGCTCGAACTTGACTCCTTGCCAACATTAAATATTCATCCCCTAAAGAAGCAATCGCCAACATGTCTCCCATAGTACTTAGGACAGCGGCGGTTTGGCACTTTTCGCTAAAAGAACTTAGCAACCAATTCGCCATATATTTTGCGATAATAGAAGTCCTACGCGCCTTATCTCGATACATTTCAAACAAGCCTTGCATCTCTTGATCTTTAAAAGGTCTACGCGTTTTTAAAGAAGTTAGAATTCCGCTAACGCTATCCTCACCTAAACGAATAACAGCAGTATGTACTGATGAGATCTCTGCATCTCTGGAAAAACGGATTGCATTAGCACGACGAAGTAATTCGATAACTAAAATCGGATCTTGAATCGCCCAAGCTGCAAAATTAGATATATGCAGTCCGTGATCTCTTATCATCCTAGAGGTAGTTGCGTGAATGTTTTTTTCAGGAGGAAGCGCTAGCCTAAGATAGGCGTTTTGCGCTAAAGGTTTTTTTTGACCAGCCGCTTTTTGATATCCGATGTTTTTATTGACAGTTGTCATATTAAGTGTAAAACGCAACGTATTATTTTTGTCACCGATTATAAAGTGCCATTGGCATGATAGTGACACTTCAATAACCTAAATCCTCCGTCTTTTATCGACGAAAAGTTCATTTATCTAAAGGAAAAGAGGGTGAAGTATAACAGGCATCAATAAAACACCGTTCTTCTTTTCTTTATATTTGCATCTTATTTTAGCATAGTGGCATACTACGCCCTTATGAAAATCTTAATTGTACAAACAAGTTTTTTAGGGGATGTGATCCTATCCAGTCCGGTTATTGCAGCGGTAAAATCAAAATTTCCGCAAGCCGAAATAAGCGTCTTAACTACCCCTGCTGCAAAAAGTATTCTTTCTCGAGATCCGTTAATATCAGAGGCACTCGTTTTTGATAAACGTCATTCATCTTCTGGACTCTTCGGATTATTAAGAAAAGCTAAGGAATTGCGAGCTAAGCACTTTGATATGGCGTTTGCTCTACAACGATCAATCCGTACGGCGTTATTGTTAAAATTTGCGAAGATCCCTGAAATTATCGGCTTTTCAAATGCAAAGTTTTCACCGATTTTTTATGACAAAACTCGCGTACGTCCTATGGACAAACACGATGTCTTGCGTAATTTATCAATAATACTTGATCCTGATGAATTGGAGACGGCGCCTGCTGAAATGCGTCTTTTCCCCCCTAAAGATAACGATATTAGTGAAATCTTAAAAAATGCCATTCTTGGGAAAGAACGTTGGGTTGTACTGGCGCCAGGTAGCGTTTGGAAAACTAAACGTTGGAGTGCTGATGGCTTTAAAGATGTTTTACAACAACTGAGAAAGAAGGGGATTGATGTTTTTGTTGTCGGTGGAGCAGAAGATAAAGAGTTAGCTGAAGAGATATGTATAAATAATGAAGATGTAAATTTAGCGGGTAAGCTCTCCTTATCTGATACTATGTATCTGATTAGTAAAGCAGCAGTGTTGGTGTGTAATGATTCAATGCCGATGCACTTGGGATCGGCCTTCAAAATACCAACTGTTGCTATATTTTGTGCTACTTCGCCAAGTTTTGGTTTCGGTCCATGGAAGAATCGAGCTATTATCGTTGAAAAAGAAGGGTTAAGTTGTAAGCCGTGCGCTAGACACGGCTCTATGAAGTGTCCAAATGGAACGAATGCTTGTATAGATGGAATCTCTGCTACTACCGTTATGGAAGCAATCGAGTCGCTTCTAAAAGAAGAAAATGACTGATATTAAAATCAAACAACACAATGGGTTTCTCATCGGTTCTTTTGAGGAATTAAAGGAATCAGATCTAGATTGCATCATTGAAACAACAAAACTTCCTCCGGAGGAAAGAAAAGGTCCCCTCTCAGGCAGAGGCTTTATCAGCCACACTGATTTGCCAAAAATCGGCAAGGTTGTTGTTAAGCGTTATACTCATGGCGGATTAGTAAATTACGTTAATAAAAGTTATTATTTTAAATTTGGTAAATTTCGTCCACAACCGGAGTTTGAAATTTTAAGAAAGATAAAAGCTCTCGGGATCCACACTCCTAAGCCGATAGCTTTTATTGTTCAAGGACATTTTGTTTATAAGGCGTGGCTCATTACGCAAGAGATCGTTAACAACAAGACTTTAGCAGAACTCTCTCTTACAGATGAAGACCGTGCCAGAAAGGTTATGCCAGAGGTTACCAAACAGATTGATATACTGATAGAAAATCGTATCTGTCACATAGATTTACATCCAGGAAATGTTTTAGTTGATCCTTATGAGAAAGCATATATTATAGATTTTGATAAAGCTTATCTTTATAAGCGTTCCCTTAACTCGTTGAGAGATTACTACTTATGTCGCTGGAGGCGTGCTGTAATTAAACACCACCTCCCTGAGTATCTTTCAGAATTATTTTGTGTTGAATTATTAAAGAATTATGACAGACCACAGCAATAATCTTTCGCACGTTCAAGGTGCGATCTCTTCCATCTTAGTTGTTTTGACAGGCTCTTTGGGCGATCTAGTTAGAGGCTTTGCTATATTAAAGCCACTAAAAGAACAACTGCCTCAAGCAAAAGTTACTTGGCTAGTTGAAGATAAATGGAAAAGTATCGCACAACGAATTTCCGGAATAGATAAACTAATGGTTTTTGAAAGAAAACGTGGTCTAGCTGGAGTAAAGCAGATCATTAAAGAATTAAAAGCTTCAAAATTTGATGTTACTTTGGATATGCAGAGGCATCTTAAAAGCGGTTTTTTTTCATATCTCTCAGGTTCAAAGCGTCGTGTCGGTTTTCACCCGAAAAATGCTAAAGAGTTTAATTATCTTTTTAATACGGAATATATTCCACGTTGCGAAAATGACTTTCCTAAAATTTATCATTACATGAAGTTTGTTGAGCAGTTAGGACTTACTTGGGAAGAGCCGTTGGATTTCGGTTTTAACTTAAGTACAGTTAAAAAAGACGACTCAATAGCTATTGTGCTTGGCTCATCTAAGGTCGAAAAAGATTGGCCGAAGGAACGGTACACCGTCTTAATAAAACAGATTGTCGATAAATTACAAAGGAAGGTCGTTTTATTAGGAGACTCATCACAGAAAGCTGCAGCGGAGGAGATCGTCACAAAGTGTCAAAGTGTTCTGATTGATAATAAGGTAGGGCAAACAACTTTACCGCAGTTGGTAGATCTCTTAGCAAATGCACACGTTGCACTAGGGCCTGATTCGGGACCAGGACATATCGCTGCTGCTGTCGGCACACCGTATATCGCTTTTTTCGGCCCGACAGAAGTGCGTCGAGTAGCACCATACCGCTGCGAAGAGTTTGTTATTCAAGCCGAAACAGGTCGTGTCTCTGATATTGAGGAAGAGGTTGTTTTTAACAAACTTCTTACACTCCTATAACGCTCGACCTCACCAAATTTTTAACCTCCGTCGAGATCTGGCTGATTCGTTTTTCTGTTGCAGCCCGTTCGATCGGCAGTGGTGGGTGGCACCTTTTTAACCTCCGTAGAGATCTAGTTGCTTCGCTCTGCAGTTGCAGCCCGTACAGTTGTCCCCAAAGGGTGGCACTAAATTTTTAACTTCCGTAGAGATCTAGCCGATCTGTTTTGTCATTGCAGCCCGTTCGATCGGCAGTGGTGGGTGGTACCAAATTTTTAACCTCCGTAGAGATCTAGCTGCTTCGCTCTGCAGTTGCAGCCCGTACAGTTGTCCCTAAAGGGAGTGCTAAGCACAACATTGAACAACAAGCTCAGGCATGGTAGCTACATCTTTGTGGAATGACAAAATCCATTTCCATCAGAGACAGAACAAAAATACGCTGGTTTATTTTTGGAATGGGGCAAAGATAAAAATTGTGGTATTTAGGTTTTAATAAAATACTCCAATAATATTAGCATCGCTTAGATTGGAAAAGAACTCTAATCAAATTAGTATGGTACTAGTATAGTTTTTTAGGAAATTTACTTTATGGATATGGATATTTTACTTAACAGATATGCAGATTTAATTTTAACTCATGGCGTTAATATACAAAAAGGCGGGATTTTAAATATTCAAGTTGAATGTTATGGCAGAGATTTTGCCGTGCTTATAGCAGAGAAAGCCTATGATATGGGAGCAAAGGCGGTATATTTAGATTTAATCGACAGTAGAATGGAAAAGCTTCGCATAAGCAAAACAGATATTGAAGATATAAGTTTAATGCTCGATTATCAGGTTAAAAAATTTGATGAATTTGTAGAAAAAAGGATTTCAACCTTAAGACTTCGTTGTCACGAAGACCCAGATATTTTAAGCAATGAAGACCCTAAAAAAATTACTGCTCGGGAACTTGCCGTAAAACGAGCTGCTAAAAAATTTTATGAAGAGGGCATCGGGCAGAAAAAATTTACTTGGTGCATTGCCGCTATGGCAACTCCTAAATGGGGGAAGAAAGTTTTCCCCTCTTTGACAGAAAAAGAAGCTGAAAGTGCTTTATGGGAGCAAATTTTTAAGATATGTCTAGTTGATAAAGAGGATTGCTTAGAACTTTGGCTAAAAAGAGATAAAGAAATAAAATCACGCATAGAAAGATTATCTTCTTTTAATATAAAAGAATTTCATTTTTCAGGACCAGATACAGATTTATACATTGGTCTCTCTCCTAAAGCCACGTTTTCTGGTGGTTCCACGATGACAGATGATGGAATATCATTTGAGGCAAATATTCCTTCTGAGGAAATTTATACCACTCCAGATTGGAGAACGGTAAGGGGAACAGTGAAAGCTACTCGCCCAATTCTTATTAGTGAAAAGCAAGTAAGAGATCTAAGGATGACTTTTACTAATGGCGTAGTTACGGATTTTGATGCTACTGAAGGAAAAGAAAATTTTGCTAGTTTTATTGAAGCCGACGATGGGGCTTCAAGACTTGGTGAAGTCGCTTTAGTTGGCACCGACTCCCCTATTTTTCAAAGTGGACATATTTTTGAAGAGATTCTTTTTGATGAAAATGCGGCCTGTCATATCGCTTTAGGTCGTGGGTTTGAACATATTATTAAAGGAAGCGATAAGATGACTAGGGAAGAACTCGAAAACGAAGGATTTAATTTTAGTAATTTTCATAAAGATATCATGATTTCATCTCCTGAGGTTGATGTAATAGCCGAAACTAGGAATGGAGAGAAGATAGATATTATTAAGAAAGGAAAATTTGTGATTTGACCATAAGCTTCTCACAAATTCTTTAAAAATTTATTTTATGGCGCATTTTTAACCCCCGTCTAGCCGATCTGTTTTGTCATTGCAGCCCGTTCGATCGGCACTGAAGGGTGGCACCAAATTCGCCACGTCTAAGCTTTTACTAACATCTTGATATTATTAACTATCGTAATTTTAAAGTTTTTAGCAGTGGTGGGTGGCACCAGAAACCAGCCCTGCCCTGAAGGGTGGCACCAAATTTTTAACCTCCGTAGAGATCTAGTTGACTCGCTTTTTAGTTACAGCCCGTCCGACCGGCACTGGTGGGTGGCACCAAAACCGCCAAACCTTAAGCTTTTACTAACATCTTGATATTATTAACTATCGTAATTTTAAAGTTTTTAGCACTGAAGGGTGGCAGCAGATCTCCTTTTTCGAAGCTTTGAAAATAAGTTGACAATTAAACGGCTTAAAGTATTTTTTGTGCTGAGATTAATATGTTTTATCAGACGTCTCTCTTTCCAAGCTCTATTGAACATAACTTGATTCGGTTCTGCACATGAATCTAAATACTCAAAACCTTGATGCTTTAAAAATTGTTCTGTGACACTTTGTAAAAGCAACGCACCTGGAGAATACTTTGAAAAATCTTCATCAAAAGCAGTTTTACTGGCATAGAGAGCTCCTTTATCCGCTGCTAAAAATTCAGCTAATATCGCAATAGGCTTCCCATCTAACGTCATCATTTGAGCCAAAAGCTGACCCCTCTTAAAAGCAGATCTAAAGGCTGCTTCATAAAACTTCTTCTCCTCAGGTATCGCTATTAACGATGTCCCTTTTTTACCTTTCCAACCACCATCCTCTAAATTAAGAAGAGTATTGAGCCAGTACTCAACATCGTCGGCAGAGGTTAAATTCAAAATCTCTACATTGCCTAACTTAGCAAGATTATTTCTTTTACGCCGCATTTCATGTCTGGCATTAGGAGACATGGCGGCTTTCATAAACTCTTCAGTTGAAAGGCTTGGCTGCGCTTCTAGTAAGGCTCTATCAAAAAAAGCTTCATCAGAACGATTCCCGTGTTTTGCAAGAGCTTCTAAAAGATTTTGATAAAACGGACCATCTCCACGAATAAGCTTTAAACGAACCAAGCATATCGGAAACTTTAATCCATCAACAAAAGTAAGTAGCTGTGTTAGACACTCAGAGATATTATCTTTATCAACAAGGGGCGTGCATAAAAGACATTGCGGATAATGCCATAAAGTGTAATGTGGAAAGAAAAAATTATGAAAAACTAATTCTTTAACAAAAGGGAAAAGACCAATTAATTGGGGGGGATTTTCGGGAGTCTCTTTTATAACCAAAACAATCTGTAGTTTTTTCCCTTTTGCCAGATAACGCATGGCCGGTATTAACATCCAACTCTCGTAACAAGGATTACTCTCAATGGCATTTAGAGCAAGATCATCCCAAGCCTTTATATACGGCTCCAACTCTTGAAGCGATGTGATGACTATAACTGACATATACAGAATATCCTATATTTAAGATCTATTTTAACTCACCGTGCAATAAAGTGCTTACTAAGCGACGAGTTTTCGCTATTAAATAATCAAAGTAGCTTCTATAAATAGTTAAACGATAATTGATTGAATCATTATTAACAAACTTCTGTTTATAGGGCTCATCACCAATTGTAAAATCAAATTTTGAAATATCATTTGTGACAGCATATTCGAACACAGATTGTTGTAAAACTTTCCCTGGAGATATTGCTGCAAGATCGATATCAAAAGAAGGCTTATACCAATAAAAGACATTACGATACTCAAACCCAAAGTGAAATGCGATCGGTTGAGCATCAAAAAGTATAACAGTGAAAATTAGAGCATGAATCTTCGCCAACCGTTCAGCCGCCAATTTATAAAAATCCTTTTGTGACTTATGTAAAAAAAGGCTGGGAGCTTTATCTCTCCAACGGTTTATATGTTGTTCAAAAAAAGCCTCAAGATAGTTCTGTATCTCTGCAAAATCGGTAAGGTGTATAACTTGTAGGTTACCCTTTTTTTTAAGTGTTTTAATGTGTCGTTTTAAACTGGAGTGGTTTGAAAGCTCTGTTTTCGCTTGCTGAGTATCTAAGATACAAGCCACTGCTTTTATCAGAGGATATCTAATATGTAGTAACCCTCGCTCTTTACATAAGTTGCCAAATAGGGGAAGCGCTTCAGCATAAAATGGGATATTGAAGATATCGCAAAGATCCCACATTTTTGAAGTGTTAATAGTATCAAAGATGGCTGTAAGTATCTCACTATTATTATTAGAATCAATAATGAAATTACAATAATCTGAAGCATAGTTATCGGAAGCGATAAGAGTTAAAACTTTACGAGAAAAACCGTTAATCTTTTTCTTTTTAATTATAAGAGGTGCCAGTCCAACTAACCGCCCCTCCTTTCTGACTGTAATAACGAAAAGGGGATCTTTATTTTCCAAACACTCATAACAACTGATGATCCATTCGGGAGTTTGGAAGACGGTATGATTTGGATCTCTTGATAACAGTATCTTCCAATCAGGAGTAAGCGCCGTTAAATCTTCAATGTTTTCAAGGACTGTAATTTCCATAGTTATCAAGTTTAGTGTCTAGAAAAAATCCGGCTTAAGCGCCTGAATGATTGGCACCGCTAAAGTAGAATTGTTTAAGGTATAGAGATGAATACCAGGAGCCCCTCCCTTTAAAAGCATACGGCATAATTCAATAGCATAATTTTTGCAGAACTCTGCTGTTCCTTCCGGATCGTTTTGCAATGCACGTAAAGAGCTTAATAGAGTAGGGGGAATTGAAGCCGCACAACGTTGAGTAAACCGTTCAATCTGATCGAGGTTATTAATCGGTATAATACCAGGAGTAATAGGAGTAGCAATACCGATCTTGCGAGTGTCTTCTAAAAACTTGAAATATGTCTCTGCTTCGAAAAAGAGTTGCGTTATAATCAACTCGGCACCGGCATCAACTTTTTCTTTTAAATATCTAATATCAGCCTCTGCGGAAAGTGCTTCTGGGTGAGTCTCAGGATAGCCTGCTACTGCAATTGAAAAATCTCCCCGTGCCTTAATATATTGAACAAGATCTCGTGCACTTGCAAAACCGTTGGGGTGGGGGGCGAATTTAGTTTTCCCACCTTGTGGATCTCCACGCAAAGCTAAAATATGTTTGACACCTACGCTCTTAAACGTATTAAGTAGAGTATCAATCTCATCTATCGAATGATCTACACAAGTCAGGTGTGCCACAGCATTACACTTCAAAGATTGAGTGATGAACTCGACCATCCTAGCTGTTAAAGCCCTAGTACCGCCACCCGCTCCATAGGTAACTGTCATGAAATCTGGTTGTAGAACACTTAATTCTTGAATTTTTGTGAGAGTCTGCTCTAAGTTTGCCTCCTCTTTTGGAGGGAAAAATTCAAATGAAAGAACTTTTTTACCTGTTGAAAATACCTGCTGAAAACTCATGAAAGCTCACTTAAAATAATGCGTAACCAACTGATAGTAATACTAAATGATTCTTAGTGTGTCTAGAGAAAGAAAGAAAGGATGGTTCCATGTTTTATCCCTTTATGTTAGTTAATACGGCGTTGAAAAGAGAGGGAAGATGTCTAATTTTATAACAAGAATATTTAAACATTGGTTCGCTGGTATCTTTGTCAGTCAAGGACTAACGTACTTGGATAAAGAGGAGATCGGGTATGCACGTTCTGAATTTCAACGTGCTTTGAGAATTGCCCCCGATCTTTATAGGGCGAGATATTATCTCGGTCTGGTTTTACGGAAGGAAGGTAAAAATGCCGAAGCGCTAGAAGAGTTGTCAGCAGCGATTGATCTGAAGCCTAAGCTTGACTCTGCTTGGCAGGAAAGAGCTTTAGTTAAGTTGGATCTCGGCGATATTGACGGAGCTATTGAAGATTCTAAAAAAGCTTTAAGTCTAAAAGAGGACTTGCAAAATTATTTAGCATTAGGAACTGTTTATACAAAAGCTCAAAACCTAGAGGAAGCGGAACAGGTTCTGCGTAAGGCTGTTCAATTTGATCCTAAAAATGCAGCAGCACAGGCGCGTTTGGGAGATTGTTTAAGTGAGCAAGGACGTTTGGAAGAGGCGCAAGATGCTTTTAAAGAGTCTGTAAAAGCGAACCCCAAAAACGGATTGGCTTTTGCTAAATTAGCGCGAGTTACGGAAAAGCTTGGTGATTATAAGGAAGCGTTAACACTTTATACCAGAGCAAGTTTTTTAGATCCTCAAAATGCGGGATATCGTTGCTCTGCCGCGCGGGTGGCGGAGAAAGATGGTGATGTTGCTGGTGCGATAATTTCTTATCAAGAAGCTGTGAAATTAGATCCTGAATGTCTTACGGCTTTAGTTAAGTTGTGTGCACATGCTAGGCAAGTAAGCGATTTTGAGAAAGCGCGTTCTTACGCAGAGAGGATGTTGAGTTCACACCCTGAAGATTGGGAGCCGTATTTTCAGATGGCGTTAATTGCTGTGGCTGAAGAAGACAAAGCCTCAGCTAAGGAGCTTTTAAAGAAAGCAAGGTCATTAAATAGAGAAGGTGTCGAGGCAGCCTTAAAGGAAGAGCAGGTCTCTTTATAAGCTCCGCTACCCTTTAGGACGCTTGAGGGGGCTGCAACTGCAAGACGAAGTAGCTAGATTTTGACGGGGGTTAAAAAACTGGTGCCACCCTTCAGCTAAAGGCGGGTGTCCTAATTGGACATCCAAACTCTAAAATTACAATAGTTAATAATATCAAAGTATTAGCAAAAGTTCAGGATTCGGCAGTTTTGGTGCCACCCACCAAGGACAGTTGAACTGGCTACAACTGCAAGACGAAGTAGCTAGATCTGGACGGGGTGAATTTACCACCACCCGCTAGGGACGCTTGAGCGGGCTGATATTAAAAAGCAAGTTGGTTAGGTTTTCACGAGGGTTAAATTTTGGTGCCACCCTTTAGCTTTGGGTGCCTAATGCCATTTATCCTTTACTGGTAATTTCGCCATTCCAAGAAGTGGGGGGGGGGGACTCTCTTAATTCTTTACAATGTTGAACGTAATATCTTGCTGCTTTTATTAGAGCAGGATCCGTTATTGTAGAGAAAAGATCTGCCGCCTCTTCCCATTTTCTTGAAGTGAACGCAGTAAGAGCTTTTAACCAAATTAATTCAATGTCTCGATCTATATAATCTGGAAATACGGCAAAAACATCAGTCGGAGTGGTAATCCCACGAATAACAAAACGCCCCATCGGCAAGATATTAAATTGTTCATTAATTTGAACAATACCGGCTTTGCTGACAAGGATCCACGTTCCCAGCTCTTCATTAAGTTTTTGCAAGCGAGCGGTTAAATTCATAGGCATACCAATAGATGTATAGGTAAGTAGCCCTTCACCTCCCATAGTTCCAACAATAGCTTTTCCAGCATCTATTCCAATTCTGGTTAGCAATGCCGGAAGTGATGGATCTGATTCTTGCAGTTTTTTTAGCCCTTCCTGAATAGCTAACGCAGCTTTTATGGCGCGATCTACAGGCTCTTCTATCTCTACCGGTGCTCCCCAAATAACATACATAGCGTCACCGCCATATCCCATAACAGTACCTCTATTATCAAAGGCGATAGACGAAAGAACTTTGTAATATTTATTTAGGATACTAAAGACCTCTTTAGGCTGCATCTGATCGGCAATCTTTGTAAAACCTGCTAAATCTGTTGAGAGAGAGACAATTTCAACTTGTTTCCCGTCCAACTCTATTTTTTCAGGATCTTTTGCTAATTGGTTCGCAACTTCTTGCCCTGTATAACTAGAAAAAGCTTTTAAGATCAGATCCCGCTTCTGCCTTACCTGATTATATTGTTGTCTCACCTTATAATAAGCAAAAACGTTATTTATAATTCCGCTTATACACAGTGCAATTATTGGTCCCATCCCAAAGAGCACGTAATTATTAATGAAGAATATGTAACAAGCGCTTAACCAAGTTAACGTAATCCCCGAAGTTAAAATTGCAGCAACGCGTGGCTTTAATAATAAAACAAAGAAAGCACATAAAAATAGAACGGGTGTGAGAACGTGGTCTAATTTAGGAAAAGTTCTTAACCACTCATTTTGTAAGATATTGCTTACTAGGATGGCATGGATTTCAATACCTGGTTTTTCGCCTAAAAGGGGAGTGTTGTGCAGATCTTTTCCGGTAACTGGCATATACTCTCCGATTAGGACGATTTTATTATGTAACCGTGCAAATAGATCTTGTTCAAATTCTTTATTCAAAAGATCGTTTGCTAAAACTAAGGAGATACTTTGATTTTCATCGTAATAATTAATAAGACTTGAATTGGGTAATTTTATATTTTTATCATGGGCAAGATTCACTAGTGCTTCTGCAAAAGTGGGGAGTTCTTGAATTGTTTTTTCTTCCTTGTTGGGGAAAGTAGCCATCCTTAGAAAGGAACGAATCGTTCTCTTCCCAGAGATATCTGTTCTAAAGGAGATGGTTCCGCACCCCTTAGCTTTTGATTTAAACATAGGATCGGAATCAAGAGTTATAATATCACCCCCATCGGTGATGATGGTGTATTCACATGGTAGAATTGAGGGAGATTTTTCTAAAGCAGAAGCTAAGCGGTAGTCCTCTGCCGGTGTGCTTTTTCCTGAAATAAAAAAATCGATACCGATAGCTTTTGGCGATGCTTTATTAATTTTTTCTATAAGTTCAGCGAAGTGGCGCCTCGGGATTAAATCAAGCTTGCTACGAATACCGAGAGTCTTAAAAAAGTTCTCATCAATCCCGACCATAACTACCTCAGACGCTGGCACCACCCTCTTTGAAGCAAGTGTTTTCCTTAGAGTAAAAAGAGAATCCAAGAAAAAGCCCGTCGTCGCATTTGATAAAAAGCTTTGAGGTTGATAAGAGTTTGTTTTGCTAGCGTGTATTACAGTATAACTGTAATAACAACAGGCAATTAGCAGGAATATAAGAAAAGCCCTGCGAGTTTTTATTTTCATGAAATATTCTCTAATCGTCAGCATAAGAATATAGCTCCCCCGTTCCCCCTTCTATATCGACAATTTCTTTTTTTTAGATAAGTTAAAAATTTAGTGCCACCCACCAGTGCTAAAAGCCAATGCTAAAAACGTTAAAATTATGATAGTTAATAATATCAAGATGTTAGTAAAAGTTAGAAAAATTAAAATCTGACAGTTTTGGTGCCACCCTTCTTTTTTGCCGCTTTGACGGCTTGGGAGCCTGGATCTAGTGCCACCCTTCAGTAAGGACGGGATCTGGCAGATCTTGGCGGCTTATCACTAGTGCCACCCTTCAGGGACGATCGAACGGGCTGATACTACAAAACGAGTTAGCTAGATTTTGACGAAGGTTAAAAATTTGGTGCCACCCACTAGTGCTAAAAGACTCTAAAATTATAATAGCTAGTAATATTAGTATGTTAGCAAAAGTTCAGAATTCGGCAGTTTTGGTGCCACCCACCAGTAGCACGGGGATCGGTCAAAAATTTGGTGCCACCCTTTAGGGACGATTGAACGGGCTGCAACAGAAAAACGGATCAGCTAGATTTTGACGAAGGTCAAAAATTTGGTGCCACCCTTTAGTGCTAGTAATAATATCAAGATGTTAGCAAAGTTTAGAATTTGGCGAATTTGGTGCCACCCTTCAGGGACAGCAGAACGGGCTGCAACTGAAAAACGAATCAGCTAGATCTCGACGGAGGTTAAAAATTTGGTGCCACCCTTCAAGGACGATCGGACGGGCTGATACTACAAAACGAGTTAGCTAGATTTTGACGAAGGTCAAAAATTTGGTGCCACCCTTTAGTGCTAGTAATAATATCAAGATGTTAGTAAAAGCTTAAGGTTTGGCGAATTTGGTGCCACCCTTCAGGGACAGCAGAACGGGCTGATACTGAAAAACGAAGTAGCTAGATTTTGACGAAGGTCAAAAATTTGGTGCCACCCTTCAGGGACAGCAGAACGGGCTGCAACAAAAAAACGAATCAGCTAGATCTCGACGAAGGTCAAAAATTTGGTGCCACCCTTCAAAGACGGTTGAGCGGGCTGCAACTGCAGAACGAATTTGAAATTTGGTGCCACCCACCAGTAAGAGCGGGTAAAAATTTGAAATTTGGCAGTAAGAGGGTGCAAAGTCTTTAAACTCAAAAATCACAATATCTAATAATATCAAGGTGTTAGTAAAAGCTTAAGGTTAGGTGAATTTGGTGCCACTCTTCAGGGACGATTGAACGGGCTGATACTACAAAACGAGTTAGCTAGATCTAGACGGTGGTTAAAAATCTGGTGCCACCGACCAAAGACAACTGAACGGGCTGATACTGCAAAACGAGTTAGCTAGATCTTAACGGAGGTAAAAAGAGGGTGGCACCAGTAAAAACCACCGTCAGCGACCGTAAACGATAATCGTCGTTTTCTTCCAAAGCCCTGTTAAAATGCTCTCTTCTCGAAGGTCAGCATAATGGATATTTTTCATACCGTGTTTTTTTGCTGTCTTTGCGATGGCGTAGTTTGACCACTCACCACGTATTCCAACGTTAGTGAAAGGCTCTTTTAAGACAAGGCGGTAATCGCTTGCTGTTTGGTCTATTACTGAGGTGTTGTGCATGTTTGTGGTGAGTGGTGTTGTGATGTCCGTGTAGATTAAACCGTTTACACAACCTGATTGAAATAACAACAAAAGGAGTGCTAGTAAAATTTTGTGATGGCATTTAACAGATCTGGCTTTACTCCCCATAAGCTATGGTTGTAACTTTTGTATATATTCCGAAAAATACAGCGTGCTGTTCAACATCAAGGTGCTTAACAGTAGTTATATTGCCGTTCTTCGCAGCTGCATTAACACCTGCATCTCCCCATGCTACTAACCAGAGTAAACTATAAACACTGGCGCGACCTTCTTTATCCCCGAGATCGGTTTCATTTACATCAGTATCAAGGGGCAAAGTTACTTTACTGTAAGCACAACCCGAAAGGGATGCGATAAACAAAATAGAGATCAAGTTAAATATAATTCTCTTCATACATCGAACGATATCCGAGTCGATAAAAAATGTCCAACATTATAAGATATAAGACGAGGTGTTTTGCTAATTCTTTTTATAAACTTTGCTAATCTCTCCTGCATCCGAATAACCAGCAAAGTGATAAATCAATGTGAAGCGATTATCATCTTTAAAAAAATCTTTTGACCAATTTGGGTAGCGTAAAATGAAATACACTTCACGAGGAACCCGTTCCACAGATTGGAGCACTTTATCAACTGTATCCTGCATTAATTTTTCAGAAAACGGATTGTTTAAAAAGATAACGGTAACGTCATCAGGTGGTTGATAGTCGAAAGCGTCAGCAGTGATAAATTCACCTTGCAAGCACTTTAACACATTCCTACTTTGTGCGATCTTGAAGTTTTCTTCAGCAGCCGCTGTTAATTGAGGCGCAATCTCCACTCCAATTACACGCTTAAACGGAAATGTAGCAGCAGCGATTACAGCACGTCCCTTACCAGAGCCGTAATCTATAAAAACATCACGTTGCGGATCTATTTTGAGTTTTTTTAGAACATTAAAGATACTGGCATAACTACAAGGCTCATAGTGATTACAATCTTTGTCTGTGATGTTAAGATCATCGGTATGCATAAACCCAGCTGTTCTAATCCCTAAACGTTTTTCATGGTATTTTTCATAGATCCAATGCATAATATAACGGAATAGACCCGTCAGCCCTTCCTTTTGTAATTTTTCTAAAATAATTTTCATCATGGACACATTATGGACAAAAAACCTCGCTACTTGAAGAGGCGTATCTCTCAAAATATACTAGTTAATATCTTTCAGCCACCGTTCTACAACTTCCTTTAACTGCTCAAGAGTTTTGTTGCCTTTTAGTAAAATACCCCCGCGCGCGGTTTGTATTATAAAAGCAGGTCTGCCTGTAATACCGTTATCTTCCGCTTGTTTTATATCTTCTGCGATGATGCGTTGCACTGCTTCAGACTGCATATCTGATTTAAACCGTTCAAGATCTAAATCAAGTTTTTTAGCTATATCTAAATACAACTCCTCTGATAGTTTTGTTTGATTCTCAAAGAGAGCATCGTGCATCTCCCAAAACTTACCCTGCTTCCAAGCGGCCAGAGATGCTGTCGCTGCATAAACGGCATTTCTATGAAAACTAGGTGGTAGGGGAGCATTTTTAAAAACCACCCGAACATCATTCTTGTATATTTCTAAAAGCTCCTCTAAGGTCTTTGCCGTCTTCAAAGAGAAAGGGCACTCAAAATCAGAGTACACTAAAACTGAAACAGGAGCTGCGCTATTCCCCTGCGTAGGGCGGTTTGCTTCATTTTGCCTTTGTAATGGTCGGGCGAACTGCTCATCAAGGGTAGGACCAAATTTGTTTCGCTCAAAATAACGTTGTACTGTTGTTGCTAGAAATTTTTGCCCTTCGGGAGTTTGAGCGTATTCTTCGATAGCTTTCTTAAAGAAGACGGGGTCAATCTCTGCTTGTGCGGCACTGCCGCTCAGCGCTAGCGATCCTGTTAAACAGATAAAACAAATAAGAGATCTAAAAATCGTATTCATAGCTGTTCTCTCAGATATTCTTTTAATAAGAGAGATGATATATCACGTTAGATTGTTACTGCAATTCTTTAACTTATTTATTTTTATGAAAGTTTTTTCCGTAATTCTAAAGATATAAGAAAAACGAAAAATCTAATGATATTTTTGGAGAAAGAGCGTATCTACTTGGAATAATATTTTGTTTTTTGTATAACCTTGCCGTGTAGTGAGTTGTTGTAAAGCTGCTTAGTCCTGCTAATTGTGTTGCTTAAAATCCTTAAATGGTTAAACGGAGACAGTTAGCACTTTGCTCATTATCTTATAGCTCAATTATATTTAGATGGTGCGATGAGTAACGAGTAAGAAGCTTCGCTCGGGAAAGGTTTATTGTGTGGGCTGTTAGGTAGAAAATATGAACTTAAATGAAATTAACTGGGAGGCTATAGAAGGATCTTTAGCTGAAGCTAAAACAAAAATAGCTTCTCTTGAAGATCTTGAAAGCCTAAAAAAAGAATGGCTGGGGAAAGACGGAACGATTAAGACGATGTTAAAGTCTCTTAAGGACTTAACTCCTGAGGAGCGTCCTGTTGTTGCAGCTAAACTTAATGAAATTAAAGCGCAGTTGGAAGAGTTCTTTAGTGCTAAGGCAGAAGATTTTAACAAAGCTAAGCTAGCTGAAAGGCTTGTTTCTGAATCTACTGATATGTCTTTGCCTGTTATGACTACTGGACTCGGTCATATTAGCCCTGTCAGACTTGTCGAAAGGCGTATTCATGAATTACTTAGCCCTTTCGGTGTGAAAGTTGTTGAAGGACCTGAAGTAGAAACTGAATACTATTGTTTTGATGCGTTAAACATTCCGAAGCACCATCCAGCGCGTGATATGCAGGATACATTTTTCACAAATACAGAACATGTCTTAAGAACGCATACAACATCAGTGCAAGCACGTGAACTTTCTAAAAAAGAGTTGCCGGTAAGGGTTGTTTCTCCTGGACGCGTTTATAGAAATGAAACGGAAGATGCCTCTCATCAATCTATGTTCCATCAATATGAACTGATCTGGATTGAAAAGGGGTTAACTTTGGCGCATCTGATGGGAATCCTGTCGTTTGTCTTGAAAGGGTTGTATGGAAAACGCCGTAAAGTAAGATTCGTGCCTAAATATTATCCGTATACAGAGCCTAGTATCGGGGCGCAGATCGACTGTGGGATCTGTAAAGGATCAGGCTGCCCTGCTTGTGGTGGCTGCGGCTGGGTAACGATTCTCGGCGCTGGTATGGTACATAAGGTAGTTTTTGAAGAGTTTGGTTATGATCCTGATGCTGTTTCCGGAATCGCATTCGGTTTGGGGTCTGCTAGGTTAGCAGCTCAGTTGTGTAATATCCCAACTTTGAAGATTTTGTATAGCAACGATCTCAGGGCGTTTTCGGAGGAAGTATGAACATAAAAATTAGTTTACTTGAAAGATTGATCGAGTTACCGACCCATGATGCACAGGAGTTGCGACAGATCTTTGATGATCTCGGTTTGGAAGTAAAAGGGGTTACAGGTGAGGGGTCTACTTTAGAGTTTAACATCGAAACATTAGCACATAGGGGAGACCACCTCTCTGCTATCGGGATGGCACGAGAGTTTTCAGGACGGTACCTTTCAGCAATTAAACAACCGTTAGTTTGTCAGCAACTGAACGACAGTAAGCCTTCTTTTCTCGTTAAAAAACTAACTGACAAGTGTTTGCGTTATGCTTTGATGGAGATGCACCTTCCGCAAAATATGAAGGTACGTGATGATGTGGCTCGCATTATGGGAGAACGCACGGATGATAGACCCGCAATCGTCGATCTTTTGAACTATATTCAACTTGAGATAGGGCAGCCGATGCATGCCTTTGATAAGGATAAGATTGAAGGGGAGGTCTCCGTTGTTTTGAGTGATGCACCTGAAGAGATCGAAGCTTTAGATGGTAAGACGTATACCGTTCCAGCTGGTTCAATTTTAATCAGAGATCGAAAAAAGACGATTGCGGTGGCCGGTGTAATTGGTTGTGCTAACAGTATGTCTTCAAAATCAACAACTAGGGTCTTAATTGAGTCTGCAACGTTTGATCCTGTCGCCGTTAGGATGACAGCTCGCGGGATGGGACTCTCTACCGATGCCTCCTTCTTATATGAGAGAGGAGCAGATCCTGAAACTGTTTTAACAGCTTTGAAACGTTTGGTTTATCTCACTTCCGGAACCAGCGCCAACGAGTCTGCACAGACCTTAGGTTTTAATTATATCGCTGATAAAGAGAAAGAACCGAAAAAGCTAAAGTTAAAAATCGCAGATGTTAGAAAGGCGGTAAACTTACCCCGACTCAACGCTGCTGAAATCGTGACACGCTTAAAGTGTCTCGGTTATAGTGTAGAAACCATCTCTCAAGATAAAGAATATACGGTAACTGTTCCGTCGTGGCGTCGTTGGAATGTGGCTTACGAATCTGCTGTGGTGGAAGATTTTGTTAGAGCGTATGGCTTAAATCGTGTGAAGTTAGATCTTCCGACTGCAACGTGTGATTATGTTGAGAAGAATGTACATGATGAATTCTTGAGTGCGATTGAGCCTGTTTTATTAGGCTCTGGTTTTAATGAAGTTATTACTAAGGCATATTATTCTGGAGATGAAGCGGCTCTGATCGAAGCTTTTGATCCTAAGCTGGCGGCAGACCATATTTTGTTAAAAAATGCTTGTGATAAAGCGTATTCGCATCTGAAAGTTTCAAATGTGATTAATTTAGCGAACTTATTAGAGCGTAATCACAGACAAGGGTTAAGTTCCTGCAAAGTTTTTGAGATGGGGAGGGTTTTTAACTTAGAAAAAAATCCGAAGGGCGCAAGTTATGAGCATGAGCGAGATGTCCTTTCTTTGGCTGTTTCAGGACGTTGGTTTGTCAGAGATTGGAGAAAGCCTGAAACCATTCAGGAGATGATTAAACTCTTTGGTGGTGTGATCGCTGAGATAGCGGCTGCATTAGGTGGGAAATTTTCAGTTAAGGAGTGTTCTAATCCTTTGTTACATCCAGGTCGCCGCGCAGCTTTGTATATGGGGCGAACGATGTGCGGATTTTATGGTGCCATCCATCCAGATCTTTTGAATAAGTTAGGGATCTCGCGTGATATGCTTTATGCGGAATTTGATGTTGATGTTCTGGTTCGTCTCATGAAGCAGATAGAATATAAGAAGCCGAGTGATTTTCCTTCAATTAAAAAAGACCTGACAGTTAGAGTTCCCCGTACGATGTGGGCAGGTAAAGTAGTTAATCTGATTCAAGGTATGGTTGTCGAAGATCTAAATTCACTTGAAATCGTTGATGAATTTTGTAAAGAGGGTGAAGATTTTAGACGGGTGACCTTTAGAATGGTTTTCCAAAGTAGGGAAAAAACATTAGAGCACGATGTGGTTGATTCCTCTTTTAATAAAGTTATTGCAGAGTTAAAGGAAAAGCACAATTTAGCATTAGCTTAAATAAAAGATATCTTTTATGAATATCTTATACACAGTCTCAGAGTGCTGATATGTGCTACTTTTTCTAGACTTGTTAAGATCTCTAATTGTGGGATTTGCAATCTAGTGTTAGTCTCTGCAAACGAATGCTAAGGTCTGGTGCGCGATTCTTCGTTGTAAACCAATCTTTAAGGTTAAATCGACCATGTTTGATCTTGCAGTGTTCTATTTCTAAAAGTGTTTTTAGGAGATATTTTGATGTTTAACAGAACAAAAACGGTGTTTGCTTTTTGGGTATTTTTAGGTTTTTTTGGTTCCACTGTCTATGCCAACGCTGAAGGGTTGATGTGTGATGATGCAGTGGGTGCGAAGATGCGACGGATTTGTTGCACGAAAAAAACTAAAAGGCTCCAGAGGCGGTGCTTAAATAATTTTTATTCAGACCTCAAAAAAGTACGGAAGTATGTTGGTCGCGATCTGATGAGATCCATTAGAAAAGATTTCACAAGCCTAAAAGAAAAAGGTGCATCAATTAAAGATACACGACCTATCGCCAACCCAATTTGTAGAAGTAGCGTTGAGGTTTCAACGGAAGTTGATGAAGCTTGCTGCGGTTTAAAGTATAAGGATTCTCGCAGAGCGTGTTTGAAGGATGCGAGGAAAGGCTTGAGAAAGGTGCGTAAGTATGTCTCTCGCGATTTTTACAGTGAAGCCGTTGCAGATATTAATGGAAAAATTAAATCTAAACGGTGTGGAGATGGTGGCATTGAACGCGCCAATAAGTGTGATACTTGGTATGGCTTAGGTAATGGCTTCTTGTGGAAACAAGGGGAAGCTTATGGGCATGTTCCTGTTGCCTTGATGCCGATCTATAAAAGAGCTTCAGCTTGTTTACTAGAGGATTCTAACGGCAATAAGACTTCTGATATGTGGTGCAGCGCACAGAGTGCTAATCCGTTTGCAGGAGTTGGTCGTCAGCATTGGAGAGCTCGTTACGGTTGTCGTGCTTATAAGAAACCTACGATATTGCGGTGTAAATTTGGCACAAAGTGGGGGTGTTGGAGAATCAGCGATCCTTGTGCTGGTAGAATCGAGTAGCTCTACTCTAAATAAATTATAATTATAAAAACGGGAGGTGGGTGTGAATTCACTTCCCGTTTTTTTATGCGTAGAGGTGCTTAAAGAAGCTAGTGACGATCCCTTTCACCATTCAGGGACGCTTGAACGGGCTGAAAATTTGGTGCCACCCACCAATAACAGTGAGGCTTGGATCTGGTGCCACCCTTCAGCTTTGGTGCCTTGACGGCTTAAGCGAATTTGGTGCCACCCTTCTTTTAGTTAAAGGTAAGCTGTAATAATATCAAGACGTTAACAGAAACTCGGGATTCGACAGTTTTGGTGCCACCCTTCAGTAAGGGCTCTCTTCACAGGAACGCTTGAGCGGGCTGCGACTGCAAAGCGAATCAGCTAGGTTTTGACAGGAGGAACACTTGAGCGGGCTGATATTAAAAAGCAAGTTGGTTGGGTTTTCACGAGGGTTAAATTTTGGTGCCACCCACCAGTTAAAAGTGGGTGTCCTAATTGGCAGCTAATAATATCAGTATGTTAGTAAAAGTCCTACATTCGGCGAATTTGGTGCCACCCTTCAGTAAGACGGGATCTGGGAGTTTTAGCAGGGCTTGGATCTGGTGCCACCCTTCAGCTTTGGTGCCTTGACGGCTTAGGCGAATTTGGTGCCACCCTTCTTTTAGTTAAAGGTAAGCTGTAATAATATCAAGACGTTAACAGAAACTCGGGATTTGACAGTTTTGGTGCCACCCTTCAGGGACGCTTCCCACTAGGGACAGCAGGACGGGCTGTGACTGCAGAACAAGTTAGCTAGATCTAGACGGGGTGAATTTACCACCACCCGCTAGGGACGCTTGAACGGGCTATAACTGAGGGCTTGGATCTGGTGCCACCCTCCAGCTTTGGTGCCTTGACGGCTTAAGCGAATTTGGTGCCACCCACCAGTAACGGCTGGACGGGCTGTGACTGCAAAGCGAATCAGCTAGGTTTTGACAGGGGTTAAAAAACTGGATGGGCTTAAGCTGAAGAGGGGATCAGCTAGCTCTTTTTAGGTTATCTATTCTGCTGCATGCAGTATTCATCCATCTTTTTAGCGGCATTTTTTCCGTCTCCCATAGCTAGAATAACTGTTGCGGCTCCGCGTACGATATCACCACCTGCAAAAACGCCGTTGATGCTGGTCATGCTATTTTCATCAACTTCGATATAACCCCGCTTGTTTAGTTTTAAGTCGGGTGTGGCACGAGTTAAAAGTGGATTCGCACCTGTGCCGATCGCCTCAATTACGATTTCGCACTCTATTTCAAATTCAGTGTCTGCAATGGGGATGGGGGATCTACGTCCCGAGCTATCGGGTTCTCCCAGCTGCATTTTTTGGCACTTAATGCCGCGAACTCGACCTTGATCATCGCCTAATATTTCGAGCGGAGCTGCCAGAAAAATAAACTCAATACCTTCCTGCTCTGCGTGTTTAATCTCTTCTAATCTAGCAGGCATCTCTTCTTTGCTACGACGATAGAGGATAATAGCCTTTTCTGCTCCCATCCGTTTAGCAGTTCGCACAGAATCCATGGCAGTATTTCCGCCGCCAATAACAACGACACGGTTTGCTTTCAGAATTGGTGTCTTCCCACCACGATTAGCTCGCATTAAATTAGCACGTGTCAGATATTCGTTAGATGAGTAAACACCTTTTAATCCCTCACCTTTGATATTTTGGAATATAGGAAGCCCCGCACCGCTGGAGATAAAAATTGTATCAAATCCCTCTTTATTAAGGAGATCATCTATGGTGTAGGTCTGACCGATAATGACATTGCACTCTATTTTAACGCCGAGATCGCATAGTTTTTGAATCTCATCTTTAACGATCTCTTTTGGTAACCGAAATTGCGGAATACCGTAAGTTAAAACACCTCCAGCAACGTGTAAAGCTTCGAAGATTGTCACATCGTAGCCTTTACGAGCGAGCTCCGCAGCACAAGTTAATCCTGCTGGACCTGAACCTACTATTGCTGCTTTTTTACCGTTTGAGGGAGCAATATGAGAGGTCGGAGAGTAGTTTTCTCTAGCCCAATCTGCAACGTATCTCTCTAAGTAACCGATCGCCACGGAATCTGACTTTGCCTTACGGATACACATGGCTTCACATTGATTCTCTTGAGCACAGACACGTCCCGTAATTCCAGGGAGTAAGTTCGCTTCAAAGAGGGTGTCCGCAGCTTTTTTTAAATTATTATCTTTAATAGCTGCAATAAATTGAGGAATATTAATTCCAACTGGACAACCTGCCATACATCCCGCTTTTTTGCATTGAAAACAACGTGATGATTCCAACAATGCCGCCTCCGGTGATAGCCCTATATTTACCTCTGCAAAATTTTTAGCACGTTCCTTAGCATCTTGTTCCGGCATCTTTTGACGTTCTAGATCTCTTTTTTGTGGCATATCCATAATTATCCTATTTTTGAAAATATAATTTATTTTATCATTGTAGTAATTAGATTTTTTTCATCTTGCAGTGATCTGTTTGGGGCGGCTTCGGTTGATCGTAAGTACGCAGACGAGCTGTTAAGTCCGCAAAATCAACTTGATGCGCATCAAACTCGGGACCATCAACACAGGCAAAAAGCGTTTTTCCACCGACTATAACTCGACACCCACCACACATACCCGTTCCATCCACCATGATCGGATTTAATGATGCTACTGTATGAATAGAGTAGGGGCGCGTCGTTTCTGCTACGGCACGCATCATCGGTACAGGTCCAGCAGTAATGACGCAATCAACCTTAGCATTGCTATCTATTAATTCTTGAAGCTTAGCGGTAACCAAGCCGTGAAATCCATAGCTACCATCATCTGTACACGGATAAACGGCAGCACAAGAGTGTTTTAGTTCATCCTCCAGAATAACGTATTCTTTGCTGCGACCACCGATAATAGCGGTAACGGTATTACCGCAATCCTTTAGGGCAGCTGCTTGTGGTGCAATTACAGCGGTTCCCACACCACCACCTATTAAGACTACGTGTCCGAATTTCTTCATAGTGGTCGCTTTCCCGAGTGGACCCGCCACATCCAAGATCTCTTGACCACTTTCCATGTTGCACAGATCTTTTGTGGTATCACCGATAGCTTGTACTATTAAGGTAATGGTACCTGCTTGTTTATCAGAATGGGCGATCGTTAAGGGTATCCTTTCACCGTCTTCTGAAAGTCTGATAATAACAAAATGTCCTGGTTTATGGCTGTTTGCAATACGTGGAGCGTCAATAATAAAACGTTTTACAGCTGGGGCTAACCATGTTGCACTAATAATCTTAAACATAGTAATAAATCCTGATAGTTAATCTAAAAAAGAATCCGCACGCACTTTAACCTTTTTAAATAAGAAATAACACCCTTTACAGAATAGCCGTCCTTTGCTGGGTATCGTGCAAAAGATGACTGTCGCTGCCGCACTTCTCCTCCAGAGAGAGGGTCTCATCTAGCACCTCCATTTCAAATAAAAACTCCTAAAAAATCAAACGATTCGTCGCTTAAATCTCCACTTTCATTATCAACAAGAGTTAATAAAAGTGGAGACAGTTTAAAGAGAAGGGGAGAAAGAGGATAGATACGCAGGGCTTTAGGTGAGTGCTGCTAGATTCTGTTTTCCTTCCTAAGATTATTTTTTCTTTTCTTTTTTTAACTCTTCATAAAGATAGTGGGAGATGAAATTTGTCTGAAGTTTTTTTAAACTGTCTAGGCTGAGGATAGGAGAATTGTGTTTGTTAAAACAAAAACTAAAAGTCTTTTTAAAAGCGTTCGTAAGAAGCTTTTTTAAAAACATCTAGATTGAATTGTTTAGATTGAGGGGGGAGGATAAAAAATTATCAACCAGGGGGCCAGTTCAGTTGGCGGCCTCCGAGGATATGGACGTGTAGATGTTGCACCGTTTGTTGACCATCTTGTCCCTGATTAATTATCAGACGATAGCCGTTCTTTAAACCTTCCTGTTCGGCAACCTCTTTAGCTGCTAAAAGTAACTTCCCCAAAGTGCTTTCGTCAGCAGTCGTTGCTGCTGCAATCCCTGTTATAACCTGTTTCGGGATTACTAAAATATGCACAGGAGCTTGCGGATTTATATCTCGAAAAGCTAACACATCATCCGTTTCATAAACGATATCCGCAGGAATCTCACGACGTATTATTTTTAAGAATAACGTATCTTGCCCCATCTTGAGTATAGCCTCACTTTTTTACAGAAATAAAAACTGTCACAACCTTACATTATCAATCAATCTAACTTCTCCTAAGAATACAGCTACAAGAAGTTGTGCGCCACCCTCTATTTTTTCAATGGAATGCAATTTTGTTGGATGCATCACTTCAACATAATCAATTATAAAACCGGCATCTTTTAATTTTGATTCTACCTGACTTTTGATAGCAGCAGCTGAACTCTCGCCATTTTTTACTGCACTTTGCGCCGCAAAAAGGGTTTTTGAAATAATACAGGCACGCTTTTTATCTTCAGTAGAAAGTAGTTGATTGCGAGAACTTAGGGCGAGACCACTCTCTTCCCTTATAATCGGTGCTGCAATAATCTCTATTGGATAGTGCATTGTGTCGACCATCTGACGAATGACCATCAACTGCTGATAATCTTTTTCACCGAACACAGCGTAATCAGGATTAACGATATTAAAAAGCATACTGACGACAGTCACCACTCCATTAAAATGACCTGGACGTTTTGATCCACAAAGCCCCTCAGCACAGTCTCCGGCTTGAACTGATGTGGAGATACCGCTTTGTTGCGAATACATCTCATTAACTTCTGGTGCAAAAACTAGGTCGACACCAACTGCTTCGGCGTTTTTTATATCGGCTTCTAAATCTCTGGGATACGTCGCTAAGTCTTTTTTATCGTTAAACTGCGTAGGATTAACAAAAACAGACATCACTACACAGTCAGCATGCTTTTTAGCTAAACGTACTAAACTTAAATGTCCTTCGTGTAGAGCGCCCATAGTTGGTACTAACGCTATGCGTTCCGAGTTTTGACGATGCGCCTTTAAAGCTTGGCGGAGATCCGATATAGTTTTGATAATCTGCATTTTTATCTCTTTTTTTGTAAACGGTTATTCCGAAATATTTTGCGATTGCTCTTTGATCCATCTAGCTGCTTCTGTTAAATCTTTTGCGATAAAATCAGGGGTGCAACAGGTCGGATCTATCGGAGGATCACATTCTACAAGAACTGTTTTTAAAGCGCCATTCTTACCGAATTGAATATCAGAAGCAGAATCTCCAATCATAAAACTTTTTGATAAATCAATGCCTAATTCAGAAACAGCACGTTTTAAAAAAGCGGTGTTAGGTTTTCTACACTCACATTTTTCCGCAGCTGTGTGCGGACAAAAATAGATCTTATCTATCAAGACACCAGCGTTATTAGCTAAGCGTAAAAACTCCTTATTAACTTTAAAAAAATCTTCTTTATCAAAATAGCCAAATCCTATCCCAGGTTGATTCGTTACAATGATAATTTTGAATCCTAGCTCTCGCAGCTGCTTTAAGGCGGCAAAAGAACCCTCAATTTCGCGAACCCTTTCCGGCTCGTGCAAATATTCAATATGCTCAATAATTGTGCCGTCTCTATCCAAAAATATCGCTTTCTGATCTTGCGGCACATCGTGCTTTAAAGAAATTGTGACACTTTGTTTCTGTATTTTTTCAATGATAGAGCTTGAGGAGAAACCCGCTTTAAACGGCACAATGATAATCTCTCCACCATAAGATTTAACAAATGGTCCCGAGCCTAGTTGTTCAGGTGAATAGTCACCCGCTTTTATATAAAAGTCAGGACGCAATTTATCAATGTTGTTCCTGTTGGTCGTTTCTTCAAAAATAAAAACATAGTCTACGGAAGCTAGGGCAGCTATCAGAGTAGCTCTTGCTTCTTGAGAAACGATGGGTCTACTTGGACCTTTATTTTGACGCACGGAGGTGTCACTGTTTACTGCGACGATTAAGAGATCGCAGTGGCTTTTTGCTGTTTCGAGGTATTCAGCATGGCCAGCGTGTAGCAGATCAAAAACTCCAGATGTAAAACCGACCTTTAACTTTTGCTCCGTCCAGAGAGGACGCAATGCTTGTAATTCGTCTAACGTTTTTATCTTGTCATTTATCATTGTTCTTCCCTTAAAGCTTTTAAACGTTCACGTAACGGTGGGTGCGTATAGTGAAAAAAAATGTATAACGGATGTGGCAGATAGTTGCTTAAACTCTTTTTTGATAGTGCGATAAGTGCGTTTGCTAAATCTTCAGATCCGTTACAAGCTACCTTTGCAAAGGCGTCTGCTTGATATTCAAAGCGGCGCGATAAGATAGCAGACGAAAGCGTTAAAAAATAGACGACAGGAGCGGAGAAAAAAAGAAGAAGAGCTAAGGCTGCTGCGCTAGATGGCTTGTCGAATCCGAAAGCATTAAAGAAGTTCGGGTAGTGTAAAGAAAACTCAATCAACCAAAAAGAAAATACTAATATTGAACACGATAATATAAGCCCTTTTAGGATATGCTTTTTTTTCATATGCCCGATTTCATGCGCTAAAACAGCGAGAATCTCATTTTCTTTTAAGAGGTCGCAAAGGGTATCGAACAAAACTACGCGCCTATTTTTACCGAAGCCCGTAAAATAGGCATTGGCATGAGCGCTCCGTTTGCTACCATCCATCTCAAAAACATCAACCAGTGAAAAATTTAAACGTTCAGCTAAGCTTAGAATTTTCTCTTTTAAGGTGGCGTCTTTGAGTGGAGTAAACTTGTTAAAAAGAGGAGCTATCCAGATCGGATGAACGTAAACGATTAAGAGGTTGAGGGAAATCGTTAGTGCAGCTGCATAAACCCACCAGAGGGCGCCACAAATATCTACAAACCAAAAAATAGCGTATAGTAACGGCACGCTAATGAAGATGCTGAGGAGGTAACCTTTTAACTTGTCGGAGATCCAGAGTTGCAGAGTCATCTTATTAAAGCCGAAAGAAGCTTCCACCTTAAACGTCATCAGGAGTTGCAGGGGCCATGAAATAATGTCAAAAAACAATCCAAGTGAGAGGATAAAAAACACCGCTGCTGTATATGATGCGCCAAAAATATTTTCAAAAAAGTGTAGCGTCGATCCTAATATCCCTGAGCAGAGTAGTAATAATAAAATTATGGAGAGGTAGAAATGACTAAAAAGAGCTAGCTTTTCTTTAGCGAGAGTATATTCTACCGAACGATTAAAGGTCTCCTCTTCAACTTGCCCTATTAAAAAATCGGGAAGCTTCCCGTTAGTGCTTTTTGCCTCTCTGATATTGAGAAGGGATAGAAGGACTTCAATAACAACATAAATTGCAAAAAGTATCAGGTATATATTTAAAATTGTTTGAGCAGTCATCTAACTCCTCTAAATAATAAGGGAAAATACAGACATACTGACACCTGACTATATCATGAACGATCTAAGGCTGCCAACAAAGGAGAGAGATCTGATTTTATAAGGCGAGATAAGAGAAAAATTAGATAAGCTCAGAAAAAAGCTGTATTTTCAAAATGTTATAGGGGGTAGGGGGGTTAAAATTTTTATACAGCAGTAGGTATTTAAGGTCTAAATGTATGGATCAAGTTTCTTATTCTAAAGGATGTGAGGTTAATATAGGGAGTCTTTTTTAGATAGTTTGTGAAGGCACGATCTATCAAAAAGCCATTTGTTTTGAGGAAATAGGGATTTTTCCGAGATGATGCCTTATGGATTAATTGGGTCAGAATATGCGGGAGCGCAAAAAAAAAATAAAACGAATGGTACAAATTATGAATCTTAAGTATCATTACTGTGGTAGACTCCGTTGTACGACAATATACTAACGAAAGGGGGCATCATGATCCACGATACGAATGTTGGTACAATCTCTGACTACGCCGAACGCTTAAAAGAACGTGCGTTGAGTACTGATGAACGAGAGCAACTACACTGTAACATCTGGAGGGAGTTGTTGTCGGCTGATCGTCATATCTCTCGTTTTGATATGGCTGCTAGACGGTATGAACGTGCTGCTTCGGTACATGATGCGCGCGCAATGTTTGTAGAGCGTGAAAATATGTTGGCGTCACTCTATGAAACGATTGATACGGTGTTTCTTGTAATACGAATGATCGATCCTGATGTTTTAGATTTACAATCTTCTTTGGATGGTGTTGGAATTACTGGAGATGATGCAGGTTTCGTTCACGAAGTTCTTGAACGTTTAGAAAAGATCTGCGAAGAGGTAATAAAACGCGAAGATGCGTATAAACTAAGTCTTGATTTCTCAGTGCCTGTTGATGAGAGAGAGGGTGTAACTTATACCCACCATCCGCATTGGCGTGATTTTGTAGAAGGATCTATTGAACGTAGTTTCTTTCTTTATTTTGAACAGGTTCAAAAAGAGTTATCAAAACATATTTCAAAAGTTCCAAAGTTTTGGAGGCAACGTAAGTTGCAACAGTTTTTTACAAAGCGTCCTGCTATAACTAAGTTTTTAAGGGTGATTTTGGGTGCAACTTTAGGAGAAGCTTCTATCGCTAAAAAACCTCAATTCGGTTTGACTAAACGGATTGAGAAGCACGCCAGTAATTTTGTCAAACGACACTGGCCACTTGCTGGAGCGGGAAAAGATCTCTCAAAGGAAGATCAAGATACCGCTCTTGAGCAAGATTAAGTTGGCGTTAAGTTGGCGCGAGAAAAGATCTTACGAAAGAAGTTCAAGGCAGTACTGTTGAATAAGATTAAATCCTAACTCTTCATATTTCAGGAATATATTTCAATAAAAAATTAAATATCCTTTAAAAAAGGTATTGTGCTTTAAAAATATTGGTGTATTATATATTACGTATTGCGTAATACGTTAGGAGATATATATCATGACATATCCAGATTGGGTTTTGAAAGAAAAAAAGAAAGGCACTGAGGTAGTTCACAGGAACGGCAAATATTATTTGTATAAAATAAGTTCTGTGTGGAATAAGGAAAAGGGACGTGCTCAGAAGGTTACCTTAGAATACCTTGGCAGGATAACTGAAGATAAGGGTCTTATTCCCCCTAAACGTAGGGGTTCTTACAAAGATGGAGAAGTTTCTGCAAAGGAGTATGGAGCTAGCAAAACACTTTGTGAGTTAGGAAAAGACATATTAAATCGCTTAGAAGATAGGTTTCCGAATGATTATCAAAAGATTTTTTCTATTGCTGCTTTAAGAGTAATTGAGCGTTGTCCGTTTAAGGGGATTGATTTTTTGTATGAGAAATCTTTTTTATCTGAACGCTTCGGAAAGCTTGCTCTATCTTCCTCTAGCATATCAAGGTTTTTAAGGGAGCTAGGTAGCCAGAGACCAAAGTTAGTTGGTTTTATGAAAGAGTATGTTTGCGATGTTGATTATCTTTTTTTTGATTTAACAAATATAATAAGTAAATCGGAAAATGTTGAAATAAATAGAGTTGGCTATAACAGTCATCATGATTTTGATCCTCAAATTGGCTTAATGTATGCTTTTTCAGCGGATGACAGTTCTCCCACTTATTACAGAGTTATTCCTGGAAATATAAGAGATGTGAGGGCATTTAAGGGGAGTATAGAAGAGGCTGGTATAAAGGATGCTGTAATAGTTGCAGATAAAGGGTTTGGCTCACAAGAGAATTTTAAGTTATTAAAAGAAGCTAATTTAAAATATATTGTTCCATTAAGGCGCAATAATTCAAACATAAACAGAGAGATTTTAAGATGTGGAGACAAGTCTAAGTTTGAAAATTTTTTCTTTCATAATGCTCGTCCTATATGGCCTTACTCATATAAAATAAACGAAGATCGTCTTATTGTTTGTCTTGATGAATCGCTTAAGGCTAGAGAAGAGGCTGATTATCTGCGTAGAGTTCAAGAGAATATAGAAGGCTACACAAAAGAAGGTTTTATCGATAAACAATACCAATTCGGAACGATTACTTTTCAAACAAATCTCGATTTACCATGCGACAAGGTATTTTGTTTATATAAGGCAAGAAATGAAATAGAGATGACATTCGATTTTTTAAAAAACCTATTAGAGCAAGATCGTGTATACTTGCAAGATAAATATGCGATTGAAGCTTGGGCGTTCATAAACCATATTTCACTTATGCTTGTTTATTTGATATATCATAAACTTAAAGAAAGTGAACTTATTTCTAAATATTCCATTCAAGAATTTATTACACATCTTAAATATATAAGTTATTTAAAAATCGGAGACTCGTGGGTAGTAAGTGAGATTTCAGGTAAAACACAAAAAATTTTAGAAAAATTAAAAATTCATATTACGCAAACGTGAAGAGTTAGGGCTTAAGTCAAAATTAAGTGTTGTTGCGTGTCTAAAATAAATAAAGTTGTAAAATTTAGTGCCGCCCTTCAGCTGGGTCTCAGCTCGGGCGGTTAGATCTGGTGCCACCCTTCCAGATTTTGGTCTATTCAAAATAGTTGGGTTTTTAGTGTGACGGTTTATCTATTGCGTAATAGATGCGCTTTAACACCATTAAATCTGACTTTTGACACCCTCAAAGCCAATTACTACTAATAATATCGAGTAGTTATTTTGTTAACGAAATATAGAAATTAAAAATATGTGTAAAAGCGCTCGTTAGTTGCATCTAAGAGCAGGACAGTTCTGTTTAAAGAAAAGCGGGTGGGGCTATATCGATTTTTTTATATCGTTTTGGAAATGCGATGCAATTATTTAATAATTTAAAAGCGGTAGGTTTTTCGATTGAAAGTTTAGAACAACTTAAAGATCTGGAGATCTTTGCAGCGAAAAATGCAGATTATGTTTCTGGTGATAAAGGGGCTTATCTTCATTATCGAACCTCAGAAGGAAGTGAAATCTGGTCTCAAGTTGGATCTTCAGGAGAGATCCTCGGTTCTCGTCCTTTTTATAATGGCAAATCATGTTATCCTGTTTTAATTCAGAGTGTCATCCCCGATCCATCAGGCTTGTTGTTGGATGGAGCTTTAATGGTGTATCCGCTAAAGTCTGCCGAAAGCAGTCAGTTCATGATCCACATCCCCGATTTTGCGTTAAAGGTTGAACGCTTGGCGCTTCCTGTTGCAGCTGAAATGCAGATTACCGGATTTGCACAGAAATTATATAGCTATAATTCTATGGAGGAGTTTTCTGCCTCACGTCATCGAGGATTAGATCCACAAGGAGCTATTGTTAAGAAAGATACTTTGAAACTCAAAGGGGAGAAAGCTCCAGCGCAACCTTTGGCAATAGTTTCCGGAAAGGTTGCTAATATTAAAAAATTGAAAAATTCTTTTTCAGGGAAAACGTTTTATGCCATGCAATTAACAGTTGCAGGGGGAAATATCGATGTCGTTTTTGATAAAAGTGTGACCTCAGAACTGCCGCAATTGGATGCAATTGTTGTAGGAGAGCTTTTTCTTAGCGGAAGAGTTATCAGCAATAAACGAAGATCTGAGATGATCTCCGGTGTTGACGCTAAACATTTCAGCACTATGTCGGCGGTGCGCGAACAGTATGAAAAATATATTTCAAGTGAAAGATATTTAAAGAAATTAGCTCTTGTCACTCCACGTCCTGTGAAACCGTTGCTACTTGCCACTCTTTGCATGTTAACAATAGTAGGTATCCCCTTTGGTCTTCTTCTATTACGACGTGCCGAACGAGATTATAAAAACTTAATTCAAAAAAAACTTGGAGCCGAGCTGCGTTTTGCTAGAGTTGCTGTGCCGTTAATGTGTTATCCGATAAAAAAATTAATAGTTACTGAACCTCATTTTCGACAGATACCTTTCCTCGTAATCGGTTCGTTCAGTGATGTAGATGATGAAAAGCTTTTTAAATTAATTGAGCGTTTAAAATCAGTTGCGGAAGAGATGACGGAAGAAGAAATTGATTTTGTAAAAACGTTTACCACTATTGAAACGTATAAAGAGGATAGGCGCTTAAAGATTCCGGATAGCATGACAGAGGGAAAAGAGATCTTTATTTTTGATGTGATGTTACGGCTACCGAAAATCTTAGAGAAAGAACAACAGACAGAAGTGCAGCAGAGAGAGATGGTGGTTTGTATCGCCACAGAGGGGAAACAGGGTAAAATACGTTTTATACCGAAAAAAGTTATTAAAGAGATCACAGCTATCAGAGCAGGCTGCTAGTCAGGAATTTAGTGCCACCCTTCAGGGACAATTGAGCGGGCTGATACTGAAAAGCGTGACAGGAATTTGGTACCACCCTTCAATTTAGGCGGGATCGGCTGACTTTAGCTGCGGTTGGATCTGGTGCCACCCATTAATTTGGGCACCCGTTAATTCGGACGATTCAGCTAGCTTTAGTTGTGGCTGGATCTGGGGGTAAATCTGGTGCCACCCATTAATTCGGACGATCCCTTCAGGGACAATCGAACGGGCTGAAACTGAAAAGCGTGACAGGAATTTGGTGCCACCCTTCAATTTAGGCGGGATCGGCTGACTTTAGCTGCGGTTGGATCTGGTGCCACCCATTAATTCGGACGATTCACTGGGTTTAGCTGCGGCTGAATTTAGTGCCACCCATCAGGGACAATTGAACGAGCTGATACTGAAAAGCGTGACAGGAATTTGGTGCCACCCTTCAATTTAGGCGGGATCGGCTGACTTTAGCTGCGGTTGGATCTGGTGCCACCCATTAATTCGGACGATCCCTTCAGGGACAATCGAACGGGCTGATATCAGCAGACGGGATCGAGTAGATTTTGACAGGGATTAAAAATTTGGTGCCACCCTTCAGCAAGACGGAATCAGCTAGATTTCTCTAAAATTACAACTTTTAATAATATCAAGATGTTAGTATAAGGCTTCAGATTCGGCAGTTTTGGTGCCACCCATTAATTCGGACGATTCACTGGGTTTAGCTGCGGCTTCAGTTTGATGTCTTGTAAAAGCGAGAAAATTCGAGATTAAGTTGACAGGAATCTGGTGCCACCCTTCAATTTAGGCGGGATCGGCTGACTTTAGCTGCGGTTGGATCTGGTGCCACCCTTCAGCAAGACGGGTAGAGCGGTTTTGGTGCCACCCATCAGGGCAATTGAGTCAGGAATTTGGTGCAACCCATCAGGGACAATTGAGCGAGCTGATACTGAAAAGCGTGACAGGAATCTGGTGCCACCCTTCAATTTAGGCGGGATCGACTGACTTTAGCTGCGGTTGGATCTGGTGCCACCCATTAATTTGGACGGTTCACTGGGTTTAGCTGCGGCTGAATTTAGTGACACCCTTCAGGGACAATCGAACGGGCTGATATCAGCAGACGGGGTCGAGTAGATTTTGACGGGGGTTAAAAATTTGGTGCCACCCATCAGGGACAATTGAACGGGCTGATACTGAAAAGCGTGACAGGAATCTGGTGCCACCCTTCAATTTAGGCGGGATCGGCTGACTTTAGCTGCGGTTGGATCTGGTGCCACCCATTAATTCGGACGATTCACTGGGTTTAGCTGCGGCTTCAGTTTGATGTCTTGTAAAAGCGAGAAAATTCGAGATTAAATAAGCAAAAAATATAACAATTGAATTATTAAGGCTAAAAAATAGCAAAAGTTTCAAAAACTTATCTTTAAAGGGTTCCTTTAAACGTCGATCTTGGTTTATTCTCCGCGCCAGTGATATTTATTCTTTACGTTAGGATAATCTGAATATTCTTAGGAGGTTGATTCGTGGCTGATTTAGACTTAATGACAAAGTTGATCTCTCTTTGTAAAAGGCGAGGATTCGTATTCCAGAGTAGTGAGATTTATGGTGGTTTAAAATCAGCTTATGACTATGGCCCATTAGGGGTAGAGTTGAAGCGTAATATCGCAACCGAATGGTGGAAGAATATGGTTCTCGAAAGGGAGAACGTTGTCGGTATTGATGCCTCCATTGTGATGCATCCACGAGTTTGGGAGGCTAGTGGGCATTTGTCAGGTTTCGCAGACCCGTTAGTAGATTGTCATAACTGTAAAGAGCGTTTCCGTGCTGATAAAGCGCCACAAAAAAATCTAGGAGAGAACGTCGTATACATCAAAGGCGGCAAAGATAAAGGCGAGGAGTTACATGGAGTTGTGGGGGAGTGTGGTTACGTTTGCCCTGTTTGCGGTAGTTCTGATCTATCTAATGAAAGACAGTTTAATTTAATGTTTCGCTCCTCAATTGGACCTGTTGATGTAATTGAGCGTATTGTTGAAGCTGTTGGTGATAAACAATTAAGCAGACAAGAATTGCGTGCTGTTGTTGATGAAGCTTTAAAGCCTTCTGCGATCTATCTAAGACCTGAAACTGCACAGGCGATGTTTGTGCAATTCCTTAATGTGCAACAGACAATGGCTATGAAGGTGCCGTTTGGGATTGCACAGCAGGGCAAATCTTTTCGTAATGAGATCACCACAGAAAGATATATTTTTAGGACTTGTGAATTCGAGCAGATGGAGATGGAGTTCTTTGTTGAACCTAACACTCAAGCTGAATGGATGGATTATTGGACTAAGGAGCGCATGCAGTGGTGGATGAACCTTGCCAATAATGGGCAGAACTTTAGACTTAGGCAACACGAGCAGGAAGAATTGGCGCATTATGCTGATGGATGCTTTGATATAGAGTATAAGTATCCGTGGGGCTGGGATGAGTTGGAGGGGATTGCATCTAGAACTGATTATGATCTGAGAAAACATTCGGAATACTCAAAAACGAAGTTGTCTTATTTTGATCAACAAAAGAATGACCCTGAGACTGGGAAACTGGGTTGGCGTTATATTCCGTATGTAATTGAGCCATCTGCCGGTTTAACTAGAGCTGTCTTGGCGTATCTCTTGGATGCTTATACCGAAGAGAAGGGAGTTGATGCTGATGGAAATGAAAAGAGTAGGGTGCTTCTTAAATTAAATCCAAAACTCTCTCCGATTAAAGCTGCTGTTTTGCCGTTAGTTAAAAAGGACGGTTTGCCAGAAGTTGCTAGAGATATTGTTAATCGTTTCTATAAAGCTGGAATAAATGCGAGTTATGATGAACAGCACTCCATAGGAAAACGATATGCAAGACATGATGAAGCCGGTACTCCATATTGCTTAACGGTTGACCATCAAACTCTTGAAGATTCTACTGTGACGATTAGAGATCGTGATACTACGAAGCAAGAAAGGATCCTTATCGATTCTGCTTTGGAGGTTGTGAAAAGTCGTATTGCGGAAGCTTAAAATAGGTTGCTGATGGTTTTCTGATGGGAAATATTAATTCAAAAGATTGTGGCTCTGGCATTGAATATGCCATTGATATTGTTGGCTTACAGAAGCGTTTTAAACGAGTCACTGTCAATCATGCTGGTGGTTATACGACTTTAAAAAGTTCGCTACTCTCTTCTCTTTTTGCGAGAAAAGTAAAAGGGGAGGCTCGTTATACGGATGCCGTAAAAAATTTAACGATGCGGATTCCACAGGGAGCTTCTGTCGGTGTTATCGGTAGAAATGGTTCGGGAAAATCAACATTATTGAAGTTAATAACAGGTATTTATAAACCAGATACCGGTAAGATTGCTGTCAACGGCAGAGTGGCGGCTTTAATTGAATTGGGAGCAGGGTTTCATCCAGATTTTACTGGAAGAGAGAATCTTTTTCTCGGCGGAGTGATGCACGGCTTATCACGAAAAGAGATAAAAGAGAGATTTAATGAGATCGTTGATTTTGCAGAATTGAGGCATGTTATTGATGATCCTATTAGAACATATTCTTCGGGTATGTTTATGCGTCTTGGATTTAGTTTAGCTATTCATACAGATCCTGATGTATTGCTAATTGACGAAGTTTTGGCTGTTGGTGATGCGGCGTTTATTACGAAGTGCAAAGATCGAATTACTCAATTACGTTCTGATGGTAAAACGTTGATGCTGGTCACTCATGATTTGGCAGCTGTTGAGCGTTGGTGTGATGAAGTTTTATGGTTGGATCAGGGGGAGGTTAAGGATCGTGGTGAGCCTAGGCGGGTCTTGGATCACTATCGACAGTTCGTTGAAAAGGGTGAGGAATTGGAGTTGATGACGGGAGATCAGCGTGCTGCAACTAAATTGGATAACGCCTCCTCCGATTCTCAAGATCAAGTAAACTTAGAAATTGATTCTGAGGCTATGCTCGAAAAAAAAGAGCGCTGGGGTAGTCGAGAAATTGAAATAACATCTGTTAGATTACTTAGTGGCGATAGTGTTGGGGTGTTGTTTCACCCTGATGATACTTTGAACATTGAGATTAATTATATAAAGCATGCAGAGGTGCCTGAGGTAGCCTTCGGCATCGGGATTAAACGTAGTGATGGGCTGCATATTTACGGCACTAATACTGATATTGAACAGATTAAAATTCAATCTTTAAAAGATAGTGGTACTGTTAAATGTCGCATAAAAAGATTAGGTCTGTTAGATGGTAAATATTCTCTTGATGTGGCAGTGCATGCGCCTGATGGTTATCCGTACGATTATCACGTAGCTGCTGTTGGTTTTGTTGTACGATCTAAATATAAAGAGATCGGGGTTTATGTGCCGGAGCATACTTGGGAGATCTGAGATAAGCTTTTCTTTTTTCTGATAAGGTAGGGGACTGTGTTGCAAAATTTTCTTGAATTATGGAGATATCGCACCTTAATTACAGCACTGGTCGTGAGATATCTTTCAATGCGCTATCGAGGGTCAATTTTAGGATTTTTTTGGTCATTCCTTAATCCTTTATGTTTGATGTTGGTTTATACGTTGGTTTTTAAGTTTTACATGAGATTTGATGTCGAAAACTATGCGATTTTTCTTTTTTGCGGACTTTTGCCTTGGTTATGGGTGACGGGTGGGCTTAGTGAAGGGACTTCTGCCATTGTTGCTGGGGGGAATCTCATTACAAAATCAATGTTTCCAGCGCAGATCCTTCCGACGGTTTCTATCTTAACTAACATGATTCATTTTCTTTTAGCGTTACCACTACTATTTGTCTTCATGCTTATTGCTGGGATGCCGATTCATCTGACCGCACTGGCATTGCCGCTAATAATCTTTTTGCAATTTTTAATATTACATGGCGCGGTACTTTTTTTAAGTGCTTTAAATGTAAAATATCGGGATGTGCAGCATGTTGTTGGAAACTTGCTGACATTTCTCTTTTTTTTGTGCCCGATCATTTATCCCGTTTCGCAAGTGCCGGAGAGATTTCAAATTACGTTAAAGTTGAATCCTTTCGCGGCGTTAACCGTCTGCTATCATAATCTAATTTTAGAAGGCGTTTTCCCGCAAATCTCTACGTTAGTGTGTTTATTAGTGTCAGCAATCTTTGCGCTATTTTTAGGGAATTTGGTTTTTAATCGCTGCCGAGAAGGCTTCGCCGAAATGCTTTAGTCCCTGGTGCCACCCACCAGTACGACCTGCGTTGCTGTTTTTACTCTTCTGACAGCCTTTTTTCTCCTTATGCTGCTGTCAGCAAGCTTAACTCACCTTAAATTTCCTTAAATTTGATACTACAATTTACAATTAATTGACTATTTTCAGATTTTAGATAGATCTTCCCTGTTGAAATTTAGATTTCATATTATTATCGGGTCAAAAAAGCAGCTTTTTTACATTACTTTTTTCAGGTCGCCACCCCGCAAAGCCTACCTACAATAGGCATACTCGGACGAAATGCCCCATAAACAAACTTAGCTGAAATATCACCTTGCTTCCACTTCTTCCAAGCCTTTCTACACTCTTCACAAAAAGCCTTATATTCTGCTATCGCTTTTATCCGTAACTCCTTAATCCAACAAATTAAATACGGCGTACGCGTCTTCTTCTTAGGTACATACGCAATATTTATCGATTGCTGCTGCACTTTACGCATCCCCATAAAATGCCCCTTCCTTTCAAGTGCAATCTCTTCTTCCCTTTTTGAAATCTCTGTCATTATTGTTTTAAAGATCTCTTCAGACGTAAGGTTTTTTGATTCTTCAAAACAATTCTTCCAAGCATCAGGGGTAATCTTAAGCTCATGACAAGTGTGCGGAAACATATTAAGCATTTTTAATAAAATAGCATCGCTTATTTTATGAAGTCTCTGCGGTAACTTACGTAAATTAGTAGAAGAGGTATACTTACCCTGCACTGTTAAAGAACCTGATTTATACATTCTAAAACTACTACACCCTTCCCAATCATCAGCATGTGCAACGAGTCCTGCTTTTACAGGATTTATATAAATATAGACTATCTTATCGATAACATCATTATGAGTTAACAAACGTTGCTCCTTAAAACGTCCATCCCAAACGTTTCTCCTATATTGCGGCGTTAGTTTCTTAATAGCACGTGCAACTGCACTTTCCATCTCTCCCATAAATGAAGAGATGTGCTTTCCTTCACCAACTAATATCATGTGAAAGTGGTTACTCATCCAATTAAAATGAGCAATTCTAACACGATGGTGCTCTTGGCAACGAGCCATAATCCCTAACAGGATCCATTTCATAAAAAGGCGTGCTAGAAATGGCAAGCCAGATAATGTTCTATTGGTGACATGTACCACCATTTTATTAGGATTTCTCCTATCTCGACGATTTCTCATAAGACAACTCCAGATAAAAATAAAAATAATCAATAAATTGGCAGAATTGCCAGTTAGTTTGGCAGGATTGCCAAATTCTAACGCCTAATTGTCGCTAGAGTTGGGATTTTATTGTGGGTAAAAATGAAAAAAGTTTGGAGATTGGGATTGGTGCCACCCTTTAGTGTGAGGATGGTGTTAGAAAAAGAAAAGAAGGGTGGCACCAGTTTTTCCAGTTTTTTAACCCTCGTGAAGACCTAGCTGATCCGTTTTGCAGTTCCAGCCCGTTCGGTTGTCCCTGAAGGGTGGCACCAGTTTACCCCCGTGAAGATCTAGCTGATCCGTTTGCAGTCCCAGCCCGTTCAGTTGTCCCTGAAGGGTGGCACCAGTGACAAGCTTGAATTTAAAGGCTAAAAGAAGGGTGGCACCAAAAACGTGCTTATGCAAAGATTGGCTCGTTATTTTATAAAAACAAAGGAGTTTTTTAAGTGGAAACATCGCCAAAAAAACAGAAGTTACTTGAAGCTTTAGATAAAATGAAAAACCTGCACGCTCTCGTGATAGGTGATGTTATTTTAGATCGATATATTTGGGGAGATACCGATAGGATCTCTCCAGAAGCACCTGTTCCTGTTGTTAGTGAAACTGTGCGAGAGGATCGCTTGGGGGGTGCTGCTAATGTAGTTCGAAATTTACGCGCCGTTGGTGTAAATGTCGATCTTTGTGGGTTTGTCGGCGATGATGGAGAAGGTAAAATCGTCTTTAATCTTTTAAAATCAGAAAACGTAGCGATTGATGGCTTGTTAGTAGATCGCAGTCGCCCAACTTCGATTAAGACTAGAGTTATCGCTCGCAATCAACAGATGATGCGTATCGACCGAGAGGTAAAAGGTCAACATTCTCCAGCACTCTGTGAAGGCTTTGCCGCCTTAGTAGAAGCTTCTATAAAAAAGGCTGATTTCATAATCATTTCAGATTATGCCAAAGGGGTAATGTCAAACACCCTTATCGAGAAGCTCGAAATATTGCAAAAAAAAGGAGAACTCGGTCTCTCATCTAAGCCAATTTTCCTTGATCCGCACCCCGACAACTATCCTCTCTATAAAACCGTTGGCGTAGCAAAACCGAATCGTAAAGAAGCGGAAAAAGCTGCTAACATGAAAATTACTAATCAAGAGGAAGCTTTTATTGCAGCTAAAAAACTAATTGATCTTTGGCATGCCGAAATGATGGTAATCACGTTAGGTGAAGATGGTATGATTATCCTAAAAAGGGGCGAAAAAGCGCCAATATTTTTAGAAACTGTTGCACGTGATGTTTTTGATGTGAGTGGTGCTGGAGATACCGTTACGGCTATCCTTGCAGCAGCTTTAACCGCTGGTACTGACCTTAGTACCGCCGGAAATCTTGCTAATATCGCCGCCGGAGTGGTTGTTTCTGAAGTGGGAACTGTACCTGTTGATGCTGTAAAACTTATCGCAAAGATTGAGGATCTAGAATAGTGAAGATCGTTAGCATGACTGGTTTTGGACAGTCATCTCAAAAAAAAGCTAATGTTTCTCTCGCTGTTGAGATTCGTACGGTGAATAGCAGATATCTAGATTTTAACATAAAGTTACCACGCGAATATTCTAAATACGAATTAGAGATACAGCGCCTTATTGCAGAAACGTTAAAACGAGGAAGGGTAGACCTGTGTGTTACAAAACAGCTTTGCTTGGCGCAAACTTGCCAACTTAACTTAAATCGTCCTCTCTTTGATGCTTACATTAATCTCTATCGATCATTATCAGAAGAGTTTTGCCCATCGAATATGGTAGATTCAGCCTCTGATAAACTATTCATACAAAGTCTTTTAGCAAAAAGAGATATTGTAGATTTTACTGAAGAAAATATAGAAACTGAAGTAGAGGAAGAGCTCCTCTTTTCTACTATAAAGGAAGCTTTGCAAGGTGTTTTAGTGATGCGCTTAAAAGAAGGTGAAGCTCTTGCACGAGATCTCTCAAATCATTTAACGCAGTTAGAATGTTTAAGAACCCAGATTAAAGAAAAATCAGAAAACACTCCAGAAAATTACCAAAAAAAGCTCTTAGAACGGCTTTTAAAACTTTCCCCTGATTTAGATATCGATCCACAACGCCTAGCAGCGGAGGTTGCGATCTTTGCCGACCGAGTTGATATTTCGGAAGAGCTTACACGATTACGCAGTCATTTTGATCAGATCATGCTTGCAGCGGAAAATACTCCCAACGGGAGGACTATTGAATTTCTTATTCAAGAATGCGGTAGAGAGTTCAATACAATCGCCTCAAAAGCACAATCTGCCGAAGTTCAAGCACTTACAGTTTCAGCCAAAGCGTGTTTGGAAAAAGTTAGAGAACAGCTTCAAAATATAGAATAGGGGAGATGTGGAATATATGAAACGTAACGGTATGTTACTTTGCTTTGTGGGACCCTCTGGTGGTGGCAAAACAACTTATGCCAACCGCCTTTTAAAGGACGATTCTAACTTTTCTTTCTCTGTTTCTTTAACAACTAGACCACCGAGGGACGGTGAAAGAAATGGAGAAAGTTATGAGTTCGTTTCTCGTGATGTCTTTATGCAGGCAGTAAAAAATAATGAGCTCTTTGAATGGGAAGAAGTTCACGGCAATTGTTATGGAACGCGCTTATCGTCAGTAGAGAATGCTTTAAAGGCGGGAAGAGATCTTCTGCTTGATATCGATATAAAAGGCGCTTTTTCTTTTAAACGAGGCTTCCCGCAACATACCGTTGTTGTCTTCCTCACGCCGCCATCTGCCGATGTTTTAAAGGAACGTTTAAAGGCAAGAGCTGCAATCTCAGAAGAAGAGTTCCTAAAACGTTTAAATACTGCTCAGGGTGAGTTTGCTTCTCTACTAGAAGCTCAAAAAGGGGATGGCGCTTTCAGCGGGATGGTTGATTATTTTTTAATAAACAATAGTCTTGATGAAACATATCAACAGATCTTATCTATCGTTACAGCAGAACGGTGTAAATTAAAGCGCTTGGATAGATGCGCTCTTGAAAATATCTGTAAAATTTAGATCATAATTTATTAGATAAATGATCTTAAATTTAAAATATTAAGGCTTAGAATATGGAGAAAAATCTTATAATTGTACTCTTTTCGCTATCTTTTTTTACGGCTTGCGCTTCGAAAAATCTTACAGAGTTGCCGCCGTGGGAGCAGGGGCGTGCTGTCAAAATTACAGAACTTAGACCTGCTAATGTAAATACGACAACCGTTACGGTTACTCTCTCTGCAAAAAAATATGCACAAGCTTTAGCTGAAGGGGGAAATCTCAATGCTGCCCGTTTGGTTGAACTTTATAGCCGTCACAAAAGTCTCAAAACACCACCGGAATATCGTGTTTTTGATGTTCAAAAGGGTGGGATTTACGAGATGTTACGTTTAAAAACTGCTGATGTGATTATTGCAGCTGGAGGATACGTCATACCCAATCAAGCCATATTTTGGCAGTACCTTAATATGATGAAAGATCTAGGAGGCGGATCATTAGAAATAGTCCGCTCTGGTAGAAGCTTTAATATTGAATATAAGTTTGAGAAATAACTGATGTCGTAGTTTGAAAGGAGTAAACTTAGCCCTTAAAACTAAGGGAAAAACTGAAGGGTGGCACCATAACTAACGTCGCAGGGACAGCTGGACGGGCTGATACGGCAAAACAGATCGGTTAGGTTTCTACGGGGGTTAAAATTTGGTGCCACCCTTCAGGGACGATTGAACGGGCTGCGACTACAAAACAGGTCGGTTAGGCCTTTACGGAGGCTAAAAATTTGGTGCCACCCACCAGTAAGACGGGATCTGGGGATTTAGCTAGGCTTGAATCTGGTGCCACCCTTCAGGGACGATTGAACGGGCTGCGACTACAAAACAGGTCGGTTAGGTCTTTACGGAGGTTAAAAATTTGGTGCCACCCACCAGCGCAGCTAATAATATCAAAATGTTAGTAGAAGTTTAAGGCTTGGCGAATTTGGTGCCACCCACCAGTAAGACGGGATCTGGGGATTTAGCTGGGCTTGAATCTGGTGCCACCCTTCAGGGACGATTGAACGGGCTGCGACTACAAAACAGATCGGTTAGATCTCTACGGGGGTTAAAATTTGGTGCCACCCACCAGTAAGACGGGATCTGGGGATTTAGCTGGGCTTGAATCTGGTGCCACCCTTCAGGGACGATTGAACGGGCTGCGACTACAAAACAGATCGGTTAGATCTTTACGGGGGTTAAAATCTGGTGCCACCCACCAGTGCTAAAAGCCTCTAAAACTGAAGGGTGGCACCAGATTGTCAGCTAGAAGCTTTTTAAAAAATGTCTGAGCTCGAGAATCAGAAATAGCAGATTACGCAAAATTATTTACGAAGCCCTAAGTTCTAGGAGAGTTTCGCTCAACTTTTCATTAGCCTCTAATAAGATTTTTTCTGTTTCATCCCAACCGATACATTCGTCTGTGATAGAGACTCCGTATTGTAGTGTTTGATTGGTTTCTAATTTTTGACTGCCGGTGTGCAAATTACTCTCTAGCATAAATCCGAAAATAGATTGATTACCCTCTAAAATCTGTGTAAGGCAATGTCTTAAAACAGGGATCTGCAATTCTGCCTTTTTAAAAGAATTATCGTGGCTACAATCGATCATTATATTTTTTGCCAGACCACTAGCCTCTAATTCTGCTTCACACATATCGATACTGACTGAGTCATAGTTAGGTCTACTGCCGCCGCGCAAAACAATATGAGCAAAAGTGTTCCCTCTCGTGTGACAAACACAGATCTTTCCTTCTTCATTAATTCCAAGAAAATGATGCCCACCAGAAACCGCCTTTAGTGCATTTAAGGCCGGTTGAAAGGAGCCGTCAGTGCTGTTTTTAAAACCAACTGGAGTTGATAATCCGCTTGCCATCTCACGATGCGTTTGAGATTCCACCGTTCTAGCACCTATGGCAGTCCATGTAATGAGATCATCTAGATATTGCGGGACGAAGGGATCTAACGCTTCTGATGCAACGGGTAGCCCCAATTTATTAATTTCAATCATCAAACGCCTTGCTCTGCGCAAACCTTCTTCCATACAAAAAGAGCCGTTCAAAAACGGGTCGTTTATGAAACCTTTCCAACCGATAGTTGTGCGAGGTTTCTCAAAATAAACACGCATTATAATGAAGATATTGTTTGATATTTCCGAAGCTACTGCTTTAAGCCGTTTAGCATAATCTATAGCTGCTTTTTCATCGTGTATTGAACAAGGGCCAACAATTATTAAAATTCGCGGGTCTTTACGTAAGAGTATATTTTTGACTGTCTCCCTTGATGATATCACGAAATTTGCCACATCATCCGTAATAGGGAGCTCTTTTTTTATCTCAAGAGGTGCTGGGATCTCTTTAAAGGATAGAATGTTAATATTTTCAAGATTTTCCATAATCCTCAAATATATCTAATTTATGAATTAAATGACAATTGTTTTTTATAGTCAGTCAGTCAGTTTATATTTTGTAGATTTTATTATCTTTTCATCATAAGTAAATAGGAAGTAGGTCATAATATAAGGTAAAGGTTCCACTACTATTACCGTACTAAATGTTCTTTACTACGATAACGGCGATAAAAACTTAAAAATCGATATTCCTTTAAAATTGCTTAAGCACACCTCTTGGACTTCTCTGTCACAAGTGATAAGTTGGTGTTTTCTTTCAGTTGCTAAGGAGCTTAAATAATGAAAAAGACAATGACTCCCCGCGGTCATGCTGCTTTGCGGGAAGAATTGCGCCAACTAAAAGCGTTGCGTCCTGAAATAGCTAAGGCTATCGAGATAGCACGTGGGCACGGTGATCTCTCAGAGAATGGCGACTACGATGCTGCTAAAAATCGTTCGGGCATAACAGAAGCCAAGATTAGAGAATGCGAGGCGCTTCTCTCACAAGTCGAGATTATTGATCCGAAAAATATCATAAATCCCAAAAAAGTTACTTTTGGGGTTACTGTTCGTATTGAGGATGTTGATTCTGGTGAAGAAAAAGTTCTTGGCATTTATGGCAGTGAAGAGAGTGATATCTCAAAAGGATGGATTTCATACGAATCTCCGCTAGGTCGTGCTCTAATCGGAAAAGAAGAGGGCGAAACAGTTATTGCTAAATTACCTGGTGGAAATAAGGAATATGAAATTCAGGAAATTTATATTGATTACGATTGGACACCGCAAGAGTGAAAGTGCAAGAGAACTGTTGTGTTGTGATAATGCAAAGTTAATTTTTTTGAGAGATAAAGATATTGCTTTAATGTTTAAATATTAATTATTTTTTATCTTTTTACTGGCTACTTCTGATGATCAGTCAACACACCATAGATAAAATAAAAGATACAGTACGTATCATTGATATCGTAGGAGAGAGTGTTGCGCTTAAAGCACGTGGTAGTAACTATGTCGGCTTATGCCCCTTTCATTCGGAAAAAACGCCTTCATTCACTGTAAGAGAAAGTGATAACACTTATCGTTGTTATGGATGTGGTGCTTTCGGCAATGTGTTTTCGTTTGTTATGCAGACTCAGGGCCTTTCTTTTCCGGAAGCAGTGGAGTTTCTTGCCGCGCGTGCCGGGATCGAGATTATCTACGACAGCGTCCGAAATAAACAACAAGACAACTCCTCCGCTCAAAAAAAGGCTTTATATCGAGTTAATGAACTAGCCTTTCGTTATTTCAAGGAATCGTTATTAAAGGCAGAGCCGAAAGTTATTGAGTATGTGAAGAGCAGGGGAATCGATAAAGAGTTGATTGATACCTTTGGTATCGGATATTCGCCGTTACAGTGGACGGGGTTGTGTAATTTTTTACAGGCACGCCGTGTTCCTGATGAGATAATGATCTCTGCTGGATTGGCACGTAAAAATCAGAGAGGAGAGCTTTACGATGCTTTTAGAGGACGTTTAATCTTCCCGATTGTAGTTGAACATAAACGTATTGCAGCTTTTGGCGGACGAATAATTCCAACTTTAGGTGACGATGAGTTTACTGCTCAAGCTCCCAAATATATCAATTCACCCGAGTCTCTGATCTATCAGAAGAACAAAGTTTTGTATGCACTTCCACAAGCGTTAAAAGCAGCTAAGGAACAACGCAATATTATCTTAGTAGAAGGTTATATGGATGTTGTTAGCTTGTGGAAGGTCGGAATTCGTAATGTTGTAGCGCCGTGTGGAACTGCATTAACAGAGAATCAATTGCATCGAATATCAAAGATCCTTCCTAAAGCATACGTTGTTTTTGATGGCGATCAAGCAGGGCGTACTGCTGCTGCCAGATCTTTTACGATATTTTTAAATTCAGGCATGGAAGCGCAAGCTCTTTTCTTACCGCAAGGTGAAGATCCTGATTCGATTGCGCGCAAATACGGTTCAGAGAAGATTGAAAGTTATTTCGAAACTTTAAAAGCTGAAGCGGTTTCGTTATTAGATTGTTATATAAACTCTCTTTTGCAAGGCTATGGTGTAGAGAAAGGCACAGAGATCGGAGCTACCATAAAAGCTAGAGTAGCTGAAGATATGGCTAAAGTCTTAAAGGATGTAAGAAATAGTATTGAACGTAATGAACTGATAAAAAAAACGGCTTATCGCTTAATGGTTGATGCGGAAGATTTTAAGCGATCTATAAAATCAGATTCTTTTTCAGTAACATCTTCTCAGAAAGAGAGCCTTGAAAAGTATGTTCCTCCGCAACCCACCTCTCAAGATGAAATAAATTATACTAAGAAAAAGATCTCTGAATTGCCGAGAGTTGATCAAGAGCTACTGCATGTCGTTATGGCAAAAAAAGAGGACTTCATTACTAAAGTTTTAACGAATGGAGATCTTTGCACGACTTTAGATCCATCAACAAGGATGTTTATTGAGGGGTTGCATGAAATCTTATTAACTGATGAGGAAGACCTTCAAAAAAAAGAAGCGATAAAAGATTTGCCC
>JBMNIF010000004.1:0-26393 GCA_050950765.1 Bdellovibrionota bacterium | reverse complement strand
GTTTCCCCTTCAACCATTCAAAACAAAAGACCCCTTTAAGGGGACGGAAACCGGCGTCTAGGCTGTTTTTACGGGGTTGCGGCTCCCCTAATTCAAAACAAAAGACCCCTTTAAGGGGACGGAAACGTTGATGACCAGTGGTCATTAGAAAAATCCCACGTCTAAATTCAAAACAAAAGACCCCTTTAAGGGGACGGAAACCATAATGTTTTTGTAAATATTACGCAAACGGCGTGGCAGAACATTCAAAACAAAAGACCCCTTTAAGGGGACGGAAACCGGTAGATTCCCGGGTGTTCGGGTATCGGGGAATACCGATTCAAAACAAAAGACCCCTTTAAGGGGACGGAAACCTCCTTTCTGCCGGGATAGGCTCCCGGCGGGCCTGAAATTCAAAACAAAAGACCCCTTTAAGGGGACGGAAACATCTTCTGGGCAGTTGAATATCTCATGCCACTGGATTCAAAACAAAAGACCCCTTTAAGGGGACGGAAACCCCACTTAGCCGGCCACAACCCAGCTTTTTTCCAATTCAAAACAAAAGACCCCTTTAAGGGACGGAAACGTAAACTTCGCGCATGATAGCACGCACTGCCTCATTCAAAACAAAAGACCCCTTTAAGGGGACGGAAACCCGGGTATAAAACCCGTACTCGCCCCCGTTATTTTTAATATCCATCGATGGGTGACAATAAAGATAGAATTTTAATCTCCAGTCGCTTGTAATGTATTTCTTTACAATCGCTAATTTATTCTCAATTACCTTCTTATTTTTAACATCATCAAATGCAAAGATATATTCACCAAGATAATTTAATTTACTCAAGAGTAGTGCATTATGTTCATTAATAAGACGAATATCTAAACCCTTCGAAGGAAGGCAACGAAGCGGCCTCTCTTGGAGATGTCGTGACGAAGAAGATGCTCCTCGTCGAGGAGATCTCAAAGCAGACCGTGGACGAGATCAGCACGCTCAACGAGCAGATGCGGGAGATCAACAACATCGTCAAACTGATCACCGATATCGCCAACCAGACCAACCTCCTTGCTCTGAACGCCGCTGCTGTATTCGGATTGGAGATGCATAAAGCGTTACGTCGCGGACGTATTGTAATAGACCACAGAGGACACCACGCTTTAATCGCTACAAACGGAAGTGATAAAGAAGATATCGGAGGAGAAGATACCATTAACATGCGTATGTTTGAGGCAACCGCAGGTGAATCTCTACTTATTACCGATGCTTTGCAGGGACTGATCCGATACTTTGAACCTGAACGCGAGATCGTTACCTATAAAGATTCAGATGATGCCGTTCAAAAAATTCTGTACTATCTAAAAAATGATGCGGAAAGAATTAAGATCGCAAAAGCAGGTAAGGCACGCTGTTTCAGAGACCATAATATGTATAACCGTGCCAATGCTTTTGCACGGCTGGTTTTGGATGAATTATCTGCCAAATAATTAAGGGAAAAATTATGGCTATTATTGCACCACGAAAGCCTTATCGCAGCGCAGAAAAAGATGTCTCTTTAATCGTTGCAAGCATTAACAGATATCTGGAAGAAAAGAACCTCGTTTTCGCCCTTGATCTAATTGAACAGATAGTAGATGAACATCCCGAAGTCGCACTTCAGATCTGTGCTATGGCGTATGATATCTATAAATCTATGCCGGATTGCCGTTATGAAATCTATCAGGCTCGTAGATATGATTTTAATATAAAACCGAGTGATCGCGTTTTAGATATCGGTAGCGGGCATATCCCCTTTCCTTTTGCCACAGATCTGGCAGATGCTGCCCTAACTGATAACGACTACGGACGTGCCGGAGCTGCATTTAAAATGTTGGAAGGGCGGCGGGTCTATGAATGTTACGTTGAAGATATGCCGTTTGAAGATAAAGCCTTTGATTTCGTTTACTGCTCACATGTATTAGAACATAGCCTAGATCCTGAAGCGGCTTGCAAAGAGTTGATGCGAGTAGGGAAACGTGGCTACATAGAAACCCCCACACGGGGCAAAGATACTTTTTTATGTTTCGGAGAGATCTCAAACCATCGCTGGGCGCTCGATGCCTTTAACGGCACTCTGAACTTTTACGAATACAGTAAGGAAGATCTCAAGGGGCTTTCACTCGGTATTTTAGGTGATATGCATTGCAATCCGCAAACAACACGTGAAAAAGCTTTTTCCGCACTAATTAACTTAAAAGCTCACCAACTAAATACGATGCTCTTTTGGGAAGATACCTTTGATTACTGCATCCATAAATTAGATAAACAAGAACCCACCACATAACTGCAATTCCGCTCTTACTGACCCGCTCTTACTAAAGGGTGGCACCAAATTTTTGACCTCCGTTCAAATCTAGCTGGCTCGCTTCGCTGTATCAGCCCGTCCCAGCAGCACTGAAGGGTGGCACCAGATTTTTGACCTCCTCCCAATTAGGACACCCACCTTTAACTAAAGGGTGGCACCAAATTCGCAAACCCTAATATTTTGCTAACATCTTGATATTATTAGAAGTTGTAATTTTAAAGAAATCTAGCTGATCCCGTCTTACTGGTGGGTGGCACCAAATTTTTGACCTCCGTAGAAACCTAACCGACTTGTTCTACAGTTGCAGCCCGTTCAACCTTCCCTGAAGGGTGCAGCAGATCCAAGTCTAGCCAAAGTCAGCAGATCCCCGTGCTACTGGTGGGTGGCACCAAATTCGCAAACCCCGCCAATTAGGACACCCACTTTTAACTAAAGGGTGGCACCAAATTTTGACCTCCGTAGAAACCTAACCGACTCGTTCTACAATTTCAGCCCGTTCTGTTGTCACTGAAGGGCGGTTACAGTGTTAGAAATTTTTCGCTCAATTCAAAGACCCTTGAGGCGTAATGTGAACCCTTAATCAATACGATATCACCTTCCTTTAAAAGCTTGGTAGTAAGCACCTCAAACAATCCATCAACTGATTCTTGAAAGATCTTATCTTTTGGAGATGGCACCTCCGCCAACATCGCTTTTGTTTCTTCTCCAATCCCTATCACTATATCAACCGTGCTCTCTGCTAAAACTCTTCCGACAGCACGGTGCTCCTCCTCAGAGCTCTCCCCCAACTCCATCATCCTACCGATAATGGCGATCTTGCGAGCACCTTCAGGACACTTCATCATACTCAACGTCTGAATAGCTTGACGCACGGCTTCCGGCTGACCGTTATAAGAATCATCTATCAACGTAATAGCTGCGCCTTGCGGAATCGTAATCTTTGAAACTTTACCACGCCCTTTTAACGGAGAGAAAGAAGAGATCGCTTGTAACGCCTTTGCTATATCAAGATTTAATGCTGTAGCAACTGCCACTGCAAAGGTGGCGTTATAAGCAAAACGTTCCCCCAAGCCGTTATCACGATGTTTAAAAACATTATCTCCAACACCGATCTCAACCTCTGTTTGTCCATCATAGGTAAAATTGCAACTTTTTAAGGTGATATCGCCTTTTTTACCAAAGGTAATAATCTCTTTAATCCCTGCCTTTTGTGCCTGCGGTATTAAGACCTCTTTAGCAAAATTAGTATCAGCATTAATAATAGCTTTCCCATTAGGATGAACAGTTTTTTCAAAGATCTCTGCTTTTGCAAAAGCGATATCTTTGAACTCTTTAAAATACTCAATGTGCATCGGAAAAACGTTCATAACAGCTGCCACGTTCGGCTTAACTAACTCAGTAAGGAGAGAGATCTCACCGGCATGATCCATTCCCATTTCAAAAACTGCATAATCACTATCAAAATCAAGTCGGCACAAATTATACGGAGTTCCGATATGATTATTAAAAGAGGTCTCACCAGCAAAGACACGTGAAAATGCAGAAAGCATCTGTACAATCAAAGCTTTCCCCGTTGTCTTACCGGAACTGCCTGTAATACCGATAACAAGCCCTTTATATTTCGAACGGACATATTTACCTAACTCTTGAAAAGCTTTAACGGAATCCTCTACCAACAACACATTCGGAGAATTATCAGGATTACTCTCTGCAATAGCTAGAACAGCTCCTTTAGTCATAGCATCTTTGATATACAACGCTCCATCATTTTTAGTAGTTGAAATAGCAACAAAGATACCTCCCGAAACTAACTTTCTTGAATCAAAAAAGATTAAAGCTGTTTCTAGTACACGGTTAAAATCTGAGACATTAGAGGGAGTCGCCTTTAAAATTTCTATTAACTTTTTTATCTCAATCTTCATTGAATCCTCTCTAATGCTAAAGAAAAATCGCTACATCTTTTTACATAATCTACAAACTGTTATTACTATCAGTTTAATTACACTGTCTAATTACACTGCCGCAGCAGAACAAAGTTGCCTTTTAATCTTTCTCTTACACTCATCAGAACTTTCATTAGAAGAGATCTTCTCATTAATAATACGCTCTATAAATTTTGTCGGATTCAACGGTGGATCTTCCGCTAAAGCTTGATGGTAAATAACAGTTGCTGGTGTCATCCCCGGTAAGGTATTAGCTTCAATTACGATCATCTTGCCACTATCAAGGTTAAAAAAGATATCTATTCTAGCATAACTCTTAATGCCGAGAGCTTTTGCAACCTTCTCAACACCATACTTTATTTTATCCCTAAACTCTGTTTTTAAGATATCCTCAGGGGGCGGAGTAATGTTAACTCCCGTTCCACCTTGAAATTTCTCTTCCAGACTTAAAACCTCTCCTTCAGCAATGGTAATGCTCGGATTCAGCGCATGATATTTACCGGATTGTTCTAAAACACCAACCGTGAACTCAAGCCAACCTTGATCTTTCTTGTAAACGATATCGTTTTTTACCACCCGCAGATAATCAACCTGTACAAACGGCTCAAGGATATAAATAGGATTTTTATCTTGCGGCAAATTGACTTCATTATCTTGTTTATGAAATGAATGCGCTGGAATAACTTCATTGGCACTGTTACTTGCAATCTCTACATATCTCTTTAATTCATCAAAATTATGAAGCCGAATAATTCCGGATGAACATCCATCAGAGATAGGTTTCACCGCTATCGTGTCAAAACCTGTATTTTGATACATCTCGTTCCAAATTTTTTGCAGCTCACTCTCGTTAGCAGTTTTAAGATTTAATTTTTGTTTTGGAAGAGATGCGATCTCCGGATCTCCTATGGCATTAACAACCTCTCCTGTTTTAAATTTATCTATGCAAAGCTTTGATGCCACAGAATCAGAGCCGTTAAAAAGCAAACCATAGTCCTCCAGCTTTTTCTGAATAGTTCCATCCTCCCCCTCTCCGCCGTGCAGTCCGATAAAGACAAAAGCTTCATTTATTACGGCATCCTTACAAAAATCATCCAACGTCATTTTTATAGGAGTATTTGATTTAACGTTAAACCTATTCGGCAGATCTAACTTTTTATAAAGCTCTTCGGCATAAGGTTTTAATCTTTTGTTTATCTCAGTAGCATCCAAACAGTTGAGATAGATCTCTTCAACTGTACGATTAAGCGCAAAAGAATATGACAACTTCCAAACCTCACCATTTTTATCCATTAAATAAGGCACCGCTTCAAAATTACCTGACTTTGAGAGCTTTAACCAAACGTTAGTGCCACTCATTAATGAGACCTGCCTTTCAGCAGTTTTTCCACCCATTAAGACAAAGACCTTTTTCTTTTCTCCTACCGATTTTTTCACTTCAAGCGGTGCAGAGCTAATATTATACCGTCTGCAAGCACTGCCTATGATCAATTCTAAAATAGAAGCATGCGTAAAACCGACTCTGGATGTCTGCTCAAAGATAAAACTACACTGCTCCATTCCACTAACGGGATTAATATCAGAGATTAAGATCCGTCCATCATCAAGTATCCAACCATCTACACGCATAAAATCGTGAAATCCAAAGAGAGAAAAGATCTTCTCAGCCCCATTCTGAATCTCTTTGATCTGCTCATCAGTAAAGCGCGGCGGACAATGTAACAGTGATGAATCTGTCGGAAGATATTTTCTTCTAAAATCAAAAAGTTCAGTACCTTTAACGATCTCAATCTCCGTAGGTACAAACGCCACAGGCTCTCCGTGTTTACTCTCCACAATAATGCTGGTGAACTCACGCCCCTTACAAAAAGGCTCAATGATAAAGGTATCTCCTACACGTAACCCGATCTTTAACGTATCTTGCAACGCAGCAACCGCCTCATCCGCATTATGAATATCATAAGTACCGATAGAAGAGCCTCCGAGTGCAGGTTTTATCATAGCTCTGCTTAGTTTCTCTTCTTTAAAAAACTTTTCAGCTATCTTTTTGGCTGCAACTAAATCAGTTCGTTCAACAGAGACAAACGGAATAGTGAAAAAGCCGTTTTCCTTTAGGATCGTATTAGCAACATCTTTGGGAAAACCTTTTTTATAAGCTTGCGCCGAACCTCCGACATAAGGGATCTCGTTATCTTCTAAGATCTGCTGCAACTGCCCGTCCTCTCCGAAGATGCCGTGAATGATCGGAAAAGCTAGATCAACGTTTTTAAGTTCAGAAATAAACTCCTCCTGCGAAATTTTTCGCGCATTATCTTTTAGTTTAAAATCAAAATCAGAAGGGGTGTTTGAATAGAGCTGCGCTTTAGAGAGCCGGTAACAATTCATAAAGACATCAAAATAGAACGGGATGATATCAACTGTATTGGGTAAGTGATCAAGCACGGAACGTGTTGAATTTATTGAGATACCCCGTTCCGCACCACTTCCACCACAGATAAGTGCTATCTTTATCTTCCCATTTTGACTGCCACGATCTTCAGAATTCATAAAATACCTTTTTAGAGCTGCTTTATAAAATAAATTTTAATAAGCACAATAGCATAGCATAAAGTTAAACTTCAATATTATAAGGTTTTTACCATCACCCCCCCTCTATTTTTAACCTCCGTAGAAATCTAGCTGATCCCGTCTTACTGGTGGGTGGCACCAGAGCTGCAGCTCCAGAGCTGCAGCTAGCCGATCTGCCAAAAATGAAGGGTGGCACCAAAATTTAACCCTCGTGAAAACCTAACCAACTTGCTTTTTAATATCAGCCCGCCCAATCGTCCCTGAAGGGTGGCACCAAATTTTTGACCCCGCCAATTAGGACACCCACCTTCGGCTGAAGGGTGGCACCAAATTTTTAACCTCCGTCTAGATCTAGCCGATCCCATCCTGCAATCGTGCCCGTCCTAGCGTCACTGGTGGGTGGCACCAATTTTTTCGCAGTTGCAGCCCACTCAACTATGCCTAAAGGGTGGTACAAAATTCTGAAGATTAATTTAATACACCGACCTCAAAAGCGTCTGTAATTGGTGGTCTAAGTAATAGCCTTCTCGCTTCTAACGCCATAATTGCTAAATCAGGATGACTCTCAGAAAGTCTCGAAATCTGATTGAGGTGATCCGCCGTTTGAGAGATCAACCGCGCTACATCCCCTTCAGCCACACCCGCCAATCTTAAATACGCTGCAAAATCTTGCCACGAAGACGATTCTACCCACGTTAATACCGTAACCGCTGCATCAGGAAGCACCACGACCTCACTGGCAAAAGGAGAACCTTCATATAACGCTGCCACACGATCCACACACGCCTGCATCCTTGCAAAATACTCTTTCTTAATCGGGTTCTGCCTAATCCCGAAATAAGATCTGTGCGGATCCCCTGCAATAGAAGCAACTAACCCTATCAACTCATCAAGAACAACTTCACCAAGTAGCCCTTCATCGATAGCCTCCGCCAACTCCAACACTATGCTGGTGCAAAGTTCAGCTGCCCAAGCCCCCTTCTCTGTTAATTTACCTTCCACTATATGACCGAGACGGGTTAAACCTTGCAAAGATGTTTCAAGAAGATTTTGTTGACGTTGCTCCAAACGATCAGCCTCCTTAACGATCCTTCTGGCACGCTTCTCACCTTTCTTACGTTGCTCAGGTGTTAGCTTCTGATTTTCAGCAGTCTTCTTCCCCACTTCAGCTGCTTCATTTAACAAAACCTTAGCTGCCTTACGATCAAGAAACGCCCCCAAACTCCTTGAAACGGTGTGGCGTAGATCATCAGCAGTCCTATATTTTAAAAGATTTAACACCGTCGAAGGCGCTGCATAATACGCAGATCTTAACGGCTCCGGTGGTCTCGCCGCTACCTGATGAATAACCCTAGCATCAGAATAAGCACTCGGCGCAATCAAACAAAATCCAACACTATCCTTACCACGTCGTCCAGCACGTCCCGACATCTGTTGAAATTCTGATGAGCTTAAGATCTGAAAGCCATTAGTCCCACGTTTGCTGTGTGCAGTTACAACAACTGTACGCGCCGGAAAATCAACACCCGCAGCAACAGTCCCAGTTGCGATCATCATCCGCATCACACCACGACTCATTAACTCTTCTAAAAGAAGCCTCCACACGATCAATTGCCCAGCGTGATGCGCCCCCACACCTGTTGTAACTAACGCCTCATATTGCGGGTGATTACGGATCATATCAGAGTCCATCCCGTATTTATCAATAACATTCTGAACTTCCTGATCTATCTTTCTTTGCTCCTTTGGCGGAATACTCCCAACACGGCTCAACGATAAGCGCTCTACATCAACATCACACTGCCGCCTTGAAGTCCTAAACAATATAGCAGGCAGAAGCGAATCCTTTTCTAACTCCGTAAGAATAGTATTTACTGGAAACTCTCGGTGTAACATCTATCTTCCCTTTCTTCTTGATTGATTATGCGATGACTTGGTGGCTTGCTTATTTTTATTGTGTGTTTTGTTGATATATCTCCCAACACGACTTAACGATAAGCGCTCTACATCAACATCACACTGTCGCCTTGAAGTTCTAAACAATATAGCAGGCAGAAGCGAATCCTTTTCTAACTCCGTAAGAATAGTATTTACTGGAAACTCTCGGTGTAACATCTATCTTCCCTTTCTTCTTGATTGATTATGCGATGACTTGGTGGCTTGCTTATTTTTATTGTGTGTTTTGTTGATATATCTCCCAACACGGCTCAACGATAAGCGCTCTACATCAACATCACACTGCCGCCTTGAAGTCCTAAACAATATAGCAGGCAGAAGCGAATCCTTTTCTAACTCCGTAAGAATAGTATTTACTGGAAACTCTCGGTGTAACATCTATCTTCCCTTTCTTCTTGATTGATTATGCGATGACTTGGTGTTGCGTGTTTTATTGATATACCTGCCACCCTTCGCTTTACTCCGTGAACCATTACTGTTGCGAGAACGCCCCTCCCCTCTATATCGAGATCCTGAACGGTGTTGTCCGTTTTCTTTACGCTTTTCCCTTTGAAGACGCATACCGTTTTGATCTAACCCCATTGAACCGTAAAAATATTCTACTTCCCTGAAAATTCTTCCAGATTCATCAGAAAGGGGTATCACTCCTAAGCGCGGATGTAAGAAGCCGAGCCTTAATTCCACAGGTCTAATAGATTCAGAAACTATCGTGCAAGGACGACCCCTGACCTCTTCGATCCACTCCGCAATCTCTTTTGCATTCGAAATAGATGCCGATAACATTAAAAGGGTAGAATCAGAAGGTGTTAGAATAATGCTCTCCTCCCAAACCGGCCCACGTTGCAAGTCCGCTATAAAGTGCACCTCATCCAAGACTACTAAGGAATAACTACCGTAGCCGCGATATAACTCATTACGATAGATCTCAGTCGTGGCAACAACAACATCAGCGTCTGTATCGATCTTTCTATCACCCGTCAGTAAGCCAACTTTATGATCAGGCTCAAACCGTTTTTTTAGCTCCGTAAATTTAGTATTCGATAACGCTTTTAACGGTGTTGTATAAACAGACCTGCAATGCAGACTCAACATAGCAGAGATCGCTTCCATTGCGATATAAGTTTTACCAGAACCAGTTGGAGCCACAACCAACGTATCATTACCATCAACCACAGACGAGATCGCTTCTTTCTGAAAACGATCTACAACGAAAGCCGTATCACGCGCCGGTACTCCCATCCCCTCTAAAAAACGCTCACGTGCTTTTTCTACATAAGAAGATCTTCCCATAACACCTAACTTTTAAACCCTATTACACTGTTTTTAATTATAGCTCCCTACCCTTAAAAGGCTTCAGCTTTTAGAAGAAAAAAAGACAAGCTAAATATCTTCATAACACCGCTAAAAATAAGGAATCCACCTCTACCATAATAGCCACATCAGATCTCTCCGCACAAAGGATTAGAAGTAGAGAGTGCACTTGACTCCAAATCATAACGACAATTGACAAAGTAAATTACCTCAGGATCGGCGCTCTCTTTTAATTGATCTACCGTCCCGATAAAATCAATAGAACCGTTAAAAAGTGCCATCACTGTCTCAACATTAGGAATCAACCGCCTTAGATCTTGACTTACAATCAAGACGGTATATCCATGCTCCCGCTGCAATTCAAGAATCAAGTTCATGATAACACCACTAGCCACAGGATCCAACCCACACGTCGGATCATCAAGGAGAACCAACTCTGGTTTTGAAATTAACGCTCTCGCTAAAGAAGCGCGTCTTCTCATACCACCTGAAAGTTGTGCAGGTAATTTTTCAGCAGCATGTGTAAGCCCAACTCGTGCCAAGATAGGACTCACCCTTTCAGCGATCTCCTTCTGCTTCTTTCTAGGTAACGTCGAGGTCGGCACAGCTCCGTTCAAGAGAGGGAAAGCGACATTATCGAATACAGACAAAGAATCAAACAAAGCGCCCTCTTGAAACATTAAAGTAATTCGATCGTGAGGCACTCCAAACATCTCTATCGTTCCTGAATCCTGTTTTAGTACACCTCCTAAAATTTTTAAGAGGACACTCTTCCCACATCCACTAGGTCCGATTAACCCCGTCACGGAGCCACGCTTCAGATCAAATGAGATATCTTTTAACAACTTTAATTTTCCAAAAGATTTAGAAAGGTTTCTTACCTTAACTAAACTCTCTCCCGTATCACTCATACACTACTCCCCGTCCAAGCAGACTCTGACCTTCTTCGAAAGATCAGCTATTGTAAATGGTTTTTGAATAAAGCCCTTACCACCATTTTGCAAAATAGACTTAACAGATTCTTCTGAGGTATAACCACTCATTGCTAAAACCTTCAGATCTGGTTGAATATTGCGTAACATTAAAAACGTTTCGTTACCTGAAAGTTGCGGCATCAACATATCAAGCATAACCAAATCAAATTTATCCTTATGCTCCTTTAATTTTTCAACAGCCTCATACCCCGTAGTTACGATCTCAACCTCATATCCTAGATGCGTTAAACTCATCTCCAATACACTTCTTACAGCAGCATCATCATCCACCACAAGAATTTTTTCAGATCCGCCCACTAATTGCACTCTCTTAGAATCTTTCGAAGTCTGCACATCACCACTAACCTCAACTTTCGGCAGATACACAGACATAACAGTACCAGCACCAACTTTAGATCTGATCTTTATCACTCCACCAAAGCTCTTAACTATCGACAGCACCGTAGCCAACCCCAATCCAGTCCCTTTGTTCTTTTTTGTCGAAAAATAAGGCTCAAAAACGTGTTGTATAACGTCCTCAGACATGCCGCTACCGTTATCAGTGACGGTCATAACAACCCACTCTTTAGTACAATCCAACTGCACGCCCTTTAGCGCTTTAAGATCGTTACACACATCAGCAGAGATCACTATCTTCCCACTTTTATTAAGGGCATCTCGCGCATTAATTACCAGATTGACCAGAACCTGCGCCAAACGCCCCTCCACTGCCATAACATAAATAGGTTCTTGCGGAAGATCATATTGCAGATCAATTAACGGAGAGAGCGCCCCTCGTAACAGTCCATAAGTTTTAACTATGAGTTCATTGATATCTATCTTTTTAAGGGTTTCTGCCGTCTCCATTTTAGAGAACTTCAAGATCTGTTGCGTAATCAGAGAAGCTTTTTTTGCGCCCTCCTCAATAGCAGAAAGCGATTCAGCATGAGAGCCATGTTCAGGTAAGATCGTCTTTAAAAAAGTGATATGCCCCAATATTCCAGCTAAGATATTATTAAAATCGTGAGCAACACCACCTGCCAACATTCCCAACGTCCTTAACCGTTGTGCATGAAAATGACGTTCACCACCGAGACCGGACTCCGGCAAAAGTTGCACTAAAAAACACTTACACGATAATTCAGTGATGATTACACCCAGCTCTTCTTCGCACCCCTTTACGACAAAACGGGTTCTAATCTCAGAGACCCCTTTTTGTAATTCAGCTGCTGCTGGCCAGATAGTAGTAATCGGCGCATTATCACTTAAAGAATTTCCGCACCACCTGCGAAAAGCCTTATTTTGCCCAACACAACGCAGATCGCTATCAACAATAAATAATGGTTCAGGAAAATCAGAAAAAACTGTTTTATAAAACTCACCGTCTAGCGGCATTAAACGATCACTCATAAGAATCAGACTACCATAAAAAAAGAGAAACAACACTTATCGATGAGCGAGATCTGGAGAGGATGTTAAGACGTTAAAACAATATTTTACTCACACGAAATAATCGAAGATTTTACTCTATTTTTCCTCCGTTAAGATCGAACTCACCCCTCTTTTATACAAAAACGTATTTTTTGTCATTGCCAAAACAAAAAATCTGCATTATTGCTGATATGTTATAAGTTATCTGGGCATTCCGTAATGCAGCACCTTGTGGTTTTTTGCTGCAACAACCTTCAGGGGCTTATCTTTGAAGTTGGAGTGGTCAGTTTGGCAGTGAGTAAAATCACTTTGCCACATTTATTTACTGGAACAGATATTGTAGCACCATTCTGTATCAGTTTTTTTTCTAAGGTGTATCTAGGAGTAATAGTATGTCAGAATCAGAAGCGCTTAAAGGTGTCGTTAAGTGGTTCAATGATGCAAAAGGTTTTGGTTTCATCGAACATGCCAACGGACAGGATGTTTTTGTGCACTATTCCGTGATTGAAGATGATGGCTTTAAAACCCTTAAGGACGGTGAAGAAGTCTCTTATGAAATTCAAGAGGGACCGAAAGGGCTGCATGCAGTAAAGGTATGCCGCACAACCAAAGCCACAGAAGCTGACGTTGATAGTAATGAGGCTAGTGACTCTTCCTCTGTTACGAATTCTGTTACAGAATCAACGGATACAGTAGACAGTGATGATGTGACTCATTAAACTGCGCACTTTATCATCGTTTGATAGATTGAATACACTTTACCGATTGTTAGGTTGTTAAAATTAAATTAAGCAAACAACTCCTAACAGAGCCAAAAAAAAGGAGGCGTTGCTGCCTCCTTTTTTTGCTACGACTTCATTACCTGAAGCCACACAATTTTATTTAATCCATCTGCTTTCTTAAAAAGGTAGGGATCTCGTATTTCGTCTCATCCTCATTTCCAGAAAGGACAGAAAGTTTTTTCAACTTCATCACACCTTCCGTGCTATTTTTTGCAGCAGAAGCTCTTGATGATAACCAACTCGGGACACCCCCTTCACTTTTACCAGATCCAGCCAAAGGTGAAACACCAGCGATATCGGCAGACTCATCACCAAAGCCCGTCGCAATAACGGTAACTGTTACCTTATCCTCGTATTCAGGATCAATCACCATACCCCAGATAATATTAGCATCTTCATGCGCCTCAGCGTGTATCAACTCAGCCGCTTCATTAACCTCCTGCAACGTAACATCAGGAGAAGCAGTCACATTGATTAAAACTCCGCGAGCTCCATGTATCGAGATATCTTCTAAAAGCGGGCTTGAAATAGCTTTCTCCGCTGCGTCAACGGCGCGATTCTCACCGGAACCTTCACCTGTTCCCATCATCGCCATACCCATCTCTGACATAACTGCCCGAACATCAGCGAAGTCAACATTGACCAAACCTTCAAAGGTAATCAGATCACTGATGCCCTTTACAGCTTGGAATAAGATATCATCCGCTTTCTTAAAGGTATCTAACAAGGTTGTGTTTCTACTAGCGATGGAGAGGAGTCGTTGATTCGGAATGGTAATCAATGTATCAACGTGCCGTCTAAGCTCTTCAATTCCACGCTCAGCATTACGCATTCTACGTTTACCCTCAAACAGGAAGGGCTTAGTTACAACGCCGACTGTTAAGCAACCGAGCTCACGAGCAACTTCAGCAGCCACAGAAGAACCGAGTGTTCCCGTTCCGCCACCCATACCGCAAGTGATAAACACCATATCGGCACCTTCAAGAGCAGCACGAATAGCATCCGAACTCTCTTTTGCTGCGGCGTAACCGACATCAGGATCGGCACCAGCACCAAGTCCACGTGTGATCTCTTCACCTAACTGAATTTTATTCGGTGCAGAGCACGAAAGTAAAGCTTGAGAATCTGTATTTGCTGCATAAAACTCAACTCCGACAAGCCCACTCGCAATCATATTATTAACAGCATTGATACCTGCACCACCAACACCATAAACTTTAATACGCGCTCTGTTTGCTTGAAGTTTTGCTGCGATATCATCCATATGTGCCACCTTGTTCTTCTTTAATAAATCTATGATACCATCCGAAGAATTAATAATTTTCTTCGTGAAAGCTTTTTCAAAGGGAAATAAACCACTTTAAATTTATCACTAAAACTTGATCTCAGCGCGAGATCATCAAAAGCGATAATACAAAACAATCATCGCTGAATATTTTGCTGTTTTAAGTATGAGTTTTTTTCTTTCCCCCAGAATCAACTGTTCGCACAGTCTACTTAAATCCTGATCCTAACTCAAGGATTCAAGGAGAATTATTAATATAAAGTTAAAGAATGCAAACAAATCATCTTGTTGCAGACCGCAACTTTAACTAACTTAAACGAGAAAGAAATAGCACAAGCAGCTCTTAAAATCTAGCAAATTCTACCGTACTTTTGATTTATTTTTTAATTTATTTTTAAGAAACGACTATTTGCGGTGATCAAAAATGCTTAGAAACCCAACTCCCGAATGATTTTGCAAGAGAAGTTACCTTACCGATCTGACTTGTTCGAGCAGATGTTAAGTTTTGAGCACCGTATTTAATTGCACCAACAACCGCAGCGTATTCTGGAGCTACTACCATATCGCCCATGCCCCCTACTCCTGTAACTCGCCCGATACGAACAGGAAGTCCAAAAACACTCTCTGCTACCTCAGCGATCCCGCGCATATTAGCAGATCCACCCGTGATAACGATCCCTCCCGCCAAGCGATCAGCAAACTCCGGTCTAAGCAACTCTTCTCGCACAAATCCAAACGACTCAACGACACGCGGCTTCACTATTTCAGTTAAATATCCGCTCTTAACAATCCTTGAAGGTCGTCCTCCCGTCGACGGCACGTCAATACCTTGCCCTACCCCTTCACCCTGTTCTAACAGATTAACATAACGACACTTTATCTCTTCAGCGCTAGCGATCGGTGTCATTAAAACAGCTGCAATATCATTAGTAAAATAACTTCCACCGAAAGAGAATACACAAGAATGTCTGATACCACCTGCATGAAATATTGAAAGGTCGACAGTCCCACCGCCGATATCGATCATGCAAACACCGAGCTCTTTCTCTTCAGGTGTTATCACAGCTTGCGCAGAAGCGATCGGCGCTAGTACGATACCAGCTACATTCAAGCCACACTTATTTGCACATTTTATGATATTCCTACTACTGGAAACCGCTCCAAGGATAATATGCACCCGCGCTTCCAAACGCACTCCCGACATCCCTAAAGGATCTTTTATCCCCTTCTGATCATCAACGATAAACTCACGCGGAATAACGTGCAAAGGAGCCTTATCTGCGGGGATAGCCACTGCACTGGCATCATCCATAACTTTTACAATATCGTGTTTAGAAACTTCACCACTTCTAATTCTTACAGTCCCGTCACTATTTAAACTTTGAATATGCTCCCCCGACATCGCAATATAAACGGAGCTAACCTTGCGTCCCGCCATCGTTTCTGCCATCTGTACGGCACTTGCAATTGAATTGACGGTAGCTTCGATATTTATAACGACACCTTTGCGCAGCCCTTTAGATGGAGCGCTCCCCACACCTATAATATTTATTACAGGCTCCCCCTTCTCCAAAACGACGTCCGAAATAACCGCTTTTACGTTTGAAGTTCCGATATCAAGACTGACTATTGTTTGACTTTTCGCTGCCACGACTGCATAACCTAAACGCACTCCCTTTTAATTGCAAGCAATTTATCAAAAGAAATGTTAAAAATAGAGATCTTTTAAAGAATAACCCCTACGCCACTAAACAAGATCAAGATATTATCCTTTAATGGCAGATTCTAAGGATTTAGCCAACTTTTGTCCGGTCTTTGTTAACTTAACAACACACTGCGAATTATATGCGAAGTCGAGCTCTTCAATTAAAGATTCCTTCCCTTCTAAAAACTTCAGCATCGCTTTAAACCTTCGCACCTCTTCTGAAAACGGTTTCACTCCAAGCTCAGGATCAGATCCAAAAATAGCCGTAAAATCCATGCCTTTAAATTTTACTCTCAGCTCGCCACCCTCATCAACGACAAGCCGCTCAACAGCTTTTTGACTCTCCTTTTCAATAATTTTAATAGAATCAACAGCATAACCTGTTTTAGCCTTTACAAAATCAGGAGAGGAGAAGGCCACATCAACCCCACTAATAAGGGGCAACTCCAACAACGAACGGGGATGATCTGATCTAACAGGTGTTAAAAACGTACCCTTTTGATCAACTACCCAAAAAGTATCTTTCAACTGCACAATAGCACGCGGCTGCCACTCCTGAACCGCAATAGTAAAACAATTCCACGCTTCAGAAGAACACCGTGAGACAACGGCTTTTGCCACAAGTGGATGCGTCATTAACTCTGCTTCGATCCTGTTATTTCGTAAAATCCAACTAAGAACAGAATCATCAAGGGGTAAAGTTTTCCTTAAATCTTCCTCATTGATTAGAACAAGTCCGGAGAACGTTATCTCTTTATCGTACAAAGAACTTTTAGTGTTAGCCCATGTAGTTTCTACACCACGCCTGAAGGTGGGGACACCGTTCCACAAAATAAAAAAGATAAGAAGAGATAAGGCGGATACGCCTAGAAAAACCTTTCGCATTCTTAGACTTTAACATCACAATATAAAAAGGAACACCCACTTTTTACATCAAATAGGAAATAATATAAAAATTTATCCTCTTTTTTTTATAAAGATTACAAAGAAGAGTAGGCATCTAGATCCGTGTTACAACTTCACATCAAATAAACACACAGGGAGAGAACTTAATTATAAGATCTTTAGCTCCGTTTTTAGTTCAATACCACAAGCAGCACGCACTCGCTTTTGTGCTTCTAAAATTAACGCTTTAACATCAGCAGCTGTGGCTTCCCTGTTAATATTTACGATCCAGTTAGCATGTTTTTCAGAAAACATAGCACCACCTACAGTATATCCCTTTAAATGCACCTCTTCCAACAGATAACCTGCGGACTTTTCACCAGCAGGATTTTTAAAAATAGAACCAGCAGAGGGGTATTCAAGGGGCTGCTTAGCCCTTCTTTCACTCATAAAATTTAAACGTCGCGCCTCTATCTGATCACGATCATCTTTCTTTAATTTTATTCCAACCGCTATTATCACACTTCCAGTAGGGATAACCGATCTACGATAAGCAAATTGCATTTCAGAAGGGGCAAGACGTCGTTTCTCTCCCGTTGCTTCAATTATATCCACCCACAAAATAATATCAGAGAGGGAGCCGCCAAAAGCCCCTGCATTCATAAAAACACCACCACCAACAGAAGCAGGAATGCCACACGCAAACTCTAAGCCGCTAAATCCCACCTTTGAAAGTTTAGCAGAAAGCGCTATCAAGCTATACCCTGCGCCAACCTCAAACTCATCTGCTCCGATCTCTGAAACGTACGAAAATCCTCCTCCTAGCTTGATTAACGGGTAGTGCAGACCCGCATCAGGAAAGAGGATATTACTACCGTTTCCAAGCACGCCATAAGAAAGTTTATTGTAAAAAGAATAAGAGAGAAACGCCGCTAGATCTGCCTCTGATTCAACGGTGACGAGGCTCTCTAAAACTCCACCGATAGCGAAAGTACTGCAATCAGATCCGAGAACCTTATCGATCTTAAGATTTAAAACGGTTTCAGCACCCCTCTCATTCGACACTAAGCAGCCCTATCCTTAAGTTTTAGCATCTCCAACACATCGTAGGCATAAGCACCAACCGCCCCCGCTCCCATGCAAACAACGATATCTCCTGCGCTTAAATCTTCTTTTAGCACAGGCATGACACCTTGAAAGTGTGGGATGTAGTGACGTTGTAACGGTCTTGAGATAGCACTACACAAACTTTCCGCAGAAACCCCTTCTAATGGCTCTTCTCCTGCAGCATAAACATCAGTAACTATCAATCTGTCACAATCAGTAAAAGCATCAATAAATTCGATAAAACAATCGCGTAAGCGCGAATAGCGGTGCGGTTCAAAGACAACATGTATCTTCCTAACGTCACTTCCCCACCCTTCACGCAACGCCTTTAAACTCGCCTTTATCTCTGTCGGATGATGCGCATAATCGCTAATAACTGTCACACCACTTTCAACTCCGATCTTCTCCAAGCGTCGTTGCACACCCTGCACCTTTTCCAAAGCGGTAACTATTTTCTGTACAGGCACACCGAACTCAAGCCCCGTAGCAAACGCTGCCAGAGAGTTTAATACAAAATGTTTACCGGGGAGGTGTAACTTCACATGCGCAATCTTTTCCGAGTGAAAGATCACATCATAAGAGGTGCTCCATTTATCAAACTCAATATTTTCCGCTCTTAAATCCGCATCAAGAGAGAAGCCATAACACACCTTCCTTCCCTCATAATTTACCGCTAAAGATCGCACCCTCTGATCATCGATACACAAAATCGCCAAACCGTAAAAAGGGGTAGCGTTCACGAATTGAGCAAAGGATTGTTCGAGATCCGATATCGATTGATACGCCGTAAGGTGTTCGGCATCAATGTTAGTCACGATCGCTATGGTCGGTTTTAAGAGTAAAAAGCTACGATCTGATTCATCACTTTCAGCAACGAGGTAATTACCGTGTCCGAAACGACTCCCCGTTCCTTTTGATTTTACACGTCCCCCGATAATAACCGTAGGATCCAGCTCGCCCTCTTCTAAGACGTTACCAACCATCTCGGTTGTGCTGGTTTTACCGTGAGACCCAGCTACGGCAACGCCGTACTTAAGCCGCATCAACTCTGCTAAAACTTCAGCTCGGCGCACAATTGGGAGACCTCTCCGTTTCGCTTCTACCAATTCTGGATTGTCTTGCTGCACAGCAGAAGAATAAACAACGAGGCTACAATCTTCAGGTAAGTTCTGAGCGGCATGCCCCTCCTTAATCAAGGCTCCTAAACGTTGTAATCTTTTACAGGAGTCTCCACACTTAAGATCTGATCCGGAGATGCGAAATCCGAGATCTATTAAGATCTCCGCAATTCCCGACATTCCGACACCACCGATACCGACAAAATGAAAATAAAGTTTTGTATTATACATAGCTGTGCAGTGTAACACAGCTAAGCTACGGCACAACTCTACAAAGGTAAAAAACATTTTATTAAATATCTTTTACCTTATATTTTTAGGAGCGATCGTAAATTAAGATATTAAGTAATCCCCACTAAAAACACTTCAATTTAGCGTTTTTTTACCTAATACTTTTAGCAGCGATCGGTAAATTAATATATTGAGCAATTCCCCACTGAAAACACTCTAGTTTAGCGTTTTTTTACCTAATACTTTTAGCCTAAATTTCCGTAAAATTATAGTATACGTGCCTACATCTTCATTCTTCGTAGTAATGATACGATTTTTATTTTTTGAATTGTTCCACTCCTATGGCTTTTAAAATGTTTCTTTGCATCTTGGATATGGTCAGTAAATCTCTTTTCCCTTCAGAATGAAGTTCGCATATGTTTTCTAATTGCTTAATTGCTTGTTTTATTGTCAAGTTTGAAGTTTCTTCATCTTCTTTGAGCTTTTTAAGCATGACGCTTCTCACAATAAGGCTAATAAAGACTACAAATGTTTTTCCTTCTGTTGTTTGTACATAATGTGTGCGCATACGACGATAGTCCATGCCATTTTTTAATTGGTCAAATGCTTTTTCAATAACATCTTTTTCACGGTAAATGGTCAGGGTTTCTTCAGCTGATAAACTTATGTCCGTTGATATGAGCGCAAAATAACCAAGCTTTGATTTGTATTCATCAATAGCATCATAGTCCATCTCGTAGCTAATATCGGCTTTTCCATCCTGATGTATTTTGAAATATTTAGTTTGACTTGGTTTAAGCTTCTTTTGTTTTACGATTAAGTCTAATGCCTCTTTTTTTCGTTTAATGTCAGCATACAATGCTTTTTCATCCAACCTAGCCTTTTCAGAGTTGTAGTACATGTGGACTTTAACTGGAATGCCCTCATAGTTTGCTGTATAACTCCTAGCATAAATATCAACAGAGCTTATGAATTCCCTAGAAGAAAAAGGCTTCTTAATAGTCTTCTCAATCAGTTCTTTGTAGAGCTTGTAGTTTTTTGACAATAGGGATAATGCTTTGTAGCCCGCATCGCAAACCATCTTAAAGTTCTTTGGAGACAATAGCCCTTGATCTATAACAATCCGTAGGTTCTTTAAACCGAAGTGCCGACTGTAGGCAAGGATTGACTCAAAGTAAGATTTATCAACGATACTTCCAGGATAAATCTTGTAAAATAAGGGCAACCTTACATCTTCTCCATAGTACATTCCTAAGTTAATTTGAGCCAAATTGTCATCATCACGATTATATCCCCATTCAACCAAATGCATATCGTTGCTATAAGAAGAGATGGATGTGACATCATAAGCGACATAACCATCTGTTTTATTGTAATTTGTCCATTTCTCAAAAAAACGAATACGCTCCTCCTCAGTAATGGAAGCAAAGAACTCACTGATTGCTTGAGAACTTAGGGGAATTAAGTCTTCATGATAATTACTTTGCGCCCAATTAGGGTAATCCATCATGACATTGCCCTGACTTAACATATAAGAAGCTAAAGAGAGAGCCGCCTTTGCTCTCTCTTGACCCATAGTATTTACCAAGAGATTGGTTAAACTTAACTTTTGAGCAATTTCCATAAAGCTCGAAATATAGCCAACAGATTGGACTATTTTCTCTGGAGCATGCTCTGGGAATAGATCATAATAGTTCCTGTTTGGGATGAGCATTCCCGTTGCGTTGTCAAGTTTCCCAATACTTTTTTCATCTGAAGTAGGCTGACCTTTTTTGTTTCGATAAGCCCTGAGAGTGTAGTAAACGTACCTCGTATCTCCCTTTCCTTTTTTATAAGTTATTCTTTTTTTTGGTAATGGAACCATTTTTTTTGGCATAAAACCACCTCCTTGTATACTACCATTATAGTATACAAAAAGAAAAAAAGCAAGAGATTAAAATCAAATAAATGCTTAAAATCTCTTGTTTTACAGACTTTTTTAACTAGGTATACTATGGAAACTCAGGAATTTAGGTTTTAGGAGCGATTAAATGAGGGATCTCGAGTTAATCCCTCACTAACACTAAAAACATCTTACTTAATGTTTTTTTACCTTATATTTTTAGCAGCGATCGTAAATTAAGATATTGAGCAATTCCCCACTAAAAACACTCTAGTTTAGCGTTTTTTTTACTTTTAGCGCACCTTAACCTTAGGCACCCTTTTCCTTATAAAGTTGAAGACAGTCGGCGTTTGTAAGTTAGTAAAGTAAGTTTCCGTACCGATACCGCAGGTATTTGTTGTTCCCCATGAGGTGGCACCAACTAAACCGATCGGTTGATATTTCCCAGCTCCATCAAGGCCTACTAAAAAGGCGGGACCACCGGAATCTCCAGAGCAGACCGAAGACACATCGTATGAATAAAAATATGACCCTATAAATTCGTCATAAACGACTCCAACTACTGAAAAGCCTCCGTACAACCTTCCGCTTGTTCCTTTTTCAGTTTTTCCATAACCATAAATTGCGATTAAATTTCCAATAGAGACAGGATAAGTATCACGAGAGACGATAGGTTGCGGGGCAATCCCAGCAACAGGATTACGCAAGGTAAAAATAGCAACATCATTTCCGCCACCAGGTCTCGCTACATAGTTAGGATGTTTTCTGATCCTACGTAATCTATAAGTCTTTCCTCCGAGAACAATTCTATAATTTTTGGGCTTAGCGGTTACACAATGAGCAGCAGATAAGACCTGCTTCTTAGCTATCAATGTACCTGAACATAAGTATTTATACTTTTTCCCACCAATATTTGTAGTCCATGTAATTTTGGCTATCGGGGCTCTCCTAGCGGGTGCGCGCTCTCCGTTAATCACATACGGATACACATTATTTGAATCTTCAGCTTGAACAGATACACAGATACTTAGCAAACAAGCTGCAAGAATGAATATTTTAAACAAACTTCTAAACATTTTCCCCCCTTAATAATTCGGAGACATCACCACGCGATACCGACATGGCAACATATCGACCGAAAGTGAGATAAAATAAATAATTGGGACTTTTTTCTTAAAAAATAAAAGCAATCTACCACTGTATACACATCAACACGAGATATATTCACCTCATTATACAACAATATGTAGCAATTATGCAGTTTTTTCTAATATTTTTTCGTAATCCTCGTTACGCTACGAATTTATACCCCACCCCGTGCACTGTCAAAATATGGCGTGGTTGATTAACATCAACTTCTATCTTCTGCCTCAATTTAGCAATATGATTATCAACGGTACGCGTTGAAGGATAGGAATTATACCCCCAAACCTCATCCAGCAACTCATCTCGTGTCGCTACATTGCCATTTTTAGCAACAAGGTATTGTAACAAGCGGTACTCTCTTGCCGAAAGCTCCACTGTTTCTTCAGCTTTTTGCGCCTTATAGGCTTTAAAATCTATTAAAACATCACCAAAACTCACAGAATCAACCGTCACGTCACGGTGTGTTCTACGCAAAACAGCTCGGATCCTAGCGATTAATTCCCTAATTCCGAAAGGTTTTTCTAAGTAATCATCCGCCCCTAACTCCAATCCAAGCACCTTATCAACCTCTTCACTCCGTGCAGTTAAAAGAATTATCGGGATTGAATTCCCTTCATTACGGAGCTCTCTACAAACCTGCAACCCGTCTTTTTTAGGCATCATAACATCTAGGACTATTAAATCCGGTTTTTTATCTCTAACCAGATCCAAACCAGCTTCTCCGTCGGGAGCAGTAACAACTTTAAACTTTTCGAGCTCTAAATTTAGAGCAAGACTTCTGGAGACAGCCTCATCATCGTCGATAATACCGATTAAGAAGGTTTTATCGTTCATCACAAATGCCCTTAAAATTAAATTACACAGATAGACAACTAAGCTAAAGAGAGATCGAGACTTAACAAAAGCTTAGGCGACCCTTCCCACACTAAAAGCATACCAAAAAATATTTTTTCCTGAAACCATCGATATTTACAACCCCCTTACGTAATATAATTACCCTAAAAGCATTGATCTTTTACCTCATTTGATTATATCCTTCCCCCTCGTAGCTTGGATATACTGTGTTACGGTCTTGAATCGCACAGTCTTTCTATTTTTTATTTATAACGTAATTTCTGTTTATACTGTAACTTACTGCAATTGTTGATTGCAGTTGAAAAAAGAGTAGTCGGTCATGGAAGAAAAATCACAATATGCAATAATCGAGGCTGGTGGCAGACAGTACACCGTCAGTGTCGGTCAAAGAATTCGTATTAACCGCATCAACGGTTATGAGGACGGTTCCGAGTTTATAGTTAATGAAGTTCTCGCCGTAGGAGATGGTGCGGGTGGTCTTACGATCGGCACCCCTTTTGTTCCAGGTGCTACGGTCAACTTCAAAGTACTTGGAGACTGCAGAGGGAGAAAGGTTGTCGCCTTTAAACGTCGTCGTCGTAAAGGTTATTGCCGTAAGATCGGACATCGTCAAGATTTAACTGAACTTTTAGTTGAAGGGATCAATACTAAGTAGTGGTGCTCGCTTTGCTAGTGGTACTTTACTTTTGATTGTTACAATTATTGATTTATTAATTTAATTTACTAACTTACAACAAGGTGTAGAGATGGCTCATAAGAAAGCTGCAGGAAGTTCTCGTAACGGTCGCGATAGTATAGGTAAAAGACTCGGCGTTAAAAAATATGGTGGCGAAAAGGTTCTCGCAGGTAATATTTTAGTACGCCAAAGAGGCTCAACCTTCCATCCAGGATTAAACGTCGGAGTTGGTAGTGACTTTACCCTTTTCGCGAAAGCTGATGGTGTTGTTGAATTCAAAAAAGGACACCGTCACGTAATCAACGTAATTCCGCATAAAGAAACAGTCATTGAAACGGCTGCAGTCGAAGAGAGTAATTAACAGCAGTTATTAACTTGAAGTTCATCGACGAAGCCACCATAGAGGTACAGGCCGGTCACGGAGGAAGCGGGTGTAAACATTTCCGTCGGGAGAAGTATGTACCGTATGGCGGTCCCGATGGTGGGAATGGCGGGCTCGGTGGATCCGTGATCTTGGTAGCGGATGAAAATATTCAGACGCTTCTTGATTTTAAGTACAAGCCGAAATGGAAAGCTGAAAACGGCGATCCAGGTCAAGGTGCACGTAAAGATGGTCGTGCCGGTTCTGATCTCATTATAAAGGTTCCTGTCGGAACGCAGGTCTTAACCCCTGAAACGGAAGAGCTCTTGGCTGATCTTTCGGAGGCAGGACAACGCTACGTTATTGCTCGTGGTGGACGTGGCGGGTTGGGCAATGCCGCCTTTAAATCTGCTACTAATAGAACGCCCGAATACTTTCAACCAGGAGAGCTCGGCGAAGGTGGCACCTTTTTATTATCTCTTAAACTTGTCGCGGATGTTGGATTGATCGGGCTTCCCAATGCTGGAAAATCGACCTTAATTTCTCGCATCTCTGCTGCCAAGCCGAAGATCGCTGATTATCCCTTTACAACTCTTATTCCGAACTTAGGTGTTGTAAAACTTGAAGAGCGCACCTTTGTTGTAGCTGATATTCCAGGACTTATCCCCGATGCGCATCGAGGGAAAGGCTTAGGTATTAGGTTTTTGAAGCACGTTGAGAGGACCAAAGCTCTTGTGCACCTTATTGATATAACTCCAGCAGTAAACGGTGATTTCTCCCTTTTAATCGACGCATACAATTCTATCCGTTTTGAGTTAGCAGCATTCTCTGAAGACCTCGCTTCAAGACACGAACTCGTTGTGTTGACAAAATGTGATGCGGTAACTTCAGAGATAGTAGAGGGTGCAATTTTAGAGTTTAAAAAGTTAAACATCCCCGCCTCTGCCATCTCCAGCATCTCAGGGCAGGGGCTAGATCCTCTTTGCAGAACGATAGCCGATCTGATCTTCTCTCACTCCGATCACTAAACTTTCCTCTATTAAAATAAGATTTTCTTAATTAAGGGAGTTAACCTTTTTCTGACTCCCGAGTTTTTTCTAAGTTTTTTACCTTAACTTCTCTATCAATAAAGTTAATGGTGAAATGTAAGGAGAATTTTTTTAAAAAAACATCAGAAAGTCTCCTCACTCTGAAGCTGGGGAAGGAAGGTTACACTAGCTAGAGCAGTTGATGATCTATTCTCGCTTATTCAAACCACGGCTCTTCATCATAATCACCTTCGGCGTTACTAGTATCGCCGTCGACTATTTCACAGCTCTCGTCACGTAAACCTCCGCTACATCCTGGCTGAGAGGTAGAAGGAGAGCTTGCTGCACAAAACTCTGAGGTAGTGCCACTAACTTTTGTGCCGATGGCACAAAAGATACCCTTTATGGAGTTACCTAAGGAGACAACCCCTGTAGCAACTATAACCAAGATGCAGGCAGCTCCAATAGCATACTCAACAGCTGTCGCACCGCATTCCCGACGATTAGAGTAAATACCTTTTTTACTACCAGCCATATGGGCTCCTTAAAAAATTATAGAAAACCTTATCTATCTCTCACGCGCTCCCACAGTGAGATCCTTCGGTATAAAAGAAAAGAAGCTTTAGCTTTTTTTACTAAAAAAAATTTCTCTTTATAATTACGTAATTTTCGTAGAAGTTAGGAGGATAAGTATTTAATTTTTTCTCTGTTTTTTTCGATAGGAAGGGGGAAAAGTTATGAACTTCCTTAGTTGTGCAACACTCTCCTCTCTCTTCTTAGGGAGGTAGGGAGGAGGAAAAAAAAGGTGAACCTCTTCCTCCCCTCCCC
>JBMNIF010000003.1:0-708979 GCA_050950765.1 Bdellovibrionota bacterium | reverse complement strand
GATACTTAGACGTCTTAAGTTTATGATTAACAGAGTGATAGATAAATTTTCAGAAAGCTCCAACTCTAGTTATATAAACATTCTGACCAAAAAAAGGATCGGAACAAGCTACTGCGACACTCTTTTGGTGCACATCACAAAACTCCATTAAGCCTCTCTCCTCTTACAAATTGAACCTCTATCTTTCTGCTATCTCTGGCTTAGCAATTTTTCAGCACAGTTAAGCGACGAACTATCTTTACTCTCGGATATTTTTCCCTAATCCTTAATAAATTGGCGTCCTCTTTTTACCTTCTTAGAATCTTATCCAGCACAAAGATAATCTACCCATCTTGGTAAGAATGTGTTGTAATTAAAAGAGGTTACTTCTGTAGAAGTCACTCAAGTTTATTATTCAAAAATAGGTTATCTTATGAATATCCTTGGAATTTCAGCATTTTATCACGATAGCGCAGCTGTCCTTATTTGTGATGGTAGGATTGTGGCAGCGGCTCAAGAGGAGCGTTTTACCAGAAAAAAACACGACTGCGAGTTTCCGAAAAACAGTGTTCAATACTGCATTGAATCTCAAGGATTACAGATCGATGATATTAACTTCGTTGTTTTTTACGATAAGCCTCTACTAAAAGTTGAACAGGCGTTTGGAAATTATCTGACGGCAGCTTCCTCTGAAAACACCCCTTATGCTAAGGCACTGCCGCTCTGGTTAAAGCACAAGCTCTGGATGCCTGACACCATCAGACACGAACTCGGCTTTGAAGGCGAGATCCTCTTCACTGAACACCATCAAAGCCACGCCGGTAGCGCTTTTTATCCCTCGCCCTTTCAAGAGGCTGCTATTTTAACGGCTGACGGTATCGGAGAGTGGAGTACCAACACTCTCGGAGTGGGGAGAGATAATAAATTTTCTATCTTAAAAGAGATCTCTTTCCCGCACTCTTTAGGGTTGCTCTATTCGGCATTTACTTATTTTGCTGGTTTTAAAGTGAACTCGGGTGAGTACAAAATTATGGCGTTAGCCCCCTACGGCGAGCCCCGTTATGTGCAGCAGATCTATGATAATCTGATCGATTTAAAAGAGGATGGCACCTTCTCCCTTAACTTAAACTACTTTAATTATACTTCAGGGCTAACTATTACGGGCGACTCCTTTGCAGACCTCTTCAACGGGCCACGTCGTAAGCCTGAAGCACCTATTACACAACGTGAAATGGACTTAGCACGCTCTATTCAAGATGTAACGGAGGAGTGTTTATTGCGACAAGCGCGTGCCTTATACAAAGAAACGAAACTTGATAATCTGTGCATGGCGGGAGGTGTGATCTTAAACTGCCTCGGAAATGGGCGTTTAATCAAGGATAGCCCCTTTAAAAACATCAGGATTCAACCCGTTGCAGGTGATGCTGGAGGCGCTTTAGGGGCTGCACTGTGCGTTTATTACGGCTACTTAGGGAATGCCCGATCTGTAAATCCGCAAGAGTTTGATGCACAACAATCATCCCTATTAGGTCCTGAATACAGTAATCAGGAAGTGCTGAAAGATTTAGCGCAATTTAATGGTGTTTATAATCAAGTCAATGATGATGATGAACTATTCGACAAAGTTGCTAAATTACTCTCTGAAGGAAAGATCGTTGGTTGGATGCAGGGCAGGATGGAGTTTGGTCCGAGAGCGTTGGGTAATCGCAGCATCTTAGGGGATCCACGTTCTGCACAGATGCAATCCAAGATGAACTTAAGGGTGAAGTTCAGAGAATCTTTCAGGCCGTTTGCGCCGTCAGTTATGCGTGAACACGCTTCAGAATATTTTGAAATGGATCAAGATTCTCCATATATGTTGCTAGTAGCGGGCGTTAAGGAGAGTCGTCGCATTCAGATGACGGACGCTCAGAAAAAACTTTTCGGAGTTGCTAAATTAAATGTAGCACGTTCTGATATCCCCGCTGTAACTCACGTTGATTATTCAGCACGTATTCAAACAGTTTCAGAGAAACAGAATAGCCGCTTTTATAAACTCCTTTCATCGTTTTACAAACAAACGGGGTGTCCTGTCTTAGTAAATACTAGCTTTAATGTTAGGGGTGAACCGATCGTATGCTCAGCAGCGGATGCGTATCGTTGTTTTATGCGGGGTGATATGGATTGTCTTGTAATTAATAACTTTATCTTAATGAAGGAAGACCAGCCAAAATGGCAGGAAAAAGAGGATTGGCGCGATCAGTATGAGGCGGAATAAGTGCGACAATACCTTTTGCTGATAGATAAATACAGAAGAGCATTATAAGAGATTGATCCCTTTTTTCGTTTCAAGGTGGCTTATCTGTAATTTTTTACCGTTGAGTAGCTTGTATAAACCGTACTACTTAAAAAACTTACTCAAATAAAAGTAGCACTATCTTTTCTTTTTAATAGCTACAATAATCACCTAAGCGAAAGTAGTTAAAAGGCAGGTACGGTTCTAGGAGAAATTTTTTTTAAAAAATGCTAAGTTGTAAATGTTATGGGAAAAGACGGTGACTGATAAAAAAGCGATAAAGTTAGAGAAGGGGAAAAAGGAACATTGGGAGATAAAAGTAAAATAAAGTCACAGAAGGAAAAGGAACATTGGAAGATAAAAGTGCAGTAAAGTTACAGGGGGAAAAGGGTGTTTCATCTTTTGAAAGCGACTCGCTAGAGTTACTGATGCCAGCAGGTAGTTTAGAAAAGCTGCAATTTGCTTTTGCTTATGGTGCGGATGCTGTTTATGCGGGAGCTCCTTTTTTTTCACTACGTGCTAGAGAAAACGGTTTTAATAAAGAAACTCTTAAAGAAGGGATCTCGTATGCGCACGCTCTCGGTAAGAAGATCTACATAACGATGAATATCTTTGCACACAACAACAAAGTAGCGGGATTTTTAGATTCTTTTTTAGAGATGTACGAGTTAAAGCCTGATGCTTTTATTATGAGTGATGTCGGGTTGATAAAAAAAGCGCTCTCTTTAAGACCTGATGTTACGATCCACCTCTCAACACAAGCTAATGCCGTCAACTGGACTGATGTAGAGTTTTGGAAAGAGCTCGGTGTAAAACGTATTATCCTCTCAAGGGAGCTCTCTCTCACGGAGATTAGGGAGATTAGAGAAAAGGTAGCGCAGATCGAATTGGAAGCTTTTGTTCACGGTGCTATCTGCATCTCATACTCAGGGCGGTGTCTAATTTCAAACTACCTCAATCACCGTGATTCTAATCAAGGCACCTGTACCAATTCATGCCGCTGGCATTATAAACTCGGGCTAGAACGCGCAAGTATTCGTAGTGTTGAAGATGAATTAGCTGCTAGTAGCCCGACGGCGTACACCCCTTTAGCAGGGAGCTACTATTTGAAAGAACAGAAACGGGAGGACGAACCTTTTCCGATCGACGAAGATGAGTACGGTACTTATCTGATGAACTCAAAAGACCTCTGTGCTATTGAATTTTTGCAAGAGCTGCAACGAGCGGGGGTCTGCTCTTTTAAAGTAGAAGGACGCACTAAATCTATCTACTACCTCGCTATCACAACTCGTGCTTATCGGCGCGCTATCGATGACCTATTACAAAATAAACCGTTCGATAAAGATAATTTACTTGAACTTTTTGCAACATCAAGCAGAACTTTTACAACAGGATTTTTAGCGAGAAATCCTCGCGGCTACGGCGAAAACTTTTGTGATGGTGAATCACTACCGTTAACTCATAAGTTTGCCGCACGAGTTTTGGAATATGATCCGAATACAGAAATGGCGTTATTAGATGTAAGAAATAAGATCTCACTTGGAGATACCCTCGAATGGATTACACCACAAGAGAGCGTTGCAGCAGTTCTAACTGAAATAATAGATAAGAACGGTAAGCCCCTCTCAGCTGCTTCAGGTGGGTGCTACGTTCGCATCAAATCTCCCGTTAATGCAGACAAATTTACCCTCCTAAGAAAGCGTTTATGATCTTAATGCTGAATGTCCTAAAATTGAGCTCTACTTTATTTTAACTTTGGTAAATTTACCCTATTAAGAAAGCGTTTATGATCTTAATGCCAAAAGTCCTAAAATTGAGCTCTACTTTATTTTAACTTTTTTTACCCTTTTAAGAACTTATTTATGATCATAAGATGCCTTGTGTTATAGAGCTTCATTTATTAGAGAGCGGTTATTTTCGCATGTACGTATCGATAAAGCATAAAGTTGTCCTTTTTTGTTCCAGCAAACCTTAAATAATAAAAACATTTTACCTTGTTGACAGTAACGACCAATAATGGAAAAAATCCTATAAAAAGTTATGTAAATACAGTTTGTTATGAAGAAAATTATTATAAATACAATTCCGTGGCTTATCACCGTTACTGCTCTTTATTTTTTATTAAAAGACATTAACTGGAGTGAGTTTCAGGCGAGTATCAGTAAAGCGGATGGCTTATGGCTTAGTTTAGGAGTCCTTTTAACCTTTTTATCCTACATTGTGCGTGCTTATAGGTGGCAGTTTTTTTTCGAAGAGAAAGGGGTTTTAAGCTACTTTTCATCTTTAAAAGTTCTTTTTCTAGGTTTCTTTATGAACAATATCCTACCAGCACGTGCTGGGGAGTTAGTTCGTGCTCATGCTGGAGCACGTGTTGCCGGAACAAAGCGCACCCTCGTTTTGGCGACTATCGCATCTGAACGGCTTGTTGACGGTCTAACTATCAGCGCATTTTTTCTCTGCTGCGGATTTAAATTAGCATCCGATGAGATCTCCTCAAAGCTCTTTTATGTTGCTGTGGCTTTTGCTCTGGTAGCACTGAGCGTAGTCGCAACGCTAACACTTAGAGAACGTATCTTTTTCTTTGCTGAATGTATAGCGCGCCATTTTCACAACAATATCTCGGATTATGCACAAAATAGGTTGCAAGTTTTTATAAACGGCTTAACACCCCTTTGCAAACGTCAAACACTTATCCCCGTCATTATCTGGTCTTTGGCTATCTGGAGCTTGGAGCTCTCTGTTTATATCGTTATTTCAAAAGCGTTTGGGGTAATTCTCAGTCCTGCACAGTGTGTGCTTTTTATGGTTGCTGTTAATTTCAGCTCCTTAATCCCGGCTGCACCTGCTGGATTCGGAGTGATAGAGGTTGCTGCTGTGGCGGTCTTGATGTCGTTACAGTTTTACCCTGAAATGCCGGCTGACGTAAAACACGCTACGGCTTTAAGCATGGTTTTATCCCAACATATGATCCAATTTTTCGTTGTTGGAATCTTTGGGCTAGGATCTCTACTCTTATTACGTAAGCAGATCGGAACCTTACGGAGCTTGAAAGATGACCCAGAGTCTTGATGAATGGATAGAACATCAACATGTTGAGCCGGATTCTCCGCAGTTGAGCATTATAATACCGGCTTACAATGAAGAAAAACGACTTGCCCCTACCCTCGTCGATACTATCGATTATTGTGAAAGCCGTGGGATAAATTATGAAATAATAGTGGTAGATGATGGTAGTAAGGATGGTACTTCCGGTATCGTTAATAAGATTAACAAGGTTCGTTCCCAAGTTAAGTTGATTAAGCTACCTAAAAACTACGGCAAAGGTCACGCCGTCAAGACGGGGATGTTAAATGCGCACGGTCAGATCTTACTTTTTGCAGATGCGGACGGCTCTACTCCGATAACTGAGTTTGAAAAGTTGGAGAAAGCCATTGCGGACGGAGCGCAGATCGCGATCGGTTCTCGTGCTATGCCCTCCATAGACACTTCGGTCAAAACTCACCTGCACCGTAAAATCATGGGTCGCATCTTTAACTTTTTCGTAAATCAATTTTTGCTGCCGAATATCGCAGATACGCAGTGCGGCTTTAAGTTATTTACCGCAGAAGCTGCTGATTTTCTCTTTAAGATGCAGAGATCTAATCAATTCAGTTTCGATCTTGAGCTTCTTTTTATTGCTAGACGTGCTGGACTGAAGATTCAAGAGATCCCCGTCAACTGGAAAAATGCTAGCGGATCGAAGGTAAACCTTATCACTGATTCAATTAAGATGTTTAAAGACATCTTCTGCTTTAAAATACGTTACTCCCATATCACCCCTTCAGACTTCGCCAGCCACACTTTAGCGGCTATAAAAACAGATTCTCCCGAATTAAACGCCCCTGCTATGCCGTCTGTGTCAGATTAAAGGGGTGGTTAGTGGCTTGAGTTACCTTCCCCCTAAGGGGGAAGGTGGATATTAGTGAATAACTAATTCAACTACATCGCTAACTTAGAAATATAATTTAGTTGTTAGCAATGTTCTGAAATAGGAATATTATTTAATTATTTATAGTGCTTAAATACTCCTTAGCAAGCTCAAGCACTTTGTTATGAATGAATGGTATAGAGTGGTCAGCTACAAGCCCTGGTACAGCCTCCTCTTGCTTCTCTAAGCTAAGTTTCTTCCACCTTTCAAGCTCTTCAACGCTCTTTAATTCTTCCACTAGCTGGTTAGCATCTATCGCTATCTTAGTAAAAAACCTCCTGCTGGAGCAGAAGTCACCTCTGTTTGATTCGTGTTTAACCCACTCTTTAAAAAAATCGGGTAATTGGTTATAAGTATCGTTTATCTTTTTCTCTACATCATAACTAGCTGCAGGGCTACGGTCTTTCTCCCTACTTTCCCTCGCGCTGTCTTCTATTAACGCTTCAATCTCAGTAGGTTTTTCTACCACATCATCCCCAGTATCTGTTTTAGAAATTGTCACAAGAAAGCCGTTAAATTTAAACACAACCGCAGAACCTGTTTCATTACGTAAAGTTAACCCTTCCAGCAGCTCTGTGCGGGAGTCCGACAGACCACTTTCCTTCATAATCACCACATCGAGATCCGGAACTTCTTCTTGAATTATAGCAATCTGCTCCTCCGAGTAGCCTGCCTTACGCAATTCTTCTATTTTGGCAGTAATACGAGCATCTTTTACGATATCTTTTGCAGGATTAAGAACGGAAGAAGGTTCAGCTAGTGATTGAGACCTGAAATCAGCAGGAGGTTGATTAGCAGCTAGTGGGGTCCCCCCCCCGATTTGGGGTCAGGACTTTGATTTCGATCAGGATCGGGCTTAGAACCATCTTTAAGACCAGGTGATGTCATAATATTACCTCATAAATATAATAAGGTCTTTTTAATTAAAGGCAGCTTTGAGATTATAACGGTTTTTTAAAACCTAAGAAAGATTTTTACCAAAAATTATTTATTGCTTCTAAAAAGATTTAATTATTTAATCTCTTTGACTTTTATCTACTCCAATTTTTTCTAATGCTCTGTAAAAATTAGTCATCCTGAAAGATAGCTTAAAGGGGTGGTTAGTGGCTTGAGTAGCTAGGAAGACCTTGTGAGTGTAAATTTCAGAGAAACTCTTGGAGGGTACGGGCGGGAAGGTAAAAAAAGCTTGTTTTTACGCCGGTACAAAGATATCGACGGGCGCTTCTCCTTCTCTAAGGCGCATCCCGATGATACGACGTAACGGCATCTGTGAGCCTATCAGATCAGCTGTGGCTTTATGAATAATCATGCGTTGCCCTAATTTCGCTATGGACTCCTCTAATCTAAAAGCGATATTGATCGGATCTCCCAGTAAGGTGATACCACGCAGGGAGCCTTTATTTTGAGCGTTAGCACTATTTTCTAAGGCAGCCCCTGAAGCGAGCACAACTGTGCAATCCAATTCATCCAGATTGTGTGTCCCCCATTCCGCTCTTTTCGCAAAGGTGGCAGTCATTTTTCTGATCTGCATTCCAGCAGTAGCGGCGCTATTTGCTTGTTGCTTCGCCTCATAGCCGATCCACATCGCTACCACACTCCGGTCGATAGCCTTATCAACTGAACCGCCCAACGCCTCGACGATATCTTTTACGTTCTCTCTCCACGACTTTACCATCTCTTCCGCTTTTTCGGTTGGAAGTGTCTTCCATACTTTCGGATAGTCTACAATACTTACTACCAGTACGGTCACGGAAACAGGTCGCAGCTCCGTCGTCATGGAACGCGCGGAACACGTTGGAGTAACCGCTGTCATCACATCACTATTATTTAAATTGATAACTATTTTTGTAGATCCGATATCAATAATATCTCCCGACATCAGGTCTCTAAACGAAGCTATCCTTTCGCCGTTAAGAAACGTTCCGTTTCTACTTGAAAGGTCTGCCAAGATTACGCCGTGGGTGGTGGCAGTAAAACAGGCATGAATACGCGAAACAGCAGAATCTTCAAGAGGCAACTCATTTTTTGCATCTCTTCCGACAGCTATGGTCTGACCATCCACTAACGGGATCTCTTTTTCTACCATCCCCGGTGTTTTTACTCTAAGAATTGCAACAGGCTCTGCTGCCATAGCTCACCCCCATTTAAAAAACAGCTTCACGTAGAAAACACACCTGTATCTTAAACATAGCGCTTACTCCCGTGAAATCGACATTTTTTAAGGAGTACTTAAGGATTTGCTTTAAAATTCATCAGAAATCTATCGCAACTACATAAAATCCCTCTAAAAAGCGCTACTTAATGGTGTTTTTCGTTATGTTCGGTATTACAGCTGTTTTAGTAGAGTCTGCCCCAATTAGCGGCTGCGGTGGAAGCGCCGTTTGAGAGAGCTCTTCCATCTCCCACCTTTGCGCTAACATGGCAGGATTCCACGCCAACGGATAGGCGTTGTTGTTAAGATGTCTGACTGGGATCCTCTCTAAAGTCGGGTGGAAAGCGCCACCTCTCAATAATCTGGCGATCTCTTGCGTTTTTGGCATCTCAACGGAAGCGGCGGCGTGAACTAATGATGTGCCAGGATCTATCAATCTTGCGTTAACGTAAACTCGTTGCGGCGAAACAGCGTACGTTCCGACGACGATGCCGCCTAAATCGCGTGCTCGTCTTAAGACCGCTACATCTCTGGAAAGAGCGAATTCACCTTCAGCTGCCATCAACTGCATAGCATCGGAATGGCGCAACTCCACCACATCGAAACCGCGCATAGCCAACTCACTCATAACTTGTTCAGAGTAAACACGTCCGAAAGTCGAGGTATTATAAAGATCATCGATGTTAACGAATGTAGCGACTCCGATCGGTCCAGGATTTACCCCTCTGTAATAATTATCAATCTGAGAGACGAGGTATGAGCTTTTAAATCTGCCAACACCATAATTACTATACTCTTTCATGTAAAATGGGGTATAAACTGCATAATCGTCATAACGACGACTGCAACCTGTAAAACATATTACAACGATGCTAAGCGCTAATAACAGCTGGCACGTTCTTTGAAATAGCTTTATAAATATTAAACTGCGATACGCTGACTGCATGGCGGATCTCCTTTTTTCAGGCATTTATATGAGACGATCACTTCGTCCTTTTGTCATAATTTTGACGTTACTAACAACCTTCTTAAGCGGTTGCTCCATGAAGGTTTTTTCATGGCAACATCACACAGAAGAACCTTGCAATAATCATGCTTACATTAGGATGCCCCTCGAGGAGTTCATAACTAAGCGATATCACATGAATAATCAGGTTCGAATGGCGATTATCCCCTTTTCGGTGCAGGCAAATCTTGCCCGTACAGGCAGCAACTATCTAGGCTGGGGCAATGAATTGGCGTGGCTGCTACATGCAAAACTTTTAGAAAGCGGCAAGATTCCGATGCTTGAAGTTTTTAACCCAAGGGAGTGGCCAGGTAAAAGGGAAGAGTTTTTTACAGGTAGCTTCACAGCGCTCTCTTTAGCTAGAGAGGCCGGTTATGACCTTGTTTTTGTCGGTTTCCTCGAAAATTTACGTAGTAGTGATAAACTTACTGCCTTAGGGAAGGTCATTGATACAGATTCCGGCATTACGATCTGGTACGGTAAGAGTGAAGTAGGAGAGATTAATTTCCCAACACGCCACGGCGATCCTTGGAGGCTTTTCGGAGACAGACGCTTAGATCAACTAAATACAACCACCTTAAAAGACGATCTAACACGGTGCTTAGCAGAGAATTTACTCTCTGATGAACCAGCACCTTAAAGACAGAGAGCGGTTCGCTAAAGTGTTAACATATACCACCTAAAAAAATGTCCATAGAATGGACTCCACCTTCACCTTTCAATCCTAAAGAAGGGAGTGTTGGCTGGTGCGTGGCACCTTTTTTTATCGTCAGCAAGGTTGTTTCGTTTTTTTCATCAAAAGCATTCAAGGCATTTATTATCTTGAGAGCAACGGCTTTAATAACATTGATAGCAACACTATTCCCGATTTGCTTATATGCTTGATTATCGCTGACAGGAAGAACATAACTTTCCGGAAACCCCTGCAGCCTTAATCCTTCTCGTGGTGTTAATTTTCTCGGATTTTTCCCTTCCTGCGCTATCAGTATCTCAGACCCGTCTTTATAATATCTGGCAGAGATTGTGCTTGTATAAACAGATTCTTTATTAAAAATGCTATATCCGAAGCCGTTTCCCTTAGCTAAATGTTCTTTTTTACGTCGTTGGTGTCCAGCCCATAATTTATCGGAAATAGTGTACACTTCGGAAACGTTATCATCTAAGATCTGACCCACGTTCGTTTTAATACCTGTTTTTTCAGGAAAAGAAAAAGCAACTTCTTCAAGAAAGGCAACAATAAAAATTCTTTCCCTATTTTGTGGTAGACCAAAATCTTTTGCATTTAATATCTTGAAATAAACGGTATACCCGAGATCTTCTAATACTTTTTTTATTGTCTTAAAGGTTTTACCGCCATCATGATTTTTAAGATTTTTTACATTTTCTAAAAAAACAACTCGTGGATGATGAAAATCAATAATCCTCGCAATATCGAAAAATAGTGTTCCTCGCGTATCTTGAAAACCTTTTTTTAATCCCGCCATCGAAAACGGCTGACACGGAAAACCCGCACATAACATATCAAAGCTTGGAATCTCATCCGCAGCTATTTCAGTAATATCTCCTTTTGGGATCTCTCCAAAATTTTCCTTATAAGTTTGTTGCGCAAATTTATCCCATTCAGAAGAAAAAACGCACCTTCCACCAACAGACTCCATACCGAGTCTAATACCACCTATCCCTGCGAATAAATCAATAAATGTGAACGGATATGTTTTTATTTTTTCAGGACAAAAATCTAATATTAACTGCATATTATCCCTCTAGATCGCTATAAGACCCTGCTATTTAACAAAATTTGCGGTCATTTTACTGATATACGTAACTTTATAACATTTTCAATACCGATCAACACTATCTATCTTCGTAATTACAAGGAAAAAGACATCTTGGTGCCACCCTTCAAGTAGAAAGGCTTTAAAAACTGTCACGGTTAGGAGAGTAACACGAACGGGTTGGATGAAAGATAAAAAAACTCCGCCTTCTGCATTACCTTATCAAGATTAAGGTGAAGAGGAGGCGGAGTTATTGATTAAGTAATCGTGGTGCTATCTGTCATATTTAAGAAGTCTGATATGAGCGAACCTGAAATTCGGCATACCAAAACCTTGATAGACTTCAACCGCATCTGCACCTGTTCTACAAATATCTGCTCTTAAATCAGGGTGGAAATACGGGATCGTTGGCGGCCACGGCCAGATCCACCACTTTGAAAGTGATGTAGTAAGAAGAACTTGATGTGGTCGTGCTTCTAAATACGCTTTAGTTGCATCCTCACCCTTAACATTTATTAAGACTTCATACTCACAATACTCCGGTTTCGGCGGAGCAGAAGTCTCTTTATAGGCGGCTTTGTTGTAATTAAAACACCCCGTTAATGTTATACACAAGGCGAAAGCCAAAGCCGATCTTGTTAAAAAACTTTTCGTGTTTTTATTCTGTTTTTCCATTATTCCTCAATTTATTTAAGATGTATCCGACCTATTTGAGACAGATATCGTTCAGCTACGATACAGTTAAATAAGGTTCCGGACAACCTACTTATTTTTCAATTTTTTCGATGAATATTCTGCACCTTTACCACTCTGTGCACGCTTTCTCTTTCCCTCTTAGTAATTGCAGATTTCGAACGTACTTAACTTTAAGTATTTCAGTAATAATTTTTACTCGCAGAAACCTTATACAAGTACCTTCCAAAATATAGCAGGGCTTAACCAAGTTAAGAAAACGTCTAAAAAGCGCCTTAACCGAGCAATTGCAAGACCAGTTGTGGTTGCTGATTAGCTTGTGCCAATACTGCTGTGCCAGCCTGTTCAAGGATATTAAGACGCATCAACTCAGCTGCTTCAAATGCGATATCAGCATCACGGATGCGGCTTTCAGCAGCTTGGAAGTTTTCACGTGCACTCGACATATTTTCGATAGTCGTTTCAAGACGACTTTGCGCTGCGCCTAAGGTACCTCTCATCCTTGTGATAGAGGTAATAGCTGCGTTAACAGCATCGAGCGCTAAACGTGATGCCGATTGCGAGTTTGCAACTGTATCCGCTAAGATCGAATAAGTTGGAACGGAGCTATTCGGGGCAGCCAACCCTAAAGCTTGTAAAGTTACCTCAACACCTGTGTAATTAACTTGTGATAGTGAAGAGCCGTCAAATCCGACTTGGAAAGTGACATTTGCGCCGCCACTTAATAGATCTAATCCGTTAAACTGGGTGATGTGCGCGATACGCTCCACTTCACTGGTTAAGGCTGCAAACTCAAGGGCAAGAGCGGAACGTTGATCATTACTGTAAACGCCGTTTGCCGATTGCTCTGCCAATTCAGCCAATCGACTTAACACCCCCGTCATCTCTTCAACTGCACTATCTGCAATATTGATAATTGAGATACCGTCGTTGGCATTGCGAATAGCAACAGTTGCAACTTTAGAATCCGCCTTTAAGCTTTCTGCGATAGCCAAGCCTGCGGCATCGTCAGATGCGCTGTTAATACGCATACCTGAAGAGAGACGTTCATAAGTGCCGGTTAGTTTGCTCTCTGTCAATCCGAGATTACGTTGTGCATTAACCGATGCGATATTTGTTCTTATGTTTAATGACATCCTAGACTCCTACTCTAAAACATCCCGCCCAATATTCCCTTTTAGCGTTCCTTAGTTTTCCCTTATCCGAGAAGTTGTAGTGCTAATTGCGGTTGCTGGTTAGCTTGTGCCAAGACTGCTGCACCAGCTTGCTGCAATATGTTCAACCTACTCAGTTCAGCAGCCTCACTAGCTACATCCACATCACGGATACGGCTTTCAGCTGCTAAGAAGTTTTCTTTAGCAACTTCCAGATTAGAGATCGTTACTTCAAGACGACTTTCCGCTGCGCCTAACGTACCTCGCGCTGCGGTGACAGAGTTAATAGCTCTCTGAACGGCATCCAAAGCGATACGTGCTGCCGATTGAGAGTGCTCCGTTGATTCACCGATAATGGAATAAGTAACTTTAGATGAGCCCGTTTCAGCCAATCCCAGAGCAGCTAGGGTCGCTTCAACACCACGATAAGCAACTTGAGAAGTTGAAGAGCCGTCAAAACCGACTTGGAAGATAACCTCTGAACTACCGGAAAGAAGTTTTAAACCATTGAACTCCGTAGTTACCGCGATACGCTCAATTTCAGATGTGAGCGCTGAGAACTCATTCTGTAATGCAGAACGTTGAACATTATCAAACACACCGTTAGCGGACTGCTCTGATAGCTCTGCCAGTCTACTAAGTACATTTGTAATCTGTTCGACAGCTAAGTCTGCAATAGATATGACTGAAATACCGTCATTTGCATTTCGTATAGCAACAGTAGCGATCTTAGCATCTGCTTTAAGGTTTTCTGCGATAGCCAATCCTGCCGCATCATCACAAGCTCTATTAATACGAAGACCGGAAGACAACCGCTCATAAGCAGTTGTTAAGTCGCCGGTGCTGCTAGAAAGATTTCTCTGTGCCGATAATGATGCTACGTTTGTTCTGATATTAATACTCATTGCCCTCTCTCCATGGCGTCAAAATAAATCCTTACTTTTTCATGCGGACGACTTCACTTAGCTACCCAACTACTAAGAAGATCCGCAAATCCACTCTCTGAATCACCTACTGCAAAGGGCGTGCCTAAAAAAACTTTAGCTTTTTTTTACATTTTTTTTATTTTTTTAGCCTTCAAAAATACTTCCGAAATTGAACTTTGAAGCCATCACACGCCTTACATATTCTTGAGTGCTTTCAGGTAGATATCCTTCGACTTGGAGATATTCGGCAGGGTCATATCCGGCACGCGTGGCACGTTTCTGGGCTGCCGCCACCCTACCCTCTCCTGCATTAAATGCAGCTACGGCAAGTTTTTCCAATGAGGCAGAATTTGCAGCTGGTACTGTTACAAGGTTATTAGACAGGGGGGTTGATGTACTGAAGATATCGTGTAGATAACGGAGATAAGCTATGCCGAACTTAACGTTCTGCTCTGCATTAAAGGGATCATAAGCTTCTTTTACAGCTAACCGTTTTTTCATATCGAGCCCCGTTTCATCAAGGAGCTGGAATACACCCTTACTATTGTGACCATCTCTACTAACAGCTAACGGATTAAAAGCGGACTCAATTGAAGCGATAGACATCCCTAAAGCTGGATCTACTCCTTGACTGGTTCCAGCGTGCTCGATCATAGGTTGTAAAGCCGTCATCCTATCCTGTGTCCGCATCCGAGCCAGTTGCTCGTTTGACCTAATTCGACGCACCTCTACTACTGACAATTTTTTGGCGTTCTCTTCCGCAGGATCAAACGGAACCGAGACAGGTTCAGGTGTTGAAAAAAGTTGTTCCGGTGTCGGTAATTTTAGGCTAGCTAAAGGCTCAGAAGTATCTTCTTCCATTAAAAGGGTATTGAGGATATCTTCCTGTAAATCAACAGGTAAATCAGTAGAAACCGTTGTTTTTTCAACGGTTTTTGGAGCGTCAGGAGAGATACTACTCAACAATTTTCCAAAAGGAGAATCCCCTTTTTCATGTATGGCATCCCCCCTAGCAGATACACTAACCAGCCGAGCAAGCTCTTTATATGATGCATCAAAATCAATCTTCATAGACTTTCTCCATGTAGATTGTTTTTGCACACACCATGCCAGTAGTTGCAGATATTTATCTATTATTATCAAGATGTTACAACAACAGATAAAAGTTTTACTGTTGCTTTTCTGACACTTTTGGGGATGATTGGACGGGGTATAATTACAGAACGAATTAGCTAGATGTTTACGGAGGTAAAAAGTGCTGCACCCACTAAGGACGGTGGAACGGGGTAATACTACAAACCGAATTAGCTAGGTCTCTACGAAGGTAAAAAATTCTATTTCTGTTCTGCTAGCCACTCTTCAAAACTTGGGAAGGCAAAAGTTTCAGCCAACTTCTGCTCTACTCCGTGTTCTACCGCTTCACTGAAATGCTTATCTGAAATCATTCCTTTAATACGAGCGAGGCTACTCTCTATCGTCTCTTTTATGTTGTTTAAAATAGCAGGTTCGATCTCCTTTTTAATTCTGCGCAATTCAGCAGTACGATTCTCCTGATATTTTTTTTCTAAAAGTTGCCGTGCTGCTAAATTATCAGCGGCAAGTTTAGCCTGTTTCTTTTTTTTCTTTTCAATAATTTTTTTCTTTGTTTTTTCATCAGAAGGAAGCACAAAGATATCGCTGTTTTCGATGGCTTTATAGAGGAATCCGACAGGACTTTTACTAACTAAGCGACTCTGTTCCGAAACTAACTTATCAAAATAATCGATGATTTTTCCGATATGATCTCTATCTTCTGCGCTCTTTTTTGATAATAAAGTCTCAGCTTGTCGCGTTTTTAAACCACGCCTTACCAACTTCTCTACTAATTCATCGATCGATGCACCACAATTCACCCCATTTTCAGCAACACTTAAAGACTCTGAAGAGGTGTTAAGATCTGAAGTAGAATCTTTTTCCGAGGCGCTCTCTCGATCTTGCCCTAATGTACGACGTGCCCCTTTCGCCGAGTATAATACAACCTCTGTATTTTTTCCTTTCCCTTCATATTCGCAGTGCGATAAGAAACCGCAATTGATTAACTCTTCTATGGCAGGATCTAACTGTTGTCTGATTAGACTGGCGTATTTGTAATTCCTAGAGACTCCGATCTTCTCATGCGCTAATGTGAAAAGGTTGCTGCGTATCATAGACTTATACCAAAAGTGCTTATCAAGATACCGATAGAGCCTCTTTGAAACGGCACTTTGCAGATCAAGGTAGAAATCAAGATCAAGTTTTTTGATAAAACCAACTTGAAACGATTTAAAGATCTCTTCACTCCATATGAAGAAACTAGGTTTAATCCCTGCTCCTCTGCCGTCGTTAATTTCGTAACTATCTATGATACCGAAGTTCTTTGTACTGTACGCTTTGGATTCGTTATCATAAAAAGCGTTTGTAGCTTTTATTCTGACACCACTTAAGCGATCCAAAGCGTTTTGTAATCGCGTATAACTACGCCCCTCCGTCGTCCATCTAAGAGTTTTTAAAAGTTCATACCGTGTGAAAAAGACTTTGCGATCGTTAAAAGTATCATCAACCGTTAACTTCATTAACCCTAAAAGAACTTCATCATCTGATGCCGTTGGAAGTCCGAACTTATCTGCACCAGTTATAACCCATTTTCTGTGAATCGGATGTTTATTTTGATCGAATAAGGTATCCTGAAACTCTAACGTTTTAGCATTAGGATTTGAACGTGTAGAAAGAACCGTTAGAGGAAACTCTGCTAAGTTCATTTCATCACGCGAAATGGTTTTCTTAGTTGGAACGATTGAAATTTGATTTGTTTGGTCTTTCATAAGCTAAAACCGATTATCTTTTTCTTTACAAGATAGAAACATACTTACTTTAAGTTAGTTATACAATGTTTATTTAAGTTACTTGTATTAAGTGAGCGACAAATTTTAACTTTAATTAAAATGAGTTAGCCACCAATATTTATTTTAAAACACGATAAATTTTAATCAGAAACACGATAGTCCTTTAATGGATGCACGAGAGTTCTTATCTCAAAGCACATATGTTTTAGGTTGAATGCACGATCGTTCTTAACCTGAAACACGATTAAAGGTTATCTCAAGACACGATCTTACTTCAGTACACGATAAAAAGGGTAGCTTTTTATTAAAATATTATATAGTGATCTGAATTAAATTTAGAATCGTGCAGTGAAATAAGTTTTTTTAAGTTGCTTTTGAGTAAAAATCAGATCTTTTTTATTTCAATACACGAGAGGTGTCTTAGTGTGCTGTTTATTATGCTTAATAATATTAGCATATTAGATGTTAACTTCTCTTTTTTTAAGTATTTTGAAAATTAAAAAAGCTCCGTTTTTTGAATGCTTATTTTGATAAATTATGTTACATCAAAGCACGATATTTTATACTGTTTTGGCGTTTTTTTGTGGTTATTTTAAGAGCTCTCGGCTAGTATGGAACGGGAGTTTTGCTTCGAAAAGCTGTATTATTTAGATATATTTTGAGGAATTGCAGTGGAAAAGCTCATTGGTGTTTTAAATCAAAAGGGAGGTGTTGGTAAAACAACAACCTCAGTTAATATAGGTGCGGGTCTTGCTGAACGAGGAAAAAAAGTTTTACTGATTGATGTTGATGCTCAAAGTAACCTTACTACGCATCTCGGTTTAGCTGGAAGAGAAGATGATGAAAGCGTTACAGACATTCCGGAACCGCAACAAACTATCTATGATGTCTTTAAAGGTACAAAAGAGATTAAAGACATTATTATTCCCCGTTCCGAAAATCTTTTTGTGGCACCTGCTAGTCTCTTATTGAGCGCTTCAGATCTTGAATTTGGTGGTGTGGTAGGTCGTGAATTGATCTTAAAAAGGGCTTTAGCACCGATTAAAGACGATTTTGATTACGTGGTTGTAGATTGCCCACCTGCTCTCGGACTTTTAACTTTAAATGTTCTGGCAGCGGTGGATAATGTAATTATTCCCGTGCAAAGTGAGTACTTAGCGCTGCACGGCGTTAGGCAGCTTCTCGATACTATCGACCAAGTGCGCAGTATTTATAATCCCTCTTTGGCTGTTGGTGGTGTACTTATCTGCCTTCACGATAATAGGAGACGTTTGGCGCGTGCTGTGGCAGATACTATCAGAGCTTACTTTGGGGAGTTGGTCTATGATACTGTAATTAGAAGTAATGTCTCTTTAGCGGAAGCCCCTGCTTCGGGACAGACCGTTTTTGAATACGCTCCGAAATCTTCAGGTGCTGAAGACTATCGTGCTTTAGTAAGTGAAATTCTTGGCACAAGCGCTAATGCAGGTGATGAGGAGTAGGGGTGTCCCACGGTGGGACACCTCCAAGTAGGGGCAATTTTATACTATTATATATAATAGTATATAAGAGAGAGCTTGGAGTTCTGAAATTTATAACAATTCACGTTAGTTTGTTGCTTTTCAAATGTGGCTTTCTTTTAAGGTTTAAGATATGTAGCGCAGAGGTTTGTAAGGGGTGTTATAATAAGCTGCTCTGTTTTTTATTGTGAGGTAGAATGGCTAAAAAATTTGTTTTCCAAAATAATCCATTATTAGGTGGTCCAGCCTTAGCGGAGAGAGAAAAAAGCGGTATTCCGTATCGAGAGATTCCGCTTGCAGCGATAGAAAGAGATGTTAATCAGCCGCGAGTTATTTTTGATGATGAAAAGCTACAAGAGTTGGCTGCATCGATTGAAAAATACGGGGTTTTAAGCCCTATTTTGGTAAAACCTGCCAAAATAGCTGGTCGTTATCTCTTAGTTGCTGGAGAACGACGGGTGCGGGCAGCAAAATTAGCTGGATTGGTTACGATACCGGCTATTATTGACCAAGAGGAAGATTCCGATGATGCGAGGATCTTAAGTATTCAGTTGGTCGAAAATTTACAACGTAGCGATCTAACGCCTCTTGAACGTGCCAATGCTATCAGTGTGCTTAAGGAAGCGCACGCCATGAGTATTCGTGAAGTGGCGGATAGTCTCGGTATCTCAAAAAGTATGGTTCAGAGGAGCTTAGACCTGTTAGAGCTGCCGGATGACCTCTTAAATGCCTTGAGAAACGGTGCATCTGAATCAAAAATTCTGCTTTTAGCTAAAATTGAGGATGAAGAGGAGCGGGCGGAGTATTTAGAATCGTTAGATCAACTGACGAGGGCTGATATTGCGAAGCAGATTGTGGGAAGAAAGCCGCAATCGTTGAAAAAAGTTAAAAAAGAGGTGGTTTGTAATCCTGAAGATGCGCGAATCGCTGATGAGATACAACGATCTCTTGGTTTAAAGGTAAAGTTATCTCGTCCGTCAAATAATTCCGAGTCTGGAAAGTTGGTGATTGACTTCTATTCTGAGGAAGATCTGCAAGAGCTGTTTAGAAAGCTTGTTTCTTAGTGTTTTTTGTTGAAATTGCTGTGATGGTACGTTGGTGTCCCACCGTGGGACACCCCTGAAGTAATCACTCTCGTGAATTGGGAGTAAATTTTGATGGAAAATTTATCTGAATCCCCGTTAGAGGATCTGGATGGGGTGGCATATTTAGAAGGATTGCCGAATTGGAGCGGAGTAGGGCGCTTTGATCTAGATAATATTTCAAGGGTGTTAGCGTATTTGGGGAATCCTCAAGATATTCCATACTCTGTGCATATTGCAGGTACTAATGGAAAAGGGTCGGTTGCAACAGCAGTCGCCCAAATTCTACATTTTTCTGGCTTCACCGTTGGTTTATTAACCTCTCCGCACCTTAATAGAGTTAACGAAAGAATAAAAATAAATGGACATGATATCGGCGATATCTACCTTTCCGAGTGTATCTTAAAGGTAAGAGATGGGGCTGATGCGCTTGGAGTAAACCTTTCAAAGCATGAGGTGATAACAGCGGCATCATTTGTTGCTTGTAAGAATTTGGAATGGATCGTCGTTGAAGTTGGCTTAGGAGGGCGTTTAGATGCTTCAAATACTCTAAAAGCTCCGAAAGCGTCAGTAATCGTGACGATTGATTATGACCATGAAGCGATTCTTGGCGATTCTTTAGAGAAAATCGCTAAAGAAAAGGCTGCTATTATTAAAAATGGGCAACGTGTGGTTTTAGGTGCTATGGATCAGGAGGCTAGAGATGCCATTCTTGCTGTTGCAGATAAGCGGAATGCTAGTGTTGCTTGTTTAGGTGTGGATTTTAATTATGAGCGTGGTGCAACTGGTCAGGTGCACTTTTTTGATTCTTCTAATCGTGAAATGACCTTTAATCCTTCCTTAAAAGGGGAACATCAAGCGCATAATATGTCTGTTGCGGCTGCTGTGGCGCTTTCTTTAGGTGCCAATGTAGATGAGTGTTCTTTTGCTATTGAATCGTGTAAGGTACCGTGTAGATTGGAAAAAATCGTTATGGGGGATTCTTTAGCGATTCTGGATTCGGCGCATAATCCTGCTGGAGTAAAAACACTTATTTCATTTCTCGAATCTGAATATATTGATAAAGCCAATATCGTTTTCGGTGTTTTTGCAGATAAAAACTGGCAAGCCATGCTTGATCTACTTATGCCGTATATCGTGAAATGGAATATAGTCGAAGTGAATTCAGAGCGTAGTTTAAAGGGGGAGTGTATAGCTGACTACTTAAAAACAAACGATGTTTTAGAGTATTGCGTGTTTGAAAGTTATGAAGAAGCTCTACTTGATGGGCTAAGTGCGGGGGGAAATTTGGTGGTTGCTGGCTCCATGGCGTTAGTTGGGAAGGCGCGGGAGTCGCTTTTGATGTTTGGAGGTGTGCCTGAGGGTGCCTCTTATGGAGGGGTGTATTAGGCGACGTGTTTAATCCTTATTTTTATTCTTTGTTGTGTTGGTTATTAGGGGGGAGTGGTGTTACAGGATAGTGCTCAAAAGTATCTTCAGATGATTGAACGTGAGTTGGCGTTACAGATAGAGAGCACTTTTTTTGTTTCTCCACTTCTTGATGCTATAAAATATGTAATGTTTCCAGGGGGAAAGAGGATTAGACCCCTTTTTTCTGCTTTTTTATGCGATGATTTTGGTTCGGATGTGGAAAAGTTTATTCCGGCTGCTGTTTCTGTTGAATATATTCATGCGGGGTCTTTGGTGCATGATGATTTACCTGCTATGGATGATGACGATGTCAGACGGGGGCGACCTGCTTGTCACCGTGCTTTTGATGAAGCTACGGCGATACTTTGCGGCGATGTCTTATCGGTTTTTCCCTTCACGCACCTTGCGAGGGTCGATCTCCCGCAGGAACGCCGTTTATTAATGGTAGAAACACTTGCCTCTGCTTTTATGGATCTGTGTAACGGTCAACAACTCGATATGAACGGTAGCGAGAACTACCTTGAAATGTATAAAGGCAAGACGGGCGGTTTGTTTGCGGCGGCGGCAGCGCTTGCAGCTATTTTTGCAGGGAAATCTTCTGAAACAATTCTTCTTTGTAAGAGTTTTGGATATAAACTTGGTCAATATTTTCAGGTAGTTGACGATTTTATTGATAGTAATGGAGAGTTAAAGGGTCGTCCCTTAAGTAGTGATAAACGGAATAAAAAAGCTACTTACGGTGCATCACAAAAGGATCTTGAGGAGGGGGTTTATACCTTAAAAAGCGATCTAATTTCTCAACTCGACCTCTTGTCAGCAAAAGAAGATGTATCTGCCTTTAACGGAGTGCTGTTTATTATAAAGTTAGTAGAGGACTCATTTTTACGCTCCAAAAAGAACTCCTAAACCGTAAAGCCGTAACGGTGTGCTTTTAACCTTCGTATAAACCTAACTGATTCGCTTTTTCAGTTGCAGCCCGCTCAGTTGTCCCTAAAGGGTGAGGACTTGTCCTTGAATGGTGGTATTGATCCCAGCCTGCTCATATACGTATGCTAAGGTGGTGTAGAGTTGATCTGCTTTATCGTTAATTTTTTAAAAAATCCAATTGGTTATAACAATATTGCTACGTTATAGTTACGTAAATCACAAAAAAGTTTTGCCTATAAGATGAAAGTTCTTTTTTTAGGAGATAATAATCGATACCCCCCAAAGGGTAAGAATAGAAATTACTTAGTTTAAAAATATCTTATAAAAAGGAAGATAGGTATCAGCAAAAGCATTGAGAAGAGTAACCTTCATCAAATCTTGGGATACCTACCTTTCTTAGTCGTTCAAAGGCACGCAAGAAGCGTCACGCGCGTATTACGGGGTGGTGGTTTGTTCTGGGATCGATCCGTTAGCGGTCGGGAAAAAACCACGAAAGACCTCTAGCGTCTCAGCTTCGCCCTTCTTTCCCAATGAGTAAATGAGAAGTCCCCTTTTCCCGTGCCAATCAAAGGGGAGCTCAGGCGTTGCCGTTTCGGATGTAGGATCCGAAGGTGGCAAGTCGCAAATGACGAATTTGAGGCACTCTTCAGGCGATTCCTGCTCTTTGAGTACGAATTCCTCCGTCCCATCAATGCTCCGCGCAGAGAAATTTCTCGGAAGAGAAAAATCTTTTGGCAATCCATCTTCGGTCCAGATCTGTTTCCAGTTGGAGGAAACTTTGTGACGAAGAGTCTTTGAATCGACCCCTTCGTCGCCGATGATAACGAGATAGGAGAGACCGTGGAAGAAATAGTTCAATCCATCAACGCTTCTAACGGCGATAAAGATGTGACCAGGCACTTCTTTGTCTAAAACGATAGGGATCGAGTTAGAAGAAGAATCCTCATCACGCAGGGAAGATTTTCGACGATTGACGTCGTTCTTTTTCCCCACGACAGGATTGTAAGTGAAACAGAAGTTGTAGTTCCAAGGCGCTTCCGCTGATTTAGGGGTGCTAGCCATATTAGACCGCGACGGAGTGAACTCTCTCATGAAGGGGTAGTCCTTCAGATAGTGGTCCTTCAGATAGTATTGCGCCGCACCGACAAATACGATGATAAACACGATGGTAAACGCCAGCCTTGCCAAAAGAGCAAAGCACTTTTTTTTGGTCTTTTTCATGGTATATTTCTCCTCATGAAAAATGCCTAGTACGCCACTTACCCGTTTCAGGAAGAAACTGAAAAGTAAGAGCGTTGCCTAAAGTGTCTGACTACTGATTTGCATTTTTATTTGGTATTTTAGTTTAATATTTTAACTGGATATTTTAGCCGTAGTTGTAATAGGTATATCCACTTTCTCCTCTCTTCTTAGAGTAAGTTTTGATATTATTTCTTATAATAATTCCCTAATGATTTCTTGATCAGATTTTGCTTAAGTTTTGCTTAAGTCTTTATCAGAAGTAGAACAACCTTAGGCAACGCCCTAAACTTTTTAGTGATACTTCCTAATCGTTGTGTAAGATCTAGCGTGTTTTTATCTACACCACTACCTGCATCATTACTCACTTGCTACGCTCGTTTGAATCGACATCTCAGATTGCATAGTTTAAGATTATCTATCCCTATGCAACACGTAAACATCTGAAGTTCTAAAAAGTGTTAGGTATAAAAAATTCATAGCATTCGAGTTTTAATCAAATACTACAAAACCCTTTATTGTATTGCTGATACCCATCATAAAGGAACCAACTTTTAAAGAAGGTTCACAACTTTTAAAGAGCATAATAAAGAGGAGGTTTTGTACAAAAACATCCCCTTGTTGAATAAAATCAAAGATTATACGGCTTATGCTTCAGTTGTTTTCCTAAATTCCCGTTCCCGCCCCTGCCTATTCCTACGAAAAAAGTTTAAATTTAGGCGGTTATGGCGTAGGTTTAGTGTTCCCCTTCACCTAGAAGGGTATTTTAAAACGGGAGATGTTAGACCTAGCAGTATTTCCGATTCTTTTCAGAATCCTTCCTGCCCATGGCTCGTGATTTATGAGGCTTCCTACAGTATCTATGCCCGTTTTTAGAGTACTTATGACTTCTCCCCCAGCCTCTGCGATCTGTTTTGTAGTTTCCATGCCCTTTTGTACCATATTTCTAGCCCGATCCATCACACTGGGTCGTTCGGTGCTTCTTGCTTTGTTCTGAGATATCCCATCACTCTTTTTTCTAGTTGCTGTGGAGTTGTTCTCTTTAGGAGCTTGTTTTTCTGAAGCCGCACTTTTTTTCGTTGCTGGATCAGGAGTTGCTGCTCCCGTTTGAGGTTTTTGGCTTGTACTTGCCTGCGTTGCTTCACTTAGCGCTTGAGTTTGTTGAGGTTCATCTTGCGTTGCTGTGTTGGAATTTGCTAATTCCGTTTGAGTTTGTTGAGGTTCATCTTTCGTTGTTGGATTAGGAGTTGCTGCTCCCGCTTGAGGTTGTTGAGCTTTATCTTGCGTTGCTGTAGTGGAATTTGCTAATTCCGTTTGAGGTTTTTGATCTTCATTTTGCGTTGCTGCAGTGGGTTTAGGTTGCTCTTTAGGACCGGCGGTATCTGCTGTATCCTCATGGGGCCAAGTTGGCTTACTTGCCATTTGCTTGCTCGGATCAGCCTTTTTCGTTGACGTTACGTTTTCCGTATTAAGTTTTTCCGCTTGATCTGTATTTGTCTGCTCTGTTTTATCTTTCGTTGTTGGATTAGGAGTTGCTGCTTCCGCTTGAGGTTGTTGGCTTGTACTTATCTGCTCTCTCTCACTTGGCGCTTGAGTTTGTTGACCTGTATTTGTCTGCTTTGCTGCATCCTGTTCAATTTGCTTAAATAGTAATGCTGTATTTAATTTATCTGCGATATGTTGATTTACGCCACCTGGTGCAGCTCCATAAAATGTTAATACAGATCTGTCAGATAGTGTTCTGGTGTATTGTGTAACAGGAAGTGTATAATCAGCCTTTGGATTATCAGAGGGTCTTATATTAACAACTTTTTTTGTGTCATATCTTAATATGTCGTCTCCTGCTTGTGTTCGCACACTTTCTGTATATAGCTTGCTATTTAACTGATCTGCAATGTGTGCATTTGTTCCTTGGCTATTTGGACCGTAACACACGATTTCACCCGTTGAATTTTTAAAGGCAGTAAGTGGGTAGGTGCCAGTCTGACCTGGGATCTGAACATTTATTGGAGTAGGAGTAAGTTTATTTTCATGTTGAGGAGTCGCATTTTGAGGAGTCGTTGAAGTAGCACCTGTATTAGGTGTATTTACTGAATTTACAGTAACTGTTGGACGAGTTTGCGCTAAAGTTGTGTTAGCCGTAAAAGAATTTTGAGAAGACAGCTCTCTTTGAGCATCAGCACGAAGGCTTTCTCCATTTGTTGTATGTAATGTTGCCGCACCTATTTGTTGCGGTGTGACGGAATATTGTCTTTGTCTTGTTGGATATTCTGCTGTTACTGAGAAGTTTGCTCGCGCTGCTCTTCGTGCTGCCATGCCTTGAAATAAACCTGCACCTGCCATAATTAAAACCCTAAAAAAATAAAATAAATATTATCTAGTTAAAAAACCTCCTAAAAAGGAAGACAGGTATCAGCAAAAGCATTGAGAAGTGTAACCTTCGTCAAGACTTGGGGATACCTATCTTTCTTAGTCGTTCAAAGGTATGGAAGAACCGTCACGCGCGTATTACGGAGTGGTGGTTCTTTCTGGAATCGACCTTAGAAGGGGATGGCGTAACCAGAAAAGAGAACTGTCGTGGGTTCTCCTTTAGCCTCCTCTCCAGGAGAGAGAATGATGACTACCCTGTGTCCATTCGGATCAAAGGGTAGCTCAAGCGTCTCCGTCTCGGATGTCGGTTCAGAAGGTTGTACTTTGGAAATGACGAAAGATCCGTCGTCCCCGATGGTCAACGTCTCTGTTCCGCGGATATTCCGTGCAGAAAAGTTCCAAGGAAGAGAGAGATCTTCCGCGGTGCCTTGTTCTGTCCAGATAGCCTCCCAATTCTCCGAAATGCTGCTGCGGAGGTCTTTTTTCGAGACCCCTTCGTCGCCGATAATGACGACAACTCCGGTGGAGAGGAAGAGGTACTTTCCTCCTTTCCCATCCCCATCCGTGAAAGACTTGACAGCGATAACGCAATTGCCCACTCTCTCCTCGTCTTCTGCAATGGGAACGGTACCCCCATCTTCAGCAGAAGCTCCTCCATTGAAGATGACAGGGTTTCCTCCCCAAGTCCCTTCAGTGGGAGAAGGGGGAGTTGCCATATGATCGGCAGGGGTTCTTGCGCCCTTTGACGCCGCTTTCGACGTATTAGGTGCTTTAGTTGACGGCGCTTCTGACGTATTAAGTGCTTTAGCTCCTTTCGATGGTGGTGCCTGCTGCGCGGCGATTGCCACACCTGCTCGTTGCGGCGTAGCGGGTGCTGGCTGCTGTACGTACCCGATGGGTTGTCCTACCGAATAGGTTGCCGTTTGACAATTCCCAGTCGGACAGCTGTACGCATAGGATGGCACATAGTTTGCCACATAGGGTGCCGCCTCTCCCACGAATCGTTGGAGGAGGCGACCCCCTTGTCCGAAGGCGTTGCCAACGAAAGCAAGAATAACAGCGATGCCTGCCACAATAGTGATGATTTTCTTTTTCATCATTTTATTCCTTTCATTTTCATTTAGGAACTTGCCACTCCTACCCGTTTCAGGAAGAAACAAAAGTAAAAAGTAAGAGCGTTGCCTAAAGTGTCTGACTACTGATTTGCATTTTTATTTGGTATTTTAGTTTAATATTTTAACTGGATATTTTAGCCGTAGTTGTAATAGGTATATCCACTTTCTCCTCTCTTCTTAGAGTAAGTTTTGATATTATTTCTTATAATAATTCCCTAATGATTTCTTGATCAGATTTTGCTTAAGTTTTGCTTAAGTCTTTATCAGAAGTAGAACAACCTTAGGCAACGCCCTAAACTTTTTAGTGATACTTCCTAATCGTTGTGTAAGATCTAGCGTGTTTTTATCTACACCACTACCTGCATCATTACTCACTTGCTACGCTCGTTTAAATCGACATCTCCAGATTGCATAGTTTAAGATTATCTATCCCTATGCAACACGTAAACATCTGAAGTTCTAAAAAGTGTTAGGTATAAAAAATTCATAGCATTCGAGTTTTAGTCAAATACTACAAAACCCTTTATTGTATTGCTGATACCCATCATAAAGGAACCAACTTTTAAAGAAGGTTCACAACTTTTAAAGAGCATAATAAAGAGGAGGTTTTGTACAAAAACATCCCCTTGTTGAATAAAATCAAAGATTATACGGCTTATGCTTCAGTTGTTTTCCTAAATTCCCGTTCCCGCCCCTGCCTATTCCTACGAAAAAAGTTTAAATTTAGGCGGTTATGGCGTAGGTAGTGAATATCTCTTGGTAGGTTAATATCTATTTGTTGGAGATAAGAAATTTTACTACAAGAAAAAGTAGGGGAGTGATGTAGCGTGCTATATATTTTTCTATATTGTGTTGATTTAGCTCAGTAATGCAAAATATCAGAGGGAAGTGTTTATTTAAAATTGTCTTGAATTGTCGTGAGATAGATATGACGGGGATAGCGGAGTTAAAAAAAGGTTGGGAAGCGCATGAAAACCGTAAGTTCCCTTTAGGGGTAAGGGGTAAAAAGTTTAATGGTATTGATTTAACACAACTGGAAAGTCAGCTTGGAAGTTATATTATAACCATGCTTAATTTAGATGGATCGCTAAACTCACGTCTGCAAACTCTTTTTATCGAACAGAAGGATCTTTTAGAAGGAGTTTTACCGTCATTGCACGGTGATATTAAAAGTTATTTTGAAGAGTTAAATGATGTAGCAGATCTCGCTATTAAGTTATTTTAGCTGGTATATCCTGCCACTCTTCCGAGATGGCGATACAAGCGATCTCTTCTTGCGGTAATAAAGCATCTCCGTTTGGTCTTCTAATCTTATCGGCATAGAAGACACCGATAACTTCGTTTTTCCAAACAACAGGGAAGGCTACGAAGGGCCAACTATCAGCGAAAACGGGCTCTCCCATAAAAACAGGTTTGCGTTGTTTAAAAGCTTGGATGTCGGGCATGGTGGTATTATCTGAATCCGTAATGAAGCGCTTTATCTTTGACGGTTCAAATAATTTTATTCCGAACGCCATATTTATAGAAAGGACACTTTTAGTGCTATCTGCTGCGAAAAACACGGCACGGTCAAAGTTTAGTCCGCGCACCAAAGCGTTAAGGGTGCAGTGCACAGCGTGTGCAAAGGTGCCTTGATTGCTAGGAGAGTTCGCCATAGTTTGACGCAATTCATAAAGGAATGGTCCGATCCTTTCATTGATACTCGGCAACTTTTTTTGCCATAATCCGACAACAGTTTCTTCTATCGGAGAAAACCAGATCAGGTATTCCGGAAGTCGTAACGGTTTTATCCCGAGAAAATCGGTGTGTTCTATATAGGCATCAGGCACCGTTGCAAGGATATCTTCCAGTTGTGATAAGTTCAGTCCAAGTTCTTTTTCAAGGTAACGTAAGAGTGATTGAATACCTTGAATGCCCGTGAAGTAACACAGCTCATGAGAGATTAGATCTGCTATTAGTGCGGAGGTTGCAATAGCCTGTTCCGGCGCAAGAGTTTTTGCCGACATATCGAAGCTACGCGTTGATGCTAAGTCATATTGAATCGCTAAGTCGTGATATAGTTTGGGTAGTCCGAGTTGTCCTGCAACTATGGCGGCATTCGCTCCGAGAGATTTGCCCGTTAACTCTTTAAATTGCATAGCAAAGAGGTTGTGATCATCCAAACAATCCAAGCAGAGCGCACTGTATGCCAAAGGTTGAAAGGATGCCAACATCAACGGATAAGCGTTAATTAACGAACTAAAGAGGTATGTTTCAGCAGCAACGTTATATTGTGGCGCAAGGATAGAGATAACTTTTTTTGCAACATTCCCAGCGATAAGCGCTTGCTGCATCATGGTGGAGGCAACGGCTCGCCCCAGATAAAAAGAGTTAAAGTTCTTGTTTTCTGCTAAGTTTGAGACCAGCTCCAGTAACTTTTGCACTCCGAAATGATTAGCAGCCGCACTAACTGTTAAGATCGGTGTTGGAGGACGGTAATAGCTGTAATTTGAGATGGCTAAGGTGCGTAGAGCCAAGATCTGATCCGATGAAATCAGATCAACCAGTGCATTTAAATCAGACTCTCCCGATAGCCGACTAATCTTATTAATAACATCCAAAGAAGAGGGGAAACTACCACGAATCTGAACAGTCGACGCAAGACACGCCTCAATAGATGACTCAAGTGTTGCCTTTATTTTTGAGACATTATTCGTTAAATCTGTTAGTGGTCGAGATGTAGTCATATTGCACCATCTTACAACGACAATCACGCGAGGGAAACGCCCCAAGTTAAGAGGTTCAGATAAAAAATAGGTTATAAAAGTAAATCCCCTGACCCTTTCTTTAGACCTTGTTGCTTGAAATGCCTAGAAATAGCGGGAGTTAGTGGCATACTTCCTCTTTTAAGGATAAAAGTGGGGGCTTGGCTCCATCTTAAAGCTTGTGGCATTGTTATATGAGGTGGTTTAATGGATGTTTAAAAAAAAGAGCTACTTTTATAATAAGTTTATCTTCTGGAGAGATTGATTATGTTTAATAAAATTAAGGATTTTTTTAAAGCACCGAGTGACAAAAAGGTAGAGGTGAATTTGTTTGTAGATCAACACGGAGCACCGACCTCTTCAGACCTACATATCGCTGCCACAGTTTTACTTGTTGAGATAGCAGCTTCCGATAAAGTAATAGATAAAAGTGAAGGGGTTGCCGTGGTGCAGGCATTAACTAGATCGTTCGGCATTGATGAGAAAGATGTTCCTGAACTGGTTGAAACGGCTGTTGCGGCCGCTAGTGATGGTGATGGCAGTAAGATCGGAGAGTTTATAGAGTGTCTCAATCAATACTTTACGGAAGAACAACGAGTCCTTGTTTTATCAATGGTCTGGCAAGTGATAATAACGGATAATAATGTTAGTAAGTATGAAGAGCGTTTAGCAAAACGCATCAAGTGTCAACTGAGACTTACTGACGAGCAGGGTATACGCGCTAGAGAGATGGCAGAAAAGGCTGTTAAAGGAGGCTAAAATTTCGGAGAGGAAAAAGGTGTAAGTGATCAATGCTCCACGTTTTCGAGAGAAAAAAAGGCTGTTAAAGTAGGTTAAAATTTCGGAGAGGAAAAAAGGGAGTGTAAGTGAACAATGCCCCATGTTTCCGAGAGGTAAAAAGCCGTTAAAGGAGGTTAAAATTTCGGAGAGGAAAAAGGTGTAAGTGATCAATGCTCCACATTTCCGAGAGGTAAAAAGGCAGCTAGGGAGGTTAAGATCTCGGAGAGGAAAAAAGGGTGTGTGAGTGATCGATGCTCCATGTTTCCGAGAGGTAAAAAAGGCAGCTAAAAGTAGGTAAAGATCTCGGAGAGGAAAAAAGTTGTGTAAGGGATCAATGCTCCACGTTTTCGAAAGGTAAAAAGGCAGCTAGGGAGGTAAAAACTTAATGCGAACAGCGATAATTATTCCAGCGAGGTACGGCTCCAAACGTTTTCCAGGCAAACCTTTAGTGCCGATCTGTGGGGTGCCGTTATTGGAGCGTGTTATAAATATCGCAAATAGGGCGAAGGCGGATGAGGTTTGTGTAGCAACGGACGATGAAAGGATCTTTCAGTTTGTTGCAAAGATCGGTGTTGAAGTTGTGATGACAGATCCCGCTTGCAGTAACGGAACGGAGCGGGTCTTAGAAGCGGCTAAGAAGTTAGTTATTAAGCCTGATGCAGTGATTAATCTGCAAGGTGATGCCGTTCTTACGCCACCATGGATCTTGGATGCGTTGATTGATGAGATGCAAACAGGGACTTCCGTAGCCACTCCAGCGGTTAGGCTATCGCGACAACAACTTACGGATTTACAAGAGGCAAAAGCAGCGGGAAATAGTAGCGGCACCTTAGTGGTATTTGATAGGAAGCACTGTGCGCTCTATTTTTCGCGTTCTGTGATACCGTTTGAACGTTCAATTGATGATGCTGAAACTTCGCCTGTCTTTAGGCATATCGGATTGTATGCTTATACTTTGGAGGCTCTGGAGGAGTATATGACTTTACCTGTCGGGCGCTTGGAAGAGCTTGAAAAGTTGGAGCAGTTACGGTGGATAGAAGCTGGAATCTCACTAAAAGTTGTTGAGGTTGATTATTGTGGACGCACGCACTGTGCTGTTGATACTCCGCAGGATGCTAAAAAAGCGGAAGAGATTATCTTAAGAGAGGGCGAATTGTGTTAAGACACCGCCGCTAAAAAGATCATAAATTATACTTGATGGTTGTATGGAATTAATTATAGCACGACACGGTAATACTTTTTCAAAAGGGGATAAGATCGTTTGGGTTGGAAGAAATGAAGACCTACCTTTAACTTTGGAAGGGGAGGCGCAAGCTGCAGGGGTAGCGCAGGAGTTGCAGGGTATTTCGTTAGCAGCGGTTTATTGTGCGCCGTTACACCGCACGCGACGTTTTGCAGAGATCATTACAAACTTACTAGGCATTCCCGCTCCTATTACGGAAAAACGTCTAACGGAGATCGATTACGGCGTTTGGGGCGGTAAGAGTGATGGTGAAATTATCGCTGCAGGTGGTGAAGGTGCTTTGAAGGGGTGGAAAGAAGAGGGCACCTGGCCTGAAGTCGGTGTGTGGGGCAGTTTAAAAGAAGAGATTAGAGCAGCGATACATAGCTTTGCAAAAGAGCTTACTATGACTTATGGAGTTGATGATAAAGTTTTAATTGTAAGTAGTAACGGCTGTATCAGATTTTTCTTAGAGCTTTTGGATGTAATTCCTGAAGAGATTGCTTTAAATCACGGTAAGGTTAAAACAGGACACCTTTGTAGTTTATCATTTAATGAAACGGATCACTCTTACACTTTAAATTATTGGAATAAAGCTTGTGCTGCAGAAGTTTTAAAGTAAGTGGTGCTGTAAATAATTTTGAAGTTGAAACCTTTATAAATTAAGGTTCATAGAAAAGAGGGCAGGGGGAGTGAAGAATACGTAACTTTTCAGATGCAATCGGTGAAAAACAAATTCTGCAAAATATTAGGAACATTAAAATTTGATTGTGTCTATTAGGTTATTTCTTGTTGTAGATGTTTTGAAGAGTAAAAATTTACGGTGTTAAAACTTAAAGACGGGGGGGTGGAAAAAGGTTTTTAACTTTATCGAGGGTGTAATAATTTTTGTGTAAAGCTATACGTAAGATTATTGCAGAACCTTTGCAAGAAGCACTTTATCTCTTTCTTAGCAAAAAGATATTAAAGAGTATTAAAAATTATTTATTTCTATTTCTACGGTTTGCCAAGTATTTCTTATAATCATCTATTAAGGTAGCTTTTTGTTCTTTAGTTAAGTAGAGGTTTAGATACGGTTCCATCTGGCGGCCCCTCGAGTGTATTTTACGAAAGAGATCATCTATTATCTTTTCAGCAAGAAGTGGCTCTTTTTCTTGAAGAGACTTGGCAGCAAAATAATCACTCAGCCACTTTATAGTGTATTCTTTTGGAGTGAGTTGTTCTCTTTTCGAAAGTTTACGGACTTCGTCGGAAGATATATAAGTGACCCCTCCCTCTGGGTTGACGAATGCGTTTTTACATATTTGACACGATTCTTCGCCTTGTGACCGAGCAAGAAATCCCCTCCGTTTATTCTCTATCTCAACCAGCTCTTTTGATGTTTTGGCAAAAGTTGCTTGAGCCTCTTTAATCCTTTTTTCAATGTTGTCTATAACGAACTGCGCAACTTTAGATGATAATCTCTCTACGGGCATACCAAATACATTTCTATATTTATTGATCCTTTGAAACTCCGTCAGTTTTTCGATCACCCTCCTTCTTCTTTCAAGGGTACGGCTTAATTTAACTAAGAGCTTTTCTCCTGCCCTCCTCTCTTCGCTATTATTTAAAGCTTCAGAGAGTTCTCTATCTTTAGCGCGTCCTTGTTCAAGTATATGTTCCCCCATTTCAGGGGCGTTTTTACCTTTAAAAGCAGTCCCTCCAAAACGTTCAATGATAGCTTCTGGAGAAAGGAGTATCACACCATTTGGGCTGTTTTCTATAAAAGAGATCTTTTGGGTGGTGAGCATCGATTGATTGAGCATCCCGCGACAATCTTCAACAACAAGGGCTTCTGTTTTACCTGCAAATGTGAGTGCATTTTTACGTTTCTGAATCCTAGTTTCTTCAGAATCTCCATGTCTAAGTGCTCTAGGTAAGCCGCAATGTTTTAAATGGACTTTCTCTGCGTTATTAAGAGCTAGCCCAAAGGGGCCTTTAAAAATCACTTTTTCAAAAGTGATATCTTTGCCACTAAAAATCATACTGCCTGGCCCTTCCATAGTTGCATTTGAGATGTAAAGGGAATCGGCAAGAGGGATTCCACCGTATACGGATTTATCAATAGTCCCCGATAATTTTAAAGACACCTCTTTTGAGCCCTCAAGACGCGAGATAGCGAAAGAACCTTCTCTTATTATGGCTTGAAAAGTACCATCAGCAAGAATTTTTTTAGGGTCTGCTACGGAGGCGAGTCGATCGTTTATCTTTTTTAATTCTTGTTCCGTAGGAGGGGTGCCGCTAGCTCTTTTAAATGACACGGAAGAGGAGCCTATATGGATCTTTATCTCTTGACCGTTTTCTGAAATACGAGCGATGGTTTTAGGGGAGAATGATTCCTTAGCGGGATCAGGACTAGGAGTGGTGTTAAGTCCAGCAGTTTGATGAGGGTCTCCTCCTTTACGACGGTCTTTTACAACATCTGCACACATAAAAAATCCTACAACTACAATTTTATATATGTAATATCGACATAAGTAGCATTTTAGTAGCTAAAAATAATTAAGCAAATAAAACTTCTGTGCTAACAATCCGTTTTTACAACTGTTTTTTTAGATCTGGAACTTTTTCTGCAGGGTTCCAGAGAAGATAGGCGAGGGCTGCTCTCTCTAGCCAGATCTTTAGCAGCTCTGAGGTGTGATAGCGTCGCACTACGCTAGTAACGTTTTGTGCGGCGGGGTCTGCTACTAGTAGGTATTCACCTTCGTAGCCGCATAAAACAACGAGGTGTCCGAGTGGATTTTTATCCTCTCTTTCAATAGCACAATTTGTGAGCTCCCCCTTGCCGTATCGAATCGATAAGATTAAAGGGATGCCTTGCTGAAGGATAGTCAAGGCACCTTGCCAAGTGTCAAAAAATAGCAACATCCCCAAGATACCGTAACGAGAGGCGGCATAGATATTAGCTGGCCAGACACCGTAAAGATCGCAACAATAAGCGAGGTCTGCCACCTCTTTTGGTGTGCACTGTTTTTTGTAGTAGTTCAAGACCATGGCGGTGGAGGTCGGAGAGCAGATGCGTAGCCCGATCTCGGGAACATCTCTTTGACTAAAGAGCGGGAACGTTATCTGAAAGTGATCGTCTATAACTTGAAGAGGCTCTCTCTTGAGATGCTCATACTTGCAGGTGATAGAGGAGAGCCAATACTGTGCTGCCATTAAAATAGAGGTATCTACATGAAATGTAAGAACGAGAGAATCAAACTTTGTCGAAAGAATAAAGGTATCAATCTCCGCTACAATCCCGGTTCCTATATCGGGCGGAGTATAGAGTTCGGTAGCGCCTCTCCCGATCACCGTTAGTGTTGCGCGTGAGATACTTTCCCCTTTTCTCCCTTCAAGGGTTACACAGTAATTGTAATCCCCCTCTCCGATAAGAGATAAACACGGCACAAGGTGTGTGATGGTACCGTCTGATGCAGATGATGGAATCGTAAAAGAGAGGGCGAAGTCTTTAAGGTCTGGATCGGGAAGGAGTTCAAATTGACTCTCCTGCATAAAAAGATAGAGAGATTGAAGGGTGGCACTACTTCCTGAAAGATAGGTTTTTACCACGTGTGTATTGATCTGAAAATTTTTTGTCCTATCCATAAAGTTAAACGTATGAATTAATCTAAAAAATTTTTTATCCTATCCATAAAGTTAAACGCATAAAATCGATCTAAAAGTTTTTTATCCTATCCATAGGGTTAAACGTATGGGTCGATCTAAAAACTATTTGTCCTATCCATATGCTTAAGCATAGCGTAAAATTTTTTTTCGTACACCCCAACCTTTCCGTTTGTTAAGTCGCTAAGCATGCTATATGTTAAGTATGAGGGTTTTTTATATGATATTTAAGGTACAGATATGACACCTTCTCCTAAGAAAAAGATCTATTTTTGCGGTGTGGGCGGTAACGGGATGAGTCCCTTGGCGAGGCTTTTAGCAGCAAGGGGAGAGGACGTTTACGGTTCGGATCGCTCTTACGATCAGGGACGAAACGGAGAGTTCTTCAAGGTGCTTAAACAGGAGGGGATCTCGTTAGTACCACAAGATGGTAGCGCTTTAGATCCCTCTTTTGAAAAAGTCGTTGTGACACGTGCCGTTGAAGATTCAATCCCTGATATAAAAAAAGCAAGAGAGCTAGGGATCCCTATTCAGAAACGTCCCGCTTTAATGGCTGAGATCTGTCAGGGAGAGGGTAAATGTAATATCGCTGTCGGTGGTACGGGTGGAAAATCAACAACTACCGCTATGATTGGGCATATTCTAACAGAGTTGGGAAGAGACCCTACTATTATTAACGGCGCTATTATGCTCAACAATAATAGTAATATCAGGAATGGTGCCGCAGATTTAATGGTTTTTGAGGCGGATGAAAGTGACGGCATGAACGATGTGATAGCGCTTTGTCCTGCTTCCATAGGTGTATTAACTAATATTTCACTTGATCACTTTGAATTGGACGAATTAAAGGAGATCTTCGGACACTTTATCAGTCATGCCAAAGAAGGCGTTGTGCTAAATGCTGACTGCGTTAACTCTCTCGCTCTCTTGCCGTTAGCTCGTAACGTGCGTACTTTCGGACTTGAAGATAAAGGAGATATTACACCTAAAAGTGTGACGTTAAATCTGCAAGTTTTAGGGAAACACAACCTCGCTAATGCACTGGCTGCAGTTGCGGCGTGTTCACTATTAGGGATTGCTGCAGAAGAGGCGGCGCAAGCCTTGACGGGATTTAAAGGGATTAAGCGACGTTTAGAGCTCGTTAGTGATAAGAACGGAATTATGGTTTTTGATGACTTCGCCTCCAACCCTGCTAAGATCCGAGCTACTTTGGAAACGTTAAAAAGTTTTGGTAGGCGTTTGATAATTATCTTTCAACCTCACGGTTTTCAACCGACAAAGATGATGCGTGAAGGGTACGTTGAAGTTTTTTCGCACCTACTCGATAAGGATGATATCTTACTTATGCCTGAAATATATTACGTTGGAGGCACAGCTAATCTTGTCGATGGCAAGGTGGTGCCGCTACCTAAAGATATCTCATCCAAAGATTTAGTTGATGAAATAGTTTTAAAAATTCCGCAGGCACGTTATTTTGAAAAGCGTAGCGATATTCCGCCTTACCTCTCATCTCTTCGTAAAAGTGGCGATATTATCGGTGTTTTAGGGTCGAGAGATGAAACCTTACCTGATTTTTCTCGTGAGTTGGCAGAGTAAGAAGGTAGTGCTCTTTTTTTAGGAGACTTTTTAGGTGAGGAGGGTTCCCACTCGACAGTTAGAGCCCTTTAAACTATCCTTGCATCTCAGTTTTACTATTTTTTTTGGAATAAAATATGGTCAGAGTGCGTTTTGCGCCGAGTCCGACAGGGTTCGCGCACATCGGTAATTTTAGAACCGCTATCTTTGCTTGGCTTTTTGCGCGTAAACATGGTGGACAATTTCTGTTGCGGATTGAAGACACTGATCGTGAGAGGTTAGTGTCAGGAGCTGTAAGATATATCATTGAATCTTTGCAGTGGTTGGGGTTGAATATCGATGAAGGACCCTCCGTTGAAGAGTTGAAAAAGATCGGAGAGTATTGGGATGAGGCACCGCAACTTGGTGGTGCTAGTGCGCCTTACGTGCAGAGTTTAAGAGTTGATCGGTATAAAGCAGTGGCGGAGGAGTTAATCGCAGCCGGTTACGCCTATCGGTGTGATTGTACTGCTGAACGTCTCGCTGCAGAGAGGGCAGAGCAGGAGGCTCGCAAGGAATCGCACTTAGGATATAGCGGTTATTGCAGAGAGCGGCACGTTTCTGCTGAGAGTAAACATGTGGTGCGCTTTAAAATTCCTGATAGCCTGCATATTAAGTTGCAAGACTTGGCATTAGGTGAGATTTCATGGGATGAACCACCACTAGCAGACCCTGTGTTGTTAAAGAGTGATGGCATGCCGACCTATCACTTGGCTTCTGTTGTGGATGACCACGCTATGGAGATTACACACGTTATGCGTGGACAGGAGTGGATCTCAACAACGCCGTTACACCTCTTACTTTATAAAGCGTGCGGTTGGGATCCGCCGCACTTTTGTCACCTTCCTTTAATTTTAGGTCCTGATGGTAAAAAGCTATCAAAGAGACACGGTGCAGAGCCACTCGATGTTATTCGAGATAAAGGTTTTTTGCCGGAGGCCGTGCTTAATTTCGTTACCCTAATAGGTTGGAATCCAGGAGATGAGAGGGAGATCTTTAATCGGGATGAATTGATTGAAGCGTTCTCCTTAGAACGTTTAAATCCCGCTAGTGGTGTTTTTGATGTTGAAAAATTGTTGTGGATGAACGGGATGTATATCCGTGCCTTGCCGCCGCAGGAGTTCGCCAAGAGAGCTCTGCCGTATATTGAAAAAAGTGGCTTAAAGGTAGATCTGAAACGGTGGGAGATGATTGCGCCACACGTTCAGGAGCGTGCTAAAGTGTTGCCGGATGTAGTAGAGCGGGTGGACTTTCTTTTTAAGGATGTTATTGAGCGTGATACAAAAGCTATGTTCAAGAAAGGGATGGATGAGGCAACGGCTAAGGTAATTCTGCACGATGTTGCTGAAGCGTTAAGTAAGTTAGATGATTTTTCCGTAGAGGCGGTAGAAACGTGTTTAAGAAAACTTGTTGAAGAGAAGGGGTGGAATCTTGGCTCCGCTTTCGGTGTGATCCGTATTGCAGTAACTGGTAAAACTGTTACTCCACCCCTTTTTGAATCGATCGTAGCCTTAGGGAAAGAGGATACCTTAAAACGTCTACAAGAGGCGTTATGAGTGCGCTTGAAGTTAGAGAAGTAGTTCATATTGCGACAGAAGCAGCCGCTCTGATTATGGAGTATTACGAGAGTGGATCTTTTGATGTCAAATTAAAGGCGGACTCCTCTCCCGTAACGGCAGCAGACTTAGCTTCGCATTCCTTAATTACGGAGCGTTTACGCAAAATCAGTGCTTACCCCGTTCTTTCAGAAGAAGATCCCGTTGATTATGAAGAGCGTCGTCACTGGTCACATTTTTGGTTAGTTGATCCGCTCGATGGGACAAAAGATTTTATTAAACGGACGGGTGATTTTACCGTTAATATTGCGCTTATTGCAGCGGGTGAGCCCGTTCTAGGGGTGATCGCTATCCCACCGCAGAAGGTTGTTTACTTTGCAGAAAAGGGTGGTGGTGCTTATAAAAGATCGGCAGAGGGAGAGGTTTCGATTAGGGCAGCTTTAGGGCAGACTACGTTACGTTGTGCTGTAAGTAGGTTTCACTCCTCTCAAGAAACGGTGCAGTTTTGTGAGCGTAACAAGATTACGCAAACACGGAGTTACGGTTCCGCCTTAAAAATATGTAAAGTTGCAGAGGGTGAGGTTGATGTTTATCCCCGTTTTGCGCCGACGATGGAGTGGGATGTAGCAGCGGGGCACTGTATCGTTAATGAAGGAGGAGGAAAGGTCGTCTCTGCTGTAACGTTTAAACCTTTAACGTATAATAAAGAATCTTTGTTTAATGATCCGTTTATCGTTTCACGTCTTGACCTCTCGTTGAAATGATGGAGAGAAAAAAGGTAAAGGAAAAAAGAAGTAGCAAGTTTTTTACCCTTATTGAGATAATATTGAAGATCTAATGTAAAGGAAAAAAGCGTGCGATTTTTTTAGGTGAGGTTTTGATGGCACACTTTGTTTGTTCAGTATGTTCTAAAACATTTAATATTCCTGATGAAGTTTTAGCAAAGTATCCTAATTGGACACCCAAATATTGTAGAGAGCATTCACCTAAAAAGGGTGTAAAAACAGGTGGCGTTACTACTCAGAAAAAATATCCATCGACTTCAATAACATCTTCTATTGATCTGAAACCTGAGGAGGTTTTGCAAAAGATCGCTCCTGCTGGGCCTGGTAGTGGGATTTTTACAGATGGAAGTGCACGTCCGAATCCAGGGCGAGGTGGCTGGGGGGTAGTTTGGGTGCAGGGGGGTGAGATCGTTGCTGAAAAAAGTGGTAACGATTTAGAAACAACGAATAACAGGATGGAGTTGACGGCGTTAATAGAGGCTTTTAAGTTGTTGCCGGAGGATAGTGAAGAAACGATATATTCAGATAGTAATCTGTGTGTGAATACATTAACGCAGTGGGCGCAAGGGTGGGAAAAACTTGGTTGGAAGAGGAAGACAGGTGCAATAGAGAACCTTGATCTGGTTAAAGAGGCTTATACGTTGATGAAACAACACCCTAAGGTAAAGTTGGAATGGATTAAAGCGCATAGCGGCTGGTTATGGAACGAGTACGCCAATGCTTTAGCGATTTCTTGGATCTGGCAGAAAGATCAGTAGTGAGTACGTTTTTGTAGATATTCAGGTGTTATTATGAAAGGTATGATCTTAGCGGCAGGTTTTGGAACTCGTCTCGGTGCGTTAACGGCGCATACCCCGAAGTGTTTGATTGATGTGGCGGGTGTGCCGATCTTAGGACGTGTTGTTAAGCGCTTAAAAGAGGCGGGAGTAACCGATCTCGCCATTAATACGCACTATCTGGCTGAACAGGTTTCTGATTTCGTTAAAAACGACGGTGTCTTTAACGGATTAAAGGTGCAGATTTTTTATGAAGAAGAGATCTTAGGAACGGGCGGAGGGATAAAAAACGCAGCGAAGTTTTTATCTGAGGGTGACGGAGATTTTATAGTGCATAATGGTGATACCTATGAAGAGTTCGACCTCGTAAAGTTGATAAAAGATCATCAAGAGAGCTCCGCCATTGCTACTTTAGCGGTTATTGATAAGCAGACTAAGAGTTGTGTTCTTAGAGATCGTGATAATAAATTTAAAGGGCTGTGGAGCGAAGGTGCGCCTATTGTAGCAGGGTTAGAGCCGTTAACTTATACGGGTGTGCAGTGTGTCTCAAGTAAAATTTTTCGATATATGCAAAACTTTGAGGGCAATTTTTCAATCTTTCCAGTTTATGAAGAGGCGTTAAAAGATTCACAAAGTATTATAACGGCGCATCAAGGAGAGGCGTGTTTTATAGATATCGGTACACCTGAAGACCTTGAAAGGTTACGTAAAAAGTTGCGTTAGTTTTTTACCTTATACGGCTTGCATTAAGGAAAACAGCTCTAGCTTTCTTTTTCTCCGCATAGTTTGCATGGAGGGACAAAAGTTTTTTACCTTATACGGCTTACACGAAGGAAAAAAATCCCAGCTTTCTTTTTCCGCACGGTTTGCCTAAAGGAAAAAAGTCCTTCTTCTCCTTTTTTACAGGAGAGAGAAGGGATCTTCTAAATCCTAAAAGAGTTAACGATAATACGTGACTTTCGCTAACAGTTATCGTAAGAGGGATAAGCGATCTTGAATCTCTTCAGGATTTGCTTCGTAGCCGTGTAAATTCTGTTGCAATGAGATCGGATCTAAATCTAAATGCAAGGCGACCCAAGCGAAACTAAAGGGCTCTTTTGGGGTAAGCTTGCCGAACAACCACTGTCTGGCACCGCGAACGACGTGACGCTCACAATGCGCCGTCCCGAAAGCATCGCAAATTGCTCTTGCTAATACAGCGGCAAGGAGGTTGCGTTCTGGTTTAACGGGCGATGATGCATCAATATCTTCTTCACGATCAGATGAAAACCTATTAACTGCTGAAGAATTACTCATACTTTTCTTCTCTCTATTGAAAAACGTAAAGACGGGAAGTTAATCGATAGGTGCAAGAAATCTCTACAATTTCGGCACAAGACAGCTTTTAGCTGTTTAAACTAAGAAAGGTCAAGATAGAATCTGCACGAATTGGTGATTAAGTGTTGAAAAACACAAACTTTTCTCTTTAAATTACTTTTTTTATTCGCCGTGTTCTATGTTGCAAAATCGTGTTTTGAAAAAGTAGGGGGGTTTTAATAGAAATCAACCTCTTAGCATCGCTTTTGATGGCTGCCCTGTCTTGACTTTATTTTAATACTCTTATATATGATTACGCTCTATGTAGGCGTTTTGTCGCTATTTTTTGTTTATTATTAAGTAACACGATGAAGAGTAAATTATTTGTTAGTAATATAGATTTTGATGTCACCAATGACACTCTTAAAGAGATGTTTGATAAGGTTGGTTCTTGTGTAAATGTTGTTATTGCGACTGATAGAGAGAGCCAGCGCTCCAAGGGGTTTGCTTTTGTTGAGATGACAAACGAGGAAGCTGCTCAGAAGGCTATCGATGAGTTAGATGGTAAGGTCATTAACGGTCGCCCGATGAAGGTCTGCTTCGATCGTGGTAAGCCGAGTAGTTGGGAAGATAATAAAGCCTCTTCGGGTAGTGGTGGTGAGCGTCGTCAGAGAGAATCACTGCCGCCTATTCAGAGGATGCAGCTTTTTAAACGTCATCGCAAGGTGGATCCGTTTTTAATGGATCAGAGCAAAACCATAGATTACAGAGATGTAGCAGTGCTTTCACGTTTCGTTAGTGAAAGAGGCAGGATTCTATCGCGTCGTTTAACAGGATTAACAGCTTATAATCAGAGGAAGATCGCTAAGGCGATTAAACGTGCGCAGAATGTAGGTCTGATGCCTTTTAGATCGTAGTAGCGAGCAGCTATAAAGCTCTTTAATTTTGAAAGTAGGAGAAACGCGGCATAGTCCGCGTTTTTTTATGCCTTGTGGGTATGTGTAAAGGGGAGAGACAACGAGATGTCGATAAAGGTTGATTATCATCTGCACACCAACTTTTCTGCGGATAGTACGGAACCGATGGAAAATATGGTTAAGCGTGCTATTGAACTACGCTTAGAACAGATCTGTTTTACAGAGCATATTGATTACGATTATCCGTTAGATGAGGGTGTAATATTTGAAACTGATCTAGAAGCGTATTTTGCAGAAGTTGATAGGTTAAGGGGTATCTATGGTGCAAAGATCGAGATATTACGTGGAATTGAGTTGGGGTTAGTGCCGCACCTTGCAGAACGGTATAGCAATTTAATCAACGCATATCACTTTGATTTTATTATCGGCTCTTCACACCTTTTGGATATGCGGGATCCGTATGAGAGATCTTTCTGGAGAGATAGAAGTGAAGAAGAGGTCATTACGCGTTATTTTCAATCTATCGTTGAAAATATTAAAGCCTTTTCCGGATTTAATGTCTACGGGCACCTTGATTACATTGTGCGTTATGCGCCGCATAAAAATGAGGGATATTCATACGCAAAGTATGCTACTCTGATAGATCAAGTTTTAACGGCTCTTATTGAGCGTGGTAAAGGGATTGAAATTAATACTTCTGGTTTTCTTTACGGCTTAAACACTCCGCATCCTAATTTTGATATTATTAAACGGTATAAAGAGTTGGGTGGAGAGTTGATTACAGTAGGATCCGATGCACACCGTGCTGCAGATATCGCAGCTTTTTTTGAGATAATCTTTGAACAACTTAAGGCGGTGGGTTTTAAAGGCTACACCGTCTTTAATGGTGGAAAAGCGCAAGTTATCTCTTTTTAAAAAAGCATCCTCTTTATTTTTTATGTAAGGAAAAAGAAGAAGCGGTAGGGAGTTTAGTAGCAAGTATTGTTTTTAGAATTTTGTATGTAAGGAAAAAAGAAGTGGAAGAGGGTTTGGCGATAGTTATAGTTTTTAAATTTCGTATGTAAGGAAAAAGAAGCGGTAGAGAGTTTAGCGGCAAGTATTGTTTTTAGAATTTTGTATGTAAGGAAAAAGAAGAAGTGGAAGAGGGTTTGGCGATAGTTATAGTTTTTAAATTTTGTATGTAAGGAAAAAGAAGCGGAAGGGAGTTTAGCGGCAAGTATTGTTTTTAGAATTTTGTATGTAAGGAAAAAGAAGAAGCGGAAGAGGGTTTAGCGATAGTTATAGTTTTTAAATTTTATATGTAAGGGAAAAAATGGTAGGGAGTAACAGCATCATACCGTAGTAAAAAAGCCTTTTTGTACTCCCTCCTTTTTTGCATTCAGTATTCATTATGAGGACGAATCGAGCATTCCCTTAGGACGGTTAAGCATCAATTCTTTTTCGTGTGAGAATGATGAATATTACCGTGACGGGAATGCTGTAAATTATGATGCTTGGAAAAAACGCGAACAACGCGATAAAGATCGTAAACATCACAGTGCGGAAAATCCCCTTTTCGCTTCTAATAGCAGATGTCAGCACAACTGCTTGAATTAAGGCGAAAAACATAACGGTCTGAATGTACAGTTCGTTAAATCCAAGTAGAATATCATCTTCACCGCCGCAAAAACGACAAAGTGCATCAACTCTAGCTTGGCTCTGGTGGATGACCTTGATGGCAAAGTCACAGATAAGTTGTAGTAACATGGTGCGTACGTTCCTTTCTTTACTACTTACGTGTGTGCAGGGGGGGGAATAAGAAACAAACTCTTATAAAACATTGTAAAACAACCTTTATACTTAGTATGAGCTGTTTCTTCCCAACCATCACTGTGTTTAACGGAAAACGAGAGTTGTTAAGGTGATATTATAGAGAGGAGGGTGATAGGAAGTTTCTGATAGTGATATATTTAACGATAGTTTTTAGCAGTAATCGTTGAGGAGTGACCTCTAAACGCAGATCTACCACAGCAATTTTTTTAAAGAACGCAAGTAAAAATATCTTTTATTAGATGTATTTTAATATAATCAACGGAGCTTGATCAAATGCTCCTTAATATATCTAACCTAATCTTTTTATTATGATTTTATTGTAGAAAGGAAGGGGCTCGGGGAGGGGAAAAGTGGCAAAAAAAATTGGTGGACCTAAGCGGGATCGAACCGCTGACCTCTTGACTGCCAGTCAAGCGCTCTCCCAGCTGAGCTATAGGCCCACATCAGTACCGAAGTGAAGGGGATTCTAAGAAGAATTATTTGAAAAGTAAAGATTCGGAATCTTCTTGAACAAAAAAAGATACACTCATCGAGATCTTATTGAAAGAACTACGTAAAAAACTTGGTGTAGCTTGTATTTTAAAGGGTATTGTTTTATAGAATTGCGATGTGTCGTCGGGTTGTGGCGCAGACTGGTAGCGCGTTCGCTTGGGGTGCGAGAGGTCGGCAGTTCAAATCTGCTCAACCCGACCAGACCTCCAAAGAGTCTTCCTTAAAAACTTTTCTTTTTCTTAACCCGTTAACTTTATCAACAAGTAATAACCTTAAAGGGGGTGCTTTTTTAAAGGTAAGAGTTATCTGTGCCCTAATTTTTTAGATCCACAACTTTTTAAGAACTTTCTGACATATCCGCCTTCAAAGGTGCCATCGGATCTGACTATCGTCCAATCAACAACGTTATCATCTGTAAAGTTTATCAAGTCACCTTGATGATAATTTTGCAAAACGAAGACCTGACTGGAGATCCTTCCGAGTATACTGTTTTCATACCAATCCACCACAGCGACCTCAAGTTGTTCAAAACTCTTGTCGTGGTCGTATAATTTAACTGTGAGAAACATCTTTTCGCCGTCCTTTAAACCACGTAAATACTTATCCTTAGCGTAAGGTAGGGACTCTTTAGCTTTCTTGATATGTGGCTGCATCTTGTAATTGATCTCGATGTACTCAGTGCGAGTCATAGTTTGCGGCTCGGGGAGGGGCTTAGTAGAAGAGCACGATACTAAAAACATAATCAAGCAGATAAGTGACGAGCGTGTGAACATATCTTCCTCCAAAAGGGTCTCTTTCTTATATTTGGCTTCTATAAAAGATCAGGCACTTTGACAAGGTCTAAGACTTCCTGTGACTTAGAGAGTAAGTCTTGTTAGGTGTTTCTGTAAACCGTGTGAAAACACTTTTTATAACCAACCTGCATTTTGATACCAAGTAAGTGTCTGAAGCAGCCCTTGAGAGAGCGTTGTTTTATGTTCAACCCCTAGCGACGTGGCTTTTTTGCTACTAGCTAGCCAAGCTGGGTATTTTAATTCTGTTAGTTTCGCCGAGTTTAATCGATTCGGACGACGCACAAGTTGCGCTCGTAGCTCTAAACAAAAAACTGCCGATGCAGCTAAAAGAGGGGGGATCTGAATAGTGCGTGGTGGAGAGTTTAAGTTTACAGCGGAGCTTAAGATCTTAAAAAGCTCTGCAGGTGAGGTGATTTCAGCACCGCAAACAAAGAAAGTCTCTCCAACGGCAGCGGGGGCGTGCGCTAAGTGGTAGGCGGCGTTTACCAGATCTTGCACATAGATGGGCATAAGGAGTGGGTTACGGTTTCCGATAGAGATATTTAAACCTTTCGCTGCGCTTTTAAAGAGAGCGAAGCCGCTCTTATCAGAGGGTCCATATACAACAGGGGGACGAATGATGGTGATAGGAAGGAGATCGCTAAAAGAGTGCGCTATCTTTTCACTCTCTAATTTACTCTCTCCGTAAGGCGTAACGGGGTGTGGCGGATCTTCTTCCGTTAACGGGTTTGTAGTTTGTGATGGTCCTGCTGCAGCGAGGCTACTGACGTGCAGGATACGTTTTATTTTAGGGCAGGCTTCTTGTGCTGCTTGGAAGAGATTTTTTGCCCCGAGTGCGTTTGTTTGAAAGTATTCCGAGTTTTTTAGGGCGCGTGTTTTACCTGCAAAATTAAAGATGTAATCTACACCGTCTAAAGCAGGTAAGAGTGAAGAAGGTTCAAGGAGAGAGCCTGTATAGTATTCGAGAGGTAGATCTTTTAATTGGGTTAAGTCGCTCTCCTTTCTGATAAGACATCGCACGGAGTGTCCCTTTTCGAGTAGTGTTTTTGTTAGACAATTTCCGATAAAACCGTTTGCGCCTGTTATTAAATATTTCACCTGTAAGAGCCTCTTTAATTATAGGGTTTATGCTGCATTTCTTTGATTGTAAGCTAAGCTTTGCATATACTGAAAGGGTATTATTTAAAGATATGTTTTGATCAAAAAGACGTAGATATTTTAGATTATTTTATTAGAGAGTTAAAGCATAAAGGACGTATGGGATTTGTTGATAAACTTGAAAAGAAGATCGGATTTTTAGCGATTCCGAATTTAACTTCGCTCTTAATTCTTGTGCAGGTTGTGGTGTATTTTTTGATGCAGCAAAACGCATCTTTAGCAGAGAATATCGTGCTTGTTCCGGCAGCGTTGTATCAAGGAGAGTATTGGAGAGCACTTACATTTTTATTTTTTCCGCCACTCTCTCATCCGATTTTGATGTTTTTTGCTTGGTATATATTTTACGTTTTCGGGAAAAGTTTAGAGAACTATTGGGGTGATTTTAAGTACACACTATTTTTATTAGTCGGCTGGTTAGCTACCCTTGTGGCAGCTCTTCTAATCCCGCTTCTTTTTTCGCCGTTTTATGCCATGCTACCGATCTCTAACGGTTTTATTGCTACAACTGTTTTCTTGGCGTTTGCACGACTTAATCCAGATCTGCAGATCATGCTTTTCTTTATCTTGCCCATTAAAGTTAAGTGGCTGGCTTGGCTTACTTGGGTCGGTTACTTCTATCTGTTAATTTTAGGAGATTGGAATAGCCGTTTACTGACTGTGGCGGCGATCTTTAATTATACCCTATTTTTTGGGAAATCGCACTATCAAGATCTCCGTTACGGGAAGAGACAAATCGCCCGTAAATTGCAGAATAAAGTAGTTGATGAGCGTGCAGTACATTGTTGTTTAGTGTGCGGTGCTACTGAAAAGAGTAATCCGGAAAAGGAATTCCGTTATTGTAGTAAGTGTAAAGGGCAAGCTTGTTACTGTCTGGAACATTTACAAACACACGAGCATAAATAAATTTTATTTAAAGGTATGGACGGTTACAAAATTATCTTTATGAAAGGTGTTTTTTTCTTTATTAAAGATGATCAGATAGAGATAGGTTTTTAATCCCTCCGAGAAAAACGGTCGTAAGCGTTTTGATGACGATTAAAATTCTATAACGATTTTTAAAGGTTTTTTGTTATATTAACTGATGGCGTGTAGGTTAGCATCATCCAGTCTCTTACAAAGTTCATTTGCTAAACGGAACAGAAGTTTCACGCCGATATCACTGTGTTGTGTGAGTAGCCGTTGAAAACTTTGGTGTTCAATAACTAGCATACGTCCGTCTGTTTCGGCAGTAACGGTCGCTGTGCGTGGATTGTTGTTAAGGAGTGCCATCTCGCCGAAATGTTTTCCGCTACCTAATGTTGAAAGGTGTTGACCGCACTTACTGACTGAGAACTCTCCCTCAAGGATAATGTAAAGATAGCTTCCTTCTGCCCCTTCTGTAATGAGTTTTGTTCCTTTTGGACACTGTTCTACGGAGATTATCTCCATTACGGTTAAGAGTTCGCGTAGTGTTAAGCTCTGGAAGAGGTTAAGTTGCTTGAGGGTGCCCAAACGTAACATAACTTCTTTAGTATGTTCTTCAACTTTAGATCTGTTTTCTGTCGAATCATCAATAATAGTGTTTTCAATGATCACGATGGTGCAGTTGTCGTGTCCTCCTCTTTCTGTTGCCACCGTGATTAATTTATCAGGGAGGTCTTTAAGGGATTCCGTAGTTAAAAGTGATGGTAGCTCCGTTTTTGGAGAGAGCTCTTTTGTAAAGCCATCACTACAAAGTAAAAAGAGGTCTTGTGGTAGGGTGTCGAAGAGTAGTGTATCAACCTGAACACACGGTTCGTGTCCGATAGAGCGTGTAATAACGTTGGCATAAGGACTAGATTCCAAAGCTTCTTCAGAGATACAACCTTGTTGAAAAAGTTCATTGACGAAGGTGTGGTCATTACTAAGTTGGTTAACACTCTCGCCTCTTTTTAGATAAAGTCTACTATCTCCAACATGACCCATAACGGCCTTACTGTCTCTAATAAGGAGTAGAGTTAAGGTCGTCGCCATGCCGGAGAATGTTTTATTTTCTTGAGCTAATTTATAAACTGTGGCGCACGCTTCCTGAATACCGTCTTCTACCAGTTTTATAAGTGCGGCTTCTCTGTTTTCTTTTATATCGTCTAAGTCTTTAATGTGTTGTGAGATGTAACTTTGTGTGGTTTCTGCGGCAGTTTTTGAAGCTACCTCACCTGCGGCATTTCCTCCGACTCCGTCACATACGATATAAAGCCCCAATTTATCGTTACAGATGTAGTAATCTTCATTATGAGGGCGAACTAAACCGATATCACTTTTTGCGTAGCCTTGAGTTTTCATTTTTAGAGGTTCCTTAACTTCACACGGTATTGGATGCAGGGGATGGGAAAAAAGATTTTTTTATATTTTGTGAGTATTAGGTATGGAATTAAGACTAGCAATGTAAGGGAAAAAAGGGTTTAGCAGCCTGTGAATAGGAAATCGTCAGGATCGGCTACCTTTATTCCGACTTTTGCGCCAAGTGATCGTAATTTCTGTTCTAAATCGGAGTATCCTCTTTCAAGGTGATAAGCGCCTTGAATCTGGGAGGTGCCGTGTGCTGCCAGTGCTGCTATTACGAGACAAGCGGCACCTCTAATATCGAATGCTTCAACGGGCGCACCCGTTAACTTAGTAGCGCCGGAGATCTTAGCGATCCTATCTTCAACAAAGATCTTAGCACCCATGCGGCACAGTTCAGAAACGTGTCCGAAACGACCTTCAAAAACGTTCTCTTCAAGTCTGTTTTCTCCTTCTACCTGCGTTAGAAGTGCCATTAGGGGAGCTTGTAAATCCGTAGCAAACTCCGGAAAAGGACCAGTTGCGAGCCTTAGAGAGGCTTTGAGGGGGCGTTCTCTACGTAGAAGCTTAACGGTATCTTGTGTAGTTTCGATCTGTAACCCTAAATCTGTAAGGATAGTTAAAAAATCACCGAGATCTTTCGAATTAAAGCCGCACACTTCAACTTCGCCGCCGGTGATAGCAGCTGCTAGTAAAAAAGTTCCTGCTTCGATACGGTCTCCGATAGTATCTGCTTTTGCACCGTGCAGTTCGTCTTTACCTCTAATGATAAGCTCTGAAGTACCTGCTCCTTCAACGTCACCCCCCATTGAGTTGATAAAGTCAGCTAATGCTACGACCTCAGGTTCGCGTGCAACACCACGCAAAACGGTTGTGCCTTTTGTTAAAGCAGCAGCCATTAATAGTTGATGAGTGGCACCGACTGATGGGAAGCGCAGATTGATTTCGGCCGCTTTTAAGCCGTGTTCTGCTGTGGCGTAAACAACGCCGTGCTTTATTTTAATATCAGCACCCATCTGCATTAATCCGGTAAGGTGCATATCGACAGGTCTGGCTCCGATGACATCACCTCCAGGCATGGCAACTCTGGCGGCACCGCCTCGAGCAAGTAGGGGACCTAAAACCCAAAAGGAAGCTCGCATCGCTTTTACTAAACTGTAACTCGCCTCCGTTGCGATTAGCTTTGGAGTTTTTGAGGTGATTCGACCGTTAAAATACTGCACATCAGCGCCGAAGTGTTCCAAAAGCCCTATCGTAAAGTTGATATCTTGCAAACGTGGCACATTAGTGTATTCGCACTCTTCTGAGGTAAGGAGTGAGGCTATCAACATCGGTAGGATGGCGTTTTTAGCGCCACTTACTTTGACACGTCCGGCAAGTGGAGTTCCTCCTGTTATTTCAAGAAATTTAGACATCGTAATTTTTCTTCCCCCTCAGGCTGCACAAAAACTATTGCGCAGGTAGAAAGTAATCCTTAATACATTTAAGTAGATAAGACAATAACAAGGGATCGTAAAAACCTTTTTTTGGGGTGAAGGTGGATTGATTGTTGAATTCTTCTCAATCTGGGAAAAGGGTAATAACAAGGGATCGTAAAAACCTTTTTTGGGGCGAAAAAATACCGTTAGTGGGTGTAATGTCGAGGTTTTTAAGTGGGGGTTATTACAAGATGGTTTTAAGAGGCTTGTAATAATGTAATAGTGGTGAAGGTAAATTGAAATTGGCTAAATTAAATAACCCGTAGTATATTGCGCGCCATGAAATCCCGTATAAATACCGCATCTGATGTTCTTGAGATAAGTGACGCAATTTTTAAATTAAAACGTCAAAAAAACGGTATTATAATGGCGCATTATTACCAAGATGGAGTTGTGCAGGACGTTGCTGATTATATTGGTGATAGTTTAGGGTTAGCGCAGAGTGGAGAGAGGTCAGAGGCGGAGATCATAGTTTTAGCCGGTGTGCGTTTTATGGCGGAAACGGCGAAGATCCTTAACCCTCAGAAGAAAGTTTTAATTCCTGATCTAGATGCTGGATGCTCTTTAGCAGATAGTTGTAGTGCGCACCGTTATAGTGATTTTATAGTGCGGTACCCAGACCATGTAAAAGTTACTTATGTTAATTGCAGCGTGGAGGTTAAAGCGCTTAGTGATATCTTATGCACCTCAGCCAATGCGTTAAAAGTTATAAATTCAATCCCCTCTGAACAGCCGATCTTGTTTGGACCTGATAAAAACTTAGGCGCATATTTAATGGCAAAAACAGGGCGTAAAATGGTGCTTTGGGATGGTTGTTGTGATCTACACGATAGCTTTGATGGTGCACACATATTGAAGTTGAAAGAGCAACATCCGCAAGCTTTAGTCTTAGTTCATCCGGAGTGTAAAAAGAGTGTTTTAGATCTGGCGGATTTTGTTGGTTCAACTACTGATATGTTGAAATTTACTAAAGAGCGTGGCGAGTCTTTTATCGTTGTAACTGAAGCAGGTGTTTTGCATCAGATGAGAAAGAGCTCACCTGAAAAAACTTTTATCGCCCTACCTGCAGGAGGGGAGACGGACGGTGCTGTTTGTGCTGAGATGCGCAAGTGCTCTTTAGATAAAATTTTAACCTCCTTGCAAGAAGAGGTCTTTGAGGTAACTATCCCTGAGGAGTTACGTAAACAGGCGTTAATCCCACTTAAGAGGATGCTTGAACTGGGGTGATGCGGGGGAGATCCCATAATGTGACACAACGCTATTTTGTGTTATAACTGCCGCAATCTTAGGTTAGAAGAGGGATCCTTTTCATATAAAATATTAGGTAATAAATAATGACAACAGAACTTCCAAGCCAATCAGAATTGGCAAAACAATTTGAGCATACAGAAGCAGAAAAACGAATCTATGCTATGTGGGAAGAGAAAAAAGTCTTTAGTGCTACTCCCGATAGTTCAAAAAAACCGTTTTGTGTAGTTATTCCGCCGCCGAATGTGACAGGTATTTTGCACATGGGGCATGTTCTCGATAACTTGCCGCAAGATGTTATGACGCGTTGGCACAGGATGCGTGGTTTTGCTGCGGTCTGGATTCCAGGTACGGATCACGCTGGGATCGCCACGCAGAATGTTGTTGAAAGAGAGTTGAAAAAAGAGGGTTTAACCAAGTATGACTTGGGGAGAGAAGAGTTCGTTAAGCGTGTTTGGAAGTGGCGTGAGGATCACGGCAGCATTATCATTAATCAATTAAAGCGCTTGGGTTGCTCGTGCGATTGGTCTCGAGAACGCTTCACGATGGATGAACAGTTAAGTCGTGCGGTACGAAAAGCGTTTATAACTTATTATGAAAGAGGGTTGATCTATCGTGGTAAGCGAATGATCAATTGGTGTCCACGTTGTGGTACGGCGTTGGCGAATGACGAAGTTGAACATCAAGATCAGAAGAGCAACTTGTGGCACTTAAGGTATCCGTTGATAGATGCTACGGATGCGGCAGGCAATGATTACATTATAATTGCAACCACTCGTCCTGAAACGATGTTGGGTGATAGTGGTGTGGCGGTTAATCCTGATGACAAGCGCTATCAAGATCTTATCGGCAAGAAGGTGCTTTTGCCGTTGGTGAATCGAGAGATCCCGATCTTTGCTGATGAATTTGTTGATCCTGCTTTCGGAACAGGGCTTGTTAAGGTTACACCAGCGCATGATCCTAACGATTATCAGATGGGGCTGACGCATAACTTAGAGCTTATCTCCGTTATTGATGATGATGGAAAGATGTCTGCGGAGACGGGAGTTTATGCTGGGCTGGATCGTTTTGAAGCGAGAAAGAAGATCGTTGCCGACTTAGAGGCTCTCGGATTTTTAGAGAAGATCGAGCCGTATTCTCACTCCGTTGGTACCTGTTATCGGTGTAATACGGCGATAGAGCCGCGCGTCAGTAAGCAGTGGTTTGTTAAAATGAAATCACTGGCTGAGAAGGCAAAACAGGCTGTTTTGGATGGTAGAATTACGATCACACCTGATTCAGAGAAACACGATTATTTTAATTGGATGGATAATATTCAAGATTGGTGTATCTCGCGGCAGTTGTGGTGGGGACACCGTATTCCGGTTTATTATTGTGATGAGTGTGAAGAGGTTATGGTGGCTGCGGAAGCGCCCCAAAAGTGTTCAAAATGCGGATCTACGCAGATCCATCAAGATGAAGACGTGCTTGATACGTGGTTTTCATCACAACTTTGGCCGTTTTCGACTTTGGGTTGGCCTGATGAAACGCCTGAATTTAAGTTTTGGTATCCTAACACTTGGTTGATGTCAGGACGTGATATTATCTTCTTCTGGGATGCTCGCATGATCATGGCAGGGTTAGAGTTGACGGGAGATGTTCCTTTCAGGTCTTTATCACTGCACGGGATTGCTAGAGATGAGCATAATCGCAAACTTTCGAAGTCGTTGGGGAACTCACCAGATCCGTTAACTCTTTTTGATGAGTACGGCACAGATGCCATTCGTGCTTCAATAGCGCAACACTACCCGATGGGACGACAGGATATTAAATTAACTGATCGTATTTTTCAGGAAGGGCGCGCCTTTGTAACGAAAATTTGGAACGCCTACCGTTTAATCATGCTGCAACTTCAAAAGACTCCTATTAAGTTTGAAAAACCGCAGATGACAGATTGTTCTATTGAAGATGCTTGGATTATCTCAAGGTTTGGCTATGCCGTAACAACGCATGATGAGTTGTTAAATCAGAGCGATTACACCCATGCTTTTGAGGTGGTTGTAAATTTCTTTAGAAATGAATATTGCGACTGGTATCTGGAGTTGATTAAAGCGAGGTTGCGTCAAGAGGGGGCAGAGGCTGAAAAAGCTCTACGTGTTGCGCTCTATTGTCAAGTTAATCTTTTAAAACTTCTGCACCTCTATGTGCCGTTTGTAACTGAAGAGTTGTGGCAGATCCTTAGGTCTATGGGAGCGATTGAGCCTGAGGGTAAAGCGGAGTGTTTAGCTTTAGCAACGTGGCCGCAAGCTTCAGAGTTTCCGCGTAATGAAGAGGCGGAAGCGACGTTAGATATGCTCTTTTCAATAGTAAAAGAGGCGCGAGAGTTGCGTCATTACTTGCAACTTCCTCCGAAGCAACCTTTAGCTGTGAAGATTAATTATACGGATAGTGCTGCCGCCGCACGTTTTGAACTTTGTAAAGGTGCCACGCAAACCATAGGGGTTTTGGATCCTATTACAACGGCTGAGCAGGGCAAGATCCCAACACACCATGTACCGGCTCGTTTTAGTGGCGGTATCGCTTATTTTAAATTGCCGGAAGATCTAAATCTGGAAGCTTTAAGAGAGAAGATCAATAAAAAATTGGCAGAACTGGATAAAGCTATCGCTGGAACTGCTAAACAGCTAAGTAATGAAGCTTTTATCTCTTCAGCGCCAGAGAGTGTCGTTGAAGAGACACGTAAAAAAGGTGCAGAGTATGCAGCAGCACAACAAAAGTTGTTGGAATTTAAAGCAGGGCTGGATTAGTCTACTATTTTAATTAAGAGGTATGTTTTAATTAAGAGGTATGCGTCTAAATCTTCTCCGCTCCAACAGGAATTAACGATTTAATAAGAATAGAGCAGAGTGGATCAAACGGTGACCTACGCCGTCTTCATCTCTGTTGTAGTGAGGTTAAAGTTGTGTAGCGCTTTTAAAAGGGGTGCTAACAGCTTTCGAAGGTTGCTTTGCAAGTAATCACAGCGGAGTCTTCTCCTCTACCAATATGTACATCAACCTCTCCTCCAAGATAGGTAGGTGCTTCTGCAATTAAGTTGATCTCAGAACGAAAATCGTTAGAGCCAAGCAGGTCTGCAATTCTATTAGTACGATCCCAAAGACTTTCTGGATTAACACCACTATTGAAAGAGAGCCCCCAGATAGGTTTTTCTGAGGGATCATATTCTCCACTTAAATAGATAACGTGAGAAGCTCCCTCCTTATGGCTATTACTAACAAACAATTCGACCTCTCCAAACTCTACATCCAAACAGTGAGAAGAGCCATTGTTAATAATCTCTACCCTGCTTTGTGGAGAACCCCTCCCAGTCTCGGGGTGATTAAAAAAGGACTCTTCATCAAGCTCCTTTCTGCCCCATGCTCCGTAGAGTTGCAAGAAATCTTTTTTCGATAAATTAAATTGAGACTCTTCACCGAATTCATTATCAGGTTCTTCAAAAAAACCACCATACTCACGATCTGGTCTCTTAAATAGATCAGATGGTTTAAACTTAATTGTTCTATCCCACGCCACCTTCATAAGGTAATCCTCTTTTAGAGATCGTAAGTTCTCAAAATCGGATGATCTAATATCACCTAGTCCTAGAACTTTTTCTTTCATAAGATCAAAAAGTCCTGATCGTGTAATGGCGCTTAGATCTTCAGATTTAAAAAGAGAAAATATACGGGTCTCTTCCTCTGGGGAGAGTCCTCTAAGTTGAATACTACTCGGAACCCAGATAAGTTTTTGCGCTCGGGGGCTTAGAGAAAAGTGTGATCTATCGGGAAGTGAAGGGGAGTTGCTTTTAAAATCTATAAATAACTCATCTCCAAAATCAGCACGATATATATCTTCCACTCCGTTCCTACTTAACTGCGTAATGCGCACAGTGTAATCAGATTCAAGGGCTGCCTCCAAGTGCCAGATGCCACTCAAGAAGGCTAAATTTGATGCCATCTTCCACGATGTTTCAGTAGAGTTTATGGAGTTTAAAGAGAGCTTGAGAGTTATATTATTATCATTATCACGGTGATCTTCACTTCGTGAGAGAAAAATCATAGGAGCATTAGAAGGAGATGTTAAAAAGAAAGAGCGGTTCTCTTTTCCCGAAACACGAGTGGCTCCTAAGTTCAAGGTAAAAATACGATTCTCTCCGAAATTAAAAGCGGTTTGAAATTCCTTCAATTGCCGTATCTGATCTTCTTCAATACGTTCGTTATGAACGAGCGATCTTAAGATGATATTAATTCCTTCATTACTAAGATTAATTCCACTCTTTTTTAGCCAATCCTTTAAGTCTGATTGTGCAATAGTTACAAGTACCGTTTCAGGTGTAAAATTGTTGGGACAGATCTGACAATCTGCAGCTGATACAAACGACTGCCGTGTAGGGAGTCCGTTTCCGTTTGAAAGCATATCTTTTTACTACTAAAAACTACGAGACCTGTTCTTTACCCCTTTTAGGAGAACCCTTTAGAAGAGGAAAAATAGATTTTAATTTATATTTTAATTACAAACAAAAATTAATAAAATTAAAGAACGGGTCGAGTATAACATATTGCGCTAGAAATATGGAATTTTTTGTAAAGATAAAGGTAGCTCTACCTTAGCATTTAAGTAAAAAACCTTTCACCTTCTAACCAACGCTTTTAAAAAAACTTCTTATATTTCAGAGCTAAAACTTCAAAAAATTCGGAGGTCACGAAAGGTAGCTCTACCTTAGCAATATTAAAAAAGTAACTTTAAAATTAGCCTGATATTTTTATGAAAAAACAGCTACTTAAAAAACCTATTGACAAATAGTTATTTTTTGGTTATATATATTGTATACGTTGATGATTCAGATAAGGTCACGCCTAGTTATCCGTTAAGTAGCCGCTTTTATTGCGGTTTTTTTGTTGCCTAAATTCTACTTTTCGTGGAAAAACTTTAAAAAGTACTATTTTCTAATATATTGATAATATTAGTTTTATCAATTCATCTTGCGAGGTTCGCAAGATGCCAGCTACCTTCGGATTGAACATCTTTTCTTCAAAGCCGTAGCCCCAATCGGCCCAAAGCAGGTTGAGATCTTCTTTGTTCAGCTCCGCTTTGATTTCAGAAAGGTTACGATAGGCATCGTCAACAAAGTGAATACGAGAGGCGTTTTTTTCTACTCCGATCTCTGCTAGGGCTTTGGCTTTGCTAGTTCCGCTTTGTATAGAATAAACTTTACCAACGTTTAAACCGAAATAGTTGCACAGTTCAGTGACGGCATCGTGATTTTTATAAGTTAAAATAATAATCTCTCCCTGCATCTTTGTGCAGAGAACCTTCCAAAGGGGGTGGTGCGGTTCATTTAATGCAAGCCAAGCACCTTTATCAGAATTGAGAAAACGACGTCTTGCTTCAAAGAAATCTTTTTGAATTTTTAGTAATTCCCCCTTTTCTTGTAGAGAAATAACGTATTGATCAAATTCACTCCGTGTTATCTCTGAAAAAGGGTTTTGATGCGCTAAACTTGCTAGCGCAGAAGTTTCACCGCCGTTTCTTGCAAAGCTTATCTTCTTCTCCATAAAAGATCGAAAAGACGGTTCTACATCTGACAATTTTTTTACGGGCTTATCACTGTTTAGATTAAACCCCGTTACTATTATCTCTCTACGTGAATCGAGTAATACTCCATCAAAATCAAAAACTATAATTTCCGACATGGGACTAATTCCTTTGTAATAACTATTTGTAACTATTGTTATTATAGTTAGCTTAGAAGATGCTTTAGCGACGATATTAGCATCATCGCAAGTTAATCTCTATTTTTGTACCTTTTCTCGCTTATCGAGCCATTACTATTAAGAATAATTTGACTTTATGACAGGCACAGCGTAAAAAACAACCTCGCAGTGCGGGGTGTAGCTCAGTCTGGTAGAGCGCACGGTTCGGGACCGTGAGGTCGGAAGTTCAAATCTTCTCACCCCGACCACACCTTTCTTCTAAGGTCGGTTTGTAACGGGTCTAATTCTTGTCAAATTTAAGATCGTTATCAGATGTTTGGGATCAGCTTTTCTGAATTAATAGTTATCTTTTTGATCATTTTGATCGTATTCGGTCCTGATAAGTTGCCGCAGATAGCAAACTCTATGGGGAAAGCTTTAAGGGAATTTAATCGTAAAACAAACGAAATTAAAGACGAATTAAAAAAAGCTATCGAAATTGAAGCGCCTCTAAAAAACACCTTCGACGATCAGGAATTGATTACAGTGGATAAGGATGAATCAGGCGATGTTATCAAATAGTCGCAGCGATATGCCGCTTTTGCAACATTTAGGAGAGCTCAGAAGACGGCTTATCTATTGTGTTGTAACGGTGGCACTATTTACGATAGTTGGGTTTTGCTTTGCAGATCTTTTACTGACAATTTTGACCAAACCTTTTATCTCCGTTTTTCCACCGCAAAGTATTATCGGAACGGGGCCAGCGGAGGCGTTTATTTTAAAATTAAAAACGGCTATTTTTTCCGGTATTTTATTAAGTTTGCCGATTATCTTTTATCATTTGTGGTTGTTTATTACCCCAGGCTTATACGCTTCTGAAAAAAAATTACTTATCCCTTTCGTGCTAAGTAGTACCGTGCTTTTTTTAGTCGGAGCTTTTTTCTGCTACTACTCTGTTTTGCCATTTGCCTTTGATTTTTTTTACGAACAGTATCGATCCCTCGATATCGTTCCACAGATTAGGATCAGCGAGCTACTCTCTTTCGTTATTATGATCTTACTTGCCTTCGGTTTTATTTTTGAAGTGCCTGTATTAGCGTTCTTATTGGCACGTGCAGGGCTTTTAAATCATTTAATGTTGTTGCGTTGGTTTCGTGTGTCGTGTGTAGTTATTTTTATTGTAGCCGCTATCTTAACTCCGCCGGATGTTCTGACACAACTTTTAATGGCGGGTCCACTTCTGCTATTGTATGCTTTGAGTATCGTGATAGTAAAATTTACCTATAAGGAACGAAATCTAAATAATGATAATGATCAAAACGGTGAAGGTTTGTAAGCGCACACAAAATAGGAGGTTTCTCTCCCTTCTTTTTTCTCTTCTGATATTATCTGCACTCCCTGCAGATCTTTCGGCAGAGATAGTCAACAACTACTGTGTTGAGGATGATCTTTCTAAAGAGTCATTAGCAACAGCCATCCAAAGCAGTTTAGCATTTTTTGAGAAAGAGCCTAAAAATGCCGTTGTTTTTGATAAACGTAATGTCAGAAGAAGAGATCTGAAGCAGAGCCTCGCTGATATTCATGAGAAGCTAGTTGAGTTCGGTTTAACGCCCTCTTTTTATCAACATATCAAAGATAATTATGATCTGCATGATGTCTCGGGAGATCTCCGCTTAACGGGATATTTTGAAGCTGAATTAAACGGTTCATTCACAAAAGATGAACGTTTTAAATATCCGATCTACAAGGTGCCGCCTGATCTGAAAGAAAAAAAACTTAAAAATGGGAGGTATTATTCGCGTGAAGCGATCGATTTTGAGAAAGTTCTGGCGGGTAAAGATCTTGAATTGGCTTGGACAGATGATCCGATCAAGCTCTTTTTTTTGCATATTCAAGGCTCGGGAAAACTTCAGATGCCTGATGGCGAAATTATAGATATTCAATACGGTGATAATAACGGACACGCTTATAAAGCTATCGCAAAAAAATTGATGCAAGAGAAGTCTATTAAATCTGGGAAGATCTCAATGCAGGCGATCACACAATACTTAAAAGAGAATCCGCAACGTATGAGATCGGTTTTTTCTTATAATCCCCGCTATATCTTTTTTCAACGTGTGCAGAACGGACCTATCGGAAGTTTGGGAGAGACATTAACACCTAAACGGAGTGTGGCGCTTGATCAAAAGATCTTCCCGAAAGGAGCCCTGCTTCTTTTAAAGTCGGAAGAGCCCACCTTCAATGAAGCGGGCGATTTTAGTGGTTGGAAACCGTTTACTCGCTTTGTTTTAAATCAAGATTCCGGCATCGCCATTAAAGGCGAAAAAAGAGCAGATTACTTTATCGGATACGGAGAAGAGAGTGAGTTAATCGCAGGGCACCTTTATAGACCCGCTAGACTCTTGGTAGTGCTTCCAAAACTGTCACCACCTCAAGATAACACCTGTAAATAATTGATCTTTTTAATGCAGATTAAGTAGTTTTTATTTAAAAATTGATAGGGTGAGATCTACTAAAAAAATCGCATCAAATAATTTTTTAGCGTCAGTTTGTAATGATTTTTTAAATAGTGTCGTTAATAAATATCAAGCGTAGGAATGGAGAGTTAGTTGTTATTACTTGATGAGGGTATCGAGTAATAAAATAAAAAGGAGTTTATGACATGACGTCGGTGTCGTTTAATTCTAATATCCCATCGCTTAAGGCTCAAACAAAACTAAGCCGTATTACAAGCTCTCTTTCAACAACGTATGAGAGGCTTTCTTCAGGTTCCAGACTTAATTCTGCTTCAGACGGTGCTGCAGAGATATCTATCGCAGATGCTTTAAAATCTGACACGCGCTTAGCTACTATCGCTATCAGAAATGCAAATGACGCTATCTCTATTACCTCAATCGCAGATAGCAGTTTAGAGACTTTGGGTGTTATCTGTGAACGGATGGCAGAGCTAGCAGAACAGAGCGCAAACGGCGTTTATTCTTTATCGCAAAGGTCAGTATTACAGATTGAGTTTGATACGTTAAGATCTGAAGTGACTAGAGTGATTGACACTACAAAGTTTCCTAAATTCCCGTTTTTTTTATAGTCTACACCTTAGTATTTAATATTTTATCGACAAAAATCTTCTGGTCAATTTCTAATGCTTCTAAAATATCTTTTTGTTTTTTTGTTAATGGCTGTAGTAGCATGCTCAGATTTTCATTATCTATGCGTCTTATCATTTTAAGCGCTTCTAAAACTCTCTGAATGGTTTTTTCTACTTTTTTGTTATTATTATTTATAGTTCTTTGTAAGTCTGACCACATAATTAAGCTAAGAAAGGAGACGAAGCTTTTGCCGTCAGTAGTTTTTTCATTATGTGTTAGCATACGGTCATTATCCAATTCATTTTTTAAATTATCGAAAGCTTTCTCAATAAAGTCTCGTCGTGAATAGATATGAAGTGCTTCTTGTGGTGTCATTGTTGAGTGGTTACTCAAAAAAGCAAAAACTCCTAGCATAGATAAGATATCGGTAATTTTTTCATGATCCCTTTCAAAACTTTCTAACTGCACTTCTTTCTTAGTTTTTATTTTGTAGTATTTAGAGTAGCGACTCATACTCATAGGCTTTTTCATTTCTTTTAGTTCATCTTCTAATCTGTCAATATGAGAGTAAAGAGTGCTCTCTTCCTCAGATGCACTTTTTGTATTTAAGTAAACGTAGAGAGAAAATTTTTCTCCATTTATCACAATATCTTTTCTTACCCCATAACAATTTGTCCCAGATATGTGATTCCTAGAAGAGCGAAGAGTAACAGATGCTTCCCTCATAGTATCGTTGTAATTTTTCTGAGATTTAGGAACAGCTACGAGAAATTCTATTTGCTCTTTTTTTATATATTCTAAATTTTCTTTTGTAATAAAACCTCTATCCAGAACATAAAATATATCATCAATACCTAAGCTTTTAGAGTATTCCATCATTGTTGTAAGAAAAACTTTATCAACAACACTTCCACTGTAAAGAAAAAAACTTATTGGTAAATTGCTGTCGGTAGCGTATAAAAGTCCGACATTTAGTTGTGGTAAATATTCTTTGTCTCTATTGTATCCATTCTCGGCAAGTGGCAAGTCTGCATAAGTAGAAAGGCTCGTAACATCATAAGCTACAGTCTCATTGTTTTTCATAGCATAGTTTTTCCACACAGAAAAAAACTTCATTTGATCTTGTTTGGTAATCGATGAAAAAAGCTCACTTGTCTTTTGCGAAGATAGAGATATGTTTTTAGGGGTAAGAGTATTTTGCGAAAAATTATCTATATTCATCATTACATTGCCTTCGTAAGCCATGTATAACGCAGTATAAAAGATATCTTCGTATTTATCGGGGAAGATTGTTTTTAAGCATTTTAATAACCCTATAGCCTCAGCTCTCATCTTTAATGCGACTACGTGACCTGCGTCCCAAACAAAGCGAGAAGAAGCTAGATCAATAACGTCAGATGGCATTGGATAATATTTTCTAAAGTTCTCATTAGGAATCATTCTTCCTTGTCTATCAGGGTCTATCTTTCCCACAATCACTTCATCACAAGTAGGTGTGCCGTTTTTATTACGACGATGACCAAGTACGTGATACACATATTTTACGTTTCCTTTGCTATCTTTTTTATACGAAATCTTTTTTTCTGGAATTGGAATTGAAATATTTATTAAAGCCATTTTGTCTCCTATTTTTTTACTGTCTCGTAGACTACGGAAGTATAGTCTACAAAGCAAAAGATGTCAATAGTTTTTTTAAAAAAATTAAAAAAACTTTTATAAAAAAACTTAATTAAATAAGTATGTTGGAGGAAATATAATATTAGAAAATCTAAATATGAAATTAAATTATTGATATGGACTACATAAAAAACGGGAATTTAGGAAAGTTTAATGGAACTACCCTTTTCGTTGACGAAACCACCTCTTTTCAGATCGGAATTGACGGCACAAAAGATTCGGAGCTAAGCCTTTTTATAGGTGCTTTAACAACAACAACGCTCGGTATCGCTAGCAGCTCCGTCGGATCACAAGATGGTGCTAGATCAGCCTTAGAAGATGTTAGCCTTGCTATAAATAGTATCAGCACTCAACGTGGTTCGTTAGGAGCTGTGCAGAACAGGTTGTCAACAGCGATATCATATTTATCAAGTTCTCAAACTAACTATGCTGAAGCGGAAAGTCGCATCAGAGATAGTGATATAGCCCAAGAAGCAGCGGAAATGGTTAGGTTGCAGGTCTTGCAAGAAGCCAATGTAGCAGTACTTGGTCAAGCTAATGCTCAGCCAGAATTGGTAAAAAGCATTCTCTCAATTTAACCGAAAAAGGCTTCTTTTTTAATACTTCTTAACGCCCAAGAAAAAGTGTTAAAAAGAAGCCTCCCGTGGGGGATTTTTTTCCTCTTAATTTAAACTAAGTTCTGTACTGTCTATCCCGACCTCATTAAGAGTTGAAGCCTCCCATAGGGTGGATTTTTTTCCTTTTGATTTAAACTCTATTTTCCCCGTAAAACTTGCATTTTCTTCTTAGGACAGGCAAAGTTAACGCACCTGCAACACTTATGTTGTAAGGTGAAAGGAACAGAGCTGAAAAAAGTATGTCCATTGGAGAAGGTGTTAATGTCTGCGACTAAATATAACCTCACTTATCTACAACAACTTGAGGCTGAAAGTATTCATATTTTTAGGGAAGTTGCTGCGCAATTTGAGCGTCCTGTCTTATTATATTCAGTTGGTAAGGACTCCTCCGTTTTGTTGCGCTTGGCACAGAAAGCTTTCTTCCCCGCTAAGATCCCTTTTCCCCTTTTGCACGTTGATACAGGTTTTAAATTTCGTGAGATGTATGAGTTTAGAGATTCATACACTAAAGAGATCGGAGCTGATTTAATCGTAAAAAAGCATGAAGAGGCCATTAAACAAAATACCAATCCGTTTGAACTAGGCACACAACGGTGCTGCGCACTTTTAAAAACGGAAGGACTCCTTAATGCTTTGCGAGAAGGTGAGTATGATGCTGCTATCGGTGGTGCCAGACGAGATGAGGAGAAATCCAGAGCAAAAGAGAGAGTTTTTTCATTTCGCGATCGTTTCGGACAGTGGGATCCGAAAAATCAACGTCCGGAGTTGTGGAATATCTATAACGGTAAGATTAGTAAAGGTGAATCCATTCGAGTTTTCCCACTTTCAAATTGGACGGAAACTGATGTTTGGCACTACATCTATCTTGAAAATATACCGATTGTGCCACTTTACTTCGCTAAAAAACGTTTAATGGTTGAGCGTGAAGGTTTACTTATCCCGGTCGAAGATAAAAAAGCGTTGCTTGAGGGTGAAAAAGCAAGTGAAGTGATGTGTCGTTTTAGAACGTTGGGGTGCTCACCTTGCACAGGCGCTATCAGATCAGAAGCTGATACCATCCCGAAGATTATTGAAGAGATGCTTTTAGTACGTACCTCAGAACGTGCCACTAGGATTATCGATCACGATGCGGAGGGATCGATGGAAACGAAAAAACGGGAAGGGTATTTCTAATTTAAGGTATTAGGTATGAATCAGATAGCAAAAACCGAAACGATTGAGGAGTTTTTGAAGAGGACAGCAGAAACATCATTGTTACGCTTTTCTACATGCGGCAGCGTTGATGATGGCAAGTCAACTTTGATCGGACGCTTGCTGCATGATTCAAAAAATATCTATGAAGATCAATTTCAAGCTTTACCTGAAGAAGCTTCAGGGAACCACGCTAAAGATTTAGCACTGTTGACAGACGGCTTGCGGGCGGAGCGTGAACAGGGAATCACTATTGATGTAGCGTATCGTTATTTTTCAACACCGAAGCGTCATTTTATTTTAGCAGATACACCAGGTCATGAGCAGTATACGCGTAATATGGCAACGGGTGCTTCCACTGCTAATCTCGCTATTTTGTTAATTGATGCTAGAAACGGCGTTGTAACTCAATCTAAAAGACACGCCTTTATCGCTTCTTTATTGGGCATTCCGCGTATCGTAGTTACTGTGAATAAGATGGATCTTAAAGACTTTTCAGAGGAAGTTTTTGAAAAGATTAAGGACGATTTTACAAATTTTTCTGCCAAGCTCGGCTTTAAAGAGATTCGCTTTATCCCTGTGTCGGCGCTACTCGGTGATAATGTGGTGGAACCGAGTAAAAATATGCCTTGGTATCGCGGTGAAACCGTTATGGAGTATCTGGAAAATGTTTATATTGCAGGCGACACCAACTTGGTTGATTTCCGTTTTCCAGTGCAGTACGTAATCCGACCTAACCAAAATTATCGTGGATATACAGGGCAGGTTGTTTCAGGTGTGATCGGTGTTGGAGAAGAGGTCGTTGTGCTTCCCTCTCTGCAACGTAGCAAAATTGCAGCTATTGATACATTTTCAGGGAAAATGGACTCTGCTTTTGCTCCCGACTCCGTAACGCTAACCTTAACGGATGAGCTTGATATTTCGCGCGGTGACATGATCGTACGTGCTAACAATATGCCTAAGATTCAAAGTAATTTTGAAGCGATGGTAGTTTGGATGAGTGAAGAAGAGTTGAATCTGAAGCAAGCTTATATCTTGCGGCACACTACAAATGAAACAAAAGCTTTTGTTGATTCTGTTTCGTATAAAGTTGATGTCAATACTTTAAGCCGTCTGGAAGCGACTCCATTAGCTTTAAATGAGATCGGACGCTTAACCTTTACAGTTACGACACCAATTTTTATTGATCCTTATGAAAAAAATCGTGCGACGGGTAGCTTTATTTTAGTCAATCCACACAACTATCGGACAGTAGCTGCCGGAATGATTATCGAACGTTTGCCGCAAGAGTTTCTTGCGACAAAGAAGCAGAGCCTTAAAACTCCACAGATATCTCAAAATATACACGCAGAAGAGAGTGCAGTGACGAGACAGCTACGTGAAGCAAAAATCGGACACCGCGCCATGACGTTGTGGTTAACAGGGCTTTCAGGATCTGGAAAGTCTTCTATCGCACGTGAGATGGAGAAGAAACTTTTTGAAAATGATATTCCCGTTTATCGCTTGGATGGAGATAACTTGAGGTATGGATTGAATAGAGACTTGGGCTTTTCAAGGAAGGATCGTGCTGAAAATATCAGACGCACGGCGGAAGTTGCTCGTCTCTTTAATCAAGCGGGGATTACGGTGATCTGTTCTTTAATTTCGCCTATGCAAAAAGACCGTGATGCAGCTCGTGCCATAGTTGGATCTGAGTATTTTTGTGAAGTTTTTATCAGTACAGCGCTTGAGGTGTGTGAGAGTCGTGATCCACACGGTTTGTATCAGAAGGCGCGAGCGGGAGAGATTAGGGAGTTCACAGGAATTTCTTCTCCGTATGAGGTTCCGCTTACGCCATATCTAACGATTGATGCCGGTGAACTTAGTTTAGAAGAGTCAGTAGATATATTGTTTAGAAAGTGGTTAGAAGCTTCTGTTGTTTAATGTTTATAAAAGGATTTATTTAATATGAATGATGCTGAAACAAACTCTGAGATGGATGTTTATAAACCATTTTCTTCCTTACGACTTTTTTTAACAGGTGCCGCTATGGGGATAGCTGATCTGATCCCAGGTGTGTCAGGTGGTACGATCGCTTTTATTCTCGGGATTTATGATGCTCTTTTAAGTGCTATTAAATCTGTTAATGCTCATTTTTTCCGTGCTCTTTTAACTTTCAAATTAAAAGAGGCGTTCTCCTTAATTCCGTGGCGTTTCTGTATTGCGCTTGGAAGTGGTATCGGTGTTGCTATTTTTGGTATGGCAAGCACCATGAAGTATCTTTTGGAAAATGAACCTGCCTTACTCTTTGCTTTCTTCTTCGGTCTTGTTTTAGCGTCTATCGTTACTGTTAGTAGTACGTTGAAGTGGAATTTTGCAGCCGTTATCTCTTTAGTGCTTGGTACTATTGCAGGATATTTAATCGTTGGAGCTGTTCCGAGTGAGATGCCGCATACTCCTTTTAATCTCTTTTGGAGTGGTGCAGTTGCTGTCATGGCGATGATCTTACCAGGAATTTCGGGCTCTTTTATCTTATTGGTGCTGGGACAATATGAATACGTCTTGGGAGCTGTAACAAGGTTCGATATTATAACGATCCTCCCGCTGGCTTTGGGTATTGTGTTGGGAATTATGTGGTTCTCAAGAGTTCTAAGTTGGACTTTAAAACATTATCATGTTGTTACGGTTGCAGCTTTAATCGGCTTTATGGTCGGTTCTTTACGTAAGATCTGGCCTTGGAAGGAGGTCGTGGAAACTATGACGAATGAGCAAGGTGAACTTATTGTCCTTAGAGAAAGTAATATTTTACCAGCATCGTTTTCAAGTCCGGAGTTCTATTATGCGCTGGCTTTAGCAGTGTTCGGTTTCGTTCTTTTAATCTTTATTGATCGCTTGGCAAAAAAAGAGTAGTGAGGGTCTTTATGCACCTCTCTGCAGAAAAACTGGAAAGACGTTTTTATATCTGAACGTAAGAGTCTATAAATAACAGAATGGCATTATTAAAACTTGCACTTGTATTTGTTTTAATTGTGATAGCGCTACAAAGGAAGATCTTAGTCGGGCACATCTTCCTTTGTGGATCTGCGGTGCTTTTCGTATTGTTTACCGGCTACGATCTGGCGGCAGAGTTGGAGGTCATACTAAGTGGTAAGGGAGAAACGGATACTTCAGCCTTATCGTTACTGATATCGTATGTATATAATCTCTTTTCTACTATTACGCAGTCAGCACTTGCACCGCACGCTCTCACCTTAACAACTTTAGTAGTTTTATTATTAATTTTAAGTAATTCCTTACAAAAATGTGGGAACTTGCAACGGATCTTGGCGTGCGTGCGTAGTAATGTAAAAAATCACCACCTCAGAATAACCCTTTTTCCAGCATTAATCGGTCTTTTGCCGATGCCGGGAGGAGCTATCTTCTCTGCACCGATGGTTAAAGAGTTGGCGTCATCTGAATGTCCTCCGGCACAACTATCATTTTTTAATTACTGGTTTAGGCATATTTGGGAGTATTGGTGGCCGTTATATCCAGGGATCTTACTTTTAACCTCTCTTTCGAATACTCCCATTGCTGTCTATTCACTAACGTCTTTTCCACTTATGATTCCTGCTGTTCTGTTCGGTATGCTCTACCTTCCTAAAAAAAGATCTACCCTTGTTGTCGAAAAAGAGGAGAGGGAGGAGGAAAACGTCCAGTATAGCGGACTTTTAATGCTTTTGAAGGAGCTAACCCCGATCTTGATCGCAATTATTCCAGGCTTTTTATTAGGGGGTATCTTCTCTTTTTTGTTCCCTAATTTAGTAGTTTCTCGTGAAATAGGGCTAGCGTTGGCAATTATTGCAGCGAACTGTTTTGTTTGGTTTACGACACCGCACGGCATTTCTTTGATTAAAGAGATTATCTTTAATAAGCATAACTTTACGATGGGATATACCGCTATTACGATTATGATCTTTAAAGGTGTTCTTGATCACTCTGGAGCTGTACAGCAGATAGCGGGAGAGTTGGATGCTTGGCATATCTCACTGTTCTTAGTTTGTATAATCCTTCCGTTTATTACAGGTTTAATTACAGGTATTACGATCGGATTTGTCGGAACGAGCTTTCCGATTATAATCTCTCTTTTACAGACAACTCTTCCAGAAACTCAGATCTTGCCATATCTGATTTTAGCATTAGTCAGCGGGTTTATCGGAACGTTAATTTCACCCCTTCATCTCTGTTTAATTTTAAGTAATGAATACTTTCAAGCAAAACTTTCTGATGTTTACCGCTACCTGTTGCCCCCCTGTTTGGGGATGTTGGGTTGCGGTATCGCATACTTCTACATCTTGCGGTATCTGTTATAACCAAATACGAGGGGAGATATTTTTATATCTACTCCGCCGAAGGTGTGTCATCAATACGGATTTCATAAAAGAGTGAATCCAAACTGAAGTTCTTATTGTAATATGGATCTCCTTTCTCATAAATAGTGTACCATTTACTTAAAAAGCGTTTGATATCTTCATTAAAGCGTTTCTGTTTTTCAGGAGAGTCTTCATAGCCGCGCGTTTTTGATTCGTCGTGAATTAACTCTACAAACGGATTGTAAACGATCAACTTTCCCAACTCTCTAATCTTAAGACAGAAATCCAAATCATTAAAAGCAACTGGGAATGTCTCATCCATATATCCGACTTCAGGATAAATAGACTTTCTGGACATCAAACAAGCGCCCGTTACAGCACTAAAGTTCTGAATGGTATCTTCACGTCTGAAATATCCGAAAAAACGTGTCGGAAGCCCTTTAAATAGGTGTCCTGCTACGGTATGGATACCAAAAACGATACCAGCGTGTTGAATTCTACCGTAAGGGTAGAGTAGTTTAGCTCCGACGGCACCGACATCTTCACGTTGTGCAAACCCCAACATCTCCTCCAACCATGAGGGGGTTTTTATCTGAGTATCGTTATTTAGCTGCACAACAAACTCGGCTTCACTGTGTCGCACTCCGAAATTTATAATCTTTGAATAGTTAAAGCCTTTTTCAGGATAGTGCAGAACCTTTATCTTTTTGTTCTTCTCTAGTTTTTTATAGTAATTGAAGGTTTTGGGATCTGTGCTGTTGTTTTCTACAATAAGAATTTCATAATTTTTGTAGGTTGTTTTCTGCAGGATTGAAGTAATACATTTTTTCAAGTATCTGAGACCGTCTTTATTGGGGATGATAATGGAGACGGTGGGTTCTCCGATAACTTTATAGACTGTTCTATAAGTTCCTAAGCTGCGTCCGTGCGAAACGGTACCCTCCCAACCTAGTCGTTGTAAGTGGTCTTGAACAACGGCGATACCTGCCTCAAAGGCGTAAGATTTAACGGGATTTTTAGCTTGTGCTGTTGAGTTTGGATGTGCTCGCCAGTGATAGAGTACCTTCGGAATATGAACAATGTTAGTTGTTTCTTCAGATGCTCTAATAACCAAATCAAAATCTTGAGCACCGTCATACTTACTTCTTTCGCCCCCTAATTTATCCATTAAGCTGCGCTTAAAGACACTAAAGTGGCAGATATAATTATTTGCACGTAAGAAATCAGGTGAAAAATCAGGTTTGAAGTGAGGACCAAAACGTTCTTCTCCTGTTATATCTATCTTATCTTCATCAGAATAGATAAATTCCACCGTCGGATTTTCGTTAATACATTTTACTACTTCATATAATGAAAATGGTGGTAACGTATCATCATGATCAAGGAGTCCAATAAAATCACCTGTGGACATCTTTATCGCTTCGTTGGTATTGCCAGAGATGCCTTTATTCTCCCCGATAAAGTGGTATTTGATACGAGGGTCTTGTTTATAAACATCTTGCAAAGCAGGATTTTGTTGAGGGCTGCCATCTGCTAAGCATAACTCCCAATTGCTATATGTTTGTTCGATAAGGGATGTGACTAAAGCGTCAAGAAACTTTTTATCAGTATTGTACATCGGCACAACGACGCTCAATTTGGGGGAGTATTTAAAGCTTTCCTTTCTTTGTTTTTCCAGCTCTGAAGGGGTCGGCTCGTTCTGTTCAATCCAAGTATTATAATTTGCTGCAATAGGTTTGATATATGACAGATCTCTTCCGCTCAGGTAGGCTTGGATCTTATAGAGTGTCATACAAACGCCTTCATAACGTAGTGTTAGAAGAGTCTTTTTTATATTCAGGAGAGTTATCTTTTTTAATAGTGTTTTTATATTCATTTTATCTTTTGTATAGTAGTGTTTTCAATAATATGGCAGTCATAGCATAACTACTAAAAAAATCACATACCTTAACAAAGGAAAACCATTTTGAAGAGGATGGCTTAAATTCACCGTTAAGAATGAATTTTTGCATATCTTAAAACATAGTTAAAAAATGTTTTCTTGAAGGAATCTTTATGATTGTATTATAGTCATTCCCGATTTATTTGAGAGGGCTTTCTCTCCCACGTCTATTCTGTGGAGATCTAATGAATAAAAAAGTAGCTGTTGTTATCCCATCATACAAAGTGAAGAAGAGTATTTTGTCGGTAATCTCAGAGATCGGAGAGGAAGTTTCTAAAATTTATGTAGTTGATGATGCCTGTCCTGAAAGATCAGGAGAGTTCGTTAAAGCAAATTGTAAAGATAAACGGGTGGAGGTTCTGTTTAATCCTGAAAACAGTGGTGTCGGCGGAGCCACTATTACCGGTTTTAAAAAAGCCTTAGAAGATGAGGTAGATATTGTTATAAAGCTGGATGGTGATGGGCAGATGAATCCTAAACTAATTCCGACTTTAATTGCACCACTTTTAAGTGGTAGCGCCGATTATGTTAAAGGAAACCGCTTTTTTCATCTTGAGTCACTAAAGGAGATGCCATTAGTTAGATTGATCGGTAATGCTGGGCTTTCCTTTATTAGTAAAGCAGCGAGTGGTTATTGGAATCTAATGGATCCGACAAACGGTTATATCGCTATTGATGCGGCAGTGTTGAAATTTCTACCGTTGGAAAAAATCAATAAGCGATTCTTTTTTGAAAGCGATCTCTTGTTCCGTCTTAACACTATCAGAGCTGTGGTGCGAGAGGTGCCGATGGATGCCGTTTATAAAGATGAAACGAGTAATCTTAATGTCTTTCAAAGTTTAGTAACTTTTCCGTTGCAATATTTAAGATGCTTTATAAAACGGATTTTTTATACCTATTTTTTACGCGGCTTCGGAGTTTGCTCTCTTGAAATTATATTAGGCAGTGTCCTCTTCGGTTTTGGGTTTATTTATGCGCTGTATCATTGGTGCTTAGGGATGTCGAGAGGTATTCCTTCTCCTACGGGGACAGTGATGTTGGCAGCGATCATGATGATCTTTGGTTTTCAACTACTCTTAGCAGCCGTGTTGTTTGATATGCAGAACATTCCTGAGGAGCCACTTGTTAAGATCTTAAAGTGATCTTTAATCTTTAAAGGGTTCCTTCTTTAAATTTAAACGGAGTTAATAATACCTCTTCGCTAAATCAATTAAGAGTGATGCTGACTGGTAAACGAGATAGATGGTAAGGCTCGAAACTAATATCCACGAACACACGGAGGAGCAACTTGCCTTTAGCCTACCTTCTTTTATTGTAACGGTTCTATTGAGAGAGATAAGATCAAAGATAACAATAATACCTATTAAAAGTGGTGGTAAAAAATAACGTTGCTGAAATCCTGCAACAAAATCAGCTCTAAGTGGATTCCATGTTATATAAATTGATAGTGCAGATAAGATCAACATGGTGTAGACAGCTAAAAGTAGCAGAACGTTTTGGCTTATATAAGCAGGGAGATTTCTTATTTTTATGTATTGTTTTATGCTTGAAGTAATTGCAAAAATCGGATCGATTTTTAGAATACTATGAAATAATTTACCTCCCCAAAAGAGATTTTTTGTTTTTATGTAGCGCTTTATGCCTAAGGTAATAGCGAAAATAAGATCGATTATTAAAGCGATGTAAAATAAATTACTCCATAATTTGGGGAAAGTTATTTTCGTATCCACCCAGCCAAGAGTGTTTGCCAATTCGTTAGGTTCAAAAGTATTGTAAAGAGATTTATTTAAAATTTTAAAAACTCCCCATGGATTGGAGGTAACATATGCAAGTTGTTGTGTTGGGTTTGCCCATTCAGGAGAGGAAGCGGGAGCTCCTGCTGATGTGCGTAAGACAATTATAATGGCGTAGACACAGTGAAGAAATACTACAAGGAAGGCGCAACCTTCTGGAGAATTCCAACGTGGGAAACACCATTTTTTCGGATTTAAGCTAAATCCGTTTTGAGGAGAAAAAGCGACCTTAATAAATAAGAGGGTTACGGCAACAGGTAAAATAGTCGGTTTTGATGCGGCACCGAGTGCAGAGCAGAAGAAGATAATAACATCAAACCAAGATAGTTTCCCCCAAAAAAGGAAGAAAGTTAATAGACTTAATGAAAAAATCGTTAGAGGGAGATCAGCAGTTATGATGGCTGATTGTTGTAAAAATATCGGAGAGATTGACAGCGTTAAAATGGATAATACTCCAGGAACGGGAAGGGAGCGGTACGTTGTGCAGAGGTATATAAACCTAAACAACGTAATAGATATTAACAGAGATGAGGTGATGCGACTCATAAGATAGAAGAGTAAGGCTTTTCGTGGCTTGCGGTGCTCTCCTTTGATAATGCTGGAAACTATTTTTACGGAGGGATAGGTCCAAGCTGTGGCGTAATCTATCTTTACGCCATCCAGATAGTTGCAATTTTTTTCCATTGAATCCAGTTGAGCATAGAGACCAGTGATAATTTTCTGTTCGGGATTAAAACGCAACGTACTTGCTCTAAAGAAACTTGATAAGGAGGCAGCGAAAGAGCATTTTCTCTCTTTTGTTGCGTTAAGTCGTAAGGCATTTTCCCAATGTGCCCATTCGTCAGGACCTTGAAAAGGGGGAAGGTATACAGCTAAGACAGTGCTTGAAACGATAAAAGCAATTAAAAGTGTGTAGGCAAGTTTCAGATATAGATCATAGGAAGAGAGTGTTTTCAAGGGGTGTAATAGCGCTTTTTTGAACATAAGATCGATTACCTTTTGTTGTGTGGCTATAACATAACTTTACTTATAGTAATACCTGAAAACGACGTGAGACACTTTATCCCTGTTCTTTAAAAGGGTCAAACTCAGAATCTGTGGAATCTTTTTTGAGAGTTTCAGCTTTTGGCTGGAGAGCGCGCTTTTTTCTTAGTCTTTCTGCCTGTTTTTGCTTTTTTAATTTGAGAGCTTCTTTTTGGGCTGGTGTAAGTTTAGCGTATCTTAACTTACGGATAGCATCATCAAGAAAATCATAACCGATTGCACCGAGTCCTGAGTAATTACTTTCCAAGATAATCACATCGTTTTTAAAGATATCGTTTTCCCAATCGATCTTTGCTTTGTTTAAGGGAGAGCCGCGGAGCTGCTTTGTATAAACAGATTTGTAGTAAAAGAAAAACTTAGTATCAGCAAGGTTTCGTTTATTGATATGATCGAGTAGCGCAAAATTAAAACTGGTTCCGACGATTAGAAGTCTGATAGGTGGAGTTTGATATAACTGTTCCGCCTTAGGGGCGTAGGGCATCATTTCGGTATAACGCTTAGGAAAGAGGATATTGGCTATCTTTAAAAGGTCATCATCATCACCTATCGGTTCGTGATAGGTGAAGGGGGAGCACGGGAAGTTCTTAAGCTCTTTTTTTGTTAAGGTAGAGATCTTAGAGATGATGTTGTTTGTTGCGATACAGGAGGCAACGTTATTCCAATGAGCACTCCCTTTTCCGAAAAATCTAAAAGGAAAATGATCTCGCATCCCTAGTAAGATCTGATAAGAGTCAACGATATCTATCCCTTCTGCCTCAATAGCAGGGCGCATAATATCGTAACTGTTTTTCCTTGAAAGCCTACTGGGGTCGATATAACTAGAAGGAAGGAGTTCAGGATAAAGTTCAACAGCATTCGGACTGACTGTTATAAGTAGTGTAATGCCGCGCTCTGCTAGCAGCTTTCGCAAGCGCTTAATCTTTCTTACCTTTTTTAGGTAAACTTTTTCAGGTAGAGATCTCCTACGATTAAAAGCGTTAAGATACATAGCTTGTAACAGTTGACCATCTTTACCGATAAAAGCAGGGGCGCCGTAATTGAAAGTTACTTGATTAAAGACGCTAAAAGCGATCTGATTGCACGTTCGTACCAGCCAACCCCAGAGGGGATTACCACGCATAAAATAGTCCTCAAAACTTCTTTGGAAGGAGCCGTCTTTAAAATTTCTGTTGTTGAGGCGTAAAGGTTGTTTAGCGGGTGCAACTCCTTGTGGCGGATTCTTTTTCACAACGCTCCAATTTAGATCGGATTTGAAGAGGTTTGCTAAAGAGGTCGTTAGCTTCGGACTGAAAGCATAAAGGGTCGTGTACCAATTCGTTTGAGAAAGGGGGATAATTAAGATTAGGTATAATAGCCCCAATAAGAGGAGGTTAATTTTACGTTTCGTTGCGGATGAAATAGATCGTTTCTCTTTTGACATATATTCCACCCTTTAAAATTGAAAATAAATAAATGGGGTAAAGCGTGTTGCTGATAAAACTACGCCGCAAAGGATGATCGTAACAGCACAACTGATAAAACGGAGCAAAGGCAGAGGAACTATGCGGAAAAGAGACTTTACCTTTGCTAAGAAATTATCGTATTCAGGGCAAAGTTGTAAAAGAAAGATAGTTACTGACAGGATAAAAACAAACATTCCTGCGTTGTGTATAATATCACTCGGTAGTGTAAAAACTTCAGCCTTGAGGTAGCGTGGATTGAACATATAACCTAAGTATGTCCAAGCAGCAGCGATGCTCTTACTTTTAAAAAAGACCCAACCGATCTGGACGAAAAAGAACGTTAGAAAGATATTAAAAGTGCGTCCAAACCTCTTTGTTGCGATCTGTTTTGAGTAATTGCCCCAGCCAAACTTATCTAACGTTAAAAATAGACCGTGGTAAGCACCGAAAAAGATAAAAGTCCAATTTGCGCCATGCCAAAACCCAGAGAGTAAGAAAACGATCCAGAGATTTCTAATAGAACGGATGGGACCAACGCGGTTACCTCCCAGCGGGATATATAGGTAGTCACGCATGACGCGTGAGAGGGAGATATGCCATCTGCGCCAAAACTCGCTAAAGGTTTGAGAGGTATAGGGTCTGTCAAAGTTCTCTAAAAATTTAAATCCAAAAATTCTTCCCAATCCGATCGCCATATCGGAATAGCCTGAGAAGTCAAAGTAGAGTTGGAATCCATAACAGATCACACCAAGCCAAGCATAACCGAGTGTAATGGTGTCAGGGCCAAGTTTATCGACGTTCGCTGTGATGTTACCGAGTACATCAGCAAGGAGAACTTTTTTAGCAAGTCCAATGCAAAAACGGCTTAGACCTTGCCAGACGTTTTCAATAGAGTGCTCTCTACTAATAAGTTGTTGTGCGATATCATGGTAACGTATGATAGGACCTGCGATAAGTTGCGGGAAAAATGCGATGTATAGGAGGTAATCAAAAAAATTGCGAGCCGGTGCTACGGTGTCTCGATAAACATCAATGACGTAACTAATCCTCTGAAAGGTGATAAATGAGATGCCGATAGGGAGGATAACGGCGTGCCACTCCGCCGGTGCGACCCCGAAAGAAGAGAGTAGAGCATTTACTTCATGTATGAAAAAATTTGCATACTTGTAATAAAAAAGAATTCCAAGATTAAGAACGACGGAGAGGGTTACCCAGAGGTGTCTTGCGCGTGCCGTTTTAGATCTTGTAATGAGGTGGGCGATTAAGAAATCAACGGCGCAACCACCTATAAAAACAGGGAAGAAACTCCATGTGCCCCATGCGTAGAATAATAAACTCCAGATAAGTAGCGTAATGTTCTTATAGCGCTTCGGAGTTAAAAGATAACTTGCCAAGCATAACGGTAAAAAACAGAAGATAAATAAAAATGAACTAAAGACCATGACAAGTTAATATTTAAGCAAAGTGCGTAAGCGTCGATACCTTTATTATAATAAGAGGCTACGCAGCTTAAGATATTAAGTATTCTGATGCAAGGTTGACCTTATAGTTATTTTAAGGTGGTATTTTTTAAAGAGGTGGGGTGCGCCTTTATGCAGAGTGGGTGTAGTGCTGACGCGTATTATTGTTAAGTGTTATTCCGAATTCAGTAGCAATTTTAGGGGCGTTCCATTTTGCTGCACTGATTTCTTCTTCACTAAATTTTAATGCTCTCATTTTTGCGATAAGGTCTTCTATCTTTCTTGCTCGGATTATATCTCTCTCTACTTGGACTAGCTCCTTTTTGGCTTTTAGATCCTCTTTGCGCTTCATTAACGTTTCTGAAAGTTTTTTTACTATCTCCCCTAGCTCGTCTGACTTTTCATCGCTAATGATGGTCTTAGAAGAATCTCCCCGCTGTGATGGGGTTTCCCTTTTATTTTCATTTACAGATGATAAAACTTCTTCAATATCTTTTCCGGCATCTGTTTCTAGAGCACCGATCTCTTCCTTTAATTGCTTTAGAAGAAACTCATTTTTACATTGTAAAACCAGCTCCCCTAGAGCCTCTTTTTTATGTTCAGTAGCAAAATTAGAGAGAACTTCTAAGAAGCGTTCTGCTGCTTGCGGTGGAAGCTCCGAAGTAACATATTCTATTTGCCCCTTTAAGGCAGCTTTCTGCTCTGGATTAAGTTCATCTAAGGAACTAAAAACGGAGATAGCTTTTATAGAATCAGTAAGTTTCTCAAGTTGTTCTTTCGGAACTCCTTTTGATAAGTTGTTAGTTAAGATCTTTGATAGCTCCACCTGTTCTTGTGTTAAGGTCGCCACTAACTCATTACCGTATCTATCCTTTACTTTTAAGACTACGACAGATTTTAGTGCAAGCTCACCATCAGGACCTTCTTGTCGACCTTCTTTTCGATTAAGATTAAATTCAAAGGCTCCGTTAGCAGAGGTGCCCTGAACAGAAAAATTTCCATTTGATTGATCTAAGTTTAAGTTTTGTAGGAAGTCGTTGGTAAATTTAAAAGCAAAGGTATTAAACTCTTCACTATCACTTTTTACTGTAATAGATTGCGTCTCTTTTAAATGGTTAACTGAAATCGCCCCTGTTTCATTACCACCGTTATCAACGGTAAGCGTTAATTTACTTTCAGTTAATTCAGAAACTGTATCTATTGAAATGCTATTTTTTGAAAGGTCACTTATCTCTGCATTATTAACAACGACACCGTTTCCACCAGAACGGTTTACCTGTCACCCATTTTCGCCGACTTTTCCCCCATCGACAGCAATGCTTTGGGCACTGGAATTAACAGAATTAACAACAAATGAACTACTCATCTTAGGACGGTTCCTTTTTAACTACACAATCTCTATTATATCCTAATAATACGCGCTAATAAAATAAAATAAAACGTTGTAATATCAATAGTCTATTAAGATAGTTAGGGTGTAAATTGAACAAATTAGGTAAGATCTAAATACTATTTTCCTCTATTTTTAGATGGGTAATTTTAAAATTGTGACGGGTTATTAATACCTCCTCTCTGTAAATGGTGGAAGGAAGGTGTTTTCATCTGCATTTTTTAAAGCCTTCAAGATCTGCTCAGGTGTGGCGGCTTGGTTATTTAATAGTAGGAGTAGCTCTTCAGCTAAACTTGTGCCTTGCAGTGAGGGAGCATCAGTTGAAAAGGTATATCTAATGTTAAATTCATCAAGCGCTCTTAGGAGATCTTTATACTCTATAATGTCGTGAACAGCGCCTGTTAACATATTTGATTTCACACACAACTCACAGACGATATCTCTATCGCGTAATAATTTTAGCCCTCTATCGTCATCGTGCTTAGTATAAGCTTTAATGGCAGTAATCGGATGTGCTACACGAGAGGGGGCTAACGCTTCAATAGTGGCGATAAAAGTATCAACATCAACGTGATTAGTTTCTCCAACATGTACAGTACGCCCTAACCCGTCTCCTGCTAAATCGAAGATGGCTTTCATTTCAGCTAGCTTTCTCGGATCCGAGAGAGAATTGACTGACTCCGGCCCTGCTAAATCAATACCTATAATCTTATCTGTTTTATCACGCCATTTTCTAATCTTTTTGGCTAACGTTTCATTGGCTTGTCGCGTCATATCACGACCAAAACAGAACAATAGCCCCACCTGCATATTGCCGCGAAATCCGATCTCGGCATCTTGAGCAGCCTCGCAGGCCGCCTTTATAACACGGTCGACATCGTATAGCCCTGCATGGGCACCCTTTAGAAAGACGGCACCCGTTCGTTTCATCGGATTCCAACGTAGCTCTAAACGTTTCGTTGTAAAAAGGGGCTTAGGAGATCCGCCCTCTCCTCCTGGACCGACCTCTACCATGCCGCCCGTTCTGTAAGCGCGGTGAGTGGCGATAATAATGCTTTCACGAATGGCGCTGGGACCTGATTGGATTAATTCAATGCGGTCATAAACTTTTAGATATTCATCAAGGCTGCCGATCTTATCGTCTTTGATCTTGATTAGGTTGATAAATTCCTCGTAACCGTCTCCAAGCCCTCGAATGCCACGGTCAATACCGATCTCCCATAAACGATAGAGGGGCACCGATCCCCCTAAGTGGACGTGTAGTTCTGTCACTGATTTCGGCCATTCAATAACGGTATCTACCTTTGTCATATTGATCTCCCACTTGATGGCGCAATCTACTGTCTCAACGATTTTTTAGCAAGGTAATGGCGTTGCTTACTAGAAAAGTTTTTTGTCTAAGCGGCTACGTTGAATAATTATTGCTCAAAATCTCTTTCAAAAAGCTCTTGTCGTAAATAAACGAATCTGGGTGTAAGGGGTGGAAGGTTCTCTGCGCTGTTAAAAGAGGTGTCATAAGTCCAGTTTCTGATAGGTGCCGAGTAGATCTCTCCCATCCTCCAACTCCCTGAAGAGTGTTGTGGTGTATTTAAACTTACTATTGATCCGGTGTAGGTTAAAGCGACACCTGACCAACCTTCTTGGAAACGGATCGAGTTTTCATAGCCACCGTTATAATTACCACCTTGTCCTCCTGCGCCTTCAATATTACCTGTTGTATCAGTTGCAGTTAGTAGAGCTGCATTTACCGTTGTTGCAACGGCTTTACGTTTACTAATGTCTCGACAAGCATAGTACGAGGTTCCGCAATTTGTATCTTTCCAATTTGATGAGAGCACACCAACCGTATCAGCCATAATAGCCGCCGGTATTTTATTTACGGAATTATAGTGTCCCCAAGTATAAATAGCTTGGTCGGAGACAACGGTTACTCCCTTAACTCTAGGGGTGCCAGAAGAGGATTGCAGAGTTGCTGCGTTTCCGAGACGTACACCGTAAAGACTTGAAGCGTATTCTGACCTTTTACCACTTACGGAAAAGTGGAAAACCAGTCCACCTTCACTATCATCATCGAGTCTTTTGCCGGTACCGAACCAACTCGTATTTTTTAAACAGTTCAGTAGGGCTTGCATATCAATATCAAGAAGTCTATTCACACCACCTTCACGCAGGTTCCAGAAATTAGATTCTTTAAAGACCTTGCCGCCTCTATTCCCTGGGCAAGTAGAGGCGTTATTGATAATATTAGTGGCGTTAGCATCAAGTGCGTTTTGCGGAGTTCTTACCTCGATACCACGCAGAGAATCGTCATCATTGATAACCATCATTAAGCGTAGGTCGGCTTTATCAAAATAGGTTGCTCCGACTACGGGGTCAAATATATCGGGACCTGGAACGGTTACTTTTTGTACACCTTGTTGAATCATGCCGTTCCAACTAGCTATCTCGGAATTTTTAACTTGATAACGTGAAGGGCAACTAGGGATAAGATATTTTGCGACATTAGCAGAATTGAAAATCTTAACGGAGTTGCTATTACAACTTGTAGAGGAGTTGTCTTTTCTTCCGCGATAGATCTTACCGGCTGCCATAGTCTGACCTTGAATCGTAAGTAGTGCGCCGTTTGCATTTAAGTAGAGATCGCCGTTGGTATAAACCGGCCCTGCCAGAGTCATATTCGCTCCTGGGAGGATCTCTAAATCTTTGTCGTAAAATACAGCGAATTGAAATAACGGCACCAACCTACTTTTAAATTGTAACTCCAACATCATTTCAGGGCGATCTTTTGAATCTTTTGATACGGAAACGGTAGTATAGTTATATTCTTGTGTTGTTAAGTTTTGATAAGGTTCTCCTGGTGGAATGGTGGTGTTAATGGGGTTATCTTCAGATTCTATCATATAGGTAACAACATCACGCTTATTGAAAGAGAAGGTTTTACATTGATAATCACCACTTCCCATATTGCCAGATGTGCAAGCGTTGTCAGGATTAGTAGAGTCTCCTTGCGGCTGATTGTAGCCGGTGAAAATGGCACGAATCTCTTCTGCACGTAAGTTTAAGCCCGCCTCTGCGCTGTAAAAACCTGTCGCTGATTTTGCAGAATGGCGTACGTTTGAAGTCTCACGACTCGTTAGTTTGTAATAAGCTGCAATCGTGATGAGTAGCAACGCTACAAGCATCATGACTGATATTAATACTACGCCGCTATCTCTAAGTTCTTTTTTCATACGCTAATCCGTTAATGAGAAAGTACATTTCTTGGAAAAAAATAGGCGTTTATGGTTTTGTTGATAAGACTTTTTCCTGATCTCTCTTCTCCACTTAAAACAGTTTCGATACGTTTGATTTCAGTCCAATTATTTTCATTTGAAAATAGTGTTTGTTCGGAGCCGTCTTGTAAAACGACCTTAGTGGTAAAGTTCTTAATTCCGAAAGCTAAATTAAAAGGTTGTGTTATATCACCATTCTCTATAATCTGAAGCATCTCACCGTTTTTTCTGTAACGCCACTCTTCCAAGATTATGATCCAAGAGGTGTTAGCGGGATAGTTACTTGACCACGTTCCGGAATCTCCAGCACTTATCCAGTAATCTTGAGAGGTGATACCTTCCGCAGAATAAGTAAAAAACTCACCTGTTTTTGTGCCAGAGTTATAGATATACGCTTTTGCGGTTTGACCTTCTTGTGCAAGACGGTAGTTCTGCCAAGTATTGTATTTTGAAGCTTCTTCGCTTCTGACGCACCCTGAAACGGTGTTAGAGTTTGCGATATAGATCCTAGACCTTGAGGTACCTGCTTGGATATTCGAACAGACATTAAGGATGGCATCGAGTAAGTTTCTACGTAAGATCAACTCTTGAGAGAGCTCCTCTCCGCTAACCACTTCTATGGCAGGGAAGGCTGCCGCTAAGTTCTCTCCCGCCACACGTCCATCACTAACGATGATATCTGCTGCACCACGTAAGTTCTGATTGAGAGAGGTGCGTACGGAATCATTAGAAAAGAGCTGCCTTTGTACTAATGCTGTATTGCTGCACATCATAGCAACGATCAATCCGATGAAGCTTGCCACGAGAACCTCTAACAGCGAAAAGCCGTCTTCAGTCCCCCTTTTTGATGGTGCTAAATCGTGCTTTAAATTAGCGCAGTTTAACAAAAACTGTATCAACCTCATATAATAGTTCTCCATCTTTTTGTTGTCTTACTTCGCAGTGTATCTCCCGAACATCTTTACTTGTGCAATGTGTAGAATTTTTGCAGTAACTAACGGTCACGTTAAATTTTTTACCAAAGATCTCAACCTCTCTTATTTCAGTGCCGGAGCTTGGCAAAGTTGTGATATCAGAACCTCTAATGTCATCAAGTAAGTGTTGTGCTGCTAGAATGGCGGTGCTACGCCTTTCGTTAAGAGTGTTGAAATCAAGGTGTGTGGTAAAAGCGTGTGCTAAGGAGAGGGCAGCTATGCTTGAAATAATAAGAGCAATCAACACCTCCAGAAGTGTAAAACCTTTTTGTGTAGTATGTTTTTTAAATTTAAGTTTCATAAAAATTTAGCCCCCGTTATTCTGAGGTTTTATTCGTACACCACCACCAAGCACTACTTGGACGGTTTCTGATCTGTGGCTATTCCTGTTTGAAGAAAGTTCAATATCTAAACTTGTGTCAGCGATACCGCGAGTGCCGTAACAGATACTCCAATCTGTTGTTACGAGGTAAGCACCCTTTGGTAGTACTAATTTCAACTCGGGGTCTTCCGTTAGATCTGTACTTGTGCAGTTGTTAGAAGATAGGGCGATAACTTCAGTTGGTGAGATCGGTTCGATGGTGTACGCCAAAGTTAATGACATCGCTCTTGCACGCACCTCTTTTAAAAAGCTGCTCAACTCTTTTGCACCGTTTCTACCAGCGTCGTCTAAATGACGAAAATCAAAAACAGCCATTGAAAACAGGGCAGAGATTAGACCCAGTACTGCCAAAACCTCAACCAAAGAAAACCCTTTTTCGTTACAACTATACTTCATTGCACAACAACCTTTTCAGATCTATTTTTGTAAGGAACTTGCAACATACGATACCTGTTTCGTTTGTTTTGCGTGGAAGCATTAGATTTTGACGCTTTATTTTTTGGAAAAAATAAGCACATACGGTAGGAAATTTTCTGAGATTGATCTTTTGCGTTGGTGCTACTAATTAAGAGGTGTTTTAATTTATAAATAAACTCTATTTTGAGATAGTAGCTAATAAGGTATTTTCTTACGAATTCCTCGTATGATGTAAGAAAACATTTTTAAGTGCGTTTTTATGAGTGAATATTCAAAGACTTCAGTAAAGAAAATTTTTTCAAAGATTGCTAAGCGTTATGATCTTAACAATACCCTTTTAAGTCTCGGTATTCATCATTTATGGAAGCGCAGATTGGTTAAGGAGGTTTTAAAACGGCTACCTCTTGCTGGTGTTTTAGTGGATCTTTGTACGGGGACGGGTGATATTTTGCGTAGAGCAGGATCTGCTGTAAATGGTGTGGGGGTGGATTTTTGCGGTGAGATGTTACAAGAAGCGAGGAAGAAAATTCCTACTTCCCATAAACTACTTACTGCTGATGTTTGTAATCTGCCGCTTTCTGATAATTATGCAGATGCAGTTTCTGTTGCCTTTGGAGTGAGAAATCTTTCTGATTTAGACAAGGGGTTGAGGGAGATTAAACGCATAACAAAAGGTGGTGGTAACGTTTATATTTTAGAGTTCGGGAAGCCGCAAAATAAACTTGTAGCTTTACTATTTGGTTTCTATTCAAGGTATATTTTGCCTCTTATCGGAGGGGTGATCTCCGGTGATATAAAAGCGTATCGCTATCTGCATCGGACTTCTTGGGAGTTTCCTTGTGGTGATAGCTTCGTTAAAATTTTAAAAGGGTGCGAATATAAAGATATAGAAGTTACGCCCCTAACTTTTGGTATAGCTTATCTGTATCGAATGCGCGTTGCTAAATAATTAACTGTAAGTTACGTTAAAAAATAAAAGCAGGGGAAGAGATTAAGAGCTTTTTCAGATACTTATATTGAAAAAATGCCGTGTTATAACAGGGGGAATGTTAGGTGTTAAAGTTGAGCTTTTCGGCTTTAAAAAACGGTAAAAGATCAGGTGTTGTTTTTTATTCTGATAGTTTAAAGTCAAGTTATATCTTCTTTCCTTTTTTTGTAGGGTGCAATGGTTAGTTTAACGATTGATGGACAGGCTGTGGTTGTTCCGGAAGGGACGAATTTGATTGAAGCTGCGGCAACGATAGGCATAGAGATTCCGCATTTCTGTTATCATCCGTGTTTGTCAGTCGTTGGTAATTGTCGGATGTGTCAAGTAGAGGTAGCGAAAGCTCCTAAATTGATGATCGCCTGTCATACCTTAGCCGCTGAAGGGATGGAGGTGCATACGCACCATAGCAGCCAAGCTGTACGTGATGCACAAGCGGCAGTTCTGGAATTCCTTCTGATAAATCACCCTTTAGATTGTACGGTCTGTGATCAAGCTGGGCAGTGTAAATTACAGGATATGTATTTTAAATACAGTAAGAAAAACAGCCGTTTTAACGAGGAAAAAGAGCGTAAGCAAAAGGCTCTCCCGCTGGGGAAAAATATCATATATGACGCAGAACGGTGCATAAAATGTTCGCGCTGCATCAGATTTTGTAGAGAGATCACACAAACTGCAGAGCTTGGTATGCTAAATAGGGGAGATGCTACTTATGTAGCTGTAACTGAGGGGCGAGAACTGGATAACCCCTTTTCAGGTTGCGTTGCTGATCTCTGTCCTGTTGGTGCCTTAACCCATAGGAAATGGCGTTTCAAGAGTAGGTCTTGGTTAGCTAAAGAAGTTGATACGATCTGCTTAGGTTGTTCCAGCACCTGTGCTTGCACTGTTTCAATTAGAGATGGTGAAGTCGTGCAAGTTAAAGGAAGGTCTAACGAGTTAAAAAACAATGAGTGGTTGTGTGACGAGGGGCGTTACGGCTTTGATAGATTTTTACCGAAGGAGAGGCTACATGCACCGTACAAAAACGGAAAGGCGCTAGCTCTTGAAGATGCTCTTACGGCGTTACAAGAGATCGGATCGAAACCGTTGGTAGCGTTTTTCTCTGCAGACCTGACACTTGAAGAGTATTATCTCTGGAAAAAATATCTTGATGCTGCCGCCAAATTGTACGTTCCTGCTGTGGCGATAGCAGGAACAGGTACAAAAGGTGTGGGAGTATTGCAGGATTTTATCGCTAAAGATGGTGCTGCTAATCTTCGATCTGCTGAACGAGTCGGGCTTATTTCTGGCGATGCTAGAGAACACTATATCAATACTTTGAAGAAGTTTGAAAACGGAGTTTATCAACGTGGGATCTTTATCGGAGATCGTGCCATCTTACCAAAAGATATTGATGATGCCTTACTGGAAGCAGTCTCAAAGTTAGAATTAAGTGTGGCTATTCTCTGTAATGCAAAGTCACCCCTCCTTTCTCAATTAAAAGTTGTTCTGCCTGGACGTAGTGCTTTTGAAAAATCAGGGAGTGTCATCAATCGTGATGGAATTGTTCAGAGCCTAACAAGAATAGTATCTCCTGCTGCAGGAACTCTTGCGGAGTGGCAGTATGCTAATTTATTAGCTTTACAGTATGGGCGCGGATACCTTGATGTGAAAAGTGATGAGGAGTTGCACGATTATCTTATGCAGAATGAAAGTAGATTGTTTGAAGGGCAGAGTGCTTAAAAATAGTTATAAAGTAACGCTAAATATTTAAAGGGGAAGAAAGAAGTGAAGAGATCCGTGATAGCTCCTTTTTCTCTCGTTATTATTTTCCTTATACTTTTATTTTCAAAAAAAACAGATCCGCTGGTTTTAAAGATCGTTAGCGCAGGAGTGATCTTAGTTGCCTTGCCGTATTTTATCTCTCTAATCAGAAGGCAGAAAGTAGAACTTATTCCAGGTTTACCGACTGATTTTAAAGATGAGCCGTTTAATTCAGACGGTAAATATATCACTTTACAAGGTAGAGTTGTGAAGATCTTTTCAGATACCTTGGCAGAGTTTATAAAAAGAAAGTTTATCGATAAGTTTAGAAAGATCTCAGGTAATGATGATAGACGTGGTAGGTATATACACCAACGTTTTTTAATAACATCACCAGCGTTACGCTTCCGTCAGTATATCCTCGTTGAAAATCAAGTTACTTTCGGTAAGGTAAAGTTGCGCAAGGGGTGTGTGGTAGAGTTACGTGGGCAATACCTCCATTCAAAAGATAAGAAGAAAAACCATTTTTACGGGAAGATCCATTCTACACATCCGCCGAAAGGGTACATAAAACGTGTTGATGGAACTCCTATGCAGGGAGTGCCGAAAAATAGATAAGGTATAGGATCTAAACTTTCAGATTTTACGTATAAAGGGTGGGGATAGTTGAGTCGACTCATTCTCTAGTGGTGATGGATTATCTAAGATGGTTGATACAAGAAGTAAGATAATAAGTAGATAAGGAGATAGTGCCTTCCATTTTTGAATAGATTCCCCTTGAGAGAGATAGAGAAAATTCAAGAGTTTGATAAGAATGCCCCTACTGGATAAACGGAGTAGTAAAAATCAATGTTATATTATAGCAATAATTTCTGATTTTCTCCCTAAAAATCGATTGATCTTAGTTTATTAGGTGCTACTGGAGGGATTGAGCAAAATCTGCTAAGTTTCAGCACGTGAAAAAAAATAGATCTACTTTTAATAAATTTCTCTTTTGCGTGTTCGTAGCTCTAACTCCTAAGGCAGCGTGGGCTTATGTTGGACCAGGTGCAGGCTTTGCCTTTCTTGGAAGTGCCTTTGTTTTTATCTTAGCTTTCGGCATGGCATTTCTTACGCTCGCTTTTTGGCCCTTGCAGTGGGTGTGGCGTAAGTTACGTGGAAAAAAGATTAGTAAAAAGGCGCGTACACGTAGAGTGGTGATAGTAGGGTTGGACGGTTTGGAGCCGTCTTTAGTTGAACGGTATATGCAAGAAGGGATGTTGCCGAATTTTTCAGCACTGAAGCAGGAGGGCGGTTACAGTAAGTTAGGTTCTACTTTGCCGCCGGTTTCACCCGTAGCGTGGTCAACGTATCAAACGGGGGTGAACCCTGGTGCGCATAATATCTTCGACTTTTTAACGCGTGATAAACGTTTCTGTATGCCGAACCTCTCGTCAACGAAAACGGAACCACCGAAAAAGTTTTTGCATCTCGGGAAATTTATCTATCCTTTGGGGAAAGCTAAGATCTCCATCCTTAGAAAATCTCAACCTTTTTGGAAGGTGCTCGGTAAATACGGGGTTTTTTCAACAGTTTTAAGGGTGCCGATCTCTTATCCGCCTGAAAAATTTGCAGGGAATATCCTTTCTGCGATGTGTGTGCCCGATCTCCTCGGGACGCAGGGAAGTTTTACCTTTTTTACAACTGAAGATCTAACAAAAAATGAAAACCACACCGGCGGAAGGTTCTGTCAGTTGACACGTAAGGGGGAGTCTTTTTATGGCATAATTGAGGGCCCGTTACATCCGTATCATAAAGATCCGACTCCGTTAAAGGTGAAGTTTAAGTTTACACCAAACGGTGCAGGGGGTGTGCTGGAGATAGGTAAGGACAAGATCTCATTAAAAGAGGGGGAATATTCCCCGTGGATAAATTTAAAGTTTAAGTTCGGTTTGCGTGGTGAAGTTTGTGGGATTAGCCGTTTTTGCCTTAGATCGTTAGAGCCGGAAGTTACTATCTATATGACGGCGATGAATATCAATCCGGAGAAACCGTCTTTGCCGATCTCTTATCCACCTTTTTTCTCCACGTATTTGGCAAAAAAACAGGGACTTTACGGCACACTCGGATTGATGGAAGACACTTGGGGGCGTAATGAAAAAGCTATCGACGATGAGCGTTTTCTTGAACAGACTTACATCTTCCATGAAGAGAGGGAGAAGATGTTTTTCGATGCTCTTGATAGAACTAAAGAGGGGTTTTGTACCTGTGTCTTTGATGCCAGTGACCGTATTCAACATATGTTCTGGCGTTATGTCGATGATAAACACCCTTCTCCGAGGGAAGATAATAAGGCTTTTGAGAGTGCCATTCCCGATATGTATCAAAAGATGGATGATTTATTGGGACGAGTTAGAGCTAAGATTAAGCCACAAGATGTTTTAATCGTCTTAAGTGATCACGGCTTCGGATCTTTTAGGCGTTGCGTTAATATTAATACGTGGTTGTATAAAAACGGTTATCTTGCCCTGAAAAATGATAAAATTTCAGATACGGACTATCTATTAGATGTTGATTGGAGTAAAACGAGAGCTTTTTCAATCGGTCTAGCGGGGATCTTTATTAATCGGAAAGGGCGTGAGTTTAACGGTATCGTAACGGATGAAGATCTGCCTGCTTTAAAGCAGGAGATTATGGAGAAGTTATCTACACTTGAAGATCCTGAAACGGGAGAGCGTGTCGTTAGAAAACTTTATGATACGGCGAAAGAGTATAAAGGGGTATATCGTAATGATGCTTATGATATAGTGGTCGGCTTTAAACGTGGATACAGGATCTCGTGGGAATCAGTGACGGGTAAATTAAGACCTGAAGTGTTTGAAAATAATATGAAAGCTTGGAGTGGAGATCACTGCGTAGATCCGGAATTGGTTCCAGGGGTAATATTTTCCAATTGGAAGATTGTTGGGCAAAATCCAGCAATTATAGATATCGCTCCTACGGTTTTAAATCTCTTTGCCGTGCCGGTTCCTCCTTATATGGAAGGAAAAATAATCTTGTAGTAGGATGTCTACTCTCTGTTATAAATAGAGAGATCTCTCGAAAAGTTAATGCTTTGGTATCAGTGGAGAATTGTAAATGTTTGGTGGTAATAAAAAAGTAAAGATAAATAGTGAGCTTTATTCTAAACTTGAAAAGGTTTGTGCTATGCAGGGATGCAGCTCTGTTGATGAGTATGTGGCGGGAATCTTAGAGATTGAAGCAGATAAGGTACTTGCCTCTGGTGCTGCGCCTGAGATGAGTGCGGCAGAGATAGAGGATATCGCTAACAAGTTAAAAGGGTTGGGATATTTAGAGTAGAGCCTATTCTTTAAAAAGCACCTCTCTTGATAATCTTTAAACGATAGCGGCTGCATAATGATTGATTCTTTTAATAATATTTTAACCTCAATTACAGACCTCTCTCTGTATCCGTTTCGAGGGGTGCCCAAGTTGTGGGGGTTGCTGTTCCTTTCTGTTGTGAGCGGCGTTTTATTACTCCTCTGCTACGGGGTGATTTCAAATCAGAACGGGATTAGAAATATTAAACGAAAGATCGTAGCGGCTCTCTTCGAGTCTGTTTTGTATAGACACGATCTGCGGATATGTTTAGCAGCTCAGTTGCGTATGTTGGTAGGTGCAGCTGTTTATTTTGCCTATGCTGTGCCACCTATTATCGTTTTGATGATACCGTGTCTCCTGATGTTAGCGCAGTTTAATCTACGTTATGAAACTGACGGTCTAAAGGTAGGAGAGCCTGCTTTAGTAAGGGTGAAGGTGGATAATGAGGCTTATCTTGATACGATATCTTTAACAACCTCTGAAAACGTTGATATCACACCCCGTTTAAGGGTGTTGGAAGATAACGAGGTGATTTGGCGTATTACTCCGCAAGATCAAAACTCGATAGCGCTTGAGGTTAGTGATGGAAAGAACACTTATCCGCAAAGTGTGACGGTTGATAATGCTACGGAGGCGAAGATCCCTGCAAAACAGTTGAAAAGCCCCTATGTGGCTGTGCTTTATCCTGGTCAGGCGCTTATCCCAGCGGAGTCTCCCATCTCTGAAATCGTTATTGAATATCCGAGTGTAAGTTATAAGTTTTGCGGCATTAAGTGGCATTGGCTGGTGTTGTTTTTTGTTGTTTCGGTTTTAAGTGGGTTGCTAGCAAGTAAAGTTTTCGGAATTGCAGTTTAAAAGGCGTATTTATTGGATTTTTTAATATGAAAAATAATTTTTTGTGGATAGTTTTTGATAGTTGTAGATTTGATACCTTTAAAGCAGCAGCTACTCCTAATATTAGTAAGATAGGAGAGTTGGAGAGACGGTACTCTTATGCTAGCTGGACGTTACCGGCGCATGCTGTTTATATGATGGGGGTTAGCCCGCATACTTCGCCGAAGTATGTTTATGCTTCTGAAGTATACAAAAAAGATTTCCAAAAATGGTCTATTAGACTCGGTATTCCTGATATCTCGTTTCGTGGTTTCGTGCCGCAACTTTCATTAGCGGCGTTCTTAAAGCAGCACGGTTATAAAACGAATGCGTTAGTGTCGTTACCTGTTTTAAATCAAGCTACAAATTTAAATCGTCACTTTGATCGTTATGAATTGATGGATCGTCATAATGATTTTGAAGCGATGATCAATACTTTAAAGTTTGATCAGGAAGCTCCCTCGTTTTATCTGATGAACGTTGGAGAGACACATTATCCATATACAATACCGGGTGAAACGGCAGAAGATCTACCTATTTTACACGGCGTGCACGGTGTTTTTAAGCACATGGATGATGATAACGATGACGCAGTTTCTGAGAAGTTTCAGAACCTTTTTACAGGTGACAGAATGAATGCGCTTAAAGATAAGCAGCGCAAAAATGTCGAGTACCTTGATGGACTCTTTGAAAAACTTTATGAGGTTGTGCCACAAAACACTTATGTCATGGTTACGGCAGATCACGGAGAGCTCTTTGGTGAAGATGGCTTCTTCGGGCATGGACCGATTTTGCATGAAAAAGTTTTTGAAGTCCCCTTTATTGAAGGACGTTTTAAATAAGATGTTTTTTTAAACCTTAGGCAGGATGGAACAGCTTCTGCCAGCATAGCTTTTAGTTTGTGTCTTTTTGAGTAGTGAGTGTGACAGAAAAAGGAACGATGAAAAATAAGTTTATCTATGTACTGTTGCTTCTAGTCTGTTTTTTTATGACAGCTTGTCAAAGTGGTGGGAAAAAAACGACACCTCAAAAGGTTCTAAGAAAAACTGATAATGTAGTTTTACTTTTAATTGATACACTGCGGGCAGATCATCTGCCGTTTTATGGTTATCATAAAGATACAGCTCCGTTTTTAAGTAGCCTTGCTGAAAAGAGTGTGATTTTTGAAAGAGCTTTTTCAACTTCCTCAACTACGGCACCATCAACGGCTTCAATCTTTACCTCGTTATATCCGAGTCAACACGGAGTAATTACGGGTTATATCGCCACAAAACGGTTGGCAAAAAAATATCAAGACAAAGGTATCGTTTTAAATGCTATTCCTGCTGATTTCGTGACGTTAGGAGAAGTTTTCAAGCAGGCAGGTTATAAAACTTATTCTCTGGCTGATAATATGAATATCTCAAGAGAGATGGGATATGATCAGGGCTTTGATAAGTTTGAGACTTTTAACTATGCCGGAGCTGAAAAAATCAATTCCGTTTTAAAAAGTTGGAAAAGCGATCTAGATAATAATGGAAAGTACTTCCTTTATCTACACTATATGGATCCGCATCTGCCGTACCATCAAAGAAAGCCGTGGTATGAAGAAACTTCTGATAGATTGCAGAAGAAGATAAATGCTTATGATAGTGAGATCTCGTATTTCGATAAACATATAGCGGAGATGTTTGATCTGTATTCTTGGTTAGAAAATGCAACTGTGATCGTTGTTGCAGATCACGGAGAAGAGTTTTTTGAACACGGAAATTATACACACGGGAAAAGTCTTTACAGGGAAGTTTTGCATGTACCGTTAATGATATATCACCCTGATATTACGCCGCACCGTGTTGCACAAACGGTGAGTTTAATCGATGTTTTACCGACGCTTGCTGATCTGTGCGGTTTTAAGCAGGAAAAAGAGTGGATGGGATATACTTTAGTTCCCGCTATTTTTAAGGATCCGTTAAGGGAGCGCGCTATCTTTTCGGAGTTATTAAGACGACCTGAGATGCAGGAAACACACACTACTTTCAGGTCTGTTATCTCTGATGATCTTCATTTTATAGAAAGTGTTTATCAAGGTGTTAAAAAAGAGGAGCTTTTTAATCTAAAAACTGATTTTAATGAAAAGAAGAATATCGTCACTGAAGATCGTGAGGTAACGGCAAGATTAAGGGGAAAGCTTAAAGCTTTAGAGGATAAGAAATATGAAGCTCTACATAAAGAGGTCAACGTCAATTTAGATGAAGAGATGTTGAATAGATTGAAGACACTAGGGTATGTAAATTAATCTTCTTAAGGCGTGTCTGTATCTTTCAAAGCATTATCCGAGAGATCTTCACTTTCTTTTTTTGTGTGAGATTCTTTAGAAGTTTCTTCATCTGAAACTTTATCGTCTCCTAAAAGGGCAGCTGTTAACAGATCGGAGTAGTTTGAGAAGTATCCTGCTGATAAATAGAGAGAAGATAAAGAAACAAGATCTGAGTCGTCTTTATCTGTTAATACCTCTTTAGTTTCACAGTTGTTTTTAGAGGTATCTATTTCAGAAGTATAAGTAGTTCTAATCTTACCGTCTGTTGAATCTGCTACGTTGGCAGAGCCGTATTTTAACTCTTTTAAGATTCTGCGGCAGTCTCGACGAAGAATGGCGACTTCCGTACCGTCATTATAATTATTCATCTTTTGAGTGGCAGATGATAAGATATCTTTTAGTGCATATTTTTGATCCCCTTCAGAAAGACTAGCTGTTCCCAGTCGGTAGGGGTTGTTATCCATCTGCGCAGCTCCAAGGGCACGAGCACGGAGTTGATGTGCTTCCTGACGAGATAGATATCCCGCCACGCGGGTTGCTTTTATCGCTCTATTAGTGGCGTAAAGAACGGCTCTCTTCTTGTCGGCACCGTAACTTTGCAACGATTCGTTGTAGGCATTCCGAAAAACTTCTAGGGCTTCAGGATTAGAAGAGATCTCCCGTTCTGCAATAGCGGAAAAAATTTCCTTTTCGGTAAAATAGTCCTTACCGCTATTGGTCAATAATTGCTCCAGTTGAGCACTGAAATCAGAACCGCTCGTACTACTTGAGGCAGTATTGGAGTAGCTCCTAATAGTGCTAGATCTTTCAATATTTTCTGTGTTTCGTATACTTACCATCCTAGGCAATCTCCATCGACATTTCTTTGTCTATCAATACGTACAGAGTTGTAAGAGCAAGAGGTATGCCAAAGAAGAGGGCACCATCTTTTTCTTTTTGTGGAATAGTAATAAGAGATAATAAGAGAGATGTTTATTGCTAAAAGAGAGAAGTGAGAGAGACGTACTTCACTTATTAAAATAGAACGTGGTTATATATTGCTCGTTATTTCTTTATCCTGACGGGCGATCTTTAGTTATTCATGAAAATAGACGATGTCAAGCAAGGCGGGGAGAGTGTTTTTTAAGGGTCTTAATAAAAAAGGATCTTTATAGCAACTTAGGTAATCAAATACGTAGTTAAAGAATAACCGCGCATACTTATTTTCGTGAGGGATTATGAATCTAAGCATCTGTAAGGTCGGGGATATTTTGCATTTGCTTGGAGTGCAAGGTCGAAGTGTTGAAAAAAGTAAAGTGGTTAAATGCAGTATAGCGGATGTGTAAAAATGGTAAATTTTGAGGGCTTCTCATGCTGACAAAATCGAATGAAGGTATTGGTGATAGATCTTCTGTGGAAGGTGCTAATGCTGCAGATAAAAATATCCCTGCTGCAATCACGGATACGGGTTGTGAGAGGGATCTAAACGAAGATCGTTATGCTGTGATTGAATCACCATCCGGTTTGATGTGGTTGGTCTGCGACGGCATGGGTGGAGTGGCAGGAGGAGAGTTGGCTGCACAGTTGGCAGTGGACGCTATTAAACGTGATCTGGAGGGCTTTTCGGCACGACCTTTAGTCACAGCTACAAGAAGTGCGTTTATGGAGGCGAACAGGGTCATCGTGCTGCGGCGGCAGAATCAAGCTTTTTCGCAGATGGGCACCACGGCGGTTGCTGTAACTTTCAGCGGAATTGAATTGGCGATCGGTTGGGTTGGTGATTCTAGAGCGTATCTTATTAGAGATGGTGAGATAGAGCTTCTGACAAAAGATCACACTTATGTGCAGCAGTTGGTCGATGAAGGTAAAATTATGCAAGAAGATGCTCTCTCACACCCTGATGCACATATTTTAACTAGATGTATCGGTGCAGAGCCTGGCTTAAAAGTTGATGTTCAAAAATATTGGCTCTGGGAAACAGTAGAGGGAGCTCCTAATGATATCGTAGTGCTGTGTAGTGACGGGCTTTACAGTGAAGTTACAGATGATGAATTAGCAGAGATCGTTAATAACGAAACTCCGCAACACGCCTGCGTCAAATTGGTGGATTTAGCAAAAGAACGGGGTGGCTTTGATAATATTACCGTAGCAATTATTCCTGTTGGTGGACAGGTTAGGCAAGAGCCTCCTGCCGGATATGATGAGATGGCAGCTATCAGGATGCGTAGACAGAAGACGGTAAAAAATAAAAATAGTAAGGGCGGTTGGGGTAAAACACTTCTCGGAGCTTTTTTGCTATCTGTTTTTGCTGCAATGATCGTAGTGATAGCAGTGATATTTTTTGTAAGTCGTTAATTTAATAATTGGGGTTGTTCAGATGGATGATTTTAATAACAGAGATTCTGAGAATAAAGCTAGTGCTGGAGTTAAGGGCAAGAGCGGGCGTACTTTTCGTGCCAGAAATCGAACAGTAATGTTAACCCCAGAGATTACGGGAGAGATGCGTGCACGTATTTCACGTGATAAGTTGGAAGCTTCAAAAATTACATCTACACAAAAACTTGGAGATCCAAATACAGGGCAGCCCGTTGGGAATTCACGTCCGCCTTTTCAATCTGCACTTGATGGGAATGAAGTTGATTTAGGGAGAGTTCCTAATGAAATCCCCATTACGCCGTTAGAATCTCCACAAGATCGCTCCTTTAATGTTGCACAAACGGCACCGCGACCACCATTAAATGACGGTAGTGTAATGATGACATCCGTTGTTACGCCGCAACCAAATTTTACAAGAGGTAGAACTCCGGATCCTATTCAAGATTACGGTATGCAGAATAAACCGTTGCATCATCCGTTTGATCAACAAGGAAGAGGTGAGGTTGCGCCGTTTGGAAATGCTCCACAGGCGAGACCACCGTTGCACCCTTATGATGAAGTACCTCCGGCTTATCAGAGACTACAACCGTTTGAAAAATTACCGGAAAGAACAACCTCTCCAACACCCGCACCACAACACGCTCCTGTGCGACAGGTTCAGACGGGACGGCATATTGAAACACCTGAAAAAGATCTTTTAGTTTCCGAAGAGAAAACGCCGCTGGTCGGAATTCTTGTCTCCTATGATCACGATCCGAATGGAGAAGTTTTTGAATTAAGAGTTGGACGTTTGATCGTTACTTCCGAAGTAGCAGGGCATAAAAATTATCTTTACTTAAACGATCAAACTGTTTCTCCGATGCACGCTATTTTACGAGTAACTAAAGGGACTCCGATCCAAGTTCTTGATCAACTATCTGAATGCGCAACTAAAATTTGGCATGCAGATAGCGGAGAAAAAGAGGAGCTTATTGGAGAAAAAGGGGTCTTAAAACATGGAGATAAAGTTGCTTTTGGAGAGAGAAAATTTACTGTTTGCTTATTAACTGAATAATTATTGATTGAATGGCAGAGGAACGATTTTTACAATCAGGAACTTTAATTGCTGGTCGCTATGAGGTGATAAAGTGCCTTGGAGCAGGCAGCATGGGGTTGGTCTATGCTTGTCGAGATCGTGAGTTAGCTGGAAGAATTATAGCGGCAAAAGTTCTTTTCCCAGAAGTTGCGCAAGATAAAGTTGCAGCGCAACGTTTCCGTAATGAAGTCTTTGCAGCTTATGATGTATCGCATCCTAATGTTGTTAGAGCGTATGAATTTATACGTGATGGCGATATCGTAGCCTATACCATGGAGTATGTCGGGGGAGGAGACTTAGCAAGCCGTTTAGCAAAACAAGATAAGATGTCTATTCATGAAGTACTTAGTATTTTAAGCCAGATGTGCTTGGGGGTGCAGGCGATTCATGACGCAAAAATTATCCATAGAGATTTAAAACCAGAAAACATTATGCTCACCAAAGATGGCTGTGTTAAAATAGCTGATTTTGGAATCGCCAGATTAGGGCACGGTCCGAAACTTACCGAGCACGGTGGTGTTGTAGGTACAATTGATTATGTCAGCCCTGAATATATGTTAAATTCTCAAGTGGATTGGCGTTCTGATATCTATGCTATCGGCATTCTCGGTTATGAGATGATAGCAGGACAAGCTCCTTTTAGGGGTGACAGCGTTTATGCAACGATGACAAAACGGTTAAAGTCAGATCCTGATCCTATCTCAAAATATCGTTCTGATTGTCCTCCAGAGTTGGAGAAGATTATTTTACGCGCTATGGCGCGGGATCCCGAAAAACGTTTTCAATCAGCTCGAGAGATGTATGAAGCTTTTCATAATATTGAGATCTCCTACACCGTTAATGATACTCAACCCGATGAAAAAAAACCGGACCTTTCAGTGCTTCCTACAAAAAAAGTGGTTGAGAAAGACGCGCCATTTGTGGGATTTGATGAGTATGGTGAAGATCTTGATGATAAACTTGAAGAAACAATAGTAGTTCCTGTTAGACATGAGCAAGATGGCTTGTATGGTGATTGGTTGGATTCAAGAGAAAATGCTTCATCCATGCTGGAGAACCCATTTCCGGAGATGTGTAGCAGTTGTAATGTTAGCGATATCGCAGGATATGAAACTCAAGCTAATGTTGAGTTTAAAACTGATCCGATCTTAAGGCAGGAGGAGGATGTTGTAGCGACACAAGAGGTGGTGGAGATCGCTTCTCAATATTACTTAAATAACGACACAGTGACTTCGAGTGTGTTGAATGTTGCTAATTGGAAGGATGAGAAGCAGTTACAAGATTTCTCGTCTTTTTCTGATGAACCTGAAATTATTAAGAGTTCCATATTCTTTGAGGATACTGAACGACGGCATAGTAGTGGTGACCTCTCTCGCTTTGCAGAAAGACACCGTGCTTTGGCTAATAACAGCAATTCACTTTGGTTGAAAATAATGTTGGTTGTTTTGGGAGTGGTGATAAGTATTGGGGCGTTGGCGTTCTGTTTATGGATAATTCTTGGTAGATATCAGGGGGACATGGAGAGAATGGAAACGGAAAAGAGTGTGGAAATTTCGTAGAGATTTTTAAATAACGGGGGGTAAAGGAGCAATTATTTAAGTGTTTAAGTGATAAATGCTCAACGTTTTTTGAAGATGTGTCGACGCAGATATATGAAAGCTTCTTTCATTTTGTTTTTTTTGGGGTTTTGAGGGATGAAACTGCTAATTTTAGATCAAACAACTGAAGCGCAGGCTTATTGTGCCAAGCGTATAGAATCCTTTAATCAGAGCGATCTTGAAATGTTAGATTTGCAGGTGCATCTCGTTTCTGAACAGGATTACGCAGATAAGTTGGAAGAGGCTGATGTTCTTGTAATCGGTTCAGGGATAGGAGATAGATCAACTTCTATCGCTAGACAGGCGATGTCACAGGTGCCGTGGCTGCATATTATTATGTTTGTTCGTGATGATGTATATGGCGGCGGTGCCTTCCGTTCTGCACACGCTTGTGGTGTAAGAAAAGTTTTTCCCGATAGTGCTAGCCCTCTTGATTTCCTTCAAGAGTTAGTAGCTATTCATGCGGAGTTTCGTAGAGAAGGCAGAACGAAGGAAGGTCGTTTAATAGCCGTAACGCACGCTAAGGGTGGTGTTGGAGCAACTTCTATCGCTGCTGCTTTAGCGGAAGTTTGTAGTGTATTTCATCGCCGTACCATGTTGTGGGATTTGGATGTTGAGACCAGAGATTTAAGCCGTTCTTTAACGGTGAATGGTACTGAGGCTAAAGTTGTTAGTGCATGGGTTAATGGTAGTCGTGATATCTCGAGACAATCTTTAAACGATGCATTAATTCCTATTAGTAGTGATGTTTCAGTGCTGATGCCGCCAGATCGAATGGCAGAATCAATGGATCTGATGTGTCATACAGATGGCATGACGATCGTACAACGTGTTGCCGAATTATCAAGAGTTCTTTTCGATGTAATCATTGTCGATACTGCTGGACGAATGGGTCCTGCAACGGGTGCAATTTTAAGAGCTGCTGATGTAGTCTTAGTCGTGATGGATGATACTATCCTTGGGCTAACGGCTGTTGATCTCTACTTAAGCTTTGTCAAAACATTAGTTGGTGGTACGGATGGAATAGTGTTCGTAGTAAATCCGTATTCGGGGGCGTTATTGGGGGTATCTGAAATAGCGAAAGAGTTAGAACCAGCACACCATCTCGGTGATGAAGCTTGGAGACTTCCTCCTATTCCAAATGATCCGAGAGCGGCTTTGTGGCCGGGAAGTGGTCGAACTTTGTATAGTATGGGACAGAAGCTGACTAGAAGTACTTTAGAAACGATAGCACGCGAGTTGAACCTGATAGATGACACTGGTGCGCAGGATTATCAATCCGTAGGAGGTGATGGTGGGGGCAGTTGGTTTAAACGGATGTTTGGACGGAAAGAAGCGGAGGTTTAAGTAGCGGCACTTATTTTTTTAAATGTAGTTTTGGATGTTTTTTATTAGATGGCGTTTTTTTGGAGTGAATAAGATATGGCAAGGCATTCTTTCGGTGGAAGATCCGGCGGACAAGATAAAACGCTTATAGTTGTAGTTTTGCTTCTCTTCATTTGCGTAGCGATTATCGGTATTATTTATTTAGCAAGTAGCGGTAGTAAGACGAACAGTGTTAATGCACCGACTCCTACCGCAAGGGTTGAGCCAACGCGAGAAATGGTGAAAGTGCTTGTTCCTCTTAAAGAGATTCCTGTTGGTACTCAGTTGCAGCCATCAATGTTTGAGCAGCAATCAAGGTTGGCGATGAGTGTTGATGAGAGAACGGTTAGAGATTTTGAAGCTATTATGAATATGTATTCAAGAGCTGTTCTGATAGCTGGTTCTCCTTTACTTGAGGATCACATAACAAGCCAAAAACCGTCAAATTTAGTTTCTCCGGAGATTCCACCAGGATACAGAGCTGTTGCAATCAAGGTAAATGCAACTTCTAGTGTTGAAGGTTGGGCTAAACCAGGTTCAAAAGTTGATGTATATTGGACTTCAACTCAAAATAATAGGTGCACTTTAAAAACGATCGTGCAGAACGTTATGGTTCTTTCGGCAGAGAGACAGGTTTCAAGTAATGCTGCCCCAGGTGCGCCTGTGCCAAGCACAATTACATTACTTGTTTCCCAAAGTGATGCTGAAAAGGTGTTACTAGCTGAAAACAGTCACGGCATCTTAAGTATGTCTCTACGGGGTGATACCGATCCAGGAAAGGCAGATGGTGGTGGCTCTGATATCTCGATTACAGATGTAATAGGTGGTGGCTCTAACACATCTCAGCAAGCGCCTAGTACTATCGGAACCGTTATAGTTGATGGAGTGGTGTTTATTGTTGGGGCTGATGGTAGGTTGTCACCGGCAGAATAGTAGTGCTTAAAGTTTTTTAAGGAGAGAGGACAAGAACAATCTTTAAATTGCTGATCTAATGTGGCTTAAACATAGATCTTTAAAATAGATAAGAAGTTTTGTCGAAAGCAATTTGCGAATGTTTTTTAGTTGTTTTTATTTTTTATCAGATGGCGTTTTTTTGGAGTGAATAAGATATGGCAAGGCATTCTTTCGGTGGAAGATCCGGCGGACAAGATAAAACGCTTATATTGGTAGTTTTACTTCTGCTAATTTCTGTGGCGATTATCGGTATTATCTATTTAAAAGGTGCTGGTGACAAGCAAACAGAAAGTGTTGCTTCGGCTCCTACTGCCAAGCCTGAGTATGTACAACAGGAGATGGTTAAGGTTCTTGTGCCTCTTAAAGAGATTGCAGCGGGAATTCAGTTGCAACCATCAATGTTTGATCAGCAATCAAGGTTGGCGATGAGTGTTGATGAAAGGACTGTTAAAGATTTCAAAGCGATCACAAATATGTTTTCAAGAACGGTTCTGATTGCAGGTTCTCCACTACTTGAGGATCATATAACGAACATACGTCCGACTAGTTCAGTTTCAGTAAAGATTCCACCAGGATTTAGAGCGGTGACTATTAGAGTGAATGCAACTTCTAGTGTTGAAGGTTGGGCCAAACCTGGTTCAAAGGTCGATGTGCACTGGATTCTGATGATAAATAATCAGTCTACTTTGAAGACAATTGTACAGAACGCCAAAGTTCTTTCTGCAGAGAGACAGATCTCTACTAATGCAACTCCAAACGCACCTGTGCCGAGTACAATTACCTTACTTGTCTCTGCTAGTGATGCTCAAAAGATACTTCTTGCTGAAACCTGTCAAGGTACATTGAGTTTATCTTTGAGAGGTGATTCAGATCCTAAGACGAGTAAAGTTAGTTCCGGCATCTCAACCGGAGATCTGGGCGGAGGATCTAAGAGACCGGCTCAACGACCACCGAATTCTGCTGGGTTTGTTATTATAGATAATCAAAAGTGGATCGTTGGCATGGATGGTAGGATGATGCCTTTAGGAGAATAGCTTTTGATATATTAAAGGAATGTTTGTTTTAACAAAAGGTTTGTTATTTATAGGTTGTTGATATGGCAAAGAATAACGATCGTGATGCACTTTTAGGATTGTTTTCGACGAGGGGTCCAGGCACTACAACAAGTGGAGGTACAGAGTCCTCAAAAGATTCCATGTTGCCTGTAAGGTCACAAGGAAGTTTGCAATCTACTAGACCGAAGACATCAGGAATGGTTTCTCAACGACAAGAAGGTACTTTAGCTTCACCTGCGGGAGGAACCGCAGCTACATCGATCTTTGGATCTCCAACATCTCCGCAAAACCCTGCTTCAGCGGGGCAAGAAAAACCTGCGCGTACGGGTGGATTATCTGCTTTAGGAAGTACGATCCTTAGGGAGGCTAGACGAGAGCTCGGTAGTGATGCTCAGATGCGTCAAGATGGTGAGCATAAAATCATCAAAGAGGAAACTATTGTCAAGGCTGTCGACAAAGTCTTAAAGAGACGTGAAGAGACGCTGGATGATATTGAGCGTGCTAATATAATTATCCACCTACAAAAAGACCTCTTAGGATGGGGTGTTTTACAACCTTTAATAGATAACCGTGATGTAACTGATATTCATGTTTATGACTATCAGACTGTTGTTTTGCAACGTGGAAAAGTCAGTGAGTTGACGGGTATTCATTGGCCGAATAATCAGGCTTATACAGCCTTTATTGATCGGCTTTTGATGCGAGTTGGTAAGTCACTTTCAACACAACAACACACCATTGACTGTTCATACTCTAACGGTATCCGTATCTGTGCCGTACATGAATCTGTTTGCGGGCAGAGAGGTCCACTCTTATCTATTCGTATTCCACGTGTTGTAACTGCTACACTTGAAGGTGTGGTAAGTTATCAAACTGCTCCTGCCTTAATCGTTGATTATCTCGGTAGTATTACAAGGAGCGGGTTGGCGACGATAATGCTTTCAGGAGAAACAGGAACAGGAAAAACAACGTTAATGCGTGCATTAGCAACTCAGTTTGGTCCAGATGAATCTATCGTGGCTGTTGAAGATACACCCGAGTTAAATTTACAACACCCCTTTTTCCGTTCTCTAGTTTCAAGAACTGCAAACCTTGAAGGTATCGGTGAAGTAACTTTGCAGGAGCATATTAAAACTACTTTGCGTATGACTCCTACCAGAGTTTTATTAGGAGAGATGCGTACTCCACCATCAGCAGAGGCTTTCTTGGAATCTGCACAGACTGGACACGTTGGTATGTCAACGATTCATGCGCGTAATGCGCGTGAAACCTTAGTACGACTTGAAGGACTTTTAGGTCGTGCGCAGCAATCAGTTTCTATCGATATTATTAGACAACAGATCGCGCTAGCAGTTGATTTGGTGGTTTGGCTTTTCCGTGAAAAAGGTTCAGGTAAGCCTCGTGTCGGTGAAATTATAGAAGTCGGGCATTTCGTTGAAGGTGTTATCCAAGTTAGACCGATGTTTACCTTGATAAGAACTGGTAAACAACCTGCTTGGAGAGTGGATTCATGGTCAAGCAGCTTTGATGAGGTCTTGGCCCGTGATGGGATCTTTCTTGGAGATTCTCCACCGGAGATAACGATGAGTACAGTGAGTACACGAAGGCAAGATACGACAGGGAGATAGTTAAGGATGGATACTAACGTAATAATACTGATAGGTGTCGTTTGTATCTTAGGCTTGATCATGTTAGGGCTTTTGATGATCGGAAATCCTTTTGCCGGAGCTCCTTCGACAAAAGGACAGATTTCAAGGATCGTGGCTGCGCAGAGAGCTTCAGGTGTACCTGATAACAGGAAGGCACCGACGGAGAAAACGTTACTTGATTCTGCACAAGAAGTTAGTGCTACTGTTAATAGCTCTTCAAAATTAACAGTGCAGAAAAAGCTTAGGTATGCACAGTGGAAGATGCCGCCGCTAATGTTCTATCTCTTACAATTTCTGATTAGTGCAACAGTCGCCGCACTTGTTTCGATAAAATTTGGTTGGTTTATCGTAGTTCTTTCATTTTCATCGGGGCCTATTTTTATGCACTGGTTGGTAAATAGGTTCATGAATAAAAGAGTAAAAGATTTTGATATTGATTATGCACCGTTTTTACTCTCTCTTGTTAGTATGTTGAAAACTGGTATGAACGCTATGACGGCTATGGAAGCAGCTGCCAATGGTCTTGAGCCTGATTCTCTCGTTAGGGAAGAGGTGGAGTTGATGTTGGAGCGGTTACGCTTTGGAGTGCCCGAAGAGAGATCTATCGGTACTTTCGGAGAGGATATTAACCATCCCGAGATAGAGCTTTTTGTTCAAGCCTTAATGCTTAGTAGAAGGGTCGGTGGTGCTTTATCCGATACTTTGGAGCGTTTGTCGCATCAAGTTAGAAAACGACAGTATTTCAGAGATTCTGCCAATGCTGCTGTTGGTATGCAGCGTGGATCTGTTTGGATTATTATCGCTGTAATCTTTTTTATAGAAGGTTATATGTATGTAGTTAATCCTGAGATGGTAGAAAAAAGCATAGAAAATGAAACGGGATGGATGATGTGGCAGATCGCTTTAGTAGTGATCTTATTTGGCATGTACTGGATAAGGCAGGTTACAAAAATAAGGATTTAGTAGGTGGAACAGATATTTCTTATAATAGCAAGTGTTGTAGCAGTAATCTCTTTAGGGGGGATAATTTTCCTTATCTATCGCTCCAATCAGCAAAGAAGTATGCAAAATCTGATGCAAACATCGCAGATGGGAGATGTTGCGAGAGCTAGGGAGCAGCTAGCAGGTGATGTTACAGGAAAGGAAGAGGCTAAATTAAATAAAAAGATCCGTCGATCACGTCGACGCAATGCTAACGATATCCCGATTGAGGAGAGGTTATATCAAGCAGGGATATTCTCTTCAGAAGCAAGAAAGGAATTTGATCGTTTAAGAATTTTATGTCCGTTGGGTGGAGCTGTTATATTAGGAGTTCTTGCCGCAATCCTTATACCAGAGCTTACGATAGTTGCTGCCGTCGCAGGTGGTGCTGCAGGATACTGCCTACCAAGTATGATACTTGATCACAGAATAAAAGAGAGATCTGAAGATATTATGTATTATCTTCCCCTTGTGATTGAAGAGATCGCTATCGGAGTTAGCAGCTCTCTTGATATAGGACCGTGTTTGCAACGTGTTATTGCTATGGCAGATGAAAGGGGTAGTCATAACGTTGTAACTGAGTTAGTGAGTCACGCCTATTACTATTTAAAATCAGGTGTTTCGTTAGAAGAATCTTTAATTGAAGTTGGAAATAGATCGGGACATCCTGAGGTAAAACACGTCTTTACAGCTTTATCTCAAGTGGCTAAGCATGGCGGTGAAATTACGAGGCAGTTGCAAGAGTTGGCTGATGCCGTAGCTAGCAAAAGAGAAACAGAGATCGATGCTAAGATTAAGAAGTTAGAGTTAAAAGCTACGGGACCTCTGGCGTTAGTTTTCTTAGGATTCTTGATAATCCTTTTTTCCGGCTTTGCTGTTCAACTTATGGATTCTTTCTCCAACATGGGCTTAGGTGGAGATACAGAAGTTCCGAGTATGTAACAAGTTTGGGGATCAGTAGTGCTAAACCTTAGTGTGTTGTTATGGTTTTGATAAATGGTTATGAAGTCTATCTTTGCGAGGAATAGTGATGCTGCTTTGGCCATCTTTGTTGTGGCAGTCGCGGCGATGTTGCTTATTCCGTTACCGACTTCCCTCTTAGACCTCTTACTCGCCATAAACCTCTCTTTCTCTCTTTTGTTGCTATTAGTTGGGCTGTATATTCCAAATGCTTTGGCGTTGCTGGCGTTCCCAGCGTTATTGCTTCTAACAACTCTTTTCAGATTATCATTAAATGTTGCCTCCACACGACTAATTCTCAGTAACGGCTATGCCGGAGAGGTTATTCAATCATTTGGAGACTTTCTGATAGCTGGAGATCCCGTTATCGGTGGTGTAATATTTACTATTATTACGATCGTGAATTTTATCGTTATTACACGTGGTGCCGGACGTGTTTCTGAAGTTTCTGCACGTTTTGCTTTAGATGCCTTACCGGGGAAGCAGATGGCGATCGATGCTGATTTACGTGCTGGTATTATCAGTGCGGAAGAAGCTTGTCGCAAACGAGAAGATTTAAGGAAAGAATCGCAACTATACGGTGCGATGGATGGTGCCATGAAGTTTGTGCAAGGTGACGCTATTGCCGGAATATTTATTATCTTTACAAATATTTTGGGAGGGCTGTATGTCGGAGTCTTGCGTGGAGAGATGTCTTTTTCTGAAGCGGTCTCGACTTATACAGTTTTAACAGTCGGTGATGGTTTAGTAAGTCAGGTTCCTGCGTTATTGATCTCTATCTGTGCTGGTATTGTTGTCACGCGTGTTTCCTCTGGTGAAAACACAACACTTGGAAAAGATATAGTATCGCAACTTTTTCAGAGTTCATTCTTAATAGCAGTGGCATCTGTTGTGATTCTTATTGTTGGTCTACTTCCTAATATGCCGTTTTGGCCATTTCTTTTTACATCGCTATGTTTAGCAGGTGTGGCACTTTATCATTCTGGAGGGGGGAGACAAACAGGAGAGCGAACGTTATTACGCCAAGCAGGGATCGGATTTGCAAAGGGTAGTGTTGCAGAGGAAGTTGATGATTTTGAAAAAAGTAGGTTGGATATATTTTTAGATGCTGCTCTTTTATTTAAATCTTATCAAGTAGCGCCTGCGCGTCATTTCAGTCGCTATTCTGAATTGCAACACGATTTTTATGAAGCCACTGGGGTGCAACTACCACCTTTAAAGGTTCATGGAGATAAGTTTTTTTCACCTTCTCATTACAAAGTTTGTATCGGTGAAACGACCCTCTTTAGTGGACGAATCCCGACGGGAGCTATGTTGATAGAGATGAATCCGGAAACGGCGCGATCTTTCGGGTTAGAAGTAGAAAGTACAGAGATGCACCCTATCTCTGGTAATGCTATCGCATGGTGTGCTGATACTACAAATCTGCGTAGATTTGCAGAAGTTGGAGCGATAAGAATTTTCGATTTTATGGAATATATTACACTACGTGCCGCCGCATTTTTACAACGTCATCCAGAAGAGGTTTTATCAATTGTAGATGTTCATGCCGAGTTGAAGGATATTCAGCAACGTTATCCTGGACTAATACCTGAAACATTTAATTCTGAATTTATTAATGTTTCTCGCATGACAACAATTCTACAAAAACTGGCTAGTGAAGGTATTAGCGTTAGAAATTTCAGGCAGATCTTGGGATCGGTAGCGTCTTATTGTTCGGTCTATGGTGCTTCTATGGTTCAAGAAGATGATTTCGATGTACAAGATATCGTTTCTTTTATCCGTATTGATCGAAAGAGGCAGACTTTGGGCAGACTTCTGTCGCATAGAGAAACATTAAAAGTAATATCTGTTTCTACTGATATCGAGGAAGCGTTAGAAGGTGTGCAGATAACTTCTCAAGGCGGAGCTTCGGTAATTGATCCGCAAACTTTTGAAGCTATGCAGCGAGGTTTACAGCAGATAGCAGAGCAGATTGCCTTAAGAGGTCTCTTACCTGCTAGTATCTTATGCCCTGTTGGATTAAGGCATAAGCTCTCAGATTTTTTACAGTTGACCTATGATTATATAGATGTAGTAACCTTTGATGAACTGGATCCGACTATACAGGTCGAGACGATCGGAGTTTGGCAGATTTAAACGTAAGGGGTGAAATGGTGAGCTTTGAGTGTGCTTGAAAGAATATAAACACTCATCTAAGGATATGCTAATGGTTCACTTGAGCTGTGGAGGAAGGTAATTATGGATAACTTGCAGTCGTTACATACACCAGGAGTAATTACAGATTATTATTCTTTACAGGGGCAGTTTGTTTCGACATGGGGTGCTGATGCTTATGACGCAGTTGAAAAAGCGACGGGTAATCACGTTTCACTGTGGATGATGCGTTCTCCACTGGCAATTGATTCTGAAGCAGTCAAGACTTTTCTTGAAAGAATGGAAAAAATTACTGCAATCAAGCCACCCCTGATTGAACCGTTAGCCTTTGGTGTCGATACGCAAGGGATAGCATTTGTAGTTTTTACTAAGTTGGACGGACATCCGGCGGGAAGTGGTAATATCGAAGTTGTGGAAGCGGAGAGACGTTTTATCTCGTGTTTACGTTTGGTAGATCGCTTACATAAAGCTGATATCGTTTGTGAAGATCTGTGCGGAGCTTCTTTCTGGATCGATCGCTTAGGGGATCTCTCCATGATATCCGTGTTGGGGATCGCCAATGCTACGAATGCTTTTAGCAACACACCCCCTTCAGTTGAAGTCTTGCCGTTTGTTGCTCCAGAGTTAAAAGATGGCGCACCTTTTTCAAAAGCATCAGATATCTTTGCCTTCGGAGTATTAGGGTATCTCTTTTTTACGGGTAGATATCCTTACGGAGAAGGGATAGCAGAATTGGGTACGACTTTTAATCTTACACGAGTTGAACCGATCTCTAAATATCTATCGATACCCCCGATTTGGGCTGAACAAGTTATCTTTCGTTGTTTAGAACCAGATCCTCAAAAAAGATTTCAATCTGCGGCAGAGGTGCTGCAAGCTATCACTGATATCAGACAAAATGCCCTCTCCGCTACACAAGCTCCAGCTGTACGTGCGGAGGCAAAGCCTTCTTTGGTAAAACCTTCAACTTCTACGACTTCAAGCTCTGGATCTTCTCAATATGTAGCTCCCGATCCGAAGTTGGCGCAACAAAAGATGGCTGCTGCTGAAGAAGAAGCAGCACGCGCGCAGAAGGCGAAGAAGAAAAAACTTATAGCAATCGCTGCTGCTGTGTTTTGTGTGATAGTGGTGGTGCTTTTTTCAGGTGGAGGAGAGGAAGTTGTTCCGATAGCACCGCTAGAAAATAATCAGAATCCGTTTGGTGAGACAACTACCTCAGTGCTAGATAAACAGCGCAAATTGCAAGAGAATGATTTTCAACACCTTTTAAAGAAATGGCAAGATTCAGATGATCCGCGTGCCTATCTTACGATTGTGCACCTTGCTAAAGACGCTCCGACAGAAGATCTCAGACAGGACGCTGAAAAAGTTTTAATTCGGATCGTTAGTAAGACCGGTTGGATGCGAAGTGCTGGACAGGTCAGGGCTTGGCTTAACAGGTTACGTGGTAAAGATCTTCCTCCGCACTACACTAATGTTTTGAAAGCGCTTAATCCGACCTTACCGATGGAAGAACGTCAAAAGCTTCTAAAAAGCGCTTATCCTAAAGAGCCTGAATTTGTTTTGAGGTTGACGGCATCATTAGCTTTAGACTCAAGGGATATGCAGGAGTATCAACTTGTTTTGTCGCAGATGGTAGGTGATGCTTTAAGTATTGATGAGGCTTCGGAATATTCTGTTTTAGCTTTGCTTTTAATGCATTCGCAGTTAGCTACTGTTTTTGGTGAGGATATAATACAGAAAAAGGAGCTACTAACGAATGAAGATATCCTTAAGATAATGCCGATTTTATCAGAGCGTAATGATATCAGTACCAGAGCCATCGCCGATCTCGCACTTAATAGAGGAATTTTAGATCCAACACGGATGTATTTCTTAAAAGTTGTGCGTGATAGAAATGATCTTCCAGCCAATGTTTTGAATGCTTTGATTAGTGCTTCTGCCGGTAAAAGTAAGGTAAGTGATCTAGCCAGCTTCGGAGTTTGGGTTGATAAAGATGCTGAAAAGATCTTGTTGGCGATATTAGCTGATAATGAAGATGAAGAGATCGTACAGGAGGCTTTTGAAATCTTAGCTGGTAAAAGTCTTACGGAAGATCCGGCGGCAGCTCTTGTAAATTGGGTGCGGATTGAACATTGGGATAAACGAGCAGAGTTGGGGCACGCTGTCGGTGTATTGGCTATGGCTGATATGATGGCGTGGGAGAAGGTTGAAAAGGCTGTACACGCTTTTGATATAGTTGATAATCCTGTCAAGTTGGTCTCGATTTTCTTAGAAAGTACGAACGCAGATCTCTTAGCGTTTGTCCTTGAAAAACATCAAAATTCAGTTGCATTAGTGGAACGACTTGAGCTCTTAAAACATAAGAGTAAGAAGGTTAGGATCGTAGCTTTAAAGTCTATCCGCACAAACAACATTGCAGCGTTAAAGATCGTTATTGATAGATTTAAAGAGGAGAAGGATCCGGAAGTAAAGGCGGAATATCGTAAACATTTTGATATTCTTAAAGATAGAGATGAAAGGATCTAGTATCTAACGATAACTCTCTTTGTATGAAGTGCTTTTAAGTATTTAAGAGAATCAATGCTATATCCCTGAAGAATATGCTTACAGTTTAGATCATATGTTTAGAATGGGAAAAAATTCTTTTGAAATAGTATACAAGTATACTCCAGGAAAAACACCAAAGGCTCAACGTTTATTAATTGACGGCGAAGATTGGCAACAAAATGCAAACATTAAAGCTGGTAAAAATAAATAAGCAAAGTTAAAGAGGAGACTTTGCCGGTATAAATTAAAGTTGCTACACATCAAAGGAGAGGAATTGATCTAAAAATGCGGAGAGGGGGAGTTGAACCCCCAAGCCTTGCGGCACCAGATCCTAAGTCTGGCGTGTCTGCCATTCCACCACCTCCGCACACCATTGCTGCAATGAAAATAGGAAAAAGGATGACTTTTTGCTAATGACAGCGTTCCCGATGCTAGCGAAAATTTCGAAAGTGATCAAGTAGTTGTAAAGATATCCAAGACAAATTGCAGTGTCTTTAAACCTTCTTAAATACAGATAAAAATGAAGAAATTTAAGAATAGTACCATTTTTTGACTGTTTCAATTATCCTAGCTCGGAATCTATATTCTTACTGAGGATAGCATGACAAAACTTGCAAGATTACTTTTCTCTCTTTCATTGACACTGCTGCTATTTATATTTCTATCCGGCATCGTTCGTTTCTGGTCAAATAATGGGACGCTTTGGCTTACTTCAGGGACGTATCTGTTAGGTGTGACGGGAGGGTTGATTTTGCTCTCCATATTGTTGTTACGAGGGCGTGTTAAAGAGCTGCGTCTTGAACCGGAGGTTTTTGCTGCGGGATTACTATTAGTTTTCTTTAATGACTGGTTGTGTCGGAATTATTCAATGCTGCAAGGCCCTGCTATTAGGGGTGAGATTATACTTGGTGCTCTTATAACGTTGGTGTTGTTGCGTCGGCGTATGCTCAATGTCTTTGCATTATTCACTCCGCTAGCCATTGTACTTTTGACAACTTCGTTTCTTACTGAAAGTTCTGGACGTATCCTCTTTAATGATGATCACGCCAGTTTCTATTACCGCTTAATGTTACTAAAGGAGAACTTCCCTGATATCCCTTTCTATAATCCTCTCTGGAATGGTGGTGTTGAGAGTAGAGAGTTCTTTCCGTCAGGTGTTTTAAATGTGTTTTTCTTAACAGCTCCGTTAATCTATCTCTTTGATGTAGAGAAAATTTATAATCTTATTATCGTTCTAATAATGTTTGGCATTACTCCTGCTGCAACGTATCTAGCTTGTCGCATGGAAAAACTTAGCCGCCCCATCCCTGCTCTGGCAGCGTTATTAGCTATGACGAGTAGTTTGGTTTGGTATGAATGGGCGTTGGTGTATGGCACCATCGGGTTTGTAACCTCTATTGCGTTGATGCCGATTATCGTTATTGCAGCTTCTAAGATCCTTGCTAAAGATGATGCTCTTTCTCTAAAAGAAACGATCTTAACTATTGTGGTAGGCACACTGATGCTTTTCTGGTCACTTTCTGGAGTAGTTTTTCTACCGTTAATTATAATAGGTATTTTTCTAATCCGACGTGTTTTAAAGAAGCGTTACATGTTGGGGATGTTTATTACTTTATTTTTATTGAATGCACCGTGGATAGTTATCTTTGTACAAGCTTCTAATGTTTTTAGCTTTATGAAAGCAGAAAAAGAAGAGAGCAAAAAAGAGAGTGTTGAAGCACCTCAAACAGGAATCGTCGTAACTCCTGAACACGTTAAATCAGCCGATACTATCTCGAGTGTAACAGAGAATAAGGTGCAACCTAAACCGACTAGACGCAAATATAAGCACCGTGCTGGGAAAATGGATTTTATAAAGGCTAAAAAATTCATTCGCGAAAAAGCAGGCAATAGCAATCCGTTACTTATCTTTATGGCGCTGCCAGGCATCTTTTTACTGCGCAGGCGCACTAGGATAACTTATATTATAACTGGATTGTGGCTACTTTTTTTAGGTGGTGCTGTTGTAACAGTCAAGCCACAACTAGAGCTTGATCGTATGTTGATTGTATTGGTCTTTATCTCTTCAATCCCTGCTGCTGTTGCCATTTATGAGGTGATGAGGCGTGCTCTTGAAAAGCCTGCTTTTTTTAATACGACTATGGCGGCACTTTTGGGCGGCTTTCTTTTTGCCTCACCTCTTTCCGTAGCTGCAATCCTTAATAATAGGACGTTAGAGCAATTTCGTTTTAAGAGTCCGACTTATGAAGGGTTGGCGGAAGCGATAAAAACAAAAACTCCCGCTGATGGTAGAGTGATCTTTTCCGGATTTATTATGCATGAGTTAAGTAACGGACATGTTGCACCTCTGGCGTTAGAGGCAGAGCGTCCGTTAATAGCCTCAAGTTATCAACACGATAAATGGTGGTACACTGATGTTATTCCGGTGGAGTACTTAAAAAAAGGTCACTCCGGAATGAAAGAATATTTTGATCTCTATAACGTTAAGGGAGTTATAGCGCATGAACCGAAGTTAAAAAAACTCTTCCTCTCAAATCCATCTGATTATGAACTAATCTGGAAAGGTGGGCATAATGATCGCTTTATGCTTTTTTTGAGGAAGAATTATCACGGTGATTACTTTCTGGAAGGAACAGGAGAGATCCTCAGTCAGGAGACAAACTGTGTCGTGCTGAAGCTACACACTCCTGATGCTGTGCTGAAGTTTACCTATCTTCCTTTTGTGCAGGTTGCAGGTTGTGAAGTCTCTGAGAGGCGAATCTCTGAACACGTTTCTTTTATTGAATTAAAGGGGTGTCCCGTTGATCAACCGTTAAAGATTTATGCTAAAAGCGCCTTTGAACGTTTCTTTTTAAGCCATTTTAGAGGAAGAAAATAATAATGATAAAGTATATCTCTGCTATTTTAGTTCTTATCTTATTAGCTTTCTTACAGTGGGAGGCGTTTACGCATTTTCCGATCGTTGATGTGCAACAGGTTTCGCAACTTTCTACTACGGCAGTAAGCGGTGATTGGTTTAGTTTAGCTAATGGTAGTCATAACGCTTTTGTGAATTGGCGTTGGGATCCGTTGTTAGCACGAGGTGCGGCTTTTTTATGTACGCAATTTTCTGTGGCAAGTGAAGATATGCCGTTACTGTATAATCTGCTTTGCCTCTCGATCGGAACTGTCTCTCTCTTTTTCTTATACTTAAAGATCTCTCCGAACCGTTTTGCCGCAGCAGCGCTTTTAAGTTTGGTGTGGCTCTTTTGTGTAGTTGGGTTATGGGGAGGAGACACGGTACTACTTGGATCTTTTGCGTGGTTGCCACTCTTTACATTATTTACGATCCTTTCTTTAAAGCTTGATCTGAAGAGTTTACCATATTGTATTTTAGCCCTTTTCTTTTCGTACCGTTTAATGGTGACGGCAAATCAACTCTCTATCCTCTTTGTTGTGGTAGGGGTGATGGTGGCGTTCTTTTTTACGAAAGAATCGCTTTCTCGTAAACGAGTCTGTTATGTTGCGTTGTTACTTCTCCCGACCGTTGTTTGTTTATGCAAAGCTCCCGTGCCTCTCAATCCTGATTATCCGGCTAACGTTGTAACGCACGTTGTGGCGGATGATGGCTTGCCAGGTATGATTAGACCGTTGATTGGTCCAGAAGCTCCTGTGGTTCCGACGATTGATCGTCCCTTTTTAAAAGAGGTTTATTATAAACCTGCTATGTTGCTGCTACTGCTGATATTAGTTCTCGGCATTCCTTCGGCGTGGAAACTTAAAAATAAGGGGCTATTTGGGTGGAGCTTACTACTTAGTTTGTTACTTATACTTGATATCGCTTGCTCTGAAGATATTAGTCATATTATGCCGATCGCTACACTGAACCGTACTATCCCGCACTTTTTCTTTTTTACACTTACTCCGTTCGTTTTTGCTTTAACTATTTTTGTTTTTTTATTGCACTTAAGTTTTGCTAGAGCGGAATTTTATGCTCTCTTTGTGGCGATTCTCTTTATGCCGAGTGGCGCTACTCCACTTTTACAATCTCCGATTGCAGGACGTGCTAAGGAAGAGTTTAGAGAGTTGCTAAAGAGAGACCCAACAAAGATTGTGTATGAAAAATATCTGACTTCTCCGTCGTTACATCTTTTAAACTCATTCGGATTGTGGAGCTTGGAGTTAAAAGATTCTAGGAGAGGACGTTTTATTGATGTTGTGGTGCTTGATCCGCAGATCCGTTTTTATGATTCAAAGTATTCTTCAGAGGAGGAGTTCTCTCCCTTAAGGGATAGAAATTGGAGAACACGGTGGTCAACAACGCAGAACGGGAATGAATGGTTGTTGCTCCGTTTTTCTGAACCGAGAACTCTTAAAGCGATAGAGCCTACCCCTAGTAGGTTCTTTTATACTGATTTCCCTCGTGGGATTAGGGTCAGGGTTGCTCAACACTGCTCTGAAGAGGCACCGAGAGAGGCTAAGTTTAAAACGATTGTTGAAATGCCGGAGTGGCAAGGCGAGCTACTTTTTACAGAGGAGGGCTATCCTTTCTTTGGAAGCCATTCGAGACTTAAAATTAATTTAAAAAGTGCTGTCACAGCGCAGTGTTGGTTGTTGGAGCGGATCGGAAAAACAACACCGAACTTCGATTGGTCAATTGCAACTATTAAGGCACGTGAGGTTCGGGGAGGCACTATAATTAATTGATTTATGATGGCTTGTTCTGCTATTGTCGGTTTTTAATACAGAAATGAGAAGTGTAATGGAGGCATACAGATGATCTTGCTTGGTAATATATTAATAGCGATCGGAAACATTCTAAACTCTCTTTTGTTGTTTTTAATGATTCTTATTATTGCAAGAGTTGTGGTGTCTTGGGTGAGTGCAGATCCGAGCAATGTCTTGGTTAGGATTATAGTTCAATCGACAGAGCCGATCTTTAATCTCTTCGGTCGTAGACGTTTAGTATTCGGATCTATCGATTTTACACCTATTGCAGCTCTCCTTGTAATCTCATTTTTACAGTTGGCGATAGTTCCGTCCCTTGTAGAGTATGGTGTTCAGATAAAAAAAGCTTCGATGAGTAATATTACATTACTCTCTAATCAGATATGATCCTCGCTGATATAATTCATGAATCAAAAAATGGTGTGATTTTAGAGGTGCTACTCTCTCCAAGGGCGTCTAAAGATAAGATCTTAGGGGTGCATAACGGGAGGTTGAAGATCGGAGTAACTGCGCCCCCTGTGGATGGAAAAGCCAATGCGGCGTTGTGTAAATTTTTAGCTAAGACTTTTAAGGTGCCACCCTCGACGGTTTCTGTGATCAGAGGACAAACTTCGCGCGAAAAAAGTGTAGAAATTACAGATGGTTCCCTAGAAGAGGTGCTTGCCGTGCTTGACTTAAAGGAAAGTAGTAATTAGTAACAGTGCTGAAAGAGTGAAAAAACACCTTGCGCAAGTTGTTTATACTCAACCCCGCTACTATCGATAATGCATCTAGTAATGCTTATAGGCGTAACGCCGTAGGGGTAGAGCACTTTATTGGGAGTTTTATATGCCAATTTATGAGTATAATTGCCCTGTATGTGGGGTGATAGAAGTTTTTCAAAAAATTAATGATGCGGAGTTAAAAAAATGTCCGTACTGTTCAAATCGTGGTGTCAGTAGTGATGTTAAGCGACAAGTTTCCTTATCTTCTTTTCGATTGAAAGGATCAGGGTGGTATCAGACTGATTATAATGGGAAAAATAGTTGTAACACTTGCGAACACGGTACGGCGCATGAAAGTAATACGGATTCTTCTCCTAAGGCTACGACGGAAAAAACAGCTACCAAGTGTACCGAGACAAAAACAGCACCTTGCGTTGCGGCACAATAAATTATCAATAATTACGGCTAGTTAGTCGGGGGGATTGTTTTTAATCTCCCTTTTTAGTTGTTCAAACACTAGAGAAAGCTGCTCTTTGGTGGTGATGGTGCGTCCGCTGTATTGTTCTAGTTGCTTAAGGTGACGTAGTAGAGCGTGTGAGCTTGGGGCTGTTACAGAGTCTAAGATGCCGTTTTCTTTAAGCAGATCCGTTATTAAAAAGTAAGTGGCGCGTAAAGCATCTTTAATAGAGGAGGCGCTATCTATTTTGTTTAATGTGGATAAGACGTTAGTGAAGATGGTTTTATTATCACCGTAGGCGTCTTCTGGAAGTCCGACATCAAAGGCTTCACAGATTAAGGTTGCCAGTAGGAGCTTTTCAAAGTCTTCTCTGATACGAGGAAAGGAGCTGCGCGGACGAAAACTCTTTAAGATGGGGAGATCACCTTTTCCGACCCGTGTTTCAAATATCCCCCAATCGAGGATATCGATACTCGAGTTCGCCTTATTTCCGCCACCTTTACGGGCGCGTGGAGCAAAAAGGGAGGTCTTGCCGGAGGTAGGTGAGATGATGCGTACTATTAAATCTGAATCTCTGTAAGCAAAGAGTCTAATAATTATTCCTTCAAGACCATCAATTTCGGGGGTAGAGTTAGCCATATTATTAAGGTATAACGTAAAATCTCCTAAAAAAGGATAAAAAATAGAGATTTTTCCTTTTTTTTGTATTTTTCCTTTGCAAAATACAAGTTTCATACTTATCCAAGTTATGATGTCTGGTTGATAACTCCCCTTTTTTACGGGGAAGGTTGTTTTTTATCAGACGTGCAGCTTCGTTTGCAGAAGAGGAGCTTTTATGTGTTATGGTGATAACTATTTGTAAAGATAGGATATTTTAAGTATGTCAAATAAAAAGAAAAACAAAAAAGTTGTGGCAGATAAACAAAACGCTTCCGAGGGGGAAGTGACAGAAAATTTGAATACGGAGGAGGTAGTAGTGGAGCCAGAGGATAGAGATGTTGAATCAATGGTGTCTGATTCTGATTGGGCTTGTAAAAAACTAAAAGAAGAAAACGAAAAATTAAAGCAAGAAAATGCTGCCACTCAAGATAAGTATTTAAGATCTCTAGCTGATTTTGAAAATTATCAAAAGAGAGTAGTTAAAGAACGGAGTGATTTACTCAAATATCAGGGAGAAAAAATTTTGTTGGATATGGTGGATGTTTTGGATGACCTAGAGCGAGCTTTAGAGCATTCAGAAGCAGATCCGGCGCATCTCAAGTCTGGTGTGGAGCTTATCCATAAAAACTTTCTAAATGTGTTGGATAAATGGGGAGTTAAGGGGGAATCAGCCTTAGGAAAGGTGTTTGATCCCGTTAAGCAAAATGCACTAGGAAAGGTTCCAACGGAGGACGTTGAGGCGGGAGTCGTTGTTAACGAGTTAAAGAAAGCTTATTTCTATAAAGATCGTTTACTACGTGCCGGTGAAGTGATTGTGGCGGAGGAAAAGCCGCAACCATCCTTAGAAGATGCTGAATTGCCTAAGGGTGAAGTATCAGATGAAGAGGAGTAACGGTTTTTATTGAACCGCATAAAAATTCTGCTTCGATTACTTGAATAGCCCTTAAACAATGCTTAACTAACTTCAAGTCGGTTGCGGAAGTTGACTCTTTTCGGGGCAGAATAAAACGAGTCTTGAACGATTTTCAGCTGATAAAACTATTAAAATTTGTTTTTTGTGTTATGCAATTGTAATGATTGCAGGTATTTAGCGTATTATTAAAAATTAAAATTAAAAAATGGAGTTCAGTAATGTCAAAAATAATAGGGATTGATTTAGGAACGACAAATTCTTGTGTAGCCGTTATGGAAGGAGGGACTCCGACGGTTGTCGCAAATAGTGAAGGTGCTCGTACAACCCCTTCTGTTGTTGCTCAAAATGAGTCAGGTGAGAGATTGGTTGGACAGGTTGCAAGGCGTCAAGCTGTCACTAATCCGAAAAATACTATTTTTGCTGTTAAGCGTTTAATCGGTCGTAAGTTTGATTCTCCAGAAGTTTCTAACGCGCGTAAAGTATTGCCGTACGAGATCGTTAAAGCTCAAAATGGTGATGCTTGGGTTGAGCTTGGTGGTGAAGGGAAGAGCTCTCCTGAGATTTCAGCCATGATTCTCGGAAAGATGAAGCAGACTGCTGAAGATTATCTTGGAGAAAAGGTAACGGATGCTGTTATTACTGTTCCCGCTTACTTTGATGACGCACAACGTCAAGCAACAAAAGATGCAGGTCGCATCGCAGGTCTTAATGTAAAGAGAATTATTAATGAGCCGACGGCTGCGGCGCTTGCTTATGGTGCTGATAAGACAGGGGAGAGAACCATTGCAGTTTTTGACCTCGGTGGTGGAACCTTTGATATCTCAATCCTTGAGTTGGGTGAAGGTGTTTTTGAAGTTAAATCTACTAACGGTGATACCTTCCTTGGTGGTGAGGACTTTGATCTTAAGATCGTTGATTACTTAGCTGATGAGTTTAAGAAAGATCAAGGAATTGATCTGCGTAAAGATACTTTAGCTTTGCAGAGACTTAAAGAAGCCGCTGAAAAGGCCAAACATGAGCTTTCAACGGCGATGGAGACAGATATTAATCTGCCCTTTATTACGGCTGATGCGGCAGGGCCGAAACATATGCAGATTAAGATCACTCGTGCCAAGTTGGAGCAGCTTTGTGGTGATCTGATTGATCGTTTAGTACTTCCGTGTAAGACCGCTCTTAAGGATGCTGGCATTAATGCTACTGACATAGATGAAGTTATCCTTGTTGGTGGTATGACGCGTATGCCTGCTGTGCAGAAAAAAGTACAAGAGATCTTCGGTAAAGATCCCTCTAAGAATGTTAATCCTGATGAGGCTGTGGCGGTTGGTGCTGCTATTCAGGGTGGTGTTTTGCAGGGTGATGTTAAAGACGTATTGTTGTTAGATGTTACTCCGTTAAGTCTTGGTATTGAAACTTATGGTGGTGTGTTAACGAAGTTGATTGAAAAAAATACAACTATTCCGACACGTAAGTCGCAAGTTTTTTCGACAGCTTCTGATAATCAACCAGCTGTATCGATTCACGTCTTGCAAGGCGAGCGCGAAATGGCTGATGACAATAAAACTCTCGGACGTTTTGAGTTAGTTGGAATTCCGCCTGCGCCACGAGGTGTACCACAGATTGAAGTAACTTTTGATATCGATGGAAACGGTATTGTGCAGGTTTCTGCTAAAGATCTCGGCACTGGTAAAGAGCAGGCGATTAAGATTACTGCCAGCTCTGGTTTGAGTGAAGAAGAGATTAAGAAGATGGTGCGTGATGCTGAGGAGCACGCTGAAGATGATCGTAAGAAACGAGAAGAGATCACTATGAAGAACCAACTTGATAGTTTGGTTTATAGTAGTGAAAAGAGTTTAGCAGATCTCTCTGATAAACTTAATCCTGAAGATCGTGCTGCGGTTGATGTAGCTTTGGATCGTGCTAAGAAAGCGCTTGAAGGAAGTGATATTGAAGAGATGAAAAAAGCTCAAGAAGAGTTAACAAAGGCGAGTCATACCTTAGCTGAGCATATGTATCAGAAGGCAGCTAGCGAGAGTGGTAGTGCAGGTGCTACGGAAGGCTCTTCCACGACTGCAGATGCTAAGGCAGGAGATGATGTCGTAGATGCTGACTTTGAGGAAGTAAAGTAGTATATATGATGTAGTCTTTTTAGAGGCGGACAGAAAAGTCCGCCTTTTTGGTTTGCGATGTATAAGGTTCAGATATCTGAGGCTGCTCCGTCGAACAACGAGTTTTTAGGAAGTGATTTGTGGGAAAACGTGATTATTACGAAGTACTTGGTGTTTCAAAAAATGCCGATCTAGGAGAGATAAAAAAATCTTATCGTCGTTTAGCTGTTCAGTATCATCCTGATAAGAATCCAGGTAATAAAGAAGCAGAAGAGAAATTTAAGGAAGCGACCGAAGCGTATACCGTTTTAGCAGATACTGAAAAACGACGGATGTATGATCAGTATGGGCACGCTGCTTTCCAACAAGGTGGTGGTTTCGGTGCAGGAGATTTTGGAGCTTTCGCTGATTTTGAAGATCTTTTCGGTGATATCTTCAGTTCGTTTTTTGGTGGAAGTGTTGGAGGGAGACGTTCATCACGTGGACGAGCCGGTAATGATCTTAGGTATGATTTAAAGATTACCTTTGAAGAAGCTGTTTTCGGAACAGATAAAGAGATTGAGATAGCTAAAAAAGTTCAATGTCCTGATTGTAAAGGAAGTGGTGCTGCTCCAGGAACAGCTAAAGAAAGGTGCAAACACTGCGGTGGATCTGGGCAAACCCGTTTTCAGCAGGGCTTTTTTACGATTAGTAAAGCTTGTCCAGTTTGTAACGGTACAGGAGAGATCGTTGTTAAGCCGTGTCAAAGTTGCGATGGTGGCGGTGTTAAAATGCGTAAGAGCAAAGTTAAGGTTACTGTTCCTGCCGGTGTTGATAATGGGCAGAGGTTACGCCTTTCAGGGGAAGGAGAGGCTGGAGTTGGAGGGGGTCCCTCTGGAGATCTGTATGTAGTTCTTAATGTAGAAGAGCATCAGGTTTTTGAAAGGCATGATGCAGATCTACTTTGTAATGTGTCTATCTCATATGCGACTGCTGTGATGGGAGATGAGATCGATGTTCCTACTTTAAAAGGTGAAACTAAGATAAAGGTTCCAGCAGGTACGCCGTCTGGTAAAATTTTTAAAGTACGTTCTGAAGGTGTGCCTATTTTAGGGACGAACCGTAGAGGCGACCTCAATGTACGGGTCCATATTAATGTTCCACAAAAAGTTTCGCCTGAATATAAAGAGGTTCTGCAGAACCTTAAGGAGTTGGAGGCGAAAGAAGACTCTGATACCTCTAAAGGGATCCTTGATCGAGTGAAGGAGATGTTTCAGTAAGAAGTTTTAAAAAGCCGAAGGCTTTTTAAAACTGTCTTTACCAACTGAGCTAAAGGTAGGAGGTTCTGCAGAACCTTAAGGAGTTGGAGGCGAAAGAAGACTCTGATACCTCTAAAGGGATCCTTGATCGAGTGAAGGAGATGTTTCAGTAAGAAGTTTTAAAAAGCCGAAGGCTTTTTAAAACTGTCTTTACCAACTGAGCTAAAGGTAGGAGGTTCTGCAGAACCTTAAGGAGTTGGAGGCGAAAGAAGACTCTGATACTTCTAAAGGGATCCTTGATCGAGTGAAGGAGATGTTTCAGTAAGAAGTTTTAAAAAGCCGAAGGCTTTTTAAAACTGTCTTTACCAGTTTCGTTAAAGGTAGAAGTTTTTAAAAGGTGAAGGTAGAAGTTTTTAAAAGTTAAAACTGTCTTTTTTTGTGAGCTAAAGGTAAAGGAAATCTCAAAGGAAAAGTGAAAGTATGATCAGATGCAGCTTTGATTATTATGAAGAGCTGCATCTGACTTAAGGTGTTAGCGTTTAATCTTGTGTTTCAAAAAGGATCGCCGGATCTTTTAATTGAAAACCTGCTTGCTTAATGTGCAACCAGATATCACGTGCTAATTCTTTATTTTCTTGATCTAACACATCATAGATATTAGGTAGGTTCATAACGTAATTTATGGCAGTCACGGCGTAGATAGGTGCTGCTGAACCATCAGTTGTTTTATCTAAAACGTTTCTAAGGAAGTCTTTTAATTCCTCTTTGGTGTTAATGTCGTTAACTTCTGTTTCGCTTTTATTATTTTCAGTTTCAGTCATTTTTTCTTTCTCCCTCTAGCTGTTTTTAATAAATCTATAAGATCTTATTTATATCAAATGATGCACAGACAATTCTTGTAGCTTCTGCAATAGATAATAATAAATCTGCTTCAGTAGCTGTTTCAAGTATTCGTTCGTTTTTTAATTTATCAAATACTGCCGCTTGAACACCATAAAGCACGGCTAAATTATGATGCAGATCGGAGGCACTTTTGTGCATTTTTTCTGCGATAGAATCAGAATCATTAGTGGAAGATGCGAGGATGCAGGAATCAATTTTTTGGGATTGATTAATAAACGTTCTGATCTCATTGATAAAAGTTGGAAAAGCTAACGGTAAGTTTATTATGCCGCTAAAGAGAGGTAGGTCGTGTTTTATTATATCTTTTTCACTTTCTGTACAGAGCACAACGACGGGCACACCTTTGGTGTGATCAGAAGTTATTAACTCGCGTGCTAAAGAGAGTTCGGGAGCCGTAGCGTCTTCAATTTTTAATCTTAGTAAGATTAAAAGTGGTGTTTCTACCTCTATGGATGTTAACGCTTGTGGAAGGTCTGCCACTGTTAAAAGAGGTATGTCGATTAGCTTTAATGAACAGCGCACATCTTTTATGACCTGCTCTTCCTGTTCGATTAATAGTATTGCTTTGTCTTGATTCATTAAATATTACCTTAGCGATCAACAGGGATTAATTCTACCGCCTGATTATAACGATCGGGAGCGTCTAGCGGATCAATTAAGATCGGAGCTGGTACAATAACGGCGCGCGTTTCAATGCGGCGCGGCTCCAGACCTGCTCTGACGAGAGCATCCCCTAAAGCGCGGGCTCTCCCTTCTACGAGGTGTTGTGCATATTCTGAATTTTCGTTATCAGCTTTTATGTACATTGCAACGATGAGGCGTGACCAAGGATACCGTTTCTTATTAAGTGCTGCAATCTCTCGTATTAGTGCTTTAGCGGAGCACCGTACTTTAATCTGATCTGCATCAAAAAAATATTCAGCGGGGTAGATATCGCGTGCGGGGTGAAGCTCCATGCGACGGCGATAGTGGTCTTGTAACGTCTCATGCGCTATGGCTATCTCACGCTCTTTTTGTAATTCAGCGGATGTTTTTAAAAGTGATTCTTCAACAGAATCTCTAACGGCACCGTGCACGCCACCGGCGACAGCACCGAGCCCCGCTCCCGCCAACGCCCCAGGACCCGAGCCTGCTCCGAGGTGGAATCCTGTTATAGCACCTGTACCGGCACCACTGGCTGCACCGGCTAGTGTCCCGCCGAACTGTTTATCGGGGCCGTGTTGAGGCTTGCTAGAACAGGCAGTGCAAGAGAATAGGGCTAAACAGGCGCTATAATAGAAACAATTTTTCAGTAAAGTGTAGTAAAAAGCTCTCATCGTCTCTCCGCAGTTTTTCTTCTGAAGTGTAAGCATACAACATACTAATAAAACTAAACACAGTGGGAAATACAGTTTTTTGTTGCCCTTTAGTGACGGCTGAACGGGGTAAAGGTGAAAAAACTGGTGCCACCCACCAGTAATAGTGCCGAAAATTTGGTGCCACCCACCAGTAAGACGGGCTAAAAACTGGTGCCACCCTTCAAGGACGGCGGAACGGGCTGCAACTTGCAGAGCGGGGTCGGCTAGAAAAATGGTGCCACCCACCAGTGCTAAAAGACTCTAAAATTATGATAGCTAATAATATTAGTATGTTAGTAAAAGCTTAGAATTTGGAGATCTGGTGCCACCCTTTAGGGATGATAGGATGGGGTGGTAAAAAACTGGTGCCACCCACCAGTGGGGGTTAAAAATTTGGTTAAAAATTTGGTGCCACCCACCAGTGCTAAAAGACTCTAAAATAACGATAGCTAATAATATCAGTATGTTAATAAAAGCTTAGAATTTGGCAGATCTGGTGCCACCCACCAGTAAGACGGGCTAAGAACTGGTGCCACCCTTCAAGGACGGCGGAACGGGCTGCAACTTGCAGAGCGGGGTCGGCTAGATCTTTACGGAGGTTAAAATGGTGCCACCCTTTAGGGACGGCGGAACGGGCTGCAACTTGCAGAGCGGGGTCGGCTAGATCTGTACGGTGCCGAAAATTTGGTGCCACCCTTCAAGGACGGCGGAACGGGCTGCAACTTGCAGAGCGGGTCGGCTAGATCTTTACGGAGGTTAAACTGGTGCCACCCACCAGTAACAGTGCCGCCACCCACCAGTAAGACGGGTTAAAAATTTGGTGCCACTCTTTAAGGACGGCGGAACGGGCTGCAACTGCAGAACAAGTTGGTTAGGTTTTCACGGGGGTCAAAAATTTGGTGCCACCCACCAGTGCTAAAAGACTCTAAAATAACGATAGCTAATAATATCAGTATGTTAATAAAAGCTTAGAATTTGGCAGATCTGGTGCCACCCACCAGTAACAGTGCCGCCACCCACCAGTAAGACGGGTTAAAAATTTGGTGCCACTCTTTAAGGACGGCGGAACGGGCTGCAACTGCAGAACAAGTTGGTTAGGTTTTCACGGGGGTCAAAAATTTGGTGCCACCCACCAGAAAAATTTGGTGCCACCCACCAGTGCTAAAAGACTCTAAAATAACGATAGCTAATAATATCAGTACGTTAATAAAATCTTAGAATTTGGCAGATCTGGTGCCACCCACCAGTGAGACGGGCTAAAACTGGTGCCACCCTTCAAGGACGGCGGAACGGGCTGCAACTTGCAGAGCGGGGTCGGCTAGATCTTTACGGAGGTTAAAATGGTGCCACCCTTTAGGGACGATTGAGCGGGCTGATATTAAAAAACAAGTTGGTTAGGTTTTCACGGGGGTCAAAATGGTGCCACCCTTTAGGGACGATCCTTTTTCTCCCCTCTTTGGGGATGGGGGCTAAAAACTAAAACAGCGTTATGGTTCAGTTATAACCTAATTATTCATAATATTTACTAAAGGAGATCTGTTGGTGTGTCGAAAGGGAAGATAGGTTACTTAAATGGTGATATAGAGCGGGAAGTCTTTATCTAAGTGATCGCATCTGAGAGTCGGGGGAAGGCGTGAATAATTTAGGGGGAAAAGATGCTTCTTTAAAATGGGCAAGTGAGCAGTTTGCTCGTGGGCAAGAGCTCCTTACCCGCATTGCTCCTGTTACGACCCTTGATTCTGTTCAGCAAGGTGATGTCTTAGCGTCGGCATCCGGTAATTTTCGATTAGTTCTTTGCACTCAAAGCACATCTGCTGGAGTTAATGTTTCTTTCTTATCTCTACTTCGTACTGGTGTTGTTACGATGGAAGGTGCTCTTTTGCATAAGATTGCAGCACCGAAGTTGGCGGCAATTGTAAGACGCAATACTGGGAATCCGTTAGAAAGATTCGCTGCTGTTGCCAAGAATCTGGAAAATGAACGCACCATTTTTTACAATATACAAGTTTTATTACGTGACGGGATACTTGGGGAACACCTTCAAGGTGCAATTAACACTTTAAAAAATACGGGTGAAACTTATGCCTATGTTGATTTTTGGGTAGCATCGTTAGATGGCAGGATTGAAAAAGTTGGAGAGAGTCACCCCCCCACGCCTTCTTCAAGTTTTTCAAGTGTTTCATTGATGTTTAATCTGATGGAATTACCTGGAGATGAATTTATTAAGAACGCACGTTTTAACGCCAACTGTAATGCAGAATTAAAAACTAATATTCTTGCCGCCTGTGTATTTGCAAACACTATTGCCAATGCAAAAAGTTTATTGATGATGGCGAGGTTAGCAGGGAAGTAAATTTTCTATCCCCTTTAATAACAGCAAAACGGGCTCTAACTAAAAAATGAATTGGTTAGATCTAGACGGAGGTAAAAAACTTTTCCAGATCCTTCAATGACAGCAAAACGGGCTCTAATTAAGAAACGAATTAGCTAGATCTGGACGAAGGTAAAAAATCTCTGCAATTTGACGGCTAGCATTTAGTAAGATGATTCGTTACACTGCTGGGAGTAGTGGTGTTGAGGATTTAATAAAGGGTGATATGCAGTTTGCGGTTCTAGCAAGTGGCAGTAAAGCTAACTGTACTGTGGTGCAGAGCGCTGCTGGGAATTTTTTGATTGATTGCGGGCTTTCGGCAAGGGAAACTGTTCGACGGCTGGAAGGTGTTGGGGTGGATCCATCTTCACTTTTTGGGGTTTTTCTTACGCATGAGCATCGAGACCATACGGCGGGAATTCGGGTTTTCTGTAAGAAATTTAAAATCCCTGTTTATGCGAATGCTGGAACGGCGGCAGCGTTGGATGCGTTTGGAACTTTAGATGGTCTTTCAACTCAGATCTTTAAAACAGGGCATGCGCTTAACTTTGGGGAGCTTTCAATTCAGCCTTTTGCTATTTCGCATGATGCTGCTGAACCTGTGGGTTTTGATGTTCGTTATAACCATTCAAAACTTGTCTATGTTACGGACTTGGGAAAGGTTACAACGTTAGTGCGGAGTGTCTGCCAAGATTGTAATGCTCTTATCTTAGAGTTTAATCATGATGAAAAATTGTTGTGGGGGTGTGATTATCCGTGGAATTTAAAACAACGCATCGCCTCTAATCATGGACATTTAAGTAATGCTAATGCAGTAGCTTTAGTAAGTGAGGTTTTTCACGAGGGATTAAAACATTTAGTACTTGGTCATATTAGTGAAAACAGTAATACACACGCTACGGTACGATCTGCTTTAGCAGCAGAGATCGACCTCTCTCTTTTAGAGACCTGCCTGTGTGCTTCACCGTATCACCCTACGGCGTTAATAACGGTAAGTGGCGATGAAAGAGTGCTATCTCTAGCTGCTTCACTCTAAAAATAAAAGAATCAAACTGTTACATTAAGAGAGTTCTCCTTTTGAGGGGGTGTCTCTTGCATTACCTCTGGTGTTATCTCTTGTAGTGAAGTGTCTGTTTCTTTCTGTTGGTACTGATGCTCTCGATCTGAAGATTCCCACTGTTTTTTTGAGCCGGTTTCTTTGTCAATAACTGTCACGACGTATTTTTGTCGCAGCTGTTTCTTTCGCAAGGTATTGTATACAGATTGTGAAGCTAGAGTCCTTTCTATCAACATTTTGCCCTCCATGGCTAAAATAGTTATCTATTATCTTTTCACAACGGTTATTTATGGCAGGTCATATTTTTATGATGTTCTTCCACATCCTGTGGAGAACCGCCTACCCTCTATAAGTATTATTCGGATCAGTAGTAAGAAAACTTTATATCTTTTTCGGAGCACCTTATAACGGTGAATTATTTATCCTGAGAAGCAGGATCGATCTCTCCGAACTCATCAAGCACAGCAGGTCTTCTCTTAAGTAGCCCTGAAATGTAAAGAATTCGTTTTGGATCTACATTTAGATAATTACAGACCGATTGAAATGAAAAAAGATAATCATCTTCAGGGCTTAACATATATTCCGCAGCTTTGATCGCCACAGCTCCATCTTTATGTAGGTCTGCTAAAGCGTTCATCAAGACAGCTAATAAGAGGGACTTCTCTGGAATAACAGGATCTGGTGCACCTTGTTCTTCATAAGCTGTAAAGATAGCTGTATTCCTTTCCTCTTCTACATCTCTTCTCTTCACGCCTCTCCTCCCCTTCTAAAAACCTTTTTTGCTTCCTAAAGTGTTAAAAAAATAAAAAAACCGTTTCCCCGTTAAGTGTTACAAAAAACACCTCTCCTCATGAGAACAAGCTCTCTCAAAGTAGTATCGATCATCTGAGAGAACATCTTTATACTTTTTAGATGCAACTTAAAGAAATACGATGGTTCTATTTTTTACCTCCGTAGAGATCTAGCTAATTCTCTATGCAGTATCTACCCGTTTCATCGTCATCATAGAAGGGTACAACAAATTTTTTACCTCCGTAGAGATCTAGCTGATTCATTTTTTAGTAACACCCCTTTTCACCGTCCCTGAAGGGTATTAACAAATTTTTGACCTCCGTAGAGATCTAGCTAATTCTCTATGCAGTATCTACCCGTTCCATCGTCATCATTAAAGGGTACAACGAATTCATTTTAAACTTGATGAATCTGGAGGAAGGGATGGTTTCTGCATCTCTGCTGTATCCGTTGTAGTTTTAACAGCGACCTTTGTACCACTACCATCTAAAACTTTACGACAAACAGAAGCCAACTTATGCAAGCTTACGGGTTTACTTAAGCAGAGGTCTATCCCGATCTTTAAATACTTTTCGATATCAAAAGGGAAAGCCTTAGAGCTGACAAGGATGATAGGAAGGAGATTCGACTGCGCTGCATCACGGATAGATTGTATAACATCTTCATGCTGCCTATCGATAAGATTATTATCCATTAGTACAAGTTTTACTTCACCAAGTCGTAAAACATCTAATGCTTCTGTTTCAGTACTGACAGCAATAACGGTAAAGCCTTTACTTTGTAGATAGCGTGAAGTTACATCTCTCTCTGCACCGTTTGATTCCATCAGTAAGATCACTTCTCCGTTACCCTTAACAGGTTCTTCAACCGTTTGCTCTTCTCCCTTTGAATGTTCCAGCGCATTGAACTGCACTGCCGGAAAACTGATCCAGAAGTGAGAGCCTTGATTAGGAAGAGATTTAAAATCTATCTGACCGCCGTTTACTTCCGCCAACTTTTTAGTAACTGCCATGCCCAGCCCCGCTCCAACTTGCGTAATGGAGTAGCTATTTTCAATCCTCTCAAAAGCTGAAAAAACCTTCTCTCGAGCCGATTCTTCTATCCCGATGCCGCTATCTTTAACATTGATTTTAACGCGATTTGAAGCAGCACGTTCAGCCCAAACTTCGATCTTACCACCATCAGGTGTATATTTTATGGCGTTAGTAAGGAGGTTGATTAACATCTGTCTGGCGTGGCGTTTATCGATGTTAATGGTTAACGCTTCTGAAGATTCTCTTAATAGCAGAGTGTGAGATTTTTTCTCTGCTTGTGTTTTCATAACGGAAACCATGTCTTTTAAGAGATCGTTAACAAGAAGATTGACAGGTTGCGGTGTGGTCTTCCCTGATTCAATCTTAGCGTAATCAAGAACATCATTAATCAGGTCTAAAAGATGCTCACCATTCATCCTGACCATCTTCAATGTTTCTAATTGATCAACAGTTACCGCACCGCATAAGCCATCTAAGACCAGCTCCACTGCGTTTAGCATAATCCCTAAAGGGCCTCTAATCTCGTGGCTCAAATTGGCTAAAAATCCTGTCTTAACCTTGACCGATTCGGCAGAAGCACGCTTCATGCGCATCAATTCATCAGTATAAGAAGCGTTTAAAATCGCCACTCCACTTTGAAGCGCCACTACACGCAAGATCTCTTTATCGCACGTAGTAGGAGAAGTTCCCTTTTTTAAGGCTACCCGTAAACTTCCCAAAACTGAACCGGCGAAAGCGATCGGCTGCACTAAAACATCAGGTGACGGCTTCTCTTCTGCACCATCTACGGCACCAGAAAGGACAGCTTGTGCGTTATCAGCAAAAGGTTTTCCGATCACAAACGAGGAGTGATAAAGCGTCGATGCACTATCAAAAAGCGCCATTTCTGCAGATTCTGCATTTAAAAGACGATAAGCCAAAGTCACTATCCGCTCTAAAGTGATAGAGAGCTCTTCTTTGGAGTTAATCTTCCTCTCAATTAAATTGATTGAAAGAGAGCTACTTTTTCTTTGAAGCTCTTTTAATACCTTAAGAGTTGTTGCTTCTAATGATTCGAAGTGTGGCGTATCGAGACCGAGCTCATCAGCAACTTTTAATGTTTCATTTTTTAACTTTCTCTGATTTAAAAAAAAGAAGAGGATTAAGATCCAAGCACAAAAGTTGGTTAATACGAGATTTGGAAGATCAATTATTTCAAAAGGAAAAAGTTCTAAGAGTTGTAAGGCTGGTACTAAACAGAGAAAAGCTATCCCAACGATAACAAACACCCCCATAACTTTGACGCTTATTTGACGTATCATTAAAAATCATATGGTTATAGCTAAAACTTTCGCTAAAAAACGTATAACGGGAGCACCTTAAAGACTCACTCCCCTTAGAGACTTAGATGCTAAGTAAGGTGAAAATGAAGCTAATTTTTTAACGTATTTTAAAGATCTCTCTTCTAACTTCCGAGCTCACTATATTTCAAAGCTAAAAAGTTCAAAAAACTTAGAACTTAGAGACGTTCATCTCTAAAGATTTATCTTTATGAATCAGAGACGAATACGCCCCTTGTAGTGCTTATGTAGACTTAAGACCCTGTTTATATAAGCCCTTGTTTCTGTGTATGGCGGCACTCCGCCATATTGAGAGACGGATCCCGGCCCAGCATTATAAGCTGCTAAAGAAAGCTTGATGTCTCCTTTGTAACGAAGCATTAGTTGAGAAAGATATTTAACACCACCTCTAACATTTTCTCTCGGCTCATAAGGATTTTTTACCCCGAGATAACGCGCTGTGGCAGGCATAAGCTGCATAAGTCCTATGGCACCTTTAGGCGATTTAGCGCAAGCGTTGAAAGATGATTCAGCGTGCATAACAGCTTTCACTAGCGCTGGGTCCACTTTGTAACGCATAGCGGCAGCGTTGATAATACGATCGTAATTTTTATTCTTATAACATCTTTTGCTAAAACGTACGTTGACTTTACTAAAGGCAACTTTATCAAAAGCACGTAGTGAAAAATGTTTTACAACTTCTCCTCTTGTCTGTTTTCTGTTGGTAATTAGCATTGATTTACCAACACCCTTCACTATCGAAAACTGCTCTGCCCATGTTGGTGCGGCGTTTAAAAGCAGTGTTAATATAATGATCACTTTAGATATAGTTTTCATAATATATGCTCCCGCCCCGTTAGATGAGGGGAGCATAGATTGGGTTCGTTTAAATTGATTTGTTGTGTAGTATCAGTTGGATATAGGGTCTTTTTCAGCCTCTGAAGAGTTATCTGTCGGCTGTTGTTCGGGAGTGGGCTCCGTTACATCTGCGGTATCTTTTTTTGTGTCTTCTTTAGTATCTTCATAAATGGGTGGTAATTTCTCAAGGGGAGTTTTTGGTGTGATAGTTAATAGATGATTACCAGGGAGGATCGGAATGATGTGTAAGTCCTCTTTGACGTTTAGTTCTTTTTCAACCAGATTAACAACATCTTCATAAGCTGAAGCTGCTTTTATTATTCCTGAACGAATATTAAGTAATTCATCTCGAATTGAAGCAGTAAAGACGCTCTGTTTTTGTCCGTGCTCTGCAATGACCTGTTCATACTCTGCAACCTTTTTTTGCAAACGTCTATCCATGATAGCAGTTCCGGCGAACCAGCCGACAACCAGACTTAAGATCACTACTAAAATAATGAGAAATATATTCACGAGACTCTCTCTATTAAAGAAAAATTAAATTGTGTAAGTACAGGCATCCCCTGTTGATAGCAGAGTATTATCCTCTCACCAGCAGCGCAATCATATTACCTTTATAAAGATATTTCAAAAGATACATTTTGGTACAGATCCTAAGTAGTTTTATTATGAGATCTTAATTTTTTGTAGATTTTTTATGAGAGCTAGCAGCAATTTTTAATAAGACCCTTGAAAATGCGAGATACCGTGCTTATCTAAATCATAGTGTTAAAGACATTGAAAGTGAGGGAAAAATGACAATAATGAGACCATTAAGATATTTTAGATTAGATCCATTTGATAGCCTAAGACGGCTGCAAGAGGAATTTGGAGATATTATTTGGGATACCGTCAGAGAAGTTTCTTCAGGGCATCCGGCGATAAATGTTTTTTATGATAAAAATAAAGCCACCCTTGAAGCAGAGCTTCCCGCTGTTAAAAAAGAGGACTTAGAGATTGAAGTGCTCGGGAATAGCGTTACTTTAAAAGGCTCTAGAAAACGTTCTGAGGCAGATAGTGCACTAAGAGAGGAGCGTTCCTTTGGTGCCTTTAGTAGAAACATTCAACTTCCTTTTGAAATTAATTCTAACGGTGTGGAAGCTACTTTGCAAAACGGAATCTTAACGATTGTTTTACCACGTAAAGAAGAAGATAAGCCGCGCAAGGTGCAGATTAGTGCAGCGAAATAATACAAACGCATAAAAACAGGCAGAGCGTTTATTTAAGCATACCGAAAGGTTTAGGAGGATTAAAAAATGAGTAACAAACAGATTGAAACAACCACCCATGAAAATAAGTGGCGTACACCTTTATGCGATATCTTTGAAGATGCGGATAAGTTTGAGGTGTTACTTGATATGCCGGGTGTAGATAAGAAGTGTTTAGATGTAACGTTTCAGAACGGGATATTGAGTATTACAGGACACGTTGAGAAAAAAGAGAGTGGCACAGCAGAAGCTTCCAGAAGAGAATATATCTCTACTGATTTTAGAAGAGAGTTCTCCCTTTCTGATCAAAATATCGCAGTTGATAAGATTAAAGCTGAGTTAAAAGATGGAGAGTTAAAATTAACTCTTCCTAAGTCAGAGAAGGTTAAGCCGAGAAAGATTGATGTAAAAAGCATCAATTAAAAAAGAATTGATAAATTGAACCGTGTCGCTAAGAACGTGCAAGGGGACTTCAAGAGAGATCTTAAAGTCCCCTTTTGCGTTTATTAGTTTTTTCTTAAAGATGATTATAACCTGATCTGAACCTAATCTGAATGTAACGGTAGTAAAAGATAAAAAATGGGTGTTCTTTTTTGCGAAGCAGAATTAGTATCGTCTGCATGGAAGGTGCTTCTCTATTTCTAATACTTTGTTACGGCTTTTTAGGCGGGATATTACTTAACTTAATGCCGTGTGTCTTTCCTGTCTTAGCGATAAAAATTTACGGACTTACAAAAAACGTTTCTCGGAGCGCCGCTGTCAGGAACGCACTCTTTTTTTCAATGGGGATAATCTTTTCCGCCCTGCTTCTAGCAGCTGTTTTTGTCTGTTTTAGATCTTTCGGAGAGTATGTCGGTTGGGGATTTCAATTGCAATCTCCGATTTTTTTAAAGTTTATGATCTATCTCTTTACGTTGCTCACCCTTTTCTTTCTTGATTTTTTGGAAGTGGGGGGATCGCTTGCCGCATTTTTTGGTAGAAAAGAGGCAAAGACTGAACTTGGATCTCCTTTCGGTGCTTTTTTGTCAGGATGCCTAACAACTTTGGTGGCTACGCCGTGCAGTGCCCCCTTTATGGGAGCTGCTATCGGAGCGGGGCTACTGATGGGAACTCTCCCGTTTTTATTGATTATTACGGCGCTTGGATGTGGTATGGCGTTCCCTTATTTTATCCTCTCTCTTTTTCCACACGTAATTGCATATCTACCGAAATCAGGGATCTGGATGGTGCGCTTAAAACATTTTTTAGCACTACCTCTTTTCGGAACGACTTTGTGGTTGTTGTGGGTATTGTATTCTCTTGAAGGGGTGTTGTCGTTTACGGGAGGAGTGCTAGGGATAGTAGTGATCTACTTTATGGCTATGATTTGGAAGAAAAAAGGATCTGATCGTTTTTCTTTTAAGTGGACCTGTCTTTTTCTCTTCTTAATTCTTTTAACACTTCCTTCATTTAAGTTTGAACAATTAAATAATGATAATCTTGGAAGCTCACCTTATTTGGCAGAGGATCTCGAATGGATTGATTTCTCTCCTACTACATTGGAAAGTTTAAAGAGATCGGGGCGTCCGATCTATCTGGATTTTACAGCAAAGTGGTGTTTAACGTGTCAACTTAATAAAAAAGTAGTTTTTTCCTCTGATGCAGTTCTCTCCCTTTTAAAGGAAAAGAACATTGCTCTTGTTAGAGGTGATTGGACATCAAGGAGCGCAGAAATTGCAGCGGCTTTAGAAAAATTTGGTAGAATTAGTATTCCTATGACAGTTATTTATCCTGCAAAAAATAAGCGCTCTCTCTTTTCGATCGATAATCAAGGAGATAAAGAATCCTCCCCGATCATTCTTCCACCTATACTAACACCGCAACTTGTAATTGAAGCTTTGAATAAAGAGTAAAGTGTTATCTTAACAATACAGATATCTTTTCATATCACTTATAATTCTCGCCTTATTGCTGATCCCTTTATTAAGAGGGATGCCTCCTCTTTTCGTAAAATATTTAAAGGAGAGATAGGTAAGCGATCAATACTCCTTATTTTATTCTGATTAAAAGATAGTGGTGTTAATTATTTGCAAGGAGTTTGTGATACGACGGCAGAGGTTAGTTTGCCTTTGATTAACACTTGTTTTTGTTACGGCATTATACAGGGCACGTCTTGTCCCAATAATAAAGAGTAACTCTTTTGCTCGTGTTATGCCGGTGTAGATCAGTTGTCTTTCTAATAAAATATAGTGCGAATCGTGTAACACCATTATCACACACGGCAGCTCTGAACCTTGAGACCTGTGGATTGTGACGGCATAAGCTAAAGAGAGTTGTTCGATAGCTTTCCCCTGATATTTAATAAAACGACCGTCCCAAAGTTCAACAACTATGCTCTCATTTGCTGCATCTACTTCGCGAACGGTGCCGGAGTCTCCATTAAAGACACCATCGAGATCGATCTTGTAATTATTAACACGTTGACAAACTTTATCTCCAACACGTAACTGTTTGTTACCGATATTGATAAATTTACCTGGAATTTGAGTTGGGTTAAGAGCATCTTGCAAACGATAGTTCAGCTCTAGCGTGCCCAGTGGACCGACATTTGCTGGCGTTAAAACGGAGATATCTTTTGAAGTAAGGTTGCGATATTTGGGGATCTGTTTTGTGATAAGACGTAAAACGTAATTCACGATCTCAGTAGTATCATTAAGCTCTACAAAATAAGCATCACTGATAGTGCTACCGATTGCGGGGATCTGCGGAAGTCTGCCGGAGTTTATCTCATGAGCGATAGTGGTGATCTTTGAGGCTTCTTCTCTACGATAAAGTTGAGTCAGCGTTACAGTACAGATAGAATCTAAAGAAAGGATATCAGCAAAAAGTCGTCCTGGACCCACAGAAGGGAGCTGGTCTTTGTCGCCGACTAAAATTAGGGTGGCACGTTGCGGGATAGCACAGAAGAGAGCCTTAGCAAGTTGTATGTCAATCATAGAGGCTTCATCTATGATAACGGCATCAACTAATTGCGGAGTCTCAGATCCGTTGTCTATACAGAGTGGTTCGTTTTGACGGTAATTAAAGGTGTTTTTAATCGGATCGTAACCGAGTAAACGATGAATCGTATAAGCTGGAACTCCACAAACTTGAGACATCCGTTGTGCAGCTTTTCCAGTCGGTGCTGCCAACGCTAAAACCTTCTCTGCTTTTTTAAACATAATACTTAAAGCTTTGATGAGGGTTGTTTTACCGCAACCTGGTCCGCCACTTATAGCGAGTAGCGGATAGTCGGCAGCAAAGTGTACCGCCTGACGTTGCTTTGCGCTGAGGGTGATATTTAAAGCTTCTTCCGCTTCTTGAATGGCTTCTTTCTGTTTTATTAGAGGGATCTGTGGAGTTTTAAATTTTGTAACGCGGCTTGCTATGAAATCAGCCACCACGTTTTCTGCGTTATAAAGAGGCGTTAAATAGATATCATCGCCATCAATCTGGATCTGCTTAGCTTGATGCAGCCGTTCCAAGTATGGATGAAAATCTATCTTATCTTGTTCTAACTCTAGAAGACGTGTCGCTTTTTCTGCTAGCTCCGCATACCTTAAAAAACAGTGTCCGTCATTCTTGGCTTTTTCAAGAGCATAAACCAACCCTGATTCTAAACGTTGTGGAGCAGAACGGCTTAAGCCGAGCTTTAAAGCGATCGCATCTGCTGTGATAAATCCGATGCCGTGAATCTTGTAAGCCAAGATGTAAGGGTTCTGTTTGATGATCTCAATCGATCTGACACCGAACTTGCGGTAGATCTTATCAATTAGAGTAGGTTGAATTCCGTATTCTAAAAAGAAGCGATCAATTTCCCTACGCTCTTCATGTGAAAGTAGCTCTTGCGCAAAAAGGGCTGCTTTTTTACGTCCGATCCCAGAGACTTCTCTCAACCTTTCAGGTGCATTGCGTAAAATAGTTAAAGCATCGGTACCAAAGTGTTTAATAATACGTTCCGCAGTTTTTTCTCCGATACCACTAAAGAGTCCGCTGCCTAAATATCTCTTTAATCCCTCCTCCGTTGAGGGGATAATATGTTCAACAGCTGAGGCGAGAAATTGCTCTCCGAACTTGGGATGGTGCACAAAACGTCCCCTTGCTATAATTGATAGACCACTTGAAAGGTGTAGATTTGTACCTGTAAGTGTTGTTTCTTCTAAAGCACCTTCTCTTAGCACGCGACAGACAACGTATCCGGAATCAGGGGCTTGAAAGGTAATTCGCCTAACAACTCCTCTAAGTAAGATCTCTTTTTGCGTGTCTTCTTTAAGCATAAATATCATTAAAACAGATTAAATATTTAAAGTGTAGTTTTTCGTGCATTTCAATTGAGTTGTGTAGGGGAGGAGTATCTTATGCGGAAGCGTTGCCATATTCTAGGAGTAACTCTTATTATTTGTAAATACAGCGATATTATTGTGAATATCTTCAATATCAGTTAAATTAAACGCCGCAAGAGAGACGTTTAAAATACCGTAAAAGTAAACTAATGGCGGTGATTTTAGGAGAGAACCATGAAAAAGAAACTTCAAGATGAAATGAAGAATGCCATGCGCGAAAAAGATAAATTACGACTCGCTGTCATTCGCGGCGTTCTATCAGCTATGCAGTATGAGGAGATGCGGCAGAAAAAAGATGCTTTAAGTGATGATGAGATCATGGCGGTGATAAGGGCTGAACTCAAAAAGAGAACAGAAGCTCTTGAATATGCAGAGAAAGATGGACGTAGTGAGTTAATTGAAGATCTGAAAAGAGAAGAGGTCGTTTTGAAAGAGTTCCTCCCAGAGCAGATGACTGCTGAAGAGTTGGAAGGTGTTGTTAAGGGGATAAAAGAAGAGAATGCTACTGCTAAAATGGGTGATATTATGAAGGTGTTACGTGAACAGTATAGCGGTAGGTACGACAGTAAAATGGCGAGTGAAATCGTTAAAAAGGTTTTGGGGTAAGTGAGGGTATTAACGATATCTTGAAGAGATTTTTTCTTTTGATGGTGTATTATGGCGTTACAGATCGTTACAAAAGTGCTGACGCACTTTTCTCAAAATGCGCGGCTTCTTTATTGCACGGAAACTAAAGAGGGAGTTTTTTTAGATCCGCCTTGCCAAGCGGAGACACTCCTTAAGCTAGCACAAGATTTAGGTGTTACCGTAAAAGGGATCTGGCTTACGCATGCACATCCAGATCACTGCGGAGGTGTAGCATCTTTAAAACGGTTGATAGATGTGCCGTTTTTTGCACACGCAGAAGGGAGATCCCTTCGATCGGGCGTTTCGCAATTTATAACGATGTTTAATTTAGAGTCTTCAGGAATGGAGGACTGCCCCGAGCCTGATGTCGTATTGGCAGGTGGAGATACTGTGCAACTCGGGAATTTGGAGTTTAAAGTTTTGTATACACCAGGTCACTCCCCAGATCACCTCTGTTTTTATTGTGCAGAGGAAGGGGGTGTTTTTACAGGAGATACTATTTTTGCTGGAAGTATAGGACGAAGTGATCTTCCAGGGGGTGATTATAAACTTCTGATGCAAAGTTTGCAGGAGATCATTTTGAAATTGCCGCCTACTACCAAAGTTTATTCTGGGCACGGCACCGATACCGTGATAAAAGATGAAATTGCATCAAATCCGTTTATTCGTAAGTATATTTAGGAAGTATCGTTAAGATATTTGGGTGCTTTTTTTTGAAAGAAAGCGCAGACGGTTTATTGCATATATGTAACATTGTTTTTTTATGGATCTTGCATCATGGCCATTAATACTGAAAAACGAAATGTCCTTTTGGGAGTAGCGGGCTCTATTGCTGCCTATAAGAGTGCAGAGTTGGTCAGAATTCTTGTTTCAAGAGGGTACTCTGTAAAGGTTATGATGACTGAAGCAGCGGAGAAATTTATCGGAAAAGCAACGTTAGAAGCGTTGTCAGGGCATCCTGTTTTAAGGAGTTTCTGGGAAGAGAACGGCTCTTCCGATATTGAACATATTAAACACGCACAGTGGGCTGATGCTATTGTGATCGCACCTGCCACTGCTGAAACTATTTCAAAGATAGCAAGGGGAGCGGCTGATAATCCGTTAACTGCTACTGTGCTCGCTAGTAAAGCTCCACTGGTGATTGCTCCAGCGATGAACGTTAATATGTATGAAAATCGGCGCACACAAGCAAATATTGAAACCTTGAAAACCGAAGGGGTTTCATTTATTGGACCGAATGCGGGGGCATTAGCGTGTGGCTCAACGGGTAAAGGACGCTTGGCAGAACCGTGGGATATCTTTTATGCAGTGCGCAAGGCGCTTTCTGTACAAGATCTTGAAGGACGAAAGATCGTTATTACAGCGGGCATGACGCGTGATTCTATGGATATCATGCGTGATGCTACTCAGATCTCATCAACGAAGTTGGGGGTGGAGATCGCGCGTGAAGCGTATAGAAGGGGTGCTGCTGTAACGTTAATTCACGGTGGTGTACGTCCGAAAGTGCCGACACCTATCTCGTGTATTGAAGCTTCTGTTAATACTGCTTTAAAAGATGCAATCGTTGGCTCTATCTCGGAAGATAACGTTGCCAACCCTGATATGATTATCTTAGCTGGGTTGGCTAATCAGTTTAGGGCTTCAGGTAGTGGAGAGACGCTCTCTTTTGAAGCTCCTGTTAATGTTTTGAAAGAGTTGGGAGAGAAACGGGGTTCGGAGAAGTTGCCGCTAGTGATAACTTTCGTTGTGGCTGTTGGAGAGACGGAAGAACTTTTCTCTAAGGGACGTCACTTAATAGATGATACCTCTATGGATGTTTTGGTTGGTAAGTTTGCGGCAGAGCCTGTTGATCTTGAAAGTAATGAGTTGTGGTTAATCGATCGCGCTGGTCGAGATGCTCAGATCTCAACAACGTATAGAAGTAGGGTTGCAAGTCAGATCTTAGATAGAGCCTTGCGCTTAATATAATAGAAAATTGCAAAGGTAATAAGGATGCAAAGAGATGTTTTAGATGATGCAGTACGTTACCTTGAAGCCGTTGAGGATTGTTATCCGACAGGGGTGTTGTTACAGCAGGCACCACTTGTAGCTGAAAAGAAAATAAGAGGCTCCCGTCAGAACTCGTCTTATATAGGGGGTGATAAAGTAGAGGTGTTGTTTGTTACTTTGTCAGTAGGTGATGCTGATTTTTCGGCAACGCCAGAGGGTGCTTTACTATTTGCAGCGATTGAAAAAGGCTTGAAGAAAACTTTAAATGAAGTTGGTATCCTTCCGTTATTTAAGGAGGTGTCACTAAAGCAGAAGAGTAACGGGGAAGCGGTACTGGAGATAGCTACTAGGCATGAGGTACACCTTATTATTCTTTTAGGAGAAGAGGTCTGGAACGTTTTAGATAATTCAAAAAAAGTGCGTGGAGAGCTTAGCACTATTCAGAACTTGGTCGTTATGCCGACTGTTTCTTTGCAAAGCTCTCTTACAGATAAAAACATGAAGAGAGCTTTCTGGAATGATTTAAAAACCGTTATGGCTAAACTTAACTGGAATTAATCGGATGAAAAAAATAATTCAGGTATACCTTTTGGGGGTCGCCCTTTTCTCTTTCTTTGTAACACCGTTAGCGTTAGCGCAAGGTGTTGTTGAATCTGATATACAACAGGAGACGGCTTCGGAAGAACAGAGTGTAGTTATTCTCCCGATGAAGATGATGATCCTTCCAGGTACTCAGGCGTATTTAGAAAGGGGGATCTTAAAAGCTGCAAAGGATAACGCCGCCGTAGTTGTTGTGGTTCTTGATACCCCAGGTGGTGTTTTAAATACAACGCAGGAGATGGTGCAAACGATCTTTAAATCTCCTGTGCCTGTTGTAGTCTATGTCGCACCGAGTGGTGCTATGGCGGCATCAGCCGGAACGTTTATTACACTGGCTGCACATGTTGCAGCAATGGCACCAGGGACAAGTATGGGCGCTGCACACCCCGTGCAGGGAGATGGTAAGGATATCGGCGGAGATCTCCGTGTAAAAACGGAAAATATTACAGTTGCTATGGTAAAGTCTATTGCAGATCAGCGCGGACGAAATGCGGAGTGGGCAGAGAAATCTATAAAAGACAGTAGTTCTATTACGCCAGCGGAGGCTTTAAAATTAAAAGTGATAGACCTGATAGCAACGGATCTTGATGACCTTCTATTAAAGATAAAAGGTCGAGAGGTTGTTGTCGGTGGTAAAAAAGTAATCTTGGGTGACTTCTCAAAATTAAAGAGGGTAACCTATTCAGAATCTTTTAAAGAGCGGGTCTTAAACTCGTTAGGGAATCCGAACATTTTAGCGTTATTATGGTTTGCGGCAACAACAGGCTTAGCGCTTGAGTTGTATCATCCAGGTGCGATTTTTCCAGGAGTGGTTGGAATCGTTTGTCTCTTTTTAGCATTAGGCGTGAGTCAAATTATCCCCGTTAGTAGTGCTGGTGTGTTGTTGATTATAGTGGGCGGGCTCTTGCTTGGTGCAGAAGCGTATGTGACATCTGGAATATTGGGAATCGGTGGAGTGATCGCTATGGTATTTGGAGCTATCTATTTAGTGGATGAATCTATGGCACCAGGGATAGGTGTAACACCGTGGTTTGTTATAGTGTTAGCTCTTTTAACTACCCTTTTGTTAGTTTGGGTTGTTTATGAGCTCTTAAAGGTGAGTGGCACTAAAGGGCAAACAGGGAAAGAGGAGATGTTAGGGCTGAAGGGCAGAGCGGTCACTGATTTTTCTACTAATGGCAGAGTCTTTGTTAACGGGGAGTATTGGAATAGTGTGAAGAGTGAGTCTTCTGCCGAGATATCAAAAGATGATCTTATTAAAGTTGTAGGTGTGCAAGATGGGCTCGTATTAAAAGTAGAGAAGATCTAAGAGGGAGAGTTTTTTTGTTCTGTTAGTGCTCTTCTTTTACTAGAGAACGTCAGTTGTAGTTAAGTTTTAAATATATGGAGGGGAAAGATGATAGAGTTATGGGCAGCAGTAATTATCGGTGTCGCTTTTATTTTAAAAAGTGCCTGTTTCATATTGAAGGAGTATGAGAGAGGGGTAGTTTTTACTTTAGGTAAGCTTGAACCTACACCGAGAAAGGCGGGTATCCGTATTATTATTCCAGGGATTCAAAAATTGGTTAGAGTTGATCAACGTACCATAACTCTGGATGTGCCGCCTCAAGATGTTATTACGAGAGATAATGTCTCTGTTAAGGTTAATGCTGTTCTGTATTATCGTGTGGTAGATGCTAATAAAGCTATTGTACAAGTTATGGATTATCACTATGCAACAAGTCAGTTGGCGCAAACAACGTTACGTAGTGTTTGTGGTGAAGCTGAATTGGATGAGTTACTTACAAAGAGGGAAGAGCTTAATTTACGCATTCAAAAGATCGTTGATGATCAGACAGATCCGTGGGGTATCAAGGTCTCCTTAGTGGAGTTGAAACATATTGATCTGCCGCAAGAGATGCAACGTGCTATGGCAAAACAGGCAGAAGCAGAACGTGAAAGACGCTCCAAAATCATTCAATCAGAAGGTGAGTACCAAGCTTCTGAAAAGTTACGAGATGCTGCCGCTATTATGGGAGAGGAGCCGTTGACATTACAGCTACGTTATCTTGAGACGTTGCGTCAGATTTCAACTGAACAGAACTCTGTCATCCTCTTCCCGATACCACTTGAGTTCCTAAAAGCTTTTGGTGGTAACGGTAATAATAATAACTAAAAAATAGTAAAAGCCTCCATTTAGTGGGGGCTTTTTTGAAGAAGTTATTTTTTTAATAAGGGGGGAGCTTGGAAGTGGTGAGGAAAAGGTTATTTCTTTAATAAGGAAGGAGTTTAGAAGTGGTGGGAAAAAACTCTTCCTGTTTTAGTAAGTGTTATGAAACAGACGCAAGCTATTGAGATTTTGACTAAAGCCAAGTGTGCTTTTGAAGTATTATCTTTTAAGGCGGTTGACTTTACAGCGCAGGAAGTTGTTGAAAAGTTGGAGATACCTGCTGCGCAAGTTTTTAAAACTTTAGTTTTGGAGAGTGATAAAAAAGAATTTGCGATGGCGCTCCTCTCTTCTGAGCATGAGTTGAACTTAAAAAAGGTTGCTACTGTTTGGGGGTGTAAGAGGTGTGATTTAGCGGCTATTAGTGAGATGCAACGTTTAACGGGGTATTTAAAAGGGGGTTGTTCTCCGCTGGGTAGTAAGAAACGGCTACCAGTTTTTATTGATAACACCGCCAATAATTTTGAGTGGATCGTTGTTAGTGCAGGACAACGTGGCTTACAGATCCGAATAGCAGCAAAAGATCTAGCCAAAGAAGCATCAGCAACATTTGCTGAATTGGTATAGGCTTTGTTTTGATTTCTCCGTTAGGAAGTTAAGGAAGAGCTTCGCTTTTGCCTTCCTTTTAGCACAAAACTTTTCTGTAATTTACGTAACTATAAAATAGCAATATTGTTATAACTGATAGAGATCTTTTAAAAATTAGTGATAAAAGGGGTTAACTGTTCTGCTGTTTTGGCATACGTATTTAGGTATGAAAAAGAAAGTAAAAATCTCCCTAATTGGGCAAAAAAATATCGAGATAAAAGAAAGGAGTTACGTCTTAATAATGGAGGATATCACCTCTTAACATACGTAAAGGGGAAAAGTTTTGGTTTGATCAGAGACAGGCAAATATGATCTTTATTAGGCTTTTTTTAAACTGGGACCGAGAAGCTTTCGAAAGCATTTCTCAACAAAACCTTCTCGATCCTCAATTTGCTTAGCTCAGTAAAGAGCTCCTAGTTCTAGCAAGCGCACGCTCGATTAACGCTTTAGTGTTTGGGTTTTCATACTTCCGCAAGAGAGAAGATAGAACGTCTAGGTAGTAATGTTTCCATTCTACGACAAGGAGGCACATAAAATCGCATCGCTTACCTGAAGGGATACTCCCCAAAAGGTGTCTCGACCACCTCTCCGCGTTACTTATTACGCAGGAATGGATTTTATGATAATTTAATCCATTCTCCTCAGTTGATTCACCCGAATTCGCGTTCCACAAAGAAGATTTTTTTATCTTTTCGTAGAGCGTTGGGAATTTTTTCGGATCGAGTGCGGCGGCGAAAATCTCTAAACGAGATGGATTGGCAAGGATCTTTCGAATTTCAGTATACCATCCTTTAGAAGGTTCTTCGAGAAGTTCAACAAGCCTATCCTGCATCTTTTGCGAAAGAGCAAGTGGTTTATGTTTAGTGTTCTTTCCCTTACTCCGAGCGCGTTTAGCGTTCTTTTTCCTGCCCTGTTCGATGCGTTTGAACCAATTGTCAAGGTTCCTAAGGAACCTTTTTTCTTGGTGCCGACGCTCCTCCAAAAGTTTCAAACGAGCTTCACGATCCGAGAGAGCGTTAAGTTCACTTGTCACTCTGGTTCCTTTTCTAGCCGTCAAACGGCAAATGAGGATCAATAGTTTTCGTTAACAGTAACGATAAAACCGTAGTAAGAAATTTCTTTCTTTTAAGCTTCCGGTTTAAACAACACTAAAAACTTAAGCACTGTTTGAACCGAAGCCCAATAAAAATCTACCGTACCTGATTTAAAAAGAACGTCACTTAGGACATATCAGAAACGCTTTAGATGCTATTCTATGTTGATTTTTATTGCAACTCAAAAGAGTGTTCCAATTAATTGAAAGATTTTTTAAAAGCTTTAGCCAAAGAAGCATCAGCAACATTTGCTGAATTGGTATGATTTTTATTAGTGTTTTTAGATAATAGGCGAAACCGAGAAGCTTTTCGAAGAAGGTAAAACCTTAATCTAAAAAACCTCTCGGATTTATACTCGCAGTGTTCGGCTCCGCAAGGGGGTTCCTAGTTGCTATTCATTACATGAGAAGCCAACATAAAGAACCACGCTAGGGGAATATGAGACCGAGTTTTAAGTAGGCGTATATTTTTCGTACATTGACGAAGCAGCCATAGAGGAAGTCGTCTAGTTGACTGGCAGGGATGATCTTCAGAAGATTTTTCGACACCAGATCTTTTGAAGCGTTAATCTTCCCCGTGATTGTGTTGACATGCATCTTAAGGTGAGCTGGAATTGGGAAGGATTCCCTTAGACAATAGTCTTCCGCCATCGCTTCATCTATCGCTCTACGGAGCGCTGGAAAGCCCTCGTTGAAACTGAGCGACGAAGCCAACACGTCCACAGGCGAAAGACCTTTAGGGAATCCGTCGCGACATGCAAGCTTATCTCGAAAGGCATCATAAGACTTTCTACAAGGATTTCCTAAAAGAGCAACAAGCCTAGGTTGTACCTTTCCCTGAAAAGAGTAGACTGTTGTAACACCCTCGCATTCTGCTGCGTCAGGTATCGCAGTAACACCCTCCAATTCTGCTGCGTCAAGTATCGAACAATCGTCATGACCGTTAATTATTGTACGATTGTTCGATTCCTTCTCTATTGCAAGACTTTTAAGTTCCCTTAAAAGGTCTTGAGGAGTAAGGGATTTGTGGTTGTCCATCTTTTTTACCTCAATTTTTTTTCTAGCCGTCAAACGGCAAATGAGGATTTGTAACTTTGTTAACGAACGATAGAACCTTATTCAATAGAAAAACATTTTTCTCTAAAGCTTCCGGTTTAAACAACACTAAAAACTTAAGCACTGTTTAAACCGAAGCCTAATAAAAATCTACCGTACCTGATTTAAAAAGAACGTCACTTAGGACAATATTTTATTTTGATTTATAGCACAACTTTTTAAGAATATCTCAAACTAAAAAGGCAGGAGAAACTTTATTTAAAATATCTTTCCCCCACCTCTTTTTTAAAAAACTATCCTGTAATTATATAACTAACTTATATATTTAACGGGAACTTCGCACAGAGTGCTTTAACATCTGCTGCAATAGCAGCGATCTCGGCACTACCTTTAACTGCTTTTTCAAACTCCTCAAACTCAAGATCGTTCCACTGCTTAATGATCTCCATAACTTTATTGTAAAAAGCGGCGATAGTTTTCATCTCAGCTTCCTTCATCCCACGTGTGGTTACCCAAGCGGTGCCGATGCGAAGTCCGGAAGGGTCAGATGGTGGACGAGTCTCTTGCGGCATTGTATTCATATTTGCCACTATACCAGCATGATCTAAGGCACGAGCAAACTTTCTTCCGAAAACACCTTTGTTTGTTAAATCTATTAAAACAAGGTGTTTGTCAGTACCGCCAGAAACGATAGAGAATCCCAGTTTTTCCAATTCAGCAGCAAGCGTTTGAGCATTCTTAACAACTTGAGCCGCATACTCTTTGAATTGTGGGGTCATAGTCTCTTTTAATCCGACAGCGATACCAGCCATGCTGTGGTTATGAGGTCCACCTTGTAATCCAGGAAAGACAGCGCGATTGATCTTCTTTAGGAGATCTTGGCGGGCTAAGATAATAGCTCCACGGTTACAACGTAACGTTTTGTGCGTTGTAAAGGTAACAACATCTGCAATTCCAACGGGAGAAGCGTTCACTCCCGCAGCAACCAATCCTGCTTCATGCGCAATGTCTGCTAAGTAATACGCTCCGACCTTATCAGCGATAACTTTTACACGTTTATAATCTATCTCACGCGGATAAGCGGTGCCGCCAGTGATGATTAATTTAGGCTTAATCTCCAAAGCCATCTTTTCTACGGCATCCCAATCAAAAAGCTTCGTCTTCGGGTCTGTTTTGTATTGAAAGGCACGGAAGAACTTTGAAGTAACATTTACCTTTCTACTTCCCCCTGTATATAACATATCATTCGGGTCATTTTTTGTACTCTTCGGCTCATACGACCAGCCGTGAGAGAGGTGACCTCCGTCCGACAGGTACATACCGAAGATAGTGTCACCAGGCTCTAAAAGCCCTAACATAACGGCTAAGTTAGCTGGACTACCGGAAAGCGTCTGAACGTTAGCACCCCAATCTTCTGGTAACTTAAAAGCTTTTTTAGCACGTTCAATGGTGAGGTCTTCAAGTTGATCGATAAAAGCGTTACCTTCGTAATAACGAGCCCCTGAGTATCCTTCTGAATATTTATGAGTGAGGACGGAGCCCAACGCTTGACGAATAGCGGGTGATGTAAAGTTCTCTGATGCGATCATCGACAACTTGTTTTGTTGTCTCTCTTCCTCACCTTTTATAATTGCATAAATCTCAGGATCTTGCTCTTTAAGAATGTTCATTTCCATTTTCACTATTCCAATAAATTAACGCTAAAAACACCGCTGAACCCGTTGAGGTTGTTGTAATCTAACTAAAAAATGAAAAATATTTCAACATTTTTAATCATTTATTATAATATGCTAAAAATATTACTTTTATGTATTGAAATCGGTTAGCATACCTTAAAGCTTATCTTTTGCAGTAAGAGGGAGTTGCTACGTTGAATAATCCCAGAACAGAACAATCACAAGGAAACCCTCCATCAACTCCACTCTTTCCAGGTCTTGCACTCGGAGCAGTTGCTGACGACCTAAAACCTCGTACCTCTCCTCATCTTAGAATTGAGGCGTTGGAGTATCTTTTAAATGAAAGTGATTACCCAAAAGCTTTGAGTGCTGCTATCCCCCCTCTTTTTGCTTATTCGATGGATGTTGTTAAAACCGCTTTGCAGGTAATGCAAACGATAGGAGAAAAGATGCGATCACAAGGGGGAAGTTGCCCCGATAATGTCAGGAGAGCGCTGTTAGATCAGATTGAACTGCTGGATACAACTGGAAGAATACCGTGTTTAAGAAGACAGTATTATGTAGAACCGCTTGCAACTGATTTTCGTGTTGCCATCGGCTATACGTTGACGTGCCTCGGAGTAGACTGCGATGCAGCCTTAGCAGTTTATAAAGATGTAGTGTGCCGCGCTTTAAAAAAGGAGATTAGATGTACAAAAAAGGTGCAAGGATGCCTAGCCGCTCTTGTGGCAGCTCCGAATGCAGAAGAGCTCCTGAAAGATATTAGACCTCAACTTGAAAGCAACAGAACTTTAAAGAAGTTGCTATAATTTACACCTATCCTTGAATCTCGGTCACTATCCTCTTACTTAAGTTTTTAAGAAGATCACTCAATGTTTCAACAACGGTAACAAAATCGTTTTTAGATAGCGGTAAAGACTCCGTTACAAAATCACTCTTAATCTGTTTACCCGTTTTACCGTTTCTTAGTGTCCACGCCGCAACTAGATCACACTGTTTAGTATTTATCTGACAGTGGAAGCGGTGTAGTTTAATAGTTAGGTGCAAGTCAGGATTAACTTCCAGCCACGGATAGGTGTAGACCTGCTTGATGCCGAGTTGATGCGCAAAAACGGTGCTCATGGCTGAAGTTATGGTGTCGTCTAAAGGCTCTATCCAACGATTAAATTCATTTAATTTATACCTGTTGTCGCTCTCCTGTGTGACAAGTTGTGATTGCTGCAAATAAGTTGCTACCTCAATAGGACCGATTCCGATTGAAGTATATTTGCTTTGTACCGTCGGAAGGTCTGACACATCAATGTTCAACATATAAAATTGAGATTGAGTAGATTTACTGCTACAAGCACTCAATAATAAACCGCAACAAATAGTCAGGAATATCTTAAAAGTTGTCATTGTTTCTGTCCTTATATGTAATATTATTTAACGATTTTTTTCTTGCGGAAACTTATTGTCTCCGTGTTTACCATACAGCAACGCTTCGGGGTTGCGTTGTAAGAAATCAGAAAGGATCTGAAAACTGCGTGAAGCTTTCTCAATTTCATTCATGGTTGAGATTAGTTTGTATCTTAAGGGCGAGGTCGGATTGGTTGAATCATGCAGAGTTGTAGCAGCACGTTCTATCGACTTTAAGGTTTTTGTAGCTTGTGTTACTGCTGATTCGGTCTCCGTAGTTAAATTATTTATTAGGTTTAAACTTTCTGTTGCTTTCGTAGTTAGTTCATTTACAGATTTAATAGCTACTGATAGATCTTTAGAGGAAAAAAACTCATCAATACTTTTTAACGTATCATTGGCAGAGGAGATTACGTCATTAATCGGTAACGCTTGTAATGAATCTTTAATCTTTTCAAAAGGAGATCTGGAGGTCGGGATCTCCGGCAACCCTCGTGTCTCTCCTAAATATACGATAGGGGTAGTCGGATGATAATCCAGATCAACGTATAATTGCCCCGTTACGATACTGTCCATCGCTAAGCTGGCTTTGACACCTTGTTGTATAAGGTTTTTGATAACCTTGACAGCTTGTGAGTACGACTTTGAGTTTGTCCTCCCTTCAATGCGATTGACCTTCTCTGTTATGAGATCGAAAGTAACCGGTAATAACGGTTCTCCAGTTTCACTCTTACGGATCTCCAAATGGATGTCGGTAACTTTACCTATAACTGCGCCACGAAAACGCACAGTAGATCCGATCGTCAACCCTTTAACGGAACCGTTAAAATAGGCGATACAGGTGACGGTATTACTAAAAAACCGTCCGCTGCCTAAAATAACTATGGCAGCAATCAGTAAGGCGATGCCGCCTAAAACAAAAACTCCGATTAGTGTGGTGTTAGTAGGTTTGCTCATATCACTGATTTTCGCCTCGCGATAAAAAAGAAACAACACTCTTGTTGTCACCTTGTTTTAATAAAAGACTAGGATTACCGTATGCAGTCATCGTTTTTAATCTATTATCTAAAAATACGGAATTAGTACCGATTGATAAAATACTCGCCAATTCATGGCTAACTATTATGACCGTCATGCCGAAAGTTTGTTGAAGCGCCACAATCAGATCATCCAGTAGCTTTGATGTGATCGGATCTAAACCAGCTGACGGTTCGTCCAGAAAAAGAAGGTGCGGGTCGAGCGCTATGGCACGTGCTAAAGCGGCACGTTTACGCATTCCACCACTTATTTCAGAAGGGTAGAACTCTTCAAATCCTGCCAATCCGACTAGCGCTAACTTTAAACGCGCCATCTCATCAATCTCATCTTTGCCGAGTTTTGAGTACTCTTTTAGTGGTAAGCAGACGTTCTCTTTTAAAGTCATGGAGCTCCACAAGGCACCTGCTTGATAAAGCATGCCGAAGTTACGCATTATAACTGATTGTTCATCTTCGGGAGCGTTCCAAAAATCTTTACCGTTGTGAAAAACAGCTCCAGCTTGTGGAGGAGTTAGTCCGATTAGCGATTTTAGCAAGGTGCTTTTTCCGCAGCCGCTACCGCCCATAATAAAAAAGATATCACCACGCTTAACATCAAATGTTAAATCGCGTTGTAAGACGTAATCGCCATACCCAAGTTGCAGCCCTTTTACGGATAAAATAGCGTCTGTCATAATCTTTTAAACTCCTAAAATATTTGTTATGACAGCGAAAATAGCATCAGTAACAACGATGGCTACGATACTTGAAACAACGGCTGCAGTGACGGCAGCACCAACGGCGGAGGCGTTGCGTGAGCACTTAATACCACGTAAGCACCCTGCTGACGCAATCAACACTCCAAAGACCACACTTTTCACCATACCGACAAAGAGATCACCTAAGTCGATGGATTTTTGAACTTGTCGGAAAAATAACGTTGGGTCAAGGTCTAACGAGAAAATACCAACTATGGCACCTCCCAAAATTCCTAAGATATCTGCATAGAGGCAGAGGAACGGCATCATCAAGACTAACGCCAACATACGTGGCAAAACTAAGATCTCAATAGGTGAGATGCCGAGAGTTTTGAAGGCATCAATCTCTTCATTGACCTGCATAGTTCCTAACTGTGCGGCAAAAGCCGCACCCGTTCGACCCGCCATAACGATAGCTGCCATAATAGCACCCATTTCACGTAACATTGCGATGCCGACTAGGTTTGCAACGTAGATAGTGGCGCCGAACTGTTGTAGTTGCACGGCACCGATATAAGCTAAAATCAGACCGATTAAGACGGAGATAAGGGTTACAATCGGAAGTGCTTCTGGTCCACACTGCTGAATGATGGCGAGAGTTTCAGAAAATCGAAATTTATTCTTGCCGAGCATAACTCTAAAAGCGGTCAGTGTGACCTCTCCCGTAAAGGTGAAGACCTCTTTTAAAGAGGCGTAGCTTCGCAGGGCAGAGGCACCCAATTTTGCAAGTGGGTTTGAGGCGGAATCGCCGTCTTCTGATTGCTCTTTAGCAGGAACAGCTCTAGCTAAATCTAAAATGCTCTGTAAGTCAGGTGGCAGGTCTGTGGTTTGAACTTTTATAGAGTGCTTAGCTGCATAACGGAGAACAGAGTTAATAAAAGCGACAAGGCTGGTATCCCAACTTTGAACGTTAGCTAAGTTGAAGCTTATTTCAGAGATCGGTTTAACCTTTTGAAGTTGAGGTTCTAAGTCGGGGAATTTTGTGCCTCGTTTAGAGATGCTCCAGACACCAGCAAGGTTGATAAGGATCTTCCCCCCCTTCTGTACTTCAAATGTTGTTGTTGCTTGTGTGTTCAAGGTATTTAGTCCTGTTATTCTTCTGAGAATTGGTGATCAATAGCACTTAGCTCTTGTAAATCTTTTTCTGATAAAGTTTCAAGTAACTCTTTCGGCATATTTTCCTCATAAAAACGTTGAATGGCGCTCGGTTCTCGTAGTTCTTGCAAAACCTCCTGAAAAAGTTGTGGAGTGTCAGTAGGATTAATGTCATGACGCGAACGTTTGAGCCAATTATATTTACTGCCGTTACGTCTGATTAGATCTACTTCATACATCAACTTATGGAAATCACGTTCCAACGGATAATAAGTGCCTTTATGCACTTTTTGCGGCTTCTCTCCTGTTTGAAAAAGAGCCTGAATCCACTCGTCGATAAGTAGTGTTTTATAATTTTCAGAATCTTCTGCATCTTCCTCCGTTTTTTCAAATGGTGTGAGGAAGGTATGTGCAAAGGGCACCCCGAAACCTAACATCTGCAGTAGATTAACAATAATATCAAAACGGGAGCACCTCCAGAGCTGCATCTCTGATTCAATATTGTATCTTTCTTCGGAGGAGCGGAGCTCCTGATGATAAACCTTAGCTCCATTGATATCGGTTATAAAAAACAAACCTTCAACGATGTACGGTAAAGTGCCGACTAAAAGTGCGTGTGCTGCGCCTAGTGTCGGTATGGCATAACCGATCTGACCACCTATCTCACTACAAATAACGGCTCTATCAAGGATCTCTTGCCAATCGGGATCTTCACGTAACTTCCCGATCTTCTGAATGCGCATCGTTAAAAAGATTATTCCGATAATAGAAGCCGTTTCTGCTGGTGAAAAAATGCGGACGAGATCAGTAGATGAGAGATAAGCGCTATTGTTTAATTTCTCTCCGTGAAATGTCAGAGCGGCGTAGTAAAAAGATGCCTTCAAAGTTGGAGAGGTTAAGAGGTTTGAAACTAAAAGTTGAGTACTAGGACGCATCACTTGAGAGGTCTCTTGATCAAGTAAGAGGGCGCGGATGGGGACTGAAAATAAGGTGGGGATCGGACCAAGCGCTTCAGAGATCTTGCGTGCGGTGGTTAAGGTAGCGCTTTGAAGAGAGGCATCTTTAGGTTGTCGTAAAAAGGTGGTGGTGTTATTCTCCATATCACTAGCATAAGGCACTTAAACGTCTTAGAGCAAGCTTTTTGCAGAGGCTTTTTCAGTAATTTTTATAGACTTATGCAGTAAGAAGAAAGAGATAATATATCCGTTCCTGAGGTTTCGTTCATTTGCCCTTAAAGGGTAGTTTTGTTAGTCTGTGGCAGCGTGGAGGCGGCAGCATGGGAACTCTGGCAAAACGTGGAATCATAAGAGGGAGGTCTGTTCCCGTAGAGGGGCTACTTAACGATTCTAAGTTGTGTTCGGAACGCTTCACGAAGAGCACTTTAGCAGCTTTCGGCTTTTCTCAGATCTTAGAAAAAATTTCAACAAAAACACCTTTTGAAGTTGAAGAGATAGAGCTCCTTTTAACAAAAGCGCCGTTATCTGTCTTAATGAAATTATCAGCTTTGGCATCAGTTGATGAAGCTCCGATCTTTCAGATCGTTCCAGCGCTACATCTACCGTTAGAATCGTGGATGGGGCTGGGTGGTTTTTCGTATGTAGAAAAAAAGATCGCAACTATTTTTAGTGGAAAGTTATACAACGGGCTTAATGTTTTTTCAGACATCTCTGATTTTAGTGATCTGATGGGGATGTGGAGAGACGTTATCGCAAAGATAAAAGAGGAGCGAGAAGATCTCGTTTTGGTTGGTCCCTCTGTCGATCAGATTAATTCTTGGTTGATGTTGCATGAAAGCTCAAGTGATAGAGACCTGCGTTCGGATAGACTAAAAAATGTATTGTTGCAATTAAAGCAGTTGCAATTCGACCGCTTGCGAGAAACAACGTATCGAAGCGCAATTCCTATTCTGAAAGAGTGTGGGTTCTCTGTGGATCTTTATACTAGACTTGATCGTTTCCGAACGATCCCTCTTTTTGCGCGGGAGCTGCATCAACTTAATAAAGGTGTTGCAGATGGTGTAATTGATAGTTGGTGTGTTGGAGAGTCTTTTAATGCTTCACAAAAAGTAGCTGAAAGTGTTGATTATGATCTCTTTATTATGAGGGGGCTAGCAGTCGGTAGTATTGTTTTGCAGGGCTTGAATGAGCGTGGCATAAGTGGGTCATACCCCTCTCTCAGCTCTTTAGGAATGTTTAAATTTTTTGGATTTAATAGCAAAATCTATGGCGCTGTTGATATCGAATCCGTAGAGGCGTTACATCTTCCGAGTTATATTGATCTCTTAACGGTGTTTGGTGGAGATGATAGAGGTATCTTGGCATGAAGAAGATAAAGATTGCTAATTGCTGTGGTACACTTGGAAAGGGCTATCAAAGGTTAGCGAAAGATACTTCATTTCTTTACCAAGAGAATTCACCTGCTGATAATATAACGCGTTTAATGGCGGGTGAGGTTGATGTGGCACTAATCTCTGTGGCTGATTTCGCCTTGCATGGTGGGTGTTTAGGTTTGGATTTTGGAGTAGACCTTGTCAAGAGCGCTGCACAAATAACGCTCTATCACAAAGCATCATTACAAAAATTGCAGACGATCTATCTGATTGATTCAGTTGGTGCTGTGGGGCTCTTCTTAAAACTCTTAATGGAAGATCATTGGCAGATAGTGCCGCGGATTGTACGCATTATACGTCCGATCATGTTGGCAGACCTTAAAGATGATGAAGGGTTGGTTTGTCTCGGAGATCAGGAGGCAGTTAGTGGCGAATACAATGCAGAAGACTTAACTACACGTTGGAAAGAGTGGTCGGGCTTACCCCTGCTGGCGTTAATCTGGGCGACACGGCAGGCTGCTATAACTTCGGAGACTCATAAAGTTTTAGATGCTGCTCTTAAAAAGTGTACTAAAGAAGGTAAGGAGCCTTCTTGTGAGGGTGCTTGTTGTTTAACTCCTCGAGTTAAAGAAGATCTAAATAAGTTTTATGAATTGTGTGTTACAAAAGATCTTTTACCGCAAGCAACATACGTTAGTATTTCAAAAGTTATACGAGGTGTAGCTCCTAATGATGAAAGACATCGGTGCGTAAGCGATATTTTGCAAGATACGCTTGATGGTAAACGCTTAAGTATTGAGGATGCCTGTAAGGTCGTGCAAGAGGCGCCGTTAGCGGATCTCGCTCTAGCGGCTGATCTCTTGCGTAGCAGATTATTTAGTAAGCGAAGTATCGGATACGATTTCTCCGTAAGATTTACGAACTTGGAAAACCTTCTAGCAGAGTCTGAGGTGTTATCAAAAAAAACGGTTAATGATGTTTCGACCTTAATTTTCTACCCTTTTTCTGAACAAACAACTGATCTTGAAATATATGAGGAGGCGTTACGAAGATTAAAGTCTGTTTGTAAAACTTCACTAGAAGGGATCGGAATTCCTGTTATCTTCAACTTGGCGCAAGCAGCGGCGTTAACTTTTGAAGAGGTTGCCTCACGTTTAGTTGAGGCTGGTTTAGATGCCGTTCCGGCTTGGGGCGGTGAGATGTTAATTAAAAAAAGAGGCAAACGGAGTGCTAAAAACACACCGGACTGGTTGCGTGTTGTAAAGTGGATGCACAGGTTTGGAGCTAAAGCTTCCTGTTGTATGCGTATTGCAAAGTGGGATTCTTGGGAGGTTCGCTTGCTGCATCTGCATAAATTAAGATCGCTACAAGATCTTAACACGGGCTTTTCTCATTTCTCTTTGGTTCCTGATTTAGAATGGCAGGGGAGCGAGTTGTTTGAAACCTACCTTAGAGGAACTGCTATGGCGAGGCTGTTCTTAGACAATATCGCATCTCTCCATGCAAACGTTGCAGATGCACGCGATCCCCTTGCACCGTTAGCTCTTTCCTGCGGAGCAAATGAATTGAGGATAGACACCACGCTGCGCTCTGATGTAACGGAATCTTTACTTAACTTATTGTAGTTCTACTTTAGCGGAGTGCTTTTTCCCTCCCTCCTTAGTCAAACCTATTTCCCCAAAAATGCTTCTGTTTTTAATACCTTAAAATCCGTCTTAGACTTATAACCATCAAAAAATTACCTAAATGCTTATTTTAAAAAGTGCATAAAAATTTGATTAGCTTTTTACTCTAACTGATACTAAATAGGGGCTTTTTTTAATAGCCGCTTAGAGCTCTTTTATATATAGATTTTAAATTGAATATGTGTAGATGAAAAAGAAACTGCTTCTAAGAAATTTAATAAGTAATACGTCTTACAGTTACCTAAATTCCCGTTTTTTATGTAGTCCATATCAATAATTTAATTTCATATTTAGATTTTCTAATATTATATTTCCTCCAACATACTTATTTAATTAAGTTTTTTTATAAAAGTTTTTTTAATTTTTTTAAAAAAACTATTGACATCTTTTGCTTTGTAGACTATACTTCCGTAGTCTACGAGACAGTAAAAAATAGGAGGCAAAATGGCTTTAATAAATATTTCAATTCCAATTCCAGAAAAAAAGATTTCGTATAAAAAAGATAACAAAGGGAACGTAAAGTATGTGTATCACGTACTTGGTCATCGTCGTAATAAGAACGGCACACCTACTTGTGATGAAGTGATTGTGGGAAAGATAGACCCTGATAGACAAGGAAGAATGATTCCTAATGAGAACTTTAGAAAATATTATCCAATGCCATCTGACGTTATTGATCTAGCTTCTTCTCGCTTTGTTTGGGACGCAGGTCACGTAGTCGCATTAAAAATGAGAGCTGAGGCTATAGGGTTATTAAAATGCTTAAAAACAATCTTTCCCGATAAATACGAAGATATCTTTTATACTGCGTTATACATGGCTTGCGAAGGCAATGTAATGATGAATATAGATAATTTTTTGCAAAATACTCTTACCCCTAAAAACATATCTCTATCCTCGCAAAAGACAAGTGAGCTTTTTTCATCGATTACCAAACAAGATCAAATGAAGTTTTTTTCTGTGTGGAAAAACCATGCTATGAAAAACAATGAGACTGTAGCTTATGATGTTACGAGCCTTTCTACTTATGCAGACTTGCCACTTGCCGAGAATGGATACAATAGAGACAAAGAATATTTACCACAACTAAATGTCGGACTTTTATACGCTACCGACAGCAATTTACCAATAAGTTTTTTTCTTTACAGTGGAAGTGTTGTTGATAAAGTTTTTCTTACAACAATGATGGAATACTCTAAAAGCTTAGGTATTGATGATATATTTTATGTTCTGGATAGAGGTTTTATTACAAAAGAAAATTTAGAATATATAAAAAAAGAGCAAATAGAATTTCTCGTAGCTGTTCCTAAATCTCAGAAAAATTACAACGATACTATGAGGGAAGCATCTGTTACTCTTCGCTCTTCTAGGAATCACATATCTGGGACAAATTGTTATGGGGTAAGAAAAGATATTGTGATAAATGGAGAAAAATTTTCTCTCTACGTTTACTTAAATACAAAAAGTGCATCTGAGGAAGAGAGCACTCTTTACTCTCATATTGACAGATTAGAAGATGAACTAAAAGAAATGAAAAAGCCTATGAGTATGAGTCGCTACTCTAAATACTACAAAATAAAAACTAAGAAAGAAGTGCAGTTAGAAAGTTTTGAAAGGGATCATGAAAAAATTACCGATATCTTATCTATGCTAGGAGTTTTTGCTTTTTTGAGTAACCACTCAACAATGACACCACAAGAAGCACTTCATATCTATTCACGACGAGACTTTATTGAGAAAGCTTTCGATAATTTAAAAAATGAATTGGATAATGACCGTATGCTAACACATAATGAAAAAACTACTGACGGCAAAAGCTTCGTCTCCTTTCTTAGCTTAATTATGTGGTCAGACTTACAAAGAACTATAAATAATAATAACAAAAAAGTAGAAAAAACCATTCAGAGAGTTTTAGAAGCGCTTAAAATGATAAGACGCATAGATAATGAAAATCTGAGCATGCTACTACAGCCATTAACAAAAAAACAAAAAGATATTTTAGAAGCATTAGAAATTGACCAGAAGATTTTTGTCGATAAAATATTAAATACTAAGGTGTAGACTATAAAAAAACGGGAATTTAGGACAGTTATTTAATTTTTTAGAAGCAGTCGCGTTTGTTAAGGTTTTATCTAGGTAAACTTAAACTGCTTCTCTAGGTACACCTTATTTAAGGTGTATTCCCAGTTCTAATGCAGGTCAAACTGCACTGACAGACAAAGGAGACTTTTAGATGTCATCTCTTATAGTGTCGTTTTTGGCGACGTTAATAATAAACGTCTGCTCTCGTAGCACAATCAGAGGAAAACAGTTTCTGACCATTTTCTTCCTTGTGCTGGGTTACGACCTCTTTTTTTCGTCTCAGTTTTTTAGCCCGTTCTTTAGGCTTACTCACATTATTTTCGTTGGGTGGTGTATCCGCACGATTTTCGCTGGGAGTAGGATTGAAATGGATGAGGCTTCAGAACGACGACGTGATTGCTTTGCTATGCTCTGCATATTTTTAGGAGTTGTCTCTGTCGTGACAGCGTTTTTTGAGTTCGGTGCTTAGAAATTGAGCACTTACTTTAAGAACCCTCAAGAGGAAGAGGAGGCTTATCTCTTCTTTATCACCTTGTTGGTTATGGATAGGAATTCCGTTTTCTTATTGAAGACGGAAGACGAACAAACCTACGTTTCTAATGTAGGTCAAACTGCACAAAGTAAAGGAGGTTTCAATATGGAAGCCCTATTAGTCGGATTAGTTGCGGTGTTTGTTGCAGCGTTACTGACTCGCTTCTCTCCCTTGGTATTCAAACTCGGCAAAAAAGAAGGTCTTAGATATCTTGTCGAAGAGGTATTCGGGAACGAGGGTTTCGGTTTTATGGTTATTTTGGTTGTTATTCTGGTTGTGCTGGGTTGTGTCCATATTTATTATGATCCCAGTCTTGGATTAGCCATATTAGCCATATTAGCCGTACTTACCGTATCAGTTGCACCGTTTCTCATACTGACTTGCCTTATTCGCCTACGATTCGAACCCAGCGAAAAAAAAGAAGATCTTGTCAAAGAGGCATTTAGGGTCGTGGTTGTAGTTTTTGTGGGTACCCTAGTTATTTCTCTGGCTGCGGCTGGTTACTACTTCCTTTTTTCTTTAGTGCCCAACTAAGCACTGAGAGGAGTTAACAATTCTTTTTGCGAGTGGCTTGTTCTGGAAAACTTTTTTCAGAATAAGCCCTCGCGAGGAGGTTCTTAAAAAACGCGACTACTTCTTTCCATTATCTATACTATAAAGTGACTGTTTCTTAATTCTAATAAAGGCTATTGAATTTTTAATCGCAAAAAATAACTATTAAAAGTTTAAATAGAGAGATCTTTTACCACTAACTTTTAAAAATAAAATAGAAGTTGCAGAGTTAAACTATAAGTGGAAGGACTACGGCGACGATTGATCCTCCACCATCTCTTTTATGAAACTCAAGAGAGCCGTTATTTATTTTGACGTAGCGAGCAGCTATCGCCAACCCCATACCGCCACCCTGTTGTTCCATAGTGTCTCTATCAATCTGCCCGAATACAGCGAGAGCTTCCTGAATCTGAGAGGGGTCTATGCCGATGCCTCTATCTCTAATCTCAAAATATACCTTATCATTTTTCGTATATGAGACACCTTCAATCTCTTTTATATCTTGTGAAAATTTTATGGAATTATTAATCAAACGTCCAAGTGCATCTAAAATTTGCGGCTCAAAGATCTTTATCTGTGCATCAGGTGCTTGAACAACGGTGGAAAATTGCACTCCGGCTTTTAGTAGCTCCAACTCATTTGATGAGTGTAGATCATCCATCAACTCTTTTGCTGTGTAGTTTTGAGCACGACTTTCATAAAGTCTCTGAGCGACACCTGCTTCCAACTGTTGCAGCAACATGAAATCTGTAACAAGTTTCTCCAAGCGTTGACCGCCGTGCTGAATGGCAGTAATAAGCTTTGTGGCATGCTCCGAAACCTCTTCGAACTTCTCTTTATTCTCTAAAAGTAACTCCGTCCCTGTATTGATGGCAACCAGAGGTGTTCTGAATTCATGAGAAAGGGTGTGAATGACCCGTTTTCGAAAAGATTCATACCGTTCCTCTGAAAGCGCTTTTAATCTCTTTGAGCGAATGACCTTGCCCTTAACAATAGATAGTAGGTCTTGCGGGTTAAACGGTTTAACAAGGTAGTCATCAGCACCTGACTCTCGACCGTGATTCAATTCGCCAGAGCTTCCTAGTGCTGTTAGAAAAACGAACGGGATGTGAGATAGTTCAGCTTTGCTTCTAACATAGTCGTGAAAAGCGTAACCATCCATCTCGGGCATCATTACATCACAGACAATAACGTCGACAGAGTGATGTTCTAAAAGATCAGAAGCTTCTTTGCCATTGGCTGATGAGTAAACATCATAATCTTGTGACGAAAGTAAACTCGTAAGAACGTTGACTATTAAAGGGTTGTCATCAACAACTAATATGGAAGCTCGACCATCTGACACCACACACGTCTCCATCTAATAAAGCGCGTACACCTTATATGTACCTTCCCTACTATATAATCATCGGAGCTTGTAAACGGATTCTAAAGATAAAATTAATGCCACTTGCTAAAATGTGCTAACTTCTTATTTTTGTTTACTTTTATTGTTGCATCTGACGGACGATTTTTATTCTTCCTGTAAGTTTTTTGTCGACATTCTCTGCGCACTATTTTCTCTATCTGATCTATCACTATTGTGCAAAACTACTGTTGCCATACAAAGGGCACTCGATTGATAATTAAGAGAATTATCGTATTTTTTGCATATACCTGTTGCGGCAGCGTTAAGATCATACCGGTATGGCTGCAAATGTCGTTGTTAGAACTTGCTAAGAGGATTGTTACAATGAGAAATCGTTTATACTTTATTATTATGATAATGATGCTGGCTCTCCTTTCCGCCTGTTATCAAACACCGGATCACTATTATGGAGAGCCTCACGTTAATTCTGTAACTCTTCCAGATAAAACAACTGATATAAAATTACCTGAAAATGAAACTCTTGCTGCTAGAAGAGATGAAAAACCGTGGGAGGTCTTCTCCTTAGGTTATGATCTGTACGGTCGTCCATTGCAGAACCGTTTTCTTGCTTTGGGTGATGAATATTTCAGTCAAGGTTTAAAGAATCAAGCGATAGGAGAATACTTAAAGGCGGAGACGGCAGGGGATATCCTTTCTCCGGCAGAAGAAGAGGTGGCTATACTACGAATCTCTGCAGCGGAACTCTCTCAAGATAGAGCGCGAGAGTCTCTCGCTATTTTAAGTAAATACTTTGCACAGGAAGGGAGGGGAGTTGATACCGTAAAACCACCATTCTCAATAGTCTTTGGTTATGCTTACGGCAGATCGGGCGATATCAATCAAGCTTTAGCTTGGTTATCACGCGCTTTTAGAACGGCAGCAGGCAACGCTAAAATTTCTACTTCTGCACGGACGGGAGTTGATCTTATTTTGCGTAGCCTCTCAGATGAAAAGTTGTATGATCTACCGTCGCAGTGGCTTTCAGATACTTTTATCAGTGGTGCTATCGGACGAGAAAATAGGAGGCGTGCTGAAACTTTAACGCCACACGATGGTGCTACAAATATGCTGGGTAGCGTTGGAGGTGCTCCCGATTCAGCAACAGCGGCTACAACTACTATTCAGCAACCTGCAAATATCGTGGCGTTACTACCTTTGACAGGTCCTTATGGCAGGCTGGGAACAAGCTCTCGTAACGGTATCTCTTTGGTGCTTGATGGTAGGAATGATGGTATCACCGTTAATTATCTTGATACTAAGGGAGATGCTGCGCAGGCTACAAGACACATCAATGAAATGGTGGTTCGACGTGAAGCCTCAGTTGTGATTGGACCATTACTAGCAACTCCAGCAGCCGCTGCCGCTACTGTCGCTGCACAAAATAATATTCCGATGGTGGCGCTATCTAAAAAAAGTGATTTTGCAGCAGGTGGTAGTGTCTTTCGTTTAGGAACAACAACGCCGTCGCAGGTAATGTCGTTGCTGGAAAAAACTTATGCTACCTTAGGGATGACAAAGTATGCCTTGATCTACCCTGCTAATGAAAACGGATTTGAGTATGCCAATATCTTTAAAATTATAGCAGGAAGGATGCGTTTAGAAGTTGTTTATGAAGCATCTTATCACGTCGCTGATAGTGCTTCGTTTATGTCGGTTGGACAAGCACTGCAACAGTTGGATGTAGAAGGAGTTTTCTTTCCGGCAGATATCGATAGTGCAGTTACATTTATGCAAGCGCTTCCTGAACAGTTGCGGGCACGGATAAAACTATTAGGTACTCCCGCTTGGGATGATGCCGATAAATTAGCACGCTCCAAACAATTGATGAACAATGCGATTTTTGTGACGCCGTTCTTTATGCAGGACACAGATCAGTTGGTGCAAAATTTCGTTACGACGTACCAACGTCGTTTTGGAAGTGCTCCTGATTTTATGGCAGCACAAGGTTTTGATGTTGCAACGTTGGTTGTGGCTGCTTTGCAAAAACAGAGATCAACGGGGATGTCGTTTGTACAGGCATTACAAGAGATCGATCATTATAACGGAGTGACAGGAGTGATCGCTTATAGCGGGAACGGAGAATTGTTTAGAAAATTGGCGGTTATTCAATATCAAAACGGTACCTTTGTGCATCTTAATAAGGCGCAAGCTTCACCGATGTATGTCGGAAGATAAGCGTGAGAGGATAGCGGGCAAAAAGATAGGATGATTTTATAGAGGTAGAGCGAGGTTTTTTATGGCGGTAAAAGTAAAGAAGACAAAGAAGAAAACATCAGAGCCCGTTAGTTGTGAAGTGAAAACGATAGATATCCCTGAAAAATTAGCGGTAATGCCAACGGGTGATATGGTTCCCTTTCCGGAAGTAGTGATGGCAGTTTGTCTTGAGAGAGAAGAGGGGATAAAAGCCTTAGAGTATGCGGCAAAACATGAGGGTCTAGTTCTACTTGTTGCTGAAAAAGAAGTAGCCAATTCAGAAGACATCTGTGCCAACTTGTACAAGGTCGGTGTCGTTGCTTCCATTATAAGGATGTTTAATCTGGAAAAAGGTCAGATTAAACTAATTTTGCAAGGAATTACAAAAGCGAAAGTTGTTCAATACAAAACAGTTAAAAATTTGATTTCAGCACAGATTAAAATTTCAAAAAGCGCTTCGCTTTCGATGAGGAATCGACGTGTTAAAGAGTTAACAACGGCGATTTTGCAAAATGTGGAGTTTTTGGTTAGTTGCGGGCAGGCACCAGAAGAGATGTCGTTAGTTTTAGAAGATGTTAACGATCCTATCTCAATAGCTTACGTGATACTCGCTCATTTTAGATTAGATTCTAAGGCAGCACAGGAGCTCTTGGAAAAAGCTACTCCGCTGGAGCTTTTAGAGGCTGCGGGTAAACTTATTTCTGAACATTTAAAAGGTGCTCTTGCAATGCGAGAGATAAAGGCACGCACTGAAGAAGCTTTAATAGATGAGCAAAATCAATATTATCTGCGCGAACAGCTGCGACAGATTCAGCAGGTGCTCGGTGGTGCTAACGGTTCTTCCGAAGATATCGCAGTCTTGAAAAATGCCTTAGCCAATAAGGATTTTTCAGATGAGGTTAGGCTGGAAGCGGATAAACAGTTGGCGCGTTTAGAAAGAATGCATCCGGAAAGTAGCGAATATGCTATGTTGCGAACTTATCTGGAGTGGATCGTAGATTTACCGTGGAATGAAAAAACAGTTGATACGATTGATTTAGCAGCTGCTAAAAAGATCTTGAATGCTGATCACTTCGGATTGGAACAACCTAAAGACCGTATCCTTGAGTATCTAAGTGTTAGAAAGTTAAAAGATGATTCCAAAGGGCCGATCTTGTGTTTTGTAGGTCCCCCAGGAGTTGGTAAAACTTCCTTAGGACGTTCCATAGCACGAGCACTGAATAGAAAGTTTTTTAGAATGTCTCTGGGTGGTGTGCGTGATGAAGCGGAGATTCGAGGACACCGCAGGACGTATGTTGGAGCCCTACCAGGAAGGATCATTCAGGGGTTGAAGGAGGTTAAGAGTTGTAATCCCGTTTTTGTCTTGGATGAATTGGATAAGGTCGGTGCTGATTATCGGGGAGATCCAGCAGCAGCACTCTTGGAGATCTTAGATCCAGAACAGAATAAACAGTTTAGAGATCACTATTTAAACTTACCGTTTGATCTCTCGGATGTGTTGTTTGTTGCCACAGCTAATACGGTAGATACTATCCCTGATGCTCTCTTAGATCGCTTAGAGGTGATTTACATCAGCGGCTACACCACTGAGAGTAAATTTAATATCGCTAAGAAATTTTTAATCCCGAGACAGATCGAAGCGCAGGGGCTTTCAAAGCAGAAAATAACCTTTGAAAAGGATGCTATCATCTATTTGATTGAACACTATACAAGAGAAGCGGGTGTAAGAAATCTTGATCGGGAGATCGCATCATTATGCCGAAAGTTGGCGCGAGAGTTGGTAGAAACTTCAAAGATTGAAAAAAATATTGATAGAGAAAAGGTAGTAAAACTTTTAGGTGTGACGAAATATGAAGCGGAGCAGGGGCTAAAAGAAGATAGCGTCGGTGTTGCTAACGGACTTGCTTGGACCGTGATGGGGGGTGAAGTTATGCCGATAGAGGCGCAGATAGCGAGTGGTAAAGGCGAACTGACTTTAACGGGACATCTTGGAAACGTTATGCAGGAATCAGCAAAAGCGGCTATGTTTTATGCACGCGCTAACGCTATGACATTGGGGATAGATCCTGATTTTTATCAACATACGGATATTCATATTCATGTACCGCACGGTGCTACACCGAAGGATGGGCCTTCAGCCGGAGTAACGATAGTTACTGCGCTTGTTTCAGCGCTCTGTGATAGGAAAGTTTCAAAAGGTATCGCAATGACGGGAGAGATCACGTTACGTGGACAGGTCTTGGGTGTAGGTGGAATTAAGGAGAAGGCTTTAGCTGCTATCCGTTTCGGAATAAAAAAGATTATTATTCCTGCAGAAAATATTAAGGATTTGGAAGAAATTCCTAAGGCACAACGAGATAAAGTACACTTTATTACCGTCAGTTCTATTGATGAAGTCTTAGAGCATGCGTTAATATAACTTTGACGTTCCTATTTTTTAAAAACAGAAATTGAGATTAGTGATTGTTGGGTGTAAGATGTTTAAGATTGAAGTTGAAGTTACAGAAGATGTTTTTGAGCCGCCGTATTATCACGTCCATCACGGAGAGATGTTGCGTTATTTAGAACGGAGTAGGTGTGAATATTTAAGTGCGGTCGGATTCCCATTAAGCTATTTTATAGATCAGGGCTTGTTGCTGGTGGTCTCTGCCATAGAAGTAAAGTATAAACGAGAGGTTAAAGAGGGGCTCCATTTAGTTACCGTTGAAAATCCGCAAATGCTTGATAAAAGAAGAGTTGTTGTTTCACAACGTATTATCAATCCAAAGGGTAAGGATGCTGTGGTGGCTAAAGTTGAGTTTATGTGTCTTTCCAGTCAGTTAAAGCGAGCGATAGCTATATCTACTGATTTTGAAGAGGCGTTTTTGAAGGGCGTTGCGGAGTCTTGACTCTTTTTGCGTACTTTTATACAAATACGCAGCGCTATGTAGCATTTTTTCGAGGTTGTCGTCATGAAAGAGAATATTCATCCTAAATATTATCAGTGCCAAGTTACTTGTGGTGGTTGTGGCAATACTTTTACGATAGGTGCCGCAGTTCCGGAAGTTCATATCAACGTTTGTGCCGAGTGTCATCCGTTTTATACCGGCAAGCAGAAGATCGTCGATACTGAAGGACGTATTGATAAGTTCAAAGCTAAATTTAAAGATTATCAAGCTAAAGTTGCTAAAAAATAGTTTTTAGTCTACTTGTGATTTTCAAGTTTCTTAGGCGGTCTCAAATAATGGTACCGCCTAATTTTGTTTTTATTAGCCGATAACATTAAGGGGTGTCATCGGCTATCACTCTTTAATGAGCTTTTAGTATTTAATTTATTAAGAGCACCTAAGTGTTAATGTTCCGTCGCTTGATGTTAATTCAAATGCGGAAATTCTATTAGCATCTGTTTCAGCGCTGCCTGCACCTGTTAAGTTGGTAGTCTCTCCGTTATAAGTTAGATTTAATTCAGAATAGAGAGCTTTATTATCCGTAGCTAGCGTAATGGTGCTTGTAAGATCTAAAGTATCGTTTGTACTTGAAACACCATTAAAGGTCATTGAAAAAACGTTGCCTGCCGTTTGGAGAGCTTCAACGGAGGTGTCACTAAATGTTAACACTTGATTATCTTCCGTTATTAAAGAAGCCGTGCAAGCGTAGGCTTTTGTTAAGTTGTTTTCATAAACGGCACCTTGCACAACACTTGTAAACGTTCTGTTTGGATGGATCATTTCAACTACAACGGCGTAATTAAAAGGAGGAACGGCGACATCGGGGCCGATATCAACACCGACTGCACCAGGGAGTTCAGGAGATCTGATCTGACTGGCAAAAAGTTTGCGATTGATAAAAAAATCAAAACGTAACGGATATTTGGCGAACTCAGGGCTTTGAACGTAAGCATCTGCTAAGATCTTTACATTGTCTGTGGCTGTTTCCGTGCTAACAGTTAAAACGGGGCTACGGCTGTGAGAATCCATATCTCCGGCGACACCTTGCGCGATGATACTTTCTGCTTGAAGAGGAGAGGTGATAACTAACGCTAAGAGGATAGCTGCTGAAAAAATATTTTTGCTTCTCATAAATAAACCTCAAAAAGTCGGATCTGATCCACACAAAAGACAACTTAAAAAATTAGGAGACAACAGAGACCAGAGATTTTGTCATTATACTGATATATTTGAAAAGGACAAAAGATAGCAAGACCTCTTTTTTATCTGTTTTGATCATAAAAAATGATCGCACAACTACTTTTTGTAGTTTCTAAGGTGAAGTCGTCTTCAGTTGCTTATTTTGCACCCCAAGGTTTATCTCCAGGGATCTGAAAGACTTGATGATTGGCCTTATTGACGGACTCAATATCTGCAGCTTGGCACAATTGATCCAAAACGTGTTTTATACGTTGCCCACTCTCTTCTACTAACTCTGCTGCCTCAAGCTGCTCTTTATCGGCGTTAGGATTGTTGCGCATAACGTAAGCAGCGCCTAAAACAGCACCGAGTGGGTTGTTAATCTCATGTTTTAAAGTTGCGATTAAGGTTTTTATCGTTTCCATTTTGATGGCTTTTGATCTGGCAACGTTGAGCTCTTTTAGAAGTTTACTCCGTTCAATAATGCCGAGGACAAGAGGTTTAAAAAGGTCTTCTCGAACCTGAACCTTGTTTATAAAAAACATAGCACCTGCTTCAATCGAAGCTCCTGGCATCTCAGCCGCAGTGTCGGAGCTGATCATCAATACCGCCAGATTTGAAAACCACCCTTCTGATAGAAGATCAGTACCACGTCCATCCGGTAAATGTTCATCAAGGATGACCAGATCGATCTGTGGTGCATTATCTTGTGCGTTATCTTGTAAAAATGCTCTTGCTGTTACGATATTTTCGAAGATGCGACAGTTCAGATTAGGGATAAAGGAGCGTAGCTTTAGCTCTACTATCTTTCTGAAACACTCGTCATCATCAATGATTATAACATTTGAAGCCATAACAGAAACTCCGCTCTAACATCTAGATCTGAACAGAAACGATACTTTAATATCTTCTCTTCTGACTTGATCGCTTGACCGACATAAAAAGAAAATAGTTCTGATTACTTAGATGAATAAATGGGAGGAAAAGCTTCAATATTTTTTTGTGTAGGAGGCTTATTCTAAACTCACATTTTGAGCATCTTCACTCTGTTTTGCTTTAAATGCTTCAAAACGTTCAGCTAATGCTTCATCTGCTAAAGCTAGGATCTGAACTGCTAAGATGGCAGCATTTTTCGCTCCAGCCTTTCCGATAGCTACGGTCGCAACGGGAACTCCGCTTGGCATCTGAACGATTGAAAGTAGGGAGTCCATCCCGTTTAGGGAAGATGTTTGCATAGGAACGCCGATAACGGGGAGGGTGGTTTGTGCTGCAATAACACCAGCTAAGTGGGCGGCAGCGCCTGCCCCCGCAATAATAACTTTTATACCACGCTTTTTAGCGGTGGTAGCTAGCTCGGAAACGAGTTTGGGAGCTCTGTGTGCGGAGGCTACACGGTATTCAGATTCTACACCGAAGGTGGTTAAGGTGGCGGCGGTTTCTTTCATTACCTCGTGGTCTGATTTTGATCCGATAACTATTAAAACTTGAGGGCTCATAATATTTAATCTCCGTAGCTATTAGTTTTTATGGAAGTTGTAAAAACAACGATCTTGAGGGTATTGCAAAAAGTATTGTAAAAGCAAGGAGACTTTATTATTTCGTTATAAATTTTCAGAGTCATCTATTTTTAAGGCAACACGTATTAAAAAGAACAATAGAGGGATCCCTCTTTTAGCGGTGTCGTGATATCATAAATCCGACAAAGTTTTATATATTTAAGACGAGGGAAAGTGTGAAGAAGAAGCTGCTATATATATTGCCGAATATATTGCCGATGATTTTTATTTCTGCGTGTAGTGGGGGAGGGCAGCGTCATGCCTCGGATCATGTTGTTGGCAGTGTGCAAAAACAGGACTTATATTATACCTATACTGTTGAAAAGGATGGGGAAACTTTAGCCTCCGTAGCGCGTCGACTGACAGGTTCCGCTGCAAACTGGCACCTTCTTGCTAAATTAAATCAGAATCTTAGTAGTTATAGGCTAAAAAAAGGGGATAAGATAACGATTTCTGAAGGGCTTTTAGTAGATCCTAAACAGAGATCGCTTTTAACAGTGAGCGTTACACCGCCAGAAGAAGCAACACCTCTTGAAGATCTTCGTGATAAATATGAAGAAGATTTAAAAGTAGAGACGGTAGAGCCGTTAAAGATGGATCTCTCCGTAGAGGGAGAGGATGTTGCTGTAACTACGGATAGTGATACAGCAACAGAGTTGGAAGTAGAGCAAGAGATGGGGCAAGGGATAGAGCAGGAGGAGCCGCACCTTTTTGACTCTACAACGTTACAACCGACCCCCACCCCTGACAAAAGGTATAAAGAGATTAGAGACCAACTTCTAAACGAATTTATTAATGAGTAGGGAGGAGACCCAAGCTCTAAAATCATAATAGCTAATAATATCAAGATATTAGTAAAAGCTTAAAGCTTGGCGAATTTAGAGTAACCCTTCAGGAACAGCCAACCCTTTTTTATTTTTTGCATAAAAATATTTCTTTTTAAGTCATATTGCGCTAAAATTAAAAAAGAATTAAAAAATACAAGGGGGGCTTGTTCATGAAATACTATGAAAGAATGGTCGATCTGGGAAGCTTTTCTCGTGGTGAGCTTTCAAGTGCGTTAAATCTCAAAGATAATTCAACAGCTACCATTTTACAACAATATCAAAAAAAAGGTTACATCGAGCGTGTACGCCATAATTTTTATGTCGTCATCAGTATCGAAAATAAACAGCCGCTTTTATCACGTTATGAAATAGGAAGTCGTTTGTTCCCCGATGCCTGTGTCTCTCACCACAGTGCGTTTGAGATATACGGTTATGCCAATCAAGTATTTTATGAAGTTTATATAACGACACAAAGCCGCTTTAAAGATTTTGAATATGACGGAATCACTTATCGACGTAAAGCTCCTAAAGGCGATGTACAAACAGAAAAATTGAGAGGTGTTACTGTTACAAATTTAGAGCAAACCGTCATCGACAGCATCGATACAATTGATCAAATCGGAGGGTTGGAAGAATTTTTACGTTGCCTTGTATTAGTTCCCTCTTTAGATGAAGATAAATTATTGCTTGCTTTAGAAAATTACAATATCGGATTTTTGTATCAAAAAACTGGATTTATCTTAGAACAATTCAATGATTCTTTTGGACTTTCCGATCTGTTTTTTGAAACATGCAAAAAAAATATCCCTAAAGCAGATCGCTATCTTTCAAGAGATCATGACAATAATAGTTATGATCCGAAGTGGCGATTAATGAGACCGAAAAATATCAGTCATATCATAAATAAAGGAGTCCCTTATTATGGGACAGTTGAACGGGCTGTAACTGAAGACAGGATCAGCTAGATCTTTACGAAGGTAAAAAATGCCACCCTTCAAGGATACTAGGACGGGCTGATATTAAAAAATAAATCAGCTAGATCTGTACGGAGGTAAAAAATGCCACCCTTCAAGGATACTAGGACGGGCTGCTATTAAAAAGCAAATTAGCTAGATCTTTACGGAGGCAAAGACCGTAAAATTATCTAGATCGGGGCTTTTGCTATGCGGATGCTTTTTTTCCGCGTAAAGCAAGCCAGATCAGGGCTGCTATGGCGATACCTATTAAAGTAATAGCTAGGACGGGTCTGTAAATGATCCAAGCTGAAGCGATAACAAGTAACGACCAGATGATGCCGCCGACGAAGCAGACGATACCGACACCTGCTTCTATAATATTTCCAAGTAACGGGAACCATTTGAAGATCATCGAGACTATACTAAAGGCTACCCGTAATCCTATAACGATCAATAATGTTCCAACAGCGCGCAGTACCCATGTAAGTATCATATTCTCTCTATGTGCATTTTTAAACATAACTTCTGCGCTAACGGTATCCATCTCAAGGCGCGAAAAAGTTTCGCCGTTTTGAGCACGATATTTTTCAAAGGTTGTGCCTGAAACATTAGCAAGAATTGAGACCTGTGCTGGAACGACTTTTGTGAAGATAACTTTCATATCTCCAATTTGCGGATCGACATCAGATTTACCGAAGTAGATCGTGTTGTCAGTGATGTGTAACAGTGTAGGAACTTCATTTTGAGGAGCGTCCTCTTTTTCAGAAGAAGCATCTGGTCTTTGTCGCGCTGTGAAGCTTTTAGCTAATCTTGTTTGCCAATCGTGACGTTGCTGATCTGTCATGCTTACCGCTACGGGATCTTCCCCTAAAATTGCATTCTTTAGAAAGGTAGGAAGGGTATAGGCTCCAAAGGTAACGTGTGGAGCAAGCCACTCCTCACTTTTTAAGTTCAGCAACTGAAAGTTTCTATCGCGATATTTAGGATTTTCAAATTGGGTTGAATCTATCGGGGTTCCACTCCAAACTTTTTTATAAGTATACGTTGTTGTTGTTTCCATACTACCACCAGCGTTTTCGCGAGTCTCTGAACGACTCTCCTCTTCCCATTGATAGTAATAGAGTGTGCGTCGTAACTTAATAGCTGTGGTTTGAATGTTAAATGTGGGGTCAGTTAAGATATCTTTTGTCTCTGCACGACCTGAAGCATGAATTAGTTTTCCATTAAGTGCTGGATCGATATTCGAAATATCAGTAGCCTCAACAACATTTTCCTGTGCTTCGCTGATAGCGGCTTCTGTCTTAACAGCACGACCCTCATTGTAAAAAAGTAATACTGTTCCACCGATAAAGAGGATTATTCCAAATAAAATTCCTTTTAGTGAATCTCCCAACCTTGAAGAGTAACTTTTTGTAGTGGTTTTTGTGTATGCCATGATAATGCCTTTAGTTTTTATAGCACCCTGTTTAATGTAATTAGTATTACAGAATATAAGGAGCGGGATGTTTTAAAAGAAAAATAAAAACTTTTTTAAAGCTTCCCGTCAGTATCTAAATAATTAGCGCCGATACTATCATTTTAAGAACCTTGAGAGTATCCCCTAAGATATAGTGCGAGATTTTTATCCGAACTGCTATCACCGAATTTTAATAACGACGTTTCATTAAAAGGGGTGTATTTAGTGTGAATTAAGATAGCTACGGTGCTTAAGGGAGTGTCGTTTAGGGGTGACTGCTAATATTAGTTAAGATCTTCAAGATCTTTTTATAGAGATCTACAACAGCCTCATCCCCATTATCACGGGTAAAGAGATCAAAGCCAGGAGAGCCGTTAATCTCAATAAGATAAAGCCCTCCCGTACAATCTTCTATTACGTCCAATCCACAATACGCTAAAGGAAGTTTTGAAAATATGGGAGATATGAATTCAGAGAAACGGTTAAGTTGTTTCGGATCTTTAATTAAAACGCTCCTACTATTTTGCCAGTGTAACGGACTTAAGTTGTCACGGTATTCAGCTTTTGAGATATCTTTTAGGTAAGTTAATTCAAGTTGCCCTGCAAGGGCAATTAAGCGGAACTCTGCCGTAGGTTTGATGTATTCTTGAACCAGTGCAATAAAGTCCCAATGCTTATCTTTTTCATTAAAAATTGTTTGTAAGGCATGCTGAGCTTCTTTTGAGTTTGAAGCTATAAAAACGTGTTGACCGTGTGTGCCGCTATTTCTTTTGATTATTAATGGATATGTAAAGTTATCTTCAATATCTTCTACGATGGCGGAGATTGATTTAAATATCAGATGTTCTGCATAGATATCTTCAACTTGCGGAGTTAGATAAGGTTTTGTTTTCGGCATGGTTATGACATCGCCGAAGATAGCTTGAGTGTAGTCTTTATCAGTGAGCAGGCGTGCAATTGCGTGTGAGATTAAAGGAGTTGCCCAGTTGGTAAAAAGATGCTGCTGGTTAACTAGCACTAAATTTTTTGTTGGGTGCATAATCTGATAAGGGATGGTGAGATCTTCACAAGCTTTAAGGAGACAACGTATATTAGCGTTCATTTTTTGACTGTTTCTCTCTGTTTATAATTGCTACACTTCACTTTTTAAGTGGAGTTGCTTTTTATCAATAATCGGGCTCTGATAATACCTGATTTTGTAGAACTTGAAAAAGAATCTTTGCTAAAGTTTATCTTGATAAGAGAGCGTTCTGTCTTATGGTAGATCTAAAACGTTATGCCTATATCTCTATTGCCGCTGCTGTCTCGACGATCGCTTTAAAGACAGCAGCATATTTTGTAACTGACTCCGTCGGGTTGTTATCTGATGCTTGTGAGTCTGTGGTTAACTTATGTGCTGCACTTATCGCACTTTTTAGCTTGATTTTAGCGGCACGTCCGGAAGATAAGGAGCACGCTTACGGTCATAATAAGATAGAGTATTTTTCCAGTGGTATAGAGGGGGTGCTGATCTTAGTCGCTGCGGGGGGTATCGCTTGGGCAGCAGTGGGAAGGATCCTAGAGCCTGTGGAGCTTCAGGAGATAGATCTCGGTTTATTCCTATCGATAGTGGCTTCCCTGATAAATCTGGTTGTGGCACGCATCCTTACTAAAGCTGGTAAAAGTTATGAATCAATTACATTAGAGGCTGATGCACGTCATTTAATGACTGACGTTTGGACTTCAGTCGCTGTTGTCTTAGGGATAGGGGGTGTTGCGTTAACTGGTTGGCAGGTGCTCGATCCTATTATCGCTCTGTGTGTGGTCGGTAATATTGTTGTAACAGGAGTTGAGTTGTTGGTGAACTCCTTTCATGGATTGATGGATCGCTCTATTCCGGAAGATGAGATCGTTGCTATAGAAGCCGTTTTAGATCGTTATAGGGGAAGGGGAGCTGCATTTCATGCTTTTAGAACACGTCAATCTGGATCTAGAAGGTTTGTATCTTTTCATATCCTTCTTCCAGGTGACTGGTCACTTTCAAAAGCACATCAATTTGTAGAAGATATCGAACGTGATATTCGGAAGATCTCTCCAAAAGCACACCTTTCAACGCATATTGAGCCGATTGAGGATGAAGCAGCTTATCAAGATATGGGGCTTGATAGAGAATAGTTCTAAAATAAAAGATAACTATCTTTTACTTAAGTTTTTAAACTTAAAAACTTAAGTAATATCTTGAATTCGTTAAGGTGGTGTAATTGCGAAGCTCGGACCTCTCTTTGATAAACTCCAATAAAAATGGGGGATAAAAATTATTAATCTTGTTACACTGATTTTTACAAAGTGAATGTGTCGTTGTTGTAAATAACAGGTGTCGTAGTAAATTGAGGATTTCTCTTCAATATGCCATACTGAACACCGTTTTAAATAACCTATGGCTTGGAATAGTTATAAAATTAAAATTGCTATACGGTTCTTGCTTAGGAAGGTGGATTTTATGAAAGCGAATGACATCAGAAAAGGGATGGTTATACTATATAACGATACGCCTTATAGGGTTATGGCGTTTAACCACAACACACCAGGTAAAGGTGGAGCGTTAGTGCAAACGAAGTTGAGAAACTTACTTACGGGGAATCAGACAGAAGTAAGGTTTAATTCTACGGAAGAGGTGGAAAGAGCTGATGTGACTACTGTCCCTGCGACATACCTTTACAGTGCGCTTGATGGCTATCATTTTATGAATTCTGAAACTTATGAAGAAGCGATTCTGACGGAAGACGTTCTGGGAGATGGTAAGTATTATCTCCACGATCAGATGCCCGTAATAATTACCCTCTATGGAGAAGAGCCGATAGGTGTTGAGCTCCCGACAACAGTTGTTTTAACTGTTGTGGAGACAGAGCCGGAGCTTAAAGGTGCCACCCAGAGCGGCTCGTATAAACCAGCAAAAACAGATACAGGGCTTAGTTTAGGGGTTCCTCCATTTATTAAGGAAGGCGAAAAGATCGTTGTAAATACTGATGAAGGAACTTACGTTAGTAGAGCTGTTTAATATTGATATAAAAAGGTACTCACTTCTGTTTCTTAGGTAAGTAGATCTTTAAGTGAGTGCCTTTTTTAAATTTCGAACCATCCCTCCCCCTAAAAAATACTGATTTTTTTTGAATGCTGAAGGTTTTTATTGAGATATATTCCTGAACTATGAAGAGTTAGGGGTTAAATTATTCCTCCCATTGAAAGGCATCGATATAATGGATCACGGAGTTTTTACGTAGCCAGATCTTATGAAAAGTTGGTGTTAAAGTTACGCCGATAATATCAAAGCGAAAAGATTTAATGCGACGTCGTTTAATCTGAGGTGCTTCTATCTCCAAAAAGTTTTTTGCTACCTTTTGAAGGTGCTTCATCTTGATGTCATCAACAGCATCAAACGGATCATAATCAGAAGCGTATTTTGTTAAGCGTGTTTTTACTTCAATAAATGCGAGAGTCCTCTTTTGAATTGCAATAATATCGATCTCTCCACTTTTAATCTGCCAGTTTCTATGCCAGATGTAATAACCTTTATTAAATAAGTGTTGTACTGCTAAACATTCTCCACGTTGTCCGATCCTGTTCTTCCACCCCTTTTTCTTTTTGTGGATTGATTTTTTTAGAAGGGGTGATGTCTCATTCTCCGCAAATCTCAGTAGCCCAATATTCACGAACTCCTCTAAATGTACTGCGATGGATCGGAGAAGGCCCCAGATCTTTGATGGCTTGGAGGTGGCTTGCTGTGCCGTAACCGGCGTTATGTGCAAATCCGTATCCGGGATATTTGAGGTCAAACTTTTGCATGAGGTGGTCTCTGTAAACCTTTGCGATAATGGAGGCTGCTGATATTGCGACATGTGTAGTATCTCCGTTTATGACGGTTCGTTGTGGCGTATCGCTATCTATCTCCATGTTCCCGTCAATTAATAATAGATCGGCATTTATCTGAGCAGCAGCTTGCGACATGGCTAAACGTGTAGCTTCTCTGATGTTCAATTCACTGATATCTTGAGGGCTAACAGTAGAGATCGCCCATTGCAGTGCATCTCGATAAATACATTCCAGTAATAGTTCGCGTTTTAACGGAGAAAGTTTCTTAGAATCTTTAATCTCAGGATTGGTATACTCTTTTTCAAAAACAACAGCCGCCGCCACAACTGGGCCAGCTAAGGGGCCTCTTCCGACTTCATCAATGCCTGCGATTAACATAAATATATCCTACACTTATAATTTGAATGATTATTTTTTTCTTAGTATCACTTTAATGGCGGTATTTTTTCAAGTTTGAGCGTTCTTTTTTATCTCCCTTTTTAACTTTTAAAGTTATATCTTTTGAGCCGCCGCTACATAGTGCAGCTAATAGTAAAATTGTGGGGAAAAGGAGGATCTGTAATAACGCCAACGGAAGCCATTCAGGAAGGTTTTTTTGCAAGTGAGGAACGAATAAGTAGCGATCAACACCTACTGCTATTAAACAGCAGAGCAGAAGAAATACACCTTGTTTAAAAAGAATGCGCGTGTCTTGAATACTTGGAGAGCCGCTAAGTTGCTCAAGTTTTGACCAGAGAGCTAAGAGAAAAAAGAAAGTCGGAAATAAAAACCAGATGATATGGATTATTTTCTCATACATTAGCATATCCGTGCTCCTCCTCGCCCAAAAAAGACATCTAAAGTATTATAGACCGAGAAGGTAGTTAAGGGATAGAATGGATTTTAAGATTATAGATTTTATAGTGACACCTCTTCTACTGTTATGAAGTAGAAGAGGTGATTGAAGGGAGAAACCTTTAAAAATAAATATCCCGAATATTAGTTTGGAGTAATTATGGCTGGTAAGAAAAAAAATAATAAGGATGAAGAGTTATCAGAACATCAGATTAAGAAGCAACGACGTAAACACCTTGACGAGAGGTTACACCTCTTGAATAGCCGTACCTTGATGATTGAGGAAGAGCTTAAATCTCTTGATGACCCGAGATTTTTCAGAGTGTGCATCTTTGGAAGTGCTAGATTAAAACCAGAGACGGAAGCTTATCACGAAGTTTTTCAGTTGGCGCGTTTTTTAGCTTGGGAAGGGATTGATGTTTTAACTGGTGGCGGTCCAGGTTTAATGGAGGCTGCTAATAAAGGAGCTCAACTTGGCAAAAAAGAGAATAGAACACGCTCCCTCTCTTTTGGCATCGGGATTCAGTTGGAATGGGAGATGGATCTGAATCATCATATTGATATAAAAAAACACCATTATAGATTCTCTTCCAGATTAGATGAATTCATGAGACTTTCTCACGCTGTGGTTTGCACACCAGGGGGAATTGGAACTTTGTTAGAGCTGTTTTTTACTTGGCAACTTGTGCAAGTAGGTCATATTCCGATGCGCCCCATCGTCCTTTTAGATAGTGATTTTTGGACGGAGCTGATTGATTGGGTTAAGACTACGGTTCTTGGAAGACAGTTGGTCAGCCCAAAAGATTTTGATTTCATCTCAATAGTAGATACTCCGGAAGAGGCTTTTTATATTATCTCTAAGGAGCATCAGAAATTTAGAGATGACTATCAAGCTAAAGTGAAACTTGCTGATGAATGTAAAGACTCATCAGATGAGCAGAAATAACCTTTAATTTTTTTATAATATTTCTGCTCATTAAAAAAGTTCTTTTTATGATCCGCCCATGCAGTACTGTTCGATGCGGTGTAACGTTCTGTAACTTGAAGCTTCTGCGATATCTTCATCATTGACGTGCTCACCACCTCTTAAATCAGCGATGGTGCGTGCTACTTTTAGGATTCTAAAATATCCGCGTGCACTCAAACTGGTTTTTTGTGTCATCCGTTTAAGTAGTTCCAAAGCGCTTGCTTTAGGACGAACGTGTTCATTGATATCAGCCGAAGAGATTCTGGCGTTTAAAACTTTCGCCCGATGGTAAGCGCGTTCTCTTGCTTCAAGTACTCTTTCCGCAATAGTGAGATCTTCATTGTTCTCCTGTGTGCAACTTAATTCCGTAAAAGGAACTGCTTCAACCTCAACGTGGAGATCAATACGATCTAGGATCGGCAAAGAAAGCTTTTTGAGATAACTATAAATAGCACCTCTTGAACACATACAAGAGCTACCGCTTACCCCCAGACGACCACAAGGGCAGGGGTTCATAGCTGCTATAAGTTGAAACATTGCAGGGTATTCTATACTACTCTTGGCTCTACTGACACGTACCCGTCCCGATTCAAGTGGTTGTCGTAAAGCTTCAAGTACACCACGTTTAAATTCTGGGAACTCATCTAAAAAGAGAACTCCGTGATGTGCTAGACTTACCTCACCAGGTCGCGGAATGCTTCCACCCCCAACAAGTCCAGGTTCGCTAATAACGTGATGAGGATTACGAAAGGGGCGTATTCCAGCGAGAAGCTCCTCCAACGGTAGTCCAGCGACACTATGAATTTTTGCCACCTCCAACATCTCATTACGAGAGAGTGGAGGGAGAAGAGATGCAAATCTTTCAGCTAGCATACTTTTTCCACACCCAGGAGGTCCTACCATTAAGAGGTTATGTCCTCCAGCTGCAGCGATCTCCATAGCACGTTTGGCTTTCTTTTGACCTCTAACATCGAGAAGCGTTTTAGGGTGATACTCGATGATAGAGTTTTCTGATGTTTCAGAAGGCTCCGGCACAAGCTCTCCGCAGAGGTATGCAATAAGGTCTACTAAGGAGTCCATCGCAGTAACCGTGATACCAGAAACTAACCTCGCCTCCGCTTCATTTTCGCGTGCTACGATGATCTCATCTAAGCCCATCTCAACGGCTTCAATAGCGTGCGCCACGATGCCACGAACCGGTTTTATTTCACCATTAAGAGAAAGCTCTCCGACGAAACTACGCCCTTGCAGATCCAACCTACCATTACGCCAAGAGGCTCCTAGTATCCCAACAGCGATCGCCAGATCAAAGGCGGAGCCCTCTTTTTTTAACTCTGCCGGTGCTAAGTTTACCAAGATTTTCGGCAGTGTCGGAACTCCACATTTTTTAATAGCTGATAACACCCTATCCTTTGATTCTCTTACTGCGATATCTCCCATCCCGATGGTGGTGTAAGAGTGTTTACCTTCACTTGCTTCAACTTCTACATCAACACTATATGCTGTTAGCCCACTTAATACGGAGCTTCTAACTCTACACAACATAAAAGGTTCCCTCCCTAAAAAAGTATCCAGCAGCAGTATCGTTATTTTTATTAAGAAGTTTCCCCAGATCTTATAAATTCCCACACTTTTAACCTTAGTTGAGTTAAATTTTTCTGTTTCTGTATGTACGACCTTCCTTCTTTTAATGATAAATAGTTGGCATTGCTCATTTAATTGTTGTGTGTTCTAATTTTTAAGTAACGTTTCTTTTAATAAGTCCATAACGTGAGAGGACATTCGCAATTTTTAAAAGTTAACTACAATGAACGACTACAATGACGATCCACTCTTAAGTGCTCTTAAACAAGCTCTAGATGCTGATCCGAGTGATATCAGAACAAAGAAACTTTTTAGCCTTGAACTCTTTAAAAAAGGGCACCTGCGGGATGCCTATCCTTTACTCTTGGATGTTTTTGAATACGACCAAGATATCTCTGTCGAGCGCGCTATTCATGAGATTGAGCAAGAGATAGATAAACAGGGGACGTCAATCGGGTTCGGTAGTCATCGTGCTGATGCAGGAAAGATCTTGGACGAGTTGCTCGAAAAACGAAGAGATAAGGTTACCTTTGCAGATGTTGCGGGGATGGATACGGTAAAAGAAGCGATCCGCATGGATATTTTATATCCGTTACAAAATCCTGAACTAGCCAAACAGTATAAGTTAAAAATTGGCGGTGGTATTCTTATGTATGGACCTCCAGGGTGTGGAAAGACCTTTATTGCTAAGGCAACGGCTGGAGAGTTGGATGCAACATTTATCTCAGTTCCGATTCATGAGATCTTAAGGGGATTCACTGGAGACGGTGAGCGCGCATTGCACAATTTTTTTGAAGCAGCACGGCGACAAGCACCATCGGTTCTGTTTTTTGATGAATTTGATGCTTTGGGTATGAACCGCAGCAAATTGATCGGCTCAATGAAAACTCTCGTTAATCAATTTTTAACCGAACTAGATGGGATCGGATCTGATAATAATAAGGTATTAGTGATCGGTGCTACAAACATTCCTTGGGAAGTTGATGATGCCTTACGTAGACCAGGACGCTTTGATAAACTTCTTTTTATTACTCCGCCTGATCAGATGGCTAGAAAACGGATGTTTGAATTAAATCTCAAAGAAAAGCCGTTAGAGTCAATTGATTATGAAGCTCTTGCGAAAGCGACGGAAGGGTTCTCTGCTGCTGATATTAAAAAAGTCACTGAAGAAACCTCCGACAAGATATTCAGACAAGCTCTAAGAACGAATCAAATTGTTAAGATTACAACCCAAGATATTCTTTCTACGGTTGCTCAATCAAAACCGACAACTCTTGAATGGTTTATGACTGTAAAAAGCTACATCACCTATTCCAATCAGACGGGTCTTTACGATGAAGTGAAGAAATATATGGATGCTCATAAGATATGAGTGCTGAATTACTTTCAAAGGCTCTGGAGTATTGTCAGATTCTTGCTGAGACACATCGAAATGATTTGCTTCGAGATAAAGCGCGGGAAGCTTTATCGATCTCACCAGGTCATTCGACAGCTCTTATGTATCTCTGCCGTTCTTCTTATAATTTAGGGTTATATGATGAATTAGAAGAGACAGTTCGTCTCGCTATTAAGTTACATCCGCAAGAACCTCACTTCTATTTCTACCTCTATCTCTTTTTCCTACATATAGGAGGGGCAGCCTACCTTGATGCTCGTCGTGCCATCGGTGAGGCGCTTCGATTGCGCCCAGAATCGGCGTTATATCACCGAGAGCTAGGGGAGGTTTATCTCATCAATTGGGAGCCGGAAAAGGCAAGGGAGTGTTTGCAGGAAGCAGTTCGACTCGATCCTAATAATGCAGAGACTATAAGCCGCTTGGGATTAGCAGAGCTACGTTGCGGCAATCATAATCAGGCTATCCAACTTGCACATAACGCACTTATGCTTTCGCCAGATAACCAATCAGTTTACAACAACGCAGGTCAAATTTTTCTATTTAGTGGTGAACTTGATGAGGCTGAAAAGCTCTTCCGTGAAGCGTTACGCCGTTTTCCAACATACGAATATTTTCAAAGGCAACTCTCAAATTGTGAACGTGAAAAATCTGATAGAAGAGAGCGTCAATTAAAAAACCTTCGATATACTCCTCTCGTGCTTAGACAAAAGGGGAGGAAGAGATTTTTCGATGAGGAAGCATCTACTTCCTAAGGGTCTCCTACGTATTCTTAACCTCGATGGTGAGAGGGGATCGCTATCTTTAAAAAGTTAGGAGAACGACAGAAATAATGGGTGCTCAATCTATGTTCGTTGAGACTTAGCGAGGAGACTTTGGACGTATCTTTATAAAGGTGAATAGTAACAAAAGACAAACTAATACTTTCAAAAAGGTAAGAATAGTAGGGGTTATAATAGAGGAGTTTTTTTCTACTGATCTTGTTTGGTCTTTTGTAGTATCTGAAGTTAAAGCTAACGATTTAAGGATCTGTTTTGTGTCATTTTTTAATGTCGTGGTGTTGTTAGCTTCGGAGGTAACAAATGTTAAGATGAAATGCACCCCCTTAGCAGGGATAATGGATACATAAGATATCGTTGAAGTTCCTTGTGAAAGATAATGTATTTCGGCACAAAAAAAAGTTTTATCAGCAATATTTAAAATACTACTCTCTTTTATAACGGCATCTGTTAAACCTGATATCTTATAGCTACTAAGCAGCATTTTTGATTGACGCTTCTCTGGAAGAGAGAGGTCATATTCGCCGGAGATCGCTATTATGTTGAAGGAGGTTTTTTGAGTCTTATGTTTTGCCGCAATAATGAGAGGAACCTGAGAAGAGATCTCTTCTAAAGAGGGGTCAGATCTTTGAATGTAATAATCGGGATATGAAAAAGCCAAGTTAAATTTAGAGTCAAAAAAATGAATAAGGGGATCCTCCTGCGCGCATAAAAATTGAACGTCAAGAAGTAAAAAAAGTGTTACAAGGAGCCAACTTTTAAATAAGAGAAACGGTTTTAACATATGTGATCTCTCCTCCTGTTCTTGACTCAAACAGGTTGCTACGACTCGGTCAAGAGTTATTTTTTCTGATTTTCGCCGTATTTAAGGACGTTTTAAGCCTTCTTTTTGATTCAAATGAATCTAAAAAGGTAAAAAAATGCAAAAAATCTTACGAAAGGTACTTTTTCTTTATTGCGGTCTGCAAAATTTTGTTCATATTATAGCACCGTAACGCGAGAAAGTTGCTAATTTAACGTCTTTTATGACGATTACATAAATTGCAAAGGTGTTACTTATTTTTTGTGAGGAGAAAAAACAATGGCAAAGGTATCAACAAAGAAAGCAGCAACAAAGAAGGCAGTTAAGGTTGCTCCAAAAAAAGCTGCTCCTAAGAAAACGGCTTGTAAAAAAACAGCTTGTAAGAAAGAAGCTACTAAGGCTGCTCCTAAGAAAACAGCCAAAGCTGCTGCTCCTAAAGCTGCTAAACCAGCCGCAGAGGAGATTAAAAAAGTAAGAAAGGTTACCAAACCAAAAAATGAAAAAACGAATAGCTACAGCCAAACTGAATTCATAGAGAATGTTCGTGCTTTCTGTGGGCTTGCAAAACGTTCTCAAGCTAAAGAGTTGTGTGAAGACATCTCATTGCTCATCAAAGAAGCTTTGAAGAAAGGCTATAAATTACCTTTGATGGGACTTGGCAAGATGTATGTCCGTCGTACGAAAGCTCGCACAGGACGTAATCCTGCAACTGGTGAAACAATTCAAATCGCTTCTAAGAAGAGAGTTCGTTTCGTTCCTGCTAAGGCGCTTAAAGAGAGCGTATTATAGGTTATGCAATAACTTATAAGTGCGTCTTATAAGTGTATGGTTTAAGGCAGCATTGAAAGATGCTGCCTTTTTTGATCGTGCTAAACACGGGCAAATGCTTCCTTACTGTAATTTTTATAAAGATATTTTAAAACCAGCGTAAGATTACACCATAAAATTATAGTGACAATTTAAAAACAACGCCAAAGAGGGGGGTGCTTTTAATCTTCTGCGGTGGTGTAGTTTTTGCCTAGACGGGTAATGTCACTTTGCGCTTGCGGTGTGTTGGCTAATTTAGTTCGTGAACATCTGGTTACTAGTGGGATTTCGCCCCCTAGCGCATAGATCAGGTATGTTTTTCCTGTCTCTAGGTTAATTGCGCAATCAGCCGCATTTTCAGGGACTCTAATAGTCATCAACCTTTTAGCAGTACCTTTCCAATAACGTTGGACACGAATTTTTACCTTTAACTCTTTATAATTAGGGGAAACTGCAGGAATCGCAACTCGAGATTTCTCTAAAATGTCAGCCAGCATAACATATGATGAATTGTTGAGGCTGTCAGAAACATTAGATTGAGGCAAACATGAACACTCACTAAACGCTGCGCTGGGGCTTATAGCTTGTGTTATGAAGTATAGTAAGAAAAAATGTATTGCGGTAATCTTTTTCATGGAAAATTAATACACTTATAAGTACTTTTAGACAAGTAAGGTCTTTCTGCCAGTTCTGTTTATTGACAGGAGCAAGGGGAGCCTTCAATATATTAAAAAAGTGTATGTTTTTGTCAGTAGATTGAAATCGTTCTTATAACGAATTCGGAGACAAGAGTGGAGTCTGATAATACAATCTTTATCTTAGGTGTGTCGTGCCTGATAATAGTCGGTGCGTTCTTGGTTTGTTGTGCGGCGTTTTGGGTAAATCTTATTACAGGTAAGATTCGGAATCTTGAATTGCCTGACGAAGGCTTTTATTTCGGAGTTAAAGAGATAAAAAAAATAACATTAGAATCAGATTATTACGGTGTTTTCTGCTGTGTAATAATGGTTCTTGGTAGTATTACGATAAGCCTTGCCGCTGCTCTCTCCGTGCTTCTATTACTAAAGGAGCCCTTTGATCCCCATCAGATAAAAAGTGTTGTCTGGTCAGAGATAGCCTACATTGTGGTCGTATATTTTTTACTGACGTTGGGGTTGCAAATTGTCAATGCTGCCATCGAAAGGGACCGCAGAAGGCTACTTTGTATTATGGCGTGGCCTATTTTTTGGCTTGGTAAACTTTTCTACCCGTTAGTTTTTGTTGTGCGGTCGTGCCGAAATGTTGTTTTGAATATCTTAAAATTACCTGTGGCTCACCCTGAGGTTAGTGCAGCATCTCCTGAACAGATTAGTGCCATAGTTGAGAGGAGTAGCGAAGCTGGAATAATAGAAGAAGAGCAGGTAGAGATGATTCAGGGGGTAATTGATTTCTCAGAGGGGATCGTTAGAGAGGTAATGACTCCGAGAAAGGACGTTGTGGCGGTTTCTGAAAACTCTTCACTTGAGGATATCGTACAGGTTTTTTCTAAAGAACAGTTGTCACGAATTCTTGTGATAGGAGATATTCTTGATGATGTAAAAGGGATTCTGATTTTAAAAGACCTCCTTCCATTTGTTTTAAAACAAACAGAACACCCTTTTGATATTAAAGAATTTATACGTCCGCCTTATACAGTTTCAGAGCTGATGAAAACGGACGATCTCCTTAAAAAGTTCAAATCTGAAGCCGTTCACTTTGCTATCGTAATGGATGAACATGGGGGTGTCGCTGGTGTGGTGACAGTGGAGGATCTCCTTGAAGAGATCGTTGGAGAGATCTTTGATGAGTTCGATATCCCTGAAGAGGAAGAAGAGGTATATCTGGTGGACAACGGAGATTTTATAGTTGAAGGGGGCGCTTTAATTGATGATCTTAATGCTGAGTACGACTTCAACTTTCCGAAAGGAGAGTATGATACGATAGCAGGGCTTGTTATCGATTTATTAGGAAAAATCCCCTCTGAAGGGGAGTCCGTCGAGTGTAACGGTTTTACGATTAAAGTTGAAAGTGTTTCCGCCCACCGGATTATGTCTTTGCGAATTCCTAAATGGAAAAAACCCGAAAAATGAGATATTGATAGGGTGATGATTTATTATAAGTTCGCTTCCCTATACTTATGGAGAGGCGTTTTGAAGGATGTGTTATGAGTGATTTAGGTGCATTAGAACAGGTTGATATCGCCAGACATTCAATGTCTCACATCTTGGCAGCTGCTGTAAAAGAGCTTTGTCCAGATGTGAAGCTTGGAATTGGACCAAGTATTGAAAATGGTTTTTACTATGATTTTCTTCTACCTGAAGGGTTCACCTTCAGTCCTGAAGTGGTAGATCAGATCGTAACTAAGATGAAGGAGCTACTTAAAAACGATTGCACCTTCACTAAGACTTTAATCTCTTTTGATGAGGCGAAAAAACGTTTCGCCGCTGAACCGTTTAAGTTGGAGCTTATCTCTGATCTACAAAAGTCGGGGGAAGAAAATGTCAGTATTTACACTTCAGGCGAATTCACCGATCTGTGTACGGGACCTCATGTCGCTTCAACAAAAGAGCTTCGTTCTCTGGCGTGGCAGGTTGATAGAGTTAGTGGTGCGTATTGGAAAGGCAGTGAAAAAAATCCGATGTTGCAAAGGATTTACGTTCTGGCGTTTCCAACAAAAGATGAATTAAAAGATTTTATTGCACGTCGTGAAGAGGCTATGCAGCGTGACCACCGTAAGCTCGGTTCAGAATTAGACCTCTTTATTTTTTCAGATCTGATAGGGAAAGGGTTACCGTTATTTACAGCGAAAGGCGCAACTATTAGACGTGTGTTGGAACGCTTTATTGTTGATGAAGAGTTGAGACGTGGTTATCAACATGTTTGCACTCCACCTTTGGCAAAGCGTGAGCTTTATGAAGTATCAGGGCACTGGCAACATTATAAAGATGGGATGTATCCGCCAATGGATCTAGGAGACGATCAAGAGATAGTTCTTAGACCGATGACGTGTCCGCACCATTTTGAATTGTATAATTCACATCCGAGATCATATCGTGATCTGCCGATGCGTATTGCAGAGATCGCCTCTCAATTTAGACGGGAGCTCTCTGGTGAATTGACGGGCTTAGCGCGCGTGATGATGTTTACTTTGGCAGATGCACACATCGTTTGTCGTAAGGATCAGTTAGAAGAGGAGTTTGAAGGTGCTGTTGATCTGATCCGTTTTGCCATGACCAAATTAGGTTTAGATTCGGCAATTTCATTTAGAGCATCTTTACGTGATAAAGCTAGCGATAAATATGTTGACAATGATGAGATGTGGGAGAAAGGTGAGGCTGTTTTAACGGGTATCATGGATAAAATGGAGATGGCGTATACCAAGAGTCCAGGTGATGCCGCTTTTTATGGTCCAAAACTGGACGTTCAGATGAGAAATGTTTTAGGAAAAGAAGAGACGATCTTTACGGTTCAGATCGATTTCTGTTTGCCTGAGCGTTTCGATATGACTTATATCGATGAGAAAGGTGAAAAAGCTAGACCAGTAGTTATTCACAGATCATCTATCGGGTGCTTAGAACGAACCATAGCGTTCTTATTAGAGTTCTATGGTGGTTCTTTGCCACTTTGGTTGTCACCTGTTCAGGTAAAAACTTTGACGATTACTGATGCTCAGTTGGAGTTCGGCAAGAAAGTTGATGAGGCTCTACGTCAAGCAGGTGTTAGAACCGAGCTTGATGTTAGAAATGAGAAGATCGGTAAGAAATTACGAGAAGCTAGATTGCAACGTATCCCGTACCTGCTGATACTTGGAGAAAAAGAGGCAGCTGATGGAGTTGTAACCGTGCGTAATCGTGACACTGGAGAACAACAAACTGTAACTATCTCAGATTTTGTAAAAAGTGTTGTTGAAGAAGATAGAACAAAAGCTTTAAAATTGGGGTTGTAGACTAATAGTGATGCACTGTCCTAATGGGTACTGATTCAAAAACGATAGACTTCTCTGATATGGAGCTTGATTTAAGTGGCTTGCCGGAGGAGTCTATCGCCGACACCTTAACCCTCCTTTTAAAAAGTGGTCGTTATCTAACAACTAGACCTGAGATTCAAAACGGGGTTCTCTATATAAATTCTGAGGATTTTATAACGTTCTTAGGGTTTGTTGATCCTGCGCTTATTTCAGAATTGGAGCTACAACGCTTAAAAACGCGTGCTAAATTTGAGTACAAAAGGCTCTTATTTAATGCAGTAATTCCAAAACACAGATATCATTATAAGTGGTGCTTAACCGCTTTAAATACTTTAGAGGTCGGGAGATCGCTGACCGTTGTAGAGGATGAGAAGGTAGCTGCAAGTGAGTTGAGTCAAAAAATAAAAACTTTTAAATTAAAAGAATAGTTAAAGATAGTCATCCGTATTGTGGTGCGGTTAAAAGTTTTTTTATAACGCAAACCACGCACGATCTCTATTTAGGATAAAAGGTAACCGTTTGTATTGTGATGTGGTGAGGTTAAAAGTTTTTTTATAACGCAAACCACGCACGATCTCTGTTTATTTAGGATAAATTAATAGGAATAATTAGCCCGTCGTAGGCGAGGTGTACCCCTTGCGGGAGGTTTTTACTAATAGCTTCATACTCAATGGTGTGTGAAAGGTGTGTTAAAAAGATATTTTTTGCTCCGAGTTCTTTAGCAGCTGCGATAGCTTCACTTATAGCAAAATGAGTGGCATGTGGTCTGTCTCTCAATCCGTCAATGACAATGGTGTTGATGCCAGCTAGGATATCTTTTGATTCTTGTGGGATCTGGCTGCAATCAGTTGCATAAGCAACATCCCCAATACGAAACCCCGTAGTTGGAATTGAGCTGTGAATAAGCTTAAAAGGTTGAACTGTAATACCACAGACTTGGAATGGCTCCGTTTGAGAAATTTGGTGCAGTTCAACTTGTGCTAATAACCCCCCCTTGTATTGTTGCGGTGGGTAGAAGATGTAACTAAAAACCTGTTTTATAGAGTCGATCGTCTCTTTAATGGCGTAACAGGGGATGCGGTAGTGGGGTCTAACAAAATTAAAAGCGCGCAAATCGTCAAATCCTATAATATGATCGGCGTGAGCATGGGTAAAAAGAACAGCTTCTAGGTGTGTAATAGAAAATTTTAGAGCTTGTTGTCTTAGATCAGGTGAGGTGTCAATCAAGATGTTTTGACCATCAGGAGTGGTGATTAATGCAGAGGGGCGGTAGCGTTTATTAAACGGATTCTTTGAGTGACAGACAGCACAAGGGCAAGCTGCTATCGGGACTCCTGTAGATGCTCCTGATCCGAGAATTTGTAACTGCATAAGATCTAACCGTAAAAATATAAACAGTTATATTATCGGTATGGAGAAAATTAAAAGCAATATCTAGGGATGTTAAAGCTCTCCAATCAAACGGCTTAAGTTAATAATGTAATGTTGTGAATTTTGGAACATTTTGTTTTAATTATAGAAAAGTGGTGGCTGTGCTTCCTCTCCGAGAAGGTTTATAATCTGTATGTATTGACTCTTAAAATGATGAAGAGTGCTAGATAGTATTTGCGCATTGCTACGGGGTGATAGATATGAGTGAACAAGATGAAAAAAACAGCAACGGGTTTAAGGTTAATGATAGGCGACTTTTTGATGAACACGGCAATGAAAGAGATGGTGTTGAAGAAAAAGCAAAAACGGAACCTCAGCAGGATTTTGTTATAAAAGATCCTCCTAAAACTGAAGAGCAAAAAATTCCTGAAGAGATAACTTTCGCCTCCTTTGTGATGTCGTTTGCTATGCAAGCTTTTATCCAGTTGGGAGAGATGGAAGCTCCCGAAGGGTTTAACGTCCCTCGTGATAAGGCAGCAGCTAGACAAACGATTGATATCTTGCGCTTGTTGGAATCAAAAACTAAGGGCAACCTTGATCCTGATGAAGAGATGATGTTGAAAGATGTTTTACAGAAATTGCAGTTCTGTTTCGTTAAGGCGAAGTAATAGAGGTAATATTTAAGTAGATAGGTTCACTATGGCTTGGTTTAGTAAGACGGTTTTAGTTGCTCTTTTGATGTCATTAATATCACAGGAGTGTTTTGCGGATACTTTTTTGCGAGAGGGCATTCCTCCTGTCGTTACACAGTTGCAGAAACAGAATAAAGACACGGTCGTAATCCCACGTTTTGATGTCTTAGCAGAAGCCTTAAGTCCGATGGTTGTTAATATCGCTGTTGAAACAGCCACTGAAGAAAAAGGGAAGGGGAAGTCTGAAGAAAGCGGATTGCCGTTTTTTATGAAGAAGTTTCCTTCTGAACCGATGCGTTCACTTGGCTCAGGGATTATTGTTAGCGAAGATGGTTATATTGTTACTAACTTTCATGTAATTGAGAAGTCTAAAACAATTATCGTTCGTTTACTCAATGATAAAACTGAATATCAAGCTGAGATCATCGGAGTTGATAAAAAAACTGATTTAGCAGTTATAAAAATTAAGAGCGAAAAAAAGTTACAAGCTGCTTATGTAGGCGATTCAGATCTACTACATATCGGAGAATGGGTTCTGGCTATCGGGAATCAATTTCAACTTGGACAAACCGTTACGGCAGGTATCGTTTCTGCTAAATCACGTAAGGTTCCGACTAGCATCAGTGGTCCGTATGATAATTTTATTCAAACGGATGCTTCAATAAATCCAGGTAGTTCAGGGGGACCGCTCTTTAATAGTAAGGGTCAATTAGTCGGGATTAACACTGCTATTTTTAGTCCAGGTAGATCTCAATTTGGAGGAACGGGGTTTAATATCGGAATCGGTTTTGCTATCCCGATCAATATGGTGAAAAATGTTATTACTCAATTAAAAGAGAAGGGGGCAGTTACGCGCGGACTTTTAGGGGTGATTATACAAAGTGTTAATACGGATGTAGCTGAAGCGTTGGATGTAAAGCCTGCAGGAGCTTTAGTAGCGGAGGTTATGTCTAACACTCCAGCGGCAAAAGCCGGATTTAAAGTAAAAGATATCTTATTAACTTATGCAGGGCATCCTATTGAAGATCACGATGACTTACCTATTCTGGTTGCTAATACGGCTATCGGAACAAAGGTTGATATTGAAGTGTGGCGGGACGGAAAGATTATAACTTTAAGTCCTAAAATAATGGAGATGACTAATCCTACTGATACCGAAGAAGAGGAAACTAAGACTGAAAAGGAAAAGCAGAAAAGTAAATTAGGACTCTCTGTTCAGACAGTAACTGATGATATAGCTAAAATTTTTGAATTAACTAAATCTGGTAACGTCATTGTTACCTCTGTTGAAAAAGATTCCCCTGCTGAAAAAGCTGGCATCGTGCGTGGAGATGTTATCGAAGAGATCGCTAATACTAATATAAAAAACCAACAGGTTTTTGATCGTGTAGATAAGGAGTTAACGGGAGATAAGCCGCTCTTGGTGCTTATCAGAAAGAGAGAAGGAACTAGATTCTTGACAATCAATCTTGAATAAAGTCACTTTTTTGACTGTTGGAGTGTTCTTTTTAGAAGAGCACTCCGAGAGGTAACCAGTTGTAATAACATACTTTTATAACTTATTTACAAAACTGTTACATTTGGCAAGCTTTTCGCAAAGATCATCATCCGTGAGGAAAAGGTCTTTCCTCTGTTCTTTTTTCTAACTTTTTGAATGTTGGAAAAAAGAGAGAAAAGATGCGCTGCATTGGAGGAGCTTATCAAATGGGTGAAAAGTCTGATAATGAATTAGTTTCTGAAATAAAAGCTGGACAAGAAGATAGCTTTGCTGAATTAACGAATCGGCATGCCGGAAGAGTTTATAACTTAGCTTTACGATTGGTTAAAACTGAACAAGATGCTGAAGAGGTGCTGCAAGATGTTTTTGTTACAATTTATAGAAAAATACAAGGCTTTGAAGGGAAATCTTCTTTTTCCAGTTGGCTTTATCGAGTAACCGTTAATGCGGCTTTGATGAAGATACGTAGTAATAATAGTGAACAAAGTATCGCTATTGCTGACGCTTTTCCAAAGACAAAGAATCTGGAAGACATACAAAGAATGGATGCATTAGATACGGATGATGAGGCATTCCGTAGGGAGTTATCGTTTGTTTTAGAAGATGCGATTAAGGTTTTGCCTGATGAATATAGACCCGTCTTTGTTTTGCGTGATGTGGATGGATTGAGTAGTCGAGAGGTCAGTGAAGCCTTAAAAGTTAGTATACCAGCTGTAAAATCGAGGTTACACCGCTCACGCTTTTTATTACGTGAAAAGTTAACGGAGTTTTATCGGGAGTATTGCGAGAGCGATAAAAAATGCACTCACAGTTGTGATAGGTCTATTGAGCAATAAAATACAGGAGTCTTCTCTTAATTATTCATAAAGGTGTCGTTCGTCTCGAAAGTGACGGGATGTTTCTTGGATTATCTCGGTCGGAGCTTCTTTTGGGGAGAGGTTTAATTTTTCCTGAAGCAGCTCGATCTTTCTTTCATCAGTAAAATACCCTTCGGGCGATCCTAGCCCAGCGTGATGACATAACATATCTGCCAGTTGGATAATCATCGCTTTTTTATCTTGCTCAATTTCGCTTGAAAAACTTTCTACCGGATCTTTGTAATGAAGTATAATTTGACAGGAGTCACCGGGGAAATTCCATTTTTTCGCAACTAAAGCACCGATAAGCGGATGCGCAAAGCCGAAGACCTCCTGTTCAGCGTTAACGTAGTCAAGATGACGCTCCTTTATTAGTTGCAAAACTTGTAAATATCCCTTTGTAAGTTCCGTTTGAGTAGCTAAAACAATTTGACCCAGACTGTGTAAAAGACCAAGCAGAAAGAGTTCGTCGACATATGGGTATCTTAATTTTTTCGTAATTATTGTAGCGGCAATAGCAGTGCAGATTGAGTTTTCCCAGATGATTTTCTGAATTTTACTCATTGATTTATTCATCTGCTGTATTGTTGCGGCAACAATAATACCTTTTAAAGATTTTAATCCGATAATCATAATCGCTTGTTGAAGTGTTGTAATTTCACGTTGCCTACAAAACATGGCAGAATTAGCGATCTTTAAAACACGTGCAGCTAGAGCCGTATCCATCTCTAACACTTTTGAGAGTTGAGAAGCATCGGTATTTGGATCTTCAACAAGACGAACGGCACGAGAGGCAGTTTGTGGCATTGGAGGCAGGTCTCCAACCCATGCAACAATTTCTCGCCAATCTTTGCCTTTTGAAAGGCGACCTTCGAATTCAAGTGGTGCTGTATGTTGATCCATAGTAATAAATCTAAATAAAACAGATGAGCGCTTAGTTCGACTTGTTGTAGAGGTTTTCGACCTATCAGTAGAAAAAGATGAGCTTTAAAAAAAGTCGTGTAAAATAAATTAGTTTGGTTGTATAAAGTATGGCAATTTAGTTTTATAGCTACATTTTTAGCTTTAAAATTCGAGGGGATAATAAAAATAAAGGGCTGTTTCTTTAATAAAAAATTTACTACGGTTAGTTAAGTTATTTTGTTGGTAAGTCGATGTTCTCACCATTGCTACTAGAACATTTTTCTCAAAAGAGCTTGTTTTAGAGCAGACGTGCAATTTAAAGAGTGGGGAGTCTGTTTTTTTAGTGATGGTTTCCTGAGGAGCGTGGTTTTTTCACCTCCCTTTGAGTTGTGGTTATTATAATAAGTGGTTGGCTTTTTATATTGAGGATTAAAACATGGCAGACGTTTTTGAAACATCAATAGTTGGTGATAAAGGTTATGTGAAAATTAACGAAGATCTTGATTCAGAAAAAGCCGGAGAGGGGTTAAGGACTGCATTTGACAGGCTTTATGATCAAGGTTTGAGAACGATAGTTTTAGATCTGTCTGATGTTCAAATTATTAATAGTTATGGTATTGGTAAAGTTCTTAGTTGTTATAAAAAGTTAAAATCTGAAAATGGTACCTTAATGGTTAAACCTTTAAGCGGATTTGTAAAAGAGACTTTTGATCTTTTGATGTTGGATAAACTTCTTCCAGTTGATGCTTAACAAATTATGTCTGTTACTCCGCATATCCTATTAGCAAACAAAGATCGTGAGGCTTGTGCGGTATTTGAGGGTTTCTGTAAAAGAAATGGTTGGCATTTTTCTATCGTTAATGATGGGGATACCCTTTTACAGGCAGTGTCTGAAAATAAATATGATGCTGTTGTAACAAATTACAAACTTTCAAAGCTTAGTGGTGCCAAGCTCTTACGGTCTTTAAAAAAGCATTGTCCTCCAACTTCAATTATCGTTATAGGAGATGATAATTCGGTTGATGAGGCTATGTGTGCATTAAGGGAAGGAGTTTCAGATTATATATTAAAACCATTAGACCTCTCTGCTTTGCAAGATGCGTTAGATCGAGTTTTAAAAGTTAAAAAGATGGAATCTGAGGATAGTGAGCGCTTTAATTTTGTGCGTTCGCAGTTAACGACGTACTGCTTTACTTCTCGTGAATTCTCAGATGCCAAGATAAAACTCGGGGTGGTAGATTCTCTCTATAAAGCCAGATGTATTTCATTGGATCAAAAGTTGTGTATTGAGTTGGCATTTCAAGAGGCTGTGGCGAACAGTTTGGAGCACGGCAATCTCGAACTCGATTCAGTTTTGAAAGAGCAGTTTGATAGTGATGGTAAAGACTATTTTTCAAAGCTCAAAGCTGAAAGGCTAAAAGATCCAAAATACGGTGAGCGTAAGATCTTTATCGCCATAAAATATCGAAGAGATTGGCTAACAATTAGCATTAGAGATGAGGGGAGGGGGTTTTGTTTTAAAAATATCGGTAAGAAAAATCTAGATACTGCCGATATTGTTACTTATGGGCGTGGTATGGCTATCTTGTATTCTGTTATGGATAAAGTTTTATACAGAGACGGTGGTAGGCAGATTACGATGTTAAAGAAACTTTAAAGTTATCCGATTGTATAAAATAAGTGAGAAGGTTTCTCTGTTTTTAGATTGATCGGATCTTAATGGAGTAATTATGTCATTAAAGTTTAAGTTAAGAGGGCTAGCCGAAACATTTATTGACGAAATTACCTGCCCAAGTTGCGGCTTCCACGGTACAGATGACGAAAATTTCTCTACGGAACTGACACGTGTCACCTATGAAGGGATTATAATAGTTGCGCAGTGTAAAACTTGTGGAGAGATCTTTGTTCCTAAAACACAACGTCTCGGAGTTATTAATTCTGTGGAATTACAAGGGGCGGTTAGAAAAGATAGTCTTGAAACGGGCGAGCCGATGATGCCTAATTTTGAAGCAGTTAGGCTTAATGCAGAAAAACTAAACGCCTTAAGAAAAGGTGACTTACATTAAGAAGATACAATATAAGAACAACTTTAATACTCAATCTAAGAGCGGTGCTATTTTAGAAATAACACCGCTCTTAAAGATCCATCTTCAGGTGTGAAGAGTAAATTATATAGAGTTATTACGCTTGGGTGGGAGCGCTCATTTTATTTACAAGATGAGCTAATCTACTGACACGGCGAGCCACTGTTTTTTTATGATAAATACCTTTTGAACCAGCAGTTGCCAACATCTTTTCAGCTTTACGTAAAAGTTCCGTTGAATTTTCATCTCCTGCTTCAACTGCTACACGTACTGCCTTTATGGCTGTACGGCAAGCTGAACGGGTAGAACGGTTGCGCTCATTGCGGCGAATGGTTTGACGAATTCTTTTTTTCGATGATTTATGGTTAGCCATATAAAATACTCTATATTTAATCTCTTATAATTACTCAATTTTTGTAGCCGCCAAAAAACCGACTACGTTTTGTACTAAACAGACTTAAAGACACCTCATTCCGATAATATTTAGAGAATGAATATAAACTAAGCCCTGAATAGGGCGCGAAAATAACAAAAAGCACTATTTATTTCAAGGGGTGGAGCTAGAAAGTAAAAAAGTGCTCGGATCTGGCAGTGACGATCGGGCTAGCTGAAATTGAAAAGCGAATTGGTTAGGTTTTTTATGGGGGGGTAAAAATTAAACAATACAGCTGTTTCTCGAAAAACCTCAGAATAGAAAATTAAGGTACATTTATTTACTGTTTTTACTTGCCGTCTGTAACGATCTTAAAAAACTCTTCGCTGAAAGCTGGCGTTGCTCCCGTTTGTCCCTGATAGTGTCCACAACCACCTTCGCCATAAGCAACTTCAGGTGGAGCCTCCATCGCCATAAATACAAGTTGCGCCACGCGTATGCCTGCTTGCAACAAACGGGGATAGGGACCTAAATTTTGAAGCTCAAGCGTCACTTGCCCCTGAAAATTGCAATCAATCCAACCACTTAAGCTGTGATTAAGCCAGAGTCGACCTAAAGAGCTCTTTAACTTCAAATCGCAAACAACATCACGTGGCATCTTTAGATATTCACGGGTTGTAGCTAAAATCACCTCACCGGGGAATAAGGTAAAAGTATCAGAAATTGTTTCTTGAGGATCACGCGTTGGGCAAATCCAATGATTTCCAAGAGTTACATCATAACTAGCAGGATTTATCTGTTCCGCTGCAAACGGCGTAATCCCGCCAGACTCTCCAAATTTACGTATCCAATGATCAGGTTTTATCATAATTGGGGGATAGTAAACGTTTAACGAAGATACGTCAATTTTCAGCGCCTAATTTTTTTCATTTTTAAGTATGCTTACTTTCAAGGTAAATTGATGGTTCCGAATAAAAAATTGTGCATCTAAAGGCAGTGTGTAGTCTTATCTATCTTCGTTTTGTTCAAGAAGAGTTAGGTTCGTTAAAAAGATAAAAATAGGTTGATGTTATTATGGAAGAACAGGCGCTTTTTGATGGAATCTTGCTGCTTGAGGATGACACCTCGCATGCCCTGATAATTAAACGGGCTTTAACTGCGCACGGCGCAGAGATAAAACATGCTTCAACTTTGGCAGAGGCGCTAACTATATTAAATGGTTGGCAACCAGATCTAATCATTAGTGATTTACATCTGCCTGATGCGGTTGGTGTTAAAGATTTAGGAGTTCTGATTGAAAGGGATGTCCCGTTAATTGTTTTAACCTCATCAACTTCATGGAGTGATGCTGTCGCTGCCATGAAAGCTGGTGCAAAAGATTTTATCGTCAAAGATTTCGGTACGGAGTTCAGCGAATCGATCGGATTAGCACTTTCTCGAGTTTATGCTTCCACGAAGTTAATGGAAGAGAGACAGAAGTTGTTGCGTGAGATGGAGACGCTCAGAATTACGATTGAAAATAGTAGCGACGGTTTGGCTGTTGTTGGTGTTGATGGAGAGATCCGTTATTCTAACAGATCGTTTAAAAATTTTGCATTAAAATGTGGAGCTGTCGGAGAAAATATCTCTGATCTTTTTTCAGAGAAGGTCAGTAAACATAAGGAGCTCACAGAATCAATAAAGAGCCATTTAACAACTTTGGAAGCTAATGCCGTTTGGCATAGGGAGGTGCTGTTTTGTGATGATGCGGCAGCGTATGATCTAAGTTTGGCAGCAGTTTCTGATACAGCGACAGGTGGTTGGGTTGTTTGGATTCGAGATATAACGGAGAACAAGAGACGTGAAAAGTTTCAACGTGAAATGCTTTCAACAACAACGCACGACTTAAAAGGGCCGTTAGGGGCGATCTCACTCTCAGCAGAGATCTTAGAAGACTTAACGGAGAAAGGGAGTAAGGTTAATGAGATCGCTTTACGGATAGGTTCTTCTGCACAAGGGATGATTAATTTAATCAATGAATTCCTAAGTACGCGTCGTTTGCAGGAGGGAAATTTTATTATGAAACCTGCTGATACCTCCTTAAAAGAGGCTATCGATAACGTCTCTGCTAATTATATGACTATTGCGGCAGCTAAGGGCGTTATATTTAATTTATGCGATTGCGGTGATGAGCGAGTGTTTTTAGATCGAGTTGGGTTTGAGCGTGTGCTCGGAAACTTGTTAAATAATGCTTTTAAGTTTACGCCACGTGGGGGGAGTGTAACGTTATCCTATGGTGAGTGTGATGATGGCGGTATTAGGGTGGATGTCTCTGATACAGGTTCTGGTATGGAGCCGTCTGAGGTTACGCAGATCTTCCAACGTTTTACCCGTCTAGAACGACACAACAGCGTGGCGGGCTCAGGATTAGGTCTCTCTGTCGTAAAAAGTATTGTTACTGCGCATGGAGGCAACGTTGAAGTAACCAGTAAATTAGGGCAAGGCACAACTATGCGAGTAACTTTTCCGAAAAATCCACCTGTAAATGAGCATGGAGAATTGATTGCCTTGGATTTTGTCTAACGAGTCTTTGCCTGTAAAGTTTTTACAGTGGTAAGGGCTACTTTTCCTCTGTATAGGGGATAGCAAGACGTTCGATAGATATAGCCTTCCCCGTATCAAGATCTATTTTGCAGAAGATACCGGAAAGTTGTGTATCGCCTTTCGCTATTTTGTAAGCGTACTGGATCCCTGTCAGGAAGCGAGAGATAGCTGTTTTTGTATCCATTCCGATAACGCCATTTTCACTGCCACACATACCGAGATCTGTGATGTAAGCTGTGCCACCTGCGAGAATCCTTTCATCAGCAGTTTGAACATGGGTGTGTGTACCAAAGATCAGGGAGAACCTACCGTCAAAAAATTTTGCGAAAGCCACTTTTTCGGAGGTCGCTTCAGCGTGAATATCACATATAATGACCCGACAATCTGCCAGATCTTCGTTAAGTATCTTTTCTGCTGTTTTAAACGGGCAATCCAGTCCATTTGTTGTAAAAATACGCCCTAACAGATTGATAATGCCGATCTTGTGTCCTGCTACTTCAAGGGTGGTCCAGCCTCTTCCAGGGCAGCCCGCAGGGTAATTGGCTGGACGAATGCAGTGATCGGTGTGCTTGTCGAGATATTCAAAAAAATCCTTTTTTTGCCAAGCATGATCTCCCAACGTAATGATATCTATGCCTGCAGATCTTAATTCTAAAGCTGTGCCGGTATCGAGTCCGACCCCGCCTGCGGCGTTTTCGCCGTTGGCAATAATTAAATTAGCCTTAAAATCCTCTCTAAGTTGAGGACAGAGGGCTTTTAAGGCTCTTCTGGCACCTCTGCCGACGACATCTCCAAAACAGATGATATTTAAACAATTCATAGTGCTATTCATGTTTTTTAGCTTAAGTTTGTCGTTTTAAAAAAGCAATTTACCAATTTTAGCACGATTATATAAAAAATTAAAAATAACTCATCCGATCGTTAAGTGCTCTTAATTTATTGACGATACAAGTAGAAGAGATGGCAAAATGTAGTAATATTTATTGATCTTGACGAAGGGGTGCGTTTTGTTCTGTCTTAACTTTTAGTATGGTTATCAGATACCTACGAAGTTAAAGGGTTTGATTTTTTTCTACGGGGTTCGATTATATGGGAAGCTTTGATCAGTCACTCTCTATGGGACCGTTGGAAAGGAGTAGGGCCTGTGTCCTCATTGTTGAGCCGGATGCTATCGATAGAAGCAATATGCGAAGTTGCTTAAAAGATCTTGGCTTCGGCGGGTTAAGCGATGTCTCAACCCATATAGGAGCTTTTGAGAAATTAGAGCAGCGTCACTTTACGCATCTAATTTTTGATGCGCGACCGACTAATATGCCCGTTGTTGATTTTGTGAAGAAGATCATGGAGTGTATGCCTGAAATTATAATGATTCCTACATCATTTGAACCTGATGTTGATGATGTTTTTGATCTCTTTATTTTAGGAGCTAAAGGATATTTGGTAAAACCGTTTACTGCTGAATCTGTTGACGATGCTATTGTAAACGCTACAAAAGGTGAGCCGATAGCGGAAGTTGTGTTAAATGCAAAGGATAGGAATGAAGCTTTAGTAGCAATTCTGATGCAGTCTTTAGATATCACGGCTACTATTATTCGACAGGCGCAGCAATTTGAGACTGCTAAACGTGAACTGCCGAGAGCTTTAAACGGATTGCGACGTTCTTCAGAATTAGCAAAGACATTTTCTAAAGGAGGAGAGGAGGGGCTACTTGAATCTATACAGAAATTTTGTATAGAGCGTAGTCAGGGACCAGCAACACGTTTGGGGCGTTTGCGTAAACGACTCCGTTCAAAGCGTGCTGATGGTGAAATCTGATTTATGTAATGCAAATTAAATCAACTTATTATTAAAATCTTGCATAACAGAGTTAAAAAAAGATCTAAGAGAAAATATGTTTAAAACTATCTTCATAATCTTATTTATTATGCTTTTCGGTTTGGGAAGGAATGAGTGCGCCAAAGCAGATGGAATTGATATAAGAACCATAACTGATTCAAGTTCTTATAGACAGATTGAAAATGAGTTGTCTTCGAAAAGAACGCACTTAGGTGGCGTCTATGATGACGGAAGTAATTATAGTAAGCTTTTTAAAGATAGAAAGTCATATACTCTTCTTTTTTCTTGGTTCGGTGTTAGAGGGTTTGATTTTAAGTTGATCAATACGGAAACACCTTTTTCGACTAAAGTCTTGAAGATTAAGAGAACCTTTCAGAATAAGGATGATAGAAAAGTTTTAACGGTGGTATATATCCCGCGACCGTTGTATCTAGCGGAAGCAGAGGTAGGGCTGCTTGAAGATTATAAAAATATTGAGCCACCGCGACTTCCGGTTGAAGTGCAAGAAGATCTACAGGTGCAAGGGGAATTTGAAGGAAAGTTTTATGAGTTAAAAGACCACACCTGTTCTCTTTTTGTAAAGATGCCGAAGAGTATACGTGTGCAGATATCTGCTAAGTGCGATAACCGCAAAGATATATTTGAGTTAGCTGAGGCGTTAAGTTTTAAGCAGTTAGAGAATAAGCTTTTAAATTAGCAATTCGTTTATCTTTGTCAGGATCTCTTTAGGTGTAAAAGGTTTTGTAATGTAAGCTTCCGCAAAGAGTCCTTTATCTTCGATTAATTCTTGTGCCTGCTCGTTTCCGGAAATAATAATTATCTTAGTTGATCGTTTCAGATTGTCACTTTTGATAGTTGTGAGTAGTTCGGTGGCATCCATATCTGATATCTGAAAATCCATCAATATAGCATCGTAAAGTGAGTCTCTTAACTTTTCTAAACACTCCGTAGCAGAAGCTGCAACTGTTACTTCATAAGTGAGAGCTTCAAAGTAGTCCTTTAATAATGCTTGAATAACGGTATCATCATCGACGATCAGTAGTTTTTGCATGCGCCACCTTATCTTTTTCAAGTTGTTATGGAGTTGTGTACAACTTGAGATAATGTCTCTATGTCAAATGGTTTCGAGAGTAAAGTTGCCGTATCGTCAAATTGATTTTCATCAATGTTGTATGCAGTCATTATTATCGTTTTAGTTGGGATATTTTTCGCTTTAAGCTCATTAACCAACTCCACTCCTGTCATACCAGGCATTGCTAAATCAGTTAAGAGCAGATCTATTTTTTCTTTAGATAATTTAGCTAAAGCTTCAGCACCGTTTTCACAGATGCTGACACTATATCCCAGTTTTGAAAGCATTGTTGAAACGACATTCCTAATACTACTGTCATCATCTACAACGAGAATCTTCTCTTTATTGGGACTGACCTTTAGAGATTGAGATTTTTGAGTGGTGAGAGGCTCTTCCACCTGCATTTCGCAAACTTTTGATTGAGGAAAATAAAGTGAAATGCTGGTACCTTTATTGACGTTACTTTCTATGGCAAGAAACCCCTCGAAGGAGCGCATAATTCCGTAAACCATAGTTAACCCCAGTCCTGAATGTCCATCTGATGTTTTAGTGGTGAATAAGGCATCGCAACATTTAGATAGAACTTCGGAGTTCATCCCTTGTGCGTTATCGACTATTAAGAGTTGACAGAATGTACCTGCTTTTCCACCAGGGATCAGATCGGCGATCTCACCATCTATTTTTTCATTACTAACATTGATGGAGATCTTTCCTTTGTTTCCTGCAAATGCTTCTTTTGAATTTATAAGTATATTGATAATAGCTTGAACGGTTAGTTGTGGATCGCATGAAACAGTGGTGGCGCTTGTGTTATTGTTATAAACCAACTCTATCTTTTCTCCGACTAGTCTCTTAAAGAGATCTAAATGATCTTTTAAAAGTTGTCCCAGATTAACTGCTTTTATAGTAGATTCTTTCTCTTCAACAAAATCTAATAACCGACGGACATCTTCTCCAGCTGCTTCGCAGTCTGTAATAATTGACTCAAAGTAACGGAGCATCTCCTCTTTGTTGGTGCTCCATGTGCCGCAGCTCGCCTGTCCGATAATGGAAGCAAGGGTGTTGTTAAAATCGTGAGTCATTCCGCGGACGATGTTGCCGATAGAATTAAGTCGTTGCGCACGAATCATATGACTTTCCAGTGCTCTTCGATTAGTGATGTCTTTGACTTTTATAACGACACCGTCATTGTTGTCGCTTAATGAGATCGCTTGCAGATCTTCTGAAAACTCAGCTCTTATCTCATAAAAACGGAGCTTCTCCGGAAGAGAATTTAACTTTATCTCTATTTTACGAGAGCCGCTTTTAATAGTTCTAGAGACAAGTTGTAAGATATCATCCCGTGCACCCTCTTCTATTCCTATTTCAGCTAACGGTTGTCCGAGGGGTGTTGGGTGTGTTACGTGCAGTAATTCTTTAAATTGTCTGTTTAAAAATAGGACGACACCGTTTTTGTCAATGGCGCAGACTCCCGTATTGCTATTGATACTTTTATTTTTTGTTGAAGAGGTTGTGGTTGTATTTAAGACACTAGGGAATGGGATCTCTCCTGTGCTGGTGCTTTTTCTTTTCCAGAACTCGCTTGAAGTTCCAGAAAAAGCCGTGCTGCGGTGGTGTTCAAATGTTTTTTCTGTAATTAAAGATCCGGAATTATCTTCGATCGCTTTTGCTAAAAATTTTGCTAAAGCGATACTGATGAAGATCGAAAAGAAGAATATGCTGAGGATGCTAGCGGTAGATTCTAGTCCACTCACAATAATTACAAGTAGAGATGCAGTTAATAGCCCTGAAGGGATGGTGTGGTATAATAAATATGAAAGTCTGATGTTACGGGGCTTTTTCGTTAAAAAGTTCCAGATATCATTATTTAGCAAGAGGGTACCGGCGATTATAACAAAGAGGGTATCGCTATAACCGGCTATAAGGAGGTTATGAAGATTTAAGGCACTGCCTTGTGGTGATAAGGGAGCAAAAAAATTTGCACGCGATAAGTAATATTGTGCCGGTATTAAAATACACAGAAGTGGGATCGCTATAAGATAAGCAGGGATCTTCGGATTTCTTTTTATGAAAGATGAAATAACCACTGTCAAAATAAATGCTTGAATGAAGCAGATCGGGTTTATCTCTGAAATAAAGACGTGAGGCAGTAAACCTAAAATCGCTGTAACGGCGGCATAGAAAGGGGGGAGTATCAGAGCTGAGATAAAGATACAGATATTCCCGATGAAGACCGTTTCAGGTTCTGTAATATTAGGCAGGGCATTGAGTAGCAATGCTGATAACCCTAAGAGAATGGAGACTCTTATGTTGTAAATATTTAATGAATAAAACATCATTTTGCTAGTTTTGCTCATAATTTTAGCACCTTAGGTTTTTTGTACTGATTTTTTTAGAAAAATCTTAAATTTATACAACAGTAGCTATATCTTAAGATGCCGAGTCGGTATCTGCAGTTTCGTGGAATTAAGAAAGTATTTTTTGTAAGGTGGTAACCGCATAAAATACCTTGCTAAAGTCAACGAGAAAGAGAATACTAGCAGGGAGGATAGAGATGTTTTTGAGACCTTTATTCCGTGAAGTGAATCTATATGTCTCGTAGATTTCTACCCTTGACGAAAAAGGCGTCTCTAAATATCCTTACCGTGGTGGAGTTTTTGCCATGGGGAGTGCGTTCTCCGTAGTGGGGTGTCCTGTTCCTTGCTGTGATTTGATTAGTTGCGAAGGGGGCGGGGATTGTGACAATTTTGTGAAATCCTTTTGAGAGATTGGGAATGGCAACGAAAATTAAAGTTTTATTGGTTTTAAGTGTTTTGGCTGTTTTTCCTTGTGTTGTTTCAGCACAAGATAAACTTCCTGCTGATAATGGGATAGTGAGCTATCATACCGCACCACGCTATCGTGAGAGTGAGTCTCATCCTTTGCGAGTGTTAGCTTACGTAGTGCACCCGATAGGTTGGGTTGCGCGTGAGGTGTTTTTTAGACCATTAAGTTACTTTGCATCTTCTACTGAAACGACGCGGAGTGTTATGGGGTATCGTGAGCCGTATGACTTCAGAAACCCGGAGTGTTTCTCTGGTGATTCCAGTGTGCCGGATTGTCGTTCTATCTCCCCTTATAATTACGCAGATCTTGAGGCTGGTAATACTGCTGAAGTGACGGCGTTAAATCCAGATCAGGGGGGTGAGCGCAATATTTATTTCCCAGATGTTAATTTCGATTTTAATGTTCGTGCTTTGAACGATCTTGGCAGAGGTCGTGTAAAACAGATCGGACAATTACTTCAAGATTCCGGTGATGTTAATGTTGTGCTTGAGGGGCATACTGACTACATCGGTACACCTGAGTACAATGAGAAGCTTGGACTTGATAGAGCTGAAGCGGTTCGTCAGGAGTTGTTAGCTTTAGGGATCGCACCTGAGCGTGTTTCAACCGTGACGTTTGGAAAATCAAAACCGATCTTTGAAGAGCAGACAGATTGGGCACGTGCGATTAATCGTCGTGTTGAAGTGCATGTTGATGCTGCAGCGGCACCTGCTGCACAGGACGCTATCGCGCAGTAATAAAAATGCGTTGCTAGTTAAGAAAACGGGGGTGGCTTATTCTTGAGTCGTCTCCGTTTTTTTTTGATTAGAAGTTAGTGCTTTTTGTGAATCGCAGTGCATTGTTCTTTCATCGAACTAATTACATCAGCGGTGTATTTTTTTCGAGTGAAATGGTAAATGGCTAAGAAAATCAAGTATTTAGAAAAAGAAGTTTCTTTTGGTGGCGGCTCCGTTTTGTTGTTTAGCATTGATGGATGTACTTGGTCGAGCAAGAAAGAAGAGCTTGAAGGGATCATGGAGCGTTATGAGCAGCAAAAGCTAAACTTTGGTGAGCAGATCTTAAGAGGAGCGCAAGCAAAGAACTCCTCAAGTGAGAATACCGAAAAATCGGCGGATTCTAAGAAGACAGGTTCTAGTGATAGTATCGATGTAAAAGGGTCTGAGAGTGATAAGGTAGACCGTGAAGCTAGCTCTGATAAAGGTAAGACAAAAGAGAAAAAAACCACGAAAAAAGCCACAACCACGAAAAAGGCAACAGATGTAGAAAAGACAGAAAAAGAAAAAGGTTCTAAAAAAGTAACAGGTGTAGAAAAGGCAGAAAAAAGCTCAAAAAAAGTTAAGGCTGTAGAGAAGGAGAAGGCAGAAAAAAGCTCTAAAAAAGTAAAAGCTGCCAAAAAAGAAACGGTTGCTAAAGGGGTTGTTAAAGAGCCGAAAACTAAAGAGCCGAAGAAAACAACGAAGACAGAAACAAAAACAGGAAAGTCCAAAAAAGCCACAACGACTAAAAAGAAAGCCTAATTTTTTATATAAAATTTCTTCCAGCACTGGTTCCAGCACTGGTGCCACCCTTCAAGGACGGAGGTTAAAAAACTGGTGCCACCCACCAGTGCCGCTAGTAATATCAAGATGTTATCAAAAGCTTAAAATCTGGCAGTTTTGGTGCCACCCACCAGTTAAAGGTGGGTGTCCTAATTGGCAGCGGGGCTTGGATCTGGCAGCTAGACGCTGGTGCCACCCTTCAGGGACGGCTGAACGGGCTGCAGATCTGGTGTTCGGCAGTCTTGGTGCCACCCACTAGTAAGACGGGATCTGCTGACTTTGGCTGGGCTTGGATCTGGTGCCACCCACCAGCAGCACTGGTCAAAAATTTGGTGCCACCCACCAGTGCAGAATCTTGGCTTAAAAGAATGAAGCCTTTAAAATCAATATGTTAGCACCTAACTAAAGATGGTTAGTTTTGGTGCCACCCACCGGTTTGGGCAGCTAGACGCTGGTGCCACCCTTCTTTTTTGCTGCTTTGATGGCTTAGGCGACTGGATAAATTTGGTGCCACCCTTCAGGGACGGCTGAACGGGCTGCAAATTGCAGCGGGAAAAAACTGGTGCCACCCTTCAAGGACGGAGGTTAAAAAACTGGTGCCACCCACCAGTGCCGCTAGTAATATCAAGATGTTATCAAAAGCTTAAAATCTGGCAGTTTTGGTGCCACCCACCAGTTAAAGGTGGGTGTCCTAATTGGCAGCGGGGCTTGGATCTGGTGCCACCCTTCAAGGACGGCTGAACGGGCTGCAACTGTAGGGTCTGCAGATCTGGTGCCACCCACCAGCAAGGACGGCTCCACCCACCAGTGCAGAATCTTGGCTTAAAAGAATGCTGGTAAATTTGGTGCCACCCACCAGTAGGGGGTCAGTTTTTTTTTTGGGGGGGGGTAAAAACGGTATTAGTCTACGGATTAGCTGCTGCAGCTTCTTTACGTTTGCGTTCTTCCTCTTTCTTTAAGCGAGAGTAGTCAAGGTAGTATAAATTCGCTTGGATATTATCTGTGTTACTGTAAACGTAGGCGAGAAAGAATTCCGTAATTGTTGCTTTACGGTTAGCTAGCTCTTCAGCCAATCTAAGCACCAATGCCAGACGGTGCTTATTTTCATTCTCAAAAGCTTCCCACCATTTTCTAGCGCTCCCTGTGGTATTATCCCAATCAAGGCTGGCTCTAACTTCATCAAGCTTCTTTGCTAGCTGTTCATCTGTCCAACCTGCTGTATTGGAGATACCTGCAGGCAGCCCACCTGAAGCAGCAGCGTTCTGTTTGGCAGCTGGTGGAGCAGGGGGAGCATCTACATAATCGATCGGCGCATCCCGTAAAAAGAGCTCATCTTTATCGTTATCAAACTCTGTTAGACGTTTGAGCATCTCCGGAATCTTGAAAAATGGCACCAAGAAACCTTGAAAGGGTGGGGTATTCGGCATGAAAAAGGTAGCGCGGTTATCGGCAGGACGTCCGATCTCGTCTGGTGTTAAAACAGCACGTTGTTGTACCTGTTCTTGAGAGCCGACGTTTTTACTAGCAAACCACTCAATAATCTTTCGGTTACTACCGGTAGATGCGGTTTGAAAGCGAATAGTCATCTGACCTGATTCTTTCGATGCCCACTCTGCATCTTGGACATCCAAAGACGGCATTAAAATAGTTGAGCTAAAACCAGCTAATACGGAATCTGCTGTATCGCCATAGTTCGATTTTATCTGTGCGATTGATTGAATTGCTGCCACGATACTAACATTACGGGAACGCAATGTGTTTAACTTGACGTGAATATCAGGCAAGCGACCTAGTGCAGAAGCAAACTCGTCAATAACTAAACCGACAGGACGTGGTAATTTAGATCCAGGACAGAACTCGGCTTGTTTCGTTAAGAATCTTAGAAGCTCAATAACAATTACGTTCGCCAACGGTCGTAACATCTCTAATTCTGATTCTCTGAACTCAACGATGAAGAGGGTTGGTTCGGTAATTAGCTTTTTGATATCCAATTCATCTTTGGCAGTAGTGGCACGAACAGCGTGTAGGTCCCAAGCGCTTAAGCGGGATCCCAACTCCGACATAATCGTGTCAGCATTTTGAGATTCTGATCTAGCCAATTCAACAAAGGTTCTGGAAGTCCTGAATGCTTCCGGATGAGATTCCAACCAATCACAAAGTGGCTTCATACCAGATTGTACCAATTCGTGGATCCTCGGCATTGATAAGGTTTCATCAGGATCTCGCAATAAGCCGACCATGATAGCATTTAAAATCGAAAGAGCGTTGTTCCTAAAGAAAGGGCTGTCACCTTTAGCAGATGGATTCTCTGTTGCCATGATCAAGGTGTTAGCGATTAGTTTACAGTCGGTGTCATCTTCAATCTTACTTAAAATATTCCAACTCATGCTTCGTGAAATATCTAACGGGTTGAAGAGCATGATATTTTTTTCAGGATTATATTCACGAGTCATGCGAGCCAATTTGCGCCACATCTCAGGCTTTGAGTCGATCACGATAGTGGAACGATCTTGGCAAAGACAATCGCTATAAAGAATCGGTAAGATTAAACGGGAGGTTTTTCCACTACCGGTTTTTGCAATAGCTAAAATATGACGATTCCTTTCTCCGGCTGGCCAGACTAGCTCTCCGGAACGTAGCGAGATACCGTCGCTTCCGCGCAGATCAGTAACTGGCAAACAGGTATCTCCTTTTGAACCTGATGGTTTTGTCCATTTTATAATCTGATCTGTATTGGCTAAATCTCCGGAACCTAGCTCATTTGATTTTGAACGGATAGGACGACGATCCTCATTATTAAAGCCACTCACGATATCTTTTATGGAGAAATCTCCGAGTATGACACCAGTTCTTTTATAATCCTTCCTACCCTCTATTAGAAAAAGTATAAAGTAGGTGGCAAAAATAACAAAAATTAACTCTTCAAGGTAAGTTCGAGTTTCAGCTTTTCCAACAAAGATAGTGAAGATCTGCTCGAAGCCAAAAGGCAATTTTCCAAAGGAAGATGGTGATGGCATCTCCATCTGATGGATTAAGTCTGTAAAGTAGAGATCAGCTCTTACCTGGAATTTTTCAACTAGGTGAAAGAATTCGACAATACAAAGTAGAATGGCACCAATGCCAGGGAGAGGGTTTTTGTTTTGATGTGAAAACTGCAAAAAGAGGAGGACAATGATGAGGACGATAGATGGTATGGCAAATACGAAACTGGAATTAAAATACCAGCGGATAAGTTCAAGTATCCAAATTTCAATCTGATGAATCATCGTATCCCAAAATCAAAAATAAGCTACTGCACTAAGCAGGGTGCTACGACCTCTATCAATTAAAAATAAAATATAATGGCAAACGGACAGTGTGAGAATGATGCTATACATGAAATCGGCAACAAAACCAACGCAGCCCTTTCTTTGTCATATCTGCAAATCTCTTTCTTCTGCCTCTATTGTATCCATTATAGTCGGCATAAATAGGAGAGCGTCTTAAGTAAAAAAGAGTAACTATCTAAAAATATTGTATTTTATTAGTTGTGTCAAAAAATAAAATTACCTTAGCACATCATTTTTAGCAGGGAGTTCTAGATTTTGATCATATATATAAGGTCAAAAACAAAGGTAAGGTGCGGAGTTCTTTAAATTTAAGAGTTTTTAGAAAGGGGCTAGAGACTCCGCAGTATCTCCATTTTAAGACGAGATTTTTTATTACTTTTTCTGTGCTTCTAGCAGTAGCTATCCCCTTAAGAGAGTGAAAATACCGACACTTTTAAAGAGTTAAATGTAAGATGAAGAGAGATCTCTAAACAAAATTCGTTCAGCAGAGATCCTTGAAAATATACGTGTAAATAATAAGATATGGTGAAAAGATAAAGAGTGAAAGCATTCGATTAGCTTTTTCGCTGTTACCTTTTAGAGGCTATTAAGTGGGGTTGTTGATGAATGTAGCGGAGCAATCAGAAAATTTATCTCCGATGCTTAGGCAGTATCTGGAATTTAAACAACAATATTCAGATTGTATCTTGTTGTTTCAGGTCGGAGATTTCTATGAGGCATTTTTTGAAGATGCCGTCACGATTGCAGAGGCTATTAACTTAACCTTAACGAGCCGTACCAAGAACGCGCCTGATCCTGTTCCGATGGCAGGGGTGCCCATCCCAGTTATTGAATCTTATCTGGAGAGACTTTTAAAGTTGGGTTTTTCCATAGCTTTGGTTTCGCAATGTGAAAGCACGGAGACAAAAAGTGGAATAGATAGAAAACTGGATCGAATAGTTACACCAGGAATTACATTGCAGTGCGATCTAGAGGGCGATCGGGCTCCTATCATCGCAGCTGTTTATCCGACTTCTGAAAGTGTAGAAGCGTTTTCGATAGCATATTCATCAGTGCAAACAGGGGAGATCTTTGTTAGAGAGGCTCTGGACAGAGGGGTGCTTGTGGCGGAATTGTCAAAGCTTACTCCGGCAGAAATTATTATCCCAAAAGAGGTTTCCGATCAGAAGTTTGATAAAAGATCTACTTGGATTAGACGCCTTGAGGAAAATAATAGAGGTGCAGCGCTTAAGTTTAGAAATCCGCGCTATGCAGAACTGAGAGAGGGAGCTCGTATGGGAGCGCTGAGTGGATATGCTGCGCTCGGAGTGCACGCTAAAAAAGCTGTGCGTCTATTGGTAGATTTTGTTGATGAGACTACGGTTAATGTAGAGCTTCCTTTCCAAAAAGTTTCCATCCGTGATGTCTCGAATATTATGAGTATCGATGCTTCTGCTAGACGAACTTTAGAGCTGGTGCAAAATTCTAAAGATGGAGATTCTGCTGGCACTTTATTTAGTGTCTTGAATCATACTAAAACTGTCGGAGGTGCTAGACTGTTAAGAGAATGGATCTTAAATCCTTCAACAGAAAAAGGTGAGATCTTAGCACGTCAAGATGCCGTTCGGAGTTTCCTCAATAATAAGGTCGAGTCTGATCAGATCAGGACTGTAATAAAATACATCAGTGATTTTGAGAGAATCGCTGCTAGGGTTGAACTAAATATTGCGACGCCGAGAGAATTGGCAGCGCTAAGAGATTCTTTAACGCAACTACCAACTTTGAAAAATGTCTTAGAACACCTTGCTACTGGTGAAAATAATAGCGCGCGTTTAAAAGAGATCGCACAAGGACTAACTGTTTCTTCTGAATTGAACGATGAAATTTTAAAAGATCTTATAGATGCTCCGCCGTCACACTGTAAGGAAGGGGGGATCTTTAAAGAAGGTTGCAATGAAGAGTTGGATCATCTGAGACATATTCGAAAAAAAGGACGTTCTTGGATTGCAGAACTTGAAGCAAAAGAGCGTCAAATTACAGAGATCCCGTCTTTAAAGATTCGCTTTAATAATGTGCACGGATATTTTATCGAGGTTACAAAAACACACCTTGCTAAGGTGCCTGAACGTTATATAAAAAAACAGACGACAGTTAATGCCGAAAGGTTTATCACTCAAGACCTAAAAGAGATGGAGCAGGAGGTCTTAAGTGCTGAGTCAAGACAATATGATCTTGAACGTAAAATGTTTGAAGAATTGCGTTCAAAAGTAACTCCGTATTGTCTGCAACTCCGTGCTGTTTATGCCAAATTGTGTCAACTCGATGTCTTGTTAAGTTTTGCTGATGTGGCGGATCTTGAGGGGTATGTTTGTCCGACAATTGTTGAAGATAATATTTTGGACATAGAAAACGGGAAACATCCTGTTGTGGCAAGGTTATTAAAAGGATCTTTTATCGCTAATTCATTAAGCCTATCGCCTACCTTACAATGCGTAATGTTGACGGGTCCTAATATGGGCGGTAAGTCAACCTTTTTAAGACAAGCTGGGTTGATAACAGTTATGGCGCAGATCGGTTCTTTTGTCTCCGCAACACGTGCTATAATCGGGATCGTTGATAAACTTTTTGCACGCATGGGCGCATCTGATGATTTGCTGGAAGGCGAATCGACTTTCATGGTTGAGATGCGTGAAGCTGCGCATATCGTAACTAATGCAAGTGAAAGATCACTTTTATTGATTGATGAAATAGGGCGTGGAACGGCGACGGCTGATGGACGCGCTATTGCGCGAGCTATTCTGGAATGGATCATTGAGAAGATATCTTGCCGAACCCTTTTTGCAACGCATTTTCATGAATTAACGGAGTTGGATTGTTATCATTCGGTTGTGCAAAATCTCTCTGTCGGTGTTGTAGAAAACGGCGATGACGTGCTTTTTACTCATGAAATTTGTAAAGGCCCAGCCAATCGTTCTTATGGCTTGGAGGTTGCTAAGTTAGCAGGCTTACCACAAGGTTTACTTGAAAGAGCTAAGGATTTGTTACACACTTCAGATGATAAGATAGATTGTGATAGATCTAAAAAACAATTAGTAAAGAGAGAGAGGGAAACACCTTCTGCGCAGTATGAGCTTTTTCCACCGACCCCTGTCGTTAAAGTGGTGCCACCACCTGATTATCAAGACCTACAAAAATTAGCTACTTTTCTTGAAGATATTGATCTAAATAGTATGACGCCGTTGGATTCATTAAACCTCTTAGCTAAGTTACAGAAACAGGCAAAGGAATTATAATGCAGAAACTCTTTTCTATTTTGTTCTTTATTTTACTTAATGTGATACCTGAAACGGTTGTAGCACAGCAAAACGAAGTGTATTTTAAAGGTTTAAAGGAACGTTATCTACGCTTACGAAATACTGATTCTGAGGTGGAAAAAGTTTCTGATTGGGAAAAGTTGGCGGATGAATTTATCAGTTACGCTAATAAAAACCCGCAAGCTGACGGTGCCGCTTCAGCTTTGAATAATGCTAGCATTTTAATCGAACAACTTTACCGCTTTCACGGTGAGCCCAAGAGATTGCAACAAGTTAATACTTTGCTGACGGAGCTTAGTGAAAAATATAAGGATTCTCCTTTGGCAGATGATGCAATTAAGCGACGCGCTGAAATTTATCTCTCTGATTGGTCGGATAAAGAGACGGCGCTAGCTTTGTATCAGAAGATCGTTCAAGAGTTTCAAGATTCTGATATGCACGATGTGGCGTTAATTAGAATAGCGCAGATAAAGGATAATTTACCGTTTAAGCAGGAAGCTACTACTACACGACATACTAAAAAGGAGGGGCAAATCCTGATTGTGCTTGATCCAGGTCATGGCGGAGAAGATTTCGGTGCTGTTGGAGTAGGGGGACTCCTTGAAAAAGATGTGGTGCTAGCGATCGCTTTACAATTACAAGAGATCTTAGAAAAAGATCCTCGGATAGTAGTAAAATTAACTCGCAGAACTGATGAGTTTATTCCGCTTTCTGAAAGAACTGCTTTTGCCAATAGTTATAACGCTGATCTCTTTATTAGTCTGCATATTAATGCTTCAGAAGATGCAAAAGCTGCAGGAGTTGAGGTGTATTATTTAGATAATACGCAAGATAGTGCAGCCATTAAAATGGCGGAACGTGAAAATGCTTCAATTAAGTATGAAGGGGCTGCGGCAGATCTTTATATGATGTTGAGTGAGATGATTCAAAATGCGAAGTTGGAAGATTCCATTGCTCTTGCAAAGGATCTACATGATCAAATTATTTCTGAGATGGAACGGAATTGGAGTGCTATAAAAGGGAGAGGGGTTAAAAAGGCTCCTTTTTATGTCTTGGTAGGTACTCATATGCCTTGTGTATTAGCCGAACTCTTTTTTATTAGTAATCAGAAAGAGGGAGAAAAACTTGGAAAAGAGGAGTTTAGAAAGGATTTAGCGCTTGGGATGGCGCAAGGCATACAAAGTTTTTTAAAACATTACAACGTTGATAAATAAGATCTGATGATAGAGGGCACTTATAAAGATCTCTTGCAAATATTGCAAAAAGAAGCAGCGACATTGAATCTTTCTCTTTTTGTTGTTGGAGGTGGTGTCAGAGACCTTCTGGGGGAGAAGCCGTTTAGAAGTAATGATATTGATCTTGTGCTTGATGGAGAAGTTTCAACATTAGCTAAACGTGTTACGAGTATTGTGGACGGCAAATTGCAAAAGTTCACATCTTTTATGTCAGTAAAAGTTGAATTGCCTTCTAAGTGGTTACCTTGTAAGGAGATCGATATTGCAAGGGCAAGAAGTGAATACTATGAAAGGGGCGGAGCCTTACCGACTGTAACTGCTGCAAGTGTTGTTGAAGATCTAAAACGGAGAGACTTTTCTATCAATGCTATGGCTCTTTCGTTGGAAGAGTTTATAGATTGTATTGAAAAAGGTCATCTTACACTACAAGCAGAGCACGCCATCTTAGATTTTTTTAATGGTAAACAAGATCTGAAGTTTAATCAGATCCGTGTTTTGCACGACAAAAGCTTTCTTGACGACCCGACTAGAATTTTTCGCGGCTGTCGTTACAGTGTGAGGATAGGAGGATCTTTTGAAAAGAAAACTGAAAGGCTTCTTGTAGAGGGGGTGGAAACAGGGGCGTTAAAAACGGTTTCAGGCACACGTTTAATTAAAGAGATTCAGAAAATCACGGTGGAAAAAGATCCAGTAGCTATTTTTTACTTATTGGATCGCTATGATGTCTTTATGTTTTTAGATCTTGTAGATGCAAGGTCTATAAATGATTTTCTTCATTCCTTGAATGATTTAGTGATATATCCTTTAGAAGAGAGGTTCTTATACTTTATGGCAAGGGCGTACTCTTTTGCTACTTCTGAACAGAGAGTCGGATATCAATTAAAATATCAACTCGGTAAAAAGTTTATAAAAAAGTGTGTTGATCTGTGTAGCTCTGGGAAGTAATACAACTCTTATGTCGTTACTGAAAAAAAAGATATTACGGATATTACACAGGAGAAACTTAACACCTTTGTTTTGTGAGATCTAAAAATGAGTTTTCTTAAAGCTAATGCTGAATTGAAACAGACAGTGCAAAAACTTTGGCCGGAATATCTCGGAGATGCCTTCTTTGTTCCGGTACTTTCTCTTTCGTATGGTGATGTTGTTAGTGATTGTCCGCAAAGGATAGGTAAGTTTTTGCGTTGTTCACCTGCCCAAGTGGCGGCTGAAATTATTGCGAATCTACCGACGAATTTTTCAGGGCAGTGTTCTTTTGAGAACGATTTTTTAAATGCTTTTTTAGTGCCGTTAGCGGAAAGTTGGGATGAGCGGGAGAGGTCTTTTAGTGTCGTTACAGAAACTTTGCCGACGAAGATCTCCGTCGTGCTTCCTTCATTTTCAAGATATGCCTCTAAAGATGAGTTTTTTAGATTGAGTGCTTTAGCTGCGTTGCATTTTGTCTCTGCACGTATCTGTGGAGTTGCTACTGATATTACCTTTGGAGCGAAAAAAGTTCTTAATTTTGAAGATGAGATTTCATTAAAGAAAATTTATTCCGAGATTTTTTGGCAGATAAAGCAGATGCAAGAACTTTCAGGTGTGGAGCTTAAAGAAGAGTTATATTCTGTTCTTGAAGATAGAAAAGAAGTTAAGACTCACTTATGGCTAGCGCCTTCGTCAATCAAAAAGAGAGAGTTTAATCAGTTATATCATGAGAAAGTTGCTACCTGTGATAACGTTCAATTATCTTGTCCGCAGCGGGGCTGGCTATCAGGGTGTGATGACCTGTCTGACCTTAAAAACCTTGAAGAATGGTCTGAAAAAGATTTAATGGCTTTGTGTTTTTATTTAGCAGGGGAGAAGCAAGGTGTGGATTTGCAACTTTGTACGGCAAAGTTCGCCGAGAGTGATAATCTTTTATGGTTGTTAAGCTCTCTCGCTATTAGATTTAAAAGATTGTCTTTAAAGAAAAGCGCTTCTGTTGTCCCTGATTATAGAAAAGTTCCTGAAAAATTAGGTTTTCTTATGAGGAGAGGCTTTTTCTTGCCGTTTTTTCTGAAGGATGCGGCGTTAAATGGGAATGTTCGAGAGTATGTTCTGGTTTTGTCTCAGTTTTTATACGGTGTTTTGGAGGTAGCAGGAGATCCGCTTTTGCGGATTGCGCTAGATCAAGGAAAAATATCCGATGAAATTGGAGAGATTTTGACTGGTGTAGATAGTATATTGTCGGATACAATCAAGACTTGGGGGACTTGGCTCGGAGAGTCTTAATACTTTTTTGTTCTTGTGTATCTTTTGGTAGTAATCTCATGCAGAAGGAAATAAAGCTTAGCATCTTTTGGGTGGTAGCAATTGTTGGTGTCGTGATGGCATTTATGATTGTCTCTTATTTGTCCGGTTTTTATTTTGGGCAAAAAAGCGGATATGACAATGCTATGAATGAGGCTTTGGTTGGAGTTCCTAAATATCCGATAGTAAGAAATTTGTATAAAAAGCAGTTAGATCCGGAGCAGGTTTCTAATGTTTATGCCAAGCTTGGGACAGTATCTAAGCATGCTGAAGGTGCCGATTCTAGTCAAAAAGAGCGAGAAGTGCCTGTCTTAAAGTCGATAGATGACGCTGCGGGAGCTCCCATGATAGGGGATCTGGCAGCAGCTTTAATTGAAGAGAGTGATAAAAAAGAAGGTGATAAAAAAGAGTTGTTAGGGCAGGCTGAAGTAGATCAGTTGGAAAAAACGTTATCCCAACAAGACCTCTCTCAACAAGATGAAAAGGAGGAGACTCTGGGGAAGCTGCTACGCCCGCTAGAAGAGAAAGAGGCTGAAAAATATAAAGAAGGTGAAGAAGAAAAAAAACAGGAAGAGGGGGAAAAGCAGGTAGAAGAGGAGAAACAGGAGCTGGAAAAGATAACTCCGAAGTTAAGCAATGTTGAAAAAAAACCTGAGCCGCCTCAGGAGCAGGTCGAAAAGGTAAGTAGGGGTTGGTATGCGCAGGTAGGTTCTTTTAGGAACTTGGGAGATGCGAAGGAGGTATTGTATAAATTGCGTTCTACGGGGTTCCCCGCAGTTATAGAGTCAGCAAGTGTCGCTGGAGATCAATTTTATAGAGTTCTTGCTGGTCCTGAAAAAGATAGAAACTTGGCAGATCGTTTAGCTAGTCAGGTCTATGACGAAGATTTTATTATACAACGTCCATTTGTGAAATATGTAAGGTAAAGTAAGGTATCTTCATCCTTCAAGGACGCTCTCTTCACTTACTAGGGGTAATAAAACGGGGCTGAAACAGAAAAGCGGATCACTTAGATCTAGACGTAGGTCAAAAAATTGGAACGGGCGCGATTGCAGAGCAAGATCAGCTAGGTTTAGACGGAGGTCAAAGATCTGGACGGAGGTTAAAAATTTGGTGCCACCCACTAGGTAGATCTAGACGTAGGTCAAAAAATTGGAACGGGCGCGATTGCAGAGCAAGATCAGCTAGATTTAGACGGAGGTCAAAGCATACAAATAGGACACCCAAACTCTAAAATTACAATAACTTAATAATATCAAAACGTTAGTGTAAGCTTAAGATTTAGCTAAAAGTGGGTGTCCTAAAAAGAAGAAAGTATCTACACTTTGGAGTCAGGAAAATAAGGTTGCAATTTTAAAAGACCACCTCATTTTCTTCGTAAATGCCTGAATCTATATCGTTTCTGATGACGTCTAATCAGTGCTGCTTATTGCGAAGAGGGTGGGTGCTCGTTTATGCTGCCGGATCTCTTTTCAATAAAGTATAAATCAATAATCTTTTTTTGTTTAAACACGCGAAGAACTTTTAATGGCGACCTTAGCTCCTCATATCGAAGATAGCGTACTCAACAACATACGTTACTCTATTTGCAGTGACGTGGGACGACGACGGGTAGAGAATCAGGATTCAGTTTCTGTCTTTGAAGTTGGTAAAGATATCCTCTTTATCGTGGCTGATGGTATGGGCGGCGTTAAGGGGGGAGCGGTAGCGTCGCAATTAGCGGTAAGAATTTTTACTGAATATATCGAAGGGCGTAACTCTTTAACTGTTGAAGATCTAGCGACTGCTGCTATTCAAGCTAATTCTGCGATTTTTGATCGTGGTGTTGAGCAACCTGAGTTGGCAGGGATGGGGACTACTGTTGCAGGGTTGTATTTTCATGATTCTGAACTGTTTGTTTTAAATGTTGGAGATTCGAGGGCATATCGAATTAGAAAGGGAGGAATTGAACAGCTAACAGAAGATCATACTCTTGTATCTGAGCTTTTAAAATCTGGAGCTATTACGGAAGGGCAAGTTGAAAATCACCCTATTTCGCACATGCTGACAAGATCGCTAGGACCTACTCCATTAGTCGAGGTTGATTGTTGGCCATGCCCATCAAATCCTATGAACGGAGATAAATATTTAATATGTTCTGATGGTCTTTATAATATGGTGGACAATCAGGAGATCTTAAATATTTTTAATAGTACACCGACAGAGGATGTGGCGCAGGCATTAGTTGATTTAGCGAATAAACACGGTGGTGTTGATAATATAACCTGCATAGCCATCGAATTTGGTATTAATATTGGAAAAAAACAGAGAGAGCTTGATGCCGAAGGGTTGAGTGTTGTTGATGATCTTGAAGGAGATTCAGCAAATGATACTTTTGAGGGCACGTTAGAAGACGAGCCTATCCAGCAGTCGGAAAATTTAGCTAATGAAATAACACACGCTGATGCACAAACGACAGAGAAGCTCGATCAAACACTTTCGGATGAGGAGAGCTTTAATATACCTGAAGAGAAAACATCTTATTCGGAAGAAGGGGCGTTTTTACGGAATGAACTTAATAATTCTGAAAGTATCTTTTCAGGGTCTCTATTAGAAAATGCGGCGCAGATAGAGAGAGAAGTTTATAAGAAAAACTCACGAAGATACTTTATAAATTTAATCGGGCTGTTTTGTATTGTATGTGTGGTTGTGGCTTATATGGCGTATTCCAAAAATACTTTCTCAACCACTTCTACTATTATGGCGGCGTTAAGTGCAAGTTATGAAAATGATGATATGTCCGATAATGAGAAAGATATATCTGATAATAATATAGCTCTTAACGTTACTCCTCAAGAAGTGTTGCCGTTACAACAAGAAAATGATCTACCTGAAAAAATTGAGACAACGAAAGAGTATGATGCTGATACCCTGCAGAGTCTTGATGAAAATATATCTAACGAGACTGAAGTTATTATTTCGGAAGACGAGATCGTTAGCAAACCTGAACCTCAACTTGTCCTTGATGAAGATATATCTAATGAAACTGAGGTTCCTGCTCCGAAAGAGGATAGTGAGGTTGTTGTTCCGAAAGAAGATGTGGAGAAAGACGATGGGGAGATTGCCGTTCCGAAAGAAACAGCGGCTAAAAAACCTGAGCCTCAACTTGAGGTAACTGCGCTTGAGTTGGCTGCAACTGAAATAGTGCAAGAAACGTATGGAGCGGGAGGTTTAAGTGCACCGCTAACGAAGGTACTTGGCAGAGAAAATATCGGATTACTTGAGTCAAAGGGAGAGGTTGACGCTCTTCAGAAAAGGATAGAGAGGATTGATGAGCGTCTAGCATCTTCAGAGGCACCGATACGGGATGATACCTTTAATTTAAAGCAAGAAGAATCGGAAATTGCCAATCTTGAGATGAAATTAAAGGAGCTAAAAAAAGAGGGGAAGTTACAGGAAAATAAAAATGTAATCTGGGTTGGTCGTGGTAAGCGTTATGCAAAAGAGCATAAAGTTTATCAAATGGTTTCTGAAATTGCTCCATTCTCGCCTGAAGTCGATAAGATCTGGAGAGAGCTTAATGCCGTTTCGTATAAGGTTCAACAGGAAACGGAGATGGCTTATTATAATCCGAACGATGCTACTCAGCAGGAGAAGGTAGTTTTCGCTGTGCGAGAATACAATGACAAATTAAAAGAAGCAGAGCCTATTGTGGTTGCTGCCATAGAGAAGGAGCGTGCTGCTACGGCAGAACGGTTGGCAGAAATTACATCAATGAAGATATATCTTGAAAATGAATTAGAAGACAGGCGCTTGCTACTTAACTACGCAAAAGCTGTTCTTTCCAATGCGAGCAAGGATAAGGCAGTACTAAAAGAAGCTTTATTATCACACAGAAGTTCACTTTTAACTAAGCAAAAGAGTTATCATTTACTTTCAATAAAATAATAGCATTACCCTCCTTTGTTGTGAGCTTTGCGATTAAGGTGTTTGAATCTTAAGATTATAATAATCCAATAATATTATGATGTTGGTAAAAACTCAGATTTTTGCTAAAAGTGGGTATCCTAAACTGATCCTAAATTGGTAAATTTAAAAAGTACCTACACTCGGAAGTCAGGTCTAACAATCTGTTCTTGAAGCGTTTTAGTGAGCTAGCGTTTTGTCGTTTGTCGTTAATTATCAGGTGGAAGAATGGAAGAACTTAAAAAACCTAAAGTATGGATGATTCCCCTTTCTGCAGAAGCGTCTCTAGATGAATTAAAAATAAAAACCTCTCAAATTCTACATGAATCAAAGCTCCTTTCAATTATTTCAAAAAATAAAATCGTGGCAGTAAAGCAACACTTCGGTGAAAAAGATAATGAAGGCTTTATTAAACCTGAAGTGACGAAAGTTGTTATCAGTAAAATTAAAGAGAGATTAGGGCGACCGTTATTAGTAGAAACAAATACACTTTATCACGGACAACGCTCAAACACGTATGATCACCTAAATATCGCTTATGAGCACGGCTTTACCTTTGATAAAGTTGGTGCGCCGATTGTAATAATGGATGGTCTGAACGGACAGATACGACATGAAGTAGAAATTGACGGGAAGCACTTTAAGAAAGTTTATCTTGTACCGGATATTCCTTTCTTTGATTCCTTAGTAGTTTTGTCTCATGTTAAAGGTCATGGCATGGCTGGTATCGGAGGTGCTATTAAGAATCTTGGCATGGGGATGGCTAGTCGTGCTGGGAAGTTGGCGCAACATTCAGATTTTCGACCACATATAAATTATAAAAAGTGTGTGGCTTGTGGTGTGTGTACTCAATTTTGTAATCATGAAGCGTTAAAGGTTATTGATAAAAAATTGGCACTTTTTTCAGAGAAGTGTACTGGGTGTGGTGGGTGTTATACTGCTTGCACGAGAGAGGCTATTACTTTTAGTTGGGCAGGTGTTAATGATACCTTTCAAGAGAAGTTGGCGGAATATGCTTACGGTGCTGCTAAACACCACTGTTCTAAGGGGAAAACGGTATTTATAAATTATTTTTATCATGTAACGAAGCATTGTGACTGCGAAGGTGGGCACAATCCGGTGCTTTTTAATGATGTGGCGATCTTAGCAAGTGCAGATCCTGTTGCGGTTGATAAGGCAGCCTATGATCTTGGATTAAAAACTTTTGGAAGAGATATTTTTAAAGAATTGTGGCCGGAGATACATGCTACTCGTCAGATAGAGCATGCTGAAAGTTTAGGGTTAGGAAGCACTGCATATGAGTTAATAGAACTTAAATAGTGCGGGGTGATTTATTGCACTAGGGAGAGTTGAACGGGCTGATATTAAAAAATGAATTAGCTAGATTTTCACGGAGGTTAAAAATTCACCCTTCAGTGACGATGGAACGGGCTGAAACTGCAGAACGAGTCAACTAGGTCTGTACGGAGGTAAAAATTTATTACCACCTATTAGGGACAATCGAACGGGCTGATATTAAAAAATGAATTAGCTAGATTTTCACGGAGGTTAAAAATTCACCCTTTAGTGACGATGGAACGGGCTGAAACTAAAAAACGAATTAGTTAGGTTTTTTACGGAGGTAAAAAAAGTAGTGAGCAAAGGCGGGAGTTGGCGCTACCTCAGAGTTTATTGTTTTGTTATAACGTTGGGGAATTACTTAAAGAGGTAGTTTAAAGTTGAAAAATGGTGATCTTATGAAATCTGTAAAAAAAGTTGTTCCTGTTACTTTGTTGTTACTTCTTAGCATCCTGATTATTTGGTCATATATAAATCCTTTTGATATTAAAGTTTGGTATGTTGAGATCTCCAGCGTGTTAATTGTAACGCTAGCCTTAGTGCTGACCTATCGTTTCTTTAAGTTTTCTAATACCGCCTATTTTATCGTCTTTCTTTGGCTAGTGTTACATACAGTAGGTGCGCATTATTCGTTTGAACGGGTACCGTTTGATTTCTTTACTTCTCTCTTCGGTTTTACGCGTAATAATTTTGATAGGTTTGCTCATTTTATTATCGGTATTAATGCCTTTGGTGTGGCGGAGTTTTTGTTTAGGACAAAAAGAGTTAATTCTGTAAAAGTTGCGGCATTTTTCGGCGTGATTTTTATTATGGCACTAGCCAATGCTTGGGAGCTGATTGAGTGGATTTATGCTGAAATAGATGGTGGGGAAGTTGGTGCGGCATTTCTCGGTTCTCAAGGCGATATCTGGGACGCTCAAAAAGATATGTTGGCTGATACACTTGGCGCAATCTTAGGCGCTTTTATCTTTCTTTACTGCAATAGATCAAAGTAAGGGCTTTAACTTGTGGGTGGCACTAGTTTTTTAACCTCCGTGAAGATCTGGCTAATCCGTTCTGCAATCGATGCCCGCTCTGTCATCCCTGAAGGGTGGCACTAATGCCACCCACAAAGTGATTATATCTGCTCTGCGCCCTGTGTTGACAGAGCATCAACACCATTTTCTTTATAAAAATCATCAAAATCAAAAACCGCTGCTGCGAAATGGTGCGCTGCAACTACATTGTTTTGTTGATTTAAAGCTTCCAGTCCTTGATTTAAGTGTTCATTAATCTTTTCTAAATCTTGAGGAGTGAAAGTTAAATAATGATCTTCGTTGTCATTACGTTTTCTAACCTCATAACGTTGCAAGCTTGAAATAAGGTTAGCAACAGCACCGAGAGCTTCGCCATTATCCATTGCAATTAGCGCTCTAAGCGCTAAAGATCTAGGACTCTCTTCAAGTTTATCACTCAAAGAGAGACACTCTTTGGCATCCTGAATATCTCCTAGTTTGTAGAATATAGCAGCTAAAGTTTGATAACTTGCTGCTGCAGATTCTGTTTCGTATTTGCTCCAAGGATGGTTTGGAAAAAGCTCTTCAATGTTGCAAGAATTAACGACATAATTCAATAAACGTGCACGTTGTTCGGCAAACATCATACAAATTTCATCGTCAAGATTGTGGTTAAGCTTCACCTGACTATCGAAAGTTTTGATCGGGATGTTGTTCATTCCCGCATCGCATAAAGAGTAAATTAAGATCTCAGAGATCGATTTTTCCGTTCGTAAGTGTGCATGTAAAAATGAAGCACGTACTGCGATACAACCTATTGGCCATAAATCACACTCAGAAACACCACTAACAAGGTGTGATGGTGTTAGTTTGGGAAGTTTAATCTCATCATTATCAGCCATACATGAAGCAATCATGATCTCATGACTGTGCTTTGCAGTAGCTTCATCAACGATCCTTTTCATTGCAACTAGATCTTTTGTGGCGTTAGAGTTGATGAACAAAATTAATTCTTCATCTTTCATCTCTGATACTAAAGCGCGTAAGCGCTCAATATTAGAATTATCTAGACTGTTGATATTTGTATCAGCAGGGATAACGGAACGCATAGCATCCATTGCCCCTCTTCGCCCTAAGACACCTTTTCCTTGGTCTATAATTATTATGCTTATCATTTGTAAGCCCTCAAAACTTTTAAACCTAATCTTCCGCATCAGGTTTTTATTGTATAAAAACAAATTAAGTAGCCATTCACCAAATAAAACCTATTCACAGATAGAGTACCTTTTAAAAACCCTAAAACTGAATAAGTCATAAACCTGTATTCATGAGATGTTATTAAATAAAAAAAGGATCCTGAAAAATAATAAGAATAAGTTTGTTAGCCCCTTTTAATGCTAACATATTGATTTAATTATTATTATACAGGCGCTTCAGCGATAAGTTTTAACAAAAAGAGAGTATCGCATAAGCATCTTTATATATAGCTAGGAGGTTCTTTGCTAAAAAGTTGAGCCGATGCTGAAGTGGACGCGGATAGAGGGCTCGCCTGCTTTTTCATCTAATGGATGCGCAATATCAAATCCGATAGGCCCGATCGGAGATCTATATCTAAAGCCACCTCCGCTACTCCAACGCAATTCATCAAAATCAATCCCTTCATCTTGTAAAAAAACAGTACCTGAATCAAGAAAGGTAAGTAATGAAAAGTGTTCTGTCAGATCGTATTTTAATTCGATATTACTAAGAACAGAAACATCTCCACCGATAACACTACCGTCAGATCCAAGTGGCCCGAGTGAGTTTTCTCTGAAGCCACGTACCGAATTGCGCCCGCCGAGATAATAACGTTGCGAAATGGGGATCTCTTCCGTTCCATTAAAGGCCCAAGCAGCTGCTACATTTAGGTTGGCACCGATTCCAAAACGAGAATCAGGGATCTGGTGTAGCCCTGATAACCTTCCTTGCAGCATATAGTAATCAGCATCGGAGCCGATAAGATCTGTTGCTAAACTACTACTTAACGTTGCATAGTAGCCGTTTCGCGGATTGATAGGATTATCTCGACGGTCATAGTTGAATTGCGCTGATAAGATACTTAGAGAGTTTGTACCACTATCCAAATCGCTTAAAATAGCATCTTCAGAAACATCACTGAGATCTTCAACAATAAACGAATGCCCAAAAGAGTGAGAAAAGTTACCGTGACTTACATCAGAAAAGTTCGTGTTAAACATTAAACGATCAACATTAAATTCAAAAGTTGAAAGGTCTAGCTTCTGAAAACGGAGATCGTTCGTCAGCTGATACCTCGTATCAAGAAATGATGGATGTGAATATCTGAAGTTGGCTATTCCGTGGGAGATGTCCTCTTCTGCTGGATCATAATAAATGTCACTTCTGATAGAGGTCGTTCTGCCGTCTTTGAAGAATTCTCTGTTTGTAGCTTCACCAAAAAGGTGTAGCCCTAGCTCAGAATTGGCTCCTACCCCGAGGTCTAAGGTGTGAAGCGCCCGCTCTTTTACTACTATATACAGATCTTCTGCTTCAGAATTTAGTGAGTTATCTTTAGGGATAAAATCAACATTAGAAAAAAGACCGAGCTTTAAGAGATTGCGACGGCTCTCTTGAAATTGATTATTAGACCACGGCATCCCTGATTTTATCGAAAGATGTTTCAAGATAGTGGATTCATCAATCTGCTTATTACCGAGAATAGAGATCTCTCTTATGTACGTGCGTTGATTTGGGTTTAGTGTAATTGTTGCTGTATAAACAGGATCGGTAGAACATATCGTTGCAGATGGTGATATACAACTTGCCTCAGGAGAAGCGCTCTTAATAAACTCAACTCCTACTGCGGCGTGAATAAAGCCGTTATTATTTAACTCTTCCAATAATAACCTACCATACCCCTCTACCTGTTGCATCGGGCAGGGGAGGTTGGGCGGGTTTGGTTTTTGTAACTCTTCAGGCCACCCCACTGTATTGATAATTGAAATCAGTTTTGGAGCACCCGCTTGCACAGTATATACAATTTTGACTGATGACAGATCTGGCTCTAAAGAAGTGGAATATGTGACATCTGCATTAGGCCAGCCTTCTTCTTGTAGGATCATACTTAAAAGGTGGGCATTTTGTTGCAGTTCACTATCAACAGCATTGACAGGCTCTTTGATCTTTTGCAACGAAGAGCCGTGTCGTTGTAAAGCGTTATCAAGTGTGTCATCAGTGAGTGGTAGATCTAAAATTTTAACAGCTGAGATAGCAGTTTTTTTACCCTCAATAATAGTAATATTGTAAGTTGTAGATTGTTCTGTTACCTCACGTGACCAGTTTACTTTAATATCTGCATAGCCCGCTTTCTGATATAAATTTTTAATATTTTCAAGTAAGATAAGGATCGTATTACTTCCAAAAGGTTGCTTCCTCCGAAAGATATTAATTGTTTCCAATAGCTCCGTATCACTAAAAAGAGAGTTGCCTGAAAATGAAAATTTAGTGATGTTTCCGCAGTGAATTTTATAAGAGAGTAGCGCCCCTTTGTTGCTATAACGCCCACGTACACTACCACTGAGATAACCGTGCCGACGTAACTTCTTTAAGATGCTATTTGAGATATTTTCTAAAACCTCTTTTGAAGCGGGTTTCCCGATATTCTTTAAGAACATTTTTTCTGAAATAAATTTTTTAGGAAGTTTGTCACCTATACAGTCGATCTGTTGAATGGTGTAAAGAGAGCCCTCATCAATAACAAAATTAATCTGCTCTAAGTAACCATCTTTTTCTTTAGCATTTGCTGTAATTTTAACGTCAAAGTAGCCTTGATCATGATAGAAGCGTTTTAATAGATCAACTGAGTACGGCAGTTCTTTAAAAAATACCTTAGAGCTTTGATTGATGCGCAAGTGTGGAATCAGAGTTCGTTCACTGAAAGAATCGTTTCCTGACATTGTAATAGAGATTAGTTTTGCTTCTTTTGAAAAGATAGTAAAAACAAGATTAGCCTCTAAGGCAGTGTTTCTTTCTTCGTCAGCACTGTCCAAAATACCCATAAAAGAGATGTCGTCATTTAAGCGGTAGTTTAGTTTTAGTTTTGAATTAGGTTCTGTGCCGCTCAAGATAGATTCACCACTTAGCGAGATACGATCGGTTAGGTCTTTACGGGCGATAAATGCTGGATGAATTGTTCCACTTGTTGAATCATGTGCAGGTTCTATGGAGATAGCATCGATGCGCGTTAAAGAGTTCAGTAGCGCTGCGACACCGTGATGATCGTCATCTGGTAATATTGAAAGTGCGTCAAGCGCTGTCCCGCGATGAATATCGGGCACCTCCGTGTTTGGAGATGTTGTGAGAAGTGTTAAAATTTCATTTTGAGAAAGGTTATTTTCTGAAGTTAAGCGTACATGCGGGTTTGTTAAGGAACCTGTCGCCTCAAGAAAAACAGTCTCCAAATTGCCTGTATTATTAAAAATCGTAGTCTCCCCGATAACTTCTAAGGCACCATCAGGTTTCGATTGTTTAAAGATGACGCGTCCTGATGTAATATCAAAGTAGTGATCATTAAAAGCTAGCCATCCTGAAATAGTTTGCGCTGTCCCGCGTAATTTCGGATTTTGTAAATTTCCTTTAATAGTGAATGCTCCCTTTAATTCAGCTTGAAGAAGGTTGCTTATAATCATAAAATTACGCGCTGCTACTAAACGGATGTTGAGAGCGATATCAGGAAGTGTTTGGGTTGTTTTTTTGTGTTTGCTCTTAAAGAGATATTCAGTCAGAGCATTGATTGCAGTAGCAAGGTTGAGACTTTGTAAAATTTCAGCTCGATTTATAGCGATGTTGCCTTCTAGTGTAGGGCGCTCTGTGACGTCCGATAGTTTTAAATCTCCTGAAATTTGCATTGATAAATTATCGTCTGGTTTTAATGTAATATCTGAAAAATTAACTGTTAGCTTATTTTGATCTGATTTATCGAGAGCAATAGAAGCGCCGAGCTGGATTGAACCGTTATTTAATTCTCCACTAAGATCTTGTAGAGAGATTTTACCTTTAGAAAAGAGGGCAGTTCCCTCCAAAGAGTGGGCATTGATATCCCAAGATTCCACCGATATCTCTCCCTCTTTGATACTCGCAGTTCCTATAAGTGAGATATCACTAAAGCCTCCGTTTATTTTAAAATCAGCTTCCAGATCTCCTTGCAGATCATCAACAAAAGGGAAGGTATGTTGAAGGAGTGCTAGTTGAATTTTTAAGTTAGCAGCTAAATCAATCTTAGAAGTAGTGATTTGACCTGAAAATATCGCCTGTGCATTTTCACCGTTTGTTGTAAGGTTTTTGATGAATAAGGTGCCGTTTTTGATAATTAAATTTGCCTCATTTAGAAGAGTTAGACGATGCGGCTCACAACCTAACTGCAGTTCCGAAATTTTAATCTTTCCGTTACCTTTAGTGGCAACTTCTGGGAAAAAGTTATAATCACCTTGCAGAGAGATAGTTGAACAGGCAAGGGTAGGAGAAAGTGTTTCGAGGTTAAAAGTTGCAACATCTAGGCGTAATTTAAAAGGTGAAGGGGTCTTTAAATTTTTTGAAAGTTCTATCTTTATAGTGTTGTCGAGAGTTTCTGCTTTAAGAGAAAAGAGAGCATCTTTAATAGTAGCTTCTCCGTTAAGTTGTGAAAAGTGAGGGAGGTCAATTGAAAATGTGGCTGTAGTTTTAGAGTTTAAGACGGTATCAGTTGGCGAGTGTGTGTGATTATCAAGACGGAGATCTGTATTGATCTTAGCTGTCAGATTTTTTGATAGCTTTAGAGGGTAATCTTTTGTGGAAACTTCAAAATTATCAATAATGGTAGTGTCGGGAGTTTCCGACATCTTTAAAACTACGTGTAGTTCTCCTCCGTCTCTTTGTTGATGCTCAAGATTAAGCTGCATCTCGCCATTGATATATTCAAATCTTAGATGTGGCGAAGGTATCTCTGCACCGATAACTGAAAGACTCTGGCAGGATCCATCAAGAACGGCTGATATGGCAGAGATATCACCTGATAAATTAAGATTGATATCTGCATTTTTGCAATGTGTACCTGAGATGTTTAATTCGGGTAGTTTGATATTTGCTTCTCCAGAAAAAACATCATTTTTAATGGAGATCGGTTGAGTGATATCAATTTTGTAAGATTCTGCACTCATATTTGTAATCTTGGCAGAGTAACCGTCATCAAGTGTTGCAGTGTAGTCGATCTTTAACTTGTTTAGTGGGATAGTTGTGTCTGCAATGGGAATAAAAGCAGGTGCTGTGTCAACACTTGCAATACTTCCTGCTAACTTTAAATTGTCGAGATCCCCACTAACTTCTCCCCCTCCTGCTAAAGTGGCATTGATCCAAGAGTCGAGACCGAGTAATGAAGTGGGTAGATTAAAGTTTAAGGTACCTTCCACCGTATCGTCATCAGGTGTTGTGGCGAAGCGTAAAATAGCAGTAATCCAAGGCGAGTCTGAATTTATACTTACTTTATTTAACTTAAGATCGTAGTCATCAATATACCCCTCTCCCTCTACACTTCCGAGATGCCAAACTTTGCCTTTAATACTTGCATCTAAAGCTCCCATGCTGGAAGTCAGAATAAAATTGTCGCGGTTATCTCTTTTTAAAGAGAAAGCGGTGTCATATGAGGTCAGTGCTAGAGTCCCTAATTTTTCATTGATAGTTGTTTTTAAAACATTAAGATCGTGCAGCTTTAAACGCCACCTTCCTGGTATTTGTTTCTCTGGCGGTAATGGCTTTGCTAGGTAGTCTATAAAGATATAGGTGGGGGTTTGAGGGGTAACACCAGTAGAGGTGCCTTCAATAAGATTGAGCTCTTTTAATATAATAACATGTTCAAAGATTCTTTTCAGACTGAAGGTGGCGTGAAGTTTTTTAAAATTCAAAACAGCTTGATTATCGGCCTGTTCTATCCGTGCATTAGTTGCGGTGGCAGAAAGTAAAAAAGGATTTATTGTAATCTGATCTGTCTTAAAAGTTCCTCCGCACGATTCGTCGATCTCGGATTGTAGAAGAGCAGTGATCTGAGTGGCTCCAAAATGTTGTAAAGTGTTCCAAGCATAAAGAAACAAAATAAGCGACACTAAAAGGGTCGTAAATAATATTGTGATAATCAAACGGCGCTTATTCATGGAGTATCTAAAAACTTGTGTATCAAGAGTAATTACAAAACATGATCAATATCACATTGAGGTTTAAAAGGCATAGCCGTAACTATTGGAATGATAAAGATTTTTTATGAGAAATAATTGCGCTAGCGTTGGGGGGCGCTGCTTTTTTATCATTTTTACGAATGAAAGCATAAGTCGTTTTTAACGCTCTGATTTTAGTAATAAATTCTCTCAAGAGGAACGCCTTAAATGCCGATAAAATGGCTAGTGAATGACTTTTTAAAGGTTTTGGGTAGGCAAAAATTATGGAAACTATAAAGACATGCTCAGTTGAAGATATAAAGATAGCGATGAAGACGTTGAAGGTCGCCATAAAGGAAGCAGCTACCTTGCCGCAAGGGACGGTGATGATTTCAGCTTTAAGGGACGTGATAAAGATACAAGTTTTGAACGGTTCTGAGGAAGTTCGTTTTGAATCTTATGATGTTAATTTAAAACAACCGTTTTTTTCTTATTTAAGAAGTTGCGCTAATGAGTATTGCGCTAAGCTACTCGGTCTCTCTACAAAGAACGGTGAAAAGAGCGATTGTGATTGTTTTATATCTGACGCTGACAACGTTCTTTATTTTGTCTTTAAAGAGGGGCAGTTTCGTTCCGTTATTTCAGAAATAAAAGTTATTTCAAAGCAAGATTTTTTGGCGAAGCTTGCCTTAACACCGCAGATGCGTTCGCAGTTGGAGGCGATCATTCAAGCAAAGAGTGGTTTGATTATAGCTTCTTCATGTAATGAAGTTCAGACTAACGCCGTGCAGAGTATGCTTTTAGCTTTAAGTCCTGCTATCCCTGTTGGAGAAGTGACAAGCGATCTTACAAAGCGGTATGTGCTTGAGCACAGTAAAGATGAGTTGTTGGTCGCCACACTTCAAGCGGTTGATCCTTTAACTCCGTTATTAAAGTTAAGAGAATCAGATTACGCTTTTAATAAACTTAATTTGGTTGGTTCGCTAACAGCTGCTTTTGCAAATAAAACGTGTTCCGCTTGTGCCAGAGAAGCGGTGTGCGATCCGAAATGGTTGGAAGACCTTCCTGCTGTTTTGCGTCCGGAAGGTGTTTCTAATTATCAGATTGGTCGCGGTTGTCCTCAATGTGAACAACGTGGTTATTACGGCTATGTCTATTTAATGGGGATAATCGTTAATCACGATAATTTCGTTTTAAATAAATTAAAAGATAATATTAAAGAAGCTACTCTCCTTGAGTCGGTTTATGATGATGGTGCAATAACGTTACTGCAAGATGGATTAAATAAGATAGAGCATGGAGAGATCGCTTTTGAATCTTTGCATAGTATCGCAAGGCTTCTTCCTGAGGTTTATACGAAGTTACTATGTCAGAGGGCATTACAAACGTTCAATGCAGAGCCGTTGGAAGTGCAGCAAGCTTTAAATGTTGCGGAGAATAAGAATAATTTAAAAAATCAGAAGCGACAGATTGATGCGCGAAAGATATACAAAACTCCACGTGCCAATCCATTATTATTAGTTGCAGAAGACGATGCAGATCAGATGGATATTTTGTTGTTAGTGCTAAAAGCAGCTGGTTATGAAGTGAAGTCCGCAGCTAATGGGAAGGAAGCTTTTGAGCTGGCAAAGAAAATTCTACCGGATCTGATCTTAACAGATCTGATGATGCCTGAAATGGATGGGGCAGCTTTAGTGCAGGCTCTTAGAGAAAACCCTTCTTTAAATAATATTCCAGTAATGGTTCTGACTGTATCAACAGATCTAGATAAAGAGTATCAACTTTTAGACCTTGGTGCTGACGACTATTGTGAAAAAACAGTGCAACGTAAGGTGCTTTTAAAAAGAATTGAAAATCTTTTACGGCGGGCAGCTGATTAAAATGTAAGCGGTCACTTTTTCCGTCCTATTCTGATTAAAAAAGGGTGAAAATAATTCTTTCATAGGTGTTTTATTGTTTTAACTGTGGAGGAGAGGTGGTGCTGCTGTTACTATTAAAAAATTTATTTATGCTGTTGGAGATGATTTTGTAAAAGGTGAAGGTGCTAATGATTAAAAACAGAGGAAGACTTTTTTATGTGTTAAAGTAAAAGAGATTAAAAGAGATTGAATGGCGATAAAATAGCAATAAAAAAGCAGCGCTGAAACTTATATTCAGTGCTGCTTTTTTGTAAGTAGCCAATAAAGATTTTAGTTTCTTTTTTCTTTAATCCTAGCAGCTTTTCCGCGTAAATCACGAAGATAGAAAAGGCGTGCTCTACGCACACGACCTTTTGTAACTAATTCAATCCTAGCTATGCGGGGACTGTGTAAAAGAAATGTTCTTTCAACGCCGACGTTGTAAGAGATCTTCCTGACTGTGAACGTTGCACTATTAGAAGAGGTGCTTTTATGGCGTTTAATAACAATTCCTTCAAAGATCTGAATACGTTCTTTATTGCCTTCAACAATTTTTGTATGAACTCTAACAGTATCACCAGGACGAAACTCTGGAATGTCATCACGTAACTGTTCTGCGGTGACCTTCTCAAGAAACGTCATCTGTCTCTTGCCTGCTGTCTCATTGTTAGCTGCGTTTGCCATGGTTATCACTCCAAAAAACTCGCTCGAAAAATAATTGCTTTCTCAAAAAAAAACTAAACGGAAACAGAACCACCTTTCGGGGGGAGGAGAACTTTAGCTATTCGATCCGACACCGAAATCACGGTCAAAACGACTCTATATCTGTTTACAAAAGCTTCGGGGTGGGTATAGTAACAAAAATTAACTAGAATACAAGTCTATCAAGTTATAATGTTGATTAAGATATGGAATTTTCTAAAACAGTTAAAAACATGATTATGAGCCCGAAACGTCGTAAAAGAAGAGTATCAAACTGTGATCCCAAAAAAGAGAAGATAATCAATGAGCTATCTTCTGCTTTGTTGGATGCTGGGTTTGAGGTGAGGCGTGAAAGATTAAAACAGGGCTATGGCTGGAAGGCGTTGAGTGGAGCGTGTTGTTTGGATAAACGCGATTTAATTTTTGTAGATAGAAAACTTCCTCAAGATGATCAGATCTCGTTTTTAGCGGCAAAAATCGTAGCATTTCAGGTTGCAGTTAAACTTGAAAAGTTGCCAAATGTGCCAGACAAGATAAAACAACAGTTTAGCGTCGACACCTCTAATAATCCTGAATCGGTTGTTAGCTCCGAGACAGCCACTCATCCTACACTCTAAAATTATAATAGCTAATAATATCAAGGCGTTAGCAAAAAACCGATATTAGGCAGATCTGGTGCCACCCACCAGTAAAGGTGGGTATCCTAATTGGCAGCAGGGCTTTGGATCTGGTGCCACCCTTCAGGGACGGCAGGACGGGCTGAAACTGCAGAGCGAGTCAGCTAGGTCTGTACGGGGGTTAAAAATTTGGTGCCACCCACCAGTGCAGATTTTAGCTTAAAAGGGGGAAGTCTTTAAAATCAATATGTTAGCACCTAACTAAAAAAGGTTAGTTTTGGTGCCACCCACCAGAAGCTCCCCCACCCTTCAGGGACGGCTGAACGGGCTGCGACGGCAGAGCGAAGTGGCTAGATCTGGACGGGGAGAATTTACTACCACTCGCTAGGGACGATTAAGCGGGCTGATACTGCAAAACGAAGTAGCTAGATCTGGACGGGGGTTAAAAGTGGGTGTCCTAATTGGCGGAGATTCTAAATACTCTCTTGAATGGTGTGCTGATACTATAATTTAGAGGTAGTTATAGAGGATTTGCAAAAAATATGACCTTTAATTGATTGCAGCCTCTCTGCGTGTTACAAATACCCTTTCGAAAGATTGTCTATAAATCAACCTTGGTAGTTCTATGATCGCAAATGCAATATGTGGGTTATTTTCGAATGATTTGGCCATCGATCTTGGTACGGCAAATACCCTTATTTATTTGAAAGGTAACGGTATCGTATGTAATGAGCCTACTGTCGTAGCAGTTCAGGATGATGAAGTCGGCAAGAGAAAAGTTGTGGCTGTGGGGCGGGAAGCAAAGAAAATGTTGGGAAGAACCCCAGAGAATATTACAGCCTTACGTCCGATGAAAGAGGGTGTCATTGCAGACTTTGAAGTTACTGAAGAGATGCTTAGGCATCTGATTCGAAAGGCGCACGATAGAAAAACTTTAGTTAGACCACGGATTATTATCTGCATCCCGCACGGAGTAACAGAAGTAGAAAAGAGAGCTGTGCGTGAATCGGCAGAGTCTGCGGGGGCGCGTGAGGTTTATCTGATTGAGGAGCCGATGGCGGCTGCCATTGGGGCGGGGATGCCGATTACTGAAGCTTGCGCCAGTATGATTATTGATATCGGTGGAGGAACTACGGAGATCGCGTTGATATCTCTTAAAGGGATCGTTTATAGCCGCTCAGTGCGTGTTGGGGGGGACACGATGGACGAGCATATTCAAAATTATGTAAAGCGCCGTTACAATATGTTGATTGGAGAACGTACGGCTGAACAGGTGAAGATCTCTATCGGTTCTGCTATCCCATTTTCTGAAAGCATGTCGATGGAAGTTAAAGGTCGAGATATGGTGCAGGGGGTTCCGCGAGCTGTTGTTTTAACTGATGAAGAGATTCGGGAAGCGTTGTCTGAGCCTATCAATCAGATCATAGAGACAGCGCGAGTTGCGCTTGAACGCACGCCCCCTGAGTTAGCTTCTGATATAGTAGATAAAGGGATCACGATGACAGGTGGAGGTTCTCTGTTAAGAGGTTTAGATCAGTTAATCTCACAAGAAACGGATCTGCCTGTGATGTTGGTTGATGACCCGCTCTCTGCTGTGGTACTTGGTTCCGGAGCAGTTTTGGATCAGCTTGAGTTGCTGAAAGATGTAATTATTAACTGACGCTTTTTATTGTAAATAATAAAATTAAATTTTGAGGCGAAAGATCTTGGCGCAGACGGGGGTTAAGCGATCAATTAGTGTTTCGATAATTTTATTTTGTGTGGCACTGGCGCTGACTGCTTATACATCGCGAAATCCGAGTATAGTAAAGTTTGGAACTACTGTTTTTTCTGAGGCATTAGCACCCGTACAAGCGTTGAATCGTTCAGTGCATGATTGGATTAACGGGCTTTGGGGAAACTATATAAATCTGATAGGGGTAAAGGAAGAAAATAGACACTTGGCGGATCGTTTAATGGTGCTTGAAGCTGAAAACTCAAAACTAATCGAATTGGCAAGTGAAAATGAGCGCTTAAAGAGTTTGTTGAATGTTGCAGAAGCATCGGCTTTGAATGGTTATATCGCTAGAGTTTTAGCTTACGATCCTACCAATTGGTCAAAAAAAATTACCGTCAATCGTGGTATGAATGATAACATTAAGGAAGGGATGGCGGTTATTTCCGGAAATGGTGTAGTCGGACAGATCGTATCGGTTGGATTGCACACTTCGCAAGTTCTTCTTTTAAGTGATCCCAGTAGTGGTGCTGATGCTATAATTCAACGTACTCGAACGCGTGGTGTGGTTGAAGGTACAGGCGGAAATTTTTATCGTTTGCAATTTGTAAAAAGTGAAGAGGATGTCAGGCTCGGAGATAGGGTTATTACTTCTGGATTGGATGGAATCTATCCTAAAGGGTTGTTACTTGGGGTGGTGTCTTTTGTCGGGGATTATGAGAAGGGAACTCTGTTCCGAGATTTGAAGGTTAGAACGTCTATCGATTTTAATAAATTAGAGGATGTTTTGATCGTTGTCGGAGAACAGTCAGAGGCAGAAGAGGTAGAATGAAAAAATCATCCTTTATACTATTCTTAGGCATGCTGGCAATTCTTATCCCAGGGACGATCTTAAAAATGATCGCACCTGCAATGGTGGTGCCGAATCTGTTGGCGGTGGTTCTGGTTTATTTAGCATTCTATGAGCCTAATGTTAGAGGAGCTATTTTAGCGTTTGCGCTTGGATTTGAATTGGATCTGTGTAGTGGAGTGTTGCTTGGACCATGGGCAGGAGCGTATGTTTTAGTATTTGCTTTATTGGTGTTGTCTTCGCAACGAGTCTTTATTGAGTCTGCTTTTGTGATTGTTATAGGGGTTTTTATTGCGTCATTTTTAACGGTGTCTTTGCATCATCTAATCTTGGCGCTTGTGCATGATGAAATTAATTATGAATGGAGCATCCTTTTCGACACGATATTGGAAGCTGCTTTAGGAGCTATCATAGCTCCGTTTTTATTTTACTTTTTTAGACGTAAAATTGCGAACAAAACTCTTGTTGGCATTAGTGAATATCAGATTGTAAAAAAATAATGTGAAGATGATGAAAATTTCAGATGCGAATTCTCTAAATCTGGTTTTACGTTCTAGAATTGCATCTGGCATCATTCTACTGATCTTTTTCATCATTAGTTTAAGGCTATGGTATTTACAGATTTTACACGGCGAATATTTTCAAACCCGTTCGGAAAACAACCGTTTAAGAGAGGTTTATTTAAATCCGCCACGTGGAGAGATCTATGCCAGAGGTGGTGAAGTTTTAGTAAAAAATAGACCGTCCTTTGATATTGAACTTGTTAAAGAAGATTGTGGCGCAAGTTGTGATCAGACTTTGTATGACCTTGCTAAAATTATAGGAAAAGATCCACAACAACTGAAAGAAGTTTCCTCTCAGCCTCAAAGGAAAAGACGACGTTTTGAACCACGTTTAATATTAAAGGATATCTCTAGGGAGGATGTGGCGCATATCGCAGCGCGCAAACATACATTAAAAGGCATAGCGATAAATACGGTTCCCGCTAGAATTTATATCTATGATGATTGGGCTTCGCATGTGTTGGGATATATCGGTGAGATCTCGCAAGCTCAATTAGAAAGTCCTAATTTTTCCGGTTATCGACAAGGAGATATAGTTGGTAAATACGGTGTTGAGCGTTTACAAGAACGGCTCTTACAGGGACGGCGTGGGACAAAAGGGATTTTTGTCAATGCTTCAGGAACTCGTCTTAAAGATGCTTACTATGAAGGTGAAAAACCTGGCCATAATGTTACATTGACCATAGATTATAGAACTCAGCAAGCTATGGAAGAAGCTATGACAGGCTTAAAAGGAGCTGCTGTTGCGTTGGATCCGCAGACAGGCGAGATTTTAGCGATGACATCTAAACCTAGTTTTGATCCAAATCTCTTTGTTGATGGTATTTCAGCTAAAGTTTGGGCGGAGCTAAATGGGCCTGATAAGATTTTAAATAATAGAGTGGTTCAAGGGGTCTATCCTTTAGGGTCCGTCTTTAAAGCTATTGTTGGCGTTGCTGGTTTGTCAGAAGGCGTTGTCAAACCTTCTGAAATTATCCACTGTGGCGGTACTTTTCAAGTAGGCAAAGGTAGGGCTTTTAGTTGTCATGGCAGACACGGTGCAATGGATATAAAGGATGCGTTAAAAAAATCGTGTAACGTTTATTTTTATACAGTCGGGCAACGTTTAGGGGTTGATCGCATTCATGATTATGCTACGCGCTTTGGCTTTGGAAAAAAGACAGGATTAGAGCTGGTTGATGAACAGGTTGGATTAATCCCTTCTACAAAGTGGAAAAAGAAGATGTACAAAGCACCGGATAATAAGTGGTATCCAGGTGAAACTCCTTCTGTTTCTATCGGGCAAGGAGCTATCGCAGTTACTCCATTACAGGTAGCACGTGCTATGGCAGCTTTGGTTAATGGGGGAAGGGTCTTGAAACCATATTTAGTTAAAGAGGTCGAGTTGCAAGATGGAACGTTACATTATGAAGGAAAGATTGTTGAACAACAAACGTTAGGAGTAGAAGATTGGGTTTTGAATACAGTACGGGACGCTTTAGTTTCGGTTGTTAATGAAGCAGGAGGTACGGGAGGGCGTGCAGCGTTGAAGGAGTTCGGCATTGAAGTTGGCGGTAAAACAGGAACTGCGCAGACTAAAAAAATGATAGGGACTAAAACTTTAAAAAATGAAGATTCATTAGCGTGGTTCAGTGGTTTTGCGCCTGCACAAGATCCTCGTATAGCGGTGGCAGTTGTGGTGGAAGGAGGAGGTCATGGAGGTGTGACTTCTGCGCCTATCGCAAAAAAAATTATGCAGGCTTATTTAGTAAGAGATCTACCGGCACCAGCTAATGAGCAGACGTTTGATGTGGTAAAAGAAAAACCGGTGGAGTGAATAAAATTTTTTGTGAAGAACGATTCAGATGGTTATAGATAGAAGATTTTTTTATCATTTTGATTGGGCATTGTTCATCTGTATCATGTTAATCTGTGTGTGCGGTTTAACGGTGCTTTATAGCGCCGGATTTAATGAAGATGTTTCAGAGACGTTGGGTTGGTTGCCGATAGAAACGTATAGTAAACCATTTCTAAAACAGATCTTTTTTTGGCTTATAGGATTACTCATCATGTTGGCTGCGGTGAGTATTCCGCCGAAATTTCTTTATAAGATAGCTTATCCGAGTTACATAGTGGTATTGCTGCTGCTGGTTGCTGTGCTGCTAGTCGGAACTTGGTCTCATGGTGCTAGGCGTTGGTTTGATTTGGAGTTTGCGCATTTTCAACCTTCTGAATTGATGAAACTCTCATTAATCTTAACGATGTCACGGTATCTTTCTAAAAATCTCCCAGAAGAAGGAGGGTATGGGTTAAAGCAACTCTTTCTTCCAACGCTGTTTACTTTAATTCCTATGGCGTTAATTATGGCACAACCAGATTTGGGTACGGCGTTGGTTATCGCTGCCATAGGATTCGGGATGTTGCTTTTCGTTGGAATTAAGTTGCGCACACTGATCTTAGTAGGTGGTGTTGGAATTATTTCTGTTTTTCCAATTTGGAATTTTTTACTTAAAGAATATCAGAAAAGGCGTGTAATGACTCTGATTGATCCCGATGCCGATCCGTTGGGTAGTGGATATCACATTATTCAATCGAAGATTGCCGTAGGATCGGGGGGTCTATTTGGGAAAGGAATGTTGCAGGGAACTCAGTCGCAATTGGAGTTCCTGCCCGAGCACACCACTGATTTTATTTTTTCTGTTTTAGCGGAAGAGTGGGGGTTTGTCGGTTGTTTGGTAGTTTTAACACTGTTTTTCTTTATGCTTTATAGAATGTTACGGATTGCGCGGCACAGTAAAGACCTTTTTTCTGGGCTGTTAGTGGTTGGAATTACAATACTTATTGCGTTTCATCTTTTTGTAAACGTTGGGATGGTAGTTGGCATCTTACCTGTAGTAGGTATTCCGTTACCCCTCTTCAGTTACGGAGGATCTGCGCTTCTTACTAATTTATTTCTGCTAGGATTGGTATTTGGTGTTAATATAAGAAAAGGACATCTTTTTGCGAGCTGAAATATGAAAAATTTAAAACTGAAAAAAATGTTTTTTAGTGGCTTAATTTTAGGTGCACTTGAAGCCTCTTTATTTACTGCACCTCTTTTTGCTGATGATGATCCTTGGAAAGGTTTGTTGGATGTAACGGAGGAGGAAGCTACTCCAACGCCTACTAAAGCAGGTTCGTTTGATTCGCTAGAGAGGAAGTTGGATCAGTTGGATGAAGAAGTAATGCCACCTCCTAAAATCGGTGCCCGTGTTGAGTTTGCTAAAGATGCTAAGCACTATGAAGTTACTCCTGTTGAGGATTATAAATTTAAATTGTTGCTGGAGAGTATTATCACCGATACTCAGTTAGATATTCCGAATGATATTAAATTATATAAAGGGGCTCCTTGGAAAGAATGGAAGCGAGATACTCTTTTTATGGATGCTGAATTAAAGGAGATGACGCTTCGTTTTCAGTATGCAGGAGAGAAGGTGCCGCAAGGTAAACCCAACGCATATTATGTATCTGTATCTTTTAGTGAGGAGCGTCCCTTAGCAGAGCAGATGGCGAGTATGCCTATTGTTGATCCTAGGTCGCGCTTTAAAGATCGTGATAATTTAACGGTGAGGCATAGTATGCCGAAAAAAGAATCAGAGAGGGGTGGCTATCGAATTTTGACAGATGTAGATAAACAACAACGAATTTTTTTGAAAGGGCGCGATGACACAAGCATGGTTGTAATAATACCGAATATTAAACAACGTGATACCCGTGCCGTGTTGTTATGCCCGCGAGATTTTGATCCTTGGAAATTTAAAGGCGGTTATACTGGGATGCATAATACAAATTATGAGATGGTTGCCGTTGAAACAACAGCTGTTGGGCAGGTGCAGGCAGGGGTAATCTCTGGCTTTGGTCCAGGTTTAGCCAGAGCACAAATTTTAACTTCAGATGAAATTTTGCCGAGTAGATTTTCGATGGATGAATCAATGTTGCATTATCCATCTGTTACTTTGGAGTACCAGCCTTTTGGTAAAAAGAAGATCGTTCCTATAAATAATGAAAGTATTAGTGCGGGGGTTGTCCTTCAAACAGTGCATCATAATTCATTGAATCAGAAAACGGTTTCTACCGGTGAAGTTAAGATGACGGCGAAAAAAATTGTGATGAAAAAGCCTTTCATTGTAGCTTTGAATCTGAATAATGAAAAAAATAAAAGAAAAAAGAAAACTATAAACTTCACGGTTGAAGCTGGACCTTGTTACGCAATTATTAAGCAGAAGTCATTGACGCATACGTTTATTAAAGAGCTATTGCCGAAAGAGTAGGTGAATTTGTATCACCCTTTAGTGACAGCAGGACGGGCTGCAACTTGCAGAGCGGGATCGGTTAGGTCTCTACGGGGGTTAAAAATTTGGTGCCACCCTTCAGTGCTAAAAGACTCTAAAATTACAATAGCTAATAATATCAAGATGTTAGTAAAAACTTAGAATTTGACAGTTTTGGTGCCACCCTTTAGGGACAATAGGACGGGCTGCAACTGCAAAGCGAGTTAGCTAGATTTCTACGAAGGTTAAAAATTTAGTGCCACCCACCAGTTTGGGCAGATCTAGCAGATTTAGCTGGGCTTGAATTTAGTGCCACCCACCAGTTTGGGCAGATCTAGGAGGTTAAAAATTTGGTGCCACCCACCAGTAAGAAGCAGCGAGGGTCAAAAAACTGGTGCCACCCACCAGTTTGAGCAGATCTAGCAGATTTAGCTGGGCTTGAATTTAGTGCCACCCTTTAGTGACAGCAGAACGGGCTGCAACTGCAGAGCGAGTTAGCTAGATTTCTACGGGGGTTAAAAATTTGGTGCCACCCTTTAGTGCTAAAAGACTCCAAAATTACAATAGCTAATAATATCAAGATGTTAGTAAAAACTTAGAATTTGGCAGTTTTGGTGCCACCCACCAGTAAGAAGCAGCGAGGGTCAAAAAACTGGTGCCACCCACCAGTTTGAGCAGATCTAGCAGATTTAGCTGGGCTTGAATTTAGTGCCACCCTTCAGGGCAGCAGGACGGGCTGCAACTGCAAAGCGAGGTCAAAAATTTGGTGCCACCCTTCAGGGGTGTTAATAATATCAAGACATTAGGGGAAAATGGAATTTAACCTAAAAGTGGATGCCTTAAATTGGTATTTGGAAGTCAGGTTTTTAGTCTTCGTAAAGCAGGGCTGCTGATGCTAAAGGTTCCAAGTTGTGGACTTGGTTAAGTAGGGTTGGAGCTGTTTTTAAGATCTCCAAGCGGAGTGATTTGGCAACACTTTCGGCATCATCGTAGCTTGTGATCTTGTTTGCAACTTCTAACATAGCTAAGCCTGTGGCGCGAACGAGGTCAACGTTTTCTTGCATTACATCTAGGATCTTATCGAGATTTTCAAGGTTTTCTGTGATCTGTTTTTTTATAGCTTTTAGATCATCAAGAGCAACGTAACCAGAGGCGCGGTTAGATAAACTAAATGTGCTGCTAAATATTTTTAAAGGTCTTGAAACATTAGTAGTGTATTTAATGTTTTTAGGTCCTCCTGAAATATCTATTTGATACATCTCTGAGTCTGTATCACCATTTACAGAGAGGGTTCCGAAGAGCCCGATTCGTGGTAGTCCGTTTTCATTACTTGCAATGCTGAAGTTGCTGATATTATCACTCGCTTCAAAATCATAGGTAGTAATGTTATTGCCTTTTTCATCAATGACGTAGAGATCGTTATAACTCGAGATGTCATTACTGGTATATGAGATGAAGCTTTTTTTGCTTGTATCTGCTTGCACAGTAGAAAAGTGTCCGATATTTAAGGCGCTCGCTACTGTTTTTAAATTGTCTGAACCATCTTTGTAATAAGAGATCGTTTGATTGCCTGCTACGCCTTGAATCAGAGCTAGTGTATCGTTAGCAATAAATCCGAAATTTGTTATATCTGAGTTATTTTCTAAGGTTGTATCAGAAGTTAATGTTTCAGAATCTTTGAGGTGAGTTTTCCAAGTTCCGCTTGTATTTGAACGATAAGCTAAATAGCTACCGTCCGCACTGATCTTTATATTGTCAAAGAGACTTAAATCAGAGCTTAAAGAGGTGCTTTCTATATCTGTTTCAATATTTGTAGCAGGGTCGGAGCCTGCTGTTAAAAAAGAGCTTTTTACCACTGATGTAGTGGTAGCATTAGCATAACTGTAAATAGTGTCATTAGTGTCGCTGATAGCAACCTCACCGAAGGAAACTGATTCTGTCATGTTAGTGAGTTGGTGCAGCACCGTTCCTGAAGCATCTATTAGGAAAAGTTGTTTATAGTTGGAAGTATTCTGACCAAGAATTAGATCGTCTGTAGATTCAATTACGGAGTAGCCTGAAGATTGTGAAATGGTTTTTAAAGTAGTCCCTGCTGAGTATTGAAGTGTGTTTTCTGAAGCTGTTTCTGCAGAGGTGAAAGTGATTTCTGTAATGGTGGGGTCTGTTGCGTTATTTCGTTGTGTCACCGTATTTACGGAAGAAATAAATCCGGCGCTGTTTGTTATGTTTGGATCGGATGTTGTTGTACTTTGAGCAAGGTGTGTTTCGTAAGGTTTATTAATAGTGCTGCTAAAGGCAGTTGATGGTATCTGACTCGGTTTTTTTTGTTTCATCATTTCACTAGCGAGAGTTTTGTCAGAGTCTTTATTTGCAATAATAAAGTTGTCAAATAAAGTGGCTAAGTCGCGTGAATTTTTGGTAGAGAGTCCGATGTCAGTGAAGAGTTGTTCTAGCCCTTCTATGGTTAAATATTCACGATCGCCAAAATCTGCATTATCTACTAGATCGTTAAATTCGTCAGCGAGATCTTGGAAAGAGCGATTTAACTTGCGTAATGAGGTTGTTCCGCTAGTTTTTGTGGCTTTTTCTGCCAATGTGATGAGTTTGTCTGTGATATCACTTAATTTAGTCAAGGTATCTTTAGCTAAGTTGATATATCCAGCGCCTGAAGAGATGGTTTTAATAGCTCTACTATAAACGGAAGCTCCGCTTCTTAGATTTGTAGAAAAATCAACTGCATCTTTTTTGTTGTCGCCTGAACTAAGGGGGCTTAGAGAAAGTTTAGATTTAGAAGTGGATTTTCCAAAAAGGTTAATGAAAGAACCTGTAATAACGCTTCCGATAGTTGTACTCATGGCAGACCTCCGTCACAGTTAAGTATGGAGGCTTTGAGTTGATAGCTGTTTTTATATAAAAAGTTTTGCATCCGTGCGCTCTCTTTTTGTACTTCCCTAATACAAGAGCTCTCCCTTGCTAATGTATTCGGCAGAACGGTAATAAAACTAAAGCTAAATTTTAGATGCTTATAAAATTGAAAAGGATTCAAGGACGCTAGGGCGGGCTGGAACTGCAAAGCGGATCGGCTAGGTTTTTACGGGGGTAAAACTGGTGCCACCCACAAAGTGATTATATCTGCTCTGCGCCCTGTGTTGACAGAGCATCAACACCATTTTCTTTATAAAAATCATCAAAATCAAAAACCGCTGCTGCGAAATGGCAGGTCGTACTGGTGGGTGGCACCAATGACAAGTCCTATTCAAAATCAATCACTACAATTTCAGGTTTGCAATTAAAGCGGAATGGCAGAATGCTGTTACCTACACCTTTTGTAACGATCATTTTTTTATCGTTCTCTTCAAATAATCCATAAATATACCTTTCGCCATATTTTGACGGTATAAATAAAAATCCTATAAATGGAAATCGAATTTGCCCACCGTGAAGATGCCCTGCCACAGTTAAATTTACACCTGCTGGAACTTCTGGAAAGATATCAGGTGAATGTGATAATAAAATCGTTGGATCTTTTGTTCCCTTCAGTGCAGAATGAATATCTGAATTCCTTGTCGATAGATCTTCAACACCTGCAATGTAAACTACTTTGTCATTAATCTTTACGGTCATGTTTGAATCTGCGAGAACATTTATCCCTACTTTCTTTAACTCTTGTGTTACCTCCTCTCCATCTATCCACCAATCGTGATTTCCTAAAACTGAATAGACTCCATACTCTGCCTTTAAATTAGCAAGATTTTTTGCAATAGCCTCAGCAGACAGAGTCATTTTTCGTTCATGCCCCGATACAAAATCACCAACTAATAAGATTAGATCAGGTTTTTGATCATTTATTTTTTGGACTGTTTTCTGTAAACGTTTTTCTTGATTAGGTGCAACATGGAAATCACCAGCTAAAACAATTTTTATCCCTTTTAAATTTTTATCTTTGATCTTGTAGTTTGTAACTGCGAGCATATTTGGTTCTATATAAAATGCCCAAACACCTAAAAAAACCACAGAAATTATACAAAGTATAAATATATTTTCCAGAATACGATAAATCATGTTCCTCTAATTGGGATAGCAAAAAAACCTCCTCGCTAGTGTGGCATCTAGTGAACGAGATGACTTGCTCCTAACTTACTGTAAAAATGAAAAATCAAAGGTTAATGTAATCTCGACAGATGGCGTATCTGCTGTCACTTCCATCAGTTAAACGCTTATAGCGCAACATAAAAAAAATATTTTCCTGCTAAATTATCATGTCGCGTATAAGACGTACTAATTTTAGATTTCACCGATAGTCCCTATCGGCGTTTAACGCAGCCAGCATTAGCAGAATAATCCGGCTGACCTGTTATTCTATTACGTTCCCAAGCACAGATCTGACCGATACCGGTTTTACTTGTTACAATATATTCCTTTCCCTCTACGGCAGTCATCTCCAATTCGTAGATGGTATTTTGCGGAGCAAGGCTGTTGTAATTAGTTGGATCAACTTTTATCAATAAAGTGTTCTCACCAGGAACAAGTAAAACACCGCGACTCCACGCACTAACTTTTACACCATTTACCTCTTTTATAATTGAGCCGTGAGCGTAAACTGGAATGGTGCTTTGTGGTTCGTTTTCACAGGAATAACCAGGAGTCATTGAACATGCTGTCAAACAGAGAAGTATTAACGAGAAAATATGCTTCATAATCAACCTTTGTTTAAAATAGATATATTGTCGGTTCAGTAGTTCATCTAGATTTATAGTATAAATTATCTTTTTTCTAAACAGTATCCCAGATACTATTTAGAAAATAATTGAAAAGAAGTCTTTTCTTAGAGGTAAATATTTTCTGAATGGGGCAGGCACAACTTAGTAATACAAGTAGCTACTTTTTAAAATTACCTCCACACAGACCCAGACAAAATTGAGATAGAGCATTATAAAAGCACCTAAGACCCATTGCCGTTTGCAATAGTAGTGTAGGTGTGGCAGCGCAAAAAATGGGAGAGCTCCCAAGAGAGAAAATGATATAAAGTAACGTCCTTGAATGCCGTTTAAGACAGGGCTGCGAAGTGGATTCCATGTGCAATATAAAGCAACGGCGATAATTAGCGCGCCTATCAAAAAAATGATTAGTGATAATAATCTAAGGGAGTAGTGTATGGAGATCTCTTTTTTATCCGTAAAAAATAAACTTGAAAGTAATACTACGGGATAAGTACAGTAAATCCAAGCTGAGAGGTGGATATCCAGCCAGCCTAAAATTCCGATAAAAGAGCAGATATATCCGGAGAAATTGTCTTTCGCTGAAGTGAGCATAATTTTTAAAAATTCAGATGGATCGCTTAGAATAAATGCTAATTGCTCCTTTGGAAAAACATTTGCTACGCGCTCTTCATGTAGTCCGTGAATATAATTAAACCAGAAAAGGTGAGCGCCTATGACTAATAATAAGGTGGAGCCGCCGTATATAAAATAACGGGTGCGATTGTGAAAATATCTTGCTGGTATAAGAAATAAAAGTGGTAGTAAAAAGATGTAAACTGTTTTTGAAAGACAAATTGAAAGTAATAAGAACACAACGGTACATAACTTTAAACGGAGATATTTAACGGTATCTTTTGAGTAGTGTAGCTGCAGAACAATGGCTATCAATAAAAAAGTAGCGCTATTAATCGCGGAATCAGCTGAAAATGAAGGTGCTAAAAATAGATGTATCGGAAGGAGCGCTAATAAAAGCATTAACCATCTGCCGAAAGGAATGATTTTTATCGCTAGAAAAATCATTGTCGTCCAAGAGAGTAGCGCCATGATCTTACCGCAAAAATACAGTGTAAGTGGGTTATCGCTAAAAACTCGAACTACTTTTAGGGATGTGGCGGTTACTATGTATGGAAACGGTGAGTATTGCCCTGTGGCAGAACGTACTAAGACTTTATCGGAATAATCAATTTTTGCACCGTTCGGATTTAAGTCTTGTAAAGTTATTTTACTATTTGAAAAAGCGAACTTGTCTACGACATCGAGAGTCTCTTTTAATTGCTTTGGTAATAGCGCAACTGTCAGATTATTTTGAATGGTCGGTAAAAAAACACCTTCAGAAACTTCATACGCTCTAATAAAGTGCGCAGCTTCATCAGGGACCTTGAATGGAGAGGTAAAAGAGATGGTCAGTATGCCGAAAACAGTTGCGAGTAACAAAAATATCTTTTGGGGTGATTCTAAAAAAGATTTAAGATATCTCATAGTACCTATTGTTCGACCTCAAACGAAAAATAAAAAGGCATCTTACGCTAATAACTAAGAATTATACACAGTGCCGTTTTAGTTAGCAGCGATAATCCATCGCTTGTCTTTTTGCGTTATCGAGATATTTGGTACTCCTAAGTTTATGACCGTGTCAGTGCAGGAAGCAAAGGTCTCAGCAGTTTTGCCAACAAGTTGAGTGCTTTTGCGCGGAGAGATCAGGAGTCTGTTTTGTGCTTTGACTATGACGGCATCGTGTAAACCTGATACCGAAAGATCTCCTAGCCCTTGATTGCACATAACACAATTAGAACAGTCGGATACAGTGACGGATCCTCTAATGGCATTACCGTTTGAATCTTTATCCCAGATCGCTCCAAGTACAGACCAGTCACCTAAATCGTTCCAACCTAAATCTTTGCACTCAATAACGGCAGTATATTCCGCACTTTTCTCAAGGATGGCGTAATCAACAGAAATTTTCGGAAGACGAGGGAAAATTTCTGCGATGACATCAGGGCTTAACTTAGATTCTTTAATCTGCATTAAACCTGCGTAGAGATCTTTAGCGCAAAGAGCCATGCGTTCTAAAAAGAACCCAACGCGCCAAGCAAACATCCCGCCATTCCAATAGTACCTCCCTGATTCGGTGTACTCTTTGGCTTTTTCGTAAGGAGGTTTTTCAACAAAGCGAGCCACTCGGTAGCTTGCGCGTGAATTGTCTATGGCAACAGACCTCTCAATATGCCCCAAGCCTGTGTGCGGATGTGTCGGAAGCATTCCCAATGTCACAAGTAGGTCGTTTGATGCGGCAAGGGTTGCGGCATAACCTAAACGTTCACGCAAGATCTCCTCATTAGCAAAGATATGATCTGCCGGAAAAACTAACATGACATCATCAGGATCCATATAGAGCGCAGTTAACCCTATGGCTGGTGCAGTGTTACGCGGCTCAGGCTCAAGAATGATCTGTGCTTGTGGAAGTTGCTCCTTAACCCAGTGTGCTTGCTTGGCGTTCGTTACAACCGTAAGAGCATCTGTGATAAGGGGTTGGATGCGCTTAGCAGTAAGTTGAATCATGCTAGCGTGTGGATCTGATAACGGTAAAAATTGTTTGGGGGTTTCTGTTGTAAGTGGGGCAAGGCGGGTCCCCGATCCTCCACACATAATAACTGCACGTATTTTTTGATTCATTGTCGACCTCCTGACCCCCGAGTGTAGATACTTTCTTCTTTTTAGGACACCCACCTTTTAACCTCCGTAGAAATCTAACCAGTTCGTTTTGCAGTATCACCCCGTTCAATTGTCCCTAGTGGGTGGCGGCTCCCCTCTGTTGGGTGGCACCAAAACTGCCGAATTCTGAGCTTTTACTAACATACTGATATTACTAACTATTGCAATTTTAGAGTCTTTTAGCACTGAAGGGTGGCACCAAATTTTTAACCTCCGTCGAAACCTAACCGATCTCGCTCTCCAATTAGGACACCCACTCTTAACCTCCGTCGTAATCTAGTTGACTTATTTTTTAGTATCACCCCGTTCAGTTGTCCCTGAAGGGTGGCGGTGCCACCTTTGGAAGAATGGTTGCTCTAATTTGAATATTTAGAAAAAATTAGTTATTTCAAGATATTATCTCAACAGATCTTTTTAGACAGTCGCTAAAAATCATCTTAGGGGATTGCAAGGGTTACTATCAAATAAAGTTTCAGTTATAAGAAGCTTCGACTTTTTAGAGCTTTTTTAATAAAGATCTGAAGCTTTTTGTCGTGTGGTTTTTCGATGATCTGCATTTTAAACCTAAAATCCCCGTTTTTTATACACTGTAGCTATTATTAGCGACTCAAATATCGCATAAACGCTCATTTTTACGAGCTTTTATGCGATATTTTTTTAAAAAACTCTCTTGATATTTTCCTCCCTATTGTGTATAATATATACAAGGGTGATTGATATGGCAATTTATAAAAATACAGTTGATGTTCCACAAAAAACCTCTATCAAAAAATCAGGAAACCATCGCTATGTCTACTACATTTACGAGCATTACCAGACAAAAAATGGAAATTGGTCACATAGAGATAAGGCGATCGGAAGATTAAACGAAGAAGAACCGAAAACTATGTTTCCTAATGACCATTATTTTGATTTGTTTAACCTGCCGCATCCAAGAGAAAAAAATGTGAATAAGTTTTTAGATTCAGGTCATACTCACCTGCTCAATGAGAGAGCTGAGGAGTTGCAATTAACAAAAGCTCTTAAAGAAGTATTTCCGGAGGATTATCAAAAACTTCTGACAACAGCTTTTTACATGGTTTGTGAAGGAAATGTGATGATGTATCTGGATGATTTTTACGAATCTTCGGATCTGCCTTTTGATTGCTTTGTATCCGAAAAACATTTGAACGAAGTGTATCAATGGATTTCCAAGGAGAAAATTTGGGAGTTTTTTAAAACATGGATCGACTTGAATAAAACGAAAAACGATGTAGTCGCTTATGACGTTACAAGCATTTCCACATATAGTGAAAATCTTGAATTTGCTCAGATGGGCTACAATCGAGACCATGAAAAATTAGAGCAAATCAACGTCGGTTTGCTTTATTCACAAAAGTTGAATTTACCCTTATGCTATGAACTTTATGATGGGTCAATTCCCGACAAGGTTCATATTGGGTCAATGCTCAACTTAGCCAAGGAGTTTGGCTTAAGTTCCGTTATCTTCATTATGGATCGAGGATTTATCACAAGCAACAACTTAGACTTGCTTCACGGAGATGGAGGCATTCAATTTATCATAGCTTTTCCAAGTAGCCAAAACATCTATGAAGCAATTTTACTCAACGAAGCGGATCATATACGTTCAGCTGAGAACTATTCAGTCGAATTGGAATGCTATGGGCATAAAAAAGAAGTTGACATAGAGGGACATCGGCTCTATGCGTGCTCATATTTCAACACGGAAAAAGCCAGAGATGAAGAAGTGATTTTTGGAGCAAAATTAAAACGAGATGAAGAGGCTTTGACGAAATCCTTAGGGAAAAAGAAAAGAAAGAAACGCCTCTCCTATTTCAATACCGAAGTAGAAAATGAAATCTTGAAAAGCTATGAAAAAGATCTTACAGCAATTACTGAAAGCTGGAAGATCTTAGGCATGTTCGGGATTTTAACCAATGTGGAAGCATTGAGTTGGGAAGAAGTTTTAACCCTGTATAGACAAAGAGATCGAATTGAAAAAAATTATGACAGCATGAAAAACAATATTGATTTCTCAAGATTCAGAACCCACAACGACCAAAGTACGCAAGGAAAGTTCTTCATAGGCTTTTTAGCTCAAATCTTGCAAGCAGATTTATGTAATCATTTGGGAACAGAAAGTAAAAAGCCGGTTTCCTCAACGAAAAAACTTCTCAATGAAATGAGGAAAGTAAGAAAAGTAAATTATAACGATAGAGAAACGAAACTCATGGCACCTCTTTCTAGAAAACAAAAAGATATACTCACTTTGTTTGATATGGATGAAGGAGATTTTGTCAGGACATTGTTTGCAAAAAATAAATAAACTCCCTCTCGTATAATTTCAAGGGAGTTTGTGAATAAAAATATCACCCTTGTATAATTTCGGGGGAGTTTAGGTTTAAAGCGAAATAAGATAGATAGAATTAAGGATCTCGTTAATCAATATAATAGCCGCTAGCTTGTATGTCCTTCAATTATCTGCTGGGGTTATTTTGAAGGCGAGATGCTCTGTTTTATTTGGATTTTTTATTTAGAACTTTTTTAAAGATGAATTGATCTGATATCAGCTCAAAGGTATGTGTGGTTTTTTTATCTTTAGTATTGTCCTATGACTATAATTATACTTCTACTTCCCCTTGCACTACTCCTACTTTTATTAAAATTAGGAATTCTATTACAGACACTTTTAATAATAACTTTGATAGTGGTGTTATGCGCTGTTATTGCTCCGCAACGTACGATCTTGGCGTTGACCCGATTTATTATCAGGATCGTTTATAAGTTAAAAATTATAGGTCTTGAAAACATTCCGAAAGATGGCGGAGCAATCCTTGTTTGTAATCATGTTTCTTACTTAGACCCGTTGATTCTATCCGCTTCTATGAACAGACCTGTTCGTTTTTTGGTGTATGATGCGATTTATAACACATGGTTCGTAAAACCTATAGCGAAAGCTGTCAAGGCGATTCCGATCCCAGCAAAATGTAATAGAGATAGCGTACGAGCTTTAGATATGGCCGCAGACGCTGTAAAAAACGGAGAATTAGTCGTTATCTTTGCTGAAGGACATGTGCAACGAGTCGGTACGATGTTGTCATTTACAACCGGCTTTAACCGTATCAGACGAGAAAGCAATGCTCCGATAATTCCTGTTTATATTGATCGCGTTTGGGGGACAAACTGGGTTTTCTTTGAAGGAAAGTTTCATTGCAATATGCCAAAAGAGTTGCCGTATCCGATGACAGTGGCTTTTGGAGAACCCATTAAAGAAGAGTGTAGTGCCTATAAAATACGTCGTATCGTTCAGGAATTGGGAGCTGATGTTGCACCGTATAAAAAAGAAGTTTTTCAGGTATTGCACTTAGCTTTTTTGAGGACTGCCAAGCGAGCTCCTTTTCGCAAGGCGATGGCGAACGCCACAGGACGTAGTTTGAATTATATGCAGGTGCTAGGGATGTCATTACTCTCTGCAAAGATTTTAAAGCAGACTATTCCACCATCTGAATCTAAATTTGTCGGGATTATGTTGCCACCTTCCGTAGAGGCCGTGTTGATCAATATCGCCCTGTATTTCATAGGAAAAATACCTGTTAATTTAAATTATACAGCTTCTGATAAATTTTTACTTTCAGTAGAAAAGCAAACGGGGATGCAGACGATTGTCACCTCTAAAAAATTTTTAGAAAAACTTAATAAGCAGGCGCTCCCTTCAATGCTCTTTTTAGAAGATCTTTTAGGAGGGCTGTCTACTTGGGAGAAATTGAAACATGTCTCTATCGCTTTGCTGATGCCGCAGTTTCTGATTAAGAAACTTTATCTAACGGAAAAGCCGTCGAGATATGATTTGGCAACCTTAGTTTTCTCAAGTGGTAGTACAGGCGAACCCAAAGGCGTGATGTTGTCACATGATAATATCGCTTCTGATATTGAGAGTTTTTTAGCTTCTTTGCATATCGGGCGTAAGGATACATTAATAGGCATCTTGCCGTTTTTTCATTCATTTGGCTTTACAGTCTGTTTGTGGTTGCCGCTATTATCTGGAGCTAAAGTCGTTTATCATTTCAGTCCCTTTGATGCGAGCACCATTGGACAAGCTATGGAAGATCATAAGGTGACTTTAATCGTTGGAACGCCTACTTTCTTTGCTGCGTATACTAAAAAATGTACTAAGGAACAGTTTTCGTATCTGCGCTTAGCGATCGCTGGCGCTGAAAAGTTAAAGAAAGGTGTGGCTGTCGATTTTTACGATAAATTCGGGATTAATATTCATGAAGGTTACGGTTGCACAGAACTCTCACCGGTAGTTTCCGTAAATTTAAAAGATGTTTCTGGATATTGGAAAGGACAGCTCGGCTATAAAGAAGGCACAGTTGGTAGACCAATGCCGCAGATAGCAGCTAAGATTTTAGATGTAGATACGGGAGAGGAGCTTGAAGCTAATCAGGAAGGGCTTCTATACATTAAAGGCTCTAATGTAATGATGGGGTATTTGGGTAGGGAAGATTTGACGCGCGAGGTAATGAAAGACTCTTGGTATTGCACGGGCGATATCGCGATGTGTGATGATGAAGGCTTTATTAAAATAACGGATCGTTTAAGTCGTTTTAGTAAGATTGCTGGTGAAATGGTGCCGCATATTAAAGCAGAAGAGCTTTTTCATGAGTTGCTTGATAAGTCTGAACGAGTTTGTGTTGTGACTGGTGTGCCTGATGGTAAGAGAGGAGAGCGCCTAGTAGTATTACATCTGCTAGATGAGATTGATCCGAGACACCTTTCAAAGTTAATGTCGGAGCACGGTTTGCCGAACTTGTGGATTCCGAAGCCGGAGGATTATTATAGGGTGGAAGAGATGCCGCTTCTGGGAAGTGGTAAATTAGATTTAAGGAAAGCAAAGCAGATGGCGTTAGAGTTGGCGAGTCAGAAAAAGGCAAGTGCTTAAAATCGTTTTTTTTGTAGTGTTTAATATTGTAAATGTTTTTTAGGATTTTTTATTTCGATGATAATTGTTGCTACTATTGAAATACTTTTAATTGTTCTTTTTTATTTTGGGATTTTACTGGAAACAATGGCTGTCCTAGCTGCTCTTGTGCTTGCAGCTCTGTTGATCTGTCCACGTTTTTTTATTACCAAAATGAATTGGTTGATAATCCGCTTTATTTACAAACTGAAAATTGTAGGTGATGAAAATATCCCTCAGAGCGGAGGAGCTATCTTAGTTTGTAATCACGTTTCGTATTTTGACCCGTTGATATTGGCAGCGGTAATAAAACGTCCTGTGCGATTTTTAGTTTATGAGCGGATCGCTAATAAACCGTTGATAAAACCGTTAACAAAATTAATGCGTGTCATCCCGATTCCAGCTAAGTGTACTCGAGAAAGCCTTAAGTCACTTGGTGAAGCTGCACAAGCCGTTAGAAACGGTGAACTGATAGTTATCTTTGCAGAAGGGCATGTGCAACGAGTTGGTAATATGTTGCCGTTTACTAGTGGTTTTAGGTGGATTAGAAAAAATAGTGATGCTCCGGTGATCCCAGTTTATCTGGATAAAGTTTGGGGCATAAAATGCAATTTATTTAACAGTAATATTCGTTGTACATTGCCGCAAGAGATACCGTATCCGATGACGGTTGCTTTCGGCGCTCCGATAAAAGAAGCAGCGACTCCGTATGAAGCACGGCGTGCAGTGCAGGAGTTGGGGGCTGATGTGGCATGTTATAGAAAAGAGGTCTTTGGCGTTTTGCCGCTAGCGTTTCTGAAAACGGCTTCGAGATCTCCGTTTCGCTTTGCAATGGCGAATGCTAATGGGTTTAAATTAAATTATCTGCAAGTGTTGGCTGCAGCATTGCTATTGAGTAGAAAATTAAAGAAGGAATTGCGCGAATCTTCATCGAAGTTTGTCGGAGTGATGTTGCCACCCTCTGTTCAGTCAACCTTGACCAATATCGCTTTATACTTTGTAGGTAAGATTCCTGTTAATTTAAATTACACTGTGCCTGATGAGTTTATTGAGTCTGTAAAAAAACAAACAGGGATGGAGACAATCATCACTGCACGAGAGTTATTAAATAAACTTGGCAAGCAGCCATCGGAATCGATGCTTTTTGTCGAGGATATAATAGAGAGACCTGAACGTTTTAAAAAATTATGCTACGAAATAATTACCCTCTTATTCCCGAGAGTTGTTTTGGAAAAACTTTTCTTCTCAGATAAACCTTCGAGAGATGATCTAGCTACGTTAATTTTTTCTAGCGGTAGCACGGGAGAGCCTAAAGGGGTGATGCTTTCGCATTATAATATCACTTCAAATGCTGAGGCCTTTATCTCCGCTTTAAGTCTAAATCGTAAAGATGGTTTGATGGCGATTTTACCGTTCTTCCACTCTTTCGGGTATACAGTTGCTTTGTGGATGCCGATTCTAGCAGGTTTTAAAGTGGTCTATCATCACAATCCATTTGAAGCCGCTACAATAGGAAAAGCGATTGAAGAGCATAAGCTATCCCTTTTAATCGGAACTCCGACCTTTATAGCGAACTATATTAAGAAATGTACCAAAGAACAGTTTGCTTCTCTTAAAACAATAGTTTCAGGAGCGGAGAAATTAAAAGGCAAAGTTGCTGTGGATTTTTATCAGAAGTTTGGACTTAATATTTATGAGGGGTACGGCTGTACAGAGACAGCCCCTGTTGTTTCTGTAAATTTGCACGATGTTTCCGGATATTGGAAAGGACAGGTTGGATTTAAGGAAGGTACAGTTGGTAGACCTATGCCGCAGATAACCGTAAAGGTTGTTGATATTACGACCGGTCAAGAGTTGGGAGCTAATCAAGAAGGCTTATTATACGTTAAGGGTCCGAATGTTATGATGGGATATTATCAACGTGAAGATCTAACTAAAGAGGTCGTTAAAGACTCTTGGTATTGTACGGGTGATATCGCAGTATGTGATGCTGATGGTTTTATTCATATTACAGATCGCTTAAACCGTTTCAGTAAAATTGCTGGTGAGATGATACCGCATATTAAATCTGAAGAGATATTGCATGAGATCTTAGATCGAATAGATCGAGTCTGTGTGGTGATGGGGGTACCTGATGCTAAACGTGGTGAAAGGCTGGTAGTTTTGCACATTCTTGATGATATAGATCCCAGAATGTTGTCAAAACAGTTGGCAGAGAGAGGACTTCCTAATATCTGGATCCCGAAGCCTGAGGATTATTACCGTGTCGATCATATCCCATTACTTGGTAGCGGTAAGTTGGATCTAAAGGGTTCTAAACAACTGGCTTTAGAGGTGGCAACTAAAGATTAATTAAAGATCTAGTGTGGCTGGTGCATCACCCTCTAGGCTAGCTTGACTAGCCAAAGGGTGACACTTTTTACCTCCGTAGAGATCTAGCCGATCCCATTCTGCAATCTCGTCCGTTCAACCGTCCCTGAAGGGTGGCACCAGTTTTTTGACCCCCGTACAGACCTAGCCAATTCGGTTTTTAGTTACAGCCCATTCTGCCGTCCCTAGTGGGTGGCACCAGATCTAAAGTCCCGCTGCCAGCCAATTAGGACACCCACTTTTTACCCCCGTCGTAATCTAGCTGATTCATTTTTTAGTATCAGCCCGCCCAAGCTAATTAGGACACCCACTTTTACTAGTGGGTGGCACCAAAACTAACCATTTTTAGTTAGGTGCTAACATATTGATTTTAAAGACTTCATCCTTTTAAGCCAAGATTCTGCACTGAAGGGTGGCACCAAATTTTTGACCTCCGTCCAGACCTTTGACCTCCGTCTAAACCTAGCTGATCCCATTCTACAATCGCGCCGTTCCAGCTGTCCCTGAAGGGTGGCACCAAATTCATCCAGTCGCTTAAGCTGTCAAAGCGGTAAAAAAGAAGGGTGGCACCAGATCCAAAGCCCCGCTGCCAGCCAATTAGGACACCCACTTTTACTAGTGGGTGGCACCAAAACTAACCATTTTTAGTTAGGTGCTAACATATTGATTTTAAAGACTTCATCCTTTTAAGCCAAGATTCTGCACTGAAGGGTGGCACCAAATTCATCCAGTCGCTTAAGTTGTCAAAGCGGTAAAAAAGAAGGGTGGCACCAGATCCAAAGCCCCGCTGCCAGCCAATTAGGACACCCACTTTTACTAGTGGGTGGCACCAAAACTAACCATTTTTAGTTAGGTGCTAACATATTGATTTTAAAGACTTCATCCTTTTAAGCCAAGATTCTGCACTGAAGGGTGGCACCAAATTTTTGACCTCCGTCCAGACCTTTGACCTCCGTCTAAACCTAGCTGATCCCATTCTACAATCGCGCCGTTCCAGCTGTCCCTGAAGGGTGGCACCAAATTCATCCAGTCGCTTAAGCTGTCAAAGCGGTAAAAAAGAAGGGTGGCACCAGATCCAAAGCCCCGCTGCCAGCCAATTAGGACACCCACTTTTACTAGTGGGTGGCACCAAAACTAACCATTTTTAGTTAGGTGCTAACATATTGATTTTAAAGACTTTATCCTTTTAAGCCAAGATTCTGCACTGAAGGGTGGCACCAAATTTTTAACCCCCGTACAGACCTAGCCGATTCGATTTTTAGTTGCAGCCCGTCCGATCGTCCTTGAAGGGTGGCACCAAATTCATCCAGTCGCTTAAGCTGTCAAAGCGGTAAAAAAGAAGGGTGGCACCAAATTTTTGACCTCCGTCTAAACCTAGCTGATCCCATTCTGCAATTGCGCCCGTTCCAGCTGTCCCTGAAGGGTGGCACCAAATTTTTGACCCTCGTACAGACCTTTGACCTCCGTCTAAACCTAGCTGATCCCGTTCTGCAGTCGCGCCCGTTCAGCCGTCCCTAATGGGTAAGGGATCCTCCCCAGAATGGGAGTAGTAAATTCTACCCGATCATTAGTGCTTCAAGATCTGCTATCTCTTTCGGGATGGGGTTGCCTAAGATCTGGTGACCAGTTTTTGTAACGAGAACATCGTCTTCAATACGGATTCCGCATCGCGGGATACCTTTTTGCGCTTTTTGAAAATAGAGACCAGGTTCAACTGTGATAACCATACCGGCTTCTAAGATCGTCTCCTTATCGGCGCGAAGTTTACCGATATCATGCACATCAAGTCCTAAAGAATGCCCGATAGAGTGCGGAAAATATGGCAGAATAGCACCACTTTTAAATAAATCACGCTCGTCACCTTTTAACACCCCCAGATCTTTTAAGCCGCGTATCATTTTCTTGGCAGCAGCTGCATAAACTTTTTGCATTTTTACGCCGTGTTTTATCGTCGCAATGGCTGCTTTTTGAGCGGAGAGAACGATACTGTAAATCTCTCTTAGAACACCCTCAAAACGACCTCCGATCGGATAGGTACGAGTAATATCCCCGCAGTACATCTCATACTCAGCACCGCAATCAATCATCAGTAATTGTTTATTTTTGAGCACCTCTGAATGTTTGTCATAGTGCAGAACGGAGGCGGAGGCACCTGCCGCTACAATAGTTTTAAAAGCGGGGCACGCCCCACGTAAACGCAAATTATAATCAAATGCCGCCTGTATCTCTCCTTCCGTAGCACCTGCTGTTATAAGTGGAATGATCCCATATAAACAGGCAGCTGTAAGGTTTATCGAATTTTGAATCTTCTGTATCTCCGAGCTATCTTTTATCAGGCGTAGTGGCTCCAAAATTACATCGCTATGATTAAACCTACTCGGTAGAGGACCTCTTAACCAAGACGGTTGGCTGATAATACGTTTTGTAATATTCCATGCGATGGTGTTCGGGATGTTCTGATAATAAAGAACATCAATGCCATTCATGCCAGGAAGTATCTCCGTGTAGATGTCTTGACACAGAACCAGTTCTGCATCACAACGGCGGGCGATTTCAGCCGGATCTTCACTCGTCCCTTCCCAAAGTATCTGTTTAGGATCGTCCTTGATTGCAAAAATTATTGGCTGATCACACTTTGTCGTAACAAGTAGAGCGGTATCTTTACGCTTTGAGCCGGTTAAATAATAGAAATCGGAGTGTTGTTTATAAGGATAGTTTTCATCACGTGAGCGAGAGACTTCAGGTGCACTACTTAAAAAAAGAGCAGCATCTCCACCCTCTTTTTTTAAAGCTGACATAACTCTTTTTAATCGTTTTATGTATATCGTACCTTCTGTCTTTGTTTTGACCATAAAACTCTCCCCACACTATTGCTCTCAAATAAAAAGGGGTATAACAGATATTTTAAATGCACAGTAGATATCTTTTTATCGGCACATTAGAGTAGCTTAATTTTTATAAGAAAATTAAAGGAAAAAAACTTTAACGTTCTTCAATAACTTCAAGCATAGTTATCCCCAACATACTGTTTCTAGCTAAAAAATTAGAAAATAGTTCGTCATTAACAGAACCGATACTTTTAGCAGCATGACGCAGATAGAGCTCATCATTTTTTCTAACGGCGATACCTAGATGAAAATAATCTAAATTAGAACGGGTACTGACGAAAAGAAGAAACGTTGCATCTTTAATCACGTCATACGATGAAAATAGTTCAATAGGACGATAATAGATAGTCGCTTCTTGTGGGGGGTAGCCGTCCAGTGTGGATAAAAGACGGGAGATCGTGGCGTTGGAAAATGTTCTATCTAATTTTATAAAGTTATTTCTGATATTTTCTTCAATCCATGAAGTCATATAGTGATTACGAGTAAGCCAACTTATTTGAGCGCACTTGTAACGAATCTGTTGCAAAATACTATTAAAATCTGCACCGTTTTTTGAAAAGGTGAGTGCCAAAACAGTTTCACAAAAAGTTACACAATCAAAAGCGCTTATGGAGGCTGTAAAGCTTTCAGGTGTACTAGCAGAACCTACTAATGGATTTACTTGATAAGGGGCACCTAAAAAACTTGATGAGATAAACTCTATCCGATCTGAAAGAGACCTTATCTGTACCGCTTGATCTATGATAGAGTTTATAATTACTGATGAACTATGAGTTTCGGTATCGTTTTGAATCATTATACATTTTTATAAGAGGTCTTCACGATTATAACGTAAGCGATTAACCTTCCATATTCTTGACAGGTTTATGTTTTAACATAAAAACAGATGCAGGAAGCTTTTTAAAAACTGTCTAGGCTAAGGAGAACCTAACTCATAGGAAGCGAGATGTGTGACACATCTCACTTCCCTCGTAAAATATTTAAGCTGATTCAGCGTCTCTCTTCATCTCAGCGATAACTTTTTCTTCCATCTCTTTCGGCATCTCGGCATAGTGGCTAAACTCACGAGAAAAGATGCCGCGACCACCTGTTATTGAACGCAAAGCCGTTGCATATTGATAGAGATTTGCTTGAGGAACTTGCCCTTTAACTACGGTAAAGTTCCCCTCAGCTTCAGTCCCTTGGATCCTACCACGACGAGATGAGATATCGCCCATAACGTCACCCATATACTCTTCAGGAACTTTTACCGAGATATTGTAGATCGGCTCCAGTAGGCAAGGTTTAGCGTTCATAAAGGCTTCTCTAAAACCTTCTTTTCCTGCGATCTGAAAGGCGATATCCTTTGAATCAACGGGGTGCATCTTGCCGTCATAGAAATTGATTTTTACATCAACGACTTTACATCCAGCTAATGGACCTTCTTCGCAAGCAGCATAAACTCCCTTTTCAACAGAGGGAACAAAAACGCGGTCTACATTTTGCCCAACAAGAGTTTGCGTGAACTCTATTCCAGAACCACGAGGAAGCGCTTCAACTGTCATCCACACCTCAGCGAATTGCCCCGCACCACCTGATTGTTTTTTGTGGCGATACTTAGAATCTGCTTTGCCAGCAATAGTTTCACGATACGGAATTTTCGGTTCTATTAGATCAAGGTCAATGTTAAACCTCGCCTTCAAACGTTCCATAGCAACTTGCAGGTGCAACTCACCTTGTCCTGTTATTACAGTCTGTTTCGTTTCAGAATCCATAAAATAATTAAAAGTCGGATCTTCTTGTTTAAGAGCGGCTAAGCCTAATCCGATCTTATCTTCATCACTTTTTGATTTCGCTTTTAATGCGGCTCCCATATTAGGAGCGGGATATTCTATGGCAGGATAAATAATGGCGCTTTTCTGATCGCATAAAGTATCTCCTGCTTTTGAGACCTTTAGCTTAACGGTACTCCCGATATCTCCCGCCGAGAGTTCGTCAACAGAAGTTCTGTTCTTGCCACAAACGATAGCAACTTGCCCTAAACGTTCCGGCTTCTGTTGAGTACTGTTCAATAGATCCATACCGGTGCTTACTTTCCCTGAAAGGACGCGGAAGTACGAAACTTCTCCGATATGAGCTTCGCTACTTGTTTTAAAAATATATAAAGCTGTGCGTGGATCTGTAATTTCTAACTCTACATTTTCTGTGGAGCCGTCCGTAACGATAGTGCTGGGATTGTCAAGTGGGGAAGTGCCGTATTTTGTGATAAAATCCAGCATTCGTACAACACCGATATTACTACGTCCAGCTATGGGATAAACTGGTACAAAGGAACCTGTTTGAAAGGCAGTGTGTAACCCGTCCTTTAATTCATCTTCCGAAAGTCCACCTTGATCAAAAAACTTCTCCATTAAAGAATCATCACTTTCTGCAACATATTCTACCAGATCTTGATGATATTTATTGATTGTTTCCTGCAAATCAGCGGGAAGTGCGCTCTCTTCGAATTGACCGCTACCGTCGGTTTTGAATGTTAAAATCTTTTTACGAATGACATCGGCAACCTGATTAAAACCAACACCTTGATTCAGTGGAATTAACATGGGGATCAATTTATTGCCGAAAGTCTTTTTTGCTTCTGTTAAAATAGCTTCATAATCAGCGTGTTCTTTATCAAGCCCTGTAATCGCAGCTATAATAGGCATTTTTTTATCTTCAGCACGTTGCCACAACTGCTCCGTTCCAACTTGAACGCCTTGACCTGCATTGATAATTACAAGTGCACAATCTGAGACAGTTAGCGCGCTGATAGCTTCTCCGATAAAATCTGAATATCCAGGGGTATCAAGGAGGTTAATTTTCTTATTGTTCCACTCAAGATTAAGTAAACCAGTACTAATCGAAATCTGTCTTGCTTTTTCATCATCATGATAATCAGAAATCGTGTTTCCTGCTTCTATTGTGCCCATGCGATCTATGACTCCGGTACAAACTAGCATAGCTTCGCTTAGACTGGTTTTGCCACAAGAACCGTGACCAACTAATGCGATATTCCTTAGATCTATAGTCTGATATGTTTGCATGACTAATCCTCAATTTGAATGTGAGTGTTAATTAAATAAGTATCCGAAAAAACTAAAGAAACAATTGCTTTTATGTATGTTTGATTTTTTGTTTTCTTGACCCTCCTTGAATTAAAATGAATTTAAATTTTTCTTTAAAAAACGCATAAGGGTTCCTATACGGCATAAAGTTTTCAGAAGCAAGCATTGTTTTTAGATGAATGAATAAAATTTTACCCACTACATTTTTGAAATGCTTTAAGACGTAGTGTGAATATATATGGAATATATATAAATGTGTAGGAAAAAATAATTATTTATTGTTTGTTAAAGCTATTCTCCGACAGCGCGCTGAAGTCGCTCTTTAGGAGTTGAAGTTCCTGAACTCGGATTCTCTAAAGGAGTATCTGCTGTAATGCCAGCGAAAGGTTCTAAAAACTCTAGTGCACGAGAGATAAACCAGTTTGTTTTTAAAAAATTGGTGTAAAAACCTAGATGCCCACCCGTAAGGGGTGTCTCCAGATGGATAAAATTGCTTTTTAGTGCTGCCTCGTAGGGGAAGCAGATCTCGGGCAGAAATGGATCGTTAAGTGCGTTGATAATTAGTGTTGGTGCTTCGATTTTTAACAAGATGCGTTTGGGGCTGCAGACTTTCCAATAGTCAGCTGCACTGTTAAAGCCGTGCAGCGGGGCGGTACAGAAGGTATCAAACTCTTTTAAGTTACGTATTTTATTTAGGTCAATATCTTTAAAAACTTCCGGAAATAAAACAGTTTTCTTACGTATTTTATTTTTCAAGCTTCGTAAAATACCTGTGTAAAAGATATTATTACGCCATGAAGTTGTCTTTTGCATATAAGACTCAAGATCGCATGGAACGGAACAAACAACAGTGCGATTTACTAACTGTGCAATCTCATGACTGTGTGAACCGAGAAAATTAAGGGTGATAACGCCTCCGAAGCCGAATCCCAACATGCAGATCTCTTGATATCTTTTGGTAAAAAGTGCGTGCGAAAAGACTCGAGCAAGGTCTTCTACGGAACCAGCATGGTACCAAGTCGGGCATTTATTCAACTCTGTGCTACAACTTCTTAAGTTCCAAGCTAAGACATCCCAGCCAGCAGATAGAAGTTGTTTAGCTGCTTGTTTAACGTACCAACTCTGTGAAGAGCCTTCTAAGGCGTGGGTAATAATTATGGCACGCGAGTTGCCGCCACACAGCCAATCCAGATCTAGAAAATCTTGATCGGGGGTTAAGATACGCCTTCTGTAATACTGTACGGGATGTTTTTCTGACTTATAAAAAAATGGTGGAAGTATGGTTTGAATATAACCGTTTTTTATATGCGTTGAAAATGAAGAGGAGCTAACTATTGGCATTTTAAACCTAATACATAACCTAATACATAACCGAAAAAAGCAGAGAACATTTAATTGTGTTACTTAGGAGTGTCATTTTGCGACAAGTGATCTAAGCTAGCAAGATGGATTTATTACTTGAATTTGTTAACGATGTGAGAGATGCTCTTAATCTCTGTTTTTTTGCAGTGATAGGCGTGCCAAAAGGGGAGAGATTTTTTACGGGTGATGAGTAGCGATGATTAAAAAAAAATATGTAATACTCTGTTTGGTGTTACTTGTGGTGTCGCTATTAGTTACGAGAGCGCTCAGCGGAAAGACGACATTGTCGAATTTATCACGAACTACGTTCCGCAAAATCGTGCAAAAAAAGGAAAAGCAGGGAGAAATAACACCAGCTTCTACTGAAGAAAGTGCTATCAACAAAGCGCATGACTTATCTAAGAAAAATCAAGTTACACCTGAAACAGTTGAGGAAGCGGAGCTGGAGAAAGATTCAAAGTTGGTTAAATCTGAAACTATTCGGACTGCCAAGCAGCTTTTACACAGTGATAATGGTGTTAGTGCAAGTGATCAAAAACTACTTGCAGTAAAAGACAGCTTAGATGCGGCACGTTCTGAACTTGCCTTGGAGGATAGCATGCCGCCGAGTAGTGTGCCGACGTCACTTCCTTCACCATCTGTTGAAGATGGTGTGTCAGATCCTATTTTGAACGAAGAAGACCTTAATGAATTGCGTGAGTCAGGTGCTATTATTGAAGATAGCGATTATGGCTTAATTCCAGGGATAATGAGTAAGAAAACGCCTTCAAATACTACTACAAAAATAAGTATTGTAGAGCCGACCAAGCCTGAACCAACGCCAACTCCGAAAGATGAAGCAGCACCGTTATACACAGGGCAGGCTAGGGGCTATGCCATGTTATATTTAATGCAGCCGAATGCCAGACGGACTGTCGCAGCGGAGTTACAAACTCTTTTAGATTCGGGGATTCGAGAGATCTTTTTAGGGGTTTTAGCGGATGGCACCTTTGGTAAAGACTTTGAGTATTTGAAAAGGGTTTTGCAGATCTTTAGTGAGAGGGGTCGAATTATTACCTTAGCGCTCTACCTTAGTAACGGCTCAACTATGCGTAAGCATGATAGGACAACTATTGATGCTGGATTTAATATGGTGAGCCCCAGAGATTTCAGATCTCTAATCCGTTATGATTCTGAGACGCGTAATAAGTTTGCAGAGATGGTGAAAGAGGTAAAGCCTGTGTTTGATTTTAATACCTCGTTAAATGCACGGAATAAAAATATTGCAATAGTGATGCTTGAGGATAATCTTGACGTGGTATCGTATCTTGCAATGCGATCGATAGCAGAGACGCATCTTGATAAAAATGTACAATTCGTCCGCAACCCCTGTCCGAATTGTTATGCAGGTAATGATGCTGAAGGCGCAGGGGATCCGATAGAGCTGCACCACTCTGATGATATAGGGGCACTTTCAAAGGGTGACGGGCTAACCCTTGACGGTCAAAGTTATTATTTCCCTTGGGAGAACGGAGCTGGGCTTTCTGTTGATGATGTTAAGCTTTTACAAAAGACAGCATATTCTCGAGGGCTCAATTATTTTGCTCTGTGGCGTTTTCAGAGGCAAGGAATTTATGCGCAAGGCATTCCAATACATCCAAACGATCGCAATTACGAAATCCCAACAACAGATCAGATAGAGATCGAGAAAGAGATCCTACGCGACGGCTTGAATGAGATAATGGATTGATTGACCTGATTCATTGAAGGGATTGCGGTTTAGAACGATCGTTCTAGGGGGCTAATTGGCTTGTTTTTTCGATTGATTGGCTTAATTTAAGTGCGGCACTTAAGATTTTTAGGGGGTCATTTTTTATCTGAATAATCCATTTAATGCTTATTATCCCTAAATTGTTAATTACTAACATGCTAAGGACTTGAGACTTGCCTCTGAACGGATTAGTATGTCTGGACGATTTTTTGTGGGTGTGATTCTTTGTTAGCTATCCCTATCTTAATCTTCAATAAACTTATGAGTTGTGGGCATGTATTAAAGACCCTTATTTTTTTTTATTTTTTAAAACACCTTTAAAAAGGATATGAACATGACGGGTGACGGTGCTGAAACATTAAAAACCTTACCGGGAGACGATATTCGTCAGATAATGTGGCGTTTTTCAGATCGATATGATTTGCAGATGCTGGTGCAGTCAACAAGAACTGTGGCACGTAGCGTTGTTGCTAAAATGGTAGCTAGCGGCGAGCGTAAATTTCATGAATGGACCCCTGCTAAACAAAATATGTTGAAATGCTTTGATGAGTCAGGAATTACGGCAGCCTTTATGGATCCTGAAATGGGCGGTTTCGTAGAAGGTCCTAAAAATATGGCTGTTGCTCTAGTTGCTTTCGAACTTGCTTGGGTGGATGGCGGTTCTGCAACGTGTAGCTTAGCGGGTAACTTAGCTCTTGCTCCGATCTGTGAGCGCGGCACCGAAGAACAACGTCGCTATTATCTTTCGCAATCTGTTCCACCGCAGCCCAATGAAGATCGCAAACAGCTGCGCGGTGCCTTTGCTTTAACGGAACCCCTTCCGTATGTAGGAGTTGATACAGGGGTGTTGTGCGGAAAGATAAAAGTTGCTGAATGGAAAGAAGGACAAGAGCCGATTCTTGAAGTCCAAAAACGGGGACGATTTATTACAAATATGGATTTCGCTAACTTTGTAACGGCTGCCGTTGATTCTGCAGATCCTCGTATAAAAGGAAGCTGCATGATTGTTGTGCATGAAGATGATGAAGGCACATTTGATCGTGGTGCTATAACATTAAAGATGGTTCATCAGTTATCATCAACGAGAGACCCAATTATTACTGCTAAAGTTCCAGCTAGTAGGATCGTTGGTGGTTATAAGATTAAAGACGGTGTTATCGTTCCTAATTACAATCACGGTGATGTGATTGAAGCTACTTTTCGCAGAACCAGAGTTACGGTCGGATTGATGACGGCTGCTAAGTTAATTTCAGCTGTTGAACCCATTATCCGTTATCAGAGACAACGCTTCCGTGGTGGAGAAGGAACAAATCCTGGCACTCCGAGGTTTGAAGCTGGATTGCAGATGAAAGAAGATCCATTGCATCGCTTAGTCGATGTTTGGGCTGCTGGAGAAGCTGCTTCATCTTTAGGATTCGGTGCGGCCTATCTGTTAGATAATTTTGATACTATCGATCATTGGAGAGACTCCTATTTTAAAGAACAGCAGATTGAGGGAGCACGGGCACAACTAAAAGTTTTTAAGAGTGTAACCCCGCAGGCGTTGGAGTTTATTAAACTTGCTGCTACGCCAGATAGCGCGCGAGATGCTGCTCGATATGAAGAGCTCTTGAATGATAAGTTAGTGCAGTTTGTTGTCGGTGATGCTTTGAGTAATGTACTCTGCCCAGCTTGTAAACTTTGGGATACTGGATACGGTGCCACGATGATGCGGGAAGCTGTTAGCTTGATGGGAGGCTATGGAATTACAGAAGATTGTCCTGGATTCCTTATGCAAAAGTGGACAGATGCACAACTTGAAGCAACTTATGAAGGTCCAGAAGCTGTGCAAAGACGCCACTTAAGTGCGACTATGACAAACGAAGTTTTTCTTGCTCAATTTGAACAGTGGATTGTTGAACAAGATCGTCTTGCTGAGAAATATTGTGCGGCAGGAATTACGGCACAAGCTATGAGAATGTGGCTCTGGTGTGTGCGGTATCTCCTAAAAACAAAAGATGCAAAAGGTAAAGTGCTCTATCACAATCAAAGACAGAGTGTTACTTTCCCGTTGGCGGATGCTTTATGTTGGGTCTTGGCATCACGCTTTCAGATCCTTGATGTTGTTGAGCTCGCTGAAAAAGGTCAGGACAACCCTGCTGTTACAGATGGATTAAGTGGTTGCGTCAACTTCTTATCAGACCTGTGTACCGTTCAAGCTGCGCATGCTGCTGGTGAAGTCGGAAGAATTTGTACGGAGCTGGTTTACGGTTATAGAGAGAGTGGTGCTGTTGATTCTTGTGATCAATTGAAAGAGTTTGAAGATCTACGTGCTGAAACAGATCGACGTTTAGTGGGATTTAGATTTGCCAAAGATAGAGCTGCGCAAGCCTTGACTACGGTAATGATTCCGGAAGCGTTGGATTATCCGCAATTATAATTAGGCAGGTTGCGTAGTTGATAAGAGGTGCCCGTTAAAAAGGCACCTTTTTTAATTATTGGGGGAATTGATTGCACGGTATTTAGGGAGGTTCTTATGGAAGCAATGAAGATGGCGGTTGATATCGCATGTGTAGGTTTTGGTCCGGCCACAGCAGCGTTCTTACACACTCTTAATAAAGCGATTTATGACGAAGAGGGGAATGTAGTTTTAGAAAGCTCTGCAATTCCAGGAATGCCGTTACAGGTGTTGTGCTATGAACGTGCGGATAGTGTAGGTTTTGGTGTTTCTGGTGTTGTATCAAAAGCAAAAGCCATCAGAGAATCTTTGGGAGAGATTGAAAAACTCGCCATCCCGTTAATGCACCCTATTACGGAAGAGAGGATGGTGTATCTATTAGATCCACACGGTGCCAGTAGAAGATCTCCCCTTCTAAAGTTTGCCGATAAAGTTTTACCTCGAAAAAATTACGCTTTTCGTTTGCCATATACTCCACCGTTTTTAAATAAACACGGTGGCGTGGTTTTTTCATTCGGACAATTTACGCAGTGGGTTTCTGAACAGTTGATGTGTGATGGACGGGTGCAGATCTGGCCAGCTAGTCCTGTCAGTGCACCTCTTTTTGAGGGTGATGTAGTTAAAGGGATAAAGTTGACAGATCAGGGCGTTGATAAAAATGAAAATCCGGATAGCGCCTACACTCCAGGGATGGAGGTTGAAGCTGCTCTGACAGTTGTTGGAGATGGACCTGTTGGGCAGGTCGGACAGGCTTTAGATGATCATTTCGGGTTGCCTGATGGTCATGAAAATCAGGAGTGGGCTGTTGGGATGAAGGGTGTTGTGGAACTTCCGGAAGGACACGGTTTGAAAGCAGGCACTGTAATTCATACCTTTGGTTATCCTGAGCCAGAGATCTTTGGTTTTATGTATGTTCTCTCAGAACAGACGGCAACGTTAGGTATTTTTGTGCCGTCATGGTTAGATAACCCCGTTAGAACAAGTTATCGCTACTTGCAACATTGGATGACGCATCCTTATCTCTGGCAGTTTTTAGAGGGAGGACGGCTGCGCTCATGGGGAGCTAAAACATTGCAAGAATCTGGGAGGCGTGGAGAGCCGTTTTTAGTAGGTGACGGTTACGCTCGTATCGGTGAAGGATCGGGTACAACAAATATCTTAACCGGTTCTGGTGTTGATGAAGCGTGGGCTAGCGGAAAGTTTTTAGCGGAAGGTGTTATTGAATTATTACAACAAAAATTGCCGTTTACTAAGGAAAATCTGGAAAAAACTTATCTTGCAAAAAGGCGTGCAAGTTGGTTGGAAAAGGAAAGTGTGATCGCAGAAAAAAGTAGAGATGGTTTCCGTGAGGGATTTGTGCGCGGTGTGATCGGTATGGGATTAACGGGGATTACTCGGGGACTTCTAAATGTTTCAGGCAAGTCTCAAAAATCATATGCCCGAATCCGTTCTATGGAAGATTATTATAAAGGTATTCTTTCTGCTGAAGAGATTGACGCTTTACGAAAGGAGGCAAAGGAGCAGGGAATTCCGTTGCATGATGCTGTGATGACAAAGATCGGTTGGCCGAAGATAGAGTTTGATGGGAAACTACTCGTTTCTCAACAAGATGCTCTATTATTAGGTGGAAAGGTGCAAGCTCCTGCTGGCTATGCCGATCACGTCAAGTTTATAAATCCTGACCTCTGCAAAAGATGTAAAAAACGGGTTTGCATCTCTCTCTGTTCAGGTCAAGCGATTACTCAAGGCGAGGATAATGGTGTGCCGCTATTTGATAGAGAAAAGTGTGTGCATTGTGGTGCTTGTTTATGGAACTGCTCGGCAGCGAGAGAGGGTAATCCTGACCGTTGTAATATAGATTTTAAAGCAGGCGCAGGGGGCTTGCACTCTGCTGAAAACTAGAGGCTAGAGAACTATACGGCGCTTTAATCTGTACAGCGGATGCTTTGTTAAATTGTTTTAATAGTGTTAGAACACGATATATTCAATGACGGTTATGCAGTAGTCATTTATTTATAACCTTTTCCTGTATCTAGCGGATGTAGAGATTAATGTTTAGTTTACTAGCATCTATTCGTAACAATGCGGCTTTAATATGGCGTTTATCAAAACGTGATATCGAATCAAGGTATCGCGGAACATTTTTAGGGATCTTGTGGGCGATCTTTATCCCTGTTTTATTACTACTTGTTTATACGTTTGTTTTTTCAGTTGTTTTTAAAGCGAGGTGGGGAGAGGATAATACAGGGCAGGGTAGTTTTGCCTTAATCCTCTTTTGCGGCTTAATTTTTTTCAATCTCTTTGCTGAGTGTATCAACAGAGCTCCAACGTTAATTCTTTCAAATGCTATTTATGTAAAAAAGATCCTTTTCCCGTTAGAGATCTTACCGATTGTAACAATTATCAGTGCGCTGTTTAATTTTATTTTGAGTTATCTTGTTTTAATGGTGGGATATCTTTTTATTGAAGGAATTCCCAGCTTTGAAGTATTACTAGTGCCGCTACTTTTAATCCCGTTTTGTTTATTAACTTTGGGACTTACCTATTTTCTTGCTTCATTAGGTGTCTTCGTTAGAGATCTGGGACAGATCGTTGGTGTCTTTGTGATGATTCTGATGTTTTTAAGCCCCATCTTTTATCCACTGGCAGCTATTCCGGAGAAGTATCAAGCTATAATTAATTTAAGTCCTGTTACGATTATTATTGAAGCTGCAAGAGGGCTGATGTTTAGAGCAGCTATCCCGAATCTTCCCCTTTTGGGCGGATATCTGATAGTTTCTATTATTGTCTTATATCTCGGATTTTTATGGTTCAAAAAGACGGAAAAGGGGTTTGCAGATGTCATCTGATATTACGATACAGGTTGAAAATGTAAGCAAGGTTTATCCGATCTTTAAGAAACCACAAGATCGTTTAAAGCAGATGATCTGGCGTAAGCGCAGAACTTATTATGAAACTTTTTGGGCGTTACGTGATATCAATCTTACAGTTTATAAAGGAGAGACCCTCGGCATTCTTGGACGAAATGGATCCGGCAAATCGACGTTGTTGCAGATTATCGCTGGAACTCTTAGACCTACTGCTGGCTCTGTAAAAACGAATGGACGTATTGCGGCACTACTTGAATTGGGAGCAGGCTTTAATCCTGAATTTACGGGAGCTGAAAATGTTATTTTAAGTGGAGCCATTCTCGGCATTAGTGAAGCTGAGATGAAGAAACGGTATGATGCAATCCTTGATTTTGCAGATATCGGAACTTTTATTGATCAACCTGTAAAAACATATTCAAGCGGGATGTTTGCCAGATTGGCTTTTGCGGTAGCCAGTTCAGTATCTCCTGATATATTGATTGTTGATGAAATTTTAGCGGTTGGTGATGCCAAATTCCAAGCACGTTGCTTTTCACGTTTAGCTGAATTAAAGGCTGCCGGTACAACGATTATTCTTGTGACGCATTCTCCAGAGCAAGTTATACAACACTGTACTCGGGCTATCTTATTAAACAACGGGTCTCTTCTTGCGGAAGGTCTCCCTAAAGATGTCGTTAATGTTTATTTAGACTTACTCTTTGGAAAATCTGACGCTAAACAGAAAAAGATAACAGAAGAAATAGAAAAAGCCGAGAACTCCCTTGTAACAGAAGATCCTTTTAAAATATTTAAAGAAGACTCTTCCACTACTGATCTATTTTCAACTCGTAAGGGTTATAATCAGTATGAGTATCGGTGGGGAGATAAGAGTGCTGCTATTTTGGATTATTTTGTCACTTTTAATGGTGTAGAATATCCCAATTCTTATAAGAGCAGAGGGAAATTTAAATTACTTACAAAATGTATCTTTTATAAAAAACCACTTCGTCCTGTTTTCGGTTTTGCCATTAAAACAAGGGATGGATTGACGTTATATAATACTAATTCAGAATTGCAGTCGCTCAATATAGACTCAATAGAAGTCAATCAACCTATCTTTGTTTCATTTGAAGCAGACTTGAATCTTGCGCCAAACGATTATTTTTTGTCAGTTGGCTTAGCTGATTTAGGTTCTGGTACTGATGTGCCGCTGGATAGACGTTACGATTCTATTCATATCAATGTTATTGATAATATCACCTATTACGGGCATGTGGATTTAGAGGTAAAGATAGCTTTAGCTTAGATATAGATAGATTTACCATAAAAACGGGGCTTTTATCCCCCAATCACTTATTAAAGGTGTTTTTATACGCTTTTATTGACTTTTATCTTCTTAAATTAGAGTATCTTACTTCAGAATAAGGCTAGGGAAGGCGAGCCTTGTGTAGGGGGGGCTTTAGTAAATGTTTTTTAGAATTTGTAAGGATATTTCATAAAGAATTATATGCTTTTTACATTGTAAGTATATGATGAAAGTAGCCCTTATATTGATCGTGAGTGAGTATGAAAGATTTTATTTACGATGAGCAATTTAGGGTGTGGCATAGAGCAGAACTTGAAAACTTTGCATACTCTGATGGAGAGGAGATAGAGAAATATATTTACGACGTTGTCTCTGCTGCTGCCGATAAATCTTCCTATTCTCAAGAATTAAGCGCTCATATTAAAGATTGGCCTAGTGAGTATCATTTAAGTTCTGTTAGACAGAATTTATTACGACCGTTTGATTTTTCTAATTGCAAAAATATCTTAGATCTTGGTTGTGGCTGTGGGGCTATCTTGCGCTTCTGGGGAGAAACAGGTGCTCAAGTTACGGGGATTGAAGGGAGTTTTTCACGTGCTAAGGTTGCAGCAGCCAGATGTTCTGATCTACCTAATGTCAAGGTTTATGTCTCAAACTTAATGGATTTTAATTCGCAGGAGAAATTTGATGTTATCTCTTTAATTGGAGTTCTAGAATACTCTCCTCTTTTTATCAATTCAGAGAATCCCGTTCGGACCTGTCTACAACATTGCTTGAATATGTTGTCTGACAACGGCACTTTAATAGTTGCCATAGAAAATCAGCTAGGGTTGAAGTATCTTGCTGGGTATCCAGAGGATCACGTAGCAAAGGCGTTCTTCGGAGTTCAGGATCTATATACCAAAGAGACTCCCGTTACTTTTGGTAAAGGAGATTTAAAAAATAGGATTTTGAAGGCAGGTTTCGAAAAGGTAGATTTCTTTTATCCATTCCCTGATTATAAGTTACCAAATGTGGTTGTTTCAGAAAAAGGATTTAATGAAAGTAAATTTAATGTTCCGGATCTACTTTTAAAAACAAAGAATACTTTTAATGGCGTTGAACAGGTATCCATTTTTGAAGATTCTTTAGTGCGAGGAACGCTTGCAAAAAATGGCTTAGGTTCAGAATTGGCCAATTCTTTTCTTGTTTTTGCTTCAAAGAACAAAGCTGGGGCGCTTGCAGATCAGTGGTTGGCGAAATATTACACAACTCCATATAAAGAAACCCCGTCTTATGTCCAGACATTCAAAATCCAAGGAAATAGGATCACAGTTCTGAAAAGTGTATCGTCTCTTGAAAAGAATCGTTGTGTTGCAGTACGTGAAGAAGATTATGTCAGTGGTGAATCTTATCTGCAGATATTAAAAAAAATATTATGGAGAAAGGGCACTCAAGAAGATCTTGTACAATGGTTCCGATCTTGGAGTGATTTCTTAAAATCTAATCTTGCAGAAGGTGGTTTATTACCGAAAGAATTTATAGATGCTATTCCACATAATTTAATAGTTGATTCCACAGGTAAAATTTCTTTTATAGATAATGATACCTTTGTTGATAGTAATAGTTCAATAAAAAGTATACTGGTTCGAGGTATCCTCCATACTCTTTCTCAAATAAAGGAGTATGGAATTCTCATTGGACAAACGCCACGAAATATAATTTCTAATTATCTGGAGTTAATTGATTTTCAGATCTCAAATGAAGAGATAGACAAAATATTACTTGCAGAAGCTGAAATTCAGTTTGTACTGGAAAAACAGGGGAGCGCAAAAGATTATTATGAAAGATACTTAACATTTATCGACCTTCCCTTATTAAGTGGATATGAAGAATTAGATTTTCAATTACGCTCCAGTTTTGAAGAGATTAATCAAGATCATTCAATAAATAATTTTTTGAATAAAATTTATACCGAACTGGTTAAGCGTTATGACTTAATCCTTGAGAACAATAATAACATCGTTGCCTTGCAAAAGGAGTTGAAAAAAACACAAGATAATCTGAAGCAAAAAGAACAGTTAGTAGTAGAATTATATGCAGAGCTTGAGAAACAGAATCAATTGATTCAAGTAAAAGAGCAGGAATTGAAATCTTTAGAGCACCGTTTATTTAAAGCTGGACATAGAGTGCGTTATTCTGTGGGATTGTTAAAGAAAGCACTTAAACATCCTGATAAGAAAGCATTATTAAAAAAGGGGTATCACTATATTGCGGCGAAACTACCGCTACCTTTAAAAAATGGCATAAAGAAGAGTGTTAAATGTTTTCTGAAATTATTAACAGGGAAGGATCTTAATAAAGCTGATATCAAAAATTATTTTAAAACAGTTACAAAAAGTTTATTTGAGATATCTGTTTATGAGCAGTGGTATAACGATAATTTTGGATTAACTAATGAAGATTTGCAGAAGATCATTACTGCCTGCAATGCTTTTGAGTGGCATCCAAAATTTTCTATTGTCATAAATGTCGAAGATAAAAAATTACGAAAACTTAGAAGCACCATTCTATCCATTACTAAACAAACCTATGATTCTTGGAATTCGATAATTCTTGTGAATGAAGCTAGTAGGGCAAAAATCGAAAAAATTGTTACAGAACTTAACTGTGAAAAACAGGTGATGGTTGTTTCTAAAAGTAAAACTACTGTTGCCGACTATAATGAAATAATCAATCTGCCCGAGGTAGGGCAATTTATCTCTTTCGTTAATGCTGGAGATCGCTTTAGAGAGCAGGCGTTTTATCTAATTGCTCGAGTATGTAATAAAAGTCGTGGTGTAAGTGCGATTTATTTTGACGAAGACATTATCAATACTAAAGGGCAAAGATATAACCCTACATTTAAACCTGATCTTAATTTCGATTATTTAATTTCAAAAAACTATATAGGGGATGCTGCCTTTTATAACGTTGGAGCTTTAAAACGATTTGGCGGTTTTAATGCAAAGTTTTCGTATCAATATCATTGGGAGCTGTTACTTAAGCTTGCACTACAACATCCTAAAGCAATAGAGCATATTGCAATCCCAATTTTTAGTAAGGTTAAAAGGAAACAAAATCGGAAGATATTTCTAAAAGAAGGTGAGCTGGTTTTAAGCGATTATTGTAATTTGATTAATGACAAAAATGTTAACCTTCATGCAAAAGTTGTTTATGAAGATAACTTGCCTGCAATTCGATATAAGATTAAAACTGAAGAGCCGTTAGTTTCGATAATTATTCCTACAAGAGATTGTGTTGATTTATTAAGAGTTTGTTTAACGGGTATTTTTACAAAAACTGACTATAAAAATTATGAAATAATTATTGTTGATAATGGTTCTGTAAAAGAAGAAACCTTGAGCTTTTTTGCAACATTAGCAAATAAGCAAAATCTTAGAATTATCAGAGATGATTCACCATTTAATTATTCGGCGTTAAATAATTTGGCAGCGAATAATGCGAATGGTGAATTTTTATTGCTGATGAATAATGACTTGGAGATTGTCGATCGTAATTGGTTGAATGAGGTGGTAGCAGAAGGCTTAAGGGATAATGTCGCTAGTGTAGCTCCATTGCTTTTATATCCAAATGGAAAGATACAACACGCCGGTGTAATACTCGGACCACACGGTTTAGCAACGCACGTCTTCGCAGGATGCGAATTGACAAATAAAACATATCAAAAATACGGAGCGTTTCGCAGGAACTATTCTGCCCTTTCTGCTGCGTGTCTTTTAGTCCGAAAACGTCTTTTTGATGCTGTTGATGGTTTAGATGAGGAACATTTGGCTGTGGCTTTTAATGATGTAGACCTCACGCTTAAATTGCAGAAGTTAGGATATCGAAATGTTTTTACTCCGTATGCTAAAGTAATTCATCATGAATCTGCTTCAAGAGGGGAGGATAACGTTAATCATGAGAAAATGTTGCGTTGTGCAAAAGAAGCAGCTTTTGTGCAAAAGAAGTGGAAATTCTTAATTGCTAATGACCCTGCATACAATCAAAATTTGACCTTTAATGCGAATGACTTTGCAATTGCTCAGCAAACACGAGTCGAAAAGAGTTGGCTTGCTGATTACAATAGATGTGGCTTCTCTTCTTTTGAATTGAGGGAGCCTTTAAATATTTATGGAGATCAATCGAATCTTGATAGAATTCGAGAAGTACAAAAAGGCACTTCCCCGCTATATCAAGAAAAACAGTTGCAAAAAGGCTTGTCTGTCTTGATCGTAACTAAAGATGCCCCTGAATTGATAATTCCATTACTAAAACAGCTGATTCAGCAAAAGAAAGCTTTTGAAACTGCCCACTGTTTTTATGAAATTATAATCGGTGATACTGGTACAACTAATGAGGAGGTTTTAAGTTTTTATAAAACTGTTGCTGGGCAAGTCTTAATTAAGATGGGGCTAAAATATCAGTTTTCGAGGTGTAATAATTTATTACAGCGGGAAGCTTCTGGAGATGCCGTTTTATTACTTAATAATGATATTATTCTGCCGCCAAATGAGAAATTGTTGTTTGATGCTTATAGCAAATTGATCGAAGATAAGGAGTTGGGGTGTTTAGGTGCTGTCTTGTATTATCCTGACGGTACGATTCAACATATGGGGTGTGAATTTTTAAAGCAGCCGGATATTTTCGGATTGCCTTATCATGTAAATCATCGACAAAAAATAATAGCTTCTGATATTCCTCAAGAGAAGAGATATCCAACAGTAACTGGGGCTTTCTTGATGGTAAGAAATGAACTTTATTCATTTGTGAACGGTTTGGACGAACATTATCAAAGTGAATGTCAAGATGCAGCTTTTTGCTTAGAGTTGTCGCGTTTGGGGTATTATTCAAAGTGTTTTAATTTGGGGCATATCATTCATATTGAAAATGCCACTCGTCCAAAAGGGGATGAAAATTGGGCTGATAGAAGAAGGTTTTTGAGAAAATATCTTTCTTATATAGAGTTGTATTTAAAAAATTATCAAAATTAAAATTCTAGTTGGATCGTTTGATTATGCAGAAGGTATTGTTTTTAGCAGTTGTTATGTATGACGGTTATGGGGTTCCTGTGGTTTTGCAGCAACTGATCCCCGAATTTCAAAAACGAGACGTTGAGTGTGCAGTTATCTGTTGCCATGGAGATATGGCAGGTCTTAATTGCCCAGTCTATCAAATTGGAAACGATTTGCAAAAAACAAGAGAGATTGCAGATCGTATTAAGCCCGATATTATTTGCGCTTTAACAAGTCCATTTTTTGAGATATTGCCTGACCTTTCGAAAAATTATAAGTGTTGGGCTTGGGAATATGGAGATCCGACTCCTGAATTATTTAGCACAGATGCTGAGGAAAGGTCTGCTATTATAAAGAATAAGCAGGAAAATGTTTATCCTTTTCTTAGCGGGAATGTTCTTGGCTGCTCGTATTTTATAAAGCATGACATCAATTTTATTGCTGCTAAAACTGTTCATTTCGGTTCTGATCACGCTACTGATTTTGGTGTAAAAAAGATAGATCTTACCTCAAAAGCTCCAATAAAAATCGGAACACTGATGCGGATAGGACAAGGAGAGGCGTATTATAAAGGGAATCAAGACTTCCTAGATTTTGTTAGATATGCGCGAAAAAATGGGATCTTAATAGAACCTCATGTTGCGGGGCGCGGAAGTCTTGAGGATGCGGCAAATTTTAATCAGATGGGAATTGAAACACACCTTAACTTAAGTGATGTTGATAAATATAAATATCTAAGGTCACTGGATATCTTTGTTTCTTTTAGTTTGTGGGAAGGTTTTAATCTTCCTGTAGTTGAAGCACAAGCTGTGGGAACTTTTTCGCTTTGCTTGGATATTGGTGCGCATCCGGAGGTTTCTCCATTTTTATTAAACTCCCCATGGGATGTGCTTAGATATGTGAAAAGAGCTCAAACAGATAAAGCTTGGTTACAGCAGGTTTCTAAGCAATGTTATTTTTTCGCTAGAGAAAAGTTTCAATGGAAACAAACAGCTGAAAAGATATTGCAGTTGTTGTTTGCCCATGAAAATTGATGGTTTTTATTCTATGAAAAATAAAAGATATCTTTATCTGATTTTGCTTAGTGTTTGATAGTTAATTAGATATAAACGTTAAATGAGTCTATCTTAAGTAATACTAAAGTTTCACTCGTTTGTTCTTTCTCTTATAAATAAAAACTGAACCTGATAGAGGTTCTTGATTTAATGGAGTGAGGCAGCGTGTAAGTTCAGGGGCAGGCTTTCCTGAAAATATAAAGTGTGTAATTCCAAGTTTTTTTAAATAGGGAGAGCAGGGGTGTATTTCGATGTTATAGGCATCAGGATTAAATAGTTTAAATTGAGGAGGTGCTTTTTTATCAGGTAACAAAGTAGTAGTGATATTGGCATATCTATTATAAATTTGAGTATATTTATGTTCAGGATCTAATATAGCTAATTTCTCAAGGAGAGGAGTGTATTTTACTCCGTTAAAAACGTTAGCTCCATTTGCCATAGCGAAATTGGCAGTGGTATTATTATTATATGTGATCCAATAATTTTTGCCTGCACTCTCCTTTTTTACAATTTTTGACAATTCTCTTCCTTTTATTGCAGCAATTCCATACTCAATGGGATTTACCGAATAAGTTGAAAAAATTGCTATTCCAGTAAGTAGGAATAGAGCGATTTTCTTACGATAGTAAAGTGCAATTAATATACTTGAATAGGCTATAATGAATAAGACTAGATGTTGAGGATTCTGAAGCACTCCCAATTCCAAACTTCTCTTGTAAGAATAGTAGGAAAAAATCGATAAAAGTAAGAGTAGAAATAAGGAGGAAATAGCTTTGAGAGCTTTTGATTTAGTAAGTTCAAAACGATTCATACTCATAAAAACGGCTAAAAAGAAAGTGTTTGCCATCCCCATTCCGATAAAAGCACGTTTCGGTTGAACTACATTCATAAGAGTTATCTTGGCTAAGGGTTCAGGGAACCCATAAAAAATCCAGATTGAAATAAAGATAAAATATGCAGCAAGAGAGATAAAAAGATAGCGCACTCCGCTAATATTTTTAATCTTAAAGAAAGGGAAAAATAAAAGTGGCCAAACAAAAGTAAAATTACTTAGTTCACAGATATTTGTCCCAAGCTTTATTGCAATAGATTCTGTTAAAAATGGTGTAAAAAAACCTGTAAGAAGAGCAGGAAACGAGAAGTTACCTCCTAAAAGAGAACGAGCCCCTGGATAGACAGTGTGTTGGATAAGATAAATAGCTTCTTTTGCAGAGTTGTAAAATGATAAGAAAAATATAGTTAGAGAAAAAATCGCAATAAAAAATAGTGCTATCTTTAAATGTAGGTATTTAAAAATTCTCTTTTTATCCCAATTATCGAAGCTCCATCCAATGAGCATAAATAGATATAGATAAGCTAATGGAATTAAAAACGGAGGGTATAAAACAAGGACAAAATCAATAAAGAATAAGGAACCTATAATAGTCGCTAACAGGATATTTGTTTTTTTAGACGATAAAATAAAATAACAACTTGCTAGAAAAATCACATTAATGCCGGTCATACAAAGATTAACGGTTGGGAACCACCATTGTACAAAGCCGGAAAAATATAGAAATAATGAACATAAGAATGAAATTAAAAACCTGTTTTTAGTTAGCAGCATTAAAACTAAAAAAGAGGAGAGCCAGAAGACAATAGTTCTGATAGCCCAAGTATATGAAAATGCAAACTCCTCCGGCAGAAAAGCTGCTCCGATAAGAGATGGTCGTATTATGGAAAATATGGATGCTGTTGGGAGTGATAGTAATAAGGCAGAGCCTTTTGCGCCTAAATTCTGACTATCAAGGGTGCCATTTTGCTGCATTTGAGATAAATACATTGAAGAAAAAACCAACCATTCATCAGATCTTATACTTTTAGGCTTCCCAAATAATGTTGTGGAAATACCTTCCTCTGGAAATATCTCATTCCACATTCCGATAGAAGAAAAGGAAAGCTTACAAGTTATAAATAAAACAAATAAGAGGAGTGAGCAAAACAACACTAATTGCAATTTTATATCAAAGCGTAATAACCCGTTTTCAGAAAATTGCCTGTCAAAAGACTTTGATAGATTCTTAATGTAATTAAGCATTAAAGCTCCGTAAAATTATGGACAATTAACAGTAGTGTGTTTTCATATATGTTTTTTCTAAATAAATCAATTTTGAAAAGTAACACGCTAAACAACTCCGCCTCAAGTGATGCTAAAGTTTTATTCGTTTGTTCTTTCTTTTATAAATAAAAACTGAACCTGATAGAGGCTCTTGATTTAATGGAGTGAGGCAGCGTGTAAGTTCAGGGGCAGGCTTCCCTGAAAATATAAAGTGTGTAATTCCAAGTTTTTTTAAATAGGGAGAGCAGGGGTGTATTTCAATGATGTAGGCATCAGGACTAAATAGTTTAAATTGAGGAGGTGCTTTTTTATCAGGTAATGGGTTAACTGCAATGTGCGCATATCTATTATAAATTTGAGTATATTTATGTTCAGGATCTAATATAGCTAACTCTTCAAGGAGAGGAGTGTATTTTGTCCCGTTAAAAACATTGGCACCATTTGCCATAGCGAAATTGGCAGTGATGTTATTATCGTTATATGCGATCCAATAATTTTCACCCGCACTCTCTTTTTTTATAACTTTCGATAATTCTTTCCCTTTTATGGCAGCAATTCCATGCTCAATGGGATTTACCGAATAAGTTGAAAAAACTGCTATTCCAGCAAGTAGGAATAGGGCGATTTCCTTACGATAGTAAAGTGCAATTAATATACTTGAATAGGCTATAATGAATAAGACTAGATGTTGAGGATTCTGAAGCACTCCCAATTCCAAACTTCTCTTGTAAGAATAGTAGGAAAAAATCGATAAAAGTAAGAGTAGAAATAAGGAGGAAATAACTTTGAGAGCTTTTGATTTAGTAAGTTCAAAATGATTCATACTCATAAAAACGGCTAAAAAGAGAGTGTTTGCCATCCCCATTCCGATAAAAGCACGTTTCGGTTGAACTACATTCATAAGAGTTATCTTAGCTAAGGGTTCAGGGAACCCATAAAAAATCCAGATTGAAATAAAGATAAAATATGCAGCAAGAGAGATAAAAAGATAGCGCACCCCCCTAATATTTCTAATCTTAAAGAAAGGGAAAAATAAAAGTGGCCAAACAAAAGTAAAATTACTTAGCTCACAGATATTTGTCCCAAGCTTTGTTGCAATAGATTCTGTTAAAAATAGTGTAAAAAAACCTGTAAAAAGATCAGAAAATGGGAGCCCCCCTCCTGAAATGGAACGAGCCCCTGGATAGACAGTGTGTTGGATAAGATAAATAGCTTCTTTTGCAGAGTTGTAAAATGATAAGAAAAATGTAGTTAGAGAAAAGATTACAATAAAAAATAGTGCTATCTTTAAATGTAGGTATTTAAAAATTCTCTTCTTATCCCAATTATCGAGGCTCCACCCAATAAGTATAAATAGATATAGATGAACTAACGGAATTAAAAACGGAGGGTATAAAACAAGGACAAAATCAATAAAGAATAAGGAGCCTATAATAGTCGCTAACAGGATATTTGTTTTTTTAGACGATAAAATAAAATAACAACTTGCTAGAAAAATCACATTAATGCTGGTCATGTAAAGATTAACGCTTGAGAACCACCATTGCACAAAGCCGGAAAAATATAGAAATAATGAACATAAGAATGAAATTAAAAGCCTGTTTTTAGTTAGTAGCATTAAAACTAAAAAAGAGGAGAGCCAGAAGACAATAGTTCTGACAGCCCAACTATATGAAAATGCAAACTCTTCCGACAGAAAAGCTGCTCCGACAAGAGATGGTCGTATTATGGAAAATATGGATGCTGTTGGGAGTGATAGTAATAAGGCAGAGCCCTTTGCGCCTAAATTCTGACTGTCAAGGGTGCCATTCTGCTGCATCTGGGATAGGTACATTGGAGAAATCACCAACCATTCATCAGATCTTATACCTTTAGGTTTCCCAAATAATGTTGTGGAAATACCTTCCTCTGGAAATATCTCATTCCACATTCCGATAGAAGAAAAGGAAAGCTTACAAGTTATAAATAAAACAAATAAGAGGAGTGAGCAAAACAACACTAATTGCAATTTTATATCAAAGCGTAATAACCCGTTTTCAGAAAATTGCCTGTCAAAAGACTTTGATAGATTCTTAATGTAATTAAGCATTAAAGCTCCGTAAGAGTAGGCATAATTAACAGTAGTGTGTTTTCATATCCGTTTTTTTTAAATAGATCAATTTTGAAACAACACATGAGGTTATCCACCGTCTAATAAAAAATATAAGAAAACTTTTCTTTTAAAAGAAGGCAGGAAAAGCTCTTTAGTAGACACCACCTCTCTTCCCTCAAAAAATATAGGAAAACTTTTCTGCTAGAAGGGGAGGGGGGTAGAAATTGCCTTCTGAAGATTCATCCGCTCTCGTCCTAACATATTGAAAACATTCAGTCCTTCTTTTGTTGTGGTGCTGGATCGGGTTTTGCTTTTGTTAACGGTATAACCTACACCTTTTCGGAGATCGTATGACAGTGGGAATCGAAGTTAATGCTCAATTTGACATGCAAATACAGCAACCTGCATTTGCTGCCGATGCAGAGACGAAGAAAAAAAGTAATAAAGAATTGATGGATGAATTTTCCTCCCTACTGGACAAAATTGCCCTACAAGTTGCCGGAATCGGCTGCGGAGAGATAGAAAAAGGAGTTAAAATTGAAGGGATAACTAAAAAACAGAACAAAAAACAGAAGGTAAAAGATCCTGATAAAAATTCTAAATCAATAACAACCGTCGAAACGCCACAAAAAAACGTGGCTAAAAAAGATAATGCCGAAAAGGTACCTTCAAAAGAAGACGAATCAAAGGATCAGACTTTAAATGCAACACCAGAAAAAGACGTTAAGCTAGAAGGTGACGTAGTTGCAGCCCCTGTGACAGAGGATATGCCTGTAAAAGAGGTTGTTGCAAAAGAATCCAGTGAAGATATTGAAGAAAGTCTCACCCCTGAAACTGCTGCGATACTTCCAGATGAAGAGGGTGTCGCTATTTTAGATAAAAGTGTTGCTACAATTTCAGATGAAACTGCTGTGATACCTTCAGACGGAGCTGATATTCCACTTACAGCAGCGCCGTTAAAAACAGATCAAGAGGCGGTTGTAAAAGAATCCAGTGAAGATATTGAAGAAAGTCTCACCCCTGAAACTGCTGCGATACTTCCAGATGAAGAGGGTGTCGCTATTTTAGATAAAAGTGTTGCTACAATTTCAGATGAAACTGCTGTGATACCTTCAGACGGAGCTGATATTCCACTTACAGCAGCGCCGTTAAAAACAGATCAAGAGGCGGTTGTAAAAGAAGAAACTCTTAAAGAAAACTTAGATGAGCCTTTAGATTTTGGAGAGTATCCTATGGAGGATCTTTCTGAAGGAGAAGTTTTAGATCAGAAAATAACAAACGTTGCTTCCGAAGATATCGTAAAATCAATTGAAGAAGAAGTCGTAAAAGTTTCTACTCCGAAAACAGTAAGTGCTGAAGTTATTGCAGAAGAGGATGTGGAGTTAGATCCTCAACAAACCTTTAAAAATACAAAAACTGAGGAAGATTTAATCGCTAAGATCTTGCAAGATAAAGTAGAGAATGTTTCAGATGTATCTGAATATTCAACACCTGATATCGCTTCTGATACACAGGTTAATATCTTTTCAAGTTATGGGCAGATCTGGCAATCGCAATACCTTTCAAATGCAAACTTAAGCGCAGCTGAAGTGATATCTGAGAGTGTGGCTGTTGCTACACAACAAGCAACACAAAATACAACGGTGCAAGGAGTTTCTGCTGTCGTCTCTGATGCCGCTGATAATAACACGCAAACAAATAGAGATTCTGAAAATACGAAAAATACAAAGATGCTGACACGCTCTCAAACAAGTAGCATGTTGGCACGAGTTGAAGATGCTTTGAAAGAGATTTCACGTTCAAAGGATGGCAAGACTATTTCAATTAAACTCGATCCAGAAGAATTGGGAACTTTGAAGGTCGATGTGACATTAAGGGATGGTAACTTACACGCTAGATTAGTGGCGGATAATGCCGCTGTTAATCAGGCTTTAAGAGAGAGAGCCCCTGAACTGCAACAGATCCTAAGGAATTTAGGGATTAATGTTGATCAGGTAAGTGTGTCTGTCGCTTCAGATGAAGGAACATTTGAAGGGACGATGCAGCAGCAGACTCAACAAGATAAGGGTGAAAGAGATCCGTTAGCTGCTTCAAAAAGAGAGAATAGTGAAGCTCCTGCTTCAACTAGAAAGGTAAAGACACTTGATTCTAATGACCATTGGATAGCATAGGTGAAGATATGACGATGATAGATGCAAATAATTTTATTGATAACATTAACGCAACACAAAGTAGTGCTGCAGTTGTAAAGGAGAAAAGTGATAACACTATCGGCAAAAATGAGTTTTTGACGATGTTAGTGGCTCAATTAAAAAATCAAGATCCGTTGGATCCGATGAGTAATGATGATTTTGCCGTAAACTTGGCACAGTTTAGTCAGTTGGAACAGTTAATCGATATTAACGGAAAATTAGAGAAGGCAAACAATGCGTCAGGTACAGAGAGCGCTTCTTCAATGGCTTCTTATTTAGGTCATGAAGTTCTCTTGAATTCAAGAACCACTACCGTTTCAAATGGCAATGCAGGAAGTATCAGCTTCGATCTTTCTCAAGATGCTAAAGATGTTTCTGTAGAGCTTGTAAATAGCAACGGAACAACGGTGGCAACTGTTAACTTTGAAAACTTAAAGGCAGGTCAATGCAGTGTAGATCTCGGGGAAGTAGGTATTCCCGATGGTGAATATTTGATGAATATTACTGCGACAACACTTAATGGCGCTCAATTAACGCCGACAGCATATAGCTCAGGGATTGTAGATGGATTTATTCCAGGTGATTCTCCAACATTATTGGTGAACGGGAGTGAGGTTAGCCTTGATAAAATCAAGGAAGTGAGGTTAGCAAAAACGAATGCATAGTGTGAACCTTATATAGGGGCTCAACTTTGCTAAAGAAGTAACAGCTCTGGTGTCGTTAGTTAGTTGGCGGCGCTAGATTAAGTAGGAGGATATGACGTGTCAAGTATTGTAAATGGATTGTTTTCCGGTCGAGCCGGTCTTACAAGTCATGGTGTTGCAATAGCCGTTGTCGGAGATAATATCTCTAATTCTAGTACGGTTGGATATAAAACTTCACGTACTGAATTTGAAGATATTATCGCTGGAGGTCAAACTAGCGGAAAGGTTGTCGGTAGTGGATCCGCCGCCAGCGCTGTTACTAATGTCTTTGAACAGGGAACTTTGGAAGTAACGGGTCGAGATTTAGATCTCGCTATCGATGGCAACGGTTTCTTTATCGTGTCTAAAGGAGACCAACGGTACTATACCAGAGCTGGTAATTTTAAACTTGATGATGAAGGTTATATCGTCGATCAAAGAGGGAATAGAGTTCAAGGCTTTCCAGCGAGTGGTTCAGGCTCTCTTGAAGATCTAAATGCTACGACAATTACTCAAGAAAATGTGGCAACAAAAAATGTAGCAATTTCAGGAAATCTTGATGCACGAGATGTCGCCTTACCCGGTGGTGTCAATGATATCCCTGTAACAATAGAAGGGGGCGGTACCGCCACCTATGCGAACTTAACAGAAGCTGCAGCGTTTCAAACAGTTGTAGATGTTTTTGATTCTTTAGGAACAAGTCACACCGTAACGGCATACTTCTTTAGGACGAAGGATGGTACTGCGCATTCAGATAGTGAGTATGAAGTACGTTTATATGTTGATGCCAATGAAGTTGATAATGGCGGTGGTGATGGTGTTCCGTATTGCATCGGTACGGCAACGATGACGTTTGACGGAAACGGCGCAAGAACCAATCCTCCTGCGGTTGGTACTAGCGATATTACAGCTAATGTACAGTGGTCAAAAGGAGCGGCTGCTACGGAGATAGATTTCTCCTTTGGGCTTTTCACTATGTATTCAACACCTGCTGGAATCGGTTCTATCACGGGGGATGGTAACGGTGTGGGCTCAATTACCAGTTTGAGTATCGATAAAGCAGGTCGAATTTTTGCAGTCTTAGATAATGGTCAAACATCCGTGATTGGTACAGTTGGGATGGCTAATTTTGCTAACTCTGAAGGGTTAGAAAGGGTTGGCGCAAATTATCTACAAGAAACGTTGGAATCCGGTTCTCCGATTATTGGACGCTCGGGGAGTGGTACTTTAGGAAGTATAGAGTCAGGCTCTTTGGAGTTATCTACTGTTGATATCGCCAGCGAGTTTGTAAAATTAATCACTTTACAACGTAGCTTTCAAGCTAATTCGCGTATCATTACAACGATTAATCAGTTATTAAACGAGATTATAAATCTTACCTAATCCAAATAGAAAAGATGATATTTAGCACTCATCTTTAAGCACAACTCCTCCTTTTTATTGTTGTTTTCTTAAAAAGGGGGAGTTTTTTTAGGTTAAGCCGTTCTTATAACAGGTCGATAAAAAGGATGAGCCTTTTGTAAAATATGAGGGATTCCTTTTTATGGGGGAGTACTATCTTTTTATACCTTTTTTATTGGTAGCACTTACAGCTGTGTGCGGATGGATCTGTTTTGCCGTTTGTAGAAAGAGGCTAAAAAAGAGTGAATGCGAGTGTGCGCATTTAGATAAGCTTTTAAGCATGCGTGCTAACCTTGCTAGAGATGTGGCACATGAAATAAAAAACCCCATTACTGCTATCTTATGTTCGGCAGAAACCCTTGAGTTGCTATTAGGAGAAAAGCTACCGGAAGAGCATAGAAAATCGTTGAGTTATATCAGGGAGTATAGTGATCAGTTATTGAAATTAGTAACGGATTTCCTTGATGTCAGTATGGCAGAAAGTGCTTTACTTAAACCTGAACCGAGTAATGTGGATGTTAATAATGTTTTAGGAAGTATAGTCGGTTTATTGCAATCTAATGCGCAGAGGAAAAGCATTACAATTAAATTTATTAAGCATGAGGCTAATCTTACTGCTTATATCGACCCCAAACATCTAAAGCAGGTTATCTTTAATCTACTGCATAACGCACTAAAGTTTACTCCGGAAAGGGGAGAGGTACAGGTTTCTGCACGGAGTGAGTTTCCTGTGCCGTTTATTACTATTGAAGTTTCTGATAACGGCTCTGGCATTGCAGAAGGAGATCTTCCGCACCTATTTGAGCCTTATTATCGTTCAACGGATGATAGTAAGGTAAAGCAGGATGGTTTGGGGATCGGGCTAGCTGTTTGTAAAAACCTTGTAGCTGCGGCAGGAGGTGAGATAAAAGCTTGGAGCCGTGAAGGTGTAGGAACCCGTTTTACGGTGCGGATTCCAGCTGTCTGCGAAGACAAAAAGAGCATTGATGAGTTCTATGAAGATATGCTTGAGATATTAGATGACTCCACACCGTTAATTCAACATAAAATACTTGTAGTGGCTGATAATAATGAGGTGCGAGATATCTTAGTAAGATTGGCAGAAGCTTGGGGCGGATCCGTTGAGATAGCAGAGACGGCGCAGGAAGTTGTTGTCTATACAAGTGATATGCAATTCGATATTATTTTAATTGATAGTGCCGTTGAGTCTGGGTATGGTTGCGAATTGTTACGCTTAATAAAAAGTGAGCTGAAGGTACAAGCTAAGGTGATCGCTTTTGTGGAAGATAAAGAGGCGGAGGTTCGTGCTATCAGTTGTGGTGCTGCAGCGTGTTTACAGAAGCCGATTTCAGGCAATACGTTACTGAAGACGATTTTGGAATAGGATTGCTTGCTTTATCTTAAATGTGGTGATGATAATATATGGTCACGAAAGAAGCAGTTATAGAAGCCTTAAAAACGGTGTTAGATCCTGAGCTTTTGCTCGATGTTTGGTTTCTAGGGTTGATATACGATATCTCGATCGAGGACGAATCTTTTGTCAATATAAAGATGACCCTTACAACACCAGCCTGCCCAGCTGGACCGGAGATGGTGTTGTCTGTTAGAGAGAGAGTAGCTGCTCTTGAAGGTGTCGAAGATGTTTATGTAACACTTTGTTTTGATCCACCATGGGAGCCGAATGAAGAGGTAAAGGCGCTATTGGGTTTTATTTAACGGTGAGAGTGTAATGAAAAATTATTTAATCTGGTTGGCTAAAGTTCTGACACTTTGCTTTATTTTCTTATTTATACCTATTTTTTTACTCGGTGTCTTAATTACTTCACTTGGTGGAGTGCGTAGTTCTGAACCTGTTTTTTCTCCATTAGATAAGGTAGTCGCTGTTGTAGAATTGAAGGGCGCAATAACATCATCGAAAGATATCGTAGCAGAGCTGCATAAGCAGGTTAATAATCCTAAGATAAAGGGCATCGTTTTACGCATTGATTCTCCTGGAGGAGCGGTTGCTCCGTCGCAAGATATTTACAGAACGGTGGAGAAGTTAAAAGCTAAAAAACCGATCGTTGCTTCTATGGGATCTACCGCAGGGTCGGGTGCTTTGTATTCAGCGTTAGGTGCATCGAAAGTTTTTTGTCAACCAGGAACGATAACTGGTTCTATCGGTGTTATCATGCAGATGCCTAACGTTCGAAAAATTACGGATCAAGTTGGCTTTGAGATGGTTACTATTAAGAGTGGGGAATTTAAAGATACCGGTAATATCTTTAGAGAGATGACAGATTCAGAGAGAGCGCTTTTAAGTGAAACTATTTTGGATATAAGAAAAGATTTTGTGCAGGCTGTAGTTGATGGGCGAAAATTAAAGAGAGATGATGTTGAAGCTTTTGCTGATGGACGCATTATTATCGGTAGTAAGGCTTTAGAGCTTGGATTAGTTGATAAGTTCGGTGATGTTTATGATGCTGCACGTGAAGTTTTTGAAATATTAAAAGAACCCCTTCCGGAAGGAGAATATCCGAAGTTGTATTATCCTGAAGATAATATGAAGAAAATTAAAAAGCTTTTAGAAGGAGCTTGGGATGTTCCGCTAAATGCTTTAAATACGGCGCGGGTACGAGTGTTGTATATGTAATTTAAAAAGGGGGGGAGGGAGAGTTCTCCTTCTCCTCTCTCTTCAAAAGAAGGACACTCCTTCTCTTAATTTATTCACTTTGGGCTACTAAGATCGTTAAAGTGAATAAAATCAATTAGTTATATCTAATAATAAAGCATAAAAATATAGTAATCTTTCAAATAGTCAGACTTTCTAAAGCACGATGGCAACCTTTGCTGATGTTGTGACTAAGATTTCTAAAAGTGCTAACATACACAGACAATTTGTAGGGTAGAAGGAAAGGTATTTCTCTTCTGTGGTGACATCGTTAGCACAGAGGAGAAACGCTACAACTAACTATTAGGGTTTTTATAGAAAGGAGGGGTAAACAGCCCCAATAGTCTAAAAGGTATTTATAACAAAAATAGATAATAGAAAGGAGGACCTTTTTTTAACGTAGTAACTGAAAAGTAAAACAATACTTAAGGAAGAAAGTCTGCAATAATGGCTGATGCTACAAGAAAAAGTTCTAGAGGCAACGTGGAAGAAATTTGGTTGCCCATTGGTAAAATGATCGTTTTGATACGAAACGGTAAAGTAATCGCTCGGATTTTTGCGAAAAGTCTTGCTACGGGTGAACTGCCAATATCCACTAACGCACCTAAAGAAGTGGATATACTGCGGGGAGAGCTCGTCACAGAAGCTAACTTGAATAACGCCGCAGAGGTCGTCGAACTAGTTTGGCTAGGATACGAAGATGACGAAGAAAAAAACCAATTCGGGCTCATCGCTTCAGAATCCGTAGAGGTCAAAATAGAGAATCGACCGAATCCCGATTTGGGCGCTCTTACTTTGAGTCGTCCTCTGGTCAGTCTGGTCAGCAAGAAAGGCGGTATTACGAGGGGAAAAAAAATCCTCATTTTAGTCCCGAAGGGTTTTTGAGGACAGCCAACTGCTTGCCAATCTTTTGAAACAGCAAGCCGCCTAAGCGCGTTAAGAAGCATGAAGAGTGATCTCTTCATAGGGGCGATTTTACACCAAGGTTTTTTTAAAAAACGTTGTTGTAGTGTTTCGCCCTGACTTTTTATATTTCTCTGTTCTTAAACTTTACGATCATTGTAAGAGGGTAGGAATTTAATTTTTAAAGAATAAATACGGTAAACTTTTTATCAGACCATAAGCTTGTATAGTTATGTTTGGAGTAAGGCGAAATAGTGAATCAAATCCTGCGCAGGGATTATCAAATCGTGCGCAGGGATCAAATTGTGAATCAAATTCTGCACAGAATGGTCTTAACACTCCATTTAAGACTGGAGTTCCGTTCGAAATTAATGACCCTTTATCTGAAATCAAAAAAAGCCGTAAAAATATTGAAAAATTAGATCTAGATAATGAGCTCTCCATTAGTCAAAACAGTTTGTCTACACTTGGTTCTTATGACACACCTGTCATTAAGGAGTTTTTAAAAGAAATAAGAGAATCTTTTCAGAATAGCGCAAAGCAACAAGGGTATGATCTAGAAGATGTCAGTAATAAAGATTTTTATAAAGAATGTTTTAGAGCGGGGATAAAGGAGGTCGCTTTTCACGGTGTTATCAATGGTGAGGAGTTTGAGATCCCTATTTTTATCAGACAAAATGGAGCTAGAGTAGTTCCAGCTATTAAAAAAGAAGATCTTAAAACCTTGAAAGAGTATTTATCTACTAAACATCCTCATGGAAGAGAAGCCCAATTTTTGAATAAAAAAGGTGAATTCGCTATCAGTGGTAAGGGATTACAAAAAAAAAGAGTTGTTATTGGTGAGAGTATCAAATATATAACCACTCTTTGCAAAAAATTAGACAAAATAGTTAAGGCTGATCCTGAAAAAGACCACTGGACATTTGTAGAAACAATTAACGGGAGGGAGTTTAAAATTCCGTTTTTTATGCGTAAAGCTCATGCGCGCACCGTTTTTGCAGCAAATTTAGAGCATATTTCAACGTTAAAGGAATATTTAAGTGCAAAGTATAAGAATTATATCATCCCTCTCGATAAAAAAACGGAGCGTATTATATATGGGAGTACCGCATCGACTAAAAATAATCCCTTAGCTAAACTTTTTGGGGAGGATGATAAGGAGATTACCTTAAAATCTGAATCAGGCAAAGAGGTCACTTGTTTTCTAAGACGATCCGGTTCTATCGCTGTTTATGCTATCAAAAAAGGAGATAAAGCTAAATTTGAAGATCTACTGACTGAACGTAAAATTTTATTACCAAAGGCGAAGGATGAAGTCCCTCTTAAATATGAGAATTTTTTCAGTGAAAAGGATCCCGTCTTAGAAAAAACTTTTGATGAGTTTGTTGCTTCATTAAAAGATAATTCATTAAAAGATAAAGCGCTTAGTCGTGTGGGATGTAGATTCCTCCTTAATGGTAAGGTCTTGTTTAATGTATATGAACGTTGTACTGAAAAATCAAAAGAAAAGTTTTTCGTGATTGAAAAAAGTGATGCTAAGGTCTTGAAAAAATACTTACAAAACCCCGCAGAACTAAGAGGAACCAGAGAGGTCAAGAAAGTTACAAATAGTGAGAAAGAGCCTGCAGAACTAAAAGAGACCAGAAAGGTCAAGAAAGTTATAAATAGTAAGGGTAGTAAGGAAGAGCCTTCTGTAATAAAAAAAGATATTAAAGATCCTGCTGATAAAAGAAGAGGTAAAAGGATCCCTAAAAGATCTAGGGGTGCCGCAGGAAAAGGCGAACGGGAGTTTGATGCCACAGAAGAAGACGATGGGTCCATCAAAATTCCCAAAGATTTTCTTACTTTCCAAGAAGAGCTTTTTGAAGAAGGAGAAGATCTTTTTTCAGATTGTGCAGTAGGAGTTCTGAATTCAGACTTTGCAGCAGAAAGTCTTGTTTGTGATCTTAAATGTGAAGAAGGCATCTTTAACTGTGAAGGTGTCACCTCAATTACAGGGTTTGTGGATATCGAAGGTGGTTTTGTAATAGTAGGAGATGATGAGGGGAGACTTCACTTATGTGCTCAAAAATCAGAAGAAAAATCAAAAGAAAAGGTTTCTAACTATCTAAAAATTGCAACAAGTAAAAGTATTGAAGATGAAGCTGCTAAAGATGAAGCTGCTAAAGATAAAACTGCTGAAGGCGACACTACCAGATGTAGAGTTCACGCTTTAAATTGCTTTTCCGGTAGGATGGTTGATCCTTATGTTATTTCTATCAGAGGCAATTACGTGTGTTTAGATTATTTTAATGTAAAGTGTAAAAAAGATAACTTTTATTCTAAATATGTGGCAGAGCCACAGGGAGAGCCTGTTTCTATCGGCATGGTGGGAGATTTTTTACTCCTTGCATCTTCCAACGGAGTGGTGAGTGTATTTGAAATGGAGAGAGAAACTAGGAAATTAGTTAATGTGCAATCCATAGTAACAGCACTGCCCGATATAGTTTTTATTTCTGATATTTCTAATAAAAAATTTATTGTCGGAACTGGGAGAGGTAAACTTTTCCTCTTTGATATAGATGATGTTATTGATGGCGAAGGCTACACTCCAAAAACTTTAATGAAGGGGAGTAAGGAACAGTCTACTCCTTTTATGGCGAAGATTCAGGAAAATGTTTTTTTAAGTTTTGATGAACATTACGGGATCTTTGTCCATCAAATTTCGCCTCAAGGTGAAGTGAAAAACTTCAAAATAGAGGGGGCGCTAACACAACTTTCAGAGTTAGGGTGGCACGGATTCCATCCAATTGCAGCTACTATGAAAGAAGAAACCATAGAACTTATTTTTTCAGATGGCTCCAGCTGTAATAAAATGTCAATTACCCCTATCACATAACCTTTCAAATTTTTGACCTCCGTAGAGACCTAGCTGATCCCGCTTTGCAGTATCAGCCCGTTCAGTCGTCCCTAAAGGGTGGCACCAAATTTTTTGACCTCCGTCTAGATCTAGCTAACTCGTTTTTTAGTATCAGCTCGCTCGATCGTCCTTAGCTTCCAATTAGGACACCCACCTTTTACCTCCGTAGAAATCTAGCCAGTTCGTTTTGCAGTATCACCCCGTTCAATTGTCATAGAAGGGTGGCACCAAAACTAAGCATCTTTAGTTAGGTGCTAACATATTGATTTTAAAGACTTCATCCTTTTAAGCCAAGATTCTGCACTGGTGGGTGGCACCAAATTTTTAACCTCCAAGATTCTGCACTGGTGGGTGGCACCAAATTTTTAACCTCCGTAGACTAGCCGACTTCGCCCCGCAGTTGCAGCCCGTTCGGTTGTCCTTGAAGGGTGGCACCAAAATGCTGCCAAAACTGCCAAGACCTAAGCTTTTACTAACATCCTGATATTATTAGCCGCCAATTAGGACACCCACTTTTAACTGGTGGGTGGCACCAGTTTTTTAACCCCCGTCCAGATCTAGCCGATTCGATTTGCAGTTCAAATTCTAACTTTTGCTAACATACTGATATTATTAGCCGCCAATTAGGACACCCACTTTTACTGGTGGGTGGCACCAAATTTTGACCTCCCAAGCCGTCAAAGCGGCAAAAAAGAAGGGTGGCACCAAAACTGCCAGATTTTAAGCTTTTGCTAATATATTGATATTATTAACTGTTGTAATTTTAAAGGCTTTTAGCACTGGTGGGTGGCACCAAATTTTTACCCCCATAGAAGGGTGGTGCTGTTACTGGTGGGTGGCACCAAAACTAAGCATCTTTAAAGTGGTGGGTGGCACCAAAACTGCCAGATTTTAAGCTTTTGCTAATATATTGATATTATTAACTATTGTAATTTTAAAGGCTTTTAGCACTGGTGGGTGGCACCAAATTTTTAACCCCCATAAGATCTAGCCGACTTTGCTCTGCAAGTTGCAGCCCGTTCAAGCGTCCTGTAGGGCGTCCCTGAAGGGTGGCACCAGTTCCAAGCCCAGCCAGATCTCTTTAAAGTGGTGGGTGGCACCAAATTTATCCAGTCGCCCAAGCCGTCAAAGCGGCAAAAAAGAAGGGTGGCACCAAAACTGCCAGATTTTAAGCTTTTGCTAATATATTGATATTATTAACTATTGTAATTTTAAAGGCTTTTAGCACTGGTGGGTGGCACCAAATTTTTAACCTTCGTAGAGATCTAACCGATTCGCTCTGCAAGTTGCAGCCCGTCCTGCCGTCTCTGAAGGGTGGTCAAATTCAGACCGGCTTATTTTTTTAATAAAACGATTCTACTTGCTGGTAGTGCCAGAGTCTTATCGATATCAAAGACACGGTGATAATCCGCTGCTTCAAGTAGTAGTGGTTTTAGGTCTACTCTCTGAGAGAATCGTATCTTCTTTTGAGCGTCGGCTTTTGAAAGATCAACCTTTAAAATAATTTTTCCGCTATCATTCGGAAGGTGCCACTCTTGTGGTTGCGGCAGAAGAGCTATGTTTGAGAACTCTTTGGGAAGAGTAACTGTTGTATCGATCTTTAAACGTGTAATGGAAGAAAATGCCAAAGGATTTTCCCGTGTCTTTTGATGGACGTTAAATAACCTTTGAACGGTGCGCGGCAGATTAAAATATAGATAATCTCCGGTCTGTACGGCAAAGTGAGGTACCTTTACACTGAAAGTCTCTCTACTCGGATAAACATTAAAGTTTGCCGCTAAACTTTTTGTTAAAATAGCACTTTGTGAAATTGCTGCCACCTGCTCCTGCTGATAACGTGTCCTCTCCTCCGGAGTCATCTCTGAAAAAAACTTTTTCCCAGAAGCATAGGCAGTGCCGAAACTCTCTTTTGTCCAAGTTAAAAGGGCAGTGCCATCTTTTTCAATGGTTAAGTCGTAATTAACGTGTACACAGTTTTGTAGATTTTGCGGAATTGAGAGTAGCTCCAGATCGGCTCTCTCTGTTAATGATAAGCGTCCCTCGGAAGGGGTTGTCCCGAGATGAGCGTATTGATTGGTGTCATTAAGAATTATCTCTTCAGAATCTCCTTGAACTTTTACCAGTACCAGATCAAATGTATCAAGGTCTGAGGCGTTCTTTCTGAACTCTAGTAATTCAGGCGCTAATCTACTCGAATCAACTAATAAATACTCAGGGTTTAAACCTGCTTCTTTTAAAAGAGCATACTGCACAACAGCTCGGTCACTGTTATTACCATATCCGTCTTTTATAGTTTGATCAGAGGCGGTGATGGCGCTTAGTGGAAGCATATTGATAGTGGGGCCAACACGACGGATATTTTTTGCAACAAAATCTCTGATGGCAATTATCTTCTCATCTCTGTTTGCAGCTTTTCCCGTGATCTGTTGAGCTAAGAGAGCTGTTTGCGGTTGCTTTTCAGCAGCTTCTTTTAATTTATCATAGATGCTTTTTGAAAAGATCTGCCAATCTCCTGAAGTGACGTGCAGCATAGCTGTCATGGCAAAGGCAGGCGGTAAGTTATCCTCTTTTGTTAGCGGCTTTTGATCTGAAACCGTCCAAGTACGGATGCGGCGATCTCCTTTCGTCGTGTCGGTAATATCGAATATCGAATGATCGGTGTTATCCGGTATTGCTGTACCGTTATCGTCTGTTTTAATTGTGAGTGCTAGATCCTTAGGTGCATCAATAGTAACGGTCTTACGTTTTAGTGGGTTAAAATCTCTAAAGATCTGAAGTGTTGAGAAAAAGGGGCTATCTTTCTTCTCGATAGCGATCTTGTATTCAACGATACTACCGATCTCCACACTCGGTAAACTTAAAACTAACGTTTTTGTAGCAGGATAACGTGGCGCAGAAGCTACCCATGCAGCATCCATAAGATTTATTTCATTAGGAGAGATCTCTTTAGTTACTGTGCCATTTGTTACTTTCGCTTCTAATACTTTAACATCTTCCAGAGCTGAGTTGTAAGTTATCTTTACTTCAGCAGCATCCTTTTTACCGTTATAGGTTAAGATCTTCTTCTTGTAGTAATGCTCCTCTCTCCAAGTGTGGCTGTCATTTAGAAAAAACTTAACTGTACGATCGAGTAAAATAAGATCGGCGTTTCTGTCGGATCCGTCTCCTTGCTCAAGTATCGGACGTTTCCTCTTGTCATATTCAATTACCTTAAGGTCGTTTTTTAGTGTCTGATATTGTTGCGGAGTAAACTCCACTACTTTTAAGTAAAACTGCCTTTTAATATTTAAGCCGCTTTCTGTTTTGAGAGCTTGTCCGTTCCAAGAAACTCCATCGTTACTTATGGTTGTAACATCAGGTAGCGCTTTTATTGCGCCTAAAGACGGTGCAAGTTCGATATCGATCTCTTCTTCAACTCCACAAGCAAAATCAATATTGAGAGGGTATCTTCGTTTCTCCAATCCTGTTTTGCCAAGTGCGAAATTAACTAGACCGAGACGAGTTCCAAAATACGGAGGGACGAACATGGTGACGCCGTTTTCTTGTATCAACATATTATCGTCTGTTTTAAATGCTAACTTAGCAGAGAGGGGGAGCGTTGTGTCTAGTAAATTTTTTGGTGTTAACTCAACAGATGTGAGGGTAGCTTCCGGAGCAACTGCTCCTATTAAAGCTTCAAAGAAACGCTTCCTTTCATCAGAAGTGGTGCGTGCTAAGAATCCTCTATAAGCAGAATCGTTAATGCCGTTGAAGGCGATGGTAGTTGTTGCATTTAAGAGTCCGTTATCATCAATAGCTGCTTTTGTTGTAATGGATACAGCATTTTCTTCTGCCGGTGTAATAGGCGAAACGCGTAAAGTTTCTCCTGCGCTTTTCGCAATTATGTAGCTGCGATCATTTAGATACGCTGGGAAAAGGTCTTTTGTGCTTTCATTTGTGGGATCCATTAGGATCGTTTCTTTTTCTTTAGAGTTTGGGAGTGGTAGTTCAGCAGCAACTACGGCGTGATTAAAACGTGCCATCGGTACTTCTGGATCACGTTTAGGACCCACATAGATAATCACGGGGTAAGCATCCAAACCTGCCATGCGTAGCATTGCTACTAATAAAGCTGCTTTATCTCTACACACTCCGTGACGTTGTTCAAAGGTGAGCTTAACATCGTGAGGTTCAAAGCCTGGTGCATCATCTTCAATGGTGATTCCCATGTAACGGATCTCTTGAGAGACCCAACGAAAGATCGCTTCAAGTTTTTCTCTCGGATCATTAATGCCTTTAGTGATCTCATCTACCTTTTGACGCATCTCTGGAGTAGTAGCAGCAAGATGCGGTTCGCTGATATTCCAGTACCACTTTGAGATCTCTTCCCAATCTTCTATTGTGCTGACGATAAGACGTTGAACAACGGAGAATAGCGCAGGCATGTTAGGTTCTGGAAATATCTGCGGAACGTTAAAAACTTCCCACTTGTAGGAGATGCCGTCTTTTAATTGTGTTTTTGAAGCTTTGACACTCCCTTTTACTTCATCTCGCAGGGCGATCTTTTTTAGCGGACGTTCGTGTGGTGCAATAACTTCATAAGTATGGTGTTTAATAGGGGAGGTGTATTCAAAGATTACTATATCGCTCCAAGTATTTGGGACAATGGGTTTGACGGTTTCAGAACGTGTGATGGTGTGAACAATATCGTTAATCTGTAAGTTTGGAATTCCGACTCTTAGCTCTTTGTCATTAGGATTATAGATGTTTGAGTTCATCTGTCCTGAGCTAATCATCTCTTTACTTTGAGCTGCTATGTCTACGGGAATGGTTGTGCCATCAGGCTTGATTATTTCAAGGAGTAACACCGCAACTTTATCGTATGGAATTGTAAAGTGCATAGTTATCTCACTGTTGTCACGCTTGCCTTTTTCAGTAAGAATTTTCTGGTAGCTGTCGCAAAGTTCAAGGGATGTGCCATCAGCGTTGTACTTAACCCTAGTGTAGTCATCAATCAGAACGTCATCAGCATCAGGATAATTTTCTGTGGTAATTTCAGCAGCAGAGCGTAGGACTGCTGCTTTATCTAGTTGTGGGATCTCGTCAGTAAGGGCTAATGCACTGGAAATGTATAAAAATGAAAATATTAGAGATAGGGAGAAAAATATTTTTTTTATAAACATAGCTAATGTATCCAAGATGGTTTAAAAGTAATCTGTTTTACAATATTTACTACTCTAACTAATTAAGAAGAAAAGAGAAATACCTACAAAGTGGGGGCTTGAGCTTGAGATAGCTGTAAAATAATTAATCTTTAAGTAAGATAGCACCTCTTCTCTTTGCAAAAAAAGGAGTAGTCGATTATCTTCTTCTCTTTTTATTAATGAGGTGCAGGTAAGTTGAGATCGGTAAAACTTAGGAGGAAACTTTATTATGAGTTTATGCAAAATTTTAGATGGTAAGGCGCTAGCCAGCCGTATTCATAAAAAACTACATACTGAAGTTGATCACTACGTGCAGCAAGGAAAGCGGCAACCAGGTTTGGCTGTTGTCTTAGTTGGTGAAAATCCTGCTTCAAAAACTTACGTTGCAAATAAAGAAAAAACAGCCACTAAAAAATGCGGTTTTAAAACATTTAATGCTATTTTAGCAGAAGATGCTACGCAAGAAGAGGTGGCAGCAGCCATCTCTCAGTTTAATAATAATCCGGAAGTGGATGGTATCTTGATGCAGCTTCCACTCCCGAAGCATCTGGATAGCACGTCGTTACTTAACTTAATCTCTCCTGAAAAAGATGTCGATGGATTACATCCCGTTAATCAAGGGCTTTTGATGCGGGGGCTAGCGGGGATTAGACCGTGCACTCCGCTCGGGATTATGAAATTACTCGATCTCGCTTATCAAGATGATGGTTGTGAAGAAGATGCTCCTGCTGCTGATCTAAGTGGTTTAAAAGCGGTTGTGATCGGAAGATCGATCTTAGTTGGAAAACCTGTTTCAATGCTTCTGTTGGAGCGAAACGCCACAGTAACGGTGGTGCATTCACGAACAAAAGAGGGTGCTAAGATCTGTCGTGAGGCTGATATAATTGTAGCGGCAGTGGGGGTGCCGCAGATGGTTACTAAGGAGTGGGTTTCTAAAGGATCTATTGTGATAGATGTTGGTATCAACAGACTCTCTGATGGTAAATTAGTTGGGGATGTTGATTTTGAAGGAGTTAAAGAGTTGTGTCGTGCTATTACGCCCGTACCTGGTGGAGTAGGTCCGATGACCGTTGCCATGCTGATGGCGAATACTTTTGACGCTTATAAGAGATCTTTACTTTCGCCGAGTTCTTGTTAGGACTTATTAAGACTCAATCACTGTATCTTTTCGGATCGTTGTGATATGAATCATTTTTTCTAAGGAGAAAATACGAAATGAATTACCCTGAAGATTTAAAATATACTAAAGAGCATCAGTGGATTCGTGTTGAAGGTGATGTTGCCACTATCGGAATTACTGATTTTGCACAATCTGAGTTAGGTGATGTCGTCTTTGTCGAATTACCGACAGAGGGGATGGAGGTGGAGCAGAATAATAGTTTTTGCGTTGCTGAATCAACGAAGGCAGCTTCTGATGTGTACGCCCCTGTTTCCGGTAAGATCAAAGAGGTTAATACTCTCTTATCTGACGATCCTTCACTACTTAACACCGATCCGTATCAAGCGGGGTGGATTATTAAAATTGTAGATTTTAAGGTGACGGATCTTGATTCATTGATGGATGCTGCTGAATATCAATCTTTTACAACTTCGAAATGAAAAACAAAATTCCGCGGGTTACCCTGTTAGGCAATAATTCCGGTCGCAACTTGGGAGATGCTGCCATTTTATCTAGTATTATGGAGCATCTCTCAAATGAGATTCCTAACGTCGAATTCTACGTTCCAACTATTGCACCGCAATGGATAGAGAAACATTACGGGAGTAAGTATCGAGTCCATCCTGTAAATGTAATGCCGTGGACGTTAAGTGTGCGCCTGTTAGGGTTGCCGACCTTGTTGTGTTTAGCAAAGAGTGATGTGGCGTTAATTTGTGATGGGATTATTTTTGGGAAAAAACTACTCAATCCTGCTTTTAATTATCTAATCACGCTATTCTTTTTAGTGCCATTGGCGAAGCTTTTAAAGTGTAAAGTTGCCTGTTTTAATTGTGGAATTGGACCATTCCCTTCGCGTTTAAGTAGGTGGATGGCGCGCTATGTTATAAACAGCTGTGATTTAGTAACGATGCGAGAAAAGGATAGTAAACACCTTGCTGAAGAGATCGGTGTGACGCGTCCGATCAGCCTGACGGGAGATTCTGCTTTTATCAATCCTGTTTCTTCTAGAGAACGAGGGTGTGAGTTGTTACGGAAAGTGGGCGCTAATTATGACAGTGCAGCTTTGCTTGGGGTAAATGTTACGGCGTATCTGGATACGTGGTTGACAAAAAAAGAGCGCATGGCGAGTGGTAGTGATCTGATTAAGATAATTGCTGATGGCGTAAATACTGCTAAGAAGACTATTGAGAAAGAATCTGGAGAGGTTGTGCAGCCGATTATCTTTTGCACTCAGCCGATGGATGAAGGTGTTTCAAAAAGACTTTCTGAGTTAACGGATGCACCTCTTGTAGATAATACCAATTCTCTTAGTCACGATATTCAGGCGGCGATGCGGGAGTGCCGTTTGTTTGTGGGGATGCGTTTTCATTCATTAATTTTAGCATCAGCGGTGGATGTCCCTATAATCGGACTTATTTATGCGCCAAAAGTGCGCGGATATATGAAGTTATTAAATTGTGAGCATTTAGGACTTGAGCTTGCAACATTAAGTGAGAAGAACTTGTCGGAGCAGATCGTCTCCGCTTGGGCAGATCGTCGCGCGCTGCTGTTGCGACAACAGCAAGTTATTAGTACCTTGAGACAGGGGGCGATGCAGGCAACATCACTACTAAAAACAGAGTGCCTCAATATGGATTCTTCAGTAACCATAGAAGCTGTCGGGTAGTGTTTCGTGGATGGATAGAGGACAAAATTCTTTTTTAGAACTTCCTTTTTACTGAATGATCAATAAAGAAAAGAAGTTGAATTTCTTCATTATTTTGTATCTTTCCGAAATTGGTAATTTCGGTGATAATTAGTGTAGATTTTTTTTTGAGTTTTTCCCTGTTTGACTAACGAGTCTTCTTTGGGATGGGTGATCTTAATAACGCATCGATTGTGTTGCTGTTTATTAATGCACCTAAATCTTATTTAGATTAAAGCAGAGAAGGCTTTGTGAAAGAGGGGGGTGTGCGGTAAAAACATACTCCCCGCGGTTTTTCAGAGGTACGAATTAATGGCTGATACTAAAAATGTTTTTACAGTCGGCTGTTTCCTACTTATCCTAGTTGGTTTGCTATCTTCTTGTTCTGTGATTAAGAAAAAAAATACAGATAGCGCAGAACCGCAACTTGCTGGAATGTTAACGCAAAAACCTCTGCCTCCTGAAGAAAATCAGAAAATGATGAAGGATGTTGCAGGTAACTGGTTCTATGGGCATGGCTTAGGAAATAGTATGCTGCAAGTAGGCACAATTGTTGTTTTTCCTCCTTATGCCATCTTGGCACTCGGGAATGTGGTTTTAAATGTCTCAGGCTATGAAAGTATCGGGGTCGGAAGTGTCCTCTCTGAAGAAAATAAGGAGAAATGGGATTCTGTTTATGATTCTTTCACGGCGGGACCGGGGCGATTTACTTCTGCTGTCGCTGGTAAAGAATTTATCACCAGAGATATGGCTGGAGAGAAGATAAAACGTTATATAATGCGCACAAATACTGCTGAGGCATCGCTTGATATTCCTTCGAACGAGCAATGGCAGATAGAATAAGCTGCAATAATAATGATTATAGGATTAGTTTTAAAGTCAGTATCTGAGGAGTCGCAAACTCTGCTGGCTGCTATCATAGAGTGGGGTAAGGAGCGTGAGGTAAGGTTTCTCTTTGAACCTAAAGCTGCTGAAAGTTTAGACTCTTATAATTCAATAGAGATTAAAGATACAGTTGAGTTGGTACAGCAAAGTGATGTTGTTATTACTTTGGGTGGGGATGGTACCCTTTTAAGTGTTGCTAAATATACGCGACGTGATGGACCTAAGTTTGTTGCTGTAAATTTTGGCAGGCTTGGATTTCTTACGGAGATTGCGCCGGAAGATCTGATCTCGTGTTTGGATGATCTTTATAATGCTAAAGCACAACACGATGAAAGGAATATGCTAACTCTGCAAGTTTGTAGGGATGGAGATTTAATATTTACAGTTCCGTTTTTAAATGATGTTTTTATTCAAAAGGATGCTGGAGAACAGATAGTAGATCTTGTTGTTTCACTTGATGACCAACCTTTTTTAAGTACGCGTGGAGACGGTGTTGTTTTTGCTACTCCGACAGGCTCTACTGCTTATTCTCTTTCTGCGGGTGGTTCCATAGTACATCCAGCTTTAAATGCAATTCTTATTACACCGATCTGTCCGCATTCTTTAACCAGTCGTCCTGTAATTCTTCCGGCGCACTGTAAATTAAGTGTGGAGCTACCTTTGGAGAAAAGTTTAATACTTATTGCAGACGGTCAAAAAACGGTCCCTGTACAGGGTGGAGATTGTATTAAAATTTCAGGATCTGATCTTACAGTGAAGTTAGTTAAATCTTCAAAGGAGGGATATTTTAAGATATTGCGTAATAAATTAAATTGGGGCGCACCTAATTGTGCAGGATAAAATAAAGTTGCGGAAAGTGTGTAAGATTTAGAGAAGGGGAATTGAGACCGGTTGGGAAAGGAGAGAGAGGGAAATAGGAGCTTCAAGTGTTTCGGGTAAGATAGTTTGAGATCGGTTAGAAAAGGAAAAAAATGTTGCAAGGGTTGCAAGTGTTTCGGGTAAGGTAATTAAAATCGGTTAGGAAAAGGAAAAAAATGTTGCAGGAGCTGCATATTAAGAATTTTGTGATCATTGAAGATGAGCATATCTCGTTTACACCAGGGTTGAACGTTATTAGTGGGGAAACTGGCTCTGGAAAATCGATGTTGTTACAAGCGTTGGAGTTGATTCTTGGAGCGCGACCTAAGGGGCAATATGTAAGAAGTGGCACGGACGGCTGGGAGGTGGAGGCGCTTTTTGATCTCTCTTTTTTAGATGAACGTTTAAGAGCGTCATTACCTGCTATTGTTGGCGAAGAGAAAGAGTTGCTTTTGATGCGTGGTATGAATAGCGCAGGACGTGGCAAGATCTATATTAATGGAAGGTTGGGGACTGTTTCTCTTCTTGAAGAGATTGCGCTTAGCTTAGTTAATATCTGTGGGCAGGGGCAGCAGGTGCGTTTATTAGAGCCGAGTTATCACCTTGAGTTGTTAGATGGTTTTGCGGCTAATGATGAACTGCTTGAGTGTTATCGGGGAGCTTATGTTGATTGGCAAGCAGCTTGTAAGGAGTTGGAGGAGGCTGCACAAAAACAGAAACACGCTGCCATTCGTAGAGCGGAGTTGGAGAATATCTTTGAGGAGTTGAAAAAAGTTGAGGTAAGAGCTGGTATTAGAGCGGAGTTGGAAAATATTGTTAGGCGTATGGCGAATGCGGAAGGCATCCTTGCCGAATCTGCGCAGATTGGGCAGTTGTTAAATGATGAAGGTGGGATCTATGAGCAGTTTTCAAAACTTATAAAGATGGCAACAAGTCTGAGTAAATTGGATGAGGGGGCTTCAGAGGTAGAGGGGTTGGCTGATGCTGCTTTAGAGGCTCTACATATTTTTGAAGCAGCGCTTAGTGACTATGTTTCTTCGATTGATGTTGATCAAAAGGAATTAGATAGTAAGAGGGATCATTTGGCGGAAGTGGCGAGGTTAGAGAGGAAGTATCGGTGTAACGATGCGGATCTGGCGGCGTTAAAAGGGAGTGTGGAAAAGGAGCTTAATGAGATTAGTGATCCGGAATCTTTTGAGCGTTTAAGGAGTGGTGTTGACGAGAAGAAGAAAGTTGTTTCGAAGTTGGCTGATGAGCTTTCGGGGAAGCGCAAGAAGGCGGCTGCCTCGTTGGCTAAGCAGGTTGTTAGTGAATTGAAAGAGCTAAATATGCCAGAAGCTAAGTTAGAGGTTGTGATCTCTGAGGGGGAGCTTACACCTTCGGGGAAAGATAGATTGGAGATGATGATCAGCACAAATAAAGGGGAGCCGTGCAAGCCGCTGCGGTCGGTAGCTTCAGGTGGAGAGCTTTCGAGGATTATGTTGGTGCTTAAAAAGATTTTACGAGATCGTAGTGGCGTTAATGTGTTGATCTTTGATGAGGTTGATTCTGGTATTTCTGGCAGTGTGGCCAGAGCAGTAGGAGATAAGTTGAAGAGCTTGAGTGAGCATTCACAGGTGTTGTGTATTACGCATCTTGCACAAGTAGCATCTTTGGGGGATCATCACTTACTAGTAGAAAAGGTGGTGGGGGAGCGTACGAAAACTAAGATTCGAGAGATTTCGGGGGATGAGAGGGTTAATGAAATTGCAAGAATGTTAGCAGGTTATAAGATAACTGCTGCTACGAGAGAGTCTGCCAAAGAACTTTTGGGATTGTAATAAGATATTTTTAATGTTTTGATTAATGTGTTGTGTTTTATTTGTCAATATAGTGTTCTATTTTTTATGGTCGTAGAGATATTGTTGGATTTTGTTAGTTTGACCAAAATGGAGTTTTTTCGTATGCTACGCTCCTGTTGTTGCCTTGATTGAGTTATATAAAGCTTCTTCTTTTTTTTGAAGCGCTACTCATCTTAAGGGCGTATGTTCGGTTCTGATTATGGGACGTCTTGATAATGATTTCTGCATTTGGTTGGTTTCAACTAAATGTGGAAAGGTTAGAAAACTTAGAGTTTGTTTCTTAAAAGTGCTTGGATTAGCGCTATTAGTGGTTGTTGTGGCTTTGGCTGGTCTCTACGTGGTGAGCGACTACGCTAGATTGCGTTTCCGTCAAGGCGGTAATTACTTTTCAATGCTCAAGTTAAAATCTGAACGGGATACCTTGCACCGTACCAATAAGAACTTGCAACAGAAGGTTCGTGGATTAAAAAATAAAAACGTACAAGCTGAAGAGTATAAGAAAGAGGTAGAGCAGCGCTTGAAAAAGTTAAATGAAGTGCTGTATTCGGCTAAAAATCTAGGTGTTATTCAGGATAAAGATTTAAATGCTCTTGGTCTCTCTGATAAGGTTACCAAAGGGGGAGTTGGTGGCTTAGAGATAGATTGTGTTAGCGCCAGTAAAAAGAGTGGCAAAAAGAGTTGTGTTAAAATAGTTGCTTCGGAAAATTGGGATGCTGACAGTAAAGATGCTCTTCTAAAATTACCTGTAACTTCAAAGAGTGTAAAAACCGCAGAGTTTTTGGATCAATATATCGCTGCTATTCGGGCAATCCCATTCAATTATCCTTCAAATGGTAAGGTGACATCTCTTTTTGGTGCTAGGTTCTCACCGTTTAGTAAGAGGTGGCGTGTACATCAAGGAGTTGATTTTTCATTAAAGGTTGGCTCTGCTGTTTATGCTACTGCTGATGGTGTTGTCTCTAATGTAAAATACAGCAACACGTACGGTTATTACATTGATATTAAGCATACTGATAGAGTTATGACCCGTTACGCTCACCTTTCAAAGATGCTTGTTAAAAGAGGCGATAAAGTAACAGCTCGTGATATTATCGCGCTTTCTGGATCTTCAGGACGTTCAACAGGTCCACACCTGCACTACGAAGTACGGGTGGATGGTAAACCTAAAAACCCTAGCCAGCTTTTTTCTCTCGGACAAACGCTACGAAAAGCTTTAAGTGAGAACGCCGCTGCATAACATTTTGAAATAGCTAGCTATTTTGTAACAGTAAATTATCTAAATTATCTGAGAAATTGATTAACTACTGATTCCCGCTCTGCACTGCTGGGTGGCACTTTTTACCTCCGTCGAGAACTAGCTGCTTCGATTTTTAGTATCAGCCCATTCAGTTGTCCTTGAAGGGTGGCACCAAAACCAAAGCCGTCCAAATCCAACAGATCCCGTCTTGCTGTTGGGTGGCACCAGATCCAAAGCCGCCCAAATCCAACAGATCCCGTCTTACTGGTGGGTGGCACCAAAGCTAACCATCTTTAGTTAGGTGCTAACATATTGATTTTAAAGACTTCATCCTTTTAAACCAAGATTCTGCACTGGTGGGTGGCACCAAATTTTCCAAATTTTTAACCTCCGTCCAGATCTAGCTACTTCGATTTTTAGCATCAGCCCATTCAGCCGTCACTGCTAATTAGGACACCCACTTTTTAACCTCCGTGAAGATCTAGCTGATCTGATTTTTAGTTGCAGCCCGTTCAGTTGTCCTTGAAGGGTGGCACCAGATCCAAAGCCACCCAAATCCAACAGATCCCGTCTTGCTGTTGGGTGGCACCAAAACTAACCATCTTTAGTTAGGTGCTAACATATTGATTTTAAAGACTTCATCCTTTTAAACCAAGATTCTGCACTGGTGGGTGGCACCAAATTTTTAACTGCACTGGTGGGTGGTCAGTTGTCCTTGAAGGGTGGCGCCAAAACCAAAGCCGTCCAAATCTAGCAGATCCCGTCTTATTGGTGGGTGGAAACCAAAGCCGTCCAAATCTAGCAGATCGCGTCTTATTGGTGGGTGGCACCAGATCTGTCGAATTTTAAACTTTTGCTAACATCTTGATATTATTAGATGTTGTGATTTTGAAGTTTGGGTGTCCTATTTGCAAAGCGTCTGCGGCGCTGGTGGGTGGCACCAGCGACAGCCTGCAACAAAGAAGGGTGGCACCAAATTCGTCACCCGTCTTGCTGCCAAATTTTTAACCTCCGTCGACACTGCCAATTAGGACACCCACTTTTCACCCCTGTGAAGATCCAGCTGATCTGTTCTACAGTTTCAGCCCGTTCAAGCGCCCCTGAGAAGTGGAGGGAGCATCTTGTTGGGTGGCACCAGATCTGCCCAATTAGGACACCCACTTTTAACCTCCGTTCAAGCGTCACTGAAGGGTGGCACCAGATCTGTCGAATTTTAAACTTTTGCTAACATCTTGATATTATTAGATGTTGTGATTTTGAAGTTTGGGTGTCCTATTTGCAAAGCGTCTGCGGCGCTGAAGGGTGGCACCAGCGACAGCCTGCAACAAAGAAGGGTGGCACCAAATTCGTCACCCGTCTTGCTGCCAAATTTTTAACCTCCGTCGAGATCTAGCCCCCAATTAGGACACCCACTTTTAACCTCCGTAGAAACCTAACCGATCTGTTTTGCCGTATCAGCCTGCCCAGCTGTCCCTGAAGGGTGGCACCACATTGTGCCTGCGTGCAAAAGCTGCATCGATGTAAATATTTCAAGCATCTACCTAGTGTAGTGTTGTTATCTCTCTTATAACGAAAAATCTCTTGGAGCATAGTTATGAGCAATCTTACCGGAAACGATCTGACGTGGCTCGATCAATATAGTAACGCTTTAGAAGCAGTCTCTAGACGGGATGTCTCTACTGCACTGGTACAGCTGAATGAATTAAAAGAATTGTGCAGCGGTAAGTTTGCTAAAATGCCTGAATATATGGCACCTGTCACATCACTTCTTGGGTTGGCAGAGTTGCTGGGGGGGAACACTCAAGAAGCGACGGCACATGTTAAAACAGCAAAACAGTACACCGATATGGTGCTGGACGAGGATCTTTTACAGATCCTTTCTTACGGGACAACGTGCGCAATGGCTCTTGTGGCGTTGCAGGGGGGACGGATAGATGAGGCTTGTTTGCATTATAGTAAAGTCAGAAAAAATATCTCCGGAAGCTCTGATATCGTAAAGATATTTAAAATTGGATTGTCGTTGTGCTTCGCTGAAATTTCTTTTTCGCAAGAAAAATATGACGAAGCTATCGATTATTATATTGAAGCTGCACAAGAGATTAACACCGACAATATGACGATGGGAGACTATACACAACTTGCTTATGTGCAAGCAAAGGTCGGGTTCGCTTATTTTTTGAGTAATAAAGCAGAAGATGCCGAAAAAGTTTTACAATCAGTCTTGGCGATGCGCGAACATTTTAATATGGAGATCTCTCCGTTATTTATCGCTTGCATCAATGTGTTAACGGCGATTTATCGAGATAAGAATGACGCCAGACAATCTTTAATCAATATGGAATGGGGCGTGGAGTTAGTGCAAGGGTTGTATGGTATGGATGCCGACGAAACTATCGATAGCCTCTGCTTCTTTGCTCAATATTGTGAAGACCAAAAAGATATAAGTAGAGCAATTGATTCTTTTAGAACGGCAGCTAGCTGGGTTAATAAATTGTTGGAACCAGAAATAGCGATGTGGATTTATAAAAGATCAATTTCTTTGTTGGAAAAGCAGGGAGAAGTTGCTGAAAAAGAGGTTCAAAATTGTAAGGAAACATTTTCTAGGCTTTATACAGATAAATACGTAGGAGATTACGATCGAGATCTGGCGATGGTGCAGAGCGGTGACCGCGGCGATGCTAAAAAAAGACAGGAGATGTTTTTAGAAGATATGGATAATCTCGATACTAAGTTTGGAGGAACGCTACTGCCTTTTATTGTAGATATTGTACGAGCCTTTGATGGATCAGTTTATATCTCTCCAGTTTTTACGGCGTGCAGATCTTATGCTCTTCAATTCTTAAATGATAAGGCCCCCTTTGAGGTGCCGAAAGTGGAGATCCCCGTAGAGGAAGAAGCAGTATCAACGGATAAAAAAGAACCTGAAGAAAAAGAGTTAACGGCAGAAGAAATTCTTATGACCTCTGTCGCCGCTATTGATGGTGCTCCTGTGGGATTAGATCCTAATGAAATACATGAAGAAGTTGAAGACGAAGATTCATTCTCTACCTCAACTTCTACTGCGGAAGAGACGGTTGAAGAAGATGCTGAAGAAGTTTCAGTCTTAACGGAAGAAGATTTTGCAGATAGGAAAGGATTTTTGCGAATAGATAATTGGCAAGCGCGCGTGCAGGCTTTTCTTGAGAATGGCTTTGAGGATCGCGCTGAAAAATTAACTCTTTATGCTCTCGGTTATATCTTGGCATCGACTGACGGCAAGGAGAATACTCCGGAGTATGTAAATGGATTGCAGATATTAAGTGCAGTCTATGAAGCAAAAGGAGAATCTGAACTGGCTAAACAGTTTGCAATCAGGGCACGCTTAACAGGGGGTGCATAATAACCGAGTTCGTTAAAGTGTATTGATATATCATGTCCTTCGAGTGCAGATACTTTTTTAGAATGAATTTTTAAATAATTTTAACAAATTTCCTTGATTTTGAGTTAAGAAGTGAGGACAGAATTTTTCCACCCCTTTTTAGGAGTCGGAGTAAAAAATTTTTAGCTCATCAATTGCAGCGTCGACAGAAAGTCTGCAATGCTTTTAAAGAAGAAGGCGTTCTGAGATAGTCTAAAAGTTAAAAAATACCTAAATTCCCGTTTTTTATGTAGTCCATATCAATAATTTAATTTCATATTTAGATTTTCTAATATTATATTTCCTCCAACATATTTATTTAATTAAGTTTTTATGAAAGTTTTTAAAAAACCATTGACATTTTTTGTTCTGTAGACATGTTTCCGTAGTCTACGGGACAGTAAAAAATAGGACACAAAATGGCTTTAATAAATATTTCAATTCCAATTCCAGAAAAAAAAGATTTGTTCTGCCTCTGATGGAAATGGACTTTTGTCATGCCACAAAACCCTAGTTAACACACCTGAGCTTGTTGTTCAATGTTGTAGTTAGTAAGAGAGGGGTACCCCTCTCTTACTAACTTGCGATGTGCTCTAGCAGCTTCCAATTTGCTGTCTCGAGCTCTAAATATCTCCTCTTGCTTGTTATTCAATCTATCATTTGGTGTTATATAACCTAGCGCACAATGTAACCGCTGATTGTTATATTCTTCGACAAACTTACTCACTATAGTTTTCGCATCATCAAGTGATACTGGAGTGTTAGGTCGTATCGCTTCTACTTTTAATGTCCCATTAAATCTCTCCATCTTACCGTTCGATTGTGGATAGAACGGTGATGTCTTGACGTGAGTCATACCAGATATCTTTATAAAATTCTTAAACTCTTTTGAAATATAGGCTGAACCGTTATCTGAAATAATTCGCGGTCTTGCGTCTGGAAAACTTTCTCTAGCCTTTTGTAATACTACTTCAATATCTATTTCTTTCATCGATTCTCTAATGTCCCATGCAACTAAATACCGACTACATCCATCCAAAACTCCAATAAAATAGTAAAATGTGCCACAAATATTGATATATGAAACATCCGTATGCCAATGTTCATGCGGGTTAAGTGGTTGTTCAAATCCTGTCCCTTTCTTGCTTTTTAAACCATTCCAGCAACGCATTAAGCCAGCACTTTTCAATACTCTATAGGTCGTCGCAGGGGATACTGCCACAACATCTGCGTCAAGCATCATGTATGTTAATGCTCGATAACCTACTCTTGAGTGCTCTAAATAATACTTAATAATAGCCTCCCTTTCACTGGGTAATAGCCAGTAATCTCTCGGAATTAGCCCGTTATGAAAGTTCTCTTTACCGTAATGTTTTTCCCAAGCATAGTACTTGCTCCGTGTTATCCCTAACCTCTTTATAAACATCTCCCGCTTCATTTCTGATTTCTCTTGCCATTCATGTACAAAATCTATCACCTCATCTCGTATTTGTGGCTCAACCCAACGCTTCGTTAAAGCTCCCCAAGCTTTTTTTTTAAATCTATATGAAGCCCCAAAAGCTCCGCTAGCGCAGAATCCTTCTTCGTTAGCTTCTTCTCCAAAATATCTATCCGTTCAGCTTGCTTCTTTTCTTCTTTCCTACCATTTTTATTCCGCTCAAAAATTTGGATAGCTCCCTCAAATAATAGCTTCTGCCATTCATAAAATGTACTAATGTGTACGCCGTATTTATCGCATAAACTCGATAACGGCTTATTTCCTAATAAATGCTCCTTCAGTATCTTAACCTTATCTTCTGCACTAAAATGTTTTCCCATTATTCACCCCATTAGTTAATATCACTCAGGCTATTATAGTAGCTTTTTTCAGCACCTCAAATGTCCATTTCACGCTGAACCAGCACAGATTTCGTATAAAAAAGATAGCAAAGGAAACGTAAAGTATGTGTATCACGTACTTGGTCATCGTCGTAATAAGAACGGCACACCTACTTGTGATGAAGTGATTGTGGGAAAGATAGACCCTGATAGACAAGGAAGAATGATTCCTAATGAGAACTTTAGAAAATATTATCCAATGCCATCTGACGTTATTGATCTAGCTTCTTCTCGCTTTGTTTGGGACGCAGGTCACGTAGTCGCATTAAAAATGAGAGCTGAGGCTATAGGGTTATTAAAATGCTTAAAAACAATCTTTCCCGATAAATACGAAGATATCTTTTATACTGCGTTATACATGGCTTGCGAAGGCAATGTAATGATGAATATAGATAATTTTTTGCAAAATACTCTTACCCCTAAAAACATATCTCTATCTTCGCAAAAGACAAGTGAGCTTTTTTCATCGATTACCAAACAAGATCAAATGAAGTTTTTTTCTGTGTGGAAAAACCATGCTATGAAAAACAATGAGACTGTAGCTTATGATGTTACGAGCCTTTCTACTTATGCAGACTTGCCACTTGCCGAGAATGGATACAATAGAGACAAAGAATATTTACCACAACTAAATGTCGGACTTTTATACGCTACCGACAGCAATTTACCAATAAGTTTTTTTCTTTACAGTGGAAGTGTTGTTGATAAAGTTTTTCTTACAACAATGATGGAATACTCTAAAAGCTTAGGTATTGATGATATATTTTATGTTCTGGATAGAGGTTTTATTACAAAAGAAAATTTAGAATATATAAAAAAAGAGCAAATAGAATTTCTCGTAGCTGTTCCTAAATCTCAGAAAAATTATAACGATACTATGAGGGAAGCATCTGTTACTCTTCGCTCTTCTAGGAATCACATATCTGGGACAAATTGTTATGGGGTAAGAAAAGATATTGAGATAAATGGAGAAAAATTTTCTCTCTACGTTTACTTAAATACAAAAAGTGCATCTGAGGAAGAGAGCACTCTTTACTCTCATATTGACAGATTAGAAGATGAACTAAAAGAAATGAAAAAGCCTATGAGTATGAGTCGCTACTCTAAATACTACAAAATAAAAACTAAGAAAGAAGTGCAGTTAGAAAGTTTTGAAAGAGATCATGAAAAAATTACCGATATCTTATCTATGCTAGGAGTTTTTGCTTTTTTGAGTAACCACTCAACAATGACACCACAAGAAGCACTTCATATCTATTCACGACGAGACTTTATTGAGAAAGCTTTCGATAATTTAAAAAATGAATTGGATAATGACCGTATGCTAACACATAATGAAAAAACTACTGACGGCAAAAGCTTCGTCTCCTTTCTTAGCTTAATTATGTGGTCAGACCTACAAAGAACTATAAATAATAATAACAAAAAAGTAGAAAAAAACCATTCAGAGAGTTTTAGAAACGCTTAAAATGATAAGACGCATAGATAATGAAAATCTGAGCATGCTACTACAGCCATTAACAAAAAAACAAAAAGATATTTTAGAAGCATTAGAAATTGACCAGAAGATTTTTATCGATAAAATATTAAATACTAAGGTGTAGACTATAAAAAAAACGGGAATTTAGGAAAAATAATCCATTAACGGTTTAAGAATTTTTTAACTCATAGCACCAAACTACTTAAAGGTTCTCTTGTACTGGTGCTACCCTTCAATGACGTTCCCTCACTCTTCAATAACGTTTTCTCATCCTCCAATGACGTTTTCTTACCCTCCAATGACGATTGAACGGGCTGGAGCCTGCAGAACGGATTAGCTAGGTGTTAACGGGGATTAAAAAATTGAACGGGCTGGAACCATGCAGAATGGATTAGCTAGATGTTAACGGGGGTTAAAAAATTGAACGGGCTGGAACCATGCAGAATGGATTAGCTAGATGTTAACGGGGTTAAAAAATTGAATGGGCTGAAACCATGCAGAACGGATTAGCTAGATGTTAACGGGGGTTAAAAAATTGAATGGGCTGAGATTGTAGAGTGAGCGGCTAGATTTTGGCGGGTGTTGAAAGTGCTATCCACGTAAAAGCGTTTACCTAATATACGTAAAGGGGAAAAGTTTTGATTAAGGCATAATCACGTTAAGGTCGTGGAGCGTTGATCGTTTATTTCGTTAGGGTGTATTGATATTTTTATAAAAGGGTCGTGTCAGATCACTTCTAGATCGTTAGCAAGTAACCAACAAGAGCTGCCGTCGGGTAATTCTACGCGTAACCAGTTATCACGATCTTCTTTTATTACTACTTCAGTTCCGGCGTGTAGAGGATCTTTAAAAGCAGGTTCATAATTTAATCCGTCACCTTTACGAGCTATTGTTTCGGGAGCTATAATTACAGCAGCTTTTGATTCTTCATAAATAAAGGCTGATGTTAAAAAAAGTATAGTAATCAGAGCGCACAAAGTTGGAAATATACGGGAACAAGATCGCAACTTCAAAAGTCTAACTGTTAAAAAGATCCAAAACAGAGCGAAAAATACGATAGCTATTTTAACTTTTGTGGTTTTACTTAATAAATAGTGCCAAAAAAAGATCGTTTTTAGAGGTGACTTTGAATTAGTCGTGTTTATCTTATCAATTTTGCGATTACGTACATACTCCAGATTTTTTAAGATATTATCGTCTGTTGGTGCGAAGAGTTCAGCGCGACGATAGTTTAAGATGGCACGTCCTAAGTCGCCTAACAGGAAATAGATATTTGCAGTATTGTAATAGATAGCTCCATTTTTTATTCCGGCTTCGTTTATTAGTTGTTCATAACGTAACAGAGCTTTACGGTAGAGTTCATCTCTCTTTGCTCTGTCGGAAGGGGGTAAGTCGCTTCCTTCTTTAAAAAAAGCGTTGGCTTCTTTTAAAATATCTTTGGTTTGTAAAGTTGATAAGCCTTCACCATAAAGCGGAGTAACGAAAGCCGAGAGTAGGACAGTAATGTAAATACTTACGGTTAAAAACAGATGCTTCATTTTATTTCTTTCTCCATCTTGTTGAGGATTTTTAACATTTGAGGACGTACGGTATCATCATCTGCTCCGGCATAACTTGCCGCCTCAAGTGCTTGTAAGAAAGTATTTATCTCTTCCAAGAGAGTCGATGAGATACCTTTTTGTTGTAAGATAGGTTCGATATCTTTAAATGTTGTGGAACCTGCAGAGAGGAGTAGTTTTTTTGAGAGATAATTACGGAATGCGGAAAGGATCTGTTGCGGTGCTGCTTTGTCATGACAAAGTTTCTTGATCTCTGCAATGTTACTACGAACATCGTTATTACTCCCCGCCATACTCAATCTTTTGTAGGAGAGAACTCCAAGTATTATCAGATACAGACCGCAAGGAACGATAAGTAAAAACATCCAGAAGGGGCTATTTTGAATGGGCGTAGCGCCAACTTCTTTTGCTAATAACTTTGCGGTGTCAGTGTAATTATATACAATTCCATCTGCTGAAGTTTTTAAGGTAGTTGTTTGAAGGATGGGAGAAGTGGTGCCCTCTGCGTCTTGTGCAGTTACAATTCTAGCTGATGTTACTTTTAACGGGATCGGGTCACTAGAAGTTGTGAGGTATTTTCCTTTACTACTATCAAAATACGATAATCTAAGTGGTGGAATCTGTTTAACATCAGGACGTAGGGGTCTAATCGTTTGCGTAAATGTTGCGATACCCTGTTTTATCTTAGGGGCTGCCATCTCTACGGGGACTTTAAAATCACCTGTTAATTCCTGACGTTTCTCTAAGGGGTAAATTGAGACGTTCCCCATATAGTTAGGACCAGCAATTTCGATTGTAAGTGTTATAGGATCTCCTACATTAACATCGGTGGGGGTGGCGTTAGCTATGATTGAATAATCGCCGATCAGACCTGTAAAGTCGTAAGGCTTCCCTGTGCTCGGCACCTCTTTAACTGTTAATTTAGGTTGATTAGAGGGTATGGCAAAACGTTGATAGATAGGTTCCCTTGCATTAAAAAAATCATCAAAGAAAGGGTCGCCGATAATTAGACCTGTTCGTCTATTTTGGCGGCTATAACCTGTAATCTTTTTCCCAGTTACGACACCTTTAGGCAATTCTATCTCGCCACTCTGTTTAGGAATAATAATTTGTTGAAAGGAGATGGTAGTATAGAATTTTCCTTCAAGCTCGGCGGAACTTTTTTTCGCAAAGATATCACGCCCTGCTAACGGGAAACGGATATATTCATTGCCACTGTGCGGAGTAACTTCTGGATGGTGTACTGCAAAACGGGGATCATCTAAAATAGGTAATGAAAAATTAAAATTGCTGGCATCACTTGCTAGATACCAAGTGATGTTTAGAGTGAGCGCTTCTCCGACATAGGCGGTGTCTTTTGAAAGTGTAAGACGCAACTTATAATCAGGGTCTCCTTTCGGAGTGACTACATTGATTTTTAGAGGTTTTGTTGTGGTACTTTCCCCTGCAGCTGATAGTGTAAAGGATGGGATTGTAAAAGTTCCTGTTGTCTTTGGTGTCAATCTGTAATTGAAAACATATTGGTATTGAGTGCTTTCTTGTCTTCTGCCATTTATGATGCTGATGCTACTGCTACTTGAGTTGCTTACGCCGAGAGTTTCAACTTTAAAGTTATCAAGCTCTTCAAGATCTGGAGCATCCGGTTTCGTTTCGCCGATAACAACGATCTGTAATCCGAAAGAATCCCCCAAATAGACTTCTTGATTCTCTACCTGTACATAAGCTGTAATATTCTCCGCTACGGCATCGCCGATTAAAGTCATGAATAGTAAAAAACAGCTGAGAAAAAAATATATATAACGATGATTATTCATTACCAATCCTTATCAACAGATGCGATTCCACCGGAAGTAGTGGCGCTGTTATATCTGTTACGATTTTCCTGTTCTTGTTGTAAAATCTTTTGAGCTTCGTCGTTCGTTTGGTGTGGTGTGGTCTCTTGCTTTTGCTGAGAAGCAGGATCTTTTGAAGTGTTTTTATCGTGATCTTTTTTCTGTTGCTGTTTTTCTTCCGAGAATTTTTTCAACGCTTCGTTGATATTTTTAAGAGCTTGTTCTTGGTTTTTAGCAGCTTGGTGTGGGTTGCCTTGAGTTAAATTTTTTTGTGCTTCTGACATATTTTTAACGGCATCTTCCAGATCGGAGGCAGCCTTTTCATTTGAAAGTTTATCTCTTAATTCTGATCCTTTCTGTTTTAACTCCTGTTGCTTTTTAGCTTGCTTGGTAGTTTCTTCATTGTTCTGATTGGATTGATTTGAAGGATCCTCTTTTTCTTGTGCGGCAGTTTCTTTAGTTTGCTTATTTAAGCTCTCCTGATCTCGCTTTAATTGTTCCAGATCTTTTTTTGCTTGATCTTGTTTTTGCTGTTCCTGTTTTTTCTTTTCCATAGCAGTTTTAAGGCGCTGGATGGTTTTTCTTGTAAACTCAAGATTCTTTCCGGAGAGGGGATTACTTGGATCTCTCCTTAAGGATTCGGAGAATGATGTTGCACTTTGGGATAGAAGTTTTAAAGCTTCTTGCGGATCTGTTTGCAAACTTTCTTCAGCCGATTTGTAAAAGGAGTTCCCAAGATTATAGAGGCATTCAGCTGTAAGGTGCTCATCTTTACTTAAGAGGGCTGCCTTTTCAAAAGATTTAACAGCTTCCTGATATTTCGATAAACGATATTGAGCAACACCGACATTAAAATGAGCTTCTGAAGATTGCGGGGATTTTTTAGTAAGTTCTTCCAACTCTTGCAGTATTGAAGGGTCAACCTTTGCATCTGTTTTAGAGGAGTGCTCGGTAGGTGATTTTTTAGATGCTTCAGGTGTAGCTCCCCAAGCTATTGGGGAAGATATGTAATTAAATAATAGAGTTAAGATAATTATTTGACGCATATCTTATTAACTAACACCTTCTTTGATTATTTCTTTATGTACTTAGTGAAAGTTGTTCGGAAAGTGAGAGCTTATACCGCTATAACAAGCGATTAAGCCAGATTAAAGCCGAACTTGTAACCACCTGTTAATATTAGAGCAATTTGTTTTTATGGGCAACCTTTTACCTCCGTCCAGACCTAGCTGATCTGATTTTTAGTTGCAGCCCGTCCAACCGCCCCTAAGAAGTGGGGAGCATCTTGGTGGGTGGCACCAGTGCCTAGCACCCCTCAATTAGGACACCCACTTTTAACCCCCGTCGAGATCTAGCTGATCTGTTCTGCAAGTTACAGCCCGTCCAGTTGTCTTTGAAGGGAATCCGCTCTTCTTACTGGTGGGTGGCACCAGTGACAAACTGCAACAAAGAAGGGTGGCACCAGATCTGCCGAATCCTAAACTTTTGCTAACATCTTGATATTATTAGATGTTATAATTTTGAAGTTTGGGTGTCCTATTTGTAAAGCGTCTGCGACGCTGGTGGGTGGCACCAAATTCAAAGCCGCCAAAATTTAGTAGATCCCGTCTTATTGAAGGGTGGTACCAAAACCAAAGCCGCTCTTCTGTTTGAGCCCGTCCAACCGCCCCTAAGAAGTGGGGAGCATCTTGGTGGGTGGCACCAGTGCCTCCTGATATTTCGATAAACGATATTGAGCAACACCGACATTAAAATGAGCTTCTGAAGATTGCGGGGATTTTTTAATAAGTTCTTCTAGCTCTTGCAGTATTGAAGGGTCAACCTTTGCATCTGTTTTAGAGGAGTGCTCGGTAGGTGATTTTTTAGATGCTTCAGGTGTAGCTCCCCAAGCTATTGGGGAAGATATGTAATTAAATAATAGAGTTAAGATAATTATTTGACGCATATCTTATTAACTAACACCTTCTTTGATTATTTCTTTATGTACTTAGTGAAAGTTGTTCGGAAAGTGAGAGCTTATACCGCTATAACAAGCGATTAAGCCAGATTAAAGCCGAACTTGTAACCACCTGTTAATATTAGAGCAATTTGTTTTTATGGGCAACCTTTTACCTCCGTGAAGATCTAGCTAGTTCTGTCTTCAGTTGCAGCCCGTTCAAGCGCCCCTAAGAAGTGGGGAGCATCTTGGTGGGTGGCACCAGTGCCTAGCACCCCTCAATTAGGACACCCACTTTTAACCCCCGTCGAGATCTAGCTGATCTGTTCTGCAAGTTACAGCCCGTCCAGTTGTCTTTGAAGGGAATCCGCTCTTACTGGTGGGTGGCACCAGTGACAAACTGCAACAAAGAAGGGTGGCACCAGATCTGCCGAATCCTAAACTTTTGCTAACATCTTGATATTATTAGATGTTATAATTTTGAAGTTTGGGTGTCCTATTTGCAAAGCGTCTGCGACGCTGGTGGGTGGCACCAGCGACAGCCTGCCCTACTGAAGGGTGGCACCAAATTTTTAACCTCCGTCCAGACCTAGCTGATTTGATTTTTAGTTGCAGCCCGTTCAAGCGTCACTGACTTTTTAATTAGGACACCCACCTTTTGCTGAAGGGTGGCACCAGATTCAAAGCCGCCCAAATCCAACAGAACTCGTCTTATTGAAGGGTGGCACTAAAACCAAAGCCGCCGTCGAGATCTAGCTGATCCGCTCTAGCGGCTTTTTCAATTAGGACACCCACCTTTTGCTGAAGGGTGGCACCAGATTTTTAACCTCCGTCGAGACCTAGCTGATTCGTTTTGCAGTTGCAGCCCGTTCAGTTGTCACTAGATGGATTGATATTATTAGCTATCGTAATTTTAAAGGCTTTTAGCACTGGTGGGTGGCACCAGTGACAAGCTGTCCTACTGAAGGGTGGCACCAGATCTGCCAATTTCTAAGCTTTTGTTAACATCTTGATATTATTAGATTATTGTGATTTTGAAGTTTGGGTGTCCTAATTGGTGGAGGGGAAATAAGGATAAAAAAACGCCTGAGCCTTTTTTAAAAGACTCAGGCGTAAATAAGGAGATTATCGCAATATTACTTTCTTACTGCTTTCCAAGAGTATGAGATACCCTTACCTCCCGCGATAACGACTTCTGTTTTGCCGCTAAGCGTATTGCCATCAGCTGAGAAAGTCGCTTTGTTGTTCGTGAAGGAGTTACCTACACGAGAGGTAAACTGAACGGCTGGGATCCCTTTTACTAATCCCTCTTTGCCCTCAATTCTATTCATACTAACAAAGCTGCTTAACTTGCTGTCTGGAGAAGTCTCAAAGCGTCTCTCTACAAAGGAGAAGCCTTTGAAAGATCCGTTCTCATTGGAACTGATAATAAAGGTTCCGTTTGATGGAGAATCATCAGTGACGCTCTCTTCATCAATGTACCAATTCCAAGTACCAGCAAAGCTCTTCTTATTAGTAGCAGGCTTTAATTCATTACTATCTGTTGCAGCTGCACTGTTTTGTGCGGTATGCCCTTGAAGAAGGTCATAGTAATCTGCCAATGCTAACTTAGAAGGAGCTCCGACTTCATTCCAGTCAATGGAGGCACCTTGTACTGTTTTACCATTGAGAGTTCTCTCATAGCCAACAGCTAAAGTTAAATCTCCACTCTTTGCATCTTTCTTATAGCCATTGAAATAGAGAGCCGTGACATCTACCTCTTTAAGAGTCTTAACTTCACCCTTCTGAGAGATGCCGTCTCTATTTGAGTCAAACCAGAGTGCTAAGTCACTTAACTCATCACCACTTAATTTGCCATCAAAATCTCTATCTAAGCTGGCTAACGCTTCAAAGCCGTTCTCCCATTTTCCTGCACTGTTGTAGGAATCTGAAGAGATCAGAGAAGCTAACTGTTTTCCACCAAAGGTCCAGTTACCAAAGAGTTGAGAAGCATCAGTGATAAGTCCGGTGTGCTTCGGATCATACACAAGAAGCGGAGCCTCTTCAGATGCTTTCCAAGCGTACCAAACATTTTCAGAACTGCTTAAATCAAGATTGAACTTAGCGAAAACAACCTCTGCATTTATATCATGCCCCTCTTTCCAGATAAGGGAGAGCGGAGTTGACCATTCAAAGGTTGATTGAAACGAGACATTCATCTTTCCGCAAAGATCGGTAGCATCTTTTTCTGAGATAGGATTGCAGTTTTCATCAAAGTAGAAGTATCCACTTAAGCAGATATCGTTATTTCCTTTGTATACTGCATGACTAGCAAAATCGGCTGTTGTGCAGGTGCCGTAACTAGCTCTGGCATTATCTTTAAGATCGTCTTTGTACTGTCCAGTATCTACTCCCCATTTATCATGTTTGTAGCTTGAGGTTTTACTTAGATTACCAAAGAACATCTTTGTAAGACCGACTGCTATACAATCATCCCTATAATAACCGCGATGTTTGCAATCATTTTTTAGGGTATCTAGTTTCTGATCAATACAACTTACTTTGGTTTTATTTGAAACCTGAAGATTGTCACGACCTGTTTTCTTGGTATTTGAAGAATCCAGTGTGCCTTTATAATATTTGCACTCAGGAGTCGGAGTAGGCTTCGGTGTAGGTTTTGGTGTTGGCTTCGGAGTTGGAGGCGGTGTTGGACATGCTGGGCAACACTTTTTTAAATCAACATCATTGCAAGTTGGGAAGCCTTGACAAACACCGTAGATCTGCCATTTTTTTCCAACTGTGCACCAACGAACTAAACCAAGTTCAAATTCAGCGATCCCCTTCTCCTCTATTTCAAGAACAGGAGGATTCTGCCCGCAACACTGTTGTAGATCAACATCGTCGCAGGTTGGAGCTGGACATGCTGGGCAATTGTTGTAATTTCTAGCTCCTTCTGAAAGACCTGCTTGAGGCCCAGCTATGGCAGGTGAAACCGCTAAAGCTAATGAGGCAATTAATGCCACAAAAACTGTTTTAAAATTTATTCTTAAATCGTTTATCATAATTATGCTCCCATACTACGTGAAGACTCTTTTCTTAAGAGACGCAGAACGCGCTTCGACTATGAGTCTATTCTACACGTAAAATGAAATTGATTCCAAATTAATATTTTGCATATCTAAAAATATTAATAAATATGAAAATAACTTGCCTGTTTGGCAAGGCGTTTTCATAAAGTAACGTAGACAAATACGCCTATTTTCAATCCCAAACTTTCCCCTTTTTACGTATGTTAAGTAAGTAACAGTTCGGCTATTTTTAGCTCTGCTTTAGTTTGCTCGGCTAAATACCAAGAGTCCCCAAGCCTAACTTTTTTAATTTCAGATAACCTTCTGATAGCATCTTCTAATGATATTGAAGTCGAAAGTTTATGTTTTTTTATTGTTTTTAATATTTCATAGCTCCACTGTATTGCTATGTGATTCACGAACATCCATCCCTGAAATTTATCATCATCACTCATATATGAAGCATCTGCTTTTAAAACAGTTTTTAACGTATCAAAAGATTGTTCAATAGATAGTCGCATTTTGTATAACGTGTATATTTCTTCTGCGGATGAGTCCAAATTTGAAAAGAATGCAACAGTTCCTAGCCTCACTTTTTTTAAATCAACATCTGTTAAATTGTATTTTTCTGGATGAGATATTGTTAATGAAACTAAGTTATTTTCCTCTTCACCTGCTAAAAACGGGTCTCTAAACAGATATATAAATCCATTCCCAATCTTATATTTTTTATATCTTAAGTACGTTTTATTATATTCAATAACGTTCCTGCTTGTTTCTATTCCATCATAGTCTATAAGAGAGCTATTTCTACGCAATGGAATAACAAAGCTAAGTTTATTCTCTATAAGATCTTTAACGTTAGACTCTGAATAGAAACCCTTATCTGCAATAATAGTAGCATCACCAATTTCTGATTCTTGGATAGTTAAAGATAGAGCTTTTACATCTCTTATATTCCCAGCCAATAACCTATAATAGACTGGTTGTTGCAATTTTTTAGAGTAAATATAAAGCAAACTCGCCTGCGTTTCCCAAAAATGGTCTTTATTATATCCTCCTTTAGCAAGACTCGACTTTCTCATAGATGTTCTAAGAAATGTAGAATCAATTAACAAAAAATCTTTTCCATGAATAAAACTCTTCATATATTCAGAACGAGCAAATTCATCTTTCCCAATCGATTGCAAAATATTCGGAATAGCTTTCTTATTAAGAAGAAAATTAAGTTTTTCACTCAACATACTGTTTTCAAAATCATCATTCATGCGTTTAATAGGAGAGCAATGTTTGATCCTGCTGTATGACATCAGCAAAATAGCCTTCCACTTATCTGGAAAATAACACCGAAGTCTTTCAATAATTGTTTTTTGATTGAGGATAAATTGAGATAAACCATACTCTCTGCACTTAATATTCACAGCAGGTACAAGGCTTCTCTTCTCACTTGGTATAAAACCGTCCTCTTCTGTAATTCGTCCAAGTAATTTACCAGTAACTTTCACGCTCCTTTTCCTCTCAGGGTCATACTTATAGCTGTAGCTATATAGGTAATATCTCCCATTGATAAGACGTACCTCTTTTCCTTTCTCTCGATATTTTGTTGCCCAATCAGGGTGTATTTTTGCTTTCTTTCCCATACCTAAATACGTATGTCAAAACAACAAAAAAGTCAACCCCCTTTTTTGTTAATTTTTAAAAAATTTCTATAGGTTATAACAATATGTTACTTTATTGTTACGTAAATCACAGAAAAGTTTGGGTTCAATGGGTTATATAGTAGGAAAGGGAACCTAGAAATATTAACGGGCATCCTCAAAAAAAGAATGCCCGCTCTATTTTATTAAAAATATCAAAAATAACTAACAAAGCACGCCACGTTTCAAACGTAAGCAGTTTGTATTATTTGATAATTCAATCAAATATGGGAAGGGAAGCTAATCTTTCTCTTCTTCGTTTGAAACGTCTTGACCGTTTATAGCTTTACGAAGAAGTTGGCTCGGTTTAAATTTGACAACTTTACGAGCACGTAAAATTATGGATTCTCCCGTCTGAGGGTTTCTGCCACGTCGCGGTGGTTTGAATTTAACTTCATAAGAACCGAATCCAGAGAGCATAACCTTATTCTCTTTTACAAGAGCATCTTTTATAATCTGAATATACGTCTCAACGATTTGCGCAGCTTTCTGCTTATCAACCGGAAGCGTCGCATAAATAGCATCTGCAAGATCAGCTTTAGTTAAACAGTATTTTGAGTTACCCATATTAATCCCCAATTGAATTAATTTCAGCCGAATCAATAAGACTTGTACAACACAAAAACTCCAGCCTTCGCCTATACTTATATTATTTTTCCAGTACTGGCAAGCACTTAGTGTTTAAGTGAGCTTTTTTTAATAAGATAACTTACCCTTTAAATAATTAAAGAGGTTCGGATTAAAGCGAAAAATGTGCAATAAATCCAAGTTGTTATCCTAACGCTTATTAAGTCGTCAATAAAAATCATTTGATTAGATAGATCTTAAGAGGTAGGGGATTCAAATCAATGAGGTTTTTTTACAAATTATTTTTTACAAAGGATAACGGCGAAGATATTAAAAAAATAGTGGTGAAGGTAACGGTGAAAATATTTAAAGCTAATAATAATAGTAAGATCTGTCGACAGTAAGAGTTACTTGCAGAGAAAAAAAACCAATTTATGTTTGATAATGGCTAATGGGGAACGGAGAATCAAATAAGAACATAGAGGAAGAAAACACCTCGACATTATCTAATAGAGACGAATTATCTCTTAATATTGAGCGCGGCTTAGATGAGGTCTCGGAAGAGTTTTCTACACGTATCGATCTCGACCGTTCTGCAGAAAGAGTTCAAACGTGGTCAGTCGCTAAGAATATAGTCAAAAATTTCGCTCCAGTTCCATGGTTCATCTGGAGACTTTCTAATTTTGTTTTCGGAGGAAGTGGACAAAAAAAAATAAATGCCGGATTCGTATTGGGATTAAATAATCTACTCTTCGCAGCGGCACAGGATCCCATTTTAGGATGTGGTAAAAAGGTATCAAACACGCAAACGGCTTTACAAAGCCTTTCAGCAGATGTTGTAGCAACTTGTGCTGTTATCCATTCGATCTGTCGGAAGTTATCGATGAAAGACTCCGAAAGGATCTGGAGACCGATGCTGGATGACGCTCTGCTACGAGCGCGAATCGGGCATATGGTCGGATCAGTTGAGCCTGAATTCGGTTCAGGAAAGGGGATGTTGGCGGGATTTTCCGGAAGAAGTGGGTTAGTGGTTTTAATTGCAACGGGAACGTTAGAACAGGCTAAAGAAGCTGTCGATCAACTCACTTACGGCGGAGAGATTAGTAGTGTTGGATTAAAGATCTATGGTTGTGAACCGCTACAAGTTAGCGCCATGCTGCTCTCCGCTTGTGGCTGCGGTAAAGATGCTGCCTTCGGTATGGCTGAATTCTGTGTCTCTGGAAATAAATTCTTAAATGAAGATAGTAATAAAAATATTGAAGAGCGTAGGTGGCAAGCTGCCTTTACAATCTGCGAAGCTATTAGAAAACAACGGGTGGATGAAGCCAGTAGCGCAGTTTGGGAAACGCTCGGCTTTTTTGAAAAAAGAGAGTGCGAAGCTATGATTGAGTCTGCAAAAAATATTATTCGTAGTGGGCACAATTGGAATTGGTTAATCGGACGTTAAAAAATAACCACCACTTAAAGTCGCAGACTTGATCGCTATATCTCAAACTAAGATCAACGATAAAAAATTTCAGGATCCACTACAATGTTATAACCTGTCTCGGTTGGTATGCGCACTTCAAAATGAAGGTGCGGACCTGTGGCTTTACCCGTCGATCCGACCTCTGCAATTTTGTAACCTTGCTGAACGTATTGCCCTGCTCGTACAAAATTACGGTTGTTGTGTGCATATAAAGTTAATAGACCGTCTCCTGCAATGGCGACCATCTTGCCGTAACCGCTAAAAGGAACGCCACTGATTACAACCTTACCGGCGTGCGCTGCGTAAATAGGAGTGCCTACCTTTGCTGAAAAATCTATGCCTTTATGAATACCTGAAGCGCGATAACCGAATCTGGAAGTTATCCTCCCTTTGTTAGCAAGTGGTGGTATTAAGTTCCCGATGTAACGTTTAGCACTTCCCAACTTTACGTTTCGAATGATGCGATTTCCCCTTCTGTCACTGCTGCTTAGATAGATAGCATTTGGTGTAGGTGTTCTTTTCCCCTGATTTACAACTATTTTCAAAGTAGTTCCGACTTGCAAGTTGCGTGGATCCCTTATGCCGTTTTGTAATTGCAGATCTTTAACCTCAACACCATACCAACCAGCGATAGCAGATAACGTATCTCCACGTTGAACTGTGTAGAAGATTTCACGTTTTGAACTGCAACGAATCAGGGACAAGCTCACCAAAAGTACAACTGCCACTACAATGATCTTATTGAAGCTTAAGATTTTGCGCATATCATCAAAACGGTTATTGTCCATCGCTAAAGTCACACGGTTCAAGGTGATAATGTTTTACTTCTTCTCCTTTCACCTCCCATAAGGTGAGGATCTGACCGTCTTTATTACCTATTGGTGCAATCATTTTTCCACCCTGATTATTGAGTTGTGAAATTAACTCAGGCTCTATCGTTTCAAAAACAGTGGAAACGACAATTGCATCATAAGGCGCATGTTCCTGCCAGCCGTAACGCCCGTCACAACGGCGGATTAAAATGTTTTGAAAGTTTAATTTATCAAGTAGCCTGCGAGTGCGTTGCGCTAATAAGCCGATGTTCTCAACAGCGAAAACTTGTGCACCAGCTGCTGCCATTACAGCGCTGCAATATCCAGATCCGCAACCGATCTCTAAAACACGCATCCCTTTGCGCAAACCGATCACTCCAAGCATCCTTGCAACTAAGGAAGGTTTTGTGATCGTTTGTCCATATCCGATAGGGAGTGTAACGTCTTCCGTAGCGTAAGCGTTGAAAGCTTTCGGTATGAAGCTGCTTCTCGGAACCTTTGCAAAAGCCTTAACAAGAGTTTCCGCTGTCTCTTCATCTAAAATACCGACACCTTCTATAAGTTGCACTGCAAAACGGTGTTGAATCGTTGCAGATTGATTATTGTCGGCAGGGTACGTCACGCAAGACCTCTAAAAAATATCCTTACACCACATCCACATCCGAAAGACGGATCTCTAAGGCTATAAATATAACACAGGTAAAATAGAAAATTTCAATATTCTCCCTTTATACCGCTAATTTATTGAAAAAACAAGAATTTGAGGCTCATCTCGACAATTATCTTATTGATATTATTATATTTAAAAGGGTGTTTCTTAGCTGCTCCTTTTTGCATCTAATGAAACGTGTTGTTTAGATTGAATTTTGAAGTGGCCTCTAATACCGATGAAAAAAAATTATTATAAAATATTAGGACTTACTCCATCAGCCGATCTTGATAAGATTCGGCGCGCTTATAGGAGTTTGGCACGACGGTATCATCCTGATATTAATTCCGATGAAAAAGCAGCTATAATCTTTAAAGATATCACAGAGGCGTATAATACATTAAGAAACCCACAAAAACGGGCAAAATACGATGTCGAGTTCTCTTTTGCTCAGTATCAACAGGTGGATGCAAGGTTTAAAGCGTACACCTCTTTTAAAAAAAATATGGATACAAAGCAGAGTTGGAGAGCTCCTTCGGATCGGAGATCAGATCAAAAAGAGGTGCCTCCTAAAAAAACTCACGCCTATCAGCAAGAGAGAAAAATTGAAAAGGAGCCTGCCGAGCTAGTGCTGCAAGAGTTCCCTTTTACTAAGATCAGCGCTTGGTTTAAGCGAGCTTTCACCACTAAAGATAGTAACAGAGAGAAAAATATAAGAGATAAAACGCAACAAAAAAGAGTTATAAAGGAGCTTTCTGTTCTTGAGTTAAAGATCTCTTTACGCGAGGCGATTTATGGCGCTAAACGCGCTATCACAATCCCTGATGAAGTTTCAAAGTGTGTCGGGAATATCGTAATCCCTGCTGGAACTAGAGCAGCTTCCGTGCTGCGCATAAAATACGGTCCTCATAAAAATAATGAAGCGTTGTGTATTATAAAAAGTATCGAACGCCATCCTTACTTAAGTCTTGAAGAAGATGGTTTAGTTATGAATGTACCACTAACTATATCAGAAGCGATCGCCGGAGTTACTTTAAAGGTACCAACTCTTAACGGTGAAGCAGAATTAAAGATCCCTCCCAATACTAATAGTGGTACACGGATTAGGTTAAAAAATAAGGGGATTAAGAAAGGATCAGAGCGGGAAGATCTCTTTGTGCAAGTTATGATTGTCGTTCCAGAATCTGCTTTAGCGGTCGGCATTAAAGAAAAAAGTACGGAACTAGATCGTTACTATGAAAAAGGGGTGAGGAGTGAATTCAATTCATCAATATCTGAGGCCTTACAAAAATAATGATCCGTAAATCTCCACATATCTCACTACTCATCTCTATAATAGCACAACTGATCGGTTTTATGTGCGGCTTTATCGTTCAGGAATTATACGGTGCTTCTGTCGCGCATATAGTATTGCACGGTGTTGTAGCTGCTTTACTGGCACGTTGCTTAGGAGTTTCGTTAGCTTGGCAACTTGTAAATGCGGCGCTACCTTTTGGCGTAATCCTTTCACTGCAGTTAGATCTGCCGTCTCTAGTTTGGGTAGGTGTTTGTCTCTTACTTTTAATTTATACTCCGACCTTTTTTACAAAAGTTCCTTTTTATCCGAGCGCTCGTCCTGTCTATGATGCAGTTTTGGAAGCGCTTCCGAGAAATACGACCATCTCTTTTTTGGATGCAGGTTGTGGCAGCGCAGCGTTGTTGCGATTTTTAGCTAGGCACAGACCTGAGAGCTCTTTTGTCGGGGTGGAGATAAATCCGATAGTTTTTATCTTCGCTAAATTAACCTCTCTTTCTTATCGAAATGTTACGGTGCACTTTCGTAGTTTGTGGAAGATTGATTTAGGAAGTTACGATGTTGTGTATACCTTTCTTGCTCCGCCGTTTATGCCTGCTATCTGGAAAAAAGCTAAAGATGAGATGGCAAAGGGCACCCTCCTATTATCAAATTCATTTGAAGCACCTGCTAAAGCAAGTGCTGTAAGAGAGCTAGGGAAAGGACGGCAGGATGCCTTATTTATCTACAAGATGCGTTAACCTTAAGCACTAAGCAATTTTGGGGAATAGCGCACTTTCTGCAAAGTGTTTCAAAGCTTCATCGATAGCTTGAGAAAGTAGGGTATCAAGATCTAAGTTGGCAGCTTCTGATCTGAACTCCTCTTTTAAAGTTAATTCTTCAGAGCTTAATAGATCTTTGAGCTCTGTTTTTAACTCTTCTTTTGTGCGAGTTCCATCGAGTAATGGAATTAGGTGTTTTTCAAAATCTGTAAAGAGTGTGTATTCCTGTTTTAAGTTTGTAAGCCAATGCTGCTGCTGTACCTGTAAACGTGCTAGAGGTGAGATTAAAGGTTTCTCTGTGGCATCATTAGTAAAAGGTGCTGCTACACCGTGCAGTTCAATCAGCCCTTTGCGAAAAAGTAGCCCGAGATCTCCAGCAAAATTATTTAATGTATAAGAGGAGTGAAATGAAAGCATCTCATATAAACTTTTTACAGGGATCCAATCTGGCCAAGTGTTGTGTAACTTATTAAGCGTTTGGCATAAGTGTTCATTGGAAATTTTAATATAAGAGCCGCTCGGGTTCATAAAAATATCATCGCCCCCTTCTGGATCTGAAGGAAGGGTTGGAACTAATGGAGAGGCGATATAAAGATCTGCAAGTGCTTCCGTTGAAAGTGAGAGTGTGTTTGGTCTATCAGGAACAGATTCTTTGCATAGTATCGATTGCCGTAACCAAGTTGGAAAGACAAACTCAAGAACCTGCTCTTTGGCAACGAAAGAATCGAGAGATCTAACTACTCTACACAATTCAGGCGTTTCTGCTAATTCATCCAGCCTTTCTGAAATCATACGTTCAAACTTCGCCTCTGCTAAGTAGTGGAGGTGGTGTTGCTGTGCTTTTGCTATAAAGGTGTCCAGATATTCAGCGTAAGCATAATCAGAGAGTAGCTCTTGAATAATAAAACCATCCGAAGCTTTTTTTGCTTGCTCCAGCTCCAGTTTAAGACTCATAGCATAAGGCGATTGATAGTCCTGTAATGTGGCGCTAAATGTTTCGATAATTGAACGGGCTTTCGCAATTTTAGCTTCCTGCGATCCACTTTTTACGAAACGTCGTAACGCTTCTCTTAAAATACCACGTGTTGTCCAAGCAGGGAGAGCGTTGTAGCTAATGTAAGCCAAACCGTTATCTGATAATTTATCTTGACAGATCTTGAAGATCTGCAGAGCGGTATCTTCAGGCACCCATGAATAAACACCGTGACAGATAATATAGTCAAATTTTTGTGCGGTGTTAAATTGTTGCAAATCAAGACAGGTCAGATCGATATTGTTTAGATCTAGTTTAGCGATAGCTTCTTTTCCGGCTGCAATAGCAGTAGCAGAGCGGTCTATCCCTAAAAAACTTGTTTTCGGATAGGCGCAAGCCAAAGCGATAAGATCCCACCCTTGTCCAGACCCGATATCTAAAACTTTAGCATCTGATAGTGGTGTTGGCTTTAAACCCAATAAAGAGGCGATAACAAAAAGTCTATCAGGACTTCTTTCAGGAGACGGTAAACTTATGTAAGTGGCATCAGGAGTCATTTTTTTGTAGGTGACGACGCGCTGCAAGCGCGCGTGTTTTAGATCTGACAGAGCATGAAGGCGCTGCCAGATCTAAAAATAAATTATCTTAAAAATCATTTTCTAAAACTGCTATGGCACGTCTTGAGATCTCTTTACCGTAATCTGTCCAGATCCCTTGTCCCCAGTAACGATAGCAACTGGTTTGAGATGACATAAGGAAGAATAAAGCTTTTCTAAATCTCGGATCATCGGGAGAGACCCCAGCTTTTAAAACTTTTTCATTAAAGAGAGAGCTCGCTTTTTCCATAGGTCCTAAGACGTTTTCATAACCGCGAACCCATGAGATATTATTCGTCCAACTTCCACCCTCAACATTAAAATCGTGACGTTCGGCAGAGAGGTCTTTAATAACGGCTGCCAACTTTTCAGGGCCTGTTGCAGACTCCATTCTTTCCCAAATTAAAGCTTGCTTGATAGGTTGAATAACAGGCAGGTCGGATTGTTGTACACCAGCAGCTTCCAGCAACTCAAGGTATTCGGTGCCGTTTATCGGTGCCGTATTTGTAGCGGAAGCTTCTCGCATGACCTCCATATATTTTGGCGGGAACTCATTCATCATCACACCGCCGTTTTCACCATCAGCGATCTGCGTGACAATTTGAGGGATCGATTTACCTGCTAAGGTAATGCGATCCAACCCTTTAGCTTCATAGTATGGCTGCATCTGCGCGACAAGCTTTGTGTCGCTCCCTTGAGTTTTAATTAACGCGATAATTTCAGCCACCTCGCCTTTAGAATTGCGGCAAACTAAACGGTGCGGAATATGTTTTTGTTGAACACCGTGCCCTTCTGGTGTTTCAACGGTGTGTTCTTGCACTAATACCCAGCGATAACCGCACTCAACCAAAGTTTTTACAAATTCGTAAGCAACATCAGGATGATTAGGCAGCGCCATCTCTGAAGGAGAAAAACCTCTAACTCTGGAAAGAGCATCCCAGCCGAAGATAGCAGCAAAGTTGTGTTGCCAAGCTTTAACGTGAAGTCTGTAATCTTGTACCGGCGTTGATGGTGCCACAGCGTGACCCCAAGGAGATCCTAACCATTCTACAGCACGACGATAACGAGGATCTTGTGTAAGTGGTATAAGTAGATCAAAAACATCATCTGCTCCCATTTTACGGAGTCCGTAAAGAAGAGCCCCTGAGTATTCAACCATAATGCGGGGTTCTTTCCCTTCATTAACCAGTTCGGGGATCATTCTGCCGAGACGTTGATAACAATCTTTAAAAACACCTGCGTTATAGTTATCTCCTTCGGCGGAGTGTTCAAACATATGTTGCAAATTGCTGATAATTTCTGCAGTTTGAAGGTTATCTCCCCCTGCTGGAATCAGTGGCTGATGCATATGTAAAGCGGCAGCAACGCAGCTTTTGATATTATTAAAATCGATCGGAGTGTCGTGGAGATAGATCGGGTCTTTGACTTTGGCTGTCGTGGCTTCAAATAACTCTTTTTCATGACCTGATATATTTGGAAAACCATCAATAATTTCCGGCATGGTACTCATCTGTTTAATCTCCTTTAAAGTTTTTTTGCAGAAGAATATCTCCTGCTGAAAGCAAATTCTCGACTCTTATCAGATGCTAAGGATAATACAGTGGTTTCAACAGAGAAAGGTAGAATATTTAAGGAGTTGGAGCAGGATCTAATAAAAATAGGGGAAATTTGAAAAATCGGAGGTTTTTTATAGTATTCTAAATGATGATACGGAAAATTTTTGTTCACAAAAAAGTAAAGGGATGTTGCAACGTTATAAGTTAGATTAACATCTTATATAACGACGGGTGTTGTGCGTCGTATGGTAGTTGAATTTCTGTTTTAAAAGGTAAAATATCTTGGGTCTCTTCGGCAATAAACATGAAAAAGATTTTGCAGAGCTTCGTCGAAGTGTAAGGAAGAGGTCTCTAAAATGGTTGTGGATTATCCCCATTATCTTTCTACTTGTTCTTCTTATTTCAATATATGGCTCAACAAAAACAGAAACAAACTTAAAAAAGGCTAAGTTAGAAACTTTACGTTTGAATGCAAGTTGGGCACAAGATTTAGTAGCGCAACAGGAAAGTGCCAGTAGGTGGTTGAGTAGACATCAGATTATCGCTGATGTGAAATTATTTAATTCTTTAAGTATACACGTTTTTCAATTAGCTCAAGTGTTAGGAAGTGGAGAGGAGGGGGCACTCTCATCGTTCTACGGATATACTCTAACAGGGATCTTGAGAATATTCTTTATCTTTTTTGGGTGTATCCGTGTCTGGATCGTAATCGTTATGATCGCCGCAATACACGCATATAATAAGATAAAGCCGTACGTAGCAGATGATCTACTTGGGCAGACGGGGAATGGCAGGATTTTTTATTCAGGTATGCGAGCGTCGCTGGATAATATGGATGAGTCGGGAGCTCCGGATGTGTTGGTGAGGGGGTTGGCCTGTTTAAAACGGTGCTCACCACAGGTGCTTGCTCAATCTGAAATATTAAAAGTTTTAAATAAATATGGTGTGGATAATGAAACGAATAAAGCGTTAGCTGCCATGATCGTGGAGTACGGTGATTATCCAGCGTACGTTGCAAAAACAGGAGAAGAAGGAGATCTGGCAGCTGCCTACAAAGGTTCTACTTTAGTTGATAATACGACAGCACTATTAGATTGCGCGCTATCTTTGCATAGTGAATACAGTAAAAACGGCGCACCATCTTTTAAAACGTATCTTCCTGAACAGAAGACACCATCTGCTAAAAATCAGATTTCATCGTCACAAGCAATGCTTTCAGGTGAAGATTATATAGCGAAATTTCGACAGGCGTTGGATCGAGTTTTAACGCCACAACAGAAGCAATCCTTAATATCAATTCGTGCGGAAGGTGTCGCAACGGCGTTACTTGCTATTGAAGCGGCGAAACCGTTAGGAGTTGAATCCGCAGGTGTTGCTTGGATCAGGTCTACTAACTTCCCGCAACTCGGAGCGCGGGCAGTTTTACACTCTGTTCCTGAATATCCACGTGAATATCGATCTGCTGAAAGAAACATGATTAGGCAAGCACTGGTTTACGGATTGCGTAAAAGTGTTTTTGGACCAGTCCGTTTTTCAGTTGATATTACAAAGGAGTCACAAGCTTTGAGGCAGTGGGTAGAGGTGACTTTGGCGTGCCCGCATGAATTAGATTTCGTAGCAGATGATGTGCAACTCTTTGGGATAACGTATGAGCTGCATGAGAGTTGGGAAGCTGCTTTCTTTAAGGAGTTATCTGAAAACAATAAGAGTATTTTTGGAGAGGGGATCGCTACCGATTCCAGTATGTTCTTTCTGCCGGTGCTCTCAGTACTCGGAATTTTTAGTAAGGTTATCGATATCGACAAAAAGGTTATTTTAAAAGAGTTGGTTCGACGGGTGGATGAGTGGCAACACAAAGGGAAGACAGAGCAGGAGGAGAGCGATGGTGTTGCGATACCGGATTATGAGAGAATTCCGAGAGATTTTACACAATCTGAGATAGCAGAGATCGTTGATGTTCACGATCTGCCTGCCTCAAAGGTCGCTGAATGGGGTTACTTACGTTATATTCTCTACCATTATAGTTGGCTAGCACGTCGAGTAGGAGATTCTACCGTTCCGGAAGCGTGTGTAGTTTTTGCAGCGGTGCAGGTAGATGAGGGTACACCAGATCGTAATGAAAGTGGTTATATCGGACGTGCTGGGATGGTGCCGTTACGGACAACCCGTTTAGTTGAGCGTTATGGGCAAAGCTGGAAGGAAAAATTCAGACAGGGACGTGCTCCGGCGATAGCCACTACACACGAGCAGTTTAATTTGATTATGCAAGGCATCCCGATTTTTATAGATGATGCAAGTGATAGTCTTAGCAGTTAAGGATCATTAGATGGCGCGAAAATATCAAAATATTGATTTTAGCACGATGCGGCGTGAAGAGTGCATGAGTGCTTTAAAATCACTTTTGCTTGCTTTCGGAATCGTCATAATTTTAGTGATGTCACCTCTTTTTTCAGGAGTGCCGACGGGGATCCTTTTTATAGTAGGGCTTGCGCCGGTTTGTTTTTTAGCACGTTTAGTAGAGGTTCTTACCAAGTACATTAAGATTGAATATGAAAGAGCGCAGGAATCCAAAAAACGTGGTGGTAAAAAAGTTCTGGGGATGGCACCGCAACGTGATGCCATAGCGAAATGTATAGAGAGTGCCCAAGCGCGTGGTAAGAAGATGATTGATAAGTATCTTGTTGGCTTTAATTTGGAAACGGGGGAGCCGCTTTGGATTGATGAGGAGGATTTGTGTAGTCACGCCTGTGTTTTTGCTAAAACAGGTGTTGGTAAAACTTTATGGTTGGAGTCTTTTATCTTTCAACAGATGGCGCGCGGTCGTGCTAGTGGTTGTACATTTATTGATGCAAAACGAGATTCGGGAACGTTGGCGCAGATTATCTTAATGGCGCTTATAACGGGGAGGATCGAAGATCTAGTAGTGGTTGATCCCTTTGATTGTGTGCACTCGTATAACTTTGTCTTGACGGATCAACGAGCTGATGTAAAGGCGCGTAAGGTATTGCGTGCGGGGTTGCCGCCAACTTCAGATCAGAGTTCAACGAAGCACTATGATCGTTTAGCAGCAGATTCTATCTATCGTATGGTTAGGGCGATGGAGAGTTTCGGTTTAGCATGGTCTATTCATGATGTTGCTGTGGCACTTTCAGATTTCAGTTTGTCATATCCACATTTAAGGAGGCTTCTTCAACAGATAGGTGCCAGACAGGCGTTAGTAGAGTTGGGACATTTAGCTTCCAGTTATAGAGATAAGCGCGGAGGTATGGATACGACGAAGTTGACTGATAATTTAAGGGGTATCTCTTCAGAGCTACACGCCATCTCCGGAAGTAATATGGGCGCTATCTTTTGCACGAAGTATACAGATTTAGTGCTGACTGATGCTATTTTACGGGGAAAGATAATCTATTTTATGTTGCCGAGGTTAGAGGAAGCAGAGTCGGCGGCGAGAATGGTGAAGCTTTTTCGTGAAGATCTGGAGGTCTCAATCGGAGAGATCACCTCTTCAAGGTCTCTTAATTTGGAAGATCCGCATCTGGTGATAGTTGATGAGGGCTCTTCAACTTTTGGACCGACGTGGGCGAACCTTTTTGAACTGGCAAGAAAAGGACGTTTTGCTCTCTTATTTGGAGCGCAGTCTACGGGAGGTTTGACGGATAGAGCGATCGGATTAAGTGAGTCGTTTTATGAACGTGTTATGGCTAATGTAAATTTAAAGGTCATGATGCGTATCGGAGATAATCGTACGGCTGAGGATATGGCAGAATGGTTCGGTAAAGTCTCTGTTACGAAGACTTCACTTAGTACCGGTGTGACACGGAGTAAGACAGGAAATGTAGTGCGTGGTGCTATCGATCTGGATGCTCGCGCTATGGGTGGAGAGTCACAATCGATCGGGATGTTAGAAGCTGAGGATTATTTTGTCAGTCCTGAAGAGTTAAAACATGAGATGTCAGCGGAGAAGGGCTTGGCGTGGTTCGATCTCGGTGACGGACGTATTGTAAAGGGACGGTGTAGTTGGTTTAACGCTGTGCTACCTGAAAAGTGGGAAGGAAGAGAACATTTAGTGCGGCTTGAGAAGTTTGAACGTGATGAGATCGGATTGGGTGATTGGGTTGATGAGCAGATAGTAAGGCAGGGAGATGCAGAGGCCGCAAGGAGTGGAGATGCCGTGCGTAAAGTGGCGCAACAGGCGGCAGCGCAGGCAGAGACAACACCTGCCGCCAAAGGAAAAAATCTCTTAAAAGAAGCTCAAAAATTAACCTCTTTGAAAGCGCCCCGTTCGACGGGTGTTGCTAAAAATGAAGTTCAACAAGATGGCTCTGCGCAGCAAGGTGAAGCGTCATCCGTTACTGAAAACGGTGCAACTAAAGTAGACGAAGCTTCGGATGCTCCATTTAAGATAAGTGCAAAGAGCAAGGGAAAAATTCGAGGACGGGTTCAGATGTTTACGGCACCACTTACAGCTAAGCCAAAAGATGAAGAAGGCGATCCAAAGAAAAAAAATGTTAAGGATAACAAAGAAGGTGGAGAGGGCAGTGAAAAAGATGCGCCACCTCCACGTCGAGGACCTTTTAAGTTAAGACGTAGATAAGAGAGTTGCTACCTTTCTCACACTCTCCTTACCTTTTTTGCTTATTCGAAGTCTTCTATTTTTATCCCATCTTCAGAGTCTTTTAGGACTTTTAGCCTTTCCTCAGCTCCTGCTAGAAGTCCACGTAAGTGCTTAACTAACGCCATCCCTTTTTCGTATGAAGTTATAGATTGCTCTAGTGCCAGCTCGCCTGACTCTACACTATTTAAGAGAGCTTCCACTAAAGCTAAACCGTCTTCATAATTTAATTGTTTAATCTGAGCTTCAAAATCTTTAGCATCTAATAGATTTTGAAGTGTCATTTTTCCACTCTGTTTTTTTCCTGCCATCCTTACCTCATCTATTTTAAATATTCAGTTTTAATATTCACCGTTAACAGTTGCAGCGATCTTTCCTTGTGCAACAGTTATCTTTAATTTATCCCCTACTGCTAACGATTTTGAATCTCGCACAATACCGTGTTCACTTTCAACTAAGGCGTAACCACGTTGTAAGACTCGTTGCGGCGCAAGATTTTTTAAGCGTGCCACCATCCCTGAGAGCTTGGCAACTTCTAAATTAATCTTAAGTTGCGGATCTATTGCACTCCAACGAGTATTGAAATGATTCACTTCACGTTCACAGTGTAAGATCTTTTTCTTTATTAGCGCTTGCAGCTCGTGCGCTAACGTTTGTAGGCGCAGATCGTTGTTCTTAATAATATGGTGTGGATGCAGGGCGTTAATGCGTACTTTAAGGGTAGTTAAGTTCATCTCAGCCTCTCGCATCGTTATTGATAGGTGCTGATTAAAACGAGAAGAGACCTCATCAAGGTTCTGGTTTAGTGGTTGCAGCCAACGATCGTAATTAAGTAGTTGTTTTTGAATTTCAGAAAGGTCTTGCAGCAGGTCAACTTTTTTCGGCACCGCCATCTCAGCTGCTGCTGTTGGAGTTGGTGCGCGTAGATCGGCCGCCATATCACAGAGCGAAAAATCAACTTCATGTCCCACCCCTGAGATAACTGGTATACGTGAGGCAAAAACAGCTCTAACAAGTGGCTCTTCATTGAACGCCCAGAGATCTTCGAGAGACCCGCCGCCACGCGCTACAATAATCACATCAACGAGGTTAGATCTATTCAGTAGCTCCACGCCTCGCGCGATCTCTTGTGCGGCACCCTCTCCCTGTACCCGTGCATCTACCAGATAGACCTGCATATTCGGTAGGCGCTCATGTATTTTTGTCATGATATCGTGGATGACGGCACCACTTTTTGAAGTTACAACTCCGACACCTTTCGGGAAGAACGGAATGGGGCGTTTTCTTTCCTGCGCAAAAAGCCCTTCTCGTTCCAGTTTAAGTTTTAATTCTTCAAACTTCTGTTTAAGTTCACCTTCGCCAGCTGGCACCATGCGTTGCAAGATAACTTGTATACGTCCTGTCTTGTTATAAACGTTAAAAATACCTGTGCAGACTACCAGATCGCCACATTTAGGATGAAACTTCAAACGAGAAGATACTGAACGCCACATAACGGCGCTTAACTGGCTTTGTTGGTCTTTGATCGTAAAATAGCAGTGCCCACTTTGTGCACAGGTAAACTCCGAGATCTCACCTTGAAAGGTAACCTCCCCCAGATCCTCTTCCAGAACTTGATTTAAGATCTGACTTAATTGAGTAACACTCAGATATCTCTCGTTTTTATTTAAATCCATAATAACTCTAAATGTTTAGAAAAGAGATTGTTTGTATTAACATATTTTATGTCATTCAGTCGATTCAAGTTGTGTGATATTAACTTTAAATATCAGTTGATTGATAGTGCCAGAATTGTAAAAAAGGGAACAGATGCCAACTCCTGAAATAGTAAAAGATCCACAACTGCAAAAAACGGAAAAGCTTCTTCGTCCGATTGCGTTACTATGGGTAATATTCTTTTATACCCTTCCTCTTGATCTACTCTGCCTCTCTTTTTCAGCAGAGCAGGTTGAGAACGGTGGGAGAGGGTATCTTTTCTTACTTCCGCTACTGTTAGTAGCTCTTTTCACAGCTAATCATGATTTGGTTTTAAAGAGTATTTTGTGGACAAAAGAGATCAATCTCTTTTTTGCAAAGTACCGCAAAAAAGTTGGGTATGTTTTGATAATAGTGGTCTTTATCGTCTCAATTATTATGCCGCTTTATCAGGTGTATTACCGACAAAAAACATATACTGTCGCGCTATTTCAATTTGTCGGTTATCTCGTTATCGCTTGGCAGATCTATGATATGATGATTAAACGTGACACTTCTGATAAAGGAATAACGACAACAACGAATTTAAGTTTAGAGCAGATTCAACTTATCTGTATGGCACGGATCGTGATACCGAAGATCCTTTCAATCGGATCTGCCGTATTGTGTTTAATGGGGCTCATCTCTCAAAGAAGTTTTATCGGATATTTTACAATTGCAGCTATCCTTATCATCAATGCCAAGCCGGAGGTGAAGCACTTTTTAACGCAGTGTCGTGCCTGTGGTAAAAAAACTCAGTACGGATCTAACGGTGGTGGTTATTGTGATGGTTGTAGACCTACGCCATTTAAAATGCCGGAGAAGTTCGTTCCGAAAACTTTGCAACCACCCCGTCAAGAGCTCTTTTCTCGCATTACTCAGATGATGCTTAAAGTAGGGGAGAAATTTGAAGATTCTGCGGAGGCCGCACCCTCGCATAGCACGCTTGATAGTGAAAAATTGCAAAAAGATACGTTTAAAGAGAAACTCACCTTCGCCATCTCTCGTATATTTAAAGTAGGAAAAAAATAATGGATAGTTCTTCAGTACCGTTACGAAAACCGAAGTGGTTAAAAGTTCAAGCTCCAGGTTCACACGATTATATCGAAGTGCAGAAATTAGTTGATTCCTTAAAGCTGCATACAGTTTGTAAGGAGGCGCGTTGTCCGAATATAGGGGAGTGTTGGGGATCGAGAACTGCAACGTTTTTAATTCTTGGCGAAACTTGTACCCGTGCCTGTTCTTTCTGTGCAGTAAAACACGCCTTAGGGCAAACGCTACCTTTACCTGATGCTACTGAGCCGCAAAAGGTTGGAGAAGCTGTTAAGCAGCTGGGTTTAAAACACGCCGTTATTACTTCGGTCACACGTGATGATTTGCCGGATGGTGGTGCTGAACACTACGCTAAGACTGTGCGTGCTATTCATAAAGAGGCACCGAGTTGTACCGTTGAGCTACTTATTTCAGATCTGTTAGGGAGTAAAGTAGATCTGACTACTATCTTAGAGGCGGGAATTAATATATTGAATCACAATCTTGAAACGGTTAAGCGGCTTTATCCCCGTGTTAGACCGCAAGGCGATTATCAGAGATCTCTTAATATTTTACGGTGGGCAAAAGAGATTAACCCTAATCTCCGTACAAAGTCTGGAATTATGGTGGGGCTTTCAGAGACTAAGGAGGAGGTCTTATCTCTGATGGATGATTTAAGAGACGTTGAAGTCGATATAATGACTATCGGTCAATACCTACGTCCATCAGATCAGCAGCTACCGGTAAAGGAATACATAACACCGCAACACTTCGAGGAGTATAAACAGGAAGGATTAAAACGAGGCTTTCTCTTTGTTGAGTCCGCCCCCTTTGTTAGAAGTTCATATCACGCCAGAGAGCATGTTAAGTAAAGGATAAGGGGAAGGAGGAGGCTTTTTTTATTGGTGTGTTTTTATTTTAGCTTTAAAAGTTATTAAGGTTTTTTGATGTTGTTATTAAGAAGTAAAGATGAAGTAGTATCGGCAGAGGGTAGATATTTTTCTTGGTGCAACTCTTAAAAAACTCTTAAAAGTATTAAGGCGTTAAAAGGTGTGTTGGTATTGTATAAGAAGTAAGATTTATAGAGATAGAGCTTGTTAAATTAAATTTAATAAAAGAATAAAAAAGGGGTGAAGACAAGAGCTTGGCGGGAAACCTTTGAGATTAAAAACCTCTTGGGCCTTCGTTTCGGTCTTGTATTCACTCATTTCCATCAGGCGACCGAGGTCTTAAGGTATTCAGAAGAACCCTTTAAGGCCTCGGGGCGGTTCGGATGGATTAGGTTGTTACCAATCTATTCCTCCAATTTCTACTCCCCTTCTCTTTTTCGACCTTGTTGGTTAATAGACCAGACGCCGTCCTCATACGAGTTCACCTTATAATGAACATCGACACAGTCGGTATCCAGTTCGTTGTAGATGTGCCTTGCCAGTGCGTTGACAAGCTTATACCCTTTCCTAGTTGTAACGTTTTCAAGCGAACCACTCAGTTGGTGGTCCCTTTCCTCCGCCGTCTTTCCTTGCCAGTCACCCATTTCGATGTTACAAAAAACGTCTTGGATGTTATATTTTGCCAAAAAACCTCTGAACGCTTCCAAAACCTCACTTTCGCAGACCTCGTTGAGACCTCGCTCTTCACGGAACTCTCTCCGATTTTTAGGGACAATAATTGCGAACGTTCTTTTCTTGATTTTCGCCATGATAACTTCCTTTTCTCGGCATTGCCGAAAAGTAATGTTTTGATTGTTCTCGGTTTTGCCGAGATGACCACCGGCTACACCTGAACTTCAGATATAACCAACCGATGAGCCATCTCTATCAAGTTAAAAAACTAAACAGAGATGGCTCATCAGTAAAAAGGTCTCTTTATGAAAAAACAGGAGATCCCTGAAATGGACGTGTGAATGAATACATTTAAAATCCTTCACAAAACACTTCTACCCAAGCCCTTATCTTACAAAACTCATATCGGCTCTAACTTATAAAATGCTTCATTTTTTATGTAAAAAAATTATAACAGATTCAGTATGATAGCTTTAAAGGGCGAGATCTTTCTAAGCGTTTTATGGATATCTTTACCTTTTCTACATAAATTAAAAATTTCTAGATAAAACGCCTCACTAGATTCTCCTCCAGTAGCACCCCACTTTTTTTAAGCGTCTAGGGGGGAAGGTACCTTTTAAAATACACTGTTACGGAGATTGCGAAAAAGAGAAAGACAACTAGGACAAGTAGAGGTGTTGAGGTGATGTTGTAAATAGGAATTTTTAAATTCTTTTTTAACTCAAAATTAAAAAATTTGTTAAGATTATTTGAAAATTTATCCTAAAAAAAGGTGTCCACACTCGGAAGTCAGGAAAGTTAGGGGGTAAGCGCACCGACACGATAGATAGCACGGTAGTTAGAGAATGCTTAGCTGCTTCCTTTAAAGGTAGTGTGTTTAAAAGTAGTGTTTAGCCAGCCATTCAGGATTTAAAAATTGACTAGCATCCTCGCTTTCAACTTTGACCTCGCCTTGAAGCAATATAACGGCACGATCAACCCAATCCAAGAGCTCAAGACGGTGCTCTACAATCACTACGGATTGTTCAGAATCTTCTTTAGAGAAGCGGCGAATCCTTTCAATGATGTCCCTTGCCGCTTTTGGAGCTAAGCCAGCGGTCGGCTCGTCGAAGAGATACAACTTACGCTTATGTAGTAAGACCATCGCAATCGCAAGAGCTTGACGTTGACCACCAGATAATGTTCCCGCGCGGTCTTCCAAGCGGTTCCGCAAAAAATCAAAAAGAGCTAAAACTCGTTCCAGTGCGGAGCTAAATTCCTTAGTTGTTAGAGTCAAGCCAGAAAGGCGTAGATTTTCGCTTACTGTCTGACTGGGGAAGATATTGCCTGTCTGTCGCAGATAACCGATTCCAGAATTAATTCGCTCTTCGATGGAATTGTGATCAAGCACAGCACCGTTAAACGAAATTGTTCCGGAAGAGAGAGGAACTACACCAGCGATCGCTTTTAACAAAGTAGATTTTCCGCAACCGTTAGGTCCAGCTAGTAGGACACTTTCACCTTTGTGAACTATAAAATTGATCCCTTTTAATACGGGACGCGTTCCGTAGCCACAATAAAGATCTTGTAGTGAGAGGATCTTTTTCTCTATTTGAATTTTCTTTTCTGTCATCTCTTAGCGCTCCCCGTAAGCCCCATATAGAGCTCTCGAACTTCAGAATTTTCCAAAACAGATTCCTGCGTTCCGTGACAAAATATACTTCCTTCATGCATGAAATAAGTATAGTGCGCCAATTCCTTAACGACATTCATATTGTGTTCAATTAACGCTACCGAGCAATTTTGTTCGAGAACTAATTTCCGAATCAGCTCTATCATCTTTTGTATCATTACAGGTGATAAAGCAGCAGTTGGTTCATCTAGAAGGAGTAGACGAGATTTGTGGGCAATAAGTCGCGCTATCGATAGTAGCTTTTGTTGACCGTAGGAAAGTTTACCCGCTTGATCGTTCGCTAGATCAGCCAATCCAACATATTCTAGCCAGTACAGCGCCTCTTCCTTATGTTTCTTTTCACGATCATTTAATAGAGAAAAGGCAGATGTCAGTCGGTACTCCGTTTCGGAGAGTAGGGCAACTTGAACGTTTTCACAAAGAGTCATATCTTTAAAAACACGAACATCTTGATACAATTTTCCTATTTTTCTTCTTGCGATCTTCCAAGGTGAAAGCCCCGCTATCTCTTCTCCATTAAAGATAATGTTTCCGCTATCTGGCTTCAGATCTCCACTAAGAACATGAAACAAGGTTGTTTTTCCTGCTCCGTTTGGGCCGACAAACGCCGATATCTTACTTGGGAAGATCGTTATATCGATATTGTGAAGCGCTCTTATATCGCCAAAAAACTTAGAAACGCCGTGTGTGACAAGTTTTGGAGCGTTATGATTTGTAGTGTTATTCGTTTTCATTCGATTGCATAATCTCCCGCTAGACCTTGTGGCTTGAAGTACATTAAGAGGATCAACAAGATGCCGTAAATAATCTCTCGCATATTGTCAGCTACTACATCTGGAATTCCAATGAAACGGAGTATTACAGGAAGTATTAGTAAGAATAGAACGCCGCAGATTGGTCCCTTAAGATTTCCAGAGCCTCCCACTAATAAAATTGATGCGATAAAAATGCTCTCCTGTAAAATAAACGGTGTTGGATCAATGTATGTTACGTAAGCGGCAAAACAGACACCGGGGATGGCTGTGATGGCGCTACTTATGATCATGGCGCGGATATATTGTTGTCTAGGTGAAATCCCTAACGTTTGCGCCGCTTTCTCATTATCTCTTAAGGCTTTGAGAGTTAGGGCATACGAACTACGGTAGATTAGAGCCCAGAATCCCACCACAATTAGAGATAATACCGTAGTAAAGACAAAAAATTGAGGAACACTTTCTATCGTTACTCCAAAGAATGACGGTTTTGGAATACCAGAAATGCCATAAGGGCCTTTTGTTAAGTCTATCCAGTTATACAGGATAACGAAGACAATCATCTGAAAACCGATGGTAGCAAGAACAAATGTCTCATTCCTGAAGCGAAGCACAGCAAGACCAAAAAGCCAGCCGATGATTGCACAAAAAGCTATTGCACAAAGTAGAGTTACAACAAACGGTAGGTGATAGTGAAGTGAAAGTAATGCATATACGTAAGCTCCCATTCCGTAAAATGCCGCTTGAGTCATGGTTAATAATCCGCCAAACCCCAGCAGTAAATTAGCTGAGTAAGCAAGCATGCAATAGATGCCGATCATGATTCCAATATCAAGAAGATAATTCATGATTGCTCCTCCAGTCGTTTACGTGTTCCGAATAATCCCTGTGGTCTAAAAAGTAGCACAAAGATAAGGACACCAAAGGTAACTAATTCGATCCAACGAGCAGAGAACTTCCAGATGGAGATGCTTTGTAAGATGGAGAGGATAAGTGCTCCCACTCCCCAAGCAAAATATCGGTCTGCACCACCAAAAAACATAGCTACGGCAGCGAGTAAAAGATAAGACATTCCTAGATGCGGATTCATACCGGTATCATAGGAGATAAGCATGGCGGGCAGTGCGATCATAATCCCCCCTAAAACCATTATTAAAATTCTCAACCGTTTCAGTGGTAATCCGAGAATCGGTATCAATTCCGGCTGATCGCCCATCGCCCAAATCGCTTTAAAATATCGGTTATACCGAAGCAAAACTCCCACTCCGCAGAAAAGCGCTATTCCAGTAAAGAGGTGAATAAGTTGGATGCGGGTGAAGCGTAAACCTCCCCAAACAATCGAAGGTTCTAAGAGATTAGATATCGTTTTGACCTCGTTGCCGAATGATAAGGCGATAATATTTTCAACGATAATCATTACTCCTAAGGAGGCGATCATAACTGCGCCTCCCGATGCCTGCTTTTTATAAAACGGATAATAAACTATCCATTCGATCAAACAGGCAAAGAGTATAGAAAGAAGCAAGGCACCTGACGCTGCTGCCGTCATGGGCAACTTCATCTCGATAGAGCAGAAATAAAAGGCGTAACAGGAGAAGACAAATTGTGCACCCATTGCGATATGAAAAATTCGAAAGGAACGATAGACGAGCCCGAATCCTGCAGCTAGACACGCTATCAACGCTCCTTGGATAACCCCGTTGCAAAATAGTTGTAAGAAGAAGGTCATTTAACTAGCACTCCCGTTAAAGTAACTTTTGTCTTTTTTGGTTAAAGTGGCTTTCTTTAAAAAGAGCATACCCCTATATAAGCGCTGCGCATAATGGCGTGTAGTTTTAAAATACTCTTTCTAAGTCCACAAGCAAAGCCTCATCTCAACTTATTTGGAAAAATACTTGATTTTTCATTTATAGTGAGGTTACAACGGGACAAGCAGGTTGCTGTGTTTGTCGCGCTTACCTAATCACAATAAATTGGATATAAAAGGTTTTAAGCAATCCTTGCAAAGAGAAACTTGTAAAGAAGAACTTATAAAGAGTAATTAGTAAATTTAAAATTAGCGCGAGATTTATAGCAGCAAGTGAGGATAGATGTTCTGCACATACAATAAACAGATAATATAGAAGATCTTAAACGAATGATTTTTATTTATTGCTATCCATACAGAGTACCACCGTTATTATAAGGTAAAATATAAGGTGAAAAGATGAAGAAGAAAGCTCTTATTTTTATTGTCATACTTTGTGCTGCAATTTTATTACTATTTTTGGGCATAAGAGATCGAGCACAAAAGGAGGGGGACGAAAAGACAATACAGGTGGGTGCGATATTGCCGCTGACAGGCGCTGCTGCGCCATACGGGGAGTCGGCTCAAAAAGGGATACTGTTAGCCGTTGATCTTTTTAATAAGAAATATTCGGATTCTGCACTTGTCGCAACGGTCGTTTTTGAAAATAGTAAAGGTGATGTCAAGGAAGGTCTCATTGCTTCAAATACTTTAAGAGCAAAAGGCATCAATGTTATTGTCGGACCTATGTTGAGCGGAGTTGCAATGGCGGTGGCTAATAAAAAAGAGGACGATACGCTCTATATCTTTCCAACGGCGACGACACCAAATCTTCGTGGCTTTTCTCCTTATATTTATAGAACGTGTGTTTCAGACGATGCAGAGGGAGGAACGGTTGCGAATTATTATCTTAATCAAAAAAAGGCAACAGATTCAGTAGGTATTTTACATATCAACAATGAGTATGGCTTGGGGTTAGCAAATGCCTTTAATAAGACGATCCTTTCTCACGGTGAAGAGGTGGTGGGGATGGAGTCTTACAACGCCTCGTCGTTAAATTATCGAGATGTAATTACGAAGGTGTTACAAGGCGACCCTAGCTATATCTTCTTGGTTGGACAAAAAGAACAACCTAAAATTATTCAGCAGTTGAGAGAGGTAGGGTATGCTGGCATTATTCTGGGTACGACAATGTTTGAAGATGGTGCAGTATTTGAAATCCCTGAATCCGAAGGCGCTATCTTTAGTTCACGGGTTCTTAATAACGGTGAAATAAGCGGTGCTGCGCATCCGTTTTTTAAGGAGTTTAGTGAGAGATATGGAGGTAATGCCAACTATTATGCTGCTACTGCTTTCGATGCTGCTACCGTAGCGTTAGAAACGGAAAGAGTTCATAGATTGAATAAGATCTCTCTGACTGAAGCGATACGACAGATTGACGTTAAGGAAGGTGCGACGGGGTGCTTAATATTCGATGAAAAAAACGACGTCCTGCAAGATTTTGCAGTAAAGATAATTAAAAGCAAAAACGATCAGCCAATTATTTATAGCGGTAAGGGTGATTAAAGCGGAGTTGTGAGAGGTTCCTGAACTGGGGTTTTATGACTCTTGTCGCAGTGAATGCCGTATTTTTTTAAAAAATTTTCGTAAGATATATCGCCCGTCGTCCAAGCAAGTTTATAGTTATTGCCACCTTCTATAACCTCAACTATCTCAACATTAAATGCTTCCGATAAGTACATGTTAGCTTTTTCTTGGTCTGATAATGGTCTAAGAGTTCCACCGATACACTTAAAAGCTTTACCTGTAAAGTTTGTTAAATATTCATCCACCTGTAATAGAACAAGACCATCTTCGGCAAAAACTTCATGTATCTTGTTGTCAATATGTCTGCTCTCTGATTGCCAAAGAGTAGTTTCGTCGCAGTGCTTACTTGATTGCCCAAAAGTATAATTCCCCGCCAAATCTATATTAGCAATACCACAAGCAATATATTGTGCACTACATGAACGTTCATCTATGAAATAACCACCGCCCACCTTGCCATCAACTATAACTGGAATTATATTGCCAAAAACTGCGGGAATATCCCTTAAAGGAGTTACTTTTATCTCTGAGCCATCAGGAGTATGAGTTTTACCGAAAACTTGGAATCCTTTATTATCGTCATCGCTAAAGTTCCAATGATGCCATTTTTCACCAATAATTAAAGCTTCCTCACGCACTTCCTTGATAGCAGTTCTTTGTATACTTCCCTCAGGCTTGCCATCGTTATCGGCGCAATTTACATATCCCGAGATCGCAAATAAACCGGTCTTGCCGTTGTTATGTTTAGTGGTGCATATCAAGTATGTTCCAACATATTCATCCATATTAAACATATTAACGAACATGAAATAACTTGTTCCAACATTGGCTAAGGTTTTGTGCGCCATAAATTCATCTGGACTTCCCCAAAGATTACTTTTACGCCTTTCTTGTAGTTCTCCAAAAGAATTATATTTATCAGTAGGTATCAAGATAGCGACATCTTTTCCGTTTTGATCTTTTCCAAGTTCTAATTTGTATGAGTATCCAATATGTTCCGTCGTAGAAGAGCCAAGTGACACGAATGAGCCAATTTTTTCGCCGTATCTGTTTTCAAAATTTTTAAGATTGCGTGCAGCAATTTTGTCAGCAATTTTATTAGCAATTTCGGTAAGAATTGTGATTCTTGGCGAGCTTTTTATTTTAAAGTCTTGTAGTGAATTTCGTAGCGACTTATTGAAGCTTTCTGAACTTAATCCATGTACAATTGGAACATAGCCACTAGGTGGAACATTTTTTCTTAAATTGTTATCGTGCAGACTAACATCACCGTCCATCTCTTTTTCCTTATATTTTCCTTATAATTGTTGTTACAGATTTTAACATACATTGATTCTTAAGCTAGTAAGAGGTGGGGGTGTTTTTAATAACCACTATCTTCCCGTGACTTAACTATTTTTGATCTAGTTACTTCAGGTAATTAGCTCCAGTTAATGGCGTATAAAAGCCAGCTAATATCACACTGTTAGTTTGTAATTAATTAAAATTACATTTAATGACTTCTATCTGTGTAGTTAAAATTATAGTAACTATCCCTAAGCTGGAGTGGCTAATAAAAAAGAGTGCGCCCCTAGCTTTAGTTGTCTAGAAGTAGTGTTGTTTCACAAGGAGAGGAAGCTACGTTAGTTGTCTACTTGTGAATAAGCTCTTTCTTACCTTCTGAATTGATTTTATAGAGTGCAAGATTCGAAACGATGCTTCGGTTCTTTGCGTAAATGTGCCCTTTCAGGAAGGAGTCATGTTCTAACTCTGAAAGCGCCTTATTCAGCGATTCTGTATCGCGAGCGCCTTTAGCGATGCAATCGATGATGTATTCTGCACAGACGTAGGCATCAATAGCGTAGATGCCAGGTTTGGTGCCGAAAGATTGTTCGAAACGGGTTATAAAGTCTTTTGACTTTTCGCTTTCCAGATCGTTGTGGTAGCTTACGAAAACCACCCCGTTTACATGCGCGCCGATCCCATCATAAACGGTTTGGGATTCAAATGAATCGGTGCAGTACAAGGGAATAGTTGCATCTCGTTCACGTAATTGGTTAATGAAACTTACATAAGATTGTTCTCGACCGACAAAAAAGATCATATCGGGTTCTCCTGCAAGTAGCTTTACAATGATATTTTTAAAGTCGTTATTCCCAGTCGTGTAGTACTCTTCGGCAACGATGCTCAAGCCGTTTGCACTTGTAATATTCTTAAATTCTCTGAGTCCGTCATATCCGTAATCGTCGTTCATTGCACACAAAGCTAACTTTTTATAGTTAGTGTTATTCAGTGTGTAGTTTGCAAGCATTGCACCTTCTTGGTCTTGGGTGATGGCATCGCGAAAGACGTATTTATAGTTATTGGGGAAACCTACAGCTCCTGTAATTAACGCCATGTGGTTTTTCTTATCGCGATCAGCAAGTTCTCGGATAGGTGCGCTGAACGGGGTGTTGTTAGTGACAAAGAGCGCTACGGATTTATCAGAGGCATACTTGTTGAAGATAGTTACCCCGCGGTTTATCTCACTTTGATTATCTTCGTAAATGAATTGGATATTGTTAGCTTTTGCTTTTTTTTCAAGGAGATTGAAGGCATTTTTTACTTCATTTCCGAAATAGGAGAAGTCTCCTGTCAGAGAGAGACTTAAAACAATTTTAATAGTACCGTCAGCAGTGGTGCCGTTATTATCCTGTTTGCTAAAAAGAATGAGAGTGGCTCCGATAAGGACGAGCGCTAAAACGACAAAAAGAGCGGGTTTATTCTTATTCATTTCAATACCTCTTTTTTTATAGTTGATCTGATCAAAACACTACGCTGATAAATTATACCTGTTATCCAGTTGATTTATTATTTCCATAAAATAACTCAAACATCTGTTCTGAATTATGTAAAGTCGACAGCGGGAGCGAATCGTAAGCAACCGTTCCTTGTCGCATAATAGTCAGACGCGTAGCAAAGTCAGGCAAAAAACGGAGGTTGTGTTCCACAACAAGAGCGGCAGTTGCTGTGCCTTCAATACGGCTTTTTATCCAAGCATAAATCTCTAAGGCAACGTTTGGTGAAACTCCCGCTGATGGTTCGTCCAAGAGCAAGAGTTTAGGGTGTCGGCTTAAGCAAAGCTCTATTGCTAAGCAACGTCGTTCGCCACCGGAAAGAACGCCGCCGTACTTATTGGCTGCAGCCTCAAGAAACTCTGCATCAGTTCCGCCGGTACCTCCCCCCGCTAACCTCCGATGTTCCGCAATCGTCAAGCTTTCAAAGAGGGGCGCTTCCTGCATCACAAAACCGATCCCGATTCTCGCTCGGCGGTACGCGGGGAGGTTAGTAATTTTCTGCTGATTAAAACATACATCGCCTGAAAATGGTGTCAATAAGCCACTCATCACTTTTAATAGTGTAGACTTACCGGCGCCATTAGGACCTAATAAGGCTACAATCTCTCCCGACTTAATCTCGAGGGAGATGTTATGTAAAATCTGTTTTTGTCCGTAGCCAGCAGAGACCTCTGTTAATTTTAACATTTTACCCTCCCAATATAGGCGGTCTTAACTTCTGAGCTGGATAAGACTTCGTCTGGAGTGCCGGAAGCGGTTGCGCGACCCGTGATCATGAAGACCACTGTTTGCGCCAAGCTCCGCACGACCTCCATATTGTGTTCGACGAATACAATAGTTTTTCCTTCTTGTGCTAGAAGTTGAATCGTCTTGAGTATCTCTTCGATCATAACACGATTAACACCGGCAGTCGGCTCGTCTAGTAATAAGACTTTAGCATCGGCGGCGAGGAGTCGGGCGATAGCGAGGAGTTTCTGTTGTCCATAAGAAAGTTTTTCAGAGGGCGACTCAGCTTTTTCTGCTAGCCCGACTTTTTCAAGTAGATCCATAGCGTGTTTACGACGCTCTTTTTCCGGCTTAATCTCCGTCCATGGGGCAAATAGCGCACGCCAGATAGATTCGCCCTGTTGAAACTTATAGGCGGTCAGCACATTTTCTAGAACCGTCATCTTCCGAAATAAGCGGACGTCTTGAAAAAGGCGACCGATGCCTCGATCTGCAATTTGCCAAGGCGTTAAGCCGACAAGGTTTTTCCTTTCAAAAGAGATGCTACCAGAATCAGGGCGGATAAGACCGCCAATTAAGTTAAAAACCGTAGTCTTGCCAGCGCCGTTAGGACCGATTAGGGCGGTAATTTGTCCAGCGCTAAAGTTGAGTGAGAGGTTTTCGACCGCTTTCACGCCCCCAAACTGTTTGGACAGGTTTTTTAGTTCTAGTATCGGCATCGAGGACTCTTCTATGAAAATGTATAATTCCCTAACAAACCTTGTGGTCGCCACCGAATCATGAAAATGATCGCTAATCCGTAAATAATCTGTCGCACATTAGCGGCGACGGCATCGTTCATTCCCAACTCTCTCAGTAGTTCAGGTAGAATAACAAGAACAATCGAGCCGATGATCGGACCCCGTAAGTTGCCAGCACCTCCGATAATGATAATCGATAAGATGAAGACCGATTCCATGATCGTAAAACTAGATGGATTGATGTAACGTGAAAATCCTGCATACAACATTCCTGCAACGGCGGCGAATCCAGCAGCTAGAGCAAAGGTGCGAATTTTAAAGGAAGGGACGTTCTTGCCTAAGGAGGCTGCAGCGATCTCATCATCCCGAATTGATTTAAGGGTTCTGCCAAAAGGGGAGTCCATAATAAACGAGATCAAAAGAACACTAACGACCATGACGATCGTCGTAAATAGAAACCACATCTCACGATGGTGACCGGAAAAATCTAATCCAAAAAATTGTGGTGATGGAATATCGTTGAGACCGTAAGGACCTTTAGTTACTTTGACCCAATTAAGTAAAATTATATAGACGATGCTTTGAAAGCCGAGAGATGCGAGGACAAAGTAATCCCCTTTTAGCCGTAAGGATAGATAAGCGACGGCGATACTTAACAAGGAGCATCCGATGATGGCAAGCAGGGTGGCAAGAAAAAAGGAGCAGCCTAAGTTGAGCAGCGCTAACGCCCCGATGTAAGCGCCCAAGCCATAAAAGGCAGCATGACAGAGTGACATCATTCCGCCTAAGCCGACGATTAAATTCAATGACGAAGAGAGAATGATGTAGATGTTGATAAAAATAAAAATAGTTAGGAGGTATTCCGTATTCATTATGCATCAACTCCTTCTTCAAGACGTCCGCGACGTCCTAAAATTCCATTAGGTCTAAAAAGTAGGAAGACAATAAGGATCGTGAAAGTTACCATATCTTGCCAGTTAGCAGACCATTTCCAGACAGCGATTCCTTGGAGGGCACCTAGTAGTAGGGATCCTAACGCGGCACCTTCGAATACTCCGATTCCGCCAACGATTAACGCAACTGCACAGTTAACGACTGAAGCGATACCGTGATGTGGATTGATTCCAAGATCTAGTCCGATCAGGATAGCGGCTAAAGCGCATAAGGCGGAACCTATACCAAAAACGAAGAGACGGATCCCGTTCGAATGGAATCCATAAAGGGTCAGTAAAGTTGGGTTGTCTCGGGCCGCACGAATCTTGAGACCCAGAATTGAAAAGCGTAAGAAGAGAGCAGATGCGAAAAAGACGATTGTAAATGTTCCTACGGTCCATAACTGAATGGCGTTGAAGATAAAACCTCCGATCTTAACCGTTGGAAGTGATCCGGAGATCAGAACCTTAGAACTATTACCATAACATAAACAGATGATATTTACGACGACGACATAAAGACCAAGAGAACTGATCATGTGCATCATGGTAGAGGCGCCCTTACGGTCTAGCGGTCGATAGACGAGTAGATCAATTAGTATCCCCAGCACTGCCGCTAGTAACATGGTTAAAATAACCGCTACGTAGATCGGTAGCCCCCGTTGAGTGTAGAAAGAATAGAAAAGAAAGCCTGACAAGGCATAGATTCCGCCGTGTGCGAAGTGAAAGATTCGAGTCGTGTTATAGATCAGAGCGAAGCCCAGCGCTATCAATGCTAAGGCGCAACCATTGACCAAACCGTTTAATAATAATTGTAAAAAAAGCGTCATGATCGGCTATATCTGTCTCTAAAAATATCACTGAACGTTTTATATTGATCGAATAGCACGGCAAATATTACGCCGAATCAACTAATCTCAATTTGCCAACTATAACGCCATTTTTGATTTGTAGAAAGATGATTGTCTTTACTCCCTGATCAAAATAGTTGATTTTTTCAGGTGTAACTCTAGATCTATTTAAAAGGTACGATTCATCTTCCCGCAAAGGCATACTCTTAACTTTAATTTATGTAGTGCGGATAATCTAAACTAATAAGTAAAAATGCGTGAGGGAAGAAGAAACTTTTCTTTAATAAAGAAAGGAATAGATGGTCACGGTTTTAATGTACGCTAGAAAATTTAGCGGTATGGCTAAATATTTTCTGCTCTTTAGCGCATACCTCACTCCCAATCGTAGATCGTCTCTAAACTGTTTTCTGTAACTTGTATTACTCTTTGTGTTTTTGCTTCGGCGGAAGGTGGCCAGAGGTTCATTAACGATTATCAGTTCTTCATGGTTGCCGATTCTCAACCAGTACTCATAGTCCATAGCTAGATACTCTTGCGCTGAAAAGTAGCCGTATTTATCAAGAACTTGACGTCTTAAAAATACTGCAGGTTGACAGATATAATTCTCAATAAGGTGCAAGAAATAGGAATGTCGTTTTAGGAGAAAATTTTTATATGCAGAGATCCAAGTGTTTTGCTTGACACCTTTGGAGTTTACTATTTCACACTGCCCTGCTAACCATGAGGCAGATGGGGAGGAGGCGAATGCAGCTTTAACCTTCTTAAGCGTTCCTGGCAAATAGGTGTCGTCACTATTTAAAAAAGCAACTATTTCGCCTGTGCTGGCTTTGAGTCCAATGTTAATGCCTTCCGATTGAGAGCACTTCGGTTCAACAATCAACTTAATTCGACTCCCAAAACTTTTTACTATGTCGATAGTACCGTCAGTTGAACCCGCATCGACAACAATGTATTCAACCTCATTCTCATCACCTTGAGAGAGGATGCTTTGAATCGTCTCCCTTATAGTGGAGGCGGAGTTATAACAAGTTGTAACTATCGAGATGGTCATTTGATAAATGTAATTATTATTACCTAATGCTTAGCTCCGAGATAGTGCTATCCGCGCTTAATTAAGTCAAATTTAAAACCGCTAAACGAGCACTTAAATTTACTGAACATCATAAGGTGGTTGATGTATAATGAGGAGTTAAAATCTACCTATTATAATGTTTAAAGATTGGGATATAAGAGTAGCGCTTGCTAATAAAAGTTCGCATGAACACGGTTGTACTTATCTTGATTCCTAACTATTCCCCTCATCCTTTCACGATAAGGGTATCTTTAGATTTTTTTTACGGCTTGCACTTAAAAATTAGCAACCTAAAGAGGTCTCCTTAGGAGGGGGCTACTGCGCTAATGCCTAAAATAACCTCTGGAAGCACCTTATAGCTAAAAAGGAAGCATTTTTTCGCTGCGCATAGCGCTAAAATACTACTAAAAAGTAGCTTTTAGAGCTCTCTTACAAGTGAAAAATACTTAGGATAAACTTGAATAAAAGAGATTCTTAATTATTTTTGATAAATATTAAAAAAAGTTTCACCGTTTTTTTAAAAAAGTGCTATAATGCCACCTTTGAATCAAGTCTTAATTGCATATTTTATCATAAAGGAGATCTATTATGAGTACATGTGCAGTTCAAGAGTCCACAAATACAGGTCTTGGAGAAGATATTAACGAGAATCCTCTTGATACATCGTTTAGTCCAGATAACAAAGCCGCCGCGCTTCAAGGAAACTTAGGATCTAAAGTGCCTCTTAATGCACCGTTAGACTTAGATAATAAATCTGTTCCAGAAAAACAAAGAAATCTTGAAGGGAGGATAAAAGAGGGTTCTTCCCCAGAGGATACTGGATACGGTGATTTAGGACTTGGAGACAAGATAAAAGCAGGCATTCCCCCTAAATATGCCACATACGTTGAACCAGAACCAGAAGGGTTTGTTGATGAAGCTTTAAATAGGTTCCTTGATCCAGAATCAGAAAGAAAAAATTCGAAGATACTGGAAAATCATGATAAGGCATTACTTGCTTGGGCAGAAGATGGGTTTGTAGATGGATTTAATTACGTTGCAGGTCTTGGTGTATCAAAAGGTGCGCTAAATCGTGCCCTGAAGATCGCATCAAGAGAAGGATATTTAGATATAGTAAAGAGTGCAGTTGAAAATTTTGGAGCACAAGTTAACATAGATTCCTCAGCGCCGTTAATTTTAGCTTCAAAGAATAATAGGGTAAAGGTGGTTGATTATTTAATATCAAAAAAAGCTTATGTTAACTCTAATTACTGTGAAGCTTTAAAGTGTGCGACTAAAGAAAATTATCTTGAGGTCACTAAAAGCCTAGTGAAAGCAGGGGCAAGTGTCACTGTTGATAATGGAGAGGTCTTTTTGAATGCAGTTAATAATAAGAATTTAGAGATGATGGAGTTTCTAATATCAAAAAAGCCTCAAGATGAGATACGAGTGATACTAATTAGATGCTTTGATATGGCTGTGCAGGAAAAAGACTTAGCGATGGCAGATCTTATTGCTGGTAATATAAAAGACCTTTCCCCTGAGTTAAAATCCTCATATAAAAAAGCTTTCGGCAAAGAGTTCGAACCTAAAACGGAATTAAACTTAAGTTGTTCTGTTTAAATAGGATGTTTTTTTACATTTGATAATATCTCTTTAGTATGGGGTGTAAAGGTCTGTGCTGGAAACTCAATATTGAAGATGAGGCTTTTACCTCTATATCTGACACTGCCCATAAATTGAGATTCTTCTCTACCCATCTGAATGATCTTGCTTGTTACTTATAAGAGATCCTCAATAACGGAGGAGTTTAAGTAGTGGGGAATTAAAGTGTGTAGTATACACTGCCACGCATTTCTGCTAATCATACCTCAGTTGTCGCGTTTAAATGGGGTAAGATGTTTTTCCTGTTTTAAACAACTTATGGGTAAGCCTGAATTAGTGTTGTAATTGATGATCTTAAATAAGTTTAAAAAATTGGTACTCTATGACTTTAGGCGAGATCCGCTTGACGCTACTTTTATAAAAAGTTTGGACTCTTTTGCTACTGAAGTTGAAATTATCTTAGCTGAAGGGGAGTTCCAAAACGGAATTAAAAAAACGGATCTGATCGGTGCCGACGCTTTTATCTCTAGAGTCTTTGAACACTACCCCCAAGGTTTCTTTAATGAAACTTTACTCCGTTATATCGGTCTAACTCACACGGATGTATCTGACTTAAATTTAAATGAGCTAAAGGCTAAAAATATTACACTAACTCACGTTCCGGCGTATTCGACTCAATCTGTGGCAGAATTAACCATTGGAGCCTTAATCTGCATTATGCGTCGTATTCCAGAAGCGCTCAATTATGTTCGTGCAGGGAATTGGGGGTTTGAACCTTTTCTAGGCTCCGAGCTTTTCGGTAAGACATTAGGAATCGTTGGTCTCGGTGCGATAGGATCTAAAGTTGCACACCTTGCCCAAGCATTTGGAATGGAGGTTCTGTATTACTCCCGCACTAGACGACGTGATCAGGAAAGTCTAGGGATATCTTTTGTACAGTTCTCAGAGCTATTAGAGAGAAGTCACGTCATCTCTTTTCATTGCCCTCTTACAGAGGAGACGAGAGCCATGCTAACTTCTGAACGTGTGCAACAACTAAAGTCGAGTACTATTCTTTTAAATCCTTCACGTCCGGAGATCTTTGACTTGGCAGCATTATACAAGCGCTGCGCAACGTCAGATCTATTTGTTTGGTTTGACGAACTACAAAATCAAGAGTGGCGAGATAAATTTAGGAATATGGATAACGTCTATTTAACACCTGACTTCGGATGGTGGACTAAAGAGGCACAAAAGCGTAACAGAGATTGGACGTTGGATAACATCAAAGCATACTTGGCAGGTAAACCCCAAAACACAGTATAGTGAGTAAACGGACAACATTAACCGTTTTTATCGTTAGTTAAGGACACTATTTAAGAGCTTTTGAGAGGGGAGAAACGATGGCACCCCCGGCAGGGCTTGAACCTACGACCCCAGGTTTAGGAAACCTGTGCTCTATCCAACTGAGCTACGAGGGCATCGCTTGTAGTTTTTTTAAAAAAAACCTTTTTGAGGATCATCTTTTAACCCTTTAATGTCAAGATCATACGGTGTTTTTTAGAACTGCTTACCCTGCTTGGGGTGCCTGATCTGGATATTCAAACGTCTTTTTTGTAGAGTTAGAACCCGTAGAGGGGAAAAATGAGTTACGCCCGAAAGTTGTGTGTGTGAGCCCAAGCAGCAGCTATGTCGTCATTATCGTCATAAATCTCGTTTTGGAAAAATTAGCAATGTCGGAAAATAACGATAAAATTAAACAATTAGCGAGACAGGAATACAAGTACGGTTTCTATACGGAGATCGAGGCGGACTCTATAGCTGCTGGTATAAATGAAGATGTCATCCGAATTATTTCAGGTAAAAAAGAAGAGCCGAAATATATGTTGGAGTGGCGGCTTAAGGCGTATCAATATTGGCTTAAGATGAAGGAACCGCACTGGGGATTCTTCACATATCCCCCGATTGATTATCAAGCGATCGTTTATTATTCCGCTCCAAAAAAGAAAACGTTAAGCAGTTTGGATGAGGTCGATCCGGAACTTCTTAAAACGTATGAAAAGTTAGGCATTCCTCTTTCAGAGCAGAAGCAGCTGGCTGGTGTGGCGGTTGATGCTGTCTTTGATAGCGTTTCCATAGCGACGACTTATAAAGATGAACTGACAAAACACGGGATTATCTTTTGTCCGATCAGTGAGGCGGTTCAAGAACATCCAGATCTGATTAAAAAGTATTTAGGGTCTGTCGTGCCAACTACGGACAACTTTTTTTCAGCGCTTAATTCAGCAGTTTTTACAGATGGTACCTTTGTTTATATTCCGCAAGGGGTTCGGTGTCCGATAGAGCTTTCTACATACTTTAGAATAAATGCCCAAAATACGGGGCAATTTGAGAGAACTTTAATAGTCGCAGATAAAGGTAGTTATGTTTCATATCTGGAAGGTTGTACTGCGCCGATGCGTGATGAAAACCAACTACACGCCGCAGTGGTGGAGCTGGTTGCACTGGATGATGCTGAGATTAAATATTCGACAATTCAAAATTGGTATCCAGGAGATAAAAACGGGGATGGAGGGATCTATAATTTTGTAACTAAGCGCGGTCTGTGTGAGGGGAGGAATTCAAAGATCTCATGGACTCAAGTTGAAACAGGTTCTTCGATCACTTGGAAATATCCTAGCTGCGTATTAAAGGGGGATAACTCTGTCGGTGAGTTCTACTCTGTTGCTATGACGAATAACTACCAGCAAGCGGATACCGGTACTAAGATGATTCACCTTGGGAAAAACACACGTAGTACTATTATCTCAAAAGGTATCTCAGCAGGACACGGTCAGAACTCTTATCGTGGCTTGGTTAAGGTTGCTAAGGGATCTGATGGCGCTAGAAATTATTCGCAATGTGACTCGATGTTGATAGGAGATAAGTGCGGTGCGCATACCTTTCCGTGTCAAGAAGTCGCCAACCCTTCAGCGTTAGTTGAGCATGAGGCGACTACCTCTAAAATAGGGGAAGATCAGATTTTTTATTGTAATCAACGTGGCATTTCAACGGAAGATGCTGTGTCGATGATTGTAAGTGGATTCTGTTTAGATGTTTTTAAGGAATTACCGTTAGAGTTTGCTGTGGAAGCTAAACAGTTATTACAGGTCAGCTTGGAGGGGAGTGTAGGATGATGTTGGAGATAAGAGATCTGCATGGCGGAATCGAGGGGAGAGAGATCTTAAAAGGGTTTAACCTTAAGATAAACTCAGGAGAGGTGCACGCCATTATGGGAGTGAACGGATCTGGAAAAAGCACTTTAGCAAATATCTTGGCAGGACGTGATGGTTATCAAGTAACGGCGGGAAGTGTGCTTTTTAATGGTGTGGATCTACTCTCTATGACACCGGAAGCTCGGGCGGCGGCGGGGTTGTTTTTAGCGTTTCAATACCCTGTTGAGATCCCAGGTGTGTTGCAGACATATTTTTTACGTACGGCGTACAACTCCATTAGAAAAGCGCAAGGTAGAGAGCCCGCTTCGGTACGAGATTTTAATGAGTTAATAAGAGAGAAATTAGAGTACCTTGATTTGGATGATAGGATGCTAAAGCGTTCGGTCAATGAGGGGTTTTCGGGTGGAGAAAAAAAACGCAATGAAGTTTTTCAGATGGCAGTTTTAGCGCCGCAACTCTCAATCTTGGATGAGATTGATTCCGGTTTGGATATCGATGCTTTACAAGTTGTAGCTAATGGAGTGAATCGTTTAAAGGCAGAGGATCCGCAAAGATCTTTCTTGTTGATTACGCACTATCAAAGATTACTTGATTATATAGTTCCTGATTTTGTGCACGTTATGCTTGATGGGCGAATCGTGAAGTCTGGAGGGAAAGACCTCTCTTTGGAGTTGGAAGAGCGTGGTTATAACTGGTTGAGAAAAGAGTCGGCTACGGGTGGGAATAACAATGAATAACCTTACTCCTTCAGATGTCGCAAAGATGATGATAGATGGAGATCTCCCCACGCTATGTTTCATTAACGGCGAATTAAGACGAGACCTCTGCAGAGCGTTACAGGAAGGGGTGAGCTTGGAAGAAGGTGCCTTCGTTGTTGGCTTTCAAGACCGTCTTGGAACTGTGTTAAAAATTACTTCCGCTAAAAAAATTGTTACGCCCCTTACCGTGCTTTTTTACACGGAAGATTCTCAGGTGGTAGATCCCGTCCTGTATCTTGATCTAGAAGGGAGTGAACAGGTGGCGCTACTTGAACAATATCTCGGAGAGGGGACGTATCTCGTTCGTCCTAAAATCTTTATAATGGCAGATGAAGCTGCCACTTTGTGGCATGCGCGCTTACAACGTGATAGCCAAACGGCGACGCATGAGTCTGACCTTTTTGTAAATTTAAAGAGAGGTGCGACCGTCAGCTCTATCTCTTTAGTGTTAGGTGCGGCGTATGCGAATAATAAAGTTACGATGCAGCTTAACGGTGAAGGTGCACGTTCTGAGTTATACGGCTTGTGTGTTGCTGATGGTGCACGCGAGATCTCTAATCAAACTGAGGTTAATCATCTAGTAGGAGATTGCAGCTCTTACGAATTATATAAAGGGATATATAGTGATAGATCTAAAGGAAACTTTGATGGTGTGATTTATGTAGCACCTGACGCTCAAAAGACAGATGCCGTGCAAACAACGAAGAGTATATTGCTTTCGGCAGATGCTGTTAGTAACGCTACTCCGCAACTTAAGATCTATGCCGATGATGTAAAGTGTGCGCACGGTGCTACCGTGGGGCAACTTGATGAAAACGCTCTTTTTTATCTGCGAAGCAGGGGGATCCCGCAGGAAGAAGCACGCCAACTTCTGCTTGGGGCTTTCGCTGCTGAAATAATCCAAAAGATAGAGTACCAGCCGTTAAGGGGCGATCTTGAGGGTGTATATCTTTTTTAATTGTGATAAAAGCGCTTCCTATGACACAAGAAAAATTAGCAGTATTCCCTGGTTCCTTTGATCCTCTCACTAATGGACACGTTGATTTAGTGGAGAGGGCGTTATCTATTTTTGATAGAGTAATAGTTGCTATCGTAGCACAAACACAGAAGTCGAATGAGCTTTTTTCATTGGAAGAACGTTTAGAGATGATTAGGGAGCACTTCTCTACTTACGGTGGTAAGGTGCAGGTAGAACCGTTTTCAGGGTTGCTTGTGAACTTTGTCAGACAAAGTAAAGCGCAAGTGATTATCCGTGGGCTGCGTGCCATTAGTGATTTCGATTATGAAGCACAGATGGCGTTAATGAATAGACATCTCGGAGATGGAATTGAGACTGTTTTCTTAATGGCACGTGAAGAGTACTCATATATTAATTCTACACTTGTGCGGCAGATTGCACCACTTGGAGGAGATATTACAAAGATCGTTCCGAGAGTGATTGAAAAAGCTGTTATGAAAAAGTTTGGGATTAGTTAGTCTTTTAGAGACTTTTTTCAGTATTAAATAAGATCAATCTGTGAGGCGTGAGGGAGGGCGAGGCGTGCCTCGAAGTTTTAGTGAGTAGCTGTGATGGATGAAGTGGCTGAGAAGGTCGATTTTTATAGTTTAACAAAAGAGGATCTAGCACACCTCTTAAAGGAGCGTTTTGAAGCAAGCGCTTATCGATCGACGCAACTTTTTGAGTGGGTTTATCGCAAACGAGTTACTGATTTTAATTTAATGACGAATATTACAAAAGATTTAAGACCAAAACTCTCTGATCTTCTAGAGTGTCGCCATGCTGAAATAAAAGAGAGAACCTTCAGTAAAGATGGTAGTTGTAAATACTTACTTGAAGTTAGCCCGAATGTTTTTGTGGAATCGGTTTTTATTAAACAACCTGAACGGATTACCCTTTGTGTATCTTCTCAATACGGTTGTGCTATGGGGTGCACTTTTTGTAGAACTGCTACGATGGGGTTAGTTAAGAATCTTTCAGCAGGTGATATCATCAGGCAAGTTGTAACGGTATTGGATGATTTTCAAGGGCAAAATATTTCGGGCACGAATGCACCTTTTAATAATATCGTTTTTATGGGGATGGGGGAGCCGTTACATAATTTTGAGGCTGTTGCTTCGGCTGTAAAGATCTTAAATGATGATGCTGGAATCGGTATCGGGGTGCGAAAGATTACGATCTCAACTTGTGGTTTTGTGCCAGGGATTAAAAAATTCGTACAGGCAGATCTCGGAGTAAACTTGGCGATCTCTCTTAGTGCTACAACTGATGCCGTGCGATCTAAACTTATGCCGATCAATAAACGGTATCCGCTGGCGGATCTAATCGCCGCCTTACATGAAATACCGTTAAAACACCGTAAAACATTGACTATCAGTTATGTTCTACTCGCTGGCATAAATGATACGGAGGGCGATATTAAGAGGTTGCCGAAGTTGTTGCACGGCTTAAAAGCGAAGGTGAATCTTATTCCGTATAATGAAAATGATGGACTCGATTTTCGTACTCCACCTAGAGAACGTGTTATTACTTGGTTGGAAAGACTGGTAAAGGCAGGCATTGATACAACCATCAGATGGTCACGTGGTGCAGATATCGATGCTGCTTGCGGACAGTTGGCGGTAAAAGAAATTAAAAATTAGTTTTTATTTTTTTCTAAGATCTAACTGTGAGCAGAGCTATAAATTTAAGGTTGGAGGTAAAAGAACGTTAGTAAATAGATTTTTGTTTTCTTCTAAGATCTAACTGTAAGCAGAGCTATAAATTTAAGGTTGGCGGTAAAAGAAGTTAGTAAATAGATTTTTGTTTTTCTCTAAGATCTAACTGTAAGCAGAGCTATAAATTTAAGGTCGGAGGTAAAGGATGGTGAAAAGTAGTTTTTATAGTGAACTTATTCGGAGTGTTTATAGTGCAAAAAACGGAGATGCAATTTAATAAGTGAGTATTTTCTGGGCTTTTAAAACCCTGTTTAACTTTTAATCTAATGCTTTCCTTCAATTTTCTAAAAAAAATAATACACCTAGTGTAGAGGTGTTTGGTGAGGATACCTCTCTTTTATAAAACTACTTTTTAAAAAAGCAACGGTTTAAAATCTTTGTAATGCGATAAATTTGGGCTTAGATCGAGAGTTTTATTTTAAAATTAAGTGTTCTTAAATTAAAGATACACCGTCTTAAGTGATTTTAGGCAGAAGATTCTACCTTTCTCTTAATTGACACCTAAGCCTTTGTAATCATAAACTAGACGTGCATTTCCGAACGACAAGTTAGATAGCCTTCAAAGGTATTAATCATACTCTCTCGTGACAGAAATTCTCGTTTCTGACTCTGAAAATTCTCAGGGTTGGAGCAGCGAAGCGATAAGACATCGCTAAAAAATCAAATTGTAAATTGTAAATCGATTAGGAGTGACCAGTCATGGCTGATAATAAATACGTGTATTTCTTCGGTGGTGATAAATCCGAAGGGAAAGCTGATATGAAACATCTCCTTGGTGGAAAGGGTGCGAACTTGGCAGATATGGCAAGTCTCGGTCTCCCAGTTCCTCCAGGTTTTACGATCACGACGGAAGTTTGTGATCTGTATTACAAACTTGGGCATAAATATCCTGATGAACTTGATGCTCAGATTACTGAAAATATTAAGAAGCTTGAAGAGATTACAGGGAAAACTTTCGGACACGGACAGAATCCATTGTTAGTTTCCGTACGTTCAGGTGCAGCCGCTTCCATGCCGGGTATGATGGATACGGTTCTTAATCTCGGATTAAATGATGAGACTTTACCTGCCTTAATTAAACTCACTAATAACGAGCGTTTTGGTTGGGACTCTTATCGCCGTTTTATGCAGATGTTCGGTGATGTTGTGCTCTCAATTCCGCACGATGACTTTGAAAAAGTTTTACACGACGTTAAAGAGAGCAGAGGTGTAAAACTTGATACAGAGTTAGATATTGATGGATTAAAAGAGGTCGTTGCCGGTTATAAAAAAGTTTATGAGAAAGCTGGAAAAACCTTCCCTCAAGATGCACGAGCACAACTTGATGCTGCTAGAGATGCCGTTTTTAGCAGTTGGAATAATCCGCGTGCTATTAAATATCGTCAGATCAACGATATTCGTGGTCTCTTAGGTACTGCTGTTAATGTCCAGTTGATGGTCTTTGGAAATATGGGTGATGACAGTGGAACTGGTGTTGCGTTTACTAGAAATCCGTCAACCGGAGAAAATGTATTCTACGGTGAGTATCTGATGAATGCTCAGGGTGAGGACGTTGTAGCAGGTATTCGTACGCCGGAGCCGATCTCTCAATTAGAGAAGGTTGATAAGGCCAGCTATGATCAATTGGTTAAGATCCGTGACATCCTTGAAAAACAGTATAGAGATATGCAGGATCTTGAGTTCACAATTGAGCAAGGCAAACTTTATATCCTTCAAACTAGAAACGGAAAGCGTACAGCAGCAGCAGCAGTTGAAGTTGCTATCGATCTGATGAAAGAAGGTTTGATCGATGAAAAGGAAGCGATCTTGCGTGTTGATCCGAAACAACTCGACCAACTTTTACACCCAACCTTTGATCCGAAGGCAGAAAAAACTGCTAAGGAATTAGGAAAAGGACTTCCTGCCAGCCCAGGTGCTGCTAAAGGACAGGTTGTTTTCTCTGCTGAAGATGCTGAGAAATGGGCAGAAGATGGTAAAAAAGTCATCCTTGTCCGTACAGAGACAAGCCCTGAAGATATCGGCGGTATGAACGTTGCAGCAGGTATCTTAACAGGACGTGGCGGCATGACCAGTCATGCGGCTGTTGTTGCTCGTGGTATGGGTAAATGTTGTGTTGCAGGGTGTGGTGAGGCCATCATTGATTACACCGCAAAAACAGTGACCTTTGGTTCTGAAGTTTTGAAAGAAGGTGATTGGATTAGCTTAAATGGTAGCACCGGTGTGATTTATAGTGGTGCGCTGGATACAGTAGAGCCGCAACTGACGGGGCCTTTCGGTACGATCATGGAGTTGGCTGATAAGTATCGCAAGCTTGGTGTACGTACCAATGCTGATACTCCGCATGATGCTGAAGTCGCAGTGCGTTTCGGTGCTGAAGGTATCGGACTTACCCGTACAGAGCATATGTTCTTTGAGGGTGATCGTATCGTTCCTATGCGTAAGATGATCCTTGCTGAGAGTGTTGAAGAGCGTAAAAAAGCTTTAGCTGAACTTCTTCCTCTGCAGAGAGATGATTTCGTTGGTATCTTTAAAGCGTTGGAAGGTAGACCCGCTACCATCAGGTTCCTTGATCCACCGTTACATGAGTTTGTGCCGCACGATCAAGCCGGACAGGAAGAGATGGCAAAAGCTATGGGAACTTCAGTGAAGCACGTCAAGGAGCTTGTGGATTCTCTGCATGAGTTCAATCCGATGTTAGGTCATCGTGGTTGTCGTTTAGGGATTTACTATCCTGAGATTACAGAAACGCAAGCACGTGCCGTGATTGAAGCTGCTTATGAAGTACCAGGCTCAAAACCTGAAATCATGATCCCACTTGTTGGAGATGTGAAAGAGTTTATCAATCAGAAGAAGATCTGCTTGGATGTTTACGAGCAGGTTAAGGCTGAAAAAGGCAAAGCTCTTGATTATCTCAAGATCGGAACAATGATTGAGGTACCACGTGGTGCTATTACAGCAGATCAGATCGCTAAAGAAGCTGAGTTCTTTAGCTTTGGTACAAACGATCTGACGCAGATGGGTTGCGGATTTAGCCGTGACGATGCTGGTAAATTCCTCGCTCATTATGTTGAACTTGGTATTTACGAGTATGATCCGTTCCAAGTTATTGATAGAGAAGGTGTTGGTGAGTTGATGAAGATCGCCACCAAGAAAGGTCGTTCCGCCAGATCTGATATCAAACTCGGAATCTGCGGAGAGCACGGTGGAGATCCAAGCAGCGTAGAGTTCTGCCATATGGTTGGTTTGAACTACGTTTCTTGCAGTCCGTATCGTGTTCCGATCGCTCGTCTTGCCGCTGCTCAAGCAGCCATTAAGGGCGAATACGGTATTTTATCAAAGTAACACCTGTTTAACTGAGTAAAATACTAAAAGAGAGGGCGGTTTGCACGGATGTGCAAGCCGCCTTTTTGGTATAGTGCCCCGACTCGATTAAAGCGATTATAAATTTGCGCTTGGTGGTATTAAAGCTTGATCGCTTTAGTGAGCGCTGTAAAGAGAAATTTTTAAAGAAGTATTATTTTACTGCGGCAACTAAGCAGATCCAACAATAGTCGCGTGGTGTGCGAGTTATAACCTCATATTGATCTGATGAAACTTGTTGCTGGTAAACGATAACTTTACTAAAGCCTACTTGGCGCAGTAGAGAACGAACTTCACTTAATGACCAGACACGCCAATCGTATGTAAAAACACCATTGAAACGCTCTTTATTTGGAAGTTGAAAATCTATTCCCCAAAGCCCTTGACGTGTCTTTGGATCAAATCTGTGAGATCTCCAAAAATATGTAAACCACGCCACCTCTTTACCTTGCTTTGTCTCTTTGGTGTAGTCACGTTGCTCGGAGCTTGGGGCTTCTGTAAAGCCTTTTCCGCCCACCATATCCATTAGTAAGATCCCGTTTTTATCTAAGGAAGCGTGCGCTGCTGCAAAATAATTTTTTAGTTGTGATCTCTCTTTAAAGATATAAAAAGAGAAGTTGGAAGCAGCAATAATATGAGGCTTGTCTGTTGTTACTGAACGTACATCTTGTTGCAGAATAGAAAGGCGACGTTGCTGATCTTGATTTAGTAGAGAGAGGTTGTATTTTTTTCCATAACGTAACGGCTCTGGATCTAGGTCTAAAACCAGTGCAGAATTGCGAACGGAGCTTTTTACCCACTCACAAGCCAAAAGAAAAGTTCCGCAAAAATCTTCACGTAAACGGGAGGGTTTTTTCTTGAAAATATCGTGGTATATCCAAGAAAAAGTTTCTATCTCTGATTCTGGATCTTGTACAGCACGTTGATAGAAAGCGTATTTCTGATTGATAGTAATGTTCTTCATATTTAATCTATCTTTATCCTTTTTAACTTATGGTGTTTTGAGGAATTAGAGGCTCGAAAGATCCCCCTTATTTTATTTAAATAGAAAAGGTATCTTTAAGCCTTCCGTAACTTTTGTCCATCCGCTTTATCCTCTACTTTAAATCCTAAAGCAAGGATCTTGTCGCGTGCAGCATCTGCAGCAGCCCAATCTTTAGCAAGGCGCGCCGCTTGTCTTTCTTCAAGTAGTGCCTGCAGTTCTGGTGTAATCTCTACCGTAGCTTCTTCCCATTTTTCTAGGTTAAGACCCAGCACTGCATCAAAGTTATACAAAAGAGTTAATTTATCGGCAGGAGAAAGCGCTTGGTCTGATAACATCTTCCAAACTACGGCGAGGGCTTGCGGAGTATTAAGGTCGTTAAAAAGTGCCTCTTTATAAGTAGACTCGTATTGTGCCATAAGGGCGGGGTCGCTTTTTTCAGAATGATCTGACTTAGCAGCGGCGCGTAACGTTATAACGTTATTGCGCAATTTATCGAGAGTCTGTTTGGTGTTTTCCATAATCTCCCAACTGAAATTAAGTTGAGTTCTGTAATGTGCGCCCAGTACAAGCATGCGATAGACTAGAGGATCGAAACCCCTTTCAATGATATCATTTAAGACTAAGAACCCACCTGTGGATTTCGACATCTTCTGTTTGTCGAGTAATAGGAATTCACTGTGCATCCAGATCCTAACGCATTGATGCCCTACGGCAGCTTCTGATTGTGCAATTTCATTGGTATGATGGACGGGGATGTGATCAATTCCGCCACAATGAATATCAAACTCTTCACCAAGATACTTCATGGACATGGCGCTGCACTCAATATGCCAACCAGGATAGCCTCTGCCCCAAGGAGAGTCCCACGTCATCTCCTGATTCTCAAACTTTGATTTTGTAAACCAAAGGGCAAAATCAAAAGCATTTCGTTTGTGTTGGTCTAAATCAACACGCGCACCAGCACGCAGCTTTTCAAGATCTAGCTTTGCCAATTTGCCGTACTGTTCAAACTTTGAAACATCAAAATAAACGTTTCCGCCTGCTTGATAAGCACAACCAGCAGCTTCAATCTTTTTGATTAACTCAATCATCTCTGCGATGTGTTGAGTTGCTTTGCAGACGATATCAGGACGTTTTAAATTTAATTTATCCCAATCTTCAAAAAACTTCGTGGTGTAAAAATCTGCGATCTCTTCAGACTTCTTTTTTTCGCGACGCATAGCGAGCGCCATTTTGTCTTCGCCCTCATCGTTATCTCCTGTCAGATGTCCAACATCTGTGATGTTCATAACGTGCGTTACATCATAACCAGCGTAGCGAAGGGTGCGCGTGAGGATATCTTCAAAAAGGAATGTTTTGAAGTTGCCGATATGTTGGAAATTATAAACGGTAGGACCGCAACAATATAAACCGACTTTACCAGGTGAAATTGGTTTAAGCTCTTCAACCTCACGTGTTAAGGTATTAAATAAATAAATGCGTTCCATAACTATTTTTTATTTAAATATTGTTCAATTAATTTTTTTCCAATCTGAGCTGGACGTGCTGCTGTATTGACTGGATTTATGGCTAGCACTGCCACTGCGATCTTTGGATTTTCAATAGGAGCTGCAGCAATAAACCATCTGTTTAAACCGATCGGATTTTTTCCGCGTAATGTACCGGTTTTTGCAGCAACGCGAATATTAGGGAGAAGGCGCCTCCCTTTATAAGTAAAATCGTTACGTGCTGTTCCCTGTAGCGTTGTTGTTTCCATCATCTGCATTAACTTTCTAGCTGTTTCAGGTCTTGCTACTTGTCCAAGTTGTTTCGGCTTGGCAGCATAACGTAAAACCGAATCTTTACTAATTACCTTTTCCACAACGTAAGGGCGCGTCATCTGACCGTTATTCGCTACGGCTGACATCAGTGTCGCTGCATGGATAGGGCTAATCGTGACATCGCCAAATCCGGCAGCCGTTCTACTAAGTCCGTAGTTGTCGTTTGGAATTACGGCATGGCTATCAGACAACGGAATATCAAAAGCTAAATCGGTATCAAAACCGAACTGTCGAGCGTAGCTGCGTAGACGTGCCGGTTTGAGATATTTAAGAGCAACTCTACCGAAAACGGGGTTGCATGATTTGCCTAAGGCGAGATCTAGCTGCATGAAGTTTTTGTCATAACGTGGACTCACGGTGTAGTTGTTCTGATTTAACTGATATATGCCACCGCGATAATAGATCTTGGAAGTTGGAGCTACCAACCCCGTTTCTAGTGCCGCAGCGGCTGTCACTACTTTAAAAAGAGAAGCTGCAGGAAATTCGCTGTGCAAGAGTGGGTGCGAAAGTGAAGCAGATTTTTCTGCCATGGCGAGGATGCGCCCTGTTTTTGGATCCATTGCTACAACCGCTACATGCGGAGCATTCGCTTGTTGTACTAATTTTTTACTTAAAGCGTGTAGGGCGGGATCGACAGAGTAAATAATAAGATCGCCCCTCTGATTTCTCCCGATAACTGATCCACGATGGTCTTTTAAGAGAGGGATAGTTCTCATGTACACTTCGCCACGTGAATTGACGGTTAGAAAAGATGGTGTAAGTGCCGCTATGGAGGCGGGAAGGGGGAGTGGTGGTCCGAAAGTCTCTTTAATAACGCTTAGCTGAACTTTTGAGGGGTTTAGTGAATAACGGGGAGCGGTCAAAGGTTTATGGCTGTTTGATGCTTGTGCGTAGAGATCTGTTAATGGAAAAGATAGACTAAGCCAGAGTAATAAAATCCTTGATAAAAAACGTCGAACCACTATGACCTCCTGCAATAAAGATAGTGTACGAAAAAACACTCTCTATGTTAGCAATGACAACGAAATATGCCAACAGATGAAGTGTTAATGTTATAAAATAGTTCTACCTTTTTAAGATTGAAAATATTGTTTTACAAGGGGGTTGGTCGCGCTTGAATTTTGGAGTATCATGAGGGGCGTTGAGTCAGTGTTGTGGAGGCGATGTGGCTTTTTGGTTTGGAAAGGCAAAAGAACGGGGGCAAGAAACGGAGCCTGTGGCAGATGTTGCTACTACGGAAGAAAAGAGAACGATTTCGTCGTTTGAGGAAGAGTCTCTAAAAAATCTAGAAAACGCCGTTCTTGAGACTCCGTTTCCGGCGGGTACTACCGTTGTCGGAAAGGTTAATTTTGATAAGCCTGTTCGGATTGAGGGTAATTTAGAGGGGGAGCTCTTTTCTGCATCTCAAGTGGTGGTGGAGAAGCAAGGTGTCTTGGCGGGGGTTTTGGAAGCTGATGTTTTTGAAGTGTATGGGGAGTTAAAAGGTGAGGTGTTTGCTAGAAAAAAGCTTGTTGCATATCGGGGGGCACAGATTGCGGCAAAAGTTATCTCTCCTAGTTTTGAAGTACATGAGGGAGCCGTTTTTAACGGAGAGTGTGTTATAAACAAGGCTGACAGATAACGAGAGAGGGAGTGTCGATCCTTTTCGTTTTCTTACTTTAGAAATGGCGCTCAATGCTCTGAAGATTTGTCTATCTGGGAAGCGTCTTAAGGTTATTCCTGTCAAACTTAGAAAATATTCCCTTAAACTGAAAATGGTGCTTGAAAAGTATGTAGAGGCGCTTAGGTGTATGAGTTAGAGATCTTGATATCCACTGAAAAACAAAATTAAAGCCATAGCGAGGGTGTGGGTTCGTGCTTTTTGCTGCTTGAAAAAGGTAAAGGATAGTAGCAGGGGGGTAGGTTACTACTTGTTGTGAAGATAGAGACAGGTTAATCTCTGTACAATGCTTTTAAAAAGATGAAGGGTGAAGCTATATGGAAAAAGATATAGGCTCCGATAACACTTTTAAGGATGGTGACGGTGCCACTCCGTGTCTTGATAAGTCAAATAAAAATAAGTGGTGGCTAAAAAATGAGGAAGGCGATCTTTCTCCCTTAAAGTGGTTTTTTATAATATGTCTAGCTGGTCTATTTTTTGCAGCTATAAACATTATCTTGACTGATATAGCAGTATCATCTTGGACACCAATTAAAGGAGCGCTGAGTAGCCGTTATGTGGTGTTTCTTTTAATCCTGCTGCAGAGAGCTTTACCGGTTTCTGCGATGCTAGCTATACCTCTTAGTCTAATTATGATTCTGATAAGTTCCAATAGGTGGCATGGGGTTGCAACAATGTTTGGCGCAGCAATAGTGTTTGTAATATTAACGTTTGGAGGTTTCTTTGCAACTGAATTGAAAATTGCAGGTTTAAAACGCCTTGCTCTAGAAAGTAAAGACCTTATAAACGCTATCAAGACTTTTGAAGCTGAAAACGATGCACCACCCCCTAACTTAGAAGCGCTTGTGCCTAAATACTTTGCAACAGTTCCGAGACCTAACTTGGCTGCCCATAACGAGTACAAATATGAAGTTTTAGATCCTGCTTGGAAAGGAAATCGTTGGAAGTTATCAATCGAAGTAGAGATGTTGTTTAATGAGTTTTATTACCTTCCAGAACAGAACTATTGTGATGACACTATTTATACTTTGGATCAAGACTCTAGATTCTGTGGACCACGTATATTGATTGGTGATTGGGTGCATTCTTATGAGAGATCTCTTAGGAAAGCTTCTGGGATGTCGCTAGGAGATATGTAGAGGTGATTTTGTTAAAAAGTGAATGTGTATAATAACGTAGAATTATATGGAAAAAGATATAGGCTCCGATAACACTTTTAAGGATGGTGATGGTGCCACTCCGTGTCTTGATAAGTCAAATGAAAATGAATGGTGGCTAAAAAAGGAGGCTGAGGAAAATCATCTTTCTCCTTTAAAGTTGTTTTTTATAATATGTCTCACCTTTCTATTTATTGCAGCTATAAACATTATCGTGGCTGATATGGCAGTATCACCTTGGTCACCAATCAAAGGAGTGCTGAGCAACCAATACTTAATGTATCCTTTAATCATGCTGCTGGTGGCTTTGCTGTTTTTGGCGATGCTAGCTATACCGATAGGTTTAATTATGATCTTAATAGGTCCCGATAGGTGGCATGGAGTTGCCATAATGTTGAGCGCAGCAATGACGTTTATGTTGCCAATGTATGCAATGGGATTTGTACTTGAATCACCATACGTAGCTTGCGAACGTATCGCTCCAAAAAGTAAAGACCTTATACACGCTATCAAGACTTTTGAAGTTGAAAACAATGCACCACCCCCTAATTTAGAAGTGCTTGTGCCTAAGTACTTTGCAACACTTCCAACTCCAGGATTGGCTGCTTATAACAAGTATGAATATGAAGTTTTAGATCAATCTCCTTATTGGAAGGGGAATCGTTGGAAGCTATCAGTCAAATTACCACTTTTGTCCAGTGAGTTTCTTTACTTTCCGGAACAGAACTATTGCGAGATCGCGGATTCTCCCATGAGGCAAAACGTTAAATCCTGCGGATCATATCTCTTAATTGGTGATTGGGCGTTTTATAGTGTTGATTGATTCTTTGGAATGCTCCTTAGGATATCGCTAAGAGATATATAGAGGTGATTTTGTTTAAAAGTGAATGTGTATAATAACGTAGAATTATATGGAAAAAGACATAGATTCTGATAACACTTTTAAGCATGATGACGGTGCCACTCCGTGTCTTGATAAGTCAGATGAAAATGAATGGTGGCTAAAAAAGGAGAAAGACGACCTTTCTCCTTTAAAGTGCTTTTCTATACTATCTCTAATTGCCTTATTTGTTGTAGTTATTTTTATTATTGTAAATGCGTTGGCAGTATCATCTTGGTCATTCCTAAAAGCACCGTTAATTAGTGAAGGAGTGGTTCTTGCTTTCTCTTTTATGGGGGGTAGGTTTGCTAGTTTTGGTGTTTTACGCGATTTTATCTATACCGATTAGTTTAATTATGATTTTGGTAGGCCCAGATAGGTGGCATGGGGTTGCCACAATGTTTGGCGCAGCAATGATGGTTGTAATATTAATATTTGGAGGTTTCTTTGCGGTCAATTTGCAATTTGCAGGTTTAGAACGTCTTGCTTTAGAAAGTAAAGACCTTATACACGCCATCAAGACTTTTGAAGCTGAAAACGATGCACCACCCCCTAATTTAGAAGCGCTTGTGCCTAAATACTTTGCAACACTTCCAACTCCAAGGTTGGCAAGGTATCGTGAGTACGACTATAATGTTTTCAATTCTGCTACGAATGGGAGTTATTGGAAGCTATCAGTTGAAGGGGTATTTCTGTTGGATGAGTTTTTTTACATCCCAAACCAGAACTATTGTCGAACTAAAAGATCTACTATGGATCAAAACCCAAAATCCTGCGGATCGTATCAAATGATTGGTGATTGGGTGTATTTTCGTGATTGATCTCTTGAAAAAATTTCTAGAATATCGCTAAGAGATATGTAAATGTTAATTTCGTTAAAAGGTGAATGTGTATAATAGTGTAGAACTATATGGAGAAAATTAAAGCCAAAGATTTTGATGCTACTTTTAAGCGTGGTGATGATGTTACTCAATACCTTGATAAATCAAAAGCTCGACGAGTTAACACTGAACTTAAGAGGGTCAATATTGACTTTCCTGTTTGGGTAATTGCAAGTTTAGACAAGGAAGCTCGACGTTTTGGAGCTGCTAGGCAGTCGTTGGTGAAGATGTGGATTGCAGAGAAGTTTAGCCAAAAAGATGGTGCGAAGGGTTAGCTATGAATTTATCGATAATATCAAAACTTTTAAGTGGTAGGTCATTAGATCGCAGATCTCTAATAAAGTTTCTAATAAAGTTTTTTGGATTATTTTTCTTTGCTTTGGTTGTTACAGTTATTTTTATTATCGTAAATGCGGTGGCAGTATTACCTTGGTCACCGCTTAAAGCAACGTTAAGTGGAACAGTACACTTTGCTTCTAGTGCAGTAATGGGAGGTTTGATCTGTTTTATACTTATATCTATACTGCTCAATTTTATTAAGTTTCTAACAGGTCCTAACAGGGGAGATCGAGTTGTAAAGATGTTTAGTGCGGCAATAATAGGTCTGGTGTTAATACACGGATCTTCCTTTGCAATTAAATTGCAATTTGCAGGTTTAGAACGTCTTGCTCTAAAAAGTAAAGACCTTATACACGCTATCAAGACTTTTGAAGTTGAAAACGATGCACCACCCCCTAATTTAGAAGCGCTTGTGCCTAAATACTTTGCAACACTTCCAACTCCAGGATTGGCCGCTTATAACGAGTATAAATATGAAGTTTTAAGTCAATCTCCTTATTGGAAAGGGAATCGTTGGAAGCTATCGGTTAGTGGGGTATTTATGTTCGATGAGTTTTATTACCTTCCAAAACAGAATTATTGTGAGGTCGCTGGTCGTATTATGGAGCAAGACTCTAAATTCTGTGGATCGTATGAACTGATTGGTGATTGGGCGTATTTTCATGAGTGATATTTTATAAAGATATTATGAAAGCTCTCACGTGAGATTTCTGGTGCCGCCCTTCAGCTAGGAACTTTTAAAAAGTGTTTAGGCTTAGAAGTCAGTGAAGCTTCTTTCTTATTCAGCTTGTTTTCTTCAATTAAGGTTTTAATTTGTTTGTGTAGTGGTAAAAGAGCCTTGTGGTTTTCTAGTTATTATAATTTATGTGCCAACATCTACATATCAACAACGTCAAGTAATGCTTTATGAAGTCGTGTTAATAAAATACTTATTATGTCGTATGCAATAAGTCCAAGAAAAAATTGGCGAAAATCTGGCTTTCGGTAAACTACTGATAGCTTTAGATCTCGATCCCAAGATGTGCTGTTATTCTTTTCAAATTGATGAGATTGGTACAATAAGGTGCCAAAAATTATCGGGAAGATGCCAAGCCCAACTCCTCTTAGCCAGACTAAAAATTCTCGATGAAGGGCACGTTTGTAACTGATAGGAGAGCCCGTTGAATCTACAACTCTTATCCCAAAAAGCCACTTACCAATGGTTGTTCCTGTATAACCGATCAAGGCTGCGTTGAGAAATAAGGTTATAGCATAAATAAAAAATAAGACTACAAATGAGAGTTCTGATTTCTCAATGTAAGTAAAAAATTCCTTTGCAGCAATCGGATTTAATGCAAAGAATATTATTTTTATTAGGTATTCACAAATAGTGTAATCCAAGCATCTGGCAAAGTAGCGTCGTAATGAATGGTAGAAAAAAGGTATCTTTTGCTCCTTAAACTCTTCCGTAGTTTGAGTTAGCACTTCTTCCGTAGGGGTGTCATTTAAGGGGGTGCTTGAGGGTGTATTTAAAGGCGCTGATGGTGATTCTTTTTTAAATGCGAAGGCTTGTTCTAACGGGGCACACCCTTGAGTATCGTCAGAACACCAAACGAGTGTGTTCTTCTGGATAGTTCCTGAGGAAGCCATCGCTAGTAACTGCTTCTTAGAGAAGGGACCAATCGACTTTCCATTAAGTAAATAATACCAATTTATCTCTCCTTTCATAGGGCAATATTCTCAGATTTAATCGATTTTGCAATCCGTCTTTTTTGCTGCTTGTTTTTGAGGTTTGAGATATGGATTTTTTAAAAAGAGAGGAGAGTTATGCATTATTGGATTTTAGTCTCAACGCAAAATAAGAGAGCACTCCGAATGTTTCTGAAGTTGAAGGGTGGCAAAAACATAAAAAGGATTGTTTTTGGGAAGAGGATTGTTTTCTGGGGAGAGCTTGAATCAGATCAGGGCGATCGCTCTATTGTGACATAACAAAAGTCCATTTTTATCAGAGGCAGGACACCATAACATTCGAGGTATCAAGAAAGTGAATTTCCCTCTTTGGAGTGGTGCTACCCATAAAATTAGCATCCCGCTAAAATATTATTTGCTAATAATTTCATATAGTAATTTCATATAGTTATAAGAAGCACAACTAATCAATTGGTAACTTTTAATTGACAAATATATCAATTGATATATAAACTACAAATATAAAGGGAGTTAATTTTTAAAGTGGTTATGGCTGACAAAGAGGCAGTTAAGATCTTTTTTGATGATCTCAGACAGATACTTAAAGCAGGCGGCAAGTTCTATCTCATCCCCAGAGAAAAGAACCGCGATGCTTTACTAAGGATGGGGTTCACTATCAAAAATTGCAGGCAAGAGGTCATGAACTTAAAGGTTGAAGACTACTGTTCAGAACCAGATGCAGATCTTGATCTAAAGTTTAAAGGGAACGTTTGGACTTTTGGTAAAAAGATCTGTGAGCGACCGGTTTATATTAAAGTGAAGGTTGTTAAGACAGGTACGCACCAAGCAGTTATATGTATTTCGTTTCACGAAGCAGAATATCCTCTTAGGAACGTATATCGATAAAGGAGGTTAGTATGATAACCAAAGGATTTTGTCCAAACTGTGAAAAAGAAACTCAACTCAAACGGAAAGAGTGTTTAGAATCTTTTCAAGTAAGAGGTGACACAATTGATGTGCCTGTTACTATTTTTGTTTGTAAAAAATGTGGCACCGATTTTTATGATCCAGATAGCGATCCGAATGATTCTGCATTTCGTGAATATAGGAAGAGACATCGATGGACTCAACCTGAAGAGATAGTAGCGTTTCGAAAGCAATATGGGTTTTTACAAGTTGAGTTAGCTGATCTTCTTGGATGGGGCGTTGCTACACTTAGTCGATATGAAAATGGGGCACTTCAAAGTGAATCGCACGAAAGAGTTTTAGGGTTACTTAGAGAGCCATTAAATATATTGCGTTTATTAAAAGAAAACAGAGGCAGTTTTTCACCAGAAAGAAGACGCGATTTAATATCTGCACTGACTCCTCGTAGGAGTGAAGTTATATCGAAGTTATTTGAAGTTGTTTTTACTAAGAATGATGTTGATGAGTACTCAGGTTATCGAAAGTTTGATTTAAATAGACTTAAAAGTGTTATTCAATTTTTTTGCAAAGGCGGCTGTCAAAAGACGAACTTAAATAAGCTTCTATTTTATGCGGATTTTAAAGCGTGCAAAGAGTTCGGATTGTCAATTACTGGCACGCGCTATGTTAAAATTGATTACGGTCCTGTGATTGATGATTTCAACCTTTACTTTGCCTCAATGGTTGAAGAAGGGTTGCTTGAAGTGGATGAAGTCTTTTATCCAAACGGTTATGTAGGAGAGAGGTATATTGCTAAGAGCGAGCTAGACCTATCTAACTTTAATACTTCTGAACGTGAGGTGTTGTTATTGGTGAGACGAGATCTCGGAGGGTTAACTGCTAAAGAAATTGCGGATAGATCGCATCAAGAGGTGGCTTATAAAAAAACTGATGAGAAAAAATTTATTTCCTACATTCACTCTAAGGAGCTTTCTTTATAGTGTCCCAAGAGCGAGTTAAAATTCTTTTGAAGTGGTTAGGTTATATTTCAACAAGTCGGATTTTTTGTAGTGGACAAATTTAGCTAAAAAACTTGGAAGTCAGACAAATCTTTACGATAACGATCAAAATCTTCTTTTGAGTTAAACCAAATCGCTGTCCAGTATTGAGTTTCGCCGATGAGGGCTAGAGCGCCGTGTCGGTGATTGCTATCAGCAAGGAAGAGTTTGCCATCGCGATACTCAGCGATTAGTGGAGGTAGTTTAGTCCCGTTGTTAATAGCTTGTGCGATTTCGGTGGTGCGTCTCTTCCAGCTAGCGTCATCTTCGTGATATTCACAAGGCAGGATGAATGCTTTCATCTGACTTCCTGAGAGACAGTTTTTTAAGCTTCGCTTTAAAAAACTTCTTCTTATATTTCAACAAGTCGGATTTTTTATAATGGACAAATTTAGCTAAAAAACTTGGAAGTCAGACAAATCTTTACGATAACGATCTAAATCTTCTTTTGAGTTAAACCAAATCGCTGTCCAGTATTGAGTTTCGCCGATGAGGGCTAGAGCGCCGTGTCGGTGATTGCCATCAGCAAGGAAGAGTTTGCCATCGCGATACTCAGCGATTAGTGGAGGTAGTTTAGTCCCGTTGTTAATAGCTTGTGCGATTTCGGTGGTGCGTCTCTTCCAGCTAGCGTCATCTTCGTGATATTCACAAGGCAGGATGAATGCTTTCATCTGACTTCCTGAGAGACAGTTTTTTTAAGCTTCGCTTTAAAAAACTTCTTCTTATATTTCAACAAGTCGGATTTTTTATAATGGACAAATTTAGCTAAAAAACTTGGAAGTCAGACAAATCTTTACGATAACGATCTAAATCTTCTTTTGAGTTAAACCAAATCGCTGTCCAGTATTGAGTTTCGCCGATGAGGGCTAGAGCGCCGTGTCGGTGATTGCCATCAGCAAGGAAGAGTTTGCCATCGCGATACTCAGCGATTAGTGGAGGTAGTTTAGTCCCGTTGTTAATAGCTTGTGCGATTTCGGTGGTGCGTCTCTTCCAGCTAGCGTCATCTTCGTGATATTCACAATTTGGTCCGCATTTAGGTATAAGTTGCTTTAATGGCAACAATTCAGGACCTAACCACCAGCGCTGTTCTTGAAGGAGACCATCTGCTAAGGGGATGTTGTTTCCAGGACCTCGTAAAAAAGCATCAAGCCAAGTGGGAAAGGAGCCGCGATCGCGATGATGTAGCGTGTTCTCAATAGAAAAATCAGTTATCGGTTTTTTGTGCAGTGATAGTATCATGTGTTTCTGATTTTACTTTCAAGTAAGGGCATAAGCAATTGTGTGATCTGAATTATGTTTTCAGTAACATTGGATGCGCTCGTGTCTACGACTACTCCGCCGAGTTTGACTGTTTCCTCAACAAGAAATCGGTTCCAATTACGCATGTCTGTTGTGATTAGATCTTCCTGAGCGCGTGGACCACGGAGACGCTCTTCCCAAATTTTTTCCGCGCAGGTAAGAACAACTATACAGTAAGTTGTGAGTCCGGAAAAATGGCACCCTTCTACGGCAAAGTGAGGGTTAAAGCTACCCTCGAGGATAGCAAGTGGCTTTTTCACTTGAGCAATATGAGCGAGCCAACGGTGTGTGGTTATCTCCTGCCACTTTTGTGGTGAGCCAAACTCTTTCACCATTTCATTGAGTGAGGGCACTCCATTACTATCAAAGTAACAGACTTCGGAACGAGTTTGATCTAAAGCAGCGGCAAGAGCTTTCGCCAAGTGTGTCTTTCCGCAACCACTGGAGCCGGTAATTAAGCACACTACTGGTGCCCCTTCATTTGGAACGCGCTTTAAAAGAGAATTGATCTGATTAAGTTCATTCATAATCACTGCCCGTAGAGTTCTAATCTATTCTGTTACAATATTAACTTTTTCTTCAACAACTAAGAAAGAGCTGCAAAGTATGGCTAAAGGTAGTAACAAAAGCTTTAAGTCGGCAGAGGTAAGGGGTGGCGATAAAGGGGCCTTACCTCCAAAAAACCACCAATCGTAATTTTAAGAAATAGTCTCATAGCGCCATAAAAGGTACCAAGCGAGATAAAGTAATTTAGGATACTCACTTAGCTAAACTCAAAATTTTCACCAACGCTTTTATATTATTTAATTATTATAATTTTTAAAGTTTAACTACCCCAGTTGCAAAGCGTTCGGTAAGGATGGGGGACTTTAAATAAAAACACCGGCAACGTTACTCCAGATCTTCAAGAGGAATCCAAAATCCAGGGGTGAAGTCTTTTTCATCTGGCTCCGCTTTTGTAATTCTCATTCGTTCAATAACTGTGACTTGAGCACGCCTGCGCAGGTAATTTTCTTGCTCTTTTTCATCATTGGATACTTTTATTAACCAATCTGGTGCTATTTGAATAAGTTCATTTCTTCGATCATCATTAATATTAAGATCTAATATTTCAAATCCGATCTCATTGCGCTGTTCAAAAGAAGGGCTAAGAGGGGCAAAAGGTGCAAATTGTTCAATTTTAATTTTTAATGCCTTATTTATAATAAAAACCCCTGATTCTTTACTACGCATATACAATGAAAATACATCAATGCCTGATCCATTAATGTCAAGTATGCCAGCAAAGCGATGTTCCGTTCTTCTAGTAGGAAGCTTATAATTAGACGTGAAATTCAAGCCCAACTCCTCAAATAATATATATTCACTAACGTTGATCAGAATCAGTATCGAATTCTTATTATTTTTAATGTGATTGAGCAGGTTACTTCGTTGATCAGCGACGACAAACTCCTTCAATTTGCGGAAGAGGTAGAGATTCTCGCCAAGCGCTATACTTTCGCCATAAGCCTGTCCATAGCCCTGTTCCAATCTACGATAAGAGACATCCCATGGTTCAATGAAAATTGCTTTATCGCTAATCTGATTTAACCCTATGGTAACGACATCTTTAGTTTCATATTCAGTTGTTCTATCAACGTAACAATTAAAAACTGAGTCCAATATTGGTCTTAGCAGTAAATGTTGCTTAAAAAATTTTATCGTATTTTCCTTAAAATTATTTAGTTTCTTATCAGAAAGGGAGGATATTTGCTTTTTTAATTCCTCATTTTTCTTATTAATTTCGACGATTTTATCGAAAAATTGTTGTACTTTGTTTATGCTAGACCACTGTTCATCGCTTAAAATATTTTTTAATTGCGTTTTTTTAGATTTAATAGAAATTAGTGTTTTGCGAAGTTCGCCATTTGGCTCGCATAGTAGACTCATCTCTGCATTAATAGTGGTTGGATCGATCGAATCATTGATCATGGAGGGGCTCGACAATAGTTTGATACAAAAAACTTCAGAAAGATTTTTATCTATCCCAGTCCGAGATATTTCTTTTTCAGATATTGATCTTTGCCATGGACCAATGGAATTTATACTTTCAGGATCAAGCCCATTAGCTTTATCAGAAAAAATGACAAATAGTTGGAAAAAGTCCGAGGGGAGGAGATCTAAAGCCTTTTTAAAACTTTTGCTCCAATCGACACCATTATTAGAATAAACTCCATCAAGCAACTTTGTTGCAACGTAAAATGATACTTCTCTTTTTCTACTGCAGATTTTAGATTCAAGTTCTTCCAGAAATTTCTGTTCTTTAATTTGTTCAGAAAGCATTTTTCTTTCATCTTCGGTAGCAGCTACCTTTAAACGTTCTTTAAGATATTTCATGTTCCAACGATCGGAAGATGGTCTAAAATCATCAGCACAACTATTTAATCCATCAATAAATTTGTTCACGAGGATCGTATCTTCATTTAAATAGGCTTCTCTGATCAATTCAGCATAAAAGGAAGATAAATATAAGATCATATCGCCTATTCTTTCTCGTTCTTGTTGTGACAGGTGTTTCTTCGTTAATTGGGGCGTAATGTAGTAGCTGCCTAGTTCTTTAGGGTATCGGACGCAGTTATCGAGCACTAGGTTTCTAATCTCGTTGTTAGTAATTCGATGACCATAGTTAAATTGGGAAGTTAAAGATGGCAAAAAACTTTGAAACAGAAAGTTATCAGAATATTTGATCGCTCGAGAGCAAATAGAAATTGGCAAATGCAGTGAAGAATGAAGATCATTTGTCAAGATTGACTCGGCGTTCCTCAAACAATATTCAGTGATATCCCTAATATCATCAACGAGCCAATTAATTTCTTCCCATGACTCGCCCCAGAACTTATTTGATATTTCATTTCTTGCAGCCTTGAGATCGTATTGCGCTGGGTATCTTGAAAGGACTTTTAGGAACTCCTCGGCAAGGTTTGTGTAGGTCTCAACAAGTCTATCAACTTGTCCACCATAATTATTAGCTAATGCAAATATGAAGTTATCTTTTATCTCTTTAAGGACATTTCTAAGCTCTTCAATTTCGTTTGTTGTTTTTCTTTTAATCTTATACGCAGTTTTAATCAACTGTTGAACTTCTTGCAGCTCATGCAAAGTGAGGTGTCCTTTTTTAATCGAGAGAATAGTCTTGTCGGAATCCTCTATTTTATCATCGAGGCACTTCCGCAAGTAAGCTAGAACTTCTTTTTCCTTTCTTTCATATCGGTCGGGAGGTAGATCTTCCCCTTCTGGTTTAATTGAAGCAGGTGTGATTGTTTTTGAAGCAATTTTGTTTAACACTTTTCTTAGCTGTTTAAGATCGATATCTATTACCGTTCCAGAGTTTGGATGAATAACATGATCATATTCTTCCCGACGAAATATCCATGGACAAAATTCAATATTATCCGTTTCTTCTGTTAGAAAATCTCGAATAATGTTTTTTGAAATTCTGCGGGAGATCGAATTCTCAACATGAATAACCAAGTCTCTTCGGAGTAATTTGTCAATCAAACTTTGCGTTTGAGTCTGACTAAGAGTAAGTTGAATTACTCGGAATACGGCAAGAACAGTCAGTATACACAATGGAAGCAGCAGAATAATTGCCACTATGTTAATTGTTGGTCCTAGAAATATGAGGAAGGAGAAAAGACATAATGAGAGCAAAAAAAGAAGTTTGGTTCTGATGAGAAAAACTCGAGTGAGAAGTTTGCCTATATTTTTTCGGTCAAGTTCTGAGATAAAGATAATAAGCGCAAAAATCAGAGCACCAATTCCAGTCAAAGCTGCAAAAAAATTCTGAAGAGCATTCTCATCTGCACACCAAATTAACCAAGATGGCATATATATACATGAATGGCTTATAAAGAATAAAAGTATAAAAACAGCTAAATATAGATAAAACAACTTCCTAGAAGGTGTGCTTATTAGAATAAGAAAATCTTCGTATCGAGCTGATAGGTTTCGATTGTAGTATTTCTTCTTCTCTTTAATAACCGAACTGCGAAGTGAAGTTTTGCTTGCTGCTCGGTGTAAAGGATTAAATCCTTTATTGTTAGTGTAGTAGACCAGTATAAATATAACTAGTGCGGCAAGTGAAAAAAGAAGAATATGCGTAGGAACCGCCGTAACAAAGGTGAAAAGTTTATCCGTATAACTTGTGCAGATGCAGGCTTCGCTCAAAAATTCCTCCTATAAATGGATTATTCGATACTACCATCTAAAGAGAATTTCTCTAGTGTTAGGCACAAATCTACCATTACCTAGTGACATTACACCAATTAACTGAATGTGTCAGTGTTGTTAGTCAATTTTGGAAGTTCCTCTTGGTATGGCTTTATCTAGCGAAGCAAAAAACTGTTCATTATGCGTCGGTTGGGAAGAGTTGCTGGTACCTTTCTTGCCGAGAGCTTTGCAATTCAGATACGCAAAGGCTAAGGTTGTAATAGTTTAATAATATCAATATATTAGTAAAGGCTTGGATTTTAGCTCAAAGTGGGTGTCTCGCTTTCTAAGTAATCCAGAGGCATCTGCTCCAGTTTCTTTTGAGCTTCCTTCCACGTAGGATAATATTTTTCTACTAAAGCATAAAATTTATGCGTATGATTCTTTTCTATAAGATGCAATAATTCATGAGTGATTATATACTCAAGACATTCAATAGGTTTCTTTGCAAGTTGAAGATTTATCCAAATTCTACGCTTTTCTATATTACAAGTTCCCCATTTTGTTTTCATATTTTTTATACAATATTCATTAGCAGAAACTCCTATTTTTTGCTCAATAGGTTTTACTATATTAGAAAGAACTCTTTTTAAATCTCTTCTATACCATTCGTTAAACGCCCGTTCTTTTGATTCTCTCGTAGCATCCTCAGGGACTGTAAAAATAATCTTATTAGGAACTTGTTTAATTATATATTTCTTACCTTCTTTGATAACTTGAAGCATATAAGATTTGCCCCATAAATAATGGGACTCGCCAGAGACGTACTCCCTAGGACTTTGCCTAATTTGCGATTTCATACGCTCTCTTGCTGCCATTATATCAGGAAGCCTTTTAAGGACATAAAATTTTATTTCTTCATCAGTGCAAGTATTAGGAGAACTTACTACTACCTCTCCTTGAGGAGGAGCGACTCTTATATACAAATTTTTTATATTTTTCTTCCTTGTAATCTCGACAGGAATGCCTCCTATAAGGTGATTATTAAATGTCATATTCTTCTTGCCTTTTCGCAATTTCAAAAATTTCTTCAACTAGCTTCTTTGCCTTAGTTTCATCGTAGTCAGACTGCTCTAAGCTATTAAATATAGCACCTTGAATTTTTCTCTGCTTTTGCAAGTTCCCTTTCCAATTAGTTTCATAGGAATCGTATATTGCTTTATCGATTGAAAGTGCTAATTTCTCATCCTCTTCAAAAAAATCATAGAACGCTCTTTTCGCTCCGCTGCTTTTTATAGAATCAGGATATCTTCCACTTTCTTCTGGGTGCAGAATAGCTTTTGTAAGTTCTACAATTTGGTTTAAATATTCTTTGTAATCTAAAGCACCTTTCTTTCTTTGTTCTATGACGCTTTCTAGTATATCTGATAATTTTTGATAATATATTAGGTTATGCGGCATTTTTTTAACTATTTCATATTTAATATTATTCTCTATTATTTCCGACCTAGCGTTATGGTCACCAGGAAGTTCATTATAAACATCTATTGGTACATTCGTATTATTATCAGCAAAAATTTCAACTAAACTCATATTATTTAAATTGTTAATGATTTTAGCCTCTTCTGCCTTAATATAAGTATCTAAAAGATAGCGCATATCGGGTTCATACAACTTTAAGTCAATATAATCACAACTACTCATACGAACCATTTTTTTGATATTATTATAAACACCAATCTCTCTTCTAATCTTATCTATTTCTTTTTCAGTATAATCATAATTACTAACTAATTTGTCGCAACAATTACAAAAAGATCTAGTGTAGGAAGAAACTAAAGAATAAAGAGTTTCTCTTTTTTTAATGAATTCTTCTGACTCACTTATGCCACTATCGCCAACAAAATATCTTATATGATCTTCATCTTTTGGCTTATCGCCGACATTTTCTAAAAGGTCTTTAATAGCTTCCCTTGCACTCTCCATTTCTGCCTTAGCTTCATCGTAGCGATTTTTAAGAAGTCCTTCTACATCTTCCTTATCGTAATCCTCGAATGCTTCCCCCGTATAATCATTAAAAGTACTCTGAAGATTTCTAAATAAATCCATATAGTCGACTATATAACCGTAATCTTTATCTTCACCATCTGGTCTATTTACTCGACATATTGCTTGAAATAAATCGTGATCACGCATCGATTTATCGATATAAATATATGTAGCAGAAGGAGCATCAAACCCTGTAAGAAGCTTATCAACTACTATTAAAAGTTTCATAGAAGCTGGTTCATTTATAAATTTTCTCCTTGCTTCTCTTTCATAGTCCGCACACGTTTGCCCTCCTAACATTCGTTCATAAATAGCTTTTTTATATTCTTCTTCACTTTCTCTATCTAAATCACTAGTAGCAGTTCTAACGCTCTCATCAGTCGGCTCATAAGAAGTTACAACGGCACACTTTGAAAAATTTTTACTATTAAATATTTCCCAATATTTACAAGCTTCATAAATACTGCCTGCAACTAATAAGGCCGTACCTCGTTCATTTTTTAAGCGTGGCGTTATAGTCATATCTAAAATAATATCGCTTGCTATCTTTTCTAATCGTTGCCTTGCGCTATAAAGCTTATTCATCGAGGTCCAGCTTTGTTTTAATCTCATCTGTGCTTGCTCAGTTAGCCCTCTAGTTTTATTTTCAAACCACAGGTCTACTTTTTCTTTACTAGATAAATCTTGATCGATATCTCGTGCTTCATAGCGAAGATCAAGCACAACTCCATCAGCCACACCTTCATCAAATTTATAAGTATGAATATAGGGACCAAAAATCTCGAGACTCGTTTTTTTCTCTTTTTTAAGGAGAGGCGTGCCAGTAAAGCCGATTAATATTGCATCAGGCATGATGGTTTTAACGGCTTGGTGTAGTTTCCCAGAGTTTGTTCTATGGCACTCGTCGATAAAAGCTATAATATTACCCTTTGCCTTAAATCCTTTAGGAAGGCTTTTTGATAATTCTTTTATATATTCATCGATATCGCTTATTTTAGCATCTGAATTATACCCGTATTTATGAATTAAAGAGCAAATGATATTTGCTTCTTTTTTATTTAGTAAATCTCGTAAATCATCTACGCTTTTAGCACGAGTTGCGTTTTCTCCTGTCTCATAGAAAACGTTTTGAATTTGCTCATCTAATTCTTTACGATCTGTAATAACTACTACACGACTATCTTCAACATTTTCTATAATCCATTTAGCAAGCCAGACCATAATGAGCGACTTGCCGGAACCTTGAGTGTTCCATATGATACCACCTTCTTTTGCTTTAATTTTTGCTCTAGCCGCAATGTTAGCAAAGTATTGATTATGTCTTGCAACTTTCTTTGCTCCAGCATCGAAAACAACAAAATCGTGTATAAATGATAAAAAACGTTCTTTATGGCATAATGAAATTATCGCATTCTGTAATTTATTATCCGTATGAAGTTCTTTAATAGTCTTTGATAATTTATCTTTAGCATTTTTATCTTCTCGCCACTCTAAGAAATATTTTTCTTTCGTTTCAATAGTGCCATACTTTAACCCCTCAGACATGCTTCCAGAAAAAATTAATTGAATAGTGTGAAAAAAGTCTTTTATATGCTCTTTTTTTTGATTAGTTAAACTTTGACGGATACCTTCACCAATACTTACACAAGACCTTTTTAGTTCGATAATGGCTAACGCTATACCATTTACATAAATTACTAGGTCTGGTCTTTTGTGCGATTTTCTATCGTAACATTGCACGGACACTTCTTCAGCTAAGTAAAAATCATTTTTTTCTATATTTTTCCAATCGATATAGTGAAACAGTTTGACGATTGTTATCGTTATCTTTTACACCTTGCTTGCCGTACCTAAGTAGAGAATAAACTCTTTTATTAACTTCATATAAACCATCTACTTGATTCCCAGCAACGTTTTCAAGCTCCGAAATTGCTATTGCAATTTGTTCTTTTTTATATCCTCTTTTTTTAAGATTCTCTTGAAGGAGTTCAGGCTTTATGCATTTATTATTTTCATATGCTAAGTTTCCTAAAAAATTATACCCAAGACCATCAATCATCCAAGATTTAACTTTTTCTTGTGTATTTATTTCTTTTTCTACATTAAGCATTTAATATCTCCTTATACTAATTCTAACCTTTCCAGTTAATAAATCATCCATAGCACCTTCTTTAATTTCTAAAATCTTTTGCTTTTTCTTTTTCAAGACATTCTAATTCTTTATCCATTGAAGAAAGGATAGAGGCTATAGCTTGCTGTTCTTTGAAACTCTTTGGAAAAGACACCAAACATTTACCGATTTCATTTTTATTGATTTTTATTGGCGTAGCATGGTGTAAAGTTTTTTCATCAAGTTCTTTCTTAAAGGAACTGCTCAAAATATGATATTTCAGATAAACTGAATTAATCCTAATGTTTTTTAGCAAAGCTAGGCTTACATAATAAGCGATAGGGCGTTTTGTTGTTACAATTGCCGGTGTGCCTATATCACCAATGCGAGTCATTAATATATCCCCAAATTCTGGATAAACAGGAAAATCTCTTGCAAAATCAATTTCTGATATATGCTTACCTGATTCATTTAAGTTATTGATGTTTTCCACGCTTACAAATGGCACACCTTTATTGGTATATATCGGAGTTTGATGTGTTCCGTCATAAACTTTTGCAATGGTTGATAACTCACCCTCTTCCCACTCGCCTTTTGCTCCATCAACTCTTACCTTCCCCGTAAGCAAATCTTCTAATGCTCCATCACGAATGGCTTTTTTCTTTTTTATCAGTTCAGTTAAATTTTCTATATGCTTATCAAAAGTGGATAGGGTATCGGCTATGGCTTGCTGTTCTTTGATGGGTGGAAGAGGAAGATACATATCAGTAATCATTTCTCTTCTAATAGAATTTACAGTAGATTTAGCAGTGTATTTCATTACATGATTATAAAAGAAATATGAAAACCAGTAATAGAAATACTTGCCTAAAACTGCTTGCTCTTTTGTTTTCGTAAATCCTGAAATTACATATACTCTCTGGTGGGCTGAGAATTTGCCTTCTATATAATGGAAAATTTTACCTATTTCTCCATCACCTGCAGTTAAAACAGCTTCACAATCGAAAGAGTAGGTGTTCAACCTTTGTATAATTTGTGAGCGTACATAAAAAGGGTATTTTCCACCTTTAACACTATCTTTTAAATCGCCTACGCCCGTTTCTACCTTCAACAAATTACCAAGTTTGGAGTTATCCCAACCTTTCGGACATTCTACCATTTATATCCCATCCTTTCTAAAGCAAGGCGAACTTCTTTTCTAGATTCCTCCGTCTTTTTTTCAATCTCGCCTAAAGTTTTATCATATCGCTTAGCAATAGTAGCTACTTTATCTACAATTTCATTTAATACTAAATCTATTTTTTCAAAGATTTCTGCTTGAATTATTGCCATCCATTTTTTTTCAAAAAGTAAATATTTAATTTCATCTACTGAAAGTTTGCCATATTTATTTTTTACCTTTTCATCGAGCTCTGTTTCCTTATCTTTAATAGCCTTTTCTTGTTTTGCTAATTCTTCAGAATCTTTTTTATAAGAAATTAAAGCTTTATACTCATCGTATTCATCATATTTTTCAGATTCTTTTAAAGCGTTTTTAATCTTTGACTTATCGAGTTTATTTTCCAACTCTTTAATTCTCTTATTAAGTCTGCCTTTTCTAATGCTATCTCCAGCATCATTTAATACTTCTTGAAAAATACTATCTTCTCCTGCCTCTTCTTCTATTTGCTCTTGAAGTTTAGAGTTAAGCATCTCGGCGTTATCTTTCATTTTTTCAATATTTTTTAACTCATTAGAAAAATATTCTTTTGCAATAATTTCTTTAGGAATAAGAGTCCCTTCAAAAGATTTTATTTTTGCCTTTGTTTTTTTCTGCTCTTCATAATCAATCCCACTTCCAGATTTATAACCTAGCGACTTAATAATATAAGTATCATCTTGAAGTTTTTCATTCCAATAATTAAGTAAGGAATCATAAACTTCGTATTTATCTAAAATGATAGTATTTTTATAAACTGATAGAAGTTTTTGAGAAATTTCACGTATTAGCGTTTTAGGATTGGTATCTTTATTTATATTTAAAAGAGTTTCTCTTATCTCATCTTTCCATTTATTAAACATCTTATCTTTTTCACGACTAAGTTCCTTAGAGATATTTGGATCGTTAAAAACGGCATCTTCTATCATTTCAGGGCTGATGGCTAATTTATAAACTTCCTTTTTCTTATCTATTAGTTTAAAAATTTTATCTTTAAGCTCTAGTGAAACGCTCCACAATTTTGAAAGTGCATCTATATCTTGTTTGGGTATACCACCTTTAAGATGTGAAGCGATATTTTGAGAAAGAGAATCATCGATTTTTTGAATATATCGTGGCACATTTAGATTCCATTCATTTTTTTCAATTTCCTCATTACTTACAAATCTAGAATAGCCTTCAATTTCAATATTATTATTAAAAGTCTGAACTATCTTCTCTATATCTTGCTCTCTTAGTCTGTTCTTATTGCCATCTTTTTTAAAACCTTGACTAGCATCTATAAAAAATATTCCTTTTCTTTTTTCCGCTTTTTCTTTATCGATAATAATAATACAAGCAGGAATGCCAGTTCCATAAAATAAGTTTGCAGGAAGGCTTACGATTCCTTTAATATATTTTTTTTGTAAGATTTTTTTACGAATATTTTCTTCTGCATTACCTCTAAATAAAACACCGTGAGGCAAAATAATTCCAGCCTTACCAGTGCTCTTTAAAGCTTTTAGCACGTGTAAAAACCAAGCGTAATCACCGTTTTTTTCAGGTGGTATACCAAAGTCATCTTCACCATTGCCAAAGCGACCAAATTGATCATTGCTTGGAATAATACCATCACTCCAATCTTTATCGGAAAATGGAGGATTCATTACAATAAAATCAAATTTTTTAAGCTCTCCGAAGTTGTCAGTATATTGCGGATCTGATAACGTGTTTGCGCTAACGATCTCGCTCGTGCCTTTGTTATGAAGAATAAAATTCATCTTTGCAAGACCGGCGGTATCCCTGTATTTTTCTTGGGCATATATATCTACCACAGATTTACCACTATCATTTAAAGGAGCCTCATCTGCCGCACGAATAAGAAGTGAACCACTCCCAGCTGCAGGGTCGTGTAAAGTCCAACGTCTGCCCCTTTCTAGCTTTATATCTCCTATTCCTATAAGTCTAGCGATAACTCTAGAAACCTCGCTTGGGGTATAAAATTGCCCTTTGCTTTTTCCAGATTCTTGGGCAAATTTCATCATAAAATATTCGTAAGCATCGCCGATGATATCATCACCACTTGCTACATTGCTTTTAAAGTCGATTGCGGGATTTTCAAAAATTGCAATAAGCCCGGAGACTTTATCGACTAGTTCTTTGCCTTTGCCAAGTTCGTCTGAATTGTTAAAGCTAACATCGGGAAGAAGACCTTTAAGTTTATTATCTTCTAAAAATTTCTGAAGAATCTTATCGACTTTTTCGCCTATGTCTTCCTTCCCTTTTAATTTTACAAGATCATCAAAGGAGGCGTTTTTGCCTATTGTGAACTCTGCGAATCTTTCCCCTTTGTATTTATCTGATACGTATTTGAAGAAAAGCAAAACTAGCACATAATCTTTATATCTTGATGGTTCTACTCCACCTCTTAATTTATTACATGCTTCCCAAAGAACTGAATATAATTCTGATTTTTTTACTGTCATGTCCTCAAATTACTCCTGTAGATTACTTTTACTTTTTACGATCCTTCCATTTATTGGAGAGATCTTTTTTTGCACCCAATGTTCTCAACTCCACGATATCGCTTATCTAGTAAGCGAGACTTTTACACAACCGAACAAGCATATCCATAGAAAGATATTCATTTTTCTCATTTTGGAAAATATACTCAGAGCGATTTTTGTTTGAGATTGAATCGTAGGGGCATTTAATAAGAAGCGAGAATCAATGCGTTCAGTTTCTTGAGCGACCAGATCGAGCATCTGATTAACGATTGCTTTAGGTGTATAAACTTCACCGTGATCAGTAACGCGTTGACGTGAGACGATAAGTTGTTCTTCTTCAAATTCTTCAGAGTGTGCTTCTGCCATTTTATTTATCATCCGTGGTCATTTGACTTTTTTAATAGGATTTCCTGCTCTCATCCATCCCACCACTCTAGAAATCTTAAATCTCTGAAGGGTGTGAGCCCTGAGTGGGGGTATGTGTTAACACTTAAGTGTTTGGCGAGGTGTGAGCGGTTTTAAAAGAGCCAAAACTGTCGTATTAGACCACCAAAGGAAAGAAGGGTCAATGGATTTGCAGGGTTAGAGAATGGGTCACTTTTTAAAAGATAATTTCAAAATATCCTGAAAAAACCTCTACAAGCTTGTTTTTCGTGTTTAGATTATTGAATGCCTTTTTCCTACACCCCTTTAACACCCTAACCACTAGAAGCGTTTTATTGAAAGTGCTGGCGGCGGGGGAAAAGATTTTGCTGGAAATGGATTGAAGAATTTGGTGAAGTAGTGATTTGGTGGGAGCGGTATCTGGTGCGGGAGGGATTTGGGATTGTTGCTAAGGGAGATGAACGTGAAATCAATTAGCTCCATATGTATTAATTGCGGCTCTAATAGCGGACGAGGCGATGTCTATTTAGAAGCTGCTGTTGAACTTGCTCAATACCTCGCACAACATAAGATAAAAATTGTTTACGGCGGAGCTGCTGTCGGGTTAATGGGTAAGATCGCTGATACCGCTCTTCAATTAGGTGGAGAAGTGGTCGGCGTTATACCGAATTCAATCGCAGATAAAGTCGGACACAAAGGACTAACGAAACTCTACCTCACTAATACAATGCATGAACGGAAGGCTTTAATGTTCAAACTTTCCGATGCCTTTATCGGACTCCCTGGAGGATACGGAACACTTGAAGAGATCTTTGAGGTGCTTACATGGGCACAACTCGGCGAAAGTCAGAAGCCGTGCGGATTGCTCAATGTTAACGGTTATTATGACGAACTCCTAAACTTCTTGGATCATACAGTCACTGAAGGCTTTATGCGAATTGAACACCGCGAGATGTTACTTACAGCCACAACAGGTCGCGACCTGTTGGCAAACATTCTCAAATACCAAGCACCAACAGTGTCAAAGTGGATTCGTAATAATTCCGCTTGCGAGGATAGTGAAAATTTATGAGGTGCTATTTATGAAGCATTAGGGAGGGATTTAGAGTGGGGTCACTGAAGGCTTTATGCGAATTGAACACCGAGAGATGCTACTTACAGCCACAACAGGTCACGACCTGTTAGCAAACATTCTCAAATACCAAGCACCAACAGTGTCAAAGTGGATTCGTAATAATTCCGCTTGCGAGGATAGTGAAAAATTATGAATGCGCTATTTATGAAGCATTAGGGGGGGATTTAGAGTGGGGTGTAGTATCTGAACTAGGCTAATATATTGATATTATTCGCTTTTTATTTCCGTTGCAGCCTTTTTGCATCCAACTTTTGAACAACTTTGAAATTTCCGGAAACTTCCTGAAAGAATCAACGCTGCTCCTATTGAACAACCTCTAACATCTCTTTGTAGTGCAATGGATCAAGCTCTTCCATCACCTTCAAAACCGTACTTACCACCTGCGGACCTTCGCTGACCAAGTTTCCGATAGATTCCGAATCAACTTCAAAAACATTACTATGTGAATATCGATCTGTAAACCTTTTTAACCTTTCCATCATCTCAGCAGAAACGCCTTCGCAATTATCTCGCGCTTTATCCAAAAGCTGTGCGAAATCACTTCTATATTTTGGAAACTTGAACGCCAAAAATGATTCAAGGATTCGTCTGCTCAAATTCGCAATAACATAACTCTCTTCCAAGGAAATAGACTCGTTTTCTATGAATCTACACAGACGACTAAAAAGATAATGATACTCAGAGTGGTAAGCTACCAGATTGTCTGGAGCCTCAACCAACTTACTTGATCGACCTCCCGAATCGCAACATTCGAGTATATAGAAAAACGCATTCTTACTTTTAGGTGGTTTTTTCCCTTCGCGGGTTCTATTAACGCCATAGAACCAATCACAAACTCTCCTAAAAAAAGTAAAGTTGTGAGTCATCACAAATATCTGCTCAGATTCTTCGCACCTCTTCCTTAAAAATGAATACGCATGAAATAAATGATTCGAATCGAAGCTCGACACCGGATCATCGATAACCACAATTGTCTTTTTCAGATGATTGTTGTTCTCTTCCAGTTTAAGCACAAAAAGAACAAAAGCTATGGCTGTCTTTTCCCCTTCACTTAAATCCTCAGAGTGCCGATTGTCCTCTCCTCTATGAATTTCATATCCCAGTTTATCTTTGTTAAAAACTAGTGAGATATCTTCTCTTCCTAAAAATCGATGCAACGCATCGTTCAGATTCTTTGCTCCCCTTTCTTCATTGACCAGAGATGCCTCAAGCGACTTGACTCTTCCCTTTTTTTCCTCCATCGCGTTCTTAAGCGTCTCAATTTCCTGACTAAGAGCGTCAAGACCCTGTTTCCTACTGAAATAGTCGAATTTGGATGTAGCATCAGCGGCATAATGTAATTCAATTTTCTTCTTACTATCGCCAACACTCTTTTCAAAATCAGCGGTCTTTAGGTTATGTTCAGAAATAATTGCAGTGAGATTATTAAGTTTTAAATTGAACTCCTGAATCTCATTCTCCGCGATCTCGGAAAGCTGGAAATTGGTCTCGAAAGGATTTGTTTGCTTTGTTTGAAGATGAACTATCCAACTATTAATTATGGCATTTACATTTTTCGCACTAAGTTCAAGTTCCTCCTTTGCCGCGCTATATCTGTTTACCAACTCAGGATATAACTTCTCCGCTGCTGGCAAATCAGGCAAGGATATCCCTTTTTCGTTCATCCATCCAAGAGCCCGTGTCAATTCATCTTTGAACTCAACATATTCCTTACTGAAGTGTCCTTCGAGATCCTTCAAACGATCAGATGAAACAATATTGCCACAAAATTCACAGGCTACATTCCCCTCTTTACCATGAAGGCTAAGCCCCGTTTCAACCCAAGTCTGTAAAGAAGAATTGCCTGCAAGACGCTCAATTGTTTTATTGACAATACTTTTTGCCAGTATCTTGGCAATCTTTTCCTTTGTGCCTGATAAATCTGCAAATGACAACTCAGACACTACCCAGGGAATCGACTCCTTCTTATCAGGCTTTGCTGCTGTTGTAAGCGAAAGAAGTTCTTCTTCTCCCACTATCGAAGCAGAATCTTTTACAGTATGTTCATTCTGCTGCAAAAAAGTCTCAAACTTAGTCTTATCATAATTTAGGAATCGGTTATCGCTAGTATCAATGATCTTCAGATTAATTTTAATTGTCTTTGCAGAATCAGACAAAAACTTGGAAAGAGCCTTTTCCTCAGTCTGCAACTCATTGCGAAGGCTATTCAGTCTCATAGCATCTTCAGATTGCGCAGCCCTTAAAGAATCAAGTTCCTTTCGCTCCTCAATCTTCTCTTTTGCGACCATTAATAGGCTCTTTGTATGAGAACTCCAGTCAATATTTTCTTTAATAAAGTCTGCATTGAAAGTTCTGATGTTCAGATTGCAGGACTGAATACTATTATTGTCGAAGGTAGTTGAATCGGCACACTTAATTTTAAATTCTCCTCGCGGAAAACGCCCACTCGCAACACATTCGCGCTTTTCAAGGCTCTCAAATACTAAGGACAAAGTGGACTTTCCACTACCGTTCCACCCATATATCAAATTGTATTTACCGAAAGGCTGAATAGCGTTCCCGTCAAAAGCACGAAATATTCCAAAGTTCTTAACAAATTCAATTCTTTCAATCACGAACTTATTCTCAAAATCAACTCTTCACTTCCTATGCCGCATCCCGCTCCTTGTAAGTCGCCCCAAAGATTGTGTCCGCCAGCCATCTCTTAAAACTCTGATTATCGCTGTACTGTTTAAACAGCTCGGTGTGGTCTGAGAGTAAATCCACCATAACTTTTGCCAGGGCTTTGTCGTGTTCGATTCGGGCGTTCTGCTTGTCAGAGTTCTTCATTGCATTCTGATAGGCAGGGTCGGCGGCTACTTTTTCAGGCAGCTCTTCACTGATAATCTTTTTAATCTTGTCCGCATCTTTCCATTCGATATTGCCGAACTGATCGTTAAATGAGCGGATAATATTGCTGAGATAATCAACTTCAGGCTCTCTGACCGAGGCACCTCCTTCAGGTGGAATTGGATCAAGAACACCGTCGGAATCAGCCAGTGCAATCTGAACTGTGGCTTTTACCTCAGCTCTATAGGAATCCATATCAATGGCTTCAAGGATACCCTTGGATAGATCCTCTTCCTTTGGTGCTGGCAGTTTTGGAGTCAGGAAACTTAAGAATATGGATGATTTCTCCCAGTGCGCGTTTGTATACGGCAAAATGGAAGAAAGGAAGTTATATGATCTCACAAACGCTTTGGCGCGGCTCTTAAAATCAACCTGACCATCCTCATCTAAAGTATCTTTGTAAATGGCTACTGAAGCATCCAGAATCGGATCTAATCTCTCGCGCTCTGCGCCTTGGATGTAAAGACTTACAAAATCGTCAAGCTGTTCCTCTGTATAAACTTGATAACCTTCTATCTCCGCTAACAGGTCATGCAGGCGATTGGCATCAGTCTCATCACTCAAAATTGTAGTGCGGTAGTAATCGGAAAAGGCTGCTTCAATCGTTGCCGTGTCATTCATAAAATCCAGAACAAAGGTGTCATGCTTTTTTGGATGAGCGCGATTCAGGCGGGAAAGCGTTTGAACTGCCTTTATCCCTGAAAGATGTTTATCCACATACATGGTATGGAGCATCGGCTCGTCGTAACCGGTCTGAAACTTGTCGGCAACAATTAAAAAGCGATACGGGTCTTCAACAAAGACAGTTGGAATATTATTACTTGGAAATCCGTTCAATGAAGATTCAGTTACCTTAACACCTCCATATTCATGTTCACCGGAGAACGCTACAATTGCCTTATGCGGGCTCTTTGATTCCTTCAGGTAATCCTGAAAGGCATGGTAATACTGAATTGCCCGTTGGATACCGCTTGTAGCCACCATGGCACGAGCCTGACCGCCTATTTTTCTCCGCTGATAGACCTGCTCGTGGAAGTGGTCGATCATAATCTCAGCTTTCTGGCGTATGGCATGATCATGTGATTCAACATATCGCCTGAGCTTCTTCTTGGCTTTCTTGCTGTCAAATTCTGGATCATCTTCTATGGTTTTCATCAACCGATAGTAGCTTTCTACTGGCGTATAGCTCTTAAGAACATCCAGAATAAAACCTTCCTGAATCGCCTGCTTCATGGTGTAAGAGTGAAAGGGTCTAAACTGGGTATCCCCGCCTTCTTTACCGGATTCGCCGAAGATTTCCAGAGTCTTTCCCTTCGGGGTTGCCGTAAAAGCATAGTAAGAAGCATTTGAAAGCATCTTTCTGGCTTCCATGATGCGGTTTATCTTATCTTCAGTTGATTCCTCTTCGTCTTCACCGCCGTTTTCTGCCAAAGCAATGTTCATCTTGGCAGCAGTTCTGCCACCCTGACTGGAATGCGCCTCATCAATCAGAATTGCAAACTTGCTTCCCCGATGCTCTTCGCCGATCTCGTCAAGAATGAATGGAAACTTCTGAACGGTGGAGATAATAATCTTCTTACCAGCAGCCAGGAACTTTCTTAGATCTCCAGATCTCTCGGCATGTCCGACTGTGGCTGAAACCTGGGCAAACTGCTTGATGGTATCTCTGATCTGCTTATCAAGGATGCGTCTGTCAGTAACAACAATGATTGAATCAAAGACCTGTGACGAGTCTTTTTCAAGCCCAACAAGCTGATGGGCAAGCCAGGCTATTGAATTACTCTTTCCAGAGCCGGCGGAATGCTGAATCAGGTATCGCTTACCGGCTCCAAGCTCTTTAGATGTTGAAAGCAGGTGACGAACTACATCCAGTTGATGATAACGGGGAAAGATCTGTTTTCGTTTCTTCCTGCCTTTTTCGTCCTTTAACTCAACAATCTGGGCATAGTTCTCTATAATATCCGCCAGACTTCGCTTTTTAAGAATATTCTTCCAGAGATAATCTGTTTTCAACCCATCAGGATTCGGCGGATTTCCAGCACCATCATTCCAGCCTTTGTTGAATGGAAGAAACCACGAGCCTTTCCCGACAAGCTCGGTACACATCTTTACTTCTGCATCATCAACAGCAAAATGCACAGCACAGCGCCCAAACTGAAAGATAAGCTCTTTCGGGTCGCGGTCTCTTCTATACTGCTGCACAGCATCTTCGACGGTTTGCTTGGTAAGGCTGTTTTTTAGCTCAAAGGTGGCAAACGGCAAGCCATTGATAAAAATTGCCATGTCCAGAGCTAGTCTGGATTCGTCTTTACTGTAACAGAGCTGGCGGGTAACACTGAAACGGTTCGCCCTGAACCGCTCTTCAGCCTTTGCATTACCCGGAGTTGGTAATCCATAATAAAGATCAAGAGAAATCGGACCGTGCTTGATTCCGTTTCGCAGGAGATCAATAACTCCGCGCTTAGCAACTTCCCCTTGCAAACGATTTAAGAATTTCTGGCGTTCAGGTGAATCGGTTGAGATAGAAAGTTGAGCAAACTTTTCCGGCTGGGTGTCTTCGATGAAAGCTAAAAGCTGCTTCAGGTCTACAGCATGGTCACGGTCATAATCCTCTGGCGAACCCTGGATATAGCCAGCCTCTGATACCAGTGAGGCTACTATCATTGATTCAAGACCTTTTTCGGTGGTATCAGTTGGCATAAGCAGTCTCCTCTTCAAGCTCCGCCTCGTCTTCCGGCATATCCTCAAAGCCGTTTTCTGAGATCTCGGTCAGGTCTTCTTCGATTTCGTCTGCCGCAGCTTCGAGGGATACACTTCTAAGATCTATTTTGCCGGTAACGGAATCGGCGATGAGGCGGGAGCGGTATTCACCCATTAGCTTTAACTCGGAGTTGGCTTGACTTATGCTGGCATCTAACGGTTCTAGTTCTCCTTTGATGCTATCCATTATCAACATTTGCTCTCTCGAATCAGGAAGGGCGATAGGAATAGCAAGTAGTCGATCTTTGGTTAGCTTTGGCTGGGCAGCACCTGTAATCCATGGCAGATAGTTCAATCGCTCCAATACAAGTGCTAGGTATTCAAGGTTCCCATCCTTGGGTTTTAGAATATGAGCATGATTGTTAACCCAAAATTTCCCCTTGGCAATTATTGCCAAAGGCAAATTTCTCAGAACAAGATTGGCGCCATCTTCTGCGACAAGTAACAGTTCATCGTCAAAGAGATAATCATCAACTTTATCAATAACGCCGGAGGCTCCGTAATAGTCGTAATTACGGGATGTCATTTCGCCTCGAACGGTTGCACTTAACGGCACTCTCTTATTGTTCAAACACAAAAACTCATTCTTTACTCGTGTAATCTTCCAGTGGGCTGGCACCTCTCCAATCCACGGAAAATCGCTCTGTATCATGGGGGCTTCCGAATTTACCCCTTTACCAGTCGCCTTGCTGCAAACACCTCTCCTTCTTTCCCGCAACAACTCAATCAACCTCCGCTTATTCCGAATAAACCACCGAATGCGGCGGTCTTGCTGCTGGATGAAGTTGACGATTTTTTGTTGTTCGTCGGGAGGGGGGAGAATAATTGGAATATTAAAGAAAGAATCGTCCGTTAATTGGAGACGCGATGTCCAAATCCCTTTAGAACGCACACGGAACTCCCAGTCATATGCCATAGAACGCAAAGCATAATGAAGGAAGTTTTCATATGCCTGATACGGCTTTTTCAAGCGATAGACGCCATATGCTGAGCTTACAAGCCCGTGTTGTCGAGCAAAGCCTAAACCCTTAGCCCAAGCCCAAAGGCTGTTAATCACCAAATCACCCGCCCAGCATAGCTTGTGCCCCACATATGACTCTGCCATAAACATTGTAACATTTTTCTGACTACGCGGGACCACTCCATCGCTTGAAGATACAGTTAAGATTTCCTCTTCTCCTGTCTCTGAACGAATATCGATTGCATCAAAAACAAACTTGGCTCGCCGAAGCTCCCATCCTTCTGGAAGCTGCTTCAGCCACGGAAGACCAACCTGCGAATAACGGGAATAAGGCGCTAGTTTCATGACGCTGATGCCTCCCCTACAATTTGCTGCAACAAACCTTCCGTCTCCCGCTCAAGAGCAAAAATATCCGCCTTAATCTCCTCCAGTGTCCTCAACTTCTGTGGCTTATAAAAATACCGATTGAAATTGATCTCATAACCGATCTTTTTACCGTCAATATCAACCCAGGCGTCGGGAACATGCGGCAGCACTTCTCGTTTGATAAATGCTTCAATTCCACCCTCTTCAAGTAAAGGCACCTGCTCTGTATCACGCAGATCACTGTCAGGCTCATACTCAACAACCGTATCCTTTCCAGCGATCTTTATCCCGAAGCGACCCTCCAGCGGATTTGGCTCTGCTTTGCCTGCTTTGTGAATCTTCTTGATTACCGGCTCGGCTGTCTCGTCTTTTACGGCAAGAGAAGTTTGAATGAGCTTTATTGCTTTAGCGGAAAGTTTAATGTCTGCCGCTTTCGCGGCTTCCTGAACTTCGTCAAGAAAGAGATTGTAATTCTTATGCGGACCTGCGCCAAGATTCTTAGCAACCCCGGCAATCAGTTCATATAGTTTCTTCTCTTTTGCATCGGCGCAGGCTTTTTCGAAAGCAGAAAGAGCTTCCTCATCAAGCGATACACTAAGCCGAAGAGGTCTTTCGACTGTAACTTTCCAGTAGCCAAAATCCTCGTTTCTAAAGATCTTCGATTCTTCCGTTTCTTTAAAGCCTAAGAATACATCGTTAATTCGCTGAATGTCCTCCGCACCGAGTTCGCAGTTTTTCTTTCCAAGATTCTTTCTAAGCGCCTTAAACCAGTTTGTGGCGTCAATTAGCTGGACTTTGCCTTTACGCTCCGGGGCTTTCTTATTGCTTAAGATCCAGATGTAGGTGGCAATGCCGGTGTTATAAAAGATATTAAGCGGCAGAGCCACAATAGCCTCAAGCCAGTCATTTTCAAGAATCCAGCGGCGGATATTACTTTCACCCTGACCGGCATCCCCTGTAAACAGGGATGAACCGTTATGGACTTCCGCGATTCTACTTCCAAGCGGCGTCTTGTGCTTCATCTTAGAAAGCATGTTTACCAGAAACATCAACTGCCCATCGCTTGAGCGGGTCAGCATATTGAATTCGGGATCACCGTTATGCTCAATAACAAAGCGTGCATCACGGATATCTTTTTTGCCGCCCATTCGTTCAAGGTCAGTTTTCCAGCTTTTCCCATAAGGTGGATTTGAAAGCATGAAGTCAAATTCTTTTGAAGGAAAGGCATCGTTGGAAAGAGTTGACTTATCACTGCCGCCGATAATGTTATCAGCAGCCACACCTTCACCTTTTAGGAGCAGATCGGCTTTACAGATGGCATAGGTTTCAGCGTTGATCTCCTGTCCAAAGAGGTGAATCGAGACATCCTTCTTATGCTCTTTTGCCAGTTCTTTTAGCCGCTCTTCGGCAACTGTCAGCATTCCGCCAGTTCCGCAGGCACCGTCATACACAAGATAAGTTCCAGATCGAATTTCCTTTGCAACCGGCAAAAAGATCATATCAGCCATAAGCTTTACAACATCTCGCGGCGTAAAGTGCTCTCCGGCTTCTTCGTTGTTCTCTTCATTGAATTTTCGAATTAACTCTTCAAAAACCGTCCCCATGGCATGATTATCAAGCCCTGGCAGGCGAACAGTTCCGTCAGAATTTAAGACTGGATTCGGACTGAGATTAATAGAGGAATCAGTGAACTTTTCAACCAGCGATCCAAGTGCATCAGCTTTGGAAAGTTTTGTTAGCTGTGCTCTGAATTCAAAGTTTTCAACAATGTCTTGGACATTAGAGGAGAAACCGTCCAGGTAATCTTCAAAATCTGATTTAAGTTTCTGCTGTGTTGCTCTCGCCTTCAGGTCACGAAGGGAAAACTGTGAAGTATTATAAAATGCCTGACCAGCAGCTTCCTGCAATGCGGCTTCTTGATTTGCAATTTTGGCATCATCGAGCTTTTTTTTCATGTCAAGGACAGCTTGCTTGGTGGGCTCAAGCACCGCATCCAGACGCCTTAGAACCGTCATCGGCAAAATGACATCTCTATATTTGCCTCGGACATAAACATCCCGCAAAACATCATCCGCTATGTTCCAGATGAAACTTACAATTGAAGAGTGTTGCCCATAATCCATACTTAATCCCTTTCCTTATCTTCAGCAGCTCCACCATCCCGAACCCACTGATCAACCTCAGAAATCTTAAAGCGCCAGAGTCTTCCGACTTTATGCGCCGGCATATTCTTGCGCTCAAGCCACTTGTAGATGGTGAAAGACTTAACGCCCAAATGCTCTGCAATCTGCTCGACCGACACCCACTGCTCGGCTGTGTCTTTGGCTTTCATTAATGCCCTTATCTTTGTTGGTTCTGTCTAATTGATCTTAGTAGAACTGAATTGGGCTTAATTGAAGCATCGTACTATGGAAAAGTCAATGGATTTAGTGGGTTATAGCAGCATAAGCCTCGGACTACCGGCGCTTTGAAGATGTAATATGCCGAAATAATGCGGTTTTTGATTCTTTGAAGGCTTAGCGGCGTGTGGCTTTCCGGGTGATGGGCTCAAGGGCTTTCTTAATGCTCTCCTGGTCAAGCACTCCGGCAGTGCTGACATTTATTGTATTACGGGACATCTCTGCCAAAACTTTAAGCGCGTTTCCGAGTTCAATAAAGAGAGTGAAGACAATCTGCTGGCGCTTTTCAGGATCATCTTCTGATATTCCTTTTCTGGCTTCGGACTGAATTTTGGAAGCGATACTCTGTAGTTTATTTTTGCTAGCACCATGCGCCCGGTTCTGTGAAATCGCATACCCCTTGCCGACAATGCTTTCTTGAATGACGCCGGCGCCGTTATTTTCTAAATCTGTGATATACTGCTGGAGGCTTTTCATACTACTTTACCTTTATGGATATCAGGATCACATCTCTCTCTTCATTAATTTGTTTTTGGACATCGGCGGCAAAACGGTTGAGTTTGGATTTTTTAGCTGCTGAAGTTTCCTTCCGATCTACTGTCTCTTGAATTACCTCAAGAGCATCTGCGGCATTGAGTATTCTAAGTGCATCTGATTTGGAAATTCTTTTGGACATCTTTACCACTCCCGATCTTCCAATTGTTCGGCGATATGTGCATGAATCCGCTTTTGCTCGTCTTTAAGTCGCAGGTGCTCGGCAAATTGTGATAGATCTTCATCCAGTCCGGCTCTGAGATAAAAGCGTATGAGACCCAAACGGCTTAAGAATCTGGAGGCTGCAAGATTATCAAGCTCTGGCACCCATTCCTCTGGAAGTAATAATCTGATCTGTGTGTAATTTGATTTGGCTTTTTGCATCGTCATTTACCTTTGTTGGCACTATGTATCTCATCTGTATTTAGCGGATCATTCTGTTGGCTATACTGTTTATCTTCTTATCTACCCAAATACCCAGACGCAAAAAAAACGAGTCCAACAAGGGACTCGTCACCTTTAAAAAAATCCATTCTCCAACCCTCTCACTCAAGTTCTATGGAATAATGAGCCGTGCTAAATGTTGGATATGACGGTTACACCAGCAAGATCACGGAAGTTTCTCGCATATCGGATAAACGGAAACCTCGTACACTTGAAATCGGATATTGCAAGCCATCCATGCTACATTAAGAAGATTGAGCTTGCTTTTCTTTAGTAAGTAATCAACTAAGCCCTCCTTAAAATACACTGGATTAATATAAGATTTACCAATTCTTCCCGGCTTTTTTCTGCTGCTGTCATAATAAGTCAGGCGATTTAAAATTTTGACCACGGCGGACAATGGTTGTTTCTGAATGTAATGTTTAAAAGTTGTGGCATTTCGCAATCGCTGGCTGCCTTCAATTTTTCCAATCAGGAAATGGGCATGCCATGCACCGTTTGGATTTTTTTCCAGAACTGTAAGTATTGGAATCTTACTTTTTTTTCTCATGCCGAGAACTGTCCGTTGGAGCTGATGAGCAAAACGGCGGCAAAGACTTTCCATCAGGACTTCATCCGCCGAGCCTGTGGATGTTGTAATCGTCAAATGGATCCATGGAACCATTTTCGACACGGCGGCTTGAATAGCATCGTATATTTCAAGCCGCGTGTCGTTTGGATCAAGTCTCTTGGCTTCAACGAGGAAATCACGAACCGGCAGATCGGAATATGCATCAGACATGGAACGGATACCCCTTTTTTATGAATTTGTTTTTATACATTATTTATACAAACGGGACATGAGATCTCAGTCATTTCCCCCTGTTTCATTCAAAACATAAGTAATATTTTTCAAGAAATGCACTCTTCTCAGTCATGGTATAAGCCGCATTCATCACAAAGCTCCCCAGATTCACACTCGCAATCACAGTCAGCATAAAAAGCGACCGTCGTCATAGCCAATCGCTTCTTGATAGGCAAACAAAGAGAACTTCAATGTCTTTTCCCATTCTTTCCTTTGTGCCCTCAAAAAGAACATTACTTCTTCTTGTGCATCTATCTTCATAAGATATCTGCGAAAATAATCTGTTCGTATCTGTTTGAATTAGCCTTCAGCGATTGTTGGAAAGAGGCTTTCAACTTTCTCTTTGAGAGCCAAAAGCTCTTCTTTACTACAAGCCAACAGATAATTACTGAAACGATTGTAAGCATATATGATTCCATGAGCATCGCTACCAGATGCTCGAAGTATTAATAGACACTGCTTATCATCAATCTCTATGTCGCTCATCGCATAGATTTCCTTGGTCGCCTTAATGCACAGATTTATAACGACAGAAACAGCGTCAACAACACAGTCAGCTTGGGAATCAATGTGCTCAATAAATGATTTCAAATCAGATTTAGTATTCATCATTTTAACTCCAAAAGTTTATCACGAAAAATCCAACACATCAGTCTGACCAATCACATCAGAACCAGTGTGTCGGCAATATCTCATCATGGTTTTCATGTCCCCATGTCCGACCATTTTCATTACCACTGACGGCTGAATGCCGTGCAGCAAGCACTGAGAAATGAAACAAGCACGAAGGTCATGAAATCTTATTGCTGGCAGACCGCAGCCCTGAAGAAATGCTCTCAGGTCTTTAGCAGCATCACCCTGTTTCCAGGTCGGTATCTGCGGCAGGACAAAGTCATCAGGACCGCAGTCGTTCGGATTAGCAGCTTTTAGCTGATCGATGATTCTCTGAACCTCTTTATTGATTGGTACAGTTCTTACTCTCTTGTTTTTGGTATAGGGTTTATAACCACCCTGCTTTGTCCAGCTCTCTTGAACTTTGATAACTGGTTTTCCAGCATTGTGGTCAATGTGTCGGTAGCGAAGAGCAATCAGCTCGCCGCTTCTTAAACCTGTGTAAATTGCAATCGCCCAAATTGGAAACCACTCAGCACCAGAGCTTTCAGCTTTTTTCAGAAAGATCTTGATCTGTTCGTCGGTAAGAATATTAAGCGTTGGTTCTGGTATCTTCTGTAGCTTTACTCTTCGGCATGGGTTGTCAGTAATGTATCGGCAATCAATTGCGTAGCTGAAAACATTCGCTAAACACTTTCTGATGTTGTGCTTCAGACTAAGAGACTTGTCAGAATCCACCCGACTGAGAATCTCGCGGACATCTGCTTCGGTGATCTTATCAACGAACTTCAGATGCAGATGCGGGTTTGCATGATGACCGAGAATTGAAAGCTCGTTGTGTCTGGTTGACGCTGCTTTATTAATGAGACAGTGTGCTTCGTAAGCAGCTACCAGCTCACTCCAGGTCGGCATTTCAATGCCGTTGATTTTGTCGTGAAGCTCTTGCTTCAGAGCAGTCTCAAGCTGACTTGCTTCCCATTTGTTCTTTGCTCTTCGTCGTAAGAATTTGCGGTCTTTGGTCAGCGGATGACGCGCTGAAACCTGAACATCATACCCGACTGTCTTTCCATCTTTTTTAATCGCTCGAATTGCCATAATCAAAACCTCACTTCAAAAAAACCAGAACAAAAACCAGCGAAAGATCAGACCACTTCGAGAAGAGCGAGAATGCTGTCTCGCAGGTAGTAGGTCTTTCGCTTACCGAGCTTGACCCGCTTAATCTTGTTACCGTAGCGGTGAACAAAGATGCGAAACGCATTGACGCTCATTGAGAGCATGTCTGCGGCTTCTTGTGCGGTCAGCAGTTCTTTTGTTTCCATCTTCAACAACCTCAGTTTTTAACCCTTGACAAATCATGTTCTATGATATTATCATTATATTAGAGGTTATTCTCATTTGCTTTGTTTTAACCTCTATTATTATAATATCTCATTTATAGGTTGTTGTCAAGACATTGTTTTAAAATTTCTTGAAATACTATGATTCGCCTTAACATATTGAAATTATTAGATGATTTACATGCTCAGAAGGGTCGAAAATACACCCTGAAAGAGGTTTCAGCGGGTAGCGGGTGCGATAAGAACGCTCTATCGAGGCTAGTGAACCACCCTGATGTAGTACCCTCTGCCAGGGTCATAGATCAGCTTGTTCAATACTTCTTTTTTGAGCTGACCAGAGACGAAGAGCGACCGCACCTTGATAAAAACCGCATTAAGAAGGTCATTACCAACTTCATAACGGTCTACCCCGACAATGAAGAATTCTGGTCTGTTTTACCCCCTGAAATTCGCAATAACCCAGACTCTATACCGCTTGATGCGATCTGGTCGGTTTATACTCGCCTTAAAGCGCCTGAGCGCGAGAAACCGTCAGTAAAACAGAAAGAGATTGAGAGCAGTCTCAAAGCTAAGATTCTTGAAGCTGACGCTGGTAAACAAGAAGGGGTTGAAATCGAGCTTACCTTCACCCCTGAAGAGTTTGAGCTGCTAAGAGAGAATCTACCGCAAAAACTGGGTGGAAAGGGTTAATCCCCCCGCTTGCATCCTCTGCACCCACTTTTAGAAAACACCCCTGATGCACATGCAGCCATTTTGCATCCAATTTCTGAAATTTCCTGAAATTTAATGAGGATTCAAGAATTCGGTGGATGCACAGCCGACACCCAAAAACACAAACAGGACTAACGAATTACCTGCTTTTTGCGGGGATTTTTAAGAGAGAATCACAAACCTGCATCCAGTGCATCCTGCGGGGTGATGAATGGGGTGGCTGATGGGGCTCGAACCCACAACGCCTGGAACCACAATCCAGTGCTCTACCAATTGAACTACAGCCACCATAAAGAAAGTCACAACTTGCACCTGATAGGTGCAAAGCGCGCGGGAGAGGATAGCAGAAAATAATTAAATATGAAACCGTTTAACGGGAAAAATTAACGTCTTTATAATGATAACATATTTACTTGATATATTTATCAAAAACTAAAAGGCTTGGAGTGGGAGAGGTATTAAAGCGATCTGATGATTATCCCCCTCTTTTTTAGCTCTTTTGAGACTCGTGAAGAAATTTTCCCACTTACTCTTACCTCAACTGAAGTAATAGTGCGGTCTTTCTTTATACGCTTTTCAATATTATTAATGATGGTTGCTAACGTCTCCGTCCAGAAAAGATAATCTGTCGGAAAAGGAATAATAGCTTTGCCAGAGGCAGTAACGAAAGTCGGAAAGCCTGAGAGGACTCTGACAAAACGGTTCTGTTCATGCAGCGCCGGTAAAGCTTCAATTATCTGTAAATAAACCCAAGCGCTTTCATAGTCCTGTAATGAAGTCGCCGTTCTAATAATTTCAATCCTGTTTTCTACGTGATCAAGAAAGAGGACGTTGTTCGTGATCTTGGTTTTCATTGAAGAGGTTAATTTAGATGATCGCTGAAACCTTCTAATCGTCTCTTCATCTATCCCGATCTCTAATAGCTTTTTATGAACTTTTTGAGCTTGAATTATCTTGTTTTGATAAACTGAAATTTTATTAACACGTTTTATAATGCTGCTAGTTTGACTGATGGCAGATATCATGGGGATCTTCGGAATTAGGATCGTTGAAAAGCTTACGCTGGTTTTTATACCTGCCACCCGTTCGATCTCATCGCGCAAGACCTCATTGTCTGAATCAGGATCTAAACCAAAATGTTTTTCAATCTCGTTTACTTGCTTGTTATAACCGGTAAAATCTTTAGCATAACTCGTCCCCGCATCAATTATCTTCTCCCGAATGTTAGAGTCTGAAGTATCTTTCTCATCTAGTTCGTCTAATTCTTCTTTAGCATCATCAATTTTGCTGGAAACTTTTGTTGATGCTCCCTTAAAAAAATCTACAATCCCAAGAGGGATGCTAATAACGGTTTTAGCCGTAGCGGCAGGATTTAAAATAGCTGTCCCCACCGTTTTAACAGTTTTGATCGGTGCCATAATGATAGCTTTCCCGCTCTGCTTAGCACTCGTAACAACAGCTTCACGAGTTGAAATCTTCTTTAGCGCATCAATCGCAATAATTTCATTCAGTCTAACCTTTAATTTCTGGGTGCCACCCGCATAAAAATCACCCCATTCCGTTTTGATGGTGTAGTGATTTAAAAAACCGTCGTTATAGACAGTGTCTTGTACCTCATATAAAGAGCTTTTTATAAGGTTCCTACTTAAAATATTTTTAGCGTGTAAAATTGGTGGTGCTTCATACCCTTTAGCGACCTCTCTAGCGATCTGCTTTTTATCCGGTCGAAAGATATCATCTTGCATTCCTGTTGGAACAACGGAGGTTTTGGTAGAACAGGCAGGTAGAACGATAAGAATAAGGATTTGTAAAATGATACGTAGAGCAATCTGTTTCATAGGAGTATCTTCCAAATGTTAGCTGCAAAATGGTCATGTATTACAGGTTGCTTAGTGTGATAGGTGTTTGAATTGATCTTTAGAATTTTAAACATTGTTTGTAATAAAAATATTTATGAATCCTTTTACCGTGATGGCACGTTATACAATATATACGTTTAAACCGCGTAACCCATCAGCGTGGGGCTTATACAACAACCAAACCTTTGATGAAGGGGAGATATTACGTCATTACGATACGCTTGTCATCGAAAATGATTCTGAAAAAGGTGAAAAAACGACGGGGGAAGGCGGGGGGAAACGATTTTAGGAAAAGGTGTTTTATACCTGAACAGTGTGGTTTTTTGGATGCGCGGAGGAGAGGTAGAGATATTGCGGCAGGGTGTAAATGCTTCTATTGTAATACTAATTTGCGACTTAGTATTTTTAGGGATCTTGTTGGAGAAAAGATTGAAAAATCAAACACAATCTTATCTTTAACGATTTTTTTTTGTTTTAATGTAGGTGCTTTTTATGGACTGGAATGTCGTGCTCCTCTCGGGGGGGCTGATGTTAATTCTAGGAGCTTTTCTCGCCATAGGATTGGCGTACGCGAGTAAAAAGTTTTTCGTAGCAGAAGATCATAGAGTTGGTGAAATTGAGGCTCTCCTACCTGGTGCAAATTGCGGAGGTTGCGGCGAAGCCGGTTGCCACGCTTTGGCGGATGCTATTGTAAGAGGGGATAAAAAACCTACACTGTGTCCTGCTACAAAAGGTGCTGCATTAGTTGAGATAGGAAAAATTGTTGGTATTGAAATTGAAGAAACTGAACGACAGGTAGCTCGAGTTGCTTGTGCTGGTGGAAATAATGTAGCTGTTAGATACGCCGAATATGAAGGGTTGCACGGTTGCAGAGCTGCTAAAATAGCAGGTGCTTCTAAAGGATGTCCGTGGGGGTGTCTCGGTTTCGGTGATTGTGTGGAAGCTTGTCCATTTGATGCTATCAATATTAATGACCACGCCCTGCCTGTTGTTAATGAAGCGTTATGCGTCGGGTGTGGTGCCTGTGTGAGAGCGTGTCCTAAACAATTAATCTCATTACAACCTATTAGTAATAAATTGTGGGTTGCGTGCAATAACAAGGCGAAAGGTCCAGACGCTATGAAGGAGTGCGCTGTTGCCTGTTTAGGGTGTGGAATCTGTGTTAAAGATGCACCGGCAGGTTTGATCTCTATTGAAGATAATTTAGCTGTGGTGAATGTGGCTATGAGGGCAGAGGCATCTGAAGAGGCGATTCAAAGGTGTCCGACAGGTGCTATCGGTTGGTATACGGAAGATGGCGAGTTTAAAAAAGGCGCTAAGGCGAAGAAGATAGAGCGTGAAACACCACTTCCGTTAGGTGGTGAGAAAGCGTAGCTCCACTATCTAAATATTATTCTTTTAGAAAAAGAAGATTGTGCTTATGACTACAAAGACATTTTCACACGGGATTCATCCGGAAGATAAAAAAGAGATAACGGCTGATAAGGCGATAGAGAGGCTCCCTTATCCGCCACGTATTATCTTATTTTTATCACAACATATCGGCAAACCTGCAAAGGCAGTTGTTAATGTCGGTGATGAAGTTACGCAAGGGATGATGGTAGCGGAAGCGGATGGGATTGTTTCTGCGCCTATTTTTTCTCCTGTTAATGGTGTTGTTAAGGCGCTTGCTAACGCTTTAGATCAGGATGGCAAGTTAGCACCCGCTATTTTTATTGAGCCGAGCGCAGAGCCTGCAAAAAAATTTGATGATTTTAAACTCGATGCCCTCGATGATCTTTCAGTAGATGAGATTATAAAACGGATAAGAGAGGCGGGTCTTGTTGGTTTGGGTGGTGCAGCTTTCCCAACGCATGTGAAATACACCATTCCTGAAGGGAAAAAGGTCGATACCTTTATCGCTAACGGTTGCGAGTGTGAGCCGTACTTAACTTCGGATTATCGAATTATGTTGGAGCGTCCTGAGGATGTGATTCTTGGTGTGCGCTATTCAATGAAGGCGTTGGGGGTTGCTCGCGCTATTATCGGGATTGAAGATAATAAGCCTGAAGCCATAGCAGCGTTGAGAAAAGCAGTGGCTGGAGTAGACGGAATTAGTGTTGAAGTTTGTAAGACGAAATATCCGCAAGGGGCAGAAAAGATGTTGATTAAAGCCCTTTTAGGACGTGAAGTGCCGTCAGGTGGACTTCCTGCTGATGTCGGAGTGGTTTGTGCAAACGTTACAACGTTAGCTGAGATAGCCAGTCTGGTGCCTGCTAAAAGAGGTCTTTTTGAAAGGGTGGTAACTGTAACTGGTGGAGGCGTTGAAAGTCCTGGAAATTATATTATTCCAGTTGGAACACCGCTAAGTTTTATCTTGGAACACGTTGGTCTAACAGCTGATACCTACGAAGTAATTTTTGGCGGTCCTATGATGGGGAAAACTGTTTCATACTTAGGAACGCCGACTACTAAAGGCACTTCGGGGATCGTTGTTTTAACGAGACCTAAACTTGGCGGAAAGATTGTTTACAATGAAATTCATCCATGTATCAGGTGTGGTGATTGTTTAAGGGCGTGTCCGATGAAATTAAATCCATCGCAACTCGGACGACTTGGTAGAAAAAATAGGTACGAAGAGATGGCGGATAAGTACCATCTTAACGATTGTTTTGAATGTGGTTGCTGTTCGTTTACCTGTACTGCTCAGATTCCACTTGTTCAGCAGTTTAGAATTGCAAAACAGGTATTACGTGAAAGGAGGAGATAGTGAAGGAAAATTATTTGGGAGGGGTGGCGCTCAGAAGTTCTCCACACATTTGGCGTGGTGTTAGTATCAAAGGTGTGATGCGCACAGTGGTGTGGTCGTTATTACCGGTTGTGGCAGCCTCTATCTATTATTTCGGATTAAGCGCTTTAGCGTTGGTTGTTGTTACAACGTTGAGTTGCGTTTTTACAGAATATCTTTTTTGCAAATGCACCAAAAAACCTTCAACTATTAATGATTGCTCTGCTGTTATTACAGGAATAATGTTGGCTTTAACGTTACCCCCTGGATTTCCGCTCTGGATCGCTTCTCTTGGCGGTGTTGTAGCGATCTTGTTAGGTAAATTAATCTTTGGTGGACTCGGCTTTAATCCCTTTAATCCTGCTCTGGTGGGGAGGGCTTTTTTGCAAGCTGCTTTCCCTGTCGCTATTACAACGTGGTCGGAACCGTTAGCTAAAGACCGTTTTTTTCATTTTATCTCATCTTCATTAACTATCCCTTTTACTAATATCGTACCGAACTTTTATCAGAAAACAGATGCCGTAGCTGGCGCTACTTCTGCTTTGAAGGGAACGGTTGATGCTGTTGCCGGAGCAACGCCCCTTGCTGCTTTTAAATTTAGTGGAGGGCAGGTGGCGGAGACGCTTGATCTCTTTTTGGGGCAAGTTTCGGGAGCCGTTGGAGAGACTTCGGCGCTTGTGATCTTACTTTGCGGATTGTTTTTAATAATTAAAAGGATTGTGGACTGGCGAATTCCAGTAGGAATTTTCGGCACCGCACTATTGCTTAGCTTCTGTTTGGGGTTTGTTACGGAGAAGTGTCCTCCTCCATTCTTTATGTTGTTTTCGGGAGGTTTAGTTTTTGGTGGTGTCTTTATGGCGACTGATATGGTGACTAGCCCTGTTACTACTCTTGGGACTTGGATCTATGCCGTGTTAATCGGTGTTTTAGTGGTAGTGATCCGTTCCTTCGGTGCTCTGCCGGAAGGGGTAATGTATGCAATATTAATTGGAAATGCAGTTACTCCACTTTTAAATAGAGTGACACAGCCGAAGATCTTTGGTGCCGTAAAGTCAACGGATCGTGATGGTGTTAAGAAAGAGTAATTTTGTAGAAAGATGCAAGGTTGTATTGCTGATATTTTGCAGTGTCAGATAGCGAGGATGTGTTATGACAGATAGTGATTTAGTGCAGATTACGCCTAAAAATTTACCGAATTCGACATTAAAGATCGTCTCTGCTCTGACGGGACTTGCTACTATCTGCGGTTTATTAATCGCAGTAGCTGTGCAGGTTTCAAAAGAGCCGATCAGAAAAAATCAGGAAGAAGGTTTACGTCGTGCTGTGCTTGAGGTTATCCCGACTGCTGATAAGATGCTTGTCTTTGAAGAGGGGGCAAACGGTACCCTACAAATAGCTGATGCTAAATCTAATACTAGAAAGTATTACGCTGCTTACAACGAAGCGGGAGAGTTGCAAGGAGTAGCTTTTAGAGGGGTCGGTGAGGGGTATGGCGGTAAGGTGAAGATCCTTTTTGGGTATAATCATAATGATGAAAGTTTACTTGGGATTAATGTTATTGAGAGTAAAGAGACTCCTGGATTGGGGGATAAGATAGCGTACGATCCAGAGTTCCTTGCAAACTTTAAAGATATGCCACTTGCTAGTGATGATAATGGACTGTTGCATAAAATAGAGGTTGTTAAGGGGAGTAAAAAAGAAGCGTGGCAGGTCTCTGCTATTGCAGGAGCAACGATCTCTTCTCGTGCTGTTGGTACTATCTTAAGTAACAGTGCTGATCAGGCACTTCCGTTAATCAAAAAGAATTTAGATATCTTAAAAAGAGGGGAGGGCTCTAATGTCACAAAGTAGTAAAGGTGTTTTTATACGAGGCTTGTGGAATGAAAATCCCGTCTTACGGCAGATGCTAGGGATCTGCCCAACGTTGGCTGTAACGACATCCGTTATAAACGGTATCTGTATGGGGCTTTCAACAACTTTTGTTCTAGTCTGTTCAAATATCTTAGTGTCGTTGCTTAAGTCTTTTATCCCTAAAGAGGTGAGGATAGCTTGTTACATCTTAATTATAGCAACGTTTGTCACGATCGTTGACTATATCTTGCAAGCAACCACTTTGGAGGTGCATCAAGCGTTAGGGCCGTTTATCGCTCTGATAACGGTAAATTGTATTATTCTGGGACGTGCAGAAGCTTTTGCTTCAAAAAATAGTGTGTGGCTTTCTATCTTGGATGGTTTGGGGATGGGGCTCGGCTTTACCTTTAGTCTATTCTTGATGAGTAGTATCAGAGAGGTTCTCGGTGCCGGAAGTTTTGCTGGTATTAAGCTCTTTGGGGAATCTTTTCAACCGATAGGAATTTTTATCTTACCGGCAGGTGGCTTCATCGTATTGGGGTGTCTTCTAATATGTGTTGCTTGGATTACAAAAAATCTAAAAAGCAAAGAGGCGTAAATGGATAACTCATTAATTTTTATCTTTATCAGTGCGTGTTTGATTAATAATTTTGTCTTGGTGTCTTTTCTGGGATGTTGTCCGTTTTTAGGGGTCTCTGGAAAATTGGATACGGCTTTTCGAATGGGTGTAGCCGTTACCTTTGTGATGCTGGTCAGTTCAGTTTGTGCCTTCGGAATTCATAAGATTTTATCTTATTTTGACGCTAACTATCTGGGGATAATAACCCTTATTATTGTTATCGCTTCAGTTGTGCAACTCCTTGAGATGGTTATAAGGAGATATAGCCCTGCTCTGTTCCGTGCCTTAGGGATATTCTTACCACTAATCACAACTAACTGTGCAGTGTTGGCGGTTGCGCTCTTGCAGACTAGTAAAGGATATTCTTTTATTGAGTGTTTAGTATTTGCATTGGGCGGTGGTGTTGGATTTACATTAGCTCTTGTAATTATGGCAGGGCTTAGAGAAGATCTTGAATTGGCGGATGTCCCTTCATTATTAAAGGGCGCAGGGTTAACTCTGCTAGTGGCAAGTATCCTTTCAATGTCATTTATGGGGTTCACCGGATTGGGGGGAAACTAAAAAATACCTTTTTAAATGTCCATAAAAATTTAATGCACGTGGTGGATATGTTCAGACGTAAAGTGAGAAAGCATAACGATACCGATTAGGATAAAGATTATTGGTGGAATATAGGCACTAAACTTAGAAACTCGTTGAAAAATTGGAAGCTCTGCCAGTGCCTTACTAGATTGAACTACGATAACACCGAGTACAATTAAAGAGATCGCCACGCCTATTCCGAAAGATGCCGATAAAGCAGCAACTCCGAGATGCGTTTTTACATTTACCGCTGAAAGTGAAAGAGCTAAGACAGTAGGGCAGGGTACTAGCCCGATTAAAAAACCAACTCCCGGTAAAAAATAATCATTACTATGTTCATGATGGTGGTGTTGGCAGCAACATGAACACTTGGAATCGTGGCGTTTCTTAGTAATCAGATAAAACATATAGAGCCCTATGCTGATGATAACGATCCCTATAATATTTTCCACTTTCGGTAAGACGCCCTCTTCTAAAATTTCATGGGCAAATATGAATGAGAGGTAGGCAAAACAAACTATCCCCAGCATATGACCGAACGCTGAAGCTAGTCCTAAACGAATCGGATCTAGATAGGGGTGCTTACTGGTTAGCAGCGCTCCTACCATAGCAGCTTTACAGTGACCTGGTTCTAAGGCATGAAAAATACCAACTATAAATGCTGAAATACAAAGGGGGATTAGATCGCTCATCTTATTTAATTACAACCGTTTTTATCCGTTATAGTCGTTACTAAAAAATCTCTCGATAAAATAAGCCTGCTTAATTGAAGATGCACCAAGCAAGAGATCTTCCTATATAAGGGGCGAGGAAAATTAGCAGAGATCCTACGCCTTAACAAGTAGCAGGTAAAGCGGCGTGCTAAATTGTTTTTAGAGTTCGATATTCTTTAAGTTCTTAAAAAAATTATTTCTTAGAACCTTTATTTTTAGAGCCTTTATTTTTATTTCGTTTTAGCTTTAGCAGCACCTTTGTGTTTCGTGGATTCTGGTAAAACACATTAATATCTGTTCTTGTTACTATGGCAGTAAACGGAATCTTGCGATTGTTGTGATTTGCAAAGCTCTCTACTAATAAAGATTCGCGATCTAAGTTGTACGGCAGTCCATCCAAGTCGTATGGTGGTGTAACCTCATAGTCTTGATAAAAATTAACTGCTAAGTCTGTTAGGCTAGTTAAGCGTTTCGGATCTATATCAATATTAAAAGCTAAAAAAGGTGTGCGAATAACAGATTCATAAGGCAAGCTCTTCTCTTTTTGGCGATAGTCACCGATCATCAATCCGTTGTCCGATACGAAGATAACCTTCACACCTCTATTCATTAATTTTTCGATAAATGGCACAATAATACTGTCTATGTAAGCCATCGATCGGGCACGTCTGCAAGCGTATTTCTGCATATGACGACGATCTAGCTCTGTTAAGCGTTTGTATTTTAGAGGAGCTTTCTTATCAATCTTGTTGAACGTTGGGGGGAGTTTAACGTTGGCGCAACTGAATTTAAAAGATTTCGGTGATTGCGCTGGAAAGTGCGGAGCTGTAAAATTTAAATAGAGTAAATACGGATCATCAATGTAGGTATCTACAAATTCATTTGCTTGAGCAAGGAAATAATCAGAAACATATTCTTTAACGTAGGACCATTCTCCATTTTGGTTAAGGGGGAAATTAAACCAGTTGTAGATCATTCCACGGGGGTAGACGCTCCATTTGTCAAACTCAGGTTTATATTCACCATCGTGAGAATTTAAATATTTGCCGATGATTCCTGTTTTTATTTCAGGCTTTTCTTGCTTGAAAGTTTGAAAGATCGTTTGTTTATTAAGTGGAATGGAGTTCCCAATAACTCCGTGATTAGAAGCGTATAGTCCAGTCATCATAGTTGCTCTACTGGGGCAACAAAGGGGACACGAAACAAAAGCTCTATCTACATCAACACCGTACTGCTCTGTAAACTTGGCAAGGTTCTTCATATATTGCATATCATCAGGACGCATATCGTCCATAGTAATAAGAACTGCTTGTTCAGGTTTTGCGGTTTGAGCAACAGCATAGGAGTGTATAAAGAGAGAAGAGATGATTAAAAGGGTACGACTCAAAGGAATGCGAGTTTTTCTTTTTAAGTTTTTAGTGTCCATTATAACTATCTCTATATTTTATTTTATGAAAACGGCTGAACGGCAATTGATAGGAGCTAGATAGCACTATCTTCTGATAATTGCAAAGATTTGGTGTGGATTAATCAGTATGAGTCAATACATTAAAAATATTAATTTATCAGGTGTTAGATAATATTTTTGAAGTGGAGATATTCTTGCGGGAAGTATTAAATCCTGTCACTATCTTCAACATGAAAAGAAAAGTTATTACAGTTGATGGTTTGGCAGGTTCAGGGAAAAGTGCGATATCACGTTTATTAGCTGAGAAACTTGGCTTTATGCATTTCAGTTCTGGGTTGTTGTATCGTGCTATCGGGTACCTTGTGCTTGAAAATGGGGTGGCGTTTGATGATTCTGAACGAATTGTACAGTTGATGGAACGACATAAGATAGATTTAAGCACGGATGGAGATGTCACTATTGATGATAAAAAGATTACTGCTGATTTTCTGCATCAGCCAAAAATTTCAGAAGCGACCTCCACTATATCGGTTCTACCGGAGGTGCGCCAAAAGTTAGTTGATGTGCAGCGCAATGTTTTTGCAGGAAAAGGGCTTGTAGCAGAGGGACGTGATATGGGAACGGTGATTTTTCCTGATGCCGATTTGAAGTTCTTTATTCAAGCAGATTGTGCAGTACGTGTTGCCAGACGCTTACAGCAATTGGGGCTTTCAGATAATCAACACACTGAATCTATTGATGAAATTAAACGTAATATTGAAATTGAAATTTTAGAGCGTGATGCGCGCGATAGTACTCGCAAGGTGGCACCAACAGTAGCGGCAGAAGGTGCGATTTTAGTAGATAATTCAGCAAAAACGTTGACCGATGTCGTACAATATATGTATGATGCCGTCGCCAAAAGGGGGGTGACGGCTTAGAACCGCAAGCTCCTTTTGAGTATTAATTTAAGGAGCTTTTTTTTTATATGAATGAAAATAATGTAAGCGAGCCTTGTAGTGGGTCTTTCGCTAGTGAATTTGAGAAGTATTTAAACAGTGGTCACCTTGATGAACTTAAGGTTGGCAATATTGTTGAAGGTACAGTTGTAGCGGTTAATAAAGAGACTGTTTCTGTTGATATCGGATTTAAATCAAGCGGTGTCATTAGAATTGCGGAATTTGCAGATATTAATGGCAAGGTTTCGGTCAAGTGCGGTGATAAAGTTGATGTCATGATCGTTACTTTGGAGAACGAATCAAATCAGATCGTTCTTTCACGTGAAAAAGCATATCAGAAGAAGATTTGGGATGCTGTTGAGAATGCCTTTAAAAACGATGAGATCTTACACGGTCGTATCGTGCAGAAAGTTAAAGGTGGTTTGCAAGTTGATATCGGAATACCTGCGTTTTTACCAGGTTCTCAGATAGATATTCGTCCGCATCGTAACCTTGATAAATTCCTTGGTGAGGAGTTTGATTTTAAGGTTCTGAAAATTACGAAAGAGAAGGGCAATATCGTATTATCACGACGTGCCGTTTTGATGTCGGAGCGTGACCAGTTGCGTGGCGAGACTTTGAAGGTCTTAAGTGAAGGCGTGGTCATGGAAGGTACCGTTAAGAATATTACGGATTACGGTGCGTTTATTGATCTTGGTGGTATTGACGGCTTGTTGCACATCACGGACATCTCTTGGGGACGTGTTAATCATCCTGCTGAAAAGCTTTCAGTTGGTCAGGTCGTTCCTGTCGTTGTTCTTAAGTATGATCCTGAAAAAGAGCGTGTCAGCCTTGGCATGAAGCAGTTATCTGAAGATCCTTGGTTGTCTGTTGATGAGAAGTATCTGATCGGTAATAAAGTTCAAGGTAAAGTTGTTAACACTACTGATTATGGTGTGTTTGTTGAGCTTGAAGAAGGGATTGAAGGTCTCGTGCATGTTTCCGATATGAGCTGGACCAAAAAAGTTCGTAATCCGAGCAAAGTATATAGTGAAGGTACAGAGCTTGAAGCGGTTGTTCTTGGTATTGATACCGAACAGCAGCGCATCAATCTTGGACTTAAACAACTTACACCGAATCCGTGGGATTCATTACATGAGCGTCATCCTGTGGGCTCTAAGGTTCACGGCAAAGTTCGTTCGATCGTTGATTTCGGTATCTTTATCGGGGTTGAAGATGGAATTGATGGACTTGTTCATGTTTCTGATTTCTCTTGGACGAAGAAGATTAAAGATCCTAAAGAGATTCAGGAGCTCTTTAAGAAGGGTGATGAGGTTGATGCCATTGTGCTCGATATCGATGTTGAAAATGAGCGTTTAAGCCTTGGCATTAAGCAACTTGAAGCGGATCCGTGGGATACTATTTCACAACGTTATCCTGTTGGCTCTAAAGTTAAGGGAACAATCACCTCTATCGCTGACTTCGGCGTTTTCGTTGAAGTAGAGGAGGGGGTTGAAGGTTTGATCCATACTTCACAACTCGGACTTGAGAAAGACCAAAGTGTAAGTGATGTCTTCCATGTTGGTGATGTGGTTGAGCCTGATGTAACAAATGTTGATCGAGATGAAAGACGCATCAGCCTAAGCTTGAGGTCCGGAGACCAAAGAGACGAGGTCGATGCAGGTAGCGAGTTTATCGAAGATAAAAGCGCGCCGATTACATTTGGCGATTTACTTAGAGAGAAGATGGAAAATAAGTAATATCTTATTTACGAAGCGAGGGGGTAAAAAAGCGAAGCTTTTTTTACCCCCGTCGTTCTTTAGAGGTATGTGAGATTGTTGGAAGAGGAAGCGAGGGGGTAAAAAAGCGAAGCTTTTTTTACCCCCGTCGTTCTTTAGAGGTATGTGAGATTGTTGGAAGAGGAAGCGAGGGGGTAAAAAAGCGAAGCTTTTTTTACCCCCGTCGCTTTTTAAAAGAGATGTTTAGGCGAGGGGGTAAAAAAGCGGTAGCTTTTTTTACCCCCGTCGTTCTTTAAAGAGAGACGAAGTTTAAAGGATACGAGGCGAGGGGGTAAAAAAGCGAAGCTTTAACCCCCGTCGTTCTTTAGAGGATACCCCCGCGATCAGCCCTAAAGTGCTTTCTTTTTTCAATTAGGACACCCACTTTTTACCCCCGTCCAGATCTAGCCACTTCGTTTTTTAGTATCAGCCCGCTTAATCGTCCTAGTGGGCTCTGCCGTCCTTGGTGGGTGGCACCAAAACTGCCGAATTCTAACTTTTGCTAACGCCCTGATATTATTGATGTTGTAATTTTAGATTTTGGATGTCCTATTTGCAAAGCGTCTGCAGCCCTAAAGGGTGGCACCAAATTTTTAACCCCCGTAGAGATCTAGCCGATTCGATCTGCAAGTTGCAGCCCGTCCTAGCAGCATGGTGGGTGGCACCAAATTCGCCAAGCTCGAGGTTTTTGCTAACGCCCTGATATTATTAGTAGCACTGGTGGGTGGCACCAAATTCGCCAAGCCCTAACTTTTGCTAACGCCCTGATATTATTAGTAGCACTGGTGGGTGGCACCAGCGACAGCCTGCAACAAAGAAGGGTGGCACCAGTTTTCTTTTTTCAATTAGGACACCCACTTTTTACCCCCGTCCAGATCTAGCTGACTTGTTTTGTAGTATCAGCCCGCTTAATCGTCCTAGTGGGCTCTGCTGTCCTTGGTGGGTGGCACCAAAACTGCCGAATTCTAACTTTTGCTAACGCCCTGATATTATTAGTAGCACTGGTGGGTGGCACCAGTTTCCTGAAGGGTGGCACCAGTTTCTTGAAGGGTGGCACCAGTTTTTTAACCTCCGTTCAGATCTAGCTGACTCGTTCTGCAGTTACAGCCCGCCCAACCGTCCCTGAAGGGTGGCACCAGTTTTTTAACCTCCGTTCAGATCTAGCTGACTTGTTTTGTAGTATCAGCCCGCCCAACCGTCCCTGAAGGGTGGCACCAGTTTTTCCATTATTTAAGAGCGTTAAAAGCGCTTCTTCTATCTTTTTCTCCAAAGATGGCGTTACCTGCCACTAAGATGGTAGCGCCTGCAGCCTTAACCTCCTTAGCTGTTACGCTATTTATTCCGCCATCTACCTCAATGCGGGTATTTAAGTTTCGGCGCGTAATCTCTTCTTTTAAAGCTGCTATTCTTTGCAATGAGTTTTGAATAACTTCTGTCCGCCCCAACCTGGGTTAACACTCATTACTAAAACTAGATCGCAAACGTCTAACACATCAAAGACCATTGAAACGGGGGTGGCAGGATTGATTGAAATACCTGCTAAAACACCGGCAGATTTAATCTGATGTAATAACCTATGAGCGTGCGGCGTTGCTTCTTGATGAAAGGTGATGGTGTTGCTACCTGCTTTGATAAAAGCATCAAGATGTTTTTCCGGTTTTTCAATCATTAAATGAACATCAAGGTGAAGCTTTGAAACAGATCTCGCCAACTTTACAACGTTATCTCCAAAAGTAATAGGTGGCACAAAAGCACCGTCCATTACATCAAGATGTAACCACTTGGCACCGACCGCTTCTATATCTTGAATCTCGGTTGTTAAACTTCCGAGATCTGCCGAAAGTAACGACGGTGCGATAATAACCTCTGTCCCTATGCTGCCCATAACTCAACTCCGTAAAATTAATCGTTAGCCGTTTTTTTTGTACCTAAAAATGTTCCGACACTAACACGATTTCCGCGTAAGAAGTCCGCAACGGACATTCGCTTTCTCCCTTCAAGCTGGATCTCTTGTAGCGCCAATGAGCCGTTTGAACATTCTATCTCTAAAATATTTTTTTTGTCACAAAAAGATATTTGACCAGGTGCAAAGTGTGCCGCTTGCAGAGTGTTCTGCTTCGGTAGCGCTTTAAGGATTTTTAAGCGTTTCCCCATAAATGATGAAAATGCCCCTGGAGACGGAGAGAATGCTTTAATTTGTGCATAAATATCTTGTACACTTTTTGACCAATCAATCTCAGCTTCATGATTTTCTATCTTTTTAGCATAAGTGATGCCCTCTATCGGTTGTGGTATTGCTAAAAGATCACCTCGTGCAATGTCATAAAGATTATTGCGCAAGAGATCAGCCCCCAGTAGCGCCAACTTGTCATGAACAGTACCGAAGTCATCTGTAATCGCAAGGGGAAGTTCAGCTTTGCAGTAGACCGGCCCTGTATCAAGTCCAGCTTCTAGTTTCATTAAGGAGATGCCACTCACTTCATCTGAAGCGAGAATGGCGCGTTGTATCGGAGCAGCGCCACGCCAACGTGGTAGTAGTGAGGCGTGTACATTAACAAAGCCCGCTTTTGGAAGAGAGAGGATAGGCTCTGGGATAATCTGCCCGAAAGCTACAATAACTGCGATATCGATAGGGGCAAAGGTGTGTAAAGTTTCAAGGAATGTTCGGTCTTTTCTAATACTTTCAGGTTGTAAAAGTGGTATATCGTAAGATAGCGCAACGTCTTTAACAGGACTTCCTTTTAGGTGTCCACCTCGTCCTGCTGGGCGATCTGGTTGCGTAACAACTAAGATCGGTGTGGTATTTTCTGTTTCGCACAGAGCAGAGAGTGCCGTTGCAGCAAAATCAGGAGTACCGAAAAAAGCGATGCGTAATTTAGAATCACTCATCACTCTCCTCTACATCGGCTTCAACAAAAACGTGCTTTTTACGCCACTTCCTAAAAATCTGTTTTTTTAATGCACTAACTCGATCTACGAAAAGCACTCCATCCATGTGATCCATTTCGTGTTGAATGCAACGAGAAAGTAAATCATCTGCTTTAAGTTCAAATTGTGCACCCTCAAGGTCTTGGGCAACAACTGTGATCTCTTTATCTCGCTTAACCGTCTCTCTATAATCAGGGATGCTTAAACACCCTTCATTACAAGTAACGCTTCCGCTTCTCTCTGTAATTTCGGGATTGATCAGGACAAGTGGTTCCGTGCGAGTAGGAGAGATATCAATTACGGCGAAACGTTTAAGGATCCCGACTTGAGAAGCTGCCAAGCCCACACCTTCCTCTGTGTACATCAGTTCAAACATCTTTTTGACTAGATCTTTTAGCTCATCATCAAAGTGTGTAACCTGCTCAGCTTTTTGTGCAAGTAACGGGTTCGGGTATGTCAAAATCTTTAACTTGTCCATATTTTGAGAATATCATAAGAAAATAAAGCTAGGAAGAGCCGTAAGATACGGAAAATACTATGGGGACTTGATATATTTTCTTTCATAAGACTAAGATCGACCCCACCTTTCGGCGATTGATGGATATATTTTGTAAGATGGGCTTTATGGCGGAAATTCCGTGTTGTAAGAAAAAGATGTTGTGGGCCGTGCTCGCCTTTCTACCTATTCTTTTGGTCTTTTATCTTTTGCGTACTGTTTTTGGATTTCAAATTCAATATGCACAGATCTCTATCTTCCCTTTTCTTCTGTGTTGGTTGTTTTATATCGGAATTAAAGGAAAACTTTTTCCGTTAAAATTAATATTAGTTAGCGCTCTTTTTGCCGTAGCTGTTTTTTTAATTCCTTATCTATCCTTTAATCGTGAAGCTGTTTTTGTTGCAACCTTAGTTGGGGATGATATAGAAAATGAATCTCGTGAGTTTTGGAGTGAGTTGAATAAACTCTTAAAGTATCGAGGCGTTGTAAGCTCTAAGCGCTTCTATCGAGTTTATAAAAATCATCAAGAAGCACTCTCTTCTCAAAGAACTATTATTTGGGGAGATCAGAAATGGATAAACCTCTCTTTTGTTGAAGTACCACACCATCAAATTCTTGGGTTTACTTTAATCGGAGGAGTCTCACGTCAGAAGATCCCGTATCAACCACGGATTGATACAGCAAAGTTTCTTGCTGCTTTTTTAAGTGGATTAAAAGAGATTAATGCAGATGGTTCCTTCTCTGGCTATGCCGAGCAGGAGTTGCACTATGCTGCAAGTAGAAATACCTTGTGGATATCGGGAGAACATAAGGCTTTACCGTTACTTTTATTAGGGAACGGTTATCTACAAAAAGCGTTTAAAGATGGTAATTTTCAAGCAGCTTATTTAGAGTGTGCCATTTCTGTTTATAGTCGTGCTTTGTTGTATTCTAATAAGAAAACAGATCCTGAACTCTCGATAGCGCTCTATAATAACTTAGCCGTAGCGTTACATCTTAAAGGGATCGCCCGAGGCAGCAAGAACTTTCGTCAACTTGCGCAAAAGACTTGGGGTTCGGCGATCAACTTACGGAAAGTGCAAAAAATGTGCGCCGCAAAAAAAGCAGCTATTAAGGTTGCAAGAAAAAATTTAGCTATTGCGACATCTAAAAGGAAAGAATTAAAAAAGAAAGGTAAGCTTTTTAAGAAGAAAAAAAGGAATTTAAAGAAAAGTAAAACGTTAAAGGAAAGATCCAATATTTAAAGGAGAAAGAATGGAAGTAAAGCAACTATCAAAAGATATCTTTTATGCACAACTTAAAAATGTGTTAGATACTACGGATATTGATTTTCTTGGAGAACGTTACGGCGGAAAGGTTCGAGACTGTTATCTTAGAGGGAAAGAGCGAATCTTAATTACAACGGATAGACTTAGCTGCTTTGATGCGGTTGTTACAACACTCCCCTTTAAAGGAGAAGTTTTAAATGCTTTAGCTCTTTATTGGTTTAAAAAAACAGCAGATATCGTTGAAAACCATATTATTTCAGTACCAGATCCGAATGTAATAGTTGTTAAAAATGTCGAAATACTTCCTGTGGAGGTGATAGTACGTGGTTATTTGAGTGGTAGTGCATGGAGAGATTATGAAGCAGGTAATCCAGTTAGTGGAGTGCAGTTACCAGCGGGGATTCGTTGTTGGCAGAAGTTGTCGGAAAATATCATTACCCCTTCAACAAAAGCAGCACAAGGTGATCATGATATGCCGATCTCTGAAGGTGAAATAGTTTCCAGTGGCTTGGTTGATAAAAAATTGTGGCAGGAGGTGCGTGAAACTGCTTTAGCACTCTTCAGTTTCGGACAGTCTGAAGCTGCAAAACAGGGGCTAATTTTGGCTGATACTAAGTATGAATTCGGTATTCTTGATGGTAAATTGATTCTTGCAGATGAAATTCATACCCTTGATTCTTCACGTTTTTGGTTGTCAGATACTTATCAAGAGTGTTTTGAAAATGGTGTTTCTCCAAAGATGCTCGATAAAGAGCCTGTCAGGCAGTGGCTATTAACACAAGGGTATAAAGGGAACGGCACACCGCCCGCTTTTAGTGATGATTACAGAGTGGAGCTGGCAGAGCATTATGTTTCATCATTTGAGAAGATTACAGGAGAGGTTTTTACTGCAAAGGTAGAAAATGTGGCTGAAAGAGTTCTTAGAAATTTAGCTCAATACAGATAAATTTTATTTTTTTAGGATAGTTTAATGACAGAAGCTCCCAATTATTCCGAATTTACTGTTGTAATTCCAACCTTAAATGAAGCTTCTGTGATCTCAATGCTGCTGACAGCTCTTAAAAATTTATATCCTGCCATTAAAATTATAGTTGCTGATGATGCTTCTACTGATGGTACGCAGAGGTGTGTTAAGGAGTTCGCAGCTGTTTATCCTGAAGATGTGCAGTTGCTTGAACGTGATAAGACGGGAGTTGTACACGGGCTTACAGCGAGTGTGCTAGATGCAGTAATGATGGTTACTACGAAGTTTTTTGTAGTAATGGATGGAGATCTACAACATCCTCCGCAGGTGCTTGCTCAAATGGCGCAGAAAATTCTTAGCGGAGTTGATATCGTAGCAGGTGCTAGAATTCCATATAAAGAGAATCAAGGGTTGCACCGTGTTATTATGACGAAAATTTCTACAAAAATTGCAAAGATGGTTTTACGGAGTAAGGGGATAGTAATTTCAGATCCGATGTCAGGTTTTTTCTGCGGAAGAACTACGCTAGTGCAGCAGACTATTAAAGAGCATTTAAATTCTTTTGAACCTTGTGGGTATAAAGTTTTCTTTGAACTATTAAAAATCTTACCTCGCCCGTTAAAGATAGAGGAGGTATGGTATCAGTTTGCTTTTCGTACTGGTGGTCGTTCTAAATTAAAGCCACGTCATGCCTTATATTTTATTAGATCACTCTTTAAATAGATGCCTTGTTTTTGGCGGTTATTTATTGTGCGTACATAAAAAGCCTGAAAAAGATAAGTAATCCATTTTCAGGCTTTGTGTTAAAGTATTTTACAATATTTTTCTATTCTATTACTACGGGAGGATCAAATGGATCCAGTGGATCTGTGCGCATAATAAAGATCTCCTCCATATCTGAATAGCCATCGCCATCAGTGTCAGCAAGGTTCGGATCTGTAAAAAACTTATTTTCTTCAAAGTAGTCGTAAACACCATCTTTATCTTTATCTGGGCGTAGCTTTAGTTTTCTTATCATTGCTGGCATACCTCTTCTTAGGAATTTTCTCATAGTTCTAGCCAGTCTTTGATAGCCACGTGGAGTTGGATGGACCGTTGACTCATCTATTAACGAAATGGGAAAGGTGTCAGCCCTGATATAGACAGGTAGTTTATGACTTCTATATTTAAGGAGGAGACGATTAACCTCTTTAACAAAAGCATTTTGAGATTCACGTTTCGCCGGAATTAAGGTGGAGACCGCTATGAAAGGCTCCACAGGAGTTTGACTGATTTCAGGAACTCTTTTTCGTAAGAATTTAACCAAGCGTCTTATATTAGTTACAACACGTGCTGGTGTTACTCCGCGTTCTTTTTGCCACCACCAGTCGTTAACACCGACTTTTATAATGATTGCATCAGCATCGCGTGAACGTCTCTTGGTTATACCGAACTCTTCTTTGTTAAGATTTTTCTTAAATCCACGTAACAGTTCGCCAGACTTCCAACCTGGAACACCTATATTTCTAAAAGAGATCGTCTCTTCCGGATATTGATTAGCAAGTCGCCTGACAAATCCCCCCTGATCCCCATTAACATAATCACCACGACCGTATGTGATGCTATCGCCTGTAAAGGCTATCTTTATGACCTCATCGCAGTTGTAATCGATAAAGGGTCCAATCTTTGGGCAGGTCAGAGCGAAGGTCGGGCACAGCAGCGTAAGGATAATTAATATTTTTAAATAAAACTTTATCATTCCAACATCTTAATATGTTTTGCTGAAAATAGAAAGGGTCTTGAGCACTTTAGATGGTTAAGGAGGGATATTGAAGATAAGATCTTATCTTGGTAATTTTGTAGGTATGCAGAGAACTTGTTCAGAGTTACGGCATATCATATAACATTTAGGGGAAAAGAGCTGTTTTTTGTAGTTGGAAGAGCTTTTTAGAACGGTTTTAATCATAAATTATAAAAGGAAAACTTTATGGCTAATTTTTCTGTTAAATATCTTGGAGATCTACGTTGCCAAGCAACACACACGCCTTCAGGAGCTACCTTTGTTACAGATGCTATGAAAGATCAAGAAGGGATCTCTCCTACTGATTTACTCGCCGCCTCTTTAGCAACTTGTACTGCCAGTATGATGGGGATGTTTGCAAAAAATCATCAGATTGATATCGATGGAATGGAGATGTTCGTAGAACGGATTATGAATGAAGCTACTCATCAGATTCAAAAGATAGTTTTAACGGTCACTTTTCTTAATCCGGTCTCGGATCTAGATCAGCAAAAGTTAACTGCGGCGGCAAAGGGGTGCCCAGTTAAAAAGGCGTTAATTCCAGATCTGGAGATAGAGCTAGTTTTTAAAAGATAAAGATCGCTCTTCGCCGTTTTTTTGCGGTTGAGAGGTCTTAAGATATGTGTGGCAGAGAAAAAAATGAGAGTACCTTCCGATTTTAAACTATTTTGTGACTCTGAAAAGATCGCTGCATGTGTTAAAGAATTGGGATCTCAGATCTCTTCTTGGGTCGGTACAGTGTGTGAAGAATCAAAACAGGAAGTTATCGCGATGCCGATTCTGAGGGGAGCTCTTTTCTTTGCTGCCGATCTATTACGTGAAATTTCCTATCCGGTGAAGGTAGTTCCTATTCGTACAACTGCTTATGATTGTGATGGTCATCTTTCAGAGCAAGGGGTTTCTATTGTAACTATTTGTGATGATGTTGAGTTGCAAGGTGCAGCTATTCTCTTGATTGATGATATCTGTGATACAGGACGAACCTTAATGAAGTTAATAACGGAGTTTAAGAAGGTTGGAGCTCGTGAAGTAAAAACTGCTGTCTGTATTAAACGAGAGTCTGATACAGAAACACCGTTAGAGCCGGATTATGTGGCGATGCGTTATCAAGGTAGTGATTGGTTCGTTGGGTATGGAATGGATAGCGCAGATTTATGGCGTTCGCTCCCAGCTATATATACTATGCGAGCTACCCCTTGATGATATAAAAATTTTATACCACTTTTAAGGTCTCTGCAGAAAAGTTTTGCTTATTTGTAATAAAAGAAAAGTTTACGGCTGTCAGTTATTTACTTTTTCCAAACCTGTAACCTTCTTTTGAAAGAGTGATGGAGTATTCCGTGCCTTCAGGAACATTTCCAAAACAGTAATACCCTTTTTCATCTGTTGTTGTTTTTCCTAAGGGACCGCCATCTACCTGAACATCACTTAAAGGAGTGCCTTTATGTCTGATAATACCTTCAATTTTTAACATCTTTGTGGCAGCAACTGTCACTTCGTTATCCTTTTCTAAAGTGCCGCTCAAATTCTTTTCTAAAAAGAGATAGTTCTCCTTTTCAAAGGAGATATCGTAAGTTGTTCCATCTGGAATGTTTGAGAATTCAAAGGAGCCGTTAGAGTTGGTGTTAACAACACCTAAGTCACCTCCATTTACCTTAACATCTTCAATGCCGTTACCATTTTTATCAACGACTTTCCCGTGGATCTTAAAAAGTCGAGTTGCAGTAAATTCAATATGAACATTATCTTGTAAAGTTCCTTCGGAATTATCACCACTAAAGATAAATTGTGCTTTTGAAGGGATGATTTTATATGTTGTATCTTCGTCCACCTCATCAAAAGAAAAAACTCCTTTGGCATTGGTCTGACATTCGCCTAGCTCGGCAGCCTCAATCTTAACGCCTGCTAAAGGTTTGCCTTTGTGCAAAACCTTGCCGCTGATTTTAAAAACTTGGATAGCATCAAAGTTTAGTTCGTTAATAGTACTTTCAGTGACAACTGATTCAACTTCTTCAGTAGCACTTATCTCATCGTCATCTGTTTCTATGTTAGAAAATATGCGAGGCGTACGGATAACTTCTTCACTATCTTCTTCAGGTGCAACTATTTCTTCATCTTCGTCGTCGTCTTTTAACTGTGTAAAGTTATTAAGATCCGTTATCTCTCCTTCAGGTTCAAAGTCAGGGATATAATCTGTTGGTTCTGGTATTATGGAATCCTGTATGGCGCTATCTGCTTGAGGTTCACATGATAGTTCGTCGTAAGATAAAAACGGATTTTTGTCTGAACACTCATCGCAGGAGCTACTTAAAAAATCAACACTTTCATGGTGAGAGGTCACTTCAGCTTGAACTAGAGATCCTTCTTGAGAAACACTTTCGACATCAAAAGTGCTGAGACTTTGAAAGCCTTCATCTTCAGGGTGTCTGGTATCAATAGATTTATATTCGCTACCCTGTGTGGTAAGAGAGCCGTTTTGGTCGAAAGGGCTACTAATAGAGGAGAGGGTGTTGTTATCTTCGATCAGAACCGGTTTAACAATATATGATCCTAAACTGATACGTTGCCCTGGACGTAGTTCGTATTCTACATTAGGCTCTAACTCCTCTCCCTCTATGGTCGTTTTATTTAAACTTCCAAGATCGCTTACAAAAATTTTCTGTGTATTATCTTCGTCTTTTTCGACACGGATTCGCATATGCTTACCGGAAATTTCAGGACGATCTAAAACCACATTATTACAGGCAGGATTTCTTCCGAAATTAATAATTTCTTGATCAAAAATCTTAATAGCCGGACTGGATATCATGTCATCTATATCGATAGAGATGATTGTCACTTGTAAAGGCATATTCTCCTCCCTTCCTTGTTCTGAACTTCAGCAAAAAACTTCTTGTGCTTCACCGTCAGGGAGGTAATCGGCGTCTTCTACAAAATTTCTTTAGTGTTTTTAATGAAAAATAATGGAAATACACAAAGTTTTTTCTAGGAATGTCTTTTTTATAGGTGAAATCGGTTTTTTAGAACAAGGATTTAAAAATGGAGGGCAGATCTCCTCAAAATTAGGTGCCATTAAAAAATTGTGAAAAATAAAACAATGATTTTGACTATACTTATTATCTGGGGGTAGTATAGGGGGTAGTCTTGTAGACGGAGAAAAAATATTAATTGAAAAATAGGATGGTAGAAGTGGAATTCTTAGAACTTGGGAAAGGCGTTGTAAAGAGAAATGAGCGTAGGGTCGTGGGGCTGTTTATCGATGGTACTGGGTTGGATCGTGCTACAAGGCGTATAAATAAAAAAGTAGAGATTGGAAAACTTGTTAAGGGGGTGACTTCTGGGTCTCTACCTGTTGTAGCTCGTTATTATACGTTAATCCCTTATGAAGATGATTCACGTCAGCGGGCATTCCTTGATGCTATTTATAATGTGGGGTTGGATGTCGTTGTGAAGCGCTTACCGCCTAAGGGTGTTACTAGGCAAGTTTCGGTAGATGTTGAGATGGCTGCCGATATTGTAGCTTTTGCTATGGGATGGCAGAGCTTTAGTGATAACAGCGTTTACAAAGCTGGAGAAGGTAGTTTTACACCGCAGGTAGGAGTGACCAGTTTTGAACGTATCAGGATGGTAAATTCTCCTTCTGCAAAAGTAACGTCGGAGCCTCAGACACCTAAACAGAGCTCTGATATTAAAGAAAAAGGTTCTGGTATTAAAGAGAAAAGAATTGTCACCATAGTTTGCCCGAGTCGTGATCTTTCATATCCTGTTTCTCTTGTAAAAGAGTTTGGAGTTGATACTATTATCGCTGATTTTGGGCAGTTTAATAGTGACCTTCTTAGAGCTGCAGCAAAGTGGATCGATCTTTCCGATTCTGAGACAATTTGGCGTGATTAATTTTATAAGGATTTAGTAGTGGCGGCGACAGGGCGTGTTATCCCACATTCTATTGAGGCTGAAGAAGCTGTTATCGGAGGTATCCTTTTAGATAATGATGCTATAAATGTAGTTCAGGAAAGGCTCCGTTCTGAAGATTTTTATAGAGCAGCCAATGTCGAGATCTTTAGCGCTATGGAGGCGTTGTCGGATCGTCGTGAGCCGATAGATGTCTTGACCTTAGGGCAGGAATTGCGCATGCGCGGTTCCCTTGAAGAGTCCGGTGGGATGGATAATATTGCGCGTTTAGCTGCTGCCGTTCCGAACGCAGCTAATGTTGGTTATTACGCCAAGATGGTGCGAGATATGTCGCTTAGGCGACGAGTTATTCATGAATCAACAGAGATCATTAATAAAGCTTTTGAAGTAGATGAAGGTATTGATGATTTTCTTGACCATGCGGAACAGAAAATTTTAGGCGTTTCTGATGATAGGATTCATGCTTCATTTCACCGCGTTGGTGATATAGTTCAAGATTCCATCAAGGTCGTAGAAAAAATGTACGACAAAAAGGAGCCTATTACAGGCGTTCCGACGGGATTTCATGAATTGGATAAGATGTTAGCAGGTTTGCAACCTTCGGATCTGATTATCCTTGCTGCGCGTCCAGCTATGGGAAAAACATCTTTAGCGTTATCGATCGCACAGTGGATAGGGATTTATGAGCGTGCTCCTGTGGCACTCTTTTCTCTTGAAATGTCAAAAGAGCAACTTGTTTTAAGGATGCTCTGTTCTGAAGCACGAGTTGATAATTCAAAAGTTCGTACCGGTAATTTAGGGGAACGTGATTTCCCACGTTTAGTCGATGCCGCCAGTAAGATTGCAGAAGCACCGATCTTTATTGATGATACACCGGCCATAACCGTAACTGAACTTAGAGCCAAGGCGAGGCGTCTACATAAAGATACAAAGCTTTCCGTAATAGTAGTTGATTACTTGCAGCTTATGCGGAGTCCTACTTATAAACAGAATAGAGAACAGGAGATTGCTGATATTTCGCGATCGTTAAAGGCGTTAGCAAAGGAGTTGAATATTCCGATCTTAGCATTAGCGCAACTTAACCGTTCTGTTGAAAGTCGTACCGACAAACGCCCCATGATGTCAGAGTTGCGTGAGTCAGGCGCTATTGAGCAGGATGCTGATATTATCATGTTTATTTATCGTGATGAGGTTTACAATAAAGAAACTTCAGAAGATAAGGGTGTTGCTGAAATTATCATAGCGAAACATCGTAATGGACCGATCGGAACTGCTAGACTAGCCTTTAGCCCAGAGATTACCCGTTTTGACAATTTGGAAGAACAGCGAGCTGATCCGGATCTTATCGCTGAAGGGGTCTCGATTGCACGTATAGAAGATGAATTCTTTTAAGATTTTTTACCGACGGTTATCTTGATCGGGGAGTCGTCCTTTGGGAGATCTTCATTTGAGGTCTCTATAACTGAAGTGGGTGGGGTCTCTAGAGATTTAAATTCAACAAACAACAGATAACAGCAGCCAACCATAGCCGCGATAGCAAGGAAGATAAAAGCTATTTTTAATTTCTTTAAGGGATCTCTTTGGGGAGGTGGTAGCAGGTTCTGTTCCGGCACTACAAAGAGAGCATTAGTAGGATCAAAGTCAGCACCAGATAGTTCAGAGCGCAAGATGCGGATATCTTCTAAAATTTCTTCTGTAGATTGATAACGGTTCTCGGGGTTCCGTTGTAGAGCCTTAACGCAGATCTTTTCCATCATTAAAGGACAGTCTCGACGGATGGTAGCGGGAGAGTCTGGGTCAAATTTTATCTTGATATTCATCAATTCTGAAGCGTTTTTATAGGTGAAAAAGTATTTTCCTATCAACATTTCATATAGAATAACTCCGACAGCGTAGATATCTGAGCGTTTATCATATTGTCCAAACTCGATTGATTCTGGGCTAATGTAACGCATAGTTCCAACTAGCTGCTTCTTTTTTGTTCCTCCTGTTCCCGTTCCTGTTGAGTTTTGATTATCCGCCTTCATTGAAGAGTATTCATCATTGCCATCAATTAAATATGCGATACCGAAATCTGTGATCTTAGCATTCCAACCATCTGCCAGTAGAATATTATCAGGCTTCATATCACGGTGAATTATATCGTGATTATGGATAGCTTGTAGCCCTGTGCAGATTTGACGTAGAACTTCTGTTATAAAGGTATAATCAAACGGTGCATTTTCTTCGATGTAGTTACGTAAAGAAGGCCCGTTAATAAACTCCATTGTAATGGCACATAGATCGTTACATCTAAAAAAATCGTAAAAACGCACGATGTTTTCATGATCAATTCTGTTGGCAGCTTGAATTTCTTGTGCTAAACGCTTGGCGGCGTTAGCATAACGTAAAACTTTCGGATGTAAGATTTTTAGGGCAACGATACTGTTGCCAAGATAATAATCGCGACAGGCATAAACTGCTCCATAAGATCCTTTTCCAACCTTTCTTACGATCTCATAACGATCGTTAAAGAGTTTCCCTATAAAAGGATCTCCTTTCTCTATAACTTTTTCCTGTTTGTTTTTTTTTAACAATCCTTTTGCCATTGACACTCCAGTTGTTTGCGTTATCGGCAACTTTTACTATTTTACTTAACAAGAAAAAAAAGAAAGATGAATTGATTTATCGTAATGAAGGAAAGAACTTGTCGATTTTTGTTATAAATTTAATTAAGTAAAGGTTTGAGGGGGTTGTTGTGAGGAAGAAGATATTGCCCTCTTCCTCACGATAATTTGCCACCTTTAGGCTGAATAGTGTTAAAATAGGTGCCTTTAACGTAATAAAACTATGGCTTCATAAGGGGATAATTCAGCCGTCTCTAAGTATTTACTATCAGGGTCGTTACCGATCAGGATAGTGCAGTTTTCTGTTTTAAATTCTAACGGTATTTCAGAAAAAGCTGTGCGTGACGTAAAGTTGCAAACGACCAAGATCTTTTCTCCATCAAGCTCTCTAGTATAGGCATAAACTTGGGGGTTATCCCTATCCAGCAACTCATAAGAGCCGTACACGATAACTTGATGGTGTTTACGTAGCGAATTAAGTTGTTTGTAATAGTTAAATACAGAATCTTTTCGTGAGATCTGTTCGGCAGCATTTATCTCTTTATAGTTCTGATTAACCTTAATCCACGGTTCCGTGTTTGAAAAACCTGCGTACTGTGTAGTATCCCACTGCATCGGGGTGCGAGCGTTGTCACGACCACGTAAGCTTAATATCTCAAGCATCTCTTGAGTGGAATAGAGACCTGATTGTGTGTACTTGTGGTAAGCATTAATACTTTCCGGATCACGCAACTCACTAACGTCATTAAAGGTAGCGTTAGTCATGCCGAGCTCTTCTCCTTGATAGATAAAGGGGGTGCCTTGCATAAGTTGCGTGTTAGTGGCGATCATTTTAGCTGATTTTTCCCTAAAAGTACCTTCGTCTCCAAGTCTAGCTAGAGCGCGTGGTTGATCGTGATTATTCCAATACAATCCGATCCAAGCTTTGCCTGCGATGCCGTTTTGCCATTTAGTAAAGAGATCTTTCATCTCTATCAGGTCAATTTTGCGTTTTGTCCATTTAAATGTGTCTCCACCGTCAAGACAGATATGTTCGAAGTGCAAAATCATATTAAACTCATTACTATCTTCTCCGGCAAAGAGTTTTGCATCTTCGATGCCTGATTCGGATGTCTCTCCAACGGTCATGATGTCATAGTGCGAGAGCACAGTACGGTTCATCTCTTTTAAGTATTCGTGCAGATGTGGACCGTTAGCCACGAAAGGTCTAGGGTAGCCGTAACCTGATTCTGTTATTTCACCATCCGGCATGGTGGGACATTTTGAGATATACGTAATAGCATCCATTCGAAAGCCGTCCACACCTTTATCTAGCCACCACTTCATAATGTCATAAATATCTTTTCTGACGGCTGGGTTGTCCCAATTTAAATCAGGTTGTTGTGGTAAAAAGAAATGAAAATAGTAAGAATCGGTTGTTTCATCTTTTTCCCAAGTGCTGCCTCCGAAGCAAGCGCCCCAATTATTTGGTGGTGAGCCGTCTTTACCTTCTCTCCAGATATAATATTCACGATATGGATTGTCAGTGCTTTTCTTACTTTCTAAGAACCATGGGTGTTGTGAAGAGGTATGGTTTACAACCATATCAATGATAAGCCTTAACCCTCTTTTATGAGCTTCCGAGAGGAGTAGATCAAAATCTTGCATAGTGCCAAACTCCGGCATGATCTTTTTATAATCACTGATATCATAACCGTTATCATAGTTGGGGGATTCGAAGACGGGGCAGATCCAGATAATGGTAGCGCCTAATTCTTTAATATAGTCAAGTTTTTGTATAATACCCTGCAAGTCTCCGATACCGTCTCCGTTTGTATCTAAGAAACTACGTGGATATATCTGATAAACAACGCCTTCTTTCCACCAAGTTTTTTTCATAAGAGCACCTCCATTAAGAGTGAAAATGAAAATTAAAAACCGCCATATGCTCTTTTACCTTAAGAGCGACAAAAATAACACCTTTTTTATATATCTATGCAGTAGGGCAGTTATAAAAAGTTGCCTATCAATTATAATATTGAAGTTAGAGGATAGATTGTAGTATCTGTGGCGCTATGGTGTGCTTTTAAAGCGTTTCTATAAAATAAATACCTATTAAGAGAGGTATCAGATGAAAATGAGTATATTAAAAGAATTTCGAGAATTTGCATTGAAGGGGAACGTTGTTGATATGGCTATCGGTATTATTATCGGTGCTGCCTTTGGTAAAATTGTTACCTCCCTTGTTAATGATGTTATTACCCCGCCACTTGGCATTCTTATAGGTGGTGTGGATTTTAAGGATCTAAAAATTGTTTTGCTTGAAGCGACAGAGACAGCTCCTGCGGTTTCTATCAATTATGGGAACTTTATACAGACAACCATTGATTTCCTGATTGTAGCAGCAGCGATCTTTGCAGTGATAAAAGGCATGAATGCTCTCCGCAAGTTGCGTCTTACGGAAAAAACAGATCTGGCAGTTGATAGTACACCTGCCGTGACAGAAGCGCCAACTAAAGAAGAACTTTTGCTGACAGAAATTCGCGATATCTTAAAGGCAAAAAATATTTAAAAATTTTCATATTCAAGTTGCCGTATGTTTTTTATCACTATTCTTATGCTAAAGTGCCGTACTGTGTCCGTTCTTAGTTTGCGATTTTAGATAATCGAAGAGTGTTTTCCTTGTTTACAACCTTTCGTGGCATTGATGCAAAAGAGTATGAAATATTTCGGTAAAACTTCAGTCCTGAACCTTCAAAACGCATTTTTATTGGAATCTTTCCGCTATTCCCGTTGGTATAAGCAGCGCATCTGGAGCTGTCTTGGCAATTTGAAGAAAGAAGGTGCCCTGATTGAAGGTTTTCCAAAATAACCCTGCCGGAAAGTTCTGTTCCATCATCAAATGAAATTGTAAGATTTACAGATGGAATCTTGTAGAGGAACTTCATAGCCTTTCCAAGTGTGGTCAACTTAAAATCTGCAAAAAATAACAATTCTCTATCTGATGGATAAGGTGGTACTTTAATGGAGAGGTGTTGATGTGTTTCTATTTGATTTAGTCTATCGTCATTTTGATATAACGGTATCTCTATAATAGTATTATCAGGAGATTCTTTTGATGATTCCTCTGTTCGTTTTAAAAGGAGGTACCTTTCAGCAAGTATGATGGCGTTATAATTTTTGTAAATTGCTAACCATGTAGCAGGACATTCCATTAAAGATATCCTTCCGTCAATCGCATTGAGTGAAAAAATAATGTACTGTGGTGCAGTTGTTTCATTAGTAAAGAAATCTGCGTCAAGTTTATCTAGGTACGGTGTGTATGCGCTATAAGCTTGTATTACAGGCATTATGGTTAAATTAATATCATTATAAGCGCCAAATAATTGCTCCCAAGGATAGACTGCGACTGTATTATCCCCAATTTCTTTAAGAAAAGGTTCAGGCAACGTATCTATACTACTCTCTGCAAAGGGCTTGAGTGGAGTGGCAGTTGGTACAAACCTGATCTCCTTTATTCTATCAATCAGATATGCTCTGTGTTGTGGTCTCGTGCAGTAGCAAGCGCAACATAAAGTGAAAAACAGAATCGATAGATATGAAAATAATTTATATTTTGCTTGGGAGGGTGTTTTAGAGGTGGAGTGATTTTTTGATATGGAAGGGATAAGTGGGGCGTAAAGAAGCTTGATGCTTGAAAATATTATCATATACTCAAGAAATCTTCTTAGGTGTGTATTATCTGCACGCACAAAACCGTGTTTAAATGCAAAAAAAGTTGCAGGAATAAATAGTATTGATTGAAAGGCGAGTGTTTTATCTATAAACCATTCCGATATTAGAAGAATGATATAGAGAGTTAGCATTGTTATCGGGAATAATAGAGTCGCTCCCGAAGCTGTAAGACTCATCCCTGTGTTGTATCCATCAGATATCTCAATAGCTGCTTTAATATATTGAACGAGGTCGGTAATGGAGGGATTGTATAGTAAATAACACGCAATAAAGACAAGGGGTGTCAAAGTAGTTATAAGAAGATATTTCTTTAGTTCGGTTCTTTCTGTAAAGTAGATAATTAAAAGAAAAATTAGTAGTGTGAAAGTTTCAGGTACAAACATACTGAATTTTACGAATCCGGAGAAAATCATAATTGTGCAGGCGATCGTATATTCAAAATCGCGAATCTTCCCCTTTTCAATGAGACAGAGGGTGATGAAGAGTAGGAATAAAAATTCAAGGTAGTAACTACTATCATAAAACCCTAGCCAAATTAAAAAAGTGGGGGCAAAAAGACTCCAGCGAGCGCCTAAGCGATAGGCACGAAATAGAGCGAATGCAAAAAGAGTGATATAAGATAGATATACAGGGAAACGAATGGTGGTGATGCTTGGATTAAGATTAAGCGGTTCTAAGACAAAGCCAAGTGGACCAAATGTAAAAGCAATGTCAGATCCAAACTTTAGAGTGGAAACTGCATAATTAAGGGCGTATCGCCATGAGTTATCTAATCCTGGTGCAACTTGAATAAATAAAAAAGGCTCTGCTGTTAACAGTAAGAGAGTAATACCTATAAGCAAAATAAGTTTAGTATATGTGGCATTGTTCAAAATATTTCGATATTGCAAAGTTAGACCCTCCCGATCTGCTGATAACGTCTTACTAAACTTCTGATTTTAAATAAGAGGCTCGTTTTATCAAATTTCTTAAGTAATCAAGCGAGGGTTAAATCGATTAGTCTAATTGGCTCTCTCTACTCTTAAGTGCCTTTTTTAAAAGTTAGTATACATCAACGCGACGGTTTAGTTGGCGACCTGCCGGTGTGGCGTTGGAGGCTAACGGACGTTCTGAGCCGTAATTTTTAATACGGATCTGATCGGCGCTAACTCCACGGGCGGTTAAGTAAGCGCTAACAGATCTAGCTCTGGCTTCCGCTATTTTTTTATTATACTCCATATCTCCAGAATCATCCGAATGCCCTACAACATTAACTACACGCATGGTAGGAGAAGCTTTAATCGCTTCCGCTAGAATCTCAAGATTGGCTACGGATCCAGATTTTATAGAAGTTTCATCTTCATCAAAAAATACTTGATAGACACCGAGAGAAGTTTTTTTGTTTGCCGCTATGTCTAATCTCCTCTGAATATCAGCGATCTCTTGTCGATTGGTAATGTTTTGGATCTTGACGGCGGCTAGCTGTTGCTCATGTTCAATTTGAGTGTCTTCTACTTGATCATATCCTAAACCTGCGGCAGCTCCTGTTACGATTCCAAAACCTGCGCCGATGGCAGCGCCTTCTCCTGGACGAGCATACTCAGAGATCTGATTGCCGACGACAGCGCCACTCCCTGCTCCCCATGCTGCGCCAAGCACAGCGCCACCTACGGTTTTATCCGGTCCTGCTTGAGGGGTAGTGCAAGCGGACGCTCCGATTAGTGTAAAACAGAGTGTAACTATATTTAATTTGCTGATAGTATTCATCGCGTTACCAAAATTTTATCCAAAATCCAAAAGAGATAATCTAAGTATAAATTAAGGAATAAATAAAAATACAGCCCTTGATTTAATAATCCCTTTTTCATCAAAAAGAGTACAGCAGTAAAGCGCTATCGCACAAGATGAGATCTTAGTTTTCGAAATAAAGAGCACACTACGGTACTTAAGAGTAATAGTGTCAAGATCAGGTAGGGAGTGTCTCCTAACTTAGTATAAACGGTTATCTCTGTAAGGGGGGTAATGGTAGTTCGAATAATGCCGTTTGAAAAAATAGGAAGCTTTTCTATTGTTTCACCTAATGGATTAATTACCGCAGTAAGTCCGCTATTAGTAGATCGTATCTGATATCTGCGATTTTCTATTGCTCTAAAAGAGGCTATCAGGTGGTGTTGAAAGGGAGCTAATGTTTTCCCAAACCAAGCATCATTAGAAAGAGTCACTAGTAGCTCCGCTCCTGCTAGAACTGATTCCCGTGATAAGGACGGCAAGATCTCTTCATAACATATTAACGGAGTGACTTTGAGTGAATATGGATCCCCGTTGTTATCAACCATCGGATAGTTAAAAACTTTGGGAGTTGTGCCTGCATCAAAAGCGTTGGCAGCCATTGGATTAAATTGAGCAAGTTGAGGAAACGTTTTTAGAAATGGAATGTACTCACCGAAAGGCATTAAAATTCTTTTATTGTACGGTAGTGGAATAGTTCCGTCAGGATAGATCGCCAACGCGCTATTAAAACGTTGTACTGTGCCGTTTGGGGTTCGATCGAAGGTTAGTGACCCAGTAAGCATAGCGTTGCCATCTTCGTAGTAGGGGAGGCGGATGTCTTTTTTTGCATTATCTAAGTGGTTATAGATGAAATTCATAATCACTGTTTCAGGCCAAATGACAAGAATATTCCCTTTCCCCTTTTCTTCTGTTGCTTGTTTGGTCAGATCTACATAAATATTAGTGTTCTCCGCAAAAGCTCTAATGTTATGTTTTTCTTCTACTGTAATGTTCGCTTGTATAACAGCTACCTCTTGCTGCGGTGTGTTATATTCTGAAAATTTGGCGATTCTGCTTTCACCGTAAATACACGCTGCAATTAACGTTAAAGGAGGAAGTAGTAGGGTGTAAGATCTTTTATAGGAGGTCTTAACGGCTGCTTCACAACACCAGAAAACGATGAAAGAGATGAGGATGGCACCACCTAGCTCTGCCACCTGCGCTAACGGCTTGAAGGCAAGCTGCATATGCCCTAAATACCAAGGGAATATCCTTATGGAGATAAACTCTGTAACTACCCAAGCTAATGTGCCACGTAGGGCAAGTTTATCCAGTATAGAAGGGGTGTTTTTATAAATAAAAATTACGATCAGGTATTGGAAAGCTGCTGTCAGCGCATACAATAAAAAAATAGAAACGGCAGCGAGGGTTGGATATTGCCCGAAGTCTCTAATGGTGCCGACCAGCCAATAAAACCCTATAAGATTAGCAAGGATTCCGCTGCAATAGGCAGGAAGATAAATAGCACTTTTGCCGTTATGAGAATCGTTATGAGATAGTAGTAGTATGAAGAAAAAGGGTGCAGCCCAACCAAAGATGGTGCAAAGGGTAGTGGATGGAAACCACCAACCTATACCGAAACAGACGGCGCTAAGGACGGCATAAATATAAGCACGAATTTGATCTGTCATAATCGCAGCCTCTTTAGATTTAGTTGAGCTTTATTATTAGCGTGATAAAGGGGGCTTCGTCTAGATGTCGCCGTTTAAAATATTTTTCTCGTTAGAGTTCTGTTATTAAAAGTAAGTAATGAAATGAGGTAAAATTAAAGTCGAAAACTTTTAAGTCAGACAATTTAAGAGGTATATCTCTTATTTTTCTTTCAATATTAGGTAAAATGTAATTGTCAGAAAAGCGTTGCTATAATACACTATATCATTGTTGCTTGCTGCTGGTTCTTAGAGGATTAATGAAATACTACGGTTCTGCTATTTTTTTTGCTTTAACATGTTGTATCTTGGTTCTTTCATTTTGTGGGAAAGATAGCTATTCCCAAGTCGAAGAGTTCCGTCACAGTCTTGAGTGGCAAAGAAAAGAGAACGCCAAGTTGCTTGATAAAGTTAATCTCCTTAAACGGAAGGTTTCTGGGTTGCAGGAAGATAGGCGGGTTTTAGAAAAAGCTGCTAGAAATGAGCTAGGTATGGCGAGACCTGATGAGTTCATAGTTATTTTTGAGAAGAAAGAAGATCGTGGTGAGTGATTCTGAAGATAAAAAGGGCTATAAATCCAGAAGGAGCAATAAACGCCTTATTTCAATCAATAGTGCGTTGCACAGTACGTTACAGGAATTTAATCTTGTAGACGGTTTTATGCGGTATCAGTTTGTAGTCAGGTGGCCTGAGATCGTCGGTGAAGAGATCTCTAAACGTGCCAAGCCGGAGTGCTTGCGTGGTTCGACCTTAGTTATTCGAGTTTGTAATTCAGCGTGGGCACAGGAACTAAGCTTCCAAAAACAGGTTATCCTTAATCGTTTGGAGCGATTTAATGATTACGGAAAAAAGATAACCGATATTAGATTTTGCGTAAGCGGCTCCCTATAACCTGTTGCCGATCTTAAAAACATAAAAAGGACACCCACTTTTGACCCCCGTCTAGATCTAGCTGATCTGTTCTGCCATTGCAGCCTGTTCGAACGTCCCTAGCGGGTGGTGGTAAATTCCCCCCGTCCAGATCTAGCTAGTTTTGTCTTCAGTTGCAGCCCGTTCGAACGTCCCTAGCGGGTGGTGGTAAATTCCCCCCGTCCAGATCTAGCTAGTCCTGTCTTCAGTTGCAGCCCGTTCAACCGTCCCTAGTGGGTGGCACTATTAAAAAAAAGCACGGGTTGTCCCTGGGTTGCCTTCGACCTCTTTAAAGTTACGGATAAGGGGAGAGGTTCGCAAGTATTTAAGTACGGCACTCTTAACCTTACCGGTGCCGATTCCGTGAATGATCTCTAATTCGTGAACACCCGAAAGAACACAATCATTTAAACACTCTTCAAGTTTTTTTAGAGCGTCTTCTACAAAAAGACCGTGCAGATCTAATTTTTTCGGAACAAAGCTCCGTTTTACAACCTTTACCACAGTTTTTTCTGGTTTTTGAATGGCAGGACGTTTATTTCTGTATTCGTCAGGCGGTAATAGTTGCTCCTCTAAACACTGAATCTTAAGAGCATTGATCGCCACTAAGAATTTCCCGTTGTGTAGATCTTGAATAATTACTCCGATCTTTTTTGCCGGAACAACATAAACTTCATCGTGCAACTTAAACGCCATTTTAGACAATCTCACAGTAAAAAGGGAAAAACTTACGCCCTCTCATGTTTGATGTTATCCCCCCGTTGATAACTAAAACGACAGGAGACAACTCGTTAGTCCTGAACTTTGACAGTGTGGTAATTCTTTTTACCTGATCTTAAGACTATAAATTTTGCAACACCTCTAGTCGTACTTCTAATCAACATAGTAGGATCCGAAATTCGTTCGCCATGAACGTAAGCACCACCATTTGCTATTAATCGACGGGCTTCCCCTTTTGAAGTTGCTAGCCCCGTCCGTACAAAGAGATCTATAACAGACATCCCTGCTATCTCAGAGCTGCTGCAAGTTGTTGATGGGATGTCCTGAAAAATATCAGCCAAAACCTGATCGGTTAGCCCATCTAATGAACCGCCGAAGAGCACTTCTGCACCACGGTTTGCATCGTTAACTGCATCTTTACCATGAATGAATTCACAAACATGATCCGCTAAAACGTGTTGTGCTAAGCGCTTTTCTGGTGTCGTACGGTGTTCAGCACAGAGCTTCTCAATCTCTTCTTTAGAAAGGAAGGTGAAGATCTTTAATAACCTTTCAACATCTTCATCTGTGACGTTAAGTAAAAATTGATGCAATTTAAAAGGGCTGGTCATCTCGCCATCTAACCAAAGCGCATTACCAGCAGATTTGCCGAACTTTTGTCCTTGACTATCTGTAATTAGCGGAAAGCAAAAGCCATAAGCATCACCTTGAACACGCTTTCTGATCAACTCAAGTCCCGCCGTGATATTTCCCCACTGCTCGGAACCGCCAATCTGTAAACGACAGTTCTTTGTTTGATAGAGATGAAAGAAGTCAAAAGCTTGTAATAGGACGTAGCTAAACTCTGTATATGATAAACCTTCTCCAGATAAGCGGCTTTTAATGACATCTTTCGCCAGCATATAATTAATAGTGAAGTATTTACCGACATCTCGTAAAAAATCGATGATCGGCATATCTCGCGTCCACTCAAAGTTGTTGATAAATTCCGCTTCAAGCCCAACCCGTGAAAAGATCTCAACAACTTTCTTTTTTTGAGCTGCAATGTTTTTATCAATGGTTTCCCGTGAAAGTAGGGGGCGCTCTTTTGATTTTCCTGAGGGATCTCCGATCGCTCCCGTAGCACCTCCAAAGAGGATCATCGGCTTAAAACCGGCACGTCCAAGACGTGTGGCTACCATGATCGGAACTAAATTCCCCAACTGAAGACTTGGTGCAGTCGGATCAAAGCCAACATAAAATACGGTCTGTTCAGGAAGTTGTCTTATGCCATCCCTGTCAGAGATATCTTGTATCAATCCACGCCATTCTAATTCATCAATAATATTCATTCGTTAACTCCGATTATGGTAATTCTCGTTATAGTATATCAGAACTGTTGGCGCATCAAGATAATACGGAGCAATGTATGGGTACTCGCCTAACACTTTTTTGAAAGTGCGTTGTTTTCAAGGAATTAAAGGTACCTCCGTGTTGCCTCAAAAATAAATGGCGCTGAAAATTTGTAACGCCGAACGAACGCCTTGAAATTTGGAACGTTTTATTGCATATTCCCCCTGCGGGGCAGCTCCGAGTATGGCGGAGTTTGGCTTTTAGCGTTTATATATATTTTTTATTGAGTTTTCATTAGATCCCGAGTCGGATCTTAATGTATTATTGTAAGATATGGTATTTACGCCGCATGAGGTACTAAGTGAAGTGCTTAGTTTCCCGTTTTACGGCGTGTTATTGCAATTAGGGCAGTTAATCATGGCAAAGGTCGCGAAAGAAGGTGTTCATTTGGTTTCTTCAGCAGGAACTGGGTTCTTTTATACAGTTAGACGTAATAAAAAACGTAGTAAAGGGGCTGCTTCTAAGTTGTCTGTACGTAAGTATGATCCTATTGCGCAGAAGCACGTTCTCTTTGAAGAGAAAAAGCTCTCAAAGCTTAAAAAGAAATTTGTCAAAGAAGTTAACAAAGAAGTTAAAGAGCAAGCTGCTGAATAGTCCTTATTTAATTTTAGATTAAATGTTTGCGGGTGTTTTTCTTGTTAGGTGCTTGGCATTGCTGGGAGTTGTTTGCCTACGGTGTTAGTGGATAAAAAGCCTAACGTTTTTTAACTGTTACTATCATCATAAATACGCTAAGTTCAATGCTATAAGAACCTTGTTTCATTTTTGCTTTGTGAAGTGTTTTTTACTCGCAAATTTGTCCTTCTTAAATTAGATAAATAATGGGGTGGAGGTGCTCGTTTTTTTATCTTGATTTTTGAATGTAAAAATCGGCATCTGATCCTAAACAAGGTGTTTATAATAAGTAGGTGGCGTGTATGGGAATGACAGCACTTAAGCTTTTAAGAAAATCATCAAAACCGCATCTTATGCAACAGATAAGTGAGCAGGTAATAGACAGCGCCAAGGGGATTGCTAGGGTTCGGCGCAATTTAAAATTGGCGCTTATAGGTGTCTTGGCGCTGATTTTATCTAAGTTTTTAGTTGAACTCCCTTTACTGCAACCAATTAAAGATGAAGCTCAAGGGATCGCTACAATTATCTTCCTCCTTTTCGGTATAGTGCTTTCTGTACTTCTGTTCTTCGATCTTATTATTTCTATCTGGTCACGTTTGCAACGTAAAATTGTTCCTGTTGAGCTTTGTACGGCTCTAGCTCTTGCCTTCGCAATTATTCCGATTGCTATCGCTACCTTTAGTGCAGATGTTGAGGTTGATGCGTTTTTAAGTATTCTTTTTATCGTCGCTTTTGATCGACAGATGAGTCTCTCTTTTAAGAGGGAGATGGAGCGTTTTGCTTCTGCTGATCTCCGTTTTTTTAAAAAAGGTGTAAAAAAAATCGTTTTTTCAGCCGCAGAGAATGTTTCGGATAAAACACAATTAGAATTAAATCTTAGTGGTGGTTCAGAGACCGTTTTGGAAGTAGATCCTAGGGATCTAAAAGTTGGAGATTTTTTTAGGCTAAGTAAGGGCGATATCGTTCCGTGCGATGCCGTGATTCGGAGTGGTTTTTGTAAACTACTAGAACGAAAGATCGGCTTTTGGGGGAGACCTGGAGCTTATGTTGCAGGAGTTAAGATCTTTGCTGGTTCTGAAGTGAAGTACGGTGAAGCTCTGTGTGAAGTGCTGCAAACAGCGGAAGATTCAGAATATCAGCAATTTCTTGATGAATTACATAAGGTTCAAGATCTTGATCAGAAGCAGGTCTCGACTCATGGTGTGACGGTTGTGGCAGTTGTGCTTTTTATTACCTGTATGGCTGTGGTTTATTGGCAGGGGAGGGGGGAAGATATTTCGACGATCGCTAATATCGCAGCGGCTGTTTTATTTGTTGCTACACTTGGGCGTGCCATAACGATGTACCCGCTTTATCGTTCTGCCGTGTTCGGATCAAACTTTATAAGGGGAATATTTTTAAAAACATTCTCTGTTTTTGAAAGATTAAAGAAAGTTAATAAAGTAGTTATGGACTATGATGCTTCCGATCCGGTTGGCTTACCACAAGTTGTTGATTTTCAGTTAATTGATACAAGGATTGATGAAGAAGTTTTAGCGGCGATACTGTTTAGTTTTTTTGGTCGTGCCGAAGGAGATCTTAATGGTGCTATCGCATCCTATATGTATAAAAAATACCCCTTAGAAACTTTTTATACTGTTTCAGATTTTCATGATTATAATGATCGCGGCTTCAGCGCTAAAGTTGAAGGTAGCGAGTTTAGTGTCGGCAATGAAGTCTTTCTGGTGGAGAGGGGCGTTCATATGCAGACCTCTGATGTCACTGGTGCTAAATATAGTAGCTCCGAGATGGTTTATATCGCATTGGAAAAGGAGCTTGTTGCTAAAATCGAGATCGCACCCCCTCTTTTTGAAGATGGTAGAAAGCTTCATGATGATTTAGCAAAACAGAAAGTCGAAGTAGAGTTGTACGGTAAAGAGGTTGAGGCTTCATTGGTTGAGCGTACTGGGATGATGGTCGCTCCGCATGGATTGCCTGGTGAAGCTTCGGCTGAAAGGGAGCTTAGTTATCTCAGATCGATAACTGATTTAACGCCGTGGCGTAAAAGAAATAGTATCATTGGAAGTGTTTTAAATGAACTGAATTGGGATCTCTCAGTGACGGATATTGCGTTTTTTTCACGAGACCTTTCTCTCATAACTTTTGTGATTTGTGCAGCAAAACGGTGGCAAAAAATAATCTTCTTTAATTACAGTTGCGCTGCTGTGTTTGGCGTAATTTTACTTACTTTGGCAGTGCTTGGTCTAGCATCACCCATTGTGGTGGCTGGAATGGCGCTGGTCGGGAACTTTTTGATATTCTTCAATACCACGAGAATTTAAAAAACATTAGATAGCGCTCCTTAGCTCGCTATTGTGTATTATAGAATGATATTTAGAGGGTGTAGATTATCTAGAGCTTAATCAAGTTATGATAGCTGTGTTAATACCCTAACTGGAGCTCCTGTAAAAGCAGAGACCACAGAGACAGGTCCTGGACCAAAAGTCCTATCTATTAAGGTAGCCCAACACACAACGGAGATGCCCTTTAAAGTGGCTTTGGTGTGAGCTTCTAAGCTGGATCTGGCGGTGGTGATAACGTCTGTCACAAGTATAGAGTTGAGACCTTTATACTGTTTCCCTTGTCCGTTTTCTATTTTGCTTTCTAAGTATTGCTCTAACGGAATATCTTTATTTGAAATGATCTCCGAATAAATTGCACAGAGACGTTCTGCAAAAAAACTATATCCTCCTGGCATCTTCAGAAAAAGTTGTGGTTCTTGTGGAGCGATGATGTTATCAATGCGATACGCCACATATTCAGCGCAGGCGTTAAGATCTTCCTCTGTTAGGTCCTCGATACGGTAAAAAATATTGCTTTCGCACCGCCCTCCAATAGGAACGGGTTGATCATAATGCTCTGTAATGCGTTCGATAATGCTATTTACTTCTTCAACTGAAACCATATATTCCTTTTTTTGTCATTCTTTTTAAGGTGCCTTCGCTACGTATTATTATACATAGGACACTTCACCTTAAGTTCTACTTTTGGATAGATATAATCAAGATGATTAAAGCAGAATCGTTCTAGTATTTGTCAACAACTAAATCTTTAAGCTCGGAAGTATAGCATAGAAATGTTTTAATGGTGAATAACTAAAAATACAGAAAGGCATTTTATGCAAGCAAAAAGAGGCAACACTGCCTCTATTCTCTGTTAAATCAAGATGTTAGAAGATTATGCGCTATAAATAAAAATTGTTACTGAAGTTTTGTTTTTGCCGCTGTAACCGCTTTTGAAAGTGGTGCCGTATTATTTTGAGGGTTGGCGTAGAAAAGATCGATTTCGTGTACTAGAGTATGTGTTTTTATCGTTGAAAGGTTATAGATGTTTCGAATCTGCTCAAGTGCCTTAGCTCCTTCAGCTGGATTCGTTTTTAAATAACCGATCACGATATCAATTATTTTTACAGCATCTTTCCAACCTTGTTGATATCCACTAACAAATTGTTGTTTATCGTTATTATTCAGTAGCCTCCATGCTGGCAGAAAGGGGGAGTCATCTTTTGTTGATTCTTCCGCAAAAGTTGGAACCGTTGTACAAAGTGTAAAGATTATAGTTGTAAAGATATAAAAAATTTTTGACATATTTTTCTTCCTGATCTGAATATAGTACCCTGAAAAGCAACTTTATAATTTGGAATGATAATCAATGCAAGACGGTGCCGCAAACAACACTTTAAAACCTCGAAAAAACACATGGTTGGTTAGAGCAGGAGATCAGGAGATCGGTGCTGGACGACCAGTGTTGGTGCAATCAATGTGTGCAACGCAGACTAAAGATGTGACAGCCACCGTTAATCAGATTAATACGTTAAAATATCACGGTGCTGGTTTAGTCAGAGTTGCTGTTGATAGTAAGGCAGATGTTGAAGCATTAGTAAAGATTCGAGAGATGACAGATGCTGCCTTAGTGGTTGATATTCAAGAAGCGTTTCGACTTGTTCCTGAGGTTGCGCCGTACGTGCAGAAAATTCGGTATAACCCTGGGCATCTTTATCACACTTATAACGATCTGACAGAAGCAGAGAAGGTGGAGTGGATCGTTAAAGCAGCTAAAAAATACGGATTAGCGTTACGTATTGGAGTGAACTTTGGCTCTCTTGATCCACATCAAAAAGAAAGGGAAGGTGATTCCTACGAGGTTGCACTGAATTCTGTGCGTAATCATATTAGGTTAATGGAGAAGTTCTCTTTTGAAAATTATGTTGTTTCTTTAAAAAGTTCAGATCCTAACGAGGTGATAAAGATTAATCACTGTTTTTCGGAAGAGTTCCCATACATCCCTTTACATCTTGGTGTAACGGAGGCAGGAATGTTGCCTGTCGCTGAGATAAAAACACGAGCTGCTTTTGAGACATTATTATTGGATGGTATCGGAGATACCTTGAGAGTTTCATTAACATTGCCGTTTTCTGAAAAATATAAAGAGGTGCAGATCGGTAAGAAGATTATTGAAGATGTTTTAGCAGGGAGAGCAAGTCGTCACACTTATAATCAACAAGGATTAAATATCGTATCTTGTCCGTCCTGTTCTCGAGTTGAAAATGAAAACTTTGTCGAGTTTGCAGCGCGAGTACGTGCTGCCCTTGAATTCGCTAAAGATACTCCCATAACAGTAGCCGTTATGGGGTGTAGGGTAAATGGTCCTGGTGAAGCTGATGATGCTGATATCGGGGCTTGGTGCGCTGCAGATCACGTCAATATTAAGTTAAAATCTGATCTAATCGGTACTTTTTCGTTTGATGAAGCCTTAAATAAAATAATAGAAGAAGTTAAAAAGATGATGTAAGAGCCGAGATCTTAACTGGCTTTAGCAACGATCTTCCAAGTCCAGTTCCGTTCTTTCGGAGTTGAGCCTATAAATTTAAAAGATGTAGGGCGTTCATCATAATGTTGACGAACGTTTCCCATATAACGGCTAGAGTGCAAGACTCCGTTATTTAGAATGTTTAAATGTAGAGAGACATCTCCGTGTCCTTTAATGGCGCCTTTCCAGATCCCTCTATTGGAAGCAGTTCTTTGGAATGAAAGGTATAAGATCTTAACATACGGGCGGTGAGGTCTCCGTTTAGGAGCTCGAGGACGTTTCATCGTGGAAAGCAGCTGCGGCATAGCTCGTTTAGTTGTATCTGCTAAAGAGGGTGCCGAGCAGGTTGTAATAAATAAAATTGTGAGAAAAAAACCGTATAAAAAACGCACAACGAACTCCTAAATAAATACGCTTGCCGTTCTTTGAGTACAAGAAAGTTGCTGCAAAACTGCTAAATAATATAATAGCACTATGATTCTGACAATGGCTGATCTCTTAGTGGCGGATCTTGTAGATAGTAAAAAGTAGAGATATTAATAATTACATGGAAAATAACACATTTGATACAATAGTTATCGGTGGCGGAATTAGCGCTTTAACAGCAGTGTATGCTCTTAGTAAATTGAATAAAAAAAGTTTAATTATAGAGCCGGATCAGCTGGGGGGAGCTTTGCAAACGAAGCGTGTCGATGGCTTTCAGTGTGAGCTGGGACCAAGCGTTTTTGTAAAAAAAGGGCGAGTTCTGCCGTTTTTGGATGATCTGGGGCTTTCTGGTGATATAATTGAACCGAGCGCTCCACGTTCTGGAAAATATATTTGGTGCAATGATAAGGTTTGTAAAGTTCCGACAGACCCGTTCTCGTTTTTCCTTACTCCGTTAATCCCCGATTTTGATAAGATGATGTTATTGAGAGTGCTAAAAGCGCTTTTCTCTAATAAGGTACTACGACCGCAAGTTGATGATGAAAGTGTAGCGCAGTTCTGTTCTAAGATTTTTGGGAGAAGAACGATCGAACGTTTAATTGATGCGGCCTTAAAAGGGATCTACGGTGGAGATGTTGATCTATTAAGTGCTAGAAGTCTTTTTCCTGGATTATGGCAGGCGTTACTTGATGGAAAAGATTTACGAGGATATTTTAAAATACGCGCAGCTTCTCCTCGAGGCGGAATCTTTGTCTTGAAACACGGTGCACAGTCAATAATTGAAGCTCTAAAAATAAAAATTGATAAGGTTGATATTGTAAAAGCTAAAGCTGAAACAGTTTCATATAGTGAAGGAGAATTTTCTGTCTTGGCAGGTGGTGCTACTTACAAAACGAAGGAGCTTTTTATCGCAACATCGGGTAAAGCCACTGCACCTTTCTTAAAAAATTTAAATCCACACCTCTCTCACTCTCTTTCAAAGTTAAACTACACAGCGTTAGCGGTAGTTCATTGTGGTGTTTCTTCAGATATAGCATTGAAAAAAAATGCTTTTGGAGTGCTTTTCCCTAAAGGGATGCCTGATAGCCTTTTAGGGGTGATGTATAATTCCGAACTTTTTCCGCAGAAAGCGCCACAAGGGCAACACCTCCTAACGCTCTGCTTTGGAGGCGCTTCTAAACAAGAAATTGTATCAGCAGATGTTGAGTATTGGGAAAAGGCAGCGTTAACAGCCTTATCAGATAAACTTGCCATTGATACGGCAAGGGTATTGTGCGTAACAAAGCATCTTTATGCTATTCCCCAGTTTGAAGTAGGACACTTTAAATTAGTATCTGAAATGAGAAACTGTGAAGATGCTTTTAAAGGGTTGCATTTTATTGGGGCAGATTGCGGCGGGATCGCAGTTCCAGATCGAATTACTGAGGCGCTTAATACGGTTGATAATTTGTAAGTAAGTGCTAAAAAGTTCACTTCTTGCTTGCTCTGCTAGTACATTGTAAGAGATGCTAGAATCCTTTGCATTTTTAATGTAATTACACGGAGTTGATTTTAGTATTTTATATCTTTAATGTAGCAAAATTACTTTATTATAACGATTGAGGAGCAAATTTTAGATGCAACGTTCCACCTTTTTTAGGTATTTTAAAATATTTTTCAGCATTGCTATCAGTGTTGCTTTAATTTGGTGGATAGTATTAAACGTTGATGTGCCAGAAGTGCTAAAAGTGCTGAAAAGCGTTAAGCTTCCCATAATATTTCTTGTTTTTATCCTGACTATAATACAAAGCATTATACGTGCTGTGCGTTGGCGCTTCTTGTTGCCAGATCAGAAAGATGTCGGGAAGCTGCCGTTAAGTCTTCTTTTTGATAGTTTGATGTTAGGTAACTTCGGTAACTTTGTCTTACCTTTACGTGCTGGAGAATTTATTCGTCCGTTAATGCTGACAAAATACAGTAAGGTTAGATATCCTATCAGTTTAACCTCTGTTGTGACGGAGCGTTTTTTCGACCTCTCAATGGTGCTGATCCTTTTTGCTGTTATGGTGGCTTCTTTAGGAGAGTTGCCTGCTGGGATGGTGGATGGAGTAGGAAAAAGCTTTGCTGATATCCGGCACGGTTTATCTGTTGGAGCTTGCTTATTATCAGGGGTTGCCGCTGCTTTATTTGCTTTTATCGTTATGGGCTCTCTCTGTCCTAAGTTCCTCTTGAAAATTATTTCAAAAACCCTTTTTATCTTTCCACAACGGGTAAAAGAGGTTCTCCTGAAGTTAGTTGCTGATTTTTTAACAGGTACTGAGGTGCTGCGCAAACCTCGCAATCTCTTTATGGTGCTTATTCTATCTGCTGGTATCTGGATCTTAACGATTTACACATATCAATTGACGTTCTTTGCTTTTGATGGCATGGCTGGCAGCTTTTGGGCAGCTTTGGTTTTAACAACTGTACTTGCTTTGGGCGTGGCTGCTCCTAGTGCTCCAGGTTTTCTTGGTGTTTTTGAAGTAGCTTGTATTATAGCCTTTGCAATAGTAGGTGAGAACAAAGAGCTCGCTACAAGTTATGCTATTGTAAGCCACCTTTTACAATATATTATTGTTGTTGGTTTTGGAGTCATTGTTCTTATTAAATATGGCATAAAACTGAATGACCTGAAGTAGAGCTGCTTCTCGCTTATGAATTCAAGACAATCTCAGAGTGTTGAGACGGATGAAAAAAACGGTTGTACGCTTCTGATGAAGGTGAGAACTTACTTCTTCCAATGAGACAGGATCTGTCTAGCCGTGTTATCTGATCAGAGTTTTTGTATTTTAAGATCGCTAAGAGGTGGGAGGCGTTGCTTTTTTCTAGTAATGCAGCTTCAGTATCAGTTATTCCAACTAAGTTTATATAAGTAAATGTACCTTGAGGTGAATTCGCAGGGTGTCTTATCTGGGCGAAATCGGTAGTGAAGATAGCAGTTAGTTTACAACCGAATTGTTCAGATAAGGCGCTTTGACAATTAAGTCCGACACCTGGAACGATCATGCCAGTGCGAGAGCCGTTTAAAAGAATCCATCCTAAAGCGAAAGCTCTTGAAGGTTGTGTTGCGATATCTAAGTCCTGTTTTCCCCTTATCTGAAAGACAAATTCAACTCCGCTAGGGATGTTCCCTTTAAAAATGGAGTTTCTTAATCCGTTGGTGCAATAAAGTGTGGCAGTGTCGCCATCCGTAAGAGTCCTTTCAAAGGCAGCAACTTGAATGGTAGGTTCCTGCTCTGTTGGGAGGGAATAGCCAAGTTTATTGAGCTCTTCACGAACCCTTATTGAAAATGTTGCAAGTGGATCGCCATAAGCACAGATCAGAGGCTCCCAAGCATCTTCAAATGTTGGAGGTTGAAACATCTTTGCTGGACCTGCTTTTAAAAGTTGTTTGTAGGTCGGTTCAAGAAAAAAGTCTGAACCTGCGATCCAGTCTTTTAAATTGTCGCCCTGTCTATTGTGAAGCCCATAAAATGTTCCTATCGTTTGTAAACGGTTTGATGAACCGAAATAAACTGTTTCTTCTTTGATCTGTTTTAATAATTCAGAGAGAACTAAACGCAAAGTGCTTTCGTCCCACTTGATTGATAAAGCGAGGGGGAGGCGTGGATGCACTCTTTTTGAAAGCTCTCTTATATCTACTATCTTACCGAAACGCTTTCGGTGATAGCTTGTCAGGTCTGTGCATTTTTCAAAGATAATATTATAAGTTGTTTCTGACCTGATAAGAGCGTGTTCGTTGTAGTACCTAACGACATCTTCTGTCTTGCGTTGCGGAAGTAGTAACCCGAAGTTATCTATGTAAACAGCAATATCTGATTCGATATAATAGATAATAGCATCGGCAAGAATTCTGGAAAGGTTATGTTTCTCCTGCTCTGATAAAAGATTATATTCGTTTTGCATCTCTTCTTGTTGGTTTATAACGGTATTGACTTGCAAGGTGTGATAACGTTTTGAACTGTTTTTGTAGGTGTAAAAGTACGTACGACATCATATGGTGAAGTCCACCGAATTTCTGCAAATGTAAACCTTATATGATAATAAGTAAATAAAGGCAGACCTTGCCCTTATCAGGGACAAGGTTAACGCACTGAGATCTCGCTTTTATTTTATTTTTATAAAAGCTTTTTTATAGCTGTGCTTAGCTGCTCTTTCGGTACGTTGCCGATAGACTGATCTACAACTTGTCCTGATTTGAAAAAAACTAAATTGGGGATGCTTCTAACGTTGTATTTAGTTGGAGTAACACTGTTTTCATCAATATTGACTTTACCAATATAGACCTTGCCAGCAAACTCTTCTGCTAATTCTTCTAAAACAGGAGCCAAGCTCTTGCATGGTGCACACCACGGTGCCCAAAAATCAACAACAATCGGAAGGTCTGATTTAAGAACCTCTTCTTCAAAATTGGCATCAGTAATGTGTTTTAACTTACTAGACATACAAAGCCCTCAAAAATAATTTATACAATAAAAAATAATAAACTGAATACAGACGATACTAAACTACGTTCACATACACATAGCCCTTTTCGCATAATATGCAACGTGAACGTTGTTTAAGCCTTAATACCTGTAAGAATCATTTCGGTATGGATCATTTCGATATGTATTATCATAATACCTATCATCTGTAACTCCTTCGCGACGTCTGAGCTCTTGAATCTCACGATTTTGTCTACGGAGCTCTTCATCTTGACGACGCATGCGTTCGTCCTGTTCATCAGCACGACGCCTTGTTTTATCACTTTCGTTTCCGATTAGTCCGCCTGCCAATAAACCAGATCCTGCGCCAATCGCAACACCAGCGCCAGTATGTCCTGTTTCATGTCCTATGATTGCACCAAGTCCAGCACCAAGTGCGGTACCTGTTAGAGCACCTGCTTCTCGCCCTGAAAGGGACTCGCTACCACAAGCTGTAACAAAGATTGTTAGCACTGATAATACAATAATACGTTGGTTAATCTTCATACTTCAATATCCCTTGAATATAAAAAATATATCGCTATTCGTGTCATATTAAATTTAAAGGGCGTTATGGACAAGTGGGAAAGGCACTTAAAAGAAGGGGAATTTTTATTTTAATAAATCAAGATGTTAGCGATCTTTGCAAAACGGCGGCGATTTTTTTTGAAGAGATTAACTTTTTGCTAAAGGTTCGAGCCTATTCATCCGTAATACAAAAATAAGGTTAGTTAGGCGTAGCGAGGAAAGGTTCTCACTTTTCTAAAGTTACACTCAAAATTTTTATACAGACTGGTTCGCGTTATCACATGCTGTGAGATGCGAGCTAAAAACACAGATCAAAGGATTGTTCTGCGGTCTAAAACTATATATTCAAGGAGGAATATAAAATGGCTATTACTATTGGTAGTAATGTAACATCTTTTCGTGCTCAACGTAGTTTATCTGCGAGTACAAATAGACTTTCGGGTGTTTTCCAAAAATTAAGTTCAGGAAGACGTATCAATAAAGCGTGCGATGATGCTGCAGGATTGGCGATTGCGGACTCATTAAAAGCCCAACAAAGTGTAGCAACTGTTGCTATTAGAAATGCTAATGACGGTATTTCTACAATTGCAATTGCTGATGGTGCATTAAGCGAAATAAGTAATGTATTAACACGTTTGGCTGAATTATCAGAGCAATCTGCTAATGGTGTGTACACAACAATCCAACGTTCGGCAGTTGCAGCTGAGTTCGTTGCTCTCGGATCGGAAATTGAGCGTATTGCAGAAACCACTCAGTTTAATGGTGTGAAGTTACTTAAAGGCGGTAACACCATGACATTACAGGTGGGGTTTGATTCTGCATCAACATCTCAAATATCCTTCACCGGTGTTAGTGGTACTCTCGCTAACCTTGGTTTAGCAGCTACAGGTTCCTCAGCTTTGACGTATTCTTTGAACGGAGCAACTATCGAAGCTGGACAATCAGCATCACGTTTAGCACTTGATGCTGTTAATAGCGCGATTCAGTCCCTAGCTTCTACACGTGGTAATTTAGGTGCCGTAGAGTCACGTCTTAATGTAGCAATTAACAACTTGTCGGTTGCTAAAGAGAATTTTGCTTCTGCTGAAAGCCAGATTAGAGATACTGATGTCGCCTCTGAAGCTGCAGAGCTTACTAGGTTGAACATCTTGCAGCAGGCTGGTACTGCAGTGTTGGCACAGGCCAATCAACAGCCGCAAATGGCTCTCGCTCTCCTTAGTTAAGGTAAGTAAACTCCTTGCTAGGAAGTACTTTTCCTTACCACGCCACAACTTAAAGTGTGGCGTGGGGGAGTGTTTAAGAATGATCTGATAATACAGATCACTCAACTTATTGAGTCGATTGCCTATAAAAAAAATTGGCTCAGGTGCTAAATTTAGTATCTCGCTATTTTCTGTTCCGGTTCATCGGAGGAGTCGCGACCTTCGGTGAACCGGATTTTTTTGCGCATAATTAAAGAAAACCTCCCTACTTAAGCACCTTTCAAGCTCAAAAATAGAGACCGAAAATTTAATGTTTGGCACAACTCCAATTTAGTAAAACAGTGCTCTGTTTTTATCAATTCTAATCTTATCATAAAGAGGATATCTGTATTGTTGGTATGGTGTAATATAATGTGAAGAGTAGAATTGACACGTTATTAAAAATAAAGTTAGGTTTGCCTAACTTTATAAGGCGGGTGCAATTTAGGCTCATGATATGGCTGGTGCTGAAAAATTATTAAGTGAATTGGCGTGTGGCGAGAGCGCAGAGATCGTTAAGTTAGATGGAGATTCTGCAGTCTCTAGACGTTTGATGGAGATGTCTCTTTTACCGGGGGAGCGTGTGACTGTTTTAAGAACTGCCCCGTGGGGGGATCCGATAATGTTGAAACTAAGTACATCGTCTGTGGCGATACGTCGTAAAGATGCTGCAAGGGTATTCGTACGCTCTGTTGAATAGGATATGTAGTGGATTTCAAAAAAATATTAAATGTTGCTCTGGTTGGAAATCCTAATAGTGGTAAGACGACAACCTTCAATCGTTTGACTGGACATAGACAACACGTTGGCAATTATCCAGGAGTTACTGTTGATAAAAAAGAGGGATACTTTGAGTGGCGAGGACGAAAGGTTAAGCTTGTTGATCTACCTGGTACTTATAGCTTAGCGGCTTCTTCTGTTGATGAAGCTGTCGTGATGGATTTTTTAATGGGGCGTTTAACAGATGTAGAAGTGCCTGATGTCGTTATTTGTATAGCTGATGCTAAGAATATTTCAAGGAGTTTGTATTTAGCCTCTCAAATAGCTGATTTAAATATTCCGTTAGTCTTGGCACTTAATATGATGGATGAGGCTAATGCCAGTGGTATTTCGATAGATTGTCAGGAATTAGAAAAAAGATGGAATGTACCAGTCGTAGAGATGACAGCCATTCGAGGAATCGGAATTGAGCGTTTGATGGACGCTGTTTTCGTGGCTGCGGAAAAGAAAACAAAACTGGTAAAGATGAGTTGGTCGGATTCTTTTTTAGATGTGCTTGAAAAGTTTAAAGTTAAACTAGGACTTGAAAGATATTCATTTGGTGAAGTTTTAAGGTTGTTTTTTGATAGGAAAGGGCTTTTGGCAGGTGCGTACGGAATTAATTTAGCTGATTTGCTAGATGCCCAATCGTTTGCTTTAGCAGGTGCTTGCGGAGATGCTTTTTATTTACAGAGTGAAGCCGCACAACGTTACGCTTGGATTTACGACAAATTGCGGGGTGTTATTTTAAAAAAAACGGCACCGTTTGAGTCGAAAACAGTTACGGAAAAAATTGATGACGTTTTAACACATCGTATCTGGGGGCTTTTAATTTTTATACTTTGTTTATTTCTTCTCTTCCAAAGTATGTATACCTTTGCTGCACCGATTGCAGATTACTTAGGGGAAGCAATTGCAGCACTTGGAGAGTGGGTTGGTGCACAACTTACAGGAAGAGAAGTTTTGCGTAGTTTGGTAGTGGACGGCATCTTCGCAGGTGTCGGTAGTATCTTAGTTTTTCTACCGCAGATCTTAATCTTGTTTTTCTTTATCGCTATCTTAGAAGATAGCGGCTATATGGCGAGAGCTGCTTTTTTAATGGATAAACTTTTTAGTTGGTGTGGATTGGCAGGAACCAGCTTTGTATCACTTTTATCAAGTTTTGCTTGTGCTGTACCGGGTATTATGGCAACACGCACGATTGCTAATCCTAGAGCTAGAGTTATTACTGCCTTAGCTGCTCCTTTTGTGAGTTGTTCTGCACGACTACCTGTGTATGTACTTTTTATCGGTGCTTTTATTGAACCGTATTACGGATCTTTTTGGGCTGCTGTCACTTTATTTTCTTTACACATTATCGGATTAATTGTGGGGATTCCTGCGGCGCTCCTTTTGCAACGTGAATTTCATAATATCGAAGAGGTTCCATTTATTTTGGAGATGCCACCATACCGTATTCCACGTAAAAGGGATGTTTTGCTTTTATTATACGATAAAGGAGGGAGTTTTTTGGTGCGAGCTGGCAGTGTCATCTTGGCTGTTTCGATTATAATCTGGGCTCTTAGTTATTTCCCACACTCTAGTGCTATTCGTGAACAGGTGAAAATTGAATATGCACAAGAGCTTAAAAAGAATGCTACTCCTGAAGAAGATATAAAAAGTGCTGCTACTATATCGACAAAGAAAGTTTCTCCTGATGAAACATTAACACTTTTATCTGATCCAGATCTTTCCTCGATAGAGGACGATCCGATATTTAAGAAAAGGGTTGCAGCTGCTCAGTTGGAAAATAGCTATCTCGGAAGGATCGGAAAGTTTATGCAGCCTCTTTTTGCACCGGCTGGTTTTGATTGGCGTTTAACGGTAGCAGTTATTTCAAGCTTCCCAGCAAGAGAGTTGGTCGTTACTACGCTGGGTATTTTATACAATTTGGGGGACGGTGTTTCTGAAAAAGATAGTGGATTAACAGCTGCACTACGAGGAGCTAAAAATAGTGATGGGACACCTTTATATACCCCGTTAGTAGCTGCTTCGCTCCTGATATTTATGGCGTTATCGTTGCAGTGTGTTGCTACGATAGTAACTTTAATACAGGAGGTTAATTTAAAGGCAGCTTTAGGGTCATTTGTTTTTATGACGGTTTTGGCGTGGAGTGCAGCAGTAGTGGTATATCAGGTGGGAAGTTTATTGTAACTTAAGCCTAAAAAGGAATTATCGCAAAGTAAGAAAGGGTATCATGACGGTATCTAACAATAATTAAGGAGTATAGCTATGGAGCTTTTTATCATTGGCATTATTGTATCGTTTGCACTCTTCTTACTTGCTAAGCATACCTTAAAGCAGGATCGACACTCTTGTTCTAATTGTAGCGCTTGTTCGCAACGTAATTTCGCCAAGTGTGAGAAAAACACAGAAGAGTCTGAAGATGAGTATTAAAGAAGAGTTAAAAATAACGCCTAGCCAAGAGATGTATCTAAAGGCGATAATACTTCTTGAAAACGAAAAGAATACCGTTTTAGCTAAAGATATTGCAGAGGTCTTAAAAGTCACTAAACCTTCAGTAACGGGGGCTTTGCAACAACTGACGGAGAAAGGGTTGGTTAAATATGAGAAGTATTCCAGTATTACATTAACAGAACTCGGTCAGAAAAAAGCACGCGAGATCTTAAAGCTTTACGATCTTTTATGTCTCTTTCTGGAAAATATTTTACAGATTAAAAAAGCTGATGCTGAGTTTGCAGCTTGTGATATGGAGCATATCATTCCTCCGTTAGTACGGGAGCGTTTAATTAAGTACAAGGAACATTCACAACAATGTCAAAGGGGAAGCCGATTTGGAATGAACCCAGTAAGAGCTTTAAATGTCACTTGTGTGAGTAAAAAGAGGAGTTTCTAAAGCTCCTTTCTTATTTAAGGTAAACGTTATTCATAAATCTCACTTTGCAGGTATACACGAATTGTATGGATAATATCGTGCAACTTAGCTAGTTCTGCTGTGGGAGCTTTTAGAATTGTGATAGTGCTTTGGCTGAAGCTGTCCATAGAAATAAAACCGTTTTGTTTACTTGATTCTATGGCTAATGCTAGCGTGGATTTAGATCCTGATTCAGTCCGATAATAGGGTGCGATATACTTTGAACGAATGAGTTTAGTTTGTATCTCTTTTAAGAACTCATTGTAATTAAGGGTACAAGAGGGCTCTTCTTGGTGATGATCCTGATCTGAGATGGTAGTTGCTCGATGCTCTTTTTCTTTTTCAATATAATTTGAATATACCCATGATAGACTTTCATAGTAATTAAGTAATAGAGCTGGAATAAAGATCCCACTTTCACGATTTATAAAAGTTATGATCTCTGTTTTATCGGTTGAAGTGTTTAAGATACCGTCTTTTTGTAAACATGCAATAATTGTTTCTGCCTCTTCCGTGATATCTTTCTTACGTAAAATAATATTGCGTTGCCCTAGTAGGTTATAAAGAGCGCTTACATTTTCTGGTGTAATGGATGTTTTCTCTAAAGCGAGAAGAGACATTAAACTGATGGTGTAAAGAAGGTGGAGCGAACTGTTTTTATAGAAATCCCCCGTATAGCGTTTGTCTCCTTTTATATAGTAGATCTCATCAGTACCTGTTGTTTTGTCAATTGAAATACTACCATCATGAGTCAAGTTGCTAAAGCTATGTTCAGGGTCGTTTAAAAACCGCTTTAAAGCAGGGCTAAAGTCACCTAAATGTGGATTGCATGACTTCATCAAGGTACAGAGATGCGCGAGATTTTGAACCGTTTTTACAAGTTTTGTACGACGCATGCCATAGCCTGGTGCCATCATTAATGCTGTATAGGTCAAGTCACTTAAGCATGGGCTAATCTGTTCTGCTACTCTATCCAGAACGATTGTACCTATACCGCCGACGAGTTTCTTTTTTACAGTTTCTCCGCCCGCTTCTTCTAGGGCGTTTTCATGAAACTGCGCCAGTGAAAGAGGTTCTCCAAAATTAATAATTACCTCACCGTGGCGCTTGCAATAAATAAATTGTTTAGCAGCTTTGAGGAATCCCAAGAAGTTCTCACTTTTTTTAGGTAACCCTGTATTTTGGCGAGCGTAATCAGAGACTTCAGCAACATATTCATAACTGATTGATACTGGTAAAAAGAGGATTTCTTTACGAACGCCTTTTAAAAAGGCGTTGATCATAATCCCCAGTAAGCCTAGCTTCGGTGATAACATCCTACCGCTGCGGCTGCGTCCACCTTCGATGAAAAATTCCTGTAGATGTCCACGTTTAATCAGATAAGTGATGTAGCGTTGTAACAAAAAATTGTGGATGTGATTTTGTCTACTCTCTCTTCTAATATAGAAAGCTCCTGTCTTAGCTAAAATGGGACCTATTGGCCAAAACCTGAGATTCATACCGGAAGCGACGAGTGGGGTTCTTAAATTAAGATCGTAAAGCATGCCGCTTATAAGGATATAGTCAAAATGACTTCTGTGCATAGGAATTAAGACAACAGGATTGCCCTTTATAGCTTGTTTGAAATTATCCAGTCCGACAATGGAAACCTCAGGGAAACGTTTGATGATATGTTTTGTAGCAACTCCTCCTAAGGCGAGGCACCAGCTACGAGGATCTGCCGCCATAAGGTGAAACTCTTTACGCATCTCCTCTTTTATCTCTTCTTCTGATTTGTTGAGCTTTTTAGTTAAGAGATGAACCATACGTTGAGCTTCTTGACCCGCTAGAATATAACGTTCTTGAACTTCGCGAGTCTGAAACGAAACACCACGTACGAGTTTTGTGTTTTGAAAGATATCAACCTTGATTCGGCGTGAGAGTTTTGTTTTCGGCGAAACTTTTTCTGATGATACGGGGAAGGGCTCTCCAAAAGAGAATAAAAAGAAGTGTCGCCTCTGTAAGCCGAGTAGAGGAGTTATTAAAACAGAAAAGAGAGTTCTTTTTTTTATCTTATAGCTCGGATTGTCATAGATCGGACCGCGTCCTTCAAAGATATTGAAGGTACTGATAAAAGCATCAGGCATCTCTTTCTGAATTTTATCGATCTCTTCTTCATTATGCAGAGATTCCCAATACAATGTATAAGATTCAGAATTGGTTTTCTCTTCCTCTGCAAAAAAATCTTTTAGACGGGTAATGGTGTAAATTTCACGTCTTTTAGCAAAAGAAAGTAAGAGAGCTTTGATAATTAACGAATCGCTTTGTGTAATAACGATGGTTTTATTGCAATTACTTGCAACTTTTTGAAAAGACTCTGGAACTTCGAGTAGGAGAAAATAACGTGATAAAAGCCTGCAGAGTAAGTTTTTAACAGAACAAATAAATGTATTCATAATCTCTGTCCAAACCCTAATTGTAGGGAAACAACCTGATAGTTTCAAAACTTTTTAAATAGATAAAACAACTACCTAATATACTACCTGCGCAAAGGAGATTTTCCAATACTGCGCAGGGGAATAAGTAACTTATCCATCGCTTCGCTCAGAGCTTGATTAAACACATAATTTAACTGTGGAGCAAATGCGAACTTCTCCCACCGTTTTCGAGAGGCTGTGGCAGTCCAAGATAATAGTAGATTATCATTTAAATCCGATAAGTTAGCCCTAAGAGTGACAGAAGCAGAGACCCTCCTTAAAAAGATAAGATCGTAGCCGTAAAGTGATACATCTTCGATAGAGATCTTTAATTTCTTTAGTCTTGCCCCTGCCTCTGTCGGCTTATAACCGTGTAAAGTTAATGAGTTAAAGGCAGTGTTGAAGAGTGTAGTAGTAGGTTTTTGCATCTCTATCCTGCCAAAAGGTAGTATAATGAAGAGGAACTGTCTTCCAACTGTTTTGTTACTTTGAGAAGTGCTGGAAGTATCTGAAACATCTAAAATAATTGAATTATAATTTAACTCTGACAACCTTATAATATCATCTGAAAGAGGGGGAGGAGAAAGTGGCGTAACTACGCAAGAGGTTGTAAGAAATATAAGAGAAAATAGTAGAATTAGAGTGTTAATACTATGCGGTGAAGATGAAATATAAGGTATTTTATTTGAAACAGAATGTTTTAGCATACGATATGTTATAGGTATGAATGGATTAGTGGAGAATTATAACAGGTGTAGTGGGTGTTGTTCTACACTGTTTTTTATTTTTTAGTAGTTAGAGATGTCATTAAAGGAAAATGAAAACAACATATCAGAGGGAGTGGTGCAGGAGGAGCGTACTGCAAGTAAAAAAGCTCGCCTTGATCTCGGTAAGTATATTGCAAAGTTAGCTGTTGATAGAAATATTGACGGTTTATTGCCCTTAGCAGAGCGCTATCAAGAAACAGATTCTAAAGGGGATGACCAGAATGAGATGTTGTCAGAGATCTATGACGATCAAAAGAGTTTGTCGGAAAACGGTGCTTCCGAAGATATAGTATCGGAAGCAAAACAGGATGAAGCCTCTAACTTTCAAGGGGAATTTAATGAACAACCTGATGAAGCGCTTTTTAATGCAGATGATGATGGTGCTTCAGGAGAATATTCAAGATTAGCTTCTGCTAAAAAATGGGATGATATTATTACATTGGCAGAAACGGTGTTGCAATCTGCAAGTGGTGATACTGCATTAAAAGCTAGATTGTGGTGGGTGAGAGCGCAGATCGTTTTGGATAGTATGCCGAGTGGAATTTTAGCTGTGCCGTTAGATACGGTTTCGAGGGAGGTAGTAGAAAAGTGCACTCACTCGCGAACAGATCCAGCCTTACTTAATTTGACGGAATCGGTGCTCCTTATAACGGCAAAAAAGTTATGTGAGTCTGAAGACTATGAGTTCGGCAACCTCTTTTTTGAAAGAGCGTATAAGATTAATCGGAAAAATGGCGAAGTGTTTTTTACGGCACTGCAAAAAGAATTGCTGTTGTTACAGGCAAAGCCGTGCACGAGATCTGTATCTGCTAGAATTGAGGTCGTGGAGAAGAAGGTTGCAGAATTAAAAAATGCTTTAAAAACGACGGAAATAAAGAAGATTAAAGACGAAGATAAAAGTGATTTTAGCAGTGTTAAAAAAGATGGTACCGGTATATCTGATCATCTAAATTTACAAGAGGAGAGAAAAGTTGGAAATAGTACCGGAATTTTGGGTCTAATCTTTATCTTGGCCGTTCTTGGTGTAGGGTGGATGGCTTTTGATCGTTTCCCTTCGTTATTGGGGTATTTGGGGGAGATAATAAATGTTGAAGTGGTGGAGCAAGGTGATGAAGTTGTCTCATATGCAGCAGATCCTGTGCCGCAGCTGCAGCTACCGTTAGCAACTCCTGTGGCTCCATTAAGGGCAGATAGCCTTGGTGGAATCTTACGAGTTTTAGATAGTAATACTGCTAGTGGCTCTGATAGTGATAAAGGGTCTATTGTTAAAGATGATCTTAAAGATGAAAAAATACCCCAACGTGATGTGAGTGTAGCAAAAGTTGCAGCTGAAAAAACAGGAAGTGCGGATACTAAAACAGCTGTTATCAATACTAAATCGCCGTTAGAGCCCCACAATTTAAGAGTTGCTGTTGAAGCTTTTGAACGAGGTGATCTTGTAGATGCTGTCGGTGGAAGGGGTAGAGATTTAATTGATTCTTCAAGGGAGATTGATCGAGTAAATAAACCGATAGTGGCGGGACACGGCAGTACGGATCCGATAATCCCCGCATATATGATTCCACTGGGGAAAAACAGCGCCACAAAAATGCGTGAGATAAAACGGATGACGGAGGTTTATGCAGCACCGAGGTCAAGCGCTGCTAAGGTTGACACTTTAATCAGTGGGGATCGTGTACGTGTTGCAAAAATCAGACGTGGTTGGGTGGAGATCCTTTCGCAATCAGGACGACCAGGCTATATCAGAGAAGAGTTTTTAAAAGATGATGTCTGGCGCATAACAGATTGAGTCGATACTGAATAATAATTATAGCCGCCTAATAAAAAATATTACGACAAGGTGAGTTTTTAGATAAATTTTGATCTTATCTCTGACCTTTGATAGATCGAGAGGTGGAGAAGGTTTATTTTGTGTTTTTTAGTATGGGAAAAAGGAGTGCTTTTTTGTTATAAGGCTTAGCAGCTCTCTTATTTTTAAAAGTTCTGGCTTTTTTTAAGATCTGGGAAGAGAGTTATGGGCAGAGCGCTTATATTATGTAGCTCATTTTAGTTCTAACTTATGGAAGAGTCTGTTTTTTTTAAACCGTTAGTGATCGTTCCGCATGTTCAACACTATCATTGGGGATTACCGGCCGATCTTTCGCTGGTCGGAAAATTAACTCAAACGAAGGGAGATATCCCTTGTGCCGAATTATGGATCGGAGCACATCCAGATCTGCCTGCTGATATCGTGGTGGATGGTGTGACTTATGATCTAAAAAGTTTGATTGATGAACACCCCTTAGAGATGCTTGGGCATGATGTCATTGAACACTATGGGCGTGGCTTGCCGTTCCTTTTTAAGATCCTTTCAGTTGGTAAGCCACTTTCAATTCAAGCGCACCCTGATAAAAAACTTGCAGAGAGACTTTATCGAGATAAGGGGTATCCTGATGAAAACCATAAGCCCGAGATGGGGATCGCTTTAAGGGAATCGGAGATATTGTGCGGTTTTAGACACCTTTCCGATATCGCTGTTGATTTTGCACGCCTGCCTGAACTAAAGGGGTGTATTGGCGAGGAGCTTTTTAATAAACTAGTTAAACGAGATGAACTTTCGGAGAAACTTATTTTAAAGGAGCTTTGTTCAAAGCTGTTGATGTTGCCGGAAGATATTTTACGGAAGCAGAGTGCTTTACTTAGGAAACGTTTAGAGGATCATGATAAGCTTTGTCGTAGAGATGCTTGGGCGCTTAAACTTTTGAGTGAAGATTTTATTGATGGAGATGCTGGGATCTTTATCTTATATACCATGAATTTAATGTTGCTCTCTGCTGGCGATGCTATCTTTGTTCCGCCTAATACAGCGCATGCTTATCTTTCTGGAGAATTTGCAGAGTGCATGGCTAATTCTGATAACGTGGTGCGTGGTGGATTAACGCCTAAGTCTAAAGATATTGAAACGTTGCTTACCATGCTTGATTATACGGCTGGTTGTCCGACTATTACAAAGGCTTCTTCCGTCTCTTCAAACTTTATAGAGTACCTCTCTCCGTTGCAAAACTCTGAATTTAAGGTACAACTTATTCAAGATGGTGCAGAGGTAATTATCTCAGATGATGGCCCAGCTGTGATCTTATCTATTGATGCAGTGGGACGGATCGAATTCGGCAGTGAGGATGTGGCTTTTCAAAGTGGCAATTCTTTTTTTATCCCTGCAAGTGGTTTGGACTATACTGTCGTATGTGATAGTGGACGGTGTTTTTTAATTACCGTACCCCTGCATGATGAGTGATTTTTTTTAGGCGAATAGTTAAAGCTTACGTTTTGCGTCAATCTGCTAAAGAAAGCATAAAAGTTGTTGAAAGAGGTCTTAAAAGGAGGCTTATTTAGCCATACACAACTTTCAGGTATTTCTTAGGAAAAAATTATCTCCCGATATATTTTTTCTTAAATTTAATACACTTTGGGTGTCTAGGAGATCTGTCGCAATAAGATTGTTGCTTGAGACAGTCATTTTGCGCCATAAGGTGTAGCTTTGCTATCTGCGTCGATCTATTGCGTTCAGGATAACTGGCATCTGCACGACGGAGACAAACTTTTACGGCATAATCAGGTGGCAGGTCTTTACGAAGATCGCAACTTGTAAATAAAAGAGCAGGCATAATAAACAGCAGCCCTCTTTTTAAGATAACTGTTTTTCTTGAAGTTCCTTTCATAATGATGCCGCTGATGTGTAGTGATAAAAATAAAACTCTCTCTATTTGTTACACCTAAACCTCTTCTAATTGTAACAGATAAAAAGAGAAACGGGCAACAAGATAACTTATTGCCCGTTTAATCTTAGCAAATTAACTGTTTTAAAGTTTAATCGAAAGCATGACCTGCTGAACCGAGTACATTGATACATTTGTGTTTGTAAAGTGCTTTTAGCTCTTCACGTGCTGGTCCGAGATATTGGCGAGGATCAAACTTGGATGGTTCTGTGGCAAATACCTTACGGATAGCTGCCGTCATCGCCAAACGACCGTCGGAGTCGATGTTAACTTTACAAACTGCGCTCTTGGTTGCTTCACGAATTTGCTCTTCACTGATACCAACAGCGTCTTGCAAGGCACCACCATATTGATTGATGGTTGCTACATACTGTGGAGGTACGGAAGAAGAGCCGTGCATTACAATTGGGAATCCAGGGATCCTTTTCTCAATCTCCTTAAGAATATCCAAACGGATCTCTGCTTTTTGGCCTGGTTTAAACTTATAAGCGCCGTGTGAAGTTCCAATAGAGATAGCTAGACTATCAACACCGGTGCGCTTTGTGAAATCTTCAACCTGTTCCGGCTGTGTGTAGACGTGAGCAGCTGCTTCGACATCATCTTCAACACCGGCTAAAACGCCAAGCTCGCCCTCCACCGTTACATCATACTGATGAGCATATTCAACAACCTGTTTTGTAAGTGCGATATTTTCGTCATACGGCAAGGCAGAACCATCAATCATAACTGAAGAGAAGCCTGATTCAATGCAGTCTTTGCAGATCTCAAAAGAATCGCCGTGATCAAGGTGAAGCACAATTGGGATATTCCTCCCATTCCCCAACTCTTTGGCGTACTCAACAGCTCCTTTAGCCAGATATCTTAGAAGGATCTGGTTGGCATACTGTCTAGCACCCTTTGAAACTTGCAAAATGACAGGACTTTCAACTTCTGCACAAGCTTGAATAATAGCTTGTAGTTGCTCTAAGTTATTGAAATTATAAGCTGGAATGGCATATCCACCTTTTACAGCTTTTGCGAAAAGCTCGCGCGAATTTACGAGCCCAAGTTCTTTGTAGCTAGTAGCCATAATTACTCCCTAGTTTCTATCGTTATAAAATATTCCGCCTGAGCCGGCCGAAAGGGTAGGGATCTCATAAAAGCGGAAATAACCATTAATTAAATAACGTGAGTTCCGATTAAGTACAAGAGAGGATTCCTTAATTTTTTTTGTTTCTCCTCTTTTTTAAATTTTACTCTGTTTTGTCTTGAGGCAGATGCGGATAAGACACGACTTATATATAAAAATCTTATGCTTGATGCTTTTCTATCGCTCGGAGTAGTATCAGATATAAGTAATACTTTGATTTTTTTAATTATAGCGCCGGTAAAAGATAATGACACGAGATAAAAGACAACGCTTCCAAGATGCCAGAAGAAAGATTGATGTGCGACATCATAACGGTAGTCTTTTTCAAAAGATAGTTTTCATCTTATTGATCTTGTTGGGGGTGGGGTTACTTTTTATAGCAGCTTATCTCTTACTGGATCGTCCTCAAAAAACAGTTCAAGAAGAAACGGGATCTTCAATCGCTGAAATTGAAGGATATAAGTTGGACGAAAGCTCTGAAACCGTAGCTCAAAGAATGGAGCAGGAGAAAGAAGAGAGTTCTAATGCTACGGCACAAAACGGGGCTACTAAGCAGGGTCAGATGTCACCCCCCCCTATGCAGGAAAGAGTTACCTTCGGATATGATATAAATACGACACAAGAGATCCATGAAGAAAAAGTACAAAAAATACTTTCAAACATAGGTGTGACAGAGAGTAAAGAGCTTGCTACGCAGATTGTAGCAGCTGGTCGTCAAACTAGATTCGATCCGATCTTTATTACTGCTCTAATAAATCACGTTAGTGCTTTTAGAAAAAACTCCAAATCTCCGTTAGGGCGTATCGGATTATTACAGATTCACCCCAAAGCGCTCTCGTTCTTCTCACAAAATTTAGGATTGAAAGACCTTGGGGAAGAGAAGCTTTTTGATGTTGATTATAACCTACAAACAGGTCTGGCGATGCTACGCTACCTCTTTAATTCTTCAGCCAAGGATATGCGCTTAGCGATTATGGCTTCTTATTGGGGGGAAGGTGAAAAATTACGTATCATTAATGTACAGGAAAAAGTACCTGCTAAAGTATGGCAGTTTGCCACTGATGTTTTAAAAACGTACGAATATTGGAAACAGGATACCCCTGATTCAATGAAGTTGTTTGTTCCTGTAAGGCAAACAGAGAGTTCTGAGAGCGTGCGGCGTTATCCAACGGATAAAGATGTAATAGAAAAGATGTTGCAGCAATTACCAGCTAACAATTTAGTTGAAAATAAAGCCGATCTCGTGAAGTTAATACTTAAACATACAACTGCAAATCAGACAGATCCCTTGTTAATTTCAAGTTTAATTGAGGTGCTAAGCAAGTTTAATTCACAGTATGTTTCTGAAGATGGTAAAGTAGGTTTAATGCAGATTAGCCCTAAAAAGGGGGATTATATTGCAAAAATATGTCAAAAAAAATGGAAGGGGGAGGCTGCTTTAAAAGATCCTGATTACAATCTCAGTATGGGGGTTGCATATTTTGAGTTTCTTCAAACAAAGATCTTCGGCAGCAAAAAGGGCTACGCTATTTTATCATACATCTGGGATCCAAGAGAATTCTTACAAGCCATAAAAACAAAAAAAGAGATTCCTGCTAAATTTCAGAAGCAGTTGAAGCTAATCCTTGAACGTTACAAACAGTTAGTGGAGGAGAAAAAGACACCCCTTCCAGAAAAACGAAAAATAGAAAACCCGACGGCAGATCTTATATATTTAGAGGAACTGGAAAAGCCAGAACTTCCTATCTTCGAAGAAGATAGTATTGAGAGTAATTTTGATGAAGAGTGGGGTCCTAATACTCTTCCGAAAAATGAAAAGCCTGTTGCCTTTGAGAGTGATGTAGCGCGTATCTCGTATATTATAAAGATGTACGGGTTGGAGGAAAAAGATGCTACTAGAATTGCACGCCATATAGTAATGAGTGCTTTTAGAGGCAATATGGACTCATTATTGGTTGCAGCAATAGTTAAGGAGCAGAGTAATTTTTACTGGTATGCGCATACTAAAAAGCCTGTTGAAAGGATTGGACTTTTGCAACTGACAGAGGCTGAGGGGGAGCGTATGGCAAAACGTAGCCGTGTTTCTTGGGCCGGAAAAGGTGGCTTAAAAGATCCGGAGTTCTCCTTACGTCTGATGGTATCTTACGTCACCTTGTTGCGTAGAATCTTTGATAATAACGATCGTTATGTATTAAGTGCGTTCTTTTGGGGGCTAGATGATTTTGCTAAGCTTTATAGAGCAAAGCGAGTGGAGCGTGTTCCGGAGAATATTAAGCGTAAAGTTAATAGTGTAATCAATACCTATAATTCATGGAAGAAACTATACACTGTGGAGAAAAAAAAGAAAAAGCAGGTAGGGAGAAAAAAGATAATATTTCCTAAGTTGTAAGTTCTTATAATTATAATGGCAGGACAGTTTTTATAAAAAAGGTTAATTTCGGTATGAAACAGTACAACTATGGAAAACACTCCTTGTCAATTACAGACTATCTAGCAGTATTAAAAACACTACATTCAGACTTTTTAACGTGTGGACCGAAAGTTGCTGAGTTTGAAGCGGCACTTTGTAAATATACTACTGCAAAATATTGTGTAGCTGTTTCTTCGGGAACGGCTGCGTTACATCTGGCTATGTTGGCTTTGGATCTAAAAGCAGGAGATGAGGTTATTACTTCTCCGCTAACGTTTTTAGCAAGTGCGAATTGCATCTTGTATATAGGTGCTACGCCTAAATTTGCAGATATCGAAAGTGATACAGCAAATATTGATCCTATTGAAATAGAGAAACAGATCACTCCCAAAACTCGAGCAATTATCCCAGTGCATTTTGCTGGACAAAGTTGCGATATGGAAAGGATCTATCAGATTGCACAAAAACATAATCTTTTTGTGATAGAAGATGGTGCGCATGCTATCGGTTCTGATTACAAAGAAACTAAGGTTGGAAGTTGCCGTTTTTCAACGATGACAATTTTTTCTTTTCATCCTGTGAAAAATATTACAACCGCAGAAGGGGGTGCCATTACAACTAATGATGAAGCTCTCTATTTAAAGTTATGCGCTTTAAGGTCTCACGGAACTTATAAAGATGGAGAGATGAGTAACGATTGGCGTTATGAGATGCGGGCATTAGGCTTTAATTATCGTCTATCTGATGTACAAGCGGCGCTTGGCATTTCACAACTAAAAAAGATAGAAAAATTTAAAAAAAGACGTCGTGAAATTGTGGATTTTTATAATGAAAACTTAGCGTTGCCGCATCTGGAAGAAAAAAGTTTTTCAAAGGCGTGTTTTCACCTTTATCCTATTTTGTTACCCGATCGGGGGCGTTTTTATAAGAGAGCTAAAGAAAGTGGGCTCAATTTACAGATCCACTATATTCCCCTTTATAAACAGCCGTATTATGCTCAATTTGGCTTTTCCGCTACTGATTATAAGAATACTGAAACTTATTATAGTAAAACTATTTCATTACCTCTTTATCCAACGTTGAAAGATAAAGATCTAAAAGAGATTGTGAAAAGAATAAAGGTGATTTTATAAAAGAACTAGGAGAAAATGTAAGAAGGGAAAAGGGTGGTTTTGTAATGCTTGGTTTAAAATTGTGGTCAATCAATACTGATTTTTATCTACCGGAAGCGCTTAAGCTCTATGAAAAGGGAGCTTTCGATTATATTGAGTTATATGTAGTGCCGGATTCTAAAGAGACGTTATCATTGTGGCGCGAAACAGGGATCCCTTTCAGGTTGCACGCTCCACACTCCAGTCATGGTGTTAATTTAGCAGATCCTGAAAAGTTGAACTTTAATCTAAAAGCTTTTGCAGAGGTTAAACTCTTTGCGGAGGCTCTTCTAGTGCCTTATACAATTGTTCATTTAGGTATGGATGGCACGATAGAAGAGTCTATCAGGCAGTTAAGATTAACAGGGCTAAGAGATGTTTTGCTTGAAAATAAACCGTGTAAAACGGAGTTTAACGAGAGTTCGAGGTTTCGTGGCTCCTCTATCTCTGAGCTTTCTTTTGCTATGTCTGAATTGCAATGTGGTTGTTGCTTAGATATTGGGCACGCTATCTGTGCTTATAATACCTTTAAAAAAAGGGGAGATTTTGAAGGGAGCATTATATTTAACGATCCGTATCAATTTGTTGCTGAGTTCAATAAACTTCAGCCGCGCTGTTATCACCTTTCAGATAATTATGTCTGGAATGAAGTTGATGAACATTTTCATTTTGGGAAGGGGGATTACGATCTGAAAAAGATCTTTGAAATCATAGATCCTGAAGTGGATCTGGCGATAGAAACTGAGCATAGCGCTCCTGATAATTTGGATGATTTTGTGGAGGATGTGGCGTGGGTAAAAAACTTAAGATAGATATTTTAAGTGATTCAACAAGTTGGATGGTAGCGCATCTTTCAGAATTAAAAGATCGTTTTGAAGAAGACGGGCATGAAGTTAAGTTGTTAAACAAGGCAGAACAGTTGAGAGAGGGCGATCTCGCTTTTTTCTTAGGATGTTTTGAGATCGTTAAGCAGGAGAAGCTTGCTTTACATAAAAACAATTTGGTGGTTCATGCTAGTGCTTTGCCAAATGGTAAAGGTTGGTCACCCATGACTTGGCAGATTTTAGAAGATAAAAATGAGATTCCTGTAACCCTTTTTGAGGCGCAAGTGGGGGTAGATTCCGGTGATATCTATCTACAAGATATAGTGCGCTTGTCTGGCTATGAGCTAATTGAGGAGTGGCGCGATCTTCTAGGGAAAAAGATCTTTGAGATGTGTTTAAATTTTACGAAACGTTATCCTGAAATTTTAACTTCTGCCCGAAAGCAGATCGGTAACGGATCTTTTTATGAGAGACGTACGCCAGAATGTAGTAGACTCAATCTTGATAAAACTCTGCGTGAGCAGTTTAATTTATTACGAGTAGTTGATAATGCGCGCTATCCTGCTTTTTTTGAATTGGATGGGCACCGCTATAAATTAAAGGTTGAACGGTATGAATAGACCTTTTATAGTTGCTGAGATGTCGGGTAATCACAATGCCTCTCTTGAAAGGGCTTTAAAAATTGCAGAAGCAGCGGCAACTTGTGCTTGTTCTGCTCTTAAATTGCAGACCTATACGGCAGACAGTCTTACCATTGATTGCGATAAGCCTGATTTTGTTGTGACTGATGAAAACTCCCTCTGGAGTGGAGAGACGCTCTATGCGCTTTATCAAAAAGCAGCTACGCCGTATGAGTGGCATCGTCCTATTTTTGAGTACTGCAAAAAATTGAAGTTACCTGTTTTTTCCACTCCCTTTGATTTAGAAGCGGTGGATTTTTTAGAAGAGTTAGATTGCCCCTTTTATAAGATAGCTAGTTTTGAGAACTCCTATCCTGCCTTACTGGAAAAGGTTGCTTCAACAAAAAAGCCGATCATTATCTCACTCGGGATGCTTGGAGTGGAGCAGATAGAAGAGAGCGTCGGGAGATTACGTAGAGCAGGGTGTACGGATCTAACTTTACTTAAGTGCACTTCAACTTATCCGGCAGATCCTAAAGAGAGTAATCTCTTAACTATATCAGATCTAAAGAAACGGTTCCCTGATTGTCGTATAGGGCTTTCCGATCATACAACAGGGATCGGTGTTGCTTTAGCTGCTATCGGGGTGGGGGCAACTGTTATAGAGAAACATTTTACCCTTTCAAGGTCTGAGGGGGGTGTTGATAGTGCATTTTCTTTAGAGCCTTCTTAAATGAAACTTTTAGTGCAGGAAGCAAGAAAAGCCTTTGATGCTTTGGGGTGTGTTTCTTATGAGATGAGTGCTAAGGAGAAGCTTTCGCTTAGATTTCGACGTTCTTTATATATTGTAAAAGATATTAAAGCTGGAGAGAGGCTTTCCTGCGATCATGTTAAAGTTATTCGTCCAGGCTACGGGGCAGATCCTACTTATTATGCTGCTGTTATCGGAAAGGTTGTTAAGAGGGATCTTTTTTTCGGGGATCGTTTATTGTTAGAGGATTTAGTATGAAAAGTATCGCTATTATCCCAGCACGTGGTGGAAGTAAGCGTATCCCGCGTAAAAACATTAAACCTTTTCTAGGACGTCCTATTATAGCTTTTTCTATTGAAGCAGCTTTGGAAAGTAAAGTTTTTGATGAAGTAATGGTTTCTACGGATGACGCTGAGATAGCAGAGATCGCTAAACAGTATGGAGCAGATGTCCCCTTTTTTAGAAGTGCAGAGACTGCTAGCGATTTAGCTATGACGGTACCTGTTTTGCTGGAGTGTTTAGAGAAGTATAAAGCGTTGGGGCAATCTTTTGATTATCTTAGTTGTGTTTATCCGTGTGCACCGTTTATTAAAGCGGCAAGATTGAGGGACGCTATGCAGCTACTTATAACGGAGAATGTAGATAGTGTAGTTCCTGTTGTTAAGTTTTCATACCCTCCGGCGCGTGCGTTGGTTATCAGAGGGCAGGAGCTAAAGATGCTTTATCCTGAAAACTACAATGTCCGATCTCAAGATTTAGAAGCGCAGTATCACGATGCCGGACAGTTTTACTGTTTGCGGGCGCCTGCCTTAGAGCGTGATAAACGCCTTTTTTGTGAAAACTCCAGAGCGATCGTGCTTTCAGATTCTGAGGTTCAAGATATTGATACGCTAGAGGATTGGGAGACGGCTGAAGTGAAATTTAAGATTCTAATGGAAAGGGCAAGATGACTTTTTCGGTTGCTGTTTTTGGCGCAGGGAAGATAGCTGCACGTTTTATCTTAACAAAACGATAGCCTTAATTACAGAGGAAGAAGCGTTTTTTGCTATACTTGAGGCGTGCCTAGTGAGGCAAAATAGAGGTCAACTTACTTTTGAACTTCCTGATAATGTCAGTGAAAATGTAGTAAATTTTATAAGACATCATTTGCAGAGATAGAATCTGTTATTTTTTTTAAATTATCGGCAAGTTCCTGCTTATTTGTAGCAAGCATAAAATCGTTAGCAGAGAGGAGTGCTAAACGAATAGCCATAGGGGATGTTTTTAAAATAAGCTCTTCATTGTTAAAATACTTTAGAAGTCCTGTGGAGTTATACAAGATAATGTTAATTTTCTGGGGGTTAATCTCTGTTAAGTGTTGAGCGCTTATCTCTTCAAAAAGATCATCAGAGCACTGCACTAGTAGAAGTTTATTATCTCCCTCTATAAGCTTAGCGCAGCATAGAAAATGGATAATTCGGCGGCATTCGCAACGTAAGGCAGATTCCTCTTCTTCATTAGAAACGGTAGCTTGTAGAGTACGTTGTTTTTGTAAATTAAAATCATCTGTTGAGGTGTGATTGATGATAACATCTTCTAATGTTTTTGCTGATTCAGACAATTTAAAAGGTGGTATGCCGCTAAAATTATTATTTTCGATAACATCACTAAAATCTAAAGCGTTAGCTAAGGCGTATGCAAAGTACCAGCGATAAGCGTGTTTGATAGTTTTAAGTAGAGGAGGAGCTTTTAAAAGGAGACCTATCTTCTCAAAATATTCTTTTGGTGTGCTGGCATATTCGAGAAAGTCATCTTTAGGAAATGCCCAGTATTCTTGAGTCATGGCTAGAGTGGGTACTCCTAGACGAGCCATCTCCAGTCCGATAGTGCTCCAACTGACCAGAACGAGATCGGCTTGTTCTCCTAAATCATAACTTGAGGTGTTTTCTGTTGGCCAGATAATACGGCAATTTTGATAGGTATCAGGGAATGCTTTACGTAGTTGTTGCAGGTGTGCAGATTCCGCAGCATTTCTTTCACCTGATCCTTCCCTAGGATGAATCCGAATTATCAGGTATAGATCATCCCGTCTTGAAACGAGATCTAATAATGCTTGTAGCCACTCTATCTGAGTTTTAAATGTTTCAAAGCGTGGCTTCCGCACATAATTTGCCCCTTCTAAGTGATAAGAGGTAGCAAAAAATTCATCAAAGGAGCTGGTATAAGCAACCAAGAGTTTACGCCCTTTGGGAATACCGAATTTTGCACGGATATCACCTGTTTCTAATGTTTTTGAAGGAGAGTAGGTACAATTTCCACCACACCCGAAACGCATCAGACTATCACGACTGATACCTTGAATTTGTTCCTTTGACAAACGGAGATTGCGCCAGTCATCCCAGATCTTGTTTCTTTCAAGAAACTCGCTAAGCATTAAATCGTGCATTATAACGATCTGTCTGCGGTCATTGTTTTGATGAGGAGCTAAGGTTACGGCACTGACTAAAATTCCATTTTTTTGAGCAGCTAGACCGGCAGCGTGAAAGAGGGAGTATTCATTAAAATATAAGATGCGCTTTATTGGTAATGTTTTAAATAAGGTATCCGCCAAGAGATAACTTAAAAGTGCGCTGTTGATATAATATATAAAGCTTGCATGAATATCTTGGCGTAACTCTCCATCAAATTGATATTCCTTTTTTGCAAGGACTACATCTGATGAGCAAAGTTTCCCGAACTTAATGCCGTCAAATTCAAAATTAAAAGGATCGTTGGCGATCTTTGAAGTGTTTTCATTAAGGATATTGATTATATCAGGAGTAACAAAATCACCCAACTCAAGAAATTGAAGGTTGTAGCTGAGCTGCATTTTTTTACTTTGGAAACGGCAGATAGCGCAACTTTCTTCTTTTTGAGGAGGATCACCCAACTTGAACATATCCATAACGGGGCAGCGGAAAAAAACTCCTGTGCAACGTGCCATTATAACTTTATATCCCAGTTCTTGAAGGGTTTTTGCTAGATAGCATTGGGTGGTGAAGTGAGGATCAATTGCACTTTCTGGACTATAAAAAAGAATCAAATCGTGTGCTTTATCAAAAGAATTATCCATGTTTTCTCCAAGAGGGTAAGGGACTAATATTTGATGTAAAGCAGATTATAATAGATTCAAGAAAAACGATGACTTAAGTCTGTTTTTAGAAAGGGTGTAATATTAAGCGAGAAATTAAATACTGTGCTAATAGCAGTGAAAATAAGCGTGATGAAGAAGTCGCAAATAGCAGCAAAAAAAAAGGAAAAGTTTGTGAAGATATTACCGCCAGAAATGGTGTTTATGTAAAGCTAATTGGGGAAGGTAAAAATATTTAAATAGCAGAAGATTTTCTTACCTTTAAAAGAGATCTAATATCCTCAACTGTTAGCCACTCTGTGTTTTTGCCGGAGTGGTATTCGAAATCAGGTGCTACGAGTTTTCCGCCTCTACAATCGGGGGTGCCTGTTTTGAACTCTTTTTCACGTAAAATTATGTAGTGATCGTCGAACTCAACTGTTCGTAAGGCATCTTCATTTACGATCATCTGTTCGTGGATCTTTTCTCCTGGACGAACTCCGATCTCTACCGTTTTAATATTAGGAGCTATGGCAGTTGCTAAATCAACTATGCGCATTGACGGAAGCTTTTTTACATATAACTCACCACCACGCATCGTGTTCAACGCTTGGAGAACCATCTCAACAGCCTGCTCTAAGTTTAACCAAAAGCGGGTCATACGATAATCTGTAATCGGTATCTCCGAGGCATTTTCTCTTACGAGCTTTTGAAAAAACGGCACAACAGATCCACGTGATCCCGCGACATTCCCATATCTTACAACAGCAAATTTACAATTCTTTGTTCCAGCATAAGCGTTGGCGGCGATAAATAATTTATCCGAACATAATTTTGTGGCACCGTATAAATTAATCGGAGCACAAGCCTTATCAGTAGAAAGTGCAATAACTTTTTGCACTCCCATATCAAGAGCAGCGTTGATAACGTTTTGTGCACCTAAAATATTTGTTTTTATCGCTTCAAAAGGGTTGTATTCACACGTTGGTACCTGTTTTAGAGCGGCGGCATGAATAACGAAGTCAACTCCCTCAAAGGCTCGCATCAGGCGGTCTTTCTCGCGGACATCTCCAATAAAGAAACGCAAAACTGAAGAATGTTTTTTAAAGTCTTCCAGATTTTGCATCTCAAACTGTTTAAATTCATCTCGTGATAAGATAATCAGTTTTTTTAAGTTTGGATATCTGTTTAAAAACGTCAAAGCAAACTGTCTACCGAAACTTCCCGTTCCACCCGTAATTAGAACTGTTTTCCCTGCGAAATTTTCAGCTGACATTTTTAGCATACCCTCATAGTAATTAACTAAAGTATTATAAAAGTTTTTTAGTGGGTTATAAACTGTAAAATTAGCAAATTATCGCTCCCTTTTTAATAACTTTTTAGCATCCTCAGGCAAAGCTAGCCATTGACGTAGCTCTGTTTTCGACTCCATAAGCATACTGCTATAAAGTGGCTCTGATTTATAAAACGGTTTTATCTGACCGTTATCCATCTGCACAAGGATCGATTGCTCAGCATCTCCGGCATTGATATCAGCAGTTTTAACCTTAAAGAGGTAGTAACGTGGGTCGTAACCACATTTTGTTACGGCGGCTTCTGCTTCTTGTGTTAATTTTTCTTCATCATCGTCATCATTGATACGAACTGTTTTTAGAAGGCGTCTGTAAAGAAGTCTGGAGCTTAGATCAGCTAAGATTGGATCTGAAGAATCACTCCAACACCCTAAGTGATACTTGAACCAAGATTCGCGCATTTTAAAAATGTCTTGTAAAGAGAGGTCTTCTGTGGTTTCGGCGTGGAGGGCGTGTTGCATAGTTTGATCGCAAAAGATATCAGCAAAATTATCGTGTTTGATAAGATCTCGAGCACGCATAACTATAGATTGCGCCAAGATATCACACGCTAGCAGAACTCGATGTTGATATACCTGTCGATACATAGCTTGTCTGGAGATTGCAAAATGCAACATAGCATCAAGACGACTCTCTTGTAGCGCAAGATGCTTATCTTTTGTTAATAGGATAGCATCTGTTAAAGCAGGAATATTGTATTTGCCATACGAAACTCCAGCTAAGATACTATCAACTGTACACCAGTTGCCTCTATCAACGTTCCAGCCACCTCCTGAGATAATCTCCCATGTCCAAGGCGGTAGATCAGGATCTTCGCTTAAGATTGCGGCAACTGTTTCGACTATACCCTTAGATGATAAAAGTCCGCATATCTCCGGATCTGACTTAATGATATTAACGGCAGTTTTTTCATGCCCGTCTTTCTGATCGGGAAACCAAGCTCGTTGTGCGGCATGAGATCCTGGAGCAAGGTGTCCGATATCGTGCAAAAGAGCAGCAACTGCTACTGCCATCCGATAAGGTTCGATATCAGTGTAGTAGTGACGAGAAAGACGAGCCATTAACTGGCAGGCTAGGTAAGCAACTCCGACACTGTGCCCGAAACGGGAATGCTCAGAGAACATATAGACCAGTTTAGTATTGGCTGTTTGACTGATGTCGCGTAAACGTTGAACCCATTTTGTATCTATTAAATCTAGTACCAAACGTTCATTAGGATCGTCCTTTGAAAATGTAATTGATTGGTGTACCACATCAGCAAACGAGATCTCTCCCATTTTGTCTCCATTGGAAAATAAAAAGTACTTCTTAATCTTGTTTATATTTCAAGATGCCGATTTAGTTTATAAATCAAATAGGCATGTTATGTCATCAATATGCGGGAATGTCCAACATTATCGAATAGATCTGCTAAGATAAAAGGTTAAAGGAGAGGTTCACTCTAGCGATTTTTCGTTGGGGGGAAATTAATTTTGCGGTATCGGAATTTGAGAGACTATCTCAATCCCGTATGATTTTAAGCCGACTAAATTTTTTGAGGAGTTGCTTAAAATCTCTATTTTACGTGCTCCTAGATCGTATAAAATCTGCGCACCGATACCGTATTCTCTTATAATAGTTGGAGCTTCTAAATTAAGTTCGGCAGGTTTTGTGTTTTTTACCTGTTGTTGCAGATATCCGAGGTTAGTATTTTTTAGATATAAAAAGATTCCACATTCACGTTGCTTTATAGCAGCAATCGAGGCTTGTAATAAGCGACGTGTCGGAGGAGTATTGCCTCCAAAAACATCAGCTAATGTAGCTTCTGTTTGTACGCGAGTCAGGACTGGCTTCGACGGGTCAATCTCTCCATGCACAAGAGCGATATGCTCTCCACTAAAAAACTTCGACTTGTACATATAAGAACGGAGTCCATCATCTGTTTTTGTGGGAAGTTTTGCTTCAGCTACCCTTTGAATCAATTGTTCTGTACTAAGCCTGTATTTTATAAGATCGCTTAGTGAGATCCTAGCAAGGTGGTGTTTTTCTACTAATTTTAGCTGCCCCTCTTTTTCTAAAAAATCTCCCAGATCATTAAGGACATCAACAAAGAGAGCTGCATCGGTATAGCCTGCTAACTTGACAAGGTCTAAAGCTCCTTCCGGCAAAGCATTTTTTACTAAAACTCCGCCTGTAACTGTTTCTAATGGAAAAACGTGTCCAGGTTTAACAAGTTTGCGAGGAGAGGGGAACTCTTCCCCGATGATACGGATGGTATCTGCACGGTCAGAAGCGCTGATTCCTGTTGTAATACCTTCTCTAGCATCTACAGAGATACAAAACTTAGAATTAATATTCAGTTTTGTAGGTGTTGTGCGCGGTCTAGTCATCGGTTGGAGTTCTAAAGCTGTGGCTCGATCGGCACTAATAGCAACGGAAGTGATACCGCCTTTACTTAATTCAAGAACATCATTCATTAGTTTAGGTGAAAGAGTTTGCGCTGCAGCGACCAGTACGGCGTTGTTTAGATCAGAGCTGTCGTCATATAGCAGTGCTATCCCTCTCTCTTTAAAGCTATCTATTTTATCTGACAAGTTCTCGTTCATAGTGGCGGCAGTATCCGTCAGACACTTTATTATTACAAGTTATACGGTAAAAAACGTGTGGCTTCCTATCTCAAAGTGCTTGGATCTAAAAGGGTCGTAATAGATAAAACAGGTGTCTAATATCTTGAATTAACTGGCATTTATTGATGATAAAATTATTCTTTAAGTTGAAAATAGGTTTTGTCGAAATATGAAAACAGAGGTCATAAAAAGGGGAAAGGTTAGTTTGTAAAAGAAAATAGGAAAATATCTGGGGATAAGAGAAGAGTTGTGTGTGGAGGTATGGCATGGAGGTATCTGTAATGCAGCAATGGGATACGAATGGTGGGAAGCCGTCAGGGTTGTCGTTGGTTAGGGCTCGAAGGACGGCTTTTGTGGCACGTTTTATCGTGTTACGAGAATCAAAAAGGAGTCGGGCACACCGTGCTATCGAACAGATGGAGTGGGATGATTCCGTATCAGCAGAAGAGTTGGCGGATCGTTTCAGAGCAGCCTTTATAAAAAATGGCGACAATATGGAATCTGTTGAGAGAGATATTCGTCGCTCGCTGGCACATGCTAATCGTTCCCTGAATCATTTTATTGAAGAGTATTCGACACGTTCTACTTTAACCTTTGTCGGTGCGTTATACGATTATGAAAAATCAAATCAACTTTTGTTTGGTGACGATGAACAGCCTAAATTGGGAGGTTGGCGTTTGCCGCAAGAGCTGGAACGGCTAAAAAAGAAGGCGGTAGAGAAGGGTATTATTTGTGCAGACTAAAAGACCTGATAAAGCGATAGCTTTGCAATATAGTGAACAGGAAGAGTTGCCTCAGGTAACAGCAGTCGGATCTAACCGTATGGCTGAACATATAATAGCGCTTGCTGAAGAACACGGCATTCCTGTTCGGCAAGATGAAACTTTAGTTCAGATGCTTAACGGTGTTGGTATTGGACAAGCCATCCCAGCGGAAAGTTTTGCTTTAGTGGCAGATATTCTGTCGTTCCTGTATCATGTAGATCAATCATCACAGCTGCTTCAACAGCATTGTTAAGACGTTGTATAGAGCTGCACTATTAGTTTGTATGAGATTTCCTCCTGAAAGTGTTGCCAGATTCTTTAGAGGTTCAATCTGTAAATCACTGCGATCAATAGCTACGATATGAAGATTTACTTGGTGATGCCGCAAAGTATTTTGTAGCGATTCCTGCAAAACTGAAAATGAAATCGAGGAACCACTATCTTTACTGTCTGTAATCAGAATAATATTTTTTCTATGATTGGGGAATTTTGAAAATGATAACGATTGCAAGCCTAAGTTAATAGCATCATATAGAGCGCTGTCGCTAGCTGCCGTCAGGCTTGAGATCTTATCTTTTAATTTACGTTTGTTATTTGAAAATTCTAGATCAACTTTTGCAGATGCTGAAAAGGTAATCAATGCAGCAACATCTTCATTAGACATCTTATCGACAGCGATCAAAAGATTATTTTTTACGGAGATTAAATCCTCTCCCTCCATACTGCCTGAAGTATCAACGATAAACGTTGTTGCCGCAGGACGTTTTAAAGATGGCCACGCTTTTAAGAGATCTGTGATAAGCGCTCCTTGCGGAGGTAATAGTAGTTTTGTTGGTAGTTTCGGATCAACTCCGAGAGCCTTCGTAAATGGTGCCGATAAAGTTGAAATTCTAACAGGACGGAATCCTAAACTTAAGATATATTTCTGTGCATCTTCTGATGTTAAAAAGGTGACAAGTTGCTTATAGGCGGAGATGGTGGCTTGATCTATCCAATCAACATCAGATCTGCAGATGTTGTAACTCATCCAATAAGATCCTTCTACGGGATAAAGTGAGACTAATTCTGCACGACTGGAGGTAGTGTTTTTAAGGTTGTGTTGAATAAGCTCTTGTTCAGAGACGATCGCCAATGGATGTGTGCTAATAGGAGATTTAGCAATCCACTCTAAAATATCAGCGGCAGACTCCTTATAAGTGGAAGCATAAGATTCAAACTTAGATAAGTTCTTTTTTACCGTAGCTTGATCTAAGATCTTTGGTTGCAGCATCCCCGAATTTTCGGTTGTGGCGATGTGTAGCAGTTCAATCAAGGCAGATAGTCCGCTTTGAGAGAGTTCAGGTAAGGTGTGATTAATTGAAAACAGTCCTAAGCTCTTAGTATCTTCTTCTAAAAAACGGCTAAGATTTATGGTGTTATTTTCTGCTTTAAGAAAGCTCTTGGTGCTTTGTTTGGCTGCTGCAATCATCGGCGTACTAAATAAACCTGTGCAATCTACCTGTTTGGCTCCGAGGTTGCGTACGTTAAAATTAGCATAGTCGGTTAAGGCAGTAGATGGAGAAAGCCAGACATCCGTTTTTAGTTTCCCAGAAGCGATCTCCTCAGCAGCGACTACCCCCCGTTTTTCAAGAAGCTTCAGTTGCACTTTTCTGCCGTTTGTGAGTGGTTCAAACTCCTCGTACTGGGATTGAATCCATTTTGCAACAGGCGCTATTTCAGGATCATAAACAAGTTTCAGCGTCAGCTCTTCTTTTTTAGGTGTAGGCTCAACTTCTTCCTGCTTGCCGTTACAAGCGCTTATGACTACTAATAATGGGATGAAAAGTAGTGAGATTTTATTGATTTTCATTGGAACCTTTCTGTTGTTTTTTTATTGAGGAGAGTAAACTCGGAAGTTTTTTAGTGATATTCATACCACGTCGAAACTCCATAATCGGCATGGCAGGGGAGCCCGCATAATCTCCAGGTGTTAAAATACTTTGATAAACGTTGGTGCTGGCTGCAAAACGACACCCTGAAACTATTTTGGCGTGATCGGTTACTCCGATCCGTGCTCCTAACATAACATGGTCTCCGATCTGGGCGCTACCTGCAATGCCTCCCTGTCCACACACTATTGAATGTTTGCCAATCGTGGTGTTGTGACCGATCTGGACTTGATTGTCGATCTTTGTACCTTGACCGATCCGTGTAGTGCCGAGAGCGGCGCGGTCAACACAACTATTAGCACCTATTTCAACATCATCTTCTAAGTGGGCGATACCGATCTGTGGTACGGGGTATAGCGAACCATCTTGATTGGGGATGTATCCGAATCCATCAGCTCCAATAACAGCGCCATTTTGAATAATTACCCCTTTTTCGATAATGCAAAATTCACGAATAATGGCGGCTGCGTGAATAACCGAACCTTTTCCTATGTGCGCACCGCGATAGATTACGACGTGTGGATGTATTGTAACGTCATCTTCAATAATACAATCTTCACCGATTACAGAGAAGGCACCTATCGCCACGTTTTTACCGATCTTGGCAGACTCTGCTATCTCTGCTTTTGGGCTGATTACTCGCGGGACTTCAAGTTTTTCCCTAAAGAGTGGAATCAATGTTAGTAAGGCACGATGCGGATCTTTTACTACGATACATGTAGCAGAGGAATCTTCCGGACGGTTAAGCCCCTCTTTAATTAGGACTGCGCTATGTTGATGATCGGCTAAGGCTTTTTTTAAGGCAGTTTGAGTTTTGGCAGTTGAAAAGGTAAGAGCGCTTTCTTTCGGTTCGTTTAGTGCGCAAAGCCCCTTGATGAGTAGAGATGAATCTCCTTGAACTGTACCTGCAACTTTTTCAGCTATTTCAGCGATGGAATATTCTTTAAGCATCACAAGCTCCTTTTTAAATCCGTCTAGCGATATTTTAAAGGACTATATCTTAATGATGGCTTTGTGAAAAGAAAGGATATCGTGTGAAGTTTACGAAGTGTAAGGATATCGTCTGCAAAAGAAGATACAAAAAAGGCACCCAACGTGGTGTGCATCGGGTGCCCCAATCTCAATCTGAGATTATCTTCTTAACAGGCGTTTGGGAAGCTTCTATGGGGAGGGTATGAATACCACCTGTTTTAGAAGAAACCTCATCTTTTTATGATCTCTCAAAGTCTTTAGAGCGTCAATCAAACTTTGTTATAAAAGTTAAAAATGAGAATTTTTCATATAAAGACAGGAATATTTCGTAAGAAATTTTACTCGAAATTTGCTTAATTTAAACCGTCGAGAAACTTTGAAGTAAGCGTCGCTCTTTTGTAGTACCGTTTCTCAGTTTGTTTAAAAATACTCCTTTGATAGAGCGCTGCATTGATTTAGTATGTTGAATATTATGCAACAGGTCTTCAAGTGGTGTTTTATAACGTTGATTATATTTTTAAGTGGCGATTTCGCTAAAGCGGAGATTATTAAATATGTAGATAAGGAAGGGGTGCAGCACTATGTCACGGATCCTTCGAAGGTTCCTGAGGAATATAAAGGTGCTATTGAAAAAGATTTAAAACTACCAAGTATCGGGAAAACAAAAATACTTAATTTTTCAGAAACACTTCAAGCAGAGTCAAGTTATTTGCACCCTTCGGGGAGGGTCTTGCTCTTTGTTAGAGAAGGGTGTGGATTTTGTGTTTTAACGGAACAACTCTTAAAAAAGAAGCGAGTTAATTACCGTCGAATAGATCTCGGGAAAGATTCACAGGGACGAAAAATATATGAAAAATTAAACGTTTCCGGAGTGCCGGTCTTGATGGTTGGTAAAAAAGTGATAGAGGGTTATAACGAGAAAGCTATTTTGGCGGCTGTGCATAGGAAGTAGGTGTGAGGAGCTCTGTTTCTTATTAGATAAGATCTTTTTTTATAGTTTTGGAGTGAGGGGTTAGAGATGAGTGATTGTAGTCATGATTGTGATAGTTGCGCTAATAAGTGTGAAAAGGCAGAGAGTCTCGTCGCTGAACCACACCACCTTTCTAAAATAAAAAAAGTGATAGCTGTTATTAGTGGAAAGGGTGGCGTTGGGAAATCTTTAACAACGGCACTACTGGCTGTCTTGATGACTGCGCAAGGTAAAAAATGTGCTATCTTGGATGCCGATATTACGGGACCTTCTGTGCCAAAAATGTTCGGTATAAAAGGCGGTATTACTGGTATTGAAGGTGATCTAGAACCGCGTAGTAGTAGAGATGGAATTAAGATAATCTCCTCCAATTTATTGCTACAGAATGAAAACGATCCTGTTATCTGGAGAGGACCACTAATCGCCGGTATGGTCAGACAGTTCTGGACTGACGTTGTCTGGGGGGAGGTTGATTATATGTTTGTTGATTGCCCTCCAGGAACAGGCGATGTGCCACTCACGGTTTTTCAATCAATAAAGGTTGATGGAATTATTGTGGTAACCAGTCCACAAGAATTGGTTTCGATGATCGTTGAAAAGGCTGTAAAAATGGCGCAGATGATGAACATCCCTGTTTTAGGCGTGGTCGAAAACATGAGTTATGTGCGGTGCCCCGATTGCGCTAAGGAGATTGCATTGTTCGGGGAAGGAAAAGTTAATGAAGTCGCTAAAGACTTTAATTTGAAAGTTCTGGGACGGTTGCCGATAGATCCTGAAATCGCAAAAGCGTGTGATGGTGGAAAGATTGAAGATATAAAAATAGATTATTTAAATCCTGCTCTGACTGATCTTCTTGAGCTCTAAAAAGCTCTCTCTTCTCAAACGGCATCAATGGAAAGCTTAATTTCAAGCGCTACCGCAAAGAATTGGAAACGACTTAAGACAGACGGTAGCGTTCGTTTAACTTCAAGGGCAAATAAACGTTGCTCAAAGAAAAAAATATTACCTGAAGAATGTCTACTAAATCAATCGAATCTAACTTTTGTGCGGAGATTGGTTACCTTAATTGAGGAAGAGAGGTGTAAGATCGAAGAGGCGATATATTCTCTTGCGGTGGCTCTTTTGCGTCAAAAAGGGATTCTTAAAAAAGAACATGTGCAACAAGTTTTGCAAAGATACGAGATGGTTGAAATTAAAAAGTTCTCTTCGTTAGACTTACCGCAAGATGAGTTCGATCTCTTGGGTGTAATCTATCAAAGTTTACGTTCTGAAGGGGAAAAAAATATAAACGGTTCTTATTATACACCAGCTGCTATTGCTAAAGATATGACAGCAGGTTTTGATTTTTTGAAGGGAGAGACCTTTTTTGATCCGTGTTGCGGGAGTGGAGCTTTTCTTTTGGCGGTAAAGGCTACTTCTCCGCTAAACCTTTTTGGATGTGATAATGATGCTATCGCCGTTATGATAGCAGAGGTCAATCTTCTCTTGAAGTATAGTGATGAGTATTTTATCCCGCAGGTCTTTTGTTTAAATTATTTAGAAGAGGCAGAGTGCGATAGTGTAAGTAAAAAATGTGGATTGTTTGAACGCTCCTTCGATTATATTGCAACTAATCCGCCTTGGGGGGGAATGGTCGTACAAAAATCGTTCTTGCAAGAGATCGCAACAAAAGAGTCCGCCGTAATCTTTTTTATGACTGCTTATAAACAGTTGCTTGAAGGGGGGACTATCAGTTTTTTATTCCCTGAGTCGATATTAAAAATAAAAGTCCATAAAGGCATCAGGTCTTTTATGTTGAAGCGTACCTGTATAGATCGTATTAAGGTTTATGAGCACATTTTTTCAGGCGTAACAACAAAAGGTGTTTGTATAACTTGTAAAAAATCACCTCCGCAGCAAGAGTTACTTGTTTCTGATGCGCGTGGCACACGTGATCTGCAACTACTAAGTTTCTATCAAACGGAAGATAATGTTTTTTCCTTTCTTTCACCGCAAGATCTCTCTGTTTTAGGTGCTGTACGCAAAAAAGCTCGCTACACCCTTTCAGATAGTGAGTGGGCGCTTGGGATTGTAACAGGTGATAATAAAAACAAACTAAGTAAGATCTGTCACAAGGGGTGGCAAGCTATCGGAACGGGAAAAGATCTTGAGAGGTATCTCTTAAAACCACCTTCAAATTATCTCTTATATGATCCGTTACAATTGCAGCAAGTTGATAAAGGAGATTGTTACTATGCCGCTGAAAAGTTGGTATATAAATTTATCTCAAAACGTTTAACTTTTGCTTATGATAATAAGCAGTACCTTTTTTTAAACAGTGCAAATATTTTAATACCGAAAATCCCGAACCTTTCCATAAAAGCAGCTTTAGCTTTCTTAAACTCAGATCTCTTTCAATACCTTTATTGGCACCTCTTTGAGGATATTAAAATCTTAAAGGGTAATTTAAAGCAGCTACCGTTCCCGCACCTTTCTGAAGTTGAAAATCGTTATCTAACGAGGGAGGTTGATGGTATTTTGGCAGGAGATTTTAAACGAGATTTGCCGTTACAAGATGAGATTTATCGATTGTATGGTCTTTCCGAAAAACAGATTTTACATATAAAAGAGAGTCTGGCTATCTATTCAAAAAGCAAAACGCTAAGGAGATAGTGAAAGGGTAATTTTATTTTTTAAACAGATCTTAGAACTTTCAGAGTGGGTATGAATAATCTCTTACTTTTTTCAATTATCAGTTATGTTTCGTTTCAATTGATAGCAAATGTGGCTGCTCTTAAGATCGGTATAGTTTGCGGTTATGCTGTTGATATGGGGGTTTTCTTATATCCCCTTACCTTTACCTTACGAGATCTGATACATAGAGAGTTAGGAAAAAAATTAACTAAGAAAGTGATTGTTTACACCGCTCTCTTTAATTTTTTAATGGTGCTTTATTTCTATTTTATTTCAATTTTCCCAACAGAGCTTTCGACCTCAACTTCTGCTACGTTTGATAAGACGATGTCTCCGATATGGAGAGTCGTTATCTTCTCTATCTTGGCGCAGTACGTTAGTGAAATGGTTGATACAGAAATTTATCAACTCTTTGTAAGACGTTTTAAAGATCGCTATAAGTGGGGGCGGGTTTTGCTTAGTAATAGTATCAGTATTCCGATCGATAATTTAATCTTTTGTGTCGGAGCATTTGCATTTGATTATTCTTGGGAGGTGGTGCTGCAGATCTTTCTCTTTAATTTTGTGGTTAAATATCTTTTTTCGTTACTCGGGATGCCTCTAATATACTTGGCAAAGAGTGATAAATTATAAAAGGGCGAAGTTAAGTTTATATTCAATCGTTGGAGTGTTTTGATAATACAATTGATTCTCTAAGTTACGATGAGCTTTGTAAATAAAAAAAAACTATCGTCGCCTTTGTTTAGTTTAGAGTGCTAATTTTATCTTCGAAAAATTCTTCTGAAGGTGCTTTTAAAAGTGCCAAGTGTTGAAATGCGCCAAAGGAAGGGTGTAGTCGTGCGCCACTTTTTCTTATTAATGTAAAAAATTTAAAAAAGATGTTGGAGTATAGCCATTTCGGAAGTATCAGCTCTAACGGAATGACTGATTGGCTTAATTCTAAAGTTGAAAAACCGCTTTCTTTTATAAGGTGTTTAAAACTTTTTCTTGTAAAGAAATGAAGGTGAGAACGATCTAAGATGCCGCGCTCCGTGTAATTAAAAGATCCGAAAAGAAGTGAAAAACGGATGCTCCAATGCGCGATGTTGGGGATAGAAACCAAAATAAGAGCATCTTTTGCAAGGTATGATTTAAGTTGTTGCAAGAACGATCTCGGGTTCGGGAGGTGTTCAAGGATATCGAGTAACAACACAACATCGAACTTTTTTCCGTCAAAAGCTGAAATGTCATCCTTGACCTCTTTATATATAGTTGAAAGATGTTCTTGCGCCTCAGGATCGATTTCCACAGCATAAATATCAGTAATGTCGATAGATTTTAAGTAGTTGCCCATACAGCCACTACCTGCACCGAAATCTAGTACCGCTGCTTGTGGAGAAATTTTTGCGAGGATGTTTTGTGCCCAGAGGTGACTGGAACCGTCAAAAGGTTTGTATTGATATAGTTCGTGTGCTGGGAGCATCTGAAGCCCTCTTTTCTTATTAAAAAATCACAAAACACCTTGCTCTAATACCATAATGTGGAAGGATGACAAAGCAAAAGGTAAAAAATTGAGGAATTCCTAAATATTAGAATTGAAAGTTGCACTTATTGTTTTAAAATGTAAGAAGGGATCTTTTGAAGAGATAATTTGACAGTGAATCAAAAAAGCTTCTATACTTCACTTGCCTAGAGCGTGATTAAACGTCTGATTTTGTTTGAATTTATTTGTTGTGGGAGCGTGATCGTATGTCAGGACATTCCAAGTGGGCGACCATTAAACGTAAAAAAGCAGCTGTTGATGCGAAAAGGGGTAAGATCTTTACGCGGCTTTTAAGAGAGATTCAAGTAGCGGCAAAGATGGGTGGAGGAAATGTAGAGGGCAATGTTAGATTGAAGACAGCCGTGCAAGCCGCAAAGTCTCAAAGTGTTCCCAATGATAGTATAGATAGAGCTATAAAACGTGGAGCGGGAGAAGTTGACGGTGCTGATTACGAGGATATCGTGTATGAGGGTTATGGTCCAGGTGGCGTAGCTATTCTTATAAAAGCTTTAACTGATAATAGAAATCGCACTGTTGCTGAAGTTAGACACGCTTTTTCAAAAAATGGTGGCAGTATGGCTAATGCCAACTCCGTTGCTTATCTTTTTAAAGAGGCTGGTCTTATTACAATTGAAAAGACAGCAGCTGAAGAGGAAAAGATCTTTGATGTAGCTCTGGAAGCAGGTGCTGATGATATCAAAGACGAAGGCGAAGTCTGGGAGATTTTGACCTCACCAAAAGCGTTTGAAGATGTTAAGGCGGCTTTGGAGGAGATCGTTCCAAACCTTGAGGGGGAGGTTTGTCCTGTGCCTGAGACAAAGGTAAATGTTGCGGGTGAAGATGCTGAAAAACTTTTAAAACTTCTTGATGCTTTGGATGAACTTGATGATGTGCAGAGCGTTTCTGCCAACTTTGAGATGGATGATGCTGATTTAGAAGCTATTGAAGGACAACAATAGTTTGTTATTTTTGTCTTTTAGGGGATGTGTTTTATGATCTCCTCTTTGTGTGGTGTTGTTACAGAATTACAGGGACGCATTGCTACCGTTGAAGCTTGCGGAGTGGGGTATGAAGTGCGTTGTTCTTTGGCATGTGCTGGAAGTCTTGTTCAAGGTGAAGAAGCACGTTTGGTGATCTATACTGATGTTAGGGAAGACGCTATCAATCTGTATGGTTTTTTAGATCGTTTGGAAAAGCAGGCTTTTTTATTGTTGCTGAAGGTTAAAGGGGTTGGTGCGCGCAGTGCATCAGATATCCTCTCACATATTGATAAGCTCGATCTTTTGCGTGCCATAGGAGCTGGAGATGCTGCCCTTCTGCAAACGGTGAAGGGGGTTGGGAAAAAAACAGCGGAACGAATTATTGTTGAGTTAAAGGATAAAGTCGGAGAGTTTGCTTTGGATCACCGTTCAAGTGCTGCTGATGTTGTGACGGTAGGTTCTGCACAGATTTATGAAGAAGCTTTACAAGCCTTGCTAGCTTTGGGGTTTGCACGCAAAGAGGCTGAAGCTGCGGTGCACAGTGTGGCGAAGAGTGGTTTGAAAGGTGAGATTGATTCAGGTCGTGTTGTTAAAGAAGCGTTACGTTATGTTTAATGAACACCTTGAATGGTGTTAACGGTGTTGTAAAATCTGTTAAGAGAGAGATTTTTTGTTTTAGTTTTTGAGAGGTCTTATATTATGAACAGTTCCGGCGATAAAGTTTTAATAAGATCGTCGGATGACGATATTGAAACTTGGCTTGGTCTTAGAAATGTTGAAGAGGAGACGGCTGATGATAGACAAAGTTTTGTTACTTTAAGACCTCAAGGCTTCTCTGAATATATCGGTCAGGAAAAAATAAAAGAAAATTTATTGATAGCGTGTCGTGCTGCTAAGAAGCGGGGCGATTCTTTAGATCATCTCTTGTTGCATGGGCCTCCAGGGTTAGGCAAGACATCGCTTGCGAAAGTTGTCGCTGGAGAGTTGGGAGTTGGGTTTAAGTCTACTTCTGGTCCTGTAATTGAGAAGCCAGGGGATATTGCAGCGATCTTAACCTCGCTTGATACTAATGATGTTTTGTTTATCGATGAAATTCATCGGATGCCGCGAGTTGTAGAAGAGGTGCTTTACCCTGCACTTGAGGATTTCGAACTTGATATTTTGATAGGGCAAGGACCTGCTGCCAAGTCTGTACGAATAGATCTGAAGCCGTTTACTTTAGTTGGTGCGACAACACGCACAGGCTTATTGACTTCACCGTTAAGGGATCGTTTTGGGTTAGTGTATAGATTAAATTACTACACTAAAGAGGAATTGAAAAAGATAGCGCAAAGGTCTTCAGATATTTTGGGTGTTGTTTTGCAGGAAGACGCTGCTTATGAGTTGGCAGGATGTGCTAGAGGGACTCCTCGTATTCTTAATAGATTGTTGAAACGTGTTAGGGATTTTGCAGAAGATAAGGCTGACGGTGTGATAACAAAAGAGCTGACACGGCAGGCCTTATCTTTACTTGATATCGATGAATGCGGTTTAGACAAAATGGACAGGCTCATTCTTGAAACAATCATCGATCGTTTTTCAGGTGGTCCCGTAGGTGTGGAAACGATAGCGGCAGCTGTTGGTGAAGAGCGTGAGACTATTGAAGATGTTTATGAACCTTATCTTGTACAGGAAGGGTATATTGCACGCACAAGAAGGGGGCGTGCAGTGATGGAGAAAGGATATCTTCATTTAGGACGACCTTTTAAGTCACAGCAGATTAGTCTAAAATTAAGTTAATAAAGGATTTGGTGTCATGCACGCAGCATTTTTAGCGATTTTTTCATTTCTGTTAGCAGTGCCAGATTTGCAGTTAGTAATAGATCGTGTTCAAAATTCTATTACAGTTAATTTACAGGGAAAAGATCCTCTTTTCGAGCACTGCATTAAAAGTGGTTTTGTTTTACGTTATAATTTTGAAAGTCAGATCTGTAAGAAAAATCGTTTTTGGTTTGATGATTGTCCACGTAAAAGACGTATTAAATATCAACTGACTTATAATTCAATTACGAATCAATACAAAATGGAAGCGGATCGGATCGGAGATGACCAGCCTGCACTTGTTACGTATTATAACTCGTTGAATGAGGCTCAACGGGCTTTTTTTGTAGTTGAAGATCTCTCGATGCACTTTATTGCGCATGAAGATTCTTCGTATCTGGAAGATCCGCAAAGTTATTTAAGAGCCAGAGCTTTTTCTGATTGTCTTGGTGACTATAATCGCACGGTAGGAAGCATCTCCAATTTCTTAACGTTCGGATTGTATCGAATGAGTGGTTTTGATACGGGCTGGATTGATTTTGAATTTAAACACGTAAAATCTGCAGATAAGGAATAGTGTTATGGTTTCGAGAGGTAAGCGAGTTCGTCTGTTATGGAGGCGTACTGGGCTGCTTAGGATAGCTGTACTTGTTTCTTCAGCTGTAATCTTAGCCCTTTTGATGTATTGCCTGCGCGAGACAGATTCCAATTTTATGGGGACGAACCTCTTAGTCGTTGCTGTGGTCAATCTCAACATTATTGCGTTAGGTGTGATGGGGTTTTTGATCGGACGCAATATCGTCAAGTTGGTTTTTGATAGAAAAAATAATGTACTTGGAGCTCGCCTTAGATCACGTCTGGTGCTGGCCTTTGTTGGCTTAACGCTTGTCCCGACTATTATCGTTTTCGTTCTGGCTAGTATGATGATGACGAATGCTATGGATCGTTGGTTCAGCACTCCGACTGAGGATCTGCATGACAGTGCAGTGGGAGTGGCTAAGCTACATTATGAGTTCATTAGTAAGAGTTTGACAGGGCTTGCTGCTGAAGTTTCTGAAGAGATTTCAAAAAAACCGTTAATATATCGGGAAAAAACAGTGCTGTATGATTTCTTAGAAAACGCGCGCAAAAAAAATAAACTGTTTAGTTTAAGTATATTTACCTCTGATGGAAGAAAAGTTATCTCGGCACATAATGCAGCTGCCACTATAAGCGATCTTAGTGAGCCGATTCCGAATCAAGATGCCATTAATCAAGCTCTTGGCGGTGAACCACTTGATGCTTTAGAACCACCTGATAGTAAAAAATTTATTAGGGTTTATTATCTTGTAAAGCTTGCAGGTGATAATGATGTTTTAATAGCGACCTACCGTTTAAATCCGCAATTGATGAATATGTTGACTGTTATTGATGATTCATACAGGGAGCATGAACAGTTAAAACTTTTTCATAGACCGCTACAATCAGGTTATATACTAACTTTGGCGATGGTTACGGCTATTATTCTTTTTGCTGCTATTTGGGTTGGCTTTTATATTGCGCGTGAAATCACGGGACCGGTGCAGAGATTGGCAGAGGGAACTAAGGCGGTTGCGCGTGGTAATTATGATTTTAAACTGCGCGAAACGGGAGATGATGAAATTAGTTTTCTCGTTAAGTCCTTTAATAAGATGACGGCTGATTTGAAGCAATCTCGTATAGAGATAGAAACAAGAAAGCTGTATTTGGAATCAATTTTAGCAAAACTGGCGGTGGCGGTAATTGCGCTTGATATGGATGGAAATGTGACTTCACTTAATCAGGCGGCGTTGAAACTTTTTGGTGTGAATGAAAATAGCGATAATTATAATCTTCAATTGTCGGAGATCTTATCTCCTACTGATTTATTACAGATTGAAGCGTTGTTGCGGTGTATTGACAGTGTTTCGACTAATGTCAGTGCTACGGAGCGAGAGATGGGTATCTCGAATAATGGTAGGTTGCGTAAGGTTGTAGCTACTGTTGGTCCTATCGCTGATAATGCAGGGAATAGGCTAGGAAGTGTGCTGCTTTTTGACGATGTAACGGAATTAGTTATGGCGCAGCAATCAGCAGCATGGAGAGAGGTGGCGAGGCGTATCGCGCATGAAATTAAAAATCCTTTAACTCCTATCCAGTTGTCAGCACAACGGTTGCAGAAATTGTTCAAAGAGGGAGAGTTTGAAGCTTCTGTAATGGAGTCCACGCAAACTATCCTTGAACATGTTGGATCTATTAAAAGGTTAACGGATGAGTTTGCTAAATTTGCTAGGATGCCGCCTGTGGAGATGGAGGAGATTAATCTGAATACTTTAATCTCTGATGTTCTAAATGGTTTTGTAGATCAACATCCTGAAGCTATTTTCCAATTTATAGCAGATAATACGATCCCGCAGATTCCGTTAGATCGGGAGCAGATTAGGCGAGTTTTGATTAATCTTTTAGACAACGGGCTATCAGCTTGTTCGGCTGACGAGGCTACTATGAAACGTGGCTGTCCAAGGTTGGTTGTTAAAACAGGGTATAATATTGAGCGTGATATCGTTACTCTTGAAGTGGCTGATAATGGACCAGGAATTCCGAAAAGCCAGAGAAGTAAGATCTTCGAACCGTACGTCACGACAAAGGAGAAGGGTACGGGGTTAGGTTTGGCAATAGTGGCTTCTATTCTTGCTGAACACCATGCCGAGATAAAGGTTTTCGATAATTATCCGAATGGCACACGTTTTGTTGTAGAGTTAAGGACACATTCTGGCTCTGAAACGTTACGCAGACTTTCCTGATAGTGCAGCTGTTGATCTTTTAGGGAGATCTGGCTGATTCTGCCAGACTTAGCTGCTGGGTTGATGAATTTGGTGCCACCCTTCAGGGATGATTGAACGGGCTGCGACTGCAAAGCGGGATTAGCTGGATCTCTACGGAGGTTAAAAAACTGGTGCCACCCTTCAGGAATTTTCAAACTCAAAATTTGCAATAGTTAATAATATCTGGATGTTGGCAAAAGCTTAGGGCTTGGGGAATTTGGTGCCACCCTTCTTTTTGCCGTTTTGACGGCTTAGGCGACTGGATGAATTTGGTGCCACCCACCAGTAAGACGGGATCTGCTACGGGGGTTAAGAAACTGGTGCCACCCTTCAATTTGGCTAGGTCAGTTGGGTAAAAAACTGGTGCCACCCTTCAAGAATTTTCAAACTTAAAATTTGCAATAGTTAATAATATCTGGATGTTGGCAAAAGCTTAGGGCTTGGGGAATTTGGTGCCACCCATCAGTAAGACGGGATCTGGCAGATTTGGCTGGGCTTAGATCTAGTGCCACCCTTCAGGGATGATTGAACGGGCTGCGACTGCAAAGTGGGATTAGCTAGATCCCTACGGGAGTTAAAAAACTGGTGCCACCCACCAGCTAAAAGTGGGTGTCCTAATTGGAAGCCATTGATCTTTTAAGTCTAGGGTGGCTTGGATCTGGTGCCACCCTTCAATTTGGGCAGGTCAGTTTGGTTTAGGCTGGGAAAAATCTGGTGCACCCACCAGTAAGACGGGTTCTGCTATGGGGGTTAAAAAATTGGTGCCACCCTTCAAGAATTTTCAAACTCAAAATTTGCAATAGTTAATAATATCTGGATGTTGGCAAAAGCTTAGGGCTTGGGGAATTTGGTGCCACCCTTCAATTTGGGCAGGTCAGTTTGGTTTAGGCTGGGAAAAATCTGGTGCACCCACCAGTAAGACGGGTTCTGTTATGGGGGTTAAAAAACTGGTGCCACCCACCAGCTAAAAGTGGGTGTCCTAATTGAAAGCCGTTGATCTTTTAAAAACATGTCTGGGGTGGGGCAATAATCTTAATCCTCTTCGTTAAGAATGGATTTTGCTAATTTTTCGCTATCCACTTTATAACTACCATTTTCTAAGTCACGTTTAATTGTTCTAGTTTTCTTTAGTCGTTCAGCTAGCCATTTCAAGCTAAGGAGAGTGGCACTGCGAGGGCGTTTCTCAAGCTCGCGTTCGATCTCTGCTTCATTAGGGATGTCTGTTTTCCCAAGGATTACTTCCATGATACATACCTCTGTTCAAGAAACTTTTCTTTATTTTTCTAAGGGAAAGCCCCCTTGTTAAAAATAATAAAAAGGATTAAGCATTATTTATCAGCAATACTTTTAATAACGGTACGTTATATCCACTTCTTTAGGATTCTTGGGGAATTATTTTTTTAAAAAGGTTCTTTTCTTATTAAATTATAACAAAAGGGAAGGGATCTTCTTTAAAAGCTGAAAATATCAAAGAAAATAGAGTGTTAAAAACAGCAATTTCGGGTATTTGCTTTATTTTAAAGGGGGGTTGCTATATAGTGCCGTTTCGAGAGTGATGATTCTTGTTTTAGAGGGATTTTTTCTTATTTTGCTTATTTTGGGGCGTGATGTCTGTTAGTGCAATAGCGAGGGTGCATAATCCATTTGAGTGGTTACGGGTGGATTGCTTGCAAGAGTTTAATAAATTGAAGCTTAAAAAGGTTTATTCCGGTGAGGATATAATTGATCTGTCGATGATTAATCCTGATATAGAGCCGCCTCGTTTTTTACTCGATAAACTGGTTGAAAGTTCTTTGCATACGGATCGACATCGATATGCAGTTTCGCGGGGTATTAGAAAACTAAGGGAAGCTTTTGCTTACAAATACAGAACTGTGTTCAATGTTGATTTAGATCCTGAGACAGATATCTGTTCTGTTATGGGATCAAAAGAGGGGGTGTTAAACACGTTATCTGCCCTAGACTCAAGGAGATCTAAAGCATTATTAGGGGCACCAACATATTCAACGTATCAACCGGCATTGGATATGGCTGGAATGGACTATGATTTCTTTCACATCTCTGATGATGAAGGTAAGATGCTTGCTGAAATTGATGAGATGACAGCGCGTCAAAGTTATGCTGTGTTGTTGCTTAATTTTCCTAATAATCCGAGTGGTGTGGTCGTAAGTAGGAAATTTTATGATGAGTTGCATGAACTAGCTATTAAGAGAGGATTTTTTATTATTAATGATTTCGTATATGGCGAGATGGCGTACGACACAGGAGCGGCAGAGAGCTTACTGGCTACTCCTGATGCCATGGATCATAGTATCGAAATTTACAGCCTTTCTAAATCTTATAGTGTTCCAGGTTGGCGTGTGGCGGCAGCACTTGGGAATCCTGACCTAATAGCTAAACTTGGAAGATTGAAATCTAGGATTGATTATGGGATCTTTTTACCGATTCAAGATGCTGCGGCTGCAGGATTAACCTCTACAACTGATCTGACTTTGCCGATTATGGATAAATACCGAAGACGGTGTCGGATGTTTGTGTCAGGACTGCGTAAAATCGGTTGGAATGTTACCATGCCTAAAGCTGGTACTTCCGTGTGGGCGGAGGTTCCAGAGTTTATGGGGATGAGTGGAGATGATCTAACTTATAGTCTGCTGGAATCTTTTAATATTGTAGCGTTACCAGGAGGGACTTTTGGTGATGCTTACAAAAATTTTGTTCGATTTGCGCTGGTTGCGTCTGAAGATAAATTACAAAAGGTGCTTGATTCTTTAAGTGTATTAAGCGCTGACTCGGGAAAAGGGCATATCTATGCTAATTCCTAAGGCTTGCAAATATTCATTTCTAGCGTTGTTTTTTTTAGGGCTGTGCTTCCCTTCCATAATATTAAAAGCCGAAGATAAGTGCGAGGAGGCGGGGCGCTTAGTTAGAAGGGGAGTTGATCTTGCTGATGCTTCAGATGAAGAGGCTCAACTTTATAAAAAAGCTTTAGAATTGTGTCCAAATTTAGTTGAAGCAAACTTTAATTTGGGGTTAATCGAATTTAAAAAAGGTCATGAAGAGGAGGCTATCGCGCTTTTTGAGAAGGCGTTGGAGAAAGAACGTCGAAAAGAGTTTCTCTTGGCTTTGGCTGAAGTTCGTTTAAAGACTGCGGATCCTGATAGTGCGCGACAACTTTATGAAGAGGTCTTAGATAAAGATAGATCTGAAGTGAGAGCGTTGCAGGGGTTGGCAGTGATTTATGAGAAAACAGATCGGATCGATCGTGCCTTGAAGTATCTTAAAAAAGCTCAAGAAGTTGATGAAAGAAATGCGCTGACGTATTTTAATTTAGGTGTTCTATATGAAAAAATGGAGAAGAGTGAAGAGGCATTAAAGGCGTATAAAAGATCGCTTGATTTAGATGGTGCTAATTATAGCACTTTGCTTTTTTCAGGGCTTCTCAATAAAAAAATGCACCGTTATGAAGCTGCTCTAAAAAATCTTACGAGGGCAACTGAATTAAATGGAGAGGACGCTGCTCCATTTCGGGCTTTAGGGGTGATTTATGATAAGCTTGGAGAGAATGACAGAGCCGAATTAGCTTTTAGTAGGGCTGTTGAGCTTGATAAGTCAGATCTCGATTCAAAAATTAATCTTGCGATCTCTAAAATTCGCAAAAACTCCGAGATTCAAGCTGAAGAGTTGCTTATTGAAGCTAAGGAGAAGTTGCTTCAGAATGATCCGCATCTCCCTAGGTTATTAGGGGTCTTGGGTTGGGCTCAACTTGAGTTGGGTAAATATGACTTAGCTGAAAAATCTTTAAAAGAGTCTCTTAAACTTAATCCTGTAAATTCCGCCGCTCATCGCAATTTAGGGCTTCTTTTTGAACGGACAGGGCGTGCTGTGGAGGCGAAAGAAGAGTTTGATGCGGCAGCACAATCGCTTGCGAGTAAAAAATAACTATAGATAGAAATTTTCATCCTTCAGACGATCCTCCTACCTTTTAGAGCGGCAGAGGTTTTTAAATACGGCACCCAAACTCTAAAGTTATAACATCTAATAATATTAAGATGTTGGCAGAAAATTAAAATTTGGCAGTTTTGGTGCCACCCATTAATTGGGGTAGATCTGGCAGTTTTAGCTGGCTTTGCAGCTGGTGCCACCCACCACTAAAACGGGTTCGGCAGGTGGAAAATTTGGTGCCACCCTTCAAGGACTATCGTCCACCCACCAGTGAGAATTAAGCGGGCTGAAACTTCAGAACGAATCGCTTAGATCTGGACAGCCGGTTAAAAATTTGGTGCCACCCTTTAGTTTAAAGAGAAGTCAGGAGAAGCGAAAGAAGAGTTGGAGCTGCACTACAATCGCTTGCGAGTAAAAACAACCATAGTTTTATTTAAACTGCAAATTCTTTTTTCAATTCAAAATAAGATCCCGATCTAACTAATTCTTAAAGGTACTTAAAGTAAAAGTGCTTTGTTCTACGCTTATTTGTCCTGAGAGGTAAACCTTGAGGAGGTGAAAAAAGTGACCAGAATAGTGCATTAATATGCAAATGACGGCTTTTTTTGATTTAGCTATATTCAGATAGTGTGTAGCGTAAGAAGCTCTCTACCTATACTATGAGGAACGTAGATTGCTGCTTGGCGAGTTAGGTTGATAGTTTTTTAGATCTTAAGAGCCATGATTTTTTAATTGTTTTCCCGTTTTAAGAGGATGGTGGGGTGGCTGGTCAGTTAGCTTTAAAGATGAAAATCGCAGAAGATATACCATTCTTAAAGAAAACATTAGATCTTACATCCTCTTCAGGTGAGGAGAGGTCTCATTCTTTACACTATATAGTTCCCATTCCGGAACGTGGTAATCCTGATGTGATGGCTCATTTTTTAAAGAATTATTCACGAACAGGAGATCTGGTTTTAGATCCGTTTGCAGGATCAGGGGATGTGGCATTAGAGGCTTTGCTTTCGGGGAGATGTGTTTTTGCAGTCGATACAGATCCGTTGGGGCTTCGAATTACTGCCTCTAAAATGTATCCTGCTGATATTACAGAAGTTACTTTAGCTTTACAGATGATAGATCTAAGAAGACCGGTAGAGTTAGGGGCGTATCTGCAATATTTTGCTCCATTCTATGATGTGGCTACCTTTAGAGAGCTCGTAAACTTACGTCGTTATGTAAGAGATCATGAGAATAGCAGGGTGGCACGTTTTATAGAGGCTATCACATTAGGGTTATTGCATGGACATGGAGCAGGATTTTTTTCTGTTTATACGGGGGCTCAAATTTCTATTTCGCCCGCTGATCAACTGGCACTAAATGCTAAGCGTAGTCAAGAACCTGATTATAGAGCAACGATTCCAAGAATTTTAAGACGATCTGCTGTGGTGCTTAGAGACGGGCTTCCTTCTAGTTTATATCAGGCTTCTTCTGAAAGTAGAGCACTTCTTTCAGATCCTCGTAACCTTCTTGAACTGCAACCGAATTCTGTGGATTTGGTTTTAACAACACCCCCTTTGCCGAATCACCGTTTATATAAGTCAGAGATGTGGTTACGACGTTGGTTTGCAGGATGTTCTATGAAGGAAGAGTATCCGCAAGAGTGTGAAAGTGTGCCGCAGTGGCTTGATTATATGAATGAGCTTTTATTAGAGCTTGCACGTGTTACAAAAGGAGGCCGCCGAGCTGTTTTTAATTTAAGTGATGTGCGTAGAAAGGATACCTCTCTCTCTTTGGATGAGATGCTAATTAAGATGGTCTCTCAGCAACTTGGTAGGTATTGGGAGGCTGAGTGTTCTGTTGAGATTAGACAAAAACAGCCAACCCTTAAAAATTGTTTAAAACCGAGAGAGAATACACGGGCGAGTAAAAAGAATGTAGCTGTCGTATTGCGCAGAAGGTAGTTACGTAAGATGTTTGAGTGGGGAGATCGTAGGAAGTAGTTAACTTAAGAATAAGCGTATGTTTTTACGGTATTGGCAAAGTCTTATTTGAGGGGGTAAAATCCACGACAAGTTTATTTTAGGCACGGGATGTCAAGATTTATAAGGAGTTTTATATGAGTTTAGGGCAGCCGATATGGGATTCCAGATTGACAGGGTTATTAGTAAGGATTCCCCTTGCTATTTATTTTTTAATAGTAGGGTATGTTACAATTCAAAATATGCATACCTTTGTAGAGGCGGTAAATCAACTTCACTTTTTACCGGGTAAGCTCTCTATGCTTTATGCTGCTGTCTTGCCGTATCTTGAGTTAACTGTAGGTGGGTTACTATTGATCGGGCTATGGACAAATTTAGCGGCTGTTCTTTCCGCTATTATGATAATAACCTTTATCTTACCGATAGGCTTTTTCCCTTATCCTGCTATCCCAGAATTGCCTAATAAGGATATTATCTTATTTTTCGTTTCCTTATCATTACTTGCTAGTGGTCCAGGTTGCTTTAGTGTTGATGGTCAAAAGGGTGCAGAGTAGTTATCTTGAGTCGACTTTCCGAGACCAAGAACTTTTTTTAAACTTCAAGCTGGTCAACTGAAGGGTGGCACCGAATTTTTAACCACCTGTCGAACCCGTTTTACTGGTGGGTGGCACCAAAACTACTGACCAGTGGCAGCCGAGCTAAAGTCAGCCGATCCCGCTCAAACTAAAGGGTGGCACCAGATCTGTCAATTTTAAGCTTTTGCTAACATCGTGATATTATTAGATGTTATAGTTTTAGAGTTTGGGTGTCCTATTTGAAAAATGGCTGCGCGGATTAATGGGTGGCACCAAAACTACTGACCAGTGGCAGCCGAGCTAAAGTCAGCCGATCCTGCCCAAACTAAAGGGTGGCACCACAGTTGTCTCATGACATGCAGCTTGTGCGAGATATTTAGTCTTGAAAAATCTGCAATAGTTTTAAAAGGGGGCTTTTGGCGAAATCGTGTCAAGACTAAAAATCATTTTTTTGTTGATTTTTTAATTCTGTTTTATTATCTTTAACGAATCGTACCAAAAAAGAGATGGTTGTGCCGTTTTCGTTTGTTTTTTAACTATGGGAACGGATAGCTGTTATAAACACTAAGGACGAAAGGTGACGATATGGAACAGACATTGGCCGTTTCATTCGTGTTAGAGTTTCAACGTGAGATAGTGAAAACGTATCTTTGTCTCCGTAATAGTGATGACTCCGGCTACTCCAAAGGGATGTATGAGTCAAAAGAGGTCTTAGAGCGCGCACGTCGTGAATTGTCAAAACATGAATATGCTTTAGTAAAAAGAGCTGCATTGTATTCAGTAGAGGCTGTTCGGAAGTGTTGTGCGCTTGGTCTACAGAATATTGAAAAGAGATTAGCGGAATACAGATTCACTGACATCGTTGAAAAAAAATCCGACAGGAAGAAATACGTTAATAAAGAAGAGAGTGAACCACCTTTTAGGGAAGTTCGTGGAAGGTTCGAAACACGCGCTGATCTTGATCTGTAAGTTGTTTCGTAATTGATTTTTTAAGTTGAGGCACTTTCTTAGGACAACCTCTAGCAGGTGGGCGGCACCATTTCCCCTTTTCGTGTTTCCCCTGAGTTGTTATTTAAAAAATTTTATAAAAAAGCCTGAAAGCCTCATAAGGAAAATTAATTCACAGATTAAATATACGACAACGACGGCTCCTCCACCTGATCCGAATCCATAACTGTGTAAGCCAGATTGTAGAATAAAATTAACGCCGTACCAAGTCATCAATATAAAAAGAAAAGAGATGATAGCTCCGTAAGCTAATCCCCGTTTTGTAATGATACTTTGGTGATATAGTAAAAGTATTGTTAGTGCGCTTAAAAAAGTAATTAAAGCCCAACTTTCTTTAGGATCCCAGTCCCAGAAACGCCCCCATGAAACTTCTGCCCAACATCCTCCCAGAACTGTTCCTAATCCAATAGCAACGGTGCCGATCTGCAATAGGCGCAGAATAAGCTCTGCTTGTGCAGGTTTTGACCACCTTTTTATAAGGTACTTATGAGCTATTACCATACTACATGTAATTGCTGCATATCCGAAAATAATTGTTACTACATGTAAGATTAGCCAAAATTTTGTTTGCAGCACTGCTGGTAGTGGCTGTATCTCTTGATTGAAAGGGGTAAGACTTGCATTGAGTAACAAGACCCCACAGACGAGAGATATTAGGTGTAGAATCGTAACGTTATGCTTTAACATAGAAAAAATAAGTGCTAGTAAGGCGATACACCAACTCAAAAAGACCGTTACTTCATAGGTGTTTGTAATAGCCGGATAAAGAAGTAAGTTGCTTCTGCTTGCAATGATATAAGAATGTAATGTAAAGGCACCTATAAAAATTATGATGGTTAAAATCGGAACGGAAGTATTCAATTTTAAACATGTAGTTGTTTTCAACAGTGCTAATAAGCAGATTAAGAAGTATAAACAGGTAATGATATTTAATAGCATTGTATCTAGTCTCCTTTTTTGCCTAGAAAAGCAGTAATAATGCCGAGTAATATTAAGGTAGCACCGAGACATAAGAGCGGAGTGCCAGGGGATCTATCGATAATAAATCTACCTATTACAGGAAATTCTTTGTATGAATCAAGGAGGAAACGATAGCCGTTATAGTAGAATGGTTCGTTAACTGTAACTGTACCTGCAATACTTTCTGTATCAGGCGCTAAATGTAGTGCAATATCTGCTTGATATGATGGAAGATGAAAAGAATTACCTTGAGAAAGTTTGTTTATATTTAGTAGTTCAATAGCAAAGGGCAGTGTTTGTGTTGTTTGAGTAATATAGAAGGAGATATTTGGGTATCTCTTTAGCGGGAAGAGAGGTGATACCCAATCGCTGTTTTTACCTGATTGATCTTTTATAAGAAGTGCGGGATCTCCATCAAGTGCAGGGATGGCAGTCCTACGAAGTTTCGCATTTGTTAGTAATCTATTTACATGAATTTTCTTGTTGTTAGGAAGTTGAATCTCTGTTCCAACTGAGAGGGGAAATTTGTTTGTCAAATCTGTACTGTAATACCACTCGTCAGTGGCGGAGGCTTCAAATACACATTTTGTTAATGTTTGTGGAAAATCTGTCACCGCAGGTACAAGTTCAATCCAGAGTGGAAAGCTTTTATCTGAAGCTTTGCCGTGTAAAGATGGTAAATTCGGGATAAAGGCAAAGCGGGTATGACTTTCTCTAGCGTCGCTCTTGATCTCTATAATATCGAACTCAACAGCAGGGTTGCTTAAAGATGCTGTATCTTCAAGAGCGCCATTATGTACCTCTGCTTTCTGAAAATATTTAAAATTTTCAAACTTATATTTCTTAGCAATGGTAATATTATTCAGATCTTTAGAGGGATTAAAAATGGAGATGGTATTATCTTGCTTTGAGATGATCTTTAATTGTGGCGTATCAAGTGGCTCTGTATCTAATGTTCTAAGCGCGAGTAGGGTATCAGCAAAAAGTCGTTCGCTACGAATCTCAGGGAAAGGGCTATTCGCAATCAGCCAGAATCTGTGTTCGGTGTTGTTTTGTGTATTTGAATAAGTTAGATCTATACCAAGATTACGTTGTGTTGAATTATGGACACGTAGATCAAGGTACGATCTATTCATTACATCATCAATTGTAAATGTTTTTGAAGCATTTTTGGCGACAATCTGCCCTTTTTTTAGTGAATCAAAGGGGATTGATCTAAGTTTGTTATTTTCTTCAATTAGCAAATTATAAGAATTTTCCTTAACGATTTCAGAGCTCTTTTCATTTTGTGCTAAAAGTACTGTGCCGTGTACGCCGTAATGTTTGGTGTAAAGCCCTCCTGCGATGAGGAGTTCCAGCCCTAGAAAAATTAAGAGTAGGGCATAATTTTTTTTTATGGAGGATAAATTGCGCAAAATAGCGATGAAGAGGTTGGCAGCTATTAGGAGGATGATAGCTTCGAAGAAAAGATTATCGTAAACGTGACGGTGAGGTGATTCTGTTCCTTGTAGTGCTTCATAAAGTGTGGCGTAGATTAGAACCAAGACAAATCCTATCAGAGTGAATAAAACTGAGACAGTTGAGCCAAGGAAAGTAATGTATTTTGGTTGTGTTTTCATAGGTGAATCTTTGAAGCGGCATTGCTTAGTAGATAAAAACATTTTCTCTCTATCATTATCTGCTGCATCTGTCTAACAAATTGAATTTTTAATATTTTTTTATTTATGTATAGTTTTAATTCACGGATGTCGAAGATGTATGACGAGGACAGTTTTTGTACTGTTTCTTATATTTGGTAGGACTATCAGGAGTTTGGGGAAGCGTGTCGAATCCTAGAGAGATAAAGGAGATACCAGAACGGCTTTATGTCGTAGGGGATATTCATGGCTGCTTGGATGAGTTGCGCCTGATAATAGAGTTTCTTTTAGAAGAGCGTCACCTCTGTCAGAAAGATTTGGTTGTTTTTTGTGGGGATTATATAGATAGAGGTTATAATGCTAGAGGCGTTGTTCAGTATTTAATAGATTTTAAAGAAAAATTCCCAGATACCGTTTTCTTAAAGGGTAACCATGAAGAGATGTTGTTAGCGTATCTCAGTTCTGAACATAGTATCTTAAAAAATTCATATCTTGCTAATGGCGGGATGCAGACTCTTGAGAGTTATAATATGCCGAATGATGAATTTTCATTACCGGAAGAAGAAGAGCGAAAGCTAATACAAACACATCTAAATTTTTTTACAGCGTTGGAGCCATGTGTAATGATCGGGGATTTTGTGGTTGTACATGCTGGGTTGAATCCCTTACGTGCGCTAGATGCTCAAATTGAAGAAGATATGCTCTGGATTCGAGATGAGTTTATCTTAAGCCCCCATTATTTTAATAAAACCGTAGTTTTCGGGCATACTCCCTACCATGATGTCTACCTTGATCTTCCTTCAAAAATTGGAGTTGATACAGGTTTGGTTTATGGAAATATGTTAACGTGTATTGAGTTGTTTGGACATGAAGTAATTCAGATCAATTTAGGAGGAACAACCGTCTTTACCGGCTCCTTTAATGAGGATGGTGTTGTGTCGGCACCAATTTCTGAAGAGCCATCTAAGAAGTCTATTAAAAAGAAAAATCGTAAAAGAAAAGTCAAAACAAAAACTCCTGTCAAACGAACCGTAAGCAAAAAAGGAAAAAAAGCCCCGCCTGCTGCAAAATAGCTAGTTGCCTGTTCAACTGGCTAGACTGGTGCCACCCTTCTTTTTGCCCTTAAATCAGCAATTATTGCAGGCTTGTCACTGGTGCCACCCTTTAACGACGACTGGACGGGCTGGGACTGCAAAACGGATCAGCTAGATCTCTACGGGGGTTAAAAAACTGGTGCCACCCTTCAGGGACGACCGCTTCAGGGACGACCGGACGGGCTGGAACTGCAAAACGAATCAGCTAGGTCTTCACGGGGGTAAACTGGTGCCACCCTTCTTTTCTTTCTCTAACACCATCCTCACACTAAAGGGTGGCACCAATCCCAATCTCCAAACTTTTTTCATTTTTACCCACAATAAAATCCCAACTCTAGCGACAATTAAGCGTTAGAATTTGGCAATCCTGCCAAACTAACCGGCAATTCTGCCAATTTATTGATTATTTTTATTTTTCATCTGGAGTTGTCTTATGAGAAATCGTCGAGATAGGAGAAATCCTAATAAAATGGTGGTACATGTCACCAATAGAACATTATCTGGCTTGCCATTTCTAGCACGCCTTTTTATGAAATGGATCCTGTTAGGGATTATGGCACGTTGCCAAGAGCACCATCGTGTTAGAATTGCTCATTTTAATTGGATGAGTAACCACTTTCACATGATATTAGTTGGTGAAGGAAAGCACATCTCTTCATTTATGGGAGAGATGGAAAGTGCAGTTGCACGTGCTATTAAGAAACTAACGCCGCAATATAGGAGAAACGTTTGGGATGGACGTTTTAAGGAGCAACGTTTGTTAACTCATAATGATGTTATCGATAAGATAGTCTATATTTATATAAATCCTGTAAAAGCAGGCCTTGTTGCACACGCTGATGATTGGGAAGGGTGTAGTAGTTTTAGAATGTATAAATCAGGTTCTTTAACAGTGCAGGGTAAGTATACCTCTTCTACTAATTTACGTAAGTTACCGCAGAGACTTCATAAAATAAGCGATGCTATTTTATTAAAAATGCTTAATATGTTTCCGCACACTTGTCATGAGCTTAAGATTACCCCTGATGCTTGGAAGAATTGTTTTGAAGAATCAAAAAATCTTACGTCTGAAGAGATCTTTAAAACAATAATGACAGAGATTTCAAAAAGGGAAGAAGAGATTGCACTTGAAAGGAAGGGGCATTTTATGGGGATGCGTAAAGTGCAGCAACAATCGATAAATATTGCGTATGTACCTAAGAAGAAGACACGTACGCCGTATTTAATTTGTTGGATTAAGGAGTTACGGATAAAAGCGATAGCAGAATATAAGGCTTTTTGTGAAGAGTGTAGAAAGGCTTGGAAGAAGTGGAAGCAAGGTGATATTTCAGCTAAGTTTGTTTATGGGGCATTTCGTCCGAGTATGCCTATTGTAGGTAGGCTTTGCGGGGTGGCGACCTGAAAAAAGTAACCTAAAAAAGCTGCTTTTTTGACCCGATAATAATATGAAATCTAAATTTCAACAGGGAAGATCTATCTAAAATCTGAAAATAGTCAATTAATCGTAAGTTGTAGTATCAAATTTAAGGAAATTTAAGGTGAGTTAAGCTTGCTGGCAGTGGCATAAGCAGAAAAAAGGCTGTCAGAAGAGCAAAAACAGCAACGCAGGTCGTACTGGTGGGTGGCACCAGAGACAAGGCCAGAGACAAGGGCTTGGGGCTGGTGGGTGGGGCCAGGGCGCAGGTCGTACTGGTGGGTGGTGGCAGTGGTGTAAGCAGAAAAAAGGCTGTCAGAAGAGCAAAAACAGCAACGCAGGTCGTACTGGTGGGTGGCACCAGTGACAAGGGCTTAGCGTTGGTGGGTGGCACCAGTGACAAGGCCAGTGACAAGGGGGGCTGGCAGTAACAAGTCAGTAGTTAAGCGATGCCTATTAGGGTATCTCGCAAGATTTTATCTGCTACCTTAAAAGAATCTATTTTATATGTTCCTCCTAAAATTTGTGCCTTAATTTCTTTAATACGCTGTGCACGTTGGTTTTCTTCAAGGTGTATCTCATCAGAAACACATTCCGTATTTTCACATTTTTCTTGTTTTTCTTGAAGTTTAATTCTTTTACTTTCAAGATTTTCACGAGGCGCAAGTTTTTGCCCTCTTGGGAAACCCGATATCTCGCTTATATCCATAGTACCTCCGCAATTTTCCTATCCCCGATCGTGCTCACAAAAACTACCTAGCGATTTTTGTGTAAAATATTATCGATCTGATAGTTCTGCGCATAAGTCCGTACACAGACGGCACTATGCAACCCATGTCAACCTGTTCCTCTTGCGAGTACTTATGATGTCGTCTCTATATCGTGTTAGCTTTATAATTTGCATCAATAAAAAAACATAGTTCTGAAAAATAAGAAAAACATGGAATTTTACATATATGAGCACCTGTTGCAGGTTGACACTGTATGTTTTGTGAATGCTGGACACTGGAAGGGTGGCACCAGTTTTTCCAGTTTTTTAACCCCCGTACAGGTCTAGCCAAGTCGTTTTGCAGTTCCAGCCCGCCCAATCGTCCCTGAAGGGTGGCACCAGATTTTTAACCCCCGTACAGGTCTAGCTAAGTCGTTTTGTAGTATCAGCCCGTCCAGTTGTCCCTGAAGGGTGGCACCAAAACTGCCAAACACCAAAACTGCCCCTAGCTGAACTGCCCCAACTAAAGGGTGGCACCAGTTTTAGCCACAATCGTCCCTGAAGGGTGGCACCAGTGACAAGCCTGCAATAATTGCTAATTTAAAAGGTTAAAAGTGGGTGGCACCAGTTTTTTCCAGTTTTTTAACCCCCGCCAAGTCGTTTTGTAGTATCAGCCCGTCCAGTCGTCCCTGAAGGGTGGCACCAGTGACAAGCCTGCAATAATTGCTAATTTAAAAGGTTAAAAGTGGGTGGCACCAGTTTTAGCCACATGAACAGCCGCTGCAGGTTCTGCAGTGCGCGTTCGGATTGTTAAATTTAAACCCTGAATCTTCTTCATTAGAAACATAGTCAATGATTGTGCCACGTAGATAGAAGGCGCTAATTGGATCAATATAAACTGTAAGACCGTCGTATTCTAAAATAACATCCTCATCACGTTTTTTCTGCTCAAAATCAAGTGAATATTGATAGCCTGAACAGCCGCCACCTGCTACGGCAACTCTTAAGCCATCTCCGACTTGACCATCTTCCTTGATAGCTTCTTTGACCATGGCAATAGCAGTAGGGGTTAATAAAATAGGATTAGCGTCATCTGCGACGAATGTATTTTTTCCTTGTGGCATAATTATTCTCCTAATAGGCGCCAGAAACCTTCAGTACAAAAGATCGGTACAAAAGATAAGTACCCTAAAATATGCTAAAGATTGTGATATAGTCAATAATCTTAAAGCAATATCGGCTTCTTAGGATAGTCTTATGTAATGAATGAAGCAATGTTATTAATGTGTAAGGCACACTACTGCTGAATAATGCTATATTTAAAAAATCGATACTATATTGAAGGAGTAAAAATTGAAATGCACCCTAAAATGCTTAAACTTAAAAGGTGTGGTTATGCACGATATCTTTTCAAATGTGTTTTATTTTCACTAATTATAACCCCGCTTGCTTTTGCGCAGCAAAAAGAGAGCCCTCTTGAAGCGTTGGTCAGAGAGCTGGAACCTAAAGCCACAGAGGCAGAACCTCCACTAGATACTTTTGATAGATTAAATCTGGAGTTCGATAAGTTTGAAGAAGAGTCGAAGAGTCTTAAGCAGAAGAGGGCAGAAGAGGAGAAGGCAGCTAAGGAGATGAAAGAGAGTTCAACTCCAACTCCAGATCCAAAAAATGTCCGATTTCATGAAGAGGTAGGTGCGTTTTTGGAGGTGCAAAAAGAAAGTAAGGTATTACTAAATAACTTAACAATGCTAAAAAAAGAGACTCAAATAAAATGTAAAAAATTTAAAGATAGTATGCAAAAACTTTTGCGTGAAAAGGCGACAAAAGACATTTTTTCAAATTCTGATTTGAGATGGTTTAAGGAACTTGAAATGTCCTTGGATGCTCAGCAACTTCGTTATGAAAAAGATTTAATTGCCGCCAGTAAAGTTTTGGATCTTATTATTAAGGATAGATCCTCTTGTTCAATAGCGGCAAATAGAGGGCAAAGGGGAAAACAATCTGCTTCCCCTTCAAAAGAAGCTCTATCTACCTGTAGTGAGCGCTTAAAAAAAGCCACTAACGAGCTTTCTACCGTTAAGTCTCAGATAGATATTAAGCATGCAAAAATGATAAGAACCTATGATACTTCGTCAAAAAATGTGGAGGCTCTTAAACAAAAACGCCTGATTGAAGACAAGCGCAGAACTGGGAAAATAGGGGTTCGGTAAAATAATTGGCTCTGTAAATAATTTCCTAACTTCTAAGCTTAGACATTTTTTTAAAAAAGCTTTTAGCTGGCCAGCTGAAGGGTGGCACCAGTGACAAGCCTATAATAATTGCTAATTTAAAAGGTTAAAAGCAAGCCTATAATAATTGCTAATTTAAAAGGTTAAAAGAGGGTGGCACCAGTAGAGAGAGCGCCAGTGACAAGCCTGCCAGTGACACCAGTAGAGAGCGGAGCGGAAGTTAGGATCCAGATCTTATCTTATATACTAAGAGCTAAAGGAGTTGTTGTTTATGTTTTATCAAAAGGTGTGCAGATATGCTTTTAACCTAAATTCCTGAGTTTCCATAGTATACCTAGTTAAAAAAGTCTGTAAAACAAGAGATTTCAAGCATTTATTTGATTTTAATCTCTTGCTTTTTTTCTTTTTGTATACTATAATGGCAGTATACAAGGAGGTGGTTTTGTGGCAAAAAAAATGGTTCCATTACCAAAAAAAAGAATAACTTATAAAAAAGGAAAGGGAGATACGAGGTACGTTTACTACACTCTCAGGGCTTATCGAAACAAAAAAGGTCAGCCTACTTCAGATGAAAAAAGTATTGGGAAACTTGACAACGCAACGGGAATGCTCATCCCAAACAGGAACTATTATGATCTATTCCCAGAGCATGCTCCAGAGAAAATAGTCCAATCTGTTGGCTATATTTCGAGCTTTATGGAAATTGCTCAAAAGTTAAGTTTAACCAATCTCTTGGTAAATACTATGGGTCAAGAGAGAGCAAAGGCGGCTCTCTCTTTAGCTTCTTATATGTTAAGTCAGGGCAATGTCATGATGGATTACCCTAATTGGGCGCAAAGTAATTATCATGAAGACTTAATTCCCCTAAGTTCTCAAGCAATCAGTGAGTTCTTTGCTTCCATTACTGAGGAGGAGCGTATTCGTTTTTTTGAGAAATGGACAAATTACAATAAAACAGATGGTTATGTCGCTTATGATGTCACATCCATCTCTTCTTATAGCAACGACATGCATTTGGTTGAATGGGGATATAATCGTGATGATGACAATTTGGCTCAAATTAACTTAGGAATGTACTATGGAGAAGATGTAAGGTTGCCCTTATTTTACAAGATTTATCCTGGAAGTATCGTTGATAAATCTTACTTTGAGTCAATCCTTGCCTACAGTCGGCACTTCGGTTTAAAGAACCTACGGATTGTTATAGATCAAGGGCTATTGTCTCCAAAGAACTTTAAGATGGTTTGCGATGCGGGCTACAAAGCATTATCCCTATTGTCAAAAAACTACAAGCTCTACAAAGAACTGATTGAGAAGACTATTAAGAAGCCTTTTTCTTCTAGGGAATTCATAAGCTCTGTTGATATTTATGCTAGGAGTTATACAGCAAACTATGAGGGCATTCCAGTTAAAGTCCACATGTACTACAACTCTGAAAAGGCTAGGTTGGATGAAAAAGCATTGTATGCTGACATTAAACGAAAAAAAGAGGCATTAGATTTAATCGTAAAACAAAAGAAGCTTAAACCAAGTCAAACTAAATATTTCAAAATACATCAGGATGGAAAAACCGATATTAGCTACGAGATGGACTATGATGCCATTGATGAATACAAATCAAAGCTTGGTTATTTTGCGCTCATATCAACGGACATAAGTTTATCAGCTGAAGAAACCCTGACTATTTACCGTGAAAAAGATGTTATTGAAAAAGCATTTGACCAATTAAAAAATGGCATGGACTATCGTCGTATGCGCACACATTATGTACAAACAACAGAAGGAAAAACATTTGTAGTCTTTATTAGCCTTATTGTGAGAAGCGTCATGCTTAAAAAGCTCAAAGAAGATGAAGAAACTTCAAACTTGACAATAAAACAAGCAATTAAGCAATTAGAAAACATATGCGAACTTCATTCTGAAGGGAAAAGAGATTTACTGACCATATCCAAGATGCAAAGAAACATTTTAAAAGCCATAGGAGTGGAACAATTCAAAAAATAAAAATCGTATCATTACTACGAAGAATGAAGATGCGGGCACGTATACTATAATTTTACGGGAATTTAGGTTTTAAGTGTGACAACTAAATATTCTTGTAGTAGGTTTAAGCTGTAAATTTTAGCTTAAATCCTAACTTGTAATACCACTTCTCAACGAAACTACCAGTTTCAGTTTGGAGAAAAAGTGTATCCCCTTTTAGTTCTATCCACTTATCTATACAAGCTTTAGTTGCGACTGTTCCACAACCTTTGCTTCGATATGATGGGACAGTTCCGACATTATAAAGTCCTCCCTTACCATCCAAAAAGCACAATGTAGCTATTGAAACGGGTGTTTTATTGTCGTAACAAACAAAATGATAAAATTTTTGCTTGTTGCTAAAAGATTGTCTTAAAGCTCTTATATAAGATTCATCTAATTCGCCATATGGTTGCTCGGCGTTTTATCGCCTCCATATGCACTAGTGAACACATCTTCAAAGTCAACACGTGTTTTTTCGTCTGTAACGCATTTTACCGTGAGTGAGGTAGGTTTTGTTTTGATACCTGAATTCCCGCGAAATTATACCATACAAACGTGTTTTTAAAGGTAGCTTTCGAGCGGTATAATCTTACTTTTTCTTAAAAATACTTTTTAGAAAGTCATCTTCTTCAATATTGAAAATTTTCAAAATATCCTTTTGTTTTTTTGTTAACGGAACCATTAATTTACTGCCATTTTTAGTTTCTATAACTTTAATTTTTTGAAGCTCTTTAATGACATCAGGTATATTAAACTTTTTTTGCCTTGTATCATTTTTAAGTAAATTAAGAATATAACTTCTAAGTATAAGAGCTAAAAATCCAACAAAAAGTTTTCCTTCTGTGGTTTGAAGATTATGTGTTTTAAGTCTTCTAAAATCAATTTCATTTTTTAGCTGGAAAAATTGTTTTTCAATTACATCTTTTTGACGATAACGAAAAAGTGCTTCACTCGGATTTGAATCACAACCAATACCAATCAAAATTAAGAAGCCACAATTTCTCAAGTATTCATCTATAGCTTCTGATTTTTTTTCATAAGTGAAACCATCTTCATTTATTTTAATATCAAAATATTTCCTATATTTTTTACGATCCAGCAAAGAGTATTTTAATTTTTTCAGTTCTTCTAACTCTTCTTCCATTCTAGAAATTTTCTCGTAAAATTGAACTATCTCATATGGCGCCTTTCCCATATTGTAATAAACATAAATCTTTACAGGTTGTCCCATAACAGTATCTATTACAGAACAACCAAAAGTAGAGGTTCCTTTTATATAATTAGCATCTTGCTTAATAAGTGCAGTGTGATTTTCTAATATTCTTTTAGCGTCATTCCAATATAGTGGCAAAGGACAAAGTAGTCCAAACTTTTGCCCTTCTTCATTTGCTACTTCCGCTAAATTATCTTGCGTCACAAAACCTTGATCCGTAACAAGGTTAATACGATTATTAAGACTAATAAATGGAAAGTCTCTTAAAAGAAAACTAAAATATGTCTTATCTGTAATGCTGCCATTATAAACTTGATAGAATAAAGGAAGCTTCGTTGTAGAGCCGTAGCACATACCTATATTTATTTGCGGCAATTTATCCATATCCCTATTATAGCCAAACTCCAATATGCTTATTTTTTTACTATAAGAAGATATGGAAGTTACGTCATAATACCAACATTCTTGAGCTAAATATCGCTTCGTCCATTTCTTAAAAAAATTAAGTCTTTTCTCGTAGTCAATACGTTCAAAAAGACGACTTATTTTTTGACTTGTTAATTCAGAAATTTCATATGGTAAGACACTATCATCTATCCAACTTGAAGCATGTGATACTACATTTCCATTTGCTAGAATATAAAACGCTAAAGTTAAAATCTCGTATGTGTCATTTCCAAAAATTGAAAGCAATGTCTTGTCTAACCTTAAATCTTTTACAATCTTATTTAAAACATAAGTAAGACCAAAAGATTTATTGCTAATAACATATCTATTAGAATCATCTGGAAACAAATCATAGTAATTTCTATTAGGAATTAATTTCTTACCGCTTTCATCTAGCTTCCCTATACCTATTTCATCAAACGTAGGCTCTCCATTTTCACGACGAAAGTTCATCCTGTAATAGATATAAGTAGTCCCATTTTTGTTTTTCTTACGAGCAATTTGCCTATCTGGTAAGTCAACTTTTTTAGTTATTTTTTTCATAAAAAACCTCCCTAATATGTATAGGGCAATCATACCATACAAACAGGAAATGTCAATATAGAAAAATATATAACTAACTAAAATATCAATAAAAAATACGGTGGCTTATTTCTGGAATGGAGAAAAGATAAAAATTGCGGAATTTAGGTTGATACTACTTTTCAAGGTGTATGTCATAAAAGATTCTTCTGACAAAGGTACATAGCCCGCTTTTGTTAGTAAATCAGCAGTTTTTTGTTGTGTATCATTCTCTACTGTATAAATGCATGGATTTCGATTCAGAGAGATGAATTGATTAGAAATAAGTTCTAGTTTTTCTGATAAATCCACGCTAGAGGGAACAAAGGCATAGTTCCAAAATCCATCTTCAATAATATCACTCAGATAAATTGAACATGAAACTACGGAGATTTTTCGATCGAAATACATTCCTTTTCGAACATTAAAGTGCCAATCCATTAATTGTTTCATTGTCATAATTTCCATACTTTATTGGGAAATCAATTGTAGTAGCACTCCAAACGCGTTAAAGAAAAGAAGCTCCCCGAAGAGAGCTTCCAAAAAAGATTGTTGCTGACGAGCAACATCTAGTGTGTCGTCTAAAGTGCAAGGGCGTTCGTCGTAGGCTCTGAAATCTTCTCGATTCTTACGCCAGAAACACGCAATCTACAATCAGACAATAAGTCAGCAGGCACCGACTCTTGGTATTGCAACGCTCTTGCGATAATTACGTCGCAATACGAGAACAGCAATTCAAGGTAGGTCTTAAAAACCTCTCGCTGCTCTTCGCTGCATTTGAGATTGCTGAAGGATTTTTCAATCCACCATGCAGTAACTTTAATTTTAGCTGCACAGCGTAATGCCTCTGGGTTCTTTAGAGCGTCGCTGCCCTCTTTTTCTGCAATTACTTTTAAACGATTGGCATTTTCAGCCATAAGTCCAAAAGCTTGCAGCATGTCGCGCGAGGTATCCGTAGCTTCGGGATCGCCACTCATATGCGAGACATAACTTCCTCGCCAACTGTCCATGTCGACTGATGATACCAATCCATCGACATACACTTTGAGGGGATGTTCTTTGAACGGGTCAAACGAGCCTCGCCGATTTCGAACAATCTCCTCAGCAATGAGATCGCCCGCAGAGCTGAGGTCTTCGCCGCACTTCACCACTTGGAAGTGGGTTCCGTTCCCACTACAACTACCGTCGTAGTCAAGGAAGCGTTCGTCATCACAGAAGGTCGTGCCGTTCGATTGAGCGGCGACGTCTTGAGCTTGATTCCTTTTGGATTCCAAGTCGTTACAAATTTCATTCGTAACTGCACCTCCCAAAAAGATGATGCAAAAGAAGCCGATAGTGCAGAGCCAGTGTACTGGATCTGTTTTTTTGCTACTATTTTTCATAGCAAGTCCTTCCTAACTAGCAGAAGCTAGTACTAGCGGATTGTTTTAAAGCAATTACGCTAAAAGTATAATTGCTTCATTTTTTATGCTGTAATTATCTTGACTCTCTTTAAGTTAGTAAGAAGTCAATACAACCAAGCAGCACACCATACATACACTGCCAAGATCACCGTAGCTGTAAAAGCTACTGCGCTAGGCAGACTGTTTTTGCACTTTTAGACACACCAAATCCTCACGATAATCGAATTCGATTATTTATTGTGAAACATTCAGTATGAACCTTGTTGACGCAATGCCAGTGCAAAGCGCCAATGTCAGCAAATAAATATCGATACTTATTGCACCAATATTTACCGCTGGTATTTTACTAGCTTTCAAAAACTAAGTAAATTTTTATATTCTTACGTTATGGCTTGTAATTAATGTCACTGAAATAGTGGGGAGGGATTATGGACAAAGAGGGTATGGACAAAGAGGAAAAAGAGTATTTTTTAGAATACGTTAGGCGTAAATATCAGAGTGCAAATAAGAAGAAGAAAGAGGAATATTTAAAGAAGGTTGAAAATAAACTGGACATCAATCATTGCGTCTAAGTAAGCCCAAAAATGTTGGTTGCCGTGTAAAATTAGACATCTTGTGCGATCAAATAGTACGAAGATCCAAAATTTAGCAAGCTCTTAGGCAGGTGTGGCGAATAAAAGAGTATCCCTGTTCAGCAATTATGAAAGCTGACATGGCAGCTTGGATGAAAGGGCTAGAGGAGGTCGAAATTAGGCAATATAAGGAAGAATCAAAGGCGCTGCTTTTATCAATCAGTAAATCAACAATAGACAAGATATTAGGGCCTTATCGAGCGATAAAAGGTTTTTAAAAATATCAGATTGAAGGGAGTCTAGATCTTATCTTATTATATTAACAAGAAAGAAGTTACTATTTATGCTTTATTAAAAGGTGTGCAGATATGCTTTCAAGTGCGACAACTAAATATGTCAAAAAACAACAGATAGTGCTTACGATCGTATGGGGCTCTATTATAATGGGAGATCTAATAAATCTTTTCGTCTGCAATTCTATGGTTGAATATGCCGTCGAAAGAGGTGAGCTGCCATCCAGCGATGTGTTTTTTATAATGCCACGGTATTTTTTTGCTTTATTATGGGTACTCGTTGTTTTTTATATCTGTAAAAGGATCGATTCTACAAAATTTTTGAAGAAAATATATCAAAAAACTAACTTTTCTGAAGGATTTATAGCAGCCCTAAAAAACAATATAAAACTTGCTATACCTACGGCAGCAGTAGAGGAGATTACAGAAAGGGAGGTGAGAATTATTGAAGTCCTTAGAAGGTACACCCCCTTTTTAATTATCTGTTATGGGCTTGCTGGGTTAATATCCTCAGTGGGCTTTGTGCTTAGTGTGACTGTTTTAAAGAGCGTGGGCAGTGCTCTTCTCCTCACTGTTTTTAGTATCCTTCTTTTATGGATGATGCGTCCGCAGCCTGTACAACTCCTTGATCGGATAGGTCGAGAAGTTGTTGAACTGTAAGAAGTCTCTACTGCTGCAATGGAACCCTTCCAAGTGAAGTACACCGCTTAAAATGGTAAATGCTTTTTGTTTGTTGCGATCGTATTTTTATAGATCTAGATTACCGCGTTTGAGGTAGTCAAGTCTGTCACTGAAAGGAAAAAAATCTTTCAACTTTTTTTGTCTATCATTTTGGATTTATTGATCATGAAAAAGATATTTTTAGCCTCCTTATTATTTTCTCTATTAACAGGTTGCTCAACTATCTCTGATGAAACGTTAGCTTTAGTGAATAAAACAGCTCCTGCGGCAAGGGTTTCATTCCTTGACGGTGATTATGTTTCTTTACGTCGATACCGTGGCAAGACGGTCGTTTTAATGTTTTGGGCGACGTGGTGTAGTCGTTCAAAAACTCTTATCACTGAATTAAGCGATTATGCCCGAACACATAAAAATCCGAATACTGAATTTATTGCGGTCAGTATTGACAGATTTGATAGATTATCAACCTTAAAAAATATGATTTATTTGCAAGGGTTGGATGGAGTAAAACACGCCTTCTCCGGTAATGATGTTCGTGATGAGGCTTATGTTTCATTTCGTATGATTGCGATACCAACTATCGTGATCATCGGTCCTGATGGTGTTGTTAAAGGTGTTGATAATGATTTGGATATCGTTAAAGAATATGTAAGGTGATAACGCTAAAGGGTGGCACCAGTTTTTTTAACCGTTCTCCGTTAGCTGACTTCCGAGTTTTTTCTGATTTTTTGTTAAAAATTGGTTGTGCTAAAAGTTAACATATTGAAATATAAGAAGAATTGTTCAGAAGAGTGCTTTTAAAAAAGTACCTAGAAAAAGTACCTAAGGATTTTTTAAAGGTGGTAGAGTAGAAGGGTGGCACCAAAGCCTAGCCAACCCAAAGCGGTAAAACAGAAGGGTGGCACCAAAACTACCAGCCAACCCAAAGCGGTAAAACTAAAGGGTGGCACCAAAGCCTAGCCCCAAAGCGGCAAAACTAAAGGGTGGCACCAGATTTTTAACCCCCGTACAGGTCTAGCTAAGTCGTTTTGTAGTATCAGCCCGCCCAGTCGTCACTAAAGGGTGGCACCAAAGCCTAGCCAACTCAAAGCGGTAAAACTGAAGGGTGGCACCAAAACTACCGAATTTTGGGTTTTTGCCAAAGTCTTGATATTATTAGCTGTTGTGATTTTAGAGTCTTTTAGCACTGGTGGGTGGCACCAGCCATTCAGCCATAGACAGAAGGGTGGCACCAAAGCCTAGCCAACCCAAAGCGGTAAAACAGAAGGGTGGCACCAGATTTTTACCCCCCGTACAGGTCTAGCTAAGTCGTTTTGTAGTATCAGCCCGTCCAGTCGTCACTAAAGGGTGGCACCAAAACTGCCAAACACCAAAACTGCCAAACCAAAGGGTGGCACCAGTGATAACTGCCCAAACTGAAGGGTGGCACCAAAACTACCAGCCAACCCAAAGCGGTAAAACTAAAGGGTGGCACCAAAGCCTAGCCCCAAAGCGGCAAAACTAAAGGGTGGCACCAGATTTTTAACCCCCGTACAGGTCTAGCTAAGTCGTTCTGTAGTATCAGCCCATCCAGTCGTCACTAAAGGGTGGCACCAGTGACAAAGCTAGCTGAACTGCCCCAACTGAAGGGTGGCACCAAAACTACCAGATTTTTGGTTTTTGCCAACGTCTTGATATTATTAGCTGTTGTGATTTTAGAGTCTTTTAGCACTGGTGGGTGGCACCAGTGCCTAGCCAACCCAAAGCGCAAACCAAAGGGTGGCACCAGATTTTTACCCCCCCGTACAGGTCTAGCTAAGTCGTTTTGTAGTATCGCCCGCTCAACTGCCCCTGAAGGGCTAGAGCCCCTGAAGGGAGTGACACGCACTAAACTTAACGCCATCAGATTAAATCTAGTGCGATACGTTAGAACCACCCGATCTTGCGCAGCCAGCGGTCCTTAAAACCTAACCTTGACAGATCCTTATCGATAATAAGATCTGTCCTGCCTATAACAGTACCATTTAAAGATACCGTTATCTCACCACAAGTTGAGCCTTTTTCCACCGGTGCCGTTACTTTTTCACAAGGTTTAATATCTGTTACTACGTTCTCCCGATCTTCTGCTTTGATAATAACTTTAATATCATCTTTAGCAATAGGCGAAATCTCTCTCTCCAAAGCATCAATGACAGGAACTTTCTCCGCTATCGCCTCTCCTTTCTTTACGATATTTAGAGCACGATATTTTGCAAAGCCACTTGAAAGAAGACGTGCTGCCTCAGCATCGCGCTTGTCGCGTTTTTGACATCCCATTACGACGGCAATTAGCCGCACCCCCTTTTCTTAGGGCAGTCGTAGAAACACCGAATCCAGCTTTCGCATAGTAACCTGTCTTTATACCGTCACAACCTGGAAATCTATGCAGGAGGTGGTTGTGATTGCGCATAATAAATGTTCCATCTCTAAAGCCCGCCTCTTTTTTAGAAGTCGTCTCTAAAACTTCGGGAAAATCTGTGATTAGCGCCCTAGAAAGGATCGCCATATCACGTGCGGAAACGAGGTCAGGTAATTGATCCTTAGCTGGCGGAAGTCCGTGAGCAGAATGAAATGAGGTGTTCTTCATCCCTAACCTTGCAGCCTCTGCATTCATCAATTCAACAAACCCCTCTTGAGAACCAGCGATATGCTCGGCTATGGCAGTAGCAGCATCGTTCGCTGATTGAATCAAAACGGCATCAAGCATCTGACGTAAAGTAAATTGCTCCTTCTCTCTTAAATAAACCTGAGAACCCCCGATCTTAGAGGCAAACGCCGATGTCGTAACTATATCGTCCCATTTTAAATCACCACTTTTTACCTGTTGTAGTGTAATATATGTGGTCATTATTTTTACCATAGAAGCAGGTGGTAGGGGCTTATCTGAATTTATCTCATAGATTATGTCACCACTTTCAGCCTCCATCAGGATTTCAGCTGTACACCCTGTTTGCTCTAATGCTTTAATATTGGCTGCTTCGTCAGCATATGCCGGTTGAAGATTGATGGTAAGAGAGTAAAGGAAAATAAAAAAACTAAAAAATCGACTTGGCATAACTTATTCTCCTAAAATTTTAAATTTGAGGCTAAAATTTTGAGGGATTGTAAGAAAAATTGTTTAAAAATCTTACGACCTCCTGCTTAGTATAATATGTGCCCACTATAAGAACCACAACATCTTGCGAAGATCTTTTTCCCCTAGAAATTGGTATTTCCCAACAGACACTAAATACGTACCCACTATAAGAACCACAACATCTCAAGAAAGTTTTTTCCTCCTTGAAAATCTTACACCCCCTGTTTTTATATAATTAGGTGTCTAGTATAAGACCACAACATTTTGCGAAGATCTTTTTCCCCTAGAAATTGGTATTTTCCAACAGATACTAAATACGTATCCACTATAAGAACCATAACATTTTGCGAAGATCTTTTTCCCCTAGAAATTGGTATTTCCCAACAGACACTAAATATGTGTCCACTATAAGAACCATAACATTTTAAGAAAATTTTTTTCCCTGTATTCAGTATTTTGTAATTCTGCTACAACATAGTGTAAGTTTGAGTGCGTTTTTTATCACTTTAGGTAGGTGAAATAATGACAGGACTTATTATTGCTCTAATAGTGGCTATAGTAATTATAGTTGGTGCTGCATTCTTTGTTTATAAAGAAATGGGAGCTTCTCAAAGTTCTTCAAAGGATGCGACCATCAGTAATATTAAAAAAATTGAAGAAACGATCGCCAACTTAATTAAAAGTGGTGAGATGTGTGCTTCAAAGGCTCAGTTGGAAACGCTAACTAATATGCTTAAGCAGGTTACCGAAGACTTAGAGAAGGGGCGTGCCTGCCTAGAGGGGATTGAGTCAAAACTAGATCAAGCTCAGGAGCTCGTTGAGAAAAAAGAAGCACAACAGCAAGAGCTGAAATCTTCCAATGAGGAAGATGAGTCAAGATTGGCCGGTCTATTGTCTTCTTATGAGGATATCTCGACGGAGTCCGTAGCATTAGAACGCTGTTTGGCAGAGGCTTTAAAGGAGTTGGATGGGATGGTTCAGGAGTTGGAGCTAACTCCTGATCAGAAAGATGTCCTAGATGATCTCTCAAAAGTTTTAAGCTCTGCCGGTGCCTTGCTTAGGGATCTAATAACCGAGCATGCCTCCATTAATGAACGCCTAACTCAGATTAAACAGCAGAAACAGGATCTTGAAGATGAATATACTCGCTTAGTTGAACAACAGTTGGGGGAATAAAGTTAAATTGCCCTCTGAAGGAGTAAAACTGCTATAACTAGCACCCCCCGAAAGTTCCCTAAACCTTTTTCGTGCGGCGACACTAACAATGAGGCATAGCGTAAAATACCGTTCGCCTTGCTTTATTTGAGATAGTGTTATATCCTTCAGTGTCCCTTTTTATAAGTATTTTTTTGTGAGGAAAGATAATTTATATGACCAACTCCAAAACAGGAAAAAAAAATAATGATGCAGATCGGCTAATCCCGCAGATAGCGCTTCTTAGAAAGATGTCAGAGGGAGCTGATGCGCATAGTGTTCGACAATATCATATTCAAGAACTGGCAGCTGCATTAGGTAGTGATGAGGGTGAAGCACAACGATCTTTATTTATATTAGAAGGTCACAAGTTTGTTTCTCCAAATCCTGCTGGAGATTTTACCTCCAAGATGTGGCAGATAACAGAAGGCGGCTTGCAGATTGCTAGGTCGTTAGCTACTCCGAATAGGATTTTGTAGATATATAAATTAAAACTTTTGTAGTTATAATATAATTATAATTTTTTACATTATAAAATCTGACGATAAACCTTATCGTCACTTATCATTATGAAGTGCCTCTTATCGTTCAACGCTTTATTTTGCGCTTTGATTGAATCGATAAAGAGGCACTTATTGTATCAACTTTGTATTAAGTAGTGACTACTTCGTTGAAGGAGTGATACTTAATAATTCAACTTCAAAAATTAAAGTTTCATTTGGTCCGATTTTTGGTGGAGCTCCACGTTCTCCATAAGCGAGATCTGAAGGTAGATAAAATTTGAACTTAGAACCTACTTTCATTAACTGCACACCTTCGCCCCAGCCTTTAATAACGCCGTTAAGTGGAAATGAAGCTGGTTGTTTACGAGCATATGAGCTGTCGAACTCTTCGCCATTTATAAGAAAACCTTTATAATGAACACTCACTGTATCAGTTGCTTGTGGTTGTTCACCTGTACCTTCCGTAAGTATTTCATATTGAAGTCCGCTAGCGGTGGTCTTCACTTCAGGGCGAACTTTGTTCTTCTCTAAAAACTCCTTGCCTTTAGCGATATTTTCGTTCCGTTTCTCTTCAATCTTTTTTTCCATCTCTTCCTGCATCTTTTTTCCAAAATCGATCTTGATCTTCTTTCTCTCGTCAGAAGTTAAAACTTCCTTGCCTTTTAAGGCATCCTGAAGACCCCTTACAACAAGCTCTCTATTTAGATTTAGATCCTTCGGCATCTGATCCATCGCCTCAACCATATCAACTCCAATGGCGTAGCTAAGCTTCTCTGCATCAGTAGTAAGTTTGACAGCAGGTTCTTCTGCTCCTGCCGGAGTAGCAACCAAAGTTAATAATATTGTAACTAAATTACGTAAACGCATCTGACACTCCAAAATGGAAGAAAAAAAAGCGCACGACCGATCATTTAATACAAGGAGATCGATCTGAAAAGTAAACACTTAATCTTAGCGCATACTAAAACTAATGTTTATAAACAACCTCTAAACTATTACACTTTGCTATCTTATCAGCAAGGTAAACCTGTTCGATAATTAAAAAAATAATAGATCTTTCATGTAAAAAACCGTGTAAAAAAGCATATTAACGACGTTTTATTGCAGCGACATATTTGCGCACGTTTTTAGAGTGTTCTTTAAAGTTTTTGGAGAAAATATGACGCTTCGGATTATCCGGATCTACTACAAAATAATAATTCCCAGCGTCTGCATAGTGTATAACTGCCATTAACGAATCTAGCGCAGGAGAACCTATCGGCGTTGGCGGTAGCCCTTTATGGATCCTTGTGTTGTAGGGATTTGTAGCATCTGCTAGGTGTTTGGCTGAAATGTTGCCGTTATAATCAGGTATGCCGTAAATAATAGCGGCATCAATACCTAGTGGCATGGCAGCTTTTAATCTGCGCCAGATGACCTCTGAAATAAGGGGCTTCTCTGATCTCTGCGGAGTCTCTAACTCAATTAATGACGCTATCGTAACTGCTTGGAGGAGGTTTATTCCGAGTGGCGCAAGGTGTTCAACGTAATTCTCAGGCAGGTTGTGGTAAAAAGTTTTTACACTCTTTCTTATTACATCTTTTGCAGTAGGCATATAAATAAAAGAGTATGTAGCCGGATATAAAAAGCCTTCTAGTGAAGTGGAGGGTACATTCAACTCCGACAAAAGATCCTTATCTGTAAAAAGAGCTTTAAATTCTTCTTCATCTCCGACACCTTGCTGCTGCATTCTTGCAGCAAATTGTTTGTATGTGAACCCTTCTGGGATGGTAATCTTAAAGACGACAGGACGATAAACATCACCCTTTATCACCTTCCTTGCTATCAAGCGGGGAGAAACTTTATTTTTAAAGCGATATGGACCAGCTTGAAAACGGGAATATGAAGAGAAAAGGCGTGTCCAAACTTCAAACTTAATAGCTTTATCGATCAACTGGGCGCTCTCTAGCTGCTTACTGAACTCCCTTAAGGAAGAACCTTTTTTTAGATCAATTACTACTGCTTGCTCTAAGGGGGTAACGCGCGTGCCCCAAAGTTTTAATTGGTGATAGGTGTATCCTCCGACCCCAAGTACAACGATCGCTATAACAATAGCTAAGATAAAAAAGCGTAAGATAATTTTCATAGAAGTCGATTCTTCCGTAAGAGTTAAAAGTAGGCAAGAGTATTTTAATCCTTCTGTTTGCGTACCTTAAAAACATCCCAAAAGTTACATTTCGTAGGGATTGTTTTTAACTTTTATCCTCATGCCTCTTTTAAAATAATACTTTTTTGGATAAAAAAGTGCCAGTTGTGCAGCGCTATTTTTAGCGGTTATACTAGCTCTGTCGTTGTTAAATCCTACGAATATAGGGAGGCTAAAATGGTGTTAAGAGATCAAGGAATTGGAAATATTATTGATAATCTCTCTTCATCTGTTGGTGATGCTATAAAAATGGCAGAACGTCAGATCTCTTCTTTTACCGGAAGACGACCGTTCGTTGCTGATGTCATTGAGGAGGGTGATGCTTATCTTGTGCAGGTGGATCTCCCTGGTGTGGAGAAAGAGAATATTGCTGTTAGTCTTGAAGGTGGAAAATTAATTATTACTGTTACAGATCCTGAAGAGGAAGAGGTGGAAAAAGATTATCTCTTACAAGAAAGGGGGGCTATGGTCGGGAGCAGGAGCTTTGATTTTTCAGCCTTATCAGCAACAGATGATCCGTCTGCCGAATTGAAAGATGGAGTTTTGAAAATTCGTTTAGTAAAGTCATCCAGTACGCAAGTTAAAAAGATCACTATTGCATAGAAGATATTCTGTGTCGGTGCGGAAGTAGTGAGAAAAGTTATCCGCACCGCTCTCAACTCACTTCCCGTTGTGGTTCTTCCTACTCCGTTATGTCAATTTTAGAAGGTGCAAAAAAAAGAATTCTGATCCTTGATGGTGCAATGGGCACTATGATTCAAGGGTATGCTCTCTCTGAAAAAGACTTTAGAGGCAAACGTTTTATAGATCACCCTCAGGAGTTAAAAGGTAACAACGATATTTTAAACATTACTAAGCCGGAAATTATTAAAGAGATCCATAAGAGCTATCTAGCTGCCGGTGCTGATCTGATAGAAACAAATACCTTTAATTCTACTACAATCTCGCAGGCGGATTATCAGATCGATCCGAAAACGGTCTTTGAATTAAATTATTACGGTGCCGCAATCGCACGTGCAGCAGCTGATGAATTTACAACACAAGATCTTCAAAAGCCCCGTTTCGTCTGTGGCGTTTTGGGGCCGACCTCAAAATCTGCTTCCATCTCACCTGATGTAAACGATCCTGGAAAAAGAGATATTACCTTTGATGAATTGGTCGATGCTTATGGTTACGCTGCAAAAGGTCTGTGGGAGGGGGGGTCTGATGCTTTATTGATTGAAACGATCTTTGACACCCTTAATGCTAAAGCAGCTGCTTACGCTATTGCTAAGCTTTCAAAAGAGGTGGGTACTAATATACCTGTAATGATTTCTGGAACGATAACGGATCAGAGTGGCAGAACCTTATCAGGGCAAACACCGCAAGCCTTTCTCTTCTCCTTGCAACATATACCGACCTTAATCAGCATCGGATTTAATTGTGCGCTTGGAGCAAAACAGTTAAAGCCACATATTCAAGAGCTTTCCTCGCAGGCAGATGTATTAATCTCAGCACACCCTAATGCGGGTTTGCCTAATGAAATAGGTGGGTATGATGAAACTCCACAGATGTTTGCTGAAAATCTGGCTGAGTTTATGGCAGAGGGGTTGGTGAATATTGTCGGTGGCTGTTGTGGCACAACGCCGCAACATATTGCAGCGATAGCTGAAATTAGTAAGAGATATCAACCACGACAAAACTTAAAAAGATCAAAGTATTTAACGCTTAGTGGTTTAGAAGCGCTAACGGTTGGAGCTGAAACAGAGGGAGGCGCAAGTTTTATTAATATCGGGGAGCGTACAAACGTTGCTGGTTCAAAAAAATTCTTACGCCTAATAAAAGATGAAGATTTTAGTTCTGCTTTGGTAGTGGCGCGTGCTCAAGTGCAGGCAGGTGCTCAGATTATAGATATTAATATGGATGACGGGTTAATTGATGGCAAGTCCGCCATGACGACCTTTCTTAATCTCTTAGCGGGGGAGCCTGATATCGCACGTGTGCCGTTAATGATAGATTCTTCAAAGTGGGAGATCATTTCGGCTGCGTTGCGGTGTGTGCAAGGAAAGTGCATCGTAAATTCAATAAGTCTGAAGCACGGTGAGAGCGAGTTCTTAGAACAAGCAGAGGAGATCGCTTCGTGTGGTGCAGCTGTGGTGGTAATGGCCTTTGATGAACAGGGTCAGGCAGACACTTTTGAAAAGAAGATCGCTGTATGTGAAAGATCTTATCACTTACTTTGTCAACACGGTTTTAATCCGGCAGATATTATCTTTGATCCCAATGTGCTGACAGTGGCAACAGGGATTGAAGCACACAATACATACGGAGTGGCTTTTATTGAAAGTGTACGTTGGATTAAACAACACTTACCGGCAGCAAAAGTAAGCGCAGGTGTCAGTAATGTATCATTTGCTTTTCGAGGCAATAATATCGTTAGAGAAGCGATGCACACTGTTTTCTTATATCATGCCATTTCCGCTGGACTGGATATGGCGATTGTTAATCCAGAACAACTTTTAGTCTATGAAGAGATTCCACTTAACCTTAGGAGCGCCGTAGAAGATGTAATTTTAAATAGACGCTCTGATGCTACCGACAGATTACTAACCCTCGCAGCAGAATTAAAAGAAGCTGGAGTGCAGATCCAATCTAAACACCAAAACAGAGATGATGCTTGGAGAGGATCTGATATCTCCGAGCGTTTGGCGTATTCTATGGTTAAGGGGGTAGATGATTTTATCGCTGAGGATATCAAAGAGGCGTTAGAGAGTTATAAAACCTCTCTTGCTATAATTGAAGGTCCGTTAATGGCGGGAATGAATCGAGTCGGAGATCTCTTCGGTGCTGGCAAAATGTTTCTCCCTCAAGTTGTAAAAAGTGCGCGAGTAATGAAAAAAGCAGTTGCTTGTTTGATGCCCGTGATTGAAGAAGAGAAGAAAAACAATCCCGATCTGGCAAAGTCTGTTGGTAAATTTGTGATAGCTACCGTTAAGGGAGACGTGCATGACATCGGGAAAAATATAGTTTCTGTGGTATTAGCCTGTAACGGCTTTGAAATAATAGATCTCGGAGTGATGGTGCCGTGTGAAGAGATTATTGCTGCGGCAAAACAGGATGGTGTGGTAGCTGTCGGATTGAGTGGATTAATTACGCCGTCTTTAGATGAGATGGTTCATGTAGCAAGTGAGATGGAGAGATCTGGTTTGACTATGCCACTTATTATCGGTGGAGCCACTACATCTGAAACTCATACCGCTTTAAAGATTGCGCCTGCTTATAAACACGGAGTGGTGTACGTTCCTGACGCTTCACGCATGGTGCCTGTTCTAAAAAAGATCACAAAAGATACAACAAGGGGAGCTTTCTTGGCGGATCTAGAAAGAAAGCAAGAGATGATCAGATCTGAATATGCCGATAAAATGATCCAAACACTCTCATTAGAAGAGGCGAGGGCGAAACGGTATCGGTGTAATTTTGCAAAAACTCTCCCTGAAACTCCTAAGTTTTTAGGAATAAAAAAATATCAGAATTTTCCTCTCTCAGAGCTCCTCGCTGCTATTGATTGGACGGGCTTTTTTAGTGCATGGGGATTAAAAGGAAGGTATCCTGAAATCTTACGTTCTCCTCTTTATGGAGATCCTGCAAAAAAACTTTTTACTGATGCTGAAAATGTCTTGCATGAGATAGTTGAAAAAAAGCTACTTGAAGCTTCTGGTGTAGTTGGGATCTTTCCTGCTAATGCCCTCTCTGATGATATTGAAATCTATTCTGATGAAGATAGAAGTACTGTTATAGCTACTATTCATACCATGAGACGACAGCTCTGTGCAGTGCAGGACGAGCCGTGTTTGGCACTCTCTGATTTTATTGCACCGAAAGATTCCGGATTAAAAGATTATCTCGGGCTTTTTGCACTAACTGCTGGGAAGGGGATTGAAAGATTAATCGCTGCTGCTGAAAAAAGAAATGATGATTACCGTTTGATAATGATTAAAGCGTTAGCAGATAGATTGGTAGAAGCTTTTTCTGAAACTTTACATCGTGAAATTAGACAGAAATTGTGGGGATATGAAGCGACTACCTCGAAAAAAAATGTTACTTGTGGATGTTGCGAAGGTGCTCAAGGGATTTGTCCTGCCATCGGATATCCTATTTTGCCAGATCACTCTGGAAAAAAGGTTTCTCTCGATCTTTTAGGTGTTCAAGGGATTCGTCCTGCCATCGAATATCCTATTTTGCCAGATCACTCTGGGAAAAAGGTTTCTCTCGATCTTTTAGGTGCTCAAGGGATTTGTCCTGCTATCGGATATCCTATTTTGCCAGATCACTCTGGAAAAAAGGTTCTTTTCGATCTTTTAGGTGCTCAAGGGATTCGTCCCGCTATCGGATATCCTATTTTGCCAGATCATTCTGGAAAAAAGGTTCTTTTCGATCTTTTAGGTGTTACAGAAGCCACAGGGATTACACTCACTGAAAACTTTGCTATGTACCCCGCTGCCTCCGTTTGCGGTTTATATTTAGCGAATCCGGAAGCGAGGTATTTTTCAGTGGGTCGTCTCGCAGAAGATCAGTTACAAGACTACGCCACGCGGAAAGGGGTTGAGCTTTCAGATCTCTTAAAGTTTATTCGACTCTCCTAAAAGACACCCTACCTTTCAAGAAGTGCTGCGATAAGGCGAGTTAATTTATTAAGATCGGTCTCTTGTAATTGATTTAGATCTGATGAGCTCCAGAAGATGAAATCTTTAGTGCATTCTAGAGAAGTTGTTGAGTATAAAGCGATGAAGAGGGGAGTTGAAGCGTACTCAGTCTTTATCTGAGATAGCTGGAGTTCGGTCTCGCTTATAGTAAAAACTTTTTGCGTGATAATTTTTGGAGGTGTAAAGCCTCTAAAAATTTGAGTGATTAGGGAACTTATGGAAGTTCCGTTTTCTCGGCAATTAGGCAACTTTGTAAAAAAGAGATCTTCATCTAGTTTTATGCCATGAATACGATAAACGTTGGATAGATCAGGGACGTTCTCTAAAGAGAGGTCTGCGATCTGAAGAGGCTTTTCTTCAGTTAAAGGTGTTGTTGTGTTATTGCTGAAAACGGTACAGCCTGTAATTATAGTAAACAGACATGAAATGTGTAGGATGTATTTTAATGATTTATTCATGATCTTTAAATGCAAAAAAAATGTTTAAAAATGTTTCAAAAAGAGTCGGGGAACATAAGTCATGATAACCCTTCATAATGTACAAAAATTATATCCACCTGACCAGATGGCTTTAAAAGGGATTGATTTAAAAATATCTCAAGGCAGTTTTGTCTTTGTTGCTGGAGCCAGTGGTGCTGGTAAGACCACTCTCTTTAAGCTTTTATTTGGTGCAGAACGTGCTACATCTGGACAAGTTGTGGTGGCGGGTAGAAATCTTTCAGAGATGGATAGTCAAGGTATCGCTGATTTACGGAAAGATATAGGGGTTGTCTTTCAAGATTATAAACTTTTACAACGGCGAACCGTTTGGGAAAACGTTGCCTTTGGCTTGGAGGTAAAAGGTGTGCGCGCTTCTGAACGAAAAAAGGTGGCGCAGTCTATGCTTGATGCTGTTGGATTGTCTGATAAAGCGGATCGAATGCCGCTAACCCTTTCCGGTGGTGAGCAGCAGCGAGTCTCTTTAGCCAGAGCCTTAATTCATAGACCTAAGCTTTTATTGGCAGATGAGCCGACTGGCAACTTAGATCCGGACATGACACAAGCGGTTTTTGATCTTCTGCTGGAGGCTAATGCTGATGGTGTGACGATTGTGGTGGCAACTCACAATCTTTCTGTTATTGAAGAGCTACGTTTACGAACTGTTGTCTTAGATCGAGGGAAGATAATTGGAGATTTTAAGAGACCACTACCTTTAGATTGATAATGGTTGTAGATGAAGATGCTTTTTTAACTGATTAAATAAACACTCCTTGCAACTTCGGGGGAAAGATAATTAAGAAGTGATTTTAAAAAATCAGAGGAACTAATTAAGTACGGTTGGATATGCAAAATAACAAAGGAGAAAAAAAACTTGCCACAGTCTGGACTAACTTAGGTTCTTTAACTGTAATTAAAAGATCGGAAGCGGTGCTGTACCTCTTTTTTCAGGCGTTACGCAGCTTGGTTATCTCTCCCATAACATCTTTATCTTGTATCTTAACGGTAACGGCAGCCATGATTGTTTTAGGAGGAGTGCTGCTGCTGATGGATAATGTGGGAGATGTGATGCAGTCTTCAAAAGAGGATCTCTCTTGCAGGTTATATTTTAAAGAAGGGGTTGCTGAGGGTGAAAGGCAGCAAATAGCACAGGAATTAAAAGAGAGAAAAGGGGTAGTGGCAGTTAAGGAGATAGATAAAAAAGCAGCATTGAATGAGTTTAAAGAATCGCTTGAAAAATATGTAGATCTCTTTGAGAATTTAGAAGAGGAAAATCCGTTGCCGATCTCATTATTAGTAACATTGGATCAAGATAATGAAGAGGTTGTTGCGGAGATCTTTGAGCACTATACTGATAATAAAGCGATAGAGTATGTGCAGTATGATAAGGAGTTTGTCACTCGTTTTGCTCAGATCTTACGCTTTTTTAAAAAAAGCGGAATATTTTCAATTGTCGCTTTACTACTTATTACTGCTGTCATTATAGCGAATACAGTACGACTGACATTGGTTAATAGAAGTGATGAGATAGTGATTATGCGTTTGGTTGGTGCGGATACCTTATTTGTAAAAGCTCCCTGTATTATTGAAGGTGGTCTATATGGACTTTTAGGGGGCTCCGCAAGTCTCGTTGTACTTTATTTCTCTTGGAATTTCTTAATACGCATTATGGGGGAGGTGCCTCTTTGGCAGCTATTTTTCTCCAACGTGCACTTTCTCTCCTTTTATCAGATGGTGGTATTAGTTTTTGTAGCTGTTTTAGTCGGAGTGCTTAGTAGCGCAACTGCTGTTTGGAGGTTATCAGAAAGATGATATTTTTTAGAAATTTCGAGATAGGAACTTTAGAGGTTTTACTTAATCATGTCTGCTAATTAGAAAAAATGCCTAAGAGAAGTGTTCTGATAACTCTTTTTTTATTGCTAGCGCCTGTTATGGGGCTGGCAGAGGATGAGTCTAATCTATCAAAGATAAAAAACGCCGTTAATAAAAATGAAGCAGATTTAAAGGAGATAGCGCTTAAGCAGAAAGATTTAGAAGTTGGTATCTCTAACAAGAGAAAACAGTTAAAAGATCTTACACATCGCTCGCAACATTTAAATAATGAATTAAAAACCGTCAAAGAAAATATCGTAAAAGTTCAAGATGAGATTCAAGGGATTCAGCAAAAGCAAACGGATATTAAACAGCAATCATTAAACCGTTTTAGAGCGTTGTACCTTAAAAGACACGATCTTTATACAGCGAAGCTGGCGCTACTTTCCAATTCTAGTGAGTTTTTACGAGATGCTTTTTTCCTTTCTAAGTTTGAAGAATACGACAAAAAATTATTAGAAGATTTAATGATATTGCACCAAGCAAGAACTAAGGCTGTGCAGGAAAAGAAACGTTTATTGGTAGATCGAGATGCTTTAAGAGAGAGCTTAAAGCGGGAAGAGCGTGCTATCGCTGCAAAGATCAGGGAGGAGCAGGACTTACAACAAAAATTAAAAGTTGAAGAGGTTCGTAAGGAGAAGGCTTTAGTAGCATTGAGAGCAGAGGCGCTTAGGTTGGAGACAGTTGTTAGATCTTTAACAGATGATATTGAGAAAACTCCTCTTGTTCATAAAAAGGATATCCTTTCAGCGCATGGTCAGGCAGTGACAGAGAAGTTTGAAGGTGAGGGTTTGGAGAAAGGTAAATTATTACGCCCTACGGCGGGACACCTTGTAAAAAAGTTTGGGCAAAAGGCTGCCGGATTTAAGGGGCTAGTCGGTCAAAAGGGGGTGGAGTTTTCTACTGCTAAGGGGGAGGGGGTGTTTGTGGTCGCTGCTGGGAAAGTTATCTACAAAGGTGAGATGCCTGGTTATGGGAAGATTGTAATAGTTGATCATGGTAGGCGTTTTTATAGTTTATACGGCAGGTTAGGTGAGGTAGCGGTGCCTGTTGGTGCTGTTTTAAGCGCTGGAATAGAGATAGCTAAAGCCCCACCTTCTGTTGAAACGCTTTATTTTGAGATTAGAAAAGAGGGGAAGCCGCTTAACCCACAGATCTTTTATGATAGCCTTTAAAAAATACTATATATCCAGTTGTTATCTTGAACCTTTGGCACACTTCTTGTTATCGTACTAGTGCAGTTTTCTCCTTTAAGAGGTTTTGTCGATGCCCAGTCATTTTTTAAAATTCTCACGTATCTTATTTTATTCGGTACTCCTCTCTCTTCTTGCAGTCTCTATCTGCACGTATAAGGGTGCAGATGCTTTTGCTAATGATGGCAATGAAGGTCCCTTAAGTGAAGAGCTCTTAAAAGAGTTAAAAGTTTTTACTGATGTCTTGACGATTGTGCAGAGAGATTACGTTGAGGATGTAAAGAGTAAAAAGTTAGTAGAGGGCGCAATTCGTGGTATGTTGGCTGCTCTGGATCCGCATAGCGGTTATCTCGATCCGGATTTCTATCAAGATCTGCAGGTGCAAACTAAGGGACACTTTGGTGGTCTCGGAATAGAGATCACTATGAATAATGATGGCGTGTTGGTGGTGATGTCGCCTATGAGTGGTTCTCCGGCTGAAAAAGCTGGTATTATGGCTGGCGATGCTATTATTAAGATCGGTGATAAATACACAAAAGAGTTCTCTTTAGTAGAAGCTGTTAAGAAGTTGCGAGGTCCGAAAGGCACTGAAGTTAAGTTGTCTTTAGCTAGAAAAGGCAGAAAAAAACTGATTAATGTCGTTGTCGTTCGTGAAGAGATTAAGGTGCAGAGTATTAAAAGCCGTTTCTTGGGGGAAGGTTACGGCTATGTGCGCATTACGCAATTTATGGATAATACCGCACACGATCTGAAAAAAGCTCTTAATGCCATGCGAAAACAGAACGGTTCAAAGGAGCTTAAAGGTTTGATCTTAGATGTGAGAAACAATCCTGGTGGGCTCTTGAATCAGGCGGTGGCTGTTTCTGATATGTTCTTGAAAAAAGGGATAATTGTTTATACTGATGGTCGTGTCTCAGGACAGAAAAAGAAGTTTTTTGCGCATGAAAGGGGCACAGAGGCTGATTATCCCTTGGTTGTTCTGATAAATGGTGGCTCTGCTTCCGCCTCTGAAATTTTAGCAGGTGCTATTCAGGATGATGGTAGGGGGCTTATTTTAGGAACCCGTACTTTTGGGAAAGGGTCTGTGCAAACTATTACACCCCTTGAAAATGGCGGGGCGCTGACCTTAACCACAGCTTTATATTATACAAAAAGTGGGCGTTCTATTCAGGCGACGGGTGTTGCCCCTGATATTGAGTTTGATATTGAGCGCACTAAGCGAAAAGCGAGGGGCGAGTTGCAGGAAGAGGAGGAAGAGGATGTGCCGGTCTTCCTTAGGGAGAGCGAGTTGGATGGTGCTATAAAAAATCCTGATGGCGTTGATGATGCCGGAGTGTTGCGCAAGATTAACAAGACGCCGCAACCGAATAAAGGTGTTATTAAGATAGATCCTGAGAAGGGAGATCTAAAGGCGTGGTTAGCGCAAGATTCTCAGGTGGCGAAAGCTTTAGAGGTGTTAAAAACCTTTGATGTTTTTAAAGATAAAATCGGCAAAAGAGAGCAATCCGTCGCTAATGACGGTGCTTAGCCTCCGTTTTGTAGAGATAATCTGCAAAAAAATAATTATTCCTTTGACCTTTGGTGCCCTAGTGGTTTAGAATTGCATCAGACTATGATTGCAAATCTTAATATTCTTATTGCGATTTCTTTTTCAAGTGTTCTTGCTTGCTGTACCCGTTCTGTTTTTCTAGGTTTTTTCAATTCTGAAACTTTCATTCTATGGAGGAAATAATATGGAGACTGTAGATAAGGAGTTAATTCTTAAATTTATGTTACACGATTCAACGTTGGAGCGCTTATATCGAGAACATAATGTGCTAGAGAGTATGCTTGACCAGTTTACCTCGAGGGCATTCCTTACCTCTGAAGAACAACTGGAAGTGCAGAGGTTGAAGAAACGTAAATTGGTAGGTGTTGATAAGATGATGAGTATTCTCAGCCGTTATAGAGAAACTGCTGCTATGATATAGCGATAATATACAAAGATAAAAAATAAGAGATAAAAATAGGTTTTTTCTGTAAAGCCACCCTGAAAACGGGTGGCTTTTTATATGATGATTATCAAGTGCTCTCGTAAATAAAAGGGAGCAGGCGGAGGGATTTTTGTCTAATCCCTTTAAGGGTAGGTCTCTCTTGAGAAGATAAACTTCTGCAAAGATATCTTTAATAATAAAAAAAGTTTCTGAATCTAAAAAAGTACGATCAGCATCTTCTTCTAGGAGTTATTCTAAGAAATTACACTTAATAACAATAAGGAAGTTAGTATGCCAAAAGTAGGGGGATCAGGTGCTCACATTGCAGGTGCTAGTCTAAGTGGAGGAACAGGCTTAGCCGATTATAATTTTTCTAGTAAAACGTTTGAGGTAGGTGATCTGAAAAAGATCTTTAAGGATTTTATTGAAAAGGAAGCGGCATTAACGTCTGACTCCAAGTGCAGATATCTTGATAAAAATGGCGTAGAGAAAGGTATATCAAGTGAAGATATTATTTCAAAAATAAATGGGTTGCTGGATCGGTTAGATGATAACGGAGTTTCTTTTCGTAGTCTTGAAAGGCTGCCAGATCTTGCAATAGTCACAAAAGATGGTGCGAGTGTTAACCTTAAAGATATTTTTTCAAAAGGGTGTCAGATCTTAGAAAATAATGAAGTGATTAAGGAGTATAAAAGAAATATCGCTAGGTTACCTCAAGAGGAAGGGCCCAATTTGGGTATTGCAAAAATGATTGGTGGTGGTGATGTCTTAAGAGAAATAGAGGATATTTTAGTGAGAGAGTGCTCTAAGGAGTCACTTCTGGATACTTATAAGAGCGTTTGTGGTTTAATGAGAGGATTAAATGATGTTCGTAATGACCAATCAAAGCCTCATAAAAATCAATTAGATGAGGAAAGTTCAAAATCCCTTATAGTTGCTATCTCTGCGAAATTAAAAGCTGCTAAAAATATTCCAGAAGGAGCAATAAATATTTTGGATAACCTGAATTCCCGCGAAATTATACCATACAAACGTGTTTTTAAAGGTAGCTTTCGAGCGGTATAATCTTACTTTTTCTTAAAAATACTTTTTAGAAAGTCATCTTCTTCAATATTGAAAATTTTCAAAATATCCTTTTGTTTTTTTGTTAACGGAACCATTAATTTACTGCCATTTTTAGTTTCTATAACTTTAATTTTTTGAAGCTCTTTAATGACATCAGGTATATTAAACTTTTTTTGCCTTGTATCATTTTTAAGTAAATTAAGAATATAACTTCTAAGTATAAGAGCTAAAAATCCAACAAAAAGTTTTCCTTCTGTGGTTTGAAGATTATGTGTTTTAAGTCTTCTAAAATCAATTTCATTTTTTAGCTGGAAAAATTGTTTTTCAATTACATCTTTTTGACGATAACGAAAAAGTGCTTCACTCGGATTTGAATCACAACCAATACCAATCAAAATTAAGAAGCCACAATTTCTCAAGTATTCATCTATAGCTTCTGATTTTTTTTCATAAGTGAAACCATCTTCATTTATTTTAATATCAAAATATTTCCTATATTTTTTACGATCCAGCAAAGAGTATTTTAATTTTTTCAGTTCTTCTAACTCTTCTTCCATTCTAGAAATTTTCTCGTAAAATTGAACTATCTCATATGGCGCCTTTCCCATATTGTAATAAACATAAATCTTTACAGGTTGTCCCATAACAGTATCTATTACAGAACAACCAAAAGTAGAGGTTCCTTTTATATAATTAGCATCTTGCTTAATAAGTGCAGTGTGATTTTCTAATATTCTTTTAGCGTCATTCCAATATAGTGGCAAAGGACAAAGTAGTCCAAACTTTTGCCCTTCTTCATTTGCTACTTCCGCTAAATTATCTTGCGTCACAAAACCTTGATCCGTAACAAGGTTAATACGATTATTAAGACTAATAAATGGAAAGTCTCTTAAAAGAAAACTAAAATATGTCTTATCTGTAATGCTGCCATTATAAACTTGATAGAATAAAGGAAGCTTCGTTGTAGAGCCGTAGCACATACCTATATTTATTTGCGGCAATTTATCCATATCCCTATTATAGCCAAACTCCAATATGCTTATTTTTTTACTATAAGAAGATATGGAAGTTACGTCATAATACCAACATTCTTGAGCTAAATATCGCTTCGTCCATTTCTTAAAAAAATTAAGTCTTTTCTCGTAGTCAATACGTTCAAAAAGACGACTTATTTTTTGACTTGTTAATTCAGAAATTTCATATGGTAAGACACTATCATCTATCCAACTTGAAGCATGTGATACTACATTTCCATTTGCTAGAATATAAAACGCTAAAGTTAAAATCTCGTATGTGTCATTTCCAAAAATTGAAAGCAATGTCTTGTCTAACCTTAAATCTTTTACAATCTTATTTAAAACATAAGTAAGACCAAAAGATTTATTGCTAATAACATATCTATTAGAATCATCTGGAAACAAATCATAGTAATTTCTATTAGGAATTAATTTCTTACCGCTTTCATCTAGCTTCCCTATACCTATTTCATCAAACGTAGGCTCTCCATTTTCACGACGAAAGTTCATCCTGTAATAGATATAAGTAGTCCCATTTTTGTTTTTCTTACGAGCAATTTGCCTATCTGGTAAGTCAACTTTTTTAGTTATTTTTTTCATAAAAAACCTCCCTAATATGTATAGGGCAATCATACCATACAAACAGGAAATGTCAATATAGAAAAATATATAACTAACTAAAATATCAATAAAAAATACGGTGGCTTATTTCTGGAATGGAGAAAAGATAAAAATTGCGGAATTTAGGATAAGCACTTTCTGGAAAAGGCACGTTCTACGATAGCCGAAAGTCAGAAGAGTCAGGAGATTAATGAAACGCCACAGTATGTTACACAGATTGAGGAGGTTGTTACCTACCTTAAGAAATTAGAAGAGAAAAAGTTTAGTTTTTATACTGGTGAAGCTGGTTCTAACGCCATGATCTATGTTCACGGAGCACTTAAGGGAGAAGATCTTTTAAGTATCGGATATACAATTGGTAATGGTCCCTATGCTAAAGGATATTCAGTAGAAGAAATTGATCTTTCAAAATTGGAAGAGAATTTTTCAGAGCTTGCAGAAGATAGAGGCCTTATTTCGGCAATCGCGTACCTGCATAACAAATTAAAGCTAAAAGATTAAGAGGTGCGTCGTATTATATTAAATAATATGGAGCTTGGGGCACTTCTCGCAACCACGATCGTTGAGAAACTTTTTAGCGTATTCTTGGATCGTTGTTGAAAGGTTCGAGACGGAGTTTCTTCTATTTGGAGAAAGATATTTCTCCAACCCTAATTTTTTTATGCAGCTAAGGTCTAAGCTAAGCACCTCTTCCGGAGTGTAACCACTATGCAGGGCTGAGATGATAAAAGCGATCCCTTTTGGGATAACGGCATCTCCGTCACAATAAAAATAACACTTACCATCTTTCATCTCTGGCACTAGCCAAAGATTAGACATACACCCTTTTACCTTAAAATCATCGCATTTAAACTCTTCATTAAGGCAGGGGATATCTTTTACAAGGTCGACTATATACTGGAGTTGATCCTCTCCGCTTTCGATCTCTTTTAAATCTTCCATAATGCGAGAGATGCAAAACTTGCACTCTTTATTACAAACTTTTGGCGTAGGTTGAGTATTCATAACGTTTGAGATTGTAGATCTTTTAGATTTAAACGGCAATTGAAGAGGAGAAAAAACAAACCCCGCACGAAAACTCGTACGGGGCTGCCCTGTCTGCAAAAAGCTGCAAACTCCTGTAATAATTATGCGGCTCTACGTCTTGTGCTAATACGATGCTTCGCATTCATAATGGCGTATCTCGTCTTATCGGGATCCAGATCCATCTGCTTGCAGATAGCTCTGAATGAGAAGATATATTCTTCATCAGGATTCATCATGTAAGCAAGCGCTTCATCATGGAATTCTCCTTTAGAATTATAATCCTCAACCGTTCTAAGGATCATAGCACGCATCAATTCACTAACCGGGTTATAGCCTTTGCCACAGTTATAAGACATGTCCATTTCAGGTAAGCTTCTACTATTGCCCACGGTGTACTCCAAAAAAAGATCATTGAATTACCTTAAAAAACCCGTAGAGCTAATCTCTTAAATACCTAACCTAAAACAAAGCCTCCCAAACGGAGAATTCCGTTAGCGGGGAGATTTAGACATGGAAGAAGTAAGTCATGACTAATGACCACACTCTTTGTTACGTTATGCAAATAAAATCAGGATGGTTATATAAAGATGTTTGATTTTTTAAATAAAAAGCAAAAAAGTAGCCACTTTTTTGAGTAACCGATTGAAATATTTAAGAAAATTATTTTTTTAATTATTACGTTTTAGTGAGTAATTAAGAAGATAATGTAGGGCTTTAGCGGCTTCTTCTGAAGTAGTTGGTGCTATCTGTATGGCGTTTTGCAGGTGTTGTTCGCCTTTTTTAACAAAATCTGCAGCTAAATTTTGAGCCTCAGAAATGATAGGGCTTGCTTTTAACTCTTTTAACGCTTTGGGGATAAATGTTGACCAGTCATCTGTTGCGGGGGGAGTAAGGAGTGTTTTTGCTAGGGGAGCAGCTGAGTTTAGCCACAAAACGTTTATACACGAGGGCTTTCTTTCATGTAGATCTATTCCTGGTTTTTTCCCCATTATTTCGGTGGTTGAGGTAACATCAAGGATGTCATCTAAAATCTGAAAAGCGACACCTAAATTTTCTCCGAAAAGGCGCATCTCTTCTATCACTTCTTGATTAGCCTCAGCTAGGTGTGTGCCTGTAACGGCTGCTAAAGTAAATAATGAGGCTGTTTTTTTACGAGCGATCTGAAGTGCAGATTCTAAAGAGTGTCTTTCGTTATATAGGGGTGTTTCAAGCATCTCGCCTTCAGTTAGATTGAGGCAAGATCTCTCAAACTCTTTAACGATACCTTCCGTTAAAGTGATGCACAATCCGAAAGCTCGCAGGTATAAAAAATCTCCTGCTAGCAATGTGGCAGGCAGGCCATACTTAGCAAAAGGAGAGGGTTGCTTACGTCTGGTTAGTGAGTTGTCAATAATATCATCGTGTAGGAGTGAAGCGTGGTGAATCAACTCAATAGCAGCGGCAGCATTAATTACTCTCTCATCAGTTTTTTGCAGATTAAAGCACTTCGCAGAGAGAACGCAGAGGGCAGGACGGAGATGTTTTCCCCCTGTTGAATAGAGGTAATTCGAGACTGTCTGTAAAGTAGGAGCTTCAGAGAGAAAAGCAGATCTAATCTTTGCATCAATTAGAGGTACCTCCGGTAGCGCTTGCAATATCTTGGAAAGGTCTTCTGAGTCTATCGATTGTTTTTGTAGTTTAGTCATGGTCAGTTAATTTTTAGATTCCTTTAGCTCTTCCATAATCCAAGCGAGGATGAGCGGGTAGTGGGTGGGTTTTTGAAAATATTTAAGCGCGCCTTGATTTAGCAATTCTTTAGCTTCAATGTCAGGCTCTGCCGAGAAAATCGCAATTTTTGCTTGTGGATTTATCTTTTTCAAGATTGAAAAACATTCGCTACTATTGATGTCAGAGATAGAGATATCTAAAAGAATTAGATCTGTTTCCTTAGTATGAGCTGAATACCAAGCCAACGCTTCTGCTGCGCTTGAAAAACTTTTTGCTCCTACTCCGGCAGCATCGAGGTAAAGTTTTGTTAACTCCGCAAAAGATCCGTCTTCATCGATCACGAGAATTTCACCACGTAGCGGAGGCGCTACCTTACGGGGTAAGGGAGCTTTAAAGGAGAGGGGGGTGTAAAGTGGAATATAGATCGAAAAAACAGCGCCTAACGGCTTCTGAGGGTCGTCGTCCGTAGTGGTTCGAATCGGAGCTAGAGTGCACCAACCGTTATGAGCTTGAATGATAGACGGTACTGCTGTTAAAGAGAGACCGACAAGACCGAGATGCTTTTTCTGCGCAAAGATCTTAGTAATGTCGTAGGTGTTGAGAGATGCTGATAGATCTTTCATCTCTATGCAGACATATTCAATGGAGTGGGGAGCATCATTTTTTGTTTCCGAATCGTGTTCAGCTTTATAGAGGGTAACTGCTGTATTGATAGTGCCCCCTTGTGGCATCTGTTCCGCTCTATAAAGGATAATATCAACCAGAACTTGCCGAAGTAGTGTGACATCCCCCTCAATTAAAAACTGTTTACTGCGGTTGATTGAGGTTGTTAGGGAGATATTTTTTGCAATATGTGGTGCTAAAAGGTCTATGGTGTCCAGTATCAGTTGTTGTACATTAACAGCAGGTTGTAGCGTAAAGTTTCTACTCAATTTGCCTAGTAAAGTCTCTGAAAGGGATAGCGCTTGCAGAGAATAATCGAAAGCATCATTCAGTAGTTTTGGAAGCCCTTTATCCGATTTATCCTGCTTTGTTTTGCTCTGTGCAATCTTAATTAATCCTGCTGCCTTGCTAAGAACTTCTTGCAGCTCTCGTGCTGTGCTGAGAGGTGGGAGATCGTGACGGTGTGGTAGGGGAACTTTATTGTAGTGATCTACTTTCTGTTCAGATCTAAATCTTTCAAGAGCGTAACGGATAGCACGGCGTAAAAATACAGGATGGATACGCCCCTTCACTAGATAATCTGCAGCACCAGCACGTAATGCTGTTACATCCCGATCGGCCTCTTTGCCCTCTGCTAAAAAAATGATCGGAGTTTTTATGCCGTTTGCTTTAGCTTCTCTAATAAACTCAACACCACCTCTAGTGCCTAACGAGCTATCCAATAAGCAGACATCATACCTTCCCTCTTTTAGAACTTTGATGCCGTCATCAAAATCTTGCCCCCAGTCAAGCTCAAAGGGCACCCCTTTTACACGAGAAAGAAGCTCTTCAAGTTCTTGAAAATCATCTTCGTTGTCTTCAAGTAATAAGATTTTGAGTGTTGCTTCTGTAATAATCGCCTCCCAGATGGTAAAAAGTAGACCATCTCCTTAAGAGTCGTACTACAAACGAGAATAATTTTCAATTATCAGAGGAGGGGTGTTCTAAGGTAAATTTCACAGATGTAATGTTAATCTCGTTATAAGATACGTTATTGTTGTTCTTTATTGCTCTACTGATTAACTTGTTGATCAGCGAGGCTTAGTAAGATCTTCTGTGCTATGCGTTGGAAAACGTCAGTGAGCTGGTTAGGATCATTTACAGGTTCATACTCTCCAAAACGGTAGCGGTTGGAATAGTTTATTTCTTGGCAATTTATACAAGCCGCTCCAATCTGTCCGGCACCACTATTACCACAACAATTTTCACCCGATGTTTCCTGGAAAAACTCACTCCAAGGGCTTAAATTACCTCCGGCGTTTGAATCTCTTAGAGAATTATAACAGCAATCACCTGTGGCAGGTTCACCTATATTTGCTGAACCTTTACACTTCGTATCTCCTGCCCCTTCATCAATTTCCTGACAAACTTCAGGGTCAAGGGCAAGTCTTGCTAAGAAGTAATCTTTACGTGTTTTATCATCGTTTGGGTCTTGGTAAAAGTCTGTCGGTGTAATATTAGGTTGTTGTGGCCCTAGACCGATAGCGTGGATAATACCACCATTATCTCTAATCATATCACCATACGCTATGGCGGCGTTATAGTATTGTTGTGACCAATCATCAGTATTGGTGGAGGTTGATCTGCCATACGAATAATCTGAAAAAGGAACAACTAGTTCAAAATTACTATTACCTAAAGAATCGTTAAAGCAGTTCTCTAATTTATCCCAGACACGATCGGTGTCGGGTGGTGTATGGCGTGTATCACTTAATTGATTTAAATTGGCTGGGTCGTTAGGATGCGCATTGGCATTCGTTATAATATCTACAGCATTAGTATAGGGTGTAGCTCGGCAAAATCCTGAAGTATTGCCACATCCGCTAGGGTTATAACCGTAACTACAAGGTGCTATAAAGTTTGCTCTGTTACGAGTTATCGGAGCCGTAGGTGGGTTATACTTATCAGCATAGGGATTAAAATCATTATATATATTACCCATGGCAGTAGAATCAATTTGATTATGTTTATTATAACCGAATTGACCTTGATTTAATCGTAGAAGATCTCCTATATCATCTTGTACGGGGTAGTACATACCTTTCCAGATACCTCTCCAGATATTGGTTTGGGCAGTAAATATTCCAGGACCACGCACAGCTGCAAGGATAACGGGAGATGGCGCATAGGTAAAGGCGCGTAAATTCCCGAAATTATCAAACCATGACCACTGTACTTTATAGTTATAGAAATCAATAAGGTTATCTATGTTTTGACCGCTTCGGTTGGTGTGATTACTACCCCCGTAATACTCAAGTTGATACGGATTTAATGCTACTTGATAATAATTCCCCGATCTATCAGTTAAGCGATTGTTCCCGTTATTAACTTCAGCTAAAAACCTTCCTGCTGTTGGCGCTCCATCCGTGAAAAAGACGTAGTGCACCTCATCTAAATGATTAACTTGATGTGCATCAACAAAGGCGTGAAGTAGAGCATCTGAGGGATTTGTATCACCCCCAAAAGGTCTATTTCTTGCACCACTGTCTAAATCAGTCCAGTTTTTAATGTAATCTCTCGCCATCCCAGCGCTAACTTCAGCGACTGTATCAAACGGGATAAATGAAATGCGATCATAACCGTTTTTAAATTTGGCTAAAAAGCTATCAACTGCGTTTATTAAATGGCTAGCTTTACTATCTGTAGAGTCAGCTTTACATGAGAGAGTGCCACAATTAAGTCCGTTCATATCGCAGCACATAGATCCGGAATAATCTAAAACAAGTGCAATGTTTGCAGGTTTTAAACGTCCTTGAGCAGTCGCACTTATCCTCACTCCGTTACCAACTCCGAAAAACGGGATATGCGAGAGGAGGAAAAGAGGATCCGTGTAGGTAATTGTAATGCTGAGAGTTTCTGTGGCGCCATCAAAATTTGTAACGATAGTATTATTATTATTGTCTTCAGAGAAATCTAGCCCCATTAAATTGGCTCTAGCGATAATCGTTGCTGTTTGCATAGAGTCTTGACCGACCTGATCTGTTTCACGTGTAAAGATATTAGTTCTTATTCCCCTATCTCGTAATCCGGCAGCGATAGCAGCATCTGCTGCTTTTTGAATGCAAAGTTTATCTCGATACAGTTTGCCGAGATCGAGTCCGAGTCCAACAACGCCCAAGATAACAATTAGCGAGATAGCTGCAAAAAGAAGATATGCACCTGCTTCTTTATTAGAGGATTGTTGCTTCATATTACTTCTTCCTTAACGATACTAAATTATTGTCTGTTCGCAGATGTATTTATTACTTGCATCACCTATAAAAAGAGCTCTAAGCACTCCGATTAACGGTTCATAATAGATATAAGACTGCGCTATAATAACCATTCCTCCTGCCCTGTCTGAGATCTGTTTTGCATCATTACCGATTTGGTCACGATCCCACATATTAAGACAACGACCGCCTAGTTTTACCTTTTTATCTTTAGGTGGGAGGGTTCCGGAAGAGGCGTGGTATTCACGGTTTGTTCCATCGTTATAATATGCAGAGAGTACGACATGGGAGTGTTGGTCAATATTGTTTTGAGCAAAGGTTGTCATCTCGCGCTCAATACGATCAAGACATTTACCAGGACCGTGAATATATTTGTGAGAGGAGCACTCTCTAAAGGCGTAAGTGGCGGCGGTGTTACTTAAGGTAAGAGCAGAGTTAATATGACGTAACTCAAAGACTAACTCTATCCCGCCTAAGGTAAGGAGTAATAAAATAGGAGCTAACAGCGCTAATTCAACAAGAACTGCGCCAGCAGAGTTGTTTTTTAAGTGGTGTTTATTCATCATTTGGGTTCAATCCTAACAATATCTTCAGCCTGAATTGGAACCACCCTCCCTGTTAACCAATGGAAGCCTGTAAATTTGTATGAAGTCCGTAAAACAATTGAAACAGGGTATCCCATTTCGGGAAGGGCTTGTCCTTCTGGCTCAGTCTCACCGTACTTACTACCTTCTTCCTCGTTCTTCCAGCCACAAGGTTTACCATTTCCAACTGCACAGATGGATATATTATTGTTATTTAAGGCATTACGAACACTTCTACTGATAATATATTGCCTTGATAACGTTAGCACATGGTTCTTAGCTGTTTCTATATCATATGTACCGGTTGCAATATCTCTGGCAGCACGGCTAACGACGTACTTTGTTGAAAGGACATCACACCCAAATAGTAAGAGGTCAAAAAGTATAAAGAGGAGGAATAAGAAAATGGGGAGCGAGATGGCAAGCTCTACTAAAGTGGCGCCACGCTCACGTTTACTTCTGAAAAACGTAGAACGTCGCGTCATAGAAGGGGAGATTTTTTTAGGTGTTTTGTTAATCATCTGAAATAATTGATTTTTTAAATTTTAAAGCTCCGCTAGCGATTTTTTTTAAAATTATCACATAGATGAAATCTGCACATCATACTTTGATGATTCAACTTAAAAAGGTGGTTCAGAAAAACACTAGAGAATTAGAGGTACTTAGGGGTTCTTTTGGAAAAGTAATTAGGGTGGGAAGATTGATAGATAAAAAAATGGCGTCCTCAATGGGATTCGAACCCATGTTTACAGCGTGAAAGGCTGCTGTCCTGACCTGACTAGACGATGAGGACGCGTAAAAGTCAAAGAATAAAGAGCAGCGTTTGATTACATGATGTAGACTTTTTCGTCAATAGGAAGAGGGGAAATTTTGGTGCCACCCACCTGCTAAAACCTTATTGAGAGGGTCAGGATCTGGTGCCACCCATCTCTTTTGGGTGTTATCGGTCAATTTAAGCCGCAGCTAAATTTGCCAGATCTGCCCAAAATGAAGGGTGGCACCAAATTTTTAACCCCCGTCCAGATCTAGCTAGTCTTGTCTTCAGTTGCAGCCCGTCCTAGCATCCCTGTTGGGTGGCACCAAATTCGCCGAATTTTAAGTTTTTATTAACATATTGATATTATTAGCTATTGTAATTTTAGAGTCTTTTAGCACTGGTGGGTGGCACCAAATTTTCCCAGCTAAATTTGCCAGATCTGCCCAAAATGAAGGGTGGCACCAAATTTTTAACCCCCGTCCAGATCTAGCTGATTCGTTTTTTCTGAAGGGTGGCACCAAATTTTTAGCAGCCCGTCCTGCTGTCCCTAAAGGGCGGCTAAAAATTCTAGACCCCTAATATAGATGTTGGTGCCTGTAAGATACTTATAAATTTATTAACACTCCCTGGAATTAAGACACTTGAGATTAAGGATGCAACAAGTGCGGCAAGTGCCATAGGAAGAACGGATAAAAGTGCAGTAATAAAAGATGAAGGATAAAGCATCTCCGAGATGGCGTGCAGCGAGAAAAAGTAGATCAGAAAAGAGGTTATCGCCCCTATGTATAAGATCCAAGGGATAAAAGCATTGGCTGCTGGATTCCCTCTAGCAAGTCCGTTCAATACGAATGAGATGTAGATTAAATTATCGTTAAAGCAGTAATTTAATACATACATCGCTAGAATAATCCCAATAAGTGGGATGAGGCTATAAACTATGGCAGCAGTTAGTCGCGGAATGGTTATCTTTACTGCCATTAGCCTTAGAAAAAGATATTCAAAAATAATGAATAAAATCAATCCGATAGTAAAGACAGCAAAAAGCACGGCGATAGAATTCGTATTATACAGAGGTTGATTTGTTGTAAAAGAGGTAATGACAATGGGCGCTAAGATAATAAGGTAAAGAAGGGCAAGGATTGAAACAACGTGTCTGGGTCTTTCAGCTTTTAATAATATTTCACAAGTGCTTTTTGGAGCACAGATCAATCCGACTACCGTTCCGATCAGTGAGGGCTCTTTATCCATGCGCATAAGAAGGTATCCTTAATAAAATACATTAGTTGAATGCTCTTTTAGTACTTTTTTTGAAAAAGCAAAAGGTGTTAATATTCTCCCTTTCGGAAGGTATCGTTAAATAAAAGCCGTGCGGCACCTCCAGTAGTTATTGGATGCTAAGATTCACTTAAAAGAAGCATTTTTTAACCTCTTTCCCATCTTTAGGTGGCTTAGAGTATGTTAAAGGGAGGAGAAAAAGTGTATCGGTTATTTTATTTAGCACGATAGGCTAGTTTTTTTGGAAAAATTAAAGATGAGATTGTTACCATTTATAGTTTTGTTGTTCTGTTGCGCGGGATGTGCCGCGGGTTTTGATAGCACTGTCCCTGTGGCAGATCTGATTAATATCGTTGATCCAACACCTGGAAGAGTTCCGTTCGGCGATAGGTGGGTTAGGGTTGATGCTTTCTCTGATGCACGAGAAAAAGAGGCGTTGATAAGTATCAACGGGAGGGCGGTTATGCCAGATGATACCGTTGCCCTACACGTGACGCACGCTTTTGAAGATTACTTAAGGTTAAATGATTACAGATTGGCACAGATGCGTGGGCCGTTGTTAAGAGGTGAGGTCTTAGAGTGGTTTGCTGATGTCCAAACAGGCTTTCCGACTTCTAAAGAATCAGCCAAAGCGGCTATCAGAATTTTAGTGATTGATGATAGGGGAAGCACCATATATTCAGCTGTTTATAATGGAGCCTCTTCGTTGCAACATCCGTTTCTAACCGAGTCTAAAGTAAAAAGAGTTCTAGGTGAAGCTATGCAGACAGCCATAGAGGGTGTTTTAAAAGATGCCGGTTTTTTACAAGCTGTTGATGAGGCACGTCGATCTTTGGGAGAGAATTAATAACCACTCTTAAAAAATAGTCAGCTAGACACGACTATTTAGAATCTTCCTCTTTGACCATCTGCCTTGAGATGCGATCTAACATCAGATCAAAAAGAAGGGGGTCTTTGTCGCGATACTTTTCAAGGTGTTTCAATGCGGACTTAAGATCTCCTTTCTTTTCGTACCAAGTAGCTATATAGCGGTAACGATCAATGACATAGCTCTCCTTTACCTCTTTATCTTCTGCTAATTTGTAATTTTCTAAGGCTTTTTCCACATCTCCCTGTTCAAGGTAGATGTCTCCTATATCCAAAAGGTAAAGATAAGGATTCTCCCACTCCGGTCGATTCTTTACACCAAGACGATCGTTAATATGACGGTGATATTCGGCGATAGCTTCTTCATAGCGATGCTCCCTTGAATAGGTATCTGCCTTTGAACGGCTACTCTCCGTAGGACCGCAAGAGTTTAGTAAAAATAAACAGAAAAAAACAAAGGTGCGATGTGGTAAATAATTACTCCCCATAATTAGTTTGCTCTTTTAAAAATTGAATATACTCCTTACTGGAAAGTGGCTTCTCCGCTACGCAACTGCGCCATCTTTTATGCATCCAGATCCATTGATCGGGATATCGTCTAATCAGTTCTTCTAAACGGGTATTGTAAATTTCAAGGATCTCGGCTTGATCTGCTGTATCAGGGATCTCTTCAACGTGAATAACGTGCTTATCTCCATCCTTCACAATAAATGAAGTTACAAAAATAGCGTTAAAGCGTTTGCCGATATCAATCAATCCGACGGGAGTTTTTGCCAAATGCCCCATAAAAGGTATATTTTCGCTACGTACGTGCGTGTCTTGATCAATTAACGCTGCTATGGTGTGACCTGGACTAAGGTGTTTAACCATCTCACGCAACCCCGAACGATTCTCCTTCCACATGGTGTTAACTCCGTATCTAGCACGTAAATGAGAGAGTAAATACTGCCCGAAACGGTTTCTTGCTTGTCTACCAACTGTGGTAAGTGGAACGCCCACCTTAACCATATACGCCGCCATCAACTCCCAATTCCCCATATGCGCCGTTAGTGCAACAACAGGACGACCCCGTTTATTGATAGTTTTTGGGATCTCTGCATTAGGACACTCTATATAACGATCCATATTGTTTATAATCGGCTTTAAATTGAGGGCTTCGAAAATATTAGATCCGATGTTGCCGAAAATTTTAGGAAGTATCTCTTTAGGTGAGATCTGCGGTAAGATCCATTTGATCTGCAACTCAGTAATTAACCTGTCACGTGTCTCAAAATATGAAAAAGCTACACCAATTTGACGTCCCAAAAAGCACCTAAACGAAAGCGGCAGTATACTGAGTGGATAGATGGTGCACCCCATTAAAACTTTTGCTAAAAGAGCTTCTCTCTTTGTCAATATCTGCGATGTTTTGTGCTTCATAGATAATATACGTTTAATACATTAAATTTCATCATCAATAAGATAATCCGATTCTTTGATAACACGTTGAGTTTCCCTAATCATTAGAAACTCACTTAAACTGGATGTGGTTATAATACCTATTGGCGTTCCGTTTTCTTCTACAACAATGGGGGTTCGATTATTATCAAACATGGTTAGAGCTTCAGTTAGAGGGGCTGAAAAACTAATACGCCGTAGTTCTCGCTCCGTTATTTCAGTAATATAGGACTCTTTGAGGTTAAAAACTCCATTTAGTAGTGTATCTCTAAGGATTAAACCGATAAAATTGGTGCCATTAAAAACAGGGAAGAGTGTTTGAGGAGTTTTTAAGGTCTTTTCAAGCGCAGATGAAATTGTGAAGTTGTGAGGAAAATGAGTCATATTATCAAACGGCAGCACGGCATCTTTGCAATTAAACGGCTTAGCATATGCGATAGCTTTGTTTTGAAAACTATAAAGGAAGTAGGGGATTATTAAATTTATAAAAACCAAGAGATATTTACTATCGGCGGAGAGAAAAACGATTAGTGCAAGTGCTAAAACAATAAACCACTCTATACGGAGTGTGTTTTTTAGCGCTGTGCTTGAATCATCGCTTTTGAGTAGTGTTTTTAAAAGAGTTAATCCATCAAAAGGATAAACCGGCAGAAGTTGTACAGCAGCAATAAAAACGCTCCAATGCGCTAGGGCAGTGGGAAAGGAGTGAGTGGCTGTAAGGGTAAAGTTAGAGAAATCTAGATAATTAAAGAGAATCAAAGCAGTGATAGAATTGGTAAAAGATCCTATCAAGGTGTAAATGATAGCTTTAAGCCGATTAAGTCGGTCTCTATTTTCTACATAAATACCGAGCGGGTAGAGGATTATCTCTGAAGGATTGGCTTTTAAAAAAAAGATAGAGACGAGAGAACGGGAGAATTCTCTAAGCGCCAGTGTGGAGATCAAAGCTAAAAAGGTAGGTAGTAAAAAAGGAGCTCTAGCTTTGTCTGAAATGATATCAATGTAAATTAACAAATAAAAGAGACATGTTGTAAAATGAAGGTATAGAGTTGCCTTATTACGAGTAAAGAGTTTAATTTTCCAAATATTCATGCTCACAGTTATTCAAATTAACAAAATAAATATAATAGTAACCTTTGCTTTTTTTGAGTGCTCTTACGAATAAAAGGCGATACAGCGACCGTTACCATTCACCTTAACCGAGGGTCGTTATCTGACTAATAAAGTTTAATACAGAAAGAATAGTCGCCCAGATGATATCTAAAATCGGATCTAAAACTGGGACAACAAAGATATAACCAGCAAACTTTAAATACAGACGAACTAGGATAGCTAAGATAAAAAGAATCATAAGCGTATTAGTGTAAAATCTCATATTTTTATCGCTAACCATCCGTTGGCCTCCGTGCTTTTATGCAAGTTACTCCCAACTCATCATGTTATCGCGATAGGATTACAATGAAAAGAGGGAAAGATTTATCTTGTGTTGTCGTGTTAAGGTGAGTCTTGATATCCGAAGCGTAGTGAAGTTATATTCGGATCTTGTATATATGGCGTTTTTGTCTCTCTTTATAAAGCACTGATATGAAAAGAAAAATCGGTATAATAGGTCTTGGTTATGTTGGAATGCCGTTAGCACTTGCTTTCGCACGAAAATTTCCCATCGTTGTTGGGTTTGATATCAATAGTGAAAAAATTGAGCTTTTTAAAGGTGGTGTGGATGCGACTGGAGAGGGACAACGATCAAGACTTAAAAGAGACAACATTAGATATAACAGCAGATCCCAAAGTCCTAAAAAAATGTGATTTTTATGTTGTAGGGGTGCCGACACCAATTGATCTAGAAAAACGTCCCGATCTCTCTCTACTTGAGAGCGCCTGTAAGATGCTTGGCGCATCTTTAAAAAAAGGAGACATCGTCGTTTTTGAATCGACAGTTTATCCTGGTGTGACAGAACAGTTCTGCGGAAAATGGCTAAGTGAGGCTTCAGGATTAAAATGCGGAGTTGATTTCAAGTTAGGGTATTCTCCAGAGCGTATTAATCCTGGAGATAAAAAACATACTCTTGAAAAGATAACTAAAATTGTTTCGGGGCAAGATGCGGAAACATTACAGATCGTAGCTGAAATATATAGCGAGATTATAGAGGCAGGGGTTTATAAAACTTCATCAATTATGGTGGCAGAAGCGGCTAAGGTTATTGAAAATACACAACGTGATCTAAATATCGCCCTTATGAATGAACTGGCGATTATCTTTGATCTGGTGGGTATTAACAGCAAAGAAGTTTTTGATGCTGCTGCTACAAAGTGGAATTTTTTGAGATATTCCCCTGGATTAGTTGGGGGACACTGTATAGGGGTAGATCCTTTTTACTTAACAACTTTGGCAGAGAGGTTAGGATATCGACCGCAGGTGATCCTAGCGGGACGTAGAATTAACGATAATATGGGCAAGTTTGTAGCTCAGAAGTTGGTCAAGCTTTTGGCGAGAACAGGGGTAAAGATCTTAAATTCAAAGGTTGGTATCTTGGGTCTAACATTTAAAGAAAATGTTTCAGATCTACGTAATAGTAGGGTGCCAGATATAATTAATGAGCTGCGTGATTTTGGAGTGCAAACGGTGGTTCATGATCCTTATGCCGACTCGAAATCAGCCACAAAAGAGTACGGTCTGACTCTTTCAGAATTATCTGATTTTAAAAACTTAGATGCAGTTGTATTTGCTGTTCCGCATAAAGCGTATCTAGAACTTCCTAAAGATCAGATCTTTTCAATGTTAAAAAGTGCTGGCGTTTTTGTAGATGTTAAGGCTGTTTTTAATGGTGAAGATTGCCCTAAAAGCATAACGTACTGGAGCTTGTAACGATGACAACTGAAAGTAAATTTGAACAATGCAAAAGGAACCTTTCTGAAGATCCTAAAAAATGGTTAGTAACGGGTGCTGCTGGATTTATCGGATCTAATTTAGTTGAAACGTTACTAAAACTCGGACAATCTGTGGTGGGGCTTGATAATTATTCCACAGGGCATAAATCTAATATTAGCGATCTTTTAAAAGGACTTAGCGCTGATCAAAAAAATTCTTTTAAGATGGTTGAGGGCGATATTAGAGATCGTGATATCTGTAATACACTTTGCGCCGAAGTTGATTACGTTTTGCATCAAGCAGCACTAGGCTCTGTTCCACGTTCAGTTAAAGATCCTGCTACCAGTAATGCCGTTAATGTAGATGGCTTTATCAATATGGCTTTGGCAGCTAGAGATGGTGAGGTAAAACGTTTCGTTTATGCCTCATCAAGCTCTGTTTATGGTGATAGCCAAGCTTCTCCTAAAAGAGAAATTGACTTAGGTAAACCTCTCTCTCCTTATGCTGTAACAAAAACTGTTAATGAATTATATGCAGATGTTTTTTCAGATCTATACGGTCTGGAGCTAATTGGACTTCGCTACTTCAATGTTTTCGGTAGAAGACAGGATCCTAATGGAGCTTATGCTGCTGTGATACCGAGGTGGGTCTCGAGGTTAGTCTCTGGGAAAGAGTGCGTCGTTTTTGGTGATGGTTCAACTACACGTGATTTCTGTTATATTAAAAATGTTGTACAGGCTAATCTCTTAGCAGCTACCGTTGATTACTCCCCGAAGATCTTAACAGCTTATAACGTAAGTTGTGGAGAAGAGACCTCCCTAAATCAACTTTATGAGATTATTCGAGAAGGTTTGGAGAAACGGCTAAAAACAACCCTTCCACAAACTCCCCAATATGAGGATTTTAGAAAGGGAGATATAAAAAAATCACTAGCAGATATCTCTGCTATCAGTAAAGATCTCGGTTATCTTCCGCAGTATCGAATTAGAGAGGGGATGGAGGAAGCTCTGGATTGGTACGTCGAACACCTTTTACCCTAAAGCTCAATTGATACTAACAGCCTTGAACATCTTTTACCTTAAAGCTCAATCGATAACTAAATAAGGCGTGTAGAGTTGGTCTTGGTGTTTTACACCTTATTGTTCAAACTTCTTAAAAATCAAAGACGTGTTGATTCCGCCGAAAGCAAAGTTGTTGCTCATAACATAGCAGGTCTCGATCGCACGACCTTCATCTTTAATATAGTCCAACTTAGCGCAGGCGGGATCGATCTCACTTAGATTTAAAGTAGGAGCGTACCAGTTATTATTTAACATTAGGATAGTAATAATAGCCTCAAGAGTACCACAAGCTCCAAGGGTGTGTCCGATATAACTTTTTAAAGAACTAATCGCCACAGGACGTTGAAAAGTGGCTTCTACGGCAGTTGTTTCAGCGATATCACCTTGAAGTGTTGCTGTGCCGTGTGCATTGACATACCCGATCTCAGCCGTCGAAATATTAGCGTCAGAAACAGCATTTTTTAAGGCGAGTGCCATAGTTTGCGTTGAGGGTTGTGTGATGTGCGCACCATCAGTATTGGTGCCGAAACCTACTATCTCCGCATAGATTTTCGCACCACGATTTTGAGCGTGTTCAAGGCTTTCTAAGATAAGTGTGCCTGCACCTTCTCCGATAACTAAGCCATCGCGATTTTTATCAAAGGGAATGGGGGTTTTTTGAGGATCATCGTTCTTGGTGCTGGTGGCGTAAAGGGTATCAAAAACTGCAACTTGAGTAGAACTAAACTCCTCAGCTCCGCCTGCTATCATAACATCTTGCAGACCGTGTTTAATGCTCTCATAGGCTAAGCCGATACTTAACGCTCCCGAAGTGCAAGCTGTATTGGTCGGTATTAAACGCCCCGTTGTTTTAAAATATAGGGATAAATTTACCGCACAAGTTTGTGGCATCATCTTTATATAAGTGCCGGAAGAAACAGTTTTCACCTCATGTGTTTTTAACATTTCATAAAAATCAACCAAGCTAATTGGAGATCCTGAAGAAGAGCCGTAAGCGACTCCCGTTCTACCGTTTGTTAAGTCTTCTGCAGAAAGCCCCGCTTGGGTGACTGCCTTATCAGCAGAAGCGGTCGCCAATAAAGCCACTTTCCCCATCGTTCTTATGGTTTTTCTAGTAAAGCTTTGAGGTATTTGAAAATCATCAATAACAGAACCTAAATGTGAATTTAATCCTTTAAATGTCTTCAATTCAGGAAGTACGCGAACTGCGTTTTTATAGATATGCAAACGATCCCAAACTGTATCAAGATCTTGCCCTAGTGCACTGATAAGCCCCATCCCTGTCACGACAACACGTTGCATTAAAACATCCCTCCATTAACTGCAATTACCTGCCGCGTTAAATAGGCAGCATCTTCAGAAAATAAATAGGTGATTAAGCTTGCAACTTCATGCGGCTGTCCCATCCGTCTAGCAGGAACTATCTTTTTGATTTCATCGAGAGGTAGGTCGCTAGTCATATCAGTTTCAATAACGCCTGGTGCAATGCAATTAACAGTGATCTTATGTTTTGCCAGCTCTAGGGCTAAGGCTTTTGTCGCTCCTATAATACCGGCTTTGGCAGCGCTATAATTAACCTGTCCACGATTGCCGATCATGCCAGAGATGGAAGAGATCGTAACGATACGTCCACGAATGCGATTCTCTACCATCGGCATAATAATAGGGTGTAATACATTATAAAAGCCATCAAGATTGGTTCGTAAGACACGGTCCCACTGCGCAGGTTCCAGTAGCGGGAAAACGTTATCATCACATATTCCAGCGTTACAAACCACGCCGTAATAAACACCGTGTGTTGCCATATCTTTAGAGATGGCAGCCTCTGTCTCTGTTCTGTTCGCAATATCGAAAGATAAAACTCTGACCGATCTGCCGAGATCGTTCAAGTGTGCACGGAGTGCTTCAGTACCTTCTTTATTTTTATGGTAGTGCAGAACTATATCATAACCGGCTGCGGCTAAGTGTAGGGCGGCAGCTTTTCCGATTCCTCGACTCGATCCTGTAATTAAAACGGATTTATTCATTGATAATCCTTCATAAACGCTTTTAAATCTTGTGGACGATAAGCATTGATAACTGCTTCTGTGCACAACTTATCAGCACAATCATATATTGAACAATCAAAAGATACCATTTCAGAATCAAATAATTCCTGCTTAATTCGGATAAAATACGTTTCATTTACTTTAAAAACAGGGATGTAAGTTTTAAATTTACGAGTTCCTAAGATAAAACCGACGCTAGGTTGACGTGGTGGGACTTTAGAAAGATCGTATAAACCTGCGAATACACCGATACTTTGAGCCATATATTCAAGAGCAATGTAGCTGGCGGTGCCTTGTAACGTTGCATCATAAAAAACATCCTGTTCGGTTATAGTTACTTTTGTGGTAATACCAGCGGGAGTTTGTGATTCCGCTATTACATCGGAAAGAAGGATCATAGGAGGCTTATGTGGTAAAAAGTAAATTTAAATCCATATCTATCTCTGTTAAAAGTCTTTTCCTATTATTAACGTGACATTACTGCCGCCGAAGGCAAAAGAATTACTTAAAATAGTGTTTATTATGCCGTGCTCGTTTTTTTGGGCAAGCCTGATCGGAGAGAGCTCCGGATCTGGTGCGTTATCAAAAACGTGCGGAATTAACTCTTTTTCTTTATTAAAGTTTGAGAGCATTAGCCAAGATAGGGCTAATTCAAGCGCTCCCGCAGCCCCTAAAAGATGTCCCGTTAACGGTTTTGTGGAAGCGCAGATTGCAGAATCAGAAAAGAGTTCAAAAATAGCCTTAGTCTCCATTTTGTCATTATGTGTAGTTCCTGTTCCGTGTAGATTGATATAATCGATAGCGCTGGGGGGGGATCTCTGCTTCAGCTAAAGCTGCCAACATGGCACTTTTTGCACCTGCTCCTTCCGGATCGGGCGCTGTTAAATGGTAAGCATCTGAAGATTCTCCCGCGCCTAAAAGTTGGATCCCACCTTTATCTCTTTCCATAATAAATAAAGCAGCACCTTCTCCTAAGTTGATCCCAGATCTATTTATGCTGAGCGGATTAGTTAGTGTTGTACTAAGAGCTTCTAGTGCAAAGAAGCCGTTTGTTGCAAGGCTACATAAAGCATCAACACCGCCTACAAGTACACCATCACATATCTCATATTGCAGTAACTTCTTGCCTGAGCTAATAGCTTTGGCAGCCGAAGAGCAAGCTGTCGAAACGGTATAAGCAGGACCACGAAAACCGCAGAGATCTTGTAAAAAAGCACTCGGTGAGCCCAGCTCTAGGTGCGAAATATCAAAGTCTTTTGGACAAACCCCTTCAGCAAGCCAGTGGTTGATGTTATTTTGAGCCTCTTCAATTCCGGTATTACTACTACCGAGCACTATGCCGAGTCTGTCTAGTGGATATTCTTTTTTTAATCTTGCAATACTCTCTTTTAATTGCTCTACAACAGCAAGGAGGAGTCTATTTGCTCTGATATCGTATTGAGGAAGGTTAATTTGAGGGAGGGTAGAGTTAACAACGCCACAGATTATCTCTTGATTCGGGATAATCCCCCTTACTTTTTGCATCCCTGCAGTATTACCACTAAGGGCGTTTTTAAGTGTGGAAGTTTTCCCTTCGCCCAATGCTGAAATTATCCCTAGATCTGAAAGTGTTATCATCTACTGTGATCCTAATTTTATACTGTATTGATAATTTCTAAGAAGATTTTTTAGATCGACATCACTGTTATATCGATCCGCCGTATAATAAGTAATCTTGAAGATAGTTGCACCTTTATGTGAAATTGTTCTAAGAAAACCTCTCTCCGTAAGTGGTGTTTCTGTTATTGAATAGTTACTTGGTAAGCATGTACGCAACGTAGCGGTAGGAAGATAAATTAAGGCCAGATCTGTGGCGATATATTCAGGTTGAAAACCTATTACAGAAGAAAGCTCCGATTCAATTGAGACTTCTCCTGATCTCCCCAGTGATAATGAAAAAAGTCTATTGATGGAAGTAGTGGCAACGACTTTAAAAGTTTCATCTGTTATCTTAATAATACTTTCAAAATAAAAGTTTTTATCTTTATATTTTCCATTGATATAGTGTATGAAGAGACCTGACTTTTCCAATAAGTGTGGAAGTAGACAACTGCTTAAAACAGGCTCTTCGTTAGTGAGATATATGAGATCTGGATCGGGCTTTGTGGTGTTGTCGATTGTTTGAGTGCGAGAGCTGCACGTTGTTAAAAATAACAATAGTGGTATTACCGATATAAAAATTAGAAAATGAAAAATTTTATCTTTTATATTCATAATCCTAGTATCATAACACCGGAGTCAACGTTTTCTTCCGAGGATGTTTCTTTTATCCCGCCGATGTTACGCAGGCGGATGTCCTTTCTACAAAAAGAATCACTGTTTTTAGCTAAAAAAGCAATTCCCTACAATTTGGAAAGTTATGACTTTCCCTCTGTCTTCGCCTCGCAATTTGGTGAATGGGGGTTGGCACTAAAGCTATTTAAGCAGTTTTTTGTAGAAAAGGAGCTTTCTCCAGCAGTTTTTAGCTCTTCTGTTCATAACGCAGCGGCAGGATTTTTCTCACTCCTTTTTAATAATAAAGCCGAGTATACAACGATTTCGGCAGGGATTAAGACTTTACAGATGGGTTTCTTAGAAGCGACCCTTTTTCGAAGATCAACTCTTTTCGTGTACGCTGAGGAAGAGACCCCCGATTTTTATAATGGATATGTTCCGAGCGTTGCGGCGCACGGACTCTCTCTCTTTCTCTCTGAAAAAGAATCTGATTTTAAAGTTAAAGTTACATATCGCAACAATAGTGAGGCAGAGAGTGATTTCTCTTTTGATGAGATGCACACCTTTTTAAAGGGGGAAAAAGATCATATCCATGCCGATAACTTCTCCCTAGTGAGGGTTCCCTAATGGTTTTTTTGCGTTCAATTTTAACGGTTTTCTGCTTCTTTGTTTTTGGAATGGGAAGCTTGCTGATCGGATTTATAGTAATCCCGTTAATTACTATTTTAGTTAAGAAGGATAAACGTCGTTTAGTTATCGCTACTGTTATTCATTATGCGTGGAAGCTTTTTGTGTCTTTAATGAGTGTGCTGCGTCTAATCAAGGTCGACACAACACACCTTCTACCTTTAAAAGGGTGCAGAAGTACAATCATTGTTGCAAATCATCTTACCTTAATTGATGTAGTGATTCTCATCGGGATGGTGCCGAGAACTCTCAGTTTCGTAAAAGGCGCTTTGGCTGAAAATTTCTTCGTAAAAAGGATCGTTAAGTATGTTTATTTTGTAGTTCAGGATGATTCAACTCTTCTCTTTAATGAGGCTACTACGGCGTTGGGGGAGGGGTTTAATCTAGTTATCTTCCCAGAAGGAACAAGAAGTGAATTCGGTGAGGTGCCGTTCAAGCGAGGTTTTGCACACCTTGCACTCTTATCTGGATATCCTGTTTTACCGATACGGATACGTTGCCACCCCCCTACTTTAGGAAGGACTAAAAAATGGTATGTCGCAAATAGAGAGCGTTCGAAGTTTTCTTTTAAGGTTGGCTCTTTGTGTTATGCTGCTGATTTTAAAGACGAGACTCAATCGGCGCATAACAATGCAAAATCATTTGCAAATCATGTCAAAGGTGTTATTGAAGCTTTGTAGACTTTTTTTAGATAAAGTTATATAAAGCTACAATTATTGATTTTTTTTAATGTAAAGCTGTGAAAAGAGAAGAACTTGCAAACGAGATAAAAGCTCTGATTATTGAGGCGCTTGATTTAGAAGATGTTACTGTCTCTGATATTGAGACGGCTGCACCTCTTTTCGGAGAAGGGCTGGGCTTGGATTCAATCGATGCTCTGGAGTCGGGTTTGGCACTGAAAAAAAAATACAAGGTTAACTTTGGCTCTGAACAGAAAGAGAATAGGAAGTATTTCTATTCAGTTGAGTCTTTACTTGATTTCATAATTACTAATAGCGATATTTCAGTTGAGGAGTAGGGAGGTATGTCACGTTTGTCGAGATCTGAAATATCTCAACGGATAATTGATATTTTGGTTAGCGATTTTGATTGTGAGAGGGAGAGCCTTAACGAAGATAGTAAATTGTTCGAAGATCTGGATTTGGATAGTATTGATGCGGTTGATTTAATAGTTCGCTTGCAAAAGTTTATGGGACGTAAAGTTAATCCTGAAGAGTTTAAGCAGATTAGAACTCTCGGAGATCTGATCTCCGTAGTGGAGAAGATAGTTAATGAATAAGATCTCTCGAATATCAGTAGTGGAGAAGATAATTAATGAATAAGAACTCCCCAATTTAATTTTCGAGCTTAAAGGTTCTAAAAATTAAGGGGTAAGGCTTAATACTTTTAGCTAATGACTAAATATGCACATAAAAAAGTTAGTTATAGGCTCCAAAAGAGTGAGTTATGTCTGTTTCGTTTTGATCTATCCTGTCTTGATCTTCTGCGCCTTAAAAAATGGAGCAGCGCCTGTAACGATGGCCTTATTGTTGTCTTTAATTGTAGCGGTTTCTTTTTTTTGTAAAAGACAATTATTACCTACCCTTGGCGGCATTGCATTGATAGTGCTTACTTTACTTTTTAAAGATGCCGTTTTTGCTAAATTATACCCTGTGCTGATAAATAGTGTTTTTTTTATATTGTTTACCTCGTCATTAAAGGGCAAACCACTAGCACAACTTTTTGCAGAAAAAATAGAACCTAATCTTAGTGAAGAGAAAAAGATATATACTAGAAAGGTAACGATAGCTTGGTCTCTCTTTTTATTATTTAATCTTACACTTTCCTTTCTGACACTCTTTGCTTCCGATGAAGTTTGGGTTCTTTATAATGGGTTTGTATCATATATTTTGATAGGGCTAATGTTTGCTTCTGAATATTTTATACGTAGAAGGTGCTTTTAATGTCAGTTCATGCTTCAATTATTTTTACTGCTCGAGATAGAGATCTTACTGAAACCCTCTTTATCAATAATGGTAAAGCTATTACGAGAGGGGCTTTTGAAGATAATGTTGCTAAGTACGCAGCTTATTTTTCTAAGCTTCCTGAAAAAGAGGTGCTTCTATTTATCCTTGATGATGAGTTGCTTTTTGCGACCTGCTTTTTTGCCTTGTTGCAAGCTCATAAACGATTATTATTACCTCCTTTCATAAAGCCTGCTTTTTTAGCCCCCTTATTAAATAACTCCACACTCTTGGTAACTAATCATGACGTGCCGGAGTCTCTTGATAGTAAAAAAGTTATAAAGGTACCTCTAAAATTGCCGCAAACAGACTTTACTTTTTCTGAAATGAGTGCGGAAGAGATCTCATTTTTTAGTTCAGGCAGTAGCGGTACGCCTAAGCAGATAAAAAAGACTTACAGAAATTTAGCTATGGAGGTGGAAAATATCCTTGAAACGCAGAAGGATCATCTGAGTAGTTCTCCTACGGTGATAGGTTCTGTTGTTAATTACCATGTTTATGGGATGCTCTGGAAATTATTATTTCCGATATCTGCTGCTTTAACGGTTGATTTAGATTTAATTGAAACACCTGAAGCGTTACAAAAAAAGCAGTCATTGTATAAAAAACTCCTTTTTGTTACTACACCTACCTTTTTGGATAAGCTTATTAAGTATAAAGAGCAATGTTCTTTTTCTGATAACTATCTGGCGATTTTTACTTCAGGTAGCCTCTTAAAAGAGGATACTTCTCAAGCAACGTACGATCTCTTTGGGGTCTCTCCTTTTGAAATATTCGGTAGTACTGAAACTGGAGGTGTTGCATCTAGACAGCAGAAAAATGGGCAGCTTTGGCATATTTTTCCAGCTGTTTCTGTGACAGTTGATGGTGAAAAACGTCTAGCTGTTTCGTCTGAGTTTTCTTGCAAGAGCCCTTTTCAGATGCAAGATGCTGTTGAACTTCACGATGAAAGTCGAACGTTTATATTAAAAGGTAGAACAGATCGTGTGGTTAAGATCTTTGAAAAATTAGTTTCTCTCCCTGACATGGAAGAAGCCTTTCAGAAGCATCCGTATGTACAGAGGTGCTATTTAGTTTTGCTTGATAATGATACCCATTTGAGTGCTGTTATTACACTTACTCAAGAAGGTAGAGAGTTTTTAAAGGTAAATTCTAAAAGAGAGTTAAATTTACTTTTAAATCGTGCAGTTTCGCACACCTTTGATGATGTGACACTTCCTAAAAAATTTCGTTATGTCTATGAGATCCCCGTTAATTCACAAGGAAAGATCTTACGGGAAGCGATAGCTCCTCTCTTTGCTAATAATGTGATGGAGCCCCTCTTAGAAGATGTGGTTTGGAATGATACTTCATTTACAGCTAAGTTGAGTTTCGTGCGTGATGCGGTCTACTTTCAAGGGCACTTTCCTGAAGTTGCAATATTACCTGGTGTAGTGCAGGTAAGTTTTGTGCACCTAGTATTAAAGCAGTTCTGGGGGGTGCTTGCTACTGATTTTGATATTTTAAAATTAAAGTTTGCAGCAATAATCTTTTCAACAGATCAGGTTACTTTAGAGGTGGTCAAAAGTGCAGAAAACAAGTTCTCTTTTCTTTATAAAAAAGGAGATCTTGTTTGTTCCTCCGGTATATTAACGAAAGGCTCTTAAGAAAAAGCGATGTTACGTTTTGTAATCTTGATTCCGTTTTATAACCACTATGAAGATCTAAACCGTTTTTTGCCCCACCTCTTAGCGTTAAATCTTCCCCTTCTGATCGTTAATGACGGTAGCTCTGAAGATGAAACGTTAAAACTTAGGCAATTAGTGACTGATAAGAACGTAAGGTATCTTGAGTTGAGAAAAAATAAGGGTAAGGGCGCTGCTTTTATAGCAGGTCTTCAAGAGGCGGAGAGTGCAGGATTTACACATATAATTCAGATTGATGCTGATGGGCAACATAACCTGCAAGATCTTAAATCTTTTATGGATCTTGCTGTGCAAAATCCGCAAGCCTTAATTAACGGTGTGCCGGAGTTTGATGAGTCTGTTCCAAGAAGTAACTTTTGGGGGCATAAGTTTACTAATTTTTGGGTTTCTGTGGAGACCCTTTCAAATAAGATTGCTGATGCCATGTGTGGTTTTAGAATTTATCCCTTACAAGGCCTTCGTCCTGTAATCCCTAAGTTAAAATTTATGAGGATGGGGTTTGATATTGAAATACTGGTGCGTTCTTGTTGGGAGGGGATAGAGATAATCAATTTAAAAACGAAAGTTACCTATCCTGTCGGTGGAGTTTCCCATTTTAAAAAAGTGCGTGATAATTGTAGCATCTCGCTTTTACATACATATCTTTGCTGTATCGCACCGTTTAATCTTTTAAGGTATTATCTTAGGAAATGGAAAAAACAGTTACGATAAAGATACCTTTTTATGATGTAGATCCGATGCAAGTGGCGTGGCATGGGAATTATCTTAAATACCTTGAAGAGGCTCGTTGTGCTTTTCTTGAAGAGATTGGACTTAGTTATACGACGATGGCTGAACTCGGCTTTGCTGCACCTGTAATCTTGTTGCAAATTAAGTATATTAAGCCGTGTCGCTTTGGGCAGTTGATAGATGTTAAGGCTGAATTAGTGCCGAGTGATAATCTACTGATTTTTAAATATTTGATTACGGACAGTGCCAGCTTAGAGAAGCTTTGCAAGGCAGAAACTAAGCAAATGGTGGTTGATTTAAAAACAAAAGAAAGTTTGTTTGAACTGCCACAGCCGTTTTTAAGAAAATTGCAGGTTGGGTCAAAATGAAGAAGTTTTCTTTTATTATTATACTTTTACTAGGTGTTTTTTCTGAATGTTATGCCGAAAGGATAGGAGCATTTCCTCCGAAGATAAAACAGGTCATCGCTAATAGCCTTTCATGTCGGGGAACTTTTAAACAGAGCAAAACTTTGGGAGATCTCGGAATCGTTTTAGATAGTAGTGGCACCTTTTCTGTAAGAGATGGTAGAGAGCTGGTCTGGAATGTTATAAACCCTGTGCCTGTAAAATATGTAATTACCCCACTTTCTTTTAATGTGATAATGGCAGGTGCTGAACAACGTTACCCGTTAGGAGCTAATCAGGAAGCACAAGCGATTAATGCAGCGATCGATAGTTTCTTAAAGGGAGATTATTCCAAACTTTTTGCTGATTTTGCGGTAGACTATCAAGATGGTGTTGTCTGGAGTGCGAGGCTTACTCCGTTAAAAGCGCAGGTAGCCGCCGTTTTAAAAACAGTAACAGTGCGTGGTACTGCTAAAGCCTTAACGGATGTTGTGATCGATTATAAGAATTCAGACAAGATAAATATTAAGATAGAGTTATAGTGTTTCTTAAAAAAATCATAAAAATAGCGCAGATCTTAGTAGTGGTATTTTTTATTAGTGCTCTCTTTTCCCTTTTTTTAGCACCACCTACTTTTGAAACTGATCTTTTATCGATGATTCAAGATAGAAGTTCTGAAGCTTATGAAGCTAATAAGCTCTTAGCAGATAAGTTCTCAAATACTATCCAGCTTTTGTTTGAAGCTGAAACAGAGCAGGCAGCCTTACAAGGGGCAAAAGAGATTACTAAAACAATCTCGGGAGATGATTTTAAAAATATCTCATCATTTAATTTTGATGATTTACAAGGGGTAATACAAGAGATCTCAAAATATCGTCGCGGGTTATTATCTGATGAGGATAGGGGGCTGCTTTTAAAGAGAGATTTTGACGGTATTTATAATAAAAATTTAGCTGCTCTATTTAGTGCATTTACGCCGCAATTTCTCTCTATTTCGGAAGATCCGTTTCTATTATTTAAAAATTATATTTTAAATTTACCACGTGCTAACGGTGTCTGGGAAAATAAAGACGGCTTCTTACTTCGTAAATATAGTCAAGATGGGAAATATTATGTATTAACGGTACTTAAGTTTAGAGTTACTCCTAATTTTATGGATGATGGTGTTTATAAGAAGTTGCAGACTCTAAAAGATGATCTTACTAAATTTAATACAGATTCTTTTAAAGTACACCTTAGTGGTAGCCCTTTTCATGCAGCGTTAGCAGCACAACAGAGTAAAAAAGAGATCAATTTCCTGTCATTTTTATCGCTCTCTTTTGTCTTTGGAATTGCTTTTTTCTTCTTTAGAAACTTTAAATTTGTTTTACCCCTATTCTTGGCGACCTCTTTTGCATTCTTTAGTGCCTTTATGGCGACCTCTATTTTTTTTAGTAACTTGCATATCTTGACGTTTGTTTTTGGAACAACGTTGATAGGTATCTCTGTTGATTATTCGTTACATTTTTTCATCGCTCGCATGGAAGGTGCAGATGGTATCTCTGCTTTACATAAAATTTTTAAAAATTTGCTAATGGCTTTATTAACAACGCTTTTAGCTTTTACGCCCTTACTTTTCTCCGGATTGATTATTTTACGCCAGATCGCTCTCTTTTCAATGTTCGGAATGCTTTCAGCTTTTCTCTTTGTTGTAGGGTTTTATATTTTACTTACTAAAAATTGGGTAGGAGGCAGGGAATTTTCCTTTAAGAGGTATACCATTCATAACCTTCAACTTCCGCCAAAGTGCAGGTTTTTTGTGGCGGTTTTTTTCTCTTTATTTTTGGTTTACGGCTGTTCTCAAGTAGTGACCAATGATTCAATTCAGAACTTTTATACCCCCGATAAAGATCTCTTAGCGGAGGACGTTCTTTTTCATAAACTTAATGCTGCAACGGACACTACTTTTTTACTTACGCCTGCTGACACCTTACAGGGACTTTTAGAACGTGAAGAGTCTTTAGCTGAAAGGATGCCTGACCTGCCTAAAATGCGTTTATCATCGTTTATCCCATCTTTAAAACGGCAACGAGAAAATGCAGCTTTAATTGAAGATCTTTTCGGTGAAAAAAGTAGTGATTTGCAAGGAAAATTAAAGCTATCTAAAGAGCTAAGTCTGGGAGGGGACTTTTTAGATCTGGAAAATGCGACCCTTCCTCCTTTTTTAAAGGAAAACTTAAATAATTTTATACTAAGAGGAGAAAGGGGATATTATTCAATTATTCAACTTCCGCACTGGATAGATTTAACAGACGATCTAAAAGATACCCTTATAATTTCGCCACAGAAATTTATTGTAGAATCATTTGCAAGGTACCGTCTTGAAGTCTATCGTTTGTTGGCAGGAACTTTTGCGGTCTTGATGTTTTTTCTTCTAGCTGTTTATGGGAAACGGGGCTTATTTTTACTCCTACCATCACTACTATCGATATTATCGATACTTGCTTTGTGTGGGGTATTGCACCATCCGATAACTTTTTTTCATCTACTATCTTTCTTTCTTTTGATGGGGCTAAGTCTGGATTATATAATTTTTTCTACTACTCTGCATTCTGCCGCAACTTCTTATGCTGTTTTGGGATCGTTTTTAACCAGTTTTGTAGGGTTCGGATTACTTGCCTTTACAACATTTACTTTAACAAAAACCTTAGGTTTAGTCTTAGGAGGCGGCTTGCTTTTTGCGTATTTGTCGACAAAATTCCTGACGGGGTATCTATTGAAGATAAGGCAGGATAAAACTGAAGATTCTTAAAGATGAAAAAAGAGTGGTTTGAAGAAAAAGAGCAGGGGGCGGGCATTTATCGATTAGAGCTTTTGTGGATTATTTATAAAAGTTTCAATAAGAGAGTTTTAAAGTTAATATTGATCCCGATCTCTTTTCTGATCTTTTTATGTGCAGTTTCTGCAAGAAAAGCGTCACGTTCATATTTAAGTATTTTAAATAATTATCAGAGAGCACATGGGCTTAGGGTTACTAAATTCTCACCGTTTTCTCATATCTTATCGTATGTTTTTGCGGTGGTTGATAAGTTTGACATCTATACACTAAAAAAAAACATCCCTGAATTTGTCTCTTCTAATGATGATATTGAGACCTTTAAGAGATCTTTAAGTGAAGGGAGGGGGTGTTTTTTAATATCTTCTCACTTAGGAAATGGAGAAGCTGCACTCGGTGTTCTCAACTCTATTCAATTATTAAAACCTCTTCGAGTGCATGTTTTTATGCAGGTTTCACAATCAGCTATTTTTCACGAATTTATAAAAAAACACCTCTCTTTTGAGATGGTGGTTTTTCATGCGGTAGAAGAGATCGGTATTGAAACAGCTGCTCTGATAGATGACGAATTAAAAAAAGGAGCACTAGTAGTGATGGCAGGGGATCGGGTTTCTGCAAAAGTGCCCGAGAAGTTCGAAAGGTTTTTATTTCTTGGGAAGGAGGTGCGATTTCCTAGCGGTGTTTTTAAGTTTGTGCAGTTAATGAATGCGCCTACTTTTTTTATCCATTGTTTAAAAGAGAGAGGGAACTCTTATAGGTTATTTTTTAAAGAAGTTCCGGAGGAGTGTTTTCAAAGGTCGCATTTAAGAGATTTTATACAGTTATATGTAAAAAATTTAGAGACGTTGACTTTAAAATATCCTTTGCAGTGGTATCACTTTTATCAATTTTTTATTTAGCATCAAACGGTTCGATTTTTAATTGATCGTTATACTTTTAATCAAAAACCACAGTTTTGTTGTTATAGACGAGGATCTTTTTTGCTAGGTGTAATTGAAGAGCTTTTGAAAGGACTAGACGCTCTAGCTCTTTTCCTTTACGTTGCAAGTCTTTAACAGTATCGCTGTGGTTGATACGAACGGTTGCTTGCTCGATAATGGGACCGGAGTCTAATTTTGCTGTAACGTAGTGACTGGTGGCTCCGATAATTTTAACACCACGTGCAAAAGCTTGTTCATAGGGAGCTTTTCCGACAAATGCCGGTAAAAATGAGTGGTGTACATTTATGATTCTATTTGGAAATTTTTCTACAAATTGTGGAGAAAGGATCCGCATATAACGTGCTAAAAGTAGGGTATCAATCTCATATTTCTTAATTAGTGCCACCTCTTCCTCTTCTATTTTTAAAAAATTACCGTTATTTTTTTCAAAGTAATAGAAAGGAATATTGAAATAGTCAGCAATTTCTCGGCAGGTGGTGTGATTACTAATAATTAACGGAACTTCACAATTAAGCTCCCCCGATTTTACCTTTAAGAGAATATCGTAGAGGCAATGAGATACGGTAGAAACAAAGATGGCAACACGCTCCTTCTCTTCCGATAAGTGTATTGTGTAGTCCATGTTAAAAAAGTTTGCGATGCTTTGAAAACTTTCAGAGAGGGTTTTTAGAGATACGGCAGGATCATCTAGTAGCCATTCAACGCGCATAAATAGAGTTTCACTTTGAGGGTCGATGTGTTGATCCAAGTGTAGTATGTTGCCGTTATTAGAGAAAATAAAATTTGTTACTTTTGCTACGATCCCTTTTTGATCATGACAGGAAATCAAGCAGATAGCGCTTTTCATACTCCTCCTAGAAAGGATATTCACCTTAAGTTGTCGTCTTTTACCTTTTAAGACTTAAGTCTTAGGAGTTTAAAAAATTGGCATTTCCCGTTAGTGCCAGTGCGGGCAGGGACGTTCAACGGGAAACAGAAAAAGTTTAATAATAGTGCTTTATTAGGGGGAGTTTATAAGGTACTTTTAAATAAACTGAAGCAAATTTAGGGATTAGATGAATATATATAGGTTACTTTGTAACTATTTTTATAATTTATATTAGGTGCTTATTATATAGTTAACGGAAGTAGATTTTTTATATGGGGTATAATATGGCTAATACGCTTAATACTGGCAAAGGTGAAAAAGAACTCGCAGGATCTGCGGGGGGGGGCTCATAACCTAAAAGATGTGAGTTTTCCAGATAGTGTTCATAGAGAAGCAGCAGGGGGATTACAAGATAACAAACTAAAAACAATAGAAGATTATAAAAAATATTATGCAGCTCTTGAGGAAATGGCTGGCTTTATAGTTAACGTGTATAGAAGTTTAGGTATTTCCGCAGAACGTAGTACAGATCCAGTTAGTGTATTTTGGGGTCAAACAGAACGAAAGCCTGGGGTTCTGTTTCACTTCAGCTATAATGCCCTGAAATCTTTTGGCACAATTTTGGGGGAAGAAAGGGCCGTAATAATCGGTAGCTCACATGAAGGTGGTAATAAACTTGAAGAAGCTCGTGAAATAATTATAAAGAAGTTTGGATTGGTTGAAATAGACAAAGATGTTTATGTAGCTACAAAAGATCTGAATGGAGATCCAATACCTCCAGTGAAACTTGTTAATGATAATACTTTGAACTATAAGGAAATACAAGACCTCTGGAATAAAGTTAAACCGGAAGGGCGGAAAGGATGGTATGTTTTATTTAGTTAAAGACTCCTTTTTATCATAAAGGTAGCTAATAGATTTTGGTAGTAGATGTGGCGGCTTCTTTTTTTGCCGCCACTTACCTTTTATTCTCATTCTTGATAAATTAAGAAATAACTTAAAAATAAGGGCGGATGAATTTTCTACCCACTAGGGACGATAGGTCGGGGTGATACAGCAAACCGAATTAGCTAGATCTGGACGGAGGTAAAAAATTCACCCTCTAAGAACAACTGAACGGGCTTATATTACAAATCGAACTAGCTAGATCTCTACGAAGGTAAAAAGTGTTAGCCTTTAGGGACGCTAGGACGGGGTGATACAGCAAACCGAATTAGCTAGATCTGGACGGAGGTAAAAATTCACCCTCTAAGAACAACTGAACGGGCTTATATTACAAATCGAACTAGCTAGATCTTTACGAAGGTAAAAAGTGTTACCCTTTAGGGACGCTAGGACGGGGTGATACAGCAAACCGAATTAGCTAGATCTAGACGAAGGTAAAAAGTGTTACCCTTTAGGGACGATAGGTCGGGGTGATACAGCAAATCGAATTAGCTATATCTGGACGGAGGTAAAAAATTCACCCTCTAAGAACAACTGAACGGGCTTATACCACAAAGCGAATTAGCTAGATCTTTACGGAGGTAAAAAGTGTTAGGAGCAGAAGTTAAGAAAAGGATACTTAACTTAAGTTATTGTCTCTTACCAGATGGTTGGTACTTCATAATCTTGTAAGACACGAGCTGCTAGTTCCGGATCTGAAAAACGGAAAACTAATAAGGCTTTTTCCTTATTTTTCGTCGAAAAGGCATACATATATTCAACGTTTAATTTTTGCGCATCTACAACCTCAAGGATCTTTGACAACCCCCCTGGTTCATCAGAAACAGCTACAGCAACCACCTCTGTAATATTAACGGCATAGCCGTTCTCCTGTAAGATCTTGGTGGCAGTTTCATGATTTTCTATAATAAGTCGTAATATTCCGAACTCGCTGGTATCTGCCAAACACGCCGCTGTTATATTTATGCCGTTATCTGCTAAAAGCTGACATGGAAAAGATAGCTGACCTTCTTTGTTCTCTAAAAATATAGAGATCTGCTTTAATATCATAATAAAACCTCCTTGCTAATTTACTAAGTTTAAAAAACTTTAAACATTCTTTAGCGCTACCGTTCTCAATGATAGATTGAGCATAGCACTTAACTATCTTTTTTAACCATAGAAAATCGCCACCCCCGAGATAGTTTTTATCCTATTATTTGATAAGTAGATTGTTTACTACGATTATCAATTACTCTAACAGATTTTGTCCTCACCACTTCTAACTCTATTTATTTATATAAGTGAGTAGATTGTTTACTACGATTATCAATCACCCTAACAGCTTTGTCCTCACCACTTCTAACTCTATTTATTTATATAAGTGAGTAGATTGTTTACCACGACTATCAATCACCCTAACAGCTTTGCCCTCACCACTTCTAGCTTCATTTATTTATAATAAGTAAAAAGATCACTTATTACGATTATCAATTACCCTTACGGCCTTGCCCTCACTCTTCTGAACTGTATTCATCTTAACTAATGATACAGCTATGCGAATACTGGTGGTAGTCTCTAAGGTATATTCAAGCTTCCGTCTTAATTGCTGCAAGGCACCGATCTTATCACTGAAAATTTCCGGTGTAACTTCTACTTCAATAGTTGCTTGATCTAAGCCACGTTCTTTTGTTAGTACAATCTGATAAACTGGTAGCGTACCATCCACTGATAATAAAGCTGCTTCGATCTGCGACGGATAGATATTAACTCCACGTAAAATAATCATATCATCAGCACGACGTGAAATACGACGGATTCGACGTAAGGTACGACCACAAGGGCACGGTTCAGTAATGATCGAAGTTATATCCCTTGTGCAATAACGAATCATCGGAATCGCCATTTTACACAGAGTTGTTAGAACCAACTCTCCCTCTTCACCATCCGGTAGAACTTCACCTGTTTCTGAATCTATAATTTCAGGGTAAAAATAGTCCTCAAAAACGTGCAAACCTTCACGCACTGCACATTGTGCAGCAGCACCTGGTCCAGTTATCTCAGAAAGTCCATAAATATCATAAGCCTTAATACCTGCTTGCTCCTCAAACCAAGAGCCCATCTCCTCACTCCACGGTTCTGCACCAAGTATAGCAGTTCTTATGGGGAGTTTTTTCAGATCAATTCCGATTTCAGCAGCACGATTGACGATGTGCGTAAGGTAGCTGGGTGTGCAACTGATAGCAGTTACTCCAAAATCTTGCATAACCATTAGTTGCCTATCAGTGTTGCCACCAGAAGTTGGGATAACGGTAGCACCTAAGGCTTCTACCCCATAATGAGCACCTAATCCACCCGTAAAAAGTCCATATCCATAGGAGTTCTGAATAATATCAGAAGAGGTCAGCCCTGCTGCACTTAAGGAGCGTCTGACGGAGTCTGACCAAACTTTTAAATCTTCCTTTGTATAGGCTACAACAATCGGCTTCCCCGTTGTGCCACTAGAGGCATGCAGCCTAATAATATCTTTCATCGGGGAGGCAAATAAACCGAAGGGGTAGGAATCGCGTAAGTCCTGCTTATAGGAAAAGGGTAGTTTCTGAATGTCCTCTAAACTTTTTATATCTGTCGGCTTAATGCCACGCTCATCTAAACGGTTTCTAAAAAGAGAAACATTGTCGTATGCCCTTGAGACAATCGCTTGTAGACGTTGCAATTGTAAGCGACGTAAATAGTCTTGCGAAAGGTAATCTTGAGATATCGTCTCTGTCATTGTAGTAACCCCAGTTTAAAAGCTTCTAAGTTCTCTTTAATAAATGTTGCTGGAACGTGTTTTGTAATAGCCTCTTCCCAGCACTGCGTAGGAATGTTTTGCTCTCCCTCTAACAACTTACTTAAGGAGCCAAGAAGTACGGTATTTAATACTGCTGGAAGCGGTAAAGCTTTAACGTCTATCTTTGATGAATATAAAACAACTCCGCTTTTCGGACGTAGATAGTGTAAACTACGAGCTTCTTCAGTATCTGATAAGAGGATTAAGAAATCAGCCTCTCCACTCGAGATCATTGGACTAAAGATCTTTTCTCCAAAACGGATATCACTTGAAACAGAACCGCCACGTTGACTCATGCCGTGAACTTCTGATTCTTTAACATCAAAACCAGCAAGAAAGGCGGCATAAGCAACGATGTTTGCGCACGTTAAGACACCTTGTCCACCTAGTCCAGCAATTACTATATCTGTAGATTTTTTTGACATCTTTATTGATTCTCCTTTTTTGCCCGACGAGCATTTGCTTTTGCTGCTAAAATACAGCTGCGTCGTGAGATGATGACGGTGATTTCATCCTTATTCCGTGCCAAAAGGAGTAGCTCCTTAAGGCGGTCGTTTTCTAAGAGCGGGTCTACAACATAAACTTCAGTAATGCCGAGTCCACGTACTAGATCTTCAATAATTATTTTATTACCAGGTGCGTGAGTGAGTGTAGCACCTGTACCTGGGTGCTCCTGCAAACCTGTCATGGCAGTAGTGTTATTATCAAGGATGACAACAACGTGTCCATTTGCAGGTTTGTTGTAGACCGCTTCAACAAGTCCTGTGATGCCGCTGTGGAAAAATGTACTATCCCCGATAACACTGACGACACGTCGAGCTTCATTGTCAGAGAGTGCCTGACGCATACCAAGCCCCATTCCGATACTCGCTCCCATGCAGAGCTGCGTATGTAAAGCCTCTAAAGGAGGCATGGCTGCAAGGGTATAGCACCCGATATCTCCCGCCACTATACAATCTGTTGCTTTAAGCGCTTCAAATGATTTTCGGTGCGGACAGCCATTACATAGCTGCGGTGGTTTACCTGCTGGGATTACAGGATCAGGTGAGGTATCTCCGTTTACGATCTTGCGGACACGTTCAACATTTAATTCTCCGAAACGGTACACCTCCGGCTTATCTTCGATAGTGAGTCCTGTTGCACGTAACGCTTCTGCGATAAAAGGCTCTCCTTCCTCTATAACGAGACACCGCTTCACCTTTTCTCTAAAAGCCGTAATGGCGGCTAGAGGTAATGGATGCGCCATGCCGATCTTAAAAAAACTTGCAGTGGGGAAAGCCTCTTTTGCATGAAGATACGAAACCCCACAGGTGATAATCGCCATTTCAGGGTCAGCTATCTCTACTGTATTGCAAGGTGCTGTTTCATTCCACGTTGCGATCTGAGCCAATTTTTCACGTAAACGTTTATGTGCAGGACGAGCATTAGCAGGAACCATAACTTGCTGCTTAATATTATACTCAAAGCTTGTTTGTGGTGCAGCACTTACTGCACTACGTAAAACTTTACCCTTAGTATGACAGACTCGTGTTGTAATTCGTAAAATAACAGGGATCTGATATTTTTCAGAAAGGGTAAAGGCCAAACGTGTAAAGTCGTACGCCTCTTGACTATCGGCAGGTTCTAACATCGGACATCCGGAGGCTTTAGCGTAATAACGGTTGTCCTGTTCATTTTGTGAAGATGCCATCCCTGGATCGTCAGCAGATACGATTACAAGCGCACCCGTTATGCCGGAGTATGCCACAGTAAAGAGAGGATCTGCTGCTACGTTAAGACCAACATGCTTCATGGTTACGAGGCTACGTGCTTTTGTAAAGGCAACTCCGATAGCAACTTCAAGAGCAACTTTTTCATTAGGCTCCCACTGTGCCTTGCCGCCAATTTTGGCATAGTGCTCAAGAATTTCGGTCGAGGGGGTTCCTGGATATCCGCACGCCAATGCAACGCCTGCATCATAGGCACCTTGTGCAATAGCTTCATCACCGTTTAGCAATAATAAATCCTCTTTTCGTGTCATAAAAAACTCCGTGAAAGGTGCTATCAAACTCCCATCAAAATATCTCTTTACTTAATTTTTACAGATGATTTGCAGCGGGGGTAATCAGGGCTAAGTTTAGGATAATTTTAAAGAAAATTACAAGAGGAGGGGAGTTTTGTAGTAACTAACGGCGTTTGATATTTTAATATTAAAAGTGCGTCAGATTATTAAGGATTTTCGAGGGAGGTCGATACAAACCATACCTCTTAGGAGTATGCAGCAAAAACTTCTTTGGAGGGTCTAAAAGGATTGTACTGACCTGTCGTGTAAGTAGTTGTTATAACAGGTCTCTCAAGAAGTGAGGAGTATTATGGCACTTGGCAAAATAAATTCTCTTATATCGAGATATCTTAATTCTTCTAATCAGGAAGTAAAAAAATCAGAAGAAAAATTATCAAGCGGATCTAAACTCAATAAGACCTCCGATGATGCAGCAGGAGTGGCGATTGCGGCGAAGCTTGAGAGCGAAGCTGCAACTTTAGAGGTGGCAAATCGTAATATCGGTTCCGGTAATTCTGCTGCTGATATCGCGGATTCTGCTCTATCTGAGATTAGTGATATGACTACTAGGATGGCAGAGCTCGCTACTCAATCTGCAAACGGCACCTACTCTGATGAACAACGTTCGCAGATGAAGGAGGAGTATGATGCCTTAGCTCAGGAAGCGCAACGTGTGGCGCAAACTACGGAATATAACGGTTCAAAGGTGTTTGATGAAAAAGGTGTCACTATTCAAGTTGGAAATGACGGTAGCTCAAGAAGTCAGATTGAAGTTTCTAGATTGGATCTGAGTAAAAAATTAGAAGACCTTAGTAAAAGAGATATCGGAACTCAGGAGGGAGGTGCTAATGCTCTGGATGCAGCTGCTTCTACCACTGGTGAAATTACAGCGTTACGCGCACAACTCGGAGCTACGGTAAGTCGCTTAAACACAGCAACATCCAATAACACCACTAGTGAGGTTGAAAGTATTAGTGCCCAGTCTGAGATTCGGGATGTTAAGGTCGCTGAAGAGAGCGCTAGAAATGTAGCAGCGAATATTAGAAGAGACTCCAGTGCGGCAATTATGGCACAATCCAATCAATCGGCGCATATAGTACAAGCTTTGTTGGGGTGATCATCTAATACTGTTTTAAAAAAAAAATAGTATCAAGAGGGAGTAATCTAAAATGGCTTCTCGAGGAGATCGAGCAGCCTTTTTTCCTGCCACGTTTCAGAATCTAGAATTGTGCTGCTTCACCGTGTGAAACGGCTTCTCGAGGAGATCGAGCAGCCTTTTTTCCTGCCACGTTTCAGAATCTAGAATTGTGCTGCTTCACCGTGTGAAACGGTTTCTTGAGGAGATCGAGCAGCCTTTTTTCCTGCCACGTTTCAGAATCTAGAATTGTGCTACTTCACCGTGTGAAACGGCTTCTCGAGGAGATCGAGCAGCCTTTTTTCCTGCTACGTTTCAGAATCTAGAATTGTGCTGCTTCACCGTGTGAAACGGTTTTTCGAGGAGATCGAGCAGCTTTTTTTCCTGCCACGTTTCAGAATCTAGAATTGTGCTACTTCACCGTGTGAAACGGTTTCTTGAGGAGATCGAGCAGCCTTTTTTCCTGCTACGTTTCAGAATCTAGAATTGTGCTGCTTCACCGTGTGAAACGGTTTCTTGAGGAGATCGAGCAGCCTTTTTTCCATGCTATATTTCAGAACCTAGAATAAGTTCCTTAAGAAGGATAATTTCTAATAAGGAATAGTCACCTTTCTACTAGAAATGTTCCACATCCTGCTAAAACGAAGATAGTCATTAGAAAAGAAGACTTAGCACGATAAAAACCTTGCTCTAGTAGACCCTTCAAGGGTATCTTAGCAAAGTCCGGTAACGTAAAAAAAATAATATTCTCCGGATATTTTTTCAGCTTAAAATTAAGGTGATCCGTATGAAGATAACTAAGAAAATTACTACCTTTTTAGTACTCTTTTTTTCTATCTTTCTATCTCCGCATTCTGCATTAGCTTTACATATTATTCGGATGACACCAACGGGAGAGGATGTGCCTAACGGGCAAGAGATGGTGATTCAGTTTGATACACAGATGGCACCTTTCGGTTCTGCCATACAAGATATTTCAAAGCTCGGTATAAAACTTTCGCCAGAAGTGCCGTGTGATTGGCGTTGGATCTCAACGGACACTTTAGCGTGTAGAATTAAAAACGGTGGTACCTTTCTTCCTGCAACAAAGTATGAAGTGCTTGTTCCTGCTGGGATTAAGGCTTTAAACGGTTCTGAATTAGTAGATGAATTTCGAAGATCTTTTATTACACAACGTCCACGTATCTTGTCTTTAAGTGTTGTGAATTGGCTCTCTCCCGCTTTGCCAGTTTTACGGGTAGATACAAACCTTGATATCGATCTGGAGAGCCTTGAAAACGTTTTAAGTCTTCGTTTCGATGAAAGCAGTGTGGCGGTTAATGCAACTCTTGCTAAGTACGATGATGGTGAAGTTATGTTGCGTAGGTATGACGTTATCCCTGTAAAAGATCTACCGCTAGATAAGAAGATAAGTGTGCATATAACGAAAGGTTTAAGTGCTAAGGATGGTACTGAACTAGGAGAGCAAGAAGAAGATCTCGATAATTTTAATACGTTTGGCGACTTTAAACTTTTAGCTTTAAGGTGTTGGAGCTATTCCGGCTCTCCTATCCGTGTCTCCCTTTCTGAAAAGCAGAGTGAAAAGTGTAATCCCGTAGAAGGAATGGAGTTAGTCTTTTCAGCACCACTTTCTAAAGATGGTGATTTTGATGTGCAACTTGAACCTAAACTTATCTCTGATAAAGCGCGCCTAGAGATGTGGAGAGCGCAGTGGCGCGATACAAGCCTTTACACTTCAAATACGGAAGAGGGCTTTAACGCTAAGTTATATGAGTTTCTACCAGCTAACAGACACCTCGCTTTTTCAGCGTCTGCAGGAAGTTTAAAGGATGCTTTTAATCGACCACTACAAGAGCCGTTTAATCTAACACTTCTAACAGGATCACGACCTCCTAGGTTCGTTTTTGATCATGAAGTTTCAGTTCTTGAGAAGGGAGTTGATTCGCATTTGCCGATTTATCTGACTAATATCGATAACGTTGCCGTCTCGTATACATCGACAACCGCTACTACTAGAGATACAGGAGTTACAAACTTAAAAGGATATAATGTCGAAGACCTCTCTTATCGGTATCCCTTTAAAGTGAGAGATCTGCTCGGGGACGATTCCGGAGTTATTGAAGGGAAGATAACTCCAGAAAAATTAAAATCTACTTGGTTCTTTTCACAAGTAACGCCCTTTCATGTGCACGCTAAGTTGGGGCATTTTAATAGTTTGGTTTGGGTAACAAGTTTTGCTGATGGTAAGCCTGTCAGTGATGCTGCGGTTGAGATCGTAAATGATCAGATGGAGGGATTCGGAAGGTCTTCCATAGTCTTGGCTAAGGGGAAAACTAATCGAGATGGTGTAGCAATTTTACCTGGTTTGGAAAGCTTAGATCCTAAACTAACTTTGGTTGATGAGTGGGATCGTAAAAAGAATAGTTTGATGGTTAAAGTCACGAAAGATCGTGATTTAGCACTTGTTCCCTCTAAGTATAATTTTAAGGTTTATGATTGGGATATCGGTAGCTATATCAGTGAAAAATACGGGCATTTACAGGCGTGGGGCACAACTACACAAGGAATTTATAGAGCAGGTGAGGCTATCGCTTATAAGATATTTGTTAGGAATCAGAACAATTCTGGATTTGGACCGGCACCACGTGAGGGGTATTCGTTAAAATTAGTAGATCCCCTTGGTAATGTAGTAGAAGAGAGAAAAGATCTTACCCTTTCCGAGTTTGGAACAGTAAGTGGTGAGTTCGTCACTTCAAAAAATGCGACTAGCGGGTGGTATTATTTAGAATTAAGAGGTGATTTTGCTGGTAATAACTTATCTTGGAGACCTCTAAAGGTTTTAGTAAGTGACTTTACTCCAGCTGCATATCAAGTTCGAGTTGCTTTAGATAAGAAGAAATACCTTAGTGGTGATCTTATTAAACTTGATACTTCAGCAACTTTATACGCTGGGGGACCTTACGCTGAAGCTCCCCTTAGAGTGACCTCATACGTTGCGCCAAGTGAAATTAAGCCTAAAAAAGAAGAGTTAAAAGACTTCGTTTTTGCAGATGAAAAGGATCGTTGGGAGAGTCAAGACCTCTCTAAAACTTCTACATATCTTGATAAAAAAGGTTTAAACGTTCTTGATTTTAAAGTTCCTGATCTAAAGATCCCTTATGGAACGGTGCAAGTTGAAAGCGCTGTTAGTGATGATCGTGGTAAGTCTGTGGCTGCTACAACGCAGGCAGTCTATGCTGGTTTAGATAGGTACGTCGGAGTTAGCCAGAAAGATTGGATTTTAGAAGCCGGAAAGACTTTTAGTGTAGATGTAATAGTTGTTAACGATGATGGCGAACTCGTTTCTGATACCCCTGCCGACGTAGTTATAAAAAGAAAGATACGGAAGGCTACTCGGGTAAAGAGTGCAGGAAACGCCTATATTACGAAGTATTCGGTGGCGTGGAAGGTAGTTGAACGGTGCGCTTTGAATGGCGCTGCAACGATTCAGAAGTGCGCCTTTGTTCCGGATAAATCTGGAACTTATCGAATTAGAGGTATTATTAAAGATACTAAGGGGCGTAAACATAGTAGTAGTTTGGATCGCTTTGCTATTGGTAGTGAATTTACACTCTTTGCAAGTGAAACTGATAACGCTTTAGATCTGCAAGTTGATAAAAGTGAATATCGTGTTGGAGATATAGCACGGGTCTTGGTAAAAAATCCGTATCCTAAGGCGCGAGCTTTAATTACAACAGAAAGGTACGGAATTAAAACGCAGCAGGTGAAGGTCTTGAATGAAAGTTCGGAGGTTTTAACCTTTCCGATAACAAAGGGCGATCTCCCTGGGTTTTATGTCTCGGTGGTTGTGATGTCGCCACGTGTTGAGGAGAAGCCGTTAGAAAACGATGTTGATCTCGGAAAGCCTGCTTTTGCAATGGGGTATGCGGCTATTAAAGTTGTGGGTGATGAAAAGAAGTTAAATATAACGGTTTCTCCGCAAGAGAAAATTTACAAGCCGCGCGCTCACGCCGTTGTTGATATTAATGTTAAAACACCTTCCGGTGATATCGTACCGACAGAGTTAGCTGCTATTGTACTTGATGAATCTGTTTTTGATCTAATTAAAGATGGAATAGATTATTTTGATCCGTATAAAGGATTTTATGACTTACAGCCGTTAGATGTTGTGAATCTGAATATCATAGCTCAATTAGTAGGTCGTCAAAACTTTGAGAAAAAGGGCGCAAACCCTGGAGGAGGAGGTGCCGCTACTCAAGATATGCGTAGCCAATTCAAGTTTGTGGCGTACTGGAATCCATCTGTAATGACTGATGAAAAGGGGCGTGCCAAGATTGAATTCGATCTGCCTGATAATCTTACAAGTTGGAGGGTGCTAGTTATCGCTGCCGATAAGATAGATCGGATGGGAGTTAATTTTGCTGACTTTAAAGTTAATCAGCCGACGGAGATTCGCCCCGCCTTGCCTAATCAGATCAGGGTTGGAGATAGTTTTACAGCGCGGGCGACAGTAATGAATCGTACTGAAAATACAAGGACGTTAAGTGTGAAGTTTAAGGCTAGCGGACCTGTTGATGATCAGAGTGATCATCAACAAAGTATAATAGCTGAACCGTTTAAACGTATCGTGATAGAGCTTCCTTTAACAGTAACTGAAGTAGGGACAATAAAACTTAATGTTACTGCTGGAGATGCGCTTGATTCTGATAGTACGGTTATGGAACTCCCCGTTTCTCTACGTAAAAATAAAGAGAGGGTAGGGCTAAACGGTTCTTTAGTAGCGCATTCAAAGGCGGATGATCGTAGAGGCTCTGTTGCTATTCCGTTTGCTTTTCCTAAGGATATTTACGTTAACGATAGCGCTCTTACTATTACAGCATCTTCAACTTTACTTGGAACGTTAGAGGGTGCTTTTGCAAAGATGCGAGATTATCCGTATCCGTGTTGGGAGCAAAAATTAAGTCGTGCTGTTATGTCAGCTCTCTATGGAAAGGTGCAGAAAAGCTTGCCGGAGTCTTTTAAGTGGGAAGATGGCGGTTTTAAAGAAACTACAAAGATAATAGCCGAAGCGCTAGATTTTCAAGCGCCAAATGGTGGAATGACATTTTTTGTAGCGCAAGATCAATATGTAAGTGCATACCTTAGTGCTTACACTGCTCTTGCTTTTTCTTGGTTGCGTCAACTCGGTTATGAAATTCCAACTATTGTAGAAGAGAAGCTAGATAATTATTTATTATCGTTACTAAGAGAAGATAATGAAAAGAATCGTGCCGAGCTCTTAACGGTCAGATCTGTTATCGTCGCAGCTTTGGCAGATCGGGCAAAGGTTGATTACTCCGAAGTAAATCGTCTCTTACCGTATCTAGAAGAGATGTCTCTTTTTTCAAAGGCTAATCTCTTGCAGGCGCTTCTTAAAACTTCTGCTCCTCTTAAAGAGCGAGAGAAGGTTTTTAATTCATTACTGACTTATGGTGATGAAACATCTGGAAAGCTCTCTTTTACGGAACGTGCCGATCTCTCTTTTGTGAGGATGCTTGATTCGCAGAGACGGAGTGATTGTGCCGTCTTGTTGGCGTTATTAGATTATAAGAAAGCTACAACAGGTGATGACACAGTCATCAGAACACTTTCAGAAAAACTAGTTCGATCTATCGCTACTGCAAAGGGGAAGGATGGCGCTTGGAATAATACGCAGGAGAATGCTTTCTGTACAACAGCGTTAGTAAATTATGGATCTATATATGAAGGAGTTACTCCTGATTTTGTAATGAGTGTGGCTTTAGGGGATGAAAAATTAGCGAAGTTCTCTTTTGCAGGTGATAAGCACCTTGTGCAGGAAGTAACCCGTACAATTAAAGAGGAAGATCTCGGACGTAGTACGGAGTTGAAGTTTAGTGCCACAGATAAAGGGAGAGCTTATTATACAGCTACTTTAGCGTATGCTCCGAAAGGTGTTGTGCCAGAGACCAATGCCGGTATCGCCATTAAAAGGGAGTACAGTCTTAAACGTGGCGATAAATTTGAATTACTTAAAGAGGGACAAGCCTTAGAAACAGGCGATATTATGCGGGTCGACCTCTTTGTGATGGTGCCTACTGAGAGAAATTATGTAGTTTTAGAAGATCCTCTTCCTGCTGGTGTCGAAGCGGTGAATACTGATCTAGCAACGACCTCTGCTAACGATGCGTATAGCGCAGGATCGTATAGTGAAGGATCTTTTATCCATCAACATAAGGATTGGAACACCTTCGGTTCTTATTCTGGTAGCTTCTATCATCGAGAGTTAAAGCATGAGGTTGTTAGATACTATGCTGACGATCGACTTAGTGCAGGGAATTATCATTTATCTTATTTAGTGCAAGTTATTGCTCCTGGAAAATTTATTGCTCTGCCGCCTCATGTTGAAGAGATGTATAATCCTGATATCTTTGGACGGGGACAACAGACAACATTAACGGTTGCTAAGTGATCGTTGTGTGGTGTTTAAAATGAGAATCGCTCTTTTACGTTGTTAGAGCGAGGTTGAAAGATTATATAAATTACAGAGATCAAAAGGGGTGGAAGAACATTATGTTAATCCACCCCTTTCTTTAAGTTATATCAAAAAAGTTATTTTTGACGTAAGGCAGGGATCGGAAGGTTATCTTCCGGCGTTTTCGGATCGTGCAACACTACACGAGCGTCAAGTGCCACCATCTGAGTTTCCGAGATAAGTAACGGATTGATATCAAGCTCTGAAATCCATCTCTCGGTTGAGATTAACTCGGCAAAGTTGATTAAAAGCTTCTCCAGTGCTGCCATATCAACTGACTTGCGTCCCCGTACACCTTGTAATGCTTTGTAGATCTTTGTTTCCTGCATTAAGAGTCTAGCTCTATTAATTGTTAACGGAGGTAACGTTAAGGCTCTATCTTTGAATACTTCAACTAAAGATCCACCGGTACCGAACAACATAACAGGTCCAAACTGGCTATCGATGGAAGAGCCGAGTATTAACTCATAACCATCCATCTTAACCATCTCTTGAACTGTTACGCCCAAGAAGTCTTCAACTGAATGTTTATTGGAGACGCTCTCTTTGATCTCATCAAAAGCACGACCGACGGCTTCTGCATCTGCAAGATTTAATTTAACGCCCCCCACATCAGTTTTGTGAGTAATGGTGTTGGAGTGTAATTTAACCACAACAGGGAAGCCTATCTCAGCAGCTAACTTCATAGCATCATCACGTGTTGTAGCAACTTCCGTGCGGACAGTATGAATGTTGTAAGCTTGCAAAAGCTTCTTTGACTCGTACTCATTTAAAAGGCTTCTACCTTCAGAGCGAGCAACGTTAAGGATAGCTTCTGCCTTTGTATGGGATTCTGCTATTGCTTTATCACAGCAGCCGTTACAAGAGTCATTATTCTCATACAACTTCTTAATATTGGCACCATACTTCCAGCAGTAGTTAAAGGTTTTTGCCGCTGAATCAGGATTTTCAAACTCAGGAATACCGGCATTAATTAAGATATCACGTCCTGCTTGAACGGCGTTACCACCCATCCAACTAGCAAAAACAGGTTTGCCTAAAGAGTTTGCATATGGAGCTAGTGCCTCTGCCGTCCCTTTAGCGTCTGTCATATCTTGGGGTGTTAAAATAACTAACAAACCGTCAGTGTTATCATCCTTTGAAGCGACCTGTAAGGTGTTGGCGTAACGATCTGGTTCCGCATCACCAAGCACGTCAATAGGATTGTTTCTACTCCAATGCGGAGGAAGGATGTTGTTGATAGCCTCAAAAGTCTCTGGACTGATCTCGGCAAGTTGTCCGCCACCTTGAGAGAGGGCATCTGTTGACAATACCCCTGGACCGCCAGCATTGGTCAAAATAGTTAAGCGGTTGCCCTTTGGAAGGGGTTGCTTGCCAAGAGCTTCAATTATTGAAAAGAGGTCGTTAATTTCATCAACCCTAACAACACCAACACTCTTAAAAGCAGCATCAAGTACATCATCAGAGCCGGTTAAGGAGCCTGTATGAGAGGCAGCGGCTTTAGCAGCAGCAGCAGTTCTACCTGCTTTAATAACGAAGATCGGTTTCTTTGGAGCAACTTCTTTTGCTGCGGATAGGAATGAAGCAGCATTTCCGATACTCTCCATATAGATCACGATAGAGTTAGTGTTTGGATCATCACCTAAGTAACGGATCAGATCACCCCAATCCACATCAGCCATAGATCCGATGGAGACAAAGGCGCTAAAACCGACTTTTACTGATTCTGCCCAGTCCAAGATAGCAGCACAGAGAGCACCACTTTGGCTAATAAAAGCTACCTTTCCTTTACGAGCCATATTACCACCGAAGGCGGCATTCAAACCGTGAACAGGATTCATTACACCGAGGCAGTTCGGCCCGATGATTCTAATACCGGTTCCTTTTACTGTATCTAATATTTTTTGTTCTGCAGCAGCACCTTCTGGTCCCATCTCTTTAAACCCTGCAGAGAGGATAATTAACCCTTTGACTTTAGCTTCTACGCACTCCTGCACCAAGCCAGGAACTACCTTTGCAGCGGTGCAAACTACGGCGAGATCTAACTCTTCCGGAACGTCTTTTACGGAGGGATAAGCACGGATGCCTAGTACTTGTTGGCGTTTAGGGTTGATCGGATAAACTGTTCCGCCAAATGGATTGCTGATAAGATTCCATAAGATTGTTCGTCCTAAACTTTTTTCTCTCTCTGTCGCTCCGATAACAGCAACACTTTTAGGATTAAAGATAGGATCTAGCGAACTATTTTTCTTTGCACTACAAGCGCAACATGATTTTGTATCTTCTGACATGATATATCCTTGTGATTTTATTTTAGTAAGTGGTCAGAAAAGCAGTGTTTCTTACCTAATAGTTCCCTTCAGAAACACGTTTTCAGGGAGAGGGGTATAAAAAATATTGACCCAGACTGGAACAGTCATTCTACTCCGAGGGAGAGCATACTTAGAGAGTCACTTGGGCGCAAGGGTTTGAAATTAACTCTCTGATATTTATCAGAAAATATTTAAAAAAAATCGGCTTAAAAGTTCGAAAAATGGTGTGCTGGTGATTTTTTAATGGTGGGAAAATTACTTTTCCGATAAATAGGTATAACGTGTTATAATATGTAGTTATGGTAAAGTTTTTATCATTACCCGTTCTTTCTACAATCTGGTCTGAGTAGCGCTTAAAATAGCGTTTTTTCATTTCATAAACCCTTAACAGTGTCTATGACACAAGGAGAAAACGATGAATCGTTTTTTTCAACTTGTGCGCGTTGTCGTATTTGCGTTCGCAATCCTTTTAGCGAGTGCTAATATGGCGAAGGCAGATAACTTCTCTTTTTCCATCGGAAGGGGAGGAGTTACGATTTCGGGGGGTGATAGGAACGGTCGTGTTACTATGAGGCTGGGCGACAACCCGTATTTCAGTTACAACGGTCGTTTCTACAACGATAACCGATACCGATACTATCAGCAGCCGCGTTATCGGTATGAACCTCCGAGGTACTATCCGCCGCCGCAGTATTATTATTACCCGCCACCACAATATTATCCACCGCCGCCTCCAAGGCAGCCGCAGTATCGGGATAATTATCAGCCGCCTCCAAGGCAGCAGCAGTATCGGTATGAAGCTCCGCGGAATCCTCCACCGCCGCAGCCTCCGAGGCTACCCCCTGGTGGACGTCCGATGAAGCTCCCGAAATAGCTCGCTAGCTAGAGATAGAGGGTGGTGTTGATCTTTGATTAGCACCACCCTGTCTATTTTTGGAGAGCGCAAGGTGGCTTAAAGGATTGATCGATTCAGATCTGCTCCGTGTCACGGAATGCAGAGGCTTTTAGATATCCTAGGGTAAAAACGCGGCTTGAAGGATTAATCAATTCAGATCTGCTCCGTGTCACGGAACGCAGAGGCTTTTAGATATCCTAGGGTAAAAACGCGGCTTGAAGGATTGAGCGATTCAGATAGAGGTTTTTTTATAGGCTTTTTAAGCAGCGCTACTCAAACCGCCCATTTTTGCTGTGTTTTTATTGGACTAATTACTCTACAACCTCTAATTTTAAATCATCAAATTGTGGATCAACGCGGATTATTTTTAACTTTAGTATATCTCCAGGAGTTGTATTTTTATTAATACGAGTAACTGTCGGCATAAAAACCTCATCCAGCTCTATTAGTGGCAATTTCCGATCGCATCTTAAAACCGTAGCTTTAATAGAAGGATCTTGCTTGGAGCGTTGTTGTAGATACCTCAAAAGCCAGAAACGTTTTGTTTCTTTAGTTAGTGTCATAGCAGTTGAACGAGCATTTTCACTATTGGCGATGACATCTTTGAACTCTTCTTTTGAAAATTGAGGCTTACCATCTCTGATAAATGATAGGATTTGGCGTTGATTACACAGATCTATGTAACGCCGAATCGGTGAAGTAGCTTGGATGTATGCAGAGATACCTAAGGTGTGGTGTGAGGCTGGTTCAAAAGAGAGGGTTGAGGGTTTTAATTGAGCACGTGCTGCGTAGTCTTTAGCTGCTCCTTCAGGAAGGTTTTCGCTACTGATCTGATCATCATCAGGAGCTGGTTGACCTCTATATGCAACGGCGATGTTATTTGCGGCAGCAAAGTTCGCCATAGCTTCATTAGCCATAATTGCACTCTCTCCAACTATGGCGCGTGAAGTGGCATTTTCATCAACCTCTATCAATTTGATAATACCGTCATCTAAGAGCTCAACATAAACCTCCCGCTTATTGACCTTAAAACCACCATTTTTAAAACGTTTTGTTTCGTTACTAACCGTTGCTTGATAGAGCATATTTAGATCTTCAGCACCATCTTCTAGGAGCGTATCAACCTCTTCGTAGCTGTATCTATGTTTGACGTTGATAATAGATGGAACTACACGCGCTTCTTTAATATTAAAAGCTTCATCAAGTTCAAAGAGACAACTTAAGCACGGTCTATCTCTTCCAACTATTAAGCTACAAGTATCGTGGGAGAGTTTTGCGGGTAACATCGGAATTTGTCCAGATGGAAAATAGAAAGAAGTTGCACGTGAACACGCTTCTTTATCTAAAGGAGTATCAAAGTGAAGGAGTGATGCAACATCACTGATATGCACGCCAAGTTGATATCCGCCTTGAATGCGTTCAATGCTTAAGGCATCATCCATATCCTGTGTTGTAGCATCGTCAATAGTAAAGGTGTTAAGATTAGTTAGATCCAAGCGGTGTGCTGCATCAGGATAATCTGAGAGAGATTCAGGATGAAGAAGGTCTTCGGCAGCACTTACTAGATCTGGAGAGAAGTCTGTTTTTATACCGTGACGGATAAGAGAGAGATTCGTATTTTTATCAAAGATGCCTAACTTCTTAAGCAACTTAAAAGCTTGCTCCGGAGGGGGACCTTGTATCGTTAGTTTTAGCAGATCTAAGCAGGTGGCTAAGAATTGACGAGCTTCATTCACTTTGCCAGATCCTTCCGTATCAGTTGAAGCTGCTAAGTTTTTTAAAAGATCCAGATCTGATTCAACATAATCTGGAAGTTGGGTTGAGTTATCTTTTAAAGAAGTGACGAAAGCTGAGATCGTTCGTTCCTGTCTTTGTCGCTTCTGAATTTGTGCGTCCTTAGCCCGCTTTAACTCCTCGATAACTTCTGCTGAACGTGGCAGAAAAGAATCTTTTTTACGTTTAAAATAGATGGTGTCGGATAATAACGAGATCCTGATGACAAGGTGATGCAAGAGAGAATCGTCGCCGTAGTACAGTTGCGAGAGGGTGGAGTTAGTAAATTCCCCCTCCTCATCAACTGTGAAGATCCAGATATCTTCCAAGTTGAGCTTCTCAAGCTCTTCTAAAGCTTGAGCACGTAAAGTTGCTAAAAAATCGATCTGCGCTTCTTTTGTGGATCTATCAGAGGGGATATTGCTTGGAAGTTTATGCAAGCGATCTTCTGCTAGATCTAACTCGCTCCCTTTTTCGTTTAGAATAAGGTGCTTTTTACCTTTGTTTTGTAAAACAACACCGAGTAAAATTTGCCCCTGTTGTTCATAAGTAACAATATTACCGTTATTTATACTTCCTTCCACTATACTCCCTATCCTTGCAGAGCTTCTTTCAATGATCGATTGAGATTATCAGCTCTGTTTTGAATCTCTATTTTTAAATCTTCTCTGGAGATATCTGGTGAGAACTTACCTAAAAGTCCTCGTGAGACATTGGTGATAGCTGCACCGCGTGGTGTTTTAGTAGAAAAACCTGCACAAGCATCAGCAGCTCCTGCTCCTTGAGTGCTAAGACCTGGAATCAAGAAGAAGTTATCGGGCATTTTTGAGCGTAAAGCTTTCGCTTGTTCAGGGTAGGTGGCACCAACTACGGCACCTAATCCAGAATATCCACAAGATCCCATTAGATCTTCACCTTTTGAATTGAGCCATTCTGCGATCTTTTCACTGACTGTCGTGCCGGAGCACGTTAAATCTTGAATGGCGCTTGATCCAGGATTGGATGTTTTTACTAAAACAAACAAACCTTTGTCGTATTGGCAGCAATCATCTAAAAATGGTTGTAAGGTATCGAATCCTAAAAAGGGATTGATCGTTAAGGCATCGGCGTTTAAAAACTCGATCTCTTTACCGAAAGCTGTACTTTTGCCGAGAAATGCACTGCTATAAGCTGTGGCGGTTGAACCGATATCTCCACGTTTACCATCAAGAATAACGGGGAGTTTATACTCTTTAATCATGGCGATAATACTTTGTAGTGCACGCAAGCCTGCTAAGCCTAAGCATTCAAAGAAAGCGATATTCGGCTTTACACAAGCGATTCTGTCTGCACAAGCTGAGAGTGCCAAAGCATGAAAATCAGTTAATGCTTGATAGATGCTATCTTCCGTTGTCTTCTGTTTTTCAGCGTCTTTTAGAATACAGAGCGGGAAGGTATCCAAGCGCGGATCGAAACCCGCACACAAACAACTGCTGTTCTTCTCAATTGAAGCTTGTAGTCTATCAGCAAATTTCATCTCTCCCTCCATCGATATTATTTTTTAGTAAAGTAAATTTAATAGTCATCATAGAGCATTTTTACATATTTTAAGATCAGGTGCATCAGGTCTTAAAGGTGTCGTTCTAACCAGATCTGATAATTCCTTAAAAAAACGATCTTCTAGACTTTCAGCACTGGAAGATTTTCTAGCTTTTTTTAATAAATTTTCAACCTTTTGTAAAAAAGTAACTATATTTTGATCCGAATAATCGTATAAACGTTTAAATCCGATTAGGTTAGTTAAGTATAATTTAAGGTGCATAATCTCGGCGTTGTTGATCTTATTTAAGATTCTTAAATTAGGCATCTTATCTCGTAGTGAATTACTCTCGACAGAAAAGAGATCTTGACGTTGTTTTAATTTTTCTTCTTTTGAAAGAGAGCTTTTATAGAGCTTGTTTAAGTTCTCATACAGATCCATCACAACTTCACTGATAATAAGGTTATGACTAAAACGTGTTTCTGCCATCTTTTTTGCCTGTTTTAAGTGTGATAGTTTTTCTTCTGAACAGTTTTTACAGTTTAATAGTTGGATATCAAAAAAGTTTATACTTTCTTTAAGCCCGATAAAGTGTGCCATACTTTCATTTAAGGTTACTAAGTTCGGAAACCAAAGGGTGGTGTGAACAATTTCATGAATTACAGTACTGACGATTTGAGCATCATCTCCTTTTAATATTGAAGATAAAACAGGATCATTAAACCAACCTAGCGTGCTAAAGGCGTCAGCCCCTCTGATGTAAGTTTCGTAGCCGTCTGATCGTAATTTTGCTGCAAGATCTAAGGCGTCATTTTTTGAAAAATACCCTTTATAAGGGACGCTGCCTACTATCGGAAACCACCAAGTGTAGGGTGTAAAAGAATCAGCTTCTGAAGCAGATACGATCCAAACTAGAGGGGTATTGGTAATCTCAGCATATTGAGTGAAGGTATCTTTAGGTTTTAACCCTATCTGTATAGCGTATTCTCTAGCTGAAAGAATTAATTCCAACTTAGCAAGTTGATCTGGGGGAAGAGATTTTTTTTTGATTATCTCTGAAATAGACTCTCTTCTATTTAAAATCTTAATCTCTTCATAAGCGGCGCGTGTTACATAAAACGGATTGCAGCCGTTGCAAAATAGAAGGGTAAAAAGGAGTGATTTTATAAGTACGGTGTTGTTAAATCTCATATCTAAACTCTTTTCTTATTCTTAATGCTGCAATGAAAAGGTGTCTATCTTTTAAAGACATTTAAAAAACCGTTTTGTAAAATTAAAGAAAGTTAAGAATATATTTAAGTAACAAAATTGTTAGAGCCGAAAAAAGTCCTGCTACGATATCATCTGCCATAATGCCGATGCTATCAGGAAGTTTCTCTGACCACCTGATGGGTCCCAGTTTGAGGATATCGAAGAAGCGAAATAATATAAAAGCAGTTATTACCCAAAAGATAGTTGGTGTTGGAATAGCATAAAGCGCAATTAGCATCCCTGCCCATTCGTCAATAACGATTGTTTGTGGGTCAGTAGTTGTGAGATCTTTTTTTCTAAGGTTATGAAGAGAGATCTGACTTGTTAGGAGTCCTAGTAAGATAGTACCGATAATTAGAGTTAACTCATCTAACTTTAAAAAATCTCGATTAAGAAACCAGATAACGATACAAAGTAGGGAACCTGCTGTGCCTGGAGATTTAGGTGTTTTGCCACTATAAAAGCCACTTGCTATAAAAAAAGCGATCTCATTAAATAATTTTATAAGTGAACTCGGCATAACCTAAACTCCTAAAACGTTTAAAGTTCAAAAATCGATACGCCTGCACTTTAAAACAGATCTTGGAACTTCTTGGTATATTGTTAGTAGAGGTATAGATAAAATATCGTATTTTTAGCAACCCTTCCGTAAAGTGTACAGGAAGTGCAGTTATTTTATTTTTCTCCTAATACTGATATTTATTGACTCTGCTTTTAAAAGTTTGCTATAACTTCTTGCTATAACTTGCTTAAAGTTAAGAGTCTCTAACTCTTTGTTTTTATTGTTTTATAGATATTTATTTTTACTTTATGCCTTTTGCTTTTTTGTTGCAGAAGGGCTCTCTTTGTGTGGAGTTAGATTTTTTTTTAGGTGGTCGGCTATGAAAGATGGCGGTACGGATTCTGATGTAAAGATTACGAGAAGACCAAATTTGGTGAAAGATGAACCTATAACTGCTGCCGACGAGATTATTAGTGGTGGAATGGAAGAGAAAAGTTTGCGTAGTGGAATAATTACAGCGCGTGGTACGGGAGATGGGCTAGTGATTAGGTTGGACGGCAGGGTTAGTCCTAAAAGTCTTCAAGCTGCGCTTTATGATTTTGTTTTATCAAGAAGAAGTTTCCTTACCGGTAATGAGATCTCTTTTGAATGGGTTGGGGTAGAACCTTCCGATAGTGTTGTAGAAGCCCTTTCAAAGATGTTGGTTGATGATTTTGATATCGTGGTGAGTTCTTCTTATCTTCAGAACGCTTTCCCCAAAAAGAGATCGCTTGAGCGTGTAGAAATGCAGGTTATCGATGATGATGATAAACTGGGTTTATTCGGCGGAATGGAGGGGTTTGGATCTATGCAAGAACCGTCAATAAAAGCAGGTATCGACGATTTTCAAGAGCTGCATAGCAATATGGTTGATACGCCTGCCTCGGTATGGGATGATCCTGATGCACGTGTAATATATGCAACGTTGCGTTCTGGGCAACGGATTGAAACCGAGCACTCCTTAATAGTAATGGGTGATGTTAACTCTGGTGCAGAGTTGATCGCAGGAGGGGATATTATAGTTCTTGGGACGTTGCGCGGCGTGGCACATGCTGGCGCGTATGATGAAACAGGTGGTGGACGTTTTATCTTCTCCCTTGTAATGCAGCCGACGCAGTTACGTATCGGAGTTGTGATATCTCGAGGTACTCCGGAGAATGGTAAGTGCCCTGAAATTGCCAGAGTTGATGGTAGCACGATAGTGGTTGAGCCATATCATGCCAAGACGGCTTTAAGCAAAATGCGGAGGTTTTAGTCTTTTTTAAGACGGAGTTTGGAAGACGTTTTTTAGTTTATGATTGATTTTTTTATTCTGTAAAGAGGATGTCTATGAGTCTGCGGAATGGTAAAAAAGGTGAAGGAGAGGTGATTGTTGTTACTTCTGGTAAAGGTGGTGTTGGTAAGACCACAACCACTGCCAGCCTAGGAGCGGCGTTGGCGATGAAGGGGAAGCGCACTCTTGTGATTGACGCTGATATCGGTCTAAGGAACCTTGATGTCATTTTGGGATTAGAGAACAGGATCGTTTTTAATTTAGTAGATGTTGCTAAAGAGGTTTGTAAGCCTTCGCAAGCGCTCGTAAAATCAAAAAAATCCAGCAACCTTTTTCTATTACCAGCCTCTCAAACTGATGATAAGGGTGTGATTAATGAAGAGGAGATAATTAAAGTTTTGCAGCAGTATTCAAGAGAGTTCAATTTTATCTTAATTGACTCTCCTGCCGGTATTGAGCAGGGTTTTAAGAATGCTTGTGCTGGTGCCAATTCAGCCATTATTGTCACAACACCGGAGATCTCTGCTATTAGAGATGCCGATCGTGTGATCGGATTGTTAAATGTTCGTGACATTCAACCTGAGTTGGTAATCAATCGGATGGATTTCGACTTAGTTAGAAAAGGGGATATGCTCTCCGTTGAAAACGTTCAAGAAATTCTTGGTATTGACGTTTTAGGAGTTGTCGCTAAAGATGACAATATTATCGTGGCGGCGAATAACGGCGAGCCTGTCGTGTATAATAATAAATCACGTGCAGGGTTTGCTTTTAATAGAATGGCAGATCGCCTATGTGGTGAATCGGTTTCTCTTGATGAGTTTATTCAACCGCAGGGGTTCTGGGGCAGGATCGGACGTCGTATTGGAATGGGTCTTTAATCCATAGGGGGGTATCAGGGTGTTTAACAGAATAAGACGAGCATTATTTGGCAGAAGTGATACGACAGGGAAGAGCAACAAACAGGCGATGAGTAGGCTTAGTTTTGTTCTTGTTCAAGATCGAACTGGATTAACGGCTCCTGAAATGTCGGCTTTTAAGAGTGAGTTAATGGGAGTACTTGAGAAGTATTTTGTCGTTGATAAACAAGGTTTTGATGTTACGTACAAACGAGAGAATAATACTACAAAACTTGTTATAGACTCTCCGATAGTTGTTAGGCGACAAGATGTTCCAGGTGGAAGTGTTGGTTCTGAAAGGGTTCATTCTCCTTCAAAAGGTGCAAAAGGTAAGGCTTCTAGCAATAAAGAGGGTGCTAAGGAAAGTAAAGATAGTAAAGATAAAGAAAATAAGGATCAATCTGAACCAACTTCCGTAGCAGTTTAAATCTTAAAACACCTGTAAGGCAGGGGAGGTCTCTTGCCTTACAGGTATATAAGCAAAGTCTAGTGGACGGGAGGTTATGCTTCTTCCACTGGAAATCCACTAAAGAAGTTCTCCAGATCTTTCTTTGATAAAGTTAAGCTAGTCAGTCCGTTATTATTTATTAAGGCATCAACTATTTGGGCCTTTTTCCTCTTTAGATCCATGATCTTTTGTTCAACAGAATCTTCAGTCACCAGTCGATAGACCGAAACTTTCTTGGTCTGACCTATTCTATGTGCACGATCAACAGCCTGACTTTCGACTGCCGGATTCCACCACGGATCGTAGATTATAACGGTATCCGCTGCTGTTAGATTTAAACCGGTTCCACCTGCCTTTAGGCTGATAACGAAAAGACGTTGCTCTTCATCTTCATTAAAACGATCAACGATATCCTGTCTGTTTTTTGTTGTGCCATCTAAGTAAAGGTATTTAAATGATTGTGTATCTAACCAATCGCAGATAATGCTTAGCATCGCTCTAAACTGGCTAAAAAGTAGTATCTTACGTTTTGCTTCGACAGCTTCTGTAACGAGCTCTTTTAGTAAATTAAACTTACCGGAGTCATACTCTTCAGATAGGCTCAGTGCTTCAATTGAATTCGGATGGTTGCAGACCTGCCGCAAGCGGAGCAGGGCTGATAAAATTGAAACTGTTGCGCCTGCGATCCCTTTTCTTTCGACCTCTGCAAAGACTTTAGGTCTGACCTCATTTAAGATGCTGACATAAAGTTGACGTTGTGAATTCGTCATCGGGACGCGTAAAACTGATTCAATCTTAGCAGGTAGATCTTTTTCCACCTCAGATTTAACACGGCGTAAGAGGAAAGGTTTCGTTTTTAAGTTTAAAACTTGCCCCATTTCAGTAGCTGGCCCGTGTTCCATAATAGGTTTTTCAATATAATTCTTAAAGAAATCGTGAGTTCCTAAATATCCCGGCATTAAAAAATCCATGATCGACCACAACTCCATCGGACGATTCTCCGTTGGGGTACCTGTTAAAGCTAATCTACGTGAAGTATTAAGTGCTTTAGCTGCTTTCGTAGTAGCAGCCTGTGGATTTTTTATATTTTGAGCTTCATCTAAGATGAGGTAGCTCCAAGTATAACGTTCCAGCTCGTAGCGATCTAAGCGTAAAAGTGCATAAGAGGTGATAACTAAGTCGTAATCTTGTAAATTTGCAAAATGATGTCGACGGTCAGGGCCGTGTAGTAAGAGAACCTTTAAGTCGGGAGTAAAACGTTTAGCCTCATACATCCAGTTCGTTATAACTGATGTCGGAGCGATAATTAGCGCCGGATCGCGCAACTTTTTATGTGAAGAAGTGGTGTATTTTAGTCTTTGCAAAAGAGCAAGAGTTTGAACTGTTTTACCGAGTCCCATTTCGTCTGCCAAGATACCATCCAATCCATAATCAGCTAGGAAGTTCATCCAACTTAATCCTTCCTTTTGGTATGGGCGGAGTTTTCCTGCAAATTTTTTGCTAGGCTCTATGGCTGTAATCGTTTTAAAGTTTTGTAATTTAGTGGTTAATGTTTTTAAATTCTGATCCATCTTTACGCTAACAAATGGATCGATAATACGCGCGAAATTAACCGCTTGAGCTGTGCTAATCTGGGTATCTATGGATTTGCTAAGTTTATAGTTCGGATCCAACATACCGAGAGTGGTCTTTAATTGTGCTAGACCGCCTCCAGGGACTTTAGCATAAGCTCCGCTATCTAACCTGACCCATTTGTCTGTAACTGCGCGCAGGTTTCTGAAGATCATACTTAAGGGAACAGTGGCACAATTTTGAGTAAGGGAGATATTACAATCAAACCAATTAATGCCGGTTGTTTTCTTTCTTTTCGTATCTTTATCATCGGAGTGCGCTGAAAGATCTATACTGAGAGATAGGTCTGCAAAGCGTAAAGTTTTCTTTATGATGGAAAGCCCTGAAACCTGCCACGTTTTAGGAAAGGGAGATTCTTTGGTCGATATAAGATCTAGAGCAGCATCACCTGATATAAGATAGCTATTATCTTCTGTGTCCATAGAGAATCCGAGGTTTGTTAGAAGATCGCAACACTCCTGCTCTAGTTCTCTATTAGGGATGTAGACAACATTCCTATCAGTTGGCGGATCGGGATATTCAAATTTTAGAAAAGCACGTAGCTCTAATAAACGATCTGAAGCAAAGTGTTCACCGTGTGAATCGCATTGTGCGATATCAAGGATCGGCGTAGGATCTTTTACTTCGCACTCAGGTTGTGCCTCACTATTAACGACGATATTGCCATACCTATCCTCTGAACTTTGTAGCACTTCTAAGATCGGCCCCATCTGACTTTTTGGGATCGTAAGGGAAGAGGAGAAAGGAAAGATCGCTGCTAGTTGTGTGGCTTGTAGTGATAGCTTGTAGATAGTTGTGCCGATTACGGTCCAGTACGGATCGGAACCAAGTAACGGATTTAATTTTATTTGGGAGGTATTATCCGGTAAGATCCACCACAAAACTAATTCTGCCGCAGACTCAAGCCATTCAATTGTAATCCGAGCATCTAACGCTTCTTGAGCGATCTGAACCTGTTTGTTTGTATCTATGGTAAGTACATTTTTATACTCCTGTGCAATTCCCAGAATAAGTTCCATCTCTTTACTGGAATTGATAAACCACAGGTTCATTTCATCATCCCAATGCCCTTCATCCTCTAAGATCTGCATAAAGATCCGATCTAAAGCACGTGAAGAAACAGCACCGTTCTGATTTTTAAAAGCGGGGTATTGAATATCTCCGTTAAAAAGCACTTGAACTCCCAAGCGTTCCCTCTGAAGATCTAATAAAATTGTCACATCTGGATAAAACGCTTCTTCTGTTGGCTTGTGTTCTTTATTGATCGGGACTTGACGGAGAATGGAGGCGATCTCTACCGGAGAGGAGGTGTTAATGCGATATGTATCTTGAATGGCCAGATCTGAATAGGGGTTGATGAGGTGTTCTTCTACCGCTTCAATCAGTAGTGCTACTACGTGCGCACACCACTGCTCTTCCAGATCTTCAGTACTGCAGCAGGCACAAGTGGCTTTAAGTTGAGCGGGGCTGATAATTTCTAAGGATGCAGCAAAAGTCTCTGCATTTTTATCTGATATAACTCCTTGAACAAGCCGACCTTCTTTTTGAAGATTGTTAACAAAACCGTTGTCGGCAAGCTCTACCCCCGTATCCAGCACAGAGTAGGGGGCTTGCTTCTTTAAATAACCTTGTAATTCACTTATTAACATAGAAAAGTATAAATAAATAAAAAAACATAAATCGTATTAAGTACATAAACGGATGTAGTTTATAGCAAAACGTCTTTTATACCGCAAAAGTAGAAATAGAGTGAAACAGCTGCACCTTTAAAGATCGCATGATTTTAACATATAGGAGCTCTCTGTGGGAGTCCTTTGGATGTTTAATATCAAGAGAAAACTGATTTTTCCCCCTAATAAAGAAAAAAGATCTATTTTTATTCTCTTAATTGAAAGAATTAGGCAGAGTGATATAACATAAGAGGAGACGTTTTTTTTATTTATGGTGTTCCAGATAAGATCACCGCTGTGAATTTTAAAAAGTAGGCGTAAAAATACTTTCTCTTGTGCCGCCCTGTGGAAAAAGCGACGGGATACTATGGATTTTAGAGGTGATCGACATATCGCTCAAGCACCGTTAGTGATAACACCGGAGGTGCTTTCTTCTGAGCAAAAGAAATTGGCTGAAGAGTATATCGCCTTAACTGAACTTTCAGGAGTGTTTGTAGGTGCTATTGTAGGAGCGTCAGATTGGGATATTAGACCCCTCATCCTTGATGCTGGTGAGTTAAAGGTAATCCGTTTTAGTAATCCTGAAAGATCCTTCGATAATACTTTCTTTTCAGAGATTGATGATCTTTTGAAACGTTTGCCTAATTTGCACTCCGTCTCGATTACGGCAGCAGGTGTTATTGGTCATCGTATCTGGCAAGCTCGACCGTTTTATCAAAAGACATTAGCCGAGTTCGGTGCTTTTTATAAAGCAGCTATCGGCATTTCAACACAAGATCTGATCTCGCAATTACTGAAAGCCGTTAATTTTTGGCACAATTCAGGTATAGTGCACGGACACCTTTCCTTGTCTAATATTGCTATAGACTCTGAAACAGTAAACGTTGTGGATTTTGCGTTTGCTGCGGTGCATGCTACGCGTAGCAGTGTGGAAGATTTTGCGCCTGAGTTGTTGCAAAACACTTCGATCTCTAAGGCAACAGATATCTTTGGATTGGGGCTTATCTTTCAAGAGGTGTTGGGGAGGATGTTAACTCCGGAACAATATGAGATCTTACAAGCTATGCTTGATCCCGTTCCGGCACGTCGTCCGAATATACGGATGGTTAGAAAGGTGTTTTCTTCAGAGCCAAAGATGTCGCATAAGCAGAGTGCTTTTCAAAAAGCAGCACCTGATGATGAGTTGCGTCTCGGTCGAGTTCTAGGCGAAAATCTCTCCGTTCAGCAAGATTCTCTTAAATCTGAAGGGGGGACGAGTGATAGTAGTGCGGGGGAAGTTCTAAAACCTTCTCAAGGTAGTAGTATTGCTACCCCTGAAAAAAAAGACGACGTAGAGAGTTCTCCTAAGAAAAAAGAAGGAAGTTTTCTGTGGCTTCTTATTGTGACCGTTTTAGCAGCTGGCTTTATCCTTTTTAGAAATGGATATCTTTCTTTAGATCCTAAAACCCTTTCAGGGGCTTCATATGGCGAATTGTGGCAAACAGGAATTCCTTCGGTGATGGCAAAGGTGGCTGAAGCTGCCGTGAACGGGGATATTAATGCGCAGTTAATTATTCAAAAAGATGTTATGAGTGGAGGGCGTAAAGCGGGGGTGCAAGTTGATCTATTACAGATCGCCTTTGATTCTCGGTGGGAGTCTAAACTTAATGAGAGAGATCGATCGATAGCGTTTCATTTGGGGCTCTCTAATATTATGCAGGACTCTTCTGTTGTGCCGAGCCTTGAAGGGCTTCATCCAGGGGTTCTTTTTGCCATAGTTGCCACTCGAGATGGTAAAAATAACCTTGAAGATCTAAATAAAATTTCTGTACAGGTTCTCTTCACTTTAGTCGCTCCGATCGGAACTATTTTTGAAGATATGGATAAGGGTACCTCTTTAGGGGATGACGTTACGATTGCAGCCGCCAAGATCTTAACAGGCATGGCCTCTCCCGAAGAGTTAACTACGTTTTTTAGTGCGATAAAAGATCAAAATGTTTTGGTAAAACAGATCCTTTTAATAAGTTCGTTTCCGCATCAAAAGTTTTCAGGGGAACAGATCTTTGAGGCTATCTCCAGAGGTAACGGGGTGGGGCGAAAGTTGACGGATTGGATTAACGCTCCCAGCCCTGTTAATTGGAAAATAAAACCTACCCCTATAAAGATGAAGCTCTTTATGTCAGATCTTCCTATGGACGAATCTTTAAAGGTTGAAGATTATGCTGATCTTTTGACGTGTCCTGATGCTGAAATAAAAGCTTCGGCTGCGGCACTTCTATTAAAACGTTTTCTTCCTAAAAATAGTCAAGATACGATAGCAGTCTTGGTAGATCCTAACCTTCCATTAACAAGAAAACAGCTAGTGTCATTTGTTTCAACCATAGCAATGAAAAAAAACTTGCAGTACAGGTTGTTTGAAGAATGGTTTGAGCTTGAGCCAGACTTAAACACTTCCCTAAAACTTCTCTTAGCACGAAAGATGTTTATTGACGATCCTTTTAATGTCGCTGTTACGCGGTATTTAAAAGATAAAGAGTGGAATAGTTCTAATGAGACTTTAAAAGAGTTGGTGCAACATAAGGAACCTTTAGCTCGTGCTATGGCGTACGCTCGACTTAATCCAACAGATTCGATACAGTTGAAAATATTATTGGATGCTTTAAAAGTTGAACCTACGGCACGCTTACGTAAGCAGATTCGAGAGAAAATTCGAGATGTGGGAATTAAGCTTCAATAATAAATAGAAAGAAGATAAGATAGATCCAGCATATTTACTAAAGAAAATTGCATAGTTGAAAGAGATCTAGCTGATAGAAATAAGAGTCTTTTGCCATTGTTTTAAGAAATATATAATCAATCCATAAATTCCGATTTATTTTTGAACCAACAGGAATATTATGTTTTTTGTAATTTTAAAATATGGGTAAAATAAAAAAGATAGTGATAATTGGTGGTGGTCCTGCTGGTTTAGCTGCCGCATATGAGCTTTCAAAAGATAAAAGATATCAAGTAACAGTAATAGAAAAAGATTCTCAAGTTGGAGGAATTAGTAAAACGGTTAACTTTAATGGGAACTGTATAGATTTAGGAGGACACCGTTTTTTTTCCAAAAGCTCTGTTGTAAATGACTTTTGGTGTTATTTTCTTCCATTGCAAAATGAACAGAGCAATAATAATGCTAATTCAGATGATGTGATGTTAGTAAGGAACAGAATTTCAAGGATATTCGCTTTTGGAAAGTTTTTTTCCTATCCAATTACTATCGAGCCTATTACATTTATTAACTTAGGGTTAGGAAGGACACTTAGAAGTGCAGTTAGTTATTTTCTAGCCATGTTTTATCGTAAAAAATGTAATACCCTTGAAGATTTTTATATAAAGCGTTTCGGGAAAACTTTATATAGGTTATTTTTTGAAAAATATACAGAGAAGGTCTGGGGAAAACATCCAAGATATATTTCGCCATCTTGGGGGGATCAAAGGATAAAATCTCTATCTATTATGAAAGTTTGTTCTGAAGCGTTAAGAAAGATCTTTAATAAGAGATATAAAACTGATACGACATCGCTGATAGATACTTTTTGGTATCCCAAATACGGTCTAGGTCAGTTGTATGAAAAAATAGCTGCTGAGGTTATTAAAAATGGTGGTGAAGTTATACTTAATAGTCGCGTAGCCTCAATTACCTTAGATGATACCCAAGAAAGTATCAAAGATATAACGTATAAGAATAATGGTGGTGAAATAACAAAAATTGAGTGCGACGCACTATTTTCTTCTATGCCGATCTCTGAATTGATCTCTTTACTCCCTGCCTCAAAAGAGATCACAGAGATCTCTAATAATTTGCCTTATAGAGATTTTATTATAGTTGGAGTTCTCTTAAAAAAAGATCCAAGTAAGAGTAAAATAGCAGCATTCCCTGATAATTGGATATATGTTCAAGACGATACTCTTAGTTTAGGTCGCATACAAATCTTTAGTAACTGGTCCCCTTATTTATTAAGAGATCCTGAACATACAACGTTGGTAGGGCTCGAATATTTTTGTAGTGAGGGTGATGCACTGTGGAGTATGAATGATAAAGATTTTATACAGTATGCAATAAAAGAGCTTGTAAAATTAGATTTTATTGATGAGACGCAGGTGCTGGACACAACTATGATAAGGGTGGAGAAAGCGTATCCTGCATATTTTGGAGTGTATGAATATTTTGGTGATATTAAAGACTACTTGAACACGATAAGTAATCTGTATTGCATAGGGCGAAACGGTCAACACAAATATAATAATATGGATGATTCTATTTTGACCGCCTTAGAAGGTGTGAAGCTATTAAAATTAGGGAGCTCTGATAAAACATCACTTTGGGAGGAACAGGTAAAGGAGTCTCTGAATTGAGTTTTTACTTCACCTAATAAAAACTCCCTCGCCCCTTATCTATCGTAGTTTTATACTCATCTATCTAGTATCTGAATTTGCACCTCTTTACACTCTCCTTCTTAGTTATCTCATTCTAAAAACACCTCTTTCTTCCTTCCTTACACTCCCTTTCACACCCTTAGTGAGGTGAATTACAAAGTAGCTCTTTCTTAAGATTTCTGAATCTTTTTCAGATAGTTACACCAGATTTAAGGTATAAACGGGATAATATCTTTGCTTGTATAAAGTGGCGAACGGTGTTAGATTGGATCTGTTTATCACCGTTAGTCTGTCAGATCGCTCGGTTGCAATTCCGTCTGAGTCCAATCTCGAACAACGAATGGGGATTTATTGATATCTCTTATACTATTGTAAGTGGTATCGGTTAGTATTTGCCCGAGGTGATAAATTTTGAATACTTTCTTTGAGAGATAATAATGAAAAAATTGTATGTGGGGAATATCTCCTATCGGACTTCCGAAGAAGCTCTTCGGGACGCTTTTGCAGCCTATAGTTCTGTAGCTTCAGTAAAGATTATTACTGATAAGTTTTCTGGTGAATCTCGTGGTTTCGGATTCGTTGAATTTAACGATGATGCTGAGGCCATGCAAGCTATCGAGGATCTTGATGGTTATGAGCTTGATGGAAAAAACTTAAAGATTAACGAGGCTCGTCCTCAAGTTGCCGGTGGTGGTCGTGGCGGCTTTAGAGGTGGCGGCGATCGTGGTGGTCGTGGCGGAGGATTCCGCGGTGGTGACAGAGGTGGCGATCGTGGCGGAAGCCGTGGTGGTCCTCGTCACGGTGGTTCTAAATACTAAAGTATCTGAACATAATAATTTGACAAAAGAAAAGGCACCTCTAAATGGGGTGCCTTTTTTGGTAGTGACAGAACTTATTTGAACCTCTCTCCGTCCACATTTCTAATCTAAGTTAAAGCCATAGATCTTATCCTTGAATAAAAAAAATTATACACCTAAGAGGTGTTTCCTAAGGAAGTGATATCTTTTATTTGAGAGGGGGGTAAGATCTTTGTATGAAAAAAATAAGGGGAAAAGTTTCATAATAGAACCTTTTCCCCTATCTTGTCTTATAAATTAGTGGTGTTTCTCAAACACCTCTAAATATAAAGCTTAACTCTGGATATTAACGTCGTTAAAGAACGTTCCGATCAGAGAACGTAAGATGAAAGCTCCAACTGCGACGACTAATAACCCTAAAGCTGCACGGTATTGACCAAAGGCAGAGCTTAAAATCGCCATGATACCGGCACCGACCATAACCATAGCACCGAAGGTTCCTTCGATATAGGTCAAGATGGCGTTTGTTGCATCAGATAAACGGACATCATTGTAGTTGATTGTTGCTGAACCACCTACATATGCCGTGGCATCAAGAGATAAACCTGCTGCTAACAAGACAACACCAAAGGCGAATAACATAAATTGCGCCTGTGATTTTGTTGGTGCAATGTAAGCAGAACTAACTTTCTGACAAATATTAAGATATTTTTCTTTAATTTCTTTTTTTGTAATCATGATAAACTCACTAAAATACTCCCCATTGTTTTATATTACCGATTCAATTCAATTGAATTAAATCCCTTTTTTATATCTGTGCCCTATAATCGTAGTACCTTGATGTTTTGCTGCTGAAAAAATGAACTAAGGCATTATTTATTAATTCACCATAAAAAGAGAATAATTTTAATAGGATAAATAGCAGCAACTTATAAAAATAGTTATTCGCTTAAACAGAGTGATGATATTACAAGATGGCTAAGATGGGAAGATAAGGAGAACGTCCGTTAAATAAATAAAAAACAATAAATCCCAGTAGTTATACCATTTGAGAGGGAGTGCTAGAGAAAAAAATCGATCTATTGTTCAGTTAAAACAGGAAAGGGGGATCTTTCCTTCAAAAAAAGCTTTTCCGACTACAACCCCATAAAGTCCGAGTTGGTTTAGGGCAGTGATATCACTCCTTGAGCTAATACCGCCACTTGCGATGATCTTTAAGGTAGGAAAGGTTTTTTGTATCTCTTGATAGGTGTTTAAAGCAGGTCCACTTAACATTCCATCACGAGAGATATCTGTGCAAAGTGTATAAATTCCACCACGCTTAACAAAAGTTGTTAAAAAATCGTGTAACGATACCTCTGAGGCTTCAGTCCAACCTGAAAGAGCTATCAAGCCATCTCGAAAATCAGAAGCTAAAATAATTTTTTCTGCACCATACTCATCTAACCACTGATAAAAGAGTTCAGGGTTTTTAAGAGCAATACTCCCTAGCGTGATCTGTGAGGCACCTGCGGAAAATACGGCTTTGATGTCAGAATCGGTGCGAATGCCACCACTAAAATCAACCTTAAGCCGTGTCTCTTTTACGATAGACTCTAAGAGGTGTATCTGTTGAGGAGAGCCTGCTTTAGCACCATCTAGATCAACTAAGTGTAGATATCTCGCACCACTTTCAGCAAAAGTTTTGGCGATAGTTAATGGATCTCCGTACACTGTTTTTTTAGAGAAATCTCCTTTGCTTAAGCGGACGCAACGTCCCTCAATTAGGTCTATGGCGGGTATAACTGTAATCATAGTGCTAGAAAATTTTTAAAATTTTTTTTCTCCCATATCGTACTCTTTTAAATACGGTACGGTTAACTTTCTTACACTTGGAAAAATTGCACGATGAACAAAAAAAGCTCTCTTCTGCACTATCTTTCCAAGTGGGGGTTATGCCTAAGCGTCGGGGGAGTGCAGATTGAAGATCCTCGGCATTATATTTAACAAGAGCTCTTCTCATGGTTTTAATAAATTAGCTTCTCAATCGGTAATACCAAGATCCCTTCTGCTCCAGCATCTTTAAGCTTTCCTATCTTTTCCCAGAATTGATCTTCCTGAATAACAGTATGTACAGAGCTCCAGCCACTCTCTGCAAGTGGCATTACAGTTGGAGCGCGTAAACCAGGAAGAGCAGCTATAATATTATTTAACTTCGCATCAGGTGCATTCAAAAGGATGTATTTAAATCGCCTAGCACGAAGCACGGCTTGAATTCTAAATAAAAGATCTTCAAAGATCTTATTTTTTTCAGGAGAAAGAGTTTTATGTCTTGCTAGTACAGCTTCAGATTTAAGAACTGTTTCAACTTCGCGTAAACCGTTACTGATAAGGGTGCTGCCGGAGCTAACGATATCACAAATAGCATCAGCCAAACCTATACTTGGTGCGATCTCCGTAGAGCCGCTGATAACTTTGATAGTTGCTTTAATGTTGTGTGTATCTAGGAATTTTTGCAATGAAACAGGATAGCTGGTTGCAATGCTTTTTCCGTTTAAGGTGTTAATACCATCATAAGTTGCACTGTTTGGAACTGCCATGCACAAGCGACACTTTGAAAAGCCGAGTTTTTCTACTACTACAACTTCTTTCTTGCTCTCAATCAACATATTTTCGCCGACAATCCCAGCATCGACTACACCGTCAGCGATATACTCTGGGATATCGTCATCCCGTAAGAAGAGGATCTCGATGGGAAAGTTTAACGCTTGTGTCTTTAGACGATTATCGTGCCTGTTAAGGGCTATCCCGCACTCTTTTACTAAATTCAGGGAGTCTTCACTAAGTCGTCCAGATTTTTGTATTGCTAATTGAAACATAATATTTTGATATCCCTTTAAAATGGATGAACGTCGTTGTTTTAAGCAATTTCTCTTATCGAGGCAAGCGGGATATCCCAGTTGCTTAGGAAGAGAAGAGAGAAAATAAAGATATTCCGTATCGACATCTCCTGATAATTGCCTTACCATAAACGCCTTAGATCTTCGCTTATTTTATTGGAATTATTATGGAAAATATATTTTTATATCCTGCCAAAAAGGAGTGGGAGCGTCTTATTGCTCGTCCTGCCATTGAAGCTAAAGAGCTAAGTGCCGTAGTGGGATCTGTCTTGCATGAAGTGCGTACTAGAGGGGATGCAGCGTTATATGAGTATTCCCTTAAGTTTGACGGCGTTAAACCTGATTCTTTATTAGTACCTCAAGGAGAGATTGATAGCGCACTAAAAAGTATTCCCACGAAATTAAAACAATCTATTGAAACAGCGCGTAAAACTATTACTACTTTTCATCAGTCCCACTTTGAACCTGTTCGACGCATTGAAACGGCAAAAGGGGTGCAGTGTTGGAGAAGATCACTTCCGATAGAAAAAGTTGGCTTGTACATCCCAGGGGGGAGGGCTCCGCTTTTCTCGACTGTTTTAATGTTAGCGATCCCAGCAAGTGTGGCTGGATGTAGTGAAATAATCCTTTGCACGCCACCTAATAAAGAGGGGCAGATTAATCCGACAATTTTATATGCAGCGCAGCAGGCCGGAGTTAAAAAGATCTTCAGAGTAGGGGGGGCTCAAGCTATCGCTGCTATGGCGTTTGGTACTGAATCGATTCCCAGAGTCTATAAAATTTTTGGTCCAGGCAATCAGTACGTTACAGCAGCTAAAACTATGGTTGCAGCTCAAGCAGCTGTGGCGATCGATATGCCAGCTGGTCCAACAGAGGTTCTTGTTATTGCAGATGAGTTCTGCAATCCCCGTTATGTGGCAGCAGATCTCTTATCTCAAGCAGAGCATGGTCCAGATAGCCAAGTGATACTTGTCACAACATCTGAAAAAATTTTACCGCAGATTCAAAGTGAGTTGGATCTGCAGTTAAAAGTTGCTGCACGCCGAGAGATTATGCAAGAAGCTTTAAGCCATAGCCGGATCGTTGTTTTAAAAACATTAGAAGAAGCGATACACTTTTCTAATTTATATGCCCCTGAACACCTTGTTTTAGCTGTTAAAGACCCACAGTCTTTGGCAGATAAGGTTATCTCTGCGGGATCTGTTTTTCTTGGTAATTTTGCAGCGGAGTCGTTTGGCGATTACGTAGCTGGAGTAAATCATACCCTTCCAACCTGTGGTGCTGCGCACGCTTATAGTGGTGTCTCACTTGATAGCTTCGTTAAAAAAATTACATTTCAAACGTTAGATAGCGTGGGGGTTAATAGTATCGGTTTTGCAGCGGAGGAGATGGCTAAAGCAGAGGGGCTAGAAGCTCATGCGCAAGCTGTTGCAGTTAGACTCGCAGATCTAACACAAAATTTCTCCGCAACATTTTCGTTGTCAAGATTAGTTAGAGAGAATATTAAAAAGCTTACGCCGTATGTTTGTGCTAGACATGAATTTGATGGAAACGGCATTCTTTTAGATGCTAATGAAAATAGTATCGGATCTGTTTCGGAAGAAACAATTAACAGATACCCTGATCCGTATCAACGTACCGTCAAAGAAAAACTGGCGAAGATAAAAGGGGTCGCTTCTGATCAGATCTTGTTAGCGAACGGTAGTGATGAAGCTATCGATCTACTTTATAGGGCGTTTTGCAATCCAAGTCTTGATAATGTCATCATTATGCCTCCGACTTACGGGATGTATGAAGTTTGCGCTGCTATAAATGACGTTTACTTAAAAAAGGTAAACTTAGATCACAATTTTCAGATTGATACAGAAGGGGTTTTAAAGGAGGTCACACCACTAACGAAGTTGATCTTTATCTGCTCTCCTAATAATCCGACAGGAAACACCTTAAATCCAGGAGCTATAAACAAGATCCTCTCTGACTTTGACGGTATCGTTGTACTGGATGAAGCTTATATTGATTTTTCTAAGGAGAAATCGGCGCTAACGTTATTGGATACTCATCCGAATCTTGTAGTGTTGCAGACCTTTTCAAAGGCGTGGGGGATGGCTGGTGCTAGGTTGGGGATGCTCTTTGCTTCAAAGGAGATCGTAGAACTCTTAAATACGATAAAGCCACCATACAATATCAATGAACTGACGATTAAAGCCGCTTTAAGTGCTTTAGCATCCCTTCCTAAGAAGGAGGCGATGCAAGAGGTTTTACTTAAGGAGAGAGAAAAGCTATTGAAGCAGCTGACGACCTTAAAGTGCGTAGAAAAGGTTTATCCTTCTGATGCTAATTTTTTATTGGTAAAGTTTGATGACGCTAAAGAGTGTTATCAATTTTTAAGAGAGAAAGGGGTTATTGTGCGTGATAGATCAGATACTACTTCGTGTGAAAATTGTTTAAGAATTACCGTAGGAACTCCGCAAGAAAATACCGTTCTCATCGATGCTTGTACGGAATATAACAAAACAAGGAAGTAAGGATATGTTCAAAAAATTATTTAAACTTGTTCCACAGAAAAAAACTAAACGTAACGCAGTTGTTAAGCGTGCAACTAAAGAAACTTCAATTACACTAGAGCTTTGCCTTGATGGTACGGGTCAGGCAGAGATAAGCACGGGGATCGGTTTTTTTGATCATATGCTAGAACAGTTAGCCCGTCACTCCGGATGCGATCTTAAATTGCACGCTTCAGGAGATCTGAATGTAGATAAACACCATACGATTGAGGATTGTGCCTTAGCGTTGGGAGAGGCTTTTAAAGAAGCCTTAGGGGATAAAGAAGATACAGCGCGTTACGGCTTTTTACTGCCGATGGATGAATCTTTAGCAGAGGTGGCGCTAGATTTTTCCGGAAGACCGACTTTTGTTTGGAACGTTGAGTTTAAAAGAGAATATATTGGAGAGATGCCCACAGAGATGTTTTCACACTTTTTTAAGTCATTCTCTGATGCTTCCGCCTGCACTTTACATATTAAGGCAAGTGGAGAGAATGAGCACCATAAGATAGAGGCTATTTTTAAAGGTGTTGCAAAATCGATTGGGATGGCGGTTAAAAAAATAGATGGAACAGGGATACCTTCTACTAAAGGGACGTTGTAGCGAGAGTCGTGCAACTACGATTTTTTTATATTGAAATATGAATAATTTATGCCTCAATAAGGGGCTCGGATCTAGCAACATCGCTAATAAGATGCTAAAAGTAACGGTGTATATAAAGCTCTCTTATCCTTTTAGGATATGGGAGAATTTTTTTGTTGTGGAGAGATGTCCGAGTGGCTGAAGGAGCTTGATTCGAAATCAAGTGTGTGGGCAACCGCATCGGGGGTTCGAATCCCCCTCTCTCCGATTCCCATTTATTGCTCAATAGCTTTGTTAAGGGGAGTTTTATTGGTGGTTACTTAGTTCCGAGTCTTGTGTGGCGGATCTGTTTTTTACTTCTATTATCAACTCTTCACTTCCATGATGTACCGTTTTTTAGAGAGATCATGGCGTGTTTTTTACGGTAGTGCTTTGGATATTCGTCAAATTATAAAGATAGTTATTGGCATTATTCCTGTTGGCATCGGCTTTGCGCTGCTTGTTCCGGCTTTATACGCTTTCTTTTATGGTGGTTCGGCTGCTTGGATCTTTATGTATATAGCGGCAGGTTGTTTCGGTGTAAGTTTATTTTCTCAACTTTTTACTGGGATTAGAGAGTGTGATTTTGACAAGCTGCACCATAGATCTGCTTTTGCAATTGTAACCTTTTCATGGCTTATGGCTGCTGTGATCGGTTCTTTACCGTATTATTTCAGTGGCATATTCCCGAGCTATGTTGATTGTTTCTTTGAATCGATGTCCGGTTTTTCAGGGACGGGAGCTACTGTTTTAAATGATATTGAGGGAGTTGGAAAAGACCTCCTCTTATGGCGCTCCATGACGCAACTGTTGGGTGGAATTGGAGTGATAACTTTTTTTATCGCTATCTTACCTACCTTAGGTATTAACGGAGTACATATCTTTCGTGCGGAGATAACGGGGCCTCAAAAGGATAAAGTTAAGCCTCGTGTTGGAGGAATAGCTAGAACGTTTTGCACTATCTTTGCTGTTATCTTGGTGTTGGTGACTGTGGTGTTATATTGTGCAGGGCTAAGTTTTTATGATGCAGTAAATCATGCCTTCACGGCGATAGCGACAGGTGGCTTTTCTACTAAAAATATCGGGGTTGCCGCTTTTAAAAATCCGCTTTCGGAATATGTACTTGCAACTGCTATGTTGGTCTCTTCGATCAATTTCGGACTTTTTTATCTCCTACTGACAGGGCGTGCTAAGAAAGTTTTTTTTGATACAGAGTTAAGGTGGTATCTAGCAATCGTAACACTTGTTGTCTTGCTAATAACGTTCTTCAATTGGAGAACTGAATACGCAACGTTATCTGAATCTTTCAGACTTTCTTTCTTTACAGTTACTTCAACTGTTTCTTCAACAGGCTTTACAAATGTTAACTATCTGGAGTGGGGATATTTTCCGCAGCTACTCCTTTTTTTCTTGATGTTGATGGGAGGGATGTCGGGGAGTACCGCCGGTGGTATAAAGTGCGTTCGTGTAGTTGCTGCGATTAAATTAATCTTTAAGGAGTTTAAATCATTTTTACATCCGAGTGCTGTTTTAACGGTACGAATAAATCAGATGGCTGTTAGACCTGATATTGCAGATATGATCTGGGCATTTATCTTTTTATACGGTGTCGTTGCGGGAATCGTAAGCGCTCTTTTAACTATTAATGGCTTGGACTTCACGACAGCTTCTACGGCAGCTGTTTCTGCGTTATCTAATATAGGACCTGCTTTTGGGAGCTTAGGACCGTATGGTAATCACGCTGCACTACCTGAGCTCTCAAAGGTTGTTTTGGCATTTGCGATGTTTATTGGTAGGTTGGAGTTCTTTACAGCTTTAATAATTTTAACTCCGGCTTATTGGAGAAAGTAAAAATGCGAAAAGTTGATAGTATCGGAGAAGTTTCAACAAAGTTTATATCACTTGCAACTTTAGAAAGAGAGCCGTTGCAGTTACGACGTGGAGGTGTGTTGCCTGAAGCAACACTCGCTTATGAAACTTATGGAGAGCTCTCTGCAGCCCGAGATAACGCCATCTTGGTTTTTCACGCTTTAAGTGGCAGTCAACACCTTTGCGGTACTAATAAAAGTGTTGAAGGTGTCGAGGAGCGTTGGACAGAGGAATGCAAAGTTGGTTGGTGGAATGACTTTGTCGGTCCAAAGCGTGCCATTGATACAGATAAATATTTTGTGATCTGTGCTAATTACCTTGGTGGATGTTATGGCTCAACTGGGCCGTTGTCAATCAATCCGGAAACAGGGGCTCCGTATGGCGGATCGTTTCCGTGGATTACTTTAGCCGATATCGTGGATTCTCAGGTAAAGCTTCTTGATTTTTTAGGTATAGAGCGCCTGCACGGTGTGGTTGGTGCATCGCTTGGTGGCATGATGGCGTTAAGTTTGGCAACACGTTATCCGCATCGAGTTAAAATAGTTTTGCCGATCGCTACCGGAATGGCAGTTTCTGTCTTTCAAAGGATCCTTAATTTTGAACAGATCTGCGCTATCGAATACGATCCAGATTTTCGGGGCGGGGATTATTACGGAATTAGTGAGCCACGTCGTGGACTCTCTTTAGCACGCATGATCAGTCATAAAACTTTTGTCTCCTTAGAAACGATGCAGCAACGTGCAAAGGAGCAGTTGAATGGGGGAGAGGACTTCGGACAGTATCAGCTAACGCATAAGATTGAATCGTATATGTTACATCAAGGGAGTAAGTTTGTAGATCGTTTTGATGCTAATACGTATCTCTGCATATTGGGAGTTTGGCAAGGTGTCGATCTCTTGGCTGATGCTGGGTGTAACACCTTTAAGGAGATGTTTGCCCGATGTCAAGGACACCATTTTATGGTTTTTAGTGTTGATTCTGATGGCTGCTTTGCGCCATCTGAACAACAGGCGCTTGTTAAAGAGCTACATTCAGCCGGTGTTGATGTTCGACATATAACTATTCATTCAGATAAGGGGCATGATTCTTTCTTGGTGGAACCTCAACTCTTTATGCCTCATATTTTGCATTCACTTGAAGATGATTGGTGGTGCGATTAGTTTTAAGAAGCGGTGACGCTGCCACCTAAACTTTAGATATCAAGGCTGATCGTTACGGGCCCGTCATTCTCCAGAGCGACCTTCATCGTAGCACCGAAGATGCCGCATTCTGTTTTTGAAACGCCGAGTGATTTAACGATATCAACAAATTTATCAAAAAGGGGAGAGGCTTTTGAGGGTTCAAGCGCTGAAAAGAATTCAGGGCGTCTTCCGTGTGAGGTATCTGCAAAAAGGGTGAATTGAGGGATAAGTAGAATTTCACCTTTTATATCAAGTAGGGAATAATCAAAACGATCCTCACTATTTGAGAAGATGCGCATATTTACGATCTTTTCAGCCATTAGTTTTAGATTTTTTTCAGTATCATCTTTGCCAAAACCGACCAAAACGGCTAATCCAACGCCTATTTTACCGACAACAACATCATCTACTGTTACAGATGCGTAATTTACTCTTTGAATAACACCCTTCATTTAAAAAATCTCCGAACTCACTTTCTAAAGGTAAAAAGGTTAAAGTATAATAGATCTAACATCATAAAAATATAAAAAACAGGAGCTTTTTTCTCTTATAACCTTTTTAAAACTTCTTTTTAAACACTTAATCCTCTTGAAAGCCATTAAGTAATTTAGTGTAACTTCCGATATGTAGGGCATGAGATCTCAGATTGATGAAAAAAATTATTATGAGCTTTTAGGTGTGCCGGAAGATGCTACTAGACAGCAGATTAAGATCGCTTATCGAGAGATAGCGTTAATCTATCATCCGGATTCTAATTTTTATAATGATATAGTTGAATCTAAGAACGACAAAGAGAGTGAAGAGATCTTTAAGAAGATAACGGCAGCTTATCATACATTAATTCAACCGAAAGAACGTGCCCGTTATAATGAAACTCTTCTACATGGGATTCCGAAGTGGGAAAAAGATAGACCTGTAGATGAAATGATTAGACCAAACCCTTCGACAACCCCTAGAGCCTTTAATGTCTTCGGGAATATGGAAGATCTGCCACCTTCAGATGAGGAATCAACAGATAATGATAGTGGACGTTTACTCTCATTAAAAGAGATAAGAGAGTTGCCTTTTTGGGAACGGATAATAATTAAACTTAGTGGAAAGATTCCAACAAAAAAATAGATCTTATATTTTAGGCTACTAAGGTAGGGTTATAACTATTTTTATTTCTATTTTCTCGTAAGTTCTCTCCGTAAAATTTCTGTGCATTTCTTATGGCATAATAGATCTGAGTATATGAAATGCCGTAATCATCTATTATAAAATTACGATCATGAATAAATCTGCGTAGTACCTCTTCAACAGCAGCGTTATTAATAACGTTAGGATCGAAGTTGTTTTGAATACGATCTACGCGATGAGCTAATAAGTCATCTTTTCTAAATGCCTCTTCCTCCTCTTTTTGTTTAGCCTTTTCTTCTTCCTTTGCTTTATGTTCAGCAATTGTCCGGCAGGTCTCTTCTAAGACCTCGTAAATTTTACTAACCACATCAACAAAGGAGTCTTTATGATCTATTAGAAGGAATATCTGTTGAATTTTATCTTTTATTTCTGTGTTTTTAGAAATCGTTTCATGATCAAATGTTTCGTTATCATAGAACTTGCTTAAAATTTCAGCTGTGGCTTGTGCAGCACGCGCCTCTAGTTTATAAGCTAGTTCAACGATTTTTAATAAAAATTCGTTTTTAGTCTGTGTGGCATATTCACTTAATGTCTGTAAGATGAGCATCCTAGACTCAGTATCCTTAAAAGAGTAGATAGCACCTAAAATCTCATCAGCAGCCTGAGGTTTTTTGTTCATTACATCAATAAGGTTATTTAACTTCTGATCATCAATCTTCCCTCTAAGTTGTTTTTCAAGGATATTAGTAATAAGGGATTGATCCAGTGCTTTAGGGGATGGGGCTTTTTGTCTTTTTCGAGCACCATTAATGTCGGCAAGTGAAGTTTCTATATTTTCCTCAGTTATGTCGGCAGCGTGTGAAAGGTGCGCTCCTTTGTTTACTGTTGGATCTGTTAGATTGTTAGCTGTTAGTCGGTCGTTCATATCGTCCTAAATAATTAGTAAAAATAATATAGCCGATTCTAAGTGTGGTAAGAGACCTAATCAAGGTTAATTTCAAGAAAGAGCATTTTGCTCTTAATAAAAAATCCTTAAAAATAAATAACTAAAAACACATCTATTTACTCCGTTATGCCCCTCTCCTCTCAATAAGTGCGGTAATTTTTACAAATTTCTAAAAAATTTAACCTCCGTCCAGTTCTAGCCGATCTGTTTTGCCGTTGCAGCCCGTTCAGCCGTCCCTGAAGGGTGGCACCAAAACCTAGCCTCCAGATCCCGTCTTACTGGTGGGTGGCACCAAAACTGCCAAATTCTAAGCTTTTGCTAATATATTGATATTATTAACTATCGTAATTTTAGAGTCTTTTAGCACTGAAGGGTGGCACCAAATTTTACCCCATTCGTTCTGCAGTTGCAGCCCGTCCAACCGTCCCTGAAGGGTGGCACCAAATTTTTAACCTCCGTCCAGACCTAACCGATTCGTTTTTAGTATCAGCCCGTCCTGTTCTAGTGGGTGGTACCAAATTTCTAACCCCCGTGAAGACCTAACCGATTCGTTTTTTAGTATCAGCCCCTCCTGCCTGTTCTAGTGGGTGGCACCAAATTTTCTTCTACTTGCAAAGAGCGCTTAAACTTAGATACTATTTAGGGGGAAGTTTTACACAACAAAGGTAGCGCTATGCAGGATAGCTTAGGAGGGGAAGGGTCAGCAGCGGGTCTCTGGGGAGGGGTGGAAACTCAATATTTTTACGAAATTACCCCCGAAAAAATTTTAAATGCAGTTGAAGAGTACGGTGTCAGGTGTACGGGACGCTGCATGTCGCTTCATAGTATGGAAAACCGCGTCTATGAGGTAGAGATAGAAACTCAAGCAGATCCTCTAAGCGCTTATGATCGTTATTTAATAATTAAATTTTACAGACCTGGACGTTGGAGTAGGGAGCAGATCTTAGAAGAACATAAATTCCTAAAAGACCTCCAAGAGGCGGATATACCAGCAGTAGCTGCGTTAGAGTATGAAGGGCAAACATTAAGGGAGTTACAAGATCAGAAGATCTTTTTTGCACTCTTTCCGAAGGTCGGAGGGCGCTCACCCTCAGAATTAAATGCAGAACAGCTTCTCAGAATAGGGCGCTTAATGGCACGCCTACACACAGTTGGCGCAGCCACTCCTTTTAAGCACCGCTTGCAAATCACTCCTCAGACCTACGGCATTCAGAATATGCGCTATCTTATTGATCAGAAAGTGATAATTCCAGAGTTAGAACCTGTTTTTTCTAACCTTGTAGAGAGAATTTGCGCAATAATTGAACCTCTCTTCTCAGAATCTCGTTATCAAAGGGTACATGGAGATGCTCACTTCGGAAATCTTCTGTGGCGGGACGAAGGTGTTTCCTTTGTGGATTTTGATGATACGGTTTCCGCTCCTCCCGTTCAGGATCTCTGGCTTTTTGTGCAAGGTCGAGATTGTGAAGCTAAAGAGAAGATGAAGATCCTATTGCAAGGTTATGAAGAATTAAGAGATTTTGATCGGCGAACTTTAACGTTAATAGAACCGTTAAGGGCTTTACGTATGATTCACTATGCGGCGTGGATTGCACACCGTAGAGAAGATCCAGCTTTTCAGAGGGTCTTTAAAGATTTTGGTTCTCAGCCATATTGGCTTGAACTGATCTCCGACTTGCAAGATCAGTTAGAGATTATTCAAAACGACAATATATGGGGTTACCACCCTTCTTTTAACTAAAATTAGCTCTTTGCTAACATCTTAATATTATTAGCAGCCCTAGTGGGTGGCACCAAATTTTTAACCTCCGTCCAGATCTAACCGTTCCCGTCTTACTGTTGGGTGGCACCAGTTTTTTAACCCCCGTGAAGACCTAACCGATTCGGTTTTTAGTTACAGCCCGTCCTGTTGTCCCTAGTGGGTGGCACCAAATTTTTAACCCCCGTCCAGATCTAACCGATTCGGTTTTTAGTATCAGCCCCTCCTGTTCTGGTGGGAAGGGTGGCACTAAATTCGTCTTAAGGGTGGGTGCTTCTCACCTGTCAGCTAAAAGGTTCTAAAGGTTTTTAGGATGATTTTTTAAATTCGCTTTTACTTTAACTCAGCACGCAACTCCTGTTCGGCCTGTACCCAATTTTGAAAATCTTGACCTTGCGGACAACCTTTCTCCTGCCAGATAGACCAAGCACGTAATGCGATCTGTTCTTGCGTGATTTCCCTTTCTAGGTTTTGTGACGACTGCTTAGTTTTCGTTTTCAGTATTGATAAACGGGGAGCTGGTCTTGAAGCTTGACGCTCTCTTTCCACAGCAGCAGCGGCTGAACCAGCATTAACGGTACGTAATGCGTTTGGAAGTTTTTTACGTTTTGAAGTAGTAGAGGGGGTAGAACGTTTATTGTCTTTCGCACTCATATCTTCAGAACAATCTTTTAGCGCAGCATTACCAGTGCTTTTTGAAAAAAAATCTTTCAATCCCATTGTAACTCAACTCCTATTCGGTATTTTTAAATGTAATTATCTCTTTTGTAGTGCAATTCAATAGTTAAAAGAACATATTCAGATATTATCTTTCACATAATTCATTTATTCGTTAATTATTATGTTCTGACTACAAGAATAACACGTCGCACCCACTTCGGTGATTTTAGCCAGTGCAGGCGAATCATACAAGGGGAAAATCTTGAAAAATATTTTAATTTAAGGTTTTTTTGCGGATTTTTTTATATTTAAGTATATCTTGTCGCGGTTTATTTTTTTTAGTTGTGGTTCGTAAGGTTAATTGTTATTCCAATAAAAAAACAGACTATATTAATTACTTGTGGAATTATTATGATCAATACCAGATTCAGCAGTTCTATTCCGTTACTCTTAACACTTTTCTTCTCATCTCTAGTGTTAACTCCAATAACATACGCAGATGAATATAGATATAAATATGAATATGAAGAGCCTTCTTACATAGGTTATCCCGTTGATAATAGTAATATCCCGTATGATGGGATTGAAAGTCCGTCAGAGAAAGAAGAGCACTCTATTTTACATAAAATTTTAATGTGGCTTCCGAATAGGATTATGGATGTGATTGATATCTTTCGTTTCGATGTCGGTGTCGGCCCTTCTTTTGGTGGTGTTGTTAGAGTTACAAAATATGGACAGTTAGCATTTCGCGGAGCTGCCCCTGTTTCCGTACGTGTTGGTAATTTTGGAAGACGTCCCCCTGTCATGCTAGAAACTTCCAATGAAATTGCATTTGGACCTTCTTTTGTTGAATCCAGAGATCGTGATGTTTGTATCGGAGAGATCGGAGTTGGTGCCGATCTCTTTGTGGCGGGAGCATACGGTGGAGTTTGTGTAGATCAGATCGCCGATCTGATCGCCGGTATCTTTTTCATAGATCTCTCCGGAGATGATTGGTAGTTTTATAAAAAGAACTAATATCGTTTGATTGTTGAAGTTAAATAAGACGAGTAGGGCGCGCTCTGTTTTTTATGAGATACCTCGCTCTCATCCATTCATAACACTTTCACTGTTGGGTCTTCGTAAAGCAGCGAGATATACATCAAACTCTGCTTTCCACCTTTTATGATGAGTCAAAACCTTGTGCTTATAATGGATCGTCTCACGAGGCAATCGAACAAACATACTGCGAGAGCGAGCACGATTAAATTTACCTAGCCCCCAGTTATAAGCGATCAGAACGTGCTCAAGGTTGTTGCCGTAAAATTCTGAACTTAAAAACTTGAGGTAGTTTATCCCTAAAAAGATATTGTAGTCCGGAGTATCAAGCCCTGACTCTCCACGCCATTTTGTGTTTGTTAATTTACAAACATCCCGTGCGGTATCTGGCATAAGCTGCATCAGCCCACGTGCTCCGACACGGGATCTCGCCTTATTTTTAAAATTACTCTCTGCAAAGATAACGGCAGTTACAAAGAGAGGATCGTAATTAGCAATATGACTCTGAAAAACAATCATGGTAGCGATCTCTTTAGCATCAACCGAGGGATTCCTCTTTTCAATCGTTTTTGCAATAAAATCTACCTTAGCATTGTAATCCAACCTAGTGCGTGACGACATGCGCGCCAGCACCCGTTCTTTATCAAAAGATTCAAGAGATGCTCCTTTTACGATAGGCATATCAGCCATAGCAAAGATAAACTCTTCAGAGTCGTTCATTGAAAAAAATACGATCGATAATAAAAGAATAAGTGAGGAGAAAACTAGAACAGTAAGAAGAGGTGTAAGACTACTGCTTTGAGATGATCGCTCCTCGTCATTAAAGAGTTCTGTCGCATCTCCCGCATTTTCCCAAGGCGTGATGCGATAATTTTTATGTATCCACGCTTTATTCATGCTAAAACGCTTTAATAACCACTAGCTACTAATATTTTATCACAACTTACTAATATCCCACTCTATAATATTACAAAAAACCCTCACTTTGCTTCTATTTTTTTAATAAGTTAGAACCCCTTTTCTGATAATTATACGAAAATCTTTGATTTTATTGACTTATTAAAACTATTTTAAGAAATTAAAGCCCTTAACTGCTATCACTGTGTAAATAATACTATTTATACAGTGATTTTTTCTCGCATAAAAAAAGATCAATGAATGCTTTTAATTGATTGCGTATAAGTTCGAGCGATCTTTGAGATGATCTCTTTAATATTTTGAGGATAGTGATCTGATGGTGATTGAATAATAAAATTATTTAGATCGTCTTCGATCTTTAAGGCAGCTTTTAATTCAGGATCTGGGGTGCCACCGAATAACAAGATCTCTTTGTTCTTTTTTAACGAAGCTGCCGCTGCCTTAAGTGCCCTTACCTCAACTAACTCACGTTTTGTTAAAAGTTTTGATTGTAACCTCGAAATGGAGGTTGTGATATCAAAAGCGGGAAGGATCCCTTTTTCGGCGATGGCTGGATCTAGCACAATATGTCCATCAAGCAAACTTTTAACCTCTTCACTTAAAGCATCTTGCGCCTGTTCACCTTGCGTTAGGACCGTATAAATTCCCGTTATCGATCCCTTTTCTGCTGTTCCTGCACGTTCTAAAATTTTAGGAAGCTCTGCATAAACAGAAGCGGGAAAACCTTGTCGAACAGGGATCTCTCCCGCTGCTAAACCGACTTCACGCAAAGCACGCGCTGTTCTAGTTAGTGAATCAACTAAAAGTAAAACATTTAAACCTTGATCTCTAAAATGTTCCGCAATAGCTGTGGCTGTCTGTGGAGCTAAGGCGCGTCTTGCTGCACATTCATCACTTGTCGCAACAACGACAACACTTTTTTCTAAGCCGCCACTACCTAATACATCATTGATAAAATCAGGAACCTCTCTACTTCTTTCACCAACCAATGCAATTACAGTAACATCAACTTGTGCCTGCGCAGCGATAATCCCTAAAAGAGTGGATTTTCCTACTCCTGGACCAGCAAAAAGACCAAGCCGTTGCCCGTAACCGATCGGACAAAAAGCATCAATACACTTTACGCCGCAAAACATCTGTTCCTGAATTTGAGGACGCGCTAACGGTTCAGGTGGTTTGCGATCTATGCAAATAACACCTTTATAAGTGTTGCAAGTACCTCTTTTACACGGTTCTGTTTCGGCACCATACTGCAACTCTTGACCCATCACATCAATGATTTTTCCTAAAAGGTTAGAGGGGGGATAAATTATAAGTGGCAGCCCGCTATTTATAACGACACTACCTGGATGAATGCCGTGCGGGTCGTCTAGTGGTGCTAACTTAACTATATTGTCTTTAAATGAGACGACCTGCGCTGAGATTGATCTGTTTTGAACAGGGATTTTACAAAGGTCTCCTACGGCAGAGAAAGGGATCTTTGCTGTTATCAAGGGGCCGCCGATCGCTGTAACGCAACCGAAAGATTTAGCACCTGAATAACGTGGAACTCTCTGATTTAGTGGTGTGTATGTAATCTCCATAGTTTTTATACCACAATATAAGGTGCTTATTGTTCTGAAATCCTTGCAAGGAGTATCTGAAAGATCAGGTCATAGTGTTCTTCCCAAGTCAGCTCTATCTTCCCGATAGGAGTCTTAATAATACCGTTACCTAGTTCAACTTTTTCATCAGAAATTAAAAAGCTTTCAAGTTGGGGGGAGGAGGTTTTTAATCGTGCTAAATCTTTGGGGTTTACAAGGATCTTAAGGTGTTGTTTATCTGTAATAGCGGAAAGGGCATTACAGAGACGCGCTCTAATAGATTCTGAAGATTGGCTTACTTCTACTTGTAAGATCTCTTTAATAACTGAAAGGGTTGTTAAAAAACAGTCCTCCTTTAAGGTTGAAGTATATGAGGCGAGATCTGAAAGTTGCTTAGTTAGGTGTAGAGCTTGCTCATTTAAAACTTCTTTTTTGCCACGTTTATATCCGATAGCTTTACTCCGTTTGTAAGCCTTAAAGATCTGTTTTGCTGCTACTTTTCTGGTGTGGCTAATGATCTTTTCTGCTGCTATTTCAGCCTCGCGTAACAATAAAAAAGCTTTTTCCGAAGCATGGCTATAAAGATCTGTTGGAGGAGTGTACCTAGCTTGTAATGTTTCAGGATTAGAGTCTCTCATGACGTTTCTCATAAAGATAATTTAATATTCAAAAAACTTCGTAGTAAGACGACTCTTGAAGATCTAACAAGTAGATTAAGAGGTGCGTTTACGAAGCTTTAAGAGTACTCGCAAAAGAATCTGAAACGTTTCCTCTAATTCTTTAATTTTTAAAATTTTTGCAAAAATAGTGAAGGTAATTACAGCGATAACACTATCAATTAGTAAGTCTACAATAAGATTTATACTGAAAAGATCTCCTCTCGCTACGACACAAAGATACATAGCGCCTGACGCTACTACTGTTTTAAAAGAAGTTACAAAAAACGGTTTCCAGTACAACTCCTGATAGCGACGTTTTAATAAAAAGAGTGTTAGTAGTAGAGCGCAGCTAGCTGAAAAGCCACCGGCAAAGGCTAGCCCCGCATGACCTAGACTTATTGGCACCTTTAGGTAGCTTTGAATAAAGATTACTAGATCTGCTGCCTTTCCCTGTACGGAAGGTTCCGGAGATCCCATTATGGAAAGTGATACCAGAATATTAACCAATAAGGCGAATATACCGATCATAACCGGTGTAACGGTATCTTTTAAAGCAAGAAATCCACGAATAGCCATAGAGTGGCAACTTATCCCCCAAAGCCCAAAGGCAGTCGCTTGTACCGCTAGCGCTGTCATGGCGGAATCTTGAGGTGTAAAAGAACCACGTTCAAAAACAAGCTTGGTAATAGGAAGCGCAAAAGCAAACATCAAAAAAGAGAGGGGGATCATACAGAAACTGGTGTAACGTAAAGAGTCGTTTAAGGAGTTGGCAAATCCTTGCGGGTCGTTCTTGGCGGCAAACTTGGAAAGGGTTGGAAGAAGCACAGAAGCTAATGCCACAGTAAAAACACCGATCGGTAATTGTGCTAAACGGTCAGCATAGAATAACCAAGAAACACTACCTTCCTTTAAGAGTGATGCCAGAACAGAGTTTAATAATACGCCGATCTGATAGACAGCAGAACCAAAAATAGCGGGTGTCATTAAAAGTAAGATCTGACGCGTCTGCGGAGTGATAAATTTTTTCGAAGGAAAGGGTTTAAAATTAGCTTTTTTTAGAGATGGAATTTGGATCAGGAGTTGAGCAAAGCCTCCAACAATAACTGCAGCAGCAAGAATAATTAAGCCTGTTTCCGGAAGGAATTGCCCAGCGATAATCACGCCAAAAATCAGAACTATGTTCATTGTAACCTGCGCTAGCGGCGCAGCACCGTAGATATTCACAGAGTTTAAGGCACCGTTTAGCATAGCTACTAAACTGACAAACATAATATAAGGAAACATGATCCTTGTAAGGAGTATGCAGAGCTCTCCACGCGGACTATTAAGACCGAAGCCTGGAGCGATCAAAGAAACTATCTCCGGCGCATATATAATCCCTAAAAGTGAGAGGGTCAGAGTGATTAAACAAAGGAGTGTCGTGACGGCACGTAATAGCTTCTGAGCGTCCTTATGACTCTTAGCCAATTCTGAAGTAAAAACTGGAACAAAGGCTGACGTTAACGCTCCCTCTGCTACAAAACTGCGTAATAGATTAGGGATACGAAAGGCGATAAAAAAAGCATCTGTTAAGCCACCTGCACCGAAGAATTTTGCGACAAAGAGTTGTTCAATAAAGCCAAGTGCACGGCTAAGGAGTGTTAATGCCGCTACTATGCCTGTGCCACGTAATAAAGAAGGCGTGGCTTTTTCAACACTATTATCCATGCTCACTTTTTCTCCGATTTTGCAGAATCATCGTTTTATCTTCAATAAATAACACTTAACCCCTAAAAAAGAAGCTGCTTTTTTAGAAAAAATAACAATCTTTAACTAATAAGGATACTTTTCTCACCTAAACAGTACAAGTTAAAGAGTATAGATTTTGGGGGCTTTCATAGGGGATTGCTTGACGTCTCTCATAACGTTAAAATGAAGTTATGTTTATATTTTCAAGAAAAAAACATCCCCTACCTAAATTCCCTCCCACCATAGCGAGTACATTCAAAATGTTGTGCGAAGATCTGGATGAGGCAGGCGTAAGTAAACTAAAAAAGGCAGTGCAGGACTCTCGTGATCTAGCTTTGCAGAGGGAAGCTAACGATCCGAAGTTCAATAAAGAAGGCGCCTTCAAGTTAGCTGATTGTAGTGATATGTTGCTAGATAAATATAAGAGCTTTTCACGACGTAAACGGGCTCTGATTACGGGGGCTGTGAGGTATTTTGCCGTAGCAAATGATCCGATTAGTGATGAAGATTATGCTTCCGGATTGTGGGATGATATGCGGGTTATGAATTACGTTCTGGAGCAGTTGGGTATTGAGTCCTACTATTTTGATGTATGATATTTTTACCACTCAACACCGTTATAAATAGACTATCTTAAGTAAAATCTATTACTTGAATCTGTGGCAAACTATCTTACATCCTAATAACCGCTTAAGATTCTAACGCTTTTTAATTAAAATTTCTATGAACACCAAACCTGTTATTGTAATATTCTTCAATGATTGGAAGGTCTATCCACACGGGATCAACGCCGGTGGTGGCGAAAGTGCCACGATGGCTTTAGCACACGAGTTTGTAAAGTTAGGACATCGAGTTATCGCTTGTGCAAACTTACCGGAAGGTGAAACCGAGAAGAACGGGATCGAGTTCTGGAACTTTGGTGTAGACTACGCCCTGCATCAAATCGAAAAAAGGCTCCGAGATCTCCCCGCATATCACTGCTTCTGTGCAACATTGGTACATCCGTTACTGTTGTTGCGGGAGCATAAAAACTGCCTCTCACGCATTATCATCAATCACGCCCCATCAGCGTATGCCAGTGGTTTAGAACCAGCTACCGTTATGCAGCTGATAGACTTTATGACGTGTGTCTCTGATGCGCAACGAAATATGATTTTATTAGGGCGTAACGTTGATCCGAAAAAAATTGTCGTTGTGCGTAACGGATTTAATCCCGATGTTTTCACTTATGCAGGCCCTGAGGGGCGTGATTGGAATCAGTTAATTTTTATCGGTAGAATAGAGCCTCCGAAAGGAATACACGTCTTAGTACAGGTTTTTAGCGAATTAAAAAAAGACTTTCCGAATCTAAAACTCTCTATTTTTGGTGATGAAAACTATTGGCCCGATTTTATAGCGCAAAAGAGAGATCTGGAGCGGGGGTTGTCAGGTTTAAAATTTCACGGAAAGGTTCCTCAACCACTTCTTGCACAACACTTAAGAAAAGCTGGATTGTTGGTTTTTCCATCGATCAGCTTCGAATCTGCTGGACTTGCGGTTGTGGATGCACAAGCTAGCGGTTGTCCTGTTGTCGCCTTTAATCAAGGTGGAGTCTCTGAATACTTAGTACCACAGTTGGGTGATTTAGTGACAGATATCTCCAGTGCTGCGCTTAAAGATGCCATCACAAAGATGTTGTTAGATGAGAAACGACGCATTGAGATATCAAAACAGGCTGAAGTTCTCGGTAGAGAACGCCCTTGGTCAAAGGTAGCCCTTGAAGTTTTAAAATATGCAGATCTAGCCCTCTCTTCTAAAAATACTCCCGTCCTCGAAAAGAGATCACAGATAAAAGTCTCCGCTTTAGTCTCTCTTTATAACTCTATGGAATACGTAGAAGAGCTCTTTAAAGATCTAACGGCGCAATCTCTCTTTAAAAAAGGTAAGATGGAGATCGTTGTTATAGATAGTAACTCTCCGCAAAATGAAAAAGAGGTTGTTGAACGGTATCAAGCACAGTTCCCTAATATAGTTTATCTTAGAACTGATCACCGTGAAACTCTTTATCAAGCTTGGAATAGAGGGATAGCTTTAGCACAAGGAGAGTTCCTTACTAATGCTAACTCTGATGATAGACACCACCCTGAAGCGTTAGAGATTATGCTTAACTCTCTAGAGTCTAATCCTGAAATAGATCTGGTTTATGCTGATGTTTATGAAAGTACAATTCCGAATGAGCCTTTCCTAGCAAATAAAGGCTCTAGACGTTACTACTATCCGGAATACTTTCCAGCAGAAGCTCTTTTAGCTTATCAGTTCGGTTGTCAACCTCTTTGGCGTAAAAGTGTGCACGATAAAATGGGGGAGTTTAGCACTTCATTAAAAGCAGCTGGTGATTGGGACTTCTGTATGCGTTTTGCACTTGCTGGATTAAAAGCGCTCCATATCAATCAAGTGCTCGGAAGCTTTTCAAATAGACCAACGTCAATCTCTACTCAAGACGATACCTCCGTTAGAGAACAGGCTGAAGTTAAAAATAGATACTTAACACCGCAAAACATCTTAGCTCTTTATGAAAAAGGTGGTTGGAAGATACAATCAGCGGCAGATAAAGCCAAAGTGTTCACTGATTTTGCCAAGCGAGCCCTTAAGTTAAGGCTACCGTGGGAGCCGGAAACTTCCTTTATTGATTTACAAAGCGCCACCTTGGCGATTCAAGCAGCCTTTGAGGCAGAGCCTGATAATCCAAAAACTGCTTGGAACTTTGGTATAATCTTACACTTGAGCGGTAACCCTGAAACAGCAGAAAATATCTTAAATACCGCCCTCCAAAGTGGAGATACCGAAGTATTAAAAGCCTCTCAAGTTTTATCGAAAAACGAGAAATTACAAGTAACACAACTTAATACGGTTATCGTATCAGTCTAGTTTTGTAAGCCTAACAGATGCGCAAGGGCTAAGCCGTAGTTTGTCATGGGAACACGTTGATCCTTAGCACGATCAATCCGAGCAAGGATATGTCTACGCGTAAACATACAGCCGCCACATTGGATAATTAGAGCATATTGTGTCAGGTCTTGCGGATAGTCATTACCACTAACAATATCAATCGCCAGATCAGCACCTATTTTTTTTCTTAATAGTGCTGGAATCTTTTCTCGTCCGATATCTTCTGAGAGTGGTGCATGCGTGCAACATTCAGCAATTAAAACTCTATCTTGTTGAGTAAGAGAATCTAAAACCGCTACACCTGCTTTGTAATATTCGATATCCCCCTTGTAGGCAGCAAAGAGGATCGAAAAAGAAGTTAATATACTCTCTTTAGGTTTTAAGAGAGAGACCTCTTTAAAAGCTTGAGAGTCTGTAATAATTAAGTGTGGTGGTTCTTTAAGCGAATTAAGAGCATCTTTTAAAAGATCAGTTGTAACGCAAACTACAATACACTTTTTATCTAGTAGATCCCTAATAGTTTGTACCTGTGCTAAGATCAGCCTCCCTTTAGGGGCTTGAATATTTTGAGGCATAACGCACAACACAAGATCTTTTTCAGCTGCTAGCGATCCAACAATACTCGTTTTTTCATACTCATCGGGAAGTGCTTTAAGTAACTCTTCCTTTAATTCTTCTAGCCCTGTTTTCTTTGTTGCACTAGTTACAACAGGATCTACGGATAACTTTTCCTTTAAAAGGGTAACTAACTTAGGAAGATCTGGAATCAGATCCCCTTTACTAATAACTGCTAGGCACGGAATATTTTTTTCTTTAAAGGTTCTCCACCATAGCAACTCTTTTTCTATATCTGTTTCAGAAAAGAGGAGAAGGGCGATATCCGTTTTTTCCAGAACCTCCTTTGTTTTTTTTACCCGTAGATCACCTAATGAATCTATGTCATCAAACCCAGCGGTATCTATAAAAACGCAAGGACCGAGACCGTTAATCTCAATAGATTTTTGAACTGGGTCTGTGGTTGTACCGGCAACGGGAGAGACTATTGAGACCTCTTGCCCAACGAGAGAATTAAGAAGAGACGATTTTCCGCTATTACGCCTACCATAAAAAGCGATATGGAGGCGATTAGAGCGTGGGGTAGAGTTTAGATCTTGTGACATAATAAACTAAAATCTGAAATCTCGTTTATTGTTTTCAATCTGATGAATATTGCTTGTTGCAATTTCACGGATCTTATCATTCGGGATTTTTTGCAACTCCTTTTTTATCAAAGAATCAGCCAACACCTTCGTATCTGGAGCAGCATAATCTTCGGCGTATTCCTTAAGAGTTAATAGGGCATTTGGATGACAACAATTTTGGATCTGCCCGCTTTTGCAGAGACTCATAAACCTATCACCTGTCCTCCCTTCTCGATAACACGCTGTGCAGAAGCTAGGAATATAGCCGATCTCTATTAACCATTTAATGACCTCATCTAAGGTTCTAGTGTCACTGATATTAAATTGCGCTGAAGAGGCATCTTCTGGCTCCACTTCCGCATAACCTCCGACACTAGTTCTTGAAGCACCACTAATCTGAGAAACACCAAGATGGATAACCTTCTCTCGAACTTCTTTACTTTCTCTAGTCGAGATAATCATGCCGGTGTAGGGCACGGCAATTCGAATACAGGCACAGATCTTAGCAAAGATATCATCACTTATTCCATTATCAAAAACAGAGGGATCAATATCGTCAGCACGTTTTATTCTCGGCACACTAATAGTATGGGGACCAACTCCATGAACTGCTTCAAGGTGTTCAGCGTGCATCAAAAGAGCCGCAAACTCATATTTGTACTGTTCAAGTCCAAAGAGAACGCCCAGACCAACATCATCAATGCCGCCTTGCATAGCTCGATCCATAGCTTCTGTATGATAAGCGTAGTCGTGTTTTGGTCCCGTCGGATGGTACTCTTCGTAACGTTTTTTGTTATACGTTTCCTGAAAGAGGATATAGGTACCGATCCCAGCCTCTTTTAATTTTGTATAATTTTCGACTGTTGTGGCAGCGATATTAACATTAACACGTCTGATCGCACCGTTTTTATGTTTTATACTGTAAATTGTATTGATAGATTCAAGGATATACTCAATCGGATTGTTGATAGGATCTTCTCCAGCTTCAATGGCAAGCCGTTTATGACCCATATCCTGTAATGCGATAACTTCTCTTTTAATCTCCTCTTGAGAAAGCTTTTTTCTCGGAATATGTTTATTTTTTAAATGATACGGACAATAAACACACCCATTGATGCAATAATTTGAAAGGTAGAGAGGGGCAAAGATTACAATCCTATTGCCATAAAAAGCCTGTTTAATTTCATTAGCAAGAGTGTAGATCTCCTCTACTTTTTCCTTATCTTCACAACAAAGTAAGAGAGTAGCTTCTCTATGGGTTAGCCCTTTTTTTAGCCGCGCTTTTTCTAGTAGATCTGATACTAATTTAAGATTGTTTTTATTTTGTTCTGCGTAATTTAAGGTTTCAAGAACTTCGGTATCGCAGATGAACTCATCTGCTTTTAGTGAATGTGGATTGTACATAATAACTCCTTGTCTTTTGAGTCAGAGAAATCAGAAGTCGCCCCATTGAATTAACCAAGATTAAATAGCTAAATTAAATAATAGATATAAGTGGTGGCTCCGATTAAAAAATCTTCCTCATTAGGTTACAGTGTGACTAGCGTTTTAAACGGTATATCACACTAAATATTATATGCCTTTACGGAAAGAAGCGCAATCTCCCCTTGAGATAACTACCTGATATCCGACATCTGCAAGTTGTTTTTTCATCTCGTTAAATCCTTCAGCAGCTTCAAGGTCTGTGCAGGCTTTGTTATCGTAGATCAGGTATTTTTTACGAACTGAGAGGGGGGTTATGTTCGGCATAACAACGTTTGCACCTGCTAAGATTCCGCGTATCCTGCCATCTACTTGGAGTGTAGCGAGAGCTGTTGTGGTCGGAAGTAAAACAGTCGGGATCATTAAACGGATAATAGCTAACAGAGTTAAAGTTAGATCAACACTTCCCGTATCTGCCTTTGCAAAGGGGGTATCTTGATGTGGGATAAACGGACCTATCCCAACCATCTGAGGATCTAGATCGTGGATAAAAATTAAATCATCAATAATATGGTCGAGCGTTTGATAAGGAGACCCAACCATAAAACCACAACCGACCTGATAACCGATCTCTTTTAAATTAAATAAAGCACGTTTCCTCGAGGCTAAACTTTGTCCAGAAGGGTGTAACGTGGCATAATGCACAGGATTAGCGCTCTCTTCCCTTAATAGATAACGTTCAGCACCTGCATCAAAAAAATCTTGATAAGCTTTCTTATCACGTTCCCCTATGGAGAGGGTAATGGCACAACTAGGGAAGAGAGACCTGATCTCTTTTACTAAATCAACGATTTTTTTATCGGTAAAATAAGCGTCCTCACCACTTTGTAAAACAAAGGTACGAAAGCCATTTTCATAAGCTATCTGACACGACTCCAAGATCTCTTCTGTCGTAAGTCTATAACGGGAAGCTTTGGTGTTGCTACGCCTAATCCCGCAATAGTAGCAATCATTTTTACAGTAATTACTAAACTCGATTAAGCCACGCACAAAAACATCTCTGCCGTAAACGGCGTGACGTACACCTCTAGCACGTTCAAAAAGAAGCTCACGATCTTTTTGAGTGATGCTACTAAGTAACTCTTTAAAGTCAGCACGGCTGAGAATACGCTCTTTTTCTAAAGTACCGATCATGGAGCGAAAAACTCTTACACTATATCAGTCAGGATCGGCGTACGATGTTCTTGAACTAACCCCTGCAAGCTTTCCGATCTTTCCAGAGAGGCTATTGATAGTGTCTTGCGGAGCATCAATAGCAACGCTAATCAGATTGATACCCTTCGCCTTATAGGGTAGCCCCATTCTGCCGATGATATGGTCTCTGTATTCATGCAGAAGTTGATTCAGAGCTTCCACAGAACTTCCATCTTTAACGATTATGCCGATAATAGCTACTCTTGTCTCCATAGGAATCACCTGTTTATTATAAATTGATATCTCTCTAATACTCTAAGTTGTATGAATTGAAAAGTAAGGTTTTAAAAGGTCAAATTAGTCTCACCTATTTTTATTGATTATCCTTACAAGGTGCTTGGGGAGGCGATCTCCTTTAAGAAAGCTTTTCTGCAAGTTAATAAAAAATCTTTATGGTCTTGCCGCTGATAGTTTCTATATGTCCATGACCAGTTTTGCCAAGCAGCACTTTGAAAATACAAGGTGCTCTCTGCATAAATACCATCTCCTAAATAAAGCCTGTGGTTAGCATCTTTAGTTGTCGCCAAAACAAACTTATTTGCGTTTAGATAACCTGGATCTAAATTAAGAGGACGTTCCTCCGGCACTGTTACGTTTTCTTTATAAATAACCTCAAGTTCGTTAGTGTGATTTTTGATTGCAGAGAGTGTGCTCGGATCAATCAGATTAAAGGCAGTAAGTTGTATCAGTAAATCACTCCCCATCTCAGGGGTGTAATAAGTCGTCTCATTAAAAGGTAATACACCACTTTGAAGTAGGGGTGCGCCAAATTTAGAAGTAAGTTGATTCACTCCCCACTCTAAAGCCTCTTGATAGCGACTAAAAGCAACTAAAATAAATAAGCACTGTTTAGCTGGAACACTTTCTCCCACCTCAATGCACCTCCCGTGGCGAAAATGGCAGAAGTTCAGCAGGATCTTCCTCTGCTAAGATAGCGCGGCTTATAACCTCTGATGAATATGGAACTAAGCTAAAACCGATCTTGTAATGACCACCTGAAACAGATAGTCCGTTTATGTTCGGTATTCGTCCCATAAAAGGACGTCTATCCGCGGGGGCAGGGCGTAGTCCCGCCCAATGCTTAATAAAAGTTGCAGGAGTAATGGCAGGGAAAACAGTTTTTGCTCTTTCTAAAATGCTTGCGATGCCATCAACTGTGCAGCTCTCATCAAAACCAGCTTTTTTCTCGGTAGTACCACCTAGTGCGACGGTATTATTTGGATACGGTACTAAATACCCTTTTTGCCACTTGATAATACGGCGCAGCCCCGCAAATTTTATTAAAATTCCCTGACCTCTAACAGGTGTTATAGTTGTATAGGTATTAACAGGAGATCCTAAGTCTGGCATCCAAACTCCCGCGGCAGCTAATATTTTAGCACACGGTAGGGTACTTCCTGAAACTATCACTCCGTTAACACTGCCATTAGCTACTATAATTTTTTCAACTGCTTTCCCCTCAATTATCTCAACTCCGCTATTAAGACACGCCGCTTTTAGAGCTTGAATAAAAGGTTCGACATCAACCTTCGCTGCAGATGGGGTATATAAAGCGCCATATTCTAAAACATTGACACTCGGCTCCAGATCTAAGACCTCTTTTGGGGATAGGACTTGAACACTCGGCAAGTTTTCTACGGTTGTGTTCTCTTTTGTAAAAAGTGTTTCCCTTCTTGCTCTTTCATATTGAGTTCCGCTGGGAATGATTTCTAAAGAACCGCACCGAGTGAAGTTGACCTTAATCCCAGAACAGTTTTCTAGATCTTCAACAAAATCTGAGAAGATGCTTAGGCTTTTACGGTGAATAAGTTGTAAAGGGTTGTGCGAAAGTGGTGTCGGGGGCGCTAACACTCCCATTGAAGCATTTGAAGCACCACAGCCGCAGAAGTTCCGCTCTAAAAGCTTAACTCTGACCCCACGTTGTGCTAACTTCCATGCAGAAGCAAGCCCGATAACTCCGCCACCAATAACAATAATATCAGGAAAAGGTTTACTCATACCTTGATAACCTAACACCCACTAGAAAAGAGTTAAAGAGCGATCTTTTAGATATTTGGATTTTCCCCTGTTTTATCTTCAAAGCCTAAGTAATCCTCCACTTAATTTTTCCGAATCTTCTTTAAACACAACCTCATCGTACATCAAGACGGCAGTAAAAATTTATACAGATGGGGGATGGCGTGACTGAAGATAGCGGAAGTGGTGAAAATAAAAAGATTGATGAGTCTGAAGATTTAAATCATAAGTTGGAGAAGTTTGCGGCAGCTCGTAATAAATTAGATGAATCAACACAAGAGCTGGATAAAAACACCAACAAGGTGCTTTCTGATAATGATGGTAGACTTGGTGCTGAGATTAGTGCCACTACAATTGGAAGGATGTTAGGGCTGGTTACCGTTACCGATTTTAGAGTCTTTGAAGGTAAGTTTGATCTCCTCCAAACAAGACTTAATAGTATCATCGTCAAATTAGATGGCATTCAGGATGCTCTTCAGAAAGTTCCCAATGGATCAGATATAGATAGGATTGAATCGCAATTAGCTACAATCAAAACGATGCTTTCTGAAAGCCGTTCAACACAAAACAGAATTAGCGACGAAGAAGCAGCGCAGGACGCTGAAAGATCACAAAAGCAAAGAGAGGGGATCGTTTCGAACAGACCGATCTCTGGAGCAAAATTTATGCGTTAAAAATTCATATAATAAAGGAGAAGGGGGAGATGACAAAAAAAAGTGCATTAAGAGAACAGATAAAAATCGAAAAGAGTGGGAGTAATACGAATAAGAGTAAGTTGTCTGCCAAGATCGAACATGAAGGCACTAAGAAAGGGTATGTTATGGATCTACGTATCCATAGTCCATCCTCACTCGGGTATATGGCGCTTGAAGGGATCGATACTGCACCAGCTTTGGTGCGCCTAGCAAAGGTTAAGGGGCTCGATGTGATTGCAGTGACGGACTATTTTACCGGTTGTTATATCGACCGTGTTAGAGAAGCCGCCAAAACTACTCCTGTAACAGTTATCCCTGGAGTCGTTATCAGATGTGTTATGGCAGGGTGTAATGATGTGCTTTTGTTGTGTCTTTTCCCAGATAGTTTTAGAAGTAAAGAAGTTGAGGAGTTTTTAAGAGATTTAGGAGTTCCTGAAAGCGCTGCCGGTAACGCTAATTATTTACTGGAGCGTCCCTTTGAAGAGGTGCTCTCAAAGATCGATGCTGTTGGTGCTGTGGCTATTCCGACTACTATGGATAAGACACCGTATCGAAAAAGTGCCATCCCAGATCTCGTTGAAAAATACGGTTTTAGAGTTTTCGATCTCTCATATTATTCAGATTCTGTTTTATATTTTAAAAAGATGTGGCCACACATTAAATTTCATCTCTTAAGCTTTTCCAGCGCCAACGCCTTAGCGCAAGTTGGAAATAGAAACTCAAAAGTGATGATGAGCGCTCCTGGTTTTCTCGGATTAAAAAGTGTTGCTGCTAGAGAATAAGCTCTCTTTTACAACCTTGCTTAGGGAAGATTAGGAATTTAAAAGCGGATATAAGATCTCTTTATTATCATCTTCTGCAACTTTATTTTTACGAGTGTAACCGCACTTGATACAACGGTGCTCAATAATTAACTCTCCGTGAAGAAGGGTGGCACGCACCGGCTGCATCAGCCCGCCACACGTTTCGGCTCTATCTCCTGGAAAAATATCTACATGTCGACTAAAGAGACAGTTAGGGCAGTGATTAGTGTAACCGTTACCGTGAACCTCACTTCCACAATGTAAGCAGGTAAATGTTTCAATGCGTCTTTGAAATTTTCGTCCCATATTTTTTTATGATAGATCTTCTTAAGCTTTATAGTACATACTTAATAAAGATTGAAGCTCTTCAAAGCCTTAAATCAATTCAATAATTACCTCTATTATAATAACTTAGTTTTATTGATTTTTTGAAGGGGATTGAGAGAGAAGGTCGCCTGTGAGAAGATGTGCAATCATCTGATCGTTTTTGGGGGAGAGTATTTGTGAGTTCACAATTTGTACACCTGCATCTGCATACACAGTATAGTTTACTGGATGGAGCCAATAAGATTCCGGAAGTTTTAGAAGAGGCTAAAAAGCTGGGGCAACCTGCTATCGCCATTACCGATCACGGTAATATGCACGGAGTGCTGGAGTTCTACGATATAGCTCAAACGGTTGGAATTAAATCTATTTTAGGTTGCGAATTTTATCTTAATCCTCTTTCTCGTCACGAACGTAAGACTAAATTACAGGGCGGAGCCCCCACACATCACTTAACAGTGTTAGCAAAAAATAATGACGGCTATCATAATTTATGTCGTCTAGCGACTTTAGCCTATAAAGAGGGGTTTTATTTTAAACCCCGTATTGATCATGAGTTGTTGCAAAAATATCGCGAAGGGCTAATCGTTTTAAGTGGCTGTTTATCTGGTGAATTGGCACACCATATCAAGCTTGACGATGAAAAAGGGTTACACAAAGCTCTTAATTTTTATTTAGAAACTTTCGGAGAAGATTTTTTTCTTGAGATCCAACCACATCAGATCCCTGAGCAAAAAAAGATTAATAAAGCTTGCATTGCACTCTCAAAAGAGTTTGGGGTGGAGCTAGTTGCTACAAACGATTGTCACTATCTGAAAAAAGAAGATGCTTTTGCTCAAGAAGTGTTGATGTGTATCGCTACCGGAAAACTTATCACAGATCCAGACAGGATGAGGCATGAAGGTTGTGAGCTTTATTTAAGATCTGCTGATGAGATGCGTGAAGCTTTTGGTACTGATTACCCTCTAGAAAGTGTTGAAAGTGCCATTTCAAATACAGTCGCCATCGCAGAGAAGTGTGAGTTGCACTTTGATTTCTCTAAATACTTCATGCCTAAGTATGATTTAAAGCCTGGAAAGACTTTGATTGAATCGATGTCAGATAAAGCTCGTGCTGGGTTGGAGACGAGATTAAAAACGATGCAGGAACAGGGCATTGTTGTAGATCACAAAGTTTATGAAGAGCGCTTAGAACGAGAGATAGGTCTGATTGATACTATGGGATTTGCCGGTTATTTTTTGGTAGTGGCAGATTTTATCAACTGGTCTAAAGATCACGGCGTACCCGTAGGACCAGGGCGTGGTAGTGCAGCCGGTTCTTTAGTGGCGTTTGCTATGCGTATAACGTCAATAGATCCGATTCGTCATAAACTCCTCTTTGAACGTTTCTTAAATCCTGAACGTGTTTCACTTCCCGATATAGACGTGGACTTCTGTATTAAAGGACGTAGTCGTGTCATCGAATACGTCTCTAATCGTTACGGAAAAGATCGTGTTTCTCAGATCGGCACCTTTGGTACCTTAAAAGCTAAGGGAGTTATCAAAGACGTTGGGCGTGTTTTAGGGATCCCTTATGGAGAAACAGATCGGGTGGCACAGTTGGTGCTTGCTCCCCGTCAAGGTGCAGATTGCCCCTTAGAAGAAGCTATCAAGATGGAGAAGAAGTTAGCTGATTATGCCGCAGGAGAGGGGAAACAACTGATAGATCTGGCTTTAAAATTAGAAGGGCTAACCCGCCATACTTCAACACACGCCGCTGGTGTTGTGATCGGAGAAAAACCTCTAAGTGAAACCTTACCACTACTTGTTGATAAAGATGGCAATGACGTAACTCAATTCGCCGCTAAGTATGTTGAAAAGGTGGGCTTAGTAAAGTTTGATTTTCTTGGCTTAAAGACCTTAACAGTTATTTATGCTGCTTTAGCTCATATTAAGGAAACTCACGGGAAAGATATTGATATCGATAATTTGCCAGTTGATGATGCTCTAACTTATGAGATGTTGTGTTCAGGAGAAACTATCGGTGTTTTTCAGTTAGAGAGCTCCGGTATTACTGAGATGACGATGCGCTTAAAGCCGAGCTGTTTTGATGACCTAGTCGCTATCTTAGCTCTGTACCGCCCTGGACCGTTAGATGCTGGGATGGTTGATCGCTACATTGAACGTAAACAGGGCAGGGAAGAGGTCAATTATCTGCATGAATCAATGGAACCGATACTTGCAGATACCTATGGAATTATCTTGTATCAAGAGCAGATTATGCAGTTGGTACAATCTTTAGCAGGATACTCACTTGGAGAAGCTGATATCTTACGACGTGCTATGGGTAAGAAAAAGGTCGAGGAGATGGCGAAACAACGTGGGCATTTTGTTGAAGGAGCCTTAAAAAACGGTACAAAACGAGAGATAGCGACAGAGATATTCGATCAGATGGAGACCTTCGCCCGTTACGGCTTTAACCGTAGCCACTCTGCCGCATACGCTATGGTGACATATCAGACAGCGTATCTAAAAACACACTATCCTGTGGAGTTTATGGCTGCGCTTCTTTCCCATGAAATGGAGGATAGTGATAAAACTCTGAAGAATTTAACAGAGTGTCGTAACAGAAAGATTGATGTTCTTCCGCCGGATGTTAATCTCAGTGCTTCTGATTTTTCTGTTTCCGACGGTAAAATTCGTTACGGGCTTTCAGCGATTAAAGGTGTGGGAGATAAAGCTGCTCAAGCTGTTGTTGATGAACGTCAAGCTAATGGATCATTTAAAGATTTAGAGGACTTTGTTACGAGAGTTGATCTCCGTAGTATCAATAAAAGGGTTTTAGAAAATTTTATTAAATGTGGAGCTTTTGATTTTAGTGAAGTTTCAAGACATGAGATGTTTGATTCACTTGATGATATTTTAAAGGCAGGGCAATCTCTACAAAAAAATAAAGACTCTTTGCAGATTGAACTTTTTGGTAGCGCCGAATTCACTTCTATTCAACGCCGTCGTACAAATACTCCGGAGTGGCCGATCAATCAGAAATTAGCTTTTGAACGTGAGGCGCTCGGTTTCTATATTTCGGGTCATCCTTTAGAAAAATATAAACTAGCTCTGGCAGGGTTGGGGGTGTGTACAACGGAAAAATTAAGAGAGGGTGGAGCTCAAAAAAGTGTTAGTGTAGGTGGTGTCGTAACAGCGTTACGTTTAAAAAACACTAAGAAGGGTGATCGTTATGCCTCTTTTATCTTGGAAGACTGGCTTGGGACTGTTGAAACGATAGTTTGGCCCTCTGTTTATGCCGAGTACTCACATATCTTAGTTGCTGATGATCCGATCGTTGCCACCGGTAGGGTCGATGTGGGGGAAGGTCGTTGCACTTTAGTGGTTGAAAAACTGGAGTCTTTGATTGATATCAGAGATCGTAAAGCCACGCAGGGAGTGTTGTCTTTTAAAGCCGATGACGAGTTCGATGATCGTTTAGAGCTCCTTAAAAAGATCTTAAAAAAGCATGAGGGAACGTGTCCGATCTGTGCGAAGGTACAATTTCGCACAAATGAGGAGGTTTCTCTAAAGTTAGGAGATGGTGAAGGTGGTTTTATTAAAGTTATCCCCTCAGAGGAGTTAAGTGATGAGGTCGAGCAACTTTTTGGGAGGTTGGTATTAACTTTTCAATAAACGGCTCCTTTATAAGGTGGGTTTATTACTATTGATACCTTCATAATGAGTGTTTTTATTTTCTGAGAGAGTGTGATGCAAAACCAGATCAGGCGTTTAATTCAATTGGCGATAGAGGAGGATCTCGGAAGTGGGGATATTACAAGTGAATTGACAGTACCTCCTGAGATCGATGCGACGGGATATCTGTATGTCAAAGAAGATTGTGTTCTTTGTGGTACCGTTATGGTTGATCTGATCTTTGAAGAGTTGGGCTGGCCTGTGCTCTTTGAATCTGATTTCGCAGATGGTGATTATCTTAAAGAGGGAACCGTTTTTGGGCGCTTACAGGGGTGCGCGCAGTATATTTTAAGTGCTGAAAGGATTATCCTTAATTTTTTACAACACCTTTCTGGTGTAGCAACAAAGGCAAGAGAATTAGTTGAGGCTGCTGAAGGTTTGACTGTACTTGACACGAGAAAAACGACCCCTGCTTGGAGGATTTTGGAGAAATATGCAGCACGCATTGGCGGAATGCGTAGCCACCGTGAAAGCCTCTCTGATATGATTCTGATCAAAAACAACCACATTGATGTTAATGCTGGAGATCTTAATAAGATCTTAAAGCGTGTAATGGAGAAAAAACCGATCTATATGCCCGTTGAAGTAGAAGTTCGCAACATGAAAGAGTTGTTGGAGGCTGTTAAGGGTGGCGCTGAAATCGTTATGCTAGATAATATGGAAGAGGTGGCGCTAAGAGATGCTTTGAACTGGTTAGAAAAAAATGCACCAACACTTCAAGTTGAGGTTTCGGGACGGGTTAATTCTGATAAGATGCAAAAATTAGTAAAGTTGGGTGTAAAGTGTGTTTCAACGAGTGCTATGGTCACAGCTGCGACTTGGGTTGATATTGCGTTGCGGCTAGAGGTAGATCAGACTCTTGAAGATAGTTAATATAATCCCTAATTACGGTGGCGAGGAAGTGTGCTTGCTTCTCTAACAAAAAAGAATTTTCTTATCTTTTCTCTTACTCTTGGCGTAACACTCCTTAGTGTTTTGTTCATCTTTACCTTTTTTAATCTACAACCACTTCCTGATTCTTTGGAAGTTCCTTCAGATCCCCTTGATAAGGTTCAGATACTAGATCGTAATGGAAAGGAGTTGTCTAGAACATATCAGAGCCGCTGGAACGTTACTGCACAGGTACCTCTACATGAGATGCCTCAATTCTTAAGAGATACTTTCGTTTTTTCTGAAGATAAACGTTTTTTCCAACACCACGGAGTTGATTGGCTAGCACGTTTTAACGCCCTGTGGCAAAGCCTTTCTGCTGGTAGGATAGTTCGTGGAGCTAGCACTATCTCTGAACAGGTTGTACGTCTTTTGCATCCACGTCCTAGAACTTTATGCTCAAAATGGCTGGAAGGGATCGAAGCCTATCAACTTGAAAGGAAGTTCAGTAAAGGTGATATCTTAAATTTCTATCTCAATCAGGTGCCTTACGGCAGAAGGTTACGGGGTGTAGCACAAAGTGCTAAATATTACTTTGATCGTAGCCTCACGACATTAAGTAAAAAAGAGATCTTGGCTTTAGCAGTATTAGTGAGAGCACCTAGTGCGTGGGATCCGAAACGTAATTTAAAAAAACTTAACTCCGTAACTGTTCTGACGGCATTAAAAATGGAGGAGGCAGGGCTCTTAACACCGGAAGATCTCGATCTACTTAAGTCAGAAAAACTTCTTTTAAGAGAGGCAAGCTTAGGAGTTGATGCTTCGCATCTTGTGCAAAAGATAACGCAAAATAGCACTGCATTAAAAAATATCCGTGACGGTAAATTAAGAACAACTTTAGATAGTAACTTACAAACTCGTTTGAAAAGAGTGCTTGATGAACAGATTAAGAGGCTACAAGAGCATGATGTGCACGATGGTGCGATTTTAGTCGCTGATATTGTAAGTAATCAGATCTTAGTCTGGGCTAATAGCGGAGTATTTGGAAGTGAAGAGGGGAGTCAGATCGATGCTATTACGACGTTACGCCAACCTGGTTCTACCTTAAAACCGTTTGTTTACGCACTCGCACTGGAAAAAGGTTGGACCGCTGCAACTATTATTGATGATGCCCCTATTAGCGAAGCGATAAATGGTGGTGTGCATCAATATCAGAACTTCAGTAGGGTTTATTACGGTCCAATTAGGTTGCGCCAAGCGTTAGGTAATTCATTAAATACTCCCGTAGTTAGAACAACTCATTTTGTTGGAGTGGAGGATCTTTTAAACAGATTAAGAAAATTAGGTTTTGCTAGTTTACAAGAACGTGCTGAGTTTTATGGAGATGGTCTAGCTCTAGGAAATGGGGAGGTGACCCTCTTTGAATTGGTTAGGGCGTACGGTGTGTTAGCACGTATGGGGCTTTATAGTGATCTATCATATCTAGAAGACCCTAAAAAACAGAACCTTAAAAAACGACAAGTTTTTTCAAGTGAGGTCACTTCAATAATTAACGATATCCTTTCAGATCCTGAAGCGCGCAGATTAGAGTTCGGGCGTTATGGTTTGTTGCAATTTCAGTTTCCTGTCGCTGTAAAAACGGGCACCTCTAACGATTTCCGTGATGCTTGGGCGCTGGGGTATAATAACCGTTTTGTAGTTGGAGTCTGGATGGGAAATTTGACGAGACAACCGATGCGTGATCTCTCAGGAGCTGTTGGTCCTGTTTCTGTTGTAAGATCTGCTTTTGGAGAGTTGGGAAAGATCGCTCATTTTGGAAAGTTGCAAATTGACCCTTCACTTGATCACGTTAAAGTCTGTGCCGTAACGGGACTTTTACCAGATCAGAATTGCCCGAAAGTTACTGAATTATTTGTAAAAGATACGATCCCTACAAAACAGTGTCATGCTAACCATCGTAAAAAATCAGTAACGGCTACGGCGTTGGACGAGGTCGAGATCGTTTATCCATTACCTAATATGAAAGTGGCTATGGATCCGAGGATCCCCGATAGTGAGGAAGCTTTAATCTTTGAAATTACACCCCTTGAAGGTGTTTTAAGTGTACACTGGTTATTAAACGGTGTAGAGGTTGGTGTTTCAAAAAAGAGAAACGGAAGGTTTTTTTGGCAGGTGCAAAAAGGGCAACATGTTTTACAAGCTGTTGTTGATATAGCAGGTTATGACGGTAGTATCTTTAGTAGGGAGGTGCCTTTTCTTGTAAAGTGATCTTAGGTGGCATAATTTACAAAATAAAAGGGATAAACTGAATATATTTTAGATAGGTATAATTAGAGTCGTGAGAATATCAATAAAAGAAGATCTTTTACGCAACAAATTGAACGATAACTCTTGTAGCGAACTTAATAAGTGGAGGGTCTACTGGTTTGATTGTGTTGCTTCAACTATGGATGAAGCTTCGCTCCTAGCAGAAGATCTGGAGAACGATACGATCGGGGTTGTTATTGCAGACACACAAACTGCAGGACGTGGTCGTAGTGGTCGAGAGTGGAACTCTGGCGACGGCAATCTTTATCTGACCCTTGTGATTAGGTGTGAAAAGTTGCCGAAAAATTGTGGGGGATTTTCACTTGTAGTTGGAAACTGCATTATGGCAGTGCTTGGGATTGATGGCATCGGATTAAAGTGGCCAAATGATGTTATGACAAAGAGTGGCAAGAAGTTGGCAGGTGTTCTGATTGAAACAAAACGGGTAAAGAACGGCTATGCCATTATGGTAGGGATAGGGTTGGATTTAAAAACAGCGCCTGTACCGGAAGCTATCTCTTTAGAAGATCTCGGTGTGTTTGATTTTAAATTAGAGGAGGTTGCAGCTAACCTCTCACTAGAGTTAGCTAATTCATGGCATAAGTTTTGTGAGGTCGGATTTGGAGAATTTAGGGATAAATGGCTTGCAAATGCTTTTTGTCTAAAAAAAGAGATTAGGGTAAGAACACCACACGGCTTTCTTAACGGAATCTTTGAAGGGGTCGATCAGACGGGGGCATTACTACTTAAAACAGGTGGTAAGTTAACAAAAGTTTTGTCTGGAGATTTACTTTCGGAACGGTTTTAGTTTTAATTAAATACAAGATTAAAAGTGATTTAGATTTTTTAATGGCTTTTATAAGTTTTGATATTCAGATCAAGAGACCTGCTAAAACTAGGGGATAAAAACGATGTTATTAACTGTTGATATCGGAAATACAAATATAATCGTTGGTTGTTTTAAAGGGGATAAATTGATCTGTGAATGTCGGCTTTGTACTGATCTGCGCAGAACTCGTGATGAATACAATGTGACCCTCGTTTCTCTTTTGCAGAAACGTTTTAACGGTGATTTTAAGTGTGCTGGTGCTGTTATTGCCAGCGTAGTTCCACCATTAACTACATTATTTAGCACTTTAATTGCTGATGAATTCGCCATCGAGCCGCTAATAGTTGGTCCAGGGGTAAAGACAGGAGTTTTAATTAAGCAGAACGATCCAGCGGCTGTTGGATCTGATAGGATAGCGAACGCTGTTGCCGCTAAGTGTTTTTATGGGCTTCCTGCTTTGGTGGTAGATTTTGGAACCGCCACAACTATCGATTACATTGATAGCGCTGGAAGTTATATCGGAGGTGTGATAGCCCCAGGTTTAGAGATAGCGTTAGATGCTTTAGTTAGCAAAACTGCCAAATTGCCACGAATTGAGAGGGTCTTTCCGGATAGTGTGATCGGTCGTAACACAGTTTCTGCCATGCAGGCGGGTACTATGATAGGTTATGAATGCTTGATTGCAGGCTTGATTGAACGTTTTAAAAGAGAGATCGGTGAGATACCTTATATCATATCAACGGGAGGCTTGGGGGGTGTTATTACGGAACGTCTAAATCAAGATATTGATGAAAAAATAATCTACGACCCTGATATTACGATAAAGGGGATGTTACAGATCTGGCTTCTAAATCAGAATTAACCAATTGAACTAATTATCTTTTTAAAAAATAAAGACTAGATCTTAAGGAGCCTCGAGTGCCTTTTAATTCTTATTAAAGATCCTTTAAAATTGCTTTAGGTTTTTTTAAACAGTAAAATCCGGTGATCGCTTTAATTAACAATTGATACAGTAGAAGATTTAATTTTTGCCTGAGTAATTAACATTTTTAATGTTTTTTATTCAGGCAGGAAGTCTTTCACAAGACATAACGGTTATGTCTCTGTTTTTTTAGAGAGGTTTTGGTGTCTGATAACTTCAGCTGGAAAAGGAGTACTTCTATGAAAGCTTCTATGAGAGCTTCTATGGAAGACGATCTAGATAGGATTCTACGCGAAGCTTTTAAGTGCTGTAAAAGGAATAAAGAATTACCGGAAGCTACCACTCGAGAGCTGATTAATTCTTTGGCAAGAAACAGTAACGCTGATGAGGTAAGTAGCCTCATTAAGCAATTCTGTAAAGACTCATCCGAAACGACCGCAGACGAATTTTCACGCTATCTGATTACGGCGATACTGACGCTTTATAAGGAACCGATTGAGGAGATCGATCTCCTTATAAGGGATCCTTCAACACTGGTTGAATGCGGGAGGGTTCTATCGCCGCTTGAAGATGCTCAGCTTGAAGAACTGCGTGATATTCTTGGTATCATCGCAAGATGTTTCCCAGAGAATGTCTGGAAAAAGATGAGATTGTGCGACTAAGATACGCAACCACTCTCTGCAATTACAAGGCACGGAAGGTTTTTTAAACTCTCAATTGAAAGACTTCCGTGCCTTTCATTTTTTAATCTTTATTAAAGCTCCTTTAAAATTGCTTTAGGTTTTTTTAAACAGTAAAATCCGGTGATCGCTTTAATTAACAATTGATACAGTAGAAGATTTAATTTTTGCCTGAGTAATTAACATTTTTTAATGTTTTTTATTCAGGCAGGAAGTCTTTCACAAGACATAACGGTTGTGTCTCTGTTTTTTTAGAGAGGTTTTTGTGCCTGATAACTTCATATGGGGAGTTTGCCCAATGGAAAAGAAAAATGATCCTTGTGGTTGCTTTAGGCTCCACGAAAGTGACCTTCGGCTGGCTTTTGAGCACTTTTCAAATGGCAAAGAGTTGCCGGATGACTTAGTAGCAAGACTGCGTGGTTGTTTCTCAAACGAAAAACTCCAAGCCGAGCTAAAAGTTTTAGTCGCTTGCTATGCAGAAATTTTCTGCATAAGATTCCCCGAGGCGACTGAACGTGACTTTCCGCAGTTTTTGTCTCGCGTCATCGAAGAGCGCTAGTACGATTTAAACGTTGAATGCACTTTTCGCGCGATCTTTCCGTACGAGGTCTTGCCACTCGTAAAGCTCTAATGCGTAAACGTCGCGCGGTCACTCTCGAAACCTAAACGGTTTCGGCAATTACAAGGCACGGAGGTTTTTAAACTCTCAATTGAAAGACTTTCGTGCCTTTCATTTTTTTTATTCTTATTAAAGATCCTTTAAAATTGCTTTAGGTTTTTTAAAACAGTAAGATCCGGTGATCGCTTTAATTAACAATTGATACAGTAGAAGATTTAATTTTTGCCTGAGTAATTAACATTTTTTAATGTTTTTTATTCAGGCAGGAAGTCTTTCACAAGACATAACGGTTGTGTCTCTGTTTTTTTAGAGAGGTTTTGGTGTCTGATGGCTTTAGTTGGAAAAGGAGATTGCCAGATGAGTGCTGCTCAAACAGGCTTTTGGGTGCCGCTTGAGGTGTTTGTTAACCCCGCCTGCTTCGAATGGCTTAATGAGCACGGTCTTGGGAATGCCCATAGTTGCTTTTTAGCTGGTGAAGAGTTGCCGGATGGTCTCGCAGAGGATCTGCGTAAATGTTTCATGAACAAAGACCTTACAACTGCGATAGCGGAGTTACTCAAAGAGTACGGGGACAAACCTGACTTCATGCTGTTTTTGATTAACGCCATGAAGAAGCCTTATCAGGATCTGATTGAGGAGTGCATTGAACCCGACGCGGTGTGGAGTAAAAAACACATCAAGGGTGTGTCTTTGCCTAACTCTGACTCAAAATCGAGACCAAGTTATCAGGAACTGCTTAGCTTCATTGAGGCTATCCTCAAAATCTTCCCAGAGGAGGTCTTGCCACTCGTAAGGCTCTAATGCGTAAACGTCGCGCGGTTACTCTCGGAACCTAAACGGTTTCGGCAATTACAAGCACGGAAGGTTTTTTAAACTCTCAATTGAAAGACTTCCGTGCCTTTCATTTTTTAATTCTTATTAGGCTCTCTTACAGATATTTAAGCGCCCTTATATTCATTATAAGAAACACGCTCTGCTAGGGGACGCTTCTTTGCCCTCGACACCGTTTCTGCTGCAACTCCGATCGGAAGCAGAACTCTTACCGTTTTTTCTTGTGGAACCTTCAAGATATCAGCGATTTTTGCACCGTTATCATTACACCGTAACCAGCCATCAATCCAAACCGTAGAATATCCTAAAGCAGTAATTGCAAGTAAGATATTTTGAACGGCAGCAGAGGCATCTTCTACCTGAAACGACATCCCGTTATATACTGCTTTTGGTGTGGTATCTATAAGCACGGCGATAACGGCTTGCGCTGTTTTTATAGCAGTACTTTCTCCAGCAACCTCCTTTATCTTTGAAAGCACTTGCGGATCGTCTACGGCGATAAAGGTAGTTGTTTGTGCATTACAACCGGAGGGGGCAGAGATGCCAGCTTGAAGGATCTTATTTAAGTCATCTCTACTAACAGGAGTATCTTTAAATTTACCTCGATAACTGTGTCTCTTCTCTATAACTTCAAAAAAGTCCATAAGTGTTCTCCTTATTTTTAGTTTTATACCTATTAAATTTATTAAGACAAATTTAATAGAAACTTTAGTAGTTATCAAGCGCAAGAGTTTTAAGATTGCTTACCTGATCCTAAGAAGGATATCTAAAAACCTTTAAAGTGTCGAGTCTGAAAGATCTTAGGGGGTGTAGCTTAATCTTTAAAGGTGATTGTTAATTGTCCACACTTTGAATATAACTTAACTATTAAGTGTAGCGGTATGATGGTGTATAGACGAGGAGTTTATGCCGTAGATGTCGCTTTTATAAAGAAACTGTATGTGTAAAGGTGCTTCTGTGTCTTGACGGCTGGTAAGCGCTAATAAAAAACGATAGATTGGGGAAAAGACAACCTCAGTTCTATCTGTTTTAAAGTTATATTTAATTATTGAAAGAGAAAAAAGGTAAAGATGAATAAATTATCAGTAGCGGATCTCGATGTTTGTGGCAAAAAAGTTTTAATGCGGGTGGATTTTAATGTCCCCATTAAGGACGGTAAGGTAAGTGATGACACTAGAATTGTTGCTGCTTTGCCGAGTATTAAATCTGTCATTGAGCGTGGCGGTAAATTGATTTTAATGAGTCACCTTGGACGTCCTAAAGGTGTTGCTCCTGAGTTTACCTTAAAACCAACAGCGGAACGTCTCTCTGAATTGCTCGGTAAAGAGGTTACAATGGCACCCGACTGTATCGGTTCTGCAACAAAAAAGATCGTTGACGAGATGAAAGATGGGGATGTGGTTTTACTTGAGAATATGCGTTTTCACCCTGAAGAGGAATTACTTGATAAATACGCTAAGCAAGATGATGCCACAAAGCAAAAGATCGATAACTTTACCAAAGAGGTTGCAGCCCTCGGTGATATGTATGTCAATGATGCTTTTGGAACGGCACACCGTGCACACGTTTCAACGCAAGGTTTAACGAAACATTTCTCTCAAAACGCTTGCGGCTTTTTAATGCAAAAAGAGATCGAATATTTCGGTAAGGTACTTGAAGCACCAGAGCGTCCCTTTGTTGCAATTTTAGGGGGTGCTAAAGTTTCGGATAAGATTGAAGTCATTACCAATCTCTTAACGAAGGTCGATGCTTTAATTATCGGTGGTGCTATGGCGTACACCTTTTTAAAGGCAAAGGGTGAGAGCGTCGGTATTAGCCGTGTAGAAGAGGATAAGGTAGATCTTGCTAAAGAGATCTTGGCAAAGGCAGCAGGGAAAGGAGTTAAATTACTACTGCCGATCGATCATGTGGTAGCTAAGAGCTTTGATGTTGAAGAGGCTGAAGCAACTGTTGATAAGATCGCTGAAGATCAGATGGGGCTTGATATCGGACCAAAAACTATTGCCGAGTTTAAGACCGTTTTAACTACTGCTAAGACCGTTGTTTGGAACGGTCCAATGGGAGTTTTTGAAAAGAAAGCTTTTGCTACGGGGACGTTTGCCATTGCACAGATCCTCGCTGATAGCTCTGCTATTACAATTATCGGTGGTGGCGATTCTGCAGCAGCTGTAAATCAATCAGGTTTAGCACCTAAGATGTCTCATATCTCAACGGGTGGTGGTGCTAGCCTTGAATGCTTAGAAGGAAAGGCGCTTCCAGGTGTTGTTGCTTTGACCGATAAGTAAAAACTTTTAAGTTAGTCTTCCTAACTTTCGAGTGCTACCCTTTAGCTAGAACCTTTTTTAAAAGAGGTGTCTCGGATAGAGGAAGCCAAGAAAAAAGTAGCGGTTTCTGTCAGTATAACAGAAACCGCTTTTTTAATGTGTCCACCCCTATCTCTTCCTTTTTAGAGAGCTTGAAATCTAGCTGCACTAGATAAGATGTACTAGAAGTCCGGAGCGTAGCTTCGGTTCGAACCAAGTTGATTTGGGTGCCATAGTTTTGCCCTGATCTGCTACCGTTAAAAGATCGGAGATGGTGACAGGATACATCGAAAAGGCACAAAAAGCCTCACCGCAATTAACAAGTCGCTCCAACTCTTCTGTTCCTCGAACACCACCGATAAAATCAATATTATTATCACTCCTTAAATCACCGATCTTAAAAATCGGATTAAGAACTAGGGAGTAGAGGATACTTACATCTAAAGCTTCAACAATATCTTGCGGAATCTCAAAATCTTGAGGAAGGCTTAAGCCGTACCACTTCCCAGCAAGGTACATACTGATATGACGCTTGCTAGATGGGTGGGGATTGGCATTAGGATCTACAAGCAACACCTCTCCTATCTTATTAAGAGCTTCCTCTGCAGAGAGGGAAGAGGTTTTGATTATTCGATTGTACGGTAAAATTTCTAACTGATCTTCAGGGAATAATACTGAAAGAAAAAAGTTATACTCTTCATCTCCGCGGTGGTGCGGATTTTTTCCTTTTAAAACCTCTCGACAGTTGGCAGAGCTGGCAGCGCGATGGTGCCCGTCGGCGATATACGTATTAGGAATTTTAGAAAAAGCCGCTATAATCTCAGTTGTTTTTTGCGATCTCCAAATTGTATGTTGCACACCATCTGAAGCAACAAAATCATAGAGGGGCTCACTTCTCATCCCTTCTTCTATTAAAGTTGTAACACCTGAAGTATCTCTAAATGTTAAGAAGACAGGTCCAGTTTGAGCTGACGTGCTTAAGATATGTTGCGTTCTATCTTGTACCTTTTCTGTTCTTGTTTTTTCATGGATTTTAATAACACCACTTTGATAATCATCAACAGCAGAAAGTGCTACGACACCACTTTGAGAGCGTCCATTTCTTATTAAACGGTAGATGTAGATCTGGGGGGTCTCATCTTGTAATAACGTACCGTTACTTAAAAAAAGATCAAGGTTCTCTTTGGCGTGTTGATACACTTGGGGATCGTAAGGGTTTATATCTTCTGCCAACTCAATCTCACTGCGCGTTATCCTAAGAAAGCTACGTGGATTGCCATCTGCTAACTGTTTAGCTTCTGCTCGATTCATAACATCGTAGGGGAGTGCTGAAACGGCGGCAGCATAAGGTTGAGCAGGACGAAGCGCTTTAAAGGATTTAATCTGTACCATCGAATTGTTCCATTATTTTATGTGTAAAAAGTGTGTTTTAATTAAATGCTATAAAAAATAATATGATCAAGAGGGAAAGCACTATATCTTAAATAAATAGTAAAACACAGTTTTTATTCCATCCTAGACTGGTATAAGTTAAGTTAAATGTATAAGATTAACTTTTCAAATTAATTTGAATCTTCTTTCAAAAAATTGGCATCTGAATGCCGATTAGTGTATCTGTAATTTTAGATTTAAGTGGTGTTTTTTTAGTTATTTTACGTTTTATGCGGAGTTTTTCAAAATGGAGATCCCACATCCTGAGGAGCTAATTGTACAAACTTTAGGAGAGCCAAGATTTAATTCTCCGTTTCTATTAAGGGAACGTGGCTTCGTTAACGGTGATGATAGAATTTTAGTTACGGCAAGTTCTAAACTCAATGAAGAGATGCTTGCTAAGAATGGAAAGCTTTCAACTTTTGAAAAAGCTGGTCCGAGACGACAGATATTTTTTAATCCAAAAGATACCACTTGTGGAATTGTTACCTGCGGCGGTTTATGCCCTGGATTAAATGATGTGATTAGATCTATAACCTTAAGCGCATTAAATAATTATGGCGTACGTAGGGTTTTAGGGTTTCGTTATGGATACAAAGGGCTAAGCCGCAGAGGGCAACGTCCTATCGAATTAACAGAAAATGTAGTTGAGGGTATTCAAGAGGTGGCAGGAACGTTCCTTGGGTCTTCCAGAGGTCCGCAAGATCCTGAAGAGATGGTGGATGTCCTTTTAGAATACGGCGTTAATATCCTCTTCGCACTTGGTGGTGACGGTACTTTGCGGGGGGCAGATAAAATTGCAGAAACTGCTTTAAGGAGAAATTTAGAGATAGCAGTGATCGGTATCCCTAAAACTATTGATAACGATATCTGTTGGACCTCATCCAGCTTCGGTTTTTATACTGCGGTAGAACAGGCAAAAAACGCCGTACACGCTGCTCATGCTGAAGCAAAAGGAGCTGAAAACGGCATCGGCTTGGTAAAACTGATGGGACGAGATTCTGGATTTATTGCCACACACGCTGTGCGTGCTAGTGGCGTTGCTAATTTTTGCTTAATTCCGGAATCGCCATTTGATCTTTATGGTGATGGCGGTTTCTTATCGGCTCTTGAGAGAAGGCTTAATAACAGACACCACGCCGTGGTGGTCGTTTCTGAAGGTGCTGGACAGGATCTGGTCGCTTCAGATAACGCTGCTACTGATAAAGATGCTTCCGGCAATGTAAAATATAAAGACATTGGGCTCTTTTTGAAGGATAAGATCACTCAATACCTTACCGAACGAGGCATGACCTTTACTCTAAAATATATTGATCCGAGTTACATCATCCGTAGCGCACCAGCAGATACCATTGATGCCGAATATTGTTTATTACTTGGACTTTTTGCCGTTCATTCCGGAATGGCGGGACACACTGGAGTTTGTGTCTCTAAGTGGAAAGATCACTTCGTTAATGTTCCGATTAAAGTGATGGTCAAAGAACGTAAGGTCGTTGATACTAATAATGAAATGTGGCAATCAGTGCTGGATATTACAGGTCAACCGGCGAGGATGAAAAACTAATCCGTACTGAACATTCCTCTTCCGGCGGAAACGTATTCACATTTGCTCTAAAAAATGCTTAAACTGAAGGGCTAAAAGCTCTTTCAGGGAGTTCTTTATAACTATTTCTTACCTTACTTTATTACTACTGTGGATACTTTTTTAAAAATTTCACTTACAGTTATACCGCTACTATTTGCGGTTGTCTTGCACGAGATAGCTCACGGTTATGTTGCAAAGCGTTTGGGCGATCCAACTGCTAGCGATGCTGGTAGGCTGACACTCAACCCGATCAAACATATCGATCCGTTTTGGACGATCCTTTTACCTGCTCTTTTAATCTCTTCTGGATCCCCTATTGTTTTTGGCGGTGCTAAGCCTGTACCTGTTGATCCACGCTATTTTAAGTACCCGAGGCGGGGCATGATGTGGACAGCTTTAGCAGGGCCCGCTACGAATATTATTTTAGCAATAATCTCTTTTTTACTCTTTGCCTTGCTTATGTTCTGCTTACACTATTTTGTAGCACAACCTGATACGACACTTGATAAGATCTTACTAATTACAGCTACGTTCTTCTTGTTACTACTAAAAAATAGTGTTTTAATAAATCTAGTTTTAGCTATTGTTAATCTTACCCCGATACCTCCCCTTGATGGCGGTAGAATTGTATCAGGGATCCTACCGTGGCAGATGGCGAAGCATTTCATGAGACTGGAGCGGATAGGGATATTTATTGTGATAGCGTTGTTATATTTCGGCATTTTAGATCGTGTGATTTTTTTTCTAATCAATCCGATTTTAAAGCTTTTTGAAACTTTTTTTGGTTTTTAATTTTTAAGGTAATTACTAAATGACATTGATAGAAAAACAGATAGGAGAAAGCTTGGGTGAACTTTCAGGTTCTCATGCTCTGATGCAGGCACTAATTGCAGAAGGTGTCGATACTATTTTCGGTTATCCTGGTGGTAGTGTTATCCCTATTTACGATGCCTTGTACGATTACAGTGACAAACTACGTCATATCCTAGTTCGACATGAGCAAGGGGCTGCGCATGCTGCTGAAGGGTACGCTCGTGCTGCAGGCAAGGTTGGCGTTTGCTTTGCCACTTCCGGTCCTGGTGCAGCGAATTTAATTACAGGGATCGCTGATGCCATGATGGATTCAGTTCCTATCGTGTGTATTACGGGGCAGGTAGGGAGTTCGCTACTCGGGAGTGATGCTTTTCAGGAAACTGATATTATCAGTGCTACGATTCCGATCACAAAATGGAATTTTCAAGTCTCACGTCCTTCAGAGATACCGTCAACGATTGCTAAGGCTTTTCATATTGCGACCTCAGGTCGTCCTGGACCAGTTTTAGTTGATATTACTAAGGATGCACAGGTAGCTAAGGCGGAGTGTCACCTTGTAAAAATTGTTAACACGCAACTTAAATCTGATCTGCAGGATGAGGTCTTAAAAGAGGTGGCTGCTTTGGTAAATACTGCGAAAAAACCTATGCTTTTTGCAGGGCAGGGGGTGCGCATCTCCAAAGCTGAAGATATTTTGAAAAAATTCGTTGAAAAAACGGGAATTCCCGTAGCTTTTACCTTTCACGGACTCTCCTCTTTGGCATACGATCACCCGTTAAATGTTGGAATGTTAGGGATGCACGGGAATTATTCCGTGAATATGTTGTGCAATAAATCTGATTTAGTGATTGCTGTCGGAATGCGTTTTGATGATCGAGTTACGATGAACCTCTCCGGATACCTTCCTAAAGCTAAGGTGGTGCATATTGATATCGATCCAGCAGAGATTGATAAGATCGTTAAAGCTTCTATCCCGATTGTAGCAGACGCTGGAGATGCCTTAGAAGGGTTACTCCCGTTTGTGCAAAAAAGGGAACATAAAGAGTGGTTGGAGGAGTTTAAAAAATTAGACCAAGTTGAATATGAGAAGGTCACGGCTGAAGCTATTCATCCGCATTGCGATGAGATGCGCATGATGGAGGTTATTAACAGACTTTCAGAAAAAACTAATGGTGAAGCTTTAATTGTAGCGGACGTTGGGCAGCATCAGATGTGTGCTACGCACTATTATTGTTTTACAAAGAACAACAGCTTTATCAGCTCGGGGGGGTTAGGGACGATGGGGTTTGCCTTACCAGCGGCGGTAGGTGCTAAGATCGGGGCTCCTGAAAGGAGTGTTGTTGTTATCGTTGGAGATGGCGGCATTCAGATGACGATTCAAGAGCTAGCAACGATCGCTCAGGAGAAATTACCTATAAAAATTCTCCTTTTGAATAATAGCTTTCTCGGTATGGTTAGGCAGTGGCAGGATCTCTTTTATGAAAAACGTTATTCGGCTGTAAACCTCGTTAATCCTGACTTTGTGAAAATTGCAGAGGGTTTCGGTTTAAAAGCGGAGCGTATAGATCAACGCCAAGATTTGGATCAGGCTTTAGATAGGATGTTAAACTCTAACGCCCCCTATCTACTCGATGTTGTAGTCGCTAATGAAGATTCGGTTTTCCCGATGATTCCCGCCGGAGCCGGTGTTACTGATATCAGATTGGAGTAGGGGTGAAAGCTATGAAAGATCAGAAAACATACACTATTTCAGCGTTTACAGAGAATAGTCCTGGTGTATTACACCGCTTAGTTACAACATTCACAAAACGCAAATTAAATATAGAGAGTCTAACTGTTTCAGAAACCGAGCAACGTGGAATTTCAAGATTTACCATTGTTGTAATTGTTGATGAAGACCTGATTCAGACTATTATAAAACAGATCTTGAGAATCGTTGAGGTAAAAGATGCCTATGCTTCCCTTGATGAAGAGTTGATCTATAAAGAGATCTCATTTATCCGAGTCAAGACCGAGTCGAGCGCTGAACGTTTTAAAGTTGAAAAACACGCCAAGCGGTACGGGGCGCACGTTGTATACGTAGAGCAGGAATCGATGGTTTTAGAGGTGACCGGCTCTTCAAGTGAGATCCGTTCTTTTTACTGTATTATGGAGCAGTATGGGGTGACGGAGTTTATTCAATCAGGACGAATTGCTATTAGAAAGTAATTTTACCTGTGGTTAATAAATTATATAGGGAGCATCTTTATAGTACGCTAAGGGGGGGATCGCTAAGAAGGTTTTTTCTATTTTCCTTAAGAGATTAAACACTATCTTTTTAGCACTTTAATACTATCTTTACTGGTATATTTTGCGAATGCACTAAGAATTGGTGAGGAAAAAGGTTCTTGGTATTTTGTGAATGAGCCAAGAATTGGTGAGGAAAAAGAGCCTTTATATTTTGTGAATGCACTAAGAATTGGTGAGGTAACCTAAATTCCGCAATTTTTATCTTTTCTCCATTCCAGAAATAAGCCACCGTATTTTTTATTGATATTTTAGTTAGTTATATATTTTTCTATATTGACATTTCCTGTTTGTATGGTATGATTGCCCTATACATATTAGGGAGGTTTTTTATGAAAAAAATAACTAAAAAAGTTGACTTACCAGATAGGCAAATTGCTCGTAAGAAAAACAAAAATGGGACTACTTATATCTATTACAGGATGAACTTTCGTCGTGAAAATGGAGAGCCTACGTTTGATGAAATAGGTATAGGGAAGCTAGATGAAAGCGGTAAGAAATTAATTCCTAATAGAAATTACTATGATTTGTTTCCAGATGATTCTAATAGATATGTTATTAGCAATAAATCTTTTGGTCTTACTTATGTTTTAAATAAGATTGTAAAAGATTTAAGGTTAGACAAGACATTGCTTTCAATTTTTGGAAATGACACATACGAGATTTTAACTTTAGCGTTTTATATTCTAGCAAATGGAAATGTAGTATCACATGCTTCAAGTTGGATAGATGATAGTGTCTTACCATATGAAATTTCTGAATTAACAAGTCAAAAAATAAGTCGTCTTTTTGAACGTATTGACTACGAGAAAAGACTTAATTTTTTTAAGAAATGGACGAAGCGATATTTAGCTCAAGAATGTTGGTATTATGACGTAACTTCCATATCTTCTTATAGTAAAAAAATAAGCATATTGGAGTTTGGCTATAATAGGGATATGGATAAATTGCCGCAAATAAATATAGGTATGTGCTACGGCTCTACAACGAAGCTTCCTTTATTCTATCAAGTTTATAATGGCAGCATTACAGATAAGACATATTTTAGTTTTCTTTTAAGAGACTTTCCATTTATTAGTCTTAATAATCGTATTAACCTTGTTACGGATCAAGGTTTTGTGACGCAAGATAATTTAGCGGAAGTAGCAAATGAAGAAGGGCAAAAGTTTGGACTACTTTGTCCTTTGCCACTATATTGGAATGACGCTAAAAGAATATTAGAAAATCACACTGCACTTATTAAGCAAGATGCTAATTATATAAAAGGAACCTCTACTTTTGGTTGTTCTGTAATAGATACTGTTATGGGACAACCTGTAAAGATTTATGTTTATTACAATATGGGAAAGGCGCCATATGAGATAGTTCAATTTTACGAGAAAATTTCTAGAATGGAAGAAGAGTTAGAAGAACTGAAAAAATTAAAATACTCTTTGCTGGATCGTAAAAAATATAGGAAATATTTTGATATTAAAATAAATGAAGATGGTTTCACTTATGAAAAAAAATCAGAAGCTATAGATGAATACTTGAGAAATTGTGGCTTCTTAATTTTGATTGGTATTGGTTGTGATTCAAATCCGAGTGAAGCACTTTTTCGTTATCGTCAAAAAGATGTAATTGAAAAACAATTTTTCCAGCTAAAAAATGAAATTGATTTTAGAAGACTTAAAACACATAATCTTCAAACCACAGAAGGAAAACTTTTTGTTGGATTTTTAGCTCTTATACTTAGAAGTTATATTCTTAATTTACTTAAAAATGATACAAGGCAAAAAAAGTTTAATATACCTGATGTCATTAAAGAGCTTCAAAAAATTAAAGTTATAGAAACTAAAAATGGCAGTAAATTAATGGTTCCGTTAACAAAAAAACAAAAGGATATTTTGAAAATTTTCAATATTGAAGAAGATGACTTTCTAAAAAGTATTTTTAAGAAAAAGTAAGATTATACCGCTCGAAAGCTACCTTTAAAAACACGTTTGTATGGTATAATTTCGCGGGAATTCAGGAGGTAAAAGGGGCTTGTGTGATGTGGATGCGGTAAAAAGTAGTGAGGAAAAAGGGGCTTGGTATTTTGTGAATGAGCCAAGAATTGGTGAGGAAAAAGAGCCTTTATATTTTGTGAATGCACTAAGAATTGGTGAGGAAAAAGGTTCTTGTGTGATGTGAATGCGCCAAGAATTGGTGAGGTAAAAAGGGTTTATTTAAGGATCTGCTCCTTACTTGCTAAAACGTACTTTTCAAAGTACGATTCTGTGTGTTTTTAAGGGTAATGTTCATGACTATGAGGGGCATGGAGGTTACTTAATTATTGTGTTGGGCTTACTGCCTTAAGAATAGTAAACCCTCAGTAAGTGAGAGGAGATATTATGGCTAAAATGACTTTTGGTGACATGGAAGAGGAAGTTGTCACTCGCAAAGAATTTTCTTTAGATAAAGCACGTTCCGTTCTAAAAGATGATGTTATTGCTGTTATTGGTTACGGAGTACAGGGACCTGCGCAGTCTTTAAATTTAAGAGATAACGGCTTTAATGTAATTGTAGGTCAGAGAGAAGGTGGAAAATCGTGGCAACAAGCCATTAACGATGGCTGGAAACCTGGTGAGACCTTATTTCCAGTAGCGGAAGCCGTTAAAAAGGGGACTATTATTATCAATCTCCTTTCTGATGCTGGTCAGATTGATCAGTGGCCGACTGTAAAGGCAGGTTTGACGGCAGGAAAGGCTTTAATCTTTGCGCACGGCTTTGCTATCACATATAAAGATCAAACGGGTGTTATTCCACCTGCTGATATAGATGTTGGTTTAGTTGCTCCGAAAGGTTCAGGTCGTACTGTTAGAACACTCTTTGTAGCTGGTAGGGGTATCAACTCCAGTTTTGCTATCTACCAAGATGCCACAGGTAAAGCTCAAGAAAGAGTTTTTGCGATAGGTGTTGGGATCGGATCTGGCTATCTTTTTAAGACAGATATGCAGCACGAGGTTTACAGTGATTTAACTGGCGAACGGGGTGTTTTGATGGGTGCCGTAGCAGGTATTATTGAAGCGCAGTATAATTTACTCCGTAAGAACGGACACTCTGCCAGTGAAGCTTTTAACGAAACTGTTGAAGAGTTCACTCAAAGTCTACTTCCGTTGGTTGGTGAGAACGGTATGGATTGGATGTATGCCAACTGCTCAACAACTGCGCAACGTGGTGCTTTAGATTGGAAAAACCGTTTTAGAGATGCTGTTGCTCCCGTCTTTGAAGAACTATACGAGAGTGTGCGTAGTGGGAATGAGGCGAGGATTACAATTGCTGCCAATAGTAAACCTGATTATCGTGAGAAACTCTCAAAAGAGTTGGAAGAGCTTGGAAATCTGGAAGTTTGGCGTACTGGTCAACAGGTTAGAAAATTACGTCCAGAGAGACAGTAATTATTGTGATTAAGGTGTCGCATTGAGAGCGGCATCTTTCCATTTAGCGCAGCTGTTGTGTTTTTAATAATAGGCTGCGCTATTTTTATATGGAACGTCTAAGAAGAGGGTATGCGGCATAAAAAACGGAACCTATCTAAGATGCTCAACTGCTTCTTGTGTTAAGCTTAGTTTCGATTTTATCAGATACTTAGGGATAATGATGGAGTCCCCAATTCGTAAATGATCTGGTCTTGCCAACTTATTTAAACGGGTAACACGTCCGATATTTCCTAAATCGTGAGTGTACCACCTTACAATCATGGATAAGGTTTCACCTTCATAAACTACGTTATGAACCAGATCTCCTTTTGGAGTAATTTCAGCGGGAGGGATATTTTTTCTAGATTGTAATTTTTTAATTAAGCTAAGCCCCTTAAGATTTGCAAGGGACTCTTCTTCTTGTGGTGTCGGGAGTGTTTTAACAATTTCAGCACGTCTCTCCGGAATATTTTGTTGTATGGAGGTAGGGGGGAGACTAGTATTGACATTAAGATTGTTACGAGGAGAAGAGGAGAGAGTGCCCTCTAGCATAGCAGGAGAGCCGAAAAAATTTCTTGTCTTAAGCTCTATCTCAGTAAGGAGAACCGGTTCTATCTCTGTCGGGCCTGTTACAACGATCTCTCCGTTTAGTTCTTCGATAGTAAAAGCTTCTCTTTCTCGCGGATAATATAATATCGTGGAGCTCTCTTTATTAAAGGAAAACGTATTTTGCTTAACCTCTATCGCTAGTGGTAGTCCACGATATTGCAAGAATCCACTAACGACGTTACTAGATTGGGACTTTTCAGCTAATAAGAGATTACTTGCGATGTATGGATTTGTATTACTGAGCGCTAGGGGACCACGTCCTGCTAATCTAGCGTTTAGCCCCGTTTTTGTGGCGCAGGAAGAAGTTGTTAATAAAACAAAAATCAATAGTGATGTGAATATATTATGTCGCATAATAAACCTCCGATTGACCTAAGTTTAACTTAATTAGTACTACTTCCCAAGCCATAAAATTCTTTTAATCCACACGGGGGTGTTTTGGTGGAACCCCTGATAGCTTCTACTAAGCGACGAAGTTTTTTCTCTTGCAATGATTTGCTGTTACTAATGCTATCGACGGAGGTTTTAATCTTATACTCTTTACCGTTAACGGAGAGATCTAAAATGAGTTGACCAGAATTAGCGATGCCGTGTTTTGGATCCTGCTTTGCAAAAGTAAAGTTCGAGTCCTCTAAAACTTCACAAAGTGCCGTAGCGGTGCCTTGAATTTTTTTCTGTTGTGTCGGTGTTAAGAGAGCGGGGGCTTGTTGTGTTGGGATATTTTCTCCACCTTTTATCTCACCGCATTCAAAAAAGAGATTTTTGGAAAACACCTTATACTGTTCAAAATCTGTTTTAGTAAGAGATCCGCGAGCTAAGTAAAGTCCGATAGAATCAAAATCGTATGTAACAGAAGGGGTATTGTCTTCAAGTTGTGTGCTGCAAGCTGAAGAGGCTAGGAGTACGACACTTAATAAAAGTGAAAGAACGGTATGTTTTGACATAAGAGCGGCTCTATAAATAAAAAACGAGTTTGCTAAGTATCAGATAAAACCATAAAAAGCGCCAGATCTTAACCGTTCTTAAATTTTTTGTATAAAATATACTTAATCTCTATCTTGACATTACAAAAAAATACAAGAGTTGTTGAAAAGAAGGGAGTTTAGCGGACAAATCACTCGACATTATTTAGTGTTTCAAATATCTTTTAGGGAGATCTCATTTTAAAGGGATTGTTATGAAAATAGACTTAAATAATTTAGTAGAAAGTTTACCAAAAGATTTTTCAGAAGAGGATAAGGCGCGTGCGCAGACGGCGTTCTATAAAGCGTTGTCGTTGGAGGCGCACCGTTTTTACGGCGGAAAAATTCAGACGATGCCGAAAGCAGGTTTGTGGGGGAACGCTTGGTTTAACGTTTGGTACACACCTGGGGTCTCCGCTGTTTCAACTGCTATTAGAGATAATATCGAAGAGTCTTATCAATATTCTAATAAAGGCAACTCTGTCGGGATCGTAACGGACTCCACCCGTGTGCTTGGTGATGGCGATTGTGGTGTTTGTGGTGGTCTCGGGGTGATGGAAGGGAAAGCCTTTTTAATGAAATATCTGGCAGGGATCGATGCGACCGTTTTGTGTGTTAACAATCGCCTACCTAATGGAGAGCCTGCTGCAGAAAAATTGATTGATTTTGTAAAGATGGTTGAGCCTTCCTTTGGTGCGATTAATCTTGAAGATATTTCAAAACCGAACTGTTATCAGGTCTTAGATACGTTGCGTAAAGAGTGTCAGATCCCTGTCTGGCATGATGATGCGCAAGGCACGGCTTGTGTTATCTTAGCAGGGTTGATTAACGCCTTAAAGTTAGTTGATAAAAAGTTTGAAGATGCAAAAGTCGTTCTGTTAGGGGCAGGAGCATCCAATACAACGGTAGCGCGTTTTATTATGCAAGGTGGAACCCCTCCTGAAAATATCGTTGTATTTAATAGTAGCGGCTCTTTGCACAGTGATAGATCGGATATCGCTGCTGATAAGAGGGAGTATCCGCAGTGGGAGTTGTGTTTAAAAACCAATCCTAAAAAGATAAAAGATATAAGAGAGGCGCTGCGTGGCGCTGATGTTTTGATAGCTCTTTCAAAACCTGGACCTGATACGATTAAGCCGGAATGGATTAAAGAGATGGCTAAAAAGGCGATCGTTTTTGCTTGCGCCAATCCTGTTCCTGAGATCTATCCGCATAAAGCCAAAGAGGCAGGAGCTTTTATCGTGGCAACAGGGAGAGGGGACTTTCCTAATCAAGTTAATAACTCTGTCTGCTTTCCCGGAATTCTTAAGGGTGCGTTATTAGCACACGCCTCAAAGATAACGGATAACATGGCTATCAGATCTGCTTATGCTATCGCTGAGTTTGCCGAGAAACGTGGAATCTCACCGGATAATATAGTTCCAGCAATGGATGAAACGGAGGTCTTTCCAGTAGAAGCAGCAGAGGTGGCGCTGCAGGCTGTTAAAGATGGCGTTGCCCGCAGAGATATTACCTATGATGAGGTCTATCAAAAGACAAAAAGCGATATCGATAGTGTTAGAAAAGCGCTTAATCTCTTTATGAAAGAGGGGGTGATTAAAGAGCTTCCGCAGCAAGTGATAGAGGCTACCCTACAAAATGTAATTAAAAAGATTAGACAACAGTGATTTATAATAGTTAAATCAATTACTTATATTTTTTAAAATAATTGCGCGCTTAAGGTTTTTCTTTATGATATTCTGTAAAACACAGCCAAAAGAAAAGGAGTTCTCTTAGCTTTTTTTAAGGTATGAGGTTTTTATGGAAGTTAAAAGAATAAAGAACAAAGGACCCGAAAGTAATCCTGATCCCCTTGCTCAAGCACATCTGCCTAAAAGGTCAAATGTATTTTATGCAGATTTTACTCCTAAAAATAACGAAGCTAAAAATCAAGAAAATATAGATCTGGATGGAGATATAGATCTGGATGCTTTTTGGGAATATCTCTGTAAAAACTGCCAACTTGATAGGAAACAAGAAAATAATTTAGACCCTGAATTACAATTAAAACCACGCCCAGCGTCGTCTTTACATGAGTTCGATCCTAATCTCCTAAGAGGTTTACGTTCTCCTAAGAATGTGCACGGTGCTTAATTAAGGGAGCCTTAAATACTTAAACATTAAAATTAAAAATTGTTTAGCGTGTTCTTATAAATCAATGATGTCATGTCAGACGCAAAAAAAGTAGAAGAGTTACGACTCCAAAAGATTATAGAAGAGATCTTCCCTAATAGTGAGGTGAAGCTAGAAGGGGATGGTTGGAGTAGCATCGCTTTTTCCCTATCGAGAGGGGACGAACCTCCGCAGATTATTAGAGTTCCTCGATCTGGTGATACTGCACAGTATGAAAGAGAAGCTAAATTGTTAGATTTTTTAAAAGGGAAGATTTCAGTTCCGATCCCCCACACTAAAGTTTGTAAAACTGAAAAAATAAAGTACGCAATACACGTTATGATTTGTGGTTTAAAGTGGGATTGCAATACTTACAACGCTTTATCAAGTGTTGCAAAAGATGCTTTTTGCGATGATATCGCATCTTTTTTTACAGAGATACACAAAGTTGATCTGAAAAAACTTGATGCAGCTCTTCCACTTAAAACATTAGAACAGGGTGATATCATTCGAGAAACTCTTGAAAAGAAGTTTATCGAGTATTTTTCAAGGGATGAAATAACGGAAATTTACACTGTTGTCAGACGTGTTTTAAATGAGGCTACGGATCCAGTTTTACTACACCGAGATTTTTTTTATGGCAACACTTTGGTAGATGATAAGCATAGGTTGATAGGTGTCTTTGATTTCGGGAGCTCCTGCATCGGAAGTCGAGCTTACGAGTTTATTTCATTACATTGGCCAGGATATATTGAAATACTTAACGGTGTCCTTAAAAGATACAATGAAAGAAGTGGGGCAGGCATAACTTTAGAGCAGATTTTAGACCAATCAAAATTAGGCGATGTCTATAATGTTCTCTTTCTCTTAAATAATGAGAAACTAAAAATTGAAAAGAGGGATGAGCTAAACGATAATCTAAATAGGATTAGATCTTGGTTAACGGATGGGAAATCGAAATAATCCCGCTACTATTAAAAGTTCCATACTTTCTAGCTCCCCTCTTTATGTAGTAAACTCGGTGCATTACTTATTACCCAAGATCTAGAGGAGAGGTGCAGCTCTAAAATGCTGGAAAAGAGGATTTTAAAATACTATCTCGGATTACTTCTGATCTGTGCTTTCATAACACTTAGCATAACGCTACTTATGCCCGTTTCCTCTTTTAATACTCAATATCTGAATAATACTGTTTTAGTTAAAGGGATCTCTTTCGACACTATCAAGTGGTCTTTTCGTTCGGGATATTATGGGCAGTGGCAACCACTGGCGTGGATCTCTCACGCCATTGATTTTACTGTTTTTGGCGAAGACTTAGCCCTGCACAGGGTATCGGGAGTGATCTTACACCTACTGACTGCAACGATCTTCTTTATTTTTCTAATCAAAGTAACATCTGATGGAATGCGTGCACTTGTTGCTACTACTGTTTTTGCTTTGCATCCCATACAGTTAGAAACTTTAATCGATCCTACCTTAAGAGGTGTTTTGGTGGGGGCACCACTTGCTCTTCTAACTATGCTTATCTATCAAGCAGCCACTAAAAAAAATAGCGTAACAAAATATCTTATGATGTTAATCCTCTTTATTGTGACATTGATGGCGAGTGCCGCTTTTGTTGTACTCCCATTTATATTGATCTTAATCGACATCTGGCCCCTTTCGCGCTTTAAACGACACGGGGTCAGTGCAGTTAAGTATCAGGGGCGGGGTTGGATCCCATTAGAAGGGTTATCTATATATGATCTTTTTATAGAAAAACTTCCTTTTTTTGCTATCTCCGTTGTCTCTACCTTTTTTTCTAATCTGATAGATCTAGCTTGGCGACATTCAGCACATATTGAAATACAATCAACTTTTTATAATCTTCTAGATACTTTCGGTTGGTGCTTACTCTATTTTGCACGTAGCTGGGGACCTCTCGTTACATCTTCTTATGCTATTAAAACGACAACCTTGCCGATCTGGCTGAATCTGATCGCAATGTTTTTTGTATTTGCCATCTCTTATTTTGTTTCCGTGCGTTTCTGGAAAGCACCGTATCTTTTCGTCGGATGGTTCTCATTTTTACTCTTCCTTTTACCGTTTATGCCGATCTTAAGGTGTGCAGGGGGGGTGGGTGCTGACGGTATTATGTATACCGCTATGTTGCCTTTCTCTATCGTCTTAACTTGGAGCGTATTTAATCTTGCGCAAAAAAATATTAAGTAATTTTTATGTAAGGCTACTCACTATACTTATTAAATGAGATACGCCTAACTTTATTTTTTGTAGATAATTACCGGTGGAATCTCCTCTGCTTTTTTTAAATTAGCAGTTTCTAAAGCTTTTTTTAAGTGTTTATTCCGCATTCTCTTTGTTTCTAAAATTACAACTCTTAGATTTTTATCAGTGAAGTGGTTAAGCGCCTCTTCTGTTGTAATAATATGATAATTAAGGCGTCTTTCCGCTAAGGTTTTTTGTGTCTCGGAAGTAGTAAAGCTTCCTTCTCTAATCAAAGACGAACACTTTTGTAAGAATAAAATTAAACTATTCTCTCTCTCTTGAAGCATCTCTGCAGCAGGGATGGCGAAGTGATTTTCCATTCCGTTAAGAGGAAGGGTGTGGGTATTGATTAAAAAACCTGGCCAAAAAGAGAAAACGTACTCGGCATGGCTTGTGTGACGATCAATAGCATTAGCGACCATTGTAAGTCTTTCAAGGTTCCAAAGTGCGGCGTTACGTTTATTGTAAATACCGATCACCCCTTCTCCTGTTTTCGTATACCGCAGATAATCGGCAGGAACGTGATAAAGATATGCAACAAAAAAGAGGAGAACGGCTATAAAAAATGGAAGTGCACCGAACTTTCCAGCACGTTGTATTATCTCGTAAGTAGTTGTGAAAAAGACGAGGACTCCGATTATTAAGAACGGTATTAAAGTTGAAAAATATTGAATATACGTCGGCTTCGGTAGGAAATTAATAATAAAGAGACCGCAGGAGATAAAAAAAGCTAGATCTGGAACCCGTCGTTTAAAGAGGGATAAAATAATACCTAGTAGGTTGCTATATAATAAGATCTGAATTTGTGGGGCATCATATTTAATACTATCTCTTATCCCAAAAAGGACGAGGAAGACCTGCTTCAGATGTTCCCAATTTTTATCCCAACTAGTGGTTGATCGTTCTAAATGATAACCGAGATTGTTATAGGTAAAGATATCGAAATGTTCAACAAAAAGAAAAACGGCGGGAAGTAAGGTGATAAAACCACCCAAACAAAAGAGGGTGCAATTCGTAATTTTTTTTGAGGTGGTCTGCTTTTGTAAGGCTAACCAGAATAAGAAGAACGGCAAAAGCCCTGCAAAGAGAAGCCTTGTTTCGATAGAAAGCCCAAAAAGAGCTCCTGCTATAAGGAGAGAAACTGGGTGTAGGTTACGTGATAAAAGTCGATAGCTAGCAAAAAGTAAGAAAGAGGAGAGCGCATAAGTAGTGACGGTAGTATTCCAAGGGAAAACATAATTGCAAGTGGTATAAAGTATAATGGCAGATAACGCCAAAAAAGATCCCCAACGCTTACGCACCTCTCCATATAAAAGCAACCCTGTGCCCGTTGCTAAAAGAGCGGAGAGGGCTCTAGCACTAATCCAAGGATTTGCCACTATGGAATCTAGTAGTTTTATCCAAACGGCATAAACGTACGGTAGAAGGGGCATCTGAGGGTAAAAGAAATCAAAGTAGACGTTTTTACCGGAGATTACCTGCATGGCGGCCATTAAATAATACCCTTCATCTTTAGCGATTAAACGTTGCAATGCCGAAACGGTAAAAAATGACAACATTCCGAGGGCAGCGATACCGAAACAGAGATATCCGAAGATATTTTTTTTAAAAAAACTTTTCTTGTGAGGGGTAGGAGTGCTCTGATACATTAAGACCTTACCGTTTTTTACTATTCTAAGTTATGGATAAAAGGGATAAAATTAAGTAAAGCCGTTATTATTTAGTTAAACAGCGATTCTTGCCTCATATCATTCTAAAAGATATATTGCACCACAAATTTTAAAGGGGAAAGGAGGATTTTTCCATGAATCAAGATACGATCTTAGTTCTCGACTTTGGATCTCAATATACACAACTGATCGCACGTCGCATTAGAGAATTAAATGTCTTTAGTGAAATAAAGCCGTGTACTATCTCACCCTCCGAATATAATCTTGATGGAGTGAAGGGAATTATCCTTTCTGGAGGCCCTGCTACTGTTTCTGACGTTGATGCCCCTCGCTTTGATAAGAGCTGGTTAAACTTAGGGGTGCCTGTTTTAGGTATCTGCTACGGGATGCAACTTATTGCGCAATTATTGGGAGGTGAACTCACCAAAGGTGCTAAGCGCGAATACGGTCGTGCTACTTTGGAGATCGTTAAAGAGAGTTTATTATTTAAGGGCTTTTCAAATGATGAAAAAGCCGTTGTCTGGATGAGTCACGGCGACCACGTTAAGAATCCTCCGAAAGGTTTTGATGTTTTAGCAAAAAGTGATTCTTTAGGAGTAGCGGCGTTTGGAAATGAAGAAAAAAAGATTTACGCCCTCCAATTTCATCCTGAGGTTGTGCACACCCCTAGGGGAGGAGAGATCTTAGCTAACTTTGTGCTGAAAATAGTAGGGTGCAAACAGGAGTGGACACCTGAAAGTTTTATTCGAAGCGCCACTTTAAAAATTCAAAAAATGGTTCCGCAAGGGAGTAATGTTATTTGCGGGATTAGTGGCGGAGTGGATTCCAGTGTAGCTGCTGTTTTAGTTAATCGTGCTATCGGCGGTAATTTACACTGCATCTTTGTTGATACCGGTTTATTGAGAAAAAATGAAGCAGCCTTAGTTATGGAAGCCTTAGGAAAGGGCATGGGACTAAACATCAAGTTAGTTGATGCTTCTAAACGCTTTCTTGAAAGATTGGCTGGTGTACGTAATCCTGAAGAGAAACGAAAGATTATCGGTAAAACATTTATAGAAGTTTTTGAAGAAGAGGCGGCAAAAATTTCAGATGTAACACACCTTGTGCAGGGCACACTTTATCCAGATGTGATTGAGAGTATCTCTGTAAGAGGGCCATCAGCTACGATAAAATCTCATCATAATGTTGGCGGACTTCCTGAAAAGATGAATTTTAAATTGATCGAGCCACTAAGAGAGCTCTTCAAAGATGAGGTGCGTTTAATCGGACGTGAGTTAGGTATCTCTGAAGAGAACATTAAACGTCAACCCTTTCCCGGTCCAGGTTTAGCTGTGCGGGTAGTAGGGGAGGTGACGGAGGAGAGGCTTGCTGTATTAAAAGAGGCTGATGCGATCTTCTTGGAAGAGATCAGATCGGAAGGGTTGTATGATTCTATCTGGCAAAGTTTTGTAGTTTTATTGCCTGTTAATAGTGTTGGCGTGATGGGTGATAATCGCACCTATGAGCAGACTGCTGCGCTTAGAGCTGTTTATTCACAGGACGGTATGACAGCAGATTGGTGTTACCTACCGGAAGCGTTGTTGCGTCGAGTTAGTAATCGAATCATTAATGAAGTTAGAGGGATCAATCGGGTAGTCTTAGATATCTCAAGCAAGCCACCCGCTACAATTGAGTGGGAGTAGTATTGAGTAGATCCTTATAATATTTTTCTTTAAGCTCTAGTCGAAAGACTAGGGCTTTTACGTTTATTGGATTTATAAAATATCTGTTGTCAATACTCATCAGGCATTTCAGAATGGGGGGGCATCAGGAAATGGCACCCTCGCTTGAGCAACCTCTTTCCTAAGGAAAAACCATCTGAATATCTATAAAATATTGCCCTACTTTGAAAACTCTAGGTTGGTTGTTAATATTATATCAATAAAAACTGTTACATTCACACGGAACTAATGATAAAGTATACGTGTGAAAGCAACAAAATGATTAGGGTGATTTTATGAACTATATTAAAAAAATAAAAAGCCTATCAGATGAAAATAACGGCATACTTACTACATCTCTTGTGAAAGAGAATAATATACCCACAATTTATCTGACACGTCTAATTAAAGAAGGAATATTAAAAAGAGTTGCACGTGGTATTTACATCTCTAAAGACGGTATTTACGATGAATTGTTTATATTTCAAACAAGATATCCTAAAACTGTTTTTTCTTATGAAACAGCTCTTTACCTAATGAATTTAACTGATAAAATCCCAGATAAAATTCATCTAACTGTAAATCATAAATATAAATTTAATCAAAAACCTGAAAATGCACATATTTATTATGTTAGCAATAATATACTAAATCTCGGAGTTATTGAAAAAAAGACTAATATAGGAAATCTTGTAAGGCTCTATTCTGCAGAAAGAACTCTTTGCGATTTTATCAAAAACAAGTCAAATATGGATCCTGAAGTTTATGTTAACTTTGTAAAAGTTTATCCTAATTATTCAGATAAAGATATTCATAAATTATTTTATATTGCACGGCAAATGGATATTGTTCAAGAAGTACAAGAGATAATGGAACTTGTTTATGAATAAAGACAAATTAAAAACAATAGTAAGAAAAGTAAGTGCAGATACTGGTATCGTATACAATTCTATCCTTGCTTATTACTTCATGGAAGATATCCTCTTAAGGATTTCTAAATCTGACTACAAGGATAATTTTATTTTTAAAGGCGGCTTCTTGTTATCTAATATAGTAGGGATAGATTCAAGAGCTACTGTAGATATGGATTTTCTCCTTAAAAACGAAAAACTTTCAGAAGATAATATTGAACAAATCTTTAATAAAATTTTAGATAATACGGAGAATACCATTTCTTATAAAATAGATAGTATCAAATCCATTAAAGAGCAAGATTTTTATGGTGGTTTTAGAGTCATGCTATTAGCAATGTTTGAAAATTTACGACAGTATGTCCCCATAGATATTGCCACAGGGGACATTATCACACCTAAGCCAGTTGATTATGATTACATAAGTATTTTTGATAAAGAAATAATCCCTGTAAAAGCATATCCTATTGAAACTATGATAGCAGAGAAAATAGAGACTATATACTCCAGAGGATTTTTAAATAGCCGAAGCAAAGATTATTTTGACCTTTACTTAGTTTGGAAACTTCGAAGTAACAAAATTGATAGAGAGATTTTAAAAGAAGCAATCAATAATACATTTCATTGTAGAAATACAGAATATGATATAGAAAAAATAAAGAATTTAATAAATCAATTAAGTGCAAGTCCTATTTTTATTAAAAGATGGGCTGCTTACAGGAAGAAAAATAATTATGTTGGTAACCTTGAACTTGAAGAGGTGTTTAACTCTATTTTAGAATTACTTCTTTTATTAGAATAATAGCCATAACTGGAACCGAGACTGGAACGGGTAAAATAATCTGAAAAGGATCCGAAATAAGACGAATAGAACGGATATGAACTGTAAAAAGGCTGAAATACCAAGTTTTTTCACTTATCGAACTTTTATTAATGAAGAGTGGGAGTAGGCTTAAGAAAAAACACCTCGTAATTAAGCGTTTTAGGGCTTGAAAAGGCATTTTAGATCAATTACCGTTCCTAGATGTGGGTGAAGCAACGGCTGTTGACGATGCAATTTTGTTGCCAAGTAGAATCCGATTGAAGGTGCCTATATTGAAGCCAAGAAATGCTACAAAGAATTTTTGGAGTGAATGGGAAGATAAACAAACGCATAATCTAGCGATAGTCCGTGCAGTTGAAAATATGAGATATTAAACGAGACAATTTTAAAAATAGTAAAAGCTTAGTCTAATGAATCTGGGAATATATAGGTGGAATACACGAGTATAAAAAAGTTAGGGCGGTTAGAAGAAGTAAATATTAGAGAATTATGGTCACACGAGCAGTATGACTTCTCAAACTGGCTTGCAAGAGATGAAAATATAGAGGTATTGAATGAGACGGTGGGCTTAACATTAACGGATATAGATAAAGAAGTTTACGTTGGCTCCTATCGATGCGATCTTGTTGCCGTTGATGAGACTACAGGGATAAAGATCATAATAGAAAATCAACTAGATGCAACAAATCATGATCATTTAGGAAAAGTCATTACTTATGCATCGGGGCTGGATGCCAATGTTGTTATTTGGATTGTTAAAGAAGCAAGAGAAGAACATAAAAGTGCCATTGAATGGTTAAATAATAACATGGTGAAAGAAATTTCTTTTTTCCTATTGGAAATTCATGCTTACAAAATTGGTGACTCTTTACCTGCACCTAAATTTGAAGTCATTGAAAAGCCGAATGATTTTGTTAAAAGCACAAAAAGCCCTAAAGGTGATGAATTGAGTAAGACACAGTCTGAAAGATTAAATTTTTGGACGGAATTTAATCATGTTGTTTCTGAGAAAGGCAAACCTTTTAATATTCGAGGAGCGTCAACTGATCACTGGTATGATGTTGCGTTAGGAACAAGTGAGGCTCACATAAGTATCACCTTAGTAAATAAAGATAGCAATATAGGTGTTGAAGTTTACATTAAAGACAACAAGGATTTGTTTGATGATTTATTTGCTCATAAGGATGAAATAGAATCAAAACTTGGCTTCCCAATGATATGGGAAAGACTTGATGATAAAAAAGCCTCTAGGATTAAATATTATATTTCAGGTTTTAGTCTTGGTAAACAAGATAATTATCCTGAATTAATGTCAAAAATTATAGACAAAGTTATAGTTATAAGAGACGCTTTTAAGAGTTACTTATAAAATATGGGATGAATAAATTATTTCCGCCGCAAAAAAAGATTAATACAGCGTATTATTCTTAAAGTCATATATTTAAGCTAAAAACTTTGTAAGATAAAAAAAACAACAGGCAACTAAGGTAAAAACGTAATTTCCGAGCAAGGCAATTTGAAGTATAAGGTATAGATTCTTGACACGCTGTGTCGAAAATCTCGCATACTATCGTGAAGTCATTATCGTATTTTGATTCAAGTGCATGATCAGAAAGCACGAGATCAAAACCTAGAAAACCTTGTTCTATCTGCAACAGCAGGAAAAAGAATTAGAAAAAGTGGACACTATTCCGCTTATTTCAGATATGCAGAAGTGCCTTAATATGGAGAGTTTAAAACTGAAGCAAGTTGCTTCAGAAATGATTTTCCCTTAATTGTTTGCATATGTGCCATGGATGCACCATGTACTTATTATTCAGAGATGTAAGACAATAGAAGAGGCATTATTTTACATTCGTCGGATAATCGAGGAGGGCTGGAGCCGTAATGCTCTTGACAACAGTCTTCGTGCTGATTTGTATCATGTATCCGGCGGAGCGCTCACTAATTTTGATGAGCGCCTAGCAATGCCACAGGGTAAACTTGCCCAAGAGCTTTTAAAAGAAAATTATGACCTTGGATTTATCAGCCTTCCAACAGAATATGATGAAATAGCATTGGAAGAAGCTATTGAGCAGCGCATGACAAGGTTTCTTTTAGAATTGGGAGAAGGGTGGGCATTTGTAGGAAGACAGAAAGAGATTATTATTTCAGGAAAAGCCAGAAAAATTGATCTGTTATTTTATCACATATATTTAAGATGCTATGTTGTAATGGAGTTGAAAGTTAAAGCGTTTGAACCTGAATTTGCCGGAAAGTTGAATTTTTATGTGAACGCTGTGAATGAGATTATTCGTAAGGACAGTGATAATCCGACAATCGGTCTATTGATTTGCAAGGATATGAATCGCACGGAAGTGCAACTTGCATTTCAGGGGATTACGACTCCTATGGGAGTCGCCACCTATGACAATGTGAAAATAAAAGAGATTCAAAAGTACTTGCCTACGACGAAGCAGATTCAAGAACAGATAGAGATTGCTGAAGAGGAATTTAAGATAAACCAACTGAGAAAAACTGATGGTAAAAATGCTTAATTTTTTATCGATTCTAGGTATTGATTGCTACTTATAAACAAGCAATAAATTAAATGGTTTCGCACCTTTCGAATGATCGGATATGAAGAGTGGGAATACCCCCCCCAAAAAAAAAACAAGAATAAATTTGAATTATGCTAGTCAAAGTGACGGTCAATAATTACAACCAAAACGGATAAGTGCAGGAACATATCGTTACTTGAGGAAGGAATAACATTATTGCGGCTATGCGCAAAACTTTTATTTTTCGTAAGTTTTGCGCATAGGCGTGTTAGGGGGGGAGGGGAAAAAAATTGAAGTGGGGTAATTATAATCAAAGGAATAATATCGAGTGGTTTGAGGGGAGCTCTATCTCCCTCTTTTTATTGAAGATATCCTTACTCACTTTCAACAAATAAAAAAATTGCAAGTCTTGAAAGTCTGCGCTATAATACTTTCAAGAAACAGAATAAATTGCAATCTTGAAAGTGAGGCTATGAAACTTATAAAGCGTTCTCAATACTTAAATAGATTAAAAGGTCTTAAGGGTACTCCTGATATAAAGATTATTACCGGCATACGTAGATCGGGCAAATCTGAGCTTATAAGAGCCTTTGCTAAAAATATTAAAGAGGCAGATCCAAAAACCAATTTAATCCAGATCGATTATAGCGATCTAAGATATGAGAACTTAAAAGAATATAAAAGCCTTTTTGAATATGTTGAAAAAAATTATAAGCCAAATGCTCAAAATGTTTTAATAGTTGATGAAGTGCAGCTTTGTGATAAGTTTGAACTTTCCATTAACAGCCTCCATAATAGTAAAAAGTATGATATCTACCTAACTGGTTCTAATGCCTTTTTATTAAGTTCTGATTTAGCCACACTGTTTACTGGAAGATTTATAGAAATTCCTGTATTTCCATTTTCATTTGAAGAGTATTGTAATTATTTTGAGATAAAGGATGACTATCCTAGTCATCTACAAGACTACTTAAAAAAAGGCGGACTAGCGGGGGCATATTTATATAATAACCAAGAAGATGCTGCTACTTATATTAAAGATGTTTATACATCCTTAATTAAAAGGGATTTAATTGACAGGTACAACATAGAAGAAACTACCCTTTTAGATACATTAACTGAATTTTTAATGGATAACATATCAAATCTTACCACAGCTAATAATATTGCTAGCATATTAAATAAGAACAAAGCCAAAACTACCCATGTCACAATAGGCAACTACATTAAATATTTATGCAATGCCTTCATGTTCTATAAAGTCAAAAGATACGACATAAAGGGCAAAAAATACCTAGAAATAAATGATAAGTATTATTTATCTGATTTATCATTCCGCTATTCTATATTAGGCGTTAGGAATATGGATTACGGAAGAGCTTACGAAAATATTGTAGCCATTGAATTACTTAGAAGAGGATATGAAGTTTATGTGGGTAAACTTTATCAGAAAGAAGTAGATTTTGTTGCTATAAAAGCGAATGAAAAAATCTATATACAAGTATCAGACGATATAAGCAGAGAGCAAACATTAAAAAGAGAGCTCTCTCCCTTATTTTCAATAAAGGACGCCTACCCTAAAATACTATTGGCAAATACAAAACATCCTATGACAATAATGGAAGGGATAAAAGTATTTGACATAGCTAGGTGGCTGTTAGGTGATGAAAGCTAATTATTGCAACTGGAATGGGTAAGATATGCTTATTCAAAGAGAAAACCTACTTAACAAACTTATCCGTTATAGACACAAGGATTTGGTAAAGACAAAGTTATCTATATATTGAATCGACTTATTGAAAAGTCATATATTAAAAAGATCGGTTCAGGAAGAGGGACAAAATATGCAATTCTTTAAAAATTTAATAAAACCAGACTGGAACAGATAAAGGAATCTAATAGATAATTAGTTATATAATGAGAAAGTCAGGGTGATTTTATGAGCAAGATTTCTATCAGATTTTTTAACGACAGAGAGGTGCGGGCTGTCTGGGATGATGAACAAAACAAGTGGTGGTTTTCAGCACTCGACATTGTGGGCGTGCTGCGCAATGAGGACGATTACACCAAAATTCGCAACTATTGGAAGTACTTAAAAAACAGATTAAAGAAGGAGGGGAGTCAGTTGGTTAGTGCTGCTAACCAACTGAAGCTGACTGCTGCCGATGGTAAAAAGTACACTACGGATACCTTTGATTATGATGATATTTTGGAATTAGCAAAAAGCTTTCCCAGTAAGGAAGCTAATCGATTTATTCAGTGGTTTACCTATAGTGATGAAACCATTGATGGTCAGAGCAAATCCAAAGCATATGCGCTTTTTGATAGCACTCTGCTTGATACTATTGAGGTAGGCACCGTCAAGGGCTTACAACAAATTCATGCTTATCTCTTTGGGGGGCTTTATGATTTCGCTGGACAGATTAGAACAACCAATATAGCAAAGGGCAACTTTCGTTTTGCAAATGCCCTCTACTTAAAAGATACTCTAGCACAGATTGAAGCGCTGCCTGAAAACTCCTTTGATGATATTCTACGTAAATACGTGGAGATGAACATAGCCCACCCTTTTATGGAGGGAAATGGCAGAAGTACACGCATCTGGTTGGATCTGATTTTGAAAAAGAACCTGCACTTGTGTGTGGATTGGAGTAAGATTGATAAGAGGGGATACCTAAACGCTATGCAACAAAGTGTATCGGATGCAGAGCCATTAAAATCCCTACTGCAAAATGCTCTTACTGATCAGATTAATAACCGAGATATCTTTATGAAAGGCATCGATTACTCCTACTACTATGAGCAGGAAGATTTTATAGCGGAAGATGAATAACTCCTCTCGAATTGAATAACAGCACGCCGCAGAAGCAGAATAAAAGTGTTCAAAGTAAGTGTTTAATTTGCGAATTTAAGCACCCTCTAAATTTAAACACTGTTCTGTCTTTTCAGTAAGGATGGCTATAAGAGGGGTAAGGCTTAATTATCTATATAAAAATAGGGGGTAAATAAATTTAGTTTATTTACAAGTAGAGAGCTCTTTTTATAAAAGGGTATTGTGCCTTAAAAATATCGTGAAACTTCTGTTTAAGATAGATTGTTTTTAGGTGTGGCGGGTTGTTTGTGGTGTTGTAAAGGGGAGTGTAATGGCTAAAGTTCTTGTGACGGGCAGTACAGGCTTCGTCGGGTCTTACCTTTGTAAAGAGTTAACTAATTCTGGCTATACTGTGCGTGCGCTTATCCGAGATGATAGTAAACGTGATGTTTTAAAGGGAGTACCTGTTGAATTCGTGCACGGTGATATAACGGATAGGACATCCCTCTTAAATGCGATGGATGGTGTAGAGTCTGTATTTCATATCGCTGCTATTTTTCGTGAAGCTAAATATGCAGATTCCGTTTATTTTGAAGTTAATACCAAAGGAGTGCAAAACGTTTTTGAAGCTGCCGTAGAAAAAGGTGTTACGCGTGTAATTCATTGCAGTACCGGCGGTGTGCACAGCCATATTCCGAACCCTCCTGCCAATGAAAGGGAGCCTTATCGTCCGGCGGATGTTTATCAACTCTCCAAGTGTGAAGGTGAAAAAGTTGCCCTTGAATTTATACGGAGCGGAAAAATTCAAGGTTCGATTATTAGACCCGCCATGATCTGGGGACCATCCGATCGTAGACTCCTAAAATTATTTAAAGGGATCAGTCGTCGCCTTCTCCCTATTATCGGAGATGGAAAGACACTCTTTCATTGGATATTGGTGACAGACCTTGCTAGAGCTTTTCGTTTAGCGAATGAAACGCCAGCTGCAAATGGACAGGTCTATATTATTGCTGGTAGACGACCTGTAACTATCCGTGAAACGTACCAAGCTATCGCTAAAGAGGCGGGGGTTAAAGTTTTACCTTTTAGGTTGCCAGCACCTCCATTGCAGTTAATCGGAACTATTCTTGAAAAAATTTGCGTCCCCCTCAGCATTGAGCCTCCGTTATATCGACGACGTGTAGATTTCTTTACAAAAACACGTGCTTTTGATTGCTCAAAGGCTCAAAGAGATCTGGGCTACCAAGCAGAGCATACCTTTGAAGAAGAGGTTCATATTATCTATCAATGGTACAAGAGAAATGGCTGGTTATAACTGTAATGCTTGGGAGTTAAGTTATTATCTCTTGCTCTCTTTCCAATAATCCGTTCAAATACCTTGTGCGCTACTAAAACGAGAGCTTTTTTGTTTTTAAATAAAGACACAGAGCGATAAAAAAGTTTTTATGTTTAGTTTTTTATTTTTAGAGGATTCAATCAATGAAATATAATTTAATGAGTTTACTTTTCCCGATGTCAGTCTTGTGCTCTTGTGCCATCACTGAAGCACAAGCGGAACCTACCGTTGTTTTGGAAACCAATAAGGGGAATATCGTTATTAAACTGAATCAGGAGAAAGCCCCTATTAGTACGGAAAACTTCGTTAACTATGTTAAGTCAGGTTATTATGACAATACGATTTTTCACCGTGTTATCCCTGATTTTATGGTGCAAGGGGGAGGTTTTCTTGAAAATATGTTGGAGAAAACAGGGCAGAAATCTCCGATTAAAAATGAGGCAGCAAACGGGTTGAAGAACAAACGTGGCACTATCGCCATGGCACGCACCTCAGAGATAAACAGTGCCACATCACAGTTTTTTATCAATTTAAAGGACAATACCTTCCTTGATCACGGAGCCCGTGATTTTGGTTATGCCGTTTTTGGTGAAGTTATTGAAGGGATGGATGTTGTTGATACTATCGCTGAAGCAAGAACCGGTAATCGAGGGATGCACCAAGATGTTCCGACGGAAGCGATCGTCATTAAAAAAGCAACATTAAAGTAACTTTATTGCATTCTTTAACTTTAACGGGCCGTCTCTTTATTAGAGATGGTTCGTTATGCTAAGTTACTCTCTTTTGCCTCTAAGATATTGAGCGTTATTTATGCTTTCTATTTTTTTTGATTTAGAAACAACGGAAGAGAACTTTGTAGGTCAGATCCTCAATTATTGCTTTATTACCGTTGATGAAGAGTGGGAACGTCACTCTTCCTTGTGTGGAGATATTAAGATCTCACCCTTGCAGTTGCCACACCCTGCTGCCATCCTTGCTAATAGAACAAACGTCATAAAGCATCAGGACAATCCGCAAGCCTTAGCAGAAAAAGATGCTATGTTTGAGATCGCTAATTATATCTCAACCGTTATTGAAGAATCTAAGGATAGAAAAGTAACTTTAATTGGGTATAATTCGACACGTTTTGATATCCCGTATTTACGCACATCTTTAATCAGAAACGGCTTTAATCCGTATTTCGGAGGGCGGATTATTTATAAAGACCTCTTACATACCGTGCGTAAGGTCTTCTGTTTTGATGATACCTTTCCACGAACTTCAGCAAAAGAAGATTCAGATCTCCTCTCTCTATCTTTGCAAACCATCACAAAAAGCCTCAAACTACTGGAGGGAGATCAGCAACACCACTCTTTTGCCGACGTTGAGTTGACTATAAAATTAGCACACCACCTTAGTCACCACTTTTGTTGTGATGTTAGAACCGAAGAGACTTATTTAGCTACTAAATGGCAGTGTGGAGATCTCGGAGTTGAAATTGTTCCTAATTACGATCTAACCACCTCTGAAAGGACGGTAAGCCACCCCGTCTTACTCTTTGATAATGACTACCGTTACGCTTTATGGATCAGACTGGATAAATTTAAAGAAAATCCGACCCGTGCTGCCATCACTTGGATCAATAAGGGGCAAGCTGCCTTCTTTTGTCGTAACGACCTTGTTCTAGATCCTGAATATATAGAACTAGCAAAGAAAGCGCAGGAGGATCTTAAAGGGATTACCTTAAAGAATTTTTTTGAAGATAGCACTTGTGATATTGAGCAGGATATCTACCGTTTAGATATCTCTGGCATAGACCTTCTAAACAAAGCTATTCAAAGTGACGATATCACACCTCTTAGAGAAGCGCCCCTTAAAGATGCTAAAATACTCTTCTTACGTTATCACTTGGCAAATTATGATTGGACGATAGGAGAAGATGAACGGATGCACAATATGTTGCAAAAGTATGCTCACTACCGTTACGGAGGATCTTTACAGATAAAAAAAATAATAACTGACGAAAAAGCTGAAGATAATTTCTACCCAACATTTGAGGTCTTATTTGCAGAGATAGAGAGCGTCCTAAACAATCCTGAAACCACAAGTGCCGATCTGGAGTTAATGACAGCCTTAAAGGAGTATTACCTTCAAAGTGAAATTAAGAAAGCCCTAGAGAGGTGAGAGGTGTGTCAGCCTTCAAAAAATCAGGGATCTTAGCAGCATCTTCATAACCTTTATAATAAAGCTGCTTAAGGATAACTTTATCTCTTGTTAAGGTTTGTAGGTTACCGATATCTTTCGGGGCAATAACTAGAATTTTCCCCTGTTCTATCAGTTTTTTTACCTCTGCAATAGCGGCGTTATACCTTAGATGTCTCGTTGCTAACGCTTCATAGACTTTGGGAAACTTTCTCAACGCTAACTTTGCCAACCATAGTTGAGCTTGCGGCTCACGAGGACGATCTAAGGGACGGGTCAGCAGCACCACTAAACGGTCACACCCATCTGAAAAAGCTTTTTTAAAGGGAAGTGGATCTCCCATACCACCATCAAAATACGGCACGCCATCTATTAGACACGGCTTTGTAAAAACGGGGAGCGCTGATGATGCTTTTAAGATATCGTAGTTATCCTGCGACATATCAGATTTTGTGAAATACTTAGGTTGTCCATCTTTTTTTGTAGCGACAACAATCAGTTGACTTTCTGAACGACTAAAAGCCGCATAATCGAGAGGGTCTTCTCCATCGGAATTACTAATGGTGGAATAGATATAATCCAAGCTTAAGTAGGGTTTTCCTTTTAGTATGTTATTGAAGCTCATATACTCTTTGCGATGAGAGTATTGATCATAAAAACGGAAACTACGCCCCCGCTGTTTTGCGATATAAGAAACTAAGTTAGCACTACCAGCAGATACACCTAAGCAATATTTAAAATCTATCTTATTATCAAAAAGAAAGTCGTAAACCCCAGCAGTGTATATTCCGCGCAAACCGCCACCAACATCAATAATACCGTCCATCTCTTTTTCTCCTAACTGAACTGCTCTAATATATTTTATCACGCTTAAGAAAAAAGCAACAACAGAGGTGGTAAATTAAGAATTAACCTTAAATTAAACGATTTTTTATCTGTTTCATATTTAATGTTTTTGATGTATTTCATTATCAGATATCCATTTTACTTTTATTATTTATTAAAACGGAAATAGCACATGAAAAAGGTCGGTTTTATCGGATGGCGTGGCATGGTCGGTTCGGTGCTGATGTCAAGAATGGTTGAAGAGGGGGATTTTTCCTTAGGTTTTGAGCCGTTATTTTTCTCCACCTCACAAGTTGGTGCCAAAGGTCCTGATTTTGGATTTGAAGTGCCAAATTTAGTAGATGCCTATTCCATCACAGATCTTTCCAAGATGGATATCTTACTTAGCTGCCAAGGGGGAGATTACACCTCTCGGATCTATTTTGATCTAAGAAAAAGTGGTTGGAATGGCTACTGGATCGATGCTGCTTCAACACTTCGAATGGCAGATGAGGCTGTGATAGTCCTTGATCCCGTTAATCGTAAAGTACTTGATAAAGCACTAATTGATGGAACTAAGTGCTTTGTAGGAGGAAATTGCACCGTTAGTTTAATGTTAATGGCGATAGGCGCTTTATTTCAGCACGACCTGATAGAGTGGGTTTCCGCCATGACGTATCAAGCAGCATCAGGCGCAGGAGCTGCTAATATGCGAGAACTGATCCAACAGATGGCGAGTATTACCACTGCTGCCGTAACGCAATTAGACGATCCTGCCAGCACCGCTTTAGAGCTAGATAGGAGTGTAACAACGGAGATAAGGAGCACCGATTTTCCGACAAAGTATTTCGGAGCACCCCTTGCTGCTAGCTTAATCCCATGGATCGATCAAGGTATGGATAATGGTCAGACACGAGAAGAGTGGAAGGGGATGGTTGAGACTAATAAGATCTTAGGGAAAAGTGATAATCAGATCCCTCTTGATGGGCTTTGCGTACGTGTCGGGTCTCTTAGGTGTCATAGTCAAGGCTTAACGATAAAACTTAAACAAGACCTGCCACTTGAAGAGATTCAAAACATGATCGAAGCAGGGAATGAATGGGTAAAGGTTGTGCCGAACAATAAAGAAGAGACTTTAAAATATCTAACTCCGGCAGCAGTTTCTGGTACCCTAAATATTCCTATCGGACGACTTAGAAAGATGAATCTGGGGGGTAAATATTTAACCGCCTTTACAGTTGGAGATCAATTACTGTGGGGAGCGGCAGAGCCTCTTAGACGTGCCTTGCGCATTATCCTAGATCGTGCCTAGTGGAGAGATCGTATCTTAAAAGCTACGATTCCTTCTTTTGACACGACAATTTTACCCTACAAATAATACAATTAAGTGTTAAAGGAAAAAATACCTCTAAAGCTACGATTCCTTCTTTTGGTAAGACGTTTTTACCCCGCATCCTTATGGTGGTATTGTTCAAAAAAATTTATGATCAAAAATAAGGGTGTGCAGAGGTAGGGGAGAAATACCTTACTTTAAGCCTTACTTTGAAATAGATGACCGCAGCCAATTACAAGAAATTATTAACGGTGAGGATTGTAGAAACAGGGTTAAAAAGCTAGACTGTACAATCTGCTATGGTACCGAAGGAGGGACTTGAACCCACACAATGTTGCCATTATCGGATTTTGAATCCGACGCGTCTACCAATTCCGCCACTTCGGCACAACGTGGGTAAATTATGTAAGGTTTTATGATTAAAGTGTCAAGTCAAATCACCTGTTTTTTTAAGTTTATCTAGATAATTTATAATGGATATAAGATAATAATGAGATTTTATTACGGTGTAACACTACTCTTTATGTTTTTATTTTACTCTCCTGTCTTGGCAGAAGAAGATATCCCAACTGAAGAGATAGAGTTATCAACACCACACTATGAATATAAAGCAGATGCCTTTGCCCCAGCACTCGGCAGATATACCTATGATGTTTCATGGCAAGGGATCCCTGCAGCAAGAGCTAGCGCAGTTGTAAAAAAAAAGGGTGATACCTTAAAGGTAATAATCAGAGTTAGAACTTTAAAAGCTATCGATATCTTTTATAAATTACGTTACCACGCCGAAGCGGTATTATCGGCATCAAAAATGACACCCAAACATTCATTCTTTAATAAAAATGAGAAATCACGGATCAGAAATATGGATCTTAGTTTTCACCCTGATGGTGAGATCTCGGTTATCCGTAACAAAAACGGAAATATTGAAAAATTTAAATTTAACCCACACAACTTTACCTTAGATCCGTTTTCAGCCGCTTTTATCGCACGTAGCCTTGATTGGAGTGTGGGAGATACTAAATATTTTGACGCTTATGAAGGACAAAACCGTTATCTAGTAGCGCTCTCTGCAGCAGGGAAAGAAAAAATAAAACATAACGGTAAACTTTATGAGACATGGGTAATTAAACCTCGTGTGAAAAAGCTAGGGTTTGAAAACGAAAAAAATAAATTAAGAGACGCTTCTATCTACCTAACTACGGATACGGCTAGAGATATCTTACTGATTAGAAGTGAAGTCTTTATCGGTAGTGTAAAAACAAAGCTGACCTCATTTAAGCCATTACAGTAATATAAAAAAGTTTTACCGTTAAGATCCCTACAAGATCTTAAATAAGCTTAAATTATTTCATAGGCAAGAGCGCACTTAGGGAGGTTTGTTGTTGCTGCAAATTGCCTAGTAGCGCTTCCAGTTGTGCAAAACGGTTAGTAAGAGATTGTTCTTCTCTTGAAAGCTGTCCTTCTAAGACAGAGATACGCTCATTAAACCTAGTAATTGATGATAAGTTTGAGTTCACTGCGCTATCCAATAATCCGTTAAAAGAGGTAAAACGATCAATTATTCCACCCGTGTTTGCTAAGGTATCTCCCATATTTTGTAAAATTGTAGCCACACCACTTCCATCTTTCTCTATTGCATCCACGAAGAGATCTTTATCGAATGCTAAGGTTCCATCTCTTTTAGTGGTGATTCCTAAATCAGCTAGGATATGAATTGAGCCTGAACCAGAAAGTGTACTCAAAGCAGATCTTAATGTACTTAAAATATTCTCATCAAGTGAAGTTTTTGAAAGGCTCCCGTAAACGATACTATTATCTTCTTCAGAAACGCGATCATTTTCCGTGATATACTCCACAATCTCATTGTAAGAATCGATCAGATCTTGAAGATATTCAGTAGTTGTATCGTTATCAATGCCGATTGATATAGTGCTAGATCCTTGCTGTTGAAGTTTAAAACTCACTCCTGCAATAACATCGTTAATAGTATTTGATTGACGAGTGATAGTGCCTCCGATACCAGATAGTGAAAATACCGCATCCTGCGCTTCAGAAGCCGTATTATCATTAAATGCTCCCTCTCCAGAGTTCAAGATAGCAGCTCCGACAGTAACAGTAATGCTACCTTTCTCCATTCCTTCATTTTTAGAGGAGACCATCACAACATAATTAGGATTACTTGTTGTTCCTTTGTTGATTATTGAAGCAGTAGCAGACTCACTTTGTGAATTAAACTCTGAAACAAAGTGTGCCAGTGTGGTAGAACCCGTCACCTCAATATTTATATTTTCAGCAGAGGCGCCACTTCCTATGGTAAAATTAACACTCCTATCTGCTACGGAACCTCCGCTTGAAATATCAGGATTGATTGCAGCATCAAGAGAGGTGTAAGTACGCCCTGAAGAGGCAAAAGAAAAGTTTCCATTTCTTGCTAATTGCTGCGCTATAATTTCGTAATTACCTGCTGTGGCGCTTCCACCTATCGTAGCTGTTAAAACCGTTTCGTCGCTTGAATAAACTTCCATAGCAACGCCGCTTCCTTTAATCGTTCTAAATTTGTCTGCTGAATCTTTTAGGTTTTGGAGGAGTTTTTTTAGTTCAGTGTAAGCAGAGTTTGTTTCTTGATACTGGGAGATCTTCGTTTCTAGTGGTTTAATGCGAACTGCTCGTTTCTGTGCAATAGTCGCTTCAATCAATGATGCTGTATCTATACCTGATGCTAACCCCGAAAAAGTCATCGTTGCCATACAACCTCCTGTTACGCGTCTTATCTGACGTGGCACACACCGTCCCTAAAAAGAGAACGGTTTCACAATCCATTACTAATTTATATCGACAAAAATATTTAAGACTTAAGGGTTTTTTTAAAATAGCATTCTATTCTTTCTAAAAGAGGGCATTTTCTGCCTCTTTCGATAAGCCTGCTATAAAAAATCATAATAAATTCCAGTTGTTAATCATGGCTTAATCCTTGCACAGATAAGGTTGAGGAGCTCTGTATCAGAAAAATTTTTATCGCATTCGGCAAAAATTATACACCTCCCTCGATGAATATCTTCTAAGAAGGATACGTACTTATGGCAACAGTAACATTTTCAGGTATGGTTTCCGGAATTGATACCGAATCTTTAATTAATGCAACAAGCGATGCCACACGTGCTGCTAAAGTAACCCCTAAGGAAGAAAAGATTTCAGAGATGAAATCTGAAAACTCTGCCTTAGAAGAATTGAAAGAGATGTTGAATAATCTAAAGACGGTTGTAGATGGATTTTCAACATTAAATGGTGGTGCCGTTGCCCGTTCCGCAACATCAACAGATGAAACCGTAGTAGCCGCAAGTGCCAATAAATATGGTAAAAAAGGTTCTTATAACGTCGAAGTTAGTAGCTTAGCTAAAAACAGTTCGTACACTTTAATCTCAGATACTCCCTATACCAGCCCAACAGCGAAGATCAATGACACTATAGCAGACACTCAAACAGTCGATTTTACGATAGGATCACCCACACCTCTGGAGACCGTTTCAATTGATGTCACTGCCTCTACAACATTGGCAGATTTTGTTTCAGAGTTTAATTCTAAAAGCGATCACGCTACGGCATCTTTAATCAATAGAGGTACAAATTCAAATCCCGACTATGTCGTAATGGTTGTTTCAAACTCTTCCGGCTCCGAAAATGGAATTGCTACGGTAAATATTCCAGAAGAATTAAAAGCAGGTGGTGGTGGAAGTAGAGTTTGGGATACGGGGTGTGTATCCGTTGCCGGTTCTGACGCTGTTTTCTCTATCAATGGTGTCGATGTTACACGAAAATCTAATACTATTAATGATGTTATTGATGGGCTGACATTTTCTTTAAGTAGCATCGGAACTGCTACTGTAACCGTTGATACAGATAAGGAACAAACCGTTGCAAACTTAAAAGAGTTTGTAGATCTTTATAATGAGATTGTAGAGTATATCTCAAAAAATGATGAAGTTACCCGTGAAGAAAACGGATCTGAAGTGAGAAATATCTACGGATCTTTAGCTAAAACCAACACTGACGAGAACCTTCTAAGCGCACTCCGATCTGATATCTCTACCGCAAAAGCTACTGCTGAAAATTCAGTAAGAATTTTTGCTGATCTCGGTATTACCACAGAACGTGATGGAACCTTAGCTTTTAAAAGTGAAACTTTAGAGGCAGCTCTCGATCAAGATGCTAACGCTGTTAATGAAATTACTATCTCATTAGGCGACTCAATGGGGTTAACTGGTGGAACGATCTACTCCTATACACGTCTTAACGGCATGATTGATGTTAGTATTAACAGTAACAACACCCAGATATCAGACTTAAATGATCGTATTGCTAGAGCTGAAGAGCTGATTCTTAAAACAGAAGAAAATATGAGGGCACGTTTTGCACGACTTGAAGCAACTATGTCAGAACTACAATCGACCTCCTCTTCTTTAACATCACTCTTAAAGATAAAGGACTAATCTTTAGAAAGTTTTTCTTTTTTTAAAAAATCAGAAGAGAGGTAAGAGCATTGATGATTTATGCTAAAATGCCCCTTTATAAATATTACAAAGGGGCAGAAAATCACTTCAGAATCTTAAACTTATGGAAGTATATACTCTTCACCATAACCGTAATGTTCAATAACATAATCCATGTCCTTATCTCCACGCCCCGAAAGATTGACTAGGATTGAATCGTGTTTACCTTCTCTGGCAACCTTAAGCGCATAAGCAAGAGCGTGAGCGCTTTCAACTGCTGGAATGATCCCTTCATAACGGCTTAAAAGGAAGAATGCCTCAATAGCTTCCAAGTCTGTAACACCTACGTAGTTAATCCTATTCAGATCGTGTAGGTTGGCGTGCTCAGGTCCTACCGCTGGGTAATCAAGACCGCTAGCGATTGAGTGTACAGGCAGAGGATCTCCCTTCTCATCTTGTAGAAGGTAACTCTCAAAGCCGTGTAAAACACCCTTTTTACCGTAAGTCATAGATGCCGCATGGTCTCCTGGATTACTTCCTCTACCTAACGGCTCAACCCCGTATATCTCAACAGGATCACTTAAGAAGGGAACAAACATCCCTATGGAATTAGATCCACCACCAACACAAGCCGCTATCGCATCTGGAAAGAGACCGGTCATATCGAGGAACTGCTCTCTAGCTTCAATGCCAACAACCATCTGAAAGTCACGAACAATTAAAGGAAACGGATGTGGTCCCACTGCAGAGCCGATACAATAGATAGCTGTCTCGTACTGTTTTAAATAAGATTCAAAAGCTGAATCAACTGCCTCCTTAAGAGTTTTTAAACCAAAAGAAACAGGGACGATCTCCGCTCCAAGAATTTTCATCCTAGCAACGTTAGGAGCCTGTTTAGCGATATCAACCTCTCCCATATGGATTTCACACTCTAATCCGAAAAAGGCTGCAGCCGTAGCCAAAGCCACACCGTGTTGCCCTGCGCCTGTTTCAGCGATCAACTTTTTCTTCCCCATGTATTTAGCTAAAAGTCCTTCTCCCATACAGTGGTTTAATTTATGTGCACCGGTATGGTTTAAGTCCTCACGCTTAAGGTAGATCTGACAACTACCGAGTTTTCTTGAAAGCCTTTCGCAGTGGTAGACAGGGGTAGGGCGACCTTGAAACTCCTTCCTAATGCGGCGCAACTCATTGATAAACTGCGCACTGTGACAGATCGTCTTATAAGCTTTATCTATCTCATCAAAAGGAGTGACTAACTCTGGTGGTAAATAAACACCACCGTATTCACCAAACCTACCATCTTTTGTTGGATACTCTTTTAGATAATTCTCAAAATTTGCATATTTATTCATCTTATTTCCAAGTCCTTTTAAATATACGATACAGGAGATCAATCATATTGAATGAATAAAAAACTGTATGTGTATGTCAAAAGTAATATAAAAAATTAGTCAGGTTGTTTTGCAGACCTGACAGCTTCGTATTTTTCAATGCTGCCATATCGCTTGATAATGTCAGCTTGAACTTTTGCAGAAACTTCAGACGCCTCTTTTTTCTGCTGCGCCAACCTTGCATTGTACTCTTCAAGTGTCTCTTCTTCTTGGGTAGAAACACGTTTCGGGTGTTGCACTTGGCGGTGTTTTAAATGTTGGCGTCGCCAACTTACACCATCATCAAGGCGGAGAACTTCAGAGGCGTATTGCGCATAAGCCGCAGCAGCTTCTTTGGATCTATCTCCATAATTTGAAAGTGAATTAAGCGCCGAAACTCGTTGATCGTAAGTGCCACGTTCTGCCACCTCTGCTAAAACTTCAATCAGAAGGGGAGTAGGGGACGCACCGATCTTACCTAAAGTACAAGCTGCCGTACGTCGTACTAACGGATCCCTATTTTCTAAAGTCCTAAAAAGAGCTTCTGCTGCTTTGGGGTCTGTTTTAGCCAGAGCAGTTAAATCCATTAAAGCATTGTTCCTTACAACAGGATTTGACTCATTCAGAGCTTCTTCTAAGTTCGGGATGCGAAAACGTGGCTGCGTCACAGGGTGATTACGGGGTGTTGAAAGGAGATAGATAAAGTTCTTATGATCATAACTCTCGGTAAAATTAGAGACACCGGAACATCCGATCAAACTTAGGAGCAACACCTTAGAAAAAACAATATATCTTCTTTTATCTTTCATAACCTGTGTCTTAATTATTAAAACCTAAAAGATTAAAACTAAAAAATATCTGCTGATTATTAAATTATTAATAATATCCCAGCAAACAAAATCGACTGTTAGAAAAATAGACATTCGGAACTTTTTGATTCAAAAAAAGCCCCCTAGCCATCAAACTATCCAACTATAAATGAGATCAGTAAATATATTATTTTTGAGGGTAAAAGATTTAAGAAGGGTTTTTTACCTTATATTATGAAGGCATTCTGATCTTATTGGCAAAAATAATTTGGAGATAAAAATAGAGTTAAAAGAAGAAATTTTACCCTCTAGCTAGAAGATATCCAGATCTTATTGATAAAAATAATTTGGGGATAAAAAAGAGTTAAGTGAGATTTTTTACCCTCTATATGAAGACACTCCGATCTTATCGGTAAAAAATTACCCCACCTAGAAGATATCCTGATCTTATCGGTAAAAATTGATTGAAGAATTTAGAGGATAGAAGGGAGAACGCCACGCTATTTTAACATGGCGCTCTATTTTTCCCTATCTAAACGACGCATCAGGTGCGTATCCTCGTAAGATCTGCACAGCAATCGGATTCTGCATATTTCCAAAATAGTTTATACTCCCGCAGTACTGTGAAAGATCATTACCACCAAAAGATGTAATTCCAACAAGGTAACTGACACCGTTAAATACTTTAATAATAGGTCCACCAGAATCACCACCGCAGATAACTTGATTGGAGCTATTTATAGTTGTTTCTATCAATTCATTTGAAATAGCGGTTATAGTTGATTCTCCTGCCTTTAAATTACCGAAAAAGCCGTATTCATCTGCGCCATAGCCAAATTGTGTAACAATATCACCAACTTGAAGCGGAACAGAAACTAAAATTGGAACAGGCGCTACACCTCGCAGTGGAGTTGAGAGGCGGATAAATCCGAAATCATAGGCTCGTCTTGTACGGAAATACTCGGGAACCGCTGCAATATCGCTTATTCCGCCACCTGTAATCGAATAAAGGGCTGCATCAGATTCAACGGTAAGCTCTAAAGGCTGCGTAGTATTGTTAAAAAATGGTTCAACGCAGTGTGCCGCAGTTAAGATAGTGGTTAGAGATACTGCCACACCTGAGCAGTTAGACGTTGATACTTCACCCGTAATAAGGTTTCTGGAGGTGATAAGAAGCTTCATAACTGGACCAGCGCTACTGCAAGATTCTCCATTATAGACCTTTGTAGTAACACTTTTTAAATTAAGAACACCACACGAATTGCCTTCATTTCCTCCGTCATCGCTACCACCACCGCACGCTACGAAAGTCATCAGCAAGAGAAGTAATATTTTTTTCATAAGATCTTTCTCCTAATTGTGTTAACAAAGAGATCTTGCAGCACAAGATTAAAAGCATAATACCTAATATTTACCGCAAAATACCCCCAAAATAAAACTTATTACCCCAGCCAGAGGAGTATCTCTCAAATTTGCGATTATTGCCCGATAACTTTACTTATCGGGCAATAATTAGAAGCGCCCTAGAACTGCCCTCTTACTAAAAACCGCCTCTAAATAAGATTACTACCCGTTTTTAGCTTCAAAGTCCTTCATAAAGTTAGCTAACGTTTCGGCTCCTGAGGTTGGGAATGCGTTATAGATACTGGCACGGAGTCCACCGACACTACGGTGTCCTTTTAGTCCGATCAGACCGGCTGCGCTAGATTCCTGTACGAACTTCTTCTCAAGATCTTCCGTAGGAAGTCTGAAAGTAATGTTCATAACAGAACGATACGCAGGATCGGCGTGTCCACTATAAAAAGAACCACTATCGATTACATCATAAATAAGCTTTGCCTTAGCTTGATTATTCGCAGCGATCTTCTCCAAACCACCACTATTCTTAATCCACTTCAAAACTTCGTGGACAACATAAATAGCAAAAACAGGTGGCGTATTATAAAGCGACTTAGAGTCTGCATACGTTTGATAATTTAACATAATGGGCGTTGTCTCAGGTGCCGTTACCCGTGCACGCTCCAATAGATCTTTACGAATAATAACGATCGTGACCCCCGCTGGACCTAAATTCTTTTGTGCTCCCGCATAAATCAAAGCATATTTTCTAATATCCAACGGCTTATGCAAAAAATCAGAAGAAGCATCGCAGATTAACGGGATATCCCCTACCGCAGGCTCTGATTTATACTGCGTTCCGTAAATCGTGTTATTACTGGTGAAGTGGCAATAAGCGGCATCTTCTGTAAGGTTAAGTTGTTGCGGAATAGTCTTGAAGTTATCATCAGCAGAAGTTGCAGCAACGTGCACCTTACCGAACTTACGCGCCTCCTCAGCTGCTTTCTTCGCCCAAACTCCAGATAAAATATAGTTAGCAGTTTGATCTGATGGTAATAGATTGATAGGCACCATCGAGAATTGATTAGTTGCGCCACCCGTAGTGTACAACACCTCATAGTCATCTCTAAGATCCAACAACTCTTTAAAAGACGCCGTTGTCTCATCAAGAACCTGCTCAAAGTCTTTCCCTCTATGACTCATCTCAAAGAGTCCGATCCCAGATTCTTTATAGTTTATGACGTTATTTACAACCTCATCTAAAGCTTCTAACGGTAGTACCGCTGGTCCTGGATTAAAATTATAGGCACGATCTTTCATCTTAAATCACCTCTGTTATTTTTTATAAAATCTATAAACTAATACAACATTCTGGTTTTGATATTGTTTGGAAGCGCAGCGATATGGTCTTTAACCTCTCCCGAGAGACCTTCTGCTATATCCATCACTAGATATCCGATATCTTTATAAGTCCCCAAGTACTGAGAGTTTATATTAGCTCCTAAGTCAGAGATAATCTTATTCACTTCAGTTAACACACCTGGAACGTTCTTATGTATATTTAAAATGCGGTGTGAATTCGGACAAAACGGAAGGTCAACCTGCGGGAAATTAACTGCTCCCACCGTACACCCACTATCAATAAACTTAATAAAGGAGGTTGCCACTTCAATTCCGATGCTATATTGCGCCTCTTCCGTGCTACCGCCGAGGTGCGGTGTTAACATAACGTTCTCAACCCCTGCTAATTCACACTTAAACTCTTCCTTATTACCTTTAGGCTCACTTGGATAAACATCAATTCCAGCTCCTGCCAACGCCTTATTTTGAATAGCGTTCTTTAAAGCGGCAAAGTCGACCAATGTTCCACGCCCAAGATTAATCAGAACGGCGCTATCCTTCATTAACGCCAACTCCTTAGCACCGATCAAGGCTGCATTATTAGGTTGTGCTGGAACGTGTAAAGAAACATAATCGGCTTCCTTTAACAGATCTGCCATCGTCTCTTTAACTTCAGCATTTCCTAAGGCAAGCCTTTTAGTCTGATCATAAAAGATAACTTTCATCCCCATTGATTCAGCTAAAAGCCCGACCTGTTGACCGATATGTCCATAACCGATAATGCCGAACGTTTTACCACGCACTTCATGAGATCCCTTAGCAGATTTATCCCAGAAACTATTATGCAGATTTTGATTAGCATCTCCGATCCTACGCGCCAAACATAGGGCGTGTGCAATAGCAAGCTCGGCAACGCTGCGAGTGCTACCGTATGGAGCGTTAAAAACAGGCACGGCATGTATCGCAGCCGCATTAAGATCAACTTGATTCGTTCCGATACCGAAACATCCGACACTTAATAATTTTTTAGCAACGCTAAAGTGGTTGGCATTAACTTTAGTTTTTGAACGGATTCCTAAGACATGAACGTCCTGAATCTTTTCCATCAATTCATCTTCAGTCAAGGAGCTACTTGATTGCTCTACATTGTAGCCAGCTTCTTTAAGGCGGTCGGCTGCTGCTTGATGTACATTCTCTAGTAATAAGATATTAATTTTATTTTTGGGAAACGTTAATTCTTTTTCTGTCATTTTTTACCTTTTAAAATCCAGTACCTTCCTCTAATTTCAGTCCCGTCTAACGATATTAATTGAGTAAGCTCCTCTACTAACACTGCTAACAAGCTGATTTTACAGTACATTTACAATCTAATAGCAAAGATAATATGTGAATCCTGCCAGTTGTGCCACTTCTTTTCGAAGCAATCACTGAAACCGTTATGTAATTTCAGAAAAGAGTCGATAGAAATAACATATTGTGGTGAATAAGTAACTTACCCTCTCTTTCCTGTAAAGATCAGGAGAAAGAAAAGAGAGAGATCGTATCGAAAGATACTAAGTGGGTATTTTTTCTCATTTTTTATGAGAAATAGCTTCAGGGAGATTTTTTGTGACAACTTTTCTATACCAACCACCTGAAAGTGATAGAAAAATTAAAAGCATAGCGTGTCGTTCGCCTAATAAGCGTCTAGATTCTGTGATGCGTCACATCTCCGTGCGGTGGTTGCCTGTAAATAAAGGTATTTTAAAAAACATTAATCAAAATTTAGAATCAGGTGAATTTATCAGTGACAGAGAATCTCTAATTGAAGAGATAAAAAAAGATCCTGCCCTCTTTCTTTATTGCAGTCGCAGAACATCTCACTTCGCAGACTCCTTTGATATAGTACCAAATCCCTTCGATTTAATAAGAAACATCGATGATTCCAATCTTGTTAAATTATTTAAAGTTTCTCCGTATCTGATATCCCCACATGAAATAAGTAAAATGGGGCAACAACAAGCTTTAGCTCTGCAATATTCCTTACTGACAACATTTGCCGCAGAGGCTATTGCTAAAGCGCACCCAGAATTATCAGAAGGCACTGCATATTCAGCAGCTTTTTTTCGTCAACTTGGTTACAATTTAATAGCTTGGAACTATCCTAAAATTTATACAGATGCTCTTTACGGCTATCGTATTCATAAAAACGATCTCGATAGTGAATTGTCAAATTATTTAGGGGTCTCTCCCCTTGCGATAGCTCTGCAATACGCCAAAGAGTGGAATGTGCATTCTGAAATTAGAAAACAGATCTCGTTGTATAGATCACAAACATTTTCCGAAGAAGGCTCTCTCGATCTCTCCTATTTAGCTAATAAGAAGATAGAGCTCTCTGCTTTATGTCAAATAGCAGAGCTGTACGGACGTTCTAAAGACCCCCTTAATTACCCCTCAGCAGAGGCAGAGTGGGTGCAAAATCTTCAATATATAGAGCAACAGGTTCCTACGGGAGTACTATCAGAGATAGATCAAAGGGTAGCAAGTGCGCTCGGTGATTATTGTGATACATCTAAATTTATCCTGACACTTCCGATAGCAGAAGAGTTTCATCTTACTATCGCTGCAGATGACAACCCAAGTGATGAAGATGAGGCGACTGAAAGTTCGGCGGTTTTTAATAATTTAAACCTTCAAAGATGCTCCACTGATGTGCGTGAATCATTTGAGCGTGTTTTTAAAATGATAGAGCATAAAGAACCTGTTATAAATATCCTTAATGAGATCATCGGTCCCCTCTTCTCAAAGCTCGGCTTTGATCGTGGCTGTGTTTTTATAAGTAAAAAAAATAGTGAGCGGCTCGCCCCTATTTTACGTTTAGGCAACACTTCACTTGATTATTATAAGACTTTAAATATTGAAACTCGTGCCAATATCAGGTCTGCTAAATGGGGGAACCTTCCACTAAAAAAAGAATTCATTAGAAATGATGGAACGTTTTGCCAACAGATCTTCGGCTCTATTATAAACAGAACACATAACGGAGTGCTCTATATTGAAGCATCTCCTGAAACGCCAACCGATAATGATAAATACACACTTCTTCTTTTCAATGCCTTGCGAGAGACCTTAGCGATCTGTCTTGAACAGTGATTTAAATACCTTTTTCCCTTAAAAAATATGATGTTATACGAAATTATCGGGGCAAAATACGAAAAACCTCTACCTATTAAACAGAGTCAAAAAGGGTAAAAGGTCTGAATATAATAGTAAGAACAACAAAACATCTTCTAATGTTTTGGAAGGCTATGCCGATAAGAAACAATAGAGGGTGAATAAATTCCATCTGGTAGTTTTAATGTTGTGTGGGGGGTTTATGTTTTACGATACTAACTGTCCTGATATTGAACAACTTGGAGTAGTTAATCTCGGCATAAAATCATCGTTAGCTGGAATGTTGCAAAAACTACAACACTTCTCAGCTTTAGCACTGTGTGAGGATGATGTTTTAAGAGAAAATGTGGCAGAGATGATCGGAAAAATTTCTGATAATGCTACCTTCCGTGAAACACTATCAAAGATGCCTGAAGCAGCCCTTCCGCTCTCAATGGCTATTCAGAACAGTTCAGATCCACAGATAAAAGATCACGCCCTTTCTTGTTTAAAAAATCTATTAGAATATCAGGAGCGTCACTCTAAAAAATCAACTCCTATTATATAGGTGCGGATCGTAATGGGATAGATTTATACAACATGACAATCCGTTTTTATTTAGGAGATACCTTGAAAAGGGCTGTCTTCTTATCTTTATGTAAAAGTTGATACCTCTTTTTTATACCTTTATAAGCTAAAGATTTTTTCTCTATCAGAAGAAAATCAGCTTCCTCTTGATGGATCATTTTCTCCATCTCCTGACTATCCTTAAGGGCAGCCATAATCCTGCGATAGATCTCCTCTCCAAGCATGGTATTGCGGTCATCAATGATAGCTTTTAATCGCTCTTCTCCAAAAAATGTGATACATCCGCCAAAATTAGGGGATGCTAAAACTTTCTTTGTTGTTCCTAGCGGTGTTTCATTTAAAGCCGCTAAAATACCATCTTTAGGGCATTCTACGAGTTCTAATTTTTTAGCATCAACAAAGGTTTCAGGACTAATAGTAAAAAACACTCCCATCAATATACTTACGGGAACTCCAAAAGACCTACCGCAAACCTCTTTTGATCTGAAATCTTTTAAAATTACTAAAACCCTTTTGAAATACCTCCCCACTAACTCCTCTACCTTCTCAAAGATAACACAAAGTCCCGTACAAGCAGGGTATGCTAGAAGTAAACTTAGATATGGAAGTAACCTTATAGCTTGAAATAAAAAGTGTAGACCTAGTAGTGTTATCCCGACTTCAAAACACCCCCAATTTTTAAACCGTTTCGGATTTATTAAGAAACCGAGAAAGATAAAGAATAAAAGTAACTGTGACAATATTGCACGGATACTGGAAAAATCATTCTGCAACCATTCAATGTTAAGCTGCATAAAAAATTCACTTGACCCTAATTCCAAAATACTCAAATGGAGCCCATATCCGTTAGGATTAAGTCCTGTTACCGCAAGAACAATTAAGATCAAGGTGCCAAACTTAATAAATGTCTGACGAGAGACCTCACTCAAAGAGAGAAGAGTATCGCCTATCAAGGAACAGAAAAACATTACAAGTAGTGCCAGCCCTAAAACAAAAGAGGGGTGTAAGTTGGCCCATAATAAGAAGATAATGCAGAAAAAAACCGTATCTTTCCACGAAAGTGTAAATTGACCTCTCTCTTTACCAGATATCCAGATATTTAAAAGTTTAAAGAGAACCAAGCTAAAAAATAAGAAGCTAAAAACCACAGGTCTCACAATTAGGTGAACCAACGCTATGGTAAAAGCCATACTACTAACAATGATTGCAGCAAGGGCTGAGCTAGTGCGCTTTAAAAGAAATGGATAGAGGATACAGAAAAATGTAATTAGAAAAAGTGTTATTGGAATCGCTGTAAGTCCAGCCCAACTATATCGATTATGAACAAGGTACATTATTAAATCGGAAAGCCATTGATCGCAAACCCAAGGGCGTGGAGCGCTTGCAGCTAAAAAAGGATCAAAAAAGGGTACGGCTTGATTTTTAAAGATCCACTCCCCCGTTTTTAAGTGCCACCCCACACCTGGATCATTGGACATCGTATCTATACTAGAAAGGGCAAACGGTCCCATGATAACAAGTAAAATTTCAAACAACCTAAGGCCTGTTTTTTTCACTCCCCTACTCTCCCCTAGATAATTTTCACAATCAAATTAAAAACTTGCCTATCCTTTCGGTCTTATAATCTATATTCTTGTAAAGCTTTTAAATTCATCTATCTTAATTTTTTTTCAAATACCGTTAGGATTTTTTTTATTTTTACCGTGCTAATCGTATTTAGACAATACAACCTTTAAATGGAATCGATGTTTTAAAAGTAACCTAAAAGCTAGAGCTATCTTTTTTCTATCGATATCGCTCTATTTAGCATCTAAGAAAGCGTTAGGTGTTTTTTGGAATTTATTATCTTAACGGTAAAAAGTAACCATTTTCTGTAAAATAATGGACTTTATGATGAAAAACGAGGTTAAAGCTTTTGCCCCCGCCACAGTAGCTAATGTTTCTTGCGCATTTGATGTTTTAGGGTTTGCTGTGCAAGCGCTAGGCGATGAAGTTACCCTTAGGAGAAAAAAAGACTCTGGGATCGTTATCTCTTCCATAACAGGTGATGGTGGTCGTCTATCGACAGATCCTTTAAAAAATACAGCAAGTGTAGCGGTGCAAGCTTTCCTTAATAAAGTTGGCGCAGCAGATTTAGGAGTGGACTTACAATTAAAAAAAGGGATGCCGCTCGGTAGTGGTATGGGTTCAAGTGCAGCTAGTGCTGCAGCAGCGCTTTATGCAGCAAACGCCATGCTAGGCTACCCCCTCTCCACAAGGGATCTTGTGCCGTTTGCTATGGAATCAGAGCGTATAGCTTGCGGATCTGCACACGCTGACAATGCTGCACCAGCGCTACTCGGTGGCTTTGTACTAATTCGCAGCTATCACCCTTTAGATATAATTCAAATTCAACCCCCTAAAAATTTACACTCCGTTCTTATTCATCCCGCACTGGAATTAAACACCTCCGATTCTAGACATATCCTAAAAAAACAGGTGCCTCTAAACGTAGCAGTAAAACAGTGGGGAAATATTGCAGGGCTGATAGCAGGACTCTACACTTCAGATTATGCTCTAATCGGAAGATCTCTTGAAGATTTTATCTTTGAACCAGCTAGATCTTTTATTATACCTGCTTTTTCTGAAGTGAAAGCGGCGGCTTTAGAGGCAGGCGCACTAGGATGTAGCATCTCCGGATCGGGGCCATCTCTTTTTGCACTTAGTGATTGTCCTGAAAGAGCAAACGATATTGCTCACGGTATGCAGAAAGCTTTTTTAGAATCAGGGATAAGATCACAGACCTTTGTTTCTTTGATCAGTACCGCAGGAGCACGTTTATTAGAAGTAACGGAGTAAGTTAATGTATTATTACAGTACAACATCTCGTACGGGCAAAGCTGATATCGTAACAGCAGTCCTTAAAGGGCTAGCAGATGATGGTGGTTTGTTTATGCCTTCAGAGATCCCAACACTCCCCCCTACTTTTATAAGATCCTTAAGTGAAAGATCGTTCCCTGAAATCGCATTAGAGATAGCAACTTCTTTTTTCTCTCCAGCTATTCCTCAAGATACCTTAAAAAATATTATTGATGACGCTATCAATTTTGATGCACCGCTACAAAAAATTCATGACAACATCTACACTCTTGAACTGTTTCACGGTCCAACCTTAGCCTTTAAAGATTTTGGTGCTAGGGTCATGGCACGAGTTATGTCTTACTTTTTAAGACAACGGAGTGAAAAAAAGTTAACTATCCTTGTTGCCACCTCAGGTGATACAGGCAGCGCTGTCGCTAACGGCTTTTTAAACGTTCCTAATATTAACGTAATAATCCTTTATCCATCAGGAAAAGTAAGCCAAATTCAGGAGCTACAACTCACCACTATGGGCAATAACATTACCGCTCTGGAAGTTGCAGGAACTTTTGATGATTGTCAAAGGTTAGTAAAGACAGCTTTCTCTGATCTTGAGTTACGAAAAAAGATGCAGCTCGCTTCTGCTAATTCCATCAATATCGCACGTTTAATCCCACAGATATTTTACTATTTTCAAGGGTATAAACAGCTAGAGGATAAGACGCTGCCTCTTGTTGTAGCGATTCCGAGTGGTAATTTTGGAAACTTAACAGCAGCGCTTATGGCAAAAAGGATGGGGCTTCCGATCTCGCGTCTTATTGCTGCTACAAATATAAATGATGTTGTTCCGAAATATTTAGAGAATGGTGTTTTTACTCCACGCCCCTCTCATACCACTATTTCCAACGCTATGGACGTAGGGAATCCGAGTAATTTTGCCAGAATGTTGTGTTTGTGTAATGACGATCTTGATACTATGCGTGCTGAAATTTGGGGCGCGAGCGTCACTGATGAAGAGACTCGCACCACCATCTCAGAAGTAGCAAGAAACTACGCCTACATCACAGATCCACACGGCGCTGTCGGATATACCGCACTTTTACGTTATCTTAAACTTCAAAAAACGGATCAGATCGGGATCTTTCTTGAGACAGCACACCCTGCAAAGTTTAGTTCTATTGTTGAAGATGTATTAAAGAGAGAGATTGAGATACCAAATAGGCTTGCTTCCTTTTTAAAAAAGGAAAAGCACAGCATTAAAGTTTCAGCAGATTATGGAGCACTTAAAGATCTCTTACTTTCAACTCGACAATAAAAACACCTTTTTTACCTGTTTTTAATAAGTCCCGTTTTATTTAGAATAGGCTTTAAGTCCTTAAAATCAAAGAGGGGCAAAATTTTTTCAAGCTCTGCCTTAATTTTATCTTTAGGAAGTGGTGCTTTTTTAGAAAGCCCTTCCAAGATCAGTTGCAAAAGGTGTGGATTGGTAGTCCAGTAATTAGGAAGTTTTATTCCGAAAGCAGTAACGTTACAAGCGCCCAAAGCTTTTAATAGCCCTTTAAAGAAAACCAACTGATAATCAGGAGAGAGCCCCTCTTCTAAATGCGAAGAGATTAGAGATTGATAACTAACTCCAGCCCCTGAAAGAGCTCCATGCCAATGTGCATATAGCACGGGTGCCGTTACAGCAAAATTAAGATAGATAGCTTCTACGCAAACTTTGTATTCTTTCCTTAAAGAAGCCACAGTTGAACGTAACAGTTTTGCTGCTAAATCAAGGCTATAAGCAGCATCGATCCACCAGATAATATATTCCCTAGCAGTGAGCCATTTAGGTAGGTCACGTAAAAGAGTGGGGATCTCTCCCTCCATATCTTGTGAAGCACTCCAGACTAATTTGAATTGCGCTAACAAAGCATCTGCAATAGGCGCTTCACAAGAGCTATGCGTACGCCAAGTTATCGAATTAAAATCAGGTGAGATTAAATTTACAGTAGGTGCAGTGACCTCTTCACGGTTTGTAGTCAAGGTACAATCCACAGATACACTACCTTTATCTGCTAAGCAGTTATTAATGGCGGTTACAAGCGCTGTAATTTTACTATCTGTAAAAGAACGTTTTTTTAAGAGGTATTCGATCTTAATATTTAGAAGTTGTTTAAATGTCAGCTCCTCAAGAAAGGGATCTCTGACTCCTGTCATATCCCAATACTTAGAAAGTAGACTATCTTTAATCAAAGGATAAGAAGGGGCTTTTTCAAGCTTTGTAAAATTTTCTCTAAGGATCCTCTCCGCTTCTATACTACTACGTTTTTCTTCTGTTTTTTTACTTTGAATTTCCTTTACCGTATTGCACTCTCTTTGATTAGAGATCTTACTATTTTCAGTGGGAGCATCTAAGGCAGGGGGTTGCTCTTGCAGTAAATCGAAAGCTGTCTCGGCAGTGTCATCCGTTAATAATCCTTGCAAAATAGGAAGTAGGTTTTCTATCGTTTCAAGCTCTACCCCCCTCTGTTTAATAATATGGGCAGCACCCTCTTCAATTAGTTGTTCTAAGGTGTATTGATCAAGTGTAGAGTTACCGAACGTTCCGTTCGGTAAAAAATGAGAGATCCTTAATAGTCTTAATATTAAAAAACGCTCGGAACTTCGTAATTGATTAAGTACTGTTTGTAATGAATCTTTAATCTTATTCTGTTTTGTAGACATATATCGTAACGTTACTGGATAATAAATTCTCCAAAGTAGACATTAGTTACTATACTATCTTCAAGATCTATCGCTGCATTAATCTTGTCGAGAAGCTCTTTCTTTAACGCCTCTTTTCCATCTAAAGAGAGTAATTCACTAGCTCGTTTAGAGCTTAAAAGGGTAATTACTGCATCTCTAATCATAGGATTCCTTCTGCCGAATACACCTGGTAATTTAGGAGCTCCTTCACCTTCTTCTTCTTTGCTTGCACTTTTACCCGACCTAGCGCTCATTCTTTGATAAGATCTCTCTGCTGCATCAAAAACCCCTTCATCATACTCAAGTAAGAGCCTTATTCGTAAATATCTTGAACCTGCTCCTAAATTCACAACAAAGTGATCTAACTCTAACTGTTTATATTCAAAAGAATGCTCCTCTTCAAACTCCTCTTCTGCATCATCACTCGATTTTGCCTCTCCACTCATAAACAAAACGGCACCGCCAGCACCCCCTATAACAAGGAGTAAGACAATGATGATTAAGAGCATCTTATTACTTTTTTTACCTTCTTGTGCACTCCCAGCGCTTCCCGCATCGTTTTCATCCATTCCCATATCTCCCTTCCCTCTCAGCTGTCAGCTAAAATTCCTAAATAAAGTTAAAAAGTAATACCAATCTTAGAGTATGATTATAAAACACCTTGTGCGGATTCTAAAAAGTACCTTTTTTAATTATTTATCTCCAAATTACCGACGAAAAGTATAATGCTGTCTCTTCATCTCCGATAATACTTATCTTATGATCAAGGTACGCCTCTTGCGGATTTAATTCACCGTTATAGATCGCTGTTAAAACACCATCAGACATCTCTATTATGCAAGCGACATTACTATTTTCGAGCTCCCGATCTAAAAGTCGCTGACTATTTAAGAACCAAGAACCGCCCTTTCTCCCCAAAATCTTGAACAGTATTTTATTTTGCGATTTTTCGTGTGGCGTTGCTTTTGTTGAAAATACGGCAGACCACTCTGCTATTATCTCTTGAGGAAGTATTTCACTCATAAAACTTCTCCGATATCTTAATTTATTACAGACGAAAAAAGCACCCCTATAAAAGAACGATCCCCCGCGCTTCACAATCCTTTTGCATCGCAGTCGGCCAGACACCACAAGCGACCTCTCCGATATGTAAACAACGTAACATAAACATACATAAACGGGATTGTCCGATACCACCACCTATCGTTTGCGGTAGTTCATTATTTAGTAACATCTGATGAAAGTGTAACTTCTCTCGATCTTCGCAGTGACAGATAGCCAACTGTTTTTTTAGCACCTCTGAATTAACTCTAATCCCCATCGATGAAATTTCAAAAGCTCGTTCAAGGATCGGGTTCCATAAAATAATATCGCCGTTAAGTCCGATCCCCCCATCACTTCTAGGGGTACTCCAATCATCATAATCTGGGGCGCGCTTATCATGAAGAGATCCATCAGGCAGCGCTCCTCCTATCCCCACAATAAAGACAGCACCGTATTCCTTTGTAATCTTATCCTCACGTACTTTGGGAGGATCGTTTGGAAACCTTTCATATAACTCTTTAGAGGTAATAAAGGTGATATCTTTTGGTAAAATAGGTTCAATCTTAGGATATTCTTTAGCTAAAAAAGCTTCCGTATTTAACAAACATGAATATATCTTTAAAACAGTATCAAAAAGAGTTTTAGTAGTTCTCTCTTCTGGAGCGATAATCTTACACCAATCCCATTGATCTACGTAGAAAGAGTGAATATCGTCTAAAGTCTCATCAGGACGGATCGCATTCATATCCGTATAAAGCCCCTCTCCCTCTTTAAAGCCATAACGCTTAAGGGCAAAACGTTTCCATTTTGCGAGAGATTGGACAACCTCTACACTACAAGCTGCTCCACTTACACGAAATGAAACGGGTCGTTCTACTCCAGTTAAGTCATCATTAAGCCCCATTCCACTAGCAACAAAGAATGGCGCTGTTACGCGTTGTAATCTTAAAGCCTCTGAAAGTTGTACTTCAAAATAGTCTTTAATCTGTTTTATTGCTAACTCTATCTCTTTTAACGACAACAACCGTTCGTATTTTTTTTCAGAAGACATTCAGGATCTCCTTTTTTCTATTAAAACTTTAGCAGCAGGTGTTTTTTGATCTGCAAGAACCTTTAACTATTGTAGAACAAAAGCCTCCCTTCTCTAAAGAGGGAATCTGATCTTGCCATACAAAGTATGCTTCTTATATCGATAAAAGTAGAATAGTCTTTAGGTAAATTCTCCTAAAAAGATAGGTTATAATCACCTTTTTTTCATAAATAACATTAACTGAAGGGTTCCACTCCTTTTTCTACTGAGAAGAGTATAGTTTTCTAAAGTAAATTTCTTAAAGAGGTTGTGTGAAGGGATCCCTTTTTGTGGATTGATAACGATAAAAGATGGCAGATCCTCTTGTAATTTCAGTAATAGATCTTCAATCTTAACGATCCCTGATTTTAGAAGTTGCGCATTCGTGTCGGGCATCTCAAGTGCTATATGTCGTCCACTTGCTAATGCTAAATAAGGAACGGAGGAGGCATCCCCGAAGATAGTTCCGGCAAGATCTTTATGTGCTAAAAGATCGGGGAGAATAACTGAAGGATCAGGACTAACAAACTCGTGCCATAGATATCTAGTAAGACCTAAATCAAACTCTCCAATACGTCTTTTTTGTTTGAATACGGTTTTTTCAACGATCTTGTTAATAAAATTAGGCAAAAATTGGCTTGGCTTAAAGGTATAATACACCTCTCGATTTTTCTCTTTGGCGTAATAAGATAACTCCCTTTCAGATCTCTCACCTGCAACTACTGCAATTCCTACAAATGCCAGACCAAGTATAAGGTTACGAAAAGAGTCGCCGTTTCCCTTCATAACTCCCTTAAGACAAAAGATCCCTTTATCAAAGGTGTAGGCAACTAAGATTACAGCTAGCGGCAAGATAGGAGCAAAATAGTACGAGTAAACACGACTATTTAATATAACGGCACAAAACTGAATAATTGCGATAAGCGCACCTAAATGCACCTCTCCTAAGGAGATCTTCGTCCTTTCTCCTTTTAAAATATTTAAGAGAAGGTCTTTTAAAAGGAGTAAGACTCCTAAAGATGCCGGTACCAGAATCGGATATGTAGTAAAAAGAAAGCGGCGCACTGTCTCCATGCCGCCATCAGGCATAACTGTTTTTTTAGCATGATACAAAAGTAATTGATCAAGATAAGGAGAACCGAAAAGGAGTAAACAAAGAGCGTGCACAGTAATAAAAGTTGCACCGAACCCCAGCACTATATACCACCGTTTCTTATAGTTGGTTAGAAACGAGAGGAGTACTAAAGAGCAAGCAACAGGAATGGTGTGTAAAGAAACTAATGTAGCACAAGCTAGATAAAGACCCGCTACAAAGCCACGCCAACTATCTTTAAGGCAGAAAGTCAACCCCAAGACTACAAAGAGCATAGACCAGTTTGCTCCCGTAAAGTGTGTAGCTGTCACAAGATATTCATAAGTTGTTGCCAAAGTTAATCCACCAACAAAAGTTGCAGATCTACTAAATTTTAACCGTCTAAGAAGAAACATCACAGCTATTAAGCACAATGTAGCTGGCAAAACAGAAGCTAGCTTCAACCAAAGTGGGTTTATCGAATTTGGCACCATCCAGATCACAGCAATGAATAGGTGTAGAGGAGGGTGTGCGAACGGTAACTCTTTAAATGGCACTACTCCCTGCAATGTAGCCCAACCTGAATAAAAATAGATATTTTCATCACCGACAAAGGGGACGGCGCTATACGCCTTTAAAATTAAAAAAATCGTTACAGGGATTAAATAAAGGATAATTTCAAAGGTTCGTTTCATTCTTGAATGATATAAAAAAATGAAAGGGGCTCACAACGCCCTTTTTATGGATCTTATAAGGGTAAATTCCTTACACGACTTACGCTAAAGCATAAAATAAAAAAACAAGCACTGGCTTTTTATAAATAACACTTTGAAAGCTGGAAAGATCTTTACATATTGAGTATATATAAGGAGCCGAGCAATGGCTTTTCTTCTCGTGCCATTTTCAGATTGAGGTTACCATGTCAAAGATTACTAATAAAAATACCAAGCGTGTTTTGGTTACAGCAGCACTCCCCTATTCAAACGGCTGCCTACACGTTGGACATATTGCGGGAGCTTATTTACCAGCAGATATTTACGTCAGATTTTTAAGGTTACGTGGTATAGATGTTCGTTTCATTTGTGGTTCTGATGATCACGGCGTGGCTATCTTAATTACTGCCGACAAAGAGGGGAAAACACCAGCTGAAGTTGCAAAATTTTATCATGACAAACAGCAAAAAGACTTTGCTGGATTGGGGATCAATTTTGATGTTTACGGCTCTACCTCTCGCAACCCTTATCATTACAAAACCAGTCAAGATTTTTTTCTAAAATTGTATGAGCAGGGACGTTTTGAAAAGGAAAAAACGAGTCAGTTTTATGATGAGTCGCGTTCAATGTTCTTACCAGATCGCTACATTAAGGGGACTTGCGGATATTGCGGAACACCTGATCAAAATGGAGATCAATGCGAAAATTGCGGCAAGATGCTTGATGTAGAAACTCTTAAAGATGCTCGTAGTGTTATCTCTGGGCAGCCTGCGGTAATTAAGGATACTGTTCATTGGTTTCTTGACCTCTCACATTTTGAGGAGGCAGTTAGAGAGTGGATCGATTGTGCCGTTATTAGAGAACACTCTCGCAGCTACGTTAAAGGTTTACTCTCAACTGGATTTGTCAGACGATCAATGACACGCGATATTGAGTGGGGCATTCCTTTACCACTTGACGATCCTGATGCCACAGGAAAGGTCTTGTACGTCTGGTTTGATGCACCGATCGGATATATCTCCAATACGAAAGAGGTGTGTGCTAATAAGGAGGGAGATCCGGAGAGGTACGCTGATTGGTGGAAAGACGACGACTCTGAAATCGTGCACTTTATAGGAGAAGACAATACTATCTTCCATTGCATTACATGGATTGCAACATTAAAAGCAGAAGGCACCTTTAAGTTACCAAAAGGTGTGATAGTAAACCATTTTCTAAATATTCAGTTCCCTGGAGATGCTGAAGAGGAAAAGATCAGTAAATCTCGTGGCACCGCTGTCTGGATCGGTGATTATTTAGGTGAAGGAAATAATCCTGATGTGCTTAGATACTATCTGACAGCTATTGCACCGGAAAAGGCACGTACCGTTTATAAGCCTGAAGATTTAATTCAACGTAACAACACAGATCTCGCCAATATCCTCGGTAATTTTATCAATAGAATTGTTTCTTTTACACATAAATATCTCGGGCCTCAAATTCCGGAGCGCCTTCCTTCTAAAGTTTCTGATCTCGATACAGCTTTTGCTAAAGATATCCAAGAGACCTTTGTAAAGGTAACCGACCTTTTAGAGGATGTCTCCTTTCGTGCTGCCTTAGAGACGATTATGGATTTTTGTCGACGTTGCAATAAATACGTTGATGATAAAGCTCCGTGGGCACAAAGAAAAACAGATCTAGAAGCTACTGCTCTTACTTTAAGCTACTGTTTTGATGCAATTCATTTTCTAGCAGTGGTGTTAAGCCCCTTTATTCCATTTACTGCAGAAAAAATAGCGGCGATGTTAAACTTAGACTTGAAAAAACTAACTTGGGATGATGCTTTAAAACCACAAGCAGCGGGATCTCAGATAAATCAAGCTGAAATCCTCTTTTCCAAGATAGAGGAGGTAAAATAACACTTATTAGGGATGCTTTATCAAAATTTTGAAATTCTCTAAGTTATTTCAATGTGTTATATTATATAAGCGGAAACACCCCTTTATCTGTGTAATTAAAAATAAATTACATAAGAAACGGCTATGGGTGTTCCAAATTAATCTCTTTTTTGTTATAACCTCGTAATCATTTTATATTTTTTAGCACTATTCGTTTTCTTGAAAATCTGAAAAGTGTAATTTTATTAAAAGTGTTGTGTGATTTTTTCCACTTATCTGACTTGCCGCTTTAAGAAGCGTTGTAATTCAGTTGGGTAATTTATATTGAGGGAACTAGAACAGTGGCTGTTGTTATACGTTTAGCAAGACATGGACAAACAAAGAGACCTTTTTATCGCATAGTTGCAGCAGATAAAGAGCGCCGCAGGGATGGAAGATTTTTAGATATCGTTGGGACTTATAACCCTATGGTTGAACCACCTGAGGTTGATCTTAAAGAGGATTTAATTAAGAAGTGGCTCGACGTTGGTGCCAAACCTTCCTTAGTGGTTAGCAACTTAATTAAAAAAGCTTTCCCCGGACTTATTGAAGATAAAGAGAAAGCAAGACATGAAAAAATTCTTGCAAAACGTCGTGCACGTAAGCAACGTATCGCTGCTCGTGCTGCATAGAGTTATCTAATCACCGTCCAAGTGCTGTTTTTATAGGCTGGACGGTGTTTTTCTATTTACATCGTGACGCAGATTGAAATACTCACTATCTTTCCTGATCTATTTGGTCCCTTTGTATCAAATAGTTTAATTGGAAAGGCTTGTTCACGTTCAATTCTCTCTATAAATCTACTTAATATTAGAGACTTTACCCCACCTCCACACCATCACGTTGATGACGTTCCTTATGGTGGTGGTGCAGGGATGCTTTTCAAACCAGAACCTTTAACAGCGGCGATTGAAGATGCTAAAAAGCGTTTGCCGAACGGTAAAGTTATCCTTACAACACCAGCAGGTAAGTTGTTTAAGCAGGGTGATGCGGCACGTTTAGCAAAACAGGATCAGATTATTTTTATCTGCGGTCGCTACGAAGGTATCGATGATCGTGTTAGAGAGCTCTTTGTTGATGAATCGTTTTCTATCGGTGATTTTGTTTTAATGGGAGGAGAGGTTCCCGCTATGGCGATGATAGAGGCGATCGTCAGACTGCAAGACACTGTACTTGGGAATTCAGAATCAATCATCCAAGAGAGCTTTTCTGATGATAGTAGTGGTAGAGTTCTCTTAGAACCACCACAATATACACGACCAGCACTGTTTCGTGGTTTGAAAGTGCCGGAAGTTCTCTTATCAGGAGATCCTAAAAAGATCGAACTTTGGCGCAAAGAAGAGGCTTTAAAGAGAACAAAATTATACAGACCTGACTTACTGGAGAAGGTAGATGAGCGTTGATCTCAATGTTGTATTGCTGCATGACAAGATGGTCGACAGACAAGGGGAGCTTGTGACAACCTCACTAACGTTAATTGATCTGCATGATATCGCCCGAAGTTGCAAAACCTATTCAGCACACGCCTTTGTAGCACACCCCTCACCCACTATGCGTAAACTCGCCCACATTATGAAATCATACTGGGAAGATGGCTTTGGAGCACTCTATAACCCCCATCGTAGAACAGCTTTATTGAACCTCGATATCTCAACAAGCCTTGATGAAGTAATTCATAAAATAGATCTAAGAGCTGGAAAATTACCGAAGATTGTCGCCACCTCAGCACATCAAGGTGAAGATCGCACCTCCTTTCAGGAGATGAGGGATCTTTTGCAAGGAGGAGAGCCTTATCTTCTAATGCTTGGAACAGGTTGGGGTATGTCAGATCACCTCCTAGCTCGAGCTGATTACTTTTTAGAGCCTATTAAGGGAGCGGGAGATTATAATCATCTCTCCGTTAGATCCGCCTGTGCTACTATCTTAGACAGGCTAATGGGGCAATAATTTTCCTTTAATATATTACAAAATAAAACTTTAAGAACTTTTTTCCCCCGTTTACCAGCAGAACATTCAATTAACCCGCACTACCTTTAACATATTATAAAATAAAACTTTAGGAGCTTTTTCCCCTCATTTACCAGCGGAACGTTTAATTAAGCATGCTGCCTTTAATATATTATAAAATATAATTCTAAGAGCTTTTTTTCTCCGTTTCCCAGCAGAACATTTAATTAACCCGTGCCACCTTTAATATATTATAAAATAAAACTTTAGGAGCTTTTTTTTCTCCGTTTCCCAGCGGAGCGTTTAATTAAGCGTGCTGCTGAGCTTAAGTCGTGCTCACCATCAATCGTCCAAAACTTTACAGCACTCTTTAGCTCTTTAGGGATGCGATCTGGATTCTTTACAAACTTTGCATACACTCTCAAATAATCATCTACAAGGTCTGAGCCTGAAAAGATACCGAAAGGTCCGATAAAACCACGAAAAGCAAACTTCCCCTGCCCACCTAAAAATAGATCTGCTGAACTTTCTGGAATTACTTCGCGCTTTAGATCATATCCACCGAGTAGTTGAATTCTATCACTAGGGAGAACGTGCAATGAAGCGGAGTGTAAACCGATAAATCTATTATCTTGAAAGGTAAGCGCCATCATAAACCAAACATGTTGAATTATCTTCGCCTCAGAGAATCGATACCACCGTCCCTTTCTTGATAATTCGTTTACATATACAAACGGTATGATATCGGAACCTTGTCGCTCTATGGCAAGGGCATAACCTGGAATATCACTTTTTCCCCTGTCGTACTTGTTAAGAAGGATCATCCTTTCACCATCAAGGGGCAACTTATTAAGCTTAAACCACCCCACGATTAAGAAGTCTTCACCTTTTACAGGATTTAAATCCGCTGAATTAACGATCTTAAGACGACCTACATTGCCTGGAATTCTTCTGGCACTCTTAAAGGAACCCTCCAACTCCGGATCTACGGTTTGAGGTGTCTGTGAAGAGATAACCGTCTTTAAGAGAAATAAAGGACCAAAAAAGGAAATTGCAAAAACCCCCATCAAGAGAAGCAAATTAAGAACTTTTTTACCTCTCCGATTCATTTTTTATCTCGCCTTTAAAATATATAGATAGCAACAACCTTTATATGCGCTTGGCGTAGTGCAAAAAAGCCCATAACAGATGCTACGGGCTTTTTATAACTTGCTAAGTATAAAGAAAACTTTATTCCTCAACAACGGGCTCTTGAGCTTCCGTCTCTGCAGAAGTATTTTCCAAGCTTTCTTCAGCTTCAGGAGCTGCGCTCTTTTTACGACGTTGCTTACGACCAACTTGTGCATCTTTTGCTTTCGCTTCAACGATCTTTTCGGCGATGACTTTAACCTTAACTTTAGCCTCAACCTCAGAGTGAAGCTTCACGCCAACTTCATAATCCCCGACAGTGCGAATCGATTCAGGTAAAACAAGTTGTTTACGATCAACTTTAAATCCGTTTGCTTCTAAAGCGAGTTCGATATCTCGAGCACCAACAGAACCAAAACTCTTACCCTCTTCAGCAAATTTAAGTTTAAACTCTAAAGTCACCTGCTGAATACGATCCAAAATCTCCATCGCCTCTGCTTTTCTCTTAGCTTTGCGAGCATTGATCATTGCAATACGATGTTGCAATTCTTTAGCATTTCGAGATGAAGCCTCTATTGCAATGCCACGTGGTATTAAAAAATTACGCGCATAGCCGTTTTTTACATTCATCCGTTCGCCTATGAATCCCAACCTAGGAAAATCCTGCATCAATAGAACTTCCATGACTTACTCCGTCTTAATCAAAAACATATACAACTAAGGATCTAACAAAAAAGAGCCTTCTAATTACACCACGATAAGAACAACACTAGGCGATCCTATCGTCATCCAGATCATCCATATCCAAGATCTCATCAAACGTACTTCCTTCGCCAACCCTACGAGGATTGCCTTGAAAACGACGTTGATGTTCATTAATTACATGTGTCTGAAACTTTAAAATTTGATCATTTATGCGGAAGAGAGCCCCAGCGGCAGCAGGCGTATCATAATCTTCAGTTGAAAAATAAAAGACGATATATTGACCATACTTCTGTTTTTTCACCGGATAAGCGATCTCTCGTTTCCCCCAAGATTTAACAGTCAGATCGACCGCTTGCTTCGAATTTAAAAGGTCTTTCACCTTTGAAATCTCCGCCTCCAAACCATCTTTATTTAAATTAGGATGGAAAACCACCACCATTTCGTATTTTCTCATCTAAGCCTCAATTAACACATACAAGCTAAAAAACTACTCTGTACCCTCAACCTTGAGAGCAACATCCCGACGATTAAAATCACGTTGCGCTTGCTCTAACCCTTTCTCAGAAATAGTAAGCAAAGCTTCAGCTGCTTCAGCAGCAACCTCTTCTGCGATCTTAACATCAGCACCAGAGAAACGACCTAAAACCCATTGGACCATACCATCCTCATCAGCAGTAACTCTTTGCGGTCTCCCAATGCCACACCTAACACGCAAGAAATCACCACTACCAAGCTCGGCACGCAACGATTTAAGCCCATTATGACCGCCATCGCCACCACCTTTTTTTACACGCAACCTTCCAAACGGAAGATCTACATCGTCATGAGCAACAACGATCTCATTAAGTGGTATCTTGTAAAAACGGTGCAACTCTGCAACCGGACCACCACTTAAATTCATAAAGCATTGCGGCTTTAATAGGTAAACCTTATTGCCACAAAATTCAGCTTCACACAACAAAGCTGAGCCACGTTTTTTCCAAGTTCTACCAGCAGCGATACGCTCCTTAAAGGCATCAACCGCCATAAAACCGAGGTTATGACGTGTCATCTCATATCGATTACCTGGATTACCAAGACCAACAACCATTCGTATCGAATGAGCACCCATCATATCCACATTTTAATAAGAGGCATTAAAACACGACCATCTTATTTTTTGGTCTTTTTAGCTGGTGCCGCTGAAGTAGCGTCTGCATGCGCATCTGCATCCGCATCCGCAGCATCTGCAGCGCCTTTCGTATCTTTACGTCCAGCCGCAAGAGACACGATAGACTGTTCACCACTCGTTAACATCTCAACACCTTCAGGAAGCTCAAGCTCACTGACTCTGATATGTTGTCCAACCCGTAATTTTGAGATATCGACCTTAAAAACTTCAGGAATAGCGGCAGGCACCCCTTCAACCGTAACCTGATTGGTGGAAACAGTCATTATCGCACCAAAGTTCTTAACTTCATCAGATTCACCAAACACCTCAACAGGAATTAAGACACGTGCTTTTTCATGCGGATCAATAGCAAAAAAATCAACGTGCAAAACCTCTTTTTTAAGGTGGTTTTGCTGAATCTCTTTCACAAAAGCACATTTATTGTTCAGACTACTGTCAGAGCTTTTTAATACAAAGTAATTCGAAGTACGAGCCTTTTTCGCCGCAGTAATGAATTCACGTGTGTTGACAGCCGCCTTGATCGCCTCTTTACCGCGAGCATAAACAACTACCGGCAAAATCCCCTCTTTCCTTAACTTGGCAACTTGCCTAGATCCGACCTCTTCTCGTCTACTAATATCAAGCGTTAACTTTTCCACTGACGCACCCTATAAAACTCAGGCTATAAAAAAATCAACTTGGAGCGAATGCAAATGCTCATAATATCAAGTTGTTAATGAGCCTCAGCAAACTTTCAAAATTGAAAGTAAGCACAAAAAGCCCTTTTATCAAAACTGGTTGAGTAGATAACCACAAAATGAAATTAAAATAAAGTGACTAAGGGAGAATATTCAAGAAAAATCAGATAATAACGGTGCTTTTTTACAAAAAAGCACCCCTTACAAACCCTTTTCGCCATAAAAAACGGAGTTCTGACCAAACGGACTTTTAAGTGGTATTACTTATTTAAATAAGCTGCTTACGGAATCGTCTGCGTGAATTCTGCGAACAGCCTCTGCAAATAATGGAGCTACCGACAAGACTGTCAATTTAGGGCACTGAACGGCTTTAGGCAGTACGATAGTATCCGTCACAACGACCTCTTCATAAACCGATGACGAAATCCTCTCAATGGCATTTCCGGAGAGGATCGGGTGAGTACAACAGGCGACTACCTTTTTTGCACCCTCCTCTAAAAGGGTCTCTCCAGCCTTAGCAAGGGTTCCAGCCGTATCAACCATATCATCAACGATAATGCAGGTTTTATCCTTTACCTCTCCGACAACCCGCATCTCGGCAACAACATTCGCTCTGATACGCCGCTTATCAATAACGGCAACTGAGGCATTCTCCAAGCGCGCCGCAAACTTCATAACTCGCTCAACGCCACCTGCATCAGGAGAAACTACTGCTAAATCATCTTTTCCATAGCGCTGCTTAATATATGGCAAGATAACAGGGATGGCATTTAAATTATCAACGGGAATATTAAAAAAGCCCATAATCTGACCGGCGTGCAAGTCCATCGTCAAAACACGATTAGCACCAGCAGCAGTTAAGATATCCGCCACAAGTTTTGCAGTAATCGGCACACGGGGCTTTAGTTTTCTATCCTGTCTGGCATAACCAAAATACGGCATAACGGCTGTAATACGATCAGCAGACGCACGTTTAAGAGCATCAATAACTATTAGAAGCTCCATAAGGTGGTCGTTACCAGGGGTTGAGGTGCTCTGAACGATAAAAACATCTCGTCCACGTACATTATCACTAATATCAACAGACAACTCCCCATCGCTAAATTTTATTACTTCAAGCCTACCTAACTCTGTATTTAAAGTTTCTGCGATTTTTGCAGTAAAGGCTGGATTAGAACGACCTGATAGAACGACTAGCTGTTTCATTGTACGCCGCATAAATTCTGATAAACACTAATCACGCTCAGCTAAGCACACTGAACATGAACAAAAAACACCGCTTAGAACTCTACCTACAACGTCAAGCAAGCCATCAGAAATATCGTCTGATTGATAATTAATTAGAGCTACCAATCACAAAACACGCCTCAAATATTCAAACTAATGTTGAAAAAAGATGGCTGGCCGGGCAGGACTCGAACCTGCGAAATGCTAGGATCAAAACCTAGTGCCTTACCACTTGGCTACCGGCCACTATTAAATGAACCCTTATAAAAACTTATAAGGCTCACTCGAACAAGCGCTAATTTACATTACCGTACGAATTTAGCAAGCAAATTGAAAGGGATAATCTGTAAAAAATTTACTTTTCCCTCTCTTAAACGATTTTTGACAAAATCAAGGGGGCTTTGCGCTTGATTTGAGGATAAAACAAACATAGCGCTACCACTTCCTGTTAAAAATATTTTGTACCCAGATTCATCAGAAAAAAGTTTAAAGGCGTGATCAACTTGTGAAGAGAGTTGACAGGCTGACTCTTTTAGATCGTTTTCACAAAGAGAGAGCAATGTAGAGTAACTCATCTCCTTATTTTTCACGGAAGAATCCGATTTTACACCATACTGCGCTAACGTTTCATCAAAGATTACAGGGATTGTGGGGTGTTTTTCCCGATAAAGTGCAAAAGCTTTTGGTGTGCTGATGCGCTGATCAGGTATTAACAAAACGCCCTTGATCTTTTCTAAAGAAGAGAAAGGTAGTTCTAAAATTTTCTCCCCCACCCCTTCAACTAAAGCTAATCCACCGTGCAAAAAATATGGAACATCAGATCCTACCTTAGCAGCCACTGCCTCAAGTGGAATTGAAGACTTGCTATATTGATCATGAAAAAAATCAGTTAAAAATAATAAAACAGCAGCAGCATCACTACTTCCACCACCGAGACCAGCCCCGATCGGGATATTCTTTTCAAGTTTGACAGATGCAGCGGCATCTATGGCATAGGCTTCAAAAAAAAGTCTCAACGCTTTTAAAACAGTATTCTCTCCCTGCTGCGTAAAGTTCTTCGCTTCAGGACCAGATACCTCTACTTCATTTCTTCCATTTTTATGCAGAGAAAGTTCTAAACGATCACAGAGATCGATCAGGGTATTAAGCATACTTAAAAGATGATAGCCGTCCTCTCTACGTCCGACGATTTTTAAGCGAAGATTAATCTTAGCTGCAGCAGACAAGGCATAAAGCCGATCATATTCCCACCTTTGCACCGCTAAGACTCCCCGCTAAAAAGAGAAGATGTTTATTAACCACTCCGCTTGATAAGAGGAGAGGCTACTCTTCCTCCTCTATGGCAGCATCAAACTCGCTATCATCATACTCGCCGCTATCTTCACTAAACTTGCGCTCTGAATTTTCCTGCTCTGTTTTGCAATCGATACACAATTGTGCCACAGGACGTGCCATTAAACGCCCTACGGAGATCTCTTCTCCACAATTTTCGCACTCCCCATAGGTGCCGTTCTCAATCTTCTCAAGAGCGTAATTAATCTTCTTCAATAGAATTTTTTCGCGCTTCCCAATTTTTTGCAAGCCAGATTGACTAATCTCAAGAGAAGCGATATCAGCTGGATCTCCACTACTAAACTGCATCTCTTGCGATGATGATGTCGTCAACTCTTCAAGGTGTCGAGTAATTCTTGTTTTTTCTTCTAATAAACTTTTCTTAATAACTTCTAAATCCTTATTCTTCATTTGCACCTCAACGCTTGTTTGAAAAAAGGAGAGAGCCCAAATCCAGTTTTACTTTTCTCTGTGCTCACCGATTCTCCATTATACCAGCACGCTATCATTTCATGCGAGTATAATTTTAATTATTTACCACGATAATACCTGCACTTTGCCAAGACACCTGCATCATGTCGATATCAGCAAATAGAGCCTCGTAGGGTACCCTATCCGCCATCTAAAGAAAAGATAGATAAATAAAGAGTATTATTAAGGAGATAACAGATAGTAGAAGCAACTATTACTAAATTTTCGTACTAATAACTTTTAGAATACCCTCTTACCTTACGCTCATTAGGATCTTTTGTGAGATGAATAACTTTTTTATATTTTGCTTTTTGTACGTGGTTCGGCTTTACCACCAACTGACTCGGCGTACGCGACCAAGTGGATATTGTAACAAAGATAATCGCTATTAAAAAAACTCCTAAAAAGAACCAACTCAATTTTTGTGGTTTAGCCTGCTCTTCAGCTATGATGCGCTGCCTCTCTTTTTCTATCCTTTTTTTGTAATTCTTTGATTTCTCTGGTGGAACTTCATTGGCAGGCGCACTAATCTGCGGTTTCATAAAACTTTGAATATCAACAGATGTTTGTTCTATATCCTTTTTCATAAAATACCCTTACCTAATAAAACCACAAAAGGAGGCGCACTTTTAATTTTTATAGAGAAGCTACAAGTTTCCCCCCCCCCTATCAGATGCCCCTATATCTAGACTCTACATTATGATTAAAAATGCTTCATACCAATCTTCTTTCTAATTTCCAAAAAACGGCATTACCTAATCTGCACCTGCTAAAGATCCTCAATAATATTGAGTTTTTTATTTATAAATGACATAAGCACAATAATATAGATAACCTCTTTTAATTATAGCTATAATTGATAAATTAAAGGTTTAATACAAAAAAAGAGACTTTAGTATGAAAGATTCAGATACATTACAAAATAACCAAAAAACAACTTCTCAAACACCGTCATCTCCTCACCTTGATCGTGATACCGTAGCAGCCTTTATTGTGTGTTGTAACGAAGAAAAAAATATTGAACGGTGTTTAAAAAGTGTAACGTGGTGTGATGAAATTGTAATAGTTGATAGCGGTTCAACAGATAAAACTTTAGAAATCTGCAAACGCTACACAGATAAGATCCACTTTCACAGTTGGCGCGGTTTTACACAACAAAAACAGTTAGGGTTAGATCTCTGCACAAAAACTTGGGTTATCAATCTTGATGCCGATGAGGAAGTTTCTCAAACGTTAAAGGAAAGTATCTTAGATGTATTGGAAAAATCTGCACGTGGAGAAGATGTTTCTGACGGATATAATATCTGTCGAGTGGTATATTTTTTAAATCGTTGGTGGGTACGTGGAGGTTGGTATCCTGAATATCGCCTCCGTTTTTTAAAAAAAGAGAAGACTGTTTGGGGTGGGAATAATCCTCATGAAAAAGCTATCGTATCCGGCAAGGTATCTCTGATAAAAGGTCATTTGCACCACTATACATACGATAATTTTAACGATCAGATCCTCGCTCTTAATAAACATTCAACCGTTTCAGCACAACATCTGCATGTTAATAAAAAAAGATTTCACCTTTACAACCTATTTTTTAATCCCCTTATAAGATTTTTTAAATTTTATATCTTAAAACGTGGATTTTTGGAGGGGCTCCCAGGTTTCTTAGTAGCTTGCAATGAAGGTATTTATACCTTTCAAAAATATTCAAAGTTGTGGGAATTAGAAAAAAATAACACCCAATAATCTATTAAAATAGAACTTAGATGTCCTAACTTCCGAGTTTTTTTTCTAAGTTTTTTTGCCTTAACTTCTCTATCAATAAAGTTAATGGTGAAATGTAAGGAGATTTTTTTAAAAAAGCATCAAAAAGTCTCCTCACTCGGAAGTTAAGATAGAGAGGGGTGGCATAACTCCCCTCCCCTAATTTTTATTTACTGCACGCCTATATAAGATTGAAGCGATTTTCGGAATAGCCTCCGTTGTTTACGTTGTTTCTTCCTCTGCTTCTTAGAGAGTTTTAGAGTCTGTGCTGTGTTACAAGCACCCGCTTCACAACCGTTCTTACAATGAAAGAGTTGCAAGGTTGGGAAGCCTGCTGGATTACAGAAGTATTCAATAAGAAGTTTTTTACTACTACATTTATCTTTGAAGGTTAGATTGCGATACCTCGTTACCCCACTAACCATCTTATTTTTACCACCATCAGAGTCTGAACACGTTAACACATCTTCAGGTTCATCAGCGCCAGAAGATGAAGCATCGTCTTGATCTTCTTCATCACCTTCTCCGCAAGGTTTTACTGTCGGCCCACTACGTAGGTTACCACCCAAGAAAGCTTCAGCACGAAGCTCTTTACCTTTAAGGTTTAAGCCTGTCAGTATCAGGTCACTAAATCCATCACCGTTTAAATCCGGTACGTCTATGGAGTTAATTGAACTTAATGAGCTACTATGCTTCTCTTTGTAATCAAGGATAAGGGCAGGAGTTGCTTTTACGCCGTTACTACCACCGTAATATATAAAGACAAAGTCTTTAGTAGTGATCACAATATCAGGATAGGTGTCTCCGTTAAAATCACCAGTGATAGTGGGTAGTATAGATCCAAAATCAAAATAGTCAGCACCTTCGGAGATATCTCTCTCTAAGGTAATAGCAGGCTTTCTAAAGACTTTAGAAGACTTACTGTAAAAGATAGAGACTAGTCCTTGTCGCCCTGTACCTGTTAACTTGGAATCACCATAATTAACAGCAACATCACCATAACCATCACCATTAACATCTCCGATAGCAGAAACATGATAGAGGTTCTCTAATACATATATTTCAGAGGGTGTTTTTGTTATCCCAGTATAAGAACCGAGATAGATAGCTATAAATGACGGGTTTTGTAAAACTCGTCCACCTTCTCCCTTATAGGTGCCGTTATAACGGCCGTAAGCGATTAGATCATCGTATCCGTCGTTATTTAGATCTCCTGCTGGTTTTGCCGCAGCGATCTGAAGAACTTTCTCCGTTGGAATAATATCATTAGGGGTATTGGGAAGTCCCGCTGTGCGTCCGTAGTATACATGCACTCCGAAAGATTTAGATGAGACAACTACATCAGAGTAACCATCTCCGTTAATATCTCCAGCAGAGAAAACAGTAAGGTCTGTAATATATTTAGTGTTGTTAATTACTGATGCAGGTGTAGATCTAACTCCGGAAGAGCTCCCGTAATAAACGAAGATACGTCCCTTACTCTTCTGGTCTATCACTATAACATCACCGTAACCGTCTCCGTTAATATCTCCACCCTTTATAACAGAACTTACTACATTTTGAGTTGCGCCGTACTGATTTAAAAGAGTTGGAGACTTACTCGAAATACCTTTAACACCTCCGTAGTAAATAGAGACAGAAGCTAATACACTACCCTTTTGTGTAAGTGGTTGCACAAGAGCAACATCATCATGCCCATCTCTATTAAGATCACCTATATTTACGAAGATATCTTTAAAGTCAGCAATATTTTGGATGCCGTCTTTAAACCAGACAGGGGTAGTTGATGGACCCTCCTGTGTTAAGGCATCAGGCTCAAGTGGGCAGACATCGTTACAGGCAGCAACTCCATCTTTATCATCATCTGCGATATTCTTTGCAGAATCTACAACTCCGCAACCACAGATCTGGGGTGCTGATTTATTAGGATCGTAAGGACATCCGTCAAAGATATCGGGGATACCATCTCTATCAGAATCTCTATCTGTAACAGCACACCCCCACTCATCAGGTTTTGTTTTCTTTGGATTACTTGGGCAGCCATCGATACAATCAGGAACCCCATCTCTATCACTATCTTTAGTGTTTTCTACTACACCGCAACCGCACCGCCCTGGTTGCGTCTTCTTCGGATCGTTAGGACACCTGTCGTTACAATCTAAAACACCATCACCATCACTATCTATATCGGGCTTACCGCAACCACAACGCCCTGGAGATGTTTTATTCGGATCATTAGGGCATCTATCCTTACAATCAGGGGTGCCATCACCATCGCTATCCGTTTCAGGTCTACCACAACCGCAAACCCCTGGATCTGTTTTCTTTGGATCGTAAGGGCACTTATCAATACAGTTAGGAACGCCGTCTTTATCACTATCTGTTTCAGGTCTACCACAACCGCAGAAGCCCGGATCTGTTTTCTTTGGATCGTAAGGACACTTATCAATACAATCAGGGGTGCCGTCTCTATCACTATCTTTAGTGCTATCCACTACACCACAGCCGCAGATCCCAGGAAATACTTTCTTCGGATCGTTAGGACACTTATCGTGACAATCAAAAACACCGTCACCATCGGTATCTATATCTGGTACACCACAACCACAAATTCCGGGTTTTGTCTTGTTAGGATCTGTAGGACACTCATCGTGTGTGTCTAAGCAATCAGGTATACCGTTTCCGTCACTATCGGTATCTGGTACACCACAGCCGCAAATTCCTGGCTTTATTTTATTTGGATCGTTCGGGCACCCATCTTTACAGTCAAGAGTACCGTCTCCATCACTATCTATATCGGGTTTGCCGCAGCCACAAATTCCTGGCTTCGTCTTATTCGGATCTTTAGGACAGAGATCATTACAATCTGGGGTGCCGTCCTTATCTGTATCGGTATCAGGCACACCGCAGCCGCAGATCCCTGGCTTTATTTTATTTGGATCGTTCGGGCACCCATCTTTACAGTCAAGAGTACCGTCTCCATCACTATCTATATCGGGTTTGCCGCAGCCACAAATTCCTGGCTTCGTCTTATTCGGATCTTTAGGACAGAGATCATTACAATCTGGGGTGCCGTCCTTATCTGTATCGGTATCAGGCACACCACAGCCGCAGATCCCTGGGTTTGTTTTATTTGGATCGTAAGGACACCCATCATGACAATCCAAAACGCCGTCGCCGTCGGTATCTATATCGGGTTTACCGCAGCCACAGATCCCTGGATCTGTTTTATTTGGATCTTCTGGGCAGAGGTCTATACAATCTGGGGTGCCGTCTTTATCTGTATCGGTATCTGGTACACCACAGCCACAAACCCCTGGGTTTGTTTTATTTGGATCGTTAGGACACCCATCTTTACAATCCAAAACTCCATCACCATCGGTATCTATATCGGGTTTACCGCAGCCGCAGATCCCTGGATCTGTTTTATTAGGATCGTAAGGACACCCATCATGACAATCAAAAACACCATCACCATCGGTATCTATATCGGGTTTGCCGCAGCCACAGATCCCTGGCTTTGTTTTATTTGGATCTTCTGGGCATTCATCTTCATCTTCTTCTTCATCATCTTCTTCTTCACACCCCTCATCCGTTAAGCCATCGCAGTCATTATCGATACCATCTCCGCAGATCTCTGGCTCACCTGGGGCGGTTTTATCAAACTTTGTATCATCACAATCGTTTCTAATAGCGGGGCAAGAACCTACTCCCCAGAAGGTGTCATCATCTAAGTCTTCAATCTCTTCCTTATTACCGCAGCCGCACCGCCCTGCTGTGACTTTATTGGGATCTTTCGGGCACTCATCGTAACAATCAGGTGTGCCATCACCATCACTATCAAGGTCTGCCTCACCATCACAGTTACCACTACATCCGATATCCTCTTTATTAGGGTTATCTGGACAAAAATCACAGGACGGAGCCTTTTCATAGATCTTCCGTTTATCATTACAGTATCCTCTCTGATCCATCTTTGTTGCTAACATACTTTTTTTAATCTGGTAGCAGATAGGACTAAACTCTTTAGGGTTAACTGTATTTGGATAAAGGTCATCACAAGCATCCATAATATAACTAATAGAGGAGTTATACGTTACGGTGCTTGGAAAATAGTTTAGTCTAGCGTGAAACCAAACATTGTGTACCCTTTCAATCCCTACGGGACGGACTCTACACCCTTCACGCTCTCCCCCCTCTGAAGCGAGGTAGGCAGCGTGGCTTGCAACCGTTGACATAACGTGCATGCTGTCACATTTAGTATTGCTGTCGTACCAGTGAACAGGGGAAGGGTAGAGGGTTCCAACACCTGGGGTTTTAGAGTTTCTATAAGGCAACTCATCCTCTGATTGAGTTTCACACACCCAATCAGTGGAACCTTTTAGGTATTTTTGAAAACGATATCCTCCTAAATCAGCGATAGCTTCCTCTATGGCACCTGATTCTCCGGCATACTTTAATATACCCCACCCAATAGCGTGGGAATATTCATGACCGAGTAAATCTTCTAACTTAGAGTATCCGCAAAATACAAAAATAAGGTTATTTGAAAACATTCCGTTTGACGGGCACAAGGCGGAATCTATGTTAGCATCTGTTACGTTTTGACCTTTTGCTATTCCGCTTTCTGCTACAAAGACACCACCATTTCCGTTGGGACCATTTATCCCTAACTCATTTTGAAAGAACTTATGAACGTGGTTTAACCTAGTATAAGCTGTATCTGGTCCACTTTTTCCATCATTAACATATGGGTTGGGTCCACGTGGAGGCCTTGCTTCTAGTCGTCCAAAGACATAACCTGGATACTCTGGAAAAACTCCATTTAACCACCACTGTCCATCAGGTGCTAACTCTCCGATTCTGCGGTAAATCGGTGTCTTTTCACCGTGTGCAGCTCTGATATTACTTTCATAAGTAATATAATTAGCGGTGTGCGCATCAATAAAGACGTTTTCGTCTAAGAACTCACCGTCATTACGTAACCTAATCCGCCAAGAGAGGTAACTTTTACCGTCTTTATTTTTCAACTCTGAAGGAGAGATAATAACAAGGGCTATATCATCAACCTCATAAGAAACTCCGTATTTAAGTTGCCAGTAAGAAGCAGCTACTGCGGTAGCTTCTCCCTCTGTAATAGATGGAGTAGCGTTTAAGCCAGAAAGCCCCTTTATAAAGATACCGTTAATTGTCTTTAAGGCACCGTTACTCCTAATATGGACTATCATTTCGCCGTTAGTAACAGCCACCCCTTGATAAGCTTGAGGGAAACGGACATGAGCCATCCCAAAATTATCAACTGTAACCTCGCCCTCAAAGAACTGTGTTGCTACATCAGTAATTCCGAAATGCCCCCCATGAGTTGCAAGGTACTGTTTTGCAAGCTCTTTGTAATCTAGTATTAAACTACTTCTAGTGGTTATTTGAGGTGCAGAAAAAGAGAAATTTACTCCTCCTCCAAAGGTATTATCTTTAATCCTAACGGAATAAACCCTGTCACGTAGATCATCTTTCTCAATCTCTACCCTCTCTCCTTGAGACATCTCTTGAGCAAAAGAGGTAAACGGAAAAAGGAATAGTGATAGCGAAAACAGTACAGCATGGATATGCTTCATTTAACTCTCCTAAGGTGTTGAGGTTAAAGTAACACTAAAAAAAACGGGGAACGCTTAAACGTCGAAATGAAGCGAAAGAACCTAAGAAAAAACTTTTTAGATAAAAACAGTGCGTCTTTAAATTGACTTAACGAAGGGTACACCATTTCAATTTGTTAGTCATTTAAAGAACAAAAATAAAGGACGGGTGATTCTATTGAATCTTACACAGAAAGTCACTTATTTTTTAATAAAACTTTTAACACGTTATAAAAAAGTCTCTCAAAAATAAGTTCATCGCTATTTATCATCAATCATTACACCTAGTTAAAGTTAAAAGGGAGCACCGCCTAGCTGCTCTTTTGGATCTGAAAGCCTTTAAAATTAAAATTGTAATTGTAAAAAACCACCTCCCCTTAACGGATGCACCAAAGCACCCGTTAAGGTATTAAAAGTATTGATCGCCTACTTTACTGCACGCCTATATAAGATTGAAGCGATTTTCGGAATAGCCTCCGTTGTTTACGTTGTTTCCTCCTCTGTTTCTTAGAGAGTTTTAGAGTCTGTACTGTTTTACAAGCACCCGCTTCACAACCGTTCTTACAATGAAAGAGTTGCAAGGTTGGGAATCCTGCTGGATTACAGAAGTATTCAATAAGAAGTTTTTTACTACTACATCTATCTTTGAAAGTTAGATTGCGATACCTCGTTACCCCACTAACCATCTTATTCTTACCACCATCAGAGTCTGAACACGTTAACACATCTTCAGGTTCATCAGCGCCAGAAGATGAAGCATCGTCTTGATCTTCTTCATCACCTTCTCCGCAAGGTTTTACTGTCGGCCCACTACGTAAGTTACCACCTAAGAAAGCTTCAGCACGAAGCTCTTTACCTTTAAGGTTTAAGCCTGTCAGTATCAGGTCACTAAATCCATCACCGTTTAAATCCGGCACGTCTATGGAGTTAATTGAACTTAATGAGCTACTATGCTTCTCTTTGTAATCAAGGATAAGGGCAGGAGTTGCTTTTACGCCGTTACTACCACCGTAATATATAAAGACAAAGTCTTTAGTAGTGATCACAATATCAGGATAGGTGTCTCCGTTAAAATCACCAGTGATAGTGGGTAATACAGCCCCAAAATCAAAATAATCAGCACCTTCGGAGATCTCTCTCCCTAAGGTAATAGCTGGCTTTCTAAAGACTTTAGAAGACTTACTGTAAAAGATAGAGACTAGTCCTTGTCGCCCTGTACCTGTTAACTTGGAATCACCATAATTAACAGCAACATCACCATAGCCATCACCATTAACATCTCCGATAGCAGAAACATGATAGAGGTTCTCTAATACATATACTTCAGAGGGTGTTTTTGTTATCCCAGTATAAGAACCGAGATAGATAGCTATAAATGACGGGTTTTGTAAAACTCGCCCACCTTCTCCCTTATAGGTGCCGTTATAACGGCCGTAAGCGATTAGATCATCGTATCCGTCGTTATTTAGATCTCCTGCTGGTTTTGCCGCAGCGATCTGAAGAACTTTCTCCGTTGGAATAATATCATTAGGGGTATTGGGAAGTCCCGCTGTGCGTCCGTAGTATACATGCACTCCGAAAGATTTAGATGAGACAACTACATCAGAGTAACCATCTCCGTTAATATCTCCAGCAGAGAAAACAGTAAGGTCTGTAATATATTTAGTGTTGTTAATTACTGATGCAGGTGTAGATCTAACTCCGGAAGAGCTCCCGTAATAAACGAAGATACGTCCCTTACTCTTCTGGTCTATCACTATAACATCACCGTAACCGTCTCCGTTAATATCTCCACCCTTTATAACAGAACTTACTACATTTTGAGTTGCGCCGTACTGATTTAAAAGAGTTGGAGACTTACTCGAAATACCTTTAACACCTCCGTAGTAAATAGAGACAGAAGCTAATACACTACCCTTTTGTGTAAGTGGTTGCACAAGAGCAACATCATCATGCCCATCTCTATTAAGATCACCTATATTTACGAAGATATCTTTAAAGTCAGCAATATTTTGGATGCCGTCTTTAAACCAGACAGGGGTAGTTGATGGACCCTCCTGTGTTAAGGCATCAGGCTCAAGTGGGCAGACATCGTTACAGGCAGCCACTCCGTCTTTATCATCATCTGCGATATTCTTTGCAGAATCTACAACTCCGCAACCACAGATCTGGGGTGCTGATTTATTAGGATCGTAAGGACATCCGTCAAAGATATCGGGGATGCCATCTCTATCAGAATCTCTATCTGTAACAGCACACCCCCACTCATCAGGTTTTGTTTTCTTTGGATTACTTGGGCAGCCATCGATACAATCTAGGAACCCCATCTCTATCGGTGTCTTTAGTGTTTTCTAGCCACACCGCAACCGCACCGCCCTGGTTGCGTCTTCTTCGGATCGTTAGGACACCTGTCACGTTACAATCTAAAACACCATCACCGTCACTATCTATATCGGGCTTGCCGCAACCACAACGCCCTGGAGATGTTTTATTCGGATCATTAGGGCATCTATCCTTACAATCAGGGGTGCCATCACCATCGCTATCCGTTTCAGGTCTACCACAACCGCAAACCCCTGGATCTGTTTTCTTTGGATCATTAGGGCATCTATCCC
>JBMNIF010000002.1:0-1252138 GCA_050950765.1 Bdellovibrionota bacterium | reverse complement strand
GTTCAGGCGTACCTAAACAGTCTGGAATACCATCTTTATTACTGTCTATATCAGACACTCCACAACCACATATCCCCGGTAAGGTTTTTTTCGGATCGTTAGGGCACTTATCTTTGCAGTCGGGAACGCCATCTTTATCACTATCAATATCAGGCACTCCGCAACCGCAGATCCCTGCTGATACCTTCTTCGGATCTTTAGGACAGAGATCTTTGCAATCAGGAGTGCCATCTTTATCTGTGTCTATATCTGGCACACCACAACCACAAACACCTGCGGTTATCTTCTTTGGATCTTTAGGGCACTTATCTTTGCAGTCGGGAACGCCATCTTTATCACTATCAATATCAGGAATGCCACAACCACAGATCCCTGGCTTTGTTTTCTTCGGATCGTTAGGACACTTATCATTGCAATCAGGAGTGCCATCTTTATCTGTGTCTATATCTGGCACACCACAACCACAAACACCTGCGGTTATCTTCTTTGGATCTTTAGGGCACTTATCTTTGCAGTCGGGAACGCCATCTTTATCACTATCAATATCAGGCACTCCGCAACCGCAGATCCCTGCTGATACCTTCTTCGGATCTTTAGGACAGAGGTCTTTACAATCTGGGGTGCCATCTTTATCTGTATCTATATCAGACACACCACAACCGCAGATCCCTGGCTCTGTTTTCTTCGGATCGTTAGGACACTTATCATTACAATCAGGAGTGCCATCACCATCACTATCTGTATCAGGTACACCACAACCGCAGATCCCTGGAAAGACTTTAGCGGGATCGTAAGGGCACTCATCTAAAAAGCCTTCTTCATCTTCATCTAGAGTTGAGGTTGACTCTTCATTGCAATCAGCGATACCGTTTCCGTCAGAATCTGTGTCAGGCACTCCGCAACCACATTCACCAACTGAATATTTATCCGGATCTTCAGGGCATACATCTCGATACACTGCAAATACATCTTCCCCTTGTCCGTTGATATCTAAAATACTTTCAACTAAGTTTGAAGCGCGGCTATCAAAAACAATAATAGAACCATCATCACTAACACCGCTCTTTAATGGTGCTCCATTGGGAATCGCTCCGTTAAGACCTGTGGAAATTAATTCTATCTTAGAAGTATCTTTATCATATAAGAAAATCTTAGGAAGATTTCCAATGGAACCTGATTCTACTAAGTTTGTTGCAGATGATCTAAACGTTATATAACGACCATCTCCCGAGATATTAGGATCGTAAGAGGCACCACTAGATGCAAAGGAGGTTTTGCCTGACTCCGCATACTCCGTGTCAATAAGGGTTGTTTTATCAATCCACCTATCTCTTTCGTCTCTATTGCTATACTTATCTCTATCCCAGAGGTAAATATGCGCTGCAGCATAAGTGTTGCTGGCTAACAATCCACTATATGTGATGTAGCGACCATCATCAGAGATTGCGATCGTTATAGCTGGGCAAACTTTACTACTACCTTTCCTTAATCGAGCAACTAATTCAATCTCTTTTGAGATCATATTGCGTACAAAGATTTTTTCACCGTCCTTATCTTCATCAACTAAGTTAGTAGCATCAGAACAGAACACGACATATTTTCCAGTAGCGCTAACTTCTGAACTAAAAGAATTTCCATTCACAAGCTTTTCAGGAGTGTTTTCAATAACTCTACTAGGTGGATCTATTTCGCCCGTCACGCCCTTTTTTTCTGCATCCCAAATATATACGGCATTATAACCTCCGTTTTTTTCTTCCTCTTTTACGTCATACGTAACATACCTGCCATCAGGGCTTACTGAAGGTCTATAGCCGTGATTAGTTAGTAAGAGCAGCCCTTTTTCTTTTCTCCAAACAAAAATTTTACTTGTTGAAACACCATTTTTGTTGGGGGGAGTATCTAACTGAAAAACTACGGTCTCACCTTTTTTTGAAATGCGTGAATTGAAGGCATCACCATTTAATTCAAGTCCGTTATTATCCTTACTAATAAGGGTATAGGTGTTAAGTTTGGTGTCGTATAAGAAGACGTTCAGATTTTTAAGAGGTTCAGTTACCCCTAACATCTTACCACTTGAAGAAAACACTATATAACGTCCATCACCACTTATATCTGGAGAGTTGCTGTAACCGGAACCTCCCTGAAGCCTACTGATTATTTCAGTATAGTTAGGGTCGGGCTTGGGCTCTTCTTCTTCGCACCCCTCATCTGTTAAGCCATCACAGTCATTATCGATATTATCTCCACAGATCTCTGGCTCACCTGGGGCGGTATTATCAAACTTTGTATCATCACAATCGTTTCTAATAGCGGGACAAGAACCTGCCCCCCAGAAGGTGTCATCATCTAAATCCACAATATCTTCCGGAACACCGCAACCACACCGCCCTGCTGTAACCTTATCAGGATCATTTGGACACTCATCGTAACAATCAGGTGTGCCATCACCATCACTATCAAGGTCAGCCTCACCATCACAGTTACCACTACATCCGATATCATCTTTATTAGGGTTATCTGGACAAAAATCACAGGAAGGAGCCCTTTCATAGATCTTTCGTTTATCATTACAGTATCCTCTCTGATCCATCTTTGTTGCTAACATACTTTTTTTAATCTGGTAGCAGATAGGGTTAAACTCTTCGGGGTTAACTGTATTTGGATAGAGGTCATCACAAGCATCCATAATATAACTAATAGAGGAGTTATACGTTACGGTGCTTGGAAAGTAATTTAGTTTGGCGTGAAACCAAACATTATGTACCCTTTCAATCCCTACGGCACGGACTTTACACCCTTCACGCTCTCCTCCCTCTGAAGCGAGGTAGGCAGCGTGGCTTGCAACTGTTGACATTATGTGCATTCTACTACAGTCAGTATTGCTGTCATACCAGTGGACAGGGGAAGGATCGAGGGTGCCAACACCTGGGGTTTTAGAGTTTCTAAAGGGCAACTCATCCTCCGTTTGAGTTTCACATACCCAATCGGTGGAACCTGTTAGGTATTTTTGAAAACGGTATCCTGTTAAATCAGAGATGGCTTCCTCTATGGCACCTGATTCTCCAGCATACTTTAATGTACCCCACCCAACAGCGTGAGCATATTCGTGACCGATTAAATCTTCTAACTTAGAATATCCGCAAAACATAAAATGAAGCTTATTTGAAAACATTCCATTTGATGGGCACCAAGTGATATCGGTGTAGGCATCTGTTACATTTTTACCTTTTGCTATTCCACTTTCTGCTACAAAGATACCACCATTTCCGTCGGGTCCATTTATCCCTAACTCATTTTGAAAGAACTTATGAACTTGATTTAACCTAGTATAAACGGTATCTGGCCCACTACCTTTACCATCATTAACGTATGGATTGGGTCCTCGCGCAGGTCTTCCTTCTAACCGTCCAAAGACATAACCTGGATACTCTGGGAAAACTCCATTTAACCACCATTGCCCGTCAGGTGCCAGCTCTGCAACTCTACGAAAGATCGGTGTCTTTTCACCGTGTGCAGCTCTGATATTACTTTCATAAGTAATATAATTAGCGGTGTGCGCATCAATAAAGACGTTTTCGTCTAAGAACTCACCGTCATTACGTAACCTAATCCGCCAAGAGAGGTAACTTTTACCGTCTTTATTTTTCAACTCTGAAGGAGAGATAATAACAAGGGCTATATCATCAACCTCATAAGAAACTCCGTATTTAAGTTGCCAGTAAGAAGCAGCTACTGCGGTAGCTTCTCCCTCTGTAATAGATGGAGTAGCGTTTAAGCCAGAAAGCCCCTTTATAAAGATACCGTTAATTGTCTTTAAGGCACCGTTACTCCTAATATGGACTATCATTTCGCCGTTAGTAACAGCCACCCCTTGATAAGCTTGAGGGAAACGGACATGAGCCATCCCAAAATTATCAACTGTAACCTCGCCCTCAAAGAACTGTGTTGCTACATCAGTAATTCCGAAATGCCCCCCATAAGTTGCAAGGTACTGTTTTGCAAGCTCTTTGTAATCTAGTATTAAGCTACTTCTAGTGGTTATTTGAGGTGCAGAAAAAGAGAAATTTACTCCTCCTCCAAAGGTATTATCTTTAATCCTAACGGAATAAACCCTGTCACGTAGATCATCTTTCTCAATCTCTATCTTTTGTCCTTGAGACATCTCTTGAGCAAAAGAGGTAAACGGAAAAAGGAATAGTGATAGCGAAAACAGTACAGCATAAAAATGCTTCATTTAACTCTCCTAAGGTGTTGAGGTTAAAGTAACACTTAAAAAAAACGGGGAACGCTTAAACGTCGAAATGAAGCGAAAGAACCTAAGAAAAAACTTTTAGATAAAAACAGTGCGTCTTTAAATTGACTTAACGAAGGGTACACCATTTCAATTTGTTAGTCATTTAAAGAACAAAAATAAAGGACGGGTGATTCTATTGAATCTTACACAGAAAGTCACTTATTTCGGTTTTGCTTAAGGTAGCAATCTTAAGTTTTAGGGAATTTTTACCTTTCAAAAGATCTTTAATAAGAGAGAGCCTAATTAGGCACACTCAATTTTTAATATTTCTAATATGTTATAAAATTTACTTTATAGATTAGATCTGGAGTTCTGCTTACCGTACAATGTACTAAATACCAAAGCGAAACGTAAAGCGTAATTTTTTATGATTTTTATAAGGTACCTTCCCTAAGTGTTTATAGTTATCTTATAAAAAGAGTTAAATCGCTTTAAACTTCAAGTGTAGTAGATGGTTTTTTCTTTTCACAACACCATTTTTACTTAAAAAAACCTTACTTGAAAGAACTCTTAGAAAAGAGGGCAGCACTTCTCTTAAGTAGCTTCTATTGATGATCCCTTACCTTTATTACAGCTTTGATTGACCTCTTCACAACTCTTATCGCGTAGACCTCTGACACACCCTACACTAGAAGGGTTCTTCATCGTCATCACCTTCGGCGTTACTACCACCTTCGTTAGCTCCTTCACAGGTGCCATCTCCACTTATAGCTCCGCTACATCCTGGCTGAGAGGTAGATGGAGAGCTTGCTGCACAGAACTCTGAGGTAGTGCCACTAACTTTTGTGCCGATGGCACAAAAGATACCCTTTATGGAGTTCCCTAAGGAGACAACCCCTGTAGCAACTATAACCAAGATGCAGGCAGCTCCAATAGCATACTCAACAGCTGTCGCACCGCATTCCCGACGATTAGAGTAAATACCTTTTTTACTACCAGCCATATGGCTCCTTAAAAAATTATAGAAAACCTTATCTATCCCTCACGCGCTCCCACAGTGAGATCCTTCGGTATAAAAGAAAAGAAGCTTTAGCTTTTTTTACTAAAAAACATTTCTCTTTATAATTACGTAATTTTCGTAGAAGTTACGAGGATAAGTATTTAATTTTTTTCCTCTGTTTTTTTCGATAGGAAGGGGGAAAAGTTATGAACTTCCCCAGTTGTGCAACACTCTCTTTTTCCTCCCTCTTCTTAGGGAGGTAGGGAGGAGGAAAAAAAGGTGAGCCTCTTCCTCCCCTCCCCTAATTTTTATTTACTGCACGCCTATATAAGATTGAAGTGATTTTCGGAATAGCCTCCGTTGTTTACGTTGTTTCTTCCTCTGTTTCTTAGAGAGTTTTAGAGTCTGTGCTGTTTTACAAGCACCCGCTTCACAACCGTTCTTACAATGAAAGAGTTGCAAGGTTGGGAAGCCTGCTGGATTACAGAAGTATTCAATAAGAAGTTTTTTACTACTACATTTATCTTTGAAAGTTAGATTGCGATACCTCGTTACCCCACTAACCATCTTATTCTTACCACCATCAGAGTCTGAACACGTCAACACATCTTCAGGTTCATCAGCACCAGAAGATGAAGCATCGTCTTGATCTTCTTCCTCACCTTCTCCGCAAGGTTTTACTGTCGGCCCACTACGTAGGTTACCACCTAAGAAAGCTTCAGCACGAAGCTCTTTACCTTTAAGGTTTAAGCCTGTCAGTATCAGGTCACTAAATCCATCACCGTTTAAATCCGGTACGTCTATGGAGTTAATTGAACTTAACGAGCTACTATGCTTCTCTTTGTAATCAAGGATAAGGGCAGGAGTTGCTTTTACGCCGTTACTACCACCGTAATATATAAAGACAAAGTCTTTAGTAGTGATCACAATATCAGGATAGGTGTCTCCGTTAAAATCGCCAGTGATAGTGGGTAGTATAGATCCAAAATCAAAATAGTCAGCACCTTCTGAGATATCTCTCTCTAAGGTAATAGCTGGCTTTCTAAAGACTTTAGAAGACTTACTGTAAAAGATAGAGACTAGTCCTTGCCGCCCTGTACCTGTTAACTTAGAATCACCATAATTAACAGCAACATCACCATAACCATCACCATTAACATCTCCGATAGCAGAAACATGATAGAGGTTCTCTAATACATATACTTCAGAGGGTGTTTTTGTTATCCCAGTATAAGAACCGAGATAGATAGCTATAAATGACGGGTTTTGTAAAACTCGTCCACCTTCTCCCTTATAGGTGCCGTTATAACGGCCGTAAGCGATTAGATCATCGTATCCGTCGTTATTTAGATCTCCTGCTGGTTTTGCGGCAGCGATCTGAAGGATTTTCTCCGTTGGAATAATATCATTAGGGGTATTGGGAAGTCCTGCAGTGCGTCCGTAGTATACATGCACTCCGAAAGATTTAGATGAGACAACTACATCAGAGTAACCATCTCCGTTAATATCTCCAGCAGAGAAAACAGTAAGGTCTGTAATATATTTAGTGTTGTTAATTACTGATGCAGGTGTAGATCTAACTCCGGAAGAGCTCCCGTAATAAACGAAGATACGTCCCTTACTCTTCTGGTCTATCACTATAACATCACCGTAACCGTCTCCGTTAATATCTCCACCCTTTATAACAGAGCTTACTACATTTTGAGTTGCGCCGTACTGATTTAAAAGAGTTGGAGACTTACTCGAAATACCTTTAACACCTCCGTAGTAAATAGAGACAGAAGCTAATACACCACCCTTTTGTGTAAGTGGTTGCACAAGAGCAACATCATCATGCCCATCTCTATTAAGATCACCTACATTTACGAAGATATCTTTAAAGTCAGCAATATTTTGGATGCCGTCTTTAAACCAGACAGGGGTAGTTGATGGCCCCTCCTGTGTTAAGGCATCAGGTTCAAGTGGGCAGACATCGTTACAGGCAGCAACTCCATCTTTATCATCATCTGCGATATTTTTTGCAGAATCTACAACTCCGCAACCACAGATCTGGGGTGCTGATTTATTAGGATCGTAAGGACATCCGTCAAAGATATCGGGGATACCATCTCTATCAGAATCTCTATCTGTAACAGCACACCCCCACTCATCAGGTTTTGTTTTCTTTGGATTACTTGGGCAGCCATCGATACAATCAGGAACCCCATCTCTATCACTATCTTTAGTGTTTTCTACTACACCGCAACCGCACCGCCCTGGTTGCGTCTTCTTCGGATCGTTAGGACACCTGTCGTTACAATCTAAAACACCATCACCATCACTATCTATATCGGGCTTACCGCAGCCACAACGCCCTGGTGATGTTTTATTCGGATCATTAGGGCATCTATCCTTACAATCAGGGGTGCCATCACCGTCGCTATCCGTTTCAGGTCTACCACAACCGCAGAACCCAGGATCTGTTTTCTTTGGATCGTAAGGACACTTATCGATACAGTTAGGAACGCCGTCTTTATCACTATCTGTTTCAGGTCTACCACAACCGCAGATCCCTGGATCTATCTTTTGTCTATCGTAAGGACACTTATCAATACAATCGGGAGTGCCGTCTCTATCACTATCTTTAGCGCTATCCACTACACCGCAGCCGCAGATCCCTGGAAATATCTTTCTTCGGATCTTTAGGACACTTATCGTGACAATCAAAAACGCCGTCACCATCGGTATCTATATCTGGTACACCACAACCACAAATTCCGGGTTTTGTCTTGTTAGGATCTGTAGGACACTCATCGTGTGTGTCTAAGCAATCAGGTATACCGTTTCCGTCACTATCGGTATCTGGTACACCACAGCCGCAAATTCCTGGCTTTATTTTATTTGGATCGTTCGGGCACCCATCTTTACAGTCAAGAGTACCGTCTCCATCACTATCTATATCGGGTTTGCCGCAGCCACAAATTCCTGGCTTCGTCTTATTCGGATCTTTAGGACACAGATCATTACAATCTGGGGTGCCGTCCTTATCTGTATCGGTATCAGGCACACCGCAGCCGCAGATCCCTGGCTTTATTTTATTTGGATCGTTCGGGCACCCATCTTTACAGTCAAGAGTACCGTCTCCATCACTATCTATATCGGGTTTGCCGCAGCCACAAATTCCTGGCTTCGTCTTATTCGGATCTTTAGGACAGAGATCATTACAATCTGGGGTGCCGTCCTTATCTGTATCGGTATCAGGCACACCACAGCCGCAGATCCCTGGGTTTGTTTTATTTGGATCGTAAGGACACCCATCTTTACAGTCCAAAACGCCGTCACCGTCGGTATCTATATCGGGTTTGCCGCAACCGCAGATCCCTGGATCTGTTTTATTTGGATCTTCTGGGCAGAGGTCTTTACAATCTGGGGTGCCGTCTTTATCAGTGTCGGTATCAGGCACACCACAGCCACAGATCCCTGGGGATGTTTTATTTGGATCGTTAGGACACCCATCTTTACAGTCCAAAACACCATCACCATCACTATCTATATCGGGTTTACCGCAACCGCAGATCCCTGGATCTGTTTTATTTGGATCTTCTGGGCAGAGGTCTTTACAATCTGGGGTGCCGTCTTTATCAGTATCGGTATCAGGCACACCGCAGCCACAGATCCCTGGCTTTGTTTTATTTGGATCTTCTGGGCATTCATCTTCTTCTTCGCACCCCTCATCTGTTAAGCCATCGCAGTCATTATCGATATTATCTCCGCAGATCTCTGGCTCACCTGGGGCAGTTTTATCAAACTTTGTATCATCACAATCGTTTCTAATAGCGGGACAAGAACCTGCCCCCCAGAAGGTGTCATCATCTAAATCCACAATATCTTCCGGAACACCGCAGCCGCACCGTCCTGCTGTGACCTTATCAGGATCATTTGGACACTCATCGTAACAATCAGGTGTGCCATCACCATCACTATCAAGGTCTGCCTCACCATCACAGTTACCACTACATCCGATATCATCTTTATTAGGGTTATCTGGACAAAAATCACAGGAAGGAGCCCTTTCATAGATCTTTCGTTTATCATTACAGTATCCTCTCTGATCCATCTTTGTTGCTAACATACTTTTTTTAATCTGGTAGCAGATAGGGTTAAACTCTTCGGGGTTAACTGTATTTGGATAGAGGTCATCACAAGCATCCATAATATAACTAATAGAGGAGTTATACGTTACGGTGCTTGGAAAGTAATTTAGTTTGGCGTGAAACCAAACATTATGTACCCTTTCAATCCCTACGGCACGGACTTTACACCCTTCACGCTCTCCTCCCTCTGAAGCGAGGTAGGCAGCGTGGCTTGCAACTGTTGACATTATGTGCATTCTACTACAGTCAGTATTGCTGTCATACCAGTGGACAGGGGAAGGATCGAGGGTGCCAACACCTGGGGTTTTAGAGTTTCTAAAGGGCAACTCATCCTCCGTTTGAGTTTCACATACCCAATCGGTGGAACCTGTTAGGTATTTTTGAAAACGGTATCCTGTTAAATCAGAGATGGCTTCCTCTATGGCACCTGATTCTCCAGCATACTTTAATGTACCCCACCCAACAGCGTGAGCATATTCGTGACCGATTAAATCTTCTAACTTAGAATATCCGCAAAACATAAAATGAAGCTTATTTGAAAACATTCCATTTGATGGGCACCAAGTGATATCGGTGTAGGCATCTGTTACATTTTTACCTTTTGCTATTCCACTTTCTGCTACAAAGATACCACCATTTCCGTCGGGTCCATTTATCCCTAACTCATTTTGAAAGAACTTATGAACTTGATTTAACCTAGTATAAACGGTATCTGGCCCACTACCTTTACCATCATTAACGTATGGATTGGGTCCTCGCGCAGGTCTTCCTTCTAACCGTCCAAAGACATAACCTGGATACTCTGGGAAAACTCCATTTAACCACCACTGCCCATCAGGTGCTAGCTCTGCGACTCTACGGTAAATCGGTGTCTTTTCACCGTGTGCAGCTCTGATATTACTTTCATAAGTAATATAATTAGCGGTGTGTGCATCAATAAAGACATTTTCGTCTAAAAACTCACCGTCATTACTTAACCTAATCCGCCAAGAGAGGTAACTTTTACCGTCTTTATTTTTCAACTCTGAAGGAGAGATAATAACAAGGGCTATATCATCAACCTCATAAGAAACTCCGTATTTAAGTTGCCAGTAAGAGGCAGCTACTGCGGTAGCTTCTTTTTCTGTAATAGATGGAGTAACGTTTAAGCCAGAAAGCCCCTTTATAAAGATACCGTTAATTGTTTTTAAGGCACCGTTACTCCTAATATGGACTATCATTTCGCCATTAGTAACAGCCACCCCTTGATAAGCTTGAGGGAAACGGACGTGAGCCATCCCAAAATTATCAACTGTAACCTCGCCCTCAAAGAACTGTGTTGCTACATCAGTAATTCCGAAATGCCCCCCATGAGTTGCAAGGTACTGCTTTGCAAGCTCTTTGTAATCTAGTATTAAACTACTTCTAGTGGTTATTTGAGGTGCAGAAAAAGAGAAATTTACTCCTCCTCCAAAGGTATTATCTTTAATCCTAACGGAATAAACCCTGTCACGTAGATCATCTTTCTCAATCTCTATCTTTTGTCCTTGAGACATCTCTTGAGCAAAAGAGGTAAACGGAAAAAGGAATAGTGATAGCGAAAACAGTACAGCATGGATATGCTTCATTTAACTCTCCTAAGGTGTTGAGGTTAAAGTAACACTTAAAAAAACGGGGAACGCTTAAACGTCGAAATGAAGCGAAAGAACCTAAGAAAAAACTTTTTAGATAAAAACAGTGCGTCTTTAAATTGACTTAACGAAGGGTACACCATTTCAATTTGTTAGTCATTTAAAGAACAAAAATAAAAGGACGGGTGATTCTATTGAATCTTACACAGAAAGTCACTTATTTCGGTTTACTTAAAGTGCTCGTTTTTAGGTTTTAGCAAATTTTTACCTTTCCTAACTTTCGAGGTTTTTAAGTTTTTTGCCTTAAATTCCCTATAAGTTAAGGTAACATATTGAAATATAAGAAAAAGTTTTTTAAAAACCATCAAAAAAAGCACCTAGAACATGAATTAAAGTTAAACTTCGTTAAAAAGTAAGTGATCAACGCCTCCACGTCCTTAATAGGTTTATGCTTTAAGGTGTCCGTAAAGAGACCGATTTTTTACAAAATTTTTAGGATTTTTGCCTTTAGAAGATTAAGAAAACTACAAGCATTGGAGACGTGCACACTCTCCCACTAAATTGAGAGGGGAACATTGGCAATATATGCTTTGCCCTAGATGTATTGGAGACGTGCGCACTCTCCCACCAAGTTAGAGGAAATTATATAGCAATATACGATGCTCGATTGGAGACGTGCGCACTCTCCCACCAACTTAGAGCATCAATGACCATATTGGAGACGTGCGCACTCTCCCACCAACTTAGAGGAAATTGCATAGCAATATACGATACTCGATTGGAGACGTGCACACTCTCCCACTAACTTAGAGCATCAATGACCATATTGGAGACGTGCGCACTCTCCCACCAACTTAGAGCATCAATGACCATATTGGAGACGTGCGCACTCTCCCACCAACTTAGAGGAAATTGCATAGCAATATACGATACTCGATTGGAGACGTGCACACTCTCCCACTAACTTAGAGCATCAATGACCATATTGGAGACGCGCGCACTCTCCCACCAACTTAGAGGAAATTATATAGCAATATACGATGCTCGATTGGAGACGTGCGCACTCTCCCACCAAGTTAGAGGAAATTGCATAGCAATATACGATACTCGATTGGAGACGTGCACACTCTCCCACCAACTTAGAGCATCAATGACCATATTGGAGACGTGCGCACTCTCCCACCAACTTAGAGCATCAATGACCATATTGGAGACGTGCGCACTCTCCCACCAAGTTAGAGGAAATTGCATAGCAATATACGATACTCGATTGGAGACGTGCACACTCTCCCACCAACTTAGAGCATCAATGACCATATTGGAGACGTGCGCACTCTCCCACCAACTTAGAGCATCAATGACCATATTGGAGACGTGCGCACTCTCCCACCAACTTAGAGCATCTATGACCATACTGAAGACGTGCGCACTCTCCCACCAAGTGGGAGACCTGCTTTTAGACTTCAACTTTCATCCCCTCCCTTTAAAATACGGTATGGATAGAGTATTCTACTTAATTGCGATCGATATTTTTAAATTTTAAGTGTTCTTTTTAGCGATGAACCCTTGTATAAACTTTAAGAGTTATAGCAGAATAGAGTTATGACAAAAGAAACAGATACTTCAAAAACTACCACTAAAGTAACAACTAAAAAGGTAACAACTACAAAAACACCTTCAAAAAAAACACCTCTAAAAAAAGAGGGTGCCACACGGGTCTCCTCATTAAAGGATACAACACCAAACCTTGCTGAGGTCCCGCCTAGCAAGAAGACCCCCTCAAAACTGAAACAAGATCCCCTCTCTGGTAGCGACCTGCTTGACGCCATAGTTGCAGCGTGTTCAGATGCTAAAGGGATGGATATCTCCGCCCTAGATGTAAAAAAATCTTTCGGGCTTTGTGATTATTTCGTTATTGTAAGTGGACGTTCTGACAGACAGGTTCAAGGTATCTGCAACCGTATTATACAGATGTTGGCACAACATAAGATGAAGCCACTCGCCGTTGAAGGTTTAGATAAGGGGCATTGGGCTTTAGTTGACTGTGGCGATGTTGTAGTGCACGTTTTTTATGAGCCTGTTAGAGAGGTATACGATTTAGAAACGCTCTGGAATCAGGCAAAAAAGGTAAAGTTAAATCTTCCTGACAAAGAACAGGGATAAGTTATTATGTCAAAAAAATTTCTACTCTGGTTAATATCGGTTTCTATTGTTGTCTCTCTCGCCATAGTAGTTGTTTTGAGCAATTCAGAACCGTTAACTATTACTATCTTTCCTGGAAAAAGTATCTCCGGCAATAAAGGTGTTCTGATCTTGGCAGTTTTCCTATCCGGCATCGCCCTAGCCTGTTTTATCGGTTCATACTTTGGTATCAGGTCTTATATTCACAAGAAGCTTCTTGAACAACGTGAACGGAAAAGAGAAACCGTATTACAGGCCTTAGTCAAAGCACGGGGGCTATCTGCCGTTGGAGATTGGACTAAAGCGCGAGACCTTTGGCAACAGATCGTTAAGAGAAATCCGGACGACATGATCTCGCAGCTGGAGCTGGCTAAATCTTTTGAAGGTGCTGGAGACCTACCAAACGCCATAAAAACGATTGAAGCCGCTCGTGCCAAAGATTCCAGCAACCTTGAAGTGTTGATGTATGCAGCACACCTACACGCCCTTTCCGGCAATAAAACGGTAGCTTTAGATAATATAATATTAGCACTTTACCATAATAAAACGGAGAAAGTTTTACGTTTAGCACGAAACCTCTCCGAAGAGATCGGACGCATTGATGATGCCCTTGAGCAACAAGATCACTTGAATCAACTTGGGGTAAGTGATGCTGACTCTAAAGAAGCAGAAGCGCGCCTCCGTTTTAAACAGTTACTCAATGAAAACAGAACGAAGGAGAGTGCTGAAGAGAAGTGTCGATCGCTACGTGCTTTTATAAAAAAATACCGTTATCCAGCGGCATATTCTGCATTGGCTGAAGTTTTAACTACTGAAAAAAAGTTTGATGAAGTTGCGCAAATTTTAACGGACTTAGCGAAGAACACAAAAAAAGCGGCGGATTGGTCTTCTCTAGTTAATTTTTGGCTAGAGAGACAAGAGGCAGCCCGCGCCTTAGCTGCTGCCAGATCTGCCGTTAGTAATACTGATGGGGATGAAAAGATTAAAGCAGAGTTGATCCTTATTAAGACCCTCCTTGCTAACGGTCTCTTTGATGATGCCAACTCTCGTTTAAGCACCTTACAGGCAGAACTAAAGGAATCAAAAACTACTTTAGCGCGCGATCTACAGATATCCGTTACATTAACGCGCTGCCTAGTAGCATACAAAATAGGAAACTCTTCAGAGCTTGGTAACTCCTTAGAAGATCTGATAAAGCTAAACACTCCCACTCTTGCCCGCAACTAGCTTTCAGGATAACTTAGGGGGCGCTTCTTGTTAAAAGCGTTGCTTAAGTATTAAAAAGAAAGAGAAGAGGTTTCACTTCAAGCTAAGGAGTCTTATGAAAAAAACAAAAAAGATAATTTTTATTTTAACTATTTTAATTGTAATCACTGTTACAGCAATAGTTTTTCTACTTTCAAATGTAAACTCCTTAATTGAAAGTAATCGCGACAAGTTAGAAAGTGTAGCTTCAAAAGCGCTAGGAACGGATGTAAAGTTTGGATCTTTAGAAGCAAGTTTTATCCCTTTAGGGGTTTCAGTTAAAGACGTTCAGGTCGGTGACAATAATAGTAATGCTGGTTTTAATAATTTTTTCATCTCATTAAAACTTCTTCCACTCCTCAAGAAAACAGCGGACATTACTAATATTGAGCTTTCAGCACCGCACCTCTCACTTATAAAAGATAGTGCTGGTGTTTATCTAGAAGGGCTGCCACGAAAAACCAAAATACCCAAAGAAGAGAAAGCACCTCTTCCTACTGATTCCAAAGAGGCACCTTCTACTTCTACAACACCCTCTAACAAAGAGATCCCTTTAGATATTAAACTAAATTCTGTCACCCTTAAAAACGGCTTAGTAACTTTTAAAGACACTCTTTCTGGCAGAACCTTTAAGGCGGACGATCTCAACTTTAAAACCGCTTTAAACGTGACAGATTCAAAGGTTAACTTAGATCACGGCGCTGCTTCGACAACATTAAACTCCGAACCGTTTTCCGTTTCTTATAAAGGCATCGTTTATAACCTTAAAAACTCTGCGCTCAACATCAACAACATCACACTTAACACCCCTGCTGGTTCCCTTGCAGCAAAAGCAAAGGTCAAGTCTCCAACTGAAGGAGAGGCAACCATTGAAAAATCACACTTCGACCTCTCTAAAGGATTAAAGTTGGCTACTGCTTTTGTTCCGAACCTTCCCGTGAAGGAGTTGACGGGCTCACTTGATCTTGCTCTGCACATTGCGTTAGCGCAGGTCGGATTGCCGTTATTGGATGGCACTATTAATTTAAACAACATTCAAACAAAAGTAGCGGGGTTTTCAATTAAGGATCTCTCGGGTGCGATTAGATTACAGGAAGAAGAGAAACAGATCATTACGATAGACCCTTTAAAGCTATCGTTAAACAACGCCCCTATCACCTTAAAAATGAAGTCAAATTATCAAGCTTCTGTTTTTACACTGGATAGTTTAACTGCCAATCTTTTTGCTGGCACTTTAAACCTTCTCGGCAAATTTGTTACAACTGAAAGATCTTTTTCTGGTAAAGCTGCCCTAACAGCGCTTGATATCGGTAGCGCCTTGAAGGCGGTTGCACCGAAAGCACCACCTCTTATTTCAGGAACTCTCAATTCTCTTACTGCCAACATAAAAGGGGTAGCAGGTCCTGACCTGATCAAGACGTTAAACGGTGCTGCCGTTCTTAAAGTTACAGATGGTCATTTAACGCAGATAAACATTGCAAAAGGTGTTTTAAGCGATCTCTCCACTAATCCACTTTTTAAAAGCGCACTTTCGCAAGATGCTACTCAAGAGATAAGTGCTATCATGGCGAAAGATACTACTGTTATTAAATCTCTTGACTCCGCTATCTCTATTCAGGGGCATACTGTAAAACTTAATAAGCTTTCCTTAGTAAGTGATATCTTTACCCTTGAAGGTAACGGCACGTATCACCTACGTGACGGTTTTAATTTAAAAACAACCATCTATTTTTCGAAAAAGCTCTCCGCCTCAATCGCCTCTCGCGTAAAAGAGCTTAAATCGGCTTTAGACAATCAAGGTAGGCTCGCTATCCCGTTAAAGATAGACGGCACCCCTAGCGCTATTAAGCTTCGCCCTGATACTGATAGCCTCTTAAAACTTACAGCGAAAACAGCTGCTAAAGAGGGCGTAAAGAAACTACTCGATAATTCGGAAAAGACTAAAGGCTTAGGCTCCTTGATCGATATCTTTTAGCATCGGCGATCTTGCTATCAGATAGGATAGCAAGATCGCAAAATTGGAAAGTGTTTAGGCTGCTTGGGAAAGGCTCTTATAAAATTCTTCCCAAGAGATAGGTGTCCATTTTCCCTTCCTCATTATTTTGTATATGGTATCGCCCTTATTATCTTTATCAATCCAAATTGGTGTACGACCTACTCGGTAAATTGTCTCATAAGTATTATTGGAAGACATAAAGACAACATCTGATTTTGCCAGCCCTGCCTCCGTAAGTGCATCTAGGTAAGTTTTAGGGTCATATACGACAGGTCCATTATCAGGGATATCTTGAGAGGCAGCTCTTAAAACACCCCAATATCCACTTGGATTCTCGGATAGTACTCCCGTATTATAAGTAAACCCTGTTAGCTTATTTTCAAGCTCTGTTCGAAACGCCTCTGATTCGGTCTGATCCATTCCTTCAATTTTACTTAAGATCTTAGCCACAGCAGCTTTAGAAGAAAATTCCTTCCCCGCCTCTGGCATAATAAATTGTCCTACGGTTGTATTACCATCGATCTTCATATCCGTAGCCAGCACAATAGGTAGCGCTCCCTCTTCTGTTATTCCACAGGCGTTAATCTTATCAGCACCGTTTTTAACGGTAATAAGACTATTCTCCCACCTGCCTTCAAGCTTAAGACCTTTTGCATCAATATTTAAGAAGCAGCTATTTGAGCACTTTGCGTGAACTAATCCCCCTTTAAAGGTGCAATTTCCAACTTTTAAATTTTCCCCCTTTATCTTCCAAAAACAATCTTCAAATGTACAATTTTTAATCGTTACATCTGACAGATCAAAAACTCCTTTTTTCTCTAGAAAATTAAGCCCTTTTAAATTTAAATTTTCGATACTTTTAAGGGAGACGCCACTTTTACTACTGTTGTGTAAAATATCCTTTACTAATTTTGCATTCGTTTCTGGTGGTGTCTCGTTTCTATCTTCCAGAATTTCCCCGATCTTAGCGAAGGCATTTCTAACATCCTCAGTATCTGATTTATTAGCAATAAATTCCAAGCAAGGTACAGGATCACCTGATTGAGTCGGCTCACCTGTTAATTTAATTTCATAAACCCCTCCAGTCTCTTTAATAGATAATTTAGTCCAAGTACCCTTATCATCTTTTCCCTGAATGTTTTTCTGAATATCCTTTATCTCGATCTCCGTAGAGCCATCAGGTTGCTTAGTAATAGCTGCCTCTAACGTCTCACTTTCATTTTTTAAGCTCTGTTCCGGATCTATTCCAAAGTAGCTTAGTGTTTCTTTAACTCGTTGTTTTTCAAGACTAGTTAAGTTTTTAAAATCAACTCCTTCGCACCTTGATTGGGTAGGATCTGAGGTAGGATCTTTTATAGGGTCAGGGTCAGGGGATGGTTTTGGTTTTTTCCTAACTCCTGCATTTGTACCTCCTCCCCCTTTTCTCTTTGGTTTTGGTCGTCCACCTGATGCTTTTTTAGGATCGTCATCTGGCTGCGTTTTTTTGGGGTCTGGGGTAGGATCACCTGTTCCGTTATCCACTTCTTGATCGGCGGAAGTTGAAGGGTCTTCATTTTTCCTGCTTGTTTCTGGTTTTTGACCTGATGCTTTTTTAGAATCGCCATTTAGCGGCGTATTTTGGGGGACTGATGTCTTAAAGTTGTTTAAATTTCTAGGTCTATAGGGTGCTGTACGAGTTGCAGGACTCCCTTTTCTTCTTTCGCCAGTTTTATCTACTGGCGTTTGAGGATTTGCTTCTTCTACGGAATTAGACGTGTTCAGGTCTGATACCTCAAGATCCCCTGTTCCACCCGCATTTACGATTGAAAAATTTTCCCCCGCATTAGCAGCAATGGAATACTCGCCAGCGCCATCTCTTGCCGTAATACCAAAGGAATACTCGCTGGTAGCACCATCTGTGGCAATGGTAGTATTCGGAAGACTCCCTTTCCATATTTGATCAGTTGAAACTTGATTTACATTCGCTAGCTCAGGCGCTTCAGGCGCATCTACGTTCACAGATATATTATTTCCTCTGACTAGACTTGCAGCTGCTACATCTGAAGAGTAAACGCTACCCTCCTGTTGCTGATTTTCTTTAGATCCTACCGTTATAGTTTTCGAAGTTTGAATTTCACTTTCTTTTGAATTGTAATAGTAAGCAAGGGACTCTTTTTGTGCTACATTATCTTGATGAATAGTATTTGATTGCTCATGACGATTAGCCTCCTGAATTTCAAACCGTTTAATTGTTATCTCTGCGTTTTCTAAGATATTTTCAATATTTACACTAAGAACATTACCAGCAGGCACCTCCCCTTTAACTGTAACAGCACCAGACGTTTCCTCTTTGTTGTCAGTATTAGTAACAGTAGCTGCACCCATCACATCATCTCCCGATAAATTATCTTTATCTTGCTAAATAAAAGCTTAAAAAATCACTATTCTTTGCAAATATCCTTCACGGTATTTACTGTATTATTTACGGTACTATTTAATAATATTACCTTAAAGGAATACTATCCCACCTTCGTGCTTTTAATCGTGTTGGAAACGAAAAGTGATCCCAAACATTATTACCCCATTAAAATAATTAGTACAGAAAATATCTAAAAAAGTGCCCGTGCCCTAAAAGTAACGCCTTAAAGGTAACGCGAAAGAGAGAGAAAATCGTCGCAAAAATCCACTTATATAAACGGAGAAAATGTAAAAAAGGTAATAGAAAGAGCATTTTACCTTATTTGATGTTTTAAGTTATTGGCAGTAAAAGGGGGGAACAGAATTGAGCATATTACAATTTACTGTTATTACTTATAATCTTATGTTGTAGCTTACTCTGGAGCCGACGTTCTAACGGATCATCAGTACGTTACCCCTTATAGATCCTATTTGGCTTATCTGGTGGTTGTAGTACTTTTACCCTTAGGACGTGCTTAGCTTGTCTCGTGGTTGTAGTACTTTTACCCTTTAGGACGTGTTTGGCTTATCTGATTACTATATTTTAAGGACGTGAACCTTGATTAGATTGTTTTATTTGGCGATAGCAGCCCTCTCTGCCGGTTTTGGTTTAGGTTATGTTAAGTTTTTTTTACTGACCGATGTCAGTCGTAACTTTCCGGCGGGGTCTAAGGACTGGATCATTCAAGTGATCGGAGCACTACTAACTATCGGTCCCTTCTTAATGTATATCGTTGCTGCTGCTATGGCATCAGCTTACAAAAAACGGTATATCATGCTCTTCTCCGGACTTTCGACAGCGCTTGTTCTTTTTATCGGCATGCAAACTAATTGGTACGGAGGAATCTGGCTCTACCTCTTTATTACAGGGCTTCTAACAGGCATCTTTAATCCTGCTAAAAATGCAGCGGTGCCTATGCAAGCCATACACGGAAATTGCTCAACAGAGACAGTTAATGGTGTCTTAAACACAACTTATATTTTAGGCTTATTAGGTGGAATTCCAGCGGGAGCTAAATTCGCCGAAGAGTCCCTCCCCTTTGGCGAGGCAATTATCTATATCTCATTTCTGACCTCTGCATTTTTCGGATTTTTGTGGCGCTACGAACGTGAAGCTGACCACTTACTACCATTTAAAGAAGCAACTAAAACTTTAATCGCAGACACAGGGATCCTTTTTAAGAAAAATATTAAGTACATCACCGCCAGCTCGTTATTGTGGGGTGTTGGGTGTACTGCCAGTTTAGCCATCGTGGCGTATTCGGAGTTAGCTGGATTAGGAGATAGCTCGGAGTGTAGCTTGATGGCGGTATATCCTGTAATAGGAATTATCTCTGGAAATATGTTAGCTGCAAAATTGGTCAGGTTCAGAACAAAGGTAGTTCCCTTTTCCTGTTTTTTTATGACAGCTATTATCTGGGGCATACCGCACCTAGTTAATGCACTTAAACCATCTTTTCAGACCTCGCAGATCTACTGGTTCCTCGCCTCTTTAATGGTTATCTTCGGCTTCTTTTTCGGTGTGACAACTAACTTGATTGAAGCAGAGTATTTCAGACGTGTTTATAACGATAAACGGGAAGGATCTGGCGCTGCACTTCTAAGCGCAGGCACATCTTTAGTGCCAGCTACGTTAGGGCTCTTAGTAGCTTACTGCATACACGAAGATCTTTTATCACTAGAAACTCAATTTACCTTATTTGCTATCGTTTCTCTCTTCTCTGCCATAATCAGCTCTTCAATCTTTTGTGTTGAAGGTGATTCGTGGACAAAGCGCCGTTTAGTCTCACTACTACGACATGCACTTAAGTTACGTTATAACGTTACCGTTTCTGGATTTGATAACCTTAAAGAGAGTGTTGGTACAAAGGGGATTCTATTTGCGCCGAACCATCCTGCTGAAACTGACCCTATAATTTTATGCTCGATGATCTGGCGTTTAGCCCCGATTAGACCAGTTATTACGGAGCGCTATTACCATTTGCCGATAGTTCATACCGTTATGCGTATCGTTCGCGCCATCTCAATGCCGGACATGGAGAAACGTTACGGCTATTACGCTAGACAGAGGCTGGATGCTACATTGAACGAGATCTCTGCCGCTTTAGAACGTGGTGAGAATATACTCTTTTATCCCTCCGGACACCTTATGAGATCTGGCTTTGAGAGGCTGAAGGGTAATTCTGGATTGCAAAAGATCTTGCAGAATGCGCCGAATGCGAAGGTTGTAATGGTTAGAACGCGTGGATTGCGAGGCAGCATCTTTTCCGCAGCCTTAACAGGGACAACACCGCCCTTTCTTTCCGCACTTAAGACAGCGATAAAAGTTTTAGTAAAAAACCTGATCTTTTTTATACCACGCCGCAACGTCACAATTACTTTTGAAGTAGCGCCGCAAGACTTACCGATTAACGGCTCTGCCCAAGAGCTGAACTCATTCTTTGAGCTTTGGTATAATAAAGAGGGAGAAGACAAGACTCAATTAGTCTCATATAGCTGTTGGAGTAACGTTCTTCCTGAGGTGCAAAGTAATAAAATTGCAAAAGAGCAGTTGGATGGCATACCACAAGAGTTACAAAAAGAGATCTTTGCACTATTAGCACCGTTATGTGAGACGACTCCTGATAAGTTAAGTCTGACGCAACACCTTGGAACGGATCTCGGTATGGATTCTCTAACGCTTGCGCAGGTTTTACGACTCCTTGAAGAGAATTACGGTGTGACAGACCTTGAGATCGCCGAGCTTCAAACCGTAGCTTCAGTTGTGATCGCTGCAATGGGAGGAAAAGGAAAAGGGGCTATCGTAAAAGATTTATCACCGGCACCGAAGTTTTGGAGCAAAGCTGGTCGTCCTGCACCGTACTTAATGACTCATAATTCAGTTCAAGAAGCGTTTATCAGAACAGCGCGTCGTATGCGCGGATATGCTGCTATGGGAGATGAAGTAAGTGGTGTTATCAGTTGGCACAAACTTGAAATAGCGGTGCAGCTATTAGCAAAAGAGATAAGAACACTACAAGGAGATAGGATCGGCGTTATGTTACCTTCTTCTTGCGGAGCTTCTATTGTAACCTTAGCAGTTCTTTTTGCGGGCAAAGTTCCCGTTATGATAAATTGGACGATGGGGCAACAAGGGTTGCAGCACGCCCTTAATTTATCAGGGGTGAGCACAATTTTAACGGCGGGGGCATTTTTGGATAAGATCGATCTCGATCTCTCCTGTCTTGAAAACCACCTACTTTTATTAGAACAGCTGAAAAAAAATATCTCCTTAGGGAAAAAGGTACAGGCTATCTTCAAAACGTTCCTTCCTTGGAGCTTAGTCACTCCCAAAATAAAAAGTCCTGACGAAACATTTGCTATCCTCTTTACCAGTGGATCAGAGACGGTACCAAAAGGGGTTCCTCTTTCTCATAAGAATATGTTGACGAACGTTGCAGGGGCTCCGCAGATGTTGAAACCTAGTCCTGATAATGTCCTTCTCGGATTCTTACCCCCCTTCCATTCATTCGGTTTAATGGCGACGATCTCCTTTCCGCTTTTAACGGGTGTGCGAGTGGCATATCATCCGAATCCGAATGAAAGTAGATTTTTAGCTAAGGCGTGTAAGAAATGGCAGGCAACTATTACAGCCGGAACGCCAACTTTTATTCGTGGCATCTTAGATGCAGGGGAGCTTGATGATTTTAAAACATTGAAGTTACTCTTTGTAGGAGCGGAGAGTGTTCCGCAATCGTTATCAGACCTTGCAGAAAAGATGAATATGAAACTGATTGAAGGTTATGGCATTACTGAATGTTCACCGATAGTATCAGGCAACATACCAGGAGAAAAAAAGATCGGCGTTGGTAAACCGTTTCCAGGTGTTGAGATCTTGATTGTCGACACTGACAATTTTAATAAGCTTCCTGATGGAGAAACAGGCTTAATTTTTATTCATGGAGATAGTGTTTTTTCAGGATATCTAGGCACAGAAGCTAAAAACCCCTTTGTTGAGATTGATGGCAAGCGTTGGTTTAACTCTGGAGACTTGGGCAAGATACAGGAAGGTAATCTTGTTTTAGCAGGTCGGTTAAAACGTTTTGCCAAGATTGCAGGTGAGATGGTCAGCCTACCCGCTGTGGAAAATGCTTTAGCAGCAGGATTACAGACAAACGACGATCCGCTCGTGGTCTTGGCAAGAGAAAGCACTGAAGGTAATCGTACTGATTTAGTACTTTTTACAACCTCTCCTCTTTCCAGAGACGCAGCAAATGATGCTTTGCGAGCAGCAGGTTTCCCTAATCTAGTACGAATAAAAGAGGTTCGCGAAATTGACTCCATCCCCGTTCTAGGAACAGGTAAAACTGACTTACGATCCTTGCACAACCTTTTATAAAGAGGGCAATAGAATTAGCAACATTGCTACTTTCGCGACTTACGATCCTTGCAAAACCTCTTACAAAGAAGGAGGTGAAAGGGTGCCCTTTTTACCTACGTAGAAACCTAGCTAGTTCTGTCTGTAGTTGCAGCCCGTTCAGTTCTCCCTGAAGGGTGGCACCAAAACTGCCAAGACCTAAGCTTTTACTAACATACTGATATTATTAGCCGCCAATTAGGACACCCACTTTTTACTGGTGGGTGGCACCAAATTTTTAACCTCCGTCCAGACCTAGCTGGCTCTCTTTGCAGTATCAGCCCGTTCAATCGTCCCTGAAGGGTGGCACCAGATTTTTAACCTCCGTCCAGACCTAGCTAGTTCTATCTTCAGTTCAGCCCGTCCTGCTGTCCCTGAAGGGTGGCACCAGATTTTTAACCTCCGTCCAGACCTAGCCGATTCGATTTGCAGTTGCAGCCCGACCCGCTGTCCCTGAAGGGTGGCACCAAAACTGCCAAGACCTAAGCTTTTACTAACATATTGATATTATTAGCCGCCAATTAGGACACCCACTTTTAACTGGTGGGTGGCACCAGATTCACCGAGCTTAAGTTTTTGCTAACTTCTTGATATTATTAGCCGCCAATTAGGACACCCACTTTTTACTGGTGGGTGGCACCAGTTTTTTAACCTCCGTCCAGACCTAGCTAGTTCTGTCTTCAGTTTCAGCCCGTTCTGCTGTCACTGGTGGGTGGCACCAGATTTTTAACCTCCGTCCAGACCTAGCTGGCTCTGTCTTCAGTATCAGCCCGTTCAGTTGTCCCTGAAGGGTGGCACCAAAATCAGCCGTGCCTTCCCGCCTGATTTTCCTTAAAATTTAAACCGTTTTAGATTACAATTATTGGATCTTCTATAAATTTTTTGCTTATAGACAACGCTTCGTATAGACTTCTGTGTCAAAGATAAGAGTTTGGGTAGAAGATTGGTTTTTATAAAGGGTTTATTGATGTATCCATTTTACGTTTAAAAACGTTAAGCCTTTTTACAGTATTTCCTATTTTTTCAAAGTTCCAAAAGGATCTTTCATCCGATGGCATCCGATGGGTCATCTCTGTTTAGTCTTTTTCAACTTGATAGAGATGACCTATCGGAAGGTGATATTCGACGTTCGATATCCCGAGAAGTCATCCCCCCATTAACACCTTTTAAAAAAGGAGGTAAAAAAATGGGTAAATATTGTCCGAAAGTATTGAAGCATCCAAGATCTACTGCAGCAGATCTTGGGGGAAAAGGGTGTTATTATTTGGAAGCATACCTTTCTGAAGGGCTGCGTGGGATCATTTTTTCTGTCAAAACTGATCTCCCTCCATGCTCTCCTGATAACGCTACTCCTTACTACGTCAGCAAACGTCAATTCGAAAGAATTTTCGAATCTTTTGTATTGGATCAAACTCAGTCTGGAAGATTTAATGTGGAAGATTGCAAAATCGGATCTATCACTACGGAAGGGAGTCGTAGATCTGGCTATGTAATACTTACCCAAAAGACCGAAATAGATCCTTGGAGATGGAGGGGAGACCTCAACTTGCTTTGGTCTTATACAAAACAATGTTCAAGAAACCTCCCCTCCTTTAAAAAGGACGCCGCCTCCCCTGCTCTTCCTGAGTGTTTCGAAACATTTTCGCTAATATCTAACAAGACGGGCAAGCGTCCTCTTCTTGTTTCAGACAAATACAAGAGGGATTCATCCTTCCTTATCGCATACACCTTGCCGAGCACTAAAGATAACATGGGAGTAATGGGAACAGATCTCATTATCCGTGATATTTGTGCTTTGCAAGAAAAGCAGATCGCGGAAGGCAAAGCGTACCTGCACGGGGAGTTGGGCATCGGCGTGAATAACTTTAACCAGATTGTAATTAAAGGGAGCCGCTGTGACTATTCTAGCGTGCCCTATGAACACCTTAAATCGGTTGCGCGCGAATCGATTACGAATTTTGAAGCAGGTGTGCTTTCAAATAGCACATCTGTCGAGATATCGTATACTGAAGGAGACCTTGCTGCACGATGTCTCTTAATACCCAACACTATCGTGAACGATGAAAAACCTCTCCGCGGATATCGCATGTGCTGATGCTACGCTTTCCAGTGGTGCAGCACGTTACCGTTAGAACGCTATAACCCTTAAGGATTCTTTGAACACTTTAGGGAGATACTTTAGCGCTTATAAAAATGGATACAAGAACCAAGAAGACGAAGGTTTTTTTGGTTCTTGTTCTTCCAACTCTTATCTTCTCATTTTCTTTTTTAATCAGAATAGAACTGTGAGTATTGATCGCTCACTTTTTTATTATCAACTTCGTCTTCAAAAAATATCTTTACCTACAAACCCACCCTTATCGAGCTTGTAGTTCTTAAATTTAAGATCTTTTAAGAACATAAAACTTTAGAATTTTTTAAGGCTTCAAAAATTATAATGCCAAACCTTCTATGATTTTTTTCTTTAAAATAACGCATTATATAAACTGGAATGCGGTGAGATAAAAACTCGCAAGACAACGAAAAATTATTCTAAACTTTTGCAAGATATATATTTGATGCAAAAATTATTTTGTAATGCAGGGAATTATTTTAAATGGAGGGTAACAGTCTTAAATGCGTATCAAAGCGAAATGATGCGCAAAATTTTAGAACTTTCAAAATTCAGAAAGCAAACTAAAAAGTATATAAATTACGACCTTCCTCTTATAACGCTACGCGATCCCCCTCCCGAAAAATGCCCTATTTAAGGGCTCTTTTTCGGGAGGGGGCAACTTCTGTCATAGCTTCCTTCCTTTGCTCCGGCGTGCTATGATCCTCAACTTAAATCACTTAATGGTATTGCTCGTCATAGCTTCCTTCCTTTGCTCCGGCGTGCTATGATCCTACAACCGTATGACTATGAGCACCGCTAGTCATAGCTTCCTTCCTTTGCTCCGGCGTGCTATGATCTTATATAAGGATTAAATAACCGATTGATAGTCATAGCTTCCTTCCTTTGCTCCGGCGTGCTATGATCCTAAGCTTTCTTTACTTAATGGATGCCGTAGTCATAGCTACCATCCTTTGCTCCGGCGTGCTATGATCTCGTACTGCTTCTTCCGTAATTACTAGTCATAGCTTCCTTCCTTTGCTCCGGCGTGCTATGATCATTTGCTACGGAGTAGAGGAGGGAAGTCATAGCTTCCTTCCTTTGCTCCGGCGTGCTATGATCGTAACAGCAATCGTATACCTGGAACATTGTCATAGCTTCCTTCCTTTGCTCCGGCGTGCTATGATCCGATGCGTGGTAAGTGCTTAATTCGGTTAATGATCGGACCAAGATCCTCAAAATAAACTGAGCTGACTTGGTCCGTTCTTCTTTTCTTCTATCCGTTTTTTTCCTAAAAGCATCTTTATTTTTCCGAACTGTCTATCAGTAACTTCCAGTGTACGCACATTTCCAACATCAGGTAGCTCCCGCTGCACCCGACGTAGATGCTTTTCGAGCCCGTCCCTACCATTACAGATCCGTGCATAAACAGACCACTGCAACATAATATAGCCGTCTTTGATTAAAAACTTTCTAAATTGCTGTGCCTGTCTCTTTTCAACTTTACTTACAGTCGGTAGATCAAAAAAAAGTAAAATCCACATAAACCTTTCTCCTTCTAAACTCATCTCACCCCCAACTTTGGTAATAACAATTTAGAATAATCACCTGCCGTCATAGCATTAACATACGAAGAAGCCATCACTTCAGCTGCACGCGGAATATTTACAGACTCACCATTAATTAAGCATTGCTCGTTTAAAAGAGAGACTAAAGCTATCCGCACCTCCCTTGTAAATTCACTCCCCTGCCCCGCCATTAGTTTTGCCACCTCAACGTCAACCACCGCACGAAACGGCTCCACAAAATCATCCGCTAGGTTAAAGCCGTTTAATTTATTATCGTGATGAATTCCGATCTGCGGATACAGTCCACGCCCTGCTAACGCCCGCGCTACTGTTGATCTAACTATGGCATAACCGTAATTAAGCGCTGCATTCACATTATTATCAGCCATGCGACGGAAGCTCTTATCGAAAAGATAGTTCCAGTATAAACGTGCAGCTTGCGCCTCAACATTACTAGAGTCTCCACTCTGAACTCTCTCTATACGACTTTTTACTTCAGAGAACCCTTCACGCTTTAATATCTTTAAGGCGAACGCCTGATTTAGAATTTTTTGTTTTACAACAGCTTGCCAACACCGTTTTTTAAAAGGTTCTGATTGTGAGAGTTGTTTTTGAAAAACTTCACTACACCGTGAGTGTTGGTTAAAGGGTAGATAAACTCCGCACGGAGTGTGTTTTTTATCGCAGATAATAACAGCAGCATCTGCCGCTACTACCCCTTGTAAAAGCGCTGTTGTTAAAAGAACCCTTTGATTATCTATTATAATAGTGGAGATATCTTCAAGCGGGATGGTGCAATCTACCTCACCCTGCTTAATATGCAGCTGTTTATCCTTTAAGCTTAACCTTGCTTCGTTTTCTATGGCAACGATTCTCCAAGCCACACCGTTCCTCTGAGATTACCTTTCTATAATTCCCCAGCACATCTACTCTATACTTATCAAAGGCTTGCAGATTTGAAAGAGACACTCTCTCCCTCTTCGTGGAACAATCTGGAGACATTATTGTAGCTCTACATCCATCCCTATCATAGGTGACGTAATACCCAAATAACTCCTCTCCGCCCCTCTTAAGTATATAAACTAAATCGTTAGGATAGAGAGAAAACTTAAATTTAAAAGTATCATCAATAACACCCCACTCTTCTTCCGGTTTTTTCCGAATAGCATACTTATTCGGAAGCTCTTTTTTAACGGTATCCGCCACATAGATCGGGATCTGGTAAAACTTACCTTCCTTTTCAAAGATATCTATTCTCAACATTGATCGTTTCAATCCTTTCGCATTATAAGCAAAACCTTTCCGTTTTTCACCTTGCCCTCTAACGTAAATACCATTGACTTTATCAGTTTTAATCTTTACCGATCTTATCTCAGGTCCCTGCCCTGATTTGCACGGCATATAAACAGGCTCCTTAAAGGCTTTTTCCGAATTTCCGCCAAATGCAGCAAGCCTCGCCTTTAAAACCTCATACAATTTACTATTACGCTCTTTATCCCATAAGTTATCAAGCTTGTCTGAATTAATATCTTGCAACTTAACCGTTTCCACTACAACTCTCTCTTCAGTGCCATCTTCGTTTACCACCATTCTAGCACTATGAATAGTTTCTTGATGGGCCTCTCCCGTCACTTTTTTCTTTGTCATACGTGAGACAAAAACATTCTTCTCTACCTCTTCCACATCTGCCCTAAAAGAGTCCCACGGTAAAGGGAACATCCTTGCAGTCCTATCAGAACCGAGCGTAGTACCGTTATCTTTTAGTCTTTTATGTGTAAGAATTTTTTTAACGATGCTTTCTGTTGTACAAGCAAGGATAATAGCATCAACGGCGTGATGCTTATCATTAGCCTCTCTATCTTTTTTACCGAGTCCCCAGAAATGACGTAAGGTAGAAGTACACGCCCCCTGCCTTACAAAAACATGCCTCTTCCCGTCATTAAGAAACCGTAGATTATTTTCAATATGATTTTTAAGCTCCCTTGCGATATACCTTGTATCGTTTAAATTACGTTCAATAAAGCCTTCTTCATCTTCTTCAGTAAAGGTCTCTTTTAGTAAAAGAGACCTTTTACGATATGGCAAGTCCCGCAAGCTTTTTACAAACTCTTTAATATCTTCCCACTTCACGCTCTCAACACCGATATATTCAGCCGGTGTTTTATTACCTTTATTTTGATTCTCCTCCGTAAAAACCAACACTTTATTATTCCAACTATCATCAAGAGAACGGCTGTAAGGGATAATATGATCGATCTGTAAAGCATTTTCTTCTAAGATCTTCAACGGTTCGATATGTTTTAAGGAATAAGCACACCTCCCCCCTTGCTCCCTCCATAATTTGAACATAGCAAGCTCTTTTCCTTTAGGCTCCCTCCCGTTAAAAATTTCCTTAAAGGTATTGGCGGCAGCATCATTATAATCTTTACGCTCTTTCTGATCATTTTCTATCTGACTTCTCTCTTTAGCAGACCTGCCGAAATCACGCGCTAGTTCAATATTTACGATATTAGGCAAGCCATACTTATCGATAATAGCGTTTATCACCTTACGACACTGACTTAAAGAACGGTTTACTACGGGATTTGGGATCTCTGGGAATTTTGGCAAACGATCTAAACGGGGATTTTCAGCAGCAGCACCGGCTAAGTTATACCCCGCCTTTACAACAGCTTTATCATAAGTTAAGCCCTTCTTAAGAAACGGTAAAATTTTATTTAATGCTACAACGCTTAAATTTCCGTGTTCCTTAAAAGATATCGGCAGAAGCGCCTCCACCCCTTTATCAGGCAACATTAATTCTCTTAACTTTACACCTGTTTTTTTATCATCTTTTTCTACCGTTAAGATCCAAGCGATCTTATCAAGAGTAACATAATCTTCTGAAAGTCGTTGCCACTCATCTTTAAGATCTGCATCTTTAAGAGCTTTTTGCACCTCATGCCAGCCACGTAAAGAATCAAACTTCTCCCCTTCATAATCCTTCTCTTTCCGCTTTTCATCCTCTGCAGGTGTGCTTTCCTCTTTCCCCTCTTTAAACCTCTTTTTTCTTTCGCTAGCCTTATCTAAACTTTCCTTACGCAGCACATCACTAAACTTATACTCTTCAGGGATCTCAAGCTCTTTTCGAAGCGCTTTGTAAGTAACACTTTTTTGCTTCTTTGCTAATTGAATGAGTGCCTCTATCTTCTCTTGAAGAGCGTCTTCTCCGAGTGAATCTTTTAAAAAATCTGTTACAAGTAACGGTGATTTTCCAAATTGCTCAATCTTCAAGGGATTAAAACGTTGCAAAAGCCGACTTAACTCAGCAGTGATGGCACATTTTGGTGCTCTATATTCAGTAGGCTCAAAGGTACACTTCCCTATCATATCCTTTGTTGATCGTAACGGCTTTTGGGAAAACATCGCCTCTTGTATCTTTTGCTCAAGCTCTTCCGTTAAGACGTTATTTCCAAAACTACGTTGTTTTTCAAAGATAAGACGAACCTCTTTCTCTAAGAGTTTCCTTAAAACAGTTCTGGTGTATTCTCCAGGTCTATTTCTACGTTTTTCTTCTTTGGAAAGAAACTCCCCGATAGACCTACATCCACTCTCATTTAATTTACCCTCAAGATCTGAAACTCCTTTCAACATCTTTGAGGTTTCCTGATCTGTTGCCTGTGCGTCAGCACGTTTACTGGAACGAAACCCCCTTCTCTTTGCAATATGACGAAGCACCGCTTCCAATTCAGCTCCGGAAAGTTTTCTTTCAAGCGCTTCAACTCTTAAGTTCCAGATCTCTTCACCCTCGAGAAGTGCCATCTCTTTATGACCAAATGCAGCCCGCAACAACCTTGCTACGGCACGAAGCCTCTGCTTCCTTCTACGCAAAACTCTTCTAGCAAGTCTTTTTTGTCTTCTAAGTAAATTTTTATTTTCTGCCGTATCAAAACACCGCACACCGGCATAAATAATCTTCTCATTTTCAAGGTCAACCACAGCAGAACCTATTGAAGCGATTCCGACATCAATCCCGAGGATATAGTTATTAATTTTCGTTTCCATAACTCACGGATATAACAGACAAAACGAAATAGCACTATACAAAATAAACAGAAGATGCTTTAATTCAGGAATTCACAGCACGCCGGAGCAAAGAAACGTTGCTGTGATAAGGGTTCCTTTTCGAAGGAACCACGTAAGTGCCCCTCCCGCGAGGGGCTTTTTTATTACCCCCTCTCACCCTTCTTTCCCTTTACATAACGCCACTAACGCAATTCTTGACTTCTAGCTGTAGACAAAATTTTTTACATCCTCCTCACCCTACTTAATAGGTGACAATAGTTGTTTGGGCGTGTTATTATTATTGTGTTCAAGCGGAAGGAGTTCTCCTCACCCCCTTTTTTATTTTAAAAGATACCATTTAAGAGATATAATATATGGGCATGATTATATCGAAGATAGCTGATACTTTTGGCTTCAAAGAACGCGCGTTGCATGAGTCTGCACTTTCCAAAATCTGGAAATACTCGCATGACTCCACAATCGGTATTATCACTGCATACAAAAAGGGATACACCACTGAAGAAAACAAAAAGCAATGTGCTCGACTTTGGTCCACTCTTAGAAACTCACCGTTCGGTTTAGTTTACCTTACAGGTCACCACATAGAGCAAGATGGTCCCATCTTTGAGCGAAGCTATCTTCTTTTTTCAAATAAGCACGATAACGGACAACTTAAAGGTTTGCTACGCAAACAAGGTCAGAGATTTGAACAAGATTGCGTTATTTATAGAGAATACGGAAAAGAAGCTGTTTTAATGGGCACAAGCTACACGGCGTGGCCAGGCTTTCGCAATGAAGTGCCACTAGGAACGTGGAAAACGAGTAAAATGGCTGATTACTACTCAAAGATGAAATGTTATCGCTCGTTTATGTTTGAAAGTGTAACAACACCAAAAACTCTTATTCAAATTATGCTTGAAGATATGGCTGCTAACAGAGAAAGTAGAGTATCTTTCGTCCCGAAAATAAATAAGAGATTCTCCTTCTCCATTGAGTAATTTGTGTTAAAATCAGTCATGGTCATAGTTGTAACTTTCTTCATACTTTGGCATACTATGACTTAACTAAAATTTTTCATTTTTTTACCCTTTAAATTTTTTGCCCTGTGCTTCGTGAGAAGTACAGGGCTTTTTTATTAGCAGAGTAAAGACCTCCTTTCCTAAGCTGTGATACCGCCCTTCCTCTCTGCCACCCGTTTGGTTGGCTAGACACCAGTTCTGCATATTTCCTTCAACTCTTTTTTTGTAACTTCTTCTCCGCGGTAAAAATAGGTACAATCAGCTTTAAAAGCACCAACTTCCACCAAGACCCCCAACTTATATTTATACTCTCCACTTTCACAGGTAAAACCTTTGAGTTTGTCTTTATCTTTAAATATTTGAGCTTTGTATCTAGAGGTTGTACGTTTTAAGCTATGCTTAAATTCTACAACAAGCAAATTATCATCATCAACAGATCTTCTATGAACTATTAAATCTGGTCGCCTTCTTATATCTTTTATACTCTTCGGCTGATCACCTTTTTTATTATATTCCATATCAACGTGATATTTACCAAATCTTTTTTTTCGTGTTTTGTTTTTAATTAAATTATTACATAAGTAATGCCCGATCCTAAAAGCACAAGAGCGTTCCATCCCCTCACGGGGGGTTTCATCTCTCAGTAACAAATCTTTATCCTTTTTATAAAGCTCCTGAACAGAAGAATTGAGGATATTTAGAAGTGAATTCAAATTGCAATCTTTATCCATCTAACCAAGCAGCTCCAATCTCTTTTTTAGTAGTTTTTATTCACCCTAGTTTGATCTTCGGTCACCCTGCTCAGTTAAGCTCTAGCTGAACACCTGTAAAAATGACTTATTTAAGCAGCAAGCCACATATTGTAAACATCGCGTAGGCTCTCTTTTAAATCGATCTGCGGTCGCCACCCTAACTCCCGTTCAGCTTTAGCGTAGCTACCGTACAGGATAGGTGTTTCAGAAGCGCGCATCCGCGCTGGGTCTTGTTCAACTTTTACTTCAACCCCTGAGATCTCTATCAAGTCTTCAAGGATCTGACTGATTGGAACGGCTTGCCCTGAACATAGATTAAAAACGCCTGAACCGTTTAAAACAGCTAGTCGGTAGGCTCGTACGATATCGCGAACATCACTAAAATCCCTTTGCGCAGTCAAGTTCCCTACCCTAATAATCGGCTCCACATCACCTTTGGCAATACGCGCCAACTGCCTCGCAAAACTTGATACTACAAAGCGATCATTTTGCTTTGGGCCGATATGATTAAACGGACGTGCAATAATCCCTCTAACATAACCGAACTGCGCATAACGGTGCACAACCAGTTCGCCCATAGCTTTTGATAAACTGTAATTATTAGCCGGATTGATCGGAGTTTCTTCCGTTAGTGGTAAGTTCTTTGCTACCGTACGCCCGTAAACTTCCGCAGAGCTGATAAAAAGGAGTGCCGACCCTAGCTGCGCTAAGTGACACGCCCTGACTACATTGTTTACCCCGCCTACATTGATAGCAAGGGTGCGGTTAAAATCATCTTCAGCTTCCGGCACAAAAGCGATCGCAGCTAAGTGATAAACAGCGTCAGGTCGAAAACGTGAGACTATGGAGGTCACCGTGCTAGCCTCTGTTACATCACACTTCAGATATTCACACCCTGCAACTTTTTCAAAAGGAGGTAGCCCTGCAGCTGGGATATAGGTACCGACAACCTCATCGCCACTCTCTACTAAGTGACGCACGAGATGATCTCCAACGAAACCCGTCGCTCCCGTAACCAGTGCTCTCATAAGACACCCCTTCCACTATTCACGTTTTTTCAAACCAAGCAGAATAAACATCAATAGTCTTCGCAGCTAAAAATAGACACTGTTGATCTGCACTATTTCTTCTGCAACTCAGCGAGATCTGATTTAACCATCATCTCCACCATCTGAGGAAACGTAACAGAAGGAGTCCAACCTAAAACTTTCTTAGCTTTTGATGGGTCTCCCACTAAGAGCTCCACTTCTGCTGGTCTAAAGAACTTCTGATCGATCTTAACGTACTTTTCCCAATCTAAATCTACACACGCAAACGCCGTTTCTACAAGCTCTCTAACTGTTCTGGTCTCTCCCGTTGCAATCACAAAATCATCCGGCTTATCTTGTTGCAACATCAGCCACATAGCGCGCACATAATCGCCAGCAAAGCCCCAGTCCCGTTTAGCATCAAGATTTCCAAGACGCAACTCATCTGCTAAGCCTAGTTTAATCTTCGCCACAGTATTCGTCACCTTTCTGGTAACGAACTCCAAACCACGTCGCGGTGATTCATGATTAAAAAGGATCCCTGACACAGCAAACAGGTTATACGACTCTCTGTAATTTACCGTGATATAATGCCCATAAACTTTTGAAACGCCGTAAGGAGAACGGGGATAAAATGGAGTTAACTCTGTTTGAGGAACCTCACGAACCTTTCCGAACATTTCAGAACTGGATGCTTGATAAAATCTGATTGACGGATCCACAGAGCGTATCGCTTCTAGTAATTTGGTAACACCTATCGCCGTAAACTCAGAGGTTAAAACAGGTTGCTCCCAACTTGTCGGCACAAAACTTTGAGCAGCAAGGTTATAAACCTCCGTAGGACGAACATCTTGCAAGACTGAAACTAAAGAATAAGGATCAAGTAAGTCACCCTGCAACAAAGTGATCTTATCGATAAAACCGGCTAGCCTTTCAAACTTTTCAACTGATGATCTGCGAACCATTCCATAAACTTTATACCCCTTTTCTAGGAGTAACTCTGCGAGATAAGAGCCATCTTGGCCGGTTATCCCTGTAATTAACGCAACCTTATTTGTCATATTATTTCCCCGATTAAAAACACCAAAAGAGCACCTTCAGAATGCCGCAGCAGCATAATAAAAATAAGAATAAGGTTCAAGCTTTTTGCAAAATCTTTAAAAAGAGCGTTAAAAGCCGCGTAAAATCCCCCTCCTTTTAAACATCATCCAGATTAGGAAGAAAACCGCCCTGATTCTAGGTTTCCCACTACCTACAAATTATCCAAACACTATCAAAACAATATTGTAAAAAACCCACCTCCTCCACAGATAGATTAAAGCATCAGTCCGTTAAGGACAGAGCAGACCTAAAAAGAGGGGAGGAAAAATAGCTACCTTAGAGAAAAAATCACCGAGAAGGTTATACCCTTCTTTATAACACCTTTTATTAAAGAAGTTCCGTTTTGCCGCGTCGTCGTAACTCGCTTGCGATTTTTTTTATATCAGAAAGTTTTTCACGCTGACATACTAATAAAGCATCCGAGGTGTTAATCACCACTAAATCATCTACGCCGTTAACAGCTACAAAACTCTTTTCAGAATGCACAATACAACCACTACTATCCATAAACATCACATCGCCTAAGGCTGTGTTGCCATCTTCATCACTTTCAAAATGCTCTGCCCAAGCATCCCAAGCACCAACATCATCCCAACCAAACGGTTCAGCATCCACTACAACACAATTTTTAGCATGCTCCATCACACCGAAATCTATAGAAGTAACGGGCAAAGTAGCATAAACCTCCTCCAAGATTTGTGCCTCCTGCGGAGTATCAAGCGCCTGATCAATTTTCATCAAACCACTATAAAGATCCGGCATATACTCTTTAATCGCATCCAACAAAACATCGGGACGCCAAATAAACATGCCGCTATTCCAATAAAATTCATCTGATCCAAAATAAAGTCGAGCACGTTGTAAGCTAGGCTTTTCAAAAAAACGACTCACCATATAAGCACCACGCGTACAACACTCATCCCCGATCCGATCTCCTCTACGAATATAACCGTAATCAGTATGCGGAAAGGTCGGAATAATGCCTATTGTAACTAATACATCATAAGAGAGCGCCATTCTAACACCATCAATGATCGTCTTTCTAAAACGCTCCTCATCCAAAACTGCATGGTCTGCCGGTAAAGCCACCATTACAGCATCTCTATTTTTTCTTCGTATATGTAATGCAGAAAGCCCCAAGGCAGCTGCGGTATTACAAGACTTCGGCTCTCCTAAAAATTTTATATCTGGTACGTGTTGTCGCATTAAATCGGTTTGCACTGCATGACCGACAATTAAGATATTTGACTTATCTGTAAGCTTTTTCGCTCTATTAACAGTTGCAACAACGAAACTTTGCAACTTTGCATCCATCGCTAGAAAATGTTTCGGGGCAGCGCGTCTGGCTACGGGCCAAAAACGGGTGCTCTGACCTCCAGCCATAATAACAACATCTAGTTCACGTTCCATAACTTAATTTGCACTCGATCCTTCGAAATACTTTGATGCAATCTTTAACATTCACCTAAATTTTTTAAGTGTGATTTTAATCCTTCTCGCCACCCGATTACAAAATCATCAGAAGTTAAGCCGCGCAACTTTGTTACATCCAATACCGAATAGGAAGCCCTCTTCGCCGCAGAGGGATAATCAGCCGCCAAAATGGGAAGAAGTTTAACTTTGCTTGGTGATTTAACTTGAGAATACTCTAAGATCGCCTGAGCGAAATCAAACCACGACACGGCTTCTCCGCAGGAAGCGTGCACAACCCCAAGACAATCTTGTTGAGCTAATTCCAAAAGGGCTTTTGCTAACCAGCCAGCCCAAGTCGGAGACATGACCTGATCCGTAACTACGGAAACCTGTTCACGTTCCTTAAAAAGCCTAAGCATGGTATGCACAAAGTTATGACCGTATTGACCGTGCAGCGAAGCTGTTCTGACTATTAAAGTGCCCTCCGCATACTCCGCTAAGATACCACGCTCCCCCTCCAGTTTTGATGCACCATAAACATTAAGTGGGTTTGTAGCAGCATCCTCTGTTATAGGTTTATCGAAACCATCTCCGAAAACATAATCTGTCGATACATGCAAAAAACGACACCCCGCTTTTTTTGCAGCTAGAGCTAAATTAATAGCGCCCTCTGCATTAACTTTATAAGCAAGATCTCTTTCAGATTCCGCTTTATCAACCGCTGTATAAGCTGCTGCATTGATAATAACATCAGGAGCAGCGGCGGCTACGGCTTTTTCAATAGAGAGAGGTTCACAGATATTTACCTCTGGCAGATCTGCTACCACAGCAGTAATCCCACGCACGGCAGCAAGAGCTGTTAATTCTTTTCCTAATTGACCATTACCACCAAAAATTAAAGTCTTCATTTTTTCCACACCAATTGCACTTTTAAATACACTATCTCGCTAATCTTCAAGCTACCTCTAGCCCTGCCCTATTCTTCTTTGCCGTAATGCATATCGTAGAAATCTAGATACTCCCCACTCTTTATCTTTTGCCACCACTCTTTGTTATTCACATACCATTCCACAGTATCGACCAAGCCCTGCTCCATAGGCACGATCGGCTCCCACCCCAATTCAGTTCGTAGCTTCGTGCTATCAACAGAATAACGTCTATCATGCGCTGGTCTATCCGCCACAAAATGCAACAAACTTTCTGGCTTGGAGAGGATCTCTAAAATCTTAATGGCAACATCACGATTAGGCTTCTCGCCATCTTTAAAACCACCAACATTATAAACCTCACCAGCGCGACCCTTCTCTGCAATGCATAAAAGAGCACGGCAGTGATCGAGCACATGAATCCAACTCCTAACATTCATCCCATCACCATAAAGGGGTAATTTTTTATCTTCCAAAGCATTGGTCACAAACAACGGGATAAATTTTTCTGGAAACTGGAACGGACCGTAGTTGTTGGTACATCTGGTGATCACGGCATCAAGCTTATGCGTCTTAACATAAGATAGCACCATCAGATCAGATCCTGCCTTACTGGCAGCATACGGATTTGTCGGATTTATCGGTGTTGTTTCAAAAAAAGATCCGCTCGGTCCTAATGATCCGTAAACCTCATCAGTTGATATATGTACAAAACGGGAAACTTTATTAGCGATAGTAGCATTTAAAAGATTAACCGTTCCTAAAACATTTGTATTAACAAACGGCAACGCACTGTAATTTGATCTATCTACATGAGACTCCGCTGCTAAATGAAAAACAAGATCAAATTTTTTCTCTTCAAAAAACTCATTAACATCTTCTTCATTAGTGATATCAAGTTTCCTAAATGAGAAGTTATAATTGCTACGGCACTTCTCAAGATTCTCAAGATTACCAGCATACGTTAAGGCATCTAACGCATAAACTTTCCATTCTGGACGTTCATCCAATAAAAAATGAACTAAATTAGATCCGATAAAACCAGCTCCGCCCGTAACTAATACCTTCATCTTTTAATCTCCCTAATTTATACTTAAAAACTCCCTGTTCCTTCGCTACCGACACCAAACCTTTGAGCGATCTCTCCCAGCCCTCTAAAGGTCAAGGTCAACATTATCTCCGTTTTATCTGGATTCAACCTGTCTCTATACCCGAGATCAAGATGCCAACAATTGCACGGATTGGTATAGCGAATCGCCGCCATATTTTCTAAAAACTCACTAGCTTCCTCATCAAAACGGGTATAATACCCCGCACGAAAGAGATCCGTTAAAGTCACTTCAAGCCCCGCTGTAAGTTGGCTCACCTCTGTGCCTTCATCTATGTATGTATAGCCAAGTCTTATGGCATCTTTCCTATCGTCAAAAAACTTTGTGCTAAAATCCCATGAGGAAAAATTAGAGCTCTCATAATCGTAGTTCCCCGTTGTAGAGAAGCCGATACTCGGTGTCGGATCAAAGGTGAACGTCATCCCGATATCAGAAAAAGGCTCCGTCGTTTCGTCATCATCAGACTCCTTGACATAATCATACGTTTGTCTAATGAAAAAAGACATCACCTCTCTTACCTCTCCTGGACGCACACGCGTGCGTGAGGTCCTTCTATCGAACTGCCGCGGCATATCCAATTCAGAAAAGGCCGTTTCGCTATCTATGGTTGGCAGATCTTCAATCTCGGGGGTTAACTCTGGAACGTCCTCACCTGCAACATTGTCCGGCAAATAACGCCCCACTAAGGAGGTTTTTACACCATAAAGAAATAAGCTTTTATGTCGAATTCTATCTAATGAATCATAAAGGGGTAGATCATCTTGCTCAACATCAGGAATATATTGGTAGCCGAAAACTGGTTCAATAACGTGCTTAACACGACGTAATTTTCTATCTCGATTGGTATAGCCAAGCGATGTTAACCACGCCAAAGGGCTATCAGAATCAACGTCATAGACCCGTTCAATGCCGGTTGAAAGGGTGTAGGTAAAATTGGGCACTGCACGGTCACCATCATCAAGCACGACACCACTATCATCTGGAAACATATCTTCTCGCATCAGATAACTCGTGTAGTGCAATCCGACTCCGAACTCACCATTCAGATAGTTCTTATAGTGATACGGCATTTTTAAGGTTGGATTTAGATCAAACCTACTTCCGTCATAGCCTAGATCACGGCTAAACTCCGTGTAGGTAAAATCAGCAGCAGTCTGTAACTTTAAACCGTAAGGGGTATATCCGAACGGTCTGAAATTACGTTTAGTAGATAACGTGACCTCCGGCAAGCGTTGAAAGATTAAATCATCATTATCGTAAAACAGCGCCTGATTATACTCTCCGCCGATAGAGGTCGTTAGATAATCACCAAAGGAAGCCGTACCAAGCATGGTCGATGTGGCGTATCTTTGATTGTAAAGACCGAAGACGGAATCATCCATCTCTCTTAAAAAAAGATCATCACTGACGTAATGAACGTCTGTGACTAAACTAAGAGGAACTTCAGCATCCTGCTCAGACCTCCAAGATTGATTTACATAAACACCGTAACGATCCTCATCAAAAGTGGGATCATACATTCCATCAGTAATCACGCCTCTTAGATCTCCGTCACGTGGAGATTCGTCAGAATATAAAAACTTTGTCGTCAGATTGCTACGTTGCGAAAAGACTTTTCTAAACTCAACTCCTGTGCCGCGTCTTGTTTTTGCTTCAATAAAAGGTTCCAGTAAAAGATCTGTCTGATCATCAATTACGGCAAAGATCGGCTGCCAATATGAAACGCCGTCTTCACTACTGTAACCATAACGTGGCGCAAGTAATCCACTCTGTCTTTCTGCCTTTACTGGAAAAATCATGTACGGCATATAAAAGACCGGCACTCCGTACATCTCGAACCAAGTACCACGTGCCACACCATAACCTTCCTGTCTAGCATCAAGTCGATTGCTTTTAATACTCCACGGGCAAGAGTTGTCAGCACAGTGGCACGTTGTAAGAGAAGAGTTGTCAAAACGATAATCAAACTCGGAAACTTTGTTAATTTTCTCCGCCGCTATCTTATATTGTCCGTCTTCCCAGATAGCATTACTGTTGTAAAAAACACCTGTCTCTGACTCTAAATTTAGATTGGCAGAATCACACCCGATATCGCCATCCGGCCACGCCATGAATACATTGCCTTTTAATTCGGCATTTTTCGTTTCAGTCTCTACCGATCCCTCATCTGCTTGAACGGTAAAACCTTGATAGGAGATAACGACACCACCATCACCTTTTATCTTTTGAGTTTCTTTGTCGTATTCAAGGTTGGGCGCATCAAACTTTAAATTATTATCAGTGGGGGCGCTTGTTTTTAAGATCTCAGCTAGCCTCTTTTTTTTCCCTTCTTGGACTTCCTTTAAATCATCAGAGAACAGCTCTACCTTTTCAGTTTGCGCCACTGCCTCCATAAAATGTGCTGAGAGGATCATACATAACAAAAGCGGTATGACATTTTTAAATATGATTAAAAACAAGTTATGATAATTGCGTAGTTTGATCACGTTTAACACACCGTTCGTCCAAAGTTTTCAAGTATCAACCCTATCTCATCCCGCATATCAGCACGTTGCACGATCCTATCCAAAAACCCATGCTCTAACAGAAATTCAGAACGTTGAAATCCCTCAGGTAACTTTTGTTTGATGGTTCGTTCAATTACACGAGCGCCAGCAAAACCTATGACAGCTTTCGGCTCCGCAATAATAACATCTCCCAATGTTCCAAAAGAAGCAGCCACACCCCCCGTAGTTGGGTGCGTTAGTACAGAGATATACGGAATACGGTTTCGAGCTAATCTGGCTAATGCAGCGCTAACTTTCGCCATCTGCATTAAAGAATACATCCCTTCCTGCATTCTGGCACCACCGGAAGCGGAGACGATTATCACCGCACGATCTTCCGCTATACCTCTTTCAATCAAGCGTGTTAATTTTTCTCCGACGACAGAGCCCATGCTGCCACCGATAAAACCGAATTCGAAAACTCCCAACATCACAGGGATCTCTTTAATTTTGGCACGTCCGCAGATAACTGCTTCCATGCTTCCCGTAGTTTTTTCGGCTTTCCTAAGACGTTCCTTATATCTTTTTGTATCTCGGAAATTAAGGACATCGACACCACTTAAAGTAGCATCAATCTCTTCGAAAGAGTGTCTATCAACTAAAAGAGGGATACGTTCACGTGCTTTTAAGCGAAAGTGATAGCCGCATTTTTGACAAACGCCGTAGGCGCGCTTCAGCTCCTTTGTGTATAATACAGCTTCACACTCAGGGCATTTAGTCCAAATATCATCAGGAATCACCAGCTTATCACTTGACTCCACTAAAGGTTTAGGTGCTTTTTCTCTTAGAAACCAACTCATAACTGTTTATACTTACAAAAGTCCTTCAACAATAACAATCCCCGACATTTAACACACTGTTTTTATAAACAGAACAACTAAATGTCCAACGTACCATCACAGGGGCAGAATATAGATCTGCACGTTTTTATCGCAAACAGTAATTGCAAAAATTAGCAACAAATAAACGAAGTTATAAAATTGTCTGCACTTATTTGCAATATATACTTACTGTCCTTGGGGTATAAATTCCAGCCGTCAAGATGGCAAAAAGGAGATCTGTCGGTTCATATTCAGTCCTCACCATAGAAACGCTACGACCTCCACAGATCTGAAGGGCATTAACTGAAGAGTATTGCCCAACTCCAAAGAAGAAGAAGTGTTGGCTCTGTTTATAACGAGGATAATCATTGTAATTATTAAATGAAGATATCTCTACGTTTTGCGCCGCACACCCTGCAAACAAAAATATTATGACCACCAATAAAATGTTTTTCACGATTCCTCAAAATTGATAAAATTACAAATTAAGCGTTGTGATAATTTCCAAACTAGGACGGTAAAACGAAAATAAAAAATGAGCAACTGTCACAATTTTTTACTTTGTTAAAAAATTTTCTTCCTAAGGACGCCGCTCTTTTTGTACTTTGCAAAAAACATTAAAGCTTAGTATCGTCGCACGGGGTAATAAGAGGGTTTGTAAGATATGAAATTTCTCGATGAGATTGATGTAACGGGTAAAAAAGTCGTCCTACGCTTTGATGCAGAATTACCATTAAATGAAAACGGTGAAGTTTTAAATCTTATAGGATTGTATCGCCGAATTGCGCCTAGCTTGCAGTACTTAAAGGAGCATCAAGCTGCAATTATTTTGTTGACATCGAACTCCTCTCAAAAATCTATAAAAAACATCGTTGATAAATTAAGCGCTCGCTTTGAGTTAAAGATAAAATTCGCCGATTCACTTGCTAAAGCCAAACAAGAAAGTGCGCACCTTGAAATGGGCGAGGTGCTATTGTGTGAGAACTTAGCGCTTAACTCTGAAGATGCTGCTTGCGATCCGTCATTCGCCAAAGAGTTGCTTCAACTCGGTGATATCTACGTTTCCGATACCTTTGCTGATGCAATTAAACCTTCGGCGTCAACCACTACTGTCTTTGCCATCAACAAAACCCCTGTTGCCGGTTTATTGTTAAAGAACGAGCTTGAGTATTATGACAGATCAATTGTCAATCCGAAGCGTCCGTTTTGCGTAATAATTGGAGGCTCTAGAGCTGCTCCACGTATAGAGATCTTACATAATATGGCGCAAAAAGCAGATAAGCTTCTAGTCGGTGGTGCTCTAGCAAATACCTTTCTTGCTGCGCAAGGCGCACAGATGGGACGTTCTCTAATTGAAAGAGACCTTTTCCCGAAGATCTTGGGTTTTATCGGAACTTTGGCAAGACGTGATAGTAAAGTTTACTTCCCTGTCGATTTTCGGATCGGTGATTCTATCAAATCGCGCGGCATAGCTAGATGTGTTACAGCGCAAGAGGTTCCAGCGGATTCTACGGTCTTAGATATCGGGCCTGCTACAAGTATCCTTTTTGAAGAAGCGATCGTAAATGCTGAAACGATCCTTTGGAACGGTCCGATGGGTACTATTGAAAATGAAGACTACACCCACGGCACAACGAACCTTATTCAATCACTAGGGGCAGCGCACGGCTTGACGGTAGCTGGTGGTGTGGCAACTGAAGAAGCTATCCGTTCGATGGAGTTTGATCACAGATTTGATCATATTTCATCTGGTGGGCAGGTTTTCCTTGATATGATGGAAGGGAAAAGTGTCCCTGGATTAGTAGCGTTGGGGTATAAATAAATTCGATGTTTGCGGCGCAACGATGGTTGCAACACAACGAACCTTAATTTAAGTAATGGAAGCAGTACACACCTTGACGACAGTTGGTTAACGGCAGTTGATGGTGTGGCAACCGAAGAAGATATCCCGTTCGATGGAGCTTGATCACAGATTCGATCATATTTCATCTGGTGGACAGGTTTTCTTTGATATGATGGAAGGAAAAAGTGTACTTGGGTTGCTTAGCGTTGGGGTATAAATAAATTCGATGTTTGCGGCGCAACGATGGTTGCAACACAACGAACCTTAATTTAAGTAATGGAAGCAGCGCGCATAGCTTGACAGTAGTTGGTTAACGGCAGTTGATGGTGTGGCAACCGAAAAAGATATCCCGTTCGATGGAGCTTGATCACAGATTCGATCATATTTCATCTGGTGGATAGGTTTCCCTTGATATGATGGAGGGGAAAAGTGTACTTGGATTGCTTAGCGTTGGGGTATAAATAAATTCGATGTTTGCGGCGCAACGATGGTTGTAACACAACGAACCTTAATTTAAGCCCTAACTCTTCACGTTTGCGTAATATGAATTTTTAATTTTTCTAAAATTTTTTGTGTTTTACCTGAAATCTCACTTACTACCCACGAGTCTCCGATTTTTAAATAACTTATATATTTAAGATGTGTAATAAATTCTTGAATGGAATATTTAGAAATAAGTTCACTTTCTTTAAGTTTATGATATATCAAATAAACAAGCATAAGTGAAATATGGTTTATGAACGCCCAAGCTTCAATCGCATATTTATCTTGCAAGTATACACGATCTTGCTCTAATAGGTTTTTTAAAAAATCGAATGTCATCTCTATTTCATTTCTTGCCTTATATAAACAAAATACCTTGTCGCATGGTAAATCGAGATTTGTTTGAAAAGTAATCGTTCCGAATTGGTATTGTTTATCGATAAAACCTTCTTTTGTGTAGCCTTCTATATTCTCTTGAACTCTACGCAGATAATCAGCCTCTTCTCTAGCCTTAAGCGATTCATCAAGACAAACAATAAGACGATCTTCGTTTATTTTATATGAGTAAGGCCATATAGGACGAGCATTATGAAAGAAAAAATTTTCAAACTTAGACTTGTCTCCACATCTTAAAATCTCTCTGTTTATGTTTGAATTATTGCGCCTTAATGGAACAATATATTTTAAATTAGCTTCTTTTAATAACTTAAAATTCTCTTGTGAGCCAAACCCTTTATCTGCAACTATTACAGCATCCTTTATACCAGCCTCTTCTATACTCCCCTTAAATGCCCTCACATCTCTTATATTTCCAGGAATAACTCTGTAATAAGTGGGAGAACTGTCATCCGCTGAAAAAGCATACATTAAGCCAATTTGAGGATCAAAATCATGATGACTGTTATAGCCAACTCTATTTATTTCAACATTTTCCGATTTACTTATTATATTTGTTAAATCAAAAAAAAGATAATCAACATCGCAAACATACTCTTTCATAAAACCAACTAACTTTGGTCTCTGGCTACCTAGCTCCCTTAAAAACCTTGATATGCTAGAGGAAGATAGAGCAAGCTTTCCGAAGCGTTCAGATAAAAAAGATTTCTCATACAAAAAATCAATCCCCTTAAACGGACAACGCTCAATTACTCTTAAAGCAGCAATAGAAAAAATCTTTTGATAATCATTCGGAAACCTATCTTCTAAGCGATTTAATATGTCTTTTCCTAACTCACAAAGTGTTTTGCTAGCTCCATACTCCTTTGCAGAAACTTCTCCATCTTTGTAAGAACCCCTACGTTTAGGGGGAATAAGACCCTTATCTTCAGTTATCCTGCCAAGGTATTCTAAGGTAACCTTCTGAGCACGTCCCTTTTCCTTATTCCACACAGAACTTATTTTATACAAATAATATTTGCCGTTCCTGTGAACTACCTCAGTGCCTTTCTTTTTTTCTTTCAAAACCCAATCTGGATATGTCATGATATATATCTCCTAACGTATTACGCAATACGTAATATATAATACACCAATATTTTTAAAGCACAATACCTTTTTTAAAGGATATTTAATTTTTTATTGAAATATATTCCTGAAATATGAAGAGTTAGGGTTTAAGTAATGGAAGCAGTACACACCTTGACGACAGTTGGTTAACGGCAGTTGATGGTGTGGCAACCGAAGAAGATATCCCGTTCGATGGAGCTTGATCACAGATTCGATCATATTTCATCTGGTGGACAGGTTTTCTTTGATATGATGGAAGGAAAAAGTGTACTTGGGTTGCTTAGCGTTGGGGTATAAATAAATTCGATGTTTGGCTTTAAGAAAGAAAAGGAGGAGATAAAACCGAAAAAATCAGGCGGCATTGCATTTTTTATTACACTGATCTGTTTAATTTTTATCTCTCTCTTTAATTTAATCTCGTTGCCGAGCCTTTTTGACGAAAACTCCCCATCAAATTGGCTACAATTTATTATCGGTGTAGTAATAGGGCTTTTAATAGCTGAAGTTTTTATCGTTAAGCATTTTTCCGTAGCGTGTCACGAGTTAAAGCACTATCTATTGGCAGCTTTCGCTGGTAATAAATTTAAAGAGCTGTGTGTAAAAGAAAAGACAGGGCACTATACCTATTCTTATACTAAGGATTCTGCAAAATATAACGCCATGATTGCGCTTGCTCCATATTGGTTCCCTTTGATGACTATCTTCGCTGCCTTTTTGGCTGTTCCGATATATTTTTCAATCCCAGAGCTGACTATCCCTCTAATAGGGATCGGCGTTGGCGCTGATCTTCTTATGAATATGCGCGATATCTCCCCACATCAAACGGATTTAACCTATATACGCGGAGGTTTTAAAGTTGCTCTTGCTTTTATTATTAGTATGAACCTTACGATACTAACGTTGATTGCTGCTTGGGTATCTCAAGGTTTAGCAGGCTTCAAAATGCTTTTCTCAAACACCTTTGATCTTATATTGACGCTCTACCTGTATTTTAAACACCTTTAGAGGTTTGGCGATTTTGCTGCCACCCTTCAGGGCGATTGAACGGGTGCAACTGCAAAACCGAATCGGTTAGGTTTCTACGAAGGTTAAAATTTGGTGCCACCCTTCTTTTTTACCGCTTTGACAACTTAAGCGACTGGATGAATTTGGTGCCACCCACCAAGAACAACTGAACGGGCTGCAACTGCAAATCGAATCGGCTAGATCTGGACGGAGGTTAAAAATTTGGTGCCACCCAACAGTAAAAGTGGGTGTCCTAATTGGCTTGGACGGCTAGATGCTGGTGCCACCCTTCAGGGACGACCGAACGGGTTGTAACTGCAAGACGGGATCGGCTAGGTTTTCTACGGCAGAGCGGGATCGGCTAGGTCTGTACGGAGGTTAAAAATCTGGTGCCACCCTTCTCTTTTACCGCTTTGCCGCTTTGACAACTTAAGCGACTGGATGAATTTGGTGCCACCCACCAGTGCTGCAGACGTTTTGCAAATAGGACATCCAAAATCTAAAATTACAACATCTAGTAATATCAAGATATTAGCAAAACTTAGAATTCGGCAGTTTTGATGCCACCCTTCAGTTACAGCAGGACGGGTACAACTGCAGAGCGGGATCGGCTAGGTCTGTACGGAGGTTAAAAATCTGGTGCCACCCTTCAGGGACAGCAGGACGGGTACAACTGCAGAGCGGGATCAGCTAGATCTTGACGGAGGTTGAAAATTTGGTGCCACCCACCAGTAAAAGCGGGTGTCCTAATTGGCTTGGACGGCTAGATGCTGGTGCCACCCTTCAGGGACACTAGTAATATCAAGATGTTAGCAAAAATTAGAATTCGGCAGTTTTGGTGCCACCCTTCAGTGACGCTAGCTTCAGTGACGCTAGTCACCCACCAAGAACAACTAAACGGGCTGCGACTTGCAGAGGTCAAAAATTTGGTGCCACCCTTCAGGGGCGGTTGGATGGGCTGAAACTACAGAATAAATCAGCCAGATCTTCACGGGGGTAAAAAGTGGGTGTCCTAATTAAAAGCACGAACAGGCTGCAACTTGCAGAGCGGGATCGGCTAGGTTTTCTACGGGGGTTAAAATTCTAATGCTTGATCTATATCAGCGATGATATCTGAGACATCCTCTAAACCGACAGAAAGTCTGATATAATCTTCAGTAACTCCCGTAGCGAGTTGCTCAGCCTGACTTAGCTGCTGATGTGTTGTTGAAGCAGGATGAATAACCAAAGATTTAGCATCCCCGATATTTGCTAAGTGTAAAAGGAGTTTTACGGAATCGATAAAGCGCACCCCCGCTTCACGTCCGCCCTTAATCCCGAAACCGAGCAGCCCGCCATATCCGTTCTTTAAATATTTTGAAGCAACCGCATGGTAAGGACTGGAAGGAAGCCCTGGATACGTTACCCACGCTACCTTCGGATGTGCCTCTAAATGTTCGGCTACCGCCAAAGCGTTTTCAGAATGACGCTTCTGTCTAAGGGGTAAAGTTTCAAACCCTTGCAAGATCTGAAAGGCATTGAACGGGCTTAAGGCTGCGCCGAGATCTCGTAAAAGCACCCCACGCACCTTTGCAGCGAAAGCCATATTTCCCACCTCAGGAACATCATTAAAGGCATCCCAAAAGACTAAACCGTGATTTGCTGGATCTGGTGCAGTGATGGTTGGGAATTTTCCGTTATTCCAATTAAATTTTCCAGAATCAACTATTAAGCCACCCAAAGATGTGCCGTGTCCACCGATATATTTTGTGGCGGAGATAACAATAATATCAGCTCCGAAATCGAATGGTCGCACCAACCCTACTCCGACCGTATTATCAACGACTAGCGGGATACCTACTTGATGAGCGATCTCAGCTAACTTTTCAAAGTCTGCCACATCAACCTTCGGATTACCGATCGTTTCGGTGTAGATCGCTTTTGTTTTCTCTGTAATTAAACTCTTTAAAGCATTGAGATCCGTAGAAGGTGCAAAGCGAACAGTTCTTCCGAAATCACGGAAGGTGTGATTTAAGAGGGAATACGACCCACCGTATAGATTATCTGTTGAAACGATCTCATCTCCTGAAGTTGTTATTGTCAAAAGTGCATTTGAGATAGCGGCCATTCCGGAAGCTGTAGAGACAGCTGCGGAGCCGCCTTCAAAAGCTGCAATCCTTTTCTCAAGAACATCGTTAGTCGGATTGGAAAGACGTGAATAGATGTTGCCTGATTTTTTATAGGCAAAAAGATCTGCTGCACATTGCGTACTGTCAAAAATAAATGATGACGTTTGATAGATCGGTACAGCAGCAGCGTTTGTATCAGAACGACGATTTTCTCCAGCATGCAAAGCGATAGTTGATAGTCCTCTCTTGTCTTTTATCATGCAAGAGAAGATAAAATATAAAGAAGAACAGGGAAAGGGGGTATATCTCCCCCACTTCTTAATGTTTAAAACGTTTAGAGGATGAGAGGAGCTTTAGAACTCATTCCAAATATGTTGATCCGTTACCTCATGATGAAATAAAATTTCACTACGTTTAACCCAGTTCCCCAGCTCTCTCGGAGATCTAGTAGCCACTAAAACCTTTCGCTCCAAATACTTTGCTTGGCACTCTTCTCCCAGCATAGCTGTGATAAAATCACTACTGCCAAAGGCATCAATCGCATCATAGATATTACTTGGAAGGATCTGCTCATTACGCTTGAACTCTTCCAGATCCCCAACATTTTTAAGTGGACCTTCAAAAGATGTCTTAATTAAAGCTAACATCGTCAGATACGGATTAGCATCAGGAGCCACACTTCGCACCTCTAAACGGGAGGTTTGTGCATTACCAAGTGGAATCCGCACCATTGAAGTCCTGTCAGTAGTAGAAACTGTTATTTTGTTCGGGGCTTCATAAGCAGAATCTAAACGCCGATAAGCATTAACGCTTGAATTAAATATGAGGCAGAGATCTTTTGCATTATTTAAAAGCCTAGCCACAATATCCCACGCCATAGGAGAAAGGTTCCCTTCTCCATCTTTATCATAAAACAGATTTTCCCCATCGCGTGCAAATGAAAAATTGCAATGCATACCACTTCCATTTATTCCAGCTATCGGCTTAGGAAGAAAGCAAGCTGTCATACCCATACTATCCGCAACTTGACGCGCTGTTAATTTGTATAATTGAATTTGATCGGCAGCTTGCAAAGCATCGCAGTAGCGGTAATTCAACTCGAATTGAGACGGAGCAACTTCAGGGTGATCTTTTTCATTTTCAAACCCTAACGCACGTTGTGCCTCTGCTAAAGCATCAATAAACAATTTTAAAGGATCTTTCGGTAAGGAATGAAAATATCCTCCGCTCGAAACTAATTTAAAACCGTGTCCATTACTATAACTCGGGCTAAAATGTTGCTCCGCATTAATCCCCTCAAAAAGGAAACCTTCACACTCGACAGAGACATTTGCCAGCAGACGTTTTTCTTTATAGAGATCGTCACAGAGGTGTTTTAATCTGCCACGCATATCGGCGCTATAACTTCTCCCTTCTTGATCGAGAATCAAACCGAACACTAAAACTTTTCCAGGTCCAAAAATATCTGAGGGCAACCACCGGAAGCTACCCCAATCTATCGCCAAGCGCAGATCTGATTCACGTACCTGCGAAAAACCGTGTATCGACGAGCCATCAAAGGTTAAATTATCACACGACCTAAGTAAGTACTTCTTGTCATAATCCAACATATGGAAGCGGCCCTCTAAGTCGCTAAAGCAGACTGTTAAAGCTTTGATCCTCCTTTCATCGGTAAGATATTTTACGTAATGCTCCCGCAAATCATCATCACAAACACGTGCCGCAACTTTTTGTTTCGCCTCGAGGTTTAATTCTTCCAGCTTATCATAACTAATCTCGAGAAAATTTCGGATCTCACCGTCAGCCATTATTGCTCCTTTATACCGTTCTATTTGCCTCCACACCTTCCTATCAAAGCTGCTCGGTAAGGAAAGATCCGATGCAAAACAATAGATAGATACCCCGACAACAAAAACATAAAAAAGAAAAGAACTGTCAAAGATTTTCTTTAGACACCGAGTCTCTTATATTTTAGAGGGGTGCGGAAAAGTTAACATAGCTTGTTTATTATTAAAAGGAGGAATATCTGCTTTAAAATTAACAGGCACAGAGTAATAACTTTTACATTCCTCGTTGCATTTTTTTAGCCCCATCTCTGCAATGCGATCAAAACCGTGCTGGAACCGTTCTCTTCCAATATTTTTAAAATTTGAATACAAGGAAGGATGTAAATATAGGTGTGTGTGACCTGCGCTAAGGGTGTATCGTTTATTACAAGAGTTGTTAAAATTATGGATGATTTTATTTTAGGTCAAATTTTATCGTTTATTGGTGTATTTTTTACCCTAGTTTCAATATTCGGCAAGAATAAAAAGAACATGGTAGCCGTTCTGTTGATCGGCAACATCTTCTATGCGCTTTCATTCCTTATGTTAGGTGGATATTCAGCTTTCACTTCTATTCTCATACTTATGATAAGAAATATTTTAGACTTAAAGGGGAAGTTGAATAAATATAATATCTCCCTTATTTGTATCGGAATAATCTGTTTAGGAATCTGCTTTAACAAGAATTCTTGGTTTGGGATTCTCCCAATAACCGCTACGGTATCGTTTATTATTTTAGCATCGCTATCAAAATCTGCTCAACATATGAGGCTGACCTTCATATCTGTATACGCGCAATGGATCATCTTTAATTTTCACATTAAAGCGTATCCGATGTTTGTAATGGATATAATCACTTTAACAACTACTACAATTGAATATTTTAGAAGAAAAAATAAAAGTACAGATGATCCCTTAAAATAAAGGTGTTACTGGAGTCACCCACTAGGGACAACTGAACACCCTTCAAGGGAGAGTAGAACGGGTACAACTGCAGAGCGGGATCGGCTCGATGGGGGTCAAAAATTTGGTGCCACCCAACAGGGACAGCAGGACGGGCTGCAACTGCAAATCGAATCGGCTAGATCTGGACGGGGGTTAAAAAACTGGTGCCACCCTTCTTTTTTGCCGCTTTGACAGCTTAAGCGACTGGATAAATTTGGTGCCACCCTTCAGCTAAAAGTGGGTGTCCTAATTGGAAGGCTGGGTTAAAAATTTGGTGCCACCCAACAGGGACGCTAGTGATATCAAGACATTAGCAGAAGTTTAGGTTTGGCGATTCTGGTGCCACCCACTAGGGACAGCAGGACGGGCTGTAACTGCAGAGTTAAAAAACTGGTGCCACCCTTCTTTTTTGCCGCTTTGATGGCTTAAGCGACTGGATGAATTTGGTGCCACCCACCAAGAACAACTGAACGGGCTTAGATCTGGTGGTTGGGAATTTGGTGCCATCCAACAGAGACAGCAGGACGGGCTGCAACTGCAAATCAAATCGGCTAGATCTGGACGGAGATCAAAAATTTGGTGCCACCCTTCAGGTAAAAGTGGGTGTCCTAATTGGAAGGCTGGGTTAAAAATTTGGTGCCACCCAACAGGGACGCTAGTGATATCAAGACATTAGCAGAAGTTTAGGTTTGGCGATTCTGGTGCCACCCACTAGGGACAGCAGGACGGGCTGTAACTGCAGAGTTAAAAAACTGGTGCCACCCTTCTTTTTTGCCGCTTTGATGGCTTAAGCGACTGGATGAATTTGGTGCCACCCACCAAGAACAACTGAACGGGCTTAGATCTGGTGGTTGGGAATTTGGTGCCACCCTTCAGTAAGGACGGGATCTGGCAGATTTGGCTGGCTTGGCTTTTGGTGCCACCCTTCAGAAGCTCCCCCACCTTTTAGGGACGATTAAGCGGGCTGATACTAAAAAACGAAGTAGCTAGACCTAGACGGGGGTAAAAAGTGGGTGTCCTAATTGAAAGGCTGGGTTAAAAATCTGGTGCCACCCACTAGGGACGCTAATGATATCAAGACATTAGCAGAAGTTTAAGTTTGGCAGTTTTGGTGCCACCCAACAGAGCAGCAGGACGGGCTGCAACTGCAGAACGAGTCAGCTAGATTTCTACGGAGGTTAAAAATTTGGTACCACCCAACAGGGACGCTAGTGATATCAAGACATTAGCAGAAGTTTAGGTTTGGCGATCTTGGTGCCACCCTTCAGTTTAGCCGCTCGACGGGGGTTAAAAAACTGGTGCCACCCTTCTTTTTTGCCGCTTTGATGGCTTAAGCGACTGGATGAATTTGGTGCCACCCACCAAGAACAACTGAACGGGCTTAGATCTGGTGGTTGGGAATTTGGTGCCATCCAACAGAGACGCTAGTAATATCAAGAGGTTAGCAAAAGATAAAAATTTAACTAAACCAGATAATTTTACACAATCTTTTCAGATAGATATATTTTAGTATTTTAAGCATGGTCACTTTTGTGCTAGCTTACTTTAAACTCTTTAAAGTAAACAAAAGAACTAGAACTTATGGCATCAAGCTCAGAAACTAACGCCAAATCACGCACGAAGTCTAGCGAACGTTTAAAAAAACGTCCTAAGACTCCTAAATTAATACAACTGCCGCTCTCTTCAATTCCAGAACCGCAGCCATCACCACGTCCTTTTATCAAGTGGGCTGGCGGAAAAAAACAACTCTTAAAAATCTTAAAGGGTCTCGCACCGAGTAATTTTAATCGTTATTTTGAACCGTTTGTCGGGGGAGGCGCTCTTTTCTTTGAGCTTCAACCGAAGAATGCCTATCTTTCTGATATAAACGGAGAATTAATTAACGCATACACAGCAGTTCGTGATAATTGTAAGAAGTTATGCCAAGCCTTAAAAAAGCATAAAGGTGGTGAAGAATATTATTATGAAATCCGTAACGCCGATCGTCGTCCGAGTTATAATCGTTGGCATTCTGTTTCAAAAGCAAGCCGTCTGATTTACCTCAACAAGAACTGTTACAACGGCTTGTATCGCGTTAATTCTTTAGGGCAATTTAACGTTCCGTTTGGACGATACAAAAATCCCAAGTGGCTTGATGAAGATAATTTACAAGCTTGTAGCATAGCTCTCAAGGATACACACCTAAAAGTCGCCTCCTTTGAGTCTGTTTTAAAAAAAGCAGAAAAGGGAGACTTTGTTTATTTCGATCCACCGTACGCCCCACTTAGTGCAACTTCAAACTTTACAACTTACAATCCCAACGGCTTCGGACAAGACGAGCAGTTAAGACTAAGAGATGTTTGCGTAGAACTTGATAAGCGCGGCGTAAAATGGATGCTATCCAATTCGGCAGCACCGTTAATTATGGAACTATATAAAGGCTTCAATATTTATAAAGTTAAAGCAGCTCGTGTTATTAACTCTAAAGGATCGGGGCGCGGCAAAATTACGGAGGTTTTAATTACAAACTATTAAAGCATTTTTTTCTAATCCATGTTCCACTTATGTTCTTTAGCGATTCGCACCTACACTTACAAAGTTTCGGCACCATTACAGAGCAAGATCTCTTTTTAGAAGAAGCTCGTCGTAACAACATAACTCGTTTTATCTGTAATGGTACAAAGCAATCTGATTGGCAGAACGTTGCAGAGATCGCCGCACGCCATCGTGATGTAATTCCTTTTTTTGGTTTACATCCTTGGTATGCACACTCAGCTTCGCTAGATTGGGAAGATGAACTGCGCAATCTTTTAATAAAGTATCCTTTTGGGATAGGAGAGATCGGACTAGATCGTTCAAGAAAGATGCTATCAATACCTGATAGCATCTTAATACAAGAGGATGTTTTCCGAAGGCAACTCGCCATAGCAGTAGAAATGTCACTCCCCACATCAATTCATATAGTCAAAAGTTGGAACCTGTTGTTGAATATTTTTTCAAGCACGAAAGTTCCGCAGTCTCTGATGTTTCACGCCTTTTCAGGGTCGGCGCAAGTTCTTTCAAAGCTACTTAATTATGGAGCATACTTTTCATTTGCTTATAATTTACTATCAGAAGAAAGGTTCTTAACCGTTATAAAAGAGATTCCAAGTGATAGAATTCTTATTGAAACAGACGCTTCCAACATAACAGATTTTCATAAATCTGCCGGTGTTACTTACATTTTTAATAAGATTGCGGAAGTAAGAAACGAAGACAAAGAAACTTTGGCAGCCAGCATAAAAGAAAACATCAAAAACTTCTTATCTTATCGCTAGAGCTTTTCTTTTGTATCTTTTAGTTTCGATTGTCGCTTAGCAGCATTAGCCTTACTGTTACGCCATTTTTTAAAACGCAACAACCTAGCAAGAGCTCGCATGTTACTAACAGCATCATATTCATCAACGATCTCATGCCCGATAATCTCTTCTATAATATCTTCCAACGTGATGATACCAGCTAATCCACCGTGCTCATCAACAACAGAATAGAGGTGCTCCTTCTCAGCAAACATTTCAAGGAGTAATTTATCACAACGCATCAATTCTGGTACCGTTTTCAAAGGTCGAGAGATCTCCTTTAAAGTTTTTTGATTATGCCCATGCACTAATTCTCTAAAGATATCTCGTTGCGTAACATAGGAGGTCAACTCATCGGGATCTTCTTCTGAATATAGCGGCACCCTAGAATAAGAGAGGTTGTCCATCTCTGGTTTTATCTGTTCAAGCGTTAAAGCTTCATTAAACCTCATCACTACAACACGAGGAGTCATCACAGCACCAACCAAAATCTGGTCTAACCCGATAATATTTTCAATAACAGAGCTTTCCAAACTATCTAACGCTCCCTCTTCCTCTCCCAACTCTGCCATCGAAAGAACTTCCTCTGTTGAGATCTCTCCACCTTTCCCTGATGGAATTTTTTGTGCCATTAAATTTGAAATCCAGATTAACGGATAGAGAATCTTAATTAAAAAATTGAGTGGATATGCAAAAATCCTTACTACCACCTTAGCATGCATGACCCCTATCAACTTTGGCAAGATCTCACTAAGATACAAAACTGCCAAAGTATAAATTATAGAAAAAGGTAGCAATGCATTAGGTCCGAACAGATCTGCTGCAGCCCAACCGGCGACAGAGGCACCAGCAGTGTGAGCAACAGTATTAAGAATTAATATGGCAGAGATCGGCTCTCCAATACCTTCCTTAAACTTTAGTAAAAGCTTACCGACTCCACTTCCTTTTTCAGCCAAACTCCTTACATAAGATATGGAGACGGCGTAGTAAGCTGCCTCCATTAGAGAACAAACAAACGAAGTACCAATAGAAATAACAAGAGCAGCAACAAATATCGCTATCATTTTAACTCATTTTAATTAACAATTTTCGCTTCAATTTAGCAAAATAAAAGGTATCTTCGCAACAGATTGCTTTGTCATCTATTTTTGAGGCAATACGAATATTTAACAAAGCGTGAACATTTAAAAACACAACGAATAAGGAATTTTTATTACCCTTTCTCTGCGTAAGAAGGGTGAAGTTTTTGCTTTCACAAATTAAGAAATTCAATCTCTGTTTTATAATAAAAAACAACAATACAGTAGTAATTTTATGACGTTAAAAGAGTATCCTGATTTTTTTAAGAAAGATCTTTATCTTAAAAAGTATCGCCTAATCTGACACCACAGTGGGGTTAGCACACCTCAAACAAAAATTATATTGACCTAGCAAGAGGCAGTCGAGTGACGTGACGTTTTTTAAATTTTTCCACCTCATAGCACCAAACTATCTGCGCACCTGAAGTGTATGTGGGCAGAGACTCTCAAGGCCTTATAAAAAATCCTCCTCCGACACGGACACATTAAAGCATAAACCTGTCAAGGACGTGGAGCGTTTTGATCGCTTACGCCCTATCTTGAAAGTTTTTAAAAATGTACACCGAATTTACACTTTTTGTTTAAAGGGGGGGGGGTTGTTTTTTCAAGGATTAACTTCAAACAGAAATCGTTGTGCCTGTAAGGAATATCCCTTTAATTTAAACTCCAGAACTGTCCCCTGCTCTCTTTTTTGCGGAAGGTGCACAACGCCCCATCTTTTAAAACCTGCAACATCTATAAAAGTTGTAGTGCCGGTAGTTTTTACTACTTCGCCTTGAAAAGTATCTCCAACGGTGGCTAATTTTGATTTTAACATCTCAAGGAAACTTAAAGTATAAACTTTAATTCCGTAGTTTTTCATCTGCCTATTTAACTTATTAACCATTTTACGTATCTCTATGTTACTGTAAGTAGCAGCACTACCAGTTAGAATGTTACGCGCTTGAATCTGATTAATAATACCGGCAGCAAGTCTACCTTTAATATCGCAATAGGAGGGAACACTTAAGCTTTTATGCCCCCTATTATGAGAATCATAATGGGCTCGTTTTAAAAGCACATCTAAGATATCTCTCATGACACGATCAGTGCCGCCTGTATCCTGTCCTGTTTTAATTCTGGCATCAAAGCTCATCTCTTGCAGTTCAGAAAGGAGATCAGTTAGGAGGATCGGATTACGAAAGTTATCAGCTCTCACAAAGATCCCCATCTTTCTTAAAGTCCGCACCAATTCTCGAATTTTATTGAGCGAAAGGTTCTGCTGAACCTTAAATATCGCCTTTTTTGATTTATACTTGTCAAGAAAAGCTGCAAAAGATTCTTTTGTTTTGATCATTATCTCTGAAACGACCAACCCTGGGTTAACCTGTATGTTTTGTAAGTGGGTATCGTTAACCTTCCTCCCTAATCTATGCAGCTTTAGGAGAAGCGCCACTTTCATTAAGCTCTGCAAGCTTTGATCCGTTCCCGCTGAAGTTATGATCTCATCAGGAGTAAGTGTTCTATGAACTAAAACATCTGCTAAAAAAGGGCTGGTAAGAACTTTTACCTTCCCATTTGTAGAGATCTCAAATTGCAAAACCCAAGCCGGACTTTTATTTTCTAAAGAAAAATGCGTACGCCTTTCTGTCGCCAGCACCCCCAGCGTTGAGATATTGCGCCTTTTTGTATAAATGGTAGCACCAAGATTTATTGCAAAATCCAGTTGTGCTCCACGCGGGTTAATCATCCAACTAATGTCAGAGATAGCAACCGTTAAACGGTAGAGATCGGGGCTTAACTCTTCCACGCAGAAAGCATCTTCCGGATCTTTTGTAGAGGCAGCATCAATAGCGATCAGAGGCAAGTTCGTTAAATCCGGCAAGTTTTGAATTAACTTCATTTTTTCTTCAAGATCATTAACTACAGGGGGGGTGCCAAAAAATTTATTTACTATTGTTTCCAGAGTGGGAATATGTGCAGCTGTTAAAATAGTCTGCCCTTGCAAATAATCATTGAATAAATTTTGAATACCTTTATAACTCGGATGCCTCTGGATGACGAGTTTTATAGAGTGTCTCTCTTCAAACTCTGCAATCCAACTCTTGAGTGAAGCCTCTTTCTGAGGGGGGACGTATAAACGCAAAGCCACTAATTCAAGGACGCCATCTTTTAATTCAACAGGAACCCTATTAAGGCTTTCTTCCAATAATTCAACGCCTATCGGGATTGTGCGTTTTGCATCCTCAAAAATTAAAGCGTCCTTAATGCCTTCAGACTCAAAAGAGTTATTTAGAGGGGTATCATTTGAAGCAAAAAATGTTTTATTTGAAGACATAGGACGCTCCGCTTTCTATACCATTATACAACCATACTAAAATCTGCGAAAATGGATAAAACCACTTCAACCTCAAAAAACAACGTAATATCAAACGTCCTTTTTCTCTTTGATTATCTGCTTTAATCCGTTTTTCGATCTTTTAAATTTCCATTAAAAGTAGTATTGCACAACCATGAACGGATTACATTTATTACTTATCGTTTCTTGCGCATTTTATCTTGCCTATCATTTTTACGGGCGTTTAATTTCTAAGCAGTTCGGAGTCGACCCCTCAATTCCGTGCCCGTCACACACCAAGCGAGATGATATCGATTATGTCCCAACCTCTCCGTACATATTGTTTGGGCACCATTTCGCATCTATCGCGGGTGCTGGACCGATCATCGGACCAATTATTGTTTGTGAATTTGGTTGGGGCGGTGCAGTGCTGTGGGTTTTACTGGGGTGTATCTTTATCGGTACCGTTCACGATTTTTCTGCTATGTTTCTTTCAGTCAGAAATGAAGGGCGTTCAATTGCATACATTATCGAGAAAGAGCTCGGCTATCTTGGAAGACAACTTTTTTTACTGTTTTGCTTAGGGACATTAATTGTCGTTGTTGCTGTTTTTACAGTCTTAGTGGCGAAGTCTTTTGTGCAGACACCTGCTGTGGCGACTTCCTCTATCTTATTTATCTTAATGGCTCCGCTATTTGCTCTTTTAACTAGAGCACGAATCCTTTCGTTACTGCAAGCCACCTTTATTTTTGTGCCATTACTTTTTGCCTGCATCTGGATTGGCGAACAATTCCCCATGAATTATGAGATGTTTTGCGACTCTGCAGAATGTGCTGAAAACTTTTGGCGTATCGGATTACTTTGCTACGCTATTGTAGCTTCAATCCTACCTGTTTGGTTTTTGCTACAACCTCGTGACTATTTAAATTCATATATACTACTAGTGATGATAGCGGCTGCAGTTATAGGGATAGTTATCGGACAGCCGACGATATCGCTACCGTTTTTTATTAACCCACAAGAAGCTTACGGCATAACTGATAAGCTTCGTATCTTCCCTGATTTTATTCCGCTCTTGTTTGTCACGGTAGCTTGTGGAGCGTGTTCCGGTTTTCATGCGTTGGTTGCATCAGGCACCAGCTCAAAGCAAGTTGATAATGAAAAGCATATTCGTCCTGTTGCGATGGGTGCTATGTACGTAGAAGGTATTTTGGCAATCTTAGCAGTCATTAGTGTCGGATATCTTTCGCATGCAGAGTTTCACGCGCAATACATATCCTCCAACTTTCAACCACAAAAGATGTTTGCTGATGGCATAGCTAATCTTATTGCGAGGTTTGGCATTTCGAAAAGCTCCGCTTCAATTTTTATAGAACTCTCCATCTCTGCTTTTATATTGACAACACTTGACACCACCATGCGTTTAGCACGCTTTATCTGGCAAGAGATTTTACTACCGTCTGATCGTGCTTTAACTGCGGTGCCTTCCGCCTCTAAGCCGATAGCAAAACTCCTTAATAGTACGCGTGATTTCTTTGCAAACCGTTGGATAGCTACTTTCGCAGTAGCCGCTTTGGCGATGGTGTTAATGTCCGGCAACACTATTTCATCACTTTGGTCTGTTTTTGGCTCGGTAAATCAACTTTTAGCCGGAATAACGTTAATGGTTGTAACGCTCTGGCTTTTTCGCACACGGAGAAAAACTGTTTTTATGGCGTTGCCAGCTATCTTTATGTTTGCAACCTCGATCTGGGCGTTATCACACATAATCGTTAGTAGCTGGCAGGTGGCAGATAAAAGATATCTCGCTATTATCGGCGCAACCCTACTGGCATTAGTCTGTTTCTTAATAGTGCTCGGCGTAAAACGTATTATCAGAGATTTAAAAAGTAGAGCGTAAACTTGGTGCCACCCTTCTTTTTTAGACGTTATGTTGAAGGGCGGGGAGCTAGCTGGCGTACTGGTGCCACCCTTCTTTTCCTCGTCTGTGGTTGGCGTACTGGTGAAGGACACTCTCTCTTAGCTAAATTTTAAATTTTAGTTAACACTTTGATGTTATTAAATTATTGTGATTTTAAGATTGCATGCTCACTGGTGCCACCCTTCTTTTTTAGATGTTATGCTAACTAGCGGGATGCTGTGCTGGGTATGCCGTCCTTGAAGGGTGGCACCAAATTTTTGACCTCCGTCCAGATCTAACCGATTCGGTTTTTAGTTTCAGCCCACTCTGCCGTCCTTGGTGGGTGGCACCAAATTTTTGTGCCGTCCGTACTGGTGCCACCCTTCTTTCCTCGTCTGTTGACTTCCCATCAACTGATTGGCGCTCTACATTCAGCCCGCTCTGCCGTCCTTGAAGGCGTGGCGTACTGGTGCCACCCATTAATATAAAAAGGACACTCTCTCTTAGCTAAATTTTAAATTTTAGTTAACACTTTGATGTTATTAAATTATTGTGATTTTAAGGTTGTCTGCTCACTGGCTGCTCACTGGTGCCACCCTTCTTTTTTAGATGTTATGCTGACTAGCGGGGTGCTGTGCTGGGCATGCCGTCCTTGAAGGGTGGCACCAAATTTTTAACCTCCGTCCAGATCTAGCTGACTTGCTCTGTAGTTTCAGCCCATTCTGCCGTCCCTGTTGGGTGGCACCAAATTTTTAACCCCCCGTCCAGATCTAGCTGACTCGCTCTACAGTTTCAGCCCACTCTGCCGTCCTTGAAGGCGTGGCGTACTGGTGCCACCCATTAATATAAAAAGGACTCTCTCTCTTAGCTAAATTTTAAATTCTAGTTAACACTTTGATGTTATTAAATTATTGCAATTTTAAGATTCTGCTCACTGGTGCCACCCTTCTTTCCTCGTCTGTTGACTTCCCATCAACTCCCAACAACTAATGGATGGCACCAAATTTAATTTTTGACCTCCGTCCAGATCTAGCTGACTTGCTCTGTAGTTTCAGCCCATTCGACTGTCACTGGCTGCTAGCGTACTGGTGCCACCCTCTACACCGTAATTATTTTAAATAAAGATCGAAACGGTTGGTTTTACCCATTAACTGTTGATTAGGTTTTAAACCAGCAAGAAATGGAGCCGTACGCATCCTTTTTACAACAATACGTTTTATCTTAGTTTTTAATCCAGCAACCAATAACTTGTCAGCATCGGGGTCACCCCCTACTATATCACGGCAAATACGCATCTCTTTTTTTACTAAAGCAGAACGCTTTTGGTGTGGGAACATCGGGTCTAAATACAGAACATCCGGAAGAGCTGCCATAGATGTGTCTGCTAATTTTTTCAGATATTCTTCAGCATCGTCCTTTATTAATGACATCTTTGAAACGGCTTCTTGGGCGTCAGCGTCGAGCATCCCCCGCCTTAAAGCATCTTCCAGTAGAACTCCAATAACAGGGGAACGCTCTAACATAAGAACGCGGCAGCCGAGTCCAGCTAAGATAAAAGCATCTCTCCCTAATCCAGCAGTAGCATCAAGAACATAAGGCGCATGCTCTCGACTACGAGCGCCGATAGCTTTGGCTAAAAGAGAGGAACGGTTGGCACCATATATATTGCGATGACGCAACTCTCCATCACAAAAATCGATCTTAAATGTAGTATCTCTTTTGTTATTTTCTTCTCGTACTTTTAGAGAAAGGGCGTCTCCAAAGGAAAAATAGCACCATTCATCTGTTATTGATGTCTCGGAATACGGCATCCCTGTTTCATTAGCAAATTTTTTAGCATCTTTGGCATAATTTTCAGATTCTGCGACAACCGGTATTTTTGATAAATTGTTAAAATTCGCCACTAATTAACAATCCTTTTTTATAATTTTCTCAGAAAACAAAACGATTTTTAATGATTTAATCGTTTTTTATCTTATACCTCAATCCCTCTTTGCTTTTTATCCATTTTCTAATAGGATCTTATATTATAAAAGGATGTTCCGCAGTAATGTTTTAACTATTATTTTTAAGGAATTTGGATGAAAAAAATATCAGCAAAAAGCTCATCACTTAAAGAGTCTGCAAAAAATGTAGCTACCTGTAAAACTTCAAAAAAAACTTGCAAGGATCCAAGTGTGGCTTATTTTTGTATGGAGTATGGTTTAGATTACAGATTTCAGATCTATAGCGGTGGCTTGGGGATCTTGGCTGGGGATATTATTAAAGCAGCACGTGATTCTAAACGTCCTATGGTCGCGTTGGGTATTCTTTGGAAACACGGCTATGCCAGACAAGCCTTCACTGAAGATGGGAAATTAGTGGAGTGTTATTCCAGAAATGAGTATGACTTTTTGGAAGATACCGGCGTAATTATTCGTGTCAGGATTAGAGGAGAACAAGTTGCTTGTAAAGTATGGAAGTGTGACTGTTTCGGTAATGTACCGCTATATCTCCTAGATGCAGATCTTCCTGAAAATCCGGATCGCTTTGTGACAACAAATCTTTACGGCGGCAATGATGAAGATCGTATCGCTCAAGAAATTATCTTGGGTATCGGGGGCGTGCGAGCCTTGCGTGCTTTAGGGATTAAAGTAGACCTTTATCATTTCAATGATTGCCATCCGTTATTTGCAGGTATCGAACTTATCCGTGAAAAAATGGATTGTGCAGGACAAAGTTTTGATAATGCATTAGCAAATACGAAGCAGGAGGTTATCTTCACTACGCATACACCCGTACCGGCCGGAAATGAGCAACACAAACACGAATTGTTGCAATACATGGGAGCTTATAACGGTCTGACATACGACCAAATGTTACGCTTAGGAGGAGATCCGTTTAATATGGCTGCTGCTGGATTGAGAATTTCTAGGAAAGCAAGTGCAGTTGCGCAGTTGCACGGGAAAACAGCCAGAAAAATGTGGTCATGGGTTACAGATGGTGCAGAGATCTTGGCTATTACCAATGGTGTGCATAATGCTACGTGGCAATCAAAGGATATCTGTCGTGCAATGTCTGGCAAAGCTGATTTGTGGGAAGTGCATCAAGCTGCGAAACGTGAGCTTTTAGATGAAATAAAAGCAACCACGGGTCAAACGCTTGATGAGGATGTGCTTCTACTCGGCTTTGCAAGAAGGGTAACTGGATATAAGCGTCATACCTTAATTTTTAAATCTGAAAAAGTTATTCAACCTCTTCTGAAAGGTAAAAAGTTGGCTATCGTTTTTGCGGGGAAGACGCATCCACGTGATTTAGATGGCAGACGGATGATTGAAGAGATTTTACAGATCTCAAAAAAATGTCCGAACAGTGTTGTTTTTCTTCCTAACTACGACATGCGCATAGGTGCATTATTAACCAGAGGGTGTGATGTTTGGTTAAACAATCCAGTTCGACCGCGTGAAGCAAGCGGCACTTCAGGCATGAAGGCTGCGATGAACGGTGTCTTGAATTGCAGTGTGCTTGATGGTTGGTGGGATGAAGGCTTTAAGGAAGGTAAAAACGGTTGGGAGTTCGGGAATCGTTATGAGGGTCCAGATGCTGATAAAGTTGATTCTAGCGGTATGTACAAAGTCTTAATGGATGAAGTAATTCCAACATACTATGAAAATAGAAAAAAATGGATCAAGATGATGAAATCCAGCATTGAGACTTCGCAAGAGCAGTTCTCTGCTAAACGTATGGTTGATGAATACTACAAGTATTTATACAGCTAACAAATTTTAGGTGGGTGTCTTGATGCCACCCACCAGTATCACTGGTGCCACCCTTTAATAACTTCTGACTCAATAAAAATCCAACAGAGGGTGGCACCAAATCCAAAGCATAGCTAAAATTATCTAACCCCTTGTGCTGTAACTGTTGTGATAAAGCCGTTGCCGACGGGGGTCCAATACCATTTTTCACGCACACTGATATTCGTTAAGGCTGAAGCTCCAATACTTCCAGCGCATTCGTTAAAAGCGCGTTCCAACATATCGTTATATGCTATAGGTGCAAAATTAAACAACATAAAAGCGCTTGTAGAAGCCTGACATGATAGAACAGGTCTACCTTGGGGCGCTGCCGGAGTTGAAAGGTGCGCAACTCCAGAACAAGCGCATAAAGAGGTCATTAAAATAAAAATAACTAAGATCTTTCTCATAACCGAACTCACAAAATTTATTCAAACAAGGATCACGCTGCTAACGCAAAACAACGCAGCCGTTTTCGTTATAACATCACTAAAAAAACAATAACACAATAAAAATACTTGGTCGCCCTAGTGCCACCCACCAGCCCCAAGCCCTTATCCCTGGTGCCACCCACCAGTACGACCTGCGTTGCTGTTTTTGCTCTTCTGACAGCCTTTTTTCTCCTTATGCTGCTGCCAGCAAGCTTAACTCACCTTAAATTTCCTTAAATTTGATACTACAATTTACAATTAATTGACTATTTCCAGATTTTAGATAGATCTTCCCTGTTGAAATTTAGATTTCATATTATTAACGGGTCAAAAAAGCAGCTTTTTTACATTACTTTTTTCAGGTCGCCACCCCGCAAAGCCTACCTACAATAGGCATACTCGGACGAAATGCCCCATAAACAAACTTAGCTGAAATATCACCTTGCTTCCACTTCTTCCAAGCCTTTCTACACTCTTCACAAAAAGCCTTATATTCTGCTATCGCCTTTATCCGTAACTCCTTAATCCAACAAATTAAATACGGCGTACGCGTCTTCTTCTTAGGTACATACGCAATATTTATCGATTGCTGCTGCACTTTACGCATCCCCATAAAATGCCCCTTCCTTTCAAGTGCAATCTCTTCTTCCCTTTTTGAAATCTCTGTCATTATTGTTTTAAAGATCTCTTCAGACGTAAGGTTTTTTGATTCTTCAAAACAATTCTTCCAAGCATCAGGGGTAATCTTAAGCTCATGACAAGTGTGCGGAAACATATTAAGCATTTTTAATAAAATAGCATCGCTTATTTTATGAAGTCTCTGCGGTAACTTACGTAAATTAGTAGAAGAGGTATACTTACCCTGCACTGTTAAAGAGCCTGATTTATACATTCTAAAACTACTACACCCTTCCCAATCATCAGCATGTGCAACAAGGCCTGCTTTTACAGGATTTATATAAATATAGACTATCTTATCGATAACATCATTATGAGTTAACAAACGTTGCTCCTTAAAACGTCCATCCCAAACGTTTCTCCTATATTGCGGCGTTAGTTTCTTAATAGCGCGTGCAACTGCACTTTCCATCTCTCCCATAAATGAAGAGATGTGTTTCCCTTCACCAACTAATATCATGTGAAAGTGGTTACTCATCCAATTAAAATGAGCAATTCTAACACGATGGTGCTCTTGGCAACGTGCCATAATCCCTAACAGGATCCATTTCATAAAAAGGCGTGCTAGAAATGGCAAGCCAGATAATGTTCTATTGGTGACATGTACCACCATTTTATTAGGATTTCTCCTATCTCGACGATTTCTCATAAGACAACTCCAGATGAAAAATAAAAATAATCAATAAATTGGCAGAATTGCCGGTTAGTTTGGCAGGATTGCCAAATTCTAACGCTTAATTGTCGCTAGAGTTGGGATTTTATTGTGGGTAAAAATGAAAAAAGTTTGGAGATTGGGATTGGTGCCACCCTTTAGTGTGAGGATGGCGCTAGAAAAAGAAAAGAAGGGTGGCACCAGTGACAAGCCTGCAATAATTGCTGATTTAAGGGCAAAAAGAAGGGTGGCACCAGTTTTTACCCCCGTGAAGACCTAGCTGATCCGTTTTGCAGTCCCAGCCCGTTCAGTTGTCCCTGAAGGGTGGCACTAGTTTTTTCAATCGTCATTGAAGGATGGCAGCAGATCTTTCTTTTTGAGGAAAGAAAATATGCCCCCTACTCCGCCTGCGATAACCATCGCAACAAACCAGATTGAGCCTACCAGTAACGCCTGCTCACTGCTTTCAAAGTATTTAGGTGCAAAGAAAAAAGCATATGCTCCTTCACGTAATCCCAACCCCATCCAACTAATAGGAAGAGTTGTGACAAGATTAATAAACGGCACAGCAAATAAGATATATGAAATAGGCACTTCAGCACCCAAGCCTTTAATGATGTACGCCACAAGAGAGATCTGACTTAAATGAAAGACAATAGCAAGAAGAACAACTTTAGCAAAAATTTTTTTATCACGCGGAAAGGCAGTAGCTATTTGATTAAAATACCTTGCAAAACGGGGAAGCTTCTTTGCAGCATATCCCAAGATCTCTGTTACATAGTAAAAGCCTAAAATGACTGCTATAATCACAAGGAGAGCAAGAACTGCAAGTTTCGGCTCCTCTGTTAAAGAGCCAAAAATTGATCCTGCAATAAGTCCGATTGAAGCAAGCACACTCAATCCAATAGCTCTATCTGCAACAACAGTAGCTAAACTTGCACCTTTATTCTTATCTTTTTTATCAAGCATCAAGGCACGAACAATATCACCACCGACGGTTCCGACACCCACAACGTTTACGAACATCCCTATAAAAAAGATCTGAATAACGTATCCTAATGAAACTTCAATGCCTGCACTTCTTACAAGTACCCACCACTTAGTAGCGCTAATAGCTTGTGTCACAGCATAACCGGCAGCAGCTATAAGAATTAAAGAAAGCGGAACGGCTTTTAGGGCAGCAACGAATTTATCTTTATCAACGACGCAGCATAATATGCCTACAAAAACAGCAGTTAAAATAAGTTTTATATAAGCACCTTTTACTTTCATAAGATTTTTTTCTATTGCAACGAACCGCCAATATCTAGCACGAAAGTGATAAATTGCAAAATAATGCACGATTACATAAGATACCGCACATGGATAAAAAGATCGGAATCGGCATAATAGGTGGGAGCGGGTACGGTGCAGGTGAACTTTTAAGATTACTGGCAACTCATCCGCAAGCAAAGGTGGTTTCTGTGGTTTCACGTTCCCATATTGGTCGCCCCATATCAGATCTCCATCCACAACTGCTTGGTTTTTATGACCTAACCTGTGAAGAAAAAATCAATTTCAAAAACCTTTCGCCTTACAATCAGAAAGTTATTTTCTCTGCATTACCGCACGGAGTTAGTGCAAAAACTATCTCTGCCCTTTTAGAAACAAACTCTTCAGATTCTTTACGCATTATAGACCTTTCAGGAGACTTCAGATTAAAAAACCTACATGACCATGCTATTTACTATCCCGAGTCACCAGCGTGTAATGAGATTCGAGATCAGTTCTGTTACGGACTTCCAGAATTATCACCCCTTTCCCAAACAACAGGGCGAAAAGAGATCTCTAAAAGTCGTTTAATTGCAAATCCTGGATGTTATGCCACCTCCTGTATCTTGGCAGTAGCACCATTAATCGGTAAAAAATCCGCTTCTGTATTTTTTGATTCAAAATCCGGAACTTCTGGCGCAGGACGCTCCTTGACCTCAACGACGCATCATCCAGAAATGCACGGTAATATGACGGCTTATAAAGCTCTACAACACAGACATGAACCTGAAATTCAACAGTTTATAGGGCAAGACTTGCCGTGCAGTTTCGTTCCGCATCTCCTTCCTGTCGCAAGAGGTATCTACACGACAGCTCATTTAGAGTTTGCAACAGATGTGCAACAAGAAAAACTATACGCTCTCTATCAAGAGTTTTATAAAAATGCGCGTTTTGTCAGACTGCGCCCTACTCCACCCAGACTTGAAGATGTTGTAACGAGTAATTTTTGTGATATCTCTGTTACGTCACGCGGCAGGCGCGCTGTTATTATGACTGCTCTGGATAACCTAGTTAAAGGTATGGCAGGGCAGGCTCTTCAAAATATGAACCTAATGTGCGATCTACCGGAGGAAACTGGACTGCTTTTTCCAGCACCAAGCCTTATCTGATAAAGATCCAACTCTGAAGGGAGGCACCAGATGCCGTGCCGACAGCCAGATCTCAACCCAAAGCAGCAATCCTAAAGGGTGGCAGCAGTTTTTTAACCCCCATACAGACCTAGCCAATCTGTTCTGCAGTTGCAGCCCGTCCCCGTCATCCAACTAATGGGTGGCACCAGTGCCCAAACTGAAGGGTGGCACCAAATTCATCCCCTGAGCCGTCAAAGCCAGCAAAGCTGAAGGGAGGCACCAGTTTTTTAACCCCCATACAGACCTAGCCAATCCGTTCTGCAGTTGCAGCCCGTCCCCGTCATCCAACTAATGGGTGGCACCAAATTCGCTAAATTGTAAGCTTCTGCTAATGTCTTGATATTATTAACTGTTGCAATTTCAAAGTTCGGATGTCCTACTTGTAAAGCAGCCTAATATTAATGGGTGGCACCAGTTTGCCAGTCCAGCACCAAGCTCCACTAGTGGGTGGCACCAAATTCGCTAAATTGTAAGCTTCTACTAATATCTTGATATTATTAACTGTTGCAATTTTAAACCCTAACTCTTCACGTTTGCGTAATATGAATTTTTAATTTTTCTAAAATTTTTTGTGTTTTACCTGAAATCTCACTTACTACCCACGAGTCTCCGATTTTTAAATAACTTATATATTTAAGATGTGTAATAAATTCTTGAATGGAATATTTAGAAATAAGTTCACTTTCTTTAAGTTTATGATATATCAAATAAACAAGCATAAGTGAAATATGGTTTATGAACGCCCAAGCTTCAATCGCATATTTATCTTGCAAGTATACACGATCTTGCTCTAATAGGTTTTTTAAAAAATCGAATGTCATCTCTATTTCATTTCTTGCCTTATATAAACAAAATACCTTGTCGCATGGCAAATCGAGGTTCGTTTGAAAAGTAATCGTTCCGAATTGGTATTGTTTATCGATAAAACCTTCTTTTGTGTAGCCTTCTATATTTTCTTGAACTCTACGCAGATAATCAGTCTCTTCTCTAGCCTTAAGCGATTCATCAAGACAAACAATAAGACGATCTTCGTTTATTTTATATGAGTAAGGCCATATAGGACGAGCATTATGAAAGAAAAAATTTTCAAACTTAGACTTGTCTCCACATCTTAAAATCTCTCTGTTTATGTTTGAATTATTGCGCCTTAATGGAACAATATATTTTAAATTAGCTTCTTTTAATAACTTAAAATTCTCTTGTGAGCCAAACCCTTTATCTGCAACTATTACAGCATCCTTTATACCAGCCTCTTCTATACTCCCCTTAAATGCCCTCACATCTCTTATATTTCCAGGAATAACTCTGTAATAAGTGGGAGAACTGTCATCCGCTGAAAAAGCATACATTAAGCCAATTTGAGGATCAAAATCATGATGACTGTTATAGCCAACTCTATTTATTTCAACATTTTCCGATTTACTTATTATATTTGTTAAATCAAAAAAAAGATAATCAACATCGCAAACATACTCTTTCATAAAACCAACTAACTTTGGTCTCTGGCTACCTAGCTCCCTTAAAAACCTTGATATGCTAGAGGAAGATAGAGCAAGCTTTCCGAAGCGTTCAGATAAAAAAGATTTCTCATACAAAAAATCAATCCCCTTAAACGGACAACGCTCAATTACTCTTAAAGCAGCAATAGAAAAAATCTTTTGATAATCATTCGGAAACCTATCTTCTAAGCGATTTAATATGTCTTTTCCTAACTCACAAAGTGTTTTGCTAGCTCCATACTCCTTTGCAGAAACTTCTCCATCTTTGTAAGAACCCCTACGTTTAGGGGGAATAAGACCCTTATCTTCAGTTATCCTGCCAAGGTATTCTAAGGTAACCTTCTGAGCACGTCCCTTTTCCTTATTCCACACAGAACTTATTTTATACAAATAATATTTGCCGTTCCTGTGAACTACCTCAGTGCCTTTCTTTTTTTCTTTCAAAACCCAATCTGGATATGTCATGATATATATCTCCTAACGTATTACGCAATACGTAATATATAATACACCAATATTTTTAAAGCACAATACCTTTTTTAAAGGATATTTAATTTTTTATTGAAATATATTCCTGAAATATGAAGAGTTAGGGTTTAAAGTTTGGATGTCCTACTTGTAAAGCAGGTTAATATTAATGGGTGGCACCAAATTCATCCCCTGAGCCGTCAAAGCCAGCAAAGCTGAAGGGTGGCACCAGTTTGCCAGTCCAGCACCAAGCTTCACTAGTGGGTGGCACCAGTTTTACCAGCTTTAATCACCTTCAATTCTAAGCTTCTAAAGTAGTGGGTGGCACCAATGCATCAAAACTTCCAACATTATACCGCGGAACTTCTTTGTTGATCCTTTTTAAAAGATTGCAAAGCACACTTCCTGCGCCAAACTCAATAGCTTCTTGCGGCGCAACGTCGCTTAAAGCATTTTCCATGCACTCTACCCAACGCACACTACCACAAACCTGCTTCTTCAAAGCTTCCCTTATCTCTTCAGGCTGGGAAACTGCCTTACCAGTTACATTGCAATAGATAGGAAACTTTGCTTTAGAAATAGTCGTCTTATCAAGGTCTTTTGCCAATTCCTGCGCAGCAGGTTCCATCAAATCACAATGAAACGGCGCGCTGACTGCCAATACTACTGTTTTAGCAGCTCCTAAGATCTCCAAAAACTCATTAACGGCATCTTGTACCCCTGATACCACAACTTGCCCTGGTGCATTAATATTAGCGATCTGAACACAACTTCCAACAGTAACTTTCGCTAAAGCATCATCAATCTCTGCCAATTCTTTTCCAAGAACTGCAACCATTTTCCCCTCTCCGACCGCCACCGCTTCCTGCATATACCTGCCGCGTTTATGCACCAGTTGCACCGCCTCTTCAAATGTCAACGCTTCAGCCGCCACCAATGCCGAATACTCTCCTAAACTATGACCCGCCGCAGCAACAACTTGCAGATCTGGGTGCGCACCCAAAAAAGCTCTATAACAGATAGTACTAACTGTTAAGATAGCAGGTTGCACAAACTGCGTAGCCGTAAGCTTTTCAATGGGACCATCAAAGCAGATCTCTGACAAAGAGAATCCAAGTGCCTTATCCGCAACATCAAAAAGATCTTTTGCTAACGGCAACGCTTCAACAAAATCCTTTCCCATACCAACTTGTTGAGACCCCTGCCCTGGAAAGAGTCCAAGAACTTTTTTTTCTGTCATTATATTATTCTCGCTTTATGAATTATAAACTTAAAATGTCTTTATTTTTAAGAGCATAAAAAGCTATGAAGCCAGCGCTCTCTCAAAAATATAATCAACATGCTCCAAGTAACGATCTAAACTAAAAATCGCCTTTATATCCTCTTCAGAAACTAAACTTGTAATCTCTTTATCTTGTAAAACACGGGAGCAAAGATCTGCTCCCCCCTCCCATGCTGCTAAAGCGTGTTTCTGTACCAGACGGTAAGCATCTTCTCTCAACATTCCCCTATCCGTTAAATCCAGTAATAAAACCCCTGAAAAGATCACACCATTACTCGATTTTAAATTTTCAAGCATTCGATCTGGATACACCACTAAGCCTTGCACAAGTTTTGTAAAACGTTGCAACATAAAATCAAGAACAACCGTAGCATCAGGCGCAATTACACGCTCGACAGAGCTGTGACTAATATCTCGTTCATGCCAAAGCGCAACATTTTCGAAGGCAGGCAAGGCATAACCACGCACTAACCTAGCTAAACCAGAGAGGTTTTCACTCAAGATCGGGTTGCGTTTATGCGGCATAGCAGAAGAGCCTTTCTGTTTTTTAGAGAAGAATTCTTCAGCTTCACGCACTTCCGAACGTTGCAAATGGCGAATCTCGACAGAAAACTTCTCTATTGAAGTAGCGATCTGCGCTAACGTTGAAAAGAAAACAGCATGCCTGTCACGTTGTACAATCTGAGTAGCAACCGTTTCCGGTTTAAGCCCTAACGCCTTCATAACGTGTGCTTCAACAGTGGGAGTTATAGAAGCATAGGTCCCAACGGCACCCGCTATTTTACCAACTGCAATCTCCTCTCGCGCCTGCTGCAACCTCCGTTGATGCCGTTTCATTTCAGCATACCAGCCGATAATTTTTAATCCAAACGATGTAGGTTCGGCATGAATGCCGTGACTACGTCCGATACAGGGGGTGTGACGATACGTTTGTGCTTTTTCTTCCAAGACCTCTAAAAGGTGTGTAATTCTCCGTTGCAAAAGATCAGAAGCTGCACAGAGCTGCACAGCAAAAGAGGTATCAAGCAGATCGCTAGAGGTCATACCACGGTGCAGATAACGAGAATACGGACCAACATGCTCAGCAACATTTGTTAAAAAAGCGATCACATCGTGCTTAACTTCATCTTCAATCTCAGCAATATGTTGCGGATCGTAAGCAGCTTTTTCCTTAACCGCTAAAATGGCTTCTTTAGGCGCTTTCCCCTCTTCCACCATCTGCTCCAAGGCTAAAGTTTCAACTTCAAGCCAGATCTTAAACTTATTTTCATCACTCCAAATAGCGTCCATATCAGGACTTGAATAACGAGGAATCATAAATTAAACGCCTCCCTTTTTAGCAGACAAAACACAAACTCACTCAACCTATAACACCTCTTAAGCGATAGCAAATCAATGATCCCTAACAGCTGCAAAGCAGGCGTTATCACCTTACTATATATTTAATCTTAATATTTAATTTTCTTTTTAATTTTCATCCAATTTCAAAGCAGCCAGAAAAGCTTCTAACTTCTAAGTGTAGTTATTTTCTTCTTTTTAGAACACTCACTTTTAACTAAATTTAAAGTATCACGCCAGTATCTTGATATTATTAAATTTATTATATTTTAAAGTTCAAATATCTTAATTACAAAACACTCAACAAAGAAGGGTGGCACCAGTTTTTTAACCCCCGTATAGACCTAGCCAATCCGTTCTGCAGTATCAGCCCGTCCAATTGTCCCTAAAGGGTGGCACCAGATCCAAAAGCCACCGCTGCCAATTAGGACACCCAGTTTTTTAACCCCCGTTGAGATCTAGCTCCTGAAGGGTGGCACCAAATTCGCCCTGCCAGATCCCGTTTTACTGGTGGGTGGCACCAAATGCCGTGCCGACAGCCAGATCTCAACCCAAAGCAGCAATCCTAAAGGGTGGCACCAGTTTCTTAACCCCCCTCAAGATCTAGCCGACCCCGCTTTTCAGTATCAGCCCGTCCTGCTGTCCCTAAAGGGTGGCACCAATGACAAAGCCAGACAAAACTGCAAAATCTACCAAAATTGAAGGGTGGCACCAAATGCCGACAGCCAGATCTCAACCCAAAGCAGCAATCCTAAAGGGTGACTGGTGGGTGGCACCAACCACAAAGCAGCTAAAATCGACAAATCTCATCCAACTAATGGGTGGCACCAACTTAATTTTCATCTAACTTCAAAACAGCTAAAAACGCTTCTTGCGAAATTTCTACGCTTCCAACTTGCTTCATCCGCTTCTTACCTTGCTTCTGTTTTTCAAGGAGTTTCCTCTTACGTGAAATATCACCACCATAGCACTTAGCTGTCACATTTTTTCTGAGAGCTTTGACAGTAGTTCTTGCAATTACCTTATTCCCAATAGTCGCTTGAATCGCAACTTCAAACATCTGCCGATCAATCAATTCCTTTAGTTTAACCGTAAGATCGCGCCCTTTATAATAAGCTTGGTCTTTATGCACTATAATACTTAAAGCATCAACAGCTTCTCCATTAAGTTTAATATCAAGCTTAACCAGATCCGACCTCCTATATCCGATCTGCTCATAGTCGAAAGAAGCATACCCTCTAGTCCTACTCTTTAACTTATCATGAAAATCTAGAAGAATCTCACTTAACGGCATCTCATAATTTATCACCGCCCGATTCATTCCGTGAAAGGCAAGTGAAGTTTGCATCCCCCGCTTATCCTCACACAACTTTAAAATATTACCGACATATTCTCGCGGAGCGTGAATCGTAACAGAGACAAAAGGCTCTTCAATCCAAGCCACCCCTTCCGGCATCTTGCTCGGATTATCAACAAAGACTTCCGCACCACTTGCTAAGACAGCTTTATAGCAAACTGATGGCGCTGTCGTGATAAGATCCAGTTCAAATTCACGTTCCAACCTCTCTTGCACGACCTCCATGTGCAAAAGCCCTAAAAAACCGCACCTGAAACCGAATCCGAGAGCAACTGAGCTTTCAGGTTCATATGAAAAAGAAGAATCGTTTAAAGCCAATTTATCAAGCGCAATACGTAGATTTTCATAATCATCGGAATCGGTCGGAAACATTCCACCGAAAACCGCCGGTTTTATCTCTTTAAAACCTGCCAGAGGTTCCGTAGCAGGATCGGCAGAATTGGTAATAGTATCTCCGATCTTAACATCTCTTAAACGTTTAATTGAGGCAGCAAAATATCCGACTTCTCCCCTTTCCAAAAGATCAAGATCTCGTGGATGAGGATTATAAACTCCGACTTTATAAACTTCATAATCAACACCTGAGCTCATAAAGCGAATTTTTTGTCCTTTCTTTAGAACCCCATCAATGATTCTAACCTGTACAACAACACCCAGATATGAATCAAACCACGAGTCATACACTAATGCACGTAACGGCGCTTCAGAATCACCACGCGTTGGAGGTGGAATCCTCTGCACTATCGCCTCTAACAACTCCGATATACCAATCCCCGTTTTGGCACTAACCATTAACGCTTGCTCTGCGTCAAGCCCGATAATACTTTCAATCTCTTCTTTTACCCCGTCAACATTAGCACTGGGCAGATCCACTTTATTTAAGACAGGTACAATTTCTAGATCATTTTCAAGGGCAACATATACATTTGCTAAAGTCTGCGCCTCTACCCCTTGTGCAGCATCAACCACGAGTAGCGCTCCTTCACAAGCAGCTAAACTCCTTGAAACTTCATAATGAAAATCAACATGTCCTGGAGTATCGATCAGATTTAATTGATATGTTTTTCCATCCTTTGCCTTATATTCTAAACGTACGGTTTGGGCTTTAATCGTAATACCTCGCTCTCTTTCCAAATCTAAGCGATCCAAAAATTGCACCTGCATCTCCCGTTTTTGCAAAGCACCTGTAAACTCAAGGATACGATCGGCTAAAGTAGATTTTCCATGATCAATATGTGCGATAATACTGAAATTTCTTATTAAATCTGTTGTCACAACTTAAACTGCCACCTTTAAAATCATAAAACACCTTAAAATCATAAAAAGACTCACCTTCCAGATTTTTAGCACCATCTCGCCGAACAGCTCTTTTGAAGAACACATTCACTTAACAAAAAAAACTATTTCTCCTGACTTTCGAGTGTAGATACTTTCTTCTCTTTAGGACACCCACTTTTAACTAAATTTTAAGCTTTTGTTAGTACCTTAATATTATTTAATTATTACTAATTTAAAGTTAAAACACCTTGATTGCAAAGCACTCGGCGCTAATGGATGACACCTGCTCATGACCATATCAGGAAGCCTTACTTAGAGTAAAGCTAAAGGGTGGCACCAAAGCCTGCCGTCCAAAAGCTGCCAAATTCGCCCAAACTGGAGGGTGGCACCAGATCCGACCACCAAATCCGACCAGCCAAAGCCGACCAACCACCAAAATTGAAGGGTGGCACCAAATGCCGACAGCCAGATCTCAACCCAAAGCAGCGATCCTGAAGGGTGGCACCAGATCTAGCCAGCCAGTGACAACTGCCCAAATGACCCACTGATGAAGGGTGGCACCAAAGCCTGCCGCCAGATCTAGCCCCAAACTGGAGGGTGGCACCAAATGCCGACAGCCAGATCTCAACCCAAAGCAGCGATCCTAAAGGGTGGCACCAGATCCGACCACCAAATCCGACCAGCCAAAGCCGACCAACCACCAAAATTGGAGGGTGGCACCAAATGCCGACAGCCAGATCTCAACCCAAAGCAGCGATCCTAAAGGGTGGCACCAGATCCGACCACCAAATCCGACCAGCCAAAGCCGACCAACCACCAAAATTGAAGGGTGGCACCAAATGCCGACAGCCAGATCTCAACCCAAAGTAGCGATCCTGAAGGGTGGCACCAGTGACAACTGCCCAAATGACCCACTGATGAAGGGTGGCACCAAAGCCAAGCCCAGCCAAATCTGCCAGATCTGCCCAAACTGAAGGGTGGCACCAGTGACAAACCAGCTAAAAATGCCAAATCTACCAAAACTAAAGGGTGGCACCAAAACCGACCACCAGTGACAAAGCCTGCCGTCCAGCTTAAATCTGAAAAAAACTAATTCTCGTCCTTAAACCATTCGAGAGTCTCAACAAGTCCATCACGCAAAGTTTTTTCCGGCACCCAACCGAAGGTTTTTTTTGCCAAACTCGGATCTATTACACTTCTAAGTTGTTCACCCGTTCTAGCCGGAACATAATGCGGATTAAAATCACACTGCATAATAGAACAGAACTCTTTAAGTAGATCGTTTATACTCGTCTCAATAGCGGTACCTATATTATACGTCCCTGTTTGCCTACGCATAGAAACTTCCCGCACCGCCCTAGCTACATCCTTAACATAGACAAAATCCCTAGTCTGCTCACCACTACCAAAGATCGTTACGGACTTCCCCTCAAGGAGCAGCTGCGAAAAGATCGCCACCACCCCAGCTTCACCATGCGGATCTTGACGTGGCCCATACACATTCGACAACCTTAAAACACCATACTTTAACCCAAATTGCCGTGCCCACAGATCCAGATACATCTCAGAAGACCTCTTTGAAAGTCCATAAACACTGGTCGGCAAGTTCGGATGCGACTCCGTTGCCGGAAACACTTGCTGCTCTCCGTAGATAGCACCACCTGTTGAGATAAAGGTAAAAAATGGTAGCGCCCCCCCTGCAAAAGCTGAAAGGATATTCAACAATCCACATAGATTAACACTGATATCAAAAACAGGTTCACGCATACTACGCGTAACAGAGATCTGCGCCGCCGCATGAATCACTACCTCCGGCTCCAAGCTCTGCAATAACTCCTGAGTCTCTGAAGATCTGATATCCATCACATGCAACGCCGCACCTTTGGCATTTTTAAGATTACTCTCCCTACCACTAGAAAGGTTATCTATAATATGTACCTCATGCCCATCCTCTAAAAGCAGCTCTACAAGATGAGACCCGATAAATCCTGCGCCACCCGTAACAACTATCTTACTCACTCCTCCACTCCTCTCCTGCTTTTAAACGCATTTCAAAATCCTCTATCGTCCCATCACATGCAACGCCGCACCTTTGGCATTTTTAAGATTACTCTCCCTACCACTAGAAAGGTTATCTATAATATGTACCTCATGCCCATCCTCTAAAAGCAGCTCTACAAGATGAGACCCGATAAATCCTGCGCCACCCGTAACAACTATCTTACTCACTCCTCCACTCCTCTCCTGCTTTTAAACGCATTTCAAAATCCTCTATCGTTCGTGCTAAACCTGCCCGTAATGTAATTTTTGGCTCCCAGCCTAACTCTGTTTTTGCAAGGGTGATATCCGGATTGCGCCGCGTTGGATCATCTTTCGGAAGAGGCTGCTGGATTAGTTTAGATTTAGATCCCGTCATATCTAAGATAATTTCCGCCAACTCCTTAATGGTGATCTCAACAGGGTTCCCTAAATTAACAGGTCCATAAAAATTATCTTTCTTCATACAAGCGATAAACCCTCTGATCAGATCATCAATATAACAGAAAGACCTTGTTTGAGAGCCGTCCCCATAGATCGTAATCGGCTCACCGTTAAGAGCTTGCACAATAAAATTGGAAACCACACGTCCATCATTAAACAACATCCGTGGTCCATAAGTATTAAAAATTCTCACAATCTTAGCGTTTAAATTATGTTGCAAGCGATAGTTCATAACTAACGTTTCAGCCACCCTCTTCCCTTCATCGTAACAACTTCTCGGACCGATCGGATTAACGTGCCCCCAATAAGATTCTTTTTGAGGATGCTCTAAAGGATCTCCGTAAACTTCAGAAGTTGACGCTAAAAGAAATTTCGCTCCAACACGCTTAGCCAAACCTAACATATTGATCGTGCCAATAACGTTAGTTTTAACCGTTTTAACAGGATTATGCTGATAATGCACAGGAGAGGCGGGGCAAGCCAAATGAAAAACAACATCCCCTTCAAGCAAAATCGGTTGCGTTACATCATGCCGCACGAACTCAAACTTCTGATTCTGCAAGACCTCTTTAAGATTCTCCTTTCTGCCTGTAAAAAGGTTATCGACACAAATCACTTCATGTCCTTCATTTATCAACAGATCCGAGAGATGAGATCCGATAAACCCTGCACCACCTGTAATTATTACTCGTGCCATTTTTGTTATTACCTACCTAAAAAATCAAACCCCACAATCTTTCTTCTTACAATCTTTTAGTTACACACTAAACTCACACTAAACTTCCGCATTAAGCTCTAATCACTTCACGCCCAAGTGAATAATATGTAAAACCCTACCTCACGCCTACTCTCAAGTAAAAAACACTCCGTTCATTGAAGATTAAAGGCGTTTTCATTAAAGGTTTCATGCCATCAAAGGTAAACTCTCTAAAAGCACTCCACTCTGTACATATCCGCACACATCACTGCACTGCACATATAATACATCTGCATCTTTCAAAGTATCGTAGTTAGTTTCAGCATAAGTCAACATCATCGAAAGATCTTACACTCTCCGAACTCCCCTACCTAAAAAATCAAACTCCACAATCTTTCTTCTTACAATCTTTTAGTTACACACTAAACTCACACTAAACTTCCGCATTAAGCTCTAATCACTTCACGCCCAAGTGAATAATATGTAAAACCCTACCTCACGCCTACTCTCAAGTAAAAAACACTCCGTTCATTGAAGATTAAAGGCGTTTTCATTAAAGGTTTCATGCCATCAAAGGTAAACTCTCTAAAAGCACTCCACTCTGTACATATCCGCACACATCACTGCACTGCACATATAATACATCTGCATCTTTCAAAGTATCGTAGTTAGTTTCAGCATAAGTCAACATCATCGAAAGATCTTACACTCTCCGAACTCCCCTACCTAAAAAATCAAACTCCACAATCTTTCTTCTTACAATCTTTTAGTTACACACTAAACTCACACTAAACTTCCGCATTAAGCTCTAATCACTTCACGCCCAAGTGAATAATATGTAAAACCCTACCTCACGCCTACTCTCAAGTAAAAAACACTCCGTCCATTGAAGATTAAAGGCGCTTTCATTAAAGGTTTCATGTCATCAAAGGTAAACTCTCTAAAAGCACTCCACTCTGTACATATCCGCACACATCACTGCACATATAAGACATCTGCATCTTTCAAAGTATCATAGTTAGTTTCAGCATAAGTCAACATCACCGAAATATCTTACACTCTCCGAAACCCCTACCTAAAAAATCAAACCCCACAATCTTTCTTCTTACAATCTTTTAGTTACACACTAAACTCACACTAAACTTCTGCATTAAGCTCTAATCACTTCACGCCCAAGTGAATAATATGTAAAACCTTGACCTCGCATACTCTCAAGTGAAAAAACATTACGTCCGTCAAAGATTAAAGGCGCTTTCATTAAAGCTTTCATGCGATCAAAAGCGGGTGCTCTAAAAGCACTCCACTCTGTACATATGATCAACGCATCTGCATCTTTCAAAGTATCGTAATTAGTTTCAGCATAAGTCAGCATCTCATGGTCACCGAAACGGGTGCGAAATGTTTGCATCGCTTCTGGATCAAAAACTGATAGATGTGCTCCTAATCCGATTAAAAGTCTGCAAACCGTCAAAGCTGGAGCCTCTCTGACATCATCAGTCCTCGGTTTAAAAGCAAGCCCCCAAACTGCAAACTTCTTACCACTTAAATTTTCACTCCCGTAATGTTTAACAATTTTATCAACTATTAACCGTTTTTGCGTTGCATTTGTTTCCTCAACAGCTCGTGCGATCCTAAGATCACAAGCGTGATCTTTTGCTGTTTTAATCAAAGCTTGCACATCTTTCGGAAAACAAGACCCACCATATCCGATTCCTGGAAAGAGAAAGCTCATCCCAATTCTAGAATCAGTCCCGATACCAACTCTGACAGAATCAACGTTAGCCCCAACTTTTTCACAGAGATTGGAGATCTCATTCATAAACGAGATGCGTGTAGCTAACATGGCATTGGCAGTATACTTCGTCATCTCTGCAGAGGGCACATCCATCACTAAGATCGGATTATTTGTGCGAACAAACGGCGCATACAATTCACGCATAATCTTTTCAGCTTTTTCACTTGAGACCCCGATCACAACTCGATCCGGCTTTAAAAAGTCATCCAGCGCAGCTCCCTCCTTCAGAAACTCGGGATTACTCACCACATCAAATTCATGATCTGTCATCTCTGCGATCTTCGCCTTTACTGCTTTAGCAGTACCCACAGGAACCGTCGACTTATCAACAACAACTTTATAACCGTTAATATAACGACCGATCTCAGTAGCAACATCTAAAACGTGCGTCAGATCAGCCGAACCATCTTCATCTTGTGGCGTACCAACTGCGATAAAGATCACCTTAGAACGCTCAACACCATCTTTAATTGAAGTGGTAAAGGATAGCCTTTTTTCCTTGATATTCCGACGTAAAAAATCTTCCAAACCTGGTTCGTAGATCGGCGATTCGCCTTTTTTTAGCTTTTCAATCTTTTTCTCATCAATATCTACACAGATAACGTCATTACCAGCATCTGCAAAGCAAGCCCCTGCTACAAGCCCAACATAACCGCTACCAATAATCGCAACTTCCATAATAAAACAATCTCCACATCAATAAGCGTTACTATTCTTAAAACCTCTAAAGAGTGTCAGGATAAGTATCTTTAAGTCCAGCCATAATGTCCAGTTTTCAACATAATAAAGATCAAACTCAATGCGTTTATCAATAGAAGTATCCCCACGCCAACCATTAACCTGTGCCCAACCGGTCATCCCCGCTGGCACCTTATGCCGTAAATAATAACGTGGTATCTTTTCTCTGAACTCTTTAATAAAAATGGGGCGTTCTGGACGGGGGCCTACCAACGACATATCCCCTTTTAAGACATTAAATAATTGCGGCAACTCATCCAAACTGGTAGAGCGTAATATTTTACCGATAAACGTGACGCGGTCATCATTTTTTGTTGTCCAACCTGGTCCCTCACTTTCAGCATCAAGATGCATCGTTCTGAACTTATAAATTTTAAAAGGCGTACCATCATAACTAACCCGCTCCTGCTTATACAAAACGGGGCCCTTTGATGAAATCTTAACCAGAAGCGCTATCAACAACATCGGGATAGCTAAAACGATCGTTGCCACTGACGCAACCACAACATCAAAAGCACGTTTCAAGCGGAGATTGAAACCTTCTAACGGTGATTCTTGCACACTAATAATCGGCAATCCCTCAAACTCTTCAATTGAACCACCCAAACTAACAAATTTATAAAGATCCGGTACAATCTTTACATCCGCCAAAAATTGTCTTGTTGTATCCATGATATCAGAAAGATAAATATTATCTTCAAGTGGCAACGCTACAACCACCTGATCAACATCCATCTTCAACATAATCTGTTCTAAATCTCGATAACTTCCTATGATGGGCAGCCCGCGCGGTCCCTTCTCTTCAGTTCCTGACTTTGATAAACACCCTATCAACTGTATCCCTAAGTCGCTATTTAGCCGAATACGAGAAGCGATATCACCTGCCACCTGACCTGCTCCCACTAACAACATATAACGAAGATTATAACCACGTCGCCTAATTTCACGTAAAACAGAGCGCAAGATGACCCTTTCCGCTATCGTGAAGATCGTTGCCGTTATAACAAAATACACGAATACTAAACGTGAAAACGGTACGTTTTTTTCTCTAAAGAGGTACGTTACAGCGATCAGTAATAAAACACCTAAGGCGTTAGCATTGATGAGGAGCCAGATCTCTCGCATTCGTCTGACACCACGCATCGCCTTATACAGCCCCATCCGCTTAAAGACGAAAGCCCAGATAAGCCAGATGAACAGAATCATATTTAAATAATGCTGCACATCGGGCACCCCTTTTTCCACAGGGATGATGTCAACAAAGAATCGCAACCAGTACGCTACCAGCCAAGCGATAGAGACCACAAAAAGATCTGACACCATAAAAAGGAGTTCAAATAGCTGTCTCTTTTTCTTTAACATTTAATCTCCGGCAGTCAAAACAGAACAAGCAGATTAAAAAGTTTAGCCCAATTTACACCTTTGCAGAAGAGCCTGCCATGATGAAAAAAAGCGTTGTGGTGCAAAACACCTTGCCTGCTTCACACAATCTTCAACGTCAAAAGCTTCTTCATGGTCTCTAAAAAAAGCGACGGCAGCAATAACCGCCTGCAACATCTCTTCTTCTTTCTTATAACGATCTTGAATAAATACTCCGCTAAAGTGCTTTTGTGCAACCTCTTCGCTCTTTATGCCACTGCATTCCCAATGTTTTATCCCGTTTATAGTTTCTTTTAAACCACCACTACCAAGTCCGATAACAGGACGACCTGCGCTTAAGCACTCTACGGGCACCATTCCGAAATCCTCTTTACCTGGAAAAATCAGTGCACGACAACTCCGATAAAGCTCTGCCAACTCCGCATTGCTAGGTTTTCCGACAAACTTCACGGTAGAGCCTGCTATTTTTTTTAAAGCAGCGCTTTCTTCTGCTGCAATGTAGAGTGGCAACTGCAAGCGATTACACGCTTCGATAACTAAATCAACCCTTTTATACGGAACCGTTGCACCAGCATATAAGAAGAAATCTCCTTGCGTGCCTTTTTTCGCAGGTTTTATCCATGCTGTATCGACAGCAGGATAGATCACATCACTTTTCCGTCCGTAAAAGCAACGAATTCTAGCTGCCACAAAGCTACTAATCCCAACAAAAGCAGTGACTCTTTTACTACCCTCAACATCCCAAGCGCGTAGCCCCTTTATCAATGGCCAAGCCAAAGGGAGTGATCGCCCAAAATATTGCGGTGCCTGATCCCAGATATAGCGCATCGGAGTGAAACAGTATGAGATATGAAAGGCATTATCTTCGAGGGAGATATTTTTAGCCGCAGCATGACTTAACGACACCACCAGATCGTAACCCTTAATCTTAAGGCTCTTTGCAGCCATAGGATAAAACGGCAAAAGCGCTTTATAATACCTTTCAGCGCTAGGAATATTTTGCAAAATTGAAGTTTGCACAACTCGCGCATCGATTTGCGGTGTTGTTACCCCTCTTTTATGTAAAAGGGTGTAGACATCAGCATCCGGATAGAGTGTCAAGAAATCTTGCAAACACTTTTCTCCGCCCCGCATCCCCGTAATCCAATCGTGAACTAACGCAACTTTCATCTGATCAACAAGAAAAAACCGTAAAAAACGGCTGTTAATTATTAAAAAAGCGCTACAACCGAAAATAGTAACTTTTAACGTTTTTGAAGTACAGCTTCTTCATATACGAATGAGATAGTTTTAGCTATCTCAGCAATATTAAAGCGCTTCATCTTATCCGCAACATCAAAAAGCGGATCCACATACTCACCGCAGGCATACCGCTCAATAAAAGTAGTCAGCCCTGCTTCCAGAGCGTCTTTTGAAAAATCAGCACAAGCGATATCATGTTTCGACAGTAGCTCCAGCACTGATGGAATCGGTCTTGAGATAACGGGAGTTCCTTGTGCTTGCGCTTCGATCACAGGCAGTCCGAACCCCTCCGCCAATGACGGCACAACCAATGCGGTAGCACCAGAATATAAATTTAAGAGGTCTTCAGTACTGACAGCACCTAAAACAAAAACATCTTTAGCACCTCCAACCTGTTCAAGCAGCGTGTCCATACTTGGCAAAGATTCCATGCCCTGCCCGACTAAAACCAACTTAAAATCATTGCAAGCCTTAGCGTAAGCACCTCCAATAGCATTAGAGCGTTTTTTTAATGCTAAGAAAGCTTGCAAAAGATCGTTAATCCCTTTATGTGGCTTTAACGTTGAAAAGACGGAGAGAAAATACGGTGAGGTCAATTTAAACTTATTCCCGAGATATTCATTAGGATTTTTACACTCTGCTAAGAAAGCAGGATTTATCGCATTTGGAGCAAGACGTAATTTTCTCGTAACACTTGGAAGGGGGCAGAGCCGTTTAAGGTCGTTTAAGGTCGATTGACTTACAGTCAAAACGCGTGAAGATCGCTTTAAGGCTGAAACGATTAGTGGAGTAGCGATAAACGGATAATAAACCTTCTCTGGATGCTTAATATGGATCAGATCATGAATAGTCACTACTGTCGGAATCTTTATCCCCAACGGCAATGTGTAGTGTGGAGAGTGATAGAGATCATACTTATCGGAAGTAATCCGTTTTCCAAGTTTAAACATCTCCTCCAAAGAATACGGCTTAGCATCTTCTACTACAACCTTCACCCTATCCAACCACGGATAAGTAGCGAATTCTGCGCTATTACAGATCTTTGACGGCACCAGAATTGACAACTCAATCTCTGCTACTTCAGAGAGCCCCGTTATTAAATTTTGTGTATAAACACCGATTCCACCATCCCAGATCTTTCTTGCATCCAGTAGCACCCGCTGCTTTTTTTTCACAACACAAGTAGGCGCAACTTCACCGTCTGAAATTTGTGCGGCGTTACACTTTCCCACGATTAATTATCACCCCCAACAGCCTTTAAACGTTCTTCTTCGTCGTGTTTATTTTCAATATAACGTCTTACAACATAAGTGCGCTTGTTTTGAGACTCATAATACGTTCTAGCAAGAACCTCCGCTAACAATCCGAATACGATAAACTGCATTCCGACGATAACCATCATCACAGCCAGCATCAATAACGGACGATTCCCCATCGGAACATGGAGAAAAAATTTCTGAAACATCATATACACCAAGAGCAAGCCTCCCAAGCCAGCGCTTAAGAAACCTACGGAACCAAAAAGGTGGATCGGACGTTTGGCGTATCCGAGTAAAAATTTAACTGTAATCAGATCAAGGATCACTCTAATCGTTCTCGAGATGCCGTACTTTGTTTTACCGTGAATTCTAGGTCGATGATTAACGGGCATCTCCACTATTTTAGCGCCGATCTGATTAGCCAATGCTGGAATAAAGCGGTGCATCTCTCCGTACAATCTTAATCCGCGCGCCAGCTCTCCCGTCATAACTTTGAGGGAACAACCGTAATCATGTAATTTAACCCCCGTAGATTTAGAGATAGTCCAGTTAGCGATCATGCTCGGCAATCTGCGATTGATAAAGGCATCTTTTCTGTCCTTACGCCAACCAGCCACCAGATCGTAACCTTCATTAAGTTTAGAAACCATGCGTGGGATCTCATGTGGATCATTTTGCAGATCACCATCCATCGTCACCACGACATTATAACGGGAATGCTCTAAACCTGCTGCCATAGCAGCGGTCTGTCCGAAATTTCTACGAAACTCTATAATCCGCAAAAAGGGATCTCCGGCAGCTGCTTTAATTAAATTTGGTAAGGTTTGATCACTTGAACCGTCGTCAACAAAGATTAACTCATAACGACACTGCATGCTTTTCATAACGCTTGAAAGCTCCTCATATACAATGACGACATTGTCTTCTTCATTGTAGAGCGGAACCACTACTGACACGCCGGAAATAGAATCCATAATATCTTTACCCTTCGAAAGTTATAAGGTTTGCGTTTTTAAACACCGTTAAAAGTTGTTCAACGGAACGGAAAAGATTAACCGAAAAATCGTTAAAAGTTGCTCAACACAACGGAAAAGATTAAACGCTAACCGGTAAAAAATAACTATCAAGCCGTAACTTAATTCTCCGTTCAAAGAATCGTAGTTTAGCACAATCTGATTTTTATGCTAACTTAAGCGCTCCCCAAAAAAACAGCCCCTCCCGCACAACAAAAAGTAGTTATTTTTCAGGTAGTTATCTGACCACTTCTTTAAAGAGCTCTTCATATTGATCCGTAATGGTATCCCAGCTGAAGACCTGCTGTGCTCTCTTACTTGCTAACGATTTGAAGTTTTTAACGATTTCAGGATTTTTTAATAACATTTCAAGTTTTTCAGCTAAATCTTTAAAATCATTAAAGCGGTATAAGACTCCAGTATCTAGCAGCACCTCTCGATGTTCAGGTACATCATTAGCAACGATACAGTTTCCCCGCGCCATAGCTTCAACCAGAGCGGGGTGAGTCCCCCCAACCTCAGTAGCTTGAATATAAGCGTAACAATTCTTCCCTAATGCTTTATAATCATCGCCGAAACGGTAGCCCATAAAGATCACGTTTGGTCCAGCTATCTCTCTCAAACTATTAATATAGTCAGTAGCATACGGAGCATCCCCAACCACTACCAGTGGCATATCACTATCTATCATCTGATACGCTTGAATCACCCCTAAGGCATTATTTTCAGGTTCGAGCCTTGAAACATAAAGCAGGTACTTTTGCGGAGTTAGTTTATATAAACTAAGCACCTGTTCATTACACTCAGAGACATCTTCCGCACCGTAGCGGATGATCGTTGAGTCAGCTTTATACCTCTCCTGATAATACTCTGCGATAACATCAGCATCTGACACTATTCGATTCGCAAACAGCACGGAGCAGAACTCTCCCAATCTGTACCAAAGTCTCCCCAAAGCGTTCCACTTCTTGCGGCGTCGTTCGATACCGTCAACGTTTATCACTAACGGTATTCCCGCCAAACGTCCCAGCCACGCCATAGGGCTATTAGCAGCGTTACAGAGCAACACCACATCAACTCGATTTTTAAAGAGATGGATAAAACTAAAGAGGGTATGCACAGGGGTTTCTAGATATTTATGATGCGGCGCAGGTAAGACCACCCTTTTTATACCTTTGTATTCATCCCCTTTCTGATCTTTTTCATTAAAACGTCGTCTGCAATAAACGGTAACCTCGTGTCCCCGTTTTACCAGTCGTTTTCCCAGCTCCTCAGCGAAAGTTTCAAACCCTCCGTAGCGTGCTGGCACCCCTCTTGTTCCGAGAATTCCTATCTTCATAACGCAAGTTATTTCACCTCGTTTTTATACCTCTATCTTCTTAAAAATCATGAACCATTCAAAAAAAAACACCATCTCGCTAAAGGAAAAATGACTAAGCTTCTTTAAGCGTCACCCCTGTTTTTTCACCTTGATGAGGACAAAGAAGCTAAAAGCCACCCTTGTTTTCTTACCTTGGTGAGGTAAAAGGGAGCATAAAATTACCCTCGCTTTCCTACCTTGGTGAGGACAAAGAAGCTAAAAGCCACCCTTGTTTTCTTACCTTGGTGAGGACAAAGAAGCTAAAAGCCACCCTTGTTTTCTTACCTTGGTGAGGTCAAAGAAGCTAAAAGCCACCCTCGCTTTTCTACCTTGGAGAGGTAAAAAGTGTGGAGAGAGCCAAGCGGATAGCGCAACTTTGTATTCTTAGCATAAATATCTATTATTTTGAAACGGTTTTATATACTAACACTGTTCCAGAATTAGGTTTTTTATTTTTTCTAACCTTTAACCCTCCACTTTCTCACTTAAGTTGCACCCATAAAAATTTCTTACCCTTCTTTCAAAAATTTTAATTTTCGATCTTTATGTTTAAATTACGGTGATAAAAGTTTTTTTACTCGTACCTTGAAAGTTTTAATTTCCGATCTTTTACTTGAATTACACTGATAAAAATTTTACTTTTTGTTTTTGAAAGTTTTAGCCATAATCTGATGTTTAGTTATGGATTGTTCGGTTATGACGAACCAAAATGCAGTACATACGCCTTTAGCAAGGCTGTTAATCAACACAACGCACCTTTTTTTGTTCTCTTATTCCTTAGAGAGTCAACGCGTTATCTCGTGGAGTGATAACGCCGAGAGAGTTTTAGGTGTAACTGATGCCGATATCATGACGGGCGGTAATATTCTTTTCCGTCATGTCCATCATCAAGATTTAATGCGTGTCTTAGGAAGTTTTAACGGCGCTATCGCGCACCACACCCCCTACACAACTTCTTACCGCTGGATTTCACCACAAGATCACAAAACACACCTCCTATATTGTCGTGCTGGATTCTCCTCTGATGAAGATCTCTTAGAGGGGTTTATCTTAGATATTTCGGAGTTAGAAAAAGCACCTCCAAAGAAGGTCTATCCTACTCCACCCGCCGTTCTGGCAGAGAGTAGTATTGAAGTAGAGAGACGTGCCACCCAAAAGATCCTTACTGCCCTTCCGTTAGAAGTTGTTATGCTGGATGCCTCCGCTATTATCAAAACCCTTGCAATACCTGAGGCGTTAAGTGATTTTAATTTTGGCGACCCTGATTTTAAGCGTGTTCTTTTTCAGGTCGGGCACTCCTTTCTGGAGTGTTTTAATGACAAGGTGCAAAAAGATCACTTTTCAACCGCAATAAACCGAGTTTTAAGCAACGAAGTTGAAACCTCGCAAACTAGAGTCGTTATAGATGAAAGTAATTACTTAGTCACGATCTCTGCACTACGTGACACCGCCTCAATAGGTGCTACCGTTATTGTTACCGTTTTCGATATCAGCAAAGCCATAGAAGTTGAAAAGCGGCTACAAAATCTGCAACGCCTTAATGAGATTCGTCTACTAGCAGCGGGAGTTTCTCACAACATTAACAACAGCTTGCAAGCGGTGCTAGGGCAAGCTGCCGTTATTGAAGCGGCTTCTGACAACGCTACGTTAGTACGAGAAGCAGCACAAGCTATTCAGGAAAGTATTAAGAACGGTGCGCGCATTGCAAAACAACTTTCAAAGATGTATCAAGCGGAGACCTCAAACGTTATAACAGCTGACCTAAACACTGCTTTATTAGCAGCCGTGCAAAATCAACAAAATTTAATTACACCACCTTCAGCAGCACCGAAGTTGATTATCTCTTTCGGTGCACCACCGCCCGTCATCGCTTCGCATGAAGAGCTTGTTTCTATCATTAGTGCACTATTAAAAAATGCGGAAGAAGCAACTTCTCACGGTAATATCACCGTTATTACTGATGAGATTACCCTTACTGACCTTCAGGTTGAAGATCTTCCTGCTGGAAGGTATGCGCTACTTAAAATCAGAGACACAGGTGTCGGCATCTCCTCCGAAAAGAAAGCGCACTGTTTTGCTCCTTTCTTTACGACTAAGAACTTAGACAAGAGATCTGGACTCGGCTTAAACGGCGAAGGGCTTGGGCTATCTTCTGTTTTTGCCATCGTTCAAAACTTAAAAGGTGGGATCACTATTGAGAGTAAAGAAGAGGAGGGCACAACGGTATCGGTTTATCTGCGCAGCAATTAACCTCCCCTCTCTAACTCTTTTCTAAAGCAGCTAAAACTTTTTTAACTCCTTTTGTACCTTTCCTTTTTATAAGAGCTTCTAAAGGAAGCTTTCTAAGTGGAATTGGTGTCCCACCCCTCAACTAAAAGTTTTACCCTCCCTCACCTAACTTAGAAACTTTATCCTCCCCTAAGTAGAAACTTTATCCTCACCTAAGCTAGAAACCTTGTCCCTCCCTAAATAGAAACCTCACCCTCACCTAAGCTAGGAATTTTGAAACTATAAGCACGTCAAAAAGATGGAAGGCTAATCGCTTACTTTTTAAAAAGAGTCTCGGCTAGAAAGCTAGGAAGGTAGCAACCTCAATATTTTTTCACGAGATACAGATATTCTTTAACATACGGGTTACGCCCTCTAAGATTTCTAGAACCTCTAAAGGTGTTGTATTTAGTTTCTAAGATAGTTACTTTGCCCTGTTTTTTGAGGATTTTTTTCATCTCATCAAGGCTAACAAACCCTTCTGAATTAAATGATATCAGAAGATATTTTGTTTTTAATTCGTTACAAAGTGTTGCTAAGGCTTCTGCGGATTCCGCTTTTTTATTATATCTTGATCTATTCCATTTTTTTGGAATGCCTGAAACTCGACTGATATTTTTCGGTCTCTGATAAGAATTAATCAGATTAAGCATAAAATAGTTTGAGCCGTAAGGGTGTTGATTATACGGCGGATCTAGATATACGAGGTCTGTTGCGGGCAAAATATGCGGAAGCTTGGCAGCATCTTCCTTAAGTATATGCACTGCACAATTAAAGTTACTGAAGATCGGTAGCGGTAACTTAATCTCTTTTTTTATTCTACTTAAAGCGTTTTGTGCATTCCCTCCGTACTGACCGATCCCCGTTTTTGAGTTTTTATAAAATCCTTTAAAAACTCCAGAGGTATTGTTATGAACAGATGCCTCATACAGTAAAGGCGCAAGGAGTAAACCCTTATACGGCTGCGGCACATCTTCCAGATATTGTCGACAGGTGTCGATATAGTTTGCATTACGACAGGTAAAGAAAACTCTCTCATTTTCTTTGATAGCCGCATCATTTTGCGGTGCATACAACTCTGAAATAAAGCCTTTTTTTAGAGGCAGTCTTTCAAGTTTATCAGTAATCGCATCGTAATGAGCATGTAAAGCTTCGAAATCCAGATCTTCTTTATTTGTTAAGTAGCAGCGGTTTATCGTCTGACAGTAAGCTTCTAAATCGTTACTGAATAAGTTTGCACTAAACTGTTTAAAATACCTTGAGACCACTCCCGAACCGGAAAAAGCATCAACGAGATCTATCTTCTCTTTTTTTAACTCTTTCCTTACAACGTCAAGCGCTTCTCCGATAAAGACGAGTAACGCCCGCTTATTTCCGATGTATGTAATAATCTGCTCTGATAGAAAAGCGTCATCTTCTCCCCCTATTATCTTTTGTCCACTTTGCAGAGCAGTATTATTCCCTTTATCCACACCCCTCCTTACCGTTTCTAAGAATAAAATCAGGGTACGTTTTTTTACTAAAAAATCAAGTTTTCTACTAAAAGGATGATATCTTATCTGTATTGTAGATCACCTTAACAGAAAGGGTGCACAACTTATCCCGCAGAGAGGAGCACCGATGCCACTTATATTTTGCAACAAAACGGTAGCGCATAATTTCATATACTCTGTATCCATTAGATACTTTACACCTTCCAGATCGAAGAGGTGTTAAAGGTCGTGGCTGCTCCCATCAGTGTAAATACTGCATACTTTGCACCTTCCAGATCGAAGAGGTGCTAAAGGAGGTAAAAAATCCTGCTAAGAAAGATCCTACTACATTAAATAATAAGGGTATTTTATAAAAAATGTGGTGGTAAGTGATAAATTAAGCGCATCCCTTCGTATCGCACTGCACTCCCAATAAAACTACTAATAAAAGAACTTTCATCTTTCCTTCTCTCCGTAGACGACCACGCCGTCGCCGCACCTTCTTGCTAAGATACCTTAACAGAGGGGAAGAATATCGTAGATCTACACTCAAACTCTTGTTATATCGGCATCTTACCTTAATAAGTGATAAACTTATCTTCTTCAACGGTGTGATTTTAAACGTTTATTCATGACCATCTTACCGTCCTAAAGTATCTAAGGTTTTAATTATTTTTTGCTTTTAAAGACGTCAAAAGAGTGGATTTTTTTGCTTAGAAATAAACCATCGTGTAAACTTATAAGTTATAAGATAAGAGCTTGGTAATGGGTAGAAGATCGGTTTTTATAAAGGATTTTTTTTAGTGTATCCATTTGACGTTTAAAAGCGATAGGGCTCGTCCTCCTTTTTTTCCAAAAGGGACTCCTTCTCCGATGAGTCGTTTCTGTTTAGTTCTTTTTCACAACTTGATAGAGACGACTCATCGGAGGGTGATATCACGTGATATCTTAATCATTACGTATCCGAAAGCGAGTCGGTGTTCACAACTGTGATACAAGGAGGCTATAACTATAATGCCTGATAAATTGGATAAACGCTGCTATCAGCAAATCTCGTTGAAAGGATGGAAGGAAAGGACCGTTATTGAACGTGAACCTGATAGGTGCGGGAACCTTATCGAATCCACAGTTTCCGTTTTCGATTTCCTTTTCGAGATTAACGTAAACGGAGAAACTTTCCCTCTCAAGATTGAGGTAAGAATTTACACCGACAAGAAGAAATTCTTCTCTTCTAAAGGGGACTCGTTTCCAAAGCAATCGCGCGATCTTTGCATAATGGGAGTGGGGTACAATCAATACTGTATTACCTTAAGAGATTGTCCCTCCGTCAATGAGAAAACGTCGGAAGAGCTCGCCTTCCTTGTGGGAGGAGAACTGAGCGAAAAATTCTCAAAGTGCGAACAGGTTGTCGTTGAAGTCTACGCAGATGAAAACTATCGCTATGTAACGGTTGAATTCCGTCTCCCAAAAGGTTACGGCATATCCCTAGAAGAACTCGACTTCCTTGGGGAATCTCTCGCCAAACAGCTCGGCGGTGGCTCCTTAACAATATCGTTTGATGACGGTACGGGCGTAGGGATTCAAGGATCTTCTTACGATATTCCCGCTCCAGAAGACGAAGACTGTGCATAAGCTAGCGTGCTGCTACGCCTTCTCGGCAACGTTGCACGTTGTTCCTAGAACGTTGTAAGCCCTGAAGCCCTTGAAATTTTCAAGGGGCACTTTAGGGCTTATGCTTAAGAACAACGGATGGATGCTATACAGAGGTTTTTCGCTTCGGTTCTTTAGTGTCCATTCGTTGCTCTTATCTTCTCCTTTTTACTTTTATTATTAAGCTTATCTTTATCAATCTCCTAATTCTTAGAGAATCTATCTTTTTGCAAGCTTAAATTTACGCTCGTTTTAAATATAAGACCCTAAATTTTAAGCTTTTTAAATTATTAAGATCGGATCTTCACTATTTTTTTGCCTAAACGTGTTGCCTCAAAAATAAAGTCTCGTATAGACTCACGTACCATAAGATAAGAGCTTGGTAATGGGTAGAAGATCGGTTTTTACAAAGGATTTTTTTTAGTGTATCCATTTGACGTTTAAAAACGATAGGGCTTTTCTCGGCATCCTCCTTTTTTTCCAAAAGGGACTCCTTCTCCGATGAGTCGTTTCTGTTTAGTTCTTTTTCAACTTGATAGAGACGACTCATCGGGTGATATTCGAACGTTCGATATCCAGAATGAGTTTAACTTTTTCATTATAGGAGAAACCGTCATGGAGGAAAGCCTTGGAGGCTTGAAATACCAAGCCAACCTCGAAATTAATCGCGGATCACCCGACGAAACTAATCTCGAATGGGAATCCAGAATGGATCAACTCAAAAATTCTATCTGCGATTACTGGGGGGAATATTCTTCGTCGGGCTTTTCGGAAACTTTCAAAATGGAATGTCACCACTCGATAAATAGCGACCCCTCAAGGAGAAATGACCTTATAGTGATCACGGTAACTGTCTACGATCTTGGTGCCACAACTGAAGAAGAGTTCCTCGAAAAATTCACTTCGGTTGTGGAAAAGATAGTGACCTCTTTAGAAGTTATTACCTCCTATCTCACGTTTAAGTGGCATTACAATCCGGAACCAATATTTGAAGACGATTGGTATCAAGAACCAAATACCTGAAGACAACGGCAATTACTAACCGCTAAGTGTTGGCATGACCTGCTACGCCTTCTCGGTACCGTCGCACGTCGTTCCTAGAACGTTGTAAGCCCTGAAGCCCTTTGAAATTTTCAAGGGAGCACTTTAGACCTTATGCTTAAGAACAACGGATGGATGCTATACAGAGGTTTTTCGCTTCGGTTCTTTAGTGTCCATTCGTTGCTCTTATCTTCTCCTTTTTACTTTTATTATTAAGCTTGGGCTTTCTTTATCTTAGAACTTCTTCTTAGAGAATCTATCTTTTTGCAAGCTTAAATTTACGCTCGTTTTAAATATAAGACCTTAAATTTTAAGCTTTTTAAATTATAAGATCGGATCTTCACTATTTTTTTGCCTAAAAATAAAGTCTCGTATAAAATCGCATCTTATAAGATAAGAGCTTGGTAATGGGTAGAAGATCGGTTTTTATAAAGGATTTTTTTAGTATATCCATTTGACGTTTAAAAGTGGTAGGGCTTTTCTCGGCATCCTCCTTTTTTTCCAAAAGGGACTCCTTCTCCGATGAGTCGTTTCTGTTTAGTTCTTTTTCACAACTTGATAGAGACGACTCATCGGGTGATATTCGAATGTTCGATATCCAGAATGAGTCAATCACCCGCACTAAAGGAGAATAAAGTGTGCCAAGCAAAAGAAGATCCCCTCGCATATAACGGGGATAATTCTTGCCAACCTATCGCATTCGTGTGCCCTAGTGATGAATCTCGTTTCAAATTGTTTCTCTTAAAAATCGCTATCGATGTCTGTTGGAGAAAAACGAATCCGTCGTACCAGACTACATTCTGGGAGGAAGGGCATGACACCATGAAGGGATACGACACCATAGTATTTATGGTGCCAAACGCAGATTATCCTTTGCTGTTGTCGTTTGCGAACAAAGTGGTCCAGCATTTGAGTAAGCGTAGTTTATACAAAGGTCTTTTCCACGCCTCCGTAGGATCAGCGGAACAGGCTTAGTATCTACGCACGCGGCTAATAGAAGGAAACAAGCGACGGCAAGATCTCCGACAACTATGGTAGGTGTTGCGCGTCGCCCTTCTAGAACGTTATGAGCCTTGAGGTGAAAACTTTAAGGCTCATATTTTTTAAAAAACACCGAATGGAATTGAGGTTAGTAAATACTACTTATCTAAAGCTCTTATCTTCTCCTTTTTACTTTTATTATTAAGCTTATCTTTATCAATCTCCTTCTTCTTAGAGAATCTATCTTTTTGCAAGCTTAAATTTACGCTCATTTTAAATATACCCTATTTTTTAATAATAATTTTTGTAGCATTCTCATTTTTTTCCGAACGAACCTCTATGGGTAAAATCAGATAATTGAAAAGATCTTTTGCACAGTAATATCTCCGCTTTTAATCAAAAAACAACTACTTTCAGCCTTTTTCATAATCGCTTAGATTATTATCTCCATATAAGACCTTATATCGATATACTGAGGGTATAAAAACTTAAAATTAAAGATAGTAATTATGTCAATGCCAGATCAAAACAATCAAGAACTTCCTGTTGAAACCAACAGTAACGAAGGTTGGCGTGTAAGAGATGTCTTGTCTGAAGCTTGGAAAGTAACCCAAACCAAAGGTGTCAAACTCGGCATCTGGAGGATCTGTTTTATAGGGATAACGGTATACCTAGTCTTAACCATAGCAGCCTTTTTAACAGTTGATGCTCTTAATTCTCTTTTAAAAACAGACGTTGAAGAGAATAAACTATTTATGACATTCTATTCTATATATTTTATCTTACTTCCAATTTTTGCCGCACTAACCTTAGCTTTTATCTTAATTAAAAATATTGAAGTCATAAAGAAAGGTACGACAAACTATGATGATTTTTTTGAAGAGCTTGAAAAATATATCACCCATTCTCCGATGTTTTTCGTGGTGTGCATCCCATATTACCTACTAATATATAAATCAATTCCCTACTCACTTTCTTCAGTCAAAGCTTTCGTCCTAGTGTCGATTGTGTGTCTTTTGGGAATTATCATAGTGTACACATTCATCAATATCTTCATGAATGACATCAAAGACTTTAAAAATATAGTAAACAGAAGCTTAATCTGCCTTAAAGTAATTTTAAAACATGCCCTAAGTTATATTACCTTAATAGTAACGGCAATTTTATTAGGGCTTTTAGCTTCTCTTCTCTTAATAATGCCCTCCTACTTTATGCCATCTTCAGGATCAACTTTAGAAATAGTACAAATAACCTATTTCTGGGCTACCATTTGTATACCAACTATCTGGATCGTGCCGTTTATCTTGTGTGTCTTAAGTGTAATTTATACAAAAGAGAACTTTGATCAATAAATAAAAGTATCCTCTAATTTTCTGATATTAAATTTTTTGAGAGGGGGTGTATCTACAAAATTTTTTACTGTCTTAATAAGGCTACCTCTTTTTTAATCAGTAATCAGGATAGAACGGGAAGAATTGATCACTTCCGACCTTATTATTTAACAGCTTATTAGTTTCCTCCATTAGTGGCATACTAAGATTATCTTCACACCTAATCTTCACACCTTTCCTGTTTCAAGATCAGGAAGGTCTCAATTAGCAGTAGGTGCTGCTGCTTCACGCTTATCTTTTAAAAGTTTGCGTAGTCGTCCGATCTGACTTGCCGCTGTTTCGCTACGCGCGATAGAGAGGTCTTGAATTGTTTCAAGCAAACACTCTTCACCGCCGATACAAAACATCCTTGCCACAGTGGATGAGCGTCTAAAAGCGTTTAATGCAAATGGTAACTCTCTTTGAGCGCTACTAAATGTTTTTGACTGACGAATAATAATAGACGTTATATCCAATAGCTGAAGCAAAATATCTACTAAGGCTTTATTTCTATCCTGCGCACCAAGTATTATATCAATAATCGGCTTACCCTTTGTAGCGCTAACGATACTCTCATCAACAGCATCTAAAACAAACGGTTTTTCAAGATAACCGTGTGCGCCCTGCATTAACAGATCTGAGATCTTATCTAAATTAAGTTCTGAAGCGGTCGGAAGAAGAACGCATTTCGAATTGATAGAGATTAGTTGCTGCATAAACTCAAGAATAGGCATCTCCGTCGGCAAAGAATCAAAGATCACATGGTATAATTGTCATGCACAACTTTTTCAATGCCCTCTGCATGGGTCGCTACATCGCTTAACTTTGAAAAACCCAGCTCCCTTAAACACCTACCCATCTCTTCTCGCATAAGAGAGTCAGGCTCAATCACAAAAATTTGGCACAGCTGACGTTCTTCGGCGTCCATCGATGGAAAATCTTTGCCACACCCTATTAACATTCTTGCCACCCACCACCTTGAACTACACTCTCGGAGTCACCTTATTATATAAGCGCACTGACAAACCGCTTACACTCCCCCCCCATCTCGATCAGCAAGGAGTATATTCGTACATTTTAAAACAAAGGTTTATATTTCACGGCGAAAAACCTGCCAAAGTATAATAACTAATAATAACAATATGTTAGCAAGAGCTTAAAAATCCTCCCTGAAGGGTGGCACCAAATTTTTGTTTTTTATAATAATTATTTAAAGACCACCCAAGGAGATGCCGCTGGTGGGTGGCACCAGTGACAAAACCAGACAAAACTGCAAAATCTACCAAAATTGAAGGGTGGCACCAAAACTGCCGAATTCTAAACTTCTACTAACATCTTGATATTATTAGCAGCCCTAAAGGGTGGCACCAAATTTTTAAAGGGTGGCACCAAATTTTTGACCTCCGTTCAAACCTAACCGATTCGTTTTGCAAGTATCACCCCGTTTAGCTAACATTATTAGATGGCAGGAGTTCTATCTTATCAAACAATTTTACTTTCTTTATCTTAGCGCCATCTGCTGCAGTGTCGTGCTTACCAAATTGTTTAAAACCGAAGGTATCAACACCACACAACTTTAAAGAGATCCCCTTCTTATCTTTTAGCGGCACATCAACAACCCTAAAGTGATTGACCTTTTGCAGCACCTCCCCTTTTTGAAAAACTAACGCTGCATATTTAATCCTGTGCTTATTATAGCCCGTAATCTGATCTATCTGCCTAACAAGTTGTGAATCAAGCCCTTCCAAAACACCGTGACACCAATTATCAACTTCTAAAAGCATCTTACACTCATTACAGTGCGTACACGGAAAAAGAATATTATACCCGTAACGCTCCAAAACCTTAGCCCTAAAAAATTGCAAGTTTCTAGCAGCACTTTTTAAAGCAGTCTCTAAGATGATCAAAACCCCATTCTGATCTAAAAGGTTATCGATCCTATTTAAAAACGCCTCCTCTTCATCCACTGAAAATTCATTCAACGCATTTGAAAGCACAACTACATCATACCTCTTAGCAATAACACCACTAAGAGAGGTCGCATACTCCAGCGCCAACCGCTCTTTATTTAAAAGTTTTTTGGCAACACTCAACATCTGCTCAGATTTATCAAAAAGTGTTGCCTTAAGATTATCGTGAGATCCTAACAACGCCAAAGTAGCTGTGCCTGGTCCAGCGCCATAATCAAGCACCCGCAACTCTGAACGTTTCGGCAGATCGATCTCAGCCAAAATTGATCTGATCTTAAAAAAATTTATCGGTAGATAATATAAGGCATACGCACTGCTCATCTCAGGATCTGACATATTTTTCAAGATGAGATCTCTCTTATTATGCACATACCCTTCCGAAAGTTGCTTGATAAGCGTGGCAGGCTTTTCTAAATATTTCTTAGCGATATCACCTTGCTGAAACTGCTTAAAAGCCTCCTGACACAACACACCTTTTACTATCTTCTCCTCAAGGTTTCTCATTAGATCTGATACTGCAAAAAAAAACTAGCGCTTATTACGTAAAAGGTGATCTACAACAACTAATGCAGCCATCGCCTCAACAACAGGAACAGCACGTGGCAAAACGCACGGATCATGCCGTCCTGAAGGCTCAACGACAACCTCCTCTAAGTGCCGATTTAAAGTTTTTTGCGGCTTTGCAATAGTCGGAACAGGCTTAAAAGCCACCCTAAATACTATCGGCATCCCATTTGAAATTCCACCTTGCACACCCCCCGAATTATTACTATGTGTAGCAACAGAACCATCATCTCTCACAAAAAATTGATCGTTCTGCTCACTACCAAAAAACTTCGTTCCTTCAAAACCTGCCCCTATCTCAAACCCTTTAGCGGCGTTAATACTCAACATCGCTTTAGCGAGATCAGCCTGCAACTTATCAAAGACGGGCTCCCCCAACCCCGCAGGGACATTTCTAATAACACACCCGATAACACCACCGACAGAATTTCCTTCCGCACGCACCTCTTCCACCAAACGGATCATCCGAGATGCTGCTGCACCATCAGGACACCGCATTATATTACCTTCTACCGCCTCACGAGTTACACTTTCACGATCTATCTGCCCTGCAATATCTTTAACACTCTCAACAAAAGCTACGATCTCTATCTTATTTAAATCTTCAAATAAGATCTTCTTAGCGATAGCTCCCGCTGCCACACGCGCTACCGTCTCTCTGGCAGAAGCCCTACCGCCGCCCCTCCAATCTCTAACTCCGTATTTTTTCTCATAGGTAAAATCAGCATGAGAAGCTCTAAAAAGATCCTTTAATGCGTGGTAGTCCTCCGAACGAGCATCTCCGTTTTTAACAACGAGTAAGATCGGCGTTCCCAAAGTCCTATCTTCAAAAACACCTGATAAGATCTGCACCTGATCTTGTTCAGCTCTGGTAGTTGTTAAGTGACTTTGAGCTGGTTTTCTTCTGTCTAACTCCTGCTGAATATCACTCTCAACTAACGATAATCCAGCAGGACAACCATCCACGATCGCTGCCACAACACTACCGTGCGATTCACCACAAGTTGTTACACTAAACAATTTTCCGAACGAATTCCCAGCCATATTTTTTGCCCTCAAGGGAACTAAACGTTCCGCTTTTTTAAAAATTCTACTACCTTAATAATTACAGATAATACCGAAAACTGTTTCAAGATCTCCTTTAGTCAACTGCCCTTCTGCACTAGCTTTCCCGCAAGTCAGAGGAGCAAAAACCATTTCAGCACCCCACAACGGAGCAAACACTCTCGTAACTAAACCTTTCGGTCCCATTCCAAATACAATACTGTGATAACCGCCGATATCTAACTCTCGTTGCAACTTAAGGAGGCGTAACGCATCCCCACGATTTAAACAGTAACATGAAAACTTATAGATCGTCGGTGCATAGCTCCTCATCTTTTGCAAAATCAATTGCAGAAATTCATCGTTCGGAGTTTCATTATAATTGTGATATGACAAGATAACATTTAACTTCGTTGTCATATCCTGCAAAGTATCGAGCTCCCCTGCCTGCACTCTAATATCTAAATCTACAAAAGCTCCCGCCGCCGCCGCTATCTTCATCACCTCTAACCGTTCTTCAAGCGGCATTAAGATCGGCTCCAATCTCTGTCTTCTAAAAAGAAGTATTAAACGAGGTCCAAACTCTTTACACAATTCAGAAAGGGTTTCTCTATTATAATCACTTAGATAATCCAACCACACTTCAAAATAATCATAACTATCTTTTTGAAGATTAAGCTCCGCCCTTACCTCATCAAAGGTATCCACAATAATAGGTAAGCAATATTTTATCTTTTGCATAACACCTCCATTAAGGCTTGCTCCATTACACCCCTAGGAGGCTCAAGCCCAGCATATAAAAGTATCTGCTTAGCAGCCTGTTCGATAAACATCTCTGTCCCATAAATAATTTCAGCACCAGCACTAGCTGCATTTTGTAAGAAAGGTGTCTGATAAGGGTTATAAACAGCATCAGAAACGATCTGCCCTTTTCTAAAGGCGCTTTTATCCAAAGCAGAGAGGGTATTGCCATCAAAGCCGAGTGAGGTGGCATTAAAAATTAGATCATACTCGGGAGATCGTGCTGCACGCTCTTCCCATGCAAAAAAATCAACACCGATCTCTGTCGCTAATTTCTCACCCTTCTCAAAGCTACGATTCGTTAAAGTAACTTTAGCTCCTTCCTTAAAAAATCCAAAAACTGCTGAACGTGCCGCTCCACCCGCTCCCAACACCAAAACTTTTTTATCCCTTAACGTCGTTCGCTTTAAAAACGGCTGCACCACCCCATCGATGTCGGTATTATAACCTTTTAACTTACCATCTTCTAAAATAACCGTATTTACTGCTCCAATCTCCTTAGCCTCTTCGTCAATTTCATCAAGGTATTGCAAGACAAGGTGTTTTAGAGGCAAGGTACAACTAAGAGATCGAATTCCTAAAACTCGCACACCTTTCATCGCATCGGAGAGATCTCCTTGCTGTACACGTGCAGCGGTATAAACAAACTTATCATCTATCCCCAACGCTTTATAAGCAGCATTATGAACAAGTGGTCCCAAACTATGCGAAACCGGATCGCCTATTACCATGCAGATAGATTTTATTCCATTATTCATACAAATTTCCTTGAAGTAAAAAACTTCAAAATAGAGTCAGCGCTAATACAACTCCGATAGTTTTCGTTTCATTACTCATACAAATTTCCCTGAAGTAAAAAACTTCAAAATAGAGTCAGCGCTAACATAACCTTCGATAAATTTCGTTTCATTACTCATATAAATTTCCCCTCTTTTAGCGCCGTCACTATCTTATCAGAAGCTTCAGAGGGTGTGAATCCATCAGCATCTACTATCAGATCAGCGTAATTTTGATAAGTTTCAAGTCTGCTCTGATATAACTCTCTCGCCTTATCAACATCGCGAAAAAGGGGACGGGTCGTATTACCACGTAACCTGATCTGCAACTCTTCAAATGATACTCGAATATATAAAACGCAGGTATTAGGCGATTTTAAGGCTTGCATAGCCTGTGTATTCATTACAAAGCCGCCCCCCGTAGAGATAATAGCTTTTGTTTCCTGCTGCAACGCTGTGCCTGCTCGCACCTCTAAATCTCTGAAATGTTGCTCTCCATACTTATCAAAGATATCATTGATAGACTCTTCACCTGAAAGCACTAAAGCTAAGGTGTCCGTATCAAAAAACTTCCACGCAAACTCACGTGCTAAAGACCTTCCGGCAGCACTTTTCCCTGCCCCCATAAATCCTATTAAAACCAACTTATCCAACTTCAACTCCCAAGGACTTCAGATCATCCCAAAAACTCGGCAAAGACTTCCGCACAACAGTGGGATCTTCTATCTTAATTCCTTCAACTTTTGCACCCAACATAGCAAAAGCCAACGCCATGCGGTGATCATCATAAGTTTTTATACAAGCACCTTTTATCGTTCCACCCCTTATCTCCAATGTATCATCATAAGCTTTTACTTTAATCCCTAAACGTTGCAATTCCGTCACTAAAGCATGAATTCGATCCGTCTCTTTTACACGTAAAGTGCTTAATCCGCTAATCTTACTAACACCTTCGCAACAAGTAGCAATGACCGCCAAAGTCTGCGCCGTATCAGGCATTAATTGCATATCAGCCGTAATAGCAGAGAGAGGAGATCTGCCTGAAACTGCAATCCAATCAGAGTGACCATCATTACCGTGTGTTACACAACACCCCATCTCCCCCAGTAGCTCAGCAAAATGAACATCACCTTGCACAGAATTAAGATCGATATTTAAAACTTTTACGGTACCACCACTAAGAGCAGCGATCCCCCAAAAATACGAAGCTCCTGAAGCATCACCTTCAATAAAGAGGTCTTGAGATTGATACGTTTGTCCACGCTCAACAGAGAAGGTGCGATAGTTATCATTTACAACAGAAACGCCGAATTGTGCCATCCCAGCGATAGTCATATCGATATAAGAACGCGAGACTAAATCTCCTCTAATCTCCAACTCCAACCCATCTGAAAAAAGTGGTGAAATAAGTAATAAAGCTGAGATATACTGACTACTAACACTGCCATCAATGGCAACACGCCTCTTCTGAAAAGCCTTACCACGTACCAAGAGCGGCAAACTCCCCTCTCTCTCCTGATAGACGATCTCTGCTCCCAGATCTCGTAACGCCTGCACTAACGGATCAATCGGACGCTCCTTCATGCGTTGATTACCACTAATAGTAATCTCGCTACCAGCAATAGCTGCAATTAACGCTGTTAAAAAACGGGCTGCCGTTCCGGCGGCTCCGATCTGAAGGTCTACTTTTTTAAGATTAACAAATACTCCACCACACCCCTCCACAGTAATTAAGCACTCCTCGCTCTTTAATTCGCACTTAACTCCTAATGCCTTTAACGCTTCAAGTAAAACTACGGTATCTTCACTACAAGAAGCGTGTCTTAGGTGTGTGGTTCCCGTAGCAAGAGCTGCCATGATCAAAGCTCTATTAGTAATACTCTTTGAACCTGCAAGAGAGATTACTCCGTTAATACCTTTTCTAGGCGGATATAATTGAACGATCTCTTTCATCATAAAAAACTTAGCTATGTTATGCCATAAAGTGCGTAATGACTTGCCGCAATAACGTTTCATCAACCTCCACATCATAAACACACTCCCCCACTTGGCGTAAAAGTGTCCAATGCAACTCTCCACCTGAAGATTTCTTATCTCCCCTCATAATATCCAACAAACGTTCGGGGGTAGTTTTAAACGGGATCTTAAGGGGCAGGTGATATCCTTGAAGGAGGGTATTAAGTCGGGCTTGATCAGATCTTGGGAAGCTCTGCGTTATCACTGATAGTTCTGCCGCAAAACTCATCCCGATAGAAACCGCTTCTCCGTGTAATAAGGGAGACTTTGCAAAATAAGATTCCATCTCTACGGCGTGCCCAAAGGTATGCCCGAAGTTTAAAATTTTACGCAAGCCGCCCTCTTTTTCATCTGCCGCCACAACCTCCGCTTTTATCTCGCAGGAACGTTTTATTACAGGCACAAGTCTCAAAAGATCTGTATTTTCTGCATAATTTTCTCTACAAAGAGTTTCAAAATACGTCTTGTCCCTAATTAAACCGTGTTTAATGATCTCAGCGAATCCAGATAAAAACTCTCTTTTCGGTAAAGAACGCAACTCCGCCACATCGATAATAACACCTTGCGGCTGCTGAAATGCACCTATAATATTTTTTACCTCTCCGAAATTAAGTCCAACCTTACCTCCGATAGCCGCATCAACATCTGCTAAAAGTGTCGTCGGGATATGTAAAAAATCGATCCCTCGCATATAACAACTCGCTGCAAAGCCCCCACTATCACACGTCATGCCACCGCCGTAATTAATAACTAAGGCATGACGATCAAAAGCCGCATCAAGTAACTTACGCCAAATCACCTCTGCTGTTTGAATAGACTTAGCACCTTCACCACTTGGGATAGTGATCTGCAATAATTCTTTTTCTGGAGAAAGTTTTTGCAATAACGGCAGTAACGACCGTTTAATATTTTCATCTTGAACAATTGCAATTTTTGTATAACTTGCAAGGGGCAGCTCTTGTAAAGCTTCTTCTAAAATCTCGTTACCGATAAAGATCGGATACTCTTTAGCTACATCTGCTGCAAGATTTACCTTTAAAACTTCCATAGCTATTCCTTAAAAATATCTATTTGAAGTTGCACAGAATCATCGATAATAACACGAAAAATTCGGTGCAAGAACTCCTCATCAAGCCCATGCTCTCTGCCAAGAAGTGTTATCTCCTCCATTATAGATTTTTCACGTAAAAGATCCCTAATCGGAAGCCCTAACTTTTTTTTCAATACCCCCATCTCTCTACTCCATTCACGCCTTACAGCGAGTAGTTGCAACAACGCCCGATCTATGCGATCTATCTCTGATCTGATCTTAGCTTTTTTCTCATCTTTCATGCTTCCTCTCTTCTGTTTCAAGTTGTAACAACGCCTCTCCCTCTGACGCTGCTAAAAGACTCACTATCTCTTGCAACGCTTGATTTTTTAATTTCCCAGACTCCCGAATAACTTCAGATCGATCTGCTTTAAACTTATAATAACGTGCAGCGGCAGCTTTAATCGTTTGTGCTGTACGTCTCGCCTCTTCAAGCTCTCGCTCTGAAGCGATCTTTTCAATCTCAAGATCATCTTCCGCACCATTTTCAACTCTTGCTAATTCAACTTTTAACTGCATAATTTTAGAGTTCACCTCTTTAAGCGCTTCCCGATCTTTCGCTAGCGCAGCGCTGTCATAATACTCTTCAAGTTTTAATGATCTAATCTCTACCCCGAAACGTTTAAAACCTTCCTGTAATGTTTGTAACATCACCCCGTTAAGATCTTTTAGAAGTGCTGCATCTGAAAAGGCAGCTCCGAGATCATTCACTATCAAGAGATGTCGTAATTGAGTCTCCAAAAAAGTAATAAAGAGCTCTTTTTTCCCCCCATCAAAAGCTTCTATGAAGTTCATAAGGTCTTCTTCCGTATCAGAAACTTTATAAGTTAAAGAAACGACACCCAAAGGAACGTTTAGATCCGAACGCTTTACACTAATCGTATCGTTATTAAAAAAGAGGGTAAGCGACCCTTCCGCTACATCTACAACCTTTAGATCTTCCCACGCCCAAACAAAAACGCGTCCTGTCGATAAAACCTTACCTCTCTTTTCAAGACATAAAAAACTTGGCAATTTACAAAAGAGTCCAGCGCGTTCCGTAGCAGTAAGTGTTTTAAACGGAGTTTTGCAAGCACTCAACATTAGTATAAAGATAACAACGATTATTCTCTGCATTGCAAAGCTCCTTCTGTAATATCCTCCTTAAGCGGAAGTGATGTCTGTTCATTGCCCTTCTCAGATCTTTCAGATGAAGCGGAAGGTGTTTTTTGTGTCCGTGTTTCATAAATACGTTTTGCGATATACCGTTCAGCTTCAGGGAGCACCGACAAGATAACTTTTCTCTCTTGTTCGACAGCAGCAATAGCTTGTGCAAGTAAGATATCTCCCGCACTTTCTTTCTGAATTTTATAACGCTCAGCCTCTTCAAGGATCGCTTCTTTTTCAGCCTGCACAGCCGCTCTGAAACTTTCAAGCTTTCCCCTCCCTTTAAAGCTTTCAGTAGCTAACCGTTCCTGTAATAAACGTAATTCACGTTGTTTCAATTCAAGTTCACTTCGATCTTTAAGGTTCTTTGTTAATTTAGAAGTGTTGGGAGCATCAATGAAAAAAAGGCTAATAAGATCTATGCCGTATCTGTTAAACCGTTTTTGAGCAGACTCCTGCACTTTATGCAACACATCTACATAATCAGAAAAAGAGAGGGTTATCAGATCTTGTTCAGAGGTAACAGCTAAGAACTCTTTAGAGAGCTTCTCTTCAATAAAACGCTCCCACCCCTCCTTTTTATAACCGACACTTTTAAGTGTTTTTACGACAGCACCATCTCTCCCTTCAAAAAATCGGAAGGCAGCTCTTATCTCCGCATCAGTCAAAGGCATGATCTGATCTTTCGCCGCCACGTTTTTTTGCAGATTTCTGAGTGGAACTTTAAACGATACGAACTGCACAGATTTCGGTACTAGATGTACCTTCATAACCCACGGCACTTCAAGGTGCCGTCCAAGACTTAACGTTTGTGTATAACCACGAAAAGGCGGAATTAGGATCTGGCGTACACCATAAGAGGTCGCTGGCACCTGCACTCCAAAAAACACCAACGCAAGCAACCACGTTACAAACAGAGCACCACAACACAACAGTACAATAAGTAGCACTTTCCACCATAGTGGAGCTACCGCATCAACTTCCCAACCGTCAAAATCAAAATTATTATCAGATCCTCCCATCTCCCACTCATTTTTAGGCATATCTTTTACGAGAGGTACGATAACACAGTTTTTAGAAAGTCAGAACTGAGATAGTTTACCTGTAATTTCTTTAAAAAACGGCTCTTCTTTTAGTATAAAACCCTAAAACCCAAACTTTCCCCTTTTTACGTATGTTAAGTAAGTAACAGTTCGGATATTTTTAGCTCTGCTTTATTTTGCTTGCCTAAATTCTCTATTTAAAGTTACACATTTTTTAGGCAATGTTTTTTAAAGGACAGCTCAACCCTAAATAGAAGGGAACCTTATAAAACTTTCTCGGTTCCCTTCTATCGTTTTTTAGGACTAGAAATTAAATGATGCTACTATGCGTCCACCGATCCCTTCTGGGATAAACTCATAGAAGCCTAAAGATTGATCTAGATCAAACTTTTTATCGGCAAGATTAAGTAGCTCCAACTTAATCAGACCGTGTCGATCAGGAATTCGATAACCGATACCGAGATCAACTGTCCAGAAATCGGAGGTGCCATCATCAAAGTAAAAAGACCCCATCCTATCTTGCTGCCGCCAAACACCACGCGCATAGGTGAAGATATTATTTGTTGCGAAATATTTTAGACCGAGAGCTGCTGTATGACGTTGCAACTCCTGAGAAAAATCAACATTTAAGTGCTCTCTTGAGTACATATAATCAAGAGTCCCTGTTAGTTGCTTTGATAAAACTTGATAGAAATAAGCGCTAGCTAAATCTTGATCGCGCAACTCTCTAAAATCTTCAATCAAGATATCACGAACGCGACTTCCACCATCAAAATCAAAATCATACATTGAGGTACCTATGGCAAAATCAGTATCTAAATTGCGGTGAACATACTCACCACCTAAATAGGTACTACCTGGGATCTTATAATCCACTCCGACTCCTATATTTTCAGCTTCGGTACCTGGTAAATCACTATAAAACTGATTAATACCACCAACTAAAGTGGGCTCTAAGGTTCTTAAGTTCTCAACAGCAGAGCTTGCCACCCCTTTAAAATAGGCGCTACGCAACGTTAATTCAGAGGTTGGATAAAGAGTTAAGCCAGCCTTCCAGTTAGGTTTATTGGTGCTGTAAGTATCATTTAGATAGGTCGGAACGGTAGTTTTTTCAAAATCAAGAGCAGTATAACCAAAGCCAAAAGTTATATCAGCCCATTTATCAAGGTGTGCAATCGTATAAGCATAAACGTTATTGGAGTGCATCCCATAATCACCCTCACTACGATACTTTTCAGCTAAATTAGTAAAGACATTAAGTGGCTCATCATAAAGAATCGAGCTATCCTCAGAACGATTTACATCCGTATAGATATACTCGTACCCGACAATCGTTGAGAGATACTTTGAATCAAAGACGTGTTGCAGCCCTGCCTGCGCTTGGTCAATCTCATCATGATAACGCATATCCAGCAACATCTCATCATCTAATAACACTGCTCTATCGAGACTGGAAGAAAATCCGACTAAAACATCTCGCAGATCCAGATCGTGAAACCTATCGTTGTCTTTAAAATATGAGACTTGTGCCAATAAATGGCTGTTACTATCTAAGCGTCCGTGATAGCCGAACGTAACATCTCCGCCATCATAGGAATTAGTTGTCGGAAAAACCTCCGTCGCATTAGATCGCTCCGAAATATGGCTATACGAGCCATCGAGTAAGACCCTATTATCAGGGTTAATCTGATGTTGAAGCGCCACTCTAAGGCGGTCGTCACGTAAATAGTTTCCATCTTTACTACCGTGTTCTGCCGAGCTCCCCCCTTTTATCAGATATCCTAGATCATCAACACGACCTGTTTGGAATAGTTCGCCGGAAAGGGTGTCGCTGTACGTCATCCCCGTCAGATTTAAACCAGTTCTATGCTCATTCTTATCAAAAAGAGAGGTGTATTCATTTAATGAGCTCTCCGCTGCCGTATTATTAAAGACATTAAAACTAAGTGGAGATAAGAGTGTGGAGATCCTATCTTCGGAGAAAGCAGATTTACTTAACAAGATCGAATCATAACTATTAGCTAACAGGCGATGTGCAGAATAATTTGTATAATCCGTATTTATCGCCTTTATCGCTTCAACTCGAGCTGCTTGAGAGAAGCCTAACTCGTTAAATATTTCAGCAAGATTTGCCGTGCGTGTGGCTTCATCTCTATCGAGCAAAAGCTCTGACCTGAAGATAGCACGATTATCATTCTTGGCTATTGATGTTTCAACATCTTTTAACGCCTCCACCACTCTATTTGTAGAGAGGTTATTAAAAGCTCTATACAGATACGGTGTTGGATCATCAGGATCTAACTCGATAGCTCTATTAAACTCATCTTCTGCTAAGTCTTCTTTACCATCTTCAAAGAAAGCTTTTCCAAGATAGCTCCGGTACAATGAAACGTTTGGAGAAAGGTGTACTGCTTTCTCAATGGCTGCCCTACCTCTCTCTAAATCTCCTTGATGTATCAAAGCCAAACCAGATCCGAGCTGCGCCAGAGGTAATGCTGCCTCAATTTTTAAAGCTTTTTGAAAAGATTCCATCGCTCTATCAACTTCATTTTTTTGTAGCGCGATAAAACCAGCAATGGCATAAGCCTGTGCATTTTTAGGATCTCTTTGTAGTGCTGCTTTAACATAATCTTCCGCCTTATTTCGATTATCAAAACCGAGTTCCAGCTCTGCTAAACGGAGATTAGCTTCCACACAGTGCGGAGTTTCAGAAAGGAGCTCTTCAGCCGCCTCACGTGCTTTTTCTAAATCAAACTCACCTTGCTTAACGTAAGATTTAGCGAGCAGAATGGCAGACGTTGCAGGATCTTCTCTCTCTCCAAGCTCCACTATATTTTTTGCCTCTTCAATCTTATTATTCGTTAAGGCAAGCACCGCGCGCTGCGCATATAAAGCAGACTTAAGGGCGGGTTGTAAATTTTTTGCTGAATAAGGGATCCTCTGAAGAGCTAGATCCATATTTTTTTCCGCTTCTTGCACTTCTCCGAAAGAGAGGTGTAATGAGCTTTTATATAGGAGATAACTTGCACCATCATCGGCACGATCTATTTCTACTTCAGCGAACGCCGTATCCGTATCTTTATTTTGTAGAGCTGCTACGGAACGAGCCATGCGAGAACGCCACGCTTCCCCACGCAAATTAAGAGCACGTCTATTATCTCCCGCCTTTAAATCTCGCCACGCTTCTTTCTCTTCATTAGAAGCCCCACTTTCAAAATCTGCATAATCCGCAAGATCTAAAAGTGCCGGATAATAAAAAGTCCATTGTGCTGACTGATAGGGATCAACTACTAAAGCCTTGCGCGGAGCCTCTCCCACCTTCGCTGTAATCTGTTCAGATCCCCGTGCTAGTACGTTACCCCACTCATTACTCCCCTCAACAGCACCAGCGATCACAGTTGTTGTCGTAAGATCTTCGGCTGCCTCAATCACAAACTCAGTACCGTGAATAGCAGCTGTCATAACAGGTGTTTTTACCTGCGGATGTTCACGGTTCTCTCTACTAAATAGGTGTAGCAACCCATTCTTCATATTAAGAACCATCTTAACATTTTCAGCCTTTACCCCTTCAAAAATTACTGTGGCGTTTTTACTTATGCGTACTAAGGTGCCATCTGCAAACTTAACGGCAGCACGTCCGTGTTTTCCAACACGAATAGCATCCCCGATATTAAACTCCTCCTCAGAATTAACATCTTTCCAAGTGGTTTCTCCTGAACGTAACACCTGCACGGTGCCCTCACCTGAATAGAGTGTAGCGACGGAGTGCACCGTTTCAGCTACGACAGATAGAGGAAAAAGAAAGAAGATGAAGAGAACTGCTAAAAATCTTATTATCATTACTGATCCTATTAGTCTGTAAAATTAACCTGTAAAAACAAGAGGTTAGAAAAAAACAAATACCTTAGTGTGCATTTAGATGACATCTCCCGTGTTTAAGATACTTTTTATTTTTAGTGGAGACTAGTACCTTTATTTCTCAGCAGAGAAAGTTTTTAAATTTGCCGTTCAGGCAGGGGAACCTTATCGTAAGATCGTAAAACAGTTACCCTTTGCATCTCTCGGCATATTTAAAACATCATATTCCACGGCGGGTTGTAATCACTGTGATTAGAGCCAAATAAAAAAAGCTCTTATCAGATGTAATGAGTGTTAAAATTTTTCTATAATTATTAAGGGTAGGTCATGAAAAGATTTTGCTTCTATCTAGCTCTCTCTTTGTTGTGCAATTTAGCAGCTTGTGGTGGTTCAAGCTCTGATAATGAAGACACCTCTTTTACGGGGGTCTGGGATGTAACATATAATATCGTCCGCACTGCAGGCGTTAACAGTTGTGATTGGTACACCTCTTCTGACGTTTCTGGCTTCCTTGATATCCAAGAAATCAACGAATCAGACGTTGGATATGACCTCTATTCTTCAAACGGGATGATCGATGGTAGCGCCGCACTTGATCCAGATGGTGTCCTTCAAGTTGAAAACATAACTGCAGGAGACCTTTTCGGTGACAGCACCTACTGCGTTTGGACCTCAAGCATCACCTACCAACCTGTTCATAATAATCGTGCTGAAAACTATTTTCATCAAGTTATCACCTGTAGTGACGGTTATAAATGTGAAGAGCGCGCTGTGGGTAATGCCGTTCGTAGGATAAACTAACTATTAGAAGATGGCATTTGACGAAAGCAACATTATCGGTCGGGTCATATCAAACCGCTATGAGATCGAAAGATTTCTCGGTAGCGGTGGAATGGCCTCCGTCTATGTAGCAAAAGATCTACTACTAGGCGGATCTTATGTTGCGATTAAGATCCTACACATACAACTTCAACACAAATCCTCTCAATATCAACGTTTCCTTAGGGAAGTGCAGTTGATGCGTCTTGTTACGCACCCTAATGTTGTCAGGACTTATGATGTCGGACACGATAATGGGGTGATCTATTTTACTATGGAGTTTGTTGATGGTGTATCACTTGGAACTATTTTAAATACGGAAAAAGCGCTCCCGCTAAATAACGCTCTCTATTTTACACTTCAGATCTGTTACGGTTTGAGAGCAATTCATAAATGTGACATCGTTCATCGCGACTTAAAACCACCCAATATCTTGATCGTTAATAATGATACGGTCAAGATTACCGACTTCGGGGTAGCACGCCCTAAAGTATCTTATTTAACGGATGATAATAATTTCTGCGGTACCCTGCCTTATGTAGCACCAGAAGTTTTTACTTCAGATAAGATTACACCCGCTACGGATTGTTACAGTTTAGGTATTTCACTCTATGAAATGGTGACAGGAGATCTGCCGTTTAATAATGAAGTACCTGCGAAGATCATAGCGTTGCATCTACAAAAGCCACCACCACACGCCTCTGAAAAGCGATCTGAAATACCAACTTGGCTTGATGAAACAATTATCGCCATGCTGGATAAAAATCCTGCTGCAAGACCGAGTATTGATTCATTGATTCGCCTCTTATCTACTAAGATTGAAGGGTATTCTGTATCTGATAGTGCGGATGTTATTGAATGTAGCAAGAGCGTTCAACTTGAACACTCAAGCCCTACAATAGGCGACTTCACTCTGACTATTGAAAAAACCAAACAAAATCTGCAGGTTGATCCACAAGCACAAACCTTAGCCGAGCCGAAAGAGGGTATCGCAACAGCCAGAAAAGTTTTTTCCATAAAAAATATCTTAAGTGCACTCTTTATCTCTATATTTATCGCAGCTACTCATCTCTTACTTTTTAGAAGTGACTTCGGTGCAAACTTTGAGTTGGCGGTCTTGGACTTTTGGTTTCCGCTACGTGGAGTAGAGAAAGTTCCCGATGATGTTGTTATAGTTGCCATGAACGAGCAAAGTTATAGCAATCTTGATATCCCTTTAACTGCGCCGTGGCCCCGTAAAACTCACGCTGAATTACTGCAACGCCTCGCTGAATACGGCGTAAAGCGCGTCGTCTTTGATATCCTCTTCATAGGAGAGGGAGCAGCTCCTGAAGAGAATGCGCACTTTGCTGCTGCTATCGCTGAAGTACCAACTGTTTTAGGCTCCTCATTTATGCAGATCCCTCAAACTACCCTGACAGGTTCTTATGCTCTCGAAACATATCAGGAGCCTTATGATCTCCTCCTTAAAAATGCTGTCGCAACTGGATTGGTAAATATGCCAGCAGACTTCGGTCGCATCCGTCGTTTTAATACCGAAAGGTCTGAACATTATAAAGACTTACTCTCTCTTGATGCTGCGGGAGCTGGTGCTTATGAAAGTGACTTAGCACTTCCTGAAGAGTATGACTTAATCAATTATTACGGTCCGCCTAGAACGATTAAGATCGTATCATACGAATCGGTGCTGGAAGTAGAATCACCCCTACCTGCTGAACTTTTTGAGAACAAGGTTGTTGTCGTCGGTCTCCTCTTGCAAAGTAGCTCTGGACCTAATCAGAAGGAAGAGTTTGAATCCCCCTTTAGTGGACGCTTTGTTTTTGGAACTGAGATACACGCTACCGCTATCAGTAATATTATAAATCATGAATGGATTAAACGTGCCACTCCGGAAAAAGAGGTGTTAGCTTTAAGTATTCTAGCCGTACTGGCAACACTCTTAATTATATTTTTACCGACTAAGTTTAAAATCGGCTTTAGCCTCTTATTGATCTTATGTTGGGGGATCGCCTCGTTTACACTATTTTTATTTCACTTCTTCGTTCCTGGAAGCATCCTTACGATCCTGATTATTCCTTTCGTAACACTATTAAGCTTTGTAATAAAACCGTCTCCTCAAGGAAAAAACGGAGAGTAACGATCTTATAGGGGTGCTAACACAGCACGGTCACTAAACTTAATTATAAAAACTTTCAGTAAAGTTAAAAAACCAGAGGTGGATTAACTACAAGATCTCTCGGTAAACTCCCTCTGTTTGTTCAGAGATACGATCCCAGTTAAAGCCGTAGGCAGCAGCAACACGCCCCTGCTCTCCCATCCACTGAGCATGTGCAAAGTTTCTAAAGATCTCCTTTACGCCCCAAGCGATAGAACCTGCATGATCGTAAACCAGATACCCCGTCTTACCATGTGTAACGAACTCTTTTGGTCCACCATTATACGTTGCAACCACAGGTTTTCCAGCAGACCAAGCTTCAAGGATCACGATCCCGAACGGCTCATTTCGACTCGGCACACAAACGCAATCCGTACTCTTAAAAAGATTAATCAGATCACCATCGGGGTTCATACTACCGAGGAACCTGCAAGCGTGAGAAACCCCCAACTGATTAGCACGATTCTCCATATCACGGCGCATATAACCATCGCCAACGAACACAAATTTGGCATCACCACGCATAGCCAGAACTTCTGGGATAGCCTCCAGCAAGAGGTCCGGACCTTTCTGGGTGCTAAAACGTCCTACAAAAAGCACCATCGGATCAACTGGACCGATACCGTAAGTTTTGCGACAAACAGCAGGATCGATCCAACCGTCATAACGGTGACAATTTATACCGTTATAGACACACCGTAACTTCCAATCCGGCACGTGGTAGAGCCACTTAACTTCATCCGCCAACGTACCTGAAACCGTAATAACACGATCAGCGCAAAAAGCACCTTCTGCTTCAAAAGCCTTAACCCTGTCGCTATTTCCCCTATAACTGTTATTTCCACACCGACCGAACTCAGTGGAGTGAATGGTAAAAACTGTTTTTCTGCCCCGATTGTTCTTAGCCTGCACAACCCCCTTGGCGCACATCCAATCATGTCCGTGCACAATATCGAAACCTGCTCCGAGTCCGAACTCTACCTCTCCGAGATGCCAGATAAAGCTATTACACATATTATTCATCTCTGTAACGAAATCAGGATGAATATCTATCGGACAACGGTGATAGTGCACACCGTCTTTTAAATCATAACGAGACTGCCCCTCTCCCATCCTTACGAAAACGTGAACTTCATGTCCCCGTCTCTGCAAACCGGCGGCGAGCTCCGTCACGTGCACAGCTACCCCACCAACTGCAATAGAATGTAAACTCTCCCATGAAAGCAGCGCGATCCTCATAACGCCCATCTCCAGATTAATTTTTTTTACGAAAGCAGAAAACGAATCACCCTTAAAAGCTCACTACGGCAGTTTTATATCGGGTGCAACACATATTTAATACAGCAGCATCAGAAACTTCTCAGGCATTATGCTAAAAAGTAGACAAACAATCAATGCAACTAATCAACATTATTTGCAATAATTTCTCTAAAAGAAGAGAAAGAGTAGACTTGAGCCTTTCTTTATAGCAATATTGCTATTATTCAACGCACCTTTTTTTCTCGATCAGCAACGAATAGCGCATAAAAGGCGATATGTACAACACTCGCTCTCCCATACTCAGATCATTTTCCACCCTTTCCGGAAAGATTGGCATCTTGGGTGGTACTTTTGATCCCGTTCACCTCGGACACCTAGCGGCTGCGAAACACCTCCTACAAGTTCTAAACCTCTCTTGCTGTGTTTTTATTCCGACTCACGCCAATCCATTAAAGGAAAACTCACCGTTAGCAACGGATAAAGAACGTTTTGAGATGTTAGTTTTAGCTTTGCAAGACGAGCAAGACCTCTTTGTTTCAGATATTGAGCTGCATCCGAACTCTCCATCCAGTGAGTGCTCTTATACAGTAGATACACTAAAAAAGATCCGTGCAAAATTAAATAGCAACGCTTCCCTCTACCTTTTAATCGGATCCGATTTAATTCCAACCCTCTCCGCTTGGAGATCTATCCAAGAAGTTCAGGAGTTGGCTTTAATAGTCCCTTATTCAAGAGCAGGGTATGCAAACGAGAAAGAAACTTCTAATAACACTATTAAGCTTGCAAAGATGGTGGAGATCCCCCTTCTTCAAACATCTTCAAACGAAATACGTGCTGCTATAAAAAACGGCTCTATTCCGTCTACCTACTTACCACCTCAAGTTGCTGATTATATCACGAAAAAACGCCTTTACCATTAAGTTAAATAGCTGGCAGCATCTATAGAAGTAGCCTATTTAAGTCGTTGAGCATATCACGAAAAAGCATCTTTACTGTTAGGTTGAATAGTTAGCCGCATCTATAAAAACTTTCTGATAAATTGCAAAAACCCTTTAATATCCTTATTTTAAAGAGCTCTAAGGCGGCTTACTGATAAAATCAAACTTTAGTAAGAACTTTATTTGCGTTATGGTATGCACCGTGTGGTTATGTGGATTCGGGTGATTTTCATGCGCAGTATTTTTAAAAAACAGATTACTATTCTTTTACTAACTCTTTTTAGCCTTACTTTATTTATGCAAGATGCTTTAGCAGGTAGTAATAACGGCTCAGTCGGCACCTCTTCAAAAGCTTCTATCACCATCACTCTAGTTATTCCGGAGAAAATTCGTTTTGAAGAGGAAGACTCTAAGAGAGTCATCGTAAAAAACTCTGAGAGCGCTTATCAATTTACAACAGTATCTTCCGATAAGAGTATTACCGTTATAAAAACCTGTCTTACTAAAAGTTGTGAGATCCCCACCTCTACTAAAACAGGCTCTCCTATTATTATAGAACCGCTATAACGTTTTATATTAAAATCTTTATTTTTAAATTATTCTTTACGTTTTTTAAGCATACACGCCGTGCTTAAGGGAGGTTATAAAGAAAAGCTCGCGAGGGTCTTTTAAAATCGTAACCGTTTTTCCAACTTTCCGGTAAAGTTTCCCGTGCCACTTCAGAAAAACCGAGTGATGTTAAGAGATCAACCATGATAGATTCAATCGTTAATGAGAAGACAAACTTTTTACCGTCCGCTACGGCACGTTTTATCAACTCTTCCAACATTGAACGCGCCAGCCCCTTCCTTCTATATCTGGGAAGTGTGGCGAGCTTACCTAATTCATACCCTTCACCGTATTCCGTCAAACGTCCCACCCCGACAACATCTTCATTGATCGTATATACATAATAGTTTTCTACATTTTGTACGATACTATCTTCAGAAACAGGCAAAAGCGCCCCCGCTTGCACATAAGGTTTCATAATAAAAGCGATATCACGCGCATCAGTCGGCTTTGCTCCTCTAAAGAGGATCTTGTGCATATCAGATAAGAGAGTTCCGATACCGATATGAGAAAAGACCTCTTGAAACATACTTCCGGCAGATGCGTGCAACACAACCAACTCCATCCCATACTGTAACTGCTTAGTAGCAAGATAGTTCAAGGTATCTCTGGAAACATTTAAAACAGCATCATCTGGAATATTGATCACGTCAGAAGAAGAGATGTGCGATAATAACCTGTTATTTATTATGATGCCTTCAGCGCTACTTAAAATAAAGGCACGTTGTGAACCTGCTGCTGCTGCCATCGCCAAAGCATCATCGTGAAATTTAGAGGGTGGTACATCAACTTGAGGGGTGCCTTTAATGGCGATAACGGGGAGACGTTGCTTAGATATAGAGTCTTTTACGGCAGCTGCTAGATCTGCAATCCCAGCAGTAGTAGTTTCAAAGTAGTCCAGAGCGTACCCCCTAGAGTTCCATTCTGCCACTTGAGACTCCAACCAAGGACGATAAACACAACAGATTAAGATACGGATATGCGCTAGGTAAAACACCTTGATATCTAAGAAAAAATCTCCTAACCAACCGGTTTGTCCAATAACGCAAGCAAAGGTATATCCGCGGAATTTATCGGCGTAATGCAATAATTCAGTAGCACCTAACATCTGCTCTGCAACAGTTAACGGTCTTAAAGGAGCAGCCTTATCTTGTTGTATCGCTTTTAATTCATGTGTCATACGGAAAAACAATATACAATAGGTGGACGGTGTCAAGAATATTTTATCTTCTTTTACCCTATATATTTTTTAATACAAACCACCCCTAAAGTTAACGCTCCCCCTGCCCCTCAAAGATTAAAATCACCACGCAATGTTTTTACCCACCAAAAAAAGTAACTGGCTTTTTTAAACCTTTTTAGCCCTACCCTTAAAGATTAAAATCACCACGTAATGTTTTTACCTTATAAGAATAATAGATCGGCTCTACTCCGATCTGTTTTTTTAAGAACTCTGCAGGGCTGCCCTTTGTTTTAGCGAAAAAAGCACGTGCTGCCACTAAAACTGCACTTGGAGCAAAAGCAGTACGCTCTAAAGAAACTCCACCACCTTGATAGATAGCTTCTAGGGTAGCACTCTTTCCAAGAGATGGCGTGGCATATAAGAAAGCTCCACTCTCTGTTTTTGTTTCATTTAAATAGTGAGAGATTAAAGTGCTAAGGTCGGTTTTAGTATATATCTCTGGAGAGATAAAAGAGGGATCCCCCTGCGAGATACGTCGTCTAACATTTGCAGAACCAGCAACTTTTCCTGTTACGGTATCTATCTGCAGATCTGCATAAAGAAGCTCGATATAGAACTCTCCCGCTCTCCCTGTATATTCAACAATTTCATCCTTTACCTCCTCCCCTACACCTTCTATATATTTTGTAATTGCAGAATCATCAATCACAAGAGCGTTTAGATCAGATCTAAATGGACGCACGGCGGAACTACTTAAATATTTATCAAAGGTTGTCTCAAGGAAGCGTTGACGTTGAATATGCTCCGCTATCGCTAGACCTGCGATAACGAAAGCACCTAAAATTACCGCCCAAACAGCACCTTCTAAAAGGGCGATCCCCTTTTCCTTGTTCATAATCTTAGAAGATGTTTTTGCTAAAGGATCGAACGCATGAGTGACACCCTTTTCCTTGTTCATGATTTTAGAAGGTGTTTTTGCTAGAGGATCGAAGACATGAGCGACCCATTTTTCCTTTTTCATGATTTTAGAAGGTGTTTTTGCTAGAGGATCGAAGACATGAGCGACCCATTTTTCCTTGTTCATGATTTTAGAAGATGTTTTTGCTAAAGGATCGAACGCATGAGCGACACCCTTTTCCTTTTTCATAATCTTAAAGCCCTTCATTATTAAATCCGTCACTTTGAAACGACTGCATTTCTCTGATCAAGTAAAACTCCATCAAGGAGCCTTTGTTTTAAAAACTCATCAAAGCTCTCTGCGTAAACAAGTTTTAAATGGAAAGAGGCTCTTTCAGAGTGTGCTGCCATTGACTCAAAATAGTGTGACAGACTTGAAACTTCAGAATCTGTTACACTTATCCCTTGATGCCCCCACAATAGATAATACAACTTAAAATCTAGACCTAAGTTGAGCACACTCCGTTTCATAACTGCCAAGTTATTTGAAAGTGTTTTAGAGATCTGCGGATACCGTTTCCCATCACTCCACGGCAGATCTCCTGCTATAACAATCGCCGTTTTTTGAGCGTACCCCGTCAAGCCGCCCCGTTCATGAATAAGATCAGACGCTAATAACTGTTTATAGATAACGTTGATGGCTTCTGCAAAATCCCCCACCTTACTTTGTACAGGATAGCTCCAGATAAGGTCACTAACACTAGGTGCGTAATCTTCGTTGTATTGTAAAGTGTCCCCTAGATAAACCCGTTTCTGAAAGGTACTTCCTGCATCAGTAGGAAAGGCGTAGCGACTTCCTAACTCTTCACTTTCAGCCATCGCTACGCAATAGATCTGAAAATTTGAGAATGGTGACCAATGCGCTTGAAAACGTCCCTGTTGCACAACAGGAGCAATCAGATACGACGCTTGCAATTCCGAAGCGGGATAGATGGCAGCACCAATGGCATTCATCTTTGATTGCGAAAAAAACTTAACAGCAGATAAAGCAGTGACCTTAATAGGATTAAAGGCGGGATTAAAACATTTTTGAGTTAAAAGGAGTGGATCTTCATCAAAGTCACCGTGTTTGTCCTCAAAATAACGTGCTTCATACCATGGAGAGGGATCGCTTGAGTTTAAGTTATTTCTCCAAGCAGGAGAACCTGCTGGTGGAGCAAGGTAAGATCCAGCATCCATCACCACCATAACATCATAAGGAGTGCCCCTTACTCTGGAAGCAACTTGTAAAGGGATACCCTCTTTAAAACCGAGTAACTCTGCAAAAAAGATCTTACTTTGTCCGTTAAATTGCAAGAGGATTCCGGCATCATCTGCCGAGATCTGCACCTTCTCGGCGTAGTTCCCATGCGCATTCAGATATGCACGTGCAGCAGCCATAGCTGCCGTCTGATCTGGCATATAACGATAAGCATTCAGGGCAGCTTCATCCAAAGTTTGATTTACATTGCGTAACGTCTTCAGATAATGGCTAACATCAAGGCTTAAGGAGAAAGCGAGGAAGAGTAACGGCAAGATACAAGCAACAACAAATAAAGAAGTAGAGCCGCTCTGATTTTTCACAATCTTCATCCCCATCAGGTAAAAACTAAAATACAAAAAAATACCGCTACCGTTTTATGCGCCAGCGCTGCCTCCTTGCACATCACAGAACAGATTGTGAAACAATTTCGGATCTTAAGCAAAAAAAAAACGGCATTCGAAGGTTTTACCCACTCGAATGCCGCCATTAATAAAGGTGTAATTATTATAGATTACACTACTTCATAGATAACCAACGATCGATGATCATCTTAAAGTGTTCTGGAGGATAAGCTCCTTTTACAGCAACTCCGTTAACGAAGAAGCCTGGTGTACCACTAATTCCGTATTTAGCAGCTTCAGCGGTCTCATCTTTAATCTGTTGTGCAATCTCTTCAGATTCCATATCGGTCTTAAACTTCTCTATATCAAGTTTGAGCTCTTTAGCAACTTCCTCATAAAACTCAGGAGAGAGTTTACCTTGATTATCAAAAAGCTTGTCGTGCATCTCCCAGAACTTTCCCTGTTTCCCTGCAGCTAAAGAAGCTTTAGCAGCTGGAGTTGCTTGCGGATGGAAACCGAGTGGTAACTGTTTGAAGACAAGCTTAACATCGTTCGGATACATCTTCATAACAGTTTCCATATTGTTTTTACCACGAGAGCAATATGGGCACTGAAAATCAGAGAACTCGACGATAGTAATCTTGGCATCCTCTGGTCCCTTTACAGGGCTTTTACCGATATCGATCTTTGTAGGATTTTTGAAAGACTCTTCAAACTGTCTGGCTTGACGCTCTTCCTGCTCTTTTCTAGCACGCTCCTCAGCAGCTTTCGCATAAGCTTCAATAGCCTTACCAACGGCCTCTTGCCCTTTTTCTGTTTGTAAATACTTCTCAATCTTAGTAGCAAACTCTGCATCCGTCTCAGCTGACGCCATACTCGGCACAATCAACGCCGCAGACAAAAGTACGGAACTAAATAATCTAGATTTCATATCTTTTCTTCCTCAATATTTTGAAACACACCTACCCCAGAAGTTTTGGAACCGTAGGCAACTTAACAGTGTCACCTTACGATATCACATAAATATGCGCCAGAGTTGAATTCCAGTTTTGTTAAGATAAGCCGAGAAATTTTCACCTTGCTATTTTAACACACGGTTTTAAATGTCAACTTACTTAATTAAATTAAAAGGTAGCTACCACTTCTTAGGAAGCGTTACTTCAAAGATATACACGGAGATTGCACAACATCATAAGAGGCTATCAAGATAACACGACTTAACTAAAGTTTGATAAAATTACACCGCCACTAATCTTGCCGATCTGACCTTCCTTGAACGGTGTATGGCAGAGAAGTATGCAGAGCATCTTTTTTATGCTTTTTTCGAAAATCTTAGGCGTAGAGTTATCGTGCGAGCCCCATAGTGAGATAAATAATTTGGTGGATATATTCCCCCTATAGATCTATGATACTGGCGGCAGATGCCGTTAATTCTCGACAACCTTAATTTACTCTTTGGAGATCTCGTTATGAAGCTGAAAGCAATCTTATCCCTCCTCCTTCTACCTCTTCTCTTCTCTGCTTGTGGCGGAGATGATGATGATTTTTGGGAAGACGGTCGACGTAATGTCAAAGAAGTTTATATCGGTAGTGATGCCATCCAACTCGGCACAGATGTTCGAGTTGATGTTTACTTTGAAACAGAGACAGAATTCGGATCTCCTAAAGATCTGCAATTAGTTATCAAACTGCCACCTGCCTTAATGTACAGGGTCGGCACATCAAAACTTTATTTTAGCAATCACAATAAAGATACTCGATCTCCTGACTATGTAACGGAGTGTGATGACGGCACAAGTTATATGTTTTATGATTTAGACGACGATGATGATCTCGGTTGGGTCGCGATCGATCGTTACGATATGAGCTTTTACGCCATCGGCGTTGAGCGTTCTGAGATGGCTGTAATATCCGCTAGAGCTGGAAAGTATCTTCACTTTAGTTGTGATTCAGAGTTTCACCCTCAAGAAGCAAGTAGTGTAGCAGTTCGTTAACTCCTCAATTACTCCTCGCTTTGGTATAGCTGTTTTTCAATTATAGGAGAACAGCTATGCCTTAATTTTTCTACCGATCTTTTTGTCAAAATTCCTTCATAAAGAGATATTATCTCTCTAAAAAAACAATATCTAATAATAACAATACGTTAAAAATATTCTTTTTTGCCCTGTTTTATTAACGGAAATCTCTATTTTGCCGAAATTCATAGTACCTGAGGGCGAAAAATTGCCACATATTTTCGGGAGGAGACTAGACATGGCACAAGAAAACGCCGCAGATCCGATATTTTTAACAGTTAAAGAAGTAACGGATCTCTTAAGAATTCAGAGACCGAAGGTTTATGATCTGATAAAAAGTGAAGTATTAGACGGGTTTAAGGTCGGTTCAGACTGGCGCATTACACGCGAGTCAGTTGAAAAAATAATTCGCCGCCCTATTCCTGACACTTTTTTTAAAAAATAGATACCAAAGATATAGAATCTTTATTCTAAACGTAACATCTAAATCGAGAGTAGCGCTTCAATTAAGAATATAATTAAGGAAGCCGCTTCCAAGCATCGGCTGTTTTTTATGATGTTTTAGGAAAGAAAGAGATGGAATATAAATTAACAAACAAAAATATAAACGAAACTACAACTGTTAAGGGTGATCTAAACGAGGCGTCTCTTTCTACCGGATACAAAATCAATCCTGAAGTAGAACAAGCACTTCTTGAAATGTCTATAACTGTAAAGACGGAAGGCGTTATATGCGGTCAAACAGGTAAGGTCTCTGATCTACCTTATGCGGTGAATGAGCGTGGTTCATTCGCACAACTAGAAGTTGTATACACAGGTTCAGGAGGTAATGTTCCAGCGCAATATAGCTTTAGGGATGGGAATGGTTATAATTTCACCGTTTTTTCTTCAACACCTGAAAATCCTGAATAAAGATATTGCTTCGTTTTATAACTAAAATCCGATCTTGTTAAAGATACATTTGTATTGTTAGCTAAACGGAGAGGTGTTATCAGGGGAGGTGTCTGTAAAAATTTAACCTGTAAAAATTTAAACAGCGAAGGATAAAAAAGGCTTATTATGTCAAAGCAAACCATAGGGATCTTAACTGGGGGTGGGGACTGCCCTGGATTAAATGCCGTTATTAGAGGTGTTACAAAGAGTGCTATCAACCGATACGGGATGCAGGTTATCGGGTTTTATGACAGCTTCCTCGGGATGATAGAAAAACGCTATGAGGTGCTTGATTCAAAACACGTCTCTGGGATTTTAACACAGGGTGGAACGATCTTAGGATCTACTAATCAAGCAGACCCCTTTCATATGCCTAATAGTGACGGCACTTATAGTGACCTTTCACAAAGATGTATAGATCTATACCACGAGCTTAATCTTTCAGCCTTAGTTTGCGTAGGTGGTGATGGCACGATGACCTTAGCTGGAAAGCTAGCAGAGCGGGGAATAAATGTTATCGGGGTGCCGAAAACGATCGATAAAGATCTAATGGAGACGGACGCCACTTTCGGTTTTGATTCGGCGTTAGTAACTGCAACAGAGGCCATAGATAAATTACATACCACAGCGCACGCTCATCACCGCATTATGGCGGTAGAGGTAATGGGGCGTAATGCAGGTTGGCTGGCGCTGGAGGCCGGTATTGCAGGGGGTGGTGATACTATTTTAATTCCGGAGATGCCGTATAATATAGAGATCGTTGCCTCTTCTATTTTAGACCGTTACAAAGAGGGGAAGCGTTTTAGTATTGTCGTCGTGGCCGAAGGCGCAAAACCGCTAGCTGGAGAGCAAACCTACCAGCAGGACACACGAAATCAACGCAGATTAGGTGGGATCAGTCACATTATAGCGGAGAGCTTGAGTCAACTGACAGGGTTAGATTCCAGAGTGACGATCTTAGGGCACCTGCAAAGAGGCGGCACCCCTTCTCCACACGATAGGGTGCTTGCCACTCAATTTGCCACAAAGGCTGTAGAGTTAATAGTTTCAGGGAACTTTAATAAGATGGTTGCGCTAAAAGGGGTTGATATCGTGGATGTTCCCCTTGAAAAAGTGATGGGTAAACAACGCACAGTGCCGTTAGATCATCCACTTATTTCGGCAGCTCGTGCCGTTGGCACCTGTTTCGGAATATAAATTATCAGGGCGCAGACTCTTTACTTTTTTAATAAAATTAGGTAATAACGGGAGCCATCGGCGGTTATTTTGCGATATTTTTTAGGTATCCGTAGGGTACCCATTAGGCCTCCGGTAGACAATTTTTTAAGCAATTTTTTGTAAAATAGAGAAATAAGTGGCTGAAAATAAAAACGAAAACACAAAAACAGGAGAGGTTGCCTCTATCGCAAACGAGCAGCGCGACGTTACAGATGCTCCCCGCACGGCTGCGTTGGAAGTGACAGTAGATCACAATATTGAGAAAGCGATGAAGATCCTTAAGCGTAAGTTGATCAAAGAGGGGCTTTTTAAAGAGTTAAAAATGCGCCGTTATTACGAAAAACCGTCAGAGCGCAGCAAACGTAAACTAAAAGAATCATTAAAGAAACTTCGTAAAGAAGAGTCCCGCGCCAAGAAGAGTGCGCTTCTCTAATTATTTTGTGACATTCATAAGCGTTCGTTAAGTTCTTGAAAAACGAACGCTTGTCAAAAACTCAAAGATATAGCAGTAAAAAAATAATCGTCGTTAGATCCGTGTTGGATTGATGAAGGTGGTGTGCGAAGTGGCTAGTTAGCAGCAAAAGCAGCTGCGGCGGATGTTCAGTTTACTCTTTCTATGTTAAAACAGCGCTCATTGTGAGAATAGTTAAAACGATAAATCGCTATATTTTTTCTGAATCTCTCTCTTATTTCTTAGTCAGTCTTTTTGCATTCACTGCACTTATCCTAGTTGCTCGCATTTTGCGTTTCACAAATTTAATCGTAAACAAAGGTGTGCAGATAGAGCAGATCGGGATGGTGTTTTTAGCTGTAATTCCGACTTTTTTAGAGATCGCATTACCGATGTCTGCCCTACTGGGAGTCTTAATGGCGTTTGGTAGACTTTCTGCTGATTCTGAGATCGTAGTTTTAAGAGCGAGTGGCGTTAGTTTAACTCAGATGATTAAACCTGTTTTTGTCTTTGCCATCCTTTGTACAATTTTATGTTTTGGGATCACTTCTGAGTTACGTCCTTGGGGGTATAGGCAACTTTCACAAACCCTTTTTGAGATAGCACGTAGTAAGAGTACGGCTGGGCTGGAAGCTGGAATGTTTAATAAGCTCGGTGAAATTATTCTTTATGCTGATTCTGTAAATCATCAAACAGGTGCTTTGTCCCACGCCTTAATTGATGACAAACGTGATCCGGAGCGGAGACAGATTATATTTGCGCAGAGCGGCACAATTTTATCTGATGAAAAAGCGCGTACAATTACTATGGAGTTGTATGACGGTATTATCCATGAAGAATATCGAGGGCGGTATAATTTAACGAAGTTCACGACAAATAGATTATCGTTAGATCCGGACGAAATTTATAATCCCGATGCGAAGAAGAAGTCTTCAAAGTTATACCGTGAGATGGGATCTGCGGAGTTAACCGAGTATATCACTTCATTACAAACGAAACTTATAGAGATATCAGAGGTTGAAGAAAAAGATGAGGCAACGTTACTGGAGTTTGAAGAGTTAAAGAAAACATTTTTACGTAGTAAAATAGAGGACGGGCGTAGAGTAAGCATGCCTTTTGCAGCATTTTTATTAGCTTTAATTGCGATGCCGTTAGGTATTCAACCGCCACGGATGCAGCGAGCTTGGGGAGCCTCTCTCTCTATCGCCATCGCCATGATCGTTTTTATTTTGTATTATGCTTTTATATCAATTGGGGTGGCTTTGGCGGAGTCCGGCTCGATTCATCCCTTAATCGCCTTATGGATGCCGAACCTTGTTATTGCGGTATTTACTTTCTATCTATTAAAGCAGATGGGTAGTGAACGGTGGCAATCCATTGCAGAGGGAGTGGAAGGTCTTTTATTACCCGTGACAAAGAAAGTTATGCGCAAGGTAAGGAAAGAGGTGCGATGACTATAATCCAACGTTACGTATTTAAAGAGGTAGTCCATTACTTAATCATAGCATCTATTGCGTTGTGCACCCTTTTTCTTGTTGTCGATTTTTTTGATCGTATTGACAACATCATCGGAGAAGATGCTTCAATATTTATCGTAATGCAGTATTTCCTTCTAAAAATTCCGCAAATCTTTACCTTGACCTTACCGCTAGCAATGATCGTTGCCGTTATGTTGGGGATCGGCTTATTAGCAAAGAACTCTGAGATTACAGCCATGCGCGCTTCAGGTATGAAGGTCTTTTGGATCGCAAAGCCTATTTTTATCTTAGCATTCGGATTGAGTATCATTGATCTGATTGTTAGTGAAACTTTAGTGCCGCACTGTACCAGACGAGTGCGAGAGATCTACAATATTGATATTAAGGAGAAGCACAAAACGGGAACCTTTAGTCAGGATGATTTTTGGTTACGTGAAGGGAATAAATTTTATTCTATCGCAATGTTTGACTCCAGAAACAACACCTTGCACAGCCCGACCCTCTTTGAAGTTGACGACAATTTTTATCCGAGGGTTAGAACTGATGCAGACCGTGCTGTATTTGTTAAAGACGGTTTAGGCTGGACGATGTTTGATGTTATTCGTTACAAGTTTCTTTCTGATAACGAAGCTCCTCTCGCCATACATGAAAGATCTCTACCACTTCCGATTCAAGATAGGCCGCAAGATTTTTACAATGTTGAGACGGATCCGTTTACAATGAGTTATTTTCAACTAAAAGCATTCATTGAAAAACAGATCGCCAACGGCTTGGCGGCTAACGGATATCTGACTGATCTATATTCGAAGGCGGCATTTCCGTTTGTAATTTTGATCTCTGCTTTGGTAGTGCTCCCCTTTTCCCTAAAACCTAGCAGGACGGGGAATATGGCGATTAGTTTTATAGCTGGACTTCTTGTTAGTTTTACCTATTACGCTGTTCATTCCTTTAGCCTTGCTATGGGGCGAGCTGAGATCTGGCCCCCCCTCTTGGCAGCTTGGGTCGGCAATATTTTAATGTTAGTAGTCGCCCTTATCCTCAACATCGGCGCAGAATCCCCAGAATAAAAGCACCCACCCACCAAGGACAATTGAACGGGTGCAACTGCAAAACCGAATCGGTTAGATTTCGACGAAGGTCAAAAATTTGGTGCCACCCTTCTTTTTTACCGCTTTGACGACTTAGGCGACTGGACGAATTTGGTGCCACCCACCAAGGACGATTGAACGGGCTGCAACTTGCGGATCGAATCGGCTAGATCTGTACGGAGGTTAAAAATCTGGTGCCACCCACCAGTAAGACGGGTTCAGCTAGATTTCTCTAAAATTACAACTTCTAATAATATCAGTATGTTAGCAGAAGCATAGAATTTGGCAGATCTGGTGCCACCCTTCAGGGACAGCAGGACGGGCTGCGACTGAAGACAGAACTAGCTAGGTCTGGACGGGGGTTAAAAATTTGGTGCCACCCACCAAGGACGATTGAACGGGCTGCAACTTGCGGATCGAATCGGCTAGATCTGTACGGAGGTTAAAAATTTGGTGCCACCCACCAAGGACGATTGAACGGGCTGCAACTGTAAAACGAAGTAGCTAGATCTGTACGGAGGTCAAAAATTTGGTGCCACCCTTCAGGGACAACAGGACGGGCTGCAACTGTAAAACGAAGTAGCTAGATCTGTACGGAGGTCAAAAATTTGGTGCCACCCACCAGTACTGCTAATGATATCAAGATGTTAGCAAAAGCTTAAATTCGGCAGTTTTGGCGGCGGCTCTGGTGCCACCCTTCAGGGACAGCAGGACGGGCTGCAACTGCAAAACAGAAAAATCTGGATTGAACGGGTGCAACTACAAAACCGAATCGGTTAGATTTCGACGACAGAAAAATCTGGTGCCACCCTTCTTTTTTGCCGCTTTGACAGCTTAAGCGACTGGTGAATTTGGTGCCACCCACCAAGGACGATTGAACGGGTGCAACTGCAAAACCGAATCGGTTAGGTTTCGACGAAGGTCAAAAATTTGGTGCCACCCTTCAGGGACAGCAGGACGGGCTGCAACTGCAAAACGAAGTAGCTAGATCTGTACGGAGGTCAAAAATTTGGTGCCACCCTTCAGGGACAGCAGGACGGGTGTAACTGCAAAACAGAAAAATCTGGTGCCACCCTTCTTTTTTGCCGCTTTGACGGCTTAAGCGACTGGTGAATTTGGTGCCACCCTTCTTTTTTACCGCTTTGACGACTTAGGCGACTGGTAAATTTGGTGCCACCCACCAAGGACGATTGAACGGGTGCAACTACAAAACCGAATCGGTTAGATTTCGACGAAGGTCAAAAATTTGGCAAAAATTTGGTGCCACCCTTCAGGGACAGCAGGACGGGTGTAACTGCAAAACAGAAAAATCTGGTGCCACCCTTCTTTTTTGCCGCTTTGACGGCTTAAGCGACTGGTGAATTTGGTGCCACCCTTCTTTTTTACCGCTTTGACGACTTAGGCGACTGGTAAATTTGGTGCCACCCACCAAGGACGATTGAACGGGTGCAACTACAAAACCGAATCGGTTAGATTTCGACGAAGGTCAAAAATTTGGTGCCACCCTTCAGGGACGATTGAACGGGTGCAACTGCAAAACGAAGTAGCTAGATCTGTACGGAGGTCAAAAATTTGGTGCCACCCACCAAGGACGATTGAACGGGTGCAACTACAAAACCGAATCGGTTAGATTTCGACGAAGGTCAAAAATTTGGTGCCACCCTTCAGGGACGATCGGACGGGCTGCAACTGCAAAACCGAATCGGTTAGATCTGTACGGAGGTCAAAAATTTGGTGCCACCCACCAGTTCTACGAAGGTAAAAAGTGGGTGTCCTAATTGGCACCTAATAATATCAATATATTAGCAAAAGTTTAGAATTCGGCGATTTTGGCGGCGGCTCTGGTGCCACCCTTCTTTTTTACCGCTTTGACGACTTAGGCGACTGGAGAATTTGGTGCCACCCACCAGCGAGACGGGATCTGCACGGTTTTGGCTAGGCTGAATCTGGTACAACCCTTCAGGGAGATCAAAAATTTGGTGCCACCCACCAGTACTGCTAATGATATCAAGACGTTAGCATAAGTTTAGAATTCGGCGGCTCTGGTGCCACCCTTCAGGGCTAGCTTTAATTTAGATAAAAAAAGGGGGCACCAAACAGCCCCCTCTTTTTTGCAGCTGCAATATATGCAACTAACGCTTTGAAAACTGCGGACGCTTACGAGCTTTATGCCTACCGTATTTTTTACGCTCGACAGCACGTTGATCACGAGATAGGAAGCCTGCTTTTTTAAGAGGTCCACGCATCGTCTCATCAAGAACATTTAAAGCACGCGCAATGCCGTGTCTGGTAGCACCGGCCTGTCCGGATTTCCCACCACCACAAACATTAACATTAATATCGAGATCTTCATTTTTACCAGTCAACTCCAACGGTTGTTTAACAACCATCTTCAAAGTCTCACGACCAAAATATTGATCATAAGGTTTCCCATTGACCGTAATCTGCCCTGTTCCCTTCTTAAGAAACACACGAGCCACTGACGTTTTTCTTTTTCCTACTGCAAATGAATCCCAGCCTCTCATCTTAAAATCCTACAAAAATTACTATTTAGCTTGACCTTGTGCCTGACTTTGTAAAGTATAAAGTTCCGGAAGTTGCGCCTTATGCGGATGTTCACTTCCGGCATAAACCTTCAGCCTTGTACGCATAGTATTACCCAACGGTCCTCGCGGCAACATTCCATATACTGCTTTCTGGATAACACGTTCAGGGTATTTATCAAGCATCTCCTCAACACTCGTCGTACGTAGTCCCCCTATGTAACCAGTATGACGGTGATAGACCTTCTGTGATATCTTATTACCGGTCAAAGCTACCTTTTCAGCGTTAATAACGATAACAAAATCTCCTATATCCTGATTTGGAGTATAATCTACCTTATTCTTACCACGAATAAGTACCGCTACTTCACTCGCCAATCTCCCGAGCGGCACACCGGCAGCATCAACAATACGCCACTTCTTATTCTCGGCCGCCTGCTTTTTTGAAATAAAAACTGTATCCATTATACCTCTTCTTAGTCCTCTATGAACGGAGGCGAACAATAGCATAATTCCATAAAACGTCAATAGAATCGCCACCATTAAAAACACAAAACAGAAAAAAACGGCATCTTTATGCCCTTTTGAATACAGTAACGTGTTTTATAAATGGACTGACGAACGAGCTTGAGAATGCCATTTTTAAATAATATTTTCAAGTAATTGTCTGTTTTATAGTGACACTTTCAGCAACTTTTCATAAGATTAACGATTAACAAGAGAAATATTATCGTTTTTCCCCTCCACTTATCACATTCAAGACACATTAATTGTATGGATTACGCAAAAGTTATAAAGCTTCCCCAATTTTTCAGAAACGTTCACAGAGTTAGTGAAATAATGGCGGTGCTAGTTCGCCACGGTTTTGGGGACCTTGTTAACCGCCTTAATGTAGCTTACGGGAAAACATTAAAAATAGTAAAGCCATCAATCCGACACGACACCGATAAACAAGTTCTAGATGTCGCCACTCGCCTACGCCTAGTCTGTGAAGATTTGGGTCCGACCTTTATAAAGATGGGACAACTTATTGCAACTCGTCCCGATGTTTTCCCTCGTAACATCATTGAAGAATTTAGAAAGTTACAAGATAAAGTCGCTCCCTTCCCGTCGGAGGTAGCGATCGCTACAATTGAAGAAGAGTTCCACACCCCTATAAATGTACTATTTTCAGATTTTTCAAAAACGCCTCTTGCTGCTGGAAGTATCGCTCAAGTACATAAAGCAACACTAATTGACGGTAGCACCGTCGTAGTAAAGATTCAGCGTCCAGATATAGAACGTCTAATCGATACCGACATGGAGATTGTAAAAGGGTTGGTTTCTCTATTCGAAGAGGCATATCCAGAGATGGAGTCGTTTGACCTGCCGTTAATAATCGAAGAGTTTCACCGCACCTTGAAGCAAGGCTGCGATTTTATCAAAGAGGCTCAGAACATGACTATCTTTGCCTCTCAACACCGCCTGCAAGATATCCTCGTTGTGCCGAAAACGTACCCTGAACTGTGCAGTAGACTTATCATAACGCAGGAATTTATAAACGGCACAAAAGTAACAGACCTTTGCAAGACAGGAGAGATCCCTTCAAATGCAGATGAATTAGTAGAAACGTTAGCAAGTGTTATCTTGGATTCTATTTTTAAACACCGCTTCTTTCATGCAGACCCACATCCTGGAAATATCATTATCACTACTGATCAGAAACTTGCACTAATAGACTTTGGTGAAATGGGGCGACTTGATAAAGAACGTATGCGCACCATCCTTGCACTTTTAGCAGCCACACTTTCAAAAAATCCCGAAAAGATCTTGCATATTATGCGCGAGAACAGGATGACACCGCCTGTCTTTGATGAAGCCTCTGTGCGTGTTCAGATTACTGCTATTCTTGACGCATATATCGGGAAGACGTTGGCATCACTAAATTTCTCAATGCTACTTACAGAGATCTTTGATGTAGTACGCCGTTACGGCATCAAACCACCGGCAGATATCCTTATGATTGTAAAGTCGATCACCTTACTTGAGGCGATGGCTACGGTGTTATCTCCAGAGTTCGATCCTGTTTCCGTGCTAAAGCCGTATATTACTCGACAATACTTTAAAACATTTTCAGATCCGAAGTTGCGTTTAGAAACTCTAGACAACACCCTTGAATCCTATAAACATTTAACAATAGAGTTTCCGTACAATGCACGTGAGATCCTATCCAACCTCTCGCGTGGAGAAACTACCTTTCAAACAGTAGTGAAAAACTTCTCTACTATAAAAACTCATCAAAATCGGATGTTAAACAGAGTATTAGTTATTGTGTTAGGGATATTTTTCGTCTCTATCGGACTTTTATTCACAATGCAGACGGATGGACTTAAACAAATTTTAGGATACTTTTTTATCTTCTGTGGTGCTATCAGCTTACTACGCGGCTGGTGGGCCATTAGACGAAATGATGGGTTATAACTTTCCGAATTAGAGAGGTAGGAAAAAAATGTTCAGAAAAAATTATAAGTTTTTTTAAAGCAGTTCATCTTTTTAAAAAAACTGTCTCGACTAGGGAAGTTAGGAAAAAAATGTTCAGAGAAAGTTAGAAATTTTTTTAAAGCAATTTATCTTTTAAAAAAACTGTCTCGACTAGGGAAGATAGGAAAAAAATGTTCAGAGATGAACACCTCCGACTCCCGTGCCTTACTATACGATATACTCTTTTGCTGAAGTTAAAACATCTCTGTGTGCGTTCAAGCCTTCACCTTCATACAAGACCCTCTCTGCAATATCTTTGGCAGTTTCTTTTGCTTCTTTATAAGTTTTTACACTGCCGGAATTATGCGGAGTAGATGATGCCGCTAATGCAACAACACCTGAACGAGAGCCACTCTCCAACGGTGGCTGCGTAGATACAGCACCACTTTGAGATTGAACCTTAGGCTGTTCTCTCGATATATTTTTCTTGACGATATCAACTTGAGGGCTCCCCCTCACGGATTCATGAATTACACGAATAGTCATCTTGGCAACCTTCCTTAATTGCCCACACACATAGCTACTTGAATACAGTTATCGACAGTAGATCTGCCGAAGTTGAGCATTTTTTTACCGTTTCATAACTATATGATATTCCTACCCTTCAGTTAGCCGCACCTTAATGCGCCCCTTGCCCAAAGAGAACGGCAGGGATCGTGCGAAAAAGTAGGGAGAGATCCTTCGTTAACGACCAATTATCTATATATTCGAGATCCAACTGAACCCACTTACTGAAATCAGTGATGTCGTTACGCCCACTAACTTGCCACGTACACGTCATCCCTGGTCGCATTGAAAGTCTGCGGCGGTACCGTCTTTCATAAGCACGCACCTCCCCTGGAACGGGTGGACGGGGTCCAACTAAACTCATATCACCTATCAGAACGTTCCACAGCTGCGGCAACTCGTCGATGCTGTACCGTCTAAGCCACTTCCCAACAGGGGTAACACGTGGATCGTTCTTCATCTTAAAGGCAGGTCCCGACATCTCATTTTGTGCCATTAAGTCGGGAAGGCGTTTATCAGCATCAACATACATCGATCTGAATTTATAAAGATCGAATTGGTGCCCGTTCAAACCTACCCTCTTTTGCACATACAAGATCGGACCAGGTGAGGTTAACTTAATTATGATCCCCACAAGGATAAGGAACGGCATCAGAAGCACCAAGAGTAGCGCTGAAACAACGATATCGAGACAACGCTTAAGTGTTAACTCCCACATATCTCCTGGAGGGGTTACAAAGTGAACTAATGGGATCCCTTCAAAGTAACTGAGCCCTGACTTCACCAGCCCTGTACTAAAGAGATCTGCGGCGATCGTGGTACGAATACCTTGCTCTGCGCAAAGTTGTACAACATCTCTAACTTGCGGCATCACGTACAAGGTATCGGTAAAGATAACTTCATCAATAGCGCAATCAGAGAGGACTTTCTCTAAATCAGCCACACCCTCGACCACGCGTACCGTTCTTGTTTTAGGTATAAGCTTTAGCTCCTGCTTAAAGCGGTGAATGTTTTTAGATCGCTGCTCAGCATCGATACTTAAATCAGCATAAGAACGAATCATTAACCCCAACTCCGGTTTCGCTGTAATTCTAGCAGTTAAGATCAGAGCTTGTTTACCCGTTCCGCAAATTACAACATTCCTATAATTAAAGCCCCGCCTTCTGAAAAACCTTAATAGCCATAAGACCACATACCGTTCAGCAGCCAACATCAGAAGCAAGAGGATAGCGAATAAAGCAATAAAGCTACGGCTAAAATCCAATTTTAGTAAAAACGACGCAGCAGCCAGTGTAAAAAAAACCGCTATTGAATTAACAACAAACATCCACAGTACTTGCAGCGAACTTCTAAGACGCATACTGCTGTATGCACCCATGATATTCAGCACAACAGTTTGGGTAAAAAGCGCGATTAAGATAACAAGTACATAATCGCTAATAGGTGCCAAAGATTCTCCAGCAAAAGGGAGCCCCCACTCACACACCTCATTCCAAAATACAAAAGAGGCACGTCCATAATACGCCAAGAAAAACGCTATAATGGCGATTAAAAAATCACCGATCTTCTCCAATTGAGATATCAATTTCCAACTTTTCTTTAGCATGCGCCGCCCTCTTCTTTACCGTACGCCCTTCCACACCTGCAGAAAAACATACCACATAAAAGCAGAATTACGTACTAATTCATCCAATACCTTTCTGAACCTGATTTATCTGCGCACAATCCCGCAGATTATACCTAAAAAATGAATAACATCTCAATAATACTAACAAAAAAAGAACCATCTTTTTAGATCTAATCTAAAAAACGCAACATCTAATGAAGTCATGAAAAAAAAGATGTCTGACAAAACTTTATTATCCCTTGCAGTGAAGAGTAGTAATTATCAGAAGGTAGCAATCCTTTTTTCAGATAAGACGGTTACTTTTCTATTCTCTCAACTTTTACAAACTCGCGAAGTTGAAACAAATACGATCGAACGAATTGAACAGTTAACAGAATCAGAGAAGATTATTACAGAATTACAGTATTATAAACACCTTTCTCAAGAAGCTAAGCAACGTTGTTTAGTGATTTCATCTCAGATCCCCCAAAACAGAGATGGGATCTTTTTAACCCAACCACTAACGGAAGCAAAAGTTGAAAACGCTCTTGATAGGTTTTTAAGCTTGTAGCTACACACGATTAAGTAGAGCTCGAACCTTATGCTAAAGTTCCGGATGAGAGCTCCTCTATCAAGCGATCAATATTATCTGCATCTTTAAATACACCGAAGCGCCGTCTCCCTACCTCTTTGGCCTTGCTGGCAACTAAGAGTGCCGACATCCTATCCCCTACCTGATAAAAAGCTTGCGCCAATGTGTGCATCTGTAACGGATTTAACCAATTTGAATTTTGACAAGCGCTTGTAGCCAATTGAACTGCAAACTCAGGTTCATATTCTTTACTGGTAAAAAGGTAGGTCTGTGCCAATAAACTCAACACTTCTGGATGATTGCTTTTTAACTCTAAGGCTTTAGTAAGCCACTCACGCGCCTGCCTAGCGCTACCCTCTTTCAATAAAGCTCGAGCAAACCAAAGATAGCTTTCGAATGGTGCGTTTTCGCGCCCTGCAATAACCGCTAGAACGGCACGCCCCCTTTTCGGATCTCTCTTTTGAACAATCAGAGCTGCTCTAGCAACCTCTATTAACGGGCAACTAAGTAGCTTAGGATCTAGCGCTAACAACGCTAAAACCGCCTCTTGCAAAAGAGCGGACGGGCCACCATTTTCAAGTACACCTAAGATAAAGCGTGCCACATAGTCAGGGTTATTAGGATATCGTTTAACTATATCACGCCAGATTAAAGAGGATTTAACATAATTACCACTTCGGTCATAAATTTTTATTAACCTTAAAGCGACCTCTTTCTGATTCGGATTTTTAGAAAGTGTCTCAACCAAGATACTTTCAGCATCTTCCAACCTATTTAATTTTAAAAAACAATTCGCCAGATCGATTGCCGCACACACTCCGGCAGGGTGGTTTAAATGAGTTTCTAACCCTTTTTTATAAAGTTCAGAAGCGTGTCTAAAATCTTTTTTCTCATAGTACTCGGCTGCTCTAACCCAGCTCCAAACTGGAAGAGCCCCCCATGTTTTAATCCATTTATGTACTATGCCAAGTTTTTTAAACATAACAGCCTCCCCAAAAAACTAGTTGCTGTTAATAGACAATCTCTTAAGAAGTAATAACTGCTTCAAATATTTATACTCTTTCAATGTAGTAAATTTTCTTAGTCCAATTTTTTAATTATTAATTGACCAAAATTATTGATAAAAACTGCAGATTGACGAAACTTTACCTCATCTGTGAGAATCTTTAGTATATGCAGGTTTCTCTCTCGTTTGTACCAAGTGAACGGTATCTTTTAATTTACGCTTATGAAAAAGAACTTCTTCATCATCTCATTTTTAGCCGATCTGTTGTCTTGCAATAAGAGTGCTGCCACTTTTTTTAATCTGAAAAAGAGTTTTTTTATCGTTTCGTTTTTAGCTGCGATATTTCCGACGAGGGTTCTTTTATCAGAAGCGCAACTTCCTACCGTTACCGTTACGCCGTCTCCTACCGTTACGCCGTCCCCTGTTGTTGAAACGATCAATTTTTCACAAAGACAAAAGATGCGAGTTGATTATTATCAACTTATGGCAGATATGCTTCTTTCGAGAAGAGGTCTCGGCTCCACAACAGATCAAGAGCTTATTGATGATAAATTAACTGTCATCTACGAAAAACTTTCTGAACTGTATTGCATGCCGTATCTTTTCAAAACGCTTCAATATGAGGGGAATCCGACACATCCCAAATGTTTAGAATACCTCTCTAAACTTGAAGAGATCTTTCAAGGCTCCCCTATTATCCCATGTGCGAAACACGGCATAGATTCGGAAGAGTGTAAAAGTGCTTATAGCAACCAATATATTGATGTACTTGATTTAGAGAAGATAGATCCGGAAGATTTAGCTCTTACAACCAAGATCAAAGCACAGATGTTAGAACAGGACATCCCCACGCTAAACAACCAGATTATAGACTCAATAAAGCAATATCGAGAATTAAAAGCGAACAAAGCAGGGTTTAATGAGCTTATCAAGGTACGCCGCCAGATAGAGAAACAACACTCCGATCTTATTGCACTCCAGTGCAATACTTCACTAACAAAAATTGTGCATCAGGAACCAGCGCCAGAAAAAAATATAGCTTACAAAAAATCTAACAAGTTAAAAGATCCGAAGTTAAATAATCTTCTTAAAGAATTGACAGTTCGCACACCGCAACCATCCCCAACCCCGACACCAACCAGATTAGATCGTTACAAAGGGCACGATCCGTTTAACACCAAAAATAGGAAGCAAACGGAAGTAGCTTCTAAGAAGGAGCAACGACCGACTTGGCGCATCAGATTACTTACCACCACATGCCAAAAAGCTATTGATGATGCCAAGAGTTTTTCAAAGCAAATTCCTGCTGCAACTTGTGCCCGCTATGGAGACTTTACTCCGGCTTGCGTCACAAGTTGGCGCAACAAAAAGAAAGCTCTTGATATTGAACGGATGAAGCTGCAAAGAAAAAATCCGCAAACTTCAAGTGGGTTCAGTACATTTTAATAAGCTTTACGCTTTAGCGATTTTATTACCCGGTAAACAGATAATTTTTTCAGATAATTCTAACTCTAAGAGTTTTTGTTGCGGGTTTAATAAATCTGGTAATTTATCAAGTAGATACTCTATCTCGAGGGGGCCGTCTTTTAGTAGAGCAAGGATCTCCGCTGTATCACTAGAGACTCCCTCTGCACTACCTACCTCCTCATTAAGTGCGGCTACATTTTTCGCCATTTCAGGGAAGATAGCAGCGATATCATCAAACTCAGAAACCAAGTAAGCTCCCTGTTTAATCAAACGGTGAGATCCAGCAAACCGTTTATCCCCGTAAGCACCAGGGCAAACCAGAACATCTCTCCCCTCTTCCATAGCATAGCGTGCCGTTGAGAGAGAGCCTGACCTTTCACCGGCTTGAATCACTAAAACACCATCAGAGAGTCCCGCGATGATCCTATTTCTATTGAGAAAGTTAGGAGGTAATGGAGAAACATCCGGCAAGAATTGGCTAATAAGTGCACCGCCATTATCGATAATCCGCTTTGCCAGATCTCTATGAATGGCAGGATAGAGGTGTTTTAAACCGCTACCAAGTACCGCTACGGTTGCGGCTGCTACCTTTGAATCTAAAGCCCCGTGATGAGCGCGCGCATCGATTCCGTAAGCGAGTCCACTAATAACGCACAGACCGATCTCTGCTGCGCTTCTTGCCAGATCGTAAGCGTATTTACAGATGGTTAAGTCAGCCTTTCTAGATCCGACCACAGCCAAAGTGGAGCCTTCATTAAGGCTTTTGGGGAGCTCCCCCTTATAAAAGAGCGCAAGTGGCGCATCATGGATAAATGATAACTTTCTCGGATAGGCAGGAGTTCCAAGAGCGACAATATTTATCCCTTCTCTTTGCCACCGTAAGATATCCTCTCTCGTTTTTGTTATAATTTCTGATGAGTTAAGATTATGTTGTAACTTCGATAAAGTTTCACTGAGATCTTTTTTAGTTAAGAGTTCAGCTGGACTTGAGAGATCTTTTAACAATTCCCGATAATGTTCTCTTTCGGAAGAGGAGAGATCCAACGCTAAAACAGCCACAACCGCTTCGTCAATTTCAATATTATTCATAGTAAAAGCAACCTATTAAACAAAAAAATAGTTATATATTAAGGTGTCCGTCTTTTTTATGTACCTCTCTGACAAAAATTAGCATCTATCTCTCTAACGACAGTAATCAATAATACTATTGAAATGAACGCTACTTATGACAAACGCAACAAAGATCGAACTTATATTCTCAGGGCTACAAAACGATGACGCAGACACCTTAAGAAAGGTTAAGTCTGTCTTTATCGCAGATTTGGGGCTATCTGTTGACAATATTTTGCAAATTTTAGAGGCTCCCCCCTCAAAAATCATCCAATCAGAGTCAGAAACGGAGATTTTTACAGCTCAAGCGCTATTAAATGCGGCGGGAGCCATTACTGACCTGCGCTACTTTGAGCAAAATGAGGAGATTGGTAATTTACAAGAAGATCTTAAAGAAGATCTTCTAACGGAAGAGATGGAAGAGATCTCATTTGAATTTGAAGAAGAAAAAGATGAACCTTTAACACCAGTCACACCAAACACAGAGGTAGAGAGTCAAGCAAAAACGTCGTGTTTATCACATTGGTTAGAAGAAGAGGATTTAAGTAAATTATTAGAAGAAGCCATAAAAAATGAACCGATAGAAGAGGATGTCATCTCTGAGAAGAGCTTAGAACCATCTTCTACTGAGCCAGATCTGATGTTTGAGTTCTTGGATGCGGAACAGGGTATTAAGGAAGAGTCTGATAAAATTTCAGAAGACACAGTTTCTGAAACAACCTCCGAAAAGGATCTTTTGGATTTCAAAGAGAGAGAAGAACTTGGATTGGTGGAAGAGGATCGCTTAAGTTTCGAGGAGACAGAAGATCTTGGATTGGTGGAAGATGGTCACTTAGATTTTAAGGGGAAAAAGAATTTTGAGATAGAGGAGGAGCACCTAGATTTTGAGGAAAAAAAGGATCTTGAGATAGAGAGTTTGAGACTACAAGATGAAGCTCCAGCTAAACCAAGCACAGAGGGGGTGGCAAAAGCACTGACTTTAAAAAACGCATCCTCACTTCAGAAAGATGTTCAGGGTAAGAAGTTAGAAGCGCAAGTTTCAGAAACACCGCTGCAAGTAACTGACGACAATAGCACTACAAAGAAAGGTAAAAGGCGGAGAAAAAAACAGAAAAACAAGATCCCTTGGGATATTATAATCCCCGCTGCAATCGGTGTAATCGCACTTTTTATAATAAATTTACTCTTTATCCGCTAAAAAAACCAAATTTCCAATTAGGACACCCACTTTTGACCTCCGTAGTGTTTCAGCCCGTTCGATCGTCCTTGAAGGGTGGCACCAGATTTTTTACCTCCGTACAGATCTAGCTACTTCGTTTTGCAGTTGCAGCCCGTTCAGTTGTTCTTAGTGGGTGGCACCAAATTTTTGACCTCCGTAGAAAACTAGCTACTTCGTTTTGCAGTCGCAGCCCGTTCAGTTGTTCTTAGTGGGTGGCACCAAATTTTTGACCTCCGTACAGACCTAGCTACTTCGTTTTGCAGTTGCAGCCCGTTCAGTTGTTCTTAGTGGGTGGCACCAAATTTTTGACCTCCGTACAGACCTAGCTACTTCGTTTTGCAGTTGCAGCCCGTTCAGTTGTTCTTAGTGGGTGGCACCAAATTCGTCCAGTCGCCTAAGTCGTCAAAGCGGTAAAAAAGAAGGGTGGCACCAGATCCAAGCCAGATCCAAGCCCTGCCAAAGTCAGCAGAACCCGTCTTACTGGTGGGTGGCACCAGATCTACCCCAAATTTACCAGTCACCCAAGTCGTCAAAGCGGTAAAAAAGAAGGGTGGCACCAAATTTTTGACCTCCGTACAGACCTAACCGATCTGTTTCCATTGCAGCCCGTTCGATCGTCACTGGTGGGTGGCACCAGATTTTCAGATTTTTGACCTCCGTACAGACCTAACCGATCTGTTTCCATTGCAGCCCGTTCGATCGTCCTTGAAGGGTGGCACCAGATCTACCGAATTCTAAGCTTCTGCTAATATATTGATATTATTAGGTGCCAATTAGGACACCCACTTTTACTAAAGGGTGGCACCAAATTTTTTACCCTAAGTCGTCAAAGCGGTAAAAAAAGAAGGGTGGCACCAAATTTTGCCCGCCTTTAACTGAAGGGTGGCACCAAATTTTTCCGTACAGATCTAGCTACTTCGTTTTGCAGTTGCAGCCCGTTCAGTTGTTCTTGGTGGGTGGCACCAAAACTGCCGAATTCTGAACTTTTGCTAATATATTGATATTATTAGATATCGTAATTTTAGAGTTTTTTGCACTGGCTTTAGCGCTGGTGGGTAGCGCTAGCTACTCTTCACCTTCTTCCATATATAAAATTCTACCGCAAGCACGGCAACGGACTAAGGAATTTGCGCGTGATAGTTCAACCATCGCTTGAGGGCCCAGCTCAAGACAACAACCACCACAAGAAAGTTGTTTTAACGGTACAATAGGATCCATAGGATACCTCTGTGCAATTCTGTTATAAGTTTCCAGATCTCGTGCTTCAATATCAGGAATGAGAGCAGCTTTTTCGGTAGCATATTCCGCAGTGCGTTTTTTCATATTTTCGAGTGTCGCTCGGCACTCTTTTGTGAATTCGTCAAAATCTTTCTTTACGGTGTTGTAAAATTCCTGAGCGGCATTAGCAGCACTCTCTAACTCACTCAACGACTCTAACCCTTTTAATAAGAGATCCTCTTGAGCACCTAGCTGTTTGGCAGAAGCCTCTATCTCCCGTTCTGCTGCCATCTGCAATTTATAACTCCCAAGAGTAATTAGTGCTTTGCGTCTATCAACAAGTTTCTGCTGTTGTTCTTTTAAACGTTTCTCCTCTTTAGCGTAAGTATCACGCTTACTTTCAAACTCAGATAATTTTTTACCGTGATCAAAAGAGGCACTATTAAGTGCCTCTTTTTTCTCTTTTAATTGTACTTCAAGCCCCTTCTTTTGAGCAGCAATCCCTGCTAGGGAAGAATCTATTTTACTTATTGCCAATAATTTTTTTATCGTTTCTGTAAGTTGTGTACTCATCAGATCGCACCCATAATCATATCTTCATATTCTCACAAAGTAACAGGAACCGTCCTCTACCCGCTGTCTCTATTACAAACCAATCTAACCGTTGTCATTACACCATATTTACTGAAAAAAGCATATAGCACAATTTTTTCAATATTAGCTTTTTAATTTTTCCTGATGGAAATCATTAAAATTTTCAAGACTTTTCCCAGCAAAAGCTACTACTATCCTTGACAACTACTGGAGATTATTTATTATACGACATCTTTTAGATGTTACTATAAACACCTAAGGATTCGTGTCACTTCGAAAGTGCTTGAATTAAAATAACGCCCTATCATAATGATATGAACGTGATGATATGGTGCAGTGATACGCCGTAATAAAATGGCTCTATAGCTCAGTTGGTCAGAGCAACCGGCTCATAACCGGTGGGTCCCTGGTTCGAGCCCAGGTGGAGCCACTCTTTTTCACCTTTCTTTCTTTTCTTTTGTATCTTTTTTACCTCCTTCCTGCCTTACCTGATTTTTTAAATTATCTCGTAGCGGTCTTTACATACCGTTATTCTACCCGCTACAAAGCGGCATTACGCTCTCGCACGAGATCTTTTATCCGTTGCACCTTTTCTTGCCCTAAGGAAAATAACGGAAAAACAGAGCTGTTATGATAGAGCGGCTCTGTCAGATCAACGATATCTGCGCAGGCTTCCCCGTCGGGAGTTCCTGGAATCGGCGAGAACTCTGCTAACATAGAACGAATGCCACAACTCGCTACGAATTCAACAGAATCTATTATCTCTTGCTCTAACTGCTGCGGATGTCCGACCATCAGATAAGCAGTTAAATCTTTAGCGGAGAAACCTGCATTTTTTAAGTTGAAGACCGCTTTTTTAAAATTTTCAACATCAGTCTTATTCCCTGTAATCCCTCCCGTCTCTTTCTGCCACCTGAAGGAGGTGCTTTCAAACCCGAGAAAGATTTTTTTAAACCCAAAGTATTTTAGTTTTGCTGACATCTCCGCAGTAATCAGATTAACATGCACAGCATTAGGCACATGAAAAAGCATATTCGGTTCTTTTGCATGCGCTTTCTCCAAAAAAGGAAGGAACACCTTTTCAGGATCTACTAGGAGTGCATCATCATAAAAAGCTATATTTTTCGCACCTTTTTTTAACAAAAAATCATACTCTTCCAAAATATTTTTTAAATCACGATGACAAAACTTCGGATAAAACTGTTTAACGGAACAGTAGCTGCAATTTAATGGGCAGCCATCATTAAGTTTTAATATCCCGTAAAGTAATTCAGAATACCCCTCCCAATACGGTAACGCTGCAAAATTTAGATCTGCACCGAAAAGATCTTTAACGCACGAAAGATTTTTTTCTTCTGTGAGATTTCCACTTAATACATAATCAGCACCAAGTTTTTCTGCATGCGCAGCGCAGAGGGTGGCATAAATACCACCTAAAAAAATAGTGGCGTGCGGTTGATACTTCCTTACATTTTGTATCACCTCCTTAATCCCGAGATACCAATACGTCATCGCAGAAGTAATAAAGACGGCATTGAACCTATCTCCTTGCAATACGTTAATAAAAGCACCTTCAGGAACTCCAAAACGTTTATAAGAACCTTTCACATCTTTATATTCAGGAGGCTTTTGTGCAGGCTGCCAGTAATATCCGCCCCTACCGAAGGCGTCTCTATCAGTGATTTTTTGTGATTCGCTTAAAAAACGGCTCCGTCTATCCATAAAATCGAACAAAGTCACCTCGGCACAACTCCGTAAGTAGCCACCGATCCGCAACAAGCCGTAAGGTTTTAACCAGAAATCGTAAGCAGAAAAATCATAAACAGGAGGATTTACTAATAAAATTTTCATTTTGAGATCTATTAGGATTAAATTTATTCTAATCTTTCACTATTGTATAACCCAATTAAAACATTCAATAAAAAGTATCAATAACCTCTATCAATAACGATTCTGGTATGTTATACGAGCGCAGCTGCTTGAATAATATGTTTTTATAACGTATAAAACGGAGCAGAGAGCAATTATTAGGTGAAGGTGTATTTTTTAATTTTTAAAAAGACACGCCACCTTGTAGCTGTGATCTATACGATTTTTTATCGTGTAGTTTTATGTGTAGTTTTTGTAGTTAAAGCAGGTTATGTCGTTTACTGCCCACCATGTATCTAAAGAAGATGCTGCCAACCATGCATCTCAAAATAATACTGTTTCCGAAGAACTAAACGCATTAAACATATCCGATTCCAAGATGCCTTACGGTCCAACAGTATTACCAGATGGACGTATTATTTTTTGTTATCCAAAAGTAAGCCCTCAAATAGAAGAGCTCTCTGTTATTGTGGTTAATGCTAAAGGGGAAGAACAACGCTGCATCCCACTTTCAAGAGATGATGAAGGTAATGGATTTGTCGATATCGTTGATATTCCGGTAGGCTCATTCTACCGTCTACGGACTAAAAAAAAGGATGGAACAGTTACGGAATTTGTTGACCCTGCTGCACGGTATCTACCAAACGGTGTCAGACATCATGACGATCCTTTGGCGTATGGTCAGATCAGGGATCTCGATGCTTATCAATTCAAATACCCCAAACTTGAATCACTTGAGGAAGGATCGCTTGAGGAAGGATCGAAGCTAGTAATTTCACAATGCCATGTTGGAACCAGAACGGAAGACGGCACATTTAAAGCCTTAACCGAACGCTTAAAGGATATACGTAAAAGAGGTTTTGATGCCGTAAAGCTTTCACCGTTATCTCCTTACCCAGGAGAATTTAACTGGGGCTATGATGGAGTTACAAACCCCTATGCGGTATCTCAAAACTATGGCACCCCAGATGATCTGATGGCACTAGTAGATACTGCGCACGGACTTGGGTTACGTGTTATTTTAGACGTGGTTTATAACCACTTTAGTGGTGATATCAGAAGTCAGGATCTCCTTTTTGGTGATGATGTCCTGAAAGACACCAAAAACGACTGGGGTAACAACATCAACTTTGATAACCCTGGGTTTCGCGAATTTATGATCCGCAATGCTGAGTTCCTTATAAGAACTTACCATGTAGATGGTTTACGACTTGATGCTGCGCACCTTCTGCCAGATGACTTTGTGTGGGAACTAATCTCTCGCTGCAGGGAGATCAATCCGAATACTATAATTATCTATGAAGGGCCAGGATCTAATTCTGGTAGGTTGCAAGGTCTCAGAGATAGAGGTTATTTCAATAACCCACACAATAAATGTTTTGATAACGGCTCTTGGCTTACTCATTTTTATGCCACTCTTATTCCCGAGGAATATAGAGAAGGGTATCTTCAAGAGGCAAATAAGGTAGATCTGGCTTATAGAGTTTGGGAGCTGCTGAAATTTGATCCTCAGTCACACTTTGGCTACAATCATGATTGTCCTGGGAATAGATATCCTCACAAAAGATTTCCTCAAGAGCTACTTGATATTTGGACTGAAAAATACATTAAGGGATACAACGACGAAAAGACCGGTAGAGAGATCGGCATGTCAGCAGCTAGACTATATTTAAGTATCGGTATGCTTACCCCTGGAAATTTTGTTATTTTTAATGGCGATGAAGAGGGCGTTCTATCCTCTCCTTTCCCGTTTTTTCAGCAACGACTCCCTAAGAAGGATGGAAGTGATGTTACGGCTGAAATAAGGCGTAATCGCCTTACCGAATTACATTTTGCTCATGTTCACAACGAAAAAGATCGTGGATTTCTCCAAGTCGGGCCTAGTTTTCCGAGAGATAACTGCATCTGGGACGGTACTATTGAGAAGCTAGAAGAATATTATAATGAAGGCAAAATCACAGAGGAAACTTATAATGCGCTAACTGAATATGATCCAAGCAATCCCGAAACTTTTAAATGTGCAAAGATAAAGGATAGTGATTTAAACAGTGATATTAGTAGGGAATGGAGAGATTCTTTTGATGCTATCGTAAAATTTTCAAGATCTATCACCCAGAGAACTGGTGTCTTTCCCCTCGACCCACACAACTCAAGAGATTATGTTCTTCATTTCTACGGTATGAAGTTCAAAGATATACCAGATGTTAACACTTCAGATGTTAATATTGTGGCGTTTGCAAACATTACTGAGAAAAATTATAGAGTACACCTCCCTTGGACTGGTTTTCATGAAAAAGAAGAATATTATGAATTGATCTTTAATTCGAATCAAGGAACTAACGCGAAACAGCCGTTTTTCTCGGAAGAAAATGAAGTTTTGTATCTAAATATTCCGCCATTTTGTTTAGCATATATGGCTGTTTTTCCAGATCGAGGAACAAAAAGAGCAGTTATGGAACATTATACATTCTAGTAATTACCATTTGGCAAGTTAACAACAGGATGAGAGACTAAACTCTCGTTGCAAAAATATTATTATCGCGCTATCACGGAAAACTATAATTTCTGATTTATTTATATTTTGCTATCTTCTAGTGTGTGTGAAAGATAAACCTAAGGAAGGTGTCATGGAAAAAGAGTTAAGTTTAAATAATCAGCAGGAAGAAACGAATACTGCGCAAGACTACGTTATTAGTTTAAAAACTTTTGAAGCAGCCAAACGACGTAGCAACGAAATTTATAAAGAACTACCCCTTGCCCCTTCAAAGTATAAAGTTTTAACAGGGGATCGTCCGACCGGATCTTTACATATAGGGCACCTTTTTGGTTCGTTACAAAATAGAGTCCGCATTCAGAACATGGGGGTTACAACTTTTATTTTAATAGCTGACTATCAAGTTTTTACGGATAGAGAAACTGCTAAAAACCTTCCTGAAACAGTCAAAGAGTTGATCCTCGACTATCTTGCTGTTGGATTAACTCCGAATACCGCTAAGACTTTTATTTTTTGTCACAGTCAAGTGCCAGAGTTAAATCAGTTACTACTATCATTTTTCCCTTTAATTTCCATTGCAGAGCTTGATAAGAACCCTACTGTTAAGGAGGAGATCCGATCTGCTAAATTACGTACAATTCCCGCTTCAATGTACACATACCCAGTACATCAAGCTGCCGATATCCTTTTTTGCAAAGCGAATCTCGTGCCGGTAGGAAAAGATCAACTGCCACACCTTGAAGTAACAAGAAAGATCGCTCGCCGTTTTAATGAACGCTTCTCTCCTAAAAAACCTATTTTTCCGGCACCAGATGCCCTTTTAAGCGACTTTCCTGTCGTCTTGGGATTAGACGGTGAACAGAAGATGAGCAAAAGTAGAGGGAATGCTATCTTTATTTCAGACACAGCGGACGTTACCAAAGCGGCGATTAAGAAAGCCAAGACTGATAGTGAGCGTTTAATCACTTACGATCCGGAAAAGCGTCCTGAAGTATCGAACCTTCTTAGGCTAGCAGCGTTATGTTCTAATGAAACACCTCAAAATATTGCAGATAAAATTGGTGATGGAGGGGCTGGAAAACTTAAGCAATACTTAACAGATGCGCTTAACGCCTACCTTGAACCTATTAGGCAACGTCGTGCCGAGTTTGCAAAAGATCTTACAACTGTTGCGGATTATCTTAAAATTGGGAATGAAAAAGCTCGAGAAGAAGGTGCTAAAACATTAAATGAAGTTCGAGCAGCGATGAACATGGTGTACTTTTAATAAAGCACAGCCCCCTAATGATAAAGCTCCTGAAGAACGGAGATGAAAAAAGGGTTTCTAAACATCTCTGCTTAGAAACCCATAAATCTTGGCAATTTCCTACTTTCCCGGTAGTTCCAGTATCATCGGCGTAGGAGAGCTTAACGACCGTGTTCGGGATGGGAACGGGTGGAACCTCTCCACTATAGTCACCATGAAAGTAAATACACCTCTATGTATCTAGTTTGTGCACTTACTTTCGCAGTGACTTTCTTACTAACCTGCCAACTACCAAAACCTCATCCCGAACACCTGCGCGTCATGTCAATCTTGGCCTCTGCCAAGTTGACATAGCAGACAACCTGCGGGATGGGAACGCCTCTCCACTATAGTCACCAAGAAAGTAAATACACCTCTATGTATCTAGTTTGTGCACTTACTTTCGCAGTGACTTTCTTAACTAACCTGCCAACTACCAAAACCTCATCCCGAACACCTTGCGCGTCATGTCAATCTTGGCTCTGCCAAGTTGACATAGCAGACAACCTGCGGGATGGGAACGCCTCTCCACTATAGTCACCAAGAAAGTAAATACACACTCTACGTATCTAGTTCCTGTGCACTTACTTTCGCAGTGACTTTCTACCTAGCTTAATTAGCCTCTAACTAACTAGCCCCTTAAATAACCTAATAATAAACAACAAGGTAAAAGTTGTGATACTGCTAACAAAAACAAAAACTCTCTCTTAAGAAACGTACCTTATAATTATCTTATAAATAAATTATCCTATAAAATATTTCATAAACTATCTTTCATAAACTATCTCGTAATAACATTACCAATAGCATCATTACATTATAAACTTTCTCGAACGCGATTAGCAGTACATGTCTGCTGATAACGTGACTGCGTTTGCTACTCTCGTTCCAACCTCTAAAAGGTGAAACATTAACACAGCACGGTATCATCAGTCATAATACCAATCTTCGCTCATTATATTATCTTACTCATTCTTCCCTCTTTAAATTAAATTAAAAAAAGAAAAGAAAAAATTAAGCCTCACGGCAAATTAGTATTGGTCAGCTCCATGCATTACTGCACTTCCACCTCCAACCTATCAACGTTGTAGTCTGCAACGTGCCTTCAGTCCCCTCACGGGGATGGGAAATCTAATCTCAGGGCTGGCTTCCCGCTTAGATGCTTTCAGCGGTTATCCATTCCGCACTTCGCTACCCTGCTGTGCCACTGGCGTGACAACAGGTACACAATTGGTGCGTCCACTCCGGCCCTCTCGTACTAAGAGCAGCCCCCTTCAAATTTCCTGCGACCACGGAGGATAGAGACCGAACTGTCTCACGACGTTCTGAACCCAGCTCGCGTACCACTTTAATCGGCGAACAGCCGAACCCTTGGGACCTGCTCCAGCCCCAGGATGTGATGAGCCGACATCGAGGTGCCAAACCTCCCCGTCGATGTGAACTCTTGGGAGAGATAAGCCTGTTATCCCCGGGGTACCTTTTATCCGTTGAGCGATGGCCCTTCCACGAAGAACCACCGGATCACTAAGGCCGACTTTCGTCCCTGCTCGAGATGTCCCTCTCGCAGTCAAGCGGATTTATGCCTTTGCACTCAACGCTTGGTTGCCAACCAAGCTGAATCCACCATTGCGCGCCTCCGTTACTCTTTAGGAGGCGACCGCCCCAGTCAAACTAACCACCATGCTCTGTCTTGGTACAGGCTTCACTGCACTCAGTTAGAAACCAGAAACTACAAGGGTGGTATTTCAACGTCGACTCCACGCACACTAGCGTGCACGCTTCAACGCCTCCCACCTATCCTACACATGCAGTTCCCAGAATCAAAGCAAAGCTATAGTAAAGGTCCACGGGGTCTTTTCGTCCTACCGCGGTTAGTGCGCATCTGCACGCACTCTCCAATTTCACTGAGTCCGTAGTTGAGACAATGGGGAAGTCGTTACGCCATTCGTGCAGGTCGGAACTTACCCGACAAGGAATTTCGCTACCTTAGGACCCTTATAGTTAGGGCCGCCGTTTACTGGGGCTTCGGTTCACCGCTTCGCTTACGCTTACAGCTCGCCTTAACCTTCCAGCACCGGGCAGGCGTCAGACCATATACATCCTCTTTCGAGTTCGCATAGTCCTATGTTTTTGCTAAACAGTCGCTACCCCCTGCTCTCTGCAACCCCTCAGCGCTCCAAGTGTAAAACCTTTCACGCCTCAAGGCCCACCTTCTTCCAAAGTTACGGTGGCATTGTGTTTAGTTCCTTAACTACGGTTCTCTCAAGCGCCTTAGTATCCTCTACTCGTCTACCTGTGTCGGTTTACGGTACGAGCAGCTATCTATAACTTAGAGGTTTTTCTAGGAAGCCGGGAATCAGTGACGTACCCTCGCTTTTGGCGCAGGTACCTCATCAGCTCTCAGGATTGTAAATGCGGATTTGCCTACACTTACTCCCTACTGCCTTAAGTTGCTCAACCACTAGGCAACTCACCTATCCTTCTCCGTCACCACTTCGCAATATATGATAGTCTGGTACAGGAATATTAACCTGTTCTCCATCGACTACGCCTCTCGGCCTCATCTTAGGTCCCGACTAACCCTGGGCGGATTACCCTGCCCCAGGAATCCTTAGACTTACGGCGTCTCAGTTTTTCACTGAGATTATCGTTACTTATGCCAGCATACTCACTTGTCTGCAGTCCACCACTCCTCTCGGTATAGCTTCTTCCCAGCAGACAACGCTCCCCTACCAGATGTCGTTCCTAAAAACAACAAATCCACAGCTTCGGTACCATGCTTAGCCCCGTTAAATCTTCGGCGCAGGACGACTGGACTAGTGAGCTATTACGCTTTCTTTAAAGGATGGCTGCCTCTAAGCCAACCTCCTAGTTGGCACTGTCCTCCCACAACCTTTCCCACTTAGCATGAATTTGGGGACCTTAGCTGGTGATCTGGGCTCTTTCCCTCTCGGCTACGGACCTTGTCACCCGCAGCCTCACTCCCGGATTCTTACTCTAACTGTATTCGGAGACTAGCTGGGTTTGGTAGCCTGGTAGGGCCCCTAGTCCAATCAGTGCTCTACCCCAGTTAGATATATTATCCGAGGCTGTACCTAAATACATTTCGGGGAGAACCAGCTATCGCCCGGCTTGATTAGCCTTTCACTCCGACCCACAGTTCATCCGAGAAATTTTCAACTTTCAACGGTTCGGGCCTCCACTAGGTGTTACCCCAGCTTCACCCTGACCATGGGTAGATCGCACGGGCTTCGGGTCTACTCCATACAACTAACGCCCTATTAAGACTCGCTTTCGCTGCGGCTCCACCTATCGGCTTAACCTACGCTGCATAGAAGTAACTCGCTGGCTCATGATGCAAAAGGTATGCGGTCGCACTGTCATAATAAATTACAACATAGTGCTTCCACTGCTTGTAAATGCATGGTTTCAGTTCTATTTCACCCTCCTCTCGGAGTACTTTTCACCTTTCCCTCACGGTACTAGTTCGCTATCGGTCGCTGATTAGTATTTAGCCTTGGATAGTGGTCTACCCAGATTCCCACAGGATTTCTAGTGTCCCGTGGTACTCAGGTACGCACTCGCAGCTATCATCAGTTTCGGTTACGGGGGTATCACCCTCTCCGCCTCACCTTCCCAGGTGTATTCACCTACCAACTCCAGTCCACTTTATCGTGCGCCCTACAACCCCTGACAAACCTCTCAATGCAGACTCTTCCTAACCTCCAATCTTACCCCGTAAAATCAGAGATAACGCCTTTAAAACTCCTTCTCCCGTATCAGTTCTACTTAACATCCACTCAATACACGCAAGTTAGCCCCGCTAACTTAACTAAAAAGTTCTAAAAACACCAAAAAAAAGTCCACACTCAAAGGTTCGCCAGGTTTAGGCTCTTCCCAGTTCGCTCGCACTACTACGGGAATCTCTTTCGATTTCTTTTCCTGCAGGTACTAAGATTTTTCAGTTCCCTGCGTTCACCTCCTCTCGGATGACCTTACGGTCGGGTTTCCCCATTCGGATATCCACGGATCAATGCTCGTTTGACAACTCCCCGTGGCTTTTCGCAGCCATACCACGTCCTTCTTCGCCATTCAGCGCCAAGGCATCCACCATGCACCCTTAGTAGCTTAATAAGATATCTTATGAGCTCCGATTCCAGATTACTCTGAACTCGTCGCGCTCGAGAAAATTCATAATCTTCACCGCTAAATAATTAACGGCAAAAACTCTACTATTGGTTCAATGAAATCTTTCTCCGTTCATACGTTCTAAAAAAAACATATAAACAGGCTTTCAATTATTTAGTTTACATTTAACTTTTTTACATTTCTTAAAAACTCTATCAGACATTTTTTTCCTTACGTACTTTTTTCCTTATGCACCCGTCGAAAAAATACCGACTCGGAAAAACTTTTTACAGCTCCAAATCATGTACTTTTCCTAAAGCACTTTTTTCTTAAAGCACTATTCGAAAAAATTCCGAATCAGGTCGAAAAAATACCTTGATAGTGTTTTCGCCCTCGTTGTTAACTCTCGCTAAAGCCGACTCATCGACTCCCACAAGGTCAACACGCAGTATCACCACTTCTACTCTTACCTAATTGTTATACCCCCTAACGGATATCGATAGAAACTGTAACTCTCACCATCTAAACAAAAACTCTCGTGCCAACTCGCGTAGCAGGTGATCAAAGAGATCTCTTCATTCACACTTCAGAGTAAATTGACTCCATCGTCATTCACAAATTGAACCTCTTGCATATCTTAGGGCGTGCAAAAATACATCGACTCTCGTCAATACATCTTCGCATCTCTCCTTAAAAGGAGGTGATCCAGCCGCAGGTTCCCCTACGGCTACCTTGTTATGACTTCACCCCAGTCATCGGTTCCACCATTAAGCCCTGTCTCCTTGCGGTTAACTCAGACTCTTCAGGCAGCCCCAACTCCCGTGGCGTGACAGGCGGTGTGTACAAGGCCCGGGAACGTATTCACCGCGGCATGCTGATCCGCGATTACTAGCGATTCCAACTTCATGGAGTCGAGTTGCAGACTCCAATCCGAACTAAGAACAGCTTTCTGCGATCTGCTAAACCTCACGGTCTCGCTTCGCTCTGTACTGCCCATTGTAGGACGTGTGTGGCCCTAGGCGTAAGGGCCATGCGGACTTGACGTCATCCCCTCCTTCCTCTGCCTTATCGGCAAGCGGTCCCATTAAAGTGCCCAACTTAAGGCTGGCAACTAATGGCAAGGGTTGCGCTCGTTGCGGGACTTAACCCAACATCTCACGACACGAGCTGACGACAGCCATGCAGCACCTGTCTCCGCGTCCCCGAAGGGAACTCCTACTTTCATAGGATAGCACGGGATGTCAAGCCTAGGTAAGGTTCTTCGCGTTGCATCGAATTAAACCACATCCTCCACCGCTTGTGCGGGCCCCCGTCAATTTCTTTGAGTTTTAACCTTGCGGCCGTAGTCCCCAGGCGGGGTACTTAATGCGTTGGCTTCGACACCGAGGGAGCAAGGCCCCCGACATCTAGTACCCATCGTTTACTGTGTGGACTACCAGGGTATCTAATCCTGTTTGCTCCCCACACTTTCGCGCCTCAGCGTCAGTTGTCGTCCAGAGAACCGCCTTCGCCTCAGTTGTTCCTCCTGATATCTACGAATTTCACCTCTACACCAGGAATTCCGTCCTCCCATCCGACACTCTAGTCTCGCAGTATCCAATGCACTTCCACGGTTAAGCCGTGGGATTTCACGCCAGACTTACAAAACAGCCTACGCGCCCTTTACGCCCAGTAATTCCGAATAACGCTCGCACCCTCCGTATTACCGCGGCTGCTGGCACGGAGTTAGCCGGTGCTTCTTCTGCAGGTACCGTCATCTTTTTCGTTCCTACTAAAAGGACTTTACAACCCGAAGGCCTTCCTCGTCCACGCGGCGTTGCTGCGTCAGGGTTTCCCCCATTGCGCAAAATTCCCAGCTGCTGCCTCCCGTAGGAGTCTGAACCGTGTTCCAGTTCCAGTGTGGCTGATCATCCTCTCAGACCAGCTAACCATCGTTGCCTTGGTGCGCCTTTACCACACCAACTAGCTAATGGTTCTCAGACCGATCCTCTCACGCCTTTCGGCTTTCCCGTAATCAGCCGCAGCTTAATTACGGTACATTCGGTATTAGCCAGAGTTTCCTCCAGTTATCCCCAGCAAAAGGGTACGTTATCTAAGTCTTACTCACCCGTGCGCCACTCTACTCGTCACCCGAAAGTAACTTTCTCGTTCAACTTGCATGCCTGAAGCACGCCGCCAGCGTTCATTCTGAGCCAGAATCAAACTCTTTAGTTTATTAAAAATCTGCTACTCTTGGTCGTACACCAATTCGTAAACTCTTAACCCTAAATTCAATTCGTCGCTCTTATCAGTTAGTACTTTCATACCAACTAGCTTTACCCACAAAGCGCTACTCAAAGAAATCTCTTTGATCTACTCATTGTACACTACCGTTTTTCCTAAACAGTAATCATTACAGCTTCTACCCATATCCGTATTGTCTTAAAACCCTAACTCAAAACTACTCAAAAAACCAGTCGCAGAGCGCAAAAACCCTCAAGGCTTACGCCCTCAGGTTCCTAAACTCTCTCTAATAAGCCTCTTAAGCTCGTCTCAATTAAGGTTGGTGTATAATATGTATTTACACTTCAAAGTCAAGCGCATAGAGATACTTTATAAGATTTTTATGCGAAAAACTTTATCTCACAAGATGTGCTAGTATAACACAACAATTTCAACATAACAAACAGTAGTGAATGAATTTTTGTTCACACACTTTTTAATTTATCTCCTCTCGTATCTGCTTTTTTAAAACTCAGGAGCCACTGCTTGATCGTATACAGCACGAGCAACTTTCTCTGCCATAGCATCCAACGCTTCAGATTCTTGACTACGCGCAACTTCACGGCTACTCATCCCAGAAAGGTCAGACGCACTTAATGAACTTAAAGCGAAATCAGCAGAACTTGTTACAACCACAGAGCCGGTGGCACCATAAGTTTGAGCTGCCGAGATCGCACGATTACTCCACAAGATCTGCCCTGTCACTCTCTGCAACTCTGCCGAAATAACCATCTTTATATCGTACTGCAACGCTGTATCCGTACCGGAAGTGCTGGTTTTTGTATCTTTAGTTACAGAAATAATTTTAGTTTTCAGAACGGCATCAGCCTCTGTCATTTTATCAACAACTTCAACAACCCCATACCTTTCAAACCTATCTTGTAAAGCTTCCGTAACTATTCTAGCAAGATTCGCTTCTGTTGTTTCATTTTCTGTAAGGGGGATGTAGATACGTTTCACATCAGCAGGCAAAACACTACCGCCACCTACGAAAGTATATCCGCAAGCAGAGGTAAAACACATTAAAGCGCACAGTAAAGCAAACAGAACTCTTTTCATGATCAATTATCCCTTTTTAGGTCTATAAACACTAATCCTCTCAGAAGTTACTCCAGCGTAAGCTTTGATAGCTTTTGAACGTTCTTTAAATTTTTTTATAGCTTCAGAGGTCTCCCCCATTAAAAGTGCAGTCTGATCTACTATCTCCTCGTGCATGGCGAATAACTGTGCAAGAAGCTCCTTCTCTTTCGGATCTATCCCACCTTGCAATCTCTCACTATTTTTTACCACCCAATTATCAATTTCAAGTGAATACTTTTCTATCACCGGCAATAGATCATCAGTCGAAGAGAGATCCGAGGTGATAATACTCCTAGCAAACTCTAATAGTTCAATAAGATCCATAAAAACGATCGCCAATTATCAATCAACGACTTTAACTTATACCGTTTATAACAATATAAAAAGATAAAAAATCACACGACTAAGATCAACAAACGCGGCAGAAGCCGCGTTTGTTAAGATAAAAATTGCAAGCAATAAAATTAAGCAACCGCTTCTGGAGCAGTTTCAGAGATATTACGCTCTCTCTTAACTTTAGGTTGATAATCTTCTTCTACCAACATAATAAAAGCCATCTTTGCAGCATCCCCCGCACGTCTATCAAGTTTTAAGATACGGGTGTACCCACCTGGACGGGTCTTATATTTAGGACCGATCTCAGCAAACAATTTGTGCACCACAGCCTTGTCCGTCAGATAACTGTAAGCAAGCCTTCTATTGTGCAAATTATCTTCACCGGCCAAAGTTATATATTTTTCAACGACTCCACGAAGATCTTTAGCCTTCTGTAGAGTGGTCTTAATCTTTCCGTGCTTTAAAAACGAAGTGGCTAAGTTACGTAACATCGCACGACGATGTGACGGAGTACGATTAAATTTACGAAACGCTTTACTATGACGCATCACAAACTCCTAATGTTCAACAGGTTCTTTCATCTTATCCAGCTCTTCACGAGAAGGGAAATCCTGAAGCTTCATCCCTAAGCTCAACCCCATCTCTGCAAGAATCTCTTTAACCTCATTCAAAGATTTACGTCCAAAGTTCTTTGTACGAAGCATTTCACCTTCCGTTCTCTGAACGAGCTCACCAATATACTTAATATCAGAATTCTCAAGACAGTTGGCGCTACGTACACTAAGCTCAATCTCTTCAACACGACGGAAAAGGTTCTCATTTAATTTACGACGCGGCTCTATCTCTTTAGGCTCCTCCTCTTCAACGATTAAGCCTTCTCCCATAAAGAGATTTAATTGATCGATTAAGATATGAGCAGCTTGAGCAACAGCAGCACGAGGATCTACACTACCGTCAGTCCAAACTTCTAAAACAAGTTTATCGTAATCAGTACGTTGTCCAACACGAGCGTTAGAAACTACGGTATTAACTCGTCTAACCGGAGAGAAAACAGAATCAATAAAAATCGTTCCCTCTGGAACACCCTCTACACGGTTTTTATCAGCGATAGCATAGCCTCTTCCGACTTTAACCGTAATATCAATTGAAAGATGGAATCCTTCCCCCAATGTAGCGATATGCTTGTTAGGATTGATTATCTTCGTTCCCATCTCACAGTTAATCATTCCTGCAGTGATGTTACACGGACCATCCACATCAATTGTTAAATGGGTCTCTGCCTTATCTTCAATATAGGGAACGACTTCTTTCAGATTAAGAATTACTTCCGTAACATCCTCAACAACACCTGGTACCGTAGAAAACTCATGAGAGACTCCGTCTATCTTAATAGCAGTGATAGCAGCACCCTGCAGAGAGGATAAAAGTACACGCCTTAAAGCGTTACCGATCGTTACGCCATATCCACGCTCCAACGGTTCAATTACGAATTTAGCGTAATGTTCATCAGCTTTTCCATCAACCTCTATCTTCTTAGGTTTCATCAAATCTCGCAGAGTTACCTTCATTTTACCTTCCTCTTGTCACTCAAAATTGCTCTTAACGCAAACCCCCATTACTCTAAACTCTTACTTAGAGTAAAGCTCAACAATCAAATGTTCTTGAATAGACTGCGAAAGCGCTTCCCTAGTAGGTATAGCATTAACCGTTCCGCGCATTGCATCTTTATCAAGGGTCAACCAGTCAGACACCAAGCGTGCTGCAGCAGACTCAACAGAAGCAACAACCTCAATATTCTTTTTAAGCTCAGGAACAAGCTCCACCACATCTCCAACCGACACGAGATAAGATGGGATATCCACCTTCTTACCATTTACCAAGACGTGACCATGCAAGACTCTTTGACGAGCTTGACTACGCGACGATCCAAAGCCAAGTTTAAAAGCAACACTATCAAGACGAGACTCTAACCTCTGCAAAAGCAACGTACCCGTCACACCTTTTTGAGAAGCAGCCTTCTTAAAATAGGAACGGAACTGTTTCTCAAGCATACCGTAGATACGTTTAACTTTCTGCTTCTCTCTAAGCTGCATCCTATAATCTGAACGAGATTGACGAGCATGACCGTGCTGACCTGGAGCACCATCTCTACGCTCAATTGCACACTTACTGGTAAAGCAACGCTCCCCTTTTAAAAAGAGCTTTTCACCCTCTCGACGACACAAACGACAAACTGAACCAATGTACCTAGCCATTCGACTTATACTCTCCTGCTCTTACGTGGCCGACAACCATTATGTGGCACCGGCGTAATATCCTTAATTAAAGTAACGGCAATACCAGATGTATGAATTGCCCTTAATGCTGACTCACGACCAGATCCTGGTCCTTTAACCAACACTGAAACTGAACGCATCCCAACTTCCTTCGCCTTTTGAGCTGCAGTCTCACCCGCAACCTGAGCAGCAAACGGAGTCGACTTTCTAGACCCCTTAAAGCCACTTGAACCAGCACTAGCCCATGAAACTAAGTTTCCAACCGGATCAGTAATAGCAACAATGGTATTGTTGAAAGTAGCACAAATATGCGCAACTCCAACAGGAATATTCTTTTTAACTTTTTTCTTACGACCTGCTGTGGTCTTTACTTCTGCCAAAGTTATTTCTCCTTATGTTCTTTAATTTTGCAAACACACACCATATCTCTTTTAATAAGATAAAAGAAACTCTACTCTAATCTGCAACTATTTCTTCGTAGCTGCCTTTTTGCCAGCGATAGCTTGTCTGCGCGGTCCCTTCCTTGTACGTGCATTTGTACGAGTCCTCTGTCCACGAACTGGCAATTTCTTACGGTGACGCAAACCGCGATAACATCCGAGATCCATTAGACGCTTAACAGCCATCTGAACATCACGTCTTAAATCACCTTCAACCTTATGCTCACTACCCTCTATTACGCTACGAATACGCGCGATCTCATCAGAGGTTAACTCATCAGAACGACGAGCCTCATCCACTTCAGCTTCTTTTAAGATCTCATGTGAACGAGTTATTCCGATTCCATAGATATACGTCAACGCCCGCAATATACGTTTATTTCTCGGCAAATCAACTCCAGCTATACGTGCCATTCTATATCTCCACTACAAAACTTAAGAAAAAAATCACTATCCTTGTCGTTGTTTATGTTTTTTTGTTCTACTACAAACAACAAACAGACGCCCCCTGCGACGGATCACCTTGCAATATTCGCAAATCGGCTTAATCGATGCTCTAACTTTCACAATCTCCTCCAACCACATCCAAAACACGAAAACTCGGAATTGGCTCGAACAAAACACTTCATACTTTACGATAAACACGCCATCTCGCAAGGGAATCTAAAAAAAGCGAGAACCAACATCTATGGCTCTTACCTTGACACCCTCCACACACAAGCTGGCGGATAATACACGTCTTCAAAAATAATCACAACAGCCCGTGAGAAAAAAACTCACAAAATCGCAATAAAGTGGTGATTATTCCACAAATATCTCAAACAACGCATAAAAACAGTATAAAAACTCTCAAGCTATTTCTGTAAAGCCTTCATAATATCAGCATGAACTTCATCGATAGTTCCCAAGCTTGATACAGGTCTTACACCACACTTTTTCTGATAAAAATCGGTTACAGGGGCAGTTTCTTCCCTATAAACTTCAAGTCTATGCCTTAAAGTTTCTTCACTGTCGTCTGAACGCCCCTCGCCTGAAGCTTGGCGTTTTCTAATTCTTTCAAATAAGATCTCATCGACTACTGTCAATTCAACAACTTTAAGATCTGTTACACCGATTTCATTTAAAACCTGCTCTAACGCCTCTGCCTGCGGAACCGTCCTCGGGAAGCCATCTAAAATGAAGCCCTTCTCACAATCTCTCTCCGAAAGCCTATCTTTAACGATACCAACTACAATAGTATCAGGAACCAACTCCCCCTTATCCATACAAGCTTTACACTGCATCCCTAGTTCGGTTTGATTAGCCACTGCAGCGCGCATCATTTCACCCGTAGAGATATGCGGCACTCCACACTTTTTTGCCAAAAGCGCAGCCTGTGTTCCCTTTCCAACAGCCGGAGGACCTAATAAAATAACTCTCATTATTGTCTACCTTATTATATAACCTGAAACTTATCAAAACACTAACGCTTCAAGATCCTTGTTTTTGTTCCTCTAAATGGACCCATCCCCATCTTCCCCTTAGCGCTCTTAGTCATAAAAGCTTCATAATGCCTAGCAGTTAATATTGACTGGATCTGAGAAGCAGTATCAAGAGTCACACCGACAGCGATCAAAACAGCAGTACCACCAAAGACATATCCCAAAGACTCAGCACCGAGCTGCTTGTAGATATAATTAGGTACGACACAAACAAGCGCGATATAAATTGCTCCCCAAAAGGTCAATCTATTCAAAACTCCATACAGGTAATCAGCAGTCTGAGTACCTGGTCTCACAGTGGGGATAAAAGCACCCTGTTTTTTCAGATTATCAGCCATATCTTTAGGGCTCATCTGAACAGAGACATAGTAATAAGCGAATATAAAGATCAAAATAACGTAAATTACGGTATAGGTAGCGGTCCCTGGTGCGACGTACGACATAATATCTTGAATGACAGTACTCTCACTACCAATAAAGAGAGCTCCAATAGTAACAGGAAGAACCATAATAGCAGAGGCAAAAGATCGGCGGAATAACACCAGCAGAGTTAACTTTTAACGGAAGGTACGGCGTTGGACCGATCTCTTTAGCTAACATCCGCTCAGATCTGGGATATTGTAATGGGATCCTCCGTTGAGACCTCTCTACATAAACGATAGCTGCAATCGTAGCTGTACAAAAAACTAATAATATTAAAACTGTAAACCATGTAACATCGGAGGAAGCTGGATCCGCAGCACGCGAAATAATTTCAAAAAATGCCCTAGGCATCCTAGCAACAATACCAGCAAAGATAATTATACTCATACCGTTACCGATACCGCGCTCTGTAATCTGCTCTCCGAGCCACATTATAAACGCCGTTCCTGCAGTAAGGGTGAGCATCGTCGTTATATAGAACTTCACCCCTCCGACCCCTGGATAAACTAAACCAGATTGAGACTCCAACCCTTTAGCGATCATAAAGCCTTGAAGCAACGCTAAGATCATCGTTCCCTGCCGAGTATAACGCATTAAGATCTTCTGTCCGGATGCGCCTTCCTTTTTTAAAGCTTCCAAACTCGGAATCACAGGAGTAAGAAACTGAATAATGATGGACATGCTAATATACGGCATGATCCCGAGGGTAAAGATGGAGAAGTCCTCCAAAGCACCACCTGAAAATAGGTTGACCATACCAAAGAGACCTTCTGCTGCTCTACTAAATCTAGCCGCTAATTCTGCAGCATTAATCCCTGGTGTAGGAACAAAGATTCCTAATCTATATACAGCCAACATCAACAACGTGAAGAGGATCCTATTACGAAGCTCAGGCACCTTTCCAACGTTACCAAGTCCACCAATCATAAATCTCCCTCACCTCACGCTCGCAGGAGAGAAACACATCAACCCCGCTCGATTAATAAAAACGCCCGCGACGCAAAAAGCTCTTACTTTCCCACTTCTTCTTCAATTACAGTTGCAGTTCCGCCTAAAGCTTCAATTTTTGCCTTAGCTGCTGCAGAGAAAGCATCTGCCTTGACTGTTAATTTCTTTGTTAATTTACCTGCTCCAAGGATCTTTATGCCAGCACGACGAGAAAACTTCGTACCGTACCCTCTAAGCATTAAAGCTTCTGGATCCACAACAGATCCATCATCAAAACTTTCAAGGACAGATAGATTAACAACGTTGTAGATATTAACTCCAGCCAACTTCTTTTTTGAGACGAAACCGGTCTTAGGAATGCGACGATATAACGGCATCTGCCCGCCTTCAAATCCGGCACGAATTTTCCCACCAGATCTGGCTTTTTGTCCCTTCTCACCACGACCACTCGTTCTTCCAGAGCCGGAAGCGTTTCCACGTCCCACCCTTTTTCTAGCTTTGTTCGCACCAAAACTCGGCTCTAATGTATGCAGCTCCATTTCAATCTACCTTAATAAAATTATGCAACCTTCGTAACTTGCACTAAATGATGTACCTTACGCAGCATGCCCCAAATACACGGATTCAACAGATGTTCTTTTTTCTTACCGATCCGTCCCAGCCCTAATGCTTTCAAAGTCCCACGAACATCAGAAGTTCCCGTGATAGCACTACGAACCTGAACGACCAGCACCTTTTCGTCTTGCAGATCTTGATCAAATTTCATCACACACACCAAATAAAATTAAAAAGGACTATACCCCAGCTCTTCCAACGAAATCCCACGCATAGAAGCGATCTGATCGGGCTGCTTGAGTGACAAGAGAGCCATCAAAGTAGCTTGGACAACATTTTGAGGATTATTCGAACCGATACACTTCATACGAACATCCGCAATACCGATGGCGTTAGCAACCGCACGCATAGCAGAACCTGCAATAACTCCCGTTCCTGGAGGAGCCGCTTTAATAACAACCTTTGTTGGTCCAAAAGTAGCATGAACATCGTGTGGAACCGTTGTTCCTCTCATCGGAATCGCAACCATATTCCCGTGGGCTCTCTCAGATCCCTTACGGATCGCCTCAGGAACTTCACCTGCTTTTCCCATCCCAAAACCGACATGCCCCTGTCCATCACCGGAAACTATTAGAGCACTGAAACTAAAGCGCCGTCCGCCCTTTACTACTTTAGCAACACGATTTATGAAGACGGTGTGATCTGTTAACTCACCGCACTCCTGAGGAGGAACCCTCAATATCCGTATCTTTTCTTTTAAATCCATAGAAATCATTCCCCGATTTACAACGATATTACTACAAAATTAAAAAGCCATTCCACCCTGACGCGCGCCATCGGCAACAGCCTTAACACGACCATGATATAAAAAGCCATTTCTGTCAAAAACAAGGTGCTCAATTCCAGCTGCCTTTGCTCTTTCAGCTAAAGTAATGCCAACCGCAATAGCGGCAGCTACACTTTTGCAGCTCCGAGAATCATTTTGAGTGGCAGACTTCTCTATTTTGGCGATTTTTTCGACAACAGCCCCTTCCAAAGTGCTAGCAGAAACGATCGTCTTACCACTTTCATCAGAGATCAACTGCGCATACGTATGTTTCTCACTCTTAAAAACACTCAAGCGTGGTTTTGCATCAGTACCCACTAATTTTTTACGTAAACGAGCCTTTGTACGCTCCCTTGATGTTAACTTAATCTTTTTTGACTTTATAGCCATCTTATCATATCTCCAAGCAAATAACCGCTACTTAGCTTTAGCTGTCTTACCAGCTTTGCGCTTGATCGTTTCCTCTGCGTATTTAATCCCTTTACCTAAATACGGCTCAGGTGGTCTAACACGCCTAATCTTCGCTGCAAAATTACCAAGTGCTTGACGATCATTGGACTCCAACTGAATGACATTGCGCTCCACTTTACACGTGATAGCAGCAGGTAGAGGCATAACAACATCATGAGAAAGCCCGACTTTCAAAGTGAGCTTATCCCCAGCACAGTTGGCAACATAACCAACACCATTTAATTCAAGAGACCTTTTCCAACCTTGCGTAACGCCGTGAACCATATTAGCTATCATTGAACGTGTTGTTCCGTGATTAGCAACGCTCTGTGGAGTGTTGTCAGTGCGATTAACAACAAGGGTATTCCCCTCTTGCACCACTTCTACACCAGCTCCAAGACGAAACTCCAATTTCCCACGTGGTCCATCAATAGTAGTAACGCCATTAGTGATATTCGCCTTCACACCACTCGGTATATCTATGGGAAGCTTTCCAATACGTGACATCCTTAACTCCTTAACCAACTAAGGCCAAAACTTCACCGCCTATTTTACGTTGACGCGCAACACGATCAGAAACCACCCCTTCAGAAGTAGAAACTATGGTTAGACCTAGTCCAGCATCAACTTTCGGCAGATCTCCAACACCTGCATAAACCCTCCGTCCAGGTCTGCTCACCCTTTTAATCTTACTGATTAAAGGCTCACCTGTTGGAAAATACTTTAAGCCAACTTCGATATTAAATTGCCCTGCGACTTCACCGTCCTTCTTCTCAAAATAAGAGATAAATCCCTCACTTTGTAAAACCTGAAGTAAACGTAAATTCATTTTAGAACATCGAACAGAGACAGATTTATGTCCAGCTCTCTGAGCATTACGAATTCTAGTCAAGGCATCAGCAATAGGATCTGTTATCATAATACCCCTTACCAACTAGCCTTTGTTATACCTGGGATATGACCACGATGAACCATCTCCCTGAAACAAATGCGACACAACATAAACTTTTTATAAACACCACGAGGTCTGCCACAACACTGACATCTCGTATAAGAGCGCGTCGAAAACTTCTGCTCCCGAGCACATTTCACAATTAAAGACTTCTTAGCCAAAAGTTCCTCCGTTTTACAACAAAAAGCCCTAGTTCCTAAAAGGTAAGCCTAACTCACGCAAAAGTGCACGACCTTCTTCATCAGTTTTAGCACTAGTGACAAAAGTTATATCCATCCCACGAATCTTATCAAGTTGATCTATATCGATCTCAGGGAAGACTATCTGCTCCTTAAGACCCACAGTATAACTTCCTCTCCCGTCGAACCCTCTACGTGGCATACCTCTAAAGTCTTTTACCCTTGGAAGAGCCACCCAGATGAGTTTATCGAAGAAATCTTCCATCTGAGAACGACGTAACGTCACACAACAACCGATCGGAACCCCTGCACGCAACTTAAAGTTCGCTATCGACTTCCGAGCCTTCGTAACAATAGGCTTCTGCCCAGCGATCTGCGTCAAGGCATAAACAGCATACTCTATCGCCTTCGCATTTTGCGTCGCCTCACCAACACCACAATTCAAAACGATCTTCTTCAATCGTGGAACCTGCATCGGATTAGTGTAATTAAACTCTTTTGTAAGAGCTGGAATCGCTTTTGTACGATACCTTTCAGAAAATCTTTCCATTACCACACCTATTCTTTACTTTATTCCTCTTTACTCTTCTTCAGCACACCTAAATTTGAACAAAACTCTTCGACTCTGGATCCAGATAACCGCGAACCTTAGTTCCATCCTCAAGAAAGCTATGGCGCAAGCGCATCGGTCTTTTCAATTTTTCAACGTAATACATCACATTTGAAATATGAATTGGTGCTTCCTTTTGAATTTTACCGGAAGAACGACCTGGAGCTGTTTGGCGCTGATGTCTCGTCACCATATTGATGCCTTCAACAAGCACACGGCTACGATCCTTTCCTGTAAAACCGAGAATCCTCCCAACCTGCCCCTTAATAGGACGAGTATCTTTGTTACCACCAGCGATCACCATCACAAGATCTCCCTTTTTTAAAGCAGATCTTCTGGCAACATTAACCTTCTTTACCACAGCCCTCTTGGCTAATCGTTTAGACGGCATCTTTTAGCCCTCCATAAATATCAACTAAAAATCAGAGCTTAATAAATTAAAGCACCTCTGACGCAAGTGAAATTATCTTCATAAACCTCTTGGCACGCAGCTCACGCGCAACAGGTCCAAATATACGAGTTCCGATCGGTTCTTTATTCGCATCAATTAAAACAGCGCTGTTATCATCAAACTTAATATATGAGCCATCGACTCTTTTAATCTCTTTAGCGGTACGAACGATAACTGCCTTACGTACTGTTCCCTTAGCGATCTTAGAGTTAGGAGCAGTCTCTCTCACAGCCACAACAATAATGTCGCCAACAGTAGCAAAACGTCTCCTTGAACCACCGATCACCTTAACACAAATAAGTTTCTTAGCCCCTGAGTTATCAGCCACACCAAGAACCGTGTTCACCTGAATCATAACATCACCTCGAAATCATCACTCTAAAACTTACGGGAGAACTTACTGGGCTTTCACCAATATCTCTTTGACCTTCCATCTCTTCATTTTGCTTAATGGACGAGTCTCAACAATTCTAACCGTATCACCAACCGCACAAGCGCCTAACTCATCATGAGCATAAAACTTCTTCGACTTACGGATAAACTTTCCATAAACTTTGTGCTTCATAAGACGTTTAGTTTCAACAACTACCGTCTTCTGCATACTATTCGAAACCACAACACCTTCACGAACCTTAGCAGCCCCACGTGTCTTATTCTCTTGATCCATACCACTATTTCCTAAATAAACTTTTCACCAAAACAATTAGTTACTACCAGCATTCCTCTTTTTTTCTAAACATTTTTCTGAACGAATGGTGTGAACCCTAGCTAAATTTCTGCGCAAAGCCTTTACCTGATGGACGTTCTCCTCTCTTCCGACAGCTCTTCTAAAACCCAACTTCATCAGCTCATCTGCAATACGCCGAGCCTCTTCCTTTAATTCAGAATCACTTTTATTTCGTAATTCATTGATAAACTCGCGATCCTTCATCCTTCTCCTCCACTCGACTACAAAAGACACTTACTGCGAGAGACAATTTCACACCGCATCGGCATTTTAGACATAGCAAGCCTTAATGCTTCCTTTGCCACATCACCACTAACACCGGAGATCTCATACAAGATACGCCCAGCTTTAACCTCAGCAACCCACTTTTCAGGAGCGCCTTTTCCTTTTCCCATACGAACCTCAGCAGGTTTTGAAGTAAGGGGTTTGTCTGGAAAAATTCTAATATAGATCAAAGCGCCTCTTCTAGCCTTACGAGAGATAGCAACCCTACCAGCTTCGATATGACGATCTGTAACCCACTCCGGCTCTAAAGCACGCAAAGCGTAATCACCAAAATGTAAATCAACCCCACGCGTCTCCGTGCCCTTAGTATGAGCAGCGCGCTTCATCTGTCTTCTATATTTCGTCCTCTTTGGTTGCAACATTGCAATACTCTCCTAAAACCAAATCTTAAAGCTGTACCGATTCAAGTGAAACAGGCTCATCAGCTCCAAAACGCTCACCTTTAAAGACCCACGTTTTAATACCAATAATTCCGTACGTTGTATTTGCTTCGGCGAAACCGTAATCAATATCAGCTCTCAAGGTGTGCAGTGGAATACGTCCATCCTTGTATTGCTCAGTACGAGCAATTTCAGCCCCATTCAGACGACCGCCAACTACCACCTTAATCCCTTCAGCCCCCATCCTCATCGCTCTAGTAACAGCCTCTTTAGCAGCTCTTCTGTAATTAACACGTTTTTCAAGTTGAAACGCGATATTCTCAGCGATAAGTTGAGCGTTAGTATCAGCCTTACGAGCCTCTATAATGTTCAAGCTAACATCAGCCGAAACAAGTTTGCGTAAACTAGCACGCAACTCTTCAATATCCTTTCCCTTCTTACCAATAATCAAACCTGGCTTGGCAGAATAGATATTTATCTTCACCCTAGCAGGAGCTCTCTCAATCTCTATCTGGGACACCCCAACGGTATGCAATTTCTTCTTAACGAACTCACGAATCTTCAGATCCTCTCCGATAAACTTCGCCATATCATGACGAAAGAACCATTTAGATCTCCAAGTCTCAGTTATTCCTATCCGCAACCCTCGCGGATTTACTTTCTGTCCCATAAACCTATCTATCCCAATTCATTGTAATTATTCACCGCAACTTTATCTATCACCTATTTTTAAGAACAACTAACGCCCTTCTCAAAAACGGCGGCGATACTACATAAAAAGCATAAACAAATCAATCCCAGCCCTAACGTTCTGATAAAGATACTGTAATATGTGACGTTCTTTTTTTAAGCGGAGTAGCCCTACCGTGAGCCCTAGGTAACCAACGACGCATCGTTTTCCCCATATCAGCCTTCGCTTCCGCAATCCAAAGATTATCAATATCCACCAAAGAAGAGCTCTCCTTTGCATTAGCAACAGCAGATTCCAGTAATTTAACTACGATCTCTGCTCCCTTTCGAGGATTACCCTTAAGGATATTAAACGCATCACTGACTAACTTTCCACGAACCAAATCCAGTATCAAACGCACCTTCTGTGTTGAAACACGAGCCTTCCGTGCAACGGCGCGTGCAACTATCTCTTGATCATTTACTCTTTGCCTTGCCATTACATCCCCTACCTATTTCTTCTTAGAACCCTTCGAGGTGTGACCGTAGTAAGTACGAGTTGGAGAAAACTCCCCTAACTTATGCCCAACCATATTATCAGTTACAAAAACAGCATTAAATTTCTTGCCGTTATGAACTGCAAACGTAAGCCCCACCATCTCAGGTATCACCATTGATCTACGCGACCAAGTCTTTATAACACCTTTATGTTTTCCACTCCTTGCTCTCTCAACCCACTTAAGTAGGTGATCATCAACGAAAGGACCTTTTTTAACTGACCTAGGCATAGCCTAATCTCCTATCAATTATTTTTTACCTCTTCTTCTCACAATAAAACGATCTGTACGTTTATTGTGTCTAGTTTTAAACCCTTTAGCCTTAATCCCAGTAGGAGACATCGGATGTCCACCACCAGAAGTTTTTCCTTCTCCACCACCCATCGGATGGTCAACAGGATTCTTCGCCACACCCCTAACATGAGGACGACGATTTTTCCAACGACTACGTCCCGCCTTTCCTAAATCAAGATTGGAGTGTTCTGCATTACCGACAACACCTATGGTTGCACTACACTCTGCCAAAACCTTTCTCATCTCACCGGAAGGTAATCTCACTAAAACATAACGACCTTCCTTAGCAGCGACACGAGCAGATCCACCAGCAGAACGAACCAGTTGTCCACCTTTACCAAGCTTTAACTCGATATTGTGCACATCTTCACCTAAGGGGATCGCTCTTAATGGCAAACAGTTACCTGGCTTAATCTCAGCAGACTCACCGGCCATAATTGTCTGACCGACCTCAAGACCTTGCGGCGCAACGATATATCTCTTCTCTCCATCGGCATAGTTAATCAAAGCGATACGAGCCGTCCTATTAGGATCATATTCAATCGTCGCCACAACTCCTGGGATATTTAATTTATTACGTCGGAAATCGATAACACGATACCGTTTTTTATGCCCACCACCAACATTTATATTCGTCTCCCGTCCCTGATTATTACGCCCACCGGCCTTACCCCTTCCGATCACTAAAGCCTTACAAGGGCGATCAGTGGTAATCTCTTTAAAATCAGAAACAGAATAAAATCTACGACTGGAAGTCGTCGGCTTATACTTTCTAAGACTCATGATCAAACTCCCTCAATTATTCCAATAGAGAACCCTGGTTTTAACGTCACATAAGCTTTCTTATACTGCTTTGTACGCCCAACCGCGCGTGTAGTACGTTTTAACTTACCCATTCTGTTACAGGTTCGTACCGCTGCGACTTCAACTTCAAAAATGCGCTCAATGGCACCTTTTATTTTGAACTTATCCGCCCGACGATCCACAAAAAACGTCACTACGGATCCACCCTCAGCCCCCTGAAGTATAGAGCTCTTCTCTGTAACAACAGGAGAAAGAATGCACGCATAATCCGAAAGCGAAACCTTTCTGCTGACCGCCTCCTGCTGCCCCTGCAATTTCTTTCTCTTAAAAAATCTTCTCTGTCTCATAACTTTTATCCCTAGATGCCGCAAAAATTACCACACCTTACAATAAACAATCATCACCAGCTAACAAAAATAACAGGTGAATAACTAAGCTTGGAATCTAGCTTCAATAGCCTCAATAGCTGTCTTCGTTCCAACCAAGAACTTAGCTTTCAGAAGATCATAAACATTAACTCCCTCCGGCGGTAATGTTACAACGTTCGGCAGATTATTAGCCGCCCGACGAACTTTCTCAGCTCCAGCCTCTTCTTTAGAAAGCACAACCAAGACCTTCCCCTGCACACCTATTGTTTCAAGAAAAGCTTTCATATCCTTAGTCTTACCAGACTCGATCTGAAGCTCTGATACTATCCTCAAGTTCCCTTGTAAAACTTTATCAGAAAGCGCAGCCGCTAAAGCCTTTCTTCTGACATTTCTAGGAACCTTAAAGGTATAATCACGGGGAGAAGGTCCAAACAATATAGCGCCACCTGGATTCAATGGAGATATCCTAGAGCCTTGTCTAGCATGCCCTGTTCCTTTCTGTTTAAAAGGTTTTTTTCCGCCTCCCTTCATATCAGAACGCGCCAGAGCAGAGTGTGTCCCCGCTCTCCGTGCTGCCAACTGTTGACGCACAACAAAATGCACAGAATCTTGATGGATAGGAGCTCCGAACACATCAGGATTAAGCTCAAGGGAGCCGACATCCTGTCCTTTAGCATCCAGTATCTGATAATTTAACTCACTCACGTCTTAAATCTCCTTCCTATATGGCAACCAACTACGCCGCCTTAACTCCATAACCTTTAACGGCCTTACGAACCGTCACAAGACCACCTTTGGATCCTGGAATTCCTCCACGAACCAATATAAGGTTCTCTTCAGGTCTAACTGCAATGACCTTAAGGTTTTGAACTGTCACGGTCTCATTACCTTTCTGTCCAGCCATAGGATGCCCTGGAATCACACGACCTGGATCTTTTCTACAACCAACAGCACCCGAATGTCTACGATACTCATGGGTACCTCTAGTGGCAGGTTGTCCTTTCATACCGTGTCTCTTCACAACACCAGCGAAGCCTCGTCCGATACTGGTACCTGTGATATCAACTAACTCACCTTCGTTAAACACCTCAGCAACGCGAATCTCTTGCCCAAGATCCTTCCAGCCAAGCTTCTCAACATCACAACGGATCTCATTAACGTGGTAGAAGGCACCCCTTCCTGCTTTCGCAAAATGCCCCATTGCAGCTTTATTTACACGTTGCTGTTTCTTGCTGCCAAAACCTAATTGAACAGCAGAATATCCATTGCTCTCTTGACTACGCACAGCGAGAACGTAACATGGACCGACCTCCACTACTGTGACAGGGATGCACTTACCTTCATCGTCAGTGACGTGCGTCATTCCTAATTTTTTCCCTAAGAGACCCTCGGGATATAGTCTTTTTGAACTCATGCCTCAAAATGCTCCATGAACATCAATTTCTCATTGTCAAGAAATCGATACTATTCCAGCTTAATCTCAACATCAACGCCGGTGGAAAGCTCAAGCTTACCAAGTTCATCGATGGTTTGCTGCGTTGGCTCGAGAATATCCAAAAGACGTTTATGCGTCCTCATCTCAAACTGCTCGCGCGATTTTTTATCAACAAAGGTTGAACGATTTACTGTATACCTTTCGGTTCTAGTGGGTAGCGGAATAGGTCCTGCCACCTTACCACCAGTACGACGCACTGCCAAAATTATCTCTGCCACCGCAGAGTCCAGCAGCTTATGATCATAACCCCTTAACCGAATACGAATTAACTGCCCGCCGCCTATCATCGATATTTTTCCTTATCTCAATATGGGGGCGTATCCCCAAGAACACGCCCCCATTTACTCGAACTATTCAATTATCTCGGTAACAATACCAGAACCTACTGTTTTGCCACCTTCACGAACAGCGAACCTCACACCTTGCTCAAGAGCGATCGGCTGATGAAGTTCAACTTCCAAATTAACGTGATCACCTGGCATAGCCATCTCCACACCCTCTGGAAGCTTAATAGAACCGGTTACGTCAGTTGTTCTGAAATAGAACTGCGGACGGTATCCTGGGAAGAAAGGTTTGTGACGACCACCCTCTTCTTTCTTCAAGACGTAAGCCTCACCTTTGAATTTCTTATGAGGCATAATAGAACCCTTCTTAGCAATAACTTGACCACGCTCGACCTCTTGTCTCTTAACACCACGGAGAAGAAGACCAACGTTATCACCAGCTTGACCTTGATCAAGGGTCTTATTAAACATCTCTACACCCGTTACAACCGTCTTGGTGGTATCTTTAATACCAACGATCTCGATCTCATCACCAACCTTCACAATACCGCGCTCGATACGACCTGTTGCAACGGTACCACGACCTTCGATTGAGAACACATCTTCAATCGGGCAAAGGAAAGGTTTATCGATATCGCGAGTCGGCTCTGGAATATAGGTATCAATAGCATCCATCAATTTTCCGATAGATTGAACGCCAACCTCACTATCCTCTCCTTGCAATGCCTTCAAGGCACTACCACGAATAATAGGAGTCTCATCACCTGGATAGTCATACTCATTAAGGAGCTCAATGACTTCCATTTCAACGAGATCAAGTAATTCAGGATCGTCAACGATATCAACCTTATTAAGGAAGACTACGATCTTAGGTACATTAACCTGTCTGGCGAGAAGGATGTGCTCACGAGTCTGTGGCATAGGACCATCAGCTGCACTAACAACAAGAATAGCACCATCCATCTGTGCTGCACCGGTAATCATGTTTTTGACGTAGTCAGCATGACCTGGGCAGTCAACGTGTGCATAGTGACGAGCTTGAGTCTCATACTCAACGTGTGCACTGTGAATTGTTACTGTTTTAGAATCGTCACGTACTGTTCCGCCTTTTGCAATATCTGCATAGCTCTTCACGGTAGCAAGCCCTTTCTTTGCTTGCACTTGAAGAATAGCTGCCGTCAATGTGGTTTTACCATGATCGACGTGGCCAATAGTACCGACGTTTACATGAGCTTTTGTACGCTCAAACTTTTGCTTACCCATAATACGCTCCGTTTTGTGTAACTCGGACAAAAAAATCCGAGATAGTAAAATTAACTCCTTTCAACTGATAGCCAACACAGGAATGGAAGGTTACTACTTAGTAGTAATCCCTTCAGCAATCTGCGCAGGCACCACATCGTAATGGTCATACTCCATGGTAAACATTGCTCGACCTTGAGAGCTCGAGCGCAAGTCCGTGGCATAACCGAACATCTCAGACAGTGGAACACTTGCCTTGATAGCCTGTGCACCTCCACGTGCTGACATGCCTAAAATTCTTGCACGCCTTCTATTGAGATCTCCGACAACGTTACTAACGAATTCATCAGGAGAAACAACTTCCAACGACATAATCGGTTCAAGTAGCTCCATACCAGCCTTACGACACGCTTCCTTGAAGCACATAGAACCACAAATCCTAAACGCCATCTCGCTAGAGTCAACTTCATGAAAACTACCGAAATAAAGCGTCACTTTTACATCAATTACGGGGAATCCTGCAAGAGCACCGCTCTTCAAAGCGTCCTCAACACCGGCCTTCGTAGGTCCGATATACTCTTTAGGAACCACCCCACCTTTAATCTCATCAACAAACTCGAATCCACCACCACGTCCCAGCGGCTCAACACGTAAATAAACCTCAGCATATTGTCCACGACCACCAGATTGTTTGGCGTATTTAAGTTGATGTTCAATCTTAGTTTTAACAGTTTCTCTGTAAGCTACCTGCGGCTTGCCTACGGTACAATCAACACCAAACTCACGTAGTAGACGTTGTCTAATAATATCGAGATGCAGCTCACCCATGCCAGAAACCACGAGTTGCCCTGTCTCTTCATCGGACTTAAATTTTAATGACGGATCTTCCTTAGTTAACTTTAACAGGGCAGTTGTAAGTTTATCTGCGTCAGATTTCGTTTTAGCTTCCATCGCCACACTAATAACAGGCTCCGGAGCAAATATACTTTCAAAGACAACAGGATTCGCAGGATCACACAAGGTATCACCTGTCACAACTTCCTTTAAGCCCACTGCCGCACCGATATCACCGGTAGAGAGCTCTTTAATCTCTTCACGTTTATCCGCATGTATCCTAAGGATACGACCGAAACGCTCTTTACTATCTCTAGTAGAGTTCAAAACAGTGGCACCAGCTGCAATTTTTCCAGAATAAACACGGAAGAAGGTCAGAACACCGACGTACGGATCTGTAACTATCTTAAACGCTAAGGCAGAAAACGGCTCACTATCACTGGCTTTTCTCTCAATAGAAGGCTCTTCACCCTCCTTGCTATCCATCGGATAACCCTTCACCGCTGGAACATCTAACGGGGATGGAAGAAAATCTATAATAGCATCCAACAAAGGTTGCACACCCTTGTTCTTAAAAGCAGTTCCACAAAGCATCGGGAAGATCTTCATCTCCACAGTGGCTTTACGAATAGCAGCAATTATCTCGGCACTGGAAAGTTCATCACCTTGCAGATACTTCTCCATGATACCTTCATCAGTATCAGCCAAGCCCTCCAGCATATGCTCTCTAGCCTTTTCAGCCTTCTCTTTTAAATCAGCTGGAATATCTTCCACATTAAACTTCGATCCCATCGTCCCTTCAACAAAAACGATGGCCTTCATCTGAACTAGATCGATAACCCCTTGGAAGTTGGCTTCAGCACCGATCGGAATTTGAATTGGTAGAGCCTCTGCATGTAGCCTTGAACAGATCGACTCATAACACTTATCAAAATCAGCCCCGACACGATCCATCTTATTGATAAAACAGATCCTAGGAACATTAAACTTATTAGCTTGCCTCCAGACCGTTTCAGACTGGGGCTCAACTCCAGAAACAGCATCAAAGACAGCCACAGCACCATCTAGGACTCTAAGGCTTCTTTCAACTTCAATCGTAAAATCAACGTGACCTGGTGTATCAATAATATTAATCTTATGCGCAGGACGGTCAGCATAAGAGCCTCTCCACTCACACGTAGTAGCAGCAGAAGCGATAGTAATCCCCCTCTCCTGCTCCAACTCCATGAAATCCATAGTAGCCGCACCCTCATGGGTTTCGCCAACTTTGTAATTAACACCGGTATAAAAAAGGATACGCTCGGTCGTAGTTGTCTTACCCGCATCAATATGCGCCATAATTCCGATATTTCGTACCCTTTCAAGGTTTACTTTCGCCACTTTTACCTCACCCACTGAAAGATATAATTCAGTGTCATTTTACAGATCTCCACCATTAAGATCTGCCATTCAAAACATCACAGCAATCACATTTCCACACTTTGCAACGTTATCAACAAAAAAAGGAAATCGAGCTGAGTAAAAAAATTACCAACGGAAATGTGCAAACGCCTTGTTGGCTTCTGCCATTCTATGGGTATCCTCCCTCTTCTTCACACAAGCACCACGTCCTTGCAAAGCGTCCATTAACTCTCCAGAAAGTCTCTCTGCGAGGGTACGCTCACTACGAGCATTGGCATATTTAACAAGCCACCTCAAAGCTAAAGCCTGCCCACGTTTTGCGCTAACCTCCGTCGGCACCTGATAAGTAGCACCACCAACACGACGAGAGCGCACCTCAACCACAGGCTCAATATTAGAGAGCGCCTTTCTAAAACTCTCCAACGGATCCGCTTTTAACTTACTCTGCATAATCTCTAACGCATTATAGAGCGCTTTCTCAGCAACACTTTTCTTGCCATCACGCATAATAACATTCATAGCCTTAGCTAAAACAGTGTCGCCATACTTAGGATCCGGAAGAATCGGACGGGAAAAATCTCTTTTCTTTCTTGTCATAACACCCCCCAAACGGGACGATTAAAAATCAACACACAAACGTTACTTAGGTCTCTTAGCACCGTACTTAGAACGACTCTGCTGACGTCCCTGTACTCCCTGCGCTTCAAGCTTACCACGGATAATATGGTACCTAACACCTGGGAGGTCTCTAACACGACCACCACGAATTAACACAACTGAGTGCTCCTGCAGATTATGCCCAATTCCAGGGATATAAGAAGCAACCTCCACCCCTGTCGTAAGTCTAACCTTTGCTACCTTACGCAAAGCTGAGTTAGGCTTCTTCGGAGTTTGCGTGTAAACACGGGTGCAAACTCCACGTCTTTGTGGACACTCTTTAAGGGCAGGACTTTTACTCTTGTATCTCTTATCCTGCCTACGATTACGTACTAACTGATTAATAGTTGGCATACCAGCCGCTCCATCGATCCAATTATTCGAACTTACAAAATCCGACACACATCGCACGACGCAACACGCATCAGATCAGAGAGAGAAGGGAACAAAAGACAACTTCTCTATCTCAACACGTTTATACTATTTCGCTGCTTATCCTCGGTTAAGATTGGCAACCGTAGAGGTTGAATCTGGCAGCAAAACGTCATGAGATGGTTACTTCCCCGAGGTGGAAGCCTTGCATCTCCTCAAAACAGCGAACTAAAAGCTTGCAGTCTTGAAACGACGCGCTTTGTTATCATCTATGGAGCGATTATGTCAATGAAATCAGATAAAAAAGATAAAATAAATAAAAAAAATTGTATTTTTCTCGTTTTTATGACCCTTAATCAGTGCCACGCTCCCTCGATTAAGTTCTTCCTGTCAAGAAGAATTTTACACGGGGATTATATAAGATTTTTTAAATTTTACAAACTTTTTACAACAGCAAACCTTTCAATTAACATCTACCGAGCATACTCGGTAGATGCGTGGCAACGATCTGCGCCATAAGAGAAGAAGCGCACTTTTTAAAAAGTTGTAACCGATTTTAGAGTTTTACCTAACGGTTTTAAGGCTTACAGAGCCACTATTTGACCCTTAAATCTCATCAGAGATATTTTTTTCCAAACACTTCCCAGCCCCTGCCACGATCGCCCCTAGCGGATCTTCGGCAATTCTTACAGCGACTTGCAATTCATCAGAGATCAAGCGATCTAAACCACGCAAGAGCGCACCACCTCCAACCAGCACTAACCCGATTGACATAATATCCCCTGCCAACTCAGGCGGAGTCACCTCTAAGGTGTGACGTATCGTTGAAATTATCCCACTAAGAGGCTCTGCAATAGCAGCTCTTATCTCTCCACTTGTTACGACCGTAGTAGCAGGGGTGCCTTTAGTCACACTGCGCCCCCGCACCTCCATCTCTTCATCATCGTACTCTGCCTGCGCAGAGCCTAACGTTTTTTTGATATTTTCGGCCGTCGTCTCTCCAATAATAAACTGATGATGGCGTCTAAGGTAATTTATAATAGCATCATCAACCGCCTCCCCTCCCTGTCTCGCCGATTGACAACAAACAAGTTGTCCCATACTGATTACAGCAACGTCCGTTGTACCACCCCCGATATCAACGATCATACTAGCAGAAGGTTCTTTCACAGGCAGATCAGATCCGATAGCAGCAGCCATAGCTTGATCTATTAATTTAATCGAAGCACTTCCTTCAATAGAATCTCGAATAGCTCTCTTCTCAACTTCTGAGATCGTATTTGGAACCGTAACTACAACTTGCGGTTTTATAAAGCTACGCGCCTTTAAAGCTGTTCTTAAAAATTGATTTAGCATTATCCCAGCTGATTCAAAATCAGAGATAACGCCTGCTCTAACAGGGCGCACCACCACCACTCCTTCTGGAGCTTTCCCCAAGATATTTTTAGCTTCAGCTCCAAACGCGATCGGAGTTCGACGCTTACCACGCTGCTTTAAAGCTACAACACTAGGCTCATTAAGCACGACCCCCTTACCTTTTATATACACCAGTGTATTGGAGGTTCCCAAATCTACCGCTAGATCACGTCCTGAAATACAAAACATAAATACCCCTCAAATCAAAGCCGCAACAATACAGTATAGTACCGAGAAAAAACTTAAAAATAAAAGATTATCTCAGATTGGAGGCTAAATAATCTACCTTTATTTATTCATCTCCTTTTGCAACGCCCTCAATAACGCAATATTATCAGAATGACCCGTCATACAAGCAGTAATCTTTCCACGGATCGGTCGTCCTAAAAGGTAAAGGTCTCCAATCATATCTAGAATTTTATGCCGCACGGGCTCATCAGGATAACGCAAATCTGCGTTAATAATCCCATCTTCTCCAACAAGCACAAAATTATCAAAGCGTCCGCCTTGCGCTAAACCTTGCTTCTGCAGTGCACCGATATCCCTTACAAATCCGAAAGTTCTAGCTGGTGCCACAAAATCTACAAATGTCGCAGGGCTCTCTAAAGTAAACTGCATATACTGTCGCCCAATCGGTTCTGGATATTGCAAGGTATATTCAATTGAAAATTCATCGGCAGGCTCAAGTAAGATATACTCCTTCTCATTTCCGATCCGAACGGCGTGCTTTACTTCGATTTCATAAAAATCTCCTACCTGTTCCTCAAGACCAACTTGATCAAAGAGGTTACAAAACTCTAGCGCCGAACCATCCATAACAGGCACTTCACCGTTACACTTTATCAGTAGATTAGTTATGCCATAGGCATGTAAAGCAGACATTAAATGCTCCACAGTAGCAACGCTATTTTCACCCTCTCTAATCGTTGTGGCATACCCTGTTGAATGAACGTAATTCAGATGTGCTGGTACAGCTTGTGTTGAAGCAACAGCTGTAAAATGGATCCCACAATTTGCACCTAACGGCTCAAGTAGCAAACCTGATTTCTTTCCACTATGCACACCGTGCCCGTATAAGATTGCGCTGTGTTTTAAGGTCTTTTGTGTTACTTTACGCCCGCGCCATTTCTGATCTTCAAAAACAACTCTGTTAATGGCTACCCCTTCGCTCCCACCATTGATAACCCACTCCGCTGTCGCTTTTTCTTCTGAGACCTGCCCTGCTTCAACTTCGTTTTCAAGATCTGTTATCCCGAGCACACGCCTAACAACGCGCATAGTAGCTTCCAATTCCAGAGGCTTTTCAATAAAATCCGCAGCACCCATCCGAGTCGCCTGCAACGCAGTCGAAATAGTAGCGTGCCCACTAATCATCACAACAGGGATATCGTGATCTATCTCTTTAATCTTTTGTAAGACCTCAATCCCATCCATACTCGGCATCCAGATATCCAGCAACACTAGAGCTGGTGATGATTCTCGAATAAGTTGCAACCCCGTTTCTCCATCTTGTGCAGAGATCGGCGCAAAGCCTTCATCCTTAAAGATAGCAGTTAATGTACGGCAGATACTCTCTTCATCATCAATTATAAGAATTTTTTGCGGCACCTCATTCTGCATGACTTTCAACTCCTCATCACCTTTAAAAGTTACGGATAAACTGTGAACAATCTGAAAAGATCGTTGAATCTCGATCTGGTCCTATACTCAAAACAGAGATCTGACAACCTGTAACGTCCGAAATAGTCGAAAGATATCTTTTAGCAGCCTCTGGCAACTCCTGCCACGACTTTACCGTTGAGATATCTTCTTTCCAGCCAGCTAATTCAATATACTCAGGCTGCACCCTAGCACTCTCACTAGCGAGAGGTGGCACATCATCAATATACTCCCCATCAAGTTTATATTTAGTGCAAATTTTTAAAGTATCTAAACCTGAAAGAACATCCAATTTAGTGATGGCAAAAGAATTTATACCGTTTAATCTGACAGCCCGTCGCATCGCCACACCATCAAACCAACCGCACCGTCTTTTTCTACCCGTGACGGTGCCGAACTCCCGCCCTTTCTCGCAAAGGTGATCGCCATCCTTATCATTCAATTCAGTTGGGAATGGCCCACTCCCCACACGGGTCGTATAAGCTTTTACAATACCTAAAACGTAATCTATCTTATTAGGTCCGATCCCCGTACCGGTAGCAGCAGCACCCGCCACTGTATTTGAAGAAGTTACAAACGGAACTGTTCCGTGCATCTGATCCAGCAACGTTCCTTGTGCACCTTCAAAAAGCACCTTCTTACCGTTTTGCAGCGCTTGATCGATCAACAAACTGACGTTACGCACATGAGGACACAACTTTTCAGCAGCTCGCTCTACGACCTGCCAAATTTGATCAAAATCAGCCACCGTTGCACTCCCCAAAACACCTGATAAATAAAGATTCTTCTGATCTGTAATCTCTCGTAACCTCTTCTTTAACGCCCCCAGATCAAAGAGATCAGCCATCCGCACACCCATTCTAGCTGCTCTATCTTCGTAGGCTGGCCCAATACCTCGCCCCGTTGTGCCGATCTTAGCAGCACCCATAGAGTGCTCACGTGCGACATCAATCAATTTATGATATTCAAGGATCAGATGAGCATCTCTATCTACAATCAAACGCTCTGGCGAAGTACTAACACCATCTTCATTAAGCTTTGCCATCTCACTTAATAGCACTTCCGGATCAATCACGACCCCCGCTCCTAATGCACAACACGTTTCGGTATGTAAAATTCCTGATGGTATAAGGCTTAATTTATATGTTTTTTCTCCGACAATAACGGTGTGACCCGCATTATTTCCGCCTTGAAAACGGACAACCCAATTCGCCTTCGGCGCTAAATAATCAACGAGTTTCCCCTTGCCTTCGTCACCCCATTGGGCACCGACTAATACTAAAGATGGCATCTATCTTCTCCTGTAAGATTAAAAAACATATAACATCTCACTACACCACATTAACGGCTATCTTCCAAGCACCGTCAAGCGTTTCCCTAACCAAGACCCCGTAACGGTAACGACTATCCCCATAAATCACACTGTTAACATCAGGGAAAGACTCGGATATCTTCGTTAGTAGAGATTGATCCCCATTTTTAAGACGTTGCGCAGCACCATCTTCCAGCTCTATCATCCCAACATCAGGGAGCAAAGTCCACCAATCCAAGATGTCAGAAGCATCAATTTCTTCAATTTTTTTTCCGTTGATAGTGTCAAAAGGATAAGACTTCTCACGACGTAGCTTCGCCAAGCAAGCTCCACACCCCACAGCAACGCCTAAATCTCTTGCAATAGATCTGATATACGTCCCCTTAGAGCAGTGTATTCTAAAATCAAACTTTTCAGGCACCTCCGTCGGAAAGATCTCAAAGGAGTGAATCGTTACAGAACGTGGCGTTATAACTACCTCCTCGCCCCGCCTGACACGTTTATAAAGAGGCTCTCCATCGACCTTTATTGCACTGACTTGCGGAGGCACCTGCTCTATTGTTCCAAGAAAGCTCTTAAGGTGCTCTTGCACCTGATCAAATGTCGGCAAATCAAGAGAGTGCGAGATGACTTTTCCTTCAATGTCATCCGTATCGGTAACAACACCAAATAGAAAGGTTCCTGAATAAACTTTATCACCTGCTACCGCCAACGCCGCTAATTTAGTAGCACCATTGATTAAGCAAACAAGCAACCCTGTTGCCATAGGATCTAAGGTTCCAGCATGCCCTATCTTTTTACACCGTAATCTCCGTTTTAAGATAGCGATCGCCTTCGCCGAAGTAATTCCGGCAGGCTTATCTAATAAAACGATCCCTGATCGGTGTTCATTTTCCTGAATCATTAACAACTTGAATTACTTTAGCCAATAATGAACTTCTAAGATCTTCTAACTCTCCGCTCCAACGACAGGCAGCTGCTTGCACATGCCCACCACCATTAAAAGTGGCTGCCACCTCTGAAACATTACACTCTGAATATTTAGACCTTAAACTAACCTTCCAAAGATCTCCATCTTTACGAATTAAAATTGAAACACAAACCCCCTCAATATCACGTCCTGCATCAACCAAACCTTCGCAATCTGTCGGTTGCGCCGAGAAACGCTGCATCATCTCTTCCGTTACTAAGATCTCTACGACCTTTCCCGCAGCGTGAATCTTCATTGCAGAGATCGCCGCCGCCGCTAAACGTACTGCTGCTAGAGAGCGATTACTAAATAGATTACGATTTACACGTTCAAGATTAGCACCGGCTTTAATTAATTTTTCAGCTACAATAAAGGTATATGCCGTAGCTGATGAATAACGAAACCCGCCTGTGTCTGCAATTATTCCAGTTAATAAACACTCTGCAATCTCTGGAGTTAACGTTCCGAGGAGATCACTAACCACTTCAAAAACGATTTCAGAAGCGGAGCTAGCATTTGGAAGAACGAGATTTAAATCTCCAAAATTATCATTTGAATAATGGTGATCGAGGTTCACGATCGGAACACCTTGCGGAAGTTGATTAAGGAGTTCAGATCCAATCCTTTCCTTCTCACCACAATCGCAAACGATTATCAGATCCCACTCTCCTGCAGGGACGGTATCCGTAACAGCAAAAGCGTCAGGGATGTATTGCAGGTGTGGTGCAGCCCCATCTTGATTAAGGCAGAGTGCATTTTTCCCAAAATACTTTAAAGCTAAAGTCATGCCACAACTAGAACCGAAAGCATCCGGATCTGGACTTTGATGTGCAACAACCAAGATATTTTCGGCGGATCTGATCTGTTCAATTATTTTAGCCCAAACCTCTCTCTTACTCTCTTTAAAAGAGTCGTCAGAGTGGTGCTCTCTGTTTTGCTCAACACCTTTTGAACGATCTTCAGTCATCGCCATCTTCTGCATCCTGTTCTTCAGAGTGTGTAACGGCATCCTTCGGAGCAAGATCTTCAGGTGGAATCTTTGCAATCAATTCCTGCACCTGCGCATATACATCCAACGTATCATCATAAATAAAACGTAAATTCGGAACAAAGCGCAGATCTAAGTTATCTCCAACGGCACGTCTAAAAAAACCTGTCGCATTACGAAAAGCTTTTTCCATCTCAAGCAGATTATCTTTTGCATCTGGAGCAGACCAATAAAGCTTAGCCTCTCTTAAATCAGGACTAACCACCACCCCTGTTATAGTGACCATAGAAAATCTCGGATCCGCAGCGCGTGGCAACACTCCCGCTACTATTTCACGAATCCTCTCAGAAACCTTAAAAACACGCCGTCTTTCTGCCACAAGAAATTACTCCAACGTTGCTGCAACTTCTTCAATTTCATAAACTTCGATAATGTCGGAAACTTTAATATCATTATAACCGACAAATGAGATACCGCATTCATATCCAGCAGCCACTTCCTTTACATCATCCTTAAAACGACGCAATGAAAGCATCTTTCCTTCATGAATAACATTATTATCCCGCAACAATCGTAAGCGCGCACCACGTTTAACAGTTCCGTTCAAAACATAACACCCTGCGACAGTACCTGTTTTAGGCACCACAAAGGTATCTCGCACTTCAGCTCTGGCTAAAGAAACCTCTTTCTTAATCGGATCAAGTAACCCCGCCATCGCCAACTTTACATCATCCAATAACTCGTAAATTACCCTATAAAAGCGTAATTCTACACCAACACTTTCAGCTTCGTTAATCGTCCTAGGCTCAGCGCGCACCCCGAAGCCAACGATAATGGCTTTTGATGCTAACGCCAACTGCACATCAGATTCAGTGATGGCACCAACACCACCGTGTAAGACTCGCACCTTGACCTTCTGAGTTGAAAGCTTCTCTACGGACTCCGTAATCGCTTCCAACGTTCCGTGCACATCCGTTTTAATGATAATATTTAACTCTAAAGCCTGTTCCTGACCGGCTCGTCGTGCAAACTCCTCTAAGCTGATCGGACCACCAGCTAAGGAGAGTTGATCTTTTGCCATCTTACGTTGTTTACGATTGGTCGCTACCTGTTTTGCTTGCTGCTCATTTTCAACCACGATGAAATCATCACCAGCCATAGGTACGCCGTATAGACCGGAGAGCTCAACAGGATCTGACGGGCCTGCTTCCTCAATTCTATTTTGTCTATCATCGTAAAGAGCCCTGACTCTTCCGTATTCAGCTCCACAAACATAGATATCACCGATCTTTAAGCATCCGGACTGAACCAGTAATGTTACGACGGTACCACGTCCACGCTCCTGCCTTGATTCAATAATAGTTCCCTTAGCACGCCCCGTTACATTAGCCTTTAATTCTTTAATTTCAGCCAGCAATAAAAGGCCTTCTAACAACTCTGGTATTCCCTCACGAGTTGCTGCAGAAACGGGGAACATCATCACATCACCACCCCAATCTTCCGGTTGCAGCCCTCGCTCTGCTAACTGTTGTTTAACTTTATCAGGATTCGCTTCAGGCTTATCCATCTTGTTAATTGCAACACAGATACTAACATTTGCAGCTTTAGCATGGTTAATAGCCTCTATTGTTTGAGGCATCACACCGTCATCTGCCGCAACAACGATAATCACAATATCAGTTACCTCAGCACCACGTGCACGCATCTGAGTGAAAGCAGCGTGGCCAGGTGTATCAATAAACACAACGCTACGATTACTTGGTAGCTTTACCTTGTACGCTCCAACGTGTTGTGTAATTCCTCCGTGTTCACGCGCCGCTACGGAAGTTTTTCTAATTGCATCAAGTAATGAAGTTTTACCGTGATCAACGTGCCCCATCACTGTCACAACAGGAGATCTTAACTCCATACGGACATCAGCAGTATCCGGCTCAATCATCAAGATCTCTTCTTCATCAAAACCGGTAAACTCAATGGTAAAGCCGAACTCATCAGCAACTATCGCAGCAGTATCAGAGTCCACCGCTTGATTTATCGTTGCCATTACACCGAGCTGCATTAACTTTGAAATAACCTCTGCAACTTTTAAACTCATCTGTCTGGCAAGTTCACCAACCGTAATCACATCAGTAGCCATCTTGACTACCCGTTTCGAAGCTCTTTGGGGTTGCGTCTCCACAACGGCTTCCTCTTTTTCAACTTGCTCGCCTTTGCCTTTAGCATCTTTAGGCCCCCGTCGTCTCCCTGGTCTGCCATCGTAATCGACTAACTGCCCACGTGTGAACTCTCGCTTGCGAGAACGTTTTTTACCTCCACCTTGACGACGACCGCCCTCTTCATCCTCATCATCCTCAATACTTTCATCGTATTGAGAAGCGACGGGACCTCCTTTTTCAAAGGTACGCTCACCCCTTTCACTCTTTTCACCTTTTTTCTTTTTCTGCGGTAGCTCTATCTTTCCTAAAATTTTCGGCCCTACAATTACTTTCTTGACCCCTCTCTTTATAACATCTTCAACTTTACTTACCTCTTGTTCTTCTTCCGCAGCCTCATCTTCTGCAGAGGAGTCCTCTTCCTGAAGATCTTCTACCACTTCAGATTCTGAAATAACTTTCTCTGCTGCAGAAGCCACCTCTTCTTCAAGAAGAGCTTCAGATGAACCTTCTTCATCTTGCGCAATAGATTCAGAAACTTCTTCCCCCACCACGACTTCAGTAGGTACCACACCACTTGATAAGACCTGATCCTTTTCTGTCGTATCTTCACGAGATTCAAGTGCGACTTCGACGGTTGACTCTTTTATCTCCTCTTCTTCACGTTGCTCTACTTCTTGCTTAACCTGCACTTCCGGTTCACTTTGCCGCCTACGTCTAACAACGTTCCCTTTCCTACTCTCGATAATAGTTCTCGTCTCTCCGGTTGAAACATCAACCTGTTTTTTGACAACTCTAGTGGTGCTTTGCGGAGCAGGACTAACCGCCGCTCGTATAAATGCTCGACGTAACTGTTCAGCTTCACTCTCTTCAAGAGAATTGGAATGCGATAATTTACCCGGCATCCCAAGTTCTTGAGCTTTAAGGATAACGGCTTTATTGTCGACGCCTAGCTCTCTAGCAAGTTCATATATCCTGATTTTCGCCATTCTCAACTTCTCTTTATTTTACACAAATCCGGAAACCGATCTCGTATCATCCAGTATAGATGAACGTTTCGCCAACCTTACAACCTAACCCGTTTCAACAAAGCCGCCGACTTTTCTCTCTGTAACTCTTGCGGCAAAAGCAACGCCTTTAATGTACCTGATGACAGCTTTAAAGCCTTTTCCCAACAGGCACAGCTTTTAGCTTTTTGCAAACAACTTTCACTCCGATGAATGTAAGCAGCACGCGCCTGAAAGGTCTGCTTTTCATCAAAAAGCAACTCCTCACCACTCCATACAACACGAGCAAGATTTGACTTTAAATCGCGTTGCAAACAACCGATACACCTTCGCTTCGGTTTTTTAACAACTTTAGTAGTCGTCACTTCCTGCATAACACGTTGCGTATAAAAAACTACTCTCCTGCGTCTTTATCTCCTAACGGTGCCTGAGTATTAAAGAACGTCGCAATTGCACTCTTTACCATCTCAAGATCGTCAACATCAAAACTATCAATACAGAACAGATCGTCATCACTCGCAATAGCCACCGATTGTATAGTCGAATAGCCTCCTGCTAATAATTTAGCTTTTAGATCTGAACTGATAAACAACTTATCTAAATCCGTAACAACCGTTTCTTCAAGATCAGTAGACCCACCACTTTCTCTAATGGCAGCCACGTGTTGCTTAGCTTTTTCAATAATATCTTCAGCTACTGTTTGAGAGATGCCCTCTATCTCCATCAGATCCTCAACACTGGTTTCCGCAACTTCAGCAGCACTACCATACCCCTCCTGATAAAGTTGTTCTGCATGAGTAAACTGAATCCCTGGGATAGCTTCCAAAGCGGCACGAACCCGTTTAGCCTCTTCTTCAGCAACGGAGACACTCCGAACATCGATCTTCCAGCCGGTCAAACGACTCGCCAACTTCACATTTTGTCCGTTACGTCCGATAGCATAAGAGAGTTGATCGTCAGCAACGATCACTTCCATCGAGTGTTCATCTTCATCCAAAACCACGCGCGCCACCTCTGCAGGAGAAAGCGCTCTGGCTACAAAAGAAGGTTCATCAGGTGTCCACGGAATAATATCTATCTTTTCTCCACGTAATTCCTGCACAACCGCATGCACACGAGAACCCTTTACACCAACACAAGCTCCGACAGGATCAATATTTGAATCACTGGAATAAACTGCGATCTTGGCACGCTCTCCAGGCTCTCTAGCAACACCTTTTAATTCAATAACACCTTCCGATATCTCCGGAACTTCTAACTCAAAAAGCCTCCTTAAAAGATCTGGATGGCTACGCGACAAAACTATCTGCGGTCCCCTTGCAGAACGATCTATATCAATAATGATGGCACGCACCCTATCTCCTTGACGGTAACGCTCCTTCAGGATCTGCTCCCGCTTCGGTAAGATAGCTTCAGTCCTTCCCAGATTAACCAAGACATTGCCACGATCGTAACGTTGAACGATACCGTTAATCAGTTCGCCCTTTGAATTCTTAAACTCTTCAAAGATCACTCCACGCTCTGCATCTCTAACTTTTTGAATAATAACCTGTTTGGCTGTTTGTGCAGCGATCCTGCCAAGCACATTAGTATCAAGCTTCTCTCCGAATTCATCACCGATCATCGCCTCGGGATCGTATTTCTCACGCGCATCATCTATCAAGATCTCCAAACCTGGATCTTCCACCCGATCAACGACTGTCTTAAATTGCAGAACCTCAATAGTTCCAGACTCCTCATCGTACTGCGCCTCCAGATTGAGGTTGTGCCCATAATGTTTTCTAGCTGCAGAAAGCATTGCGGACTCAACGGCTTCAATCAACAAACGTTTATCGATACCTTTATCCCTTCCGATCTGACCCAGTAATGCGTTTAAATCAATCGCCATATCTGAGAACCTCACCCAAATATAAAATCAACATGTGCTTTACGAACATCGTCTAGCGCAATAGACCTAACGTCCGTACTCCCTTCAACAACTAAATCCAATACACCATCACAACACTTTACAATCTTACCGGTGATGGTCTGATCAGATCTTCCAAACTCACTTACGGTCAACTTAACACGTTCGCCAACCGCGTGTTCAAAGTGTTCCGGTCTATGCAATCGCCTATTGATACCGGGGCTAGAGACTTCGAACGCAAATTGATCCGTAATCCAAGAAAACTTTCGATCTGATGTAATCTTCCTACTGACAGCCTCACACATATCAACAGTAACACCAGATCCGGAGCCGTCTGCTTGCGCGATGTAGATACGCAACACCCCAGCACGTGGGGACGGCATATCGATATCAAACAACATCATCCCCATTGATCCCACGATAGGACTCAATTCTTTCCACAGCTCGTTAGCGTTTAACATCTTTATCTCTATATCCAGCTTATCTTTATTCCAAAGGCAGTAGAAGAAAAGTTTTAAATAAAAAAGATTGTAAAAAATCTCTTACAACCGCCCCTTCTTTTACCGACTAATGCTCAATCAGCGCACACACCATCACGTCGTCCTTGTTGCTTTGACAACACGAACAAACAACCAAAAACCAGCCTGATGTAATGGGAATCCAACAGAATAGATGCACTCTGTCTTCAGGCGCGAAGACCATAGCGATGCCACGAACACCGCCCAGAACAGCTCTGGACTTTAGCATTTAGACTTATTTTCTTCAATAGCAAGATACTAAAGAATGGTCGCCTTTAGCTACTTCTCTATATTTTATCTTTAGCAAAAACGTAAAATAACTTGCTGATTTTACTTAAAAGCCACCCTTTTTTGTGCGTTTTTAAAAAATATTATGCAGGAAGCTCACTCAAAACCATTTCTGCTAAAATTAACTAAATATATTAAATAGATATAATGCCATTCCTGTTTGTCCAGAGAGCTTAACCTTATCCGACAACATCGCAATTTGGATATTCAAGTCTCCGTTAGCGGCAGCCAAGAGATCCGCTTCACTCATCTCAATAGTGCAATCCGCACTACTATCTTGAGCTTCAGTTAGCACCATATCATCTCCTCTCCAATCAAAGAGATAACTCCCGACACCTGAAACAATCAACTGAATACGCCCCGTTAAATGAGTTTTTAACCTAAGATTATCTCGCGTTCCGTTTTTTGAAACGGCATCCTGTAAAAGACGAGTAACACTATTAGTACCCTTTTTTGCAACCTCTTTGGGCTGACTCACCGTTTTTGCCCGCTTTTGAGAGGAATTCGCAGCGGCACTAGCCTCACTCTTTGCACTATCAGCAACAGGGGGTGTCTCTTTTTTATCTACAAGCGGCTCACTATCTTCTTTTTGCGGCTTACTATCATTCGTCGTGACCTTTTGTTGTACTGATTTAGCCGGTGCTGCACTCTCTACCTGCACGGCTGTTGCCTTTTCAACCTTATCTCCGTTTTTTTTAGGATCTTCTTCCATGATTAGACTCCATAATGTATTACGATATCTTTAGCACTTTAAACAAAATTAGATAATAATGAAATATTTTTATATGTAACAGATATCTATAAAAAACTATCTACTAAGTATACACTTATAGCTGGAGAAAAAAAATGTTAATCGGACTAACAGGAACCATCGGTTCGGGAAAATCAGTAGTCGCTCGTATTTTGGAGAGCTTAGGGTGTATAATTATAGATGCAGACCTACTTGCCAGAGATGCAGTAGCCCCCGCCTCCCCAATCTTACCAGACCTTAAAGCTTTACTGGGTAATGAGGTCTTTGATGCTGAAGGATTATTAAACAGAAAAGCGGTTGCTCAAAAAGTTTTTAACGATCCTCTACTTTTAAAACGGTTTGAGAGCATCATTCACCCTGAAATATCTCGACTTTATCAGGAAAAATTATTAGCAACGTTTCCTCAAGCTCATTCCAAAAAAGTTCCGATAATTTACGTAGCACCGCTCTTATTTGAAGTCGGCTATTCAAAAAAAGATTTTGATAAGATTATTGTAGTTACAGCAACAAAAGAAGTTTGCCTTAAACGGATACAGGAACGTGATAAATCTACACAAGAAGAGGCGTTAGCACGTTTTAATTCACAACTACCCTCTTCTGAAAAAGAAGCTCTAGCCGATATCGTTATTGAAAATAACGGCTCGCTTGAGGATCTACGCAAAAGGGTGTCTGAAGTGTTTTTTGAGATTAAAAATTAGTTACTTGTTCAAGAGCGACAACACTCTTACAATTATCTCCATGAAAATGCGGGATTCATTACACACTGAAGCATTAAGCAACTTCACCAAGTCTTCATCAAAAGAGAAGGACTCGGATAGAGCTCTCTTACTCCCCATAGAGCACCTTTCAAGTAACGATTCTGATATTAGCCCTGTCTGGATCCGCATCAATGCTTTTTTAGATCTAAAATCAAAAAACACTCAACGCACTTATATCGGAATCATTAAGGAGTGGTGTGAGTTTCTTGGCGCACCTGCTGGGAGTAACGCCGCCGCCACAGCCTTTTTAAACGCTTCAGATCTACACGCTATGGCTTATAGAAAATGGCTAGAGCGTCAACCTGGACAGAGCCCACGCCATCACGCCTCTCAAAGCAAAGATAAAGCACTTCAACTTATAAAAGAGGTTAAGCAACGTCGTGATGGTCTACAATCAACACAAGCAAACGCCACTATCGCCAAAAAGTTTACTGTTCTACGCCGCCTTTACAGGATGTTAATTGCAGCAGAACTAGGGATAAGAATAAATCCTTTTGATTCAGATAGAGTTCCTGCACCATCTGCTAAATCTGGGCAAAAGCGACCTACTGAGATGTTAGATTTTTCATTAGTGGAGACCGTGTTAGACCAACCCGATCTAAACACCCCTAAGGGCATTAGAGATAAAGCTGCCTTATCTCTTTTATTTGGTGGCGGATTACGTAGAAGTGAAGTTACAGCACTTAAGCTTTGTGACATCTGCAAGTCACCGAGTGGCACTACTTATCTACGTCTCAGAGCAACAAAAAATAGAAAAGACGCTGACCAAACTATCCCTGACTGGGCAGCAGAGGCGCTCTTTGCCCTACTTGAACAACGGCTAGCAGAGGGTGCTGAAGCAGCAGACCCGTTATTTATCAGTTATCGCGGTCGTACCACAAAACGTGGAGATAAAAATCAACTTACACCTAACGGGCTTTATAAAGTTTTTAAAAAATACTGCATCAAAGCAGGAGCGGGTATGTTTATTACACCACACTCCGCCCGTGCCACAGCTATAACCAAACTTTTATCAGATGGAATTGGTCACCGTGAAGTTCAGGAGTTTTCACGCCACTCCAGCATTCAGATGGTAGAAATATACGATAAACGTCGTTACACCATCGAACAGAGTCCAGCCAAGAATTTAAATTACAAGTAGCCCCACGCACTACAACGAGTTTGAATATTAAAATAGATAAAAGGAAAACTTGGAGCGGGTAACGGGATTCGAACCCGAGACCCCTTGCTTGGGAAGCAAGTGCTCTACCAACTGAGCTACACCCGCACGTTTTGACGGATACGAAGAAGAAGTTAAAACACCACACCCAAAAAAATGGAGCGGGTAACGGGATTCGAACCCGTGACCTCTTGCTTGGCAAGCAAGCGCTCTACCAACTGAGCTACACCCGCAGAGCGGTTTAACCATTGGCACTATCTAATAAAAGCCGATAAAAAAGTCAATCAATTCAAAAAAATAATTTTTTCTCACCGTTAACTACATACTTTCAGATAGCGACTTTGCAAGAGATCAGTTATTCTCCTTAAGAATATGGTCAATACAATTAAAAATTCCTCAAACTCATACGGCTCTCAATCTACTGCAGCAAAAAATAGTGATCCTTTACTATACGATCTTTGGCTTACACTCCGTAAAGAATATTTCCCCGAAAGAAGCGATATTGATGGATATCAGATCGTTTGGAGCACTAGAGACCAAAAGCGAACACTAGCTTCATGTAGCCTTAATCGAAATAAGGTCAGGGTTGCAAAAGAGCTGAATACTCCCGCTCTGCAACACCTACTTCCTCCACTCCTTTATCATGAGATGTGTCACGCCTACTTAGGTAGATCTGTTTCCAGATATCACGGTCGTGAATTTAAAGAGTTGGAAGAGAGACATCCGCAAACACCGTACTTAAAAGAGTGGATAAAAAAAGGGGGGTGGAGAAGCGCTGTGCGTAGCGACAGATCTAGACAGGTTCAAGCACGTCTCCGCCTAAAACGAGAAGGAGTATATTCAGATCAAGTTTTTCTACTTAAACAACACAACACAAAACGGAAGCAGAAAAGAAAAGTTAACCTAATGCAACTGGTTTTTGATTTTATTCGGTAGTAATGTTTAGAAGTGGATCTACACTTTTGTTACGAAGGAAAAAGTAATTTTATGCAACTGGTTTTTGATTTTATTCGGCAATAACACGGCAACAATATATAAAAAGCGGATCCGTATCTTTTATTTTACACGAACCCGCTTTATTTAATGTAAGAAACTAAACCACTCCTTGCGCCAACATACTATTTGCTACCTTTAAGAAGCCTGCGATATTGGCACCAACCATCAAGTTTCCTTTATGCCCATAAGTTTCTGCCGCTTGTGTGCATTGATCGTAGATAGCGTTCATAATCCGTTGCAATCTGGTATCAACTTCTTCAAAAGTCCACGCTAGACGTGCTGAATTTTGCGCCATCTCTAAGGCTGAAGTAGCGACACCACCAGCATTAGCAGCTTTAGCAGGCCCGAACGGAACTCCACTATCTTGAAAACAGGAGATGGCTTCCGGCGTCGACGGCATATTAGCTCCTTCAGCTACAAATTTAACGCCGTTCTTAACTAATAGCGCCGCATCACCACCGTCTATCTCATTTTGCGTTGCACACGGTAGCGCCACATCGCACGGAATACTCCAGATCCCACGACACCCCTCTGTATATTTAGCAACGGAGTGAATCTCGCAATACTCCTTAATACGTCCGCGCCGTCCCTCTTTTATCTCACGTACACTTTTAAGATCGATCCCTCTTTCATCAAAGATGTAACCGTTAGAATCTGACATCGCAACTACTTTTGCTCCCAAAGATTGAGCTTTTTGCGCAGCGTGAATAGCAACGTTGCCTGATCCAGAGATAATAACTTTTTTACCTTTCCAATCTGTCTTAGCATCTTGCAACATTCGCGTTACATAATAGATTAGACCGTAACCTGTCGCTTCAGTTCTTGCCAAAGAGCCTCCCCAGTTAATACCTTTTCCAGTAAAAACACCGGTGAAGGTATTGCTCAAACGTTTATACTGCCCGAACATATACCCGACCTCTCTAGCACCTACACCGATATCACCAGCGGGAACATCGGTATCCGGCCCGATATGTCTAAAGAGCTCTGTCATAAAAGATTGGCAAAACGCCATCACTTCACGATCTGATCTCCCTTTAGGATCAAAATCAGATCCACCCTTACCACCACCGATCGGGGTAGTTGTTAAGGCGTTTTTAAAGATCTGCTCAAACCCTAGAAACTTTATAATTCCCAAATAAACAGAGGGGTGAAAACGGATACCTCCCTTGTATGGCCCGATTGCAGAATTAAATTGCACCCTAAAGCCACGGTTAATCTGAACCTCTCCTTTATCATCAACCCAAGGGACTCTAAAGATAACCTGTCTCTCCGGCTCAACGATGCGCTCAAGAATTTTCCCTTTAACGAATTCCGGATGAGCTTCCATAACAGGCTTAACACACTCCACCACTTCATGGACGGCTTGATGAAACTCTTTCTCACCAGGATTCCGCTCCACAACTTTTGCCATAAAATCATCTGCATATTGAGACATAAAACCACCATTTTTTTATATCTGCTAAAGCACCGTTAAAAACGATCTACTAGCAACGCATTTATCAGAAAGACAGTAATCCAACCATTTATAGATCACAATATTTTTTTAAGTTTACCATCTGTACCTGCTACTTTTTATTTAAAAACTCTTGTAGCCCCGCAATATTAACATCACGTTTCGGAAAAGGTATCTCAATCTTAGCTTCCTTAAATGTTTTAGTGATCTCGCGGTTAATTATATTACGCAAACCGAAGGCATCATCAATACTTGACCAAAAACGGAGCTCAAAATTTAAGGAGCCCTCTCCAAAGGAGATGAAGAAAGCGGCAGGCTCCGGATCTGTGGCAACTGCAGGTTGCTTTTGTGCGATCTCACACAATAAGCGTGAAACCTCCTCCACATCAGAATCATAAGAGACTCCAACATTAATCACGGTTCGCACCTTGCGAGTGGACAACGTCCAATTTACAACTTTAGAAGAGGCGATATCACTATTAGGCACTATCACTTCAGCTTTTTCATACGTCTCTACAATAGTAGCTCTTAAGCCTATCTTTTTTACCTCACCTTTATAACCACCCACCTCAACTACATCACCAACCTTAATAGGACGCTCAAAAAGAAGGATCACTCCGCTGGCAAAATTATTAACTATGTTCTGCAATCCGAATCCGATTCCAACACCGAGCACACCGAAAGCCACAGCCAAGTTTTTTAAATTAAAACCGAGAATTGAGAGACCTAGTACAACACCTAGACAGATGCAGGAGTACTGAATAATTCTATTGATAGAAACACGCACCCCGATCTGTACGTTTTTTTTCGGATAGACCTCTTCGTTTAAGGTCTTCCTCAAAAACCACGAACCGAAGATAATCATATCAAATAAGAATACCGCAAAGAGCACTCGTCCGACGGAGAATTGAACTCCACTAATCGTAACGGCAAGATTTAATAGATATGAGACGGTTTCTTCTAACGAATCGAAAAGTTTCCACCCCAATAGAATGACAGCAATCGCCATAAAAGAGATGAAAACATCTATCCATAAATTAAATTTACTTAAGATATGTTTGGAATATTTCCGACAGATCATAACGTGCGCAAAGATCGAATAAGAGAGAAAAACGAAGAGCCCCTCTTTGATAAGCACCCCCAGTAGCCAAGCTAAAACGCAACTAAAGATACTGCGCACGGAGGAATCGAAAATTTTTGAAGCGAGTTGCGTATAACCGAAAGCTTCAGAGGTAAGAGTTGCTATCATCAGCACTATCATCAGAGAGATGAAAGCCATCCCCCAGAAAGCGCCCCCTTCTTTAGCAAGAACTCGTAAGCGAGCCACTAGAACGGTTAAAATAAAGAGTGAAATTAGCGCAATATATACTCGCACCAGCGGCTCAGGGATGTTGATAATTACACAGAGCTGAGAGATTACGAACGTTACTACCAGAATATCGATAAAAACTTTGCGTTCTTTAACCTGCATAAAGGCGGTAACTAAGCGCGCTCCACAAATTGAAGCAGCAATCAGTAATACGATCTTAAACAACGGTGGTAAGTCTAAGCCGTAATAAGGACCAACTAGGATAGTGCTAACAAAAACAGAGGTAGAGATGGGTACCGAAAAAAGCTTTCCTAAGTTAGCTCTCTCCGTCTTTAATCTCTTATTTTGTAAGTACTTTAACGTTAAAAAGATGAGTAGTATTAAAAAGAGGTGCAAGACAAACATTAAAGTATGTTTTGACGTTATGCTATCTTTTAGCGGCACTAACAAGACAAAAGCATCGGTACTCTCCTGCCAAAGTTCAGAATTAAAGTTTTTCCAGAAATCAAAACTAAAAAAAGACGCGCCTGTTTTAGTAAGAATATCTTTTTTATATGTTGATAAAAAAACAGCGATCTTTTTTAAGAGGTCTTTAATCTTTGATTGAAAAGCCACCAATTCAGATTGTTTTTGCAGGAGCGGTTTTTCAATCTTTGTTATTTCAGAAATCGCTTCCGTAACCTGTTTATCTACGGTATCAAAAGTCTGTTTAACCACACTATAATCGGCTTTAAATTCCATCTTCCAACGTTGCCAATTCTCCCCGTTTTCCTGCCATTTATCTCGAGTTGTGGCTAATTTAGTAATGATAGTCGTAAATTCCTCTATCTGCTGTTCAGATCGCACCGAAAGATCTTTCAATTTAGCATTTATTTCACTAATCCGATCTATGTTGATGTATTTTAAATTAGAGGTTTCCTGATATAGATCGACTAAGGCTTTAAAATGTTCTTTATGTTTTAAAAATTTATCTTGCGATTCAGTTAAAAAAGTTTTGTAGGTCAGGAGCTCCGTCGTTAAAGCGTTGAACTCATCAGTCAACTCACTTAATTTCGGTGCCAGCTCTGAAGCATTAGAGACAACTTGAGGCTCTACTGTTGGCGTAGCTACAACGCCCTCTTCCAAACCTTGCGCTAAAAGTAGAGACGGAAAGAGAAAAACAAAACAAAAAAGAAGTTGTAATCTTTTCATAAGACCACCACAAAGGAGTAAAAAGAAAGTACATATAATTTAAAGACAACAAACACGAAACGGAGATCTCTTTAACGTGTCTGCAACCAATTTCTGGCATTAACAAAAGCTAACATCCAAGGTGTAATTTCCCAATCATTTTTCGTAAGGTACGGCCACTGCCACGGCAAAATACTCCGCTCCAGATGTGGCATCATCGCTAAATGGCGACCATCTAAGGAACAGATACCAGCCGCTCTAAAACCAGCACCGTTCGGATTAGCAGGATACTCACTATAAGCGTATTTTAACGGGATATTATAAGCAGACTCCTCTTCCGGAAGATAGAATTTCCCCTCTCCGTGCGCTACCCAAACTCCTAACCTAGCCCCTTGCAAACCCGCCAGCAGCACTGAGTTTGATTCTTCAACAACAACATTAACAAAGCCTGTTTCAAACTTCTGCGAATCATTATGCTTCATCTCCGGCTGTTTTTTGTGTTCGGGATACAAGACCCCTAGTGCAACCATCAATTGACAACCATTACAAACACCGAGAGATAACGTATTCTCTCTTTGATAGAACCGTTGTAACGCTTCAGCAGCTCTATCATTAAATTTAAAAGCACCTGCCCAACCCCTTCCCGCACCTAGCACATCGCTATTTGTAAAACCTCCAGGGAATACGATAAACGAAAGATCTGATAGATCTTCTCGACCACTAAGGAGATCCGTCATCATAATATCTTTCACACAAAATCCAGCAGCGTGCATTGAAAATGCCATCTCTCTATCACCGTTAGTCCCCTCTTCTCGAATGATGGCAGCCTTAAGTTGTCCTGTGCTCATTCGCGATAGATCCACACCGTAATCAGCCGCCTTGCCACTAAATTTATTGGGGAATTCATAGTGTAACGGCGTTGTGCCACACGTCTTATACCGTTCTTCTGCTTTATCTTTCCTAGTTTGATATTGCTCAAGTAGTGCAGAGGGTGCAAACCAAACTCGCCGTAAAGAATCAACTGATACATCAAAGCTAAGTTTATCAGCCTCAACAGAGATCTCATCACCACCCACAATAGCTAGCGATTTAGCTGCAATACCGAGAGCACTAAAACGTGCCAAGACCTCAGCAGCGCTCTCTTTTCCAATTTGCATAATTACAGCAGGCTTTTCAGAGAAAGCCTCTTTGACGATCTCTTCAGCAGAACCGTTAAGTACAAGTTTAAATCCGAGATCGCCCGTAAACGCCATCTCACAAGCAGCCACAAGTAAACCACCGGCAGAGACATCGTGTCCTGCTAAAACCTTCTCATTTTTTATAAGCTCTTGAATGTAAGAGAATCCCGCTTTAAATTTTTCGACACTAACAACCGTTGGAGCCTTATCACCGATCTTGCCGAGTGTTTGTGCAAAGCTACTTCCACCTAAAGGAGCATCATCGATTCCAGAGAGGTCAACATAGATTAAAACAGATCCTTCGACCCCTTTTAAATCTGGAGTAACACCTTTTCTAAGATCTTCGCACTCTGCCATAGCTGAGATCGCCACAGTACCAGGTGCTTTAACCACCAAGCCATCCTCATATTTCATCGTCATCGAGAGTGAATCTTTTCCAGTCGGGACAGGGATACCTAATTCGATACAAAACTCACTTAAAGCTTGCACAGCTTCATATAAGCGAGCATCTTCTCCCACTTGTTTAGCTGGCCACATCCAATTAGCACTTAAAACCACACCTTCTAAGCCGTGTGCCAACGGTGCCCACACCAAGTTCGTTAACGCCTCTGCCACACTTAAAACAGATCCAGCTTTAGCATCAATAATTCCAGCTACAGGAGCGTGCCCCAATGCCAACGCTATCCCACTTTTTGCAGTATAATCGAGCGCAACCATTCCGAAGTCCGCTAACGGTAATTGCAACGCCCCGACGCACTGTTGCTGTGCGATCAGACCTGTTACGCTACGGTCTACTTTATTGGTAAGCCAATCTTTACAAGCCACACCTTCTAATGAAAGCACTAAATCAAGAGCTTTTCTAAAATCAACACCGTTTTTTATGGTAATATCAAGCGCAGAAAAGGTGCGTGGCACCGTCTTGTCACGCATAATAACTTTAGGTGACTCATCAAAAAGCGCACTCAACGGCAGATTAACGGGGGTTTCATCTTTTTCATCTTTAAAGACAAAAGTTTTTTTGCCAGTTATCTTTCCAACAGCATAAAACGGAGCACGCTCTCTCTCTGAAAGATCTTTTATCCGTTGAATATCTTTAGGCGCTGCCAAAAGCCCCATCCTTTCTTGAGACTCATTACAAACTATCTCTTTAACGGACAGAGTAGGATCCCCAATCGGCAAAGCCTTTAATGCGATCTCTCCCCCTTCTGGATCTATTAACTCACCGAGACAATTAATGTGTCCACCCGCTCCATGATCGTGCACCATCCTAATCGGATTATCTGTTGATTCAACAAGGGAGCGAATTACATTATAAACCCGTTTTTGCATCTCAGGATTTGCTCTTTGTACAGCACTTAATTCAAGCTCCCTTGAATAAGCGCCCGTATCAACAGAGCTGACAGAACCACCTGCCATCCCGATCCTATAATTATCACCACCCAGCACAATAACGATATCACCCACCTGCGGCTGATCTTTTAAGGCATATTCAGCTTTTGAATACCCCACCCCACCAGCTAACATTACTGTTCGATCAAAACCGTAAAAACCGACCTCTGTATCACTTTCAAAAGTTAAAAGAGATCCCACGATAAGGGGCTGCCCGAATTTATTTCCGAAATCGGAAGCACCGTTAGAAGCTTTTGTTAAGATCTGTTGCGGTGTTTGATACTTCCACTTTCGTGGTGTGGTGTAACTTTCATAGGCACCTGCTTCAGATCCCTCTAGTCGCGGATACGCTGTCATATAAATCGCCGACCCTATTAACGGCAAGCTGCCTCGACCACCTGCCATACGGTCTCTGATCTCACCTCCACTCCCCGTAGAAGCACCATAAAAGGGCTCAACCGTTGTTGGGAAATTATGAGTTTCCGCTTTTAGTGCCAAAACACTCTCAAGGGGGGTCAATATAAAGACATTATTCTTATCAGGATGAAACTGCTCAATCTGAGGACCACTAATAAACGCCACATTATCTTTATACGCCGAAACAAGGTATTTTCCGGCAGCTTTACTGGTATCTTTTATAAGAGCAAAAAGGCTTTTGCCTTTCTCTTCATTATCAATAATAAAACAACCATTAAAAATTTTATGCCGACAATGCTCTGAATTAATCTGTGCAAATCCGTACAATTCACAATCTGTGAGTTTTCTTCCGAGATCCTCAGCAACTTTTTTAAGGTATGATATCTCATGTCGTGAAAGTGCCAGCCCCTCTTTTTCGTTGTATTCAGCGATATCATCTATGTATTGTACGGGAGCTGGTTGGGCTGTGATCCGTAAAGACTCCTGATTTAAGCCATCATAATAAGCCTGCAACATCGGATCTATTTCAGTATCCGCATCTGTAAAACACTCCATGCGCGCAATACCCGAGATCCCAACATTAGTAGCAATTGAAGTTGCATTAGTTGACCACGGTGAGATCATCTCCTTTCTAGGTCCAACGTAACGCCCTCCTAGTTCAGATTGTTTTAAAACTTTTGCTTCGCATAACCACTCAAGCTTTTCGACATCCTTAGCAGAAAGTGTATCTTCACTAACAACTGCTACTACTACGTGGGAGTTTTTGAAAAATGTTGTTTTCACAGAAATATCTCAAAAAAAATTTATCTATTATTATGGAGGTTAAAACACGGAAGAGCCTAACATAAAACAGAGTAAGGCTCCAAGCTCCCCTGCTGCATTAAGAGTTGCGAAATTTATCGGTGCTACCTCTCCTAAAAAGTTGAAAACTACTTAGAAAAAGTGCAGGGGGAGAAGGGTAACTGCTCTAGCTAACTGCATAAAAACACTAAAAGATTCTTTTTTGAAATAATATTTAAAGCTTAAAAAGGTGTAGGATAACAGCAACGCTCACCTTATTTAATCAACTAGCAAGCACCTTTCCAACCTCCGAGGTGATCTCATTATCATCCAATCCGAACCGTCTTTTAACAACATCATCAGGATAGACACCTTGTTCAAGTTCTACCGCCAAATCGATCTCTCCTTTTAAAACTTTGCCTGCCACAAGGTGTAACCCCTCCGGTTTATCTAAAACCATTAAGGCGCGCCTTCCCCACCGTTCCAAACACGCTTTTGAAACGATACTCGGAATGTTAGCTGCTTTTGTTGCACTTAAAAACTCCTTAGCAGCACCATCATAATCAGCAGCACCTGCTAATACCCTTCCCCTTAATGAGGTGCACTTACTATCTACTCCACTCAAGGTTACGACCTTACGCAAACAATCCTCAGCGATATCTACACCATCAACAAAGCTTCCACCGATTAACGAAAAAACACCACCATTTATATTCCAATAATACCCCCGTGCTGCAGCACGTCCCCGCGGTCTTAAATAATCAACACTCTTAACTGAAAAAGGGATCTCCACCAATTGCGGTACATTATCAGCAAGCCACCTCTTAATATCCTCCTCATCTCTTTTTACATCTTTTGTTACATCAGAGATCTCTCTCTCAAAGGCGCTTATAACCGTTTTCTCTCCAAACGGATTAATCGTAAAAGACCTTCCTGCCGTGTCATAAAGTAAGGTTGGCGAGAGATCTAATTTTTTCTGAAAGGTATAAACCTCTCTACGGAGCGTCTGAAACTTATTGGAGTGTTGCGGAGTGATGCGTCCAAGTTGAGATTGCCAAACACCGCAACAATTGATCATTACTCCGCAAGAGGTGTTGAATTTATCCCCACTTAATTGATCTACCCAAGAGACATCTACTCCACCTCCTGCTTTAGCGTGATAAGCAGTTACCTTAGCGTAATTAAGAGACCTTGCCCCCTCCTGTCTTGCTGCAAAGATACGATCCAGAACGTAACGTGTACTGCAAAAATTAGCATCAAATAAGTGCTCCTGTTGTAACGTCCTTCCGCCTATCTTATTAGCCAATGAAAACAAGTAGGGTGGACTCCCCTTTAGAGTGAGATTAACAGGGTGTAAGAGGTGTTTAGTTGTATTAAGAAGATCCTTAGCTGATCTTATCTTTCTTCTAATTATGTATGGATTTTGAGTTTTTAGATCTCCAAATAACAACCCATCCGTAACGGCAGAACCTCCCGAAGCGTAATCATTCATCTCTAAGAGAACAGTCCTAAAACCATTAAAAGCTGCTAAGTGCGCCATTACTGCGCCGTGCACCCCTCCACCAACAATAAGGATATCGCAATTTCTATGCAGCTTTAAATCCTCAAGGATCTCCGATCTTTTAGGAAAAAGCTTTTTAGCATTAACATTTGAATATATCTGATGTAACGGCACATTATTCACTTTTTTCCTCTTACTAAAAGTCTTACACTATTTTTTAATTATATATCGCCGATCTGTATTTTGTAGACAGACCTCTTTTATACTAATACTCTACTTTTTATAGTATCGACATTCAGCCTAAGACAACATACGCTTTCTTACGGCATAACGCTCCGTTTTAAATAAAGGGAACACACCATATGCAGAAAACGCCACACCTACTAATAATTAGCGCTATCGCTGATAGAACAGAGCGCTGTCTTTTTAAAGGGCTATCTCAAAAATCGGGCTTTAAAGTTGATCTACTAGTTGATCCAGCAGAGCCGAATAAAGAAGATCTCCGCTCTGCTACGCACGACCTTCGTGAAATGCACATCTTACACCGTTTTGACATCGCTAGAGTTCTTCAACTTCGCAAACAGATTATCAGTAACAATTACGATGTTATTTTTACTACTTACAATAAAGGTTTAGCAGCAGCTATGCTTGCCACACACGGGCTTAATACAAAAGTTGTAGTTTATCGTGGCACTATGGGGAACCTAAGCCGCCTAGATCCTGCTTGTTGGATAACGCACTTACACCCCCGCTTACGCATGATCGTTTGTAACTGCGAAGGTGTTAAGAACTATCTACTTAATTTCGGACTGCCGCAAAATAAATTAGTCACTATTTATAAAGGGCACAAAACAGAGTGGTATCAAGGCACCACCAAACCGACACTCGGAGATCTCAAGATCCCGAATGATGCCTTTATTGTAGGATGCGTAGCAAATGTACGAGAATTAAAAGGGATAGATATTATCATTAAAGCTTTTGCCAAACTTTCACATCTGCCGATTCATCTGATAATCGTTGGAAAAAACAACGACCAACGGTATCCAGATCTGGCGCAGAAGTTAGGCATCGCTTCTAAAATACACTTTATCGGATTTCGCCCCGATGCTGTCGAAGTCACACGGCTATTTAACTTAAGTGTTATGGCATCAACACGTCGTGAAGGGGTGCCGAGATCTATTGTAGAATCAATGTCGCAAGGCATCCCAGCTGTGGTAACAGATATCGGCGGACTACCGGAGTTGGTACAACATCAGAAAAACGGCTTAGTCGTCCCGCCTAAAGACCCAACAGCCTTAGCGGAAGCTATCAGTGATCTTTACAATGATAGACAAAAGTTACAAACTTTTACCGTTAATTCAATCAAATGGATCGAGGAACGTTTTAACGCGGATAAAGCGCTCGCGGCGTATACAGATCTCTTTCAACGTTTAACTGAAGAAAAAAATGACAAAACACACCGATAATCAAAACACCTTCCAAGAATTATTAGATGTAATCTCAAAACTACGAGACCCTAAAGATGGTTGTCCTTGGGATAAAGTACAAACTCACCAAACTTTAAAACAATACGTTATAGAAGAAGCGTATGAATTAGTTGATGCTATCGACTCTGCTCCTGAAGAGATCTGCGAAGAGCTAGGGGATGTTTTACTGCAAGTTCTTCTACACAGTGAAATTGCAGCAGAATCTAACGCTTTCGATATCTTTAACGTGATAACTAATCTAAAAGAAAAACTTATCCGTAGGCATCCACACGTTTTCGGTAATGAATTAGCAGACACTCCAGAAGATGTTGAAAAAAACTGGCAGGAAATTAAACGTAAAGAGCGAGGAGCGTTGGATGGCATCCCTCGTGCTTTACCTGCCCTGCTCCGCACCATCAGGATAACAGAACGTGCTGCTAAATCACACCTAAAGATCGATACTTCAGATCGTGATAACCTTAAAAACTTTGCAAAAACACTATTATCTGACGAGAAAAACTCCTTAACACGAGAAATATTTAAAAAAGCCCTCTTCGAAATGGCGATTTTTTGCAACAGAAGTGGATACAATCCAGAAGAGCTTCTGCAAGAAGCGTGTAACGAATTTACAGAAAACTTTCAAAATCTTGAAAATTCTTAACCTCCGTAAAAACCTAACCGATTCGTTCTACAGTTGCAGCCCGTTCTGATGTCACTGAAGGGTGTAATTTTTAACCTCCGTACAGATCTAGCTGATCCCGTTTTGTAGTATCAGCCCGTTCTGATGCCACTGAAGGGTGTAATTTTTGACCTCCGTAAAGACCTAGTCTTTTGCTAATATTTTGATACTATTAACTATTGTGATTTTAGCGTCTTGTAGCGCTATCTTTTATTCCAATCAAACACGCCTTTACGCCAGATGTAGATAAATCCGACCGTTAGAATACCGATAAAAACCAACATCGCAATAAACGGTGCCCCCCCCAACTCTCTAAAAGAGAGAGCCCACGGATAGATAAAAACTATCCCAACATCAAAAATGATAAAAAGCATGGCTAAAAGATAGAACTTAACGCCAAATCGAGTATTACAAGCATCCCCTACGGGGATAGAGCCACACTCAAACGGCACATGGTGCTTCACTCTGGTTTTATACTTCGGACCAAGTACAGCACAGAGAAAAAGCATTACTGCCAAAAAAGCAGCAACTATTAATATAAAATATAATAGAGATAGATACGGATTAATCATTTTCTAATCTCGGGCGCCATTGTCAACTACTTGCACACACCTCGGATGATGCTTCGCACATCCGACGAGGATTCGCAATTTTAAGTTTTTTCACCCCGCTGGCTCGCTCCGCAAACATTCGAACCCTCTCGGGCGCCATTGTCAACTACTTGCACACACCTCGGATGGTGCTTCGCACATCCGACTTGGCACACCCGAGAGGATTCGAACCTCTGACCCTCCGCTTAGAAGGCGGATGCTCTATCCAGCTGAGCTACGGGTGCCGATAGAGTGTACTTTTAACACGAGTCGACGTTATCTCCAATGCTTCAAATGAAAAAATCTTATCTTTTTCTCTGAAAAAAACTAATTTCCTCCGATATCGCGTCGATAATGCATCCCCTCAAAGGTTATCTCCTTAACACCTTGATAAACTACTTCCCGCGCACCTTTAACATCTTCCCCATTTGCGGTAATACACAAAACCCTGCCCCCCGCAGTATAAAGCTTCCCATCTTGATCTTTTGTACCGGCGTGAAAAACAACTATACGTTCATCACCATCAAACTTATCTACACCCTTAATTTCATCACCTACCTTTACCGCTTCAGGATAACCTTGCGCTGCTAAAACAAGACACACCGCTGCTTCAGATCGACACGATATCTTTGGTGTCTCCTCACCATCAACAAAAGCTTTCAACAACGCTAAAAGATCTCCATCCATTCTACGCAAAATAACCTGCGTTTCCGGATCTCCTAAGCGCGTATTGAACTCTAAAACTTTTATCCCATCATCTGTAATCATCAATCCAGCATACAGAAAACCACTAAACGGCGTACCCCTTCTCGCCATCTCATCTATCATAGGGCGCATCACCTTCTGCATCACCCACTCTTCTTGATCTTTTGAAAGGTGCGGTGTCGGTGAGACCGTTCCCATGCCGCCCGTGTTCGCCCCTCGGTTATTATCAAAAACCCGTTTATAGTCGTGCGAAGCAGCTAGCGGTACGATCCGTTTTCCATCAGTAGCTACGATAAAAGAGGCTTCACAACCGTTCAGATACTCCTCAATCACAACCTTTGAACTATGAAAACGATCAAAAGCTTGCGGTATAGCACCCTCCAACTCATCCTGCTTCATACAAACGAAAACCCCTTTACCTGCAGCTAGGCCATCAGCCTTCACAACTAACGGAGCTTTCTTATCTCTTGCATATTTCAGAGCAGTGTCCTTATCACTAAAAACAGCATACTCCGCTGTCGGCACACCTGCCGCCAACATCACCTCTTTAGCAAACTCCTTAGAGCCCTCTAATTGTGCAGCAACTTTACTCGGTCCAAAAATTTTCAAGCCAGCGCTTTGAAAGTGATCAACAATCCCCGCCACCAACGGATCTTCTGGTCCTACTACGGTTAGATCGATCTTATTTTTAAGTGCAAAATCTTTTAAAGCCGTAATATCAGAAGGTTCGATCGCAACATTCACTCCGAGTTTAGCAGTGCCAGGATTCCCTGGAGCAATAAAGAGATCCGTTAAAAGGGGAGATTGTTTTAATTTCCAACAGATCGCATTCTCTCTACCACCCTTTCCGATAACTAAAACTTTCATTATAACTCCATTTAATAATTATCCTAATGTCTAAAATGACGCTCATGCGCAAAAATTAACGATATCCCACGTTCTTTAGCTTTTTCTAAAACTTCTGCATCACGTTTAGCACCAGCAGGAACAACAATCGCACAGATCCCCGCCTCAGCTAAGACATCAACACAATCCGTGAATGGGAAGAAAGCATCAGAAGCTGCCACAGCACCTTTTAAATCATGCCCATGTGTACGCGCCTTCCAAAGCGCCACCTCTGCAGCATCGATACGACTCATCTGCCCGCCACCAGTACCGATCAACATCAGATCTTTTACAATTGAGATCGCATTAGACTTAATATAAGCGCATAAACTCCAAGCAAAACGGAGGTCTGCCATAACCTTTTCAGAAAGTTTTTCACCACAAACTATATCTTCCGCACTAATAGCATGCACCCCATAATCAACCTCTTGCACTAATACGCCACCTTGCACACTCCTAAATTCAGTACGACTGACCTTATCAAAATCGATCTGCAACACCCGCAAGTTTTTCCGTTTCGTAAAAGCTTCCAACGCTTCCACTTCAAAGTGCGGCGCTACTACTATCTCCGTAAAATCATCAATCACAGCTTCCGCCGTAACTTTATCAACCGTTCGATTAAAAGCGATAATCCCACCGAAATGACTCCTCGGATCTCCAGCACGTGCCCGAGTTAAAGCATCAATCAAATTTTTACCACACGCTGCACCACAAGGATTTAAGTGCTTTACAATAGTAACTGCTGGCTGATCTGAAGGCAGCGACCGAACGATACGATACGCTGCATCAAAATCTATTAAATTATTATAAGAGAGCTCCTTCCCTTGAAACTGTTTCCAGCCACTATCGGCAGCACCAAGTACAGAATAAAACGCTCCCTTCTGATGCGGATTTTCTCCATAACGGAGGTCTTGTGTTTTTGTTAGCACCATTCCCGTCACATCCTGCCCAACAGACCATTCAGGTGTATAAGGTTCGTTTTTAATCTGCGCAAAGTAACGTGCAATCTCTAAGTTATATTGCGCCAGTTGCGTAAAAACCTTGACCGCTAAACTTCTTCTGAATTGCAGAGCTGCCGCAGAATCTTGCTCTCTCTTTTTTAAGAACTCCCCTACCGCCTCATAATCTTTAGGATCTATCACAGCCCAAACGCTTTGATGGTTTTTAGCTGCTGCTCGAATCATGGTCGGGCCACCGATATCTATCAGCTCTACCATCTTATCAGGATCCGCAGCCTTTTCTCCCGTTAACCCCCCTGCGAACGGATATAGATTAACAACTGCAACCTCTATCTGCGGAATACCACCTTCCTCCAACTGTTGCAGATGCTCAGGATCTGAACGCTTCGCCAAAAGCCCCCCATGAATTTTAGGATGCAACGTTTTAACACGTCCACCAAGGATCTCTTTCTGCCCTGTATATTCCTCAATTGCAGTGCTGGAGATACCACACTCTTTTAAAAACTTACCACTCCCCGAAGTCGTTAAAAGTTCATAGCCACACTCTAACAAGGTCTTTGCAAATTTCTCCAAACCACTTCTATCAGAAACACTAATCAGGGCTGCTTTTTTCATATTCCTCCAATAAACACACAGACATCAATGTAACGGTAAGACATCGGCAAAAAACAAGTATCTACACAGCAAGAAAAACTTTGCGCCAGCGCCACCATTAGTAAAAGAATCATACCTAGCAAAGCATATTAACTATCTTCGTTAAAGCACGTATAGAAGAATACAACAAAAGTGCAAAACACTTCCTGCTAAAACAAAGATATGAAAGATAGAGTGCATATATTTTCTTCTTCTACCAACAGCATAAAATCCAGCACCAATAGTGTAGACGATTCCGCCTAAGAGTAGCAAAATAAGTGCTGCTGGTGGAAAGACCTTTACCATCGGACCAGCTGCCACAACTATACACCACCCCATCCCGATGTAACACGCTAAAGATAATTTACGATATTTACTGATATCAATGGCGTTAAGGGTAACACCGATAAGAACCATGCCCCAATTAACACCGAATAAACTCCATGCAAATCCTGGATGCGCTTCTCGAAAAGAATTAAGTAAGATCGGGGTATATGTTCCTGCTATCAGAAGAAATATGGCGCAATGATCAATTACTTGAAAAACTTTTTTAGCGGTTGAACTCTTTAAGCCGTGATAAATACTGGACATCGTGTATAAAATAACCAACGTGGAACCATAAATAGCACCACTAACGATCCCCCAAACATTGTGCTTCCACGAAGCAACCGCAATACACATAATTAAAGCGATAATCGCAAACGCCCCTCCTACAATATGCGAAGTCATATTAAAGATCTCTTCCTCTTTGGTATAACCAGGCAATACGCGATCTTTTAATGGCGTGCGTTTCATAAAATAATTACTTTTTAAAATATAAATTCAAATATTAAGCCTCAAGGTGAATCGAATAAATACAAAAAACCAGCTAAAAGGTGATGCCTTCTCTTCACCTCCCAGCTGGTTTTACTCTACCTGAACATCAATAGTCAATTAAAGCCCTAGAGCATTCCTGCTAAAGACTCCAACGATGTTTGACTAACTCGGAACTCTTTTTGTTCATCGACCTCTTCTTCCTGTCCTTCAACTAAGATCTCTCTATCAGTATACTCATGCATACCTGAACCGGCAGGAATTAAACGTCCCATAATGACATTTTCCTTAAGTCCAATAAGATTATCGACCTTACCAGAAACCGCAGCCTCTGTAAGAACTTTTGTCGTCTCTTGGAAACTTGCCGCTGAAATAAAGGAATACGTTGCCAAAGATGCCTTAGTAATACCAAGTAATAGATACTCATATTTCGCAGGAGTACCACCTTGCGCAATCACCCTTTCATTTTCTTCCAGCACTGCAAAACGCTCCGCATTTTCACCGATTAAGAACTTGGTATCTCCCATATCAGTGATCTTGACACGTTTAAGCATCTGTCGAACGATAACTTCGATATGCTTATCATCAATACGCACACCTTGCAGTCTATAAATCTGCTGAACTTCATTCACCAGATAAGCCGCTAAGGTCTTTATACCTTTGATGCGCAAGATATCATGCGGATTTTCAGCACCATCAGTTAACGCTTCACCTGCTTTAATAACATCCCCTTCCTGAACAGCGATATGCTTATTCTTGGCGATTAGGATCTCAACAGGATCACCGTATTCAGGTGTAATAATCAATCTTCGTTTACCACGAGAGTCTTCACCAAAACTTACCACACCATCTACATCAGCCACATGCGCTGGATCTTTCGGCTTTCTAGCTTCGAAAAGCTCTACTACACGTGGCAAACCACCTGTAATATCTTTTGTCTTCGTCGTAGCACGTTCACGTTTAGCGACAACATCACCAGCATCGATATCCGAATTGTGTTCAACAACAACACGTATACCAACCGGTAAGTTATACACCTTAACTTCACCATTCTCTCCGTAAATAACAACTCGTGGCCGCCAATCAGTGCTGCGATCTTTACTCTGAACTATTTCACGTTCTGAGAAACCTGTTCTTTCATCAGTTCTCTCTTCCATAGTTTGTTCATTGATATCGACCCACTCAACACGACCAGCAACTTCACTCAAGATCGGCACAGTAAACGGATCCCATTCAGTCAGTAATTGACCAGCTTCAACGAGATCGCCCTCTTTTACCCTCAAACGAGCGCCATAAACTAAGGCGTGACGTTGTCTTTCACGTCCATCCTGCGGATCAACAACGAGGATCTGAGATTTGCGATTCATCACAACAGAAGATCCATCGTGCTTAAATGCTAACTTGGCGTTCTCCATCTTAATCATACCGGCATAACGGGCTTCGATAGAGGTCTGCTCAGCACGACCTGATGCCGCACCACCGATATGGAACGTTCTCATCGTTAACTGCGTTCCTGGTTCTCCGATAGACTGCGCTGCGATAACTCCGATAGCCTCTCCGAGATTAACCAGATGTCCACGACCGAGATCGCGTCCGTAACAACGTGCACAAACACCTTGACGGGCTTCACACGTCAATACAGATCTGATTAAAACGGTATCAAGACCAGCAGCTGAAATCGCTTCAACAGCTTTCTCGTCAATACCGGTATTTCTTGGAACAAGAACCTCATTAGTAATCGGATCTCTAATATCTTCAGCCGCAACACGACCGAGAATTCTATTCCCGAGGGATTCGATCTCCTCTCCACCTTCAACTAAGGCAGCCATCTCAACACCCTCAGTCGTGCCACAATCCATCATCGTAACGATACTGTCTTGCGCCACATCAACTAAACGACGGGTTAAGTAACCTGAGTTAGCGGTCTTAAGTGCCGTATCAGCCAAACCTTTACGAGCACCGTGAGTTGATACGAAATATTGTAGAACCGTTAAGCCCTCACGCAAGTTCGCTTTAATGGGTTGCTCAATAATGGATCCATCAGGCTTAGCCATCAAACCTCTCATACCTGCCAACTGACGGATCTGTTGGTTAGATCCACGTGCTCCAGAGTCCGCCATAACGTAAACAGGATTGAAAGAAGCTCCTCGCTTAACCTCTCCCGTTTCCTCATTTTTGAACTCAGTTGAAGAGATCCCCAACATCATATCTTCAGCGATCCTATCACCCACATCTGACCAGATATCGATAACTTTATTATAACGCTCACCAACGGTGATCAAACCTTCCTGATACTGTTGATCGATCTCCGCCACTTTAGCATCAGCGTTTGAAAGGATCTTGGACTTTGAAGCAGGGATCATAAGATCTCTAATGCCGATTGAAATACCGGCGATAGTCGCAAAATGGTATCCAACATTTTTCAAACTATCTGCTACAAGCACGGTGGCTTTATTCCCCGCCTGTCGATAAGACTCATTTAAGATCTCAGAGAGCTCTTTCTTCTTGAGAACTTTATTAAGGTACTTAAACGGCAAAACATCCTTCGGTAATAGTTGAAGCAACAACACTCTACCAACCGTAGTCTCAACGATCTCGCCCTCAATTCTACACTTAATAGCAGCTTGAATATGTACCTCATCGGCTTCCCACGCCATCCAAACCTCTTCAGGTTCAGAAAATACCATTCCTGTTCCTTTAGCAAACGGTCTCTCGCGCGTCATATAATATAAACCGAGAACGATATCTTGAGACGGTAAAACAACGGGCTTACCATTTTGTGGGCTAAGGATATTGTTTGTTGACATCATCAAGACACGTGCTTCGACCTGCGCCTCAATAGAGAGCGGAACGTGTACAGCCATCTGGTCACCATCAAAGTCTGCATTAAATGCAAAACACACCAACGGATGTAACTGAATAGCTTTACCTTCGATCAAGATAGGTTCAAAAGCTTGAATACCGAGTCTATGTAGGGTCGGCGCACGGTTCAACAGAACAGGGTGCTCTTTAATGACTTCATCAAGGATATCCCAAACAACTGGTTTCTCCTTTTCAACCATCTTCTTAGCACTCTTAATCGTAGTCACATAACCACGCTCTTCAAGCTTGTTGTAGATAAACGGTTTAAAAAGCTCTAACGCCATCCGTTTAGGTAGACCACACTGATGCAGCCTTAGTTCAGGTCCGCACACAATTACGGAACGTCCAGAATAGTCAACACGTTTACCTAAGAGGTTCTGCCTAAAGCGTCCCCCCTTTCCTTTTAACATATCACTCAATGACTTAAGTGGTCTCTTGTTTGGACCTGTAATAGTCCTTCCACGTCGTCCATTATCGAAAAGTGCATCAACAGATTCCTGCAACATCCGCTTCTCATTACGGATAATGATGTCAGGAGCCTGTAACTCTATTAACCTTTTCAAACGGTTGTTACGGTTGATAACACGTCGATAGAGATCATTAAGATCACTGGTTGCAAAACGTCCGCCATCTAGCGGCACAAGGGGACGGAGATCCGGCGGAATAACCGGCACGGCAGTCAAGATCATCCACTCAGGTTTATTCCCACTCTGTTGAAAGGAAGTAAGAACTTTTAGCCGTTTAGCGAGCTTCTTCTTCTTAGCTTCAGATGTAACATTTTTTAATTCTTCTCTAAGCTCAATGCAAAGTTTATCAACATCGATTTTTTGCAGAAGCTCCAAGACGATCTCTGCACCCACACCAGCACGGAAGTTATCACCAAATTCATCTCTAGCGGCACGATACTCTCTTTCATTCAGAAGTTGACAGAACTCTAAGTCCGTCTTACCTGGATCGCTAACTATATAAGATTCAAAATAGAGAACCTTCTCCAGATCTCGCAATGTAATATCAAGCACCGTTCCGATGCGACTCGGCAAACTCTTCAAAAACCAGATATGCGCCACAGGACAAGCTAAATCGATATGCCCCATCCTTTCACGTCTAACTTTTGATTGAATAACTTCAACACCGCATTTTTCACAAACAACACCACGGTGTCTAAGCCGTTTATACTTTCCGCAGATACACTCGTAATCCTTGACCGGTCCGAAGATCTTCGCACAGAACAAACCATCACGCTCCGGTTTGAGTGTGCGATAGTTTATAGTCTCCGGTTTTGTCACCTCTCCAAAAGACCAGCTGCGAATCTTTTCCGGACTCGCCAAAGAGATCTTCAAAGCGTCAAACCTTACCGGATTTTTAGGCTTCTCAAATAAACTAAAAATATCATCCATATTGGCACCCAAACCTTAATTATCCACCAAATACATTGCTATCAGGCATCGATTGTTGCTCTTCACCAGCACTTTGATCAGGGGCAAGTTGAGCCTCCGCCGCATCGTGTTCAACAAGTTCAACATCCAGAGCTAAGGATTGTAACTCCTTCATCATCACATTAAATGATTCAGGCAAGCCAGGCTCCAAAACGTGATCTCCCTTCACGATCGATTCATACATCCTAGTTCTACCGGCGACATCATCAGACTTCACCGTTAAGAACTCTTGTAGAGAGTATGCGGCACCGTAAGCCTCAAGAGCCCAAACCTCCATCTCTCCTAAACGTTGTCCTCCGAACTGTGCTTTACCGCCTAACGGTTGCTGCGTCACAAGAGAGTATGGCCCGATCGATCTGGCGTGAATCTTATCATCAACTAAGTGATCCAGTTTGAGCATATACATAACTCCAACCGTCACCTTTTCAGAAAATTTATCACCCGACCTTCCATCATAAAGCGTTACCTGTCCTGAAGGATCGCACCCAGCGAACTCTAACATCTTCTGGATCTCTTCCTCTTTTGCTCCGTCGAAAACAGGGGTTGCTACTTGGAAACCACGCCGCTGTCTAATAGCAAGACGGATCAGATCGTCGTCACTCAACTTGGCGATTTCAGCATCATAAAGCTCCTCGCCATAGCCGTGCTTAAAGATCTCTCGAATAGCAGCAGTGACCTTTGATTTCTCTTCAGAAGTAACTTGACGCGCTTCACCTCTATCCAGATCGTATAGTTTGTCAACCTCTGTCTCAAGAAGTCGCCCCAAGCCCCAAGCAGCCATGCCTAAGTGCACCTCAAGCACCTGCCCAATATTCATACGGGAAGGCACACCGAGTGGATTCAAAACGATATCAACAGGGGTACCATCAGGTAAGTACGGCATATCCTCTTCAGGAACTACTTTAGAAAGCACACCTTTGTTACCGTGTCGCCCTGCTAACTTATCACCAACCTGTACCTTACGTTTTTGCGCGATAAAGATCTTCACAAGTTTAATAACACCAGGAGCTAATTCATCTCCCTCTTTTAACTTGCGGATCTTATCCTGCAATAAAGCACGCTTATTATTGATAAGTTGTCCAGTGCGCACCACGATCTGATTCAATTTCTCTTGAATCTTCTCATCACCGATCTGAATATCTCTCAGATACTCAAACGGAGTAGCCTTTAAAATTTCGGCTGTAATCTCTGCGCCTTTTGCAATCAGTTGAACTCGCTTCTCATCAACTAATCTTGAGATCGTAACCTTACCAAGGAGCAGCTCTTTAATCTCTTTCAGAGCAGCATCCCTGATAATATTTATCTCATCTCTCTGATCTTGCTCTAGCCTTTCGATTTCACGCTTCTCAATAGCTAGACTACGCTCATCTTTATCAGTTCCTTTACGTGAGAAGACCTGAGTCGAGATAACAGTTCCCTCTGTACCAGGTGGCAACTTAAGGCTGGTATCCCTAACTTCGCCTGCCTTTTCACCGAAGATAGCGCGTAACAACTTCTCCTCAGGGCTAAGTTGTGTTTCGCTCTTAGGAGTGATCTTACCAACGAGGATATCACCTGGATGAACTTCAGCACCGATCCTAACGATACCCGACTCATCCAAATTACTAAGAGATTCCTCACCAACATTAGGAATATCACGGGTAATCTCTTCCTTACCGAGCTTTGTATCTCGTGCCACACACTCATAACTATTGATATGAATAGAGGTAAAGATATCCCTCTTCACAAGACCCTCGTTAATTAAGATAGAGTCTTCATAGTTATACCCATGCCACGGCATAAATGCGACAACGACATTTTGACCTAACGCCAATTCAGCCATATCAGTGCTAGGCCCATCAGCTACGGTCTCATCTTTAGAGATCTTCTCGCCTTCACGCACGATAGGACGTTGATTGATGCAGGTATCTTGATTAGAACGGCGATACTTAATCAGATTGTAGATATCAACACCGGTATCAAGATCTTGATCTGAAGTCTTATCAGCCTTGATCACAACACGCTCTGCATCAACAGAGACCACCTTACCAGATCGCTTGGCGACAACTGTCGTACCGGAATCGCGCGCCACGATGCGCTCCATACCAGTTCCAACGATCGGGGCCTCAGAACAGAGACACGGAACCGCCTGACGCTGCATGTTAGATCCCATCAAAGCACGGTTAGCATCATCATTATCCAAGAAAGGGATCAATGCTGCTGCAACACTAACCAACTGCTTGGGGCTAACATCAACTTTTGAAACCTCTTCAGAGTTGATCTGAACGTACTCAGCATTTTTTCTAGCTGGGACAGACGCTTCAGAGAAAGCTCCTTTATTATCAATCGGTGCCGTTGCCGGAGCGATAATCTCACGCTCCTCTTCCAACGCAGAAAGGTACACAACATCATTCGTGACCTTATGATTGTTATCGATAACTCGATAAGGAGTCTCCAAGAAACCGAACTCATTAACACGTGCATAGATAGCCAGAGAAGATATCAATCCGATATTCGGCCCTTCAGGAGTTTCAATCGGACAGATACGCCCGTAGTGCGTCGGATTAACGTCACGCACTTCAAATCCAGCACGATCTCTCGTCAATCCCCCTGGTCCTAAAGCAGAGAGTCTCCGTTTGTGGGTAATCTCAGAAAGAGGGTTGGTCTGATCCATAAATTGTGACAATTGAGAAGAGCCAAAAAACTCCTTTACAACAGCCGCAACAGGTTTGTAATTAATCAGATCTTGCGGGACAAGGGTGTCGATATCCTGCATCCCTAGACGCTCTTTAACGGCGCGCTCCATTCTGACCAAGCCGATCCGATATTGATTCTCAATCAACTCTCCAACAGCACGTACACGTCTATTGCCTAAGTGATCGATATCATCAATAGAGAACTTAACAGGGTCGTTAGAGGTCCTTAACTGTAAAAGATACCTAATAGACTCTCTGATATCATCTTCAGTAAGCACTGTTTGATCTAACGGCGGAGCTTCCTTACCTTGAGAGACATAGAGCTTATAATTAATCTTATATCGCCCTATATCAGAGAGATCATACCGCTCAGGATTAAAGAATAGATTCTTAAACGTTGCTGCCGCTGTTTCAGGACGAGGTGGATCACCAGGCCTTAATCTACGGTAGATCTCAATCAAACTTTCCGTAGTTGGCTGACCTATTAAACGATAATAGAGACCATCATGCTCTGGTGCCATCTTATCGGTCTGCAAAGTCTTTAACAAAGACTCTCCGATGTGACGATCATCAAGGTATAAGATACGTAAGTTTCCAACCCCTAAATCACGTAAGATTGAAACAGTTCCTTGCTCGACGATCTCACCTTTAGCATTAACCTTATCACCAGTTAATTCATCTCCAGCATAAACGATAACACCGATCTTAGAGCACGCCTCTAAGGCATCATTTTTATCAAAGGTATCAAAGATAATCGATAAACGATCATTGATAACTTCCCAACCGATGATCACCTCACCGGCTTCCAAGAGGATCTCGCCGCTCTTCGAATCAACGATATCTTCTACTATCTCAACGATCGTATCCGCTGATACCGATCCAACCAGATCATCAGGGTTGATCTCAACAGACTCGATCCCCGCCTCTTTCATACGACGGAGAACAGCACGATTAAACTTAGCTCCCGCTTTTGCAAGAACTTTATTGCCTGCCTTTACTTCACGATAAGCTTTTTGTCCTTCAAAGTGTGGCGATACAAAATCTTTCGTAACTGTGCCACGCTTTCCAAAACGAACGACATCGGACTCATAGTAATAATCTAAGATCTCATCGGCCGACATCCCCATAGCACGCAGAAGCACCGTCGCATTAAGTTTACGCCGTCTGTCAATCCTAACATGCAGAACATCTTTGATATCAAATTCAAGATCGATCCAAGATCCGCGATAAGGGATAACTCTCGCAGAATATAAAAGTTTTCCAGAGACATGACTCTTCCCTTTATCGTGCGCGAAGAACACCCCTGGAGATCTATGCAGCTGACTAACGATCACACGCTCGGTGCCGTTAATCATAAAGGTACCACGCTCGGTCATTAACGGGATCTCGCCGAAATAAACAACATCTTCCTTTAATGCGCTTAAATTTCTAGCTCCCGTCTCCGGATCAACATCCCACAAGACAAGTTGAATCGTAACACGTAGAGGTGCCGCCCAAGTCATACCCCGATCGCGACACTCATCAACATCATACTTAGGTTCGCCCAATGAGTACGAGACGAACTCCAACGATGTGGTGTTGTTGTAATCTTTTATAGGAAAAACTGATTTAAAAACCCTTTGTAAACCAACATCAGCACGCTTCTCAGGATCTACATCCATCTGTAAAAATCTTTCATAAGAGCGCGTCTGAATAGCTACGAGGTTGGGAATTTCTGCAACCTCATTTAATTTTGAAAAATCACGTCGAATGCGAAAATTGGTTTTTAATTTAGATGCCATCGTTTCAATGCCATTGTCTTTAGTCATTTAATGTCGAGTGTAAAAGAACTCGACAACATCGAGTTTTAGTTAAGAACACGGAAAATTATGCACCGAATCAAAGCAATTCGATTTAAAATAATATCCATAGTCCGTAACGAAATACTCTACATCACAATTTTAGATAGCTCTGTTACAACATCAAAGCATAGATCAATACGCCGCACTATATCCTAGCAACATCAAAAGAGCGTTGCCGAGAAAGTGTTAAACAGGGATTAATCCAACTTGAATCGTAATGAATCTTACAAAAATCGTGATCACGTATCATCAAAGCAACAAAAAATACAAGTAGCGCGACCAAAACGACCTAACACCGACATAAATATAAGGTGAAAATCGTTTTAAAACCCGCGCAATAAGAAAATTAGATACGATTAAAGGTCTTTCCCTTAATCTCTACTTCCAGTAGGTTAAAGATCTCTACCAAAGCTGCTATAATCAATAACTACCAAGATTTATACCTTAAACCATTAGAAGTGCCAAGTTCCAAACCGTTGTGATTTAAACATCTATTGAGCACTAGACGCAAGAGACCACATTCAGGGGCGTGCCTCCACCCAAAAACGTGGCAAAACCACCACAGTACGGAACAAAATTCTCTTACTACTTGATAGTAACCTTTGCTCCGACCTCTTCCAGCTTTTTCTTAGCATCAGCAGCATCTTCCTTAGAGATACCTTCTTTCAATGCTTTTGGAGCTGAATCAACTGCATCTTTGGCTTCTTTTAATCCAAGCCCTGTAAGTTCACGGACAACCTTAATAACCTTAACACGCTCTGCGCCAGGGTCATCAAGAACTACTGTAAACTCAGTTTGCTCTTCAGCAGCGGCAGCACCACCTGCGGCAGGTGCAGCACCAGCCACCATAGCTACGGGAGCTGCAGCGCTAACGCCAAGCTCTTCTTCTAATTTCTTCACCAAGTTAGCAGCATCCATTAAGGACATTCCCTTAATATAATCAACAACTTGTTGCTCTGTTACTTCACTCATTTTGGCACTCTCCTAATTATTAACAATTAAGTATTAAACAAAAAAATTGATCTGCTGACAGATGTCAGCTTTAAACAAGAACCCTACGCAGCTAATTTATCCTTATAGGCATTAACAACCTGAACCATCTGCTGAGCAGGGGTATTCAACAATCTGACAAGGTGAGTAGCTGGAGTATTGATTAAGTTCAACAACATACCGAGGGTCTCTTCCTTACTCGCCATCTTAGCTAATTGAGAAATTCCAGCAACATCAAGGAACTTTCCATCAAACCAAGCACCCTTCAATTCAAATTTTTTAAGATCTTTAGCGAACTTTTCAGTTATCTTAGCAGAAGCGACACCATCTTCAGGAACAAACATTACAAAACTTGGTCCCTTAAAGAGCTCGACAAACTTCTCTACTTCACTTTGCTCGGCATCTTTTAAAACATCCTTAGTAGCGATTTTGGCAAGGGTATTACGAACTACCTTACAAACAACCCCACTTTTACCCAACTCACGTCTGATATTTGTTAATTGAGATACCGTCAAACCACGGTAATCAGCACACAACGCTATCTCAGCGCCGTTCAAATGTTCATTAAAAAACTGTATTTCCTGTTGTTTCTGAGCACGATCCATCTTGTGTTCCCTCTGTCTCTTTTTCCTGCAACATAAAAATTAAAACGTTAGAGAGGCTGCAAGCACCCCTCCAATTGTCGAATTCACTCTCCGATTAAATAGTAGCGGCATCAAAGCGCACACTCGGACTCATCGTTAAAGATAAGGCAGCACTCTTAAGATATACCCCTTTACTTGTTGATGGCTTGGCACGTACAAGCGCTTGAATCAGTGCCTGCACATTCTCCTGTATCTTTTCTGCACCGAAAGAAGCCTTTCCTACGGGAACATGCACAATACCAGCTTTATCAACACGGTACTCGACACGTCCAGCCTTAGCCTCTTTGACACAGTTAGCAACATCAAACGTGACGGTTCCAACCTTAGGTGAGGGCATCAACCCGCGTGGTCCCAAGATCCTACCAACCTTACCAACTTGAGCCATCATATCGGGCGTAGCGATAACGGTATCGAAATCCATATTACCGTTCTGAACCATCTCAACCAGATCATCGGAGCCAACGATATCCGCACCGGCATCTTTAGCTTCTTGAGCTTTCTCCCCTTTAGCGAAGACTGCCACTCTAATCGTTTTACCCAAACCGTGAGGAAGTCCGATGCTTCCACGGATATTCTGATCAGCCTTACGAGGATCAACACCAAGACGAACAGCCACATCTACGGTTTCATCAAATTTAGCAGACGCTAACGATGCAACGATCTGACACGCTTCTTCAAACTTATAGATATCTCCCCGTTGCACCTTCTCACACAACGAACGAAACCTTTTTCCCTTCTTAGCCATTTTTAATTACTCCCGCATTTTTAGGATTACTGTATATCAACACCCATACTACGTGCAGTGCCAGCAACAACTTTACACGCCGCATCTTCATCAATACAGTTCAGATCTTCCATCTTTCTTCGAGCGATCTCTAAAACTTGCTCATGCGTCAATTTACCGATCTTGGTCCTATTTGGTTCACTCGATCCTTTAGCAGCATTGAGCGCCTTCTTAATTAAGTAAGACACCGGAGCTGTCTTCATCTCAAAAGTAAAGGTACGATCTTTATAAACCGTAATAATAACAGGAACGATCTCCCCCGCTTGCTTTTGAGTTTTTGCATTAAACTGCTTGCAAAAATCCATGATATTCAAACCGTGTTGTCCTAATGCTGGCCCAATCGGCGGAGCCGGATTAGCTTGACCACCAGGTATCTGTAATTTTATCTGTGCGACTGCTTCTTTCGCCATCTTTATCCTCAACTAACTTAACACTTTTCAACTTGTACAAAATCAAGTTCAACAGGAGTGGCACGCCCAAAGATACTTATTAAGACTTTTAACTTCCCCTTCTCCGGCTTAACTTCTTCAACCGTTCCGTTAAACTCAGCGAAAGGTCCATCAATTACCTTAATAACCTCACCCTCCTCAAACTTCATACGGCTATGCACCGCTGAAGTACCTTCCTCAATCTGCCCAAGAATTCTATTGACCTCTTCCTCCTGCATGGGGACAGGGTCAGTCTTATCTCCGACAAATCCGCTAACTTTTGATGTTTCCTTTACAAGGTGCCACGTATCCTCATTCATAACCATCTGGACAAGCACATATCCAGGAAAGAACTTTCTGGTTGAAGTCTTTTTTTGTCCTTTAACAAGCTCCACCACAGTTTCTTGCGGCACACGTATTTCACCAAAAAAATCTTGCATCCCAAACTGATTGATACGTTCTTGTAACGTCTTAAGCACCCGCATCTCGAATCCGGAATAAGCATTAACAACGTACCACTTCATGTTTGGATTTTTCGGCTTAGCAGCTGCGGCGTTCTCATCTTCACCGTCACCACTATCTTCAACGGCACTTGCGTCTTCAGCGGCAACATCAGTAGTAGAAGAAGTTTCCTCAACCCCCTTCTCCGACTCACTGGTTACCTCAGCAGCAGTCGACTCAGTGACCAACTCACCAGTAGAGCCTTCTTCAATTTTTTCTATCAGACCGTCGTCAGTCATTTTTACCATTTCCAAACTATCTACAAGCTATCTACAAGCCGAACCAATACTAATTATCACAAAAAAGCAAAAACTCAAGTTTACACTATTCTTTAATTATTCTCTATAAAAACACATCCAATAATTTGAACACTCCGCGCGCTCCTGCGCTTAAAACAAAATCGAAAAACCAAAGAACCAACGCTACAAAGATCAAGATAAAGATCGTAACGGTAGTGGCTTGAATGGTCTCATCCTTCGTTGGTCTCACAACCTTCTGAAGCTCAGCTACACAGCTACTTAAAAAACTAGGTGCTTTTGCCGAAGTTGTAGCATTACCACCTTTCTCTCTCCTCATGCTTCACCCTAAGAAAATCTGGAGCGCTCCCGTTACCTCACCTGCACTCAATAATTATTAAGCTTTTCCTTAAATAAGCCCTTCCAAAAAGATGCAAAACTCCCCTTTCGGCACCTCATTACATTGATAACCAGACGCCAGCCGGAGTTAAAGTGGGTGGACACTAACAAACTTCAAAAATAATCGCAAACTTTTAGAAGGGTTTTTTACAGTAAAAAGAGAAAAATTTACTTTCTAGTGCCATATCTGTCCAAAACGGCATAAATCATCCGCAAGGTGGCACGCCTGAGAGGCATCGAACCCCTAACCTACGGATTTGGAATCCGTTGCTCTACCAATTGAGCTACAGGCGTTTATGCAGACATATAAGTGATGGAGCCCAGAGTGGAACTCGAATCCACGACCTCTTCCTTACCAAGGAAGTGCTCTACCGACTGAGCTATCTGGGCTAATCTGAAAACTCGTCACTGTTTACGGGGGTAGAAGATATAAGAATTTCATTTTTTAGCAAGATCTATCTGACAAATATCTAACAATATTGAAACATTTTAACATTTTTTTCATATTTACCCTTTAGGGGTTGTAATTTTATTTAAATTCAATATTAATACCCCTCCGTGAAACGAAATATGCGGGAGTAGCTCATTTGGTAGAGCATCAGCCTTCCAAGCTGAGGGTGGCGAGTTCGAGCCTCGTCTCCCGCTCCATAATTATTTGCAATATTTTGATCTAAATGTCTGTTTTTTAAATTTAAAATTTTTAAAAAACGGACTTTAAGGCGTTTCTTTTTTGCGGTTCTTTTTTTGCGGTGAGGTGTCCGAGTGGCTAAAGGAGGCAGACTGTAAATCTGCTCGCTCTTGCGTACGGCGGTTCGAATCCGTCCCTCACCACTCTATTTTTCTCTATTCCACCTTCAATTATTCTTTATCTGTTAATTTTGAAGTTTTTAAATTTTAATCGTGGATTTTCTTAAACTCCCCCTTCTACCCTTTACCTTTCAGGGACGATTGGACGGGCTGCAACAACAGAGCGGATCGGTTAGATCTGGACGGAGGTTAAAAATTCTACCCTCAGGGACGATTGAACGGGGTGTGACTGAAAAGCGAATCGGTTAGGTTTATACGGAGGTTAAAAATTCTACCCTTCAGGGACGATCGGATGGGGTGTGACTAAAAAGCGAATCGGTTAGGTTTATACGGAGGTCAAAATTCTCACCCTTTAGGAAAGATCGGACGGGGTGCAACAACAGAGCGAATCGGTTAGGTTTATACGGAGGTCAAAAATTTAGGGGTGATCTTCAGACTCCATTATCACCCGTGAGCGTGCAACTATCGCTTCAAAACGTTCACTTAGAATATCACTTGCGCTATAAAACTTAACTGTTTTTTCAAACCATTTCCTGCCATAGGCGGTATTAAGATCGATACTTAAGAGCAAGCCGTACTCTTTTGTAAGGTGTTTTACATTATCTTCTCGTAATTTTGCCATTCTGGCGCGTTCCTGAGCTTCCCTTTCGAGGCACTCATCGTATGATGCCAATAGACTTTGATAACGAGCAGCATCTTCATCTGATATCTTAACGGAATCTATTAGCGCATTACCTGCATATACATCACTATCCATGTTACTACCTACCTCAAGTATTACCACACACAAAAACACTAACACCTGATGTCCTAACACAGATAATGTCGACCATAATGTGATTTTTTTTATATTTTGGAGCTAAAATCTCACTTTAGCACCGTTTATATTAAAAATGGTGTTCTAGGTGGGGGGGGGTAGCCACTTAATTTCTCCGACACCGCTTAATAGAATGAAGGCATAAATCGCTTAATTTCTCTAAGAAAACCACCTCAACCCCTGCAGATTGCAGCACTTTTTCTCCGCAACACCGTATCCCCAAAGAGTCATCAAACGGCTCATAGAGAGCGAAAACGACCTTTTTTATACCAGCTTTGATTATCAACTCTGTGCACGGGGTATGCCCCGACCTTCTCTCAGAGCACGGCTCCATTGTTGAATATAGGGTTGATCCCTTAAGGGCGATCTCCTGCTCTTGCGCTTTTTTGATAGCGGTTTCTTCAGCGTGCCACGCTGTATCTGAATAAAACCTCTCTCCTGTATATCCTGTTGAGATAAGTTTCCCATCTGCTGAAACGATCAGACAACCTACCGCATAATAAACACCTTGAGGGGATTTTTGAGCCTCCTGTAAAGCTAATTTGAGAAAATCAGAGTCATCTTTCATTTAGTATTTTTTATCGATCATAAATATATCTTGCACGTAAGAGGTGTTATACTCTTTTTCTTGAGTTCGCACACAACACCTCTTTAACTGAGCAACACGATAGAGCGTGTTGATAAATTATATTAACAGCTAGGGTGATATTTTAATACATTTACGGTTTGACAATCCCTTTGTTGTTATTACATAAGAGATGATTGATTTATGGAGACTGGATATAACACTGTGCAACAAGATACAAACCGTCCTTACACCGTTATTAGCACTGCAACTTCACTTGATGGTTGTATTGATGACACTTCAGACAAACGTTTAATCCTCTCAAACGAGGCAGACATGGCAGAAGTTGATGCCTTACGTGCCGCCTCCGACGCTATCCTTGTCGGTGCAGGCACATTACGCGCCGATAACCCATTTTTAAGGATCAGATCAACTACTCTAATAGAAGACAGACTCTCAAAAAAACAGCCTGCCCATCCTTTACGAGTAACGATTACAACCTCGGGGGAGCTCTCGACAAAACTTCATTTCTTTGAAGGTGAACGAGAGCACAACCTCCTTTACTGTCCAGCTAAGAAGGTATCAGATATAGAAAGAACTTTCGGTAGTTGCGCTCTTATTAGAGGTTATCCAGGAGAGGCGGCTGCGCCTTTATGGATCTCTCTTGACTTAAAAAGTCTCGGCGTTTCAAGGCTACTTATTGAAGGTGGCACGCAGATCAACTCTCTTTTTTTAAAAAACGACCTTGTAGATGAACTACGTCTCGCTATTGCGCCGTTTATGGTCGGAGATCTATCAGCACCGCGCCTAATTAACACTCACGAGATCTGCTGCCATAAAGGTAACCCCCTAAAACTTCGGAATATACACCGTTTTGCAGACCTAGTAGTGCTCTCTTACACTTTTCTCAAGACGGAGGAATAAACCCCCTAAAACTTCGGAATATACACCGTTTTGCAGACCTAGTAGTGCTCTCTTACACTTTTCACAAGACGGAGGAATAAACGCTCTTTTTTTTATTAAAAAGGGGTGGCGGATGGATTTGCTTGACTCAAAATGGATTTATTTTACGATAGACTACGCGAGTGGGCGGCAATTGTTACCGCGTTATCGTGGCTTATTAGCCGACCGATCTTTAAAAATGTAGTTTTAGTTTTCGCCACCCTAGCCCCCTACACGGGGTAGAAGGAGTTAAAAATGGCAGCCTATCTTGCAAGTCTTTACTATAACTTGCAGCAAGGGCTTAGAGAACGCTTCCCTAACAATGCAGATAGTTTTTTCGCTATCGCCATTGTGAAACTGAGGAAGGGTGAGTTCGCCTTTGTTATTTATCGTAAGGACGGAGTGCCGATCGCTCCGTTCAAGGTAATAGCGCCCGAAGGAAAGCTCTTCCCTCTAACTGGGGAAGACATCTCAATTCTCCTGCGTCGCTTACCTGAATATGCCCCAGATTGTAACGTTTCTGAGTCATCTCTGGAACGCCTGATAGATTTGGGAAATGAAGCGTTCTTTTTCCAAAACGGATGTATTAACTTACCCGAAAATTGGAATGGATACAAAGAACTTCTGGATCTCTGGAACGTTTTGGCAACGTCCACGGCGAGATTGGCAAGATGGTTTGCCCCAGAAGGTTTACTACCTCCTTCGGTATCACATCATGCCGTAACTTTCCCAAAAGAAATTGACCCCTCCGCAGATCCTACGAATCTGCCCGAGTAGCTTCTTTGAAGTGAGTGAGTGGAAACTACTGATAGGTTAATTCCTTTATGGTTTTCCGGCGATAACCGTGATAATTTTCACGGCAACTCTAACGCCCACTCACGCCTTTAACAGTATTTAACAAGAGCCTAATCTCGATCAGGGAGAACAAACCACCTTTAAAAAATCAGCTCTATTATTTCTGCCAACCTCTCTATCAATCCTCCTAGCTAAGAGGAGGGTTACCGCTAGGTGGCGGGTGGATTTCGTAGCAGTGTGGATAGCGCACCACCCCTGTACCTCTTTGCACTGCGTATTAAACTTTTAAATTGTCAACGATTAAATTGTCAACGATCTATCTTTCATGTCTTTCAATTAAGACTGCGACCTCACCTCTTTTGTCGAGCCATTCTTGATTTACTTCAGAATCTTCTTCGCAGAAGGCTTCTGCAATTTTTGCCAGATCTTTCCACGACTCTTCAGTTAAGATCCATTCAAATTTATGTGATTCATCAAATTTTTTAACGCCCCTATCCCAAGCGCCAACTCGCATATTAACAACGCAGCCATCAACTGCCTCTATGTTATCTATCTCATGCAGGGAGGTCCAATCGTTCTCCCCCTCGGCAAGCTGAATAAAAAGCTCCCGTAATTGTCGTGCTTCCGTGTTATCAAAATCATAGATTCTAAGACTCGGACACTCCGACAGCGCCTCTAAACGGTATTCAATTTTCATTATATTTTACTCCGACGGTTCATGACCTAATAAAACCAAGCCAAAAACTGTGAGCCTTGATCGCTCACACGATATTTAAGGAGATACGGAAGAAAGATTTTTTAAATTACCCTAAAGCCTCCTCCCTCTCTACCTTAGATCTTCATCGACAGAAGAAAGAACTTTCTTAAATAAATCTGGTGTCACCCTTTTAAAATTTCTCATTATTTTCAACCTCTTTTATAGCTGTTTCTAGTTAAATATAGCTGAATCTATATAATTTTTACCCTTCACCACCTAACACGGCAGGCTATTATTTCCCCCCTTAACCTTTATAAAAAAGGGAGCGTTGCAGGTGGGTGGCACCACTTTAACTAAAACTTTCTCTATCTGGATCAAAAAGAATCTATTTTATGATAAGATGTCGCACGAGTGTGCGATGTGTATCTCGATTCGTCGAGATTTATCTCCTAAGCGTTCTTTGAAAAAACGGTTTGAGTAGTTTTCACTATTCTAACCCCTACGGGGTTATGAATACGCAATTTGCGCAACTTGTTGCGCTCTTTTGCGTCAAGCATTTTTAGAACGGTTTGGGTAGTAGTTTTATTCCTTTAGCAGGAGCTTTGAAGAAAATGTATATCTTCAAACAAGGTTCCCACTTTTTCCTTATTAACCACATTAAAATCGTTATTAAAACCATCGCTAGTAGGCTTAATCTCGATGGTTCTTTTAACTTTTATATCTATGTGGAAAAAAAAGGAAACGGGATCTGGAGGATTTGTATCTACTGGGCCTACGGTGATGAAGCCACCCGAAACAAACACACTGGCGAAAAGCAATACCCTATTGGCGAGCTTTACCCCATTGGCACCCTTGATGTGGATCGGGTAAAAAAGCTGATCTACCCCAATTCTGCCGAAGAAGGGAAGGGAGTCTCTTTCGAGCTGAACGGAACTAAGCCGAAAGAAGAAGAAGAAGAAGAAATTCGGCGCATATTAGAAGGTATTCTAAGACCGTTCATGGAGGAAGCGCTGGAACGATTTGTTGCAGGTGCAAAATCTCCTTCCGACGATCCTCGTCTCTCCGCATGATTCTACGAATCTGCCCGAGTAAGTTCCTAAGAATAAGTGAGGAGTTTTGCCGCTGGGTGGCAGTAGCTAGCCAGCGGTTCCTCACAATGGTGCGATAATTGTTGCGAGTTCTATCGCAACTTATCGCTCCAAGCGTTGTACGAATAACCTGACTATTCCTTGTCTGGTTAAGCGTCTTTCATATCAAAAAGCTACTTGTACTTAAATAGGTAGCTTTCAACATCCTAGCCCCTTATAAAGGAGTTAGAAATGGAAAATCAGGAAAACACTAAAAAACTTGCCGAAAGCTTGTACAACGTGCTTAGAACGCGCTTTCCTGCGCAGAAAAATTACACTATCAAGGTTGTGAAACTGGGAGGAAATATCTTCGGGTGTATCATTTATTATCACAAATTCGGGAAGCCGATCGCTGCGTTCAAAGCAAATCTGAATACCCAAGAGTTTCTCTCCCTGTCTAAAAAAGACATTCTAAATGTCTTGGAGCGCTTGCGCGAATCTGATCCGAACTTCGGCGTGTCTGAGGAAAATCTGAATCGCTTGGTAGCACTGGAGGAGGAATTGATCTTTTCCAGCAATGGAGATGCGGAATTTACTAGAAATTTGGTGGATCTCTTGGCAGGATGCCTTGCTTTGGCTCGGTTGCCCAACGGAGAACGAAACGAAAAAGACAATCTAAAAATGTTTAATGGACTTCTCCGCAGAGTTAAGAACGATATTCCCAAAAAATATCATGCTCCTGTCTATCTAACTCCGTAGATTCTACGAATCTGCCCGAGTAAGTTCCTATGAATAAGTGAGGAGTTTTGCCGCTGGGTGGCAGTAGCTAGCCAGCAGTTCCTCACAATGGTGCGATAATTGCTGCGAGACCTATCGCAACTTATCGCTCCAAGCGTTGTACGAATAACCTGATGATTCCTTGTCAGGTTAAGCGTCTTTCATATCAAAAAGCTACTTAACTTAAGTAGGTAGCTTTCAACATCCTAGCCCCTTATAAAGGAGGAGTTAGAAATGCAACAAGAAGGACAGGCAAACTCATCTGGTTCGTTTGCCGAGTTTGTGAAAGAGTTACTCCAAGACACAATAGATTACATGGGGCTTCCTACTGACTGTTCCCACATAGTCTTTTGCGACAAGGGTGGTAAGGATGGCGAGGATATTATCCGAGTCTATTTCCGCCATGGAGGGAGGTTCATTCTCTTAGCCGTGGTGCAACTTGATGCTACTGAGAACATGATTACCATCAGTGATTCTAATTCTCAAGATAGCCCTGCTCGCGTCGTCTCACTTGATTGTGTGTCACTTGAATATTTGGCTAAAGCCATTCTTAACGGCGCGTCAAATTTCAAGGAGTTGTGTATCAGAAGGGTAAAGACCCTTAGAATTCCTGCGAAAGAGCTCGAGGCGCTCCTCGCCTCTATCGAAAAGCTCTTCGCCTCTACCGGTAACGGGAATCGCGCTTTTGGCGATTTTAGGGATCTGGGCAAGCCCGAGTAACCCCTCCGCATGATTCTACGAATCTGCCCGAGTAGCCTCTTAAGAATGAGTGAGTGAAAACTACCCAAAATAGGTTTATCCTAGGATGGTTTTACTGCGATACCATCGCCACTCATTCTTTTAACAACATCTAACAAGATGTTTAACAAGGTATCTTGTATCAGCTAAAAAAAGATATCATCCTTATAAAATCGATTCTACCTTTTCCGCTAACCTACCCCCCAATGAGATCTGCCTCGCTTGCGGTTTACTTTTAAGATCAACAAAATCAAAAGTGATCGTTAAATCCAAACGCTCTAAAAGATCTTGAGAACGATCAGCCCACTCTATAATCCTAATGGTGCTACAGGCAGGAGGTTCCCACAACTCATCAGGCTCTTCCATTAATCTATAAATATCCCAATGATCAATAGTAAGATGCGTGGCGAGATATTCATGACCTAAAACAAAAGAGGGCGACGAAACCTCTCCAACTGCCACACCAGCTGCTTGTGCAAAATAACGCACAAATGCCGTCTTCCCCGCCCCTAAAGCACCGATCAGTCCGATAGCCTCTCCACCTTTTAAGATACTGAAAACTTTCTGCGCAAAGGCAGCAGTCTCCTTTTCACTATTAACAATCACTTTCAGAGCCTATATTTTCAAAAGATAACGCCGCTATAATATCAGAAGCAGTTATAAAGCCTCTCGTTTTTAGATGCGCCCGCTCACCCGCTACACCGTGCACCATTACTGCAAGCTTAGCAGCTTCAAACGCACTCACCCCCTGCCCCATAAATGCTGCTATCACCCCCGCTAAAACATCGCCACTCCCCGCTGTCGCTAGATACGGATTGGCAATATCACTAACAAAACCACGACCGGCAAAATAGATAACGGTACCCGCTCCCTTTAAGACCGTTACCGCTTTATACTTTTCACTAATCTCACTTGCAGCAGCATAACGATCACGTTGCACATCCTCAACAGAAACTCCAAGTAAACGGGCTGCCTCACCAGTATGAGGTGTTAAAACTGCTTCTTGCGGTAGAACGAGATCCCCCGCAGTCGCAAGAGAGTTCAGAGCTGAAGCATCTATCACAACAGGTGAGTGCACTTTACTAAGCACCTCCAGAACACAACTCTTAGTTGAGTCAACCTCACCTAAACCTGGACCAATTAGTAAAACATCACTCCTCTGTGTCTGCTCTATAATCTCCTTAGCCATCTCAGAAGTGAAAATCCCACCCTTCTGATCATCAAGGTAATAAAACATTATCTCCGGCGGATCGGCAGTTGTGACTGAAATTAATTGCGCTTTAGTAACAAGCCCTGCACCACTCCGTAAAGCTGCCGTTGCAGCAAGCACACCTGCACCACTCATATTACGAGAACCAGCTACAACAAAGATATGTCCGTAGTTTTTTTTATGCCCCCACGCCACCCGTTTTGGCAGATGAGATAAGTTATTAGTGGTGAGCAACCTATACTCCACCTCGCTCTCATCAGCCGCAATTCCTATGGGTACAACTACAACCTCTCCGCAATACTCTCGTGCTGGATATTGCAACATTCCTCGCTTTAAAAGTTGAATGCAAAGTGTTAGGTCCGCCTTCAAAGCATCTTCATAAACCTCTCCACTATCTCCATTTATACCACTTGGAAGATCTATGGAGATGATAGGAGCCGTTGTCGTGCAAGGAAAAAGGTCTGCAAGGATACTTCCCACTCCACCTCTCGGCGCACTACGTTGTCCCGTGCCTAAAAGCGCATCAATAATCACCTCTGAAGAGTTTAAGATCTCTTTAGCTGCAGCCCTTTCCAAACTTTCTAAATGTAAAACAGAAGCAACGTTACGGTCTGCATAAATAAACGCTCTCCCCCCACACTTAAGATACCTATCCAACTGTAAACGCATATCGGGGGAGTAGTTCGTAGAAGGTGCAATTAAAACTTCCGGCACTAATCCACCTTGCAACATTAAACGCGCAACAACTAAACCGTCTCCGCCGTTATTACCCGATCCAACTAAGAGACAAACTTTACGCTTATCTGCAAACTTTTCAGCAATAACATTAAAAACACCTTGCCCCGCACGCTCCATCAACTCCGTTGCAGAGACTCCACTTGCAATAGTTTTTTCATCAAGGAACGCCATCTGCTGCTGCGACGGTAAGAGATCACAAAACATCTCCGCATTCCAAACATCAAAAAGAGTACAACTTTTTAAACGTTGCCGTAACAACATATCAATTCAGCCGATAACACAAACACTTAACTTAAAGAGCCCCCCTTACCACTCACCACTAACTTTTTTCCTCTCTAAAAACATACCCAACTAAATCATAATAACGGTAAAAAATTTCTTGCTATCTCATCATTCACCGATACTTTTTTCCTCTCCACTCTCTGAATACATACTCAAGGAGATCATAATAACGGTAAAAAAATCCTTGTTATTCACCACTAACTTTTTTCCTCTCCGCTCTCCGAATATATACTCAAGCAGATCATAATAACGGTAAAAAAATCCTTGTTATTCACCGATAGTTTTTTCCAGCACCTCTGCTAGATCAGCAGCATATTTTTGACAACGATCTTCACTCTCACATTCAACCATAACACGCGCTTTATTCTCCGTGCCCGAGTACCTAACTAAAACACGTCCGCCCTCTTTCAATTCATCTTCAACTTTTTTAATCGCTTCGCAAACCTCAGGGAGTGTAGAGAGGAGAGGTTTTTGAGAAACTTTTATACTTATCAACTTTTGCGGAAACTTCTGATACCCAGCTGTCAACTCTGAAACCGTTTTACCGCTACGAACCATTATCTCCAAGACCTTCAAAGCTGTTAAGATACCGTCACCCGTTGTGGAGCTATCAGCAAAGATAACGTGTCCAGATTGCTCTCCGCCAAGAGCGATCTGCTCCTTACGCATCTCTTCTAAAACATAACGATCCCCCACTTGAGACCTGATAACGGAGATGCCGTGCTGTCCTAAAAACTTCTCTAAACCTAAGTTAGACATGACGGTTGCCACGATCTGATTTTTTGGTAGAAGTCCGTGCTCTTTCAGGTAAACAGCGCAGATCGCGATAATCATATCTCCATCAAGAACATTCCCTTTTTCATCAGAAAAGATCACCCTATCTGCATCACCATCTAATGAAATTCCTAGATGTAAGTTCTGCTCAACAACTAATTTTCTCACTATTTCGGGGTATAAGCTACCAAATCCGGCGTTGATATTACGACCGTTCGGGCTTATTCCACGAGAGACAACTTCAGCCCCCAACTCCTCAAAAACTTGGGGTGCTACAACATAAGCAGCACCATTGGCGCAATCCAAACCGATCCTTAATCCATCTAAAGAGAGCTCTCTCGGAAAACAATTTTTCAAATAGACCGTGTACCTACCCACAGCATCATCTAGGCGGAAGGCTTTTCCGATATCCGCTGGATCTGCCACCTTGCCGTCCAAAGCACCGAGCTGCATCAATGACTCTATCTTTAACTCCACCTCATCAGGCAACTTATAACCATCAGAAGCAAAGATCTTAATCCCATTATCTTCATAAGGGTTGTGCGAAGCTGAAATCATTATACCAGCATCAGAACGCATACTCCGTGTAAGATACGATAAACCTGCTGTTGGTAACGGCCCTGTTAACCTAACATTAGCACCAACTGAAGTGATACCAGCTACCAAAGCATTCTCAATCATATATCCCGACAATCTGGTATCTTTACCGATAATAACGGTGCGTTTCCCATGATTATTTAAGAAAACCTCCCCAACAGCTCGTCCTAAACGGACTAAACTTTCCGGATCAAGGGGAGAGACACCCGCCACACAACGGATCCCATCCGTCCCGAAATACTTCCTTACACTACACTCCTGCACCATGAGCAGCTCCTTTCAGCACATAAAAAACAGTATCGCCTCTTAATGATCTACACTTACGGCACATCACCTGTTTGAATGATATTAACCGTCGTCGGCTCCCAGCCGATCGCTGAAACCCCTTGCGGAAGATCAAACCTAACTTTACTCGAGGTTTTATTGGGTGCATCCCCCAACCTAACATAGGCGGTAATATCATTATCTTTCATCGCCTGCACAACATCCTTCGGCCCTAAAACTTTCACCCAAACAGAAGCAGGTTCTACCGTAACTTTTCGGGGTCGTCTCGATCGTACCTCAATCTCAACTTTTTCAAAAACACGAGTTCCCTGCTCCGGAGCAATTTTAACCATCACCACAACTTCAGCAGGCTTCATCTGCGCATTTCGCCACTTATCAGCTAACGGAAGATTTAAAGTCAGATCCTCCTCTATGTTCCACATATTTAAAGGCTCCGTATGAACATACGAAACATCTGCAATTTCACTAGCAGCCCCCTCTAAAGTGACCTCCTCAGGAACGGTCTTAAACGATACTATCTGATAACGGTCTTTAATCTTACCGATACGTGGCACAAAAACTTTAACCCGTTTGGTCTGAACATCCTCAATTTTAACCGTTATATTTTTCGGCTCAAAGTTTAACACCTCCACTGCCGAAGGGAGATCAAGCATACTCTCTTTTAACGTCATGCTATAACCATCACTAACATCCTTCGGTAAGATCATCTTCACACTATGGTTTGAAACCGCCACATCTGCTACTAAAAATGATGGTCCTTGCACCGTCACCTGCACCTGCCTTGATTCAGGCTGCATCACAACCACCTTATCATGCGGCTTATTGTGAATTTCTACGGGCATCAACAAAACCCTTTGCACATTATTACTTTGACTATGCACAAAATAAAAAAGCCCTACCGCAATACACGCTGAAATAAGAAACAGTCCTACGCTTCTCATACCGTTTCTCCCTCTGTAGATTCTATCTTATCTCTTGGTTGTAGATGTGTTGTTAAGAGATCCCTTAACATCTGCGGATCTAAATTACGCATTAAGCGACCATCCCTTGTAACAGAGACAGTGCCTGTCTCTTCCGAAACAACGATAACCAACGCATCGCAACGTTCAGAGAGCCCTAAAGCTGCCCTATGTCTCGTTCCTAAACTTGGATCCAGATCAGGATTAAAACTGAGTGGAAGTACACAACCCGCTGCTTTAATCCTACCATCTACAATTACAACGGCACCATCATGTAAGGGCGACTCTCTAACAAAGATACTAAAAAGTAATTTTCTACTTACTAGAGCGTCAATCTCAATCGATTCTTCCAAGAACTCCGCCAAACCAACTTCACGTTGAATCGCTATCAAAGCCCCTATCTTGCGCTCCGCCAAACGATGAGAAACAGAGACCAACTCCTCCACCACCTCTCCGAATGAAGAGCTCGTAGATTTTCTGAAGATCTGCTGCAACCCCATCTTCGTCAGACCCCGCCGAATCTCCTCTTGGAAAACAACTATAACAACGATAATAATCGAACTAAGGAAGTTACCAAGGATCCAATTCAGAGTCACTAACCCCATCAACCCTGAAAGAAAAAACACCAACACCAAGAGTGTTAGCCCCCACAACATCGGAGCGGCACGAGTCCCTCGTATAACCAAAAGGATGCGATAGATCAGATATGCAACTAGTAGAACATCAAGCACAGGGATAATTATCCCCTGAAAAAAAGCTTGAAATTCAACCCAGATATCGCCTGTCACTGAAACACTCTCCGCTTTATAATTTTTTATGCAACAACGGAAACATTGCCCGAGTCGTTAGGAGTTCCGTTACTATCTTTTTTTGCCTTTTCTTTATCTTCCGGATCCGGTAATGGTGGCAACTCTTCTCCAGCGATTATCATATCGATATCCTCTGCTGTTAAAGTCTCACGCTCAATCACCTCAGCAGCTAAGCGGTGTAAGATCTCAATATTTTCACTTAAGATCTCACGTGCAACGTTCTGCCTCTCTAAAATAATACGCTTAACTTCAGCATCTATCTCCACTTGCGTACTTTCTGAATGCTCTCTAGGCTTTCCGATCTCTCGCCCCAAGAAGACGTGCTCTTCTTTAGTGGCATAACAAACAGGTCCTAATTTTTCACTCATGCCCCATTCACAAACCATCCGTCGTGCGATATTAGTGGCGCGTTCAATATCGGAGCTAGCTCCTGTGTTTTGATCGTTAAAGATCAGATCTTCTGCCATCCGACCACCAAAAAATACGGATAACTGATCCATCCAGTAGTCTCTCGAATAGGTGTGCTTATCATCTTCCGGCAACTGCTGCATTAACCCTAACGCCATTCCACGTGGTACAATCGTTAATTTATGCACCGGATCCGCATTAGGTAACATCTTCGCTACTAAAGCGTGCCCCGATTCATGATAGGCAGTCACCTTCTTTTCCTTATCAGAAAGCAACAACGAACGTCTCTCCGCCCCCATCATGACCTTATCTTTCGCAAACTCGAAATCATCCTGCATAACGGAGTTTTTATCCAGACGTGCAGCATTCAACGCCGCCTCATTAACAAGGATCTCAAGGTCTGCTCCCGTAAATCCAGGGGTTCCTCGCGCTAATTTAGTGAGATCCACATCGTCCGCTAACGGCACCTTTTTGGAATGCACCTTTAAGATCCCGATCCTACCGTTCAGATCCGGTGTCGGCACCACTACCCTACGATCAAACCTACCAGGTCTAAGCAGGGCAGGATCTAAAACATCAGGTCTATTTGTAGCAGCGATCAAGATCACCCCTTCATTAGACTCAAAACCGTCCATCTCAACCAACAACTGATTAAGGGTCTGTTCACGCTCATCATGTCCGCCCCCCATACCAGCACCGCGGTGTCGTCCAACAGCATCAATCTCATCGATAAAGATAATACACGGTGCGTTCTTCTTCCCTTGAATAAAGAGGTCTCTAACTCTGGAAGCACCGACACCGACAAACATCTCTACAAAATCAGAGCCTGAGATACTAAAAAACGGCACCCCCGCTTCACCTGCGATCGCTTTAGCCAATAACGTCTTACCCGTCCCTGGAGAGCCGATTAAAAGTACACCTTTAGGGATACGCCCACCCAAACGGGTAAACTTTTTCGGATTCTTTAAGAACGCAATAATCTCTTCCAACTCGGCACGCGCTTCATCAATTCCAGCAACATCAGCAAAGGTGACTTTCTGCTGACTTTCAGTTAGAAGTTTAGCTTTCGATTTCCCAAAGCTCATCCCTTTTCCAGCACCGATCTGCATCTGTCGCATAAAGAAAATCCAGATACCGATAAATAATAAGATAGGAAGGGCATTGATAATAAGTAACAGATACCACGGTTGATCTTCCGGCTCCTTAACCGTTATTGAAACATTTTTTGCTCTCAACTCATCAATCAACTCATCATGTTTCGGAGCAATTACCTTAAAATCTTTCTCTGAGGCGCGATATTTACCATCGATCACATTCCCCTGCATCGTCACCTGAACAACATCATCTTTTTCTACAGCTAATAAGAAATCAGAATACGAGATCTCCTGCTTCGCATTGATATTATTTTCACTTGCAAAATAAAGAGATAAAAAAATACCGACTATAAAGAGATACCAAAAGATATTTTTTAAAAACTGACTCAAGACAGCACTCCTACTTTTTGATGCAACTATGCGACACCCACTTTCAACACCGCTCAAAACCACACAAAGATAGAAAATTAGGTCTAAGCGCTCACCTGATTACGCTTCACACCCGCGGTAAACGGAAACAGTCTGGAGCCTAACATACTTAAAACAACACGGGAAAGGGGGCTAAAGTTTAAGAGTGCGTTTTTAATTAATCTTTTCCGGCGGAATCTCTATCTTCTCAAAGGCAACCCCACCATTTTTAGCACGTAAAGTCACCCCACTAGGGAGTTCAACCCCTTGTGTGTTGCCACACAGAAATTCCATAGCACGGCTACCGTGACTACGCCCGATCGCAAAGCCCATCACTGGCAAAAGCAACGCTTCTGCATAACGCCACCGTAGAGGGGGTGGCAACTTCGCCATCTCTCCTTTTACGGCACGTAACCAATCACGACTAAAAAGCTCATATCCAGAAACGTTCTGCACAGGTATTAGAACAAGACTCCGTAAAAACATAATATCATCATGAAGACAAGCCGCCCGAAGTGCTAAAACCTCATCAATCCTACTGTCGAACTCCTCCCGTAATAACGGTAACACCCGATGCCGCACCCGATTTCTCAGATAAGAGACATCCGTATTAGTTATATCCTCTCTAAACTCCAAACCGTTCTCTTCAAGATACTGTTCTATTGTATTCCTTGAAACTGATAGTAACGGTCTAATGCAACGTCTCTGCGGATCATACCGTTCGATGCTTGTCGGCTCCTTATTAGAAAAAAGGCGCATTAGCAACGTTTCAGCAACATCATTAGCTGTATGTGCAGTTAAAACAAAGTCAAGTTCACGTTTTTTCAAAACTTCAGCGAAAAAAGAATACCGTAAGCCTCGCCCCCAAGCTTCAAGATTTTCCGTTTTTGGAGGCTCTTCAGCACGACACAGGTGAAACGGAAACCCGTATTTTTGGGCTAAATCCGCTACAAAGTTAGCATCATCCTTTGAGTTCTCTCTAATATGGTGATCAACGTGCCCTACCTCTAACGTTAACTTCATACTTTTCGCCAGACGGTAACACCCGTGCAACAACACCACACTATCCTTCCCACCAGAAACGGCAAGGAGTAACCTCTTTTCAACAGGTAAAGACTCTCTTAAAGCTCTTAAAAGATCCATCTTCGGACGTGCCATAACGACCTCAAAAAAAGCTACACCACTCGCTTTAACGCAATAAGGGTTACATCATCTTTAATGATGCGTTGCTCTCTAAACCTATCAAAATCATCCAGTACCTTAATAAGGATATCTGTTACACTGGCAGTATCTTCCGTTTCTAACAACGAATTAGCGATCCGATCACAGTCGTACATCTCTCCACTTCGATTTTGAGACTCCGTTAAAGCATCCGTATAAACCAAAACAACATCACCGATCTCTAAGTGTATCTGCCCAGCTTCATAAACACTCTCTTCTAAAAAACCTAACGCCATACCGGCACTCTTCAATACCTCCACCTTATTTTTTGCACGTGAAAGCCATAACGCTGGTGGATGTCCACCCCGTGCATAATCAAACTTGCCACTTGCTGGATCGTACAGATACGAAAAAATAGTCACAAAGCGACCTTCCGGCAAATTAGGTGCCATTAGTCGATTCATCTCAGTTAATAAGAGATCTGGTGGGAGATCCCCCGCTGCCGTCATAGCTAATTTCGTCATAGCTGCAATAAAAGCTGCCGGTAAGCCGTGCCCCGTGCCATCAGCAACATGCACCGCCAACTTGCCATCATCTCTAACATTAACATAATACCAATCTCCCCCAACCCCTTCCAGAAGTTCGTACGAAGCAGCTATTTCAAAACGATCATCCGTCGGCATGGTGGCAGGGATTAAACTCCGTTGAATTCTCTCTGCCTCTTTCAGATCATCTTCAAAGTGTTTATTAAGGTCTCTAAGACGTGCGTTAATCTCCCCAAGAGAGGCTTTTGATTCGTTCTGACCGGCCATTTTTCGCAATCGTAATGCGGTCGCTACCTTACTTACAATTCCACCGACGGTACACGGCGCTTGAGCGAGGTGTAAATTAACACTTCCGAGCGCCTCTACAAATCGCGCTGATTTTTCAGTTGCATTACAAAGAACGATCGGGATCTCTTTAGTTTTCTCATCTCCTGAAAGCATTTCAATGTAAGAAGAGATATCAGGCTCTCCCGCTTCATCCAAAATAATGCAATCAACAACGTGACTAAACAGCACATCATTAAAAGGAACAGTTCCATCAAAAACAATTACGTTATGCCCCAATTTCTGCAAAAAACCTACAAGCTTTTGATCGGTGCTCCCCACGATAAATATTGTATCCAAAATTCTCTCTCCGTCTTAATCAAATTACACAACAACATTCTCGAATAAGATATAATTATTCGTAAAGGTGTAAAACACACAAATTTATCTTCACTTTTTTTCCGAAGCCCCAACACCTTTTAGATTAGAAATGATTACGCCTTACAACCACGGTGATGATTTAAGCTTTAAGCGCCACGAAGCAGGCACTTCATCTCCGATCACTGCCACCAAGACCTCTCCATTCGCATTCTTCCAGTGATCAAGACGAAAATACGGTAAGGGACGTTTTGCAGGACCTTGCAAAACATTTCCTGCCTCATCATAGGTGCTACTTGTCCACGGAGAGAAGAAACGGGTCTTCTCCTCCGTTTCTTTAAAGATAAGGGTGCTGAGATCGTGTGTGCACTGCGTACTCATAACGTAAAAACCGTCTTTATCTCGTCTTAAAAGGAGTCTTTTTTCAGGGAAAAAGATCTGCGGGCTACGTAAGTCAAGAACATTGCCTAACTCCATAAAACCGAAAGGACGCTTACGCACACCAAAATCACAAGACACAAGGGTAACCCCAAGCATCACAATCAGTATAACTACACTTACTCGATAACGTAATAAGCACCCTCTAACTAATGCGCCCATACGAACCGTGCCTCTAAAGAGTTAAAAACTTTTTTAAGAGAAATTTTCTCAGGATCTTTCAATAAGACAACCTTTATCGTCTTAACAACGGGGTAAGAACAGGGTTTCGTTATCCTTTAAACCTTTCTCTTTCTATCTTTCATCACTATCCGACAATTACACTCCAGATTAGAAGTTTAGCTATCGTTTCCCCCCCCTGCACCTATCTGTTGGATAAATGAAGTTTTACATTTTTTAAAACTTTCATAACCCATAATTCTATTATATCAGTAACTTGGCATATCTAAAAGGTGATTTTGCATAATTCATCTTATTTTTAAGGCGATCTTATCTGAATCATTTCTCAGAAATATTATGATAATTTAAATAAGATTCGAGAAGGGGACCTTAGTATGCCTTAGGAAAAATAACTTCCTCTCGGCATTTAGGTGATGACATCTCCAAGATCTTAATTTATAAAGTTTTTAGGTAGCAAAATGAGCGAAGATCTTGAGATAAAAATAAAAAAAAGGGAGGCATCTTTAAAAGAAGAGGTGGCACTAAAGCAGCACTCTACCGTCAATTCACAGGGACTTTCAAGCTCCACCTTCTCAGCAAAAGTCACACCTAGCTTGAGAAAATCTCTTAAGAAAGAAAGATCATTTTTTAACGAAAAAACCCCTGATACCTCTGCGCCTAAATTAATTTCATCCCGTAAAACTAAAACTAAAAACAGAGCTAAGAGGAAACAAACAAAACCCCTCTTAGCTGATGAGAACTATTCGGAAACGATCTTAGATCGCGCCGTTAATCTTATCGCAGATAAACTTTCACAACTCGATCAATCTTTTTTTCAACCTAATTCACAAAACAGAAAAGAAGCAGAAGAAGAGCTGGAAGAATTCCAACGCCTAAATAGTTTAAACACACAAAAACTACTTCAAAGCAAAAAAGAAGAGGAGGAAGAAGAGCTCGAAGAGGGTATAAAGATCAAAACCGCTCTCCCCGAAACAGAAAGAGAAACGGTACCTAAAATACCACAAGAAGGAAAAGGAAAGATTAGGCTATAAGACTCCTCCATTTTTTCCTCCCTTAAATTAAAAAAGTGATTGATAGCGCTAAGAGGCTACCCGAAGAAAAAAATCAGGTTATAGGACAAGCCCCTTTTTCCTCCCTCAAATTAAAGAAGCGATTGATAGCGCTAAGAGGCTACCCGAAGAAAAAAGATCAAGTTATAAGGCTCCTCCATTTTCGCAGAAACTCACCCCCCCTATTTTAGGAGGCGCTCTTATCAAAAGATCTATCTTATAATTTTGCTAATTCAACTTCAATTTCATCAGCAAAAGCAGGTTGCATCTCCATTAAATTGCCTAGCAATTCCTTCATTTCAGAACGTTCCGCTTCACTTTCAGCTAACCTTGCCGCTGTTAATGCAGCTTGCACATTAACGTATTGCGCATTATTAGCCAGTGCAACAAGCGCTTTTAAGCCAGCTTCACGCGTTACAGCATCATCCAGTTGCGCTCTAGCAAGGAGTAACTCCGTCATCTCTTCAAAAAACTTAGCATCCTGAAACGGTTTTTTATTCGCACCAAAGGTAGGTAAAGCTTCCCGCGCACTTTCAAAATCAGTTATCTCGCCACGCCGAACAGCTATCAAAGTTTGATAAGCTTGTGCTAACGTTTTATACGGCTCTTTCTCCATCTTTAAGGCACTTAATTTCTCTTCCATCCGTGCCAAAGCTGCCTTTGCCTCTTCTTCATTTTCACTTGCCACAGTAGTAGCAGCTTCTAAATCAACCCTAACCTGCTCAAAGATATCAGAAGCGCTCTGCCTCGCTTCAAGGTTAAAGGTTTTGACCTGATTAAATGCGTAATATCCAACACCGCAAACAACAAGAACGGTACAGATAACATTTCTGTATTTATACACGAACGCAGATAACGGATCTTCAATTTTTTTCTCTTCTCCGCAAGCACATTCGGCGCCATGACACTCTTGATCTTTTCCTTTCGTTACCTTTTTATTTTTTGGCGAAGCCATCTCCTCTCCCTTCCCTCTTCAATAAATAAACACTCTCCTGTTGTAGCTGCCGTGCGACTACACCTTAAACTTAAAATCTTCCGGATCTAAATTCTCCAACATCTCAGACCAACGATCTTTATCGATCTGTTGAAAATCATCACTACCACTGGCAGAAGGTGAATCTTCAGCCTCTTCCACTTCGACAACAGTTGCCACAATCCTAGCCTGCGCCACCACCTCTTTATTAACAAAGATCGGAGCATCCGTTCGCACCGCTAAAGCGATAGCATCACTCGGACGTGCATCAAGCACCATCAAACGCTCTCCCATAGCAAGCGATAACTTTGAGATATACGTTGAGTCTTGTAGATCCGTAATAGTAACACTTTGCACGGTGATACCAACCTCGTTAAAGATATTACTCATTAAATCGTGCGTCAGTGGTCTCGGTAGCTTTATATCTTTTAAAGCACTTGCAATAGAAGTTGCTTCATTTACTCCGATCCAGATCGGAATATGGATCTCTCCCGACGCGTCTCTTAAAACAACAACAGGAGCTTGCGTAGCAGGGTCCAGCACTAGCCCACCCACAAACATCTCAATAGCACCCTCTTCAGACATAGTTACGCCTCAAAAAATCCCTCAAAAAATCAAAGATCCGATTATGGCACTAACAACTAAAATAACAAATTCAGCACGCCCATTTTTTTGGCAGGCGCTACCCTAAAAAAGTTTAAAACCATCAAGAAAGAGAACGCCATAAAACCAAGAATTAATGCCATCTATGCGGTGATTCTAATATGCTAATACAGTTTCTTACAACTCACAATAATTTTAAGAAGTACTTACGCTTAGATCAGTTACGCACCTCCCCTTTTAAGGTGTGCCGTCCCATCCCCGTAATCACCACATTTACTAAGGTTCCAAGCTCTAACGCCACCTCTTGAGAGGTTAAATTTACGACAATATTTTGTGAATTACGTCCGAATAACAGATTATTATCGCCGCTACTCTCTCCTTCCAGCAAAATTTGACACTCCTTCCCGAGCCAACTCTCTAAATATGCTGCTTCAAGCTTATTCTGCTCTGCTTGATATGTATACAAACGCGCAAATTTTTCAGCATGCGAAAGTTGTCCAGCCATCGTTTCAGCAGGTGTTCTCGGACGTGGGGAAAATGCAAAAGAAAAGGTATTTACAAACGGTACAAGTTGCAGCACCTCCACAGTTTCACGAAACTCTGCCTCTGTTTCACTAGGGAAACCTACAATAACATCCGTCGTAAATGCCATTTCTGGGATAGCATCCTTTATAGCTGCAATAGTTTGCAGATAACGCTCCTTAGTATAGCCCCGTTTCATCAACTTTAAGATCCTGTCACTCCCCGCTTGTAACGGCATATGAAAGTGACGACAGATCTTAGGGTTATCAGCAACGCACGCTATCAGATCAGGTGTCATAAAATTCGGATGCGGGCTGGTAAAACGGATCCGCTCAATGCCTTCAATATCTGAAATCGAACGTAAAAGATCGGCGAAGCTCCAAGCAGGTTTAAGATCAAAACCGTAAGAGTTTACAGTTTGTCCTAATAAAACAACCTCTTTTACCCCGCTTCTTGCCAGCAGTTGCACCTCTCGTTTTATCTCATCCGGCGCTCTTGAAACCTCCTTGCCCCGTGTTGTCGGCACAATACAGTACGAGCACCTCTTATTACACCCCCTTGAGATAGCAACAAAAGCGGAAACTCCACTTGCTCCTCCGAGCCCAAGTGGGAGATCTTCCCACTCATCTCGATATCCTAAAGCACTCACCGCTCGACCGTTCTCTAGCCTCTCCTGAATTAACGTTGGCACAAGTGAAATATTATGCGTACCAAAAACAAAATCGACGATCTTACTACGACGGAGGATATTTTCTCCCTCCTGCTGTGCTACACATCCACCCACTCCGACTAATAAATTCGGGTTTCGCAACTTATATTCACGCATTTCACCTAAGAAGCTGTAAACTTTCTGTTCAGGTTTATCTCTAACGCTACAAGTATTAACGATAACCAGATCGGCTTCGGAAACTTCCTCCGTTAAACCATACTCATCTTCTAAAATCTTGATTATCTTCTGACTGTCATAGATATTCATCTGACAACCAAAAGTCTTAATGAAAAGTTTTTTCTTATTTTTTAAATTCATTGATACGACACTATCTGAATAATCGGGTCTAAGCCTCGTAATTCCGGATCTTCAGACTCTTCAACTTCAAAACGAACCGCTTGCCGTTGATCGGGCTCTAAGACCAATCCCTCAATAGGGATATCTTGAGTGTATTTTACCACATCAACACCACCCTCAGAGGCTATAAAGCTAATAGATAGAACTATATTTTTCAACTGCGTTTGCCCTTCATTTTTCAGATCAAGGGCAACCTCTATAATTTCAGAACATTTACCCTTATTACCGTCATGACACTCTTTCTTTTTAGTACTAACCACATTGATCAATTTTAAAGGTTGTCTTTCTTCAGAAACTTCGACCTTCCAAACCATCTCCAGTTGATAATCAGTAGCGCTCTTAGACGGTGCATTTAAGACAAGTGTATATTCTTTCGGCGGGACTAATCCGTTATCCAAAACCTCCCGCCCTAAGAGATCCTCTAATAAAAAGCTCTTTACACCGTACTCCGCACCATCTTTTAAAGTTGTTAATTTAAAAGCAACCATAGAGGCATCCCATGGAGCAAAGACATCCAACTTAATGCGCAAGAAGACCTCTTTACCATCAAAGACTTCATCAAGCACACTTAATTTAAAGGGTGCCAGCGCCGCTCCATCTTCAAGTTCATTAAGCGACTCCACAGCAGGAGTTACATCTTTTGAAGAGCAAGCAGTACAAAGGAAGATCGGTAAAAAAGAACCGATCACAAACTTACGTATCAACTTACACATAAAAACGATTTTAAAATTATTTTACACTATTTTTTTGAAGGTCTGAGATAACTTCACCATCTTTCATTAACTCACTTGTTCTGGAAGTAAGTTGCCACCCCTTTCTTACAAAGAACTCCCACTTCTCTTTTTCAAGCCTCTCCATCACAACATAATACGGAACCTTGAAAAATTTCGTTCTTATCTCAACATCGGCGTGATAAGAATCATCGTCATACTCAACGAAATCTAACCTACTATCGACTATCTTTTCTTTATCTTTTGTCCGACGCATCTCATCTCTAATGGCTTCACGCAATTCTTTATTATCTTTATCTATAAAAGAGAGTGCTGCTGTGATATTCGAACTTTTAATAGCAACTTGAAAATTTTTAATGGTTTTGTTTAACAATTCCTGCCTGGAATCCGCCGTTGCTCCCAACTCTCTAAAGCCACTGATAAACGGCACCAGAACACAACCAGACACACCAAACATCAACAACAGCGCCAGTAAAGATCTAGCAACCACCCTCATTTTATCTCCTTGTAATCTTCCTTAGTATCCACTCCGAACCAAGAAGCCACCCGCTTATCATTGCCGTTTTTCGCACGAAACTCCTGCAACTTCTTCAACTCCTCCTCAGGGAAACGCCCTTGATCAAGAGAAAGCCTGCCGTGCATAATCGGGATAATTTCATCTTTTGTGACCTTATTTTTCCCAACAGGATCTATCTCTTTTAAAAGCTCATTTGCCCCTAGAGCCACCACCCCGAAAGCGAAAAAATAGATGAGAAAATATTTCATATATCCGATCTCCTTAGCCATACCCTCTTATATATCACGTCAGAAAGAAGACGACCACTCATCATATTTTAAATACTGCAAGAGAGCCCTTCTCATAACTCCAAGAGAAGTGATGTATAAACTCACCCTCCTCCACTTTATAGGCACCGTTCTTTAGACTCAGAAATAGAGGTTATCTACCTGTAAATTTTGGCGCTCTCTGCTGCATAAAAGCATCAGCACCTTCCCCCCAATCTGAACTTTTAGCAAGATCAAGATAAACCTCAATTGACCTTCTAATAGCGGGAAATACGTTATTATCTGAAACTTCTCTTATGATTTTTTTAATAGCTTCCACAGCAAGTGGCGCTCGTGTAGTAATCGTTTCCGCCAAGTGATTAACCGTATCAGTCAACTTCTCAGGCTCTGCCACTTCATCTACTAAGTGCGCAAGGAGCGCCTCCTGCGCATCGATCATCTCCCCAGAAAAAAGTAACTTCTTCGCTACTCCCACACCGACCCGTTGCACTAACCTAGCGATTCCACCAAAAGGCGGAACGGCTCCTAAACTAACTTCTGGAAAGCCGAACTGCGCACTGTGTCCAGCAACAATAACATCCGCTGCTAAAGCCACCTCCAAGCCTGCACCGAAACAATACCCATTTACAGCAGCGATAACAGGAACCTTACACCTCTCCACCGTACGCAGAGCCCGATTGCCCAACTCCACATACTCCGCCAAAGCTCTTTTCCCAAGATCCATATAACCGTTAACTTCCACACCTGCTGCAAAGGCCTTATCTCCTGCTCCCCATAAAGTAACAACCCTTAGATCAGGGAACCGTTCAATCTTTTCAAAGGCCATAATCAGACCTTGAAAGATATCAACGGTGATAGCATTCAAAGCTTGCGGACGGTTAATCATAACCTGCGCCACAACACCTTCGTTAACAAGGACAGTATCTTCTTCTAGTATATTCATATCTATTAAATTATAAATAAAAACACCTTTATCAACTTTTTAAACAGCACTTAAAGTGCTTAGCATTTATATCTTACAAATAAAAAAACACTTCCATTAACAAACAAAACTTTTTACTAACTTTTTACCAAGTGATCGTACTCGCAAACATATTTTACAAATAAAAAAAACACCTCACTTAATAAACAAACTTTTTTACTACCCTTTTACCAAGTGATCGTACCCACGTGGTTGTAGTGTCCGTTGTTGATTATCAATCTCTATCAATATCTCAGGCGACTCCGTAAAGACACCGATCACACTTCCCATAAGATCATTATACCGTTTCGGAGCTACTGCTAAAAGTAGTTCATAATCCTCTCCGCCATTTAAAGCATAATCTAAAGGGTTTTCATTTAAAGTTGCAGCGATCTGACGCACCTCCGGCGTAATAGGGATATCAGAAGATGTAATCATCGCTCCACAATGACTCGCTTGACAGATATGATTTATCTCTGAAGAGAGTCCGTCACTAATATCTATGGCAGCGTGCACCCCTTTTAACTTACCACACAGATCGAAACGACACAGCGGTTGTAAATGTTTTAATCTAGTCGCCTTAAAGCCTGCTAACCCTGCCCTAATTGCTCTAAATCCCGCCATAGAACCGCCAAGCGCACCCGTTACACACACTAAATCACCAGCCTTAGCACCAGACCTCGTTATAATATCTCGCTTCTTCTCAATATGCCCTAAAGCCGTCACTGCAACTTCCAGCCCTCCGGAGTTAACTGTTAGATCCCCTCCTAAAACTTGACATCCTAAACGCTCAGAAGCTGCATAGATACCTTTATAAACCTCCTCTATAAGCACAGTTTCAGTCAGTTCACTAATACTCAACGCTATAACGATCCCTTTCGGCACAGCACCCACAGCAATAAGATCAGAAACTGCACTCTCAACACTTTTAATTCCGACCTGTCTCCCTGAAAAATAAGAGAATGAAAAGTGTTTATTTTCAACAACGGCATCAGTTGTAATAGCTACAAGAGATCTGCCGATCTTTATTACAGCGGCATCATCTCCATTCGGCAAAATAAGATCGGGAGACTCCTGTCTATGTAAGATCTTAGCCAATAAAGCAAACTCTGAAAGTCTTGATTCATCCATAATAAGAAACTATATGGGGAAACTTAAGGAGGTGTCACCATATTTTTTACCATCCCTCACCAAACTACGGCAAAACACCATCAATAAAATTTTCTCCCTTGTAAGAGTAGTATCTCGGAACACGTTGATTAGTTGCACATAAGATGTCCCTAGGATCAGTTCCCGCCAAGCTCGCCACCTCTTCTAAAGTGATACACTCATCGCCCTGTTCTCCGATCAGGATAACTTCATCTCCATTATAAGCCTCTCCGTCACTACCGATATCAACCATCATCTGATCCATGCAGATCTTACCAACAATCGGATACCGTCGTCCCCGTATCAGAACACTCCCTTTATTGGATAAACTTCTCGGATAACCGTCACCATACCCGATCGGCACCGTTACTACTCGCGTTTGATGTGGAGTTACATACGTTAAATCATAACTGATACCACGCCCCGCCTGAACAACTTTAAAGTAAGAGACAGCAGAACGTAACGTCATAGAGCGCTTAGATCCTGCCATTATTTTAATATGCGGCGCAGGCGGAACTCCGTACAGGATCAATCCAGGGCGCACGCCATCAAGATAACTTTCAGGCATTCGTAAAATTGCAGCAGAATTAGCGATGTGGCGTAGCGGTGTCGGTAAGTTGTGTTGCTTAAAAAAATCGAGACACTCTAAAAACCTTTCAAGTTGCAACTTAGCAAAAGAGATATCCTCCTCTTCAACGGTAGCAAAGTGAGAAAAGATGCCTACCACATCACAATATTTACACTTTAAAGTCTCTTCCAAAAAAGGTTGTGCTGAATAATAGTGCACACCTAAACGCTCCATCCCCGTATCGATCTTAAGGTGAACGTGTGCTTTTTTCCCTAGTGCTGCGGCGCGCTCCTCAATCTTATTTAATTTAAAAATACTGGAAGCTGTCACCTCAACATCGTATTTTATAAACGCTTCAATCTGTTCCTCTGCTACACCGCCCAACACTAAAAGCGGAATTTTAATTCCTGCACGTCTTAAGAGAACCGCTTCTTCTAAATATGCTAGGCAGAAACGTTTTGCTCCAGCCGCTTCAAGTGCTTGCGCACACGGCACCAGACCGTGACCGTAAGCGTTAGCTTTTAAGATCGGCATCACGGCAGCAGGAGCAACCTGCTTTTCTATCAAGTGATAATTAGTAACTACGGCATCCAGATCTATCTTCATCTCGGATGGTCGTAGCGATCGGTACTCGGTGTTTTCTTCACTCATTTTAACTTCTCACTATTCCTACAAAGTGTGGTGCACTATAAGAACCTCGTCACTCCTTTCATGACATGCCGTGCTTGACTTCTAAAAGTCGTATACTTTGTACTTAAAACTTCAATATATCCATCCTGCACACGTAACTTTTCAGATCCGTATAACTTTGGACCCTTTTCATCTTCACCATAGACAGGGAGAATTCCTAATTCTATCTTTATAATATCTTCTTTAGTTACCTTTAAATTCGGGAAGGTTTTATTGATGCGTCGTAACGACTCCTCCAACTCTTCAGCGCTAACTGCAACTTCAGCCGGATCTCCGTCACACATATAATAAAACGTACCTACGGCAGTCCCTGCTTTATCAAATTCATTATCTTCGCGTGGAGCTAAGAAGAAAACACGCCCCAACTCTCCTGATACCCCGAGGGCGTACTCTTCAATAACTTTTTTAGCGATAACGATATTAAAAGCCTTACACCATTTAAGTGGTTTAAAAAGAGAATCCTGCGGGAAACGTTGTAACCACGCCCCTGTGGCATTTACTACACACTTTCCACGTAAGACCCCTCCTTCAGGAGTTGTTACTACTTCATATCCATCACCTATTTTTTTAATCGCAGTAACTTCCGTTTTTTCAAAGATCTCGGCACCACACTTACGCACCTCTGATTCTACAAACTTCGCAAACTTTCTATCACTCGGCATAATAGCATCACGCCACACAAAAGCCCCGTGCGGAGCTTCTCCTTTAATCAGAGGGAGCTTTTCATCAACCCACGCTGCGGAGACGATCTTTCCACACTTGCCATAACCGGCTCCTGCCAATAAACGCAACACTCTGTAAAGTTGCAGCGCACACCACATCGGCACCTTACTTTTTAATCCGAACTTTGAGAGCGGCATCACGCACCAGAGCGGCTTTATCAGGTCAGGAGCGATCCTTAAGAGATCGGACTGCTCCTTAGCAGACTCTAAAACACGTTTGATATTCATCTGTTGTAGATAGCGCAAGCCACCATGAATAATTCTAAGACTATTATCAGAAGTGGCACGACAGAGCTCACCCTTTTCAAGGAGCACCACCTTAAGTCCTTTAGCTGCCGCCTTCCAAGCAACTCCTAGCCCTGATATGCCACCACCTATTACTATTAGATCATACTGTTTATCGCTCACAAAACTCTCCTTAGATAAAGCTCCGCTACACACCCTAACAATCACCGTCAATAATGCGCAATTTTATAATAAATTTATCTAAATGAAACCCTTCTTTTAATAAAAACGATACTACTTTAAAAATGGGCTGAAATATCGATTTTAATCGAATTGCCACTTCTCTAAAATTGTTAAAACTTCTGCTATCGTCTCTGTTTGCATCAACTCGTTTCTTAAACGTGGTGCCGCCGGAATAGCAGAGATATATACTTTGAAATATTTTTTTAACGTCGAAAAACGTGCACTATCTCCCCACGTTTCTTGAAAGAAATGCAGATGCCTCTTTAACAACTTAACCCTCTCTTGCGCAGAACGATCTCCCCCTTCTGCATTAAAGATAAATAGATTGCGCAAGATGCCACGCCCTACCATAACCCCATCAACACCGTAAAGCTCAACTTTTTTTAAGATATCACCGTAATCAACAATATCACCGTTTCCGATAATTAAAGTTTTAGAGTGCATATCATTACGGAGTTGCACAACCTTACCTATCTCATCCCAATCCGCAGGCACTTTATACATATCTTTAGCGGTACGCCCGTGTATCGTCAGTAGATCTGGCTTTAATTGTAATAAAAAAGCCCCCCACTCCTCTGTAATTCTTTTTCTTAAGCCGATCCTTGTTTTAATACTAACAGAGAGTTGTGTGGCACCTTCCCGTGTTGCACAAAAGATCTCCTTCGCCAAAGGAGGATCTTCAATTAATGCGGAGCAACACCCGTTTTTAATAACCTTATTTACGGGGCACCCCATATTGATATCAACACCGTCGAATCCTGCTTCAGCCATGTACTTAGCTGCTTTAAAAAATTTCTCGGGGTCTTTCCCCCAAACTTGCGCGATAAGTGGCTTCTCTTGCGGCGTATATTTTAAACGGTGCGCTACCGCAGCCTGCCCCGCCGAAAATAGTCCATCTACACTAACGAACTCCGTAAAAAAGAGATCAGGGCGACCACAATCTAACAAGACCTGCCTAAAAGGAGAGTTTGTAACACCTTCCATAGGTGCCAAGGCGGTAAAAGGTTTGGGGAGGCTATCTAAAAAAATCATCGATACAGGACGGCATAAAAAATGGCGTGCTCGACAAGATTCGAACTTGCGACTTCCAGCTTCGGAGGCTGACACTCTATCCAGCTGAGCTACGAGCACGTATCGTCACGGAGTATAAGAGATCTGATATTTATTGCAAAGCACTCTTAAAAAACACCCTGCTTCTATCCGCTTAACTTATAAAAAAACAGAAAGCAGGACGTGGATCTTTAATTTATAATCTTTCTCCACGTCCTGCCTCTAAAAGTACTCCCAGCGGAGTTATCTTATCTCTTCTCCTTTTCCTCTTTTTCTTTTGCCTTTAGCGCCTGCATCTCCTCATCTGAAGGGATCCTGACGGGACTAACTTTCCAGATATCTTCACAATACTCACGAATAGTTCTATCTGAAGAGAAATACCCCATTCTAGCAACATTCAGAATCGACATCTTCGTCCATTTATCCCGATCGGCATAGGTCTCACTGACACATTCTTGGCAATCGACATAAGCTTTATAATCTGCAAACAACATATACTCATCACGTTGCAGAAGAGATTCAACGATCGGTTGGAAGAGCCCTCTGTCGCCTTGTGCAAAGTGCCCTGAAGCGATCCTATCGATAACACCTCTTAATTCATTGTTGGAATAATAATACCCCTTCGGATCATACCCTTTACTCTTAAGCTCTTTTACCTGCTCAACCGTCATGCCAAAGAGGAAGAAATTTTCAGCTCCGACCTGCTCCCGAATTTCAATATTAGCACCATCTAAAGTACCGATCGTTAAAGCGCCGTTTAGTGCAAACTTCATATTACCCGTGCCTGAAGCCTCTTTACCAGCTAAAGAGATCTGCTCTGAAAGATCTGCTGCTGGATAAACTTTCTCTCCTAATGACACACAGTAATTTTCAAGGAAGACAACTTTAATGCGTCCCGCCACATCAGGATCATTGTTCACAACAGAACCAACAGAGTTGATTAATTTTATAATCAACTTTGCCATATGATATCCAGGTGCAGCCTTTCCACCGAAGATAAAGGTGCGGGGCTGTATTTTAAGTTTAGGATTGTTCTTTAAGCGGTTATAAAGGGTGATGATATACAAGACATTTAAGAGCTGTCTCTTATATTCATGAATCCGCTTTACCTGAATATCAAAGAGAGAATTGCAATTTACATCGATTCCGTTCATTCCGGCGATATAACTTGATAACTCTCTTTTATTTTCTGTTTTAAAGATCCTCCAAGTATCGACAAAAGCTTTGTCGTCAATGAACTTTTCTAACTTACGCAGCTCTGTTAGATCACTCAACCAATCCTTACCTATTTTTTCGGTAATTAAGAAAGTCAATTTAGGATTTGACAACATCAGCCAACGTCTAGGCGTGACACCGTTGGTCTTATTACTAAAACGTTCCGGCCACAATTCATAAAAATCTTTTAGGAGTTCGTGTTTAACAAGCTCACTATGTAAAGCTGCCACACCGTTAATAGCATGACTACCGATCGTTGCAAGGTGTGCCATTCGAACCTGTTTCTCTTCACCCTCTTCAATGATCGATACCCTACTCAACCTCTCCTCATCATTAGGGAAACGCATCCTTACAAAACTGAGGAAGCGGTGATTGATCTCATAAATAATCTGCAAATGACGTGGCAAAAGTCGTTCAAACATTGAGACAGGCCATTTTTCCAAAGCTTCAGAGAGTAGCGTATGATTAGTATATCCGAAACACTTCTGCGTAACATCCCAAGCTAAATCCCACGCTACACCGTGCTCATCGATCAGAAGACGCATCAACTCTGCAATAGCGATCGCTGGATGGGTATCATTTAACTGAATCGCAGCATACTCGTGTAACTTCGACATATCTGACATATGCCATGCCGTATAAACACGCAAAATATCTTGCAAAGCACACGAAACAAAGAAGAACTGCTGCCGTAAACGCAACTCCCTGCCCTGCACTGTATTGTCATTCGGATAAAGCACCTTTGAGATATTTTCAGAAAATGTTTTATCCTGCACAGCTTGAAAGTAGTCTCCCGCATTAAAGATCTGCAGATCAAAATCTTTACTCGTTCCCGCACGCCATAGCCGTAGCGTTGCTACGTTTTCTGTTTTAAATCCAGGAATAATTGTGTCGTAAGGTGTGCCTAAAACCGTCAGATCAGGGAACCAGTAAGCACGTCTAACACCGTTCTCATCAGTATACGGCTCAACTCTTCCACCAAATTTTACCTCCACCGTTAATTGCGGACGTGAAATTTCCCACGGATTACCCCAGCGCAACCACTTATCTGGATGCTCTATCTGCCAGCCGTTTTCAATCCGTTGTTCAAAAATACCGAACTCATAACGGATACCGTGCCCAATAGCAGGAATATCAAGAGTTGCCAGTGAATCAAGAAAACAGGCTGCTAAACGTCCCAAGCCACCGTTACCAAGACCAGGCTCAGGTTCTTGTTCAAAAATTTCGTACGTATCGAGATCGAACTCCGCCAAAGTTTGTCGTGCCTGTCTCCAACAACCAGCGTTCAGAAGGGCGTTATGCATATGCCGCCCTAATAAAAACTCTGCTGAAAAATAAAAAACAAACTTCGATCTGTTATTAAAGTGAGTTTGCCTCGATTTTATCCAACGGTGCATCAAGCGGTCGCGCATAGTGTAGGCTAAAGCGCAGTAGCAGTCATAGGCAGAAGCAGTCGTTCTATCCTGCCCACGCATATAGAGTAGATTATCTATAAACGCTCTTGAAAAGGCTTCCGGACTCATCCCAGTACGATCATCTTCTACACGGATCTCAACACCCTTCTCTTCCATTTCTCCTCCGCCCGCAAAACCTCTGCCGGTATAAAAAATAAACAGCTAAAAAAACAACGCTATAACTAACGTGGCACTTCTTCTACAACTTACTACAATGTTCCGCATGATACTTAAAACAGAATATAAAATAAACCTGTTACTTTTTACTATCTGTACGATTTTACCTTAACTAGATATAAAAATTACTCGAATAACAAAAGTTAACTCAATAAGTTTTATAAAACAGTGTTAAATAACGAGGCTCTAGATCGTTCACCCTCTTAAACAACATCTATACTTTAAGTAATTACTTTTTTGGGAATTTAGGCTTTAAGTAATTACTTTTTTGCTTTATCATATTTTTCATCTCTAAAGGTAATTTATTAGGGTGCTTATATCAAAGTTTAATTGACTTATAAGGTGTACGACATGGAAGTATCTTCAAGGGTATACGTTGCAGGACATACAGGGCTAGTTGGATCGGCTATCGTTAGAGCATTAAAGAAACACGGCTTCTGTAATATTATTAGCCGCACACGCGCTGAACTGGACTTACTCAATCAAGCTGATGTTAATGCTTTTTTTAAGGAAGAGGAGATCGACTATGTCTTTGTTGCTGCGGCAAAGGTCGGCGGTATCCTCTTTAATCAACGGTATCAGGCAGATTTTCTTTATGAGAATATGCAGATATCCTTAAACGTCTTACATGCAGCGGCTAATAGTAACGTGCAGAAGTTGCTTTACTTAGGAAGTTCCTGCATCTATCCCCGTCTTGCTCCACAACCGATTAAAGAAGATTCGCTCTTATCAGGTCCCCTAGAGCCAACAAACGAAGGTTATGCCTTAGCTAAGATCTCTGGTTTGAAGTTTTGTGAAAAGTTGCAACTTCAATACGGAAAACGTTTTATCTCCGCCATGCCTACCAACTTGTACGGACCAGGTGATAATTATCATCCGGAGCACTCTCACGTTATACCAGGACTAATCAGAAAGTTTCATGATGCAAAGATAAAAAAGAGTGATACGGTCACTATCTGGGGGAGCGGCACTCCGAGACGCGAGTTCCTCTTTGTTGATGACTTAGCAGAAGGTCTACTTACACTAATGGAAAAATACGAGGAGCCGCAAACAATTAACGTCGGCACAGGTGAAGATTGCACTATTGCAGAGGTGGCACAACAGATCGCTGAAGTTGTCGGCTTTAAGGGTCAGATCGCCTTTGATACAAGTAAACCTGACGGCACCCCCCGTAAGCTACTCAATGTTGACAGGATAAAAGCGCTAGGCTGGTCTCCACAAGTTTCATTAAAAGATGGCTTAAAGATCAGTTATCAATGGGCTTTGGAAAATAACAAGCTCTAAAAAGTAAAAAAGCTATTCATCCCGTTTTTTAGGGGTCTCTAAAGATCGTTATTGTATCAAGTAAAGGTATTAGATCTACCTGAATTCATTTACATCAGGATGGAGCGATCTATCCTCTCCTTTTAACTTAAATGCCGCCTACATTGATTTTGTAAAAAAATAGTATTACCGTTTACTCTATCATGTTTTTTACCAAATATGGAGCTTGTTAATAAAATGCAAAATACAGATACACAATCGACTCTTGTTTTGATCAAGCCGGACGCTATGCGTAATTCTTTAACCGGCTATGTTCTTTCTCAACTTTCTGAATTTCATACCGGTTTATATTTTGCCGGAGCTAAAGTAGTGAGCGTTTCAAAGATGCTCGCCGAAGAGCACTATGCTGAACATAAGGGCAAAGTCTTTTTCCCCTCCCTACTTGAATACATCTGCGGCAAGTTACACTATTCCGAAGCAGAGGCAGATCGTAGACGTGTTATCGCTCTGATTTATCAAGGTAGTGATGCGGTTGCAAAGATCCGTGCTATCTGCGGTCCCACCAATCCTCACGTTGCAAGAGATACCAAACCAGGTTGTATTAGAGCACTTGGAACAGTAGTTCCTCTGAAAGATGAAGCGGGCAACTCCATCGGTGATAGGATGGATAATTTAATTCACGCTTCTGCCAATACCGCAGACGCTGAACGTGAAATTAAACTTTGGTTCAAACCGAATGATGTTCAACCTGCTATGAGACAGTACGCCACTAAAACTGCCGAAGATCTTTATTACTACAATAACGGCAAACTAACTCAGAAGTGGGAAAAAGGTTCTACCTGTTTAGTTGCAGCAGGTGACACCGTTTGGGCATCTGATTTAGCTGCGTTAGAAGCGATTATCGCAGGTAAAACACCTACCACACCACTTGAGTCTATTGCTGCTAAATATATGATTAACGAGTAATAGGTTTGAGGGCGTTGTGCGTGACCTTTTAAACAATGTCACGCACAACTTCAACATATAAAGATAAAAACGCTCTATTAACTAACCAGAGATATCTTTCTTTTTCTAGCTTTTTTATTAAGTCATCTCCAACTTAACTTGTAGTATCTTCTCCAGTTTACGCATCTCTGTTTTAAATAAGAAGATTACAACGACATCACCGACAAGAATTTCATCAGCACCTGTCGGGATTAAAACCTCTCCTTGCCTTTCAATAGCAGCGATTAAAATTCTGGGGGGGAATACCAGATCTTGAATTAATTTTCCGGCTAATTTTGATCTCTCTGAAACTTCTATCTCGACGAACCCAGCATTACTTTGCTCCATTGAAAGCTCTGAAAGCACAGAACCAGCGTGGAGATATCTGAAGATAGAAGAAGCTGCGGCAATTCTAGAATTAACTACACAATCAACACCTAAAGTTGAAAGGAGTGAGAGATACGCCCTCTTATTGACCATCGCCATAGTTGAGGTTGCACCTAATTTCTTTGCTAAAATAGCACCTAAAATATTACTCTCTTCATCATTTGTTGCAGCAACAAAAACATCAGCATCTGCAATATTCTCCTGCATTAAAAGCTGCATATCTGTACCATCGCCCTGCAAAATTAGAACATTTTTAAAGCGATCCAAATACGACAAACCACCGTCTTTTACCTCCGGCACTATTATCTTAGTTTGAATGGAGGTGTGTTCCAACATATCAGCCAAACTAAGCGCTAAGGTTGAGCCACCCCAAATCACAATAAATTTAGGCGATTCCAACTTTTGTCCGCACAGATCAAAAATAGTCTCTGTTTTATTTAAAGGTGTAACGATATATGCGATATCTCCTACACGCAGACGATCTTTTCCAGATGGAATCATTAACTTCTGATCTCGTACTACACCTAAAACCAGAAATGGAGCATCTGAAATCATCCCTTTTAGAGCGCCCAGTTTTTTACCAGCGATTTTAGCACCATCTTTTATCTCCAAGCCAAGAGCGATCAACTTCCCTTCAGCAAACTCTACAACATCTCGCGCCCCCACTACTTTTAAAAGACGAAAGAGGTACTCTGCACCGGCCTGATCTGGATCGATAATCAGATCAAAATATTCCGATAATTTTTCTTCAGCTATAATACGTTTATGAAAATCGACGTTATGTAACCTAACAACCCGTTTCGGTAAGGGATTGATCAATTTCCCAAGTAGACAAACCGAGATATTAGCTTCATCGTTATTACTAGCAGCGATTAAATAGTCTGCATCTTTTAAACCAGCATCTAACAAAACTTGAGTTGAGCAGGCATTACCTTTAATAACTTGGATATCAAGAGAATTAGGGATGGCACGGACAACACTCTCTTTTTTTTCGATTACAACCACATCGTGTTGGTTACTAACCAACCGTTCAGCCAATCCAAGTCCTACATTTCCTGCACCGACAATTATAAATTTCATCTCTCTATCTGTATTTTAACACCGACTTTTCTCATCTTAGATAACAATCCCGCTGCAAGAGGCGCAAAAACCTTACCTCGCTAGCCCATTCATTAACATAAGGCAGCGTAATTACAAATAAAACATTTTAAAGGGACAGTACTTAGACTGATTCAAGTGGTTCAGCTCCACCATCTTTTTCTTTTACGACTTCACCCAAGAGAGATTCTTGAAAGATCTCTAGTAAGCGTAAATTTTGTCTAGATATTCGACGCATATTCCCGATCACAGCATAAAAAAGGATGCTCAACCTCGTCTTAGAAGAACGATCTTTTATCCGCTCAATCTGAATAGCGTTGATCTTATCGATAGCATTACGTAACGCTTCATGTTGCTTAAGAACATCATCGTATCTAATAGCTTGATCCTGAGAAAGCATTGTTTCTACATTTTGCAAGATCTCATTAAAAAGAGTTATTAGCCCCCTTGCTTCTTCAATTTGAATAGCTAACAAACCTTTATGTTGATCGCGGATATGAGTATACGAGCGTGCTACTACATCTCCATAACCTTCTGCTATACTCTGCAAACAACGAATAGACTGTGTATATTTATGCCATTCAACATTATCTGCCGACTCCAAGATGCGTAGAGATTTAAAGATATTTGCAGTAATAATGTTCGACCAATTACGTAACTTTTTAACCTTTGCTTTTTGAGCGTTTAATTCGGAAAGGTTCTCCGCAAACAGAGCTTCTAACGTTTCATTTAAACCACTTCTAATCTCTGCAATAAAAATTGCGGTATGTTGAAAGGTGATTGAAACTGCCTCCTGCGGATCCTTTAATTTCTTTAAATTAAAAACCTCTTCAGCCTCTTTTTCTTTCTCTTTTTTGCCGTGTGCTTTATGTGTGCGGTATAAAGAGCATACGAGGAGACAAACTATACCAAACGCCCCAGCAACTCCGAGATAATGAATAATAATAGTGAAGATAAAAGAAACTACGAGAGCAAAGAGCGCCGTAGCAAACCAACCTGAAACAACTGTCAAAACGCCCGCCACACGATAAACAGCGGACTCTCTGCCCCAAGCTTGGTCTGCAAAAGAGGAACCCATAGCGACCATAAATGTTACAAAAGTCGTTGAAAGCGGAAGCTTTAATGAAGTTGCAAAAGAAACGATCGCACTGGCAACCATTAAATTAACGGAAGCTCTTAAGAGGTCAAACGAAGCCACCCCTTCACGCTCTAAAACACACGTCGTATCCAAACGACGTTGTGCCGCTTTCAAAAGAGGTTTCGGCAACAAGACCTTCCCTACCTCCAAAAACTGCGTTGTCGCTCGCACGATAGCACGTGCTACGGCGTTTGATTCGTAACGCTCTATCCCCTCATCTTGACGACATAAGTTAATCTCCGTTTGTGAAACCGTTTTTGAACGTTTGGAAAGCCAGAGTGTCGCAACCATAATAATTCCGGCAGTCAATAAAAAGTATGTCTGCGTCTGTACCGGTTTTGCCAGATCATCCATCATGACAGTTAACGGATTCGGCGTAGAATGCGCTATTAAGTATGCAGATAACCCTGCTAAAGGCACCCCGATAAAATTAACTAAGTCATTAGCCGCAAATGATAGAGCTAAAGCGAACGTTCCGATTAGAATGATGGGTTTAAATATATTAACCTTTAAACAGATCAGCACCTCTAAAATGATGGCACTAACCACAAAAACTAACCCTAAAACAAGGAGGGAATTATTTTCCAGCCACTGTAAATTTTCAGGTGTCATAAAAGACGTGCCTTTAGCGCCATCGATTAAGATAAATCTGGTGATGGAGGCTAAGGCAAGCCCTCCCCAAAGAGCTCCGTACCGTTTTACTTTAGCTTCAACATTGAAGGTAAAGAGTAAGCGTGATAAAAGTTGCACTATCACACCAAAGAAAAAAGCTACTGCGATAGAAAGCACGATACCAGAGATAATAACTAACGCTTTTTCACTATTGATGTACTCTCCTAGCTCTGCAAGTGTTGCACCCTTAGCAAAGATCTTAATCGAAGCAGCGGCAACTGATGCTCCCAAAAGATTAAAGACGATCGCTACAGTTGTAGAGGTCGGCAAGCCGTGACTATTAAAGATATCGAGCAAGATAATATCCGAACAAACAACGGCGAAAAAAACTGTCATGAGCTCAGGCATCGTGAACTGCCAAGGGTTAAAGATACCCTTTCTAGCGACCTCCATCATGCCACTCGAAAAAAGCACGCCGCAGATGATGCCTAAACTGGCGACGGTCATAATAACAACATAAGGAGCTACTTTTGACCCGAGAGCAGAATTTAGAAAATTAACTGCATCATTTGCAACACCAACGATCAGATCTAAAACAGCGAAGGCAAGGAGTAAGATAACAGCGACAAGATACCAATCCATAAAGATCCCATTATATATATTTACGTTTTTATTGAATCGGGGGAATTTTTAGCCCCCTTGCTACCGAACTATTAAGTTTTCGTCAAGTTTGAAAATCATAAAAAAATATTTGATAATATATAGATCACAAAATAACGGATCAGAGCTATACTTCAATACCGGTAAAGCACTTTAAAGCATATCCGATAAGAAAACTGATACCAGCTACGGAGAAGCTCAATATCGCCATCTCTGAAAAACGTTTTTTAAAACTTTCACCACGCGCCACACTGTAATAGTAATTAAACAGTGCGATAATTATCAACGCAAAAACCAACATCGTAGCAAGCGCTAACAGAACATTACTTATAAAGATAAACGGCGAGATTAAGATAGCTACCGTAATAATATAAGCGATTCCTGTATAGATGGCGGCTTTAACGGGATGCTTGGTATCGTCATTTTCTGATTTAGTAGCAAGATATTCCGATGATGCCATAGAGAGAGCTGCTGAGATACCCGTAATACTCCCCGTAAGTGCAATTAGCGGAGCATCATTTAAAGCTAAGGTAAATCCTGCTAAGGCACCTGTAAATTCAACTAAAGCATCATTTAACCCGAGCACCACAGAGCCCATATACTCCAAACGCTCTTCATTGATCATAGCGACGAGGTGCATTTCATGGTTATTTTCTTCATGTGCTATTTTTTGCAGCTCCGGATATTCTGTAAACTTAGCATAAAAGTTTTCAGCGTTCCCCTCCTGCCTTTCCATCAACTTTATTGCAAATGTAACCCCTAAGATTCGTGCCAACCAATAAAACTTAAAAACGGTCAAAGGCTTCAACGAAGCTTTCTTATTGGTATATTTTTCTAAAATCTTGGCGTGATTCCCCTCCTCTCCTGCCAACTTTAAGAGGACTTTCTTATTGTCAGGATCCTTCTCAATTTTTGCCAATAACGTATAAACTTTATTTTCTGTTAATTCCGACCGCTGCGCCTCATAGAGAGCAGCGAGATCTGCTTCATTCATTTTTAAGAATCTCCCCTTCACTTCTAAGTGTATTAAAATATCCTTATCGAGAAACACCAGCCCAATATGTTAGCACGAAACAGAACAAATAAATACAGTGTCACAACACACTTTAAATTTAAGGCTCCTGATCCGGATCTACCAAAGTCAAAACACCTACTATAAAATAAGGATCTTTCGTTTTCTAAAAAAACCCTCCCCCCCCCCGCATGCTCACACCAAAAACGTTCTGCGCTAAGGCTAAAAGAGGGTACCTTGCTTTTAAGTACCGTATTTCTTACGGAAAAATCTTGTTTGAATAACTTTTAATAGACACTCTGTTTTACAACTTCCGTTTTAATCTACCCTTTAAGTATTTACTAATTTTAAACTTTAGTGGCGTTAGAAAAAATCCGACACAGATAGACATGGGAGTTCATAATTATAAAGTTCATAAAGTTACCGCTTTTCTTATTACACAACTATTTATATTGCCACTCCTTCTTCTCTTTATGCTTAACCCTGACATCCTCCCTTTTTTATTACAAAACAACTTATATCAAGTTGTTTCAAGAGGTGTTCATGCTCAAAAATACTCCCATGTAGAGGGGCATGTCCTATCTTCAAACATAAGACAGGAATTTGGTTCCTCTCCATGCGGCGACACCTTTCATCTTTATCGTCCTGTCATTATTTATGAATATACTATTAACGGAGTTACAAGATCTGATAACTTTATCCCCTCAAAAGAAACAGTTTCTCAAAAAGCAGCGGCTGAAGAATTCATCGCTAAGTATCCACAAGGATCAGCTGTAGATGTTCTTTACAATCCGTTAGACCATTCCGATTCGATCTTAAAATCAGAGATATTAGATGGCTTAAACCTACCCATTGCAGTGGTCGTTACACTTTTCGGACTTATCTTACTTATACTCGAAATAGTGCTAATTAAAGGGGTTTTTTTCAAAAAGGGAGTCATTGACACAGAAGGAAAGCCCGATCTAGGCTACCATTTAAAGACCTACGCTGACTTTAGGGATCAGGCTTCCTGTAATTACTCATCAGCTACTACTGAAGATCCTTTCAAGGACTACATTTTGAACGACGAAATGAGTGACAAGCCGGACGAATATTGTGATGAAAACATTTCACAGATAACGGATCCATTCTGTAAGAGAATAGATTGGACTCCAGCAACGGGGTTTAGTTCAACTTTCAAAACTCACAATCTAATTAGAAAAGACGACTACCTCTTACAATATAAACCTACTAATTTTTGTAAGATCTTTTTTCTCATCTTTGGTATCTTAGGAATAACACTTTTTTTTATCGGCATGAATACTTCCGAGTTCCTTATGGCTGCTGCCGGTATACTTTTTTTTATTATCCTCCCCTTTATAGTGGCAGTCTCACACGGTCTTACTAGAGTAAAAAATTTCGATAAAAGGTTGGGCTACTATTGGGAAGGATCTAAACCTCCTAACAACGTAACAAACCCTAAATCAAAAAATCTCTTCGCTTTACAAACAATTAAAGCGATTCAGATTACATCTCATGCGGTACGCTCTAGTGACTCTCCAAACGATGTTTTTTACTTCTGTCACGAAATTAATTTAGTTCTGAATGACACCTCTCGTTTCAATGTCATCTCCTACGGCGGTAAAGAGCAAATTTTGGAAGACGGAAAAACTATCTCTCAATTTTTAAGGGTACCGCTCTGGTATAGGTTCACGGAAAAACACTCCTTGTCGTAAAATAATTTAGATTTTACATCAACGAATTTTAGTGTTGAGTTTTTTAAGTATAATCCAAAAGGCACTTCTTGGAAAAGTAAACTACAATTTAACATCGACAGAATGATAAAGCAGCCCAAAGATTGGGACGAATTTCTTGAGTGTTTTGACTTCGCTGCATCAACCCCCTTCAATCTTACAAAACTATAGCCTATACAGACTCCTCCTGCAGCCATTTAATCGTCTTTCTTACACCCTCAACACGCGAATAGAGGGGACTCCCTGTTACTTCAACCGTTTTTGATAAATCAAGGCTATTGTCAGAGGTCATATTCCGCAACCGAAAGGAGGTTAAAGGAGCCGTTATTCCCACCATTCCAAGGAGATCCCCCACTAACGCAGCCACACGCATCAAGCCATAAGGAATTCTTAATAACCTTCGGGAAGCTACCGAAGCGATCTCATCAGCCCATTCAGATAAATTATTAGCTGGCTCATCCCCCAAATAAAAAATCTTCCCCCGCACCTTCTCATCCTCTGCCTGCAGCAAGGCATCAATCTGGCAAACAGTATTACCAATATAACCATAAGTGGCAGTTCCGGCACGTTTACCAGGATGCACGAATATCCCTTTTATCACACACTCAAAAAAGCTCCTGTAAGGAACCCCAAACCATGGACCCCATATTGAAGTTGGTCTGACAATCAGCCATGAACAAGATGGAGGTGATTCTTTTATAATCTTTTCTGTTACAACCTTACTCTCACCATAAAGGGTATTTGGAGCATAATCGTCATCATTTTTCGGAATGTAGCCAAAACGACATACCAACATACTGGACGCAAATATTGCTCGTTCCAACAAATGACAGGAATTGCATGCTTCTAAAACGTTACTAACTCCCTGCATATTACTGTCATAACCGTGTAAGTCTTTAGTCTCATCGAGATCGGTACGAGCCGCAAGATGAACCAAATAGTGTGGATTAAAATCCTTAAACGCCTGAAGCAAATCTTGTCGATTAAGAATATCAACTTGTCTGAAACAGATTTTGTGCTTTTCATTACGTGGCGATGCGCTATCAAGACTAAGGACATCCCAACCCTTTTCAAGATAGAATTCAACAAGATTAGTCCCGATGAATCCACTCCCGCCAGTAATTAAGATACGTTTCTTTTCTTCCATCTTAATAATCTGTAAACCGTTACAGTTTTCCAACTGTTAAAACGATGAATTAGTCGTACTAACCATCCACCATATTCGGCGGCAATCTTCAATTCCTCGGAAAACTGCCTTTCAAAGTGATTGTCACTAATCGACTGTCCACACCGTCGAAAATGCGCCAGACAATCGTGAACACTGATAGCAGATGAACGCTGCGCCATCTTTAGCCAAAGATGGTAATCAGCTGCTATACGATATTGCATTGAAAGCCCACCAACCTCTCGCCAGAGATCCATTTTCCAAAAAGTTGCTGGCTGATTAATATAATTCTCGCACAACAAAAGTCTGTAACTGTAAAACCAACCCAGTATGTTTTTATAAAAGGTGATTAACTTTCGAATCTCTTTGTTGTTTTCATCAATAATGTCACAACGCCCATACAACCACATTCGCTCAGGAGACCTGCGAAAAGCCTCTATCACCTTTTTAAAGGTCCCAGGTTCGTAATAATCATCAGCATTAATCCAACAACCAATATCACCAGTCACCAGCGCCATTGCTTTATCAATAGCATCGTAATTTGATTGATCCCTCTCAGATATGACTGTTACCCGAGGATCCCCAGCATAACTTTTAGCAATCGCTAAGGTATTATCAGTAGAACCACCATCACGAATAATATACTCAAGTTCAAAATCTCCCTGCTGTCCAAGAACACTTTCAATCGTTTGAGCAAGAAAGCGCTCACCATTTAGAACTGGTGTAACTACAGAAATTTTCACCGCTTGATCTCCTCCCCCACAAAACCTGTCGCACTGTTTCTAGCAACTACGTTTAGTATCGAACTATTTTGGCAAATATTCTCGAGAAAAACCAAAGGGGTAGCTAATAGGTGTAAAAAAAGAAATTCCACCTGCAACCTGAGTGGCGATTTGTTGCCATTTCGCCACTGCGTTCGAATATCATATCCAAAAACCGTACTTAAAATGGAGGTTGGATGAAAAATAGAATTCCTCGCTACCGTCTTAATAATCTTAAAGTCTTGCTGGAGTAAAAGAGTGGTTAGGCTCTTCTGATTAAAATGCCAATAATGCCTAGGAACATCAAGCACTACCCAAGATGACCCACCATACCTTCGTTGCCAGCAATCAAAGTTCGGAACTTGCACAACTAAAAGACCATCCGGCAACAACAAGTTCTTTCGAATATGACTAATGTGACTTTTAATGTCCGGCAGATGCTCAAAAACATGATAAACTGTCACTACGTCATACTTCTCTTGGGGGTAATAGTGTAGAGGATCACAGCCGATAAGGCGCTGATCTACAACCTCACCACCTTGCTTGTACTTATCGACCCCTTCTACGTTTTCGTATCCCTTACTCCACAAATACCTGACTCTTGAGCCATTCCCGCACCCATAATCAAGTATTTTTGAATGACGACTGACTAAAGAACGAAATAGTTTAAAATCATACCGATATTGATCGTTTCTATACAGCCGCTCTGCCCAACTCAACTCATCTGCTGCAGAAAAATATTGTCCTGCGTAAAGAAACCCGAGATCAGAATTACGAATCACAGGAAAAGTAAATGCAACCTGACAGGAATTACATTTATAAATTGAAAAACTTTCTGCCACATGACCTAAAGGATCTTTAACTCCTTCAAGAAGTTCTGTAATTTCCTTAGAGCCACAGAGCTTACAGGTAAGACTGGAATCAAACTCCAGTCTCACAGGGGTATATTCATCCATATCGACTTCCCCACTTAGAGCATCAATTAACAGGCAACGACCTCTTAAACCTGTCGGTAAGACCAGCGATCTAATGTTATTTCTAATAATTTCAATGCGTAATACAATGCTTGGCGGGCATTGTCAATCGATCACTACTGTTATGCGGCGGCTATAATGACTAAGAAAATCGACAGCAATCCGTGCAGCATCGGTACGTTATGAGGCGTTGTTTTAAGCTCGTTACAGTTGCGTCAGTATTAAGAAAATAGCCGATCTTTTAATGCTTAACCTCCTTACCAGACGAGGTGATAACTACAAAAAACGGTACAATTTCGAATAATTGCCCCCCTTAGCAAGTGCTTGCAGTTGCTACCTTTAACAGTTATATTGCGCCGTGTTGCGTTAGATCGGTTTTCAAGCTGAAAAACACAGATATCACACAGGTCTAAATGAGTTTGGAAAATTCCAAACTTCAATACTGTTTTAGAGCATTATTCGACGTTGCCCACACAAACGGTGTCAAAGATATCTCTAAGCGGTTACCTGATTTTAGGAACTTAAAAAATGAAATTTAAAAAGGTTGAATCACAGCCATCGTTTCCCGACCTTGAAGAGACCGTACTGAAAAGGTGGAAAGAAGAAAAAACTTTTGAAGCATCTCTGGAGCGGAATAAGGGCAAGGAGGAGTTTGTTTTTTATGATGGGCCTCCATTTCCGACAGGCAATCCTCATCACGGGACACTCTTTGTATCTATTTTAAAAGACTTAATCCCTCGTTATAAAACCATGCGTGGTTACTACGTGCCTCGTGCTTGGGGTTGGGACTGTCACGGCTTACCGATTGAAACTCAAGCTGAAAAAAATCTCGGCATCACCGATAAAAAAGAGATCGAAACCAAGATTGGAATTAAGGCTTTTAATGACGAGTGCCGCAACATCGTTTCAAAGTATAATAAAGCTTGGGAAACATACATCGAACGGATCGGTAGATGGGTTGATTTTCACCACCCGTACGCCACCCTCAATCGTACCTTTATGGAATCTGTTATCTGGGCTTTTTCAGAAGCGTATAAAAAGGGGTTAATTTATAAAGATTTTCGTGTCAGCCCGTATTGCTACCGTTGTCAAACGCCTCTTTCAATTTCAGATACCAGACTTGATGATAGTATGCGTCCGAGACAGGATCGAACCATCACCGTTAAGTTTAAAGCAAAAGAGTTGGAGAACACCTATTTTGTTGCTTGGACGACCACGCCTTGGACTTTACCGTCAAACTTGGCGTTAGCTGTTGGTGCAGATGTTAAATACTCCCTTATCAAGGTGGGTGATGAGCAACTCATCATGGGCTCTGATTGTATTGCAAAATATAAGAAAGAGCTTGACGGCTTTGAAGTTGTTGAAGAGTTTTCAGGGAAAGAATTAGTTGATCGTGGTTATACCTATCAACCACTTTTTCCGTATTACGATGAAGCAGGCACAGGACGTTTTAGAGTTTTACTCGGTGATTTCGTTACAACCACTGACGGTACCGGCATCGTGCACATCGCTCCTTATGGAGAGGATGACTACTGGGTTTGTCGAGCTAACGACATTCCGCTCGTAGCTGCTGTTGATGAGCAGGGTAATTTAGCCCCTGCTGTCACAGATTTTGCTGGTAAGAATGTTTTTGAAGCGAATCCTGAAATAATCAGATTCTTAAAAGATAAGGGGCTTGTCATTCGTGATGAAACGATGGAGCACACCTATCCACACTGCTGGCGTTGTCGCTCTCCACTTATCTACAAACCACTTGACGCTTGGTACCTTAATGTAACGGCGATCAAAGACAAGTTGTTAAAAAATAACGAGGAGATCAATTGGTATCCTGCCTCCGTTAAATACGGGCGTTTTGGGAAGTGGTTGGAGAACGCCCGCGATTGGAATATATCGCGCAATCGATACTGGGCAACACCGATTCCAGTTTGGGAGTGCGATCACTGCCAAGAGCGTGATGTTTACGGATCTATCGCAGAGCTAGAGAAGATTGCGGGACACGATCTGCCCGATATTCATAAAGAGTGGTTGGATCCGATCACGTATCCTTGTAAGTGCGGAGGTACTAAACGACATGTGCCAGAGGTGCTTGATGGATGGTTTGAATCAGGTTCCATGCCTTACGGACAGTGGCACTACCCTTTTGAAAATAAGGAGTTCTTTAAAGATCATTTTCCGTCACAATTTGTAGTTGAGTACTCTTCACAGTTACGTGGTTGGTTTTATGTAATGCACGTCCTATCAACGGCATTATTTGACAAACCTGCTTTTCATAACTGTCTTGTTCACGGAACGTTACTAGCTGCTGACGGTAAAAAATTATCTAAATCTTTAAACAACTACACCGATCCACTTGTGCTATTAGATAAGTACGGCGCTGATGCTTTTAGATCTTACCTACTATCAACAAGTGTAATCTGGATGGGCGAGCACTGTTTTAAGGATGATGGCTTATCAAATATGATAAAACGTCTCTCCTTACCGTTATGGAATGCTCTTTCATTTTTTACAACCTACGCCGAGATCGATCAGATCGATTCAGAGAACTTAACAAAACCACTTGAAGAGTATCAACTTTCAGAGCTGGATCGTTTTATCCTTTCTGAAACGGAGATCTTAATTGATCGCATAACAGAGAAGTTAGACGGTTATGCCATTCATGAAGCTATGAATTTAATCCCTGATTTCTTGGATGTCTTAAACAACTGGTACATTCGGCGTAGTCGTCAAAGGATGTGGAGTCCAGATCCGCAAGATCCGGATAAGATCGCATTTTGTGCAACGATCTACCGCGTCTTATCACGCTTAACTTTAGTGTTAGCACCGTTCTGTCCGTTCTTAGCGGAGAATGTCTGGCAACGTTTAGGCTTTACAGAGAGTGTTCACCTACAAGATTGGCCGGAAGTTGATAGTAGTTGGATAGACTTAGACCTCAGTAAAGATATCGAAACAGTTCGTAATATCATCGCTGCTGGTTTAGCTATTCGTGCTAGAGAAAAGATCCGCGTTCGTCAACCTCTTAATAAGGTTGAGATAGTTCTTGAAAGACCTCTCTCTCTTGAAAAACACGCTCAATCGATTCAAGAGGAGTTGAATGTAAAGGCAGTTGAGATCGTAGCTGATGTAGAACAGATTGCTAAATGTGTTGGTGCTCCCAATGCACGCATTCTTGGACCGAAGTTAGGACGTGATGTGCAGAAAGTCATCGCCTTAGCAAAACAGGGAGAGTTTACGAAGAATAGTGACGGCACATTTACGGTAGGAGACTATCAGTTAGCAGCAGATGAGATGGATGTTGTCTATATCGGGCATGAAGATCTAGCGGTCGAATCAATCAAAGGTGTTGTTGTAGCGTTAGACACTACCATCACCCCTGATTTAGAAGCTGAAGGAAAAGCTCGTGACTTGGTTCGTCAAATTCAGGAGATGCGTAAGGAAGGTGACTTCAACGTGACTGATAGGATTGAGATGTCCATTCAAGGTTTAGCTGATGTTTTAGCTAAACACGGTGATTACATAAAATCAGAAACTCTTTGTGTAAACCTTGCTGAGAGTTTAACAGATCCGCAGATCACTAAAGAATTGGATATTGAGGGTAGCGCTGTAACAATAGCTATCAAGGTAGTAAATAACTAAGTGGTGGGAGTGTCTGCTACTTTTTAAGTTAACAGGCACTTCACACACCGCTATAAATTTAGATATAAACGGTATCAATGTCTGTGAGACACTCTAAAGATCTCGGAGTGGTTTAGATCTCTCTTTTGTTTTAACTATCTCCAAAGCACGTTCCGACGTGTTTTGCGCTTTTAATCCACGGATGATCAAGGGGAACTGTTTTTCTTTTTCCCGCCACCTTCTCCAGAGGCACCGCTTCAACTCCAGCACCTTTCGCAGCTACCATAATTCCGTAACGATCTTCAGCGATAAATTCCGCACAGGCAGTACCGAGTCGCGTAGCTAAAAGTCTATCTCCAGCAGAGGGTGCCCCACCACGTTGTAAATGACCTAAGATCGTTACACGAGACTCTAACCCTGTCAGTTGTTCAAGTTGTTTGGAGAGTGCTAAAGCATGACTGGCAGCAAAGAGATCATTCCTGCCTTTCTCATCAGAGTAATCTCGTTTATTAGCCAACTCTTCTTGGCTTAAAGCCCCTTCTGCAATGGCAACAATACTGAAAGTTTTCCCCTGTTTTCTACGCCAAGAGATAGCCTCTGCCACAACTTCGACGTGATACGGGATCTCCGGTAGTAAAATAACATCAGCACCACCTGCAATCCCCGCACCCAGTGCCAACCAACCAGCTTTATGCCCCATCACCTCTACAACAATAATTCTATGATGACTGTCAGCCGTACTGTGCAAACGATCGATCGCTTCTGTGGCGATCCCTAAAGCGGTATCAAACCCGAAAGTAACATCTGTTTCAACCACATCATTATCTATCGTTTTCGGAAGGGTAATTATATTCAACCCTTCTTCAACTAATTGATACGCATTTTTTTGGGTACCACCACCACCGATACAGACTAAAGCGTCTAGGGCGTGCTTCCGATAGTTATTAACGATGACTTCCGTCATATCTACCGTCTTACCGTCGACAAAGACCTTTTTCGGTTTATCACGACTAGTACCAAGAATTGTACCACCGATAGTTAAGATTCCGGATAAGACATCACCTGAAAGATCTGTGACACGATCTTCCGCCAGCCCCTTAAAGCCATCCCTAAAACCGATCACATCCATCTGAAAAGACCCTATGCAGGCCTTGCCGATGCCTCGCATAGCTGCATTAAGTCCAGGGCAATCGCCCCCAGCAGTTAAGACTCCGATACGCCTCTTCGTCATATTATTATCAATGTTTGTTGCTCAATCTTACTAAATTAATCTCTGCTCAACTAAATATCAAGAAACGGAGAAAGCATCATTAAAATCAATAAAACTACTTCTTCGCTTTTTTCTTGTTATTCTTGGGACGAGCCACTCCGTAGCTGGAATTAGCAATTTTACCCCGTCTTGTTCTTAAATCTCCTTTCCCCATCTGTATTATCTCCAATAAAAAAATCGGTATAAAAACTTTATCCGTTACCATAAAAGTGTTTTTAACAGATAAAAATTGCGCCGATCATGTTACCAAAACGACCATAAAAATACTATCTTAAACTTTCAAAATCAACTTAGCGCAATCTACCCTTTTTTATCGAGCCTTTTGCAATCATTAGAGGTTAGATCAGGACGAGTTTTAAAATATTCTGCTTTTACAAAAACAGAGAAGCCCTTCTCCTCATCTCCGAAAAGATGAACTCGACACCACTCAGGAGATTCTAAAAGCAACGTCGTTAACGGCGTATCTGTTTTCCAAAGTACCGTTTCTGGTTGAACTAATTCAAAGAACTCCTTCCAGTTATGTTTAAGATAAAGCGCTGCGTAGAACTTTTCCCAAACTTCTGGCGAATTAACGTTAGTCCTGCCATCAATAGCTACTTTATGTTCAAGGTTTCCATCACCATCACTAAAGCGATACATCAGATATCCCCCTTGACCGAAGCCACTCATAATAGGATGCGGCAAATTCTTTTCCTGTATAAAATCAACAGAGCCAACAGGTGTTGCTGTATAAGTTTGCAGGTCTCTCCATTTCGGATAAATTTGGACGATCGCCAAGCAACAACAGAAAAAAGTTAGCCCCGAAGAGGGTAGCCAATCATAACACCTACGCAACTTTTCAAAACCTTCTGGCAGACCTCCGAATTTCTCCCTTTCATCTACAGAATTAGCCCAGCATGTTGCCACAGCAGCGCACAGCACTGTTACCGCCATCGGCAAAAACTTTAAAACAGCTAAAGCGCCTGCCGTGAAAATCATACATAGAAAGATCTTTCCGACACTGATTAAACGCAAATTAAAGTAGAGGAACACCATCAATAACGCTACTGCAATGATTAAGAATGCTGTGGAGTGTTGTAAGATAGTAGCTGTTTGAAATTCAGCGATAACATTCATCTTAAAAGGATGACCTGTTTTACTAAAAAACGTTAACCACTCACCTCCGTAGTACGGGGTAATAAGGGTTCCAAAGAGAGAAAGTAAAAAAGCTTGTAACGTTAACTTTAATCTTCCAGGAGCGTACAACCAAAAAACAACCGTCATTATCCCTAGTGCTGTACTTAAATGGGTATTAGCCCATGCACAAAAGATCCCCACCAGTGCAACGGAACGCCACAGGGAGAGACCCTCTTTATCAATTTTGTTTAACAGATATAACAACCAAGCAAGGAAGATCCAAACTATCGTTTGTGGTCGTAACGTTAGATGATTATAGCAAGCCGCTGTTGAAAAGGTGCCTAACAAAGCGCCGATAAACCAATCTTTTGAGATGCGTCCCATGCAGTAAAAAAGAGAGGCTGTTAGCAAAACAGTGATTATGATCTTTAAAATCATTAACCCCTGAATGCCGAAATGTTTATCAAAGAGAGCAAAGAGAACCTCACTACTCCAAGAGTAGGCTCGCCATAAAGATCCATCAGAAAAACGGTTCCAAAGATCAACTGTCGGGATTTCAGCATTAGCTAAGATCCAACGGCCGACCGTAATATGCCACCACAGATCAGGATCATCGACAGGTTGAACGATATAAAACGCCACCAACAAAATTATAGAGAACCAAGTAAGTACACGCATATCTCTCCCCCACTTTAGAGGTTTTTTACATCTGTTGCTTGCCCTAATAATCAAAACAAGAACTCAAAAAACAGTTGAGCGCAATATACTTCTTTTTAACGATAAACAGAATGTATTTTTATCTCTTTAAAAAGAGAGAAAAAATGTGGTTAGTTTACCAATAACGCAACGTATCCTTTGTTATAAACCTTTTTAATACATTTAAAGCTGTACTTTGCAATCAGATACTCAAGAATTGAAGCTTCTCCATAAAACAACATCTTTTCCCTATTTTGTTTTAAGAGAGCGGCATTGACCTCGTGCACAACTAGATTGTTTTTGCTCCTAACATTCCAGATTAGAAGATCTACTATTGGAAGAGTGTCGAGATACGGCTTTGGAAAGAGGTGTATAGTTTCTTCAAAATACGCTTCAAGATTTCTCTTTGAAAAGCGTAGCGCTAAAAGATCCCTACTATTTAAAGAGATCTCTTTAATGGATTTACATAATAATGCAGCAGCGACAACACCGTGCCCCTGTCCGGATTCCAAAACATATAACGACTCCGGAGCACTCGAGAAGCCTTTTAAAAGTGATATCAATAACTGTGTATCGTAACTCAAGGTATCAAACTCAGGTAACCCTCGTGCCGTTAAAACTTTTAACCTCTTATCATCTTGTAAGTACTCATTCAGAAGCTCAAGGGTACCTCTTTGATAATTAACTTCGCCCTCGATAGTGTCATTAAATTTAAGGTGAAAAATTGTGTATCCCTTCTTCTTTTCAAGGTAGCAGAGCCTTACCTTATCACCGAGATCTACTAAAATATCTTCAAGATCTGCGCATAATTCCTGCACAACAACTATTGCAAAAACACCTTGTGCTAAGAGTGTTCTTGATGCCTTAGCGATAAATCCGAAAAGCCCCTGTTTTTCCAATTTTGCTGGGAAATTAGTGATGATTAAGGAAAATTTTTCTTTAATCCCCTCATAATCAAGGGCAGGAAGCACCGTCACATCCGTTTCGTTTAGTAGGGCGTTGTGTTGAGTGAACTTAACCGCTAGTAGATCTCGATCAGTCATTACTATCTCTCGCGTTGGATCCTGTTTTTTAAGAAAGATCCCGATAGGACCATAACCGCACCCCAAATCCAAAACTCGAGAAAGATCTAATTCTTTATTTTTGCGCAGAGAATTTAGAAGTGCTCTAGTACCCAGATCGATATCAACAGAGCTAAAAAGCGCCTGTGAAGAATCAAAAATTGTAGAGATCCCACTCCAATTAAATTTTATCTGCTTTTTAATAAGTTTCTGATTAAGATCGCTTATCATCATACCTCCACACTGCCCTTTTATCTGAAATATACTTAAAAAAAGCCAATAACTCTCCAAATTTCTCGTTTTGACACTTTAATCATTGTGATGATTTGAGTTATAACCCCGCCATGTTCAAGATTACAAATTTAATCAGCCATTTTGCAGGGCGTGCAGCATATTGTAAGCTTCCCGCTCCGTTTTCAACACTGAGCGTAAAAGCATTCGCCAAGTTTTATAAGATAGATGTTGCAGAAGCAGCTAAGCCACTCTCGGAGTATCGAACGATCGGAGATTTTTTTATTCGCGATCTAAAACCGGATGCAAGAGCGATCGAAAATGGTGTGGTCAGTCCTGTGGATGGCAGGTTACGTAATTTCGGGAAGATTGAAGATGATACCATAGAACAGGTTAAAGGACGTAACTATTCTATATCAGATCTTGTGTCTGACAAACGGTATGCAGACCATTTTATGAACGGTGATTTTTTTAATCTCTACCTATCTCCGCAAAATTATCACCATATTCACGCTCCGTTTGGTGGAGAAATAATAGACGTTATTCATGTAGCAGGCTCTCTTCTCCCCGTTAACGACTGGGCTTTAAACCGTTATGACAACCTCTTTACTAGAAATGAGAGGTTGATCGTTATTTTAAAAACAGATCTGGGGCTACTTGCCGTTATTATGGTAGCAGCGTTAAATGTAGGTGGTATTTCGTTGCAGTATAAAGAGGGTGTGTCGGGCAGCAAGATCCTTTCTGCAGGGGATAAGATGGCAACTTTTAAACTCGGATCTACTGTGGTTTTACTCTTTGAGCCCGATCGAATAACTCCTCTTCCCTTAAAAGCAGGGCAGTTATTAAAATACGGCGAATCGATAGCAACCATTAAAAGTGTCTAATGTCGCTCTTAAAACTAGCTCTTATATCTTTTTTCTTTGCACCTGTAATCGTTCAGGCAGAAGTTACTGCTACTCTGAATGCTCCGGAATACTCTTGGCGACCTAGACCTAATGGCGAGATAACGATCACAGCACAAACTTCTTCACCACAACCCCTGCGCTTCCGTTTTAATTTATCTAATGTAACACGTTATAAAGGGGTGGCTCTTAATTATGGAGATGGTGATAATTTTGATCTGATCTTTAAGCCAAATCAGAGCTCTTTCTTAGAGGCATCCGAAACTACTAACGGCTTTAGCATAGAAACACGTACAAAAGTAAGAACGGCTTCTGTTATTATAAAAGCGCTTGATGGTGCTGCTTGGGGAGAGATCACTGCTGAAACGTTACAGAACGGTGTCTGGATACCTTGCAAGACAACACAGCAAGGGGGCTATACCATTCCCGTTGATAACAACAGAAATAAGATCGCTGATGTTTGGGAAGATCAATACGCCGTTCAGAGATCGCTGCAAGATAGTGATAATGACGATCTACCTCTTAGCGATTTTCGTGGTGATGGTTTGACATTATTTGAAGAGTATCGTGGTTTTTTTACCGTCACTGGTTGGATTTCAACAAACCCACTACAAAAAGATCTTTTTATTCACGATCCTGACAATCTTGGTCTAGGTTATTTTGAAAAGAGTGGAGTAGCGTTACATTTTATTACCGAAGATCAATACGTATCTAATTTTAGCAGGTCTCTAACAAAAAATAGATCTGATGCTAAATTATCAGATCAGAGAGGTCTTTGGATTTCGACTAAGCCGCAACACCTTACCGATTCATTTTGGTATGCTAAAAAGATCCCTGGGTCTACAAGCACGCCACTCACGACTGATCGTATTATTATAAACGATGCTTTAGTAGTTGCGCATTCTGAGATCTTACAACGGCTGAAGGAGGTCTCTGCGCCTGCCACACAAGACACCTTTATCGATCTGTATTGGATTATTGCGCATCAACTTAGCCGCGCTGTCGGCATGAGTTTAGCGGGAGCACCTTTATCAGATGCAGATTGTCCTTTTTATGGTTGTCACGCTACGCAATGGGGAGGCGCTACCAGCGGTGCCACAAATTCAATCACCCGTTTTCATTTTGCAACGCACTACAAGGGGCGTGATGGTAACTGGTATATCTATCCGCCGTACGATTCGGCAGGTACTGAATTCTGCACCTCTCCAGAAGGAACAGGGATAAACGGCGGTGCTAAACGCCGAGATCAAGATCAGAGGCTACTCCCGATAGCAGGTTCCGCTCACTCGAAAAGTAGTTGTCTATCCGCCCTAAGGTTAACAGAGGGCTACCCCTCTTCAGAAACGGAAGAGGTAGAAGAGATCCGCACCCTACGAAAAGAGTTCGAAAAAGGCCTCCTTCCGCAAGATGTAGCTCCACCCTTCAAGGCTGCTAGAACGGGCTCAAACTGAAAAACGAATCGGCTAGATTTCGACGAAGGTTAAAAATTTGGTGCCACCCTTCTTTTTTTGCCGCTTTGACGGCTTAGGCGACTGGATAAATTTGGTGCCACCCTTCAAGGCTAGTACTTCAAGGCTAGTAATAATATCAATATGTTAGCTAAAACTTAGAAATTGGCAGATCTGGTGCCACCCTTCAAGGACGATTGAACGGGGTGATACTAAAAAACGAATTAGCTAGATCTGTACGAAGGTTAAAAATTTGGTGCCACCCTTCAGCTAAAAGTGGGTGTCCTAATTGGAAGGCTGGGTAAAAAATTTGGTGCCACCCTTCAGGGACGATTGCGGGCTGCAACTACAAAACGAGTTAGCTAGATCTGGACGGAGGTTAAAAATTTGGAGGAAAATTTGGTGCCACCCTTCAGGGATGCTAGTGATATCAAGATGTTAGCAAAAGTCGACTGGATAAATTTGGTGCCACCCTTCAGGGACGCTAGGACGGGCTCAAACTGAAAAGCGAATCGGCTAGATTTCGACGAAGGTTAAAAATTTGGTGCTACCCTTCTTTTTTTGCTGCTTTGACGGCTTAGGCGACTGGATAAATTTGGTGCCACCCTTCAAGGACGTTAAAAATTTGGTGCCACCCAACAGCTAAAAGTCCCTTCAAGGACGATTGAACGGGGTGATACTAAAAAACGAATTAGCTAGATCTGGACGGAGGTTAAAAATTTGGTGCCACCCTTCAAGGACGATTGAACGGGCTGCAACTACAAAATGAGCTAGCTAGATCTGGACGGCGTAAAAAGTGCCACCCTCTAGTAAGACGGGGTTAGTTGCCTTCTTTTATTGGGGCGAAAAATTTGGTGCCACCCTTTAGGGATGCTAGTGATATCAAGATGTTAGCAAAAGTTGGGGTTTGGCGATTTTGCTGCCACCCTTCAAGGACGATTGAACGGGCTGCAACTACAAAATGAGCTAGCTAGATCTGGACGGCGTAAAAAGTGCCACCCTCTAGTAAGACGGGGTTAGTTGCCTTCTTTTATTGGGGCGAGTTGAATATGCACGTCTCTTAACTGTTTTTCAGAAACAACCGAGGGCGCACCCATCATCAGGTCTTCCACAGTCTGCGCCATAGGGTATGCGATAACTTCACGGATAGTTTGTTCTCCAGCAAGTAACATAACGATACGGTCGATACCAGGGGCGATACCGCCATGAGGAGGGGCTCCGAATTTAAAGGCGTTAATCATACCGCCGAATTTTTCATCAACGACCTCTTGTGAATATCCAGCGATTTCAAAAGCCTTATACATTATATCTGGTCGATGATTCCTAATAGCACCGCTACTCAATTCAAAACCGTTACAAACAACATCATATTGATAAGCAAGAATAGTAAAGGGATCTTGTTCTTCTAAAGCTTTCATCCCACCTTGCGGCATTGAGAACGGATTATGACTAAAAGTTACAGCGCCTGTCTCCTCATCTGGTACGTACATCGGGAAATCAGTAATCCAGCAGAACTTAAAGATATCACGTTCCATCTGATCGAAGTGTTTACCCAACTCAACTCGCAACTTACCTAAAGACGGTAAAATATCTTTAGCTACACCAGCAGCAAGGAAGACAACGGTTACACCATCTTCTTTAAATTGCAGCTCCGTTTTTAATGCTTGAACCTCTTCTTCAGAAACAAACTTCGAGATACTTCCTCTACATTCACCGTTTTCAAATATGAGATACGCCAACCCCTTTCCGCAAAGGTCTTTAAATTCAGCTACTGTGTTATCAAAGAATTTTCTTGACGGTGCTGCCTCAACTGTAAACGGTAACGCTATAATCTGACCTCCGTTAGCAATTTCAGAAGCAAAAACTTTAAAGTGTGATTGCTTAAAGAGCGTCGTTACATCCTGCAACTTAACACTAACCCTTAAATCAGGTTTATCAGTACCGTACCAAGCCATAGAATCAGCAAAAGAGATGCGTGGAAATGGTTTGCGTGTAAAGGTATTTTTAGAAAAACGTGCAAACACTTCATCAAGGCACGTTTCTACTACTGAAAAGACATCTTCCTGATCTGCAAATGCCATCTCGATATCAAGTTGATAAAACTCTCCTGGGGATCTATCTGCCCTAGGATCTTCATCTCTAAAACACGGCGCAATCTGAAAGTATCTGTCGAAACCAGAGACCATCAACAGCTGCTTAAACTGTTGCGGAGCTTGCGGTAAGGCAAAGAACTTCCCTGGATGAAACCTTGACGGCACTAGGAAATCCCGTGCGCCTTCCGGAGAACTACTAGTTAGAATCGGCGTTTGCAACTCTAAGAAGCCCAGATCCTGCATAATCTCGCGCATAGCTCTAATCACATTTGAACGTAGTACGATATTTTTATGCAACTTCTCACGTCGCAAATCGAGGTATCGATACTTGAGGCGCGTTGTTTCAGGTGCATTATCATCTTCTGCTATCTGAAACGGCAACATTTGAGCTGGACCCAACACTTCGAGAGAGGAGCAGTGCACCTCTATTTCACCTGTCGTGATTTTTTGATTAGCGACCTCACGTTGTTTAACGACACCAGAAACTTGAATAACAGATTCCGTACGAATATCCTGAATTTGTTCACGATCTGCTTCAGAAAAAACAAGTTGCGTAATTCCGTAATGGTCTCTCAAATCAACAAAAACAACACCACCCAAGTCTCGTTTTCGTTGAATCCAACCGGAAAGTTTTACTTCGCTACCGATATCTTTAGCCCCTAGCTCATTACAGGTATGAGTTCTATATACACTTTTTAGAGTTATCTTCCCCATCTCTTACACTACCATTGACACTTAACACTCACTTTTTCAAAAGCTTCCTCAAAAGATAGCGCAAGCGATTAAAAAATAACACCCACTTTTAGTCAAAAGTGGTGCCACCCTTCAGATTGGGAGGATCAGCTGGCTTTGTAGGTGGAGCCACCCACTAGGGACAGCAGGACGGGCTCAAACTGAAAAACGAATCGGCTAGATTTCTACGGAGGTTAAAAAATTGGTGCCACCCTTCAGGGACAACAGGACGGGCTCAAACTGCAAAACGAATCGGCTAGATTTCTACGGAGGTTAAAAATTTGGTGCCACCCTTTAGGGCTGCTAGTAATATCAAGATGTTAGCAAAAGTTGGGGTTTGGCGAATTTGGTGCCACCCTTCAGCAAAAAGTGGGTGTCCTAATTGAGGGGCTTACCCTTCAGATTGGGCAGATCAGTCAAATCTTGGCGGCGGTTAAAAATTTGGTGCCACCCACCAGTGGCAGCACCCTCTAAGGACACTTGAACGGGCTCAAACTGAAAAACGGATCGGCTAGTTTTCTACGGAGGTAAAAAATTTACCTTTTTTAATTTTTAAAATCTTTAGACACCCTTTAGCGATATTTTCGGCAGCATCAAGGGATCTTGAACGGTATGGAGCAGCCTTCATCTTATTATAAATTGCTGGTGTTAAGAGATCTGCTAACGCTTTTTCTAATCTATTACAGAACTCATCTCCCTCCTCCACAATTAAGGCTTTTCCAGCATCTGCAAGGATTTGTGCATTCTTAAGTTGATGATTCCCTTGAGCGAACGGGAACGGGACGAAGATGGTCGGACGATTAATCACTCCGATCTCCATAGTACTTCCAGCACCAGCACGCGCAATTATAAGGTCACTCCAACGATAAGATTCCGGCAGGTCTTGAATAAAATCCATAACCTCAGCAGTGACACCATTCTCCGCATAAGCAGCTTTTAGTTTCTCAAGATTTTCCTGCCTGCACTGATGCCTGATATTTAAATTCTTCTCTTTAAAAAACGGTATTAAAGCCTCTGCAACCGTATCCAGAGCGTTTGCTCCTTGCGATCCTCCGGTTATTAATAAGTTGCGCGGTATATCTACCTCTTTATTTTCCGCAGCGATCTCTTTAAAAACTTCCCTTATCGGCTGTCCGGTATAAACAACTTTATCACGTTGAGAAACTTGTGCATCTTGAAAAGCAACTGAGATACGGTAAGAGATGTGCGCTAAAAATCTGTTAGCCATCCCTGGAGATCTTTCAGCTTCATGAATCCATGTTGGGATTCCACGAAGCCACGCTAAAACCACCGGAATTACAGTAACATAACCACCGACTCCAATTACAATATCAGGTTTAAATCGAGAGATTATCCCCCAACCTTGCAAAAGCGCACTTGGCAACTTCATGCAAAACTCGATTAAGCCACTCAAGCCCCGTTGTTTTATCCCTACTATATCGATTACAGATCTGGTAAATCCTGCTTTATCAATGATTTCAGCTTCTAAGTAACGTCCTGAACCGACGAACATCACTTCAGCCTTTTCGTCTATCTTCTGAAAAGCGCGTGCAATATCAACAGCCGGAAAGAGATGCCCTCCCGTTCCACTTGCTGCAATTAGAACTCGTACACCGACACCTGCGTTTTTTTGAACTTTATCGTTTTCACAAACTCCTTTCATGACACCCTTCTCCAGATCATATTTTATAATGTATAGACCTCATCTATTTTTATATTTTAATTCTACTCTCTCGTGCCAACGCTAAAAGAATTCCAACAATAGCGAGTGAGGTCATTATACTCGACCCACCGTATCCGAGTAGTGGCAAGACTAACCCCTTAGTCGGCAAAAGCCCCGTCACAACCCCCATATTAATTAGCGCTGGAGCCACTATTAATAAGGTCAAGCCAACAGTCAGAGAAAAAGAGAATGTATCATCTGTTAAACGGGATGCCACTTTAAGCCCACGTGCCAAAAAGATCAGAAAAGCCGCAAGAACCGTCACAGCGCCGAGAAACCCCCACTCTTCTGCAATTACTGCATAAATAAAATCAGTATGTGCAGCAGGGAGGAAAAAAAGTTTTTGTACACTTCCACCGAGTCCCGTTCCTGTCCAATTTCCACCAGCTACGGTAATTAATGATTGCGTAAGTTGATACCCCTTACCCTGAACATCCTGCATAGGAGAAAGAAAGGTGAGTACACGCGTCATTCTATACGGAGAGATTACTATCAAAGCTCCCAACATAGCCAAACAGGTGCCACCCAACACTAATATATGTCGTAATTTTACACCCGCCGCCAACGCCATCGCTAGAATAACCATCGTTAAGATAGCGGTACTTCCGAAATCTGGTTGCAACAAAAGCAACAGTGCAATCGGGGCAAAATACACCATCGGAATGACGAGAGCCGTTGTAAAACTTTCAAGATTTCTCTCTTGTCTAGCGAAGAAACCTGCAATAAAAATAACAAAACAAACTTTAACAAACTCCGCCGGTTGTAAATTCAGACCGCCCAGATTTAACCACCGTTGCGCGCCACCAGATGCCGAGCCCAATCCTGGGATATACGTCAATAACAGCAGCCCCAAGCATAGCGGATACATAAAAACGGAAATTCTTCGATAGAAATCCAACGGCTGCTTCGCAAAAATATACATCAAAACGAATCCTAAAAGTGCCGCCACACCCTGTTTTTTAACGTAATAAAGGGAGTCGCCAAATTTTTCTTGTGAAGTAACTCCCGTTGTTGAATAGATCATCACGATGCTAAACAGAACCAGAGCGATAGTCACAGCCAACAAGATCGGATCCAAAAGTAGTGGTGGCTTCAGGTCTTTTCGATTTTTACTAAATATTAACGTCGGATTATTTGAATACATAACCGTCTCCCAAAGGGATTCTCATAAAAAGAATACTCGTACTCTCCCTCCATTAAACCACACCCTTACCATTCTAAAAATAAAGAAAAACGCCGAAAACACCCCTTAAACGAGACAAATAATAAAAAATGGAAGAATAGAGGTATTAATTTAAAAAAGCAGAGCTTCTTTTTGAAAGAAGTGACATCTTAATTTAATAGAAACATCTGGAAGTGGGGGTTCTTTTTAGGTTTTTAGGAGAATGATATGGCAAGAATTTCAAGAAAAGGAAAACAGAGTTCAAAGAGTGACCGTTCCACCCAATTATCAGACACTTCCATTCCTGAAACTGCTATCCTAACTCCGGAGATAGTTAGCCAATGCCTATCTGAATCGGAAGCTACTGCAGCTGCACGCATAGAAGTCCTTTTAAGTTTAGCACGGAATGCAAAAGACCCTCTACCTTTCATTGTGCAAGCAAAAGATATCCACGATGGTCAAGACTTTCCAAGTCCGGATAGCGTCCTAAAAATAATAGCAGCAGCTGAAGAAGCACGTAGCTTTTACATTAAAAATTACGATGCCGATACAGACCCTGTTTTAGCAGAAAAGAATCTTGAAGCTGCCACAGCCTGTTGTGCTATCATCGGAGAGAATCCAACTGAGTCTCTCCAAAACCGCATAAAACTATCTTTAGAAGAGCAAGAAGATCTTTAATCGCAAAATCAGAAGCGAGAAAAGTTCTTCAACTTTGTAAACGATCACGTTTAATAATATCTTAACGTAATTTCAACGTTGCTAGTGATAGCACCGCCAAGACTACTGAGATAATCCAGAAGCGTACGATAATCTTCGGCTCAGCCCACCCTTTTAACTCAAAATGATGGTGTATCGGAGCCATTTTAAAAACCCGTTTTTTGCGCAATTTATAAGAATAACGTTGAATAATCACCGATAACGCTTCTATAACAAAGATACCGCCTGCCACTACCAACACAATCTCATGCTTAACCAAGATAGCAACGATCCCGAGCAATCCACCAAGTGCTAACGCTCCACTATCACCCATAAAGACTTGCGCAGGAAATGTATTGTACCACAAGAACCCTAGTCCAGCGGCAAAAACAGCAGCAAGAATCAGACTAACTTCACCTACCCCTGATACAAACTGCACCCCAAGATATGCAGAGTGGCTGGCATTACCAGCGAGATAAGCAAAGATTCCATACGTTACAGCGACAGTCATAACAGGACCTATCGCCAAACCATCTAAACCATCCGTCAAATTAACAGCATTTGAAGTCCCCATCACAACCAAAACAACAAACGGGATAAAAAGTGGTAAGAAACGCCAATAATTTAACTCAATCGCCCAATTTTTAAAGAACGGGAATTGCAGATCAGTTGGGAAGCCGTACCACATCAAAGCTAAAGCAGCGATAATGGCGATACTCCCCTGCCAGAACATTTTTTGAGGGCCTGAAAGACCTTTTGAATTCTGTTGTGTAACTTTACGCCAATCATCGACAAAACCTATCCCAGCATGAGAAACAAATACGAATAACGTTAACCAAACATAAAAATTCGTTAAATCCGCAAAAAGAAGTGCCGCTAGAACAACAGCAGTCACAACAACTACACCCCCCATTGTTGGAGTTCCGCGCTTCTGTTCATGCTCTTTAGGTCCATCATCTCGAATCGGCTGCCCTTTAATGCCGATACTTTTTAACTTACGTATAAAAACAGGTTGGAAAAATAATACAAAGGCAAAAGCAAAAAGAAATGCCAACATTGCGCGAAAGGTTTGATAACGAAAAACCCGCAACCAAGAATCATTAACGGCTAAAGAATTAAAAAGATGATATAGCACTTATTCCCCCCCCTCTTAAAGATCACTTATCGACACACCATTTATATTAGCCAAAAACGATAATATCAATCAGAGAGACCCCCTTATTTTATAAATTATTAAGGTAAAATAACATTTCTCACTTTATTCACACCTTAAATTTCACTTTTCTTCACTTTCCTCCATAGGCAAAGAACAGATTGTATCAGGAACAGACTCTCCTTCTATTAAAAGCACCCCTTCAGCAAGAGAGCTTAAGCCTTTTGCTGCCGCTATAAAAACATATTCAGTTTCCAATTTATTAACGACATTAATCGCAACTTTCACAGAGGGCGCAGATAAAACTTGGATTCCACTCTCTTTAAAGATCGTACTTGCTAACGGAAACTCTCCAACTAAAACAACCTCTTTAGGGGCAAGCTTTACAATCTGATCCAGAAGAGATCTTTTTTTTGAATCATCATTAGCAACAACACCTTCCCCGCTATCCATCATCACAAAAGCAACAGAGGTATTTTCTTTAAGTTCAGAAGCTAACCCAACAACCTTCGCATTATCCGCTAATGATCCGTCGATAATTATCCGTCCACGACACGATAATCTAAGATTTAGTTTTCCAGGTAAGACACTAAAGCGTTTCACAGTTGCTACGATCTGCTCCTCTGAAAGTTGTGGTGCAAGTTGCAGCGCCGCCACAATACCTGCAGCGATCTCATAAACTCTCCAAGCACCAATCAATGTACTTTTAAGAAAAAGAGTTTTCTCCTCACTAAGAGACAACTTAAAGCAACAACCAAGCAACGGATCTGATTGTATCTCTCTTATGGCGTAATCTTTATCTTGCGTAGCAGCAGAGGTTATAACACTTACCTTATTTTCTTCTTTAGAAACGGTTATAAGTGTGCACGGCCAAGTTTTATTTTTTGCGTCCTCCTCAGATACAACAACAAAATCAGGTGCCCAAGCTTCAAAGGTGTCTTGATCACCTACTTGCAACTCGCAAACTCCCCACTCGCATTCACCGTGCAATTTACAAAGAGCTTTAAAGGCGAATTTCGCATCCGCTTCATCTGCCGCAATAAATGCACCTCGTGCACTTTTTAAAAGGAGTCTGGCTAACAACGCTGCAGTGACAGCAGAGTCATACACCGCTACGATAGGAAAAGAGAAACGGCTGCGCCACCAAACGGCGATCTTCCGCAACGCTTCATCACAATCACTAACGAAGAGATAAGCGCCATCTTGTGGAAGTCCCTCCACCTCTTTTGTTAGAACTGCTACGCACCCTCTTTCGAAAGCTTCTTGAAGATCTTCACCCAGTAGAGCGCAATTGATAAAGAGCTCACCACCTCGAATATTTTCAAGCTCTGTCTCTATCCCGATAAAGGAGCACTCTTCAGCAATTCCTTTTAAGGTTCCACCTACTAAATCTCTAATATCGGTAATAGCAATTACATCATTCATGATTTAATAAAACGCTTTCACGGGAGTAAACTGTTTTAGAATTTATAAGCCGCATTAACTAAGCCATCAGAAGGTTGTAAATCTTGCGACGGTTGAGGCCTATTAAATTCCTTTGCAGAACCTTTAAGTTGATGTCTTGTCGCTAAGAGATGCAAGACCCTCGTCATAGTGTTTTTGAAAACAGGAGCTGCTAAAGTACCACCATAAATTGAAACTTTATGCGGCTCATCAATAACAACTATCAAAGCCAACTTCTCTTTTAAATTAATCTGACTAGCATCTGCAAACCCCATAAAAGATGCCATGTATAAACCTTGTGCGTAACCACGTCCATCTTTTCTCGCTTTCTGTGCCGTTCCTGTTTTACCACCAATTCGCACGCCATCAATAGCAGCACGTTTTCCAGTACCGTGCTGATCTTCTACAACAGAGAAAAGCATCTCTCTAACATCAGCTGCTGCACTTTCTGAAACCACCCGCCGTCCCCTTTCATAACCGTTTTGTCCAGCTATAATACTTAACTCCGGCATGACACCACCATTTACAATAGCCGACAAGGCACGCAACATCTGTAATGGTGTCACCGCCACCCCTTGCCCGAATGAATGTGTGGCGATATCAACCGTTGACCAATCACTTTTTTTTCTAAGAATTCCTTTTGTTTCTCCTGGGAGGTTTAATCCGATAGCTTGCCCAAACCCGAATTTTTCTAAAGAATCATACAGACGATCTTTCCCTAGCTTAGTACCGATCTTCGTCATCCCGATATTCGAAGAATGCACCACAACATCATGCACAGAAACAGCACCAACTTTATGAGTGTCTTTTATAGTGTGTCCACCGAATCGATAAGCCCCCCTTTCACAATCTATGATATCAGTTGCTTTAACAACACCACTATCTAACGCCGCCGCCGTAACTATCGGCTTCATAATTGATCCTGGTTCAAAAACAGTTTCAACAGTTTTATTTATCAGCGCACTATGTGAGGAAACTTTATCTTCATTGAAGTTGAATGATGGTGCTTGCCCTAGCGCCAAGATCTCTCCTGTTTCAGCATTAACTAACGCTCCCAAAGCACCTGCTGCACCAGCTGCTTCTCTACCGATCTCCAACTCTTCATCTAAGATATATTGCATGGCTGCATCAATCGTTAAATGCAAACCACTCCCTTTCGGAAGTTCAAAATGATCATCTACACTATTAAGATCGTGGATTATATTACCTAAAGCATCTCTGGTTACTTTAGTCTTTAACAACTCTCCGGAAAGCAGATGATCGTAACGAGCTTCAAGACCGGAAAGTCCATTTCCGTCAATCCCAACTCTACCGATCAAGGTACTTCCTGCTTGATTATATGGATAAAAACGCCTCGCCTCTAAAATCTGTCCAACCCCAGGCAGCTTGAGATCTTCCACACGTTGTGCATGAACTCGTGGAATCTGTCTTTTTATCCACACAAAAGGCTGCTTTGAATTGAGCGCTTTTCTAATCTGAACGGGATCTATATCTAAAGTTTCCGTTAAAGCCAGTGTAGTATACTCTTTATCTTTAACCTGTTTAGGTCTGACATAAATAGAACCTGCCGGAACTGATACTGCCAAAAGCTGCCCATTTCGATCATAAACGGGACCCCGTTCAGAAGCTATCTTCACTTCGGAAAAGTGTTGTTTTACACCCCAACTCTGCCAAAAATCTGCGGCAAAGAGTTGCAATGAGGCGAGTCGAAATACCAAAATACTACTCCACGTCACAGCCAACAATGCAATAAACAGAATGCGTTGTTGCCGTCCTCTTGCTTGCACAGAGCCTCTTGAGGCACGCTTCACCTGAGCAGCATAATCATAAGGAATTTTACAAGCCCCCCCTCCCTTCATCCTTGCTCAATCCCTTTTTAGTAAACTATTCTTCTTGCTTGCTTTGGATTTAATGCCTGTAATCCGAGTGATTCTTTAGCGTGTTGAGCTAAATTATCGGGTCTTAATAATATTGAAAGTTGCAACTCTAACTCACGTCGCTGCATATCATAATTAACCGCGCGGGTTCGTTCTTCTGCCAACTGATATCCGAGAGCTGTGGAGTTAATACCGATCCAGATCTTAAAACCAAGCGCCAATAATAAAAACACGGCAGACACTAATGATAATGACCATGAACTAACTGTTTCTTGCTTGGTACAATAAACAGATTGATAATCTAAACAAACAGCACCCCTCATTTCTTAATCCCTCCACACAACTCAACTCAAAAAAACACAACTTCAGAAAAACGATTTTTTTATCTTAATACCTCTCGAAAATCCGTAAGCGCGCACTGCGTGATTTCGAATTTTCAACAACCTCTTTTTCAGTGGGGAAAAGAGCTTTCTTCGTTAAGAGCTTTCCAAACGGCTGCACCGTATGTCTCCCCGGCCAATTTGCAGGTTCAGTATCTGCACCGCTCCACTCCCGCATCTTTTTTGCAACGATCTTATCTTCTAAAGAATGAAAACTGATAACTACCAGACGCCCTTTTGAACGGAGTAATTTTTTTACCGTCTCAAGCAACGCATCTATCTCATCCAACTCTTGATTGACCTCAATTCGAATAGCTTGAAAAGTCACCGTCGCTGGATCAAAGCCTTTATTTGTTTTTCCAAGAGCGGCTTTTCTTACACTTTCAGCCAGATCTGCCGTTGTTAATAACGGTCTTGCAGCAACGATTGCTTTTACAACCGCACGCGCTTCAAGCCCTACACCGCCGCGCTTTAAAATTGCATACAGTTCACGTTCCGATGTTTCATTAACCACCTGTTTAGCGCTACGTGCTGCAGTGGGATCCATTCGCATATCGAGAGGTCCTTTATCATTAAAGGAAAAACCCCTATCCCCCTGCAACTGATCAACGGAAGTTCCCAGATCTGCTAAGATTCCGGAAAAAGATTCATTAGTAAAAAGGTGCGCTAAATCAGAAAATGCACCTTGCACAACTGTCATCCGTTTTGCTGCGATCTCTTCGGAGAACTCTTCTCTTGCACGTTCAATAGCTGTTGGATCTCGATCAATGGCATAAAGTGTATTACTTGCGTTAGCACCTAAAATTGCTCTCGCATGTCCAGCACCACCTAAGGTGCAATCCAAGAATTTCCCGCCACCTTCAGCGCCAAGAGCAGCCAATGTCTCCTGCAACATAACCGGTATGTGAACACTCTTCCCCATTCCCATACCTTTTCTATATATCCACATCAGCAAAAAGATCAGGATTTGCCATCAAAGCAGCTTCCGCCGCTGCAAAGATGACATCCCAGACGCGAGTATCCCAAATACGAAAGCCGTGAATTGAAGAGGTAAAGGTGACATCTTTTTCAATACCGGCGTAAGACCTTAAATGTTGCGGGAGAAGGACTCTTCCACTACTATCTATGCTGCATTCAGCAGCGCGACTTAAATAGAAGTTCTCTAACTTTTGCAATTTCGCACTGAACCTACTTTTTTGACGTAATTTATTTTCGAAATCAAGCCAACTTGTAAGTGCAAACCCCTCCAAGCACCGTGCTCCATCGGAAATATAGTTAGTCAAAACAATCCTACTCTCGTTATTAGACGCTAAAATTTTTCTGAATTCTGAAGGAAGGCTCACTCGTCCCTTTTCGTCAACCGAGTGAACAAAATTACCACGAAACGAGAGCGAAGGTGATAACTCACCCTCGCTCAGCGCATCGCTAAAACCTGAGTCATTCTTAACCTCGTCCATAAAGACGGCCCACAGAAAAAAACTGAAAGGCTAAGTTAAACCTATCGACAAATCGCGGATTGCTCCTTTATGGGGTAAGTATCTAAGGAGGAGAAGTATCATGAAGAAGCGATCTGCAACATGCCACTATGTCCCACTTTGCCCCACTTCTTGCTTTGTACCCCACAAAGTGCCCCACCGTCAAGTTTTTTTTGCATAATATTTTAAAAAAAGTTACTACTTTAAAGTAGTTAAAGCTAAAAGCAATAATTTTCCAGATATTACACCTATCTAGATATTAAATATTTTTTTACATAATTAACGGATAATCACCCTTTTTGACCCTTTTTACCCCCCCTAAGGTGGCTAAGGTAGTGTCTCCCACCTTTTTCCCCCTTAACTTGAGTTTTTACTAGACCTTTTTAAGCCAAACACTGATCCGCCAAGAGATCACAGAGACCTAGCCATCCTTTTTACCCCACCCTTAACTAAAGTTTTTACTAGACCTGTTAATCAAACGTTGCTCAAACGCATCACAGAGACCTAGCCCCTTTTACCCCACCCTTAACTAAAATTTTTACTAGACCTGTTAATCAAACGTTAGTCAGACGAATCACAGAGACCTGGCCCCTTTTAACTAACTTTTACGGTATAAATCTTTTTTACGATACTAGGTTTTATGGTTGGGGTTTTATGGTATCACCTTCTCAAAGCATATCTTTATCGATAAAAGGATCCGTGTTACAAAACCGTTTTACCTTATACTAACACTCTTAAATTATTATTAAATATCTATGCCGATACGATCTGATACCTCTCAAATTGAGTTAAATGGAGACTTTCTACGTGTAAAAGATCTACTTGATCTCGGCTCCCCCTTTATTTTCCTGACTGGTAGAGCTGGAACCGGTAAATCCACCTGCATAGAGTATATAAAACAGGTCTGCAACAAACACTTCGCTGTTTTGGCTCCAACCGGACTGGCAGCTCTCAACGTTGGAGGACAGACTATTCATTCATTTTTTAAACTCCCAGCAGTCCCGCCTGATATCTCCTCTTTACGCCGCTCACGCGATAGAAAGTTATTAGAGAAATTAGAGCTACTCATTATTGATGAAATTTCTATGGTGCGTGCCGACCTGCTTGACCTCGTAAATGAAGCTCTCAAAATAAATCGTGGCAAGCGCGAACCTTTTGGCGGTGTACAAGTTTTAGTAGTTGGAGATCTTTTTCAACTACCACCAGTTGTAGCTTCAGAACAGGAGCGCGCGCTCTTGGCTAGAAAATATGATACTCAATTTTTCTTTAGTGCAAACTGCATTCAAGATGTCGCACTTGATTTTGTAGAGTTAAACACCATCTATCGCCAAAAGGACGCAAGGTTTATCTCTATTTTGGAATCAATCCGTGAAGCAGAAGATTTTGAAGATGCTATCGCAGAATTAAATCAACACTGTGTAGGACGCACCTTAGAGGGCGACTCCGTAGTTTTAACTACGACCAACGCCTTATCAGAACAGATTAACAACACCCGCTTACAGGCGCTTCATGGCACCCCCGCTATATTTCAAGGTAAGGCTAGCGGCAAGTTTGAGATGAAACAGGAGAGGCTACCCTCCCCCGCCGATCTTATTTTAAAACAGGACGCTCAAGTAATGTTTACGAAGAACGATCCTGATGGTCGTTGGATGAATGGCACTCTCGGTCATATTAGATCGATTCATAAAAATAGTGTTACAGTTGAACTTTCAGAAACAAAAGAGCTTCACTCTGTTGATTCTGTTGTTTGGGAAACTTATTCATATCAGTATGACGAAAAAGAAGACCGCATCATCCCCGAAGTATCTGGATCTTACAAACAATTACCATTGAAGCTAGCTTGGGCTGCCACTATCCACAAATGTCAAGGGATGACGTTGGAACGTACCGTTATTGATTTCGGGAATAGAGTCTTTGCCGCAGGACAGGCTTATGTAGCTTTAAGCCGCTCTCGTGCTATGGACGACATTTCGTTACGTCGTCCTCTTCGACCAAATGACATTATTATCGACCAACAGATAAAAGATTATTACAACACCATCAGACGTTATAATCGCAAAGTTTGAGCGAGCGACCATCAAAATTCGCATTAAATACAAGTACCTCCCTTAATTCTTAAGTTTAAGCGTGATGCGACCGATATAGATATGGTGGAGGTTACACTTCATCACCTGATTTTTGTTTTTCCTCTGCAATTAAATTGTGTGCATATACACGGTGTTTAAAATCACATTTTTAGCACCAGCACGCTTTAAAGGAACTCATAATGAATTTTAATAGCCACACCTACAAAAAACTCCTTTTTGCTTTAACGTTCTCCTTACTATTCCCATCGTTATCATTCGGAGAAGATGCAGGCACGTGGTCTTTCGGATTTGTGGAAACACAGTACGATGATTCACCTAACGAGTTGGTGTACCACCGTTATGATACAGCGGGAGCCCCCCTAGATCCACTCGAGTTCGGAAAACGTAACGACCTTGAAGTTCACGGAGATTATTTCGGGAGGGGTTGGAATTTCGGTGTCATTAAAACAGTTGATAAGGAATTTATCTGGACTTTTAAAGATAGCGCTGAAACCCTCTCTTTCGGAAGCGTCGGAGATATCATTATCGGGGGGTGTGATTTTGACGGCGACAATCTGGATGACCTCGCATACATCCGTAATAATACGTTATATTTCCGCTCTGCTCTTGACACAACTGTTACAGAAACAAAACTTCCCCTCTCAGCAGGTGCCGTTATAGAGAACGCCTCTTGCGGAGATGCTAACGGTGATGGGAAAGATGATTTAGGTGTATTACATCGCCGTAGTGGTAGCGATAATATCTTTGCCTTACGCGTTTTTGATAGCAATACAGGGGACGTTATTTTTAAAAGAGCGACAAGGAAAGTATCAGATCTATTTTTTGCCGACTTAAATGGAGATGGCCTCCTTGATATTGCACTCACTAGGACGAGACAGAATAGAGAGCCGAATAGTATTATCTTTTATCAAAACCTTGAACGTCAAAGGCAGACCTTAAAAGTTCCGACTTATACCGATCTTGTTCCGTATAATTTTATTAACGGTATTACAGCACCAAGTAACGCCTTATTATTACGTAGAGGACGTGCCATCTACGCCTTCGACCCTTTAAATAAGATTATTTTATGGCAAGATCTAATCCCTTCTGATAATAAGTTTTTAAGAACGGTTAATGTTCATTTTACCGCTGTTGGCGATCAGAACTTGTGCTCAGAGATACTTCCCGCTAGAGATGGTGCTGAGGGCTTCCTCTGGAAAAAATCTGATAATAATGGAAAGGTTGTGGTTCTATTACCGACGCAGTATAAAAACTTTAGCACCGTTCGCATTATGAAAAACGATGCTGTTTTAGAAGACCTCTATTTTTCAGGTCGTGCTAACGGCAACCGTCAACATTGGCGTGGTCATAAGTGCCCCTCCGAGTTTCCGAACAACTCTTTAGTTGTGGCACAACGCAGAAAAAAGGTTGTTTGTTGGCAGATAGGTGAGAGCGCTTCACGTAATGATTAAGCTTACACATAGCGCACCGATAATGATTGTATCTTATGAACGGACAACGCCACACGTTTGACTCTTTAATCTTTGATCTAGACGGCACCCTTTGGGATTGCAGTCGTGCTGTCGTATTTGCTTTTAATAAAGTCTATAAAGATTTCGGTATAGATAAATGTGTCTCTGAAGTTTTTGTTCGCAACCTTTATAGCTTACCGTTTTCAGAGTACAGTCATATTTTAACGGAAGGAGCCCCAGACGATTTAAAAGATGCTCTCCTCTCAAAATTATTAGAAGCAGGAGATGCTGCCGTTACGGAGCATCCGCAAGCAGCACTATATGACGGAGTGTCAGACGGACTAACAGATCTATCAACTTTATATCCACTTTTTTTAGTTAGTAATTGCGGCATTGAATACCTTAATCTCTTTTTAAAAACGAGTACTGTCGGGCATCTTTTTAAAGATGTTCTTTGTCACGGTCATAATAAAAAATCGAAAGCTGAAAATATCCGTACCATCGTAGAAAGGAATCGCCTTACAGCACCGTGTTATATCGGAGATTCTTCAAGTGATAAGAGCGCAGCAACTACTGTCGGCGTTCCTTTCTTTTATGCCGCCTATGGCGCTTGCTTCCCATCAATTGCAAACATCTCTGATATTGAAGTACACTCCTTTGAAAGTTTTTTTGATATTACACATTTTTTTAAGCAACACTAAAAACTTCCCTTCTTTCTTATACCTTCACTATGCACCTATGTTGTTTTTACAAAAAGCTTCACTCTCTAAAATACGACGTGAAGACAGGCATCAAAAAAATATCTAAAAAATCGAAAATATTATATTTTGATGAGAGCTGGAGCTTTAAAAAAAACATTTTATATGCAACTATCTCCGTTATTCGAACACTATTTAATAAATGCGCGCCCTTAGCTTAGCTGGATAGAGTGTCTGGCTTCGAACCAGAAGGTCGGGGGTTCGAATCCCTCAGGGCGTGCCACTTTTTTACCTTCTCTAAAAAGAAGGGGATCCTAACTTGCAGGTAATCAACAAGGCTCAACCCCTTCAGGGTATCTTTCTTTCTTATCCCTTTAGTACCCATTTATTTACCACTTTTTTTATCTTAAAATGCCCCTTCTAAAGTTATTTTATTATAGCTATTGCAAGGTTTTCTAGAGATTGTTCTTATAAAAAGAGAGTGCTAAAGTCTGCCAAGCGGTACGTTGGATCTACTTAAAGAGATCACAAATAGAAACCGCTAACGCATTCGCATTTTTAAAGAGTGTTCGGTAATATACTGACAAGATATTACTTACTCGATAAATACTTTAGCAGAGAGTGTATTTAAGGAGAAAAAATAAATGAGAAGATGCTTACTGCTTTTCCTCCTCTTATCCTTAGCCATAACTCCGGAGTTTGTTGCTGCCGATGTTAGATCGGGAGCTTGTCCGTACAGCTGCCGTACTTTAGGAATTCCCAAAAGATACTGTCGCGACTGGAAGCAAAACGGAGTATGCTTTGTTGAAGATACCCGTCCAGGTAGTAGACTTCCAGCGCCACCTGCACCAGCACAACGCAGACCGGATCCTAGTGCCAGAGGGTATATAGAATCCAGACCGTGTCCTTACAACTGTGCTAGTGCTGGAGTTCCTCGTGAATTTTGTAGAGACTGGCGAGAGCACGGCATGTGTTATGTAGAAGATGTGCGCCGTCCGCCTGCGCAAGATTACCGCCCCAGTTATCCAGGGCAGGGATACCGTCAGCAGAGACCTCCTCGCGGAGATCGTATGCCGCCACTACCAAGGTGGTAATTTACCTTCATAAAAGCACGCTTTTAGCGTGCTTTTATGATCCTATTCATTTTTTATAATCTCACTTGAACAGATTATACCTACCTAATTTCTCTTCAATTAGCTTTTAATCCCAAACTTTTCTGTGATTTACGTAACAATAAAGTAACATATTGTTATAACCTATAGAAATTTTTTAAAAATTAACAAAAAAGGGGGTTGACTTTTTTGTTGTTTTGACATACGTATTTAGGTATGGGAAAGAAAGCAAAAATACACCCTGATTGGGCAACAAAATATCGAGAGAAAGGAAAAGAGGTACGTCTTATCAATGGGAGATATTACCTATATAGCTACAGCTATAAGTATGACCCTGAGAGGAAAAGGAGCGTGAAAGTTACTGGTAAATTACTTGGACGAATTACAGAAGAGGACGGTTTTATACCAAGTGAGAAGAGAAGCCTTGTACCTGCTGTGAATATTAAGTGCAGAGAGTATGGTTTATCTCAATTTATCCTCAATCAAAAAACAATTATTGAAAGACTTCGGTGTTATTTTCCAGATAAGTGGAAGGCTATTTTGCTGATGTCATACAGCAGGATCAAACATTGCTCTCCTATTAAACGCATGAATGATGATTTTGAAAACAGTATGTTGAGTGAAAAACTTAATTTTCTTCTTAATAAGAAAGCTATTCCGAATATTTTGCAATCGATTGGGAAAGATGAATTTGCTCGTTCTGAATATATGAAGAGTTTTATTCATGGAAAAGATTTTTTGTTAATTGATTCTACATTTCTTAGAACATCTATGAGAAAGTCGAGTCTTGCTAAAGGAGGATATAATAAAGACCATTTTTGGGAAACGCAGGCGAGTTTGCTTTATATTTACTCTAAAAAATTGCAACAACCAGTCTATTATAGGTTATTGGCTGGGAATATAAGAGATGTAAAAGCTCTATCTTTAACTATCCAAGAATCAGAAATTGGTGATGCTACTATTATTGCAGATAAGGGTTTCTATTCAGAGTCTAACGTTAAAGATCTTATAGAGAATAAACTTAGCTTTGTTATTCCATTGCGTAGAAATAGCTCTCTTATAGACTATGATGGAATAGAAACAAGCAGGAACGTTATTGAATATAATAAAACGTACTTAAGATATAAAAAATATAAGATTGGGAATGGATTTATATATCTGTTTAGAGACCCGTTTTTAGCAGGTGAAGAGGAAAATAACTTAGTTTCATTAACAATATCTCATCCAGAAAAATACAATTTAACAGATGTTGATTTAAAAAAAGTGAGGCTAGGAACTGTTGCATTCTTTTCAAATTTGGACTCATCCGCAGAAGAAATATACACGTTATACAAAATGCGACTATCTATTGAACAATCTTTTGATACGTTAAAAACTGTTTTAAAAGCAGATGCTTCATATATGAGTGATGATGATAAATTTCAGGGATGGATGTTCGTGAATCACATAGCAATACAGTGGAGCTATGAAATATTAAAAACAATAAAAAAACATAAACTTTCGACTTCAATATCATTAGAAGATGCTATCAGAAGGTTATCTGAAATTAAAAAAGTTAGGCTTGGGGACTCTTGGTATTTAGCCGAGCAAACTAAAGCAGAGCTAAAAATAGCCGAACTGTTACTTACTTAACATACGTAAAAAGGGGAAAGTTTGGGTTTAATTTTTCCAATTTATCTTTTTATCTTCCTTCTCTTAATTTCTTAACCCAATTATCACCGAGACTCTTGCGAGATTAGTAGTTAACTAAAGCTAAAGCACCACCCGCCACCTTTGGGAGCACCTCGACTTCTTAGCAACGGTGATGATGACTTTAGAATTTGTGGCTACGCCACTCCTTTACTCAAATGTCTCCGCTTCTGCTTCCTTTTCGATCTCACGAGAGAAGTAGAGTAAGACCCAGCCAAGAGTGGGTTTGAAACTTTGCTCTCTAGAATAAATTTGCAGCTTCCCTTGAGGGGAGAGAGTTCCAAGTAATACTAAATCGACACCTGGTTCTCCCAATTTATTTTTCAGTTGATCAAGATCAAAATTTTTACTCAAGCGGGTTGCGTGTATTGTCCAACCATCATTCAAGCGTTGCTGCAAGGTGTAGATGTCCGTCGGTGGTTCAAAAGCAAAATAGCCACGTTGTTGCAAGGTCAACCGTTTTTTCATTTGGTCTGACTCTTTAAAAGGTGCCAACTGAAAAGTACGATGGTGTCCGAACCTATAGCCTCGCGCCTTACAAACCAACGCGTTGTAGTAGTGATTGTCAGTTGCACACAGAAGGAAGCTCAGATGTTCATCTTCCAACTCCTGCTCGGCGTGTTCAGAAAGAATTTCTCCGTAATAGGTCTTAATCCCATCCATGCGGATCGGTTTCAAGCGTTTATATGAGCCGTCGGCAACCATCACATCGATCTCCAACTTTTTCAGTGTCTGCGCCAACGCTAGCGTCCAAGGAGAGGCACCAACAATTAGTAGACCGTTCTCATCTTCTGCTGCCAAAGACATTTTCCGTGCCAACGGTCCTAAAGTGAATCCATGCAGCAATACGGTCGCGATAATGATCAGAAAGATGATGGGCAACAAAGCTTCAGCATCTGGGTAACCGGCAGCAACCAACGCTGGACCGAAAATTCCCGCCGTTGCCATAGCAACGATGCCACGTGGCGCAATCCATGCCAATAGCACCTTATCTTCTCTTCGTATGGGTGCACCTAAAGTTGCTAAGCCGATAGTCAACGGACGTACCACGAACAGGACGACCAACACAAACGCAACTGCCCGCCAATCAATTAATTGCAGGTGCTCAAGTTTAAGTTGAGAAGGGATAACGATAAACAATACCGCTAAGAGTAGAACAGTGAGGCCTTCCTTAAAATGGCGCAGCTGCTCACGCTCAACCAGCCCCATGTTACCGATAACCAAGCCCATTATGGTCACGGTCAACAGCCCAGCCTCTTGCTGGACGAAGTTACTGACCCAGTATGCCGCCAACACCAGCACCATTAGTAATGGTGTTTTGAGGTGCACAGGAACTCCGCCACGTTGATAGATTCGACAAATAAGCCAACCACCTAAACCGCCGAGCACTCCAGCAACGACGATAGCCGCTCCAAGTCCCTTGAACACATGGAGCCAGCCACCATCGGCGAGGGTAAAATATTGAAAAGTTAGCACTGCCAGTAAAACACCTATGGGATCATTAACGATCCCCTCCCATTTCAGCAGGGATGCGGATTCTTTATTCAGACGGGCTTGACGCAGTAACGGCAATATCACCGTTGGACCGGTGACCACAAGAATAGCACCTAGTACCCAAGCGACCGGCCAACTTAACCCCGCGACGAAATGCGCTGCTAAAGCGCCAAAAACCCAAGCTAACGGTGGAGCAAGGATCGTCAAGCGACCAACTCCATGACCGACGCGCCGGAACTCGGCAAGCTTCAGATCCATGCCTCCTTCAAAGAGGATAATAGCGACACCAAGACCGATCACTTCTGTTAGCTCCGCTTGAGATAACCCTATCTTTACGATGCCACTCACTGGTCCCAGTAACAGACCCGCAGCAATTAAACCCAAACTTTCCCCTTTTTACGTATGTTAAGTAAGTAACAGTTCGGCTATTTTTAGCTCTGCTTTAGTTTGCTCGGCTAAATACCAAGAGTCCCCAAGCCTAACTTTTTTAATTTCAGATAACCTTCTGATAGCATCTTCTAATGATATTGAAGTCGAAAGTTTATGTTTTTTTATTGTTTTTAATATTTCATAGCTCCACTGTATTGCTATGTGATTCACGAACATCCATCCCTGAAATTTATCATCATCACTCATATATGAAGCATCTGCTTTTAAAACAGTTTTTAACGTATCAAAAGATTGTTCAATAGATAGTCGCATTTTGTATAACGTGTATATTTCTTCTGCGGATGAGTCCAAATTTGAAAAGAATGCAACAGTTCCTAGCCTCACTTTTTTTAAATCAACATCTGTTAAATTGTATTTTTCTGGATGAGATATTGTTAATGAAACTAAGTTATTTTCCTCTTCACCTGCTAAAAACGGGTCTCTAAACAGATATATAAATCCATTCCCAATCTTATATTTTTTATATCTTAAGTACGTTTTATTATATTCAATAACGTTCCTGCTTGTTTCTATTCCATCATAGTCTATAAGAGAGCTATTTCTACGCAATGGAATAACAAAGCTAAGTTTATTCTCTATAAGATCTTTAACGTTAGACTCTGAATAGAAACCCTTATCTGCAATAATAGTAGCATCACCAATTTCTGATTCTTGGATAGTTAAAGATAGAGCTTTTACATCTCTTATATTCCCAGCCAATAACCTATAATAGACTGGTTGTTGCAATTTTTTAGAGTAAATATAAAGCAAACTCGCCTGCGTTTCCCAAAAATGGTCTTTATTATATCCTCCTTTAGCAAGACTCGACTTTCTCATAGATGTTCTAAGAAATGTAGAATCAATTAACAAAAAATCTTTTCCATGAATAAAACTCTTCATATATTCAGAACGAGCAAATTCATCTTTCCCAATCGATTGCAAAATATTCGGAATAGCTTTCTTATTAAGAAGAAAATTAAGTTTTTCACTCAACATACTGTTTTCAAAATCATCATTCATGCGTTTAATAGGAGAGCAATGTTTGATCCTGCTGTATGACATCAGCAAAATAGCCTTCCACTTATCTGGAAAATAACACCGAAGTCTTTCAATAATTGTTTTTTGATTGAGGATAAATTGAGATAAACCATACTCTCTGCACTTAATATTCACAGCAGGTACAAGGCTTCTCTTCTCACTTGGTATAAAACCGTCCTCTTCTGTAATTCGTCCAAGTAATTTACCAGTAACTTTCACGCTCCTTTTCCTCTCAGGGTCATACTTATAGCTGTAGCTATATAGGTAATATCTCCCATTGATAAGACGTACCTCTTTTCCTTTCTCTCGATATTTTGTTGCCCAATCAGGGTGTATTTTTGCTTTCTTTCCCATACCTAAATACGTATGTCAAAACAACAAAAAAGTCAACCCCCTTTTTTGTTAATTTTTAAAAAATTTCTATAGGTTATAACAATATGTTACTTTATTGTTACGTAAATCACAGAAAAGTTTGGGATTAAAACGACTATCGCTGGCAAACGAAGTCGCCAAGCTAGCCATTGACTGGCTAACCCAGCGCAGAGAATGATCATCATCATTGTCGCGGTGTGCATGGATACTCCATTTTATCAAGTTGTTGATGTATGCCCAGTATGGGCAAAATTTTTCTTCTGACGTTGTTGCTGCGAAAACCTCAAATCCTCATCGGCGTAAATACCATGCCGAGCACATACACACCCAGCTGAAAGAATTTTTGAACAGCCTCTCCGTAACTAATTTTTAATAACTAATTTCCAAACGTAAACGATCGCAATACTCCCCTATCCTTGGCGAGTTTATGCTTTAATGTATCGATGCAAAAAGTAATTTTTTTTATAGAATTTGTAAATCCCCTTCAGATATTTTGATGGTATAAGTTGAGTCGCTTTATAGACAAGTTTCAACTCCCGCTCGGAGGTCGCCTGCAATCATTCCGCAAACTCGAGTCTGAAAATAACTGTGTCACAAGTTCTGTCGTGAGCTTGTCGCAAGATGGTGTCACAAAGAAGTTGCGAGTCCAAACCCGAAGAATATAAATATAGACCAACTAATTTATAGCTCCTTCCGTTGAGAGCAACTCCTTATCTAGTATTCATTTGAGTATATTTTAACTATTAACACCGCCCTAAAATAACAAAATACACAAAATTATTTACAGAACCTCCCTGATCGCTCTATCTCAATAATATGCTTTGAAGGGTCTGGGATTTTATTTGTAAGGATTCTTTTAGCTATCACTAGCTATATCTCCAAGTGCGCCTTTTAAAGCACACCTTTCAATCCTATTCGGTGTATCTTTCTTGCGGAGATTATTCTTGCGGAGATTATCTTTTAAAACATTACAAACGGTACTTTTAATTGACGGAGGGATTGGTGGAGGTGAGGGGATTCGAACCCCTGTCCGAGACTCCTTAGCATTAGCTTTCTACACATTTAGTGAATAATTAATCTCGTTCAACACAACTGTACTCACGCAGTTACGAGGAACCAGCCTGATTGTTTTCGCTCTTAACACCTCTGGCTTGGGTATTAAAAACTAGCTTGCTAAGTTTAAGCCCGTAGCCCGCCACAAGCACTCACGCTACGAACTGACCCGAACATGATAGAGCGGATCTATTTTATGACGAATAACTAAGCAGCAAGTGCACAATTATAGTCATATGCAAAATCATTGTCATTTGCAGTTATTTTTTTCCGGCTTTTTTACTAGGCCAGCCGAACCTAGATGTGCTTACTAATACCTCACTGAATCCCGTCGAAACCAAGCACCCCCTTAAAAACTTCAGCTACGTTTTATTTCAACTTGGCAAAAGCCATAGCCACCACCTCCGACAGTAGCAGATAAGATAAAAACGCACTGAACCTCTAATTATATCAGTAGAAAAGAAAATTTGCCAGAAAAAGATCTTTCGGCACTTTTAGCGAAAAACTTGCGCACTATAACTTCGGCAAACCCAGTTTTTCACGTACTACACGCGAAAACTGAATCTCTTCGGGAACCACTTTCCCATCAGCGATAGCTACTTCAAGAATTAAATTATAGATATCTTCCTTTTGAGACTCTGAATATGTATTTTTTACTAAATTGATGAAATCTTCCACTTCCGGTTCTTCAGAACGTAAATAACGCACAACATCCACAGTCTCTGCTGACTCTTCATCGAGAAAATCATAGGCTTTACTTAATTGTTTGATAACTTCCTCATACTCTTTTTTATGGAACTCATCATCAACGTACGCCATTTCAAGTAATAGTGTTGCTACACAAACAGCTAACTTCTTTTTAGAAATGTTACCATCGTCATTTAATAAAAAACCATTATAAAGATCCGCCATATCACCCCTCCTTATCTGTACAGACTACTTATAACAACTTTGCGCTACCACCAGCTGAAGAGCCATATCACCCCTCCTTATCTGTACAGACTACTTATAATAGTAACACCGCAAATGCTTTTTATACCATTAAAACAACACCTTTAAGGATATAACGAGGTAAGATCTTGATCAACCACCTCTTTAAAGATCTCTGCTACATTACCCTCATTCAATCTTTCAAAATCCTTCTCTCTCGCCACTACAAAAACACCACCCATCTCAACAGCAGCAGGGCTAACTAAAACTCTCCGCTCTTCATCACCACAGGTGTAGCAACTCGGACGGTGCGCCGCACGTATAATAACGATAGTTATCAAGGTATCGTTTTTTGTTGTAGCAATAACATTAAGTAACGTTCTATCTGCAACTTGCGCCAACACCTTTTTAAGTATCTTCTTACTCTCCTCTGCACTTTTTGTAGCGAATAATAGGAAATTAACGCCATAAAACTGCCTAACAAAAGCCCCCTCCTGCTCTACTTCGATATTTAGTGAACGTAATAGCGGCAATTCTGCAGCGGGGCAAATTTGAAAATGTAGATGATCGGGGGCTGAAGCACCTGCACGAGCGCCATTAAACAGTAGCGCATACTCAACGCCTAATTCCTTAGTGATCTTGACGAACTCCCCTTCCCTACCTTCTAAATCTTGCGGAAGATGCTCTCTTGAGGATACCGTAAAATGTTCTCTAAAAATCGGACGCGGATTACACAAAACTAGGTAATCTTCCTCTACAATAAAGCCGTTTTGATCTTTTAAAAGATTTTGCGGACATAAAAAACAGGGGCGCGCAGCGATTGATGCTGCATCAATCTTTGCAAAGGTGCTAGCGGCACGTTTCGGATTATACTGCACAACAACATCATCCCCGTTTACCGTAAAACTTTTACGCTTAACCAAGTCAAGTTCAGAAACATTCTCCTTTAAAAGTTCCCACGAGGAGATCTGCTCCGCATAAAGCGCCTTTAACTTCTTTTTTAATTCGAAGTGTGCCATAAAATTTTTTCCTCTCCTCTCCCTAAAAACTGTCCTTACCTTTATTAAACATTTTGGTCACGACTAAGACACTTGCCTCAATAAAATTTCCCCCATCCCTTTCTTTAAAAGTTACCTTTATTTAGACATGACAAGGAGAAGATTTAACCTCTTCAATCCTTTTTAAGATCTCATTTGTCCGCAATTCATCTTTGTATGCGTTAAAGCGATTACCTTTTTCGATACTCAACTTTGAATCACTATTCCCTTCCCACCTTCTGCACAGATAAAGGGGATCATAGATCCTCGCTATCTTATGTGATCTCGTTACAGCAAGCATCATGGCGTAATCCTCGCCATAACTAACATTAGGGAATTTTATAGCGCGTGCCAGCGGAGTATAAAACGCACGTGGTGCACCGAATCCGTTAATGCGCAAACCGTTATTATGTCCATTTTCATCACTCCACTCCCTATGGTCTATCACCCCTGGTGGGATCTCATTTAAATCTTTATCAACCAAACGATAAGCACCAACTACGGCGGCGCACCTCTCCCGTCTGAAACAATCAACGATCGTTTGCAAGGTGTTGTGATCGATATAGAGGTCATCGGAATCAAGTTGTACGGCGAACTTACCACATTCCGGATCGGCTATGGCAACGTTCCAGCAACCACCGATAGCGAGTCCAACCTCCGCTGGGATTACGTGTCGCAGTTGTGGATACTTCTCTTCTAAAGTATCTAAGATGGCGGTTGTCCCATCATCTGAATAGTTATCAACTACAATAACGTTAAATTTAAAATCTGTTATCTGAGAGCAGGCGCTAATTACAGCATCACTTATCGTTGATACGCGATTTTTTACCGGAATGATAACAGAAGCTTCGTATTTAAAATCATCTTTAAAGACTTCAACTTTTTTAACTTGCGGCAAAAAAAAGCCTGCTACCTTTGCATAGTGTGTAAACACTCTTTCCAACTCTTTTTGAAGGGTGCGATTAGCAGGATCAACATAACTGAAATGAGCTTTCTCTTGATCCTCTATCTCTTGTGGCTTAACGGTGTAGAGCACTTCCTGAATGCGGACGGGGGTTTTCTTTAGTGCTAACGCCAAGCGCAGACCATACCAAGCGGCAGCAGAATCATCTGGTAAAAGTTGCGGATATTTAGAGACAACCTCTTTTGCTGCTTTGGTATCAATTAAGATTAAGGCACCAAAATTAAAGTCATCTCTAACAGACCCGAACTGATAATCGATAAGTGGCTGCACACCTTCTTGAGATTGATGAGCAGCAAAAACTAAGGTGGCGTTATCTGCTTCAGCTCTATTTACAAAACTTTGTAACGTGTCTGCATTTAACTCTACTATATCAGGTGGCAGCACTAAGAGCAGGAACTTCGTTTGAGTACGTTCTAGCGCCTCTTTTAAAGCTTTTCCATTTAAGGTGTTTTTAACTTGAATGTATTGACTGGAGGGCACATTATCTAAACTTAAAGTATCCGAACAAACAAAGATATCTTCTGCAGCTACATACCTTTTTAATTCCTTATAATTCTTAAAGAAGGTCTGTCGTGGATTAGCGCTAAGTAGGATAGTGATATTTTTAGTAAGATCATTCATAACAAACTCACATTCTTTTCATAGCTCTTTCAGCTTCACGGTCTTTCTCTCTAGCCATAATCGCCCTGCGTTTATCGGGAGCGTCTTTACCTTTAGCTAAGCCGATCTCAACTTTTGCTATCCCCCGTTTGAGGTAGATTCTAAGTGGCACCAACGTCATCCCTTTCATCTCGACCCGTCCGCGCAATTTATCTATCTCCCGTTTATGTAACAGCAACTTCCGTTGTCGAGTGGGATTATAATTTGAATCGTGGCTGAAGGCGTATTCTTTAATATTTGAACCTATTAAAAACATCTCTCCATCAACGGGGCGGATATAAGCTTCCGTTAAAGAAACACCACCTGATCTAACAGATTTAATTTCATTTCCGGATAAAACGATCCCCGCTTCAAAAGTCTCAAGTATGATATAATCAAACCTAGCTTTTTTATTAACGTTAATAACCTTAAAATCTGATGTATTATCGTGTTGTTTTGACATCGTGAGACCTTACTTATAGTAATTGCAAGATATGTTAAGCTTAAAGGGGTATTATCCACATTTTTTAATGTGCTTACAATCTTAAGGAAAAAAGCCGCTTTGAATCTTAACGTACTTACCACCTTAAGGAGGAAAAAAGCCGCTTAAAGCATAGCGTAATTGCGATTTTAAGGAGGGAAAAAAGTCCTTAAAGCATAATGTGCTTACAATCTTAAGGAGGAGGAGGAAAAAACCCCTTAAATGTTAACTTACTTACAATCTTAAGGAGGGAAAAAAGTCCTTAAATGTATAAATCACTATAATCGACGCACTATTTACAGATCACAACCTACGGCTTTTGGGGGGAAGGGCACCACCCATTCCCCCTCATTAAGTAATTAGTCGTACAGACACAACCTACGGTTTTTGGGGAAAGACACCACTTTCGACTTCGCTAATATATTGTTTAACAGCAGCCGTTATTATCTCTGCCAGATTTACATATTGTTTAACAAATGACGGGCAGAAATCAGGGTTCAGCCCCAACATATCGCTATAAACAAGGATCTGACCGTCACAGCCATACCCCGCACCGATACCGATAGTCGGGATTGATACTCTACTCGTTATCTCAGCTCCCAACTCAGCCGGTACCCCTTCAATAACGAGAGCAAAAGCGCCAGCTTCTTCAACTGCGATGGCATCTTCGATAATTCGTTCTTTTGAACCGGCAGTCGCGACTTCTGCGTTATGAGAGGAGGAGGTTCTTCCCTGTTGTTTATGTCCCCCCATTCTATGAAATGATTGTGGAGTGAGTCCGATATGTCCGACAACGGGGATATCTACCTGCACCAATTTTTCGATAGTTGCCGCCATGTAGACGCCGCCTTCAAGTTTCACGGCGGAGACTCCGCCCTCTTTTAGTAAGCGTCCAGCAGATTCGACCCCTTTTTCTATGGAAGATTGATATGACAAAAACGGCATATCGCCAACGACGAGGGCGCGTTTTACACCTGCCGTAACGCATTTGCAGTGATAGATCATTTCATCAAGGGTTACTGGAAGTGTTGTAGAGTGTCCCTGCATAACAGTTGCGACAGAATCTCCAACCAAGATTATATCAACTCCAGCACGATCAAAAAGGCACGCTGTGGTGTAATCATAAGCCGTCAGCGCCGTAATTTTTTCAATTGTGGTTTGGGGTGTGGAGTTTTGATGAGCTTTGGTGTCACCTACCTCCGTTTTGGTTTTGGTGTCGCCCCCCTGTTGTCCCTTACTTTTACTAAGTAGGATAGAGGGAACGGTAATCTTATTAAGTTTTTTTCGATTTATCATTGTTGGTCACTCCTGAAAAACAGTAAATGCCGTTATGTTAGATGTCGTATCACAAAGCTAACTACGACACCCGAAAGATATTCCAAACTCCGAATCAGATCCAGTCTTGGTCAATCTTTAACTTTGGGCGCTCTCAAAGCATTGAAGAAATTAGCTGGAAATTTGGTGCCACCCTTTAGAGCAAGGGAGCCAGCTAGGCTTAGCGCCTATTATCTGCACACAATCTAACAATATGAAATTATTAAAAAAATGAATGGATTAAGTGAAAGGAGGCTTACGCCACTCTTAGCGCCTTATCCCCCCCTTTGTAAGGGGGGATAAAGAGATTTAGATAGGTAGCACCTGTTGTGAGTGCTACTCTTCTTTAGTTAACTCCTCCCCGCATACAGTTATTTACTTCACTTCTTTTCGACTTGACGAAATGTTCCTGTTGGCTCTTTAAACATATTATCATCTGAAGAGAACGTATCTTTAAAACTTCTTCCAATTTCCTCTTTACTAACTCCAATAGTTCCTTTGAAATTAGCACCTTCAGTAAAGTAACCCGCAGTTTCTCCAATTTGATCTTTATATCCAGATATCTGACCCACATTTTTGTTATATTCTCCCTGAACTCCAAAGCCATAAAAATCGCCCTGTTTAACTGCATTCCACGAGGTAGTATCCCCCATCCCAAGCCCTAACATACCATTTACACTGGTTGGCTTAGGTCCTGCCGTAAATGAATTGGGGAAGATACCCATAGCAGACATAGTTCCCGCCATCTGCCTACCGAGTCTTCTACTCGCAACCCACTGTTTTTCAGCAGCAGCTTGTTGTGCCACTTCACCATACCTTCCAGATTGAAAACCAACCAATCTTGACTCCGCACCAGCGATAGCACCACTTGCAGTATAGTCAGCCTGATCTTTAGAGAAAGCAAAAGAAGACTGCCCCTTACCATACGCTATCCCTGCACCAGCACCAGCAGCAGCTGCCCTTAGCCCCGTATTAAATATTTGCGGCCAAGACTGTCCACCTGCACTGGCTTTTAAATGTTGTAATATTTGATCAGCAGTGTTTTGCAAACCAGTACTAGCAGCACCACCTCCGACACCTCCGACACCTCCACCAACACCACCTCCGGCACCTCCACCAGCACCACCACCAACAACACTAGAACCGGAAGAGGGGGGAGTAGGAGCTTTTTTATTCCCCACTTTATTTTTTACATCTTGCCCCGTCTCAACTACCCCAGTTACTGCGCCGACAACATTTTTTAGCGCTGCATCATGCATATCCCAATTTTGAGCATTCATCCCCTGCTCTACACCAACTAATGAACCCATTGCACTAGCGCCAGCGCTTGTCTGCTCTGTTTTAGCAGAAGCGCTACCTGCTTCAAGAGCACGTTGAGCGAAGCCACCATTCCTTAAGCTCTTAGCGAATCCTTCCTGTGAAGCAACAGCCTGATTATTAGCAGTATCTGTACTTAACTCACCTTGATAGCCCATACCTGCTCCGCTACCGGTCTGTTGTGCAACACCACTAACACCTTGAGTAAGCATACCGGCTATACCGGCCTTTGCACCGAGAAGGATCTGTCCCGTTACCGCAGGAACTGCAAAATAGAGAGCGGACATCAGATAGATGTAATACGCATTAGCTAAATCCAGATCTAATCTAGAAGTAAGAAGCATTCCATAATCAAATGTTCTGATAGCACTTGTAAAAGCCTGAGTATCGCCTTTAGCACCCACCTCCCCTTGATCTATAACATCGGGGATTAGACACCCCACAAGATTAGGCATATCACAAGTTCCGCCAGCATCAGTTACGCCCTCTTGTAATTTGATAGTACCAGCTAACCTTTGTTGATAAACCCTCTCATTTATCTCCGCAGCATCGTGCGTATTACCGACCATCGCCCAGATATTTCTCTCTAAAGACATCACGACAGCGAAGCCTGCATCCCAACTTTTCGCCCAAGCATAGAACCCCATCCAAGTCAAGATCACCTTATGCCAACCTGGGATAATCATCAACATACAGGCAAAGGGGTACATAGCAGAAAGGAAATATAGCGCCACCCCCTGCATATAAGGCATCAACTTTGCCCACATATAGAGTTCGCCGAATTTATTTTTGGAGCCTACCGTAGCGGCGTTAAGATTAACATAATTTTCCGCACGCTCTGAAGAGGTATACTTCCTGTCCGCAGGAGCAGTAACCATCCTAAACTCATTTCTCATCATATAAAGTAAGATCAGGTTTTGAACGAACTGCTGCTGCTCCTTAATAGTCAATGATACACTATTCTCTTTTCCAATTCTCCAGCCGTATAAAAAATCATATGTAACAACTTCCGCTGTAAGTTTATGTTCGGAAGCTCGTGCAATAACTTGGTTATAAGCGTGTCCCGACTCCCATCTAAACCCCTGCATAATCAGATAAAGAAATTGTGCGCAATTTATCTGCATCGGAGAGGTATCCTTAGTAAGCACCTCTGAAAATTGTTTAGTAGCGGAAGAAAAGTTCACAAAACTTCCACTTTCATCTTTACCCACAGGGTAGAGCATCCTCTTAAGCTCTTCCGGATAAGGAACCCACTGTGTTTTTAAGGCGTTTAGTATCTTTTTATACCCAGCATTGCCACCGATAGTCTCCGTTGCACCATTACAATCTACAAAAACAGATTCAGGTAATTTTACCCCTCTAGCAGCACCGGAAGATGCATAAGCTCCTTTATCTATAAATTCAGAGAGTTTGTCTCCACACTCACTCGCCATAAATCTCGAAAGAGCTTCCCTTAGATCTGCATTGTGTAGAGTTGAAGCCGTAATATCTTCAAGCATCGGCCATTTTGAATTAGTTAAGATAGCCCAAGGATTTACATCACCATCACTTTTCGAGGTTATACTGCTAGGCTGGTTATGCATATACGTTGTCCCGTTGGGGTTTTTAATCTGCCGAGTAATACCAGACCAAGCCACAAGAAACTCAATCTGATCACTGATTAAGTCATCAAACCAAGCAAAAACCATAGGGATATACCTAGCTCCCTCGTTTGGACCTTTTTCAATAGAGTAGCCCTTAGCACGGTTTTCAATATCATTAAGATTTACAAAACCGACCTCTGCTAATCTCCAAACTTCTGCTTGAGTCTGTTTAGAGGTCCCAACGTTCCAACACACCCCTTTTCTAGCTTCTTCTACCGGCGTAAAAAGAAGCCAATCATAGATAATCGGACCGAAGATCCACCACATATACGTCCTTGGTGGCATGCCCATCGCCATCTGAATAAGCCCGAAGAAAACAACGAAGATGTACAGAAAAGGTGCCCATAAACCTAAATTAAACTCTCCAATCTGATGAACAAGATCATCAAGAACCCAATAACCTTGCGTATTAAACGCAGCCGCTATTTCATTCATCACTGTGGAGGTGCACTCCACACTCCCTTTAGCAGGGAGGGTATATCTGTCACCGATACGGGGATCTGCTACAACTTGTGCAGGAAGTACAACAAAAACTAAGAGCGCTATGCCGAGTAAGCACCTATATATTCCACTCATAACAACCTCTTCCTTAGAAACTTTCATCTCCGTGCATTCTTGCCTTAAAATTAGTAACTACCAACCCGTAACCCTTCTCATGGCATAGCCACTGTGTTTACTTGCCCTAAGTCGCATCTGTTCAATTAACTTATTCCATGAATCAAGGTTTGAAACTAAAGCACCACTTAAATCATTAATCCCGATAGCTTTTGTAATTAAGGTGTGAGCGTAATTTGCTAACACCTCCCCACTATCATTAACCCCGCCAGTTCGCTTATTAACGTATTCATGAGCTTCTTGTGCTGCACGAATAATTTGAGAGATCGCTACAAAATTGGCGTATTTGTAGGCGAAGACAAGGATTTCCCCCTGAGCTGTATTAGGATCAGCATCTTCTAATTTCGCGTTTTTTAGTGTTTCACAGATATTTTCTGAACTTCCTTTATCAGCAAGTTTTTTGGTTCTATATACGGAATGAATTGATGTTGTGATAAATTCTTGGAAAGGCTTTTCCGGTACTGATAACCGCCAGATGGCCTTTTTTACTTCTTTATCCTTATTAAGTTTATTTTTATGAAAAGGAGCGTTGCTATCATCTAAGCCAACGGTACCCTCCGGCACTCCCTCCACTGCATTGCAATAATAGTTTTGTACCTTCATAAAGTCTTTAAAGCGGTCTTTAATAGCAACAGTAGCTATGCTGTATATATCTTCCTCCGGCTCTATATACTCTTCTTTAAATACACGCCCCACATGATCAACTCCGTTCGATCCTCCTTCTTCATCCTCAAAAACTATCCTATAATCACCGAACCACTTTAACCAAGCTTCGGCAACGTCATTTATATTATCCTTAGTGTTTCCTTGGTCTTTATTATCATAATTAAACAGTACTGATGTAACGCTTATTGTGTTTGGCTCTAATTTGAGGGATCCTACATCTTGTGAATTTTCTCCATCTCTAGAAGTATGTTTCTTAGCAATAAAAATATTTCCCCCTTGCATATGTTCTGCATTAACCTTTTCATTATCTTTGATAGGTTCATTATGATTCGGCTCTCCCATACATCGAGCTAGCGCCACAACCCAAGATTTTCCGCCTCCCCCTCCTTCCCCTTTAGTTTCTTTATACATACACGAATTAAAGGCAGCCATCGTAGTCCTCTTTACAAATTCAGATTCATAAAGTTGATTATTAAACATATCATAAGCTTGATAAGCAGCGTTTTCTTTATTGGAACCGATCTGTTCTGCTTGAAACACCCCCGCAGCTAAAGCTGGCTCTGTCTGATTTAAAGCTACCAACGTCCTAATAAAGGGGCCTTCAAGATTTTTCTGAACTTCAATAGAATAGGCATCTCCCGCCATACCTTGCCTATGCCCTAAAAATGGTAACGGTGATATATGGTGGTGTGTTACCTCTTTTGGCTTTACAGAGGTATTGTCCTCTTTTGGTCCCTCTTCCTTGATATTCGTTCTTCTCCCCTGCCATAATCTAATTATCGGAGAGCTGATGGTATCGGACTCCGCTCCCCTAAGTGGCATATCCATAAGGGCCTTTTCTCCTCCTTCATACGGCTTCGGCATAGATTCTAACGACCATTTAAAAAACTCATTATCTATATTACCCGTCTCGTCCTGTCCCCACGCTAGCGGCACCGAAAAGGTAAACGGTGGAAATATAACGACTAATGCAGCTATACTTAGTAGCTGAATGTTAATTATCTTCAAAAAACTCTTCATCGTTTTATCTCCCACGCATTATGTTTAATAACTCATCGTAAAAGTAGAAGTTTCTGATCCCCTCTTCCGTATACTGTTTATTAGTTGTTTGTGTAATAAATGAAACTGTCGGCACCACAGTAATGCCTAAAGTTCTAGCTAAATTAAAACCTGAAGTAATTGGGAAAGTTGTCCCAGTTTTTTTCTTAAAATACTCGGCATCATCCACATTATAATTATCTATCGTTAAGGCGATAAAATTAACGGAACCTTTATATTTCAAAGTCTGCTTGTAAAGCTTTTCGATATCTCCCGCCATCGCCAACACATCTTTATTGTTAAAACGTAAGAAAAAGAAGATATTAACCTTACCGTTCCTATCTTGCGGGACACCTCTTTTACTTAGGATCTGTCTGGCTTTAGCACGCTCCTCCTGTTCATTTAACTGGCTAGCGATCGGATCCGTAGCACGACGATTATTAAAAGCATCATAAGAACGCTCCTCCATCTTCTTAATCATCGCGCGTGCTTTATCAGAAAGCTCTCTTGAGTAATTCTTATTAGCGAGCTCTTTCTCTCTGATTTTTTTAGCATCTGAATCTAGTAGGTGTGCCAGATCAGGGAATTTTTCCGCTAAATCTTCCGGTGCTACACCATTTTCACGTCCTCTAGCGATATCTTCAATATTAACGGCACGGTTAATAGTCGATATTAAATCTTTCTGATATTGTGCGTACTGTTTAGCGTACTCATAAGCCAACTCATCATCCCCTTCACCTAACGCTGCTAGGAGTCCTTTAAAAGGTCTGGGCGCAGAATCTTGAGCTTTCACAGCCATCCGTTTTGTAGGATCGCCGAACTCCCCCACAATCTTATCTCTTAGCGCTTGTTGAGGATCTTTAGAAGTTTTAGGATTAAAATTAACAGGGGCGATATTTTTATCTTTCTCGTTCTCTGCCCTTTCTACAAATGGTGAAGATTGCTTAGTCGCTAAAGCAAAAGAATCATTTTTTTTAGGCTTAACGGATTCCTTAGCACCCTCTCTCTCTTTACGTCTCTCCGCTAACGATTTTCTTTCCTCTCTTTCTAAAACGATCTCTTTTTTCTCAGTCTCAGTAAGTGTTGTTCTAAAGATATTTCGAGCCTGATTTCTTTCGAAAAAACCTGATGGTCCCTTTTTCTTTTCTTCAGGGGCCGACTCGCAAAAAGCGATACTCGGTAAGATGGTACAAGACACAACGGTGCAACAAAGAATGATGCGCGCTATCAGCCTTCCTTTACAGATACCTTGCCCAGTATCTTTGTATATGTACTTTATTGCCCCTCTTAACATAAACCTCTAAAAAAAAGAGCCACTCTCGTCCCCTCATCGACAAAAAACGTTTAAGCGATCCAAAAAAAATTCTTTTTTTTAAACAAGATAGGAATTATTCCGATAGATTACGAGAAGTCCTGATCTTTTCCGCAAAACATCCTCTACTTACACTAAAGGTCGCTTATAGAAGGTGTGATATTTCATATTTTTCTCTCAGATCGTTTGACAATAGCCGTCCGCTTCCTGTATAAGACGCCTGCGGGGTGGAGCAGTCTGGTAGCTCGTGGGGCTCATAACCCCGAGGTCATAGGTTCAAATCCTATCCCCGCGACCAGTTGCAACCGACAATTGCAATTGACTAAAAGTTGCAAAGGTTGAGACCTCGTATTTCCCCCTTCTTAATACCTTCCGTTTTTTCCTGCCTCTAATTCTTAACGTTAAGATTTTACACGTGTTTTTTGTCTAAAAATTTAGTACCAGCAAGGACGATTGAACGGGCTGCAACAGAAAAAACGGATCACCTAGATCTGGACGGGGGAAACGGTGGTGCCACCCTTCTTTTTTGGAGGCTGACGCTGGTGCTACCCTTCAGGGACGGCAGAACGGGCTGCAACAGAAAAGACGGTTCACCTAGATCTCGACGAAGGTCAAAAATTTGGTGCCACCCACCAAGGACAGCAGAACACCCTTCTGCTCTACCACCTTTAAAAAACCCTTAGGTACTTTTTCTAGGTACTTTTTTAAAAGCACTTTTCTGAACAATTCTTCTTACATTTCAATATCTTAACTTTTAGCACAACCAATTTTTAACAAAAAATCAGAAAAAACTCGGAAGTCAGCTAACGGGAAACGGTGGTGCCACCCTTCTTTTTTGGAGGCTGACGGTGGTGCCACCCACCAAGGACAGCAGAACGGGCTGCAACAGAAGACAGAACTAGCTAGATCTGGACGGGGGTTAAAAATTTAGCACCCACCAAGGACAGCAGAACGGGCTGCAACTAAAAAGCGAATCACCTAGATCTGGACGGAGGTCAAAAATTTGGTGCCACCCTAAGACATTCTGAATACATAAACGATATTGAGCAATTTTGTAAGGAACATTGCGACAATATTTAAAAAATTGCTGGCGGTCTCAGCATATGGGCATACAAATTACTTTTCAAGCGGAGGAATAAAATAGTGAAAGAATTAAAAAACAGAATTAATTTATTAATTGAAAAATCTAATGGTGATAAAAGAACTATAGAAGCAATCAGACAGGATGAGTCTGTAGCACCTTTTAGTACCGAAAATAAGTTACTGGCATATTTGTTATACTTAGGTGAAATAAACTTCGATGACTACTCTGAATTAAGCAAGAAATACTGTGAACGCAGTAAAAAATCAAACCAGTATTTATACTTATTTGATATGGCTCCTCGCACATTCGGACAAACTTGGGGAGAGAAACATATAAGAAAATTATACCCAGAATTTGTGAAGGCGACAAAGAAAAACCTTGCAACTCTCTATCCGAATTTTGATGGAGAATTTGATTTATGGATTGATGGTATTCGGGTGGAGATAAAAGCATGCAGAGCCAGCAGTACGACATCCAAAGGTAGTTTATCTGTTCTGCCTCTGATGGAAATGGACTTTTGTCATGCCACAAAACCCTAGTTAACACACCTGAGCTTGTTGTTCAATGTTGTAGTTAGTAAGAGAGGGGTACCCCTCTCTTACTAACTTGCGATGTGCTCTAGCAGCTTCCAATTTGCTGTCTCGAGCTCTAAATATCTCCTCTTGCTTGTTATTCAATCTATCATTTGGTGTTATATAACCTAGCGCACAATGTAACCGCTGATTGTTATATTCTTCGACAAACTTACTCACTATAGTTTTCGCATCATCAAGTGATACTGGAGTGTTAGGTCGTATCGCTTCTACTTTTAATGTCCCATTAAATCTCTCCATCTTACCGTTCGATTGTGGATAGAACGGTGATGTCTTGACGTGAGTCATACCAGATATCTTTATAAAATTCTTAAACTCTTTTGAAATATAGGCTGAACCGTTATCTGAAATAATTCGCGGTCTTGCGTCTGGAAAACTTTCTCTAGCCTTTTGTAATACTACTTCAATATCTATTTCTTTCATCGATTCTCTAATGTCCCATGCAACTAAATACCGACTACATCCATCCAAAACTCCAATAAAATAGTAAAATGTGCCACAAATATTGATATATGAAACATCCGTATGCCAATGTTCATGCGGGTTAAGTGGTTGTTCAAATCCTGTCCCTTTCTTGCTTTTTAAACCATTCCAGCAACGCATTAAGCCAGCACTTTTCAATACTCTATAGGTCGTCGCAGGGGATACTGCCACAACATCTGCGTCAAGCATCATGTATGTTAATGCTCGATAACCTACTCTTGAGTGCTCTAAATAATACTTAATAATAGCCTCCCTTTCACTGGGTAATAGCCAGTAATCTCTCGGAATTAGCCCGTTATGAAAGTTCTCTTTACCGTAATGTTTTTCCCAAGCATAGTACTTGCTCCGTGTTATCCCTAACCTCTTTATAAACATCTCCCGCTTCATTTCTGATTTCTCTTGCCATTCATGTACAAAATCTATCACCTCATCTCGTATTTGTGGCTCAACCCAACGCTTCGTTAAAGCTCCCCAAGCTTTTTTTTTAAATCTATATGAAGCCCCAAAAGCTCCGCTAGCGCAGAATCCTTCTTCGTTAGCTTCTTCTCCAAAATATCTATCCGTTCAGCTTGCTTCTTTTCTTCTTTCCTACCATTTTTATTCCGCTCAAAAATTTGGATAGCTCCCTCAAATAATAGCTTCTGCCATTCATAAAATGTACTAATGTGTACGCCGTATTTATCGCATAAACTCGATAACGGCTTATTTCCTAATAAATGCTCCTTCAATATCTTAACCTTATCTTCTGCACTAAAATGTTTTCCCATTATTCACCCCATTAGTTAATATCACTCAGGCTATTATAGTAGCTTTTTTCAGCACCTCAAATGTCCATTTCACGCTGAACCAGCACATATCAAGTAGAGCATACTCACACGATGAAGCTTTAGCAGCCAACTTCAAATATCATTATCAACAGCTTAAGCCCTCTTGTTGCGATATATTTGTTTGGATTGGTGTTTGTAAGGACACGTTGATTTATTGGGTTCTCACAAGTGAAGAGTTACAGCAAACAGGAAAGCTTGGTTCATAGCATAGAAACGAAAATACTGGTGTTGAAGAGAGTGAGGTCTTCGAGGGTCAAGTATTCATGACAGAAGAAGAATTAAAAGAATTCCTCGTTTTAGAAAAAGATATTTTAAACAAGGTTCGTGAAAAAGGAAATAAAAAATAATTTCTAGTAAACAGTTATTAAAAATTTTCGCAATGGGGATATTTGCCCTTAACACACGCTGGTTTGAAATTATTGCTAAATCTTACTGTTTTATAGGTTGTTTTTTCATTGATTGTATAGAAATTCGCAGCGTAGATAACGATAGTACTGTTAATATTCTAGACTTTCCAGAGCATCAATATCTTAGGAAGAGAAGTAGTGCCTGTTCTATCTAAATAAAAAACTATCAACTTTCGCCAGCGGTAAGGTTCTTGTGGAGGCTTACCCATAATGAATTATTTTATATATTTGAAGATTAAACTAAAAATAAATTCTCGCCTTCCATTGATTGCTTTACAAGCTGATATTCAGCATTGCTAAGTTTAAACAGATTAGCAATTGTTGAATCGATGATTTCATACAATTCAACAATATCATTTTCTAAAGAGGTACAAAGCAGCAAATCTACTAAAGCGATGATCTGACTTTGAGTTTTTTTATCTACTTGCGGTATTGGTATCTGCTCAATATGTGAACGAAGTATCTTGACCGAACTAAACTGTTTCTTGAAATAAAACTGAGCCATCCTCGAATTCAGGATTGCCATAATGTATTTTATATCAAGAGATGGTATTTGCGGAATCAAAATATTACAGCTGTTCAAAGATAACGTCTGATGATTATCGTACGCAAACACAAGCTGATTACATATAAAGCGATAAAGCAACTTCTCTTCAGCCCTATAGTATTCTGTTGGTGCAATCTGCTGAAATGACTCTGGAAGAAAGACGATATAATTCTCAGTTTCGTTAAATCTATATTTACGCAGGTCAGAACCTTTCAATATCATTTCATTGTTGTTGTTTTTAAAAGAAGAGATGTATTCTTCGTTGTTGCCAGTTACTATTCCCAATGCAAACACAGCATTATCTCTTAAAGTAACTTTGTCTTTGACATTCTCAATTTTACTAATAACTGAATATTCTTCATCATTTGCTGTAAAGGAAAAGTAATCTGCAGAAATTTTGCGCTCATTGTTTATTGTAAAAATCCTATTCCCATCATTTACCTTAAGCCCTTTTGTAGAAAGTGGTGCGTTGGTATGTTCGATTTGCAAAATAATACATGGGCATTGGACTTTATCAAAGGCATTCCCTAAAAATTCAATATACTGGATTGAATTGCTATTAATCAGTAACTGACGCATGGGCATATGCGCTTTAACATTTAAAAACGCTTCTGGAAGCACAAAAGAAAGTACCCCGCATTCATGCAAATTTGAAAGTGCCTGCTCAACAAACACATCATATGATTCGATATTATTGCCGACAGCACACTTAAATTGATTGCGAAGTGCTGCCTTTTCCCTTTCTGTGTACACATACCCCCAAGGAGGATTCCCGATAATAAAATCAAACTTTATATCAGTTGAATACGAAAGATAGTCACGCTCTGTTATATGTGAGTATATAATTTCTTTGTTTGATAATTGATATTTTAGTGCATAATTAATGCGAGCAATTTTGACACTTATAGGATCGATGTCATTACCATATACATTTAAACTATCAAAAGAGTCCGGCAACTGTAAGATAAAATTGCCCGTTCCACAGCAGGGATCTAGAACGCTTCGACCAGTTGAATCGTTTTCAGAAAACAAATTTCTGCAAAGTTTTTTCACTATCGCTGTGGGGGTATAGTACGAGCCAGTGGCTTTCCTATTACCAATGTTCTGTAATGAGATATACAAGAGACCCAGAATATCTTCACCACTTTCATACTCATAAGTAAAATTGGCTAATTCTGGATAGTTTTCAATAGCCGTAAGAGCAAACGGATTTAAAGAAATGAGATCATCAACTAAAAATTTGAATTTTTCACACTCTTCCCCATTTCCGATTTTTGAGGATATGAGCTGATTTGCACAATCTGCAATTAGTGCAACAATTATGTCATCATCAATCGATACCTCATTTTGCTGAATAACATTAAGCAGTGACTGAATAGTAGATAAGTTTTTCGAATTATCCGAAATGTACGAATTGTAAATATTAGTGCCGGATATGAATTTTTTATTTCTTCTACTTTTAAGAGCCTTGTTTTTTCCAGAAGCAATTTCCTTCTTTACTTGTGAGACATACCCTTTTGCGAAATATGGGGTGCGTTTAATTATCTCAGTTGGTATAAGCTTTCCAAGCTTTACCCAATTACGTCCTGTCGCTACAGATATTGATAATTCTGAACAAATATCAGAAAGCGACAACATACCTTCAAGTTCGATAGAGAGCCGTTCATCATTCGGTTTCTCCGATGATGCTGGGATAAGCCATACATTGCTTATCATCTGCGCTCCTTCGATTCTTCCTAATTCACAAAGCTTCTGGACTCTTCTTTCCGATACATTAAAGCGTTTAGCAGCTTCTTTAACCGATTCTAGATACATAGTAGCCTTAGTTTGATAATATTTACTATGTGCGAGATAGCGAACGATGTCAATATTAATAAAAGTATTTACTTTATTTTTAATTCAGTCACAAATAATTTTATCTAAAAAGCAGCTACCACCCCACTTTATACACTTATTAGATAGGGTAAGGCTAGCGCGTCTTTTTAGATACAGGGCGTTTACTACTCCTACTAGAAGTGTTTCTAGTAGGGGCGGAGGCGTTACCCTTCCTAGTCCTCCTAGTGGTAGCACCAGAGCGGGGTGATGATCCTGTCTTACCCCTCCCTCTAGCGCTACTCCCTTCACCACGCTCTTTAGAATCTCCCTCTCGGCGCCGCTCGGAAACTCTACCACCTCTTGAAACCTCTTTATTTAATTCATCTAAACGGCGACCTAAACGAGCCTTAGAAGTGGACGGCTTTTTTGTCCTTTCAGTAACGGCAGCAGCAGACTCTTTAAAAGCCTTCCCCTTAACACGTGAGCGCTGCTTCTGATTTAATTCTTTTGTCCTCCCAGCAACGGCAGCACCAAACTCCTTAAAAACCATCTCTCTGACGCGTAAATACTGTTTTTGACTTAGCTCTTTTACCTTTCCGCTCTGCAGATCCCCAAGATTAAAAGGACCATGCGCAACTCTCTTCAGACGTTGCACAGGATACCCCAACTCTTCAAAGATCCTGCGCACAACTCGATTCTTTCCAACGTGCAGAATGACCTCCAGCCAAGCTGCGTTCTCAACTTCGCGTAAAAATCTGGCATCAGCTTTAACAACACCATCTTCAAGCTTAACCCCCTTAGCTACCTTACGCAGAAGGTCATCACTAGGAATACCAACAACTCTAATGTGATATTTCCGCGGAATAACGTATTTCGGATGTAACAACCTATCCGCCAAATCGCCGTCATTAGTTAAAATCACAAGCCCAATACTCTCAAAATCTAGCCGCCCAACAGGAAAATATGAGCGTAGATGATCTGGGATAAAGTCTCCGATCGTTCTTCGTCCGTGCGGGTCTCTTAAGGTAGAGACAACCCCCGCCGGTTTATTAAAGATAGCAACACCTTTTTTTATCGGTGTGATAACCTTGCCGTTAAGCCGAATTTCATCAGCTTCCGGATTAGTAAGCGCTCCAAGTGTCACCACCTCTCCATTGATCGTGACACGCCCCTTCTTAATTAACTCTTCAGCATTACGCCGTGAAGCAACACCACACTGCGCAAGGAATTTATGTATCCGCATTATCCCTGTCTCAGCAGGTTTGGCACTTCTTGCCGTCTTCGGACGAGATGAATTTCTCTTCGGACTCTTCTGCGCAGAGTGACGTTGTGAAGTGGTCGTCGTCGTTTTGTACGATCGTTTCTTCTCCACCCCTTTGCTCTTCTGCTTCTGCGCTGGAGGTGCACTCCTCCTCTTGGCACCCTTCTGAAATGACTGTTTCTTCACTCCCGTCTTCTGCACCATCTATCTCTTCTCCTTCATCTTCACAATCACTTGCTGTGCCGTCTTCACCTGGATCTCTTTCAAACTCTTTCAGGTCTCTTAGTGTAGGAAGATCCGACAAACTGGACATCCCAAAAAGATTTAAAAACTCATCCCCTGTTCCGTATAAAGCAGGTTGTCCCACCGCTTCTTTATGCCCAACAATTTTAACTAGATTTTTATCTAAAAGCGTTTTTAAGGTAGGGGTGGCATCAACACCTCTAATCTTTTCAATATCTGATTTAACAACAGGTTGTCTGTAAGCAACGATCGCCAACGTCTCTAAGGCTGCATGACTTAAGCGTCTCGGCTTACTCTCCTTTAGCGCCAAGACAAAACGCCCGTATTTAGCTTTCGTTCTGAACTGAAAGCGCCCGCCGACATTAACCAACTCAAAGCCGTTTTCGTCACTCTCATAACTCATCTGAATACTTTCTAAAGCGTCACGAACTTTCCCCTCACTTAACCCCGTCACCTCACAGATCCTACTAACCGCTAAAGGATCTCCACTAGCAAGCAACATCGCCTCTATGGCAGGAACACTCTCACTCTCCGATAACACCCCAAGATCATCATCATCTTCAAGGGCATCCTCAAGCGTAGCGACATCTCCTATAAACTGAATGGATCCAGAACTTTGATCCTCAGAACCGTTCGACAATTCAGAGCTATCTTTATCAACATCAATAAGATCGAGAGCCTCTATTTCTTCAACATCCATCATCATAACTTATGCATTAACCGTTGCTAAAGCTTCCTGCGTATCAAACTCGGAAGCAAAATCCTTTATTTCAGCACCTTCATCAATTAACGTAATGGTAATATCTGAAAAGCTATCCTCTTGAGAGACTACAATAGCCTGCTTCTTACACAATTCAAGTAACGCTATAAATGACGCTAGCAATACTATTCTATTATCAAAACCCTCCATCAGTTTTTGAAACGAAATAATCCCCCCCGCACCTCGTAAAGTATCCAGCACAAACACCATCTGATCAACAACAGATACTTTGACGAATTCAACGCGATAGTTATCCTTTGCAGTACGCTCCAACAATTTACGAAAAGCGCGTCCTAACAACATCGGATCGTGCTCTTTTAACGGAGCATTCATTGAAGCACTCTTCCCTAAGGTGCTCGGTGCTGCAAAGACTTCCAAACCAAGACAACTCTTTTTCCCAAGAAAGGCAGCGCCATCCCTATAAATCTCCGCCTCACGCAACCTTCTAAGTAATTCATCATGCGGATTTATCAAGTTCCCTTCTTCGTCCTGCACCAACTCAACAGGCTCATTTAACAACACACTCGACTTTATCGACAAAAGGGTCGCTGCAATAACAAGGTACTCACCCGCGATATCAAGGTCTACAAGGTGTAAAGCCTCAATACATTCAAGATATTGCGTTGCGACTTCAGCCAACGAAACCTTCTCAATAGGGAGTTCATTCTGTTTCACCAAGTGCAACAGAAGATCCACCGGTCCTTGAAAGAAGTCCAGATCAACCTTAAAAAAATGAGAATACTCTTCACCACAGAGTTGTTCGCCCAAAGGAGCCCCCTAAACTGTATAAAAAGCCCTACACCGCACGGCTATGGCAGATAAAAATACGCTTTAACTTACTTTAAGTAAAAGCTTTTGTCCACGTCTCAATAGCAGAAATACCGCAACGGCAGATGTTTTCAAAAAGTAAAAAAATGGTAGCCGCTCACATCCACAAAAAAATAACATATTATAAAAAACTTTTTAGATATCTAACATATTTAATTTACGTCGTAATTCGTACATAAAGACAGCTGCAGCTTGAGAGACATTAAGGGCAGAGATTGAACCCTCCATCGGTACCTGCAAAACGAAATCAGCCAACTTTAAGATTAACGGACTAATCCCCTTCCCTTCGGAACCTAAAATCAGAACTGTTTTCTGCGCAATCTTAAAATCAGCTAACGGCTCTGCATCCTCTGTAAGCGCCGCAGCCACACTCCAAAACCCTTCTGCTTGGAGTTTTTTAAGAGCGTCAGCTAAATTACTGACAGGAACTGCCGCTAATAATTCACTAGCCCCCGCTGATGTTTTTGTCACAACGGGAGTAATTCCAACCCCTCTATTTTTAGACCAGATAATTCCGTCGGCACCGAAACACTCTGCCGCTCTCATAACAGCCCCGAGATTGTGCGGATCTGAAACGCCATCCAGCATCACCAAAAGAGAGGTCGCACTATATTTTGATCTCTGTATCAATTCATTAAGGGTAGCATAACGCCGCTCTTTTAAAACTGCTGCGATCCCTTGGTGAGAATCCGAAGCTGATAGATCCGAAAGCTCATCTTGTCTTATATTTTTTATTTTTATACCTGTTTTTGCAACGAGGTCTTGCACCTCCCCTTCCGGCACTCCGGAACGAGCTGCACAAAGTACACTTTCCACCCGTTCTGAGGAGCTCCTCAACACTTCCGCCACAGCACGTTTCCCGATAACCAGTCGTTCCGGATTTATCTTCATAATCAACTCTCACAAACTCAACTTTAATAATCTTAATATTTAAAGCGATTTTTTAACAATTTACACCCAGATAAGACAATTTTCCACTGGTATGAATAATCAGATTGTTTTAAATTAAAGGGTGTTAAGAATTCAAGGTTACACTGTATGGCACGGGGTTTTCAAAAAAAAAGTATTTTTAGGGCTGCAGCGGCAAAAGCTGCTACACCAGATAAAGAATCCGATCATACCTTTATTATTCAATGCCCCCAATGCCAAGCACGTTTTGCGCTACCGGAATCATCATTAAGTGGCATCGAAGACCCCCGCTTTCACTGCTCTCGTTGCGATTCGATCTTTGATGCAGCAGAAGCTGGCTGGAGTCCTGAAGAATCCACTTTAGGGTCACAATCCACTGAAGATATTAAAACCGATACGGATAGCAGTGCCAAGCCATACTCAAAAACAGTATCGTCCGAAAAAGAAAGTGGGGCTGAGACGTTTTGTGCAACGGAAGATGAAGTAAGTAGTGATGATTCTTTTGATCCTTTTGCAGAATCTGACATTAAAGGGGGTAAGTCTCAACAATACGTTCCAACCTCATCACTAAAATTTCATGATGTCACAAAGTGGACCACCGGCTGGGAAGAAGAAGAGGGCTCCGCTACACCCTCTGAAAGAACCGTACCTAAAACAGAAGTTTCGGAGATAAACCCTGTTGCAAAAACGGTTTCACAACAGGAATCGCCGTTCTTCTCCACCTCTCGTCAAAATAGTGAAGAGGTAGAAGATGCCACCCTCCTCCCTACAACAGAAGAGACAGAAGAGTACGGTAACTTAAAAGATGCCAAACAGATAAGTTTTGAATTTGCAGATACTGCAACTCCAAAAGAACGATCAAAGTCTCTATTCTCCTTTGATAAAAGTCCTGAAAAACACCCTTTTGAAGCATCTCGAGAAAACTCGGAATCCAGATTTTATAGAGAGCCTGCTACCGTTATTCAAGAGAACCCACTTCAAACTAACGCTATAACAAAATATCCGTGGCTAACTCCTGCTTTAATCACGGCTCCTATGATCCTTCTGCTTTTAATCTTAGCACTCCCTGATTTTTTAGGGTTTCACTCCATGCTAAAACCGCTTTTACCGCAACCGACACCGCCACCACCTGCAGGGTTAATAATTTCAGATCTACAGATGAAGCAGGTTGCCTTACAATCTGGTGAAGTTGTTCATCTCATCTCTGGCTCACTGCAAAACAATACGGAAAAAAGTTTTGCTGATATTACGATAGAGGGGCTCGCCTTCGATGCTTCAGGCAGAAAGGTTACCTCGCAAAAAGTTAATGCCAATTCAACTTTAGCAAAAACAAGGATCGAGTCTTTTACTCCAGCTATGATAAAAGAGTTGCAAGAAAAAAGTGTCGCTCGTAAGTATGAGCTAGAACCAGGGAGCTCCCAAGATTTTGCGATCGGTCTTTTTGATAAAAATATTGATGCCGCAAACTTCTACTCCGCCCGCATCTACGCCGCACAGTGATCTAGTGCCACCCTGCGCCTGCTTTTTATTACACCTGCATTTTCTCTGTGGTACGATCTACGGAAATTGTTAGCGGTCTTTCATAATAACTTTTTTTAAGTTTACACACTTTTAACTCGCTCTTAAAAAATATTCATTTCTAACTTATAACAAATATCGATATCACGAAGAATATTTGCGATATCTCGGTTTCCAAGTTCGTCGATCCATTGAATTAACTCATTGATGGTAATTATTTCTTCAATTGCTTTATAGTATCTCTCTTGGATCACCTTCATCCCATTTGCTCTAATTTTAATATGCTCATTCAAATCTTTAAGAACTTTTTCTTTTTCTAATTTTGTTTTGATAACAAATGTAATTGGGAAATGTAAAACCTTATCAAGATCTAATAAATATTTGTCATAATTGCCAACCTCTGTAACTTGGAAAAATCTACCTAATGGCTTCATAACAAAATCTATTCCACCATCATTTGCATTAGTCCTTCCTGTTTTAAACAATTCTAATTTATCTTTGACAAGTGAGCTCTTTGTATATCCCCAATAAATTTCAATATGCCTATAATGATTTTTTAAAATACTATAACTGATGATTTCAAAAATACGCGCTTCTGCATCTTCCGTTAGTAGGCTTTTAATCAGATCTTTCTTTTTATTATAGTCATTTGTTCTTTTAATATTTTGCAAGATCCCCACAAGAGCATGATCTTTTTCAATCAGCAAATCGATATATTTCTCAATAATCTCGCAACACACTTGACTAATATCTATTTTACCTATGTATAAATAATCAATATGTAATAAATATTTTCCACTATTTATAATGATTAAATCATTAGCAACATTCTGAAACTTATTTTTAAATTCACTATTTACTCTTGAATTAAACGCATGGTTTTGCAACTTATTTCCCCCATATAGACTTCTGCAAAAACTCAAAAGTTGGGTGTAATCATAACCTAAAAATTTTCTGTAACTTTTGGGATTATTATAAAAATCATTTCTATAAAAATTTAAGATCGAATAAATAGCGTAAATATTTGCAAGGCTCCTCCTCGTCTTACAATTCCCATGAATAGCCCCCATTTTTTTATCAAGGTACTGTATAAGGTAACTGCGATCATAAATTTCTTGATATTTATCGCCATAAGATGACAACAAAATATCTTCAATAAAGCTCTCTGTTATTTTCATAAAAAACTTACCTTACATACTTTGATTTGGCATTGGTTTTACGAAGTTTCTCTTTTTTTAATAGTTTTCCTTTATACTCTGATGCGATACCAAGTCTCCTAATTCCTATTTCAAAATAATCTGGATTCAGTTCAATTCCAATAGCATTTCTCCCAATTTTGTTCGCCACAGCAGAGGTAGTGAACGATCCTGAAAATGGATCTAAAACAACATCCCCCGCATTGGATGATGCTCTAATTATCCTTTCTAACAACGCTTCTGGTTTTTGCGTAGGATGATTTTCATATTCATCCATTTTGAATCTTACTCTAGAAAAATCCCATACATTACCCGGCACTTTCTTATCATTATAAACTTGAGGTGGAGTTTTCCTATAATCAATAAGTTTTCTTTTTGCTCCCGTCTTCGCCTCTACTAAAATGTCGTCATGGTTAAATATATACGTTGATTTTGCTGTTTTATTGATCATTAAAATAGGCTCATATAATGAACCATAAATTTTTTTAGATTGCACGCCAGAGCTATCGTAAGCCCACACTATTCTACACAATACATTATACTTCTCTGAAACATACACATCTAAAAAAGGCATATGCTGTGTGGCTGTCATAAAATACATCGTCCCATCATCAGTTAGAACTCGCATACATTCATCAATCCACAATTTACACCAACTTATATACGCATCAACATTTTCCCATTTATCACTATCATTTCCAAAATCTTTTCCAATCCCATACGGTGCATCTGCAAAAATTAAATTTATTGTTTTGTCTTTTATATATTTTAAAACTTGAAGTGAATCTCCAAGAATATTCATTGCATGACTATTATGAATTTCTTCAAAATTATTAGGGTTAAATAGGCTTCCAAAATTGCACGTGGGATAAGTGCTGGTTATTTTTCTCTCTAACATTTGGCTGTTATTATCTTCAAAATCTATTAAAGATAATTGCAAGTTGCTTCCCATGTTAAATCCTTAATTTTTTGTGCCATTTATCTATTTTTCGTTAAGAACAGTCGTTATTATTCTTTGCTTCATAATACAACAATTAAGCACAGAATCGAAAGTATCTTCATTCTTTCTGCTATTTAGAAGGTATCCCCAGAAATTGTGAGAGATGAGGCAAAGAAGATATCGGCAGTAACTTCAAAGGCGTAAGTAACTGCTTTTATGGAAAGTTTAAATACCCCTAGAGAAGAAAAGGTAGTGCGCAACACCACATTTGGCACCCCCTCCTATAAAAACATTCTAGCAAGGTACGTGGTACCTGTTTTAAGCCTCACGTATTTTTTATTACACCTGTTACTCTTTTTTAGCTTCTTTTTTAGCTTCTGAGGTGTCGGAATCTACGTTTTCTCCGCGGTACGATTTACGGAAATTGCTGATAGCTTTTCCCAAACCAGATCCGAGTTCAGGCAACCGTTTTGTCCCAAACAACAACACGATAACTAGAAGAACGACACCCCACTCCCACCATGATGCAAACATAAAAAGCCCCCTCTATTTTAAGCCAGCCTGTTCAAGGTATTATAACAGAAATGAATCATCGGCACACCACCATCTAACAAGTCGTAGAAGAAGGCAACTTATCGATTTTCCCGATCCTCCCCGTTATGCTATTCTGATCGTTACGATCCCGCCAAAATCGAGATCCCGAACAAACAGAAACACCTTTGGATATGGCGAAAAAACTGTGACAGAACAAACTTTTAATGTGTTAGGCGAAATACCACTTCAACACACAAAAACAAATTGTTATTTTTTTTCGGCATTCTCAATATCACTGCTTTTACACCTCGCTTTTTTTTATCTCTTACTCAGTAAACAAAGCACCGCACCGAAGAAGGTAGAAGAAAAGATCTTTGCTGTTGAGATGGTTAACGCCATTCCTAAACAGAGCCCGCCTCACTCCTCCAAAATACCTTTAAAAAATATTAAACAACTAGAGCAAATGCCTCTAACTCTATCGGAAAGGCAGATCGTCACCACTCCAGATGCAGGATTAAATCAAACGCCAAAAAAAACCGACTAGATTTCTTTCAGATACAGATTCTGCTGCAGAAAAAGAGCAGATTCGGCGTGGCGACGGCTTAGACGCTGGATCTGAACTAAAAAACGCTCCCTTCGGGAACTATTCTGTAAAAGGTTCTTCAAAAGCTACTACTAAGCAGAGACTAACTAACGTAAAAGGCTCTTCAAAAGCTGCTAATAAGCAAAGACTAACTAATGTAAAAGGTTCTTCAAAGGCTACTAATAAACAGAGTCAAACTTCTACTGGATCTACACACCCTTCAAAAGGGTCTTCTAAAATAGTAGGCACCGCTAAAAATATCTCCGCAAGTGGTGGAGCAAGTGGAAAGGGAGCGATCTTCTCTGATAATCACTTAGCCACATCATCACAATCACAAACCTTAGACTTAAGTCCGGACTACGCCCTACTTAGTGAGTTGGGGCATGGTAAACAATACGACACCTCAGAGCCTTTGCAAGTTGCAGACCCCGCCCCCTTTTCAAGATCGAGCGGAAGTGGCGCGCGCTTTATCGGCATAAACGGCTCTAGTGATTATATCCCTGGAATTAGTGATGGCGATATAACATTACTTAACGCCAAAGCTGATAAATTCGCCACCTTTGTTAGACGCGTCGCAACTCAAGTTTTTTATCGTTTAAAACAACAGAGTTGGAGCGCTTTAAGTGCCGCTGATATCCGTGCAGCTAAAGGCTCTGCAGTTTTTCGCGCCAAACTTTCTCCTACGGGTGAATTAAAAGACGTTGAGTTTTTACAAAAATCAGAGAGTCGAAACTTTGATGAAGCAGTTTTGCAAGCTATTCATAGTAGTGCTAGAGACCCACATCCACCAGCAGAAGCTGTGGCAAAAGACGGTTATATTAATTTCATCTTCATGGCGAAAGTCTGGGTGCGTATGGGAACCTCCCGAACGGGCGCACCTGCTGAAAATAGGTGGTTATTATTAAAAACAGGGCTAGAGTAATTTTTTCCCCTTAATACTCCTCCAAACGACATCCCTACCTTGTTTCTATCTGCACTCTAATATTTACGCCTAACTCACTCTAAAAATACCCCCCTCTTCCTTTTTAGTGGCACCTACGCTATTTCAGTGATATTGAATTATGAGCCACAACGCATAATATCTTAGCACCTAGTTACTTTTTGTTTTTTTTTATATACTATCTCTACGTCTATACGTTTATGTAGTTTTCTCGAAAAATAAGGGTCTTTTATAATGAACGCAAATATCAAAAATCAAAGTGAAACAGATTTAGATACAAATAATGGTTGTTTATTTTACGGTTGCCTATCAGTAATAATCATTGCCGTTTTACTTTTTGTGGGGAGCATCTTTGGATACTACCACCTTAAGTCTCAACTAATAGCCAAGATAACACCTCTTTTAAGCTCTGAGCCTCTTACAGTTGCCGTACAAACATTATCACCTGCTGAATATTCTAATCTGAAAGGTGAATATGATAAGCAGGTTCGTGCCTTAGAGGCAAATAAGTCAGCCTCCTTTAAACTTTCAGCTACTGATATTAATACATTAATAGCGCAGCATAATTTTTTCGAAGGGGTAAAAGATCGTGCTTTTGTGACGATGTCCGGTGATGCTATGAAAGTGGATTTTTCCATCCCGATCATTGATAAATATCTAAACGGTTTTGTCGTTATAAAATTCAAGCCTCTTGATGATGGTACTCCAGCGATGAAGATTACTGATCTTCACTTCAATCAAGGCGAAGTTCCTGATGATATTAATATTGCTCTTAATAGCTTTTTTGCCACTTATATACCCCTATCACAAAAACACAAGGAAGAGGGAGGTGTTTATGTGGAAAAATTCACCATTGAAAACGGGATCTTGCTAGCGGAATTTGCAGAGGCGAATTCGCAGGAACAAACTGATAAGTAGTTGCCCTCTCATTTTATCTATCGCCCCCTTCATGCTTTTTTAAAGTGTACAGGGGGCGAGATCCGACACCACCTCGCGCAATAAGTCGTAACTATGTTTTCCGTAAAAACCTTCGCAGCTTTAAAGCATCCCAATTATCGTATCTGGTTTTGGGGACAGATGATATCTGTCTTCGGATACTGGGTGCAGGCTTCAGCGCAAGGCTTTTTGGTTTATGAACTTACAGGCTCCCCCGCCTTCCTCGGTTACGTTACCTTCTTTGGCGGACTACCTGCTTGGATCTTAATGTTATATTCAGGAGTAGTTGCCGATCGGTATTCACGTCGCAAGATCCTTATCATGGCGCAATCGGCGATGATGCTACTGGCGCTAGTACTTGCTTTCTTAACCTTTAGCGGCACGGTTAAACCTTGGCACATCATACTCTTAAGCTTTTTTACCGGTATGGCAAACGCCTTTGATACACCGGCGCGACACGCCTTTATCGCCGAAATTGTACCTAATGAAGACCTTCCGAACGCCATCGCCCTAAACTCAGTTTTGTTTCATACTGGAACGTCTTTAGGCCCTGCTGTCGGTGGAATTATCTATTCTGTGTGGGGTGCAGCTTGGTGCTTTAGTATTAACGCCGTTACATTCTTAGCGGTTCTGGGAGCTTTATTGAGCATGAAGGTTACTCACAAAACTAAAAGTGTCGATAAGAGAAACTTGCGTGAAGAGGTACTAGAAGGGATTAAATATTCTGTGCGCCATCCTCAGATACGATTACTAATGGCTATTACCATGTTAATAAGTTGTTTTGGTATTTCGCTTTTTACGATCTTACCAGCTTGGGCAGTAGATATTTTACACGGAGATGCCAGCACTAACGGTTTTTTACAAACAGCTCGTGGTGTCGGTGCACTCGCAGCTGCTTTAATTTTAGCGAACTTGGCAACATCCAAACAACGCATTACGTTATTTTTTAATAGTTTAATTATATTCCCCTGCTTCCTCTTATTATTATCTGCCAGCACCTCTTTAGCGTCATCAATCGCATTACTTTTTATGGTCGGTTTATCATCACAATTTATCTTCACCCTGACCAATTCTTTTATTCAACTTTATGTACAACCGGACTTACGCGGCAGAGTTATGAGTATCTATTTACTGACATTTTTCGGGTTTGTTCCGTTTGGATCTCTCCTTATCGGCTGGACAACAGAGATCTACGGTCCAGCGCACGCTATCGCAATAACCGCTATCATTATCCTTTTAGCAGCACTTACGGCCTATCCTAAAAGAAAGGAATTCGCTTAACAATAAAGGATTACTCTCTTTTTTATCAATTCCCCCTCCTCCCTGTTTGCCAAGTGAGGATTATCGCTGTATATTACGCCAGCTAAAAAATATTACTGACCTTAATTATTTCTTCGATCTGTTTTTAGCGATCTATTTTAAAATATGGCGACGAAACGGCTTATAGACAAGATTAAACTCCCGCAAGGGCTACGCTCTCTAAGTTACAGGGAATTAGATAAGGTCTGTGCGGAGCTTCGCTCGGAGTTAATCGATACCGTTTCGATGTCAGGCGGACACTTAGCCTCCAGTTTAGGGGTAACTGAACTAACAGTTGCTATTCATCACGCCTTTAATACTCCACAAGATCGTGTTGTCTGGGATGTCGGTCATCAAGGTTACGTTCATAAGATGTTAACGGAGCGGCTAAGTCTTATGAAGAGTATCCGTAAAAAGAACGGCATCTCCGGTTTCTTGCGGCGTGACGAAAGCCCCTATGACGCTTTTGGCGCAGGGCACGCTGGCACCAGTATCTCCGCCGCCGTGGGCATGGCTCTCGCCTTAGAAAAAGAAGCTCCCGAGAGATCAGTTGTAGCGGTGCTGGGCGATGGTGCTATGACGTGTGGTATGTCCTTTGAAGCGCTAAATCACGCTGGAGATGTGCGTCCGAGCAACCTTATCATCGTGCTTAATGATAATGAGATGTCCATTTCACCAAACGTCGGAGCTATTAGCCGCCTCTTCTCTATGGCTGTCACCTCGCACGTTCCGACTAGAGCGCGTTTTAAGTTAAAGAGCCTTTACAAGCGTGGTTACATACCTGAACTGTTGTATAAAATTTTTGATCGAGCTGAAGAGGTTACGCAAGGTTTTATATCAGGTCCCTCCATGTTGTTTGAGTCCCTAGGTATTAGGTATATCGGGCCGGTTGACGGGCATAACATTAAAGACCTTGTAAGAGCTTTCAATCAAGCAAAGAAACAGGACGTGCCCGTTTTGATACACGCTGTAACAACTAAAGGTAAAGGATATAAACCTGCTGAGGTGAATCCTACTGTTTGGCACGGCGTTAATCCGTTTTGCAAAGAGAAGGGAGAGTTTATAAAGCTTGCCTCAAAGCAAACTCCGATTCCGTCATATACCTCAGTTTTTTCAGATACTTTAATCAAGATCGCACACTCCATGCCGGAAGTTGTGGCCATAACAGCAGCCATGCCGTCAGGGACAGGGCTAGATCGTTTTCAGAGAGAGTTCCCCGATCGTTTTTATGATGTCGGGATCTGTGAGTCACACGGTGTAACCTTTGCTGCTGGATTGGCCTGCGAAGGGAAACGCCCAGTCTGCGCGATCTACTCGACTTTTTTACAACGTGCTTATGATCAGATCTTACACGATGTTTGCATTCAGAAGCTACCTGTTGTCTTTGCAATAGACCGTGCTGGTGTGGTCGGAGATGATGGCGAAACACATCAAGGTGTTTTTGATATCTCGTTTTTGCGGAGCATTCCCAACATGACCATCATGGCTCCAAAAGACGAAAACGAGCTGCAACACATGTTGTTTTCAGCAATAAAGTTAGCTGCACCCGTTGCTATCAGGTATCCGCGTGGACAAGCGCGTGGTGTCGCTATGGATTCTTGCCCACACCAGATACCGATCGGTAAAGGGGAGGTATTACGTAACGGTAGTGATGTGCTACTGATCGGACTGGGGAATATGGTTCAATATGCAGAGATCGCAGCGGATCTTCTAGCAAATGAAGGGCTTTCTTGTGGCGTTATCAATGCTCGTTTTGCAAAACCGCTTGATGAAAAACTTTTTATCTCACACCTTCCGAGATACAAAATGGTTTGCACTATTGAAGACCAGATGTTGGCAGGAGGTTTCGGATCGGCTCTTGTAGAGTTTGCTGCAGATCACGCTATATCGCTTAAGATGCCCATTAAACGTTTCGGCATAGGAGACCACTTTGTAGCGCACGCCACGCAACAAGAGCAACACAAGATGAACCACTATGACCCCAGCGCCATCGTGCACTTTATCCTTGAAAGTTTTTCAAGCGTTAGCAGATCAGTCGTCGGATAGTCCTGAAAAAGTAAAAAATTGTAATAACCTTTCTTCTTCAAAGCTTTACTGAACTAGACAGTTAATAAATTGGCGGACACATTGTCGATCTTTTAAACACCTCCGTATCTTCTACCCTGTATTTTCAAATACTTAATTTGGTCACGTTTTTGCTTTCTAAAATAAATAAATTTTGAGTGAAGCATAACCACTAATAAAAAGGATCACACCATGACACCTTGGGAATGGGAAATATTGGGAATGGGAAATAGTTCAAATAAACACTTTTCGGCTAATTTAATCGCATTACAAATGCAGTTAAAAACATTGATGGAAGATTCTGGCGGAGATAAGGTCGTGGCATTACTTGATATGCTCTGCCAACTCGGCGAGGAGGAGCAACGACTCGTACTCGGTCACTTTATAAATATAGTGCAGAAGATCTCCGACGGCGATGTCCGTTTAAAAAGCGAATTAGACGTTAAAAACGCTCAATTTGAAGACGATCTCTACTCTGATATTTTACAAGCTTTTAATCAGCAAAGTCTACAAAAAAGCAGGTTCGAGCTTTTACAAGGCGGGAAAAACGATCATAGGAAATGTAACAAGATCCTTGAAATGAAGAAGTTCTCTCAAAGTAAGGTTTTGCAATAGGTTATTGCACACCTTACTTTAAGTTTCAGTGGAAACCTTAGTTTTTACAACAAGAAGCATCTTAACTTACTGATTTTAGCTCAAAAATATTCACCTATCTGTTCTTTGGAATGATAAAAAAAGATGAAGCATTATCTACTCTTTTTAAGAAGTTAGTTGTGTATACACTTAGTTTTTCTAAGTTTTTTAGATCTGTTTAGGGGGTAGTATTTTTCAAGCGTCTTTTTAACTTCCACTAAATCACTTTTTAAGTGTTTTTATAACGTTATAAAAAGCAGCTGTTTTTTCGTAATACTGTTATGCAATTTCTTATTTTTACCGATAGGGTTATTCGGGGGCTAGAGACGCCGATAAAAAATACTGCTTGTACCATAAATTTTTATTAAAGTTTAAAAGCGTCTCAGTTGCTATTTTTTATGAGAAGCTGTCTAATTTTTTTACATTTTAACGTATATTTTTAAAGATATGCGTTAGCAGGGGGAGGGTCTTAGACATGGACAATAAACAACGCAAACAGGCAAACCGACGCAGCTCCGATCGTTTAATCGGGTGGTTGGTGTCTTATGAGTTAGACGAATCCGGTTTTTCATATAAAATCACAACCGGAAAAACTTTTATCGCAAAAGATGACACCGCAGACGTTCGCACCCTTGCTATCAATGATGATACTATAAACTCTCCGCACCTTGTTTTAAAAGCGACTGATCAACATACCATTTTTGCTCTGGACATCTTTTCAGACAACGGAAGCTTTTTACAGAGGGGGAATGAACAGGAACGTCCTATCTCAGGTCCCGTCAAGTTGAAACACGGCGATTGGATTAGGATTGGGGACAACACACGATTTCAGGTATGTTTAATAGATGGACAAACGAAGTAAGAAAATTAAAGTTTTTGACGGACGTTATGAGATCCTATCTATTGTAGGTAGAGGTAATTGTAGTGTTGTCTACAAAGTGCGCCACATCTCACCTCCATACGGTGATGCTGCGCTAAAAGTCTTGATAAATAAACATTCGCATGAAGATATCGTTGACAAGTTGCGGAAGGAAGCTTTGGCGATGGTCTCTTCACGTCACAAATACGTTATCCGCTTGGATGATTTTCGTTCGATTGATAGCCTCTGCTATCTATGTATGGAATACGCTCCTGAAGGAGACCTCCGTGCTTATACACAGAGACGGGGTGGCAAGCTTACTCCACCACAAGCAGAGCTCTTTTTTAATCAGATGCTAGAAGCGTTAACCTTCATTCACAACTCCGAGATAATTCATCGTGATATTAAGCCTGACAATATCCTTGTCATCAATGATCAAGAGGCACGTTTAGCAGACTTCGGCATCTCCGTCTTACCAGGAGAAAAATCTTCAGTTGAGGAGTTACAACACGGTGTCGGAACTATGGATTACATGGCACCGGAGGTTTTTCAAGCTGAGTTTTGCAATCAACAGACAGATGTATATTGTTTAGGTGTTACCTTTTACGAACTCCTTTCGGGGGAGCAGCCGTTTTCAAATATCCCCTTAGCTAATATCCTTGAGGCACGAAAAGATGAAAACATCTTGCCCATCTCTGCATTAGTGCCTGATATTCCTCCCTACTTCGGCGATGTAATAATGAAAGCTATGGCGTTTAACGCAAGTGATCGTTTCACTTCAGCAGCGGAGATGTTAAACGCATTTTTAACGGAAAAATTTAAGAATTCATCACCTATTAACGTTGTAGATCAGGGGCTTTCTTTAGATAAAGAACCAGCTTTAGTTGAAGAAGCGGTAGAAGATCTTCAGGAAGATACCTCAACTTACTCAACCGCAACAGATGCAGAGGGAGACCTCGAAGTAGAAGCAAAAAGTTACACTACCACTTCTGCTTACCCCCCTCTTTCTTCAGAATACGATCCTGCGGCTTCATTAACTGAGATAGATATTTTAGACACACCGCAACCACAACCAGAACAAAGTGGCTTTGATGAGGAATACGAACCCCCTAAAAGACGGCATCCTTATAGAAGACGTTCTAGAGATACTTCGCCAGAAGAAGAACACTTAGCACTAGAAGACGTAACGGAAGAAGGTATCAATCCAGCAGACGTTACTATTGAAGTTGAAGAAAACCTTCCACCTACTCAATACGATGCTGCTATTCCGAGAGAAGAAGATTACGGTGAAGATATTAGTCAACATCACGAGTTTGCGGAAACGTTTAGCGAGGAATCGCAAGAAGACTTTCCACAAGATGAGCAAGATGAAAATGATGAAAATGATACCCTTTTTTCAGGGTCTCCTGAAAATGATTTTTCCACCGCAGGATCTACCCTCTCTTCAGGCACCCTCTCTTCGGGGGATAACGTTTCAACAGATCAAGATCTTGAAGATGCTAAAAGTGCCATTAGTTCAAGTGGATTTGATTTTTACGGTTCTGATGATCAACCTAGCTCTGAAACGTTGCAAGAGGTTCCATCTTCACACGATATTTCAAGTGCGCGTCCCCGATCTTCAGCCTTTAAAAAATTACTATTTTTATTGATTCTTTTGATAATAGCTGCTAGCGGTGTCGTTGTATTTATCCGAACTAAAGGTAGCCCTATACAACATCAAGTTCAGAGATCTTCGATTTCGTTACTTCCACCTGTTACAGAAGTAACGCAACTAACCTTCCCGCAACTTCCGCACGGCACCTATTTCGGTACGATAGAAAATCTACTAGCGGTACCAACAGCTCCCCTTATATTGGTCTCGAATCCTGAAAAGAATTGTGTAACGGTCATTGTCGGGATTAACGGTTGGCAACCTGTTACCGTTACCGTAAAAAGCAGCGCTGCTGCTTCAAAAAAACTTCATATCAGATCTAACGGACTTTTCTTAACGTTACTACAAGACGGAGAATCAGATAACGGGGAGATAGCAGGAACTTTTAGAAACATAACTACAGAGGAGACAGGAACATGGAAACTCAAGCCTCTAATGTAATAAAAATAAGTTTAACATGGCTCTCCCAAATCAGGACGATCTGTTTTGCGGCGTTATTATTAATCGCAAATATCGCTACTGCACAAACAGGAGTTGAGATATATCCGATTGAAATAAGCCACGAGGAGCTTTCGAAACCAGGTTACAGGATCCCCTTATATGCTCAGTTAGAAAATACCAGAGATACTAAGATCCCCGTTAAAGCGTTGATAACGGTTGATGGTGAACTCTTTACAGTGGTTCCAGAAAAAGCCTATCTCAATCGTCACGACCTTCCGGAGTATCTTTTCCATATACAAGCACCCCTTGCAGAACTCTCTTATCAATTCGTAGCGTATCCGAAAGATTCTCCCGCTATCTTTTCAGAACGAGTCTCAATCTCGCGAGAGTGTGTAATAAATACGGAGATGCCGTCTCTCGATCAAGAGGCAGAGCTATCGGGAGAGGCTCAGATCTCCGCACTAATAGCTCAAGCGGAGATCTTAGATCATGAAGCCGCACTGTATGTTGAAGCAAAAAACATTTCAGATCGGCTGGATCTACTTTTGAAAGAGGTTCTTAAACAGGTTTCAAAAGGAGGTTCCAAAAATGACTAAACTCCACTATCGCCTCTTAACACTTTTAGCACTTATCTTTTCCCTGCCCTGCTTATTGCTCATAAGTAGTGAAGCACACGCCCAAAAAAATACACAGATATTTATCGTTGTAGAAGCTCCCTTCTCACCGAAAGATTCAGTGGGGCTAGTCATCTCAGATGATAAGATAAAAGAGATACCTCAACCGCAATTGGAGCGACTCGCTAGTGGTAGATATTTAGTTTCTTTTAAAGTAAAAAAACAGGACTTACCTTCTAGTAACACCACATTTAGCGCTGCAATTACATCGGAGAACGGCGATATCGTATTTGGTAACATTAGAAGTTTTGATACAGCAAGTGTGCCTCCCGTTTTAGATATCTGCGAACCGAATATCGGGAGAAAATCTCCAGCACTACCTGACAGCATTGCACGTTATCAACGTCTCGTTGCCTTACGTCATGAACGTCGCAATATCAATCGTCGCAGATTTTTAGAATCGTTAGATGAAGATTTCGTAAAAAGACTTGAACTGATAGCTAAGAACTTTGGTCTGAAAGATATAGATGTTACATCGGAGTCGCTTTCACCTCTAACACTTGTTCAAGAGCTTTCTCGCGTCGAGCACGTCTTACGCAACTACCTTGAAAATCATAAGAACGCTGCCAAAAAATAAGTTTCTACTGCCACTTTTTAGCTAGAAGATTTTTCGAAAAAATGTTCTTAAAGGTCTGCGACGAGGATTTAATTCCTACACGCTTTCTTTGCAGAGATCCTACTAGGAGATTTTTTTAAAAAAATGTTCTTAAAGGTCTGTGACAAGGATTTAATTCCTACACGCTTTCTTTGCAGAGATTATGCTAGAAGATTTTTCGAAAAAAGTGTTCTTTAAAACGTTTTTATCTTGCTCAAGGCGTGATCTCACAAAGAGATAAAAGAGCCGTTTGTCTGCTCTTATGAGATCGTTTGTGATAATAGTGAGCTTCGTAGCTTCAGCAGTAACGCTGCTAAAGATTCGCTACCACCACTTCCACTTAATAACGATACGACTTCAGTGTGATGAATGCCGATATTACGCAAACGTCTAGCCTCACGCTCTTCTTCAACCCAGACAGTCGAAACCTTACGCATTAACGCTCTTTCAGTCTCGGAAAAGACTTCACGCCCCGAAACATCACAGACAACGGGCATATTATACGGCTTCACGGCATCTAAAACTTTTCTTAAATGTGCCAACTGCCACACAACAGCCATATCATAGACCCCTTTATTTTGCTCAAGGAATTGAGATAAAGGAGTTTCCATCCCGTCTGCATACTGAACCGTCACTGGCAGATCACGTCTTAACTGAGCAGGGGTGCATGAGATACCACGCATAGCAAATATCGTTACCGCCAAACCATCATTCGATAAAGTTTCAAAGATTCGGTGTAAACGACTCTCACCCACAACATCTTCCGTTAAGTGTCCTAAGACCACTAAGGCACCAGCTTTCTCAACTGCGCTACTAACGAGACGAGGAATCATCGGCACAGGTTCGACAATAACATCACCTTGATAGTAGATATCATCAAGATCTTCATCTTCACCGTCTAAAGGTGCTTCTTTAAGAACTTCTTTTACAAGAACAGGGCTCTCCCTCTCTAAATCATAAGCGATAACGGTGCTGACTATATCAGGGTGATAAACTATCGTCTTTTCAGAGGTTCTAATATTAACGGAAAGAGTGGTATACGCTGCTATAATAGACTCTGCCGTTGTATCAAATAACATCTCTGCCAACATCGCTCTATCAAAAAAGGCTAATGTAGGAGATGCTACATCAACATCGTGCTCATACAGATACTCCCAACCGTTAGCTTGATGCCCCGCACCAAAAAACTTCACAGCATCAGTATCATCGAGCATAATCCCAGCCTCATAAAGCAAGCCGTCAGGTCTTAAGACCCTACCCACCACCGCTCCAACCTTATCAGAGGCAGAAAACAGATTAAGTGCGATATCAGCAGCACCTGTCAGGGCGATAGCACGCGGATCCATCAACATAACGATCCGTCCGCGTGACTCTGTTATGGCTTGATTTATCCCTGCAAAGAGCCCATCAGTAACTTGATACCGTCTAACTCCACGTAAATTAGCAAGCAGATCTCCGTTCTCACCATCTTCAGGAATAAACACCTCTGAACGGATTAGAAGAGATTGCTCAATACCACGCACAGCTGAAAATATCTGCGCAGGTTCTCCAGGGGTGATTATAATACTAAACTCCGGCTTCTGACTTTGCACTAACGCCATTCCAGCGCCTCTATCAATGAAAGCTTGATACTCAACCTCAACTCTACGTGTGATCGATTCAAGTAAGATACTTGGACACTCGGGAATGTGTTCAAGCTCGATAGCTGATTGTGGAATCTGTAACTTTAACGAACAAAAGGTACCGTCACTTTTATGCGCCAAAAGGAAAAGTTCTTTTAAGAGCGGCTCCTCTTCAGCGATTTCAAAGGTGACAGAGAATCGTAACTTTTCAGTAGAAGAGTGTTGCGTAGTGATATAAGGTGATAACTCAGCTACGATCATCGGACGACCAGGAATGGCTACTTGTAAAAGATCAACATGCCCTTCCGAACACTCTAAATACCCAGAGCAATGTAGCGTGCGAACTTCTTCCTGTTGAACAACCCGTACGAGTTCAACACTCCCTGTTACCATAGCTGTGTAATCCTGAAGCATAATCTCTATTCCGCGATAAGCCAAAAAAAGAAGGGCTGTATCATTTAAACAAAACAATTCGCTACTACTACCCTATTCATACAACGACTGAAAAATATTCGCTACTAAAAAGGTGGCTTTTTTCTTATTTTTTTCAAGAAGTTGCTCAAAAATTCTGTCGGTATTACCATCCCCGTCATGAAGAATCAGGAGATCTCAAAAATATACGACATCCTCAACACTAAACATTGGATGTGGAAAGTGTACAAAAAGGAGCTAAAATCAGGTGAAACTCTTCTAACTTTTTTCAAAAAAAAATTTCCAGAGCTAAATCATGATGATTGGCAAGAACGTTTTGAGTGGGGCGGCATCTTTATCAACGGACGACCTGTTACCTCTGATATAATCCTCTCTGCACCGTGTAAGATAGAATATTTCGAGCCGAAGCTACCTCTTGCAGAGATGGCGCACCTCTATCCACCATTTTTACCGGAGAAGCACCTCCTTTTTGAAGATGATGACCTATTAGTCGCCTTTAAACCGGCAGGGCTTCCCAGTAAACCTGCTAAGGAGCAATCCAAGTTCAGCCTTTTAAGATCACTGGAAGATTACACAGGGCGTAAGTTACACATGCCATCACGCCTTGATGTGGCAACAGCGGGGGTTATCATCGTTAGTAAATCAAGACGCTCTCACATCGCTTTACAACAGATGTTTGAACGTCGCTCCATCCACAAATATTATCTGTTAGAGGTAAGTGGTAAAACAGTAGACGCTACCTTTACCGTTGATAAACCGATCGGTCGGGATTTAAGACACCCCGTACTACGAAAGGTAACAACACCTGAAGACGGAAAAAGTGCGATCACAAAATTTACACGACTATACGAAACTCCTCACGGCACAACCATTTTACAAGCTGAACCTCTAACGGGTCGCACTCATCAAATCCGTGTACACAGCGCCTTTGCAGGTTTTCCACTACTTGGAGATACCTTTTACGCCGGTGCAGCAGCGCCTACCCTACACCTACTAAGTTACAAACTTTCCATTATCCACCCCTTTAGCCACACCCCCCTCGAGGTTTCAGTTCCAGAAGCACTCCTTCCCGATTGGCTTTTACCTCCGTTTAATACACGATAGTTAATATTTTCTCGATCCCCCTTCTTACTTCACAAGTAACTTTATCCTAAATAGCCCTTACCTCCGTTTAATGCACGGTAGTTAAAAATTTCTCGATCCCCCTTCTTACTTCACTATCGGCTTCTTTTCAAATAGCCCTTACCTCCGCTCAATACACGGTAGTTAAAGATTTCTCGGTTCCCCTTCTTACTTCACGATCGGCTTCTTTTTAAATAGCCCTTACCTCCAAAAATACAAGATCAATTTAAACGCCCCTTATTGTAAAATGCTTTTTTATAACTGTATTTAAGGAAAGTGGTGGCTATTATTGTAAACTGATAAGAGGGCGGGCTGCTGCTGGATCTACTGTTTTTGTTAGAGCTATGGGCAAAATGTACAGAACAGTTTCGAATCAGAGAAAGATCTGGAAAGTTAGACTCTCTAAGAGACTTAAGAAAGGTAAGGTAATTAAAGCTTACGTTGCTTCAGGAGATAGAAGAAGCAAAGTTAGAAGAGTTAAAGTCAGATAAGATTACCTAGTTAATTTTAAGAGGAAGGAGTGTTTTAGCACTACTTCCTCTTACTGCAATAAGACGGTATTAAAAAGTGTATTGGGTTTAAGCGGCGGTAGTGGCGTTATATAACTCAGCCCGCTTCTTTTCCACAAGATCTTCTGCCCTCTTTATTGCTGCTGTGTCCCCCGATCCCTTTGCTCTTTCCAGTTCTCCTTGAGCATTATTTAATGCCGTTTGTGCGGTCGCTTTCTGCTTATTAGCTTCCTGCCTATCAGCATCCGATGCGCCAGCAGCACCTATCACAGCATCTAAAACAGCAGCACCTACAACGCCTTTTCCTAATATTGATAAATCATTTTTTGCAGTGATAGATGGTGCTCTTTGGAGTTCCAACATATCATTAACAATCCGAATGACCCTCTCCTCTTCACCTTGTGATACGTGACCACGAACAGCGACACTAACATCTTCTTTGAGCGCCTGCATCACATCCGTATTATTACTACCTACAAATACACTATAATTTTGTCTCTCTGAAACACGGTTAACTACATCCGATAGCCCTGCCGTCTGCAACACCTTTGTTGCTGCAAGATACTGATTATCAGCATTCACAGCAAAACTTTCAGCCGCTTCCGTCATCCTGTTTACAGCAGGGTTTTTGTAGTTATAACTCACTCCACCAGACATAAGACCGCCCCTTAATCAAAAAAAATTAACGGTTAAAACTATGTAACTATATATCTCTGTTATTCTTATCTTATACCATACCGTAACATAAGTTCTCAATTTTTTATTGCTTTTACCTCACTTTTCTCCACTCTTATTTTCTAGCTTCCCACTTTTTAGCCCCTTCTTTTCTAGCGATTATTAGCCTTTTCTATACGTTCCTATAATTAAAGCATTTAAACATCTTCTAGCTTAACCTCGCCTATAAATTACCGATTTTGATTGAATAAAAAGAGGAAAAAACGTACCTTCTCTTAGAAACATTTCTACTTCTTTTGCGAAAACTGCATTTTAAGGGTCATCACATGACCTGAACTATGAAGTGCCGTTTTTGTTTGTTGTATTTTTTGTAGGATCGCAAGATGAAGAATAGTTGTTTAAGAAATGCTAAAAAGGATGCTGGATATTCAATCTTAGAACAAGCCTTAATCCTCCCCTTTGTTATCTTCTTTATTATCGGTGTTATCGATATAAACTCCACCTTTCAAGCTTATACTGGGATGCAGGACGGTGTGGCGGAAGCTTTACGGTGTCTAACCCCGACAGATGGTGCCTGTACCATCGATAATTCAAAATTGAGCGCGCGCTACCCCGTTACACGTGCCAAAGCCACCTTAGGATGGTCGATACCACAATACAAATTCGACGGTGCCCTCTCACTCGCCTACTTAGAAGCTCCTAAACTTGCAGATAGCACCTATTACGTTTCCCTTGAAAACACCCCTAAGATAAATATCGGCTCAACACAAGAAGAGGCGTTAAACCCTACCTTTACTGATGCCGCTGGAAATAAATACCACCCCCTCTTTAACAGAGACTCCAAAAAATCACACCTTTCAAGGTTAAGTGGCACCGTAAAGAACGGCGCTACGGTTTTAGGCGTGGTAAAACTTGGTAAAATTCCTACTCTGGACGATGCGCCGTGTTATGAAAAGTTACAAGAGGTCGATGGTGTCTTTTTACCAAACGGATCTAAACGGTGCTCCGACAAGGTAAAGCTAGTGCTGCACGTTAATGGATCCGCTAGAGGAACAACTAAAAACACCAAAGGCGCTGTCTTACTTTATTACGCAGCAGGATCAGCATGCCCAGCTAAGCCTCAAGTGCTCCCGAGTGATCTAAAAAATATCTCGGGCTGGACTTCGCTTGGCGGGCGTGAGTTTGTTGGATCTTCAGACGGTTCTCTTTATACTCGCGGAAGTGCTAAAGAGAATATTAACGGCGATTCTACACTTAAAGAAGGGATATTAGAATATAATGAAAGTTATAATAAAGAGCTTAAAGCAAAACGGGGAGAATCCGTTTGCCTCCTCTTCGTTTTAGAGCATCGCGGCTTTATAGGTGAAAGAACAACTGCGGGACACGTTAGTTGGAAGGCTAATCAGATCAGATTATTCAGCGAAAAGGTAGTGAAACAATCTCTCTGCAATATTCGTTGCCAAGAAAAAGAAGGTGCACGGTGCACAGCCACTATAAACGGAGCTGCTCTCCCTGAAGAGAGTATCACAAAAACAACAATTCCTGATGCTTTAAAAGCTTGCTCTCTATTGGAAGATAATTCCTGTTCAGGGACTGCCACAGTTGCACAACTTCCGAAAAACGCCTTTGCCGTAAAAGATAAGATCTTTGTAACTGCTGAAGGGATAGATAACAACACTTCGTCACTTAGTTGTCTTACTGAACACAAGAGCTCTCAAGTTAAAGTATCAGACCTGATAAAGGATAAAACAGAGAAAAAAGGCTCCCTCTTCTTCGGTAAGCACGATCCGATCTGCAACTGGGAGAGCAGAGTAAAGAGAGAAAGTGCTAAAGCTTTACAACCTTTTTTCGAGATATCGGAAGATCTTATCACTCCAACTAAAACTCAAGTTGGTAAAAGGGTATCCACCACAAACCCGCAACTAGCTTGTTACAACGCTGAACCTTCAAACATAGCGACAACACCTTATGAAGGTATTGCAGGTAGCCCCTTCTTGTGGTCGGAGATCCCGACCTACTGTTTTAACTCTAGTGAATGGATCTGTGATATCGGAGCTCCGATCTTTAATGGCGCTCTTTCCGGAGTCTCTCACGATCTTAATATCGCTGAAGCAAAAGCTCGAAACGCCATTAACGCAGCACTACCTTGGGTGCATTGGGATTGCAAACAAGATTCCTGCGCTACTGTCGAAGCAACTTCTAATGGTGATAAGTTCACCGTTACAACAAGTGTTAAAGTCCCGTTAAAAATCTTCTCAATGATCGGCTTGGCTAAACACGCCCCGATCATCACTTATAGCGATTCTGCAAATTGGGAAGGTAGATTCGTCAGATAGATAAATTTATTATAACACTATCGGACACCGCATAGATAAAAAAACGGCACCTCATCTTCACACTGTTTTTATACTACTTTTCAGGGTGATCAGAGGTGCCGTTTTTTATTTTTTAGATCCGATCTTTATACTCGGATCTTTAATTTCTTACATACCAAAGAAAGAAGAGATCTGCGGAGAGTATTTTACAATTAAACCCGCAAAAACAATGCTAACCATGGTCATAAGTTTCATCAGGATGTTCAACGATGGACCTGATGTATCCTTAAACGGATCTCCAACCGTATCGCCAACAACAGCAGCTTTATGTTGAATGCTGCCTTTACCGCCGAAATTACCAGCTTCAATATACTTCTTAGCGTTATCCCAAGCGCCACCGGCATTAGCCATAAAGACTGCCATGCAGAAGCCTCCTGTCAATCCACCAACAAGAAGTCCTAGCACCGCACCAACACCAAGCACAAGCCCGACAACGATCGGCACAACGATCGCCACCAGTGATGGGATAATCATGGCGCGCTGCGCACCCGCTGTTGAAATAGCCACACAACGAGCATAATCAGGTTTTTCTGAACCATCCATAATCCCCTTGTGTTCTGCAAATTGTCGTCTAACCTCCGTTACCATATCATAGGCGGCTTTACCGACAGCCTTTAACGTCATGGCACAGAAAACGAAAACCAATAGCACACCTAAGAAAGCGCCGACTATAATCTTCGGATTAATCAACGTAACGCCATAATAATCCATATAATCAGGCAAGCTGGCGACACCACTGGTCTGAAGTAGCGCTTGATTTTTAACCCTTTCACCTTTTTGGTTGGCGATTACTGAAACAGTCTTACCATCAACCTCAATATCAAAGGCTTTATCAGTATCACTAGCAAAAGCGCTGATTGTATAAGCTTCTTTCGAAGATCCTTCAGCACCAGCAAAATAGATACCGTATTTGCCGTAACCTAGATCTTTTGTCGCATATTCAGCACCAGCAGGTACTTCATATACAACGGCAGCTTCACGATGAAGACCGATCCTCACCTCTTCAACATAACTGGCTAATAGAGCCAAAGCTGTTAAAGCTGCTGAACCGATAGCAAACCCTTTCCCGATAGCTGCCGTAGTATTACCGAGAGAATCTAACGCATCCGTTCTCTGACGAACTTCCGCTGGCAACCCTGCCATCTCAGCATTACCACCCGCATTATCAGCGATAGGACCATATGCATCAGTCGCAAGAGTTAAGCCGAGCGTTGAAAGCATAGCAACGGCCGCCATAGCAATACCGTACAAACCATCCACCAAAGCAGTATCACCGGAACCGAAACCACCCATCGCTCCAAAAGAGAGTAATGTTCCCAAGCAAACACCAACAACTGGGATCCATGTTGACATCATTCCTTCTGCGATACCTGCAATAACAACAGTAGCGGGCCCTGTTTCAGTCTGACTTGCAACAAACTGCGTGGCACGATACTCCGCAGCCGTAGCCAGTTCAGTACCCTTTCCGATAATGATACCCAACAAGAGTCCGATCAAGATTGACCAGAAGACCCCCATCGGCAAAGCAAGGAAGTGAACAACGGCAAAAGCAAATATCACAATCAAAACACTTGAAAGGTAGATACCTCTATTTAAAGCCCATAACAGGGTCTTCATGCTAGCATCTTCTTTAGTTCTCACTACGAAGATACCGATAATTGAAGCCAAGATTCCTGCGGCGGCGATCAACATCGGCGCTGTTAAATATTTGAAGGCATCCTCAAAACTTCCCGCAGCAATTGAAACGGCTGCCACACCTAACGCCGCACTACTTAAAATAGCTCCAGCATAACTTTCATAAAGGTCTGCTCCCATACCGGCAACGTCACCGACGTTATCACCAACGTTATCTGCAATTACGGCAGGATTACGGGGATCGTCTTCAGGAATGCCCGCTTCAACTTTACCAACTAAATCAGCACCGACATCAGCAGCTTTGGTGTAGATACCACCACCAACACGCGCGAATAACGCCTGCGTTGAAGCACCCATCCCGAAACACAACATCACAACGGTGATCGTTTCAAGGTTCATCGGATCTCCACCAAAGAGTCGATGATGCCCTAAATAAAGATATAGAAACCACATCGCAATATCGGCGAGTGCAAGACCAACTACCGTTAATCCCATCACAGCACCAGCTCTAAAAGCGATAGTTAAACCTTTATTCAATGATTCACTAGCGCCTTGTGCAGTTCTGGCAGATGCTGCCGTAGCAGTCTTCATCCCGATAAAACCTGACAAAGCGGAGAAAAAGGCACCAGTTATAAAAGCAAACGGCACAAGTGGATGCTGCACGTGCAATACAAACGCCATAAAGGCTAAAAGTATACTGAGCACAACAATAACGATTGCGACAACTTTATACTGTCTGCGCAGATACGCATAAGCGCCTTCTCTTACATAACCTGCGATCTCTTTCATGCGATCGTTACCCTCAGGAGCTTTCATAATTGACTTATAGAAATAAAAAGCCATCACTAAGGCTAACGCTCCTAAGATCGGCACACTCCACCACCAACACGGGACTGAAGCTAAAGAACGTTCACTTCCTCCTTCTGCCAACGCCATTAACGGCGTCATCAGCGAGAGAGCCATTGCAGCAGCACCTCTGCTTAAAATCTTCTGATTATTCATAATCTACCTTTTTAGAATTTAACGTGCACACCTTTTTCCGTTCAGTATGCATCCTGAAATTTTGTAACGGTTCGCAACTCTTCGACACTTCAAGCCACCTAAAACGGTTACAAAAGTCACCTCTCCACCACTAACATCTTACGATATCTCAATAATATATTGCGTTTTAGACGTTCTTACAATCCATACAATGAGTTCAAATGTAAGTAAAACCACGTTCTATTGGTGCACATTATCGACGTGTAGCGCTTTCGCGAACTCTTTTTTTACAGAGCTAGATTAAAATAGGTGGGAAACGGCATTCCCTAAAAAACACGTGATTCTCTTCTTATTGTGCTACTGTATGACAACAACACTTCCGATAATAATAGTACTTAAGATACCGACGAGTGCTATGTTGGCAAGTAATATTGTTATTAAAACAAGTACAAAGAACACTCCCCTCTTTTCTTTCGGCACATCAAGCAACACAGAGATTGCGGAATAAAGTAGATATACGGTGTAAAGAAAAGCGACTAAACGGATCAATGTTCCCAGATGCTCGATAAAAGAAAAAATACCAGCTACAAGCACAGGAGTTAATGTATACGCTAATAACTTTAGAACGGAAACAATATCGACGCTGCACCCGAACTTAGGCGCAAGTTTAACCAGCAGCAGAGCAGAAATATATATACCGGCGCAGGTAAAAATATATGTCACAATACTCATTACTATTGCATTAAAAAAGCCATCACTAAACAGGTGTGAAAGGAGATCGCCCAAAACAAATAGCGCTATTAACTCGAGCAGATACGCTAGATAGATCCTTTTTACATCTGCATATTCATGTCTTATCTTTGCCCACACCTCCGGCTTATTAGAAAAAACTTCTAACACTCTCTTGCTTATAAACTCGTAATTAAACGTCTCCGGCATCGCAGCATTGGGATATTCTATGTCAGGCTTAACGTTTTCTCCCATCTCCATAACTTCCTCACCATGATAAAATTAATGATATTTTATGATAAGCATAAAGATCTAATTTGGTATAGAGCTAAAAAACTAAGGTTAAAAACATAAAAAACCTTTTCCGACTATGCAGAGAAGCTTCTTCCAAGCACAAGCCATAGCAGAAGAGAGTTTAATAAAAAACTTCTCAAACACAAAGTATACCTAAAGATAGTTTAGTAAAAAAACCTCTTAAACACAAAGTGTACCTAAAGATAGTCTAGTAAAAAACTTCTTCCAAGCACAAGCCATAGCCAGGTGCAGTTACTCCGGCGCTACGTCTATCCTTAGCAGCCATAACTTCGGAGATTGAAGCTGCCTGTGCACGACCTTTCCCGAAATCTACTAATGTACCGACTATATTACGCACCATCTGCTTAATAAAACCGTTTCCTTCAACGATGTAATATAGGTATGGTGGTTCAGATACGATCTCCGATCGTGTGATAGTTCTAACGGTAGATTTTACTTGGCATTTAGGTCCTGCAAAGCTTTTAAAATCATGCTCTCCGCATAACTGCGCAGCTTCAAGTCGCATTCTTTCAATATCTAGCTTTGCACTTACCCACCAAGCGCGATCATAATCCAAAGTAGGCGGAGACTGCCTGTTTATTATCGTATAAACGTACCGTTTTCCACGTGCACTCAAGGTAGCATGAAAAGAATTATCCACTATCTCCGCTGATAAAACAGAGACCTCGGGGCTTAACAGTGAACTAACAGCACGCTTAATTTTTTCAAGATCCGGCTCCTCTTCAACACGAAAGCTCACCACCTGCCCTTTGGCATGCACTCCAGCATCAGTTCTACCTGATGCTACAAAATTTTTTAACGGAGCTCTCAAAATCATCGGCAGAACACGTTCCAGCTCACCTTGTACCGTGCGCTGTCCAGGTTGATTTTGCCAACCATGAAAACCGGCTCCGTTGTACTCGATAATAAGCTTTACTGTAATCATATTAAAAACTACTGATGACACTCCATAATGCGTTGAAGAATTCTAGCAACGCCACAAGCAACACCCGCTCTGATACCGTCTGCGGAGATCCAGAGATCTAAAACATTATCTGACGCCTTTCTAATTCTTCCGATAATATTTTCGGCATTAGTGGCAACAGAAAGGGGCATCGGATACTCTTCGTATGCTTGCATAACTTCAAGGTCAATTACGTTCGTTAATTGATCATTAAGATTGGATACTTCAAGCGCTCTCTCTGTCTCGATATTCACTACTAAAGAACTTCCGTGAAAGATCGGGATTCGCACAGCTGTTAATGAAATCTGCAGATCTTTTTTCTTAAGGACTCGCTTCAATTCTACTGCAATAGATAACTCCTCTTTAGTATAACCGTTATCTGAGAAAACTCCGATCTGCGGAATGCAATTAAAAGCTATCTGATGTTGAAAAGCTTCAATTTCAACTTCAGCTTGTCTAAAAATAGCCATTGTCTGATTCCACAATTCATCTAGAGCCACCTTACCGGCGCTGGCAACAGGTTGTAGAGACGTAACTACCACACGCTTGATAGAGGCGAGTTTATCTACCACCTGCAGAAGCGGCGCAAGTTGGACCACACAAGCATTCGGGCAGGCTATCATCTTTGTCTCTTTTGAAATCTCTTCAAGATTAACAGCGGGTACAACTAAAAGAGACTCATCATTCATTCTGAAAAAAGTAGATGTATCTATTACAACGCATCCGGCACTCAAAGCTTTCTTGGCGTATTTTTCAACGACATCTGCAGGTAAAGCAAAGATAGCAACATCCACCCCTTCAAAGCTTTCACTCTCTAAGAGATTAACTTTAACCTCATCATCGAGCACATCATACACCTCTCCTACTGAGTTTTTAGATCCCAGTAAGCGTACCTCCCCGAGGGGAAGCTGCATATCATTAATAATAGAAACTATCTCACTGCCGATTACTCCCGTAGCACCGGAAATCGCCACTGTTGGTTGCTTATTCATATTCAGCCTTTTTCACAATCACAAAAATATCGCTTATAATTATGTATAATATGCACGCTAGGCATTCACCCCTTCAAAGCTTTCACTCTCTAAGAGATTAACTTTAACCTCATCATCGAGCACATCATACACCTCTCCTACTGAGTTTTTAGATCCCAGTAAGCGCACCTCCCCGAGGGGAAGCTGCATATCATTAATAATAGAAACTATCTCACTGCCGATTACTCCCGTAGCACCGGAAATCGCCACCGTTGGTTGCTTATTCATATTCAGCCTTTTTCACAATCACAAAAATATCGCTTATAATTACGTATAATATGCACGCTAGGCATTCACCCCTTCAAAGCTTTCACTCTCTAAGAGATTAACTTTAACCTCATCATCGAGCACATCATACACCTCTCCTACTGAGTTTTTAGATCCCAGTAAGCGCACCTCCCCGAGGGGAAGCTGCATATCATTAATAATAGAAACTATCTCACTGCCGATTACTCCCGTAGTACCGGAAATCGCCACTGTCGGTTGCTTATTCATATTCAGCCTTTTTCACAATCACAAAAATATCGCTTATAATTACGTATAATATGCACGCTAGGCTATGCCATCTTTACAGTCAAATCTACAATCGTTTTTTACCTGTTTTGCAATATCTCAATTGCAGATATTCTGACATTAGCGAAAGCCTTAAATTTTGCAGTATTACAAACAGCGACTTTTAACTATAACCCCTCTTTCTTGTAATTGAAATAATAAGGATAGATCATGCAAGAGACGACAAACACTTTTTTTATAGATGAGGCTAATCTTTCGATCCCGACGGTATCTTATGCGACATATCAGAGCATTTTAACTGCGCTAACGACAACTTATGAGCTTTCTTATACTCAGATAACTGAATCCGCTTCTTTTTCTCTGGCTATGGTTGTTACAAACGACAACTTTAATCCCTCTTTTTTGTAATTGAAATAATAAGGATAGATCATGCAAGAGACGACAAACAATTTTTTTATAGATGAGGCTAATCTTCAGATCCCGACGGTATCTTATGCGACATATCAGAGCATTTTAACTGCGCTAACGACAACTTACGGGCTTTCTTATACTCAGATAACTGAATCTGCTTCTTTTTCTTTGGCTATGGTTGTTAGAGCAGCGCTGGCGTATAGCGCTGAAGGAGCGTATTCTGTTGGTATTATCAACGACAATCTCTCCAGTTGGGTTATCCTAGCTGCCTTACGACACCTCTTTAATGCTGGAGCTTCTGTTTCTGTTCTACATATAAAAAGTGCTGAGACACTTTCCGCACAACTTCAATCACAATTAAAGATCTTAACAAAGCAGGGAGTGGAGGTAATAACTGTTGAAGAGAGTGCGGGTCTACCGCCCTTAGCAGAGTATCTTAAGGATTCGCATAATGTACTTTGCGGGCTTTCCGATCTAGATCGTACAGCCACAGATCTTGAAAAGCATATTATTGAAACATTAAATACTTTACAGACCCCTGTCCACTGTGTGCAGTGTCCGTTCGGTTTAGCACCTGATACGGGGGCTCACGCCGCTACAACGCTTTACGCCTCCTCAACCCTTTCACTCGGTATACCTTTAAATGGCTTACTTATAGGAAACGACTTTTGCGGAAGGAACTATATCTGTGACGTGTCGATCCCTAAGGAATTATATTTAAAAACCGGCGGCGACGTCGGAAGAGCCTTCGCCAGCCAACCGGTTATAAGAATAGTCACACCCACAACAGACTCTTAAAACTGGCTCTTAAAACTGGTGCCACCCTTCTTTTTTGCTGGCTTTGTCTTTGGTTTGGGTTTGGTGCCACCCACCAGTCGGCTTCGGCTTTGGTGCTTCGGCTTTGGTTCGGCTTTGGTTCGGCTTTGGTGCCACCCTTCTTTTTTGCTACTTTGCGAGCTTTGGCTTTTGCTTTGGGGCTGCAGCTTTGGTGCACCCTTCTTTTCTCTGGCTTCTCTTTCTGGTTAGAACTGGTCGGATCTGTTGATTTGTACTGGTGGTTAAAACTGGTGCCACCCTTCTTTTTTCTACTTTGCTGTGGTTTGGGTTTGGTGCCACCCTTCTTTTTTACCTTCTTGAAAAACTGGTTTGGCTTTGGTGCCACCCTTCAGTAGCAGGGCTGCTTGTCAGGACTTTTGCGGTGCCTAGATCTGGCTTAAAACTGGTGCCACCCTTCTTTTTTCTACTTTGCTGTGGTTTGGGTTTGGTGCCACCCTTCTTTTTTACCTTCTTGAAAAACTGGTTTGGCTTTGGTGCCACCCTTCAGTAGCAGGGCTGCTTGTCAGGACTTTTGCGGTGCCTAGATCTGGCTTAAAACTGGTGCCACCCTTCTTTTTTCTACTTTGCTGTGGTTTGGGTTTGGTGCCACCCTTCTTTTTTACCTTCTTGAAAAACTGGTTTGGCTTTGGTGCCACCCTTCAGTAGCAGGGCTGCTTGTCAGGACTTTTGCGGTGCCTAGATCTGGCTTAAAACTGGTGCCACCCTCCTTTTTTCGGCTTTGGCTTTGGTTTGGGTTTGGTGCCACCCTTCTTTTTTACTACTTTGCTGGCTTTGGTTTTGGCTTCGGCTTTGGTGGTTTGGCTTTGGTGCCACCCTTCTTTTTTCTACTTTGCTGCAGCTTTGGCTTTGGTTTGGGTTTGGTGCCACCCTTCTTTTTTACTACTTTGCTGCAGCTTTGGCTTTGGTTTGGGTTTGGTGCCACCCTTCTTTTTTACTACTTTGCTGCAGCTTTGGCTTTGGTGCCACCCTTCTTTTCTCTGGCTTCTCTTTCTGGTTAGAACTGGTCGGATCTGTTGATTTGTACTGGTGCCACCCTTCAGTAGCAGGGCTGCTTGTTAGGACTTTTACGGAAGGGGCTGCATCTGTGACGTGTCGATTCCTAAGGAATTATATTTAAAAACCGGCGGCAACGTCGGAAGAACCTTCGCCAGCCAACCGGTTATAAGAATAGTCACACCTACAACTACAACAGACTCTTAAAAAACAACTTATACAGCTGTTGGATCTATTGTCTCTTCTATCTGAATCCCAAAAATAGGAGATGGACCCTTTCTAACATCTTTCATCATATCTGCGGCTTCTCTGGTTTCAACACAGGTCCATTTAACATTTGGCTCTCCGCGATGTCCAGGGTCTCCCACGTCAATCGGAACGAGGTAGAGATCTCCTGCAATAGTCTCATGCGGAGAGACAATTCTAACAATATCGACAGGGAGCCTCTTGTGGTCTGCAGCACGTTTTGCAATTGCCCTTAATTCATCTACAGACCTTGCGATAGCCCACTGATTTCTGCCAACACTCTGGCATCCATAGTAAACTCTTCCACCTTCAACGGCCCTATCTAAATCCCATAACCAATCAATCGACATTTTATGCCCTAGAAAACAGGTAACTATAATAAAAAACGAAGTAGCCTATTAAGAAATTCACGCCCCTGGCTCATCTATAGTGTCGATGCGCTCCTTAAGCTCTTTACCAACTTTAAAGAACGGAAGTTTTTTATTCGGGACGGAGATCTTTGCACCAGTCTTCGGATTGCGTCCCTGATAAGCTTTATATTCCTTAACAACAAAACTTCCAAAGCCGCGAATTTCAATACGTCCGCCGCTAACAAGGGTATCTCTCATCTTGCGATAGATAAGATTTACCACATCTTCAGCTTGCATAATATTAATACCGCACTTTTCCGCCAACCTTTCCATTAACTCAGATTTATTCACGAGCACTTACTCCTAAAATATTTGTTATAGAGTCACTTTCATGAAAGCAACTGCCATCAGCGCTATCATGACAAATTAGTAGATGCTATAGAATACAGAAAATATTCTCTTTTTTTACAACAAATTATTAAAGCTCCTAGAGCTTTAATCACAAACACCTTCAAACGCTCCAAGAACAACAACTACACAGACACTTTTTACCTTTCTCCCTCCTTAAAAAGCGCTAAAGAGGAAGAAAGATTGAATCTACCATTTAAATACTTCTATAAACACCCTTACGAAGTTCGGAGCTATCTTACCCCAATAATATTGCACGTCACCCCGAATAATGGCAATAAGAGCATTTCAAGACAAAGAGACAAACGCTGTTTGAAAAAAACACCCATTCCCTAATAGTTGCGTTTTATTTCATGATAAAAACCCATCGCGAAAAAGCAGCACCGTGTCACGCTTAACATATCTAACGTTAGGGAGTCTATAGATGGCGCAAGATCTGATCATAAAACATGTAGCAACATTTTCTATCAACGCAGATGATGCGATAAAACCGTGGAATTCTCTTAATTGGACAAAACTAACCAGATCGGCAGGAACTTTAGATTATAACACTGAATTTAAAGCTGTTTGGTCCGATGATGGCATCTATTTTCTTATTTCATGTGAAGATAAGAAGCTCTCTTGTAGTAGCGCTACACAAGATTTTGATGACCTTTACAAAGAGGATGTCGTTGAAGTTTTTTTACAACCAAACTGTGACATACCGTTATATTTAGAGTATGAGATATCGCCCAAAAATAAGGAATTAGTCCTTCTCGTACCGCAATATAACGGCGAATTTATGGGGTGGCGTCCGTGGCATTATGAAAATGAGCGTAAAATTGAACATAGAATTCATTGTTTAAATAGAGATAAAAACTGGGCTGCTGAATTTTTTATTCCATTTTGTTTAATGACGGGTTTAGCTGAAATACCACCACAGGTGGGCACGTTTTGGCGTATAAATATCACAAGAATCGATTATGATGCGACAGAACCGACCCTCTGGAGTCTACGTAAAATGAGCTCCAAAACCTTCCATAACCTTAAAGATTTCGGAATATTAAAATTCTCGTAAAGTAATATTTTTACGGCGCCGACTATTACCCATAGGAAGTGATAATCACAAAGGATTAATGCTATGGGTGTAATAATAGGGTGCCTAGGCGTATTGTGTTGCGTCATTATCGGATTGGCTGGTCCGGGTGGAACAAAACTCTTGGGAGTATTGCTACAACCGTACGAATTTGTCGTTATCGCCGGATGTTCGTTTTTTACCGTTATTATTGGTAATCCGGGGAACATTCTAAAAAGGCTTATTCCTGCTGTACTTGGTGCAGTAAAAGGGAGTGGTATCAATAAGAAAACATACCTCGATCTATTAGGCTTGATGGCAAGTATCTTTGATACGATGAGGAGAGAAGGTGTGCTTGGTATTGAAAACGACTTGGCAAATCCGAAAGATAGTCCACGCTTTAAAACATATCCTGCGGCTTCAAACAACCATCATCTGATGGAAACTTTAGTCGGTGCTCTAAGAATGTTTGTCGATGGCGTGGTCAATGCTTTTGAACTTGAGAGGCTTCTTGATACAGAGATTGAAACTCATCACGAAGAAGAGTCGATCTATCCCGCGGTCATTCAGAAATTTGCTGACGGATTCCCTGCTCTCGGTATTGTAGCTGCCGTGCTTGGTATTATCATTACCATGCAAGCTTTGAATGAAGGACCTGAAGCGATCGGACACCACGTGGCAGCTGCTCTGGTTGGAACGTTACTTGGTATCTTACTCGGATACGGTTTCGTTTCGCCCATCGGTTCAAAGATGGAGAATAACGTTAAAGAATCTACCAATATCTTAAAGACTGTACAGATCGGGCTTGTAGCCTTTGCCGGTGGTTCCCCACCACAAGTAGCGCTCGAATTTTCAAGAAAAACGATTCCTTCAGATATGCGTCCGACAGCTGAGGAATTAGAACAGATTATAAAAGACGCAAAGAGTGTTAAGAAAGAATAAGTTAATGGGAAGAGATGGCGGACGAAAAGCCAATCATAATTATTAAAAAGAAAGGCGGTCATGCCGGACATCATGGTGGCGCTTGGAAGGTAGCGTATGCTGACTTCATGACCGCCATGATGGCATTCTTTCTTGTGATGTGGCTTGTTAACAGCGCTGACTCTGCCACAAAAACTGGCATCGCCAAATACTTCAATGATCCAGGGATATTTGCTGAAAACTCTGGCGGAAGTCTTCTTCCAGGTCACACAGGTATTTTAGACAGACCGTTTTCAGTTCATAACCTTCCAGGGGGAGGAGGGATGGCGTTTGAGAAAAGTTCAAAGGCTGAAGATAGCGCAAAAACAGATGGAGAAGATGGCTTTTTTAAATCAAAGGGAGCTTCTCCTTTAAAAGAGGGCGATGAAGATATTGATTCCGCAGAAGAAGACGGTGAAGGTGGGACAAATGAAAAGCGTAACTTCACTAAGTTAGCACACTCAATAAATACACAACTTGTAGATATTCCGGAATTGAAAAACGCTTTAGGCAAATTTGAGATACAGGTTGAAGCTGATGGTCTGGTCATGGAGATTATGGATACTGAAGAGTACTCCATGTTTGAAAGTGGAAGTGCTGTTATCAATCCAAAAGCAAAAGAGGCTTTCTTACGGGTAGCAGCTCAGTTAGTTCCATTCCCTAACAAGATAGATATCCTCGGTCATACAGATGCCCATCCTTACAATAGCGGTTTAAGCGGAGGATATTCAAACTGGGAGCTATCAACTGACAGGGCAAATGCTGCACGACGTTTATTATTAGAAGCAAATATTCCAGAAGAGCGCATCGTCGGGGTGATAGGACGGGCGGATAAATATCCGCGTGTGGTGGACGATCCGTACGCCATAGCAAACCGCCGCATCGCAATAAAGATGCGTTTTGGAGAGGAGCGCCGCATCCCCGTAGAAGAAATTAAAGAAAAATTTTCGAATACAAACACTTCTAATGGTGCTGATATAGGCACCTCCGTAAATACACACACCTCTGAAGAAACAGAGGGTGCGGATGTAGATATAGACACCGCCGAAGCAAATACAGCAGCCACCATCGAATCTCCCACACCGACAGCCGATATAGACGAAGAGTAGTCGAATTTGGGGAGTCGAATTTGGTGCCACCCTTCAGTTTAGGTTGATCTGCTGGCTTTAGCTTTGGTTTGGACTGGCGGATTTGGGCTGGTCGAATTTGGTGCCACCCTTCAGTTTGGGCGGATCTGCCAAATCTTGGGGCTGTAGCTCTGGTGCCACCCTTCTTTTTTACCTAAATTCCGCAATTTTTATCTTTTCTCCATTCCAGAAATAAGCCACCGTATTTTTTATTGATATTTTAGTTAGTTATATATTTTTCTATATTGACATTTCCTGTTTGTATGGTATGATTGCCCTATACATATTAGGGAGGTTTTTTATGAAAAAAATAACTAAAAAAGTTGACTTACCAGATAGGCAAATTGCTCGTAAGAAAAACAAAAATGGGACTACTTATATCTATTACAGGATGAACTTTCGTCGTGAAAACGGAGAGCCTACGTTTGATGAAATAGGTATAGGGAAGCTAGATGAAAGCGGTAAGAAATTAATTCCTAATAGAAATTACTATGATTTGTTTCCAGATGATTCTAATAGATATGTTATTAGCAATAAATCTTTTGGTCTTACTTATGTTTTAAATAAGATTGTAAAAGATTTAAGGTTAGACAAGACATTGCTTTCAATTTTTGGAAATGACACATACGAGATTTTAACTTTAGCGTTTTATATTCTAGCAAATGGAAATGTAGTATCACATGCTTCAAGTTGGATAGATGATAGTGTCTTACCATATGAAATTTCTGAATTAACAAGTCAAAAAATAAGTCGTCTTTTTGAACGTATTGACTACGAGAAAAGACTTAATTTTTTTAAGAAATGGACGAAGCGATATTTAGCTCAAGAATGTTGGTATTATGACGTAACTTCCATATCTTCTTATAGTAAAAAAATAAGCATATTGGAGTTTGGCTATAATAGGGATATGGATAAATTGCCGCAAATAAATATAGGTATGTGCTACGGCTCTACAACGAAGCTTCCTTTATTCTATCAAGTTTATAATGGCAGCATTACAGATAAGACATATTTTAGTTTTCTTTTAAGAGACTTTCCATTTATTAGTCTTAATAATCGTATTAACCTTGTTACGGATCAAGGTTTTGTGACGCAAGATAATTTAGCGGAAGTAGCAAATGAAGAAGGGCAAAAGTTTGGACTACTTTGTCCTTTGCCACTATATTGGAATGACGCTAAAAGAATATTAGAAAATCACACTGCACTTATTAAGCAAGATGCTAATTATATAAAAGGAACCTCTACTTTTGGTTGTTCTGTAATAGATACTGTTATGGGACAACCTGTAAAGATTTATGTTTATTACAATATGGGAAAGGCGCCATATGAGATAGTTCAATTTTACGAGAAAATTTCTAGAATGGAAGAAGAGTTAGAAGAACTGAAAAAATTAAAATACTCTTTGCTGGATCGTAAAAAATATAGGAAATATTTTGATATTAAAATAAATGAAGATGGTTTCACTTATGAAAAAAAATCAGAAGCTATAGATGAATACTTGAGAAATTGTGGCTTCTTAATTTTGATTGGTATTGGTTGTGATTCAAATCCGAGTGAAGCACTTTTTCGTTATCGTCAAAAAGATGTAATTGAAAAACAATTTTTCCAGCTAAAAAATGAAATTGATTTTAGAAGACTTAAAACACATAATCTTCAAACCACAGAAGGAAAACTTTTTGTTGGATTTTTAGCTCTTATACTTAGAAGTTATATTCTTAATTTACTTAAAAATGATACAAGGCAAAAAAAGTTTAATATACCTGATGTCATTAAAGAGCTTCAAAAAATTAAAGTTATAGAAACTAAAAATGGCAGTAAATTAATGGTTCCGTTAACAAAAAAACAAAAGGATATTTTGAAAATTTTCAATATTGAAGAAGATGACTTTCTAAAAAGTATTTTTAAGAAAAAGTAAGATTATACCGCTCGAAAGCTACCTTTAAAAACACGTTTGTATGGTATAATTTCGCGGGAATTCAGGTTTTTACTACTTTGCTAGCTTGGGCTTTGGTGCCACCCTTCTTTTTTTACCTTCTTGAAGACTCTGGGAGTTTGGTTTGCACTGGTGCCACCCTTCAGTTTGGACGGATCTGCCTGATTTCGGTGCCTGTTGGAACCGAATTTGGTGCCACCCTTCTTTTCTCTGGCTTCTCTTTCTGGTTAGAACTGGTCGGATCTGTTGATTTGTACTGGTGCCACCCTTCTTTTTTTGCCTTCTTGAAGACTTCGAGCGGTTGGTTTGCTCTGGTGCCACCCTTCAGTTTGGACGGTTCTGCCAGATCTTGAGACTGTAGCTCTGGTGCCACCCTTCAGTTTGAGCTGATCTGCTGCCTTTGGCTTTGGCTTTGGCTTTGGTGGCTTTGGCGCTGGTGCCACCCTTCAGTAAAGCAGGGCTGTTTGTTAGGACTTTTACGGTTGGACTGGCTCTGGTGTCACCCTTCTTTTTTACCTCCTCTAAAAGACCATATAAAAAATCAACTTGCAGTGCTGTATCCTAATCGAGTAGGTTGGAGGCGGTATTTTTAATGGGTGGCACTATCCACCACATCACTGCTTTGTAAGTATAGTTAGCTATTAATACTATTTTAAATAGTAAATTACGTAAAATTATTTATAAAAACCAATAGCCTATGTAATTGCATAAAAAATAGACGTTACCCTATGGCGAAAAATAGCACTATAAATTAAAAGGACAAATTCCCATGAAAACATCAATTGTCGGATTTCCACGCGTTGGAACCCTTAGAGAATTAAAACATGCCTCAGAAAAATACTTTAAAAGTGAAATAACAGCAGAAAGTCTCGAGCAAACTGCGAAGGCTCTTCGTCGTGCTCACTGGAACGTCCAACAGAGCGGCAGGCTCGACCTAATCACTTCGAACGACTTTTCTTATTATGACAATACGCTCGATACTGCTTTTTTATTGAACGTTATTCCTGAAAGGTACAAGGCACTAAACTTATCTTCACTTGACACGTATTTTGCTGCCGGAAAAGGTTATCAAGGCGAAAACGGCGATGTGAAAGCACTCGCCATGAAGAAATGGTTTAACACTAACTATCATTATATCGTTCCTGAAATTGACGACTGTTCGGAGATTAAGCTGGTTGGTACAAAACCATTTGATGAATTTATCGAAGCAAAAGAACAAGGATTAATTACAAAACCTGTAATAGTCGGTGCGTTTACATTTTTAAAATTGACGCGCTTTACAGGGGTTAAGAGCGCCTTAGATTTTGCCGATGCCGTTGCAAAAGCATACTCCGAAATTATTGTGAAGTTTAACACCCTCGGAGCACAGTGGGTGCAGTTCGATGAGCCTTTCCTTGTCCAAGATTTAACAGATGAAGATATTGTGCTTTTCGAATCACTCTACAGTAAAATTCTTAGTTCTAAAGGTGCTGTTAAAGTTTTACTACAAACCTATTTTGGAGATGTCCGAGATTGTTATGAAACAATAACGAAACTTAATTTTGACGGGATAGGACTTGATTTTATTGAAGGGAAGCAATCGCTCTCCCTCGTAACAAAATACGGTTTTCCTACTGAAAAAGCCCTCTTTGCGGGAATTATTAATGGTAAAAACATCTGGCGCAATAATTATTTAAAAACCCTGAAGATCATAGATGAACTACGAAGTCACTGCGACAATATTATTTTAAACACATCATGTTCGCTCCTACATGTCCCGTACACTCTCGATAATGAAACAAAACTCGCTGATAAATATAAGAAGCATTTTTCGTTTGCTGTTGAAAAATTGACGGAACTTTCAGAATTGAAATCAATTATACAATCTTCCAATCCAATAAACGAAAAAGAGTATCTCCATAACACTTCTCTTTTTGCAGAACAGAGAGATTGCACAAACGAAAGTGTCCAGAAAAAGGTTGCTGCGTTGACAGATAAGGACTTCACAAGGCTTCCAGCTTTTGCAGAACGTGAAACAATTCAAAAAAAGATTTTTAATTTACCATTGTTGCCAACAACGACTATCGGCTCATTTCCTCAAACAACAGATGTCAAAGCAAATCGTTCTTTATTTAAGAAAGGAGAGATTTCGGAGACGCAGTATAAAGAATTCAACAAGATGAAAATTTCAGAATGCATCAAATTACAGGAACAGATCGGACTTGATGTCCTCGTTCATGGCGAATTTGAGCGCAACGATATGGTTGAATATTTTGGAGAATGCCTTGACGGATATCTTTTTACCGAAAAAGCGTGGGTGCAGTCCTATGGTACGCGTTGCGTAAAACCACCCGTAGTGTGGGGGGATATTTCAAGAAGAAATCCGATGACAGTTGAGTGGTCGATCTATGCGCAAAGTCTTACAGAAAAACCAATGAAAGGTATGTTAACGGGACCCGTTACTATCCTCAATTGGTCGTTTCCACGTGAGGATATCTCCTTAAAAGAATGCGCTTTTCAAATCGGTCTCGCCATCCGCGATGAAGTGCTAGATCTTGAAGCAAACGGTATCAGAATTATCCAGATAGATGAAGCTGCTCTTCGTGAAAAATTACCGCTTCGCAAATCTGATTGGAAAAGTGAATATCTCGATTGGGCGATCCCTGCCTTCAGGATGGTTCACAGCGGTGTTAAACCGGAAACGCAGATTCATACACACATGTGTTACAGTGAATTCGGCGATATTATCAAAGACATCGATAATATGGATGCAGATGTAATAACTTTTGAGGCATCACGCTCTGATTTAACGATATTGGCAGCACTTAAAGAGTGTAATTTCAAAACAGAGGTCGGTCCAGGTGTTTACGATATTCACTCTCCGAGGATTCCAAGCGTAGAAGAAATAAAGACAGCACTCCGTAAAATGCTTGCAACCATTCCAGCATCTAAGTTGTGGGTTAACCCTGATTGCGGTCTGAAAACGAGAGGAAATGCTGAAACTGTACCTAGCCTTAAACATCTAGTGCAGGCAGCAAAGGAGATCAGAAAAGAAATTAGTTAAAAATCGAAAAACTCGTCAAATGGGTGGTAGATAGATGGTGCCACCCACCTAAATTATTTCCCCTACTTGGTATTTATTAGTAGAATTAAGAAATTAGTCTAAAAGGAAGTAGTGAGAGATACTTAATGATTGGCATTTACGACTGGTGGGCGCTACTGGCCTCGAACCAGTGACTTTTAGCTTGTAAGGCTAACGCTCTAACCAACTGAGCTAAGCGCCCTTCTCTGACAACACAGCAAAAATTACTCATTTGGATAACTAATGTCAACCTCTGGTGCTACCCTTCAGGGACAACTGAACGGGCTGGAACTGCAAACGGATCAGCTAGGTCTTCACGGGGGTTAAAAAACTGGTGCCACCCTTCAGGGACGACCGGACGGGCTGGGACTGCAAAACGGATCAGCTAGGTCTTCACGGGGGTAAAAACTGGTGCCACCCTTCTTTTCTTTCTCTAACACCTTCCCAGCCACTGAAGGGTGGCACCAATCCCAATCTCCAAACTTTTTTCATTTTTACCCACAATAAAATCCCAACTCTAGCGACAATTAGGCGTTAGAATTTGGCAATCCTGCCAAACTAACTGGCAATTCTGCCAATTTATTGATTATTTTTATTTTTCATCTGGAGTTGTCTTATGAGAAATCGTCGAGATAGGAGAAATCCTAATAAAATGGTGGTACATGTCACCAATAGAACATTATCTGGCTTGCCATTTCTAGCACGCCTTTTTATGAAATGGATCCTGTTAGGGATTATGGCTCGTTGCCAAGAGCACCATCGTGTTAGAATTGCTCATTTTAATTGGATGAGTAACCACTTTCACATGATATTAGTTGGTGAAGGAAAGCACATCTCTTCATTTATGGGAGAGATGGAAAGTGCAGTTGCACGTGCTATTAAGAAACTAACGCCGCAATATAGGAGAAACGTTTGGGATGGACGTTTTAAGGAGCAACGTTTGTTAACTCATAATGATGTTATCGATAAGATAGTCTATATTTATATAAATCCTGTAAAAGCAGGACTCGTTGCACATGCTGATGATTGGGAAGGGTGTAGTAGTTTTAGAATGTATAAATCAGGTTCTTTAACAGTGCAGGGTAAGTATACCTCTTCTACTAATTTACGTAAGTTACCGCAGAGACTTCATAAAATAAGCGATGCTATTTTATTAAAAATGCTTAATATGTTTCCGCACACTTGTCATGAGCTTAAGATTACCCCTGATGCTTGGAAGAATTGTTTTGAAGAATCAAAAAACCTTACGTCTGAAGAGATCTTTAAAACAATAATGACAGAGATTTCAAAAAGGGAAGAAGAGATTGCACTTGAAAGGAAGGGGCATTTTATGGGGATGCGTAAAGTGCAGCAGCAATCGATAAATATTGCGTATGTACCTAAGAAGAAGACGCGTACGCCGTATTTAATTTGTTGGATTAAGGAGTTACGGATAAAAGCGATAGCAGAATATAAGGCTTTTTGTGAAGAGTGTAGAAAGGCTTGGAAGAAGTGGAAGCAAGGTGATATTTCAGCTAAGTTTGTTTATGGGGCATTTCGTCCGAGTATGCCTATTGTAGGTAGGCTTTGCGGGGTGGCGACCTGAAAAAAGTAATGTAAAAAAGCTGCTTTTTTGACCCGTTAATAATATGAAATCTAAATTTCAACAGGGAAGATCTATCTAAAATCTGAAAATAGTCAATTAATTGTAAATTGTAGTATCAAATTTAAGGAAATTTAAGGTGAGTTAAGCTTGCTGGCAGCAGCATAAGCAGAAAAAAGGCTGTCAGAAGAGCAAAAACAGCAAAGCAGGTCGTACTGGTGGGTGGCACCAGGGACAAGGGCTTGGGGCTGGTGGGTGGCACCAGCCTCCCCCTAACTTTGCGGGGTGGCGACCTGAAAAAAGTAATGTAAAAAAGCTGCTTTTTTGAGCCGTTAATAATATGAAATCTAAATTTCAACAGGGAAGATCTATCTAAAATCTGAAAATAGTCAATTAATCGTAAGTTGTAGTATCAAATCTAAGGAAATTTAAGGCGAGCTAAGCTTGCTGGCAGCAGCATAAGGAGAAAAAAGGCTGTCAGAAGAGCAAAAACAGCAAAGCAGGTCGTACTGGTGGGTGGCACCAGGGATAACAGGGAACAGGGATAATAAGAGCTTAGCGCTGGTGGGTGGCACCAGTGACAAGCCAGTGACAAGCAAGCTGTAAAATCTGTAAAATCTGAAAATAGTCAATTAATCGTAAATTGTAGTATCAAATTTAAGGTGAACTAAGCTTGCTGGCAGTAGCATAAGGAGAAAAAAGGCTGTCAGAAGAGTAAAAACAGCAAAGCAGGTCGTACTGGTGGGTGGCACCAGTGACAAGACCAGGGACAAGACCAGGGACAAGGCCAGGGACAAGGGACAAGGGCTTGGGGCTGGTGGGTGGCACCAGCCTCCCCCTAATGCGTCACCATTGCTGGCTTCTCTTTGATTGAAGAATCTTCGTCTTCACCTCTTTCGGGCTCTTCAAAGAACTTATCATCTCGCACCTGACGCATATCAAGCAACTTTTCGAAGTCTGCCGCAGATCTGAACTTGAGAGCCTCAAAGATAACCTGATCCACCTGCTGAACCGGAATCAGCTCCAAATCTTTACGCACAGTAGCGGGAATCTCGTCAATATCACTCTCGTTTTCACGCGGAAGCATAACTCGCTTAATACCACCCCTATGCGCAGCAAGCGATTTCTCCTTTAATCCACCGATAGGCAAAACATTTCCTCTTAACGTGATCTCACCAGTCATTGCGATCTCTTTATCGATCGGAATGCCCGTTAAAGCAGAAACGATAGAAAGTGCTATCGTGATACCAGCAGAGGGTCCATCCTTCGGGATCCCACCCTCCGGAACGTGCACATGAATATCGATCTTGTCATAAAAATGTCGCGGCAAGCCTAACATATCACCACGAGAACGAACGTAACTGAGAGCGGCTTTCGCCGACTCCTGCATTACATCACCAAGTTTTCCAGTGATCTGCAAACGCCCCTTACCTGGAAGCACCGTCGTCTCAATCACTAGTAACGCCCCGCCAAGCTCTGTCCACGCCAACCCCGTAGCCGTTCCAACTTGATCCTCTTCTTCGCTCTTACCAAAACTGTATTGTGGCTGTCCAAGATAATTCACTAAATTATCTTTCGTCATCGTGATATGATGATCTTTCCCTTCTTTCACCACTTCCACAGCAGCCTTACGACACAACGTTGCAATCATTCTCTCAGCATTACGCACACCTGCCTCGCGCGTATAGCGTCGTAAGATCTCCGTCAAAGCGGAATCCTCAACCGTTAAGTTTTTCTCTTCGAGACCGTTCTCTTTCAATTGCTTCGGAATTAGATATTTCTTTGCAATTGACGTTTTTTCCATCTCCGTATAACCGGAAATTCGGATCAACTCCATACGATCCAGAAGCGGTCCTGGAATTGATTGTAACGTATTTGCGGTTGTAATAAACATCACATCAGAAAGATCATAATCACAATCTAAATAGTGATCATTAAAAGTATCGTTCTGTTCCGGATCTAAGACCTCTAAAAGCGCAGAAGACGGATCGCCTCTAAAATCATTAGACATCTTGTCTATTTCATCTAACAGGAAAACAGGATTACCAGTGCCAGCTTTCTTCAAAGATTGAATTATCTTCCCTGGTAACGCACCTATATACGTTCTTCTATGCCCCCGAATCTCAGCTTCATCACGCACACCACCCAATGAAACCCTTACGAACTCCCTTCCCGTTGCACGCGCCACGGAACGTCCCAATGAAGTCTTACCTACTCCTGGAGGGCCAACTAAACAGATTATCGGACCTTTCAACTTGCCGACCAATTTATGCACCGCTAAATACTCAAGGATTCTCTCCTTCACTGATTCCAAGCCGTAATGATCTTCTTCCAAAATATCACGAGCGTGATCAATATCATCCTGAGTTTCAGACTTATACCTCCACGGCAAAGCCAACATCCAATCAACGTAATTACGCACCACCGTTGCCTCTGCCGACATCGGAGACATCATCTTTAATTTACGAATCTCCTTAGAGGTCTTATCACGCGCCTCTTCAGGCATATCAAGAGCTTTAAGCTTATCCTCCAGTTCTTGAATCTCATTTTTAAACTCATCTTTATCGCCAAGCTCTTTCTGGATAGCACGCATCTGCTCATTTAAATAATACTCCTTCTGCGTCTTCTCCATCTGCTTTTTAACACGCCCGCGGATACGCTTCTCAACTTGCAAAATCTCTATTTCCGACTTCATGTGGTCATGAATTTTCTCAAGCCGCACCTTAGGATCTATCGTTTCAAGAATCTCCTGTTTATCTTCCATCTTAATATTCAGCTGCACCACAATAGCATCAGCTAAACGTGAGGGATCCTCAATCGCATTCACCTGCATTATCATCTCAGGATTAAGCTTTTTACCAAGTTTTACATACTGCTCAAAAATGGTGTTAACAGCTCTCATCAATCCTTTCAGATCAGTATCAACATCAGTAGCAGGAGCAAGCTCTTCAACATCAACCATGATAAAGTCATCATCTTTGACGTAATTTTTAATCCTAGCACGCACCTTGCCTTCAACAAGCACCTTTATCGGTCCATCAGCCAAACGAATTAACTGTACGACCTCGCCAAGCGTACCAACGGTATAGATATCTTTCTCTTTAGGATCACTGACATGACTATCCTTTTGAGCACATAACATAATATATTTATTCTCTTTCTGAGACTCTTCGATAGCTCTCACGCTTTTATCTCTACCAACGAAGAGTGGCACCACCTGTTGCGGAAAAACGACTAACTCTCGCAACGCCAATAACGGGACAGGATTATCAACTGATGATTTCATATAATGATTCCAAATAAATAACGGAAGATAAGATAATTGAAGTCACCTTATCTGTCGATAGCTTTCACACCATTCCAAACATTTAATTCATCAGAATGACTACAAAATACATTTCGACAAACTACACATAGGAATAGCAACAACACATTAGATGCAACTACAGTCAGAAAATAATCAAAATATATCTATTGAAAAATATCAAGAGATTAACTCATACAAAGAAAGAGACTTTTTTTCAAAAAACTCTTTCTTTTTTCTGACATACAGAAAAAACAGAGTGCCCTACTCCGCCCCCCTTTACTTTAATCTTTCAGCCAAAAAAACTTCTTTTTTCTGACATCACAGGAGGTCTTATACAACCCGAACTAAGCACTCTCCATCTTTTTGTGATAAACGATTAGTGGCGGCTCTGATTTTAAAATCGTATCCTCAGAAACAACAACTTCCTGAATTTCAGGCTCTGACGGAATTTCATACATCGTATCAAGCATCACCTTCTCAAGAATCGCTCTCAATCCACGTGCACCAGATTTTCTCTCGATGGATTTTTTTGCCACTGCTCGCAAAGCAGAGTCCGTAAAACGGAGCTGCACATCTTCAAAATCAAATAAACGCTTATACTGTTTTGTAAGTGAGTTCTTCGGCTCTGTTAAGATCTTAATTAAAGCATCTTCATCAAGGTCTGACAAAGTCGCAACTAACGGCAATCTTCCGATAAACTCCGGTATTAAACCGAACTTCAACAGATCTTCCGGCTCAACCTTCATCAGCAATTCAGCTTTCTCTTCAGCCTTACTCTTTTTTGCACCCTCATCTTCTCGTTTTACACCGAATCCAAGCTTTTTCTCTCCAACACGTTGCCTAACAATATCTTCTAACCCCACAAAAGCACCACCACAAATAAACAAGATATTGCTGGTATCAACCTGTAAAAATTCTTGCTGCGGATGTTTCCTACCACCTTTAGGTGGCACACTAGCAATCGTACCTTCCAACATCTTTAATAACGCCTGTTGTACTCCCTCCCCAGAAACATCACGCGTAATAGATGGGTTTTCTGTTTTCCTTGAGATCTTATCTATCTCATCAATATAAACTATACCACGCTCTGCTTTCTCAACATTATAATCAGCAGCTTGCAAGAGATTTAAAATAATGTTTTCAACATCCTCACCGACGTAACCAGCTTCAGTTAAAGTAGTTGCATCTGTAATCGTAAAAGGCACCCGTAAGATACGTGCCAAAGTTTGAGCCAATAAAGTTTTTCCAGTACCTGTCGGACCAATCAACAAGATATTAGACTTAGCTATCTCCACATCTCCAGCAGACTTAGAACTTTTATTTTCAAGCCTCTTAAAATGATTATGCACAGCCACAGACAATACCCGTTTTGCATAGTCTTGTCCGATAACGTATTGGTCTAAAAACTCCTTTATCTCCTTAGGTTTTGGGACACCTGAACCAACACCAACGTGCTCATCTTGATCCAGCTCTTCGGCAATAATATCATTACAAAGCTCTATACATTCATCACAGATATAAACAGATGGCCCAGCTATTAACTTCCTGACCTCTTCTTGTGTACGATTACAAAAAGAACAAATTAATGTATTTGAACTTTTATCTCCCTTCTTTGCCACAAGCACCCCCAAATACGAAGTAACTATAAAGCTTAATAGTTATACATTACCTCATTCTCATTCTTTAGAAAACTTTAAATTTATAAATAAATAAAAGCATTTATGTTTTTCTACAGATATCACACAAAACAAATTACAAAAAACGCAGCCTTTACCACCGATAGCACCTAAGCTAACTTCCGAGTTTTTTAAAGTTTTTAGGTGAATTTGTCCATTATAGCAATCCAGCTTATTAAAATATAAGAAGAATTTTTTTAAAAGCGTTTAAAAAAAGTGTAGTGTCGCTGGTGCCACCCACCAGTGCTGAAAGCCAACTTTTACCACCAATAAAACCTACGCCAACTTCAGGCTTCAACAATCCAACACAAAACACATTACAAAAAAACGCAGCCTTTACCACCGCATATTATGGCAAAAACTGCGTCTTAAACATTACAGATATATTACCGTTCAGCACGATACTTTATCTTTATTTCTCTTTATTTTTTTCTTTTCCGTTTTTTCCTGTCTCTTCCGCCTTTCCCTGCTTTTCAGAACGTTTAGCATTACGCTCGAAAACTTCATCTATCAAGCCATACTCTTTAGCTTCATAAGCACTCATAAAATTATCTCTATCGCTATCCTTTTCAACTTTAGCGACATCTTGTCCAGTGTGATGGCTTAAGATCTCATTTAACTCTTTCTTAATTCTAAAAAGCTCTCGTGCTTGAATCTCCACATCTGAAGCCTGCCCTTTAAAACCGCCAAGGGGTTGATGAATCATCACTCTAGCATGCGGCAAAGCCGATCTCTTCCCTTTGGCGCCACCTGCCAAAAGCACAGCTCCCATACTGGCAGCCTGCCCGATACAAACAGTAGCAACATCAGGTCTGATGTACTGCATGGTATCATAAATCGCTAACCCTGCTGTTACCTCTCCCCCAGGGCTATTTATATAAAGGAAAATATCTTTCTCAGGATCTTCACTTTCCAAGTGCAAAAGCTGCGCCGTTACAATATTAGCGACCTGACTATCAATCTCAGTTCCAAGAAATATAATCCTTTCCTTCAGAAGTCTAGAATAGATATCGTAAGAACGCTCCCCTCTACCCGTCTGTTCAACAACATAAGGTATGTAATAATTCATCTCTTCTTTTACCATAAACCATCTCCAAGTTTTTTCACTTTAACAGCAAAACTATTTCTTCTCCTCAGCAATTTTTTCAGTTTTCTTGATCTTCACAGTTGTTCTTTCCTGAAGAAGGATCAAAGTTTTATCACGAAGGACCTCCGCTTTAACCTTCATTTTAGTTTCATAGTTATCAAAACCTTCTTCTAGGATCTCAAGAGGAATGTTAGTTTGCTCGAATACATCTTTTAGCCACTCTCTGATATCACTTTCGGAAGCTTCAACATTTTCCGCCACTGCAATACGATCAACAATCACACCACACTCAGCTCGTTTCAAAGCGATCTCGCCTAAGCCCTTACGAAACGGCTCTACATCTATCTCTGCAACATTAACTTCTGTCGAGTCAATTACTCCTGCTCTAACAATAAGGTGTCTAATTTCATCATCAACCATGACCTGCGGTACCATAAATTTATTTACAGACCTTAAATGTTCAAGGATAGCCTCATTAGTAATGTCTTTATGTTCTTTCTCAGCTTTTTTATTAAGGTTGTTTTCAATCAACGTACGATACTCAGCAACTGTATTTACATTCGGCAATCCCAAACTTACCACAAACTCATCCGTCACTTCAGGCAAGACCTTCTCATTTAACAGATCAAGAGTTACTCTATAAGTAAGAGGTCTTTCATCAGTAGCATCTTCTTTTTCAGAAAGTATTTTTTTAATATCTTTCGTTTCCCCGATAGTCATACCGACGATACCTTCTTCTATTTCCTCCAGCACCTCACCACGCCCTAATTCAATTACAGCAGGCTCTGCTTTTGTCGGTTGTTTATCTTCATAAATAACTTGAACGGTAACACTTGCGATATCTCCCTTTTCAGCAACATCACGCGTTTCAATTTCTCTAAAAGAAGAACGTCCTAGCCTATCACTCTCTATAGCCTCTTCAATATCAGCTTCAGAAATTATCTTCTTTGGTTCAATTTCAATCTCAATATGCTCATAACCCGTAATCTTCGGTTCCGGATAAATAGATACCTCTGCAGAAAACTTTAAATCTTTTCCCTTCTCGCACTCCTCAAGGCTTATCTCAGGAGTTGTGATATTTTTTATACTGTTCTCTTTAACGATCTGCCTTAAAGAACTATCAACAACGTCTCCGACCACCTCTAAAAAAGCATCATTCGCATAAATTCCTTCTATTACCGTCTTTGGGGCTTTCCCTTTACGAAACCCTTTTATAGTCGCTTTTTTACTAAGACGATCCAACTTTTCAGCCACTTTTGTATCAATTTGAGTTGCTGGTACTACGACTTCAATTTTTTTAGTTACTTCGTCAATATCCGTAATTGTTGACTGCACATCATTCATATCCAATATCTCCATTTATCTCTCGCGACAGATTGCGAAACCGCCGCTGAGTGTACACTAAGCAGGTTCTGCTGTCAGCATTTTAGAATATATTAGACGATCCTATAAAAATTCATTTCCCTCAAGTCAGATTTGGTGCCACCCTTCAGGGACGGCAGGGCGGGCTGATACTGCAACACGGAATCAGCTAGATCTGGACGGAGGTTAAAAATTTGGTGCCACCCTTCAGGGGCAATCGGGCGAGCGGCAACTAAAAACCGAATCAGCTAGATCTTGACGGGGGTAAAAAATTTGGTGCCACCCTTCAGGAGCGCAGATGCTTTGCAAGCAAGGTAACCAAAGCTTAAAATTACAACAATCTAATAATATCGGCATGTTAGTAAAAACTTAAGATTCGGCGAATTTGGTGCCACCCACCAGTAAGACGGGGTCTCTGGACGGGGGTAAAAAGTGGGGGTCCTAATTGAAGAAAGCCTTTGGGGGTCTCGAGTGCGAAGTCATATTAACTTTATAGGGCAGAATTTAGTGCCACCCTTCAGGGGCGCAGATGCTTTGCAAGCAAGGCACGGAAAATTTGGTGCCACCCTTCTTTTTTGCCGCTTTGACGGCTTAAGCGACTGGATGAATTTGGTGCCACCCTTCAGGGGCAATCGGGCGGGCGGCAACTGAAAAACGAAGCGGCTAGGTCTGGACGGAGGTTAAAAATTTGGTGCCACCCACCAGTGACGATCGACCAGTGACGATCGAACGGGCTGCAATGGCAAAACAGATCGGTCAGATCTTGACGGAGGTCAAAAATCTGGTGCCACCCTTCAGGAGCGCAGATGCTTTGCAAGCAAGGTAACCAAAGCTTAAAATTACAACAATCTAATAATATCGGCATGTTAGTAAAAACTTGGGTTCGGCGAATTTGGTGTCACCCTTCAGGGGCACAGATGATTTAAAACCACAATAGTCAATAATATCAAGATATTAGCAAAAAGCTAGAATTTGACGAATTTGGTGCCACCCTTCAGGGACGGCAGGGCGGGCTAATACTGCAACACGGGATCAGCTAGATCTTGACGGAGGTAAAAAATTTGGTGCCACCCTTCAGGGACAATATAACTTCAATTGAGCGGGCGGCAACTGAAAAAACGAATCGGATAGATCTTAACGGGGGTAAAAAGTGGGTACCTTAACTCCAGCAAAAACATTAACGAAATTCATCCCTAAATTTCATTACGATGCTTCTAAGGGGTAGCACCATAGTATCCCCGAGAGCGCAAACGGTATGTGCTCCGATATTGTCACAGATAGAGATAATAAGGTCAGCATCATCCGGTCTGCCATTACCATCTACTATTCTTTGCAAAATCTTTTCTATCCAATGCCCCCCTTCTCGACACGGGGTACACTGTCCGCACGATTCATGTCGGTAAAAATGTGCTAAATTAAGCGCCACCTCAGGCATAGAACAGCTATCATCAAGAACGACAAACCCCGCGCACCCTAAGGAAGATCCGGCTTGTCTTAACCCTTCATAATCAAGGGTCACTCCCTCCAATTCATCAGCACGCAAAACATTAACCGACGATCCACCAGGGAAAACTGCTTTTAAACGGCGATCCGCTCTAACACCACCGCACTCATTATTTATAAGATCGAGTAATTTATAACCCAACTCTACTTCATACACCCCTGACTTATTAATATGCCCCGAAGCACTAACTAACTTCGTACCACTTGATTTCTCAACCCCTATCGCAGCATACGCCTCGCCACCATTTTGAATAATCCACGGGATGTTTGAAAGCGTCTCTATGTTGTTAATAACTGTTGGGCAACCATACAAACCTGAAACAGCTGGGAAAGGTGGCTTTAGGCGCGGTCTCCCCCTTTTTCCCTCAATAGCATCCAGCTGCGCACTCTCCTCTCCGCAAACATAAGCTCCTGCTCCACGATGCACCACCAGATCTAAATTAAAAGAGGTACCGAAGATATTTTTTCCTAAGAGACCTGCTGCATAACATTCATCCACAGCCGCCTTTATACGTTGATATGGGTACGTATACTCACCCCTAATAAAGATACACGCCCACTCTGCACCGATAGCATAAGCCGCTATCATAGCACCCTCGATAATCAGGTGCGGGTCTCTCTCAATTAATAAACGATCCTTAAAAGTTCCTGGCTCCGATTCATCTGCATTAGCAAGGAGATAAACAGGCTTGCCACTATCTCGCGGCACAAAGCTCCACTTCATACCTGTCGGAAATCCAGCACCGCCTCGTCCACGCAACTGTGATTTTTTCACTTCCTCAATCACCTCTTGCGGGGTAAGTTTCAAAGCCTTCTGCAAAGCGCTATATGCACCACGCGCACGAGCACCTTTTAAAAGATATTGATCATCGTGTTGTACATTTTGTAATAAAATCTGCAAATGCCCCTTCATTTTATCTGCATTCCTCATGTAGTTTCAGATCCGGCTTTTCAATCTCAATTTTATCCATAAGCTTAGAAAGTTTTTCAGGTGTCATCTGTTCAAAAAGGGTATCATTTATCTGCACCACAGGACCCGTCCCGCACGATCCTAAACACTCTACAACTTCATAGCTCCACATCCCATCTTTCGAGACCTCTCCCTCTTTAAGATGTAGCCTCTCTATCAGAGCTTGTTGCAGTGATTTCGCTCCCAATACAGCGCAAGTGAGCGTTCTACAAACTCGCACATGATACTTTCCAACGGGCTTAGTTTTATACATCGTATAAAAAGAGACTAATTCTTTAACTTGAATAGGTGTTATTCCAAACTCTTCCGCCAGATCTAGCATCATCTGTTCCGAAACAAAGCCCTCCTCTTCCTGCGCAATATGCAAAGCAGGCATAATAGCAGAACGTGGCTGCGGATATAATTTTTTAAGTTGTTCTATCTTTGCCTTTAAATTATCGGACAACATCTTTTCAACTCCAAAATTGCGACTTTGCAATCCTCTCTTACTACCTACCCTTACTACGCATTCACCTAACGATCGCACTCTCCGCCAATCATATTAATCATTCCGAAGGTGGCGATGATATCAGCCAGATTCAAACCTTTTAAAAGCTCCTTAAAAATTCCCATCGCCACGAATGAGGGCGCTCTAACATGCACCCTATACGGATGCCCACTCCCATCGGAAACGGTATAAAAAGCGAGCTCTCCGTTTCCACCTTCTACCGGAAGGTATACCTCTCCCGCAGGTGGCTGCACTCCATCGATAATTAATTTAAAGTGTCGGATCTCACCCTCAATCGTGTTATAGACCTGCTCCTTATCCGGCAACACCACAGCAGGCTCTTCTGCCGAGATCTCCCCAGCAGGCATCTTTGAAAGCGCCTGCTCAGCAATCCTTAATGATTGCTCAATCTCTAACATCCTTACCTGATACCGATCGTAATTATCTCCGTTCACACCTAACGGAACTTCAAAATCAAAATCCTCATAACTACAATAAGGAAAAGCCTTTCTAACATCATAATTAACACCACTGGCACGCAGCAGCGGTCCCGTTAAACCATACGAGAGAGCTTCTTCCGGTGTAATAGTTGCTACACCATACATCCTATTTAAAAAAATTCGATTGCGACTTAATAATCTATCCACCATAGAAACAAGGCTACGAACTTTCTTAAAAGATTCTGCCAACTTTACTTCGAACCCAACAGGTAGATCATAACGCAAGCTGCCGATCCTCACATATGATGCCGTTAACCTAGCCCCTGTTACCTCTTCGATCAGATCCCAAAGGTACTCCCTAGCCTGCATCAGGTATAACATCACTGTAAACGCACCCAACTCCATGGCAGAAGCACCGATGCAGGTCAAGTGATCACAAACTCTCGATATCTCCGACATCAAGACACGGATATATTGATTACGCTTCGGAACTGATATCCCCAGAAGACGTTCAACTGTTAAACACCAGCCGACATTGTTAATCAATGGAGAAACGTAGTTTAATCTATCAGTATACGGCAAAAGCTGCGCATAAGTTCCCGCTTCAGCCATCTTCTCAAAACCACGATGTAGATAGCCAACCTCAACATCGGCATTGACAACACTCTCTCCTACAACTTCAGCAACAATCCGTACCGTACCGTGCGTTGCAGGATGTGATGGTCCGATGCTAATAATAGAGCTTTCACTATGCAGGTCATCATCTATATCTACAACAGAAGGTTGCAACTTTATTTTCAAGCCCCCATCCGTTGCACCCTGCGGCGGCACGCCAAAAGAGAGAGGATAGCCTCCCTCTGAATCAGAGCGTTGTTTTTTAAGGTGTACTAATTCAGGGCGACTCATTTTAAGAGCGTCATTAGAAGTTTCAGGCTGCAACAATTTAATTCGTGGTTGTTTTAATCCTATCGGATAATCTTTCCTTAACGGATGTCCTTCGAATTCATCATACATCAAGATGCGACGGAGATCGGGGTGCCCCTCAAATCTCACACCGAACATATCAAAAACTTCACGCTCCATAAAAAGCGCACTCTTCCAAAGTGAAGAAACGGAAGGAACCTGCATGGTTTCACTTGGTACAACAAGCTTAACCCGTAAACGACGCTTAAAGGGTAAACTTAAGAGGTGGTACACAACCACAAAGCGTTCATTACCTTTCTTTAAAGGAAAAGTCTTATCTAAAAAATCAACAGCCGTAACGTTCAACAACAGATTAAATTGCAGCTCAGTGTCATCGCGTAATACTTTAAAGGTAGGAATAGCTTCTGCGGTGGTAAGTGTTAATTCTACCTGCCCTTTTTCACAACTGATCTCTTTCCCAGAAAGCTTTGCAGTCAAAGCTTTAACTAGCTCTACTGCTGCTTCATCTTGGTCTTCTGATTTATATATTTTATCCATGCCTCAGACTTTACCTTGTTGCCATTAAAATTAACACCCGTTAAGAAGAGCTTTAATATACACCTTCAGTAGCTTCAAAAATCAAGCTAACAACACCACGCCTGATTTTCCACGCCAGATTTTTATTTAATTTAGATAAAAAGCGCTACCTTATAGTCTGTTTTTAGATAACAACAGGGCATCTGCCCCTCCGCAAGATACGATACACACACCCCCCATCAGACCTTGCTAGCTTCATCCGATATCTTTTTCTGATTAATATTCAAAATATCACCACTTTAAAACTTCAAAAAGAGTAGCTATCCGAATATAATTAATCCGCTTAGGATGATTAGCAGATTAAATGGGAGTCAACGACCTGACGATGAAGAAGAAGCTTAGCGGCATAATCACCGCACTAGACGTAGAACTTAGCGGAATCATTGAGATACTAGAAAAGAAGCAGTGTGAAAGGATCGGTTCTCGCGATTACTTTCGCGGAAGTATCTACGGTGTGGAAACAGTAGCAGCTGCATCTTCCATAGGAAAAGTCGCCGCTGCTTCCTGTTGTGCAGTACTACTGCAACACTATCACGTTGATGAAATAATCGCGCTTGGCACCTGCGGTGCACTTGCTCCACAACTTAGGATCGGAGACATCGTCCTCGCAAAAAGCCTTGTCCAGCACGACTTTGATGGACGTCCTGTTTTAAAACGTTTCGCCACTCCGTTACTTAAAAAACCTTTTTTTGAGATTGATTCCAATCAGTTACACCGTAAGGCAACTGCCCTTTCTAAGATAATTGAAGATCGCTCCATTATATCTGACATCTCACCTGAAAAGTTGACCCGTTTTCAGATCTCCTCTCCTCGCCTATTTAACGGTGTTGTGGCAACAGGAGACCAAGTGATATCTACAAAAGAGCAAAAAGATACTCTTTTAGAGTTAATTCCAGATGCCACCTGCGTTGATATGGAGGGAGGTGCCTTAGCGCAAGTTTGTCACGAATATAAAAAACCACTAACTGTCATCCGTGTTGTTTCAGATACGGCGACGCAGAGCAGCCTAGCAAACTTCTCCCTTTTTACACGAGACATCTGGCACCCTTTTTCAAAAGAGATCTTGCGTGCTATTTATAACGATGGATGACACTTATATGAAAAAAGAAAAAAATAAAGTGCTCCTGCTAGAGAGCAATCTACTGGCAGCATTGCATAATATTGATACTCAGATAGCTCGCGCCATGCAAAGAACACCTCAAGAGCTGGAACAGTATGGTGTTCAAAAATGGGATCTTTACACTCAAAAGATAGAAGAAGTTAGCCAGATCATACTTACTGTAATCGGGGAAAACAGGTGTCAACTTGACGGGATACTCGTCCTAGCGCAAGCCTTAGCAAAGTCGCTATACCTCTTAGTTGAAGAGCTCGGGGAAGAGAATCTTGGCAAAATACGTTTTGAGTACTGCAAAGTAGCCCTTGAAAAAATTGAACGTGATGCCAGACAGGGGCTTTCCGAATTAAATCTTCAACATGCTCAATAAGACCTGATGGTTCTAAACTTTCCAGCTTCCGAGTTTTTTTAAAGTTTTTAATGGTGCCACCCTCCACCTAGAAGCTTTTAACGGTGAGCTAAAAACGACATATAAAATTATTTTCACTCCGAAAAAAGCGGAGAATTCTCTGTTTTCGCTTTTTTACCTTAAGATGCAAGCGGTCAATACTCCCCGTTCTATTCTGATTGAAAAAGAATTAGTTAAGATTATTTGAAAATTTATTCTAAAAAAAGTGTCCACGCTCGGAAGTTAAGGAAAAATTTGTTTTAAAAATAAAGACTTGTTACGATCCACAGTAACAATTGGGCTTGGTAGATGACAAGGTTTTTCACCCTTAGATAGACATGGAGGTTTTTCAATGTCTCCCTTTTTACTCAACGTTTTTTCATCTAGGGGCATTACACCCTCTAGGATACTTTCGTTTATCGATTCTGTACTGCAAGACTTCAAAAAAGGTTCAGAAGAAAACAGCGGTCTTATAATTCCGGATCCGAGATACAGCTTGGAATATAGCTTGCTGTTCAAAACGTTAACCCTCATAGAGGATCGCAATTTGGATGGTGTTATTTTCGATGCCGACGGAACTCTCTTTAAAAGTGAGTTCTACCAATGGCTGGCATTCTCCTTTATCTTGAGAAAGCTAGGCGCAGATTTCTCTATTGAAGAGAATCAACAACGTATCGATTCACACGACTATGAAGATTTTCGAGAGATGCTGAACAGCAAACTCGGAAACGCTAAAGTCTCGGATCTAAATGCTGACGATATAATTTCCATGGTTAACAGAACCCTCAAAGTTCTGTTCAAAACTAGACGTTCCCAGATGCTGCGCCCAGAAGTGCTTGAAACTTTGCAAGCGCTTAAGTGTCACGGGTTCCCCATTGGAATCGCATCGTCTTCTTCCAGAAAGAGTCTTGAAGTAAAATTAGGATCAACCGGAATTAGCGGTTTTTTTGATTGCATTGTGTGTGGTGATGAAGTCCGTTACAAGAAACCAAATCCTGAACCGCTTTGCTTAGTGGCAGAAGGGCTTGGGCTTCCCACAGGGCAGATCGTAGTCATTGAAGATAGTCTTAACGGCATAAAAGCTGCTAAAAACGCTGGCTGTCACGGCATATGCTATTTAGATGTAGCTGAAGTTGAAAGAATGCTTCGTGATGATCATGTTCACGACATACGTAACCTTTATGACAACTTGTATAAGATCCAAACAATAATCGAACTGTTGCTTCCAGTCTAATTGAACAAAACTTTTGTAGTCGGCTTTTTGTTATAAAAAGCCGACTCTTCCTCTCCCTTCCTTTTTATCATTACAATTTTAGATCTTTAATACAGACTAAAATAACCACCTCTTTATTCTCTACACACCTTTAAAATATTGTGCCATTTTTAATAACACTTTAAAGTGACCTCATCGCTTTTAATTCGGACGCACCTCCTGAGGAACAAGATATGGAAAACAGCAATAGAAACGATGAGAAGATAAACGGTCCTCGAGTTGCCGCTAAAATTCTTAATAGCCTACCACCTACTCAAAAAAAGCGTCTTCTAAACGCCATCATCACTCAAGATCCTGAACTGTTTCAAGCCATCTCTCTAAATATTATAAACTTTGAGGACATAGTAGAGATTACCGACATCAGTATTCAACGCCTTATTAAAGAAGTTGACCACAAAGATTTAGTCACTTCACTAAAAGCAGCTTCTCCTGAAGTTTCAGAAGCGTTATTTCGCAATATGTCTTCTGGGAAGCGTCGTCTTGTTCAAGATGACCTGCAATCACTCCCACCACTTCAAATAAGTGATGTAGAAGAAGCCCAACGCCGAATCTGCCTTATGATCGATAGATTACGAACCTTAGGTGTTATTGTAACAGGAGGTAATGATGATGAGTATGTCTAAACCTTACTATTGTTCATTAAAGAATATTGTTTTTATTATCCCCTTAATAAACATAAAAAGATCTTAATGTATTCTAAAAACAGATAGTAAAATAGAAAGATGATCTTAAAACACTCTAAAAAACAGATGCTAGGGTGGAAAAAAATTTCTTAAAACACTCTAAAAAAACAGATACTAGGGTGAAAAAAAGATCTTAGTACATTGTAAAAAAACTACCCTTTTACTTAAGAACGTGCTACCTCTCTATCGTTATGAAAAAGCGCTATAAAATCGGCATTGATCTCGGCACTACGAACTGCGCCTTAGCGTATTGCGATACTCTATCTGAAAAAGCTACCACCCAAATTTTAAAAATTCCGCAACTGCACGAGATCGGTCAGATTATCGAGCAAGAAACCTTACCTTCCTGTTATTACATCGCAACTCCGCAAGAAATTAAAAAAGACCTTTTAAAAACACCTTGGAACACTTCAGAAGAACAATATATAAACTTCGCAGTTGGAGCCTTCGCCAAAAATAAGATCTCTTCACTACCTGAACGTGTGGTGCAATCTGCAAAATCGTGGCTTAGCTTTGCTGATATCGATCGAAGCGCTCCAATCCTACCGTGGGGATCTGATTCTATCCCATCGAAAGAAAAGATTTCACCACTAGAAGCTTCAGCATACTATCTCGATTACTTACGCCAAGTTTGGAACGCCACTATAGCAAAAGACGACCCTGACACCGTTTTTGAAAAACAGGACGTTACAATAACGGTTCCGGCATCATTTGATGAAGTTGCACAACACTTAACCCTTGAAGCAGCAAGTAAAGCAGCATACCCGCAAGATGTAAGACTTTTAGAGGAGCCACAAGCTGCTTTTTATAGTTGGTTAGAGAAACATCAACTCTCTGAATATCTGCCAACACCTTCAAGTACAATCCTGATCTGCGATGTGGGGGGAGGCACTACTGATTTCAGCCTCTTTAAAATAACACCCACTAAAAAAAATAACGATCTTTCAATCGAGCGTATCGCAGTCAGTAATCATATCTTACTTGGCGGTGATAATATCGACCTAACGCTAGCGTTAGATCTTGAAAAAAAGCTTCAAACTTCAAAACTTTCTACAAAACAGTGGCAAGATCTTGTTTTTCAAGCACGCCTCTTAAAAGAGCGTGTCTTAAGCGATACAACAGAATCTGAAGAAACTACCTATTACGTCTCTATTTTAAGCGCAGGTTCTGAACTATTTTCTTCAACCCTTAGCACCTCTATTACACGTAAAGAGATCTACTCTATCCTTTTAGATGGTTTTTTTCCTCTCTGTTCCGCCGATGCTACGCCTACAAAAAAACTCGGCGGCTTAAAAGAGTTTGGTCTCCCCTATGTAAATGATACAGCCATTACAAAACATTTAGCTGCCTTTCTTAAAGATACTCCGATTGATGCCGTCCTTTTTAATGGCGGTACTTTGAAGCCTTTATTTTTACAAACAAGGATCTTGGAAACGTTAACAACGTGGCAAAAAGGTCGTCCCCCTATCCTCCTTCCAAGCGATGACATGGATCTATCAGTTGCCTGCGGAGCTGCTCGTTTCGGTAAGATCTTACAGGATAAAATAGGGAAGATCAGTGGCGGATATCCGCGTTCGGTATACCTTGAGCTGCAATCAGATGGTACCAAAAAAGAACCAGAACTACTCTGCCTTTTACCGAAAGGTTTTGAAAGTGGCGGCTCCGTAACCATCAAGCAGCACTCCTTTATGCTAACAGTAAATCAACCAGCTCGTTTTCAACTCTTTAATTCAGGAGTGCGTCCTTCTGATAAAGCAGGAGATATCGTGCAGTTAAATCACACCGATTTTCACCCTATCTTACCTCCTTTACAAACTATCATCCCTTTAACTTCAAACTCTTCAGCAAAAGATGGTGCGGTTAATGTCATCATTAATTCAGTTTTAACAGAGACAGGGCTTTTAGAACTATTCTGCGTAACAAAAGGTGGTAAGCCTCTCAGTAAGATCTCTTTCTCTTTAAAAAATAGCGCTACTTCAAAAAAACTTCGTCACAGTGATGAAGTAATAATCTCTAAAGATACACACCGATCTTGTTCAGACCTTATTTTGAAGTATTACGGAAAGCCTTCAAAGACCACTCCCACAAATACAAAACAGACACCAAAAACTTTAATACGTGATTTAGAAAAAATTACAGAACTTGAGCGCACCTCTTGGCCACTACCGTTTTTACGCGCTCTCTGGAAAGACCTTGCAGTTGGCTTAACACGGCGCAACCGTTCACTTGCACACGAATGCACTTGGTTAAATCTAGCAGGTTTTATTTTGCGACCTGGTTTCGGATCGGAGCTAGATGATTTTAGAATCACGGAGCTATGGAGAGTTTTTGAGTTGGGGCTAGCCTTTCCAAAAGAACAAAGTGCTCAGATTCAGTGGGCAATTATGTGGCGTCGTGTTGCGGGAGGACTTAATCGAGAGCGTCAAAATGCACTCTTTGCTGTCATTACGCGACAACTTAACACCCGTAATTCGGATAACCCTGAGCTTTTTCGTTTAGCAGCAGCGTTAGAACGTATTGATATGGATTTTAGAATGCAGATCGGCGACCTGATTGTGCGGCGACTACTCCGCAGCGGACTAAGTGGACAAGATCAATTTTGTTGGGCACTAGGAAGAGTTGCTTCACGAGTACCACTCTATGCAGAACTAAACTCCGTTGTAGTACCAAGTAAAGTTATGTCATGGTTTAAGCAGCTGGATAAATTAGACTGGAATAAGCCGCCATACGAGCAGCTCAAATACGCCTGCTTGCAAGCTACGAGGCTTACAAATGACCGTGTCAGAGATATTTCAGACGCCGATCGGAGATATATCATTGAAAAGATGAAGCAGAGTCGTGCTACTACAGAGGAAATTAAGCCCATAACCGAATTTGTCGAATTTAAAGAGGCTGATCAATCCATCCTTTTTGGAGAAAAATTACCGGCAGGTTTAAAGAGGCTTAATTAAGTTATTGATGCTTAACAAAAAGCAACATAAAATCCCCTTTTTAGACAAGAAAAATTATTTAATTTTTAAATAAAAATTCAGATGAAATACGTCATAGATCTATTACGCTTTTTTCCTTTTGTTTTGGCGCTCTTTTTTTCGTCACATAAAGAGATAGTCGCTCAAAGTCATTCTCTACTAAAAGCATATTTCCTTTTAGCACTTTTATTTATTCCGTTAAGCATCTCCGTTAATTTAATTATCAAAACTTTTTCTGAAAACAAAAACTCCACAGGAGAGAAACCTTCAACTAAAGAGGCCTGTTTTTTTTATGCACGCCTTATCTGCTGTTTTTTAGCGATGATTGTGGCGTTACAACTACTACGCCTGCACCTAACAGATATTACTTTTTATATCATCGTAATAATGATGATGTTAAAAGCTGCCGAACTCCGTTTTGCAAAAAAGATCCTTCCATATCTTTTTTTAGTGTTCATCTTTGACACCATCGCAGGTTGTGTAAGTTTTCGACTACTACGGATTTACAATATTGATATTGTACTTATGTGTAGTATCCCCTTAGCTCTAATGACAACTTCCGTTTATCTGGCACAATATATCGAAACACAATTTAAGAAGCTTACAAACACAGAAAAAAATAACCGCAAAGCAAAACGTCTCTCAGAGCCCTTGCTAGAGGTTCCTCTTTCATTGGTACGCTTTTCAAAAGGCTATGCCGGACTAATTATAGCCGCCCCTTCTCTTATCGGCATTCTCATCCCTTTACACATCCTTTCCGTATATTATCAAGCAACTTTATTGACAATTTTAGCAGCACTTCCTGTTATAAACCAACTCTACAAGACTCCAAAGACTGCTATCTTACCCCGCCATTTTACCCTCAAGAGTGCTGGTCTTTGTGCACTGTTTGTTGTTATGCTAGGGGTTGCAGCTACATTAGAGCAACTTTATCCGTTCCTGTAAAAACTCCATTCGGAAACTATACCTTAAAATATTTACAAGATACGGATACCTGAGTTGTAAAAAAAAGAAGGCGTTTATTTTAAAAGGCAACAACCATGCACAAAAAAAGTTTCTTCCTACTCCCACTCTTCAGTGTATTGATTTTTTGTCCACCTCAATTGATGGCACAAAACACAACTAAAACAAAGGTATCATCACGCTCTCTTAGACTTAATGAGCAGGGTGCTACTGCTGCACGTAACAGACAACTCGATAGAGCGGAGCAGCTCTTTAAACAGGCCATCGCTGCTGACTCATACAACTTAACTGCAGTTTTTAATTTAGCTGGCGTCTATGCCATGAATAAAAAAGAAGCGGAGGCAAAAAAGCTCTTGGAAGATTACATCAAAAGGAGTCCAAACGATGCGGCTCTGCACGCTCGTTTAGGTGATGTTAATTTCTCTTTAGAAAAACCTTCAGATGCTCTCAAAGAATATCAAAAAGCACTTGAGCTTGATCCGAACTATCCGAGCGTTCATGCTAAAATGGCACCGATCTTTATCATGCAGAATCGTCCCAAAGAAGCAGAGGTAGCGCTCTTATCCGCCATAAAGGAAGATCCTAAAAGTGCCATCCTTTACAGAAATCTTAGCGCCGTTTTACTAGCTAACGGTAAAAATGAAGAATCTATCGCCGCCGCTAAGAAAGCTTTACAGATGGAGGTTTCAGCTGATGCCTATGTTACTTTAGGGACAGCTTATGAACTTTCAAAAGATCTCAAAAATGCTTTAATAGCTTATCATCGAGCTCTCGACCTCGGTGATAAAAGACCAGAATTGAAGGCAAAAATAGCACAACTGGAGCGTTAGTTTTTAAAGCCGACACTATAATTTTAATAGCGTCGGCTTTAAATATTATTAAAAGTAGATCTATCTTTCGATAATTGCTGCTAACTCTCGTCTAGCACCTTCCCAGACATCAGGATCTGTAGACCAACTGATATCACTTAATACCCAAGTGGGATCTGAAGGATCATTAACTCCGTACTCCCATAGAACTTTAGGAATTATTCTCTGCACGATCCGTTTAACACCACGCGGATCTTTTGCTGCTGCCAATGTTAGGTAATCAACGTCTTGGATACCACGTCTCCAATGTTTCAGGCGTAAGCTCGCTAAAGGACCCGATACTCCATAAGACTCTTCTGGATAAACCGTATCACTTCCAGGATAAAACAGAACGCCATCACCGTTACTGTAATTCCAGCCGTTCTCTCCTAAGATAGGATCAGCCTTAGCACGTCCACCAAATGTTTGTGCTTGTTGAAAAACATTAGTTTCTCCAGTACCTCCTTGAAAGTTGTTGTAATACGTAGATTCCCAATAAAACCACCTATCAATGCCCATCTTAAATTGTGCCCACGCCAACTGTCTCAGCGCAACACCATCATCTTCTGTCATAAATGAACCACTTTGAGGACGGTGTCCGTTATAAAAGCAAAACTGTTTCCCTACCGTATTTCGATAATAATCGGCTGCCACCTCCCAACTTTCTGGGATTCCGATCCCGATATTACTACAAGCTATATCTAGAGCAGGCGCAGCCGTTACGGCTTGATTGGCGGCAACTGTTGCAAAAGATTTCAAAGCTCTCCCTATACCGGTATTATTATTTAAAGTCTCTGCCCAAGCTGTTATTTTTGGATAATCAGCAACTTCATCTATTAAATATAAGAAGTAATCTGTGGTAGGAGCGTTTAAATTAAACCACTGAACCCACGCATTAGCGTGTTGCTGCATTGAATAAGCATCTCCCCAATTCCAAGCTCCATAAGTACCGATTGAAAAGATTCCGTTTCCAACGCCTTCACCCGTTCCAGCATAACCGTTCTGTGCAGTAAAAAGTTCACCGTTAAGACGTGGCAACCAATCGGCAGCAGGGGCATCAACGCTTCCTCCCTCATTACTATCAATCAATGAGATCCGATGCCGATGCGCCATCTGAAAATGACGATCCCGAATTTGAGAAAGCTTCTTCACCTTTTCCTGAGCATATGGCCACCTCTGACCGATATACCGTTTACTAATATCAGAGTAACCTAAGTAAAGCATGGTCTTAGCTGATGGCGTATCAGGTAATGTAAAGTTTTTTACATCTAGCGAGACTGGGATTTGATGTATTAAGAGGTCTCCTTCGAAGACCTTAATAGTACCTACATATACCCCTACCGGACTTTCTTTAGGAACAAAGATATCAACCCAGAAACTCTGATTACTCTCTCGCTCAATTCTTACTTCACTTTCAAGCTCTTGAGGGACTGCGATATCAGGATATGAGGCATCGTGATCAGGACGATCCCTCCACGTTCCGTACCCACGTTCAGCATTGTGTGGACGGCGCAATCTCTGTGGGATGTGGCGCTCGTCATAGTTCTGATATCCGAGTTGGCTTAGCCCTTTTATCTTTAAATATCTAACAACAAAAACCTCTATATTGCGCCCTCGATAATCAAAAACATCATCACACTGCGCATCATCTCTACCTGTAATCTCTGCTCCGTTTTGATGAGATAATATATCTAACTTTACACTTACATCTTTTAAGGAGCGTTTAGCAGCTTCCACAATAACGTTAAACGAGACAGTTTCATTTTTCGCTGCAAAAAGATTAACCTGATGACCGTTCCAAACTGAATTAACAACACGTCCCAATCCGTTTCTTGTGTAGCGCAGATCTTCTGCTACAACCTTATCTCCACCTTCATTAACCCAGATATTAAAATCATTGTTGTTTTCTACAAAAGGAAGCTCATCTTGTGGTGTTACGGTCGGTAGCGCCGTCGGGCTTGGTCTTGGATCAACATTATCACTACGAGAAGCAGCGTCCACTACACGAATATTAATATTTTTAGCACGCCCCTTCCGACCTCTCCCCTTTCTTTTAGAGTAGGGCACTGCCTTTATTTTATAATTTTTTACAACTGGTTTCCATTTCTGATATTTACCGTTATCGCTCTGCATTAAACGATACGGTTGTTTATTTCTAATCTTTCTAAAGCACTGCTTATCGTAAGAAAAACTGACGCTCCCAACTTTTTCAGGATATGTTTTAACCTTAATATCAAGATTTTTTCCTGCTAATACAGATAACGGTATGGTTACTCTTTTAGTAATATTACCATAACCCTTAAGTGTCTTACCGTTCTTAGCATTAATCAGAGCGAAAGAACGTACAGCCACGTTCCTAACTTTTTTCACTGATCTCTTACTATCTGCTTCGGCACTAGAAGCAAAAAGCAGAGAAAAGGCGATAGTGATAGTGATAAAAGAGATCCGGAAAACCTGAGAAAACACCATATAAAACCCTCCGATACCCCACTCCATAAGGGTCTTATGCAATTTTTCCGCCAAACGCTGTCTTGTAGTAAGATCTCTGTTTTACAACATATTACTTAGAGATAAAGACGATATCTCTTATAACTCTACGAGATATTGGTAATTACAGGTTCCTTTTCTATGCATTTATTACATACCTAAAGTTCCGTTCATCAGAGGGGGGACGTTGTTTAAGAGAGATCTAAGCACCATACCGTCAGATGAAAAACTTTATTTTTTCTTTAAAAGATCCCCTTTTATTGAAGGGTTAATGAAAGAAAATAATTATTTCAGAGGCACCTTCTAATCTTTTTAGGATATTATGCCGTATGTAGAGATGGGCATTTTGTCTTTAAATATTAAAATGCTAGTTTTGTGTCTTATTTAAGTTCGTAGAGCATCATTCACAACTTTATGAGGGGGGATATTTATGCGGCTTTTTTTAATATCATTTTTAACGGTTTTTTCTCTTGTCACTTCAGCATCTGCTCAAATCAAAGTTACTCCTATGGCGGAAAAGCCACTTCCCAACGTAAGAGGACCTCGACTTTATAATGTACTTGATCTGCAAGGTTCTCGCGGAGAAACAGTAAACTTTCTAGTTAAGGTCTCAGGTAGAAAAAAAGAGCGCCTTTCAACTACTTCTTTTGTGCACAACACTAGAAAGAAAGCTTTTAAATTTCCTGTCCGTTTTTACGAAGCAAAAACTTTAAAGATAAGTGCTGATACCCTCTCTTTTGGTAATGCAGTAGCGGGATCGTACTACGATCCGCTCCTTCCCATACCATCAACAAAAAGGATCGCTGCAAAAAGAGGTTCCGCTCTCTGGGTCTGGGGCGAGGTGGAGATCCCTGCAAGAGCTCCGAGGGGTAATTATAAAGGACGATTACTTTTTGGAAGAACCTCACTTCCTATCAATTTAACAGTCTGGAAGATGCAGATGCCTGAAACTCCTACCTTCCCTATGTATGGTGAGATAAAGCCTGCTTCTATCTGCGCCGGACACTACGGTAGATGGTGCTATGAACCTAGGGAGTGGAACGTGCCACTTTTTAAAGAATATCTTAATGAGATGGCTCGTCACAATGTTTATCCGTTGAGACCAGCAGATCACTATCTCTTATCAGACCCTGTCAGATCAAAAAAGGGCAACTATCAGATTATAGATATCTTTAATAGACCCACACCATATAAATCGTTGTATACAACCGTTATTGCAGACCTTCCTGCGGGAATCTATTACGACCTTCCCGTTCCGCAATACTCTTTCGATTTTACCAATATGAATGAACTACCACTTTTTGCAAACTATTTTCAGGCGTTGCAGAACACTTTGGGAGAGGTGGCGCATCCGAAAGGGGGGATGGTATTTTTATGGGATGAACCGATTCACGCTTGGTTAGGAGAGGAACAAGCGAGAAAGGATATCGCACTGGTAAAACAATACACTTCAAAGATCCGTGCTTGGTCTCCCGATGTAAAAACCATGATAACGGCTCCCTGCACGAAGTATTTAAAAGATGATATCGATATCTTCGTTACAGCTCCCGACTATATAGAAAACGGATATCCATCAATAGGTGGCAGACTGGAAGATTGTTCGGATTTACAAAACGAAGGTGCCGAAGTTTGGTGGTACTTAAGTTGTATGAATCACGGCTGCTCAGAGTATGATGATCAATTCGTCATCGATAGTATGCCTGATATGACGATTGAACGTAACAGCGCTTACATCCGTTCCTTAGCGTGGATAACTTCAAAATATAATGTTGGCGCTATTTTTTACTACAACTTAGTTTTTGCCTATTCGGGTTTCCCACGTGAAGATGGCAATGTAGATCCTTGGGATAGTGTCTATTATTTTACAGGTAACGGTGACGGCACCCTATTTTATCCAGGACGCGCTGGAGAGCATGGGCTTATAACGCATCAACCTATCCCCAGTATTCGTCTTAAGCTTTGGCGTGAAAGTAGCTTTGATGCAGAATATATTCACTGGATGAATAACTTACAAAATAAACCTGCTTGGTGGCAGAAACGTTTTAATGCCCTCGTCAGAAAACCGAGCGATTGGAGCAAGAACTACAAAGCTTATTTTAGATTGCGCAAAAGGATCGGCAATTACCTTAACAAGCTCCCTAAGAGACGGAGGTAAGTGATCTTTGTAGTTGAGTTAGAAGCTGCCTATTATTTGCGCAGCTTTTAACTCACCATTTCTAGCTGTATATAAAATTTATTACATCCTCTTATTAAAGATAGCTATTCAACTTATGAATTACTCATTTATATTAGGACAAATTTTATCAGCCCTTGCCGTATTTTTCTCAATAGTTGCGATATTTGGGAAAAACAAAAAAAATATGGTAGCCATTATGCTACTTAGTGACAGTTTATATGCGCTTGCTTACCTTGTTTTAGGCGGATATTCAGGATTTACCTCTGCAGCCGTACTTATAATAAGACATATTTTAGACTTAAAAGGAAAGTTAAATAAGTATAATACTTCCGCTATATGTGTCGTAATAATTTTCTTAGGAATTCTTTTTAACGAAAACTCCTATCTTGGGATTCTTCCGATTACCGCTTCAGTGTCATTCGTTATTTTGGCATATTTAGTAAAGTCTGCTCAAAATATAAGGATCGCAATCATACTTGGATTTTCTCAATGGGCTATCTTTGATTTTTACATTAAGGCTTACCCACTGTTTGCAATGGACGTAATAACTTTTTTAACTTCTATATTTGCATATATTAAAAATATAAATAAAAGCGAAGAAGTTCTTAATGAAGTATACGCGATCAACACACCACGTCCTTGACAGGTTTGGGCTTTAATGTATCTGTTAAGAAGAAGGAGGAGATGGCTCTGGCGGGTGGCGCTAAAGCCCTGACCTAAACAGTTCGCTTAAAACATATGCCCCATCTTCTCTTTTTTTGTTTCGATGTACCGTTTTGAATAGGTTGTGGATGGTACGATCGATGGTACGCGCTCTGTTACATTAACCCCGAACGTGGAGAGGTCTTTAATTTTATCAGGATTATTTGTCATCAATCTGATTTTAGAGATTCCAAAGAACTGTAACATTTTAGCTGCCGCTGCAAAGTTTCTAAGATCTGGAGCAAAGCCTAATTTAATATTCGCATCCACCGTATCAGCTCCCTGATCTTGCAACTGATAAGCACGTAATTTATTAGCAAGCCCGATCCCTCGCCCCTCTTGCCGCATATAAAGGACAATCCCAGCGCCTTCTGCAACTATCTTTTGCATCGCTAGATCAAGTTGCGCTCTACAATCACACCGTTGACTTCCAAAAACATCCCCCGTTAAACATTCAGAATGCACTCTCACAAGTGGTGCATCCACCTTTTTTGGATCTCCGTAAATAAGCGCTATATGCTCTTTATGATCTACATCATCCTCAAAGATATAAACATCAAACAAACCATAATCTGTTTCTGTTTTTTTCTCAGCAACGTTTCGCAAAAACACCTCGTGTTCCATGCGATACTTCGCAATCTCGATTACGCTGGTGACTTTTAGATTATGTTTTTTTGCATAGTTTGTTAGTTGATCGCCTTTAGCAACCGTGCCATCTTCATTTAATATCTCGCAGATAACTCCTGACGGAAAACAGTTAGCTATCGCCGCCAGATCGTGAGACCCCTCCGTTTGTCCATGTCGTCCCAAGACCCCCGCTGGATTAACAATTAACGGAAAGACATGACCTGGACTAACAAAATCTTCAATGGTGCTATCTACATCAATCAATTTTCGCATCGTTATCGCACGCGCTTGCGCTGTCACACCGTTATGCGCCACACTACGGTGATCAACACTAATCGCAAACGGAGTCTGAAATTGTGAAGCATTATTTAAAACTTGTAACGGTAAATTAAGCTTCTCTGCTACATCAGAAGGGATGCTGATACAGATCTGCCCTTTGCCGTGTTTCATCATAAAAGCGATATGCTCCGCCGTAACCAGCTCAGTAGCCACAGTCAGATCGCCTTCATTTTCGCGCGTAACATCATCCAAGAGGACTATCATCTTACCCGCTGCGATATCGGCTATCACCTCTGCAATCGGTGACAAAAGAGGTTGTAATTCTGTTTCGTCCTTATGATCAATCATTGAGATATCCATGCTCTTTTAAAAAATCTTCCGTTATCCCAACTGAACGATCTAGATTCGATCCCAGCATGTTCGCTTTAACATAACGCGCTAACATATCAACTTCTAAATTAGCTTCAGAACCCACCTGCACATCTGCCAATGTAGTGCAGTTCAGTGTATGCGGGATAATATAAACCGAAAATGAATGATCCCCCACCTCAGCTACCGTTAAAGATACTCCGTCTAAAGCGACAGATCCCTTTTCTACAAGATAACAATTTAATTGATCTGGGATAGACCATTCTAAGCGAACACTTTCACCACAACTACGTCTACTAATAAGCCTTGAAACATCATCCACATGACCATAAACAAGGTGTCCGTGTAAGCGTTCCCCTAATTGCAACGCCCTTTCTAAATTAACAAAAGCAGGGCTCTTCAATTTCGCAAAGGTACTACGCCTAATAGTTTCTTCCGATATATCAAAATAGAAGCGATCAGCCTCTTTTTTTACGAGGGTCAGACAAACTCCGTTGATCGCTATTGAATCACCTATCTTCGTTTCAGAATGATCGAGCGCACTCTTTATAACGACCTGTCCAGATTCGCCACGCTTAATAGCTAACAGCTGCGCCCTCTCTTCCACGATTCCGGAAAACATGTCTTTATCAATCCTCTTTGTTTCTCTCATGCGCTTGTCTGCGCTGCCTCGATTTTCTACGTTTATCTAGGCTCTTTAAGGTATCAACAAATTGACTAACGTCAGAGAACTCTCTATACACAGAGGCAAAACGCACGTAAGCGATCTTATCTATCGTTTTTAAAATCTCCATCACAAGATCGCCTAATTGCCGACTCTCAATCTCTTTCAAGAACATCGCCTGCAATTTTCTTTCAAGCAACTCGATCTGCTGCTCAATAGTCTCAATACTTACAGGTCGTTTCTCACAAGCTCGTAACAACCCTGCTCGCAACTTATCCCGATCAAAAGGCTCTCTACGTCCATCTTTTTTAATAATAAGCGGCAACGAATACTCAATCCGCTCCAACGTAGAAAATCTGAAGTGGCACCCTTGGCACTCGCGTCGTCGCCGAGTTACAACCCCGTCCGTACGAGAGTCAACGACTGAAGAATTTTCTGAATTACACTTAGGGCAACGCATTGCTTGATGAGTCTGCCAAACCTGCAAAGACCTGACAGACGATATATAGCCGCAGTGCATGAGCCTTCTAAAACAAGCAAAGCTCACACCTCTGTAAACAGCCGTTAAAGTTGCTTACTTGCGACCCTGAATATATGTGATTACATCTTGAACCGTCTGAATCTTCTCTGCATCTGCATCCGGAATTTCAATGTCATATTCCTCTTCAAGAGCCATAATCAATTCGACGATATCCAAAGAATCTGCACCCAAATCCTCTATGAAAGAAGCCTCAGGAGTTACCTCCTCTGCAGATACACTCAATTGTTCAACAATGATACTTTTAATTCGCTCAGCGATCTCATCACTCGATGACATTATTTCGTCTCCCAAAAAATGACGTAAACCAAGTAGTCAAAAAAACTACCTGCAACACAATCTCTCATTTATAGAATACACACCGCACATGTCAAGAGAACGTTACTTTTATCAGAGAGTACATTCTACGGATAAGTAAAGCTCTCAGCGCTACAATATATTCTTTCGTTATCCTAAGAAGATCACTACTTCAATCTTTTATAAAAAAGAAGTAAAGACTACTCAGTTCAATTAACACACACAAGACAGCTTAAAAAATAATTTTCAAGCCAACTAATTTTATCTAAGCCTGCCCAGTTTGAAAAATTTTTTCAAGCCCTGCGACAAAGATTAAAATATCTTAAACACAAAAAGCGGCAACTCGCACAACAAAACAGCATTGTAGGTACGACCGCCTTACAAGATAACCAACTAAAAACATTAAACAAAAAACCAAAAACAGACAGTGATATTTACATATACATACCGCCGTTTACAGCAAGGATCTGACCCGTAATATAATTAGCCGCATCACTAGCTAAAAATGCAACTGCCGCTGCAATATCTTCCGGCGTACCGAAACGTCCCAACGGAATATTTTTCTTATGTGCTTCCTTAAGATCTTCAGGAAGCTTCTCCGTCATATCGGTACTGATAAAGCCTGGAGCCACTGCATTAACTGTTATCTCACGGGAAGCTAATTCTTTCGCCAAAGACTTCGTAAGCCCGATCAAACCAGCCTTAGCTGCCACATATGCCGCCTGTCCTGCATTGCCAGTTTGCCCAACCACAGAAGCCATATTGACGATTCTACCGCTACGGGATTTCATCATCAAGCGTGCTGCAGCACGTGCACAATAAAATGCACCGGAAAGGTTGGTTGAAATTACACTCTGCCAATCATCGTCTTTCATACGAATAAGGAGTCCATCACGTGTAATTCCTGCATTATTAACGAGAATATCAAGTTTTCCTGAACGATCCTTAATCTCGTTAATAGCGGCATCAACACCCTCAGAATTAGCTACATCAAACGGCAAAAGCAGTGCATCTCCACCCAGCTCTTTGCAAAGTTTTACACTCTCCTCTGCCGCATCAGAGCGCGAAGAATAATTGACATAAACAAGAGCACCTCTTCTAGCAAACTCACAACAGATAGCACGACCGATGCCGCGCGAACCACCTGTAACTAACGCAACTTTACCTTGCATAATATCTCTCTCCTGTATCACTTTTAGTTACAAAAACAACAAGCCAAACTCTACCAAAAAAATGAGAGGCGTTATAAAGCCCCTCATCTTATATCCCTTATTGATATTCTTTATTATCTTGTAGGTTAAGACTATGACTGTTAATACTCTTCAGCCTGTTGCTCTTCAATCGTTTCACCTTCAGCTAAATCAGGCCATAAACACACCACACCATCATCAGGAATTGTATAGACACCTAATTCATCACCGAATCTACGAAAGCCGTAACGCACAGCACCGCCGTTGTCTCTAATCAAGTCACGACACGCTTTTTCATGACCACCGAACCAGAGCTGTTGATATTTTTCCAAAAGCAAACTGTCATCAAGCAACTCCCGATCGATCATAGCTAAGCAACGCGTATCAATATAGGTACACCCCTGCGACTCTGTTGCTAATTCCATCAACTCTTCTTTAGAATTTGGAACGTTGTCACGATGAATCACTATCGTATAAGCATAAGGATCTCTCTTAATTTTGTACGTTCCAACGGGTAGCTCGACTACGGCACCACCATATTTACGGATTAATTCATCCTTTACCTCTGGACCATCATCAATAATCTCCAATAATCGATCAACAAACTGCGGATTTGCCAACATAAATTGATCGATTAAAACAAGACTTCCACTTTCTATGGCGATACGTTCACGTTGATTACCACTCGTTGCAGCTGCTCTCGGATCATGTCTTCCATGTCCCCTTGATCTGTTTTGATCTCTATAACTACTGCCTCCGTTACGACTATTACGTGGAGCGCCTCTTCTACTTCCTCCATGCTGGCGGCCACTATTATTACGACCGTCGTTTCTTCCTCGTCCTCTCATTATTTTCTCCTAATTATCCTTCGTAAGCTCCGCACACCTAACGCATCTCAAAGTATTAACTGCGTTTACCTATGTCGCGAAATCTGCATAGCAACATCCGTTATACCAAGTCATTACCGTACAATGCGGGCTAAGGGTTAGTACCCCATCCTTAGCTATAACACACCAATATTATTTTGAGAATGCCTCAAGAGAAGCTGCGAAATCTTCTAACATATTGTTTTTACTAATAAAAAATACTTGGCGCAAAATCGTTAAGAGATATTTATAAAATGTCGATGAGGGAAATAGTAGGTTTTTTTATTTTTTGTGAGTTATATCATCATGTTAACTGAAACGCCTGATTTTAGTAATGTATCTCAGCCGCCACAACCAACATTTATTGACGGTGTCAGCTTTGACACAGAAAATATCACCCTACACGGAATTTATTCCGATGAACTTTCAGCATATCGCGCTAAAAAGATGTGGATTGAAACATTTGAAGATATATTTTTGCTAGAACAAAACCACGATATCTCATTAAGTATCCATAGGGAAGAAGACGGTAGATTTTTACTACTGTGCGAATTTTTAACAGCGTGTGCACGGTACGCTTTTTGGAGAGTAACCAACAATCAGGCTCCCGAAGCTCAATATTCTATTGAGACGGCGCATATTCCGATCTGTGATTCTAGACAAGATGAGATCTTACACGCGCCCGACCTACGACCTTTGCACGGGAGCTCTTATAACACCTCATCTCCACGTACACGTAAACCGACCACATTGCCTGAAATATTTAAGACCCTTTTAGAAAAGATTCGTAACAGTTAAATTAAAGGGTAGAGCTAAAAAAATAGGGAGGAAAAAAATTTGGCAAAACTTAATGAGTTTGGAAAATACATCTTATCTGCTGGAGAGATCGCCACCTACACAGTCTGTCCCGAATCTTGGCGACTAAGCAAGGAAGAAGAAACAACTATAATCCACACCAAAGGTATTGATGAAGGTATTCGTTTACACAAGGAGTGGAAGAAAACTTTGGATGAGGCTAATAAATTTTCACGTAGTATTATCCTTCTTATTATACTCTTTATTTTAACCGTTCTGTTTTTCGCTATACGGTTTTCAGTGAGATAACCTTGCCATGCACGACCAGATAAAAAACTACCTCTATGATCTACTGGTTGATATAGCTAATTGTGACATCTCCGTTGCTATCGCGGTTATACTTTTATCTTGTATCGTAATTGTCCTTGATGCCATAAGCATGGCAGCAAAAAAGAAACGCCAAGAGACGGGGCTACCACAACAAGAGTTAAAAGAGAGTCTTAAACCAACAGGATCTGATTCTTTAAAGCCGCGGAGTTACGTCTCAGATATGCAGCTCCTTTCAGGAAAGCCTGATGCCCTCATCAGCGAAAACGGTTATATCATCCCGATAGAACATAAACCGTTAGGCAAAAAAATACGTGATCGCTACGTCGCTCAACTACTTGTTCATATGCGCCTTGTAGAAGAGTTTGAAGGGAAGAGGCCACCTTATGGCTATCTTATCATCGGACAAAATCGCCGTCGTGTAAAAATACAGAACACCCCTGAAAAACAGGCTTGGTTACAAGGGATCATTGATGAAATGCAAAACATTCTTCAAAAGAAGAGTAAGGCGATAGCAACACCACAACCACAAAAATGTAAAAAATGTCCTGTTAGAATCAGTTGTTCAGTGTACTCCCACAAGGATTAAACTAACTTATTAACCCCGCACCACTTTTTATCACTCCACCTAGACAGCTTTTACAAAGCTAAAGACACTTTTAGATATTACTCAAAGGGAGCGTTAGTTGTGTATCAGACAACTTTAAAAATGATAGTATTTCATTTACAACAGAGAGCAACTCCTCGGACCACGTGCAGGGGTCTGAACGCATACTTGTAACATCTTCCAAAAGTAAACTACACGTATATTCATCATCAGTAGCTGAAGCCTTAAGTGTCATCATCCTTGAATGTAAATCCCACTTAAAAACTGTTGTAATTGCGCCATGAAGTGCGGCACAATCAAGAAAAACCGTAGTTAAAAAATCACTATCTGACGGAACAAAAACGTGTTCGGGGGATCCCGCCTTGCAAAAACGTTCTGCAGCTAAAAACATCCTGGCGGCGGAAACTAATAAACGTCTAAGAACTCGTAAATGATTTTTATTGTCGAGGTCAGGCTTTTCCGTACCAAAACGATCTTTAAACGACCCCTTACAATAATCGTATAATATCCGATCTCCAAACTGTGCCGTTAAGAGATCTGCATCGTGCAATAAAGACCCCCACCGCAAAGTATCTTCTACATCTTGCGGCATCAGATACTTCGCCAACTCCTCAGAATCAATCCCCGCCCAAGTAGCTAGCCGTTGCTGCCCGACAGCACAATACAAACACGAAGTAACATTGCGCTTCCAACCCCTTTCAGCATCGTGACCACACAATGAAAAAGCACCGTTACATTTTAATTGACGCACGGCAGATTCAGGATAAAGATCTGCTAGATAATTTGCGAGAAGATAAATCACTCCCGCTTCATGACTTAGTAACGAATATGGTGTGAATACTGCTACTTTCATAATCTTACCACCGACACGATCTGTTGCGTTTTTCTATTTCTATATATAGCATAATGCGCCAACCCCACATATTCTGATCTAATATAAACTCCACAATCAGGTTTTTGCTGTGTTTTAAAATCAGCTAACTTAAACTCCTTTGCACAATGCGCAGGGATCTCCAAAGTAGCAAGCTCACGAAAATTACTAATTTCCGGATCATTTTTTTCAGCTAACGTCTGTAACGGGAAACGTACAGCAGCATCCATCACATTAACAGTTATTAAGGAGGTTACTAATTCAGAATCGTTCAATTCCAAGATCGGGAAGATATCAACGGCGCTATTTATAAGCTTTTTCGGTCTATACTTAATTGTGGAAAATTGCGAAACGAATTCTATAATACAATCAGAAGAGGCTAGATTAAGCCTCGTTTGAGAGGTCGAGAGCTCTATTAAAAGGGCAGCTGGTTGAGAATCTGCGAAATCAGGAAACGCCAGATCTAACCTAAAGCCGTCCGGCTGTCCTAAACGCGCACCTTCTGCCATAACTGTTTGCGGTTCAAAATCAGACCTTAGTAATGTTAACGAGCAGAGCGCTTGATAAGGAGCCCCCATCGCCCCTGCTGAAGGGAAAAAATGAACTATCGTTTTTACAAGTTGACCCGACACACAAAAAGCGAGCCAACTAACACTACTCTCTAACATATCATCGTATATTCATCGCTCTCTTTTATAGAGAGACACTCCAACATTTGCAGCCCTAACTGTCCTACGGAACGGGTTGAAACCCTCAAATACGCCATCTTTTTTTCATCATCTCCTAACTCAAGAACTTCAAAGAGTTCAGCATCAACACTGATCAATCTAGTGCCTTGTGCAGGAATAGTTACTTCTAACTTATGATTTTTTTCTCCAAAAAAAAGTCCGCACCTGACTTTAACTTCATTTTCTGAAAAGTTTACTATTGGGATTAAAGAGGTCATCTTTTCAGAGAATGAAAGCGGAAGAAAAGCCGTTCTTTCATCAGAAAAGATCTGCAACTCGCCACACACTGAAGAGTTACGCCCATTTGAAATACGACAAAGGTGTTTTGTGCCCAAAGGGGAACGCACTAACATAACGGCGTGTCGCAAACCACTTTCTATCTTACAAGATCCGAGCAACATATTGAGATCAACTTTCTTAATCTCTCCAACAGGAAGTTGCAACTTAACTTTATTAATTACACCACCGTCAGGATCAAAAAATGTTAAAAACGTTTGCGCAACCTCCCCCCTCGACTCTCCACAAGGGAGGACATACAACGTCGTTTCAAAAAAAGGATATGTGGAAATCCAAAAAGCTGAAACTGTTTCAGAGCTCTCAACTAAACGGGTTCCTTGTTGTAACATATCTTGTTTAGACATATTTTACTTTAAGCAATTTTAACTACCGTTATGATATTACATTTAGATACATCCACTTGCAAGGCTTTTTGACCTCACCACTTTTAAGCCCCCTCGTCACTTGCACAGTATTTTGACCTCACCACTTTTAAACTCCATCTCAACTTATACGACACTTTTGACCTCACCACTTTTAAGCCTCTTTCGCCACTTGCACAGTATTTTTACCTCACCACTTTTAAATTTGCCCGCCACTTGCACGGCTTTTTTACCTCACCACTTCTAAACTCCCCTCTCTACTTGCACTACATTTTTACCTCACCACTTTTTCTTACAAAAATACTTTGTTCATCCTAAGCAAGCCGCTTTACAACACTACCCGCTAAGATAAATAAGACCAGCACCGTATATTTTACAGGATCTTTAATAAAGAGAAAAATATGAACACCTATATTAGAGCATTAAAAAATGGGGAGCTGTTTTTAGCAGCCCCCCATCTCTATTCAAGTAAAATGAGTTTTTTCTAAAAAACTATTTAGTAAAACTTAACTAAAGCGTTTTTCCCTAAAAAACTACTTAGTAAAACTCTTTTTCCTTCCTTTCAAGGTTTTTACACTACCTGCAATAATTCGGTAGCGTACGGAATACCTCACACCGTTATTCAGCCCTTCTAATTTTATAGAGCTCTTGGTTGTTTTACGTCTAACACTCTTAGCACTCTTCGTATCCCTAATAAAGAAGATATATGAAACATTAGCTCCTTTCCTCTTATAGGCGGCGATATCACGGGGATTTACCGTAGCGAAGACATCCGAAGTAGTGACAGAAGTCTTAACCTTTCTTATCCTCGGTGCTAACGGTCTATAATCAGGGAGTGGATCAACACAATCCGGATTGCCGTTACCATTCAGATCTGCATCATCCTCAACATCACAACCGCAGTATCCTGGATCCACTTTCAAGGCGTTACACCCACAAGCCCCTGCAACAACTTTCTGATTATTAGCCGGACATTCATCGATACAATCAGGAACTCCATCGCTATCAGAATCTGTTTCCTCAACACCGCAACCACAGAATCCAGCCTCTGTTTTTAACGGATCATTCGGACAGGCATCAATACAATCAGGAACACCATCATTATCAGAATCAACTTCCGATACAAAGCAACCACAGTAACCTTCTTGATGCTTATTCGGATCTGTCGGACACATATCTAAACAATCCGGAGTGCCATCACCATCTGTATCACGCGGACAACCGTTCTGCGCTAAAAAGACATCTTGCACACCGTTAGTGTCAGGACCTGCTTTATCAACAGCGCCGTTAATGGCATCACTTGCAACTGTCTGGTAAGCAACAGTTAACCCTGATGGAGAAACATCAGTGATCGTGGCATCATTATTTATGCCTTGCACAGTGCGGGGATCAACCTGCTCATCCGTAGCAAGTGAGGCATCATAATTTGGATTAACACCTGTCGTTACAAGGTAGGTCTTATTTGCGGCACGGTCTCTGACCACTATATTTTTATGCGGAGTAGTAGTAATCCCCTCAATCAGATCCGTAGCTCTCGTTTCAAAAACAACAAACCTACCATCTGCACTGATAAACGGTCTCTCACTATCTCCGTTACCAGCTCTGCCGTTAGGATTAACACTGACCATCTCAATACGATAGGTGTCATAATTAAAGAGAAAGATCTGACGGTGTCCGTTTGTGCTCTTGTTTATATAATTTCCCGTCTCTGCACCGGTAATATCTAAAACTGGCTCAAGCACAAGGTCTTCAGCATCAGAATCAAAAGCGATCAGTTTACCATTAGAGCTTACAGTCGGGTTATAACTATTGCCGTGTGCTGGACCACCGATATTAACTAAACTAACCTCTCCAAACTCACTGGTATAAACGCTCTGCACTTGACTGATCAAACTAAACATCTCGTCTTCCCATGCGAAGATATCGGAAAATCCGAGGGGATCAGGTTGATAATGTACAGGAACAGTTGACTTCGTAGCGAAAACGATCACATCCGCTGCATCATTAGACATCGCAATTTGAAAAGCATCAGCATCATGAACGGTGATACCATTCGGATGAGCGTGTAAAGCATACCTATCATACTTTAGATTTGTTTGACATTTTCCTAAGATGCCTTGCTTACAGCCACTACCATCTCTGGTGTAGATCGTTTTTATAGGGTTCTGGGCACCACCTAGTGAAAATCCACCCACACACTTAGGTTCTGTATTATCCACAAGTTGTGTAGCAGCACTAGCAAACAAGATATTTTTACCATCTTTTCCTAAGGCATAGAGGTAGCTATCTTTGTAACGAGTATAATCTTGCGGATTGGCAAGGTTAGCAGCGTACTTCTCTGGTGTATCTATTACACCACCCGCCCCCGAGTATTGGGTATAATCCACAAGCTTTTCATTTTGATTTTGAATCCCCGTGTAATCATTAGGGAGACCGCACTCTTTAGCACTTGAAAGCCAAGATTCCTCCCACTTTCTATCGTGCATAATTATCTGCCTACTACCTGCGGTACAGTTTCTTTCAAAATTTGCATATGTTTTACAAGTATCTTGATTAGCACCAGGTATTGCACAATCATTGGCAGCTAGTTCACACTGATTCCAACCAAAAGTCTCAAAAGCGACATACCTTCCGGCTTGACCCTCTCTTTCGCTACCGCCGATCCTCGGATTCGAACTATCTCCAGTAAGCTCAATTTTATTATCTTTATTACCGTAGGTACTTACACAAACAGCCGGTTTATCTGCTGTTTTTTCAACCCAATAGACGTGTTTCTTATCATTAGTACAAAGGTTGTTACCACAGTTACCGCCATCACCTTCACACCAATTTAAATCATCAATAGACGCATCCTTTGAAACGAAAGCGAGAAAGATCTGTCCATTTTTAGTTATCTGGAAACGTAAATCACTACTTTCTCTAGTAAGCTGCGCATATGTAGATGGAGTCCAAGCATCTCCTAACCGTGTAACTTTAACGCTCTCTCTGGAAGTTGACTCTGCTGAGAAAGGTAGTGCCCAAGATGATGATGAAGCACCTAACACAAACACAGAGACACCCAAAAAGATCATAGACTTCTTAAATCCATGAATTAACATATCGATTCTCCCACTCAATAAAAAACGACTACAACCTAAATTCCGCAATTTTTATCTTTTCTCCATTCCAGAAATAAGCCACCGTATTTTTTATTGATATTTTAGTTAGTTATATATTTTTCTATATTGACATTTCCTGTTTGTATGGTATGATTGTCCTATACATATTAGGGAGGTTTTTTATGAAAAAAATAACTAAAAAAGTTGACTTACCAGATAGGCAAATTGCTCGTAAGAAAAACAAAAATGGGACTACTTATATCTATTACAGGATGAACTTTCGTCGTGAAAACGGAGAGCCTACGTTTGATGAAATAGGTATAGGGAAGCTAGATGAAAGCGGTAAGAAATTAATTCCTAATAGAAATTACTATGATTTGTTTCCAGATGATTCTAATAGATATGTTATTAGCAATAAATCTTTTGGTCTTACTTATGTTTTAAATAAGATTGTAAAAGATTTAAGGTTAGACAAGACATTGCTTTCAATTTTTGGAAATGACACATACGAGATTTTAACTTTAGCGTTTTATATTCTAGCAAATGGAAATGTAGTATCACATGCTTCAAGTTGGATAGATGATAGTGTCTTACCATATGAAATTTCTGAATTAACAAGTCAAAAAATAAGTCGTCTTTTTGAACGTATTGACTACGAGAAAAGACTTAATTTTTTTAAGAAATGGACGAAGCGATATTTAGCTCAAGAATGTTGGTATTATGACGTAACTTCCATATCTTCTTATAGTAAAAAAATAAGTATATTGGAGTTTGGCTATAATAGGGATATGGATAAATTGCCGCAAATAAATATAGGTATGTGCTACGGCTCTACAACGAAGCTTCCTTTATTCTATCAAGTTTATAATGGCAGCATTACAGATAAGACATATTTTAGTTTTCTTTTAAGAGACTTTCCATTTATTAGTCTTAACAATCGTATTAACCTTGTTACGGATCAAGGTTTTGTGACGCAAGATAATTTAGCGGAAGTAGCAAATGAAGAAGGGCAAAAGTTTGGACTACTTTGTCCTTTGCCACTATATTGGAATGACGCTAAAAGAATATTAGAAAATCACACTGCACTTATTAAGCAAGATGCTAATTATATAAAAGGAACCTCTACTTTTGGTTGTTCTGTAATAGATACTGTTATGGGACAACCTGTAAAGATTTATGTTTATTACAATATGGGAAAGGCGCCATATGAGATAGTTCAATTTTACGAGAAAATTTCTAGAATGGAAGAAGAGTTAGAAGAACTGAAAAAATTAAAGTACTCTTTGCTGGATCGTAAAAAATATAGGAAATATTTTGATATTAAAATAAATGAAGATGGTTTCACTTATGAAAAAAAATCAGAAGCTATAGATGAATACTTGAGAAATTGTGGCTTCTTAATTTTGATTGGTATTGGTTGTGATTCAAATCCGAGTGAAGCACTTTTTCGTTATCGTCAAAAAGATGTAATTGAAAAACAATTTTTCCAGCTAAAAAATGAAATTGATTTTAGAAGACTTAAAACACATAATCTTCAAACCACAGAAGGAAAACTTTTTGTTGGATTTTTAGCTCTTATACTTAGAAGTTATATTCTTAATTTACTTAAAAATGATACAAAGCAAAAAAAGTTTAATATACCTGATGTCATTAAAGAGCTTCAAAAAATTAAAGTTATAGAAACTAAAAATGGTAGTAAATTAATGGTTCCGTTAACAAAAAAACAAAAGGATATTTTGAAAATTTTCAATATTGAAGAAGATGACTTTCTAAAAAGTATTTTTAAGAAAAAGTAAGATTATACCGCTCGAAAGCTACCTTTAAAAACACGTTTGTATGGTATAATTTCGCGGGAATTCAGGCTACAACACACTTGAGATGTAAAGTGCACGACATAAGTTTCTTAAAACTTACAAAAGATCCCACACAGATATAAAAACAGCATCTATAACAGGACAAGGGAAACAAACATCACACCCGAACGCCCAACAATCTAAACCCTGAACAACATAAAAAGGCGCAACGATCTAATACCATTATTAAAACATCATCGAAACCATAAATATTTACTTTCGAAGCCGTTAGATAATCCATATTATTGATGCACAACACCCTTCCCCCTACGACGTAAAACTACACAGTCACCCCTAATATCGGTGCCACAGATATCTCTCATATACTCGTTAATAAAATGTGAAAGCATTTTAAGATAAACCGGCTCTGATAGAACATAGTTCTGTTTTATTGCCACCATCTTTAGGTTTTCTAAAAAGAAGATCTGGTGTTAAAAAGTGCTCACCCTTTAACACCCCACCTTAAAGGAGTTTTAAGAGCCTTGCTCGCATAAAGATCGCGAGACTTTTTGCATCGTTTAGATCCCCGCTCAAGATAAATCGCTCGACCTCCTCCACACTATGATACTCCACATCAAGCAACTCATCCTCATCAAGGTCGGCATACTCCGTTTTTAAAGACCGCGCTAAATAACAATACTGCACCTCACTTGAGATCCCTGGTGACGGATACAACGTTCCGAGATCTATCCACTCTGCTGCGCACTTTTTCACCTCTTCAATTAACTCTCTTTTGGCGCAAGTTAACGGAGCCTCCCCCTTTTCCAACGTTCCGGCGGGGAACTCTAAAATAACCTCCCCCAATGCAGCACGATACTGCCTCACCATACCAAGTCGACCGTTCTCATCTTGCGGAATAATCACAACAGCACCTGGATGAAGAACGATATCTCTAAAAAATGTTTTCTCTCCTAGCGCAACTACCCGCTTAACTAATTTAAAAACTACGGACGTGAAAATTTCAGAGTCTTTTACAATTTTAGCATTTTTATCCATCTAGCCACCCCTCTTTATACGGCAACAAGACGTTACTCTTCACCTATAACAGGAGTTTCAGAATCGGTGGGCAACTGCTCAACTTTTTTCAAATTCCTGATAATCTGCCGTGTTCTTTTTCCAACTAAATCATCCAATTCTTTATTAGCTTCGTTAATTTTCTTTTGCGCTTTTGCTAAAACATCTCCGAACTTACCGAACTCCGTCTTAACAGAACCTAACACACGCCAAACTTCACTGGTACGCTTTTGAATTGCTAAGGTCTTAAATCCCATCTGCAAACTATTTAAAATAGCAGCTAACGTGGTTGGACCTGTTGCAATGATCTTATACTCCCGCTGCAACTCTGCTAAGAGATCTGGTTGGCGCACCACCTCCGCAAAGAGCCCTTCGATTGGTAAAAACATAATTCCGAAATCAGTAGTGTGCGGCGGGTCGATATATTTAGTGTAAATATCTTTCGCAAACTTTCTTATGGAAGAGGCTAACGCTTTCTTAGCACCTTCTGCCCCCTCTTTATCGCCATTTTCATAAGCATCCTGCAGCCTGAGATAATCCTCCTGCGGAAACTTAGCATCAATCGGTAGATAAATACTGCCGCCCTCTCCATCTTTAGCAGGTAGCTTTACAGCGAATTCAACTAAATCATTAGATCCGACCTTCGTTCTTACATTTGCTTCATATTGATCGGGAGCCATAATCTCTTCGAGGATGCTACCCAATTGGATCTCTCCCAAAACACCACGAGTCTTAACATTACTTAAAACTTTCTTTAAATCACCCACTCCACTAGCTAGAGTCTGCATCTCTCCCAACCCTTTTTGAACAGCTTCCAAGCGCTCGCTGACCAACTTAAAGGATTGCCCCAAACGCTCTTCCAAAGTTTTGTGTAGTTTTTCATCCACAGTTTCACGCATCTTTTCCAGCTTTTCTTCAGTTGTTTTAACCAAGTCTTCCTGTCTTTGCGTCATCTGATCAAACTTCTGCCTCTGCAGTTCATTAAACTCTTTAACATTCGTAGAAAAAACTTCGCCAAAATTTTTTAATCCGTTAATTAGATCTTCCCTATTTTCCCTAGCATTTTTATTCATGCTCTCACTATTTTGATCTAACTTATTCTCTACCCTAAGACTTAATTTATTCAGACTATCAGAGAACTCAGTCCTATTATCTTTTAAAGAAGATGCTAACTCTTCCCGACTTCCCTTAAACTCTCTAAGTAAAATATTTTGCACTTCAGTAACGATCTCTGTATCACCCTTCCCTTTAGAGAGAGCGTTAATCTTTACCAAACAAACAATTAACAGTGCCAACGTTATCACTGATACAACACCACACACCGCCAACGCTACAAGTTCAGCCCCCATAGCCCTTTCCTCACTTTTAAATAATTATCTTTGTACTATTTTTATTCTAGATATTTTTCAGCGTTTTAAAAAGATCAGAACGCTGCCGGAGAAGTTATCTCATATTCTTTTACTTTGTTCAGCAATGTTTTGTAACTTATTCCTAATAATCTTGCTGCCTTCGCTTTATTTCCTGATGTTTGATTAAGTGTGCGTAAAATTAGCTCTATTTCAGCCCGCTTAGCTGCTTCAGCAGCAATTGCCCGTAAATTGTAGGAAGCTTCTCCGATAGTATCGAGATCAAGCTTTAATCCACCCTCTATCTTATCTCGATCAATAACACCATCAGAGAGAACCGCCGCTCGCTCGATCACATTTTCTAATTCTCTAACATTCCCGATCCAAGCATACTGCTGTAAAAGCTCTTTTGCCCCCTTAGAAAGTTTTAAATTTCTCTTATTCATCTCACGCGCAAATTTTTCAATAAAATGTTGCGACAATAGATCGACATCTTCCGGACGCTCTCTTAAAGGAGGGATCTGTAATGTAACAACTGCCAGACGATAATAAAAATCCTCTCTAATTTGAGCAGATCTTAAAGCATCCTCCAGATTATGCGCCGTTGCTGAGATAATTCTCGGATTAACTTTAATCGTTCTGTTACTACCAAGCCTCTTTATCTCATTTTCCTGCAAAGCTCTTAAAAGCTTAACCTGTACCAACGGCGGTATATCAGCGATCTCATCAAAAAAGATCGTTCCTTCCGAAGCGTATTCAAAGATCCCTATCCTCTTCTCAGTTGCACCTGTAAAAGCGCCCTCCTCATATCCGAACAACTCACTCTCTAAAAGCCCCTCCGGTACTGCCGCACAATTTAATGCCACAAACGGCTTAGCGTGTCTTTGACTGCAACTGTGGATCTGGCGTGCTAACAACTCCTTCCCTGTTCCACTCTCTCCAAGAATCAGGATAGAGGTATCAACACGAGCTGCTTTCTCTGCTTGATATAAAACCTTTTGAGTATTTGAATTCGCCGTTAAAAACTTCTTTTCCATTACCTGCAAACCTTCTTTATCTTTTATAAAGGTATTTACAGTATCGGCAAATTATCGCATCTCCTTAAGCATCAAAAAGAATAACGATCCTCCGTAACCGCCACCCCTGCCTGAACTTTTATCCGTTTATTTCCCGCCAGATGGCGTACGATAGCAAAGATAATATCTTCATCACCCTGCATATTTAGGCGTTTAGCCAACTCCTCAACACTTAGCGGCTCTGAAGAACCTTTTAACGTTTCCAGTATTCGCACCTGCGTTTCCAAGACTGAACCTGCCGCCTTTTTACCAGCTTCTACCCCTGGTTGATGATAGGCATTGATATTCACGAAAGAAGCATAAAAGCCGACAGCCCTCTCAAAAAGCGCCAGTAAGGCACCGACATTTTTTGCATCCACAGTTGGTAGAGACAACGTCATACTCTGCCTCCCCTTTTCTGATAGAGCTTCTCTTGTACCTAATAAGAATCCCAATAAGAAATCACCTGAAGTAACCTCCGGCTCCACCTCCATACCTCCGATCTCCGCACCACCTTCTCCACAAAGGTCATTTAAAACAGAGATAAAAAGGGTGAAAAAGTTATTCGGGCCTTCTCGCAACTGCTGCACATAAGCGTGTTGATCGGTGGAGCCCTTATTCCCATAAACTGTTAAGCCTTGATTAACAGTCTTCCCATCAAGGTCAAACTCCTTTCCAAGACTCTCCATAACTAATTGCTGCAGATAACGGCTAAGAAACATCAACCGGTCTTTATACGGCAACACCACCATAGCCTTTCCTTCAGCAGCACCTCTGCACCACATTAATGCCAACATAATAGCAGGATTTTTTAGTGCACTCGCTTCTCGGGTAGCAACATCCATAGCGGCGGCACCTGAAAGTAAAGCTGCAATATCGATCCCTTCCAGAGCTGCTGGTAGTAATCCAACGGCACTCCACAAACTTGTTCTGCCACCGACCCAATCCCACATCGGGAAACGTGCTAACCACCCCTCTGCCACAGCAGTTTTATCCAGAGCGCTACCAACACCGGTCACTGCCACAAAGGACTTGCTATAATCCAATCCCGCTTTTTTAAATGCTGCCTGCACCAAAAGTTGTCCGTTGCGTGTCTCTTTAGTGCCCCCTGATTTTGAAACTACAACAACCAAAGTTCTACTAAGATCAGGGATCTCAGAAAGCACCTTTAAAACACCATCCGGATCTGTGTTATCGATAAAGTGCATCTTTAAAACACGATCTCCGCCAAGCGCATCATGGATAAATTGTGGTCCCAAAGCGGAGCCGCCGATACCGATATGTAGCACATCGGTATAATTTCCTGCCGCAGCTTTAATCTTTCCTGCCCTAACATCAGTTGCAAATTGTTTTACATCACAAAAAGTTTTCTTTATTTCATCTCTAAGATCTGCACTAGGCGCTAAATCTGCATTCCTCAACCAGTAATGCCCTACCATGCGCTTTTCATCAGGATTAGCGATAGCACCACTTTCAAGATCTTTCATGGCTGAAATCGCTGCTGCAACTTGATCTTTTTTGCCGTCAAAATAATCACTCCCCACACCCATGCGTGAGATATCAAAACCGATCTGCATTGAAGGACAATGCCAATACAACGCCTTGAACAACTCCCAATCTATCTTCTGTGTCATACTAAAACCCCAAATTGCAATAAATAATAATAAGGTGTAGGCGGAATGTCGTCCTGACCTCTCACCTCGCGATATCTTTAGCTGTTGTTATAAATTCACACAACTCCATCAAAGAAGCGAAAAATTTTACTACCCCAATCTACAACTTTTTATTTTAGGTTTAAAGCTACTGACTTTGCTGAAAAAAACTTAAGATCTTATTTCTTAATACCTCTAATTATTAAAAGAGATTTAACTACTTACTTTGTAGAATCAACCCCTTACCCAACCTCTCACTCGAAAACAGAGCTGCAATAAACTTGAATTGGAATAGATAAAGCAGTAGGATCTTATAGTGTTCGTCTTATAGACTAAGATCTCTTCAATACTGAGTGCAAATGTTAAAAGATAATCTCGTTTTCTTTTCTGAATGTTTTAGAAACTTTAAGACTACCGGATCTTTTTGGCCAACTAGCCGAAAGGCAGCACTCGCTTTAAGCGCTCCTATACATCACATTAGAGGTTCTCGTTCCATTTTAGAGATCGGTCCAGGTACGGGCTCCATAACCGTTGTTTTACTTGAGCAGATGACGGAGAAAGACTCCCTTACACTTTGCGAAATCAATCCCCGTTTAATGAAGTGTTTAAAAGAGCGACTGGCACAAAATCCGTATTATCAGAAACACGCTTCAAGAGTTCACTTCTTTTTGGGAGCGGTACAAGAGATGCCGGAAGATAAAACTTTTAATGCTGTTGTCTGTGCCGTACCGTTTAATAATTTTGATAACACCATCACAAAAGAGATCTTTGAAAAAGCTGAACGTCTCGCTGAAGACGGAGCTTGGATGAGTTACTATGAATATATAGTTTTAGGTGATGCCAAAAAGATGTCGCCGTTACACAATCAGAGGCAACGCATCTCCGGTGTTATGCGCTACATTAAAAAAGAGTGGATGCCTTACCTAATTAATAAAAAAAGTATCTGGACAAATATGCTCCCCATCCATGTCTACACCCTAGACCTGACAGGGCACCGTTCGGCACAACGATATCAGGATAAAAAAGCTTCCTAAAAGGTATCTTTTTCCTTAACAAAAAAGACCTTACTGGGCACCGTTCAGCACAACAATATCAGGATAAAAAAGCTTCTTAAAAAAAACGCTTTTTACTTAATAACCTAAACCTTAGACTCTTTCTTCCCCTCCACTAAAAGATCTTCACCTTTAGGATTACCTTGTAGCTTCTCTAAACTTACTATGGTCGGTGTTTCTATAACCTCTACCACTTCTACTGAAGGAACTACCTCTTTTTTTACCTTTCTTGTAGCGACTGCTTTAAACAACACCCCAACAAGTCCACTTAAACAATAACCACCGAAAATAATGAGTGCTAGAATTCGGGGCTCATACCAGATCACACCGATCACAGCAGCCACAGCAAGCAAAACAAAGGTCGGCATCTGCCTCACTTTTAACTGTTTAATGCTGAAATATTCTATCCTTGAAACCATCAAATATCCGACCAGCACCATTAAAGTCGCACAAGCCATAACATGCCACCTTGCATCTGGAATAAACCCAGGTGTAGCAAACACCACAGCTGCAACGATACCGGCAGCTGCCGGAGATGGTAGTCCTTCAAAGGCGCGCAAGTTTGTTTCCGTAACATTAAACCGTGCTAAACGACTAGCTGCTCCAACACAATAGATAAAACAAACCAAGACACCGAACTCATCCGCCATCTTTTGAAAGCACCACTGATACATTAAGATCGCTGGTGCAACACCGAAAGAAACTAGATCTGCAAGAGAATCAAACTCTAAGCCGAACCTACTAGTAGCATTAAACCTACGTGCCACCCTGCCATCAAACCCATCAAAGATAATAGCAGCGATAATTGCTAAAGTCGCCTTATCAAAGCGCCCTGATGTTGCATAAATAATAGCCAAAAAACCGAAAAACATATTCCCGACCGTCACGGCATTCGGTAAAACATACCTGCCGTGATACAACATCTCCCGCATCTCACTCCTAGCCAAACGTGATTTAAGAACCTTCTTATTCTTTCTTCTTTTCATATAAACGGTCTCCATTTAACTACAAAGAACGTCTCCTCAACACGCTTTGTACTCCAAGCCACTGTGCATCTAAAAGAGGTCTCAAAGATCCGCACCACATCTAAAAAATATGGCGACATAAAAACGTTCGTTATCTATCCCCTACATACTCAACTCGATACACCGCATCCGCCACACCGATACCACGATTACTTACCATAACTACGGTATCCCCTTTTTGTGTCACCTTCTTAAGAAATAAGGATGCCTCCTCTAACTTTTTAAGCGACAACCCCGAAAGCATATCATCTAAAAGGAATAAGGTAGATGATTTTTTAACTCTCTTCTTAAAAATAGCATTTACCAGAGAGATTCTGAGTGTTTCACAATATGATAAAACAAGACGGGGCGTTTTTAAACAAAAATCGCCAAAACCTAAGTAAGATAGCCCCTTAAGTTTATTATAGATATCAGGGCTATCCGCAAAAAATGAGGTCGCCTCTTTTACAGTATAATTTAAAACTTCTGCGATATTTTTCCCGTTTAACTGCACACTTTGCACACCCTCAGTAAATCCACCTCCCAAACACCGCCCACAAGGCGTAACCCCTCCACTTAGGATCGACTCCGACACCCCTCTTCCTTGACAAACGGGGCATACAAAGCGACCTCTGCCCAGCAAAAAGTCCTGCTTTAATAGCCCCGCCACCCTCGCCGCTAGAGTTGCAGCATACCTCTCCGCAATCTTATCTGAGAGCCCTGCCATTTCAATCAATGTTTTACCTTTGGCACTATCTTGATACGGAGCCTCTATCTTATGAAATTTCTGAAGTAGCGCATCATCACCTACACTTATGGCGTTAAGGAGTGTCGTTTTCCCTCCTCCCGACGCACCACAAAGAGCTATCACCTCTCCTTGTTGAATTTTTTCCAAGAATGCACCTTTAGAATTAAGTGTTATGATCTCTTTCTTAAGTGGATTTTTTTGAGATTTTTTTTGAGAGATAGGAGCTACCTTCCAAACAGCACCATCAAAAAGAAGCTCCTTATCAAAAAATTTTTTGTTCCACACATCATCATCAACCACCAAACAGGTATTACCGTTTAACACAAATTGTCTTAAGATCTGTGCATATTTTTCCCTTTCTTCCGAAGTAAAAAGCGAAAAAGATCTATCAATAATTACGATACAATCGTGTAGGTCAAGGCTTAACAACACCCCTAAAGCAACTCTTACAACTTCACCACGAGAAAGGTTTAGCACCTCACTTGAAAGGGGCAGGGTTGAAAAACCTAAATCAGAAAGTAATTTTAACGTACTTTTATACGGAGAATCCTCCTCAGAGCGTTTATCCCATAACAGTAATTCTTCCACCGTAGCCTGCTTAAAATAAGCTACCTCTTTATTATCAAGTCTCCAGCAGCAATTAGCACCGTTTTCACGTAGCGATTCTGCCACTCCCTGCACAAAAGTTGCGCAATCCGAACAGTACGGCTCCTGCGTAATCGCACAAAGCTTCTCTCCCTTATCTCGACGTGTTTTAAAGTAAAGACACTCAAGGTGTTTTAGACCACTTTTAAAAAGCTCTTTTACCTTTTCCGATACCCCTATCTTGTCCTGTAACGGCAAGGCTTGCGTTAGCGCTACCGCTAAAACCTCTTTTTTAATCTTTTTCAGAGGTTTTTCGAGGAGCGGCTCTACCTCAACTGAATCAACCAGTAGTAGTTTGCCATCAATTACAACGTAATTAAGATCAAACATCTCTAAGACGTCTCGTAAAGAAAGTGCACCATCTACGGAAAGTTCAAATGTTATTGCAAGCACTCCACTTGAAAGGTGCGAAAGATCCTCAAAATCAAACTCTTTTTTTAATTCTTTCCCACAACACGGGCAGTACGGCACAGACCTGTGTAAGAAATCACCTTTTAACGCCTCTGCTAGACCGAACAAAGTTCCTACACTTTCAGCTGGAAAAAATATCTCCTCCCCCCCTCCACCTGCGAGGGTATCAACTTTCAGATCCGAAGTGATAACGATAGGAAATGCTCCAGCGCTAACCGTTACAGGAGTTGCATTTTGAAGGTCTCTTCGATACGGCGCCTGCTCCAACTGTAACGATTTAATACCACCTAAAGAATTGGCGGATAACTCTTTTACAAGGCTATACACCAAAACAGAGGCTTCTTCCGTTGCTGCTACAACTATTTCAGAAGGAGGAAGGGTTAACTCCGTTCCCTCACCTTTAATTTTAAATGTAATCCCCTGTTTTATACAGATCATCGGCGAGCTTACCGTTTTATTTTGAAAATTCGTTTTAAGATCCAACTAAACTCCAATTCTGAATTATACTGACACTACTTTTTACAGCAACATCACATTTTTTATTTTATTTAATATTTCCAAGACATTAAATACTAGCGCCAATAAAATACCTTCTCATTCGCATCCTCAATAGTTTAACATCAAGGGAGTTTAAACTTTTTACACATTATTTTTACAATCATCCGCCGGATACATATTTTTACTGACAATATTATTACAGAGAGATACACTGCTGTGCGGTTGATGTAATAAAATATTGTTAGCTTTTAAAAAGTACTAAAAATGATTCATCATGCTCCAAGCTTTTCTATAATAATCGCTGACGACCACACTCTTGTGCGTCACGACATTAAAACTATTCTGGACGAAAGCGATCGTTACGAAGTTATCGGGGAAACAGAAGATGCCAACGCCACGACGCAACTGGTAGAAACATTACGTCCTGACATCCTTTTACTTGATATAGAACTCCCCGCTAAAACCGGTATCGAAGTTATTTACGAATTAAAAGAGAGGGGGGTTCCTCTAACCATTGTAGTCCTAACAACACATGAAGATGAGTTAATGGTAAAGCAAGCTCTCACTGCTGGAGCTATGGGATACGTTCTTAAGGACTTCACTCCCGAAGAATTAATAGCCACCCTCGATCGAGTCATGGATGGGGAAAAGGTCGTTCCTCCACAATTTCAACATATTATTGACGAGTTGGATAAAAAAAATAGTACCCCTCACACCTCCAACGATCTACCTCTAGATAAACTTAGTAAGCGCGAACGTGAAGTTTACCTCCTCCTTGCAGCTGGGCTACCTAATAGAGCCATAGCTAAAAAACTGTTTATCAGCTCAAGAACAGTTGAGGCGCACTTAGCACGGGTCTTAAAAAAACTGGGCTTTAAATCAACAACCGAATTAATCAGATCTGGTACGAAAAAATAACGCTCCAACTCCGTAAAGACTCTTTTTTCCTTCCACGCTCTATAATACGAGCTCTCCTGTTTTATACATAAAAAAATAACGTTCCGACTCCGTGCAGACTTTTTTCCTTCCACGCTCTATAATACGAGTTTCCCTGTTTTATACATAAAAACGGGAGGAGTTGCGCCCTTATTATCTCTCTTCTCTCTTTTACTATCCGCAATTTTTGAGTATCGTTCTAAATATGTTCAACGTTTTTAAATTTATACAAAACACGGCAAAAAAGATGGAGTTCAGGATCACTCTGCGCGGAGTTCTACTACTCTTTTTTCTACTACTCCTTTTAATCTTTCCCATTAAAAAAGATGCTGATATTACAGCAACCATCATAGCGTCTGCCCTTTTCGTAATCTTACTCTATGCTGTTTTTGCAACCCTCCTACACGGACTTTCCCTAAAGCAAAAGTTGCAAAGTCTCGCTGTACAACCACCACTGGCAACACCTAATGACCGCACCTACGCTCGTAAAGAGACAACTCTTTTATTAAAGCTACCTCATTGTAAGATCCTTCCACTCTTTAACCTCTCCCTCTCCATTCACTTTGCAGACGCAGATCCACAACCACTGCAATACACCTTAAAAGGCACCTTTTATGAGAAAAAACTCCTAACCTATCCTATCACCTTTCCGCACCGCGGTGTGTGGCGTATCTCAAAGATAACGTGTTCTCTTCAGGGCAGACTTGGACTTAGCGCTTTTTCGTGGGATATAAAAACACCAGAAGTGACTCAATCCTTCAAAGTTTTCCCTACTCCTGTCTCTGTTGCCAAACTTCCCATCCTCAGCTCATTTTATAAAGCAGGCGATGTCATCACCGCTTCCAAAGAACGACGTGGAGAGCCACTTGATATAAAACGGTATCATCCATCAGACGGCATAAAAAAAATCGTCTGGAAGATCTTTGCCCGTTCCGGCACTTTAATGTCACGCCATCAAGAAGCTGCATCTTCACCGGAGGGGCAGGTGGCTGTCTTCTGTTTTGCTCGTGCTGAAGATGACCGTACAGCGGCGGCGGCAGCAGCGTATCTGCAACGGCTAAGTAGTGCCGACCTTGAAATAGTTTTTAATTGCGAGGGCTCTACGGCGCAAGCAACAAATTCTTTAACTATCGCTGAAGATCGTATGGTTACTGAAGTTTGGAACGTTAAAAACGCTTCTCCACTCTCAGAGGTATTAACCTTTGTTGATGATATAAAAGGAGCTCAGCACAACGCTCACCTTCAATCTATCCTACTATTTTTTGATAGCGCACGGCTATCAGATCGCAGTTTTATTAAAACGTTGACTGATACAGCTGATATCCTTAGTGCAAGACAGATTGAACCGATCTTTTTTATGATTGGAGAGCACCCTATAATTTTAAGCAAACCTCGACACAACAATTCTTTTCTAAACGCCTCAAGAGCTCATCTTTCAGAGTGGTTTTTCCCTGAAGAGAAACCACCTTTTTCAGAGGAGGATAAGATCGCTTTTTTACAACTAGCCACAACTAATAACTGGCGACTTTTTTCGGAGGATGCTGCGTGACACCCCTAAATAACACAGACTTAAAGCGGCGCAGATCTACTTATATCTTTATTCTACTAGCACGTGCTGCATTCTTTTCCTTCTTTGTTTATGCACTTGATAGATTTATAGAGCTCGGTACCGCTCCAAGCTTAATCAGTTTAGCTGCAATTTTAGGGCTCTTGGCGGGAACGTTTTTAAGCTCAACACGTTTAGCGCTACGTGGATTTTTAACGATTTCTATTATCGCCATCCCTCTTTTCTCTTTGATAATAGCACTCATTAGGTTGATACCCTCCTCAATGACCTTTGGGATCTACTCCTTTACGCAACATCTAAACCTGATAGCGCTCTCTTTTTGGATCGCCACACTCTCTACCTACTTTTTTTGGAGGTATAAACACGCTCTAACAGTTGAGCTTTTTGCACTAATAATACTTTTTATAGGGATGCTTGCGGGGCATCGACACTATCACTTTGATCGTTTGGAGTTTGTAAACTCAGTTGCTTGGTACTTCGGCGTTTCGCAACTGACCATGCTTATTATAATCATTGCAGCAATTACGATATCCATTGTTCTATACTCTATTATCGCAGCAACACCGTTTAGCACCTCTTCCGCAGCACGAACCTCAACGTTTGTACATAACGGTGCTAAAGATCGTCTTTCAGGTTCTATCATTTTAACTTTAGCAGCCGTTGTGCTCTATCTAATCTGCTACCAAACTTACACCTATCATGAGCAAGCTTCTGCCAGTAAGATCAAGAATGGTGTCGGTGAAGATACTCGTGAAGGGATCTCTCCACTTGATTTTCATTCAGGACTCGGCAGTTCAAATCAACCTGTGGCTTTGGTGAGGTTAGATAACGACTATAAAGAGAATCCAAACACCCCGATGTTATATTTTAGAGACTCCGCCATCTCTGATTTTGACGGCAAAAGTTTGATCATCGGAGACCATAAGATTGATGATGATGTAAACTTTACTACTCCTCAACAACCGTACAATCGGAAAGCCAAAACTGAATTAGAATACCGAACTCCTGTGGTTCAATCAGTTTATCTTTTAGCGGAACAACAGAATGCTTTTGCCATAGATTATCCACTTAATATCACGCCTTTAAAAGTTCCTGATAATACCAATAAATTCAAAGCAGCCTATAAAGCTTACTCTATGGCACCAGCGTTTCTTCCAAAGGATCTCAGCTTTGCTATATTTGACAATCCAGATTGGACTCCTGAAGTGCGTGAGTATTATTTACGTACCAACCCCGACCCACGCTATAAAGAGCTTGCTGAAAAGATCACAGCTAACGGCGATACTCCACTTGCTAAATTAAATCTACTGATCGCCTATCTCAATCAAAACGTAATTTACACCCTCACCCCAGGGCAAGAGATCAAAGACGGCGAAGATCCCGTTTCGACCTTTCTTTTTGGAGATATGCGTGGTTATTGTGTGCACTTTGCGCATGCCATCACATATCTATTAAGATCATTAGGGTTTCCTACCCGTATCGCCACAGGCTATGCCACCGATTTAAGTCAAGCTAAAGATGGGCACATCCTCTTACGCATGAATGATAGACACGCTTGGGCAGAGGTCTACGTTAATAAAATAGGGTGGATCCCCTTTGACCTTGCTCCGCAACACGTAGAAAGTCACGCAGAAACCCCCGTTGATGTAGATCTCCTTGAAGAGTTGATGGGGCTGATCGGCCCTGACGAAGAGATCCTACCTGAGGATCTAACAACAGGTGAAAAAGGGTTTTCAGAAAGCTCCACCTACCCCTTACCTTCATTAAAGAATACGATACTACTACTAGCCACGCTGCTTTTACTACTTTATCTTTACAAAGCGTATCTTATTTTAGCTTGGCACCTCCCTTCTTCACTACCGAAACGACTCCGCAGAGGTTATCGTGCCGTTACGGTGCAGTTACACGATTTGGGGTTTGGTAGACAATACGGAGAGACGTATGAAGAGTTTAGAGAGCGTGTCAGCTCGCTACTTAATTCTTCGCAATTAAGCACTGCTTCTCTACTATCACGTCTTGAGTTTGATAGGGATGCAACTTGGTTAAAGGAGGGGGCGTTACTGCAAGGGATTGAAGCAGATAACGGAGCGTTACACGTAATCCCATTAAAGAAACGTCTCTTATCGTATTTAAATATCTCCTCTATCTTAACGATCTTTGAGAGGAGACGCGCCTAATGCAACACATCTTTTTAAAACGACCTTTCATATTTACAACCTTACTTTTGAGTATGCTGCTACTACCTCTGCACGTGCAAGCTGACTTTGAAAACGATCCTCCTTCTCCCTTCTTTTTTGATGACTCGGAGGTGCAAGAACCTTTAAATCCGTTTTCCGCAAAACCTACTAACACCTTTCAAGGTAAAAAAGACCCTGATGCTAATAAATCTGCCGAGACCCTTTTACAGGAGGGGATAAGTTTACAGATGAGTGATAAACTCCTTGAAGCCCGAACGAAGTTTCTCAAAGCTTTGCAGAAAGATCCGAATTTGTTAGGGGCGCACCTTTTATTATCAGAATATTATCTGCGTCATGTCGGACACTTTAAGTTAGCTCTACGTTATGCTAAGCGTGCTGAACAGATCTTGTATAAGATCAAAGGCAAGCCACCTTATTATAACCTTTTAACAAAAGAGTTTCATAAGAATATCTTAAATCTTATCTCCGCCATTAGACTTAATCTTGATGATTATGAAGGAGCGTTAGCTGCGCTGGATGAGTTTACAAAATATAACTACACTGATGAATGGGTAGCATCATCTCGTGCTTGGATCTTATTCAAACTGGGTAGGAATGAAGAGGCATTAAAAGTAGCAAGGCTTGGGCTTTTTTTAGGGAGATCGCAACGTGGTGCTATTTTAAATATTTTAGGTATTCTGCTCTCAACCGTTGATGAAAAGCAGGCGAGCTTGCAAGCTTTTAAAGAAGCTTATGATTACGAGGCAGCACTAGGTTCTAACGGTGATGTCATTTCCCCCCTTAACAACGCTGGAGAAGTTTACCGTGAAATTTTTGATGAGAGGAACGCTCGCAGGAACTGGGAGCGTGCCGTGCTCTCTCCTAAATTTTGTGATCACATCTTACTTAGCATTAATTTAGCAACACTTAACATCGAAGAGTTAAACTTTAGAGGAGCTCGTCAAAATCTACTTGAGTTTGAAAGGTGTCGTGCCCAATTTCCGTTAAAAAATGAAGAGGAGCATAAATCATTAATGAATATGGCACTAGGACGTATCGCTCTACACACGGGAGACATTGATGAAGCTTTAAAAACTTTAGAGATAGCCGCTAAGGAAAGGCAATTTTTTGGAAAGATCGGCACCAATCAAAGTGATATGCAGGCTGCTGCCCTCTCCTCATTGGCGCAAGCGCTATTAGCAAAAAATAATCATCTTAAGTTTTATCTTCCTTCCGGAGCAAAAGAGCGACTTCAAATATCTTATCAGAGAGCTTCAAATCGCATCAGATCTTGGTGGTTGATGCGTCGCGCCAGACAGATCCTAATGGAAGACCTAAATGACTTTGAAGATATCTATATCAGAAATACGGACAGCATGCTTGAATATCCCCTGCTCGGAAGTGTTTTAGCAGATATTCCGACACGCCTCTTAAAAAACAGATTAAAACGTGTAAAAGAACTTGATAAGCGACCTACGGCAGAGGTTTATTATAAAACATTTTTAGCTGAAAACTTAATTCAGCACGGCGCAGAACAGGAGGCGCACACGATCCTTAACGAAGTTTTATCTTCCATAAGAGAACCTTTTGACAACGCCTTGAAAGTAAAGATATTAGTATTGAAATTATCGCTGCTACAAGTTGACAGTAAAGACTATCAGAAACTTGCTTATAAGTTATTTTCTATTTCAAGGAGTGAGCTTATAAATTATGGATTAAGATTTCCGGTTCAAGTTAATACTAACTCCGAAGAACTTCTTAAAAACCTAAATGCTTCTATCTTTTTAAGGTCAACAGAGGCACGTTGTCTGCTTAACCACATACAAATGGCAGATCAGCAACACAGCTTGGTTTTTTCATGTCAGAATCTTTCGATTCCGACGCGCACTGTTCTTAACAGTGATTTAAGAACAGCCATTAACGATTTAACTCTAAGTGTTTTTAAAAGGGAACTATGAACGATTATCAGGAAAATAAAACAACACCTGAACAGGATGCGCAGTTTAAAGAGGGTGTGGAGACCATTCAACGACTTATCAACGGATTACAACGTGCAATTCGTGGTAGAGATGACACTATTAAGTTACTACTAGCTGCTTTAGTGGTTGATGGTCACGTCTTGATTGAAGACTATCCAGGGTCAGGTAAAACAACCTTAACAAAAACGTTAGGCGGACTTATCTCAAAGGATAATCCTGAACGTCCTGAGATCCATCCATATAGTAGGATTCAATTCACCCCCGATATGTTACCAGGTGATGTTTTAGGTGTAACAGTTTTTGAGCCGCACACAGCCACCTTTACCTTTAGATCTGGGCCTGTTTTTGCAAATATCGTCTTAGCTGATGAAATTAACCGTACGGGTCCAAAGGTTCAAGCTGCTTTTCTTGAGTGTATGGCTGAAAAGCAGGTAACGATCGATAACAACACCTATCCACTTGATGACCTATTCTTTGTTGTCGGCACACAAAACCCACTCGATATAGCGGGAACGTATCCGTTACCGTTGGTGCAGTTGGATCGTTTTCTCCTAAGGATCCCGATGTCATACGTTGATACGGAAACGGAGATAGAGATCTTAAGAGACCATCAAGCGATTAAAGAAGCAGCAACGCATCCGACACCTGTTTGTTCGCGTAGTGATGTCCTTCGTGCTAGGTCTGTTGCCGCTAACATCTTTATTAGCCCCAAGTTGCGTCAAGCTATTGTAAATATCGTGCAGGCTACTAGAGACACTCCCCTCTTACAGTTTGGTGCCTCAACACGAGCAGCTCTGATGTTACAATCTGCCATTCAAGGTTGGGCGCTTGTAAATGGACGGGATTATGTTTCAGTAGACGATCTGAAGCTTATGGCACCATTTGTTCTACTACACCGCCTTCATTTTCACGGCACAGCAGGAGATCCACTTGAAGCTTTAAAAGACTTAATCGCTCCTCAGATAGAAGAGTTAATCAGATAAGGCTACGCTCCCTCCTAACTTCCTAGAAATTCCAATTTTAGCTAAAAGGTATCTTAGTTCGGAAGTTAGGAGCGTTTATCTCTAAACGCCAAACCCCAACTTACTCTAAGATAGACAGTTTTTTAAAAGCTTCCGCTTTTAAAAAACTTCTTACAAGTTAGGTCTCCTTGGGAAGACTATTCTTTTCGGAACCGCAACTCTTCTAGTACCACTCCACTCTGTGTTCTTTAAAAACTTACCATTTTTATAAATCTTAATTCTGTATTTAACTTCGTAGACTCCTCTCCGTTGTTTCTTAAGGACTACCTTATTATGTTTCGAGATAGGGGAGCGCACCTTTTTCCTAGTACGATTTGTATTTTTCTTACTGGTTATCTTATTGGCGGAGATTAACCTCATAGAGACTTCATACTTAAAGGTAATCTTATCACCTCTCTTTTTATTTCTTCTACCCTTCTTACGAGCATACTTATTTGCAATATTTAAGTTTTGTAACTCTGCGCGGTTAAAACGTTGCATATAAACGATAACCTTTCTCCTCACCACATCTACTCGCGGCTTAATAGGCTCTGTCTCTTTAGTAACGATACTATTTATCTTTGCCGCTGGTAACTTCGGATCAAGACAATCTATGATGCCATTACGATTTTTATCAATATCAGCTATGCCGCAGCCACAAACCCCTGCTTCTATCTTATTAGGGTCTGCTGGGCAGAGATCAATACAATCAGGCGTACCATCTCCATCGCTATCTGTTTCAGGAACACCGCAACCACAAACTCCAGGGAATAATTTGTTATCATCAAGAGGGCAGAGGTCACAATCAGGATCAAGTTCATCTGGTAAACCGTCGCAATCATTATCAAGCCCATCTGTACAGAGAGCTTCTGTATTTTCGAGAACTGCATTAGCTAAGTTCGGAACTGCATTACATCTAACAGAGCTTGTAGAGGCTACACCGTTACAAACATACTCTCCTGCACTTCTACAAACACCCTTCCCGCTATAACACTCTGTACCTAGTAACGTATAATTCGGATCGGCGCAGCAAGCAGCAGCAGGTAGTGTGATATTACACGTCACAGGATCTGTCGTAAACGCACCTGAACATTGGTATATTCCCCTTGCAATACAAAATCCGTTACCTGTTGTACAAAATTGCCCTATCTGAGTATACCTAGCATCTCCGTAACAGCTAGGGGCATCTTCTCCACAAACTACGCTATAACTTCCTGCTACTCCGTAACAACCAAAGATCTTTTCAGCGGAGCAAACCTCTCCTATATTTTCATAACCCCAGTGCGTACAACAGGCATTTTGACACGGCGCAGATCCGGAGCCATCGAAAATTTTAGCGGGTAGTAAGGTATATTTCGTATTTCCGTAACCTAATTCCCCTTTACCTCCATACCCCCAACAGTAAAGCTCTCCACCTGTTGTAACAGCACACGTATGCTTTTCTCCAGCAGCAACTTGACTTATATCTTCTAAATATAAACCCTCGCCTCCTTGTGCTCCTTTTAAAACCCTAACAGGAGTCATTGTAGTAATTTCGTGATCTGAATTATTTCCTAATTGTCCAGAGGCACTTATTCCCCAACAGTAAAGCTCCCCACCCGTTGCTACAGCACAGACATGCTCCTCTCCAGCAAAAATTTGGTTTATATTTTCTAAATATAAACCAGAGCTTCCTTGTTCCCCTTTTAAAACTCTAACAGGAATACTTTGATTGTCCGTAGAATTAATCCCTAATTGTCCATTATTCAATCCCCAACAATAAACCTCTCCACCCGTTGTTACAGCACAGGTATATTCACTTCCACCAGAAACTTGACTTATATCTTCTAAATATAAGCTGGAACTTTCTTGCTCTCCCTTTAAAACTCTAGCAGGAGTGCCTAGAATAGTTCTTCTAGAATTAATTCCCAATTGTCCAGTGAAATTTAAACCCCAACAGTAGAGCTCTCCTTGAGTTGTGACGGCGCAGGTATGATATTCTCCAGCAGAAACTTGGCTTATATCTTCTAAATATGTGCCAGAACTTACTTGTTCTCCTTTAATAACCCTAGCAGGAGTGGTTTTTTCAAACTCAAAAACGTTAATTCCTAATTGCATAAAAGTATTATATCCCCAACAGTAAAGCTCTCCACCTGTTGTTACAGCACAAGTATAATATTTCCCAGTGGAAACTTGACTTACATCTTCTAAATATGTGCCTACACCACCTTGTTCACCTTTTAAAGTTCTAACAGGGATAGTTTGATCTAAGGTAGAATTAATTCCCAATTGTCCGAAATAATTACTTCCCCAACAGTAAAGCTCCCCACCTGTTGTAACAGCACAAGTATGATAATACCCCGCTGCAACTTGACTTACCCCATTTAAAAAAGCTCCGCCCTGCTCTCCCCCCTTTACCATTACCGGCACTGAACTATCTTCCGCACTTCCGTTTCCTAACTGTCCATATTCGTTACTTCCCCAGCAATATACATTTTTATTACTATCTGTTGTTACGCCGCAGGTATTGTTTAGACTGGCACTTACTGATTGTAACGACCCTGCTGTAACTGTTTGAGAAAAAGCAACGTTTGTAAAAAACAGGGTAATAAAAGAGAGAAACATCGAGATAAAAAGTATCTGCATAACTCTTAACTGCATAACATTTAAAGAGGCGCTAAAAGCTCTCCCTCTATCAGCAAAACCTAATTCAAAATCTCTTAAGTATTCTTTATTCATCTAAACCTTTAACAAACAAACTAATCTCAACACTTTAATTTCAATAGAGAGATATCAATCTCCTGCAACATCGGCTGTATTGTGAAAAAACTTAATAGTTTTAATCTATTTTTACTATTTTAGACCTTAAAAAGAATGGCGCTATCACCCACCTAAAACCTCTTTAATTCCTCTCTTGTTAAATACTTTTGTTAATAACAGAACCTTAGATCTAAACGACAGGTGGGGGCTATTGAAGGATAAAGGTAATAGTAGAGAGACCTTCTACCTCTTAAAAGAGATAGGTCTAAAGATCAAAGTTGACTTAAAGTTTTAGTAGTATTTACCTTGTAAAAAACATAATAAAAAGCTGTGGGAAAATATCCTCGTCTCTTTTTTAAGTAGTTAATCAGAATAGAGGGGAGGGTAATAATCACTTACGTAAAAAACTACCTTCTCGGAACTTTAACACTCTTAGAATTACTCCACTTCGTGTTCTTAGCAAGTTTACCGTTCTTATAGATCTTAACTCTGTACCTAATCTTATAAGTTCCTTGTCGCTGTTTCTTAAAGATTACTCTATTACGTTTTAAGATCCGAGATTGCGTCTTTTTCTTAGCGCTACTCTTACGTACCTTATTAGCAGGAACCCGTCTTATAACGACTTCATACTTAAAGGTAATTCTTCTCTTTTTATTTTTCTTAGCGCAACTAAAGACGTTACTAAATCTTTGCAGCAGCTCTGCACGTTTAAACCGTTGCATAAAAACAACGATATTATTTCTTTTTCTTAACTTTACTTCAGGAGTAGCAGGCTTAGTCTTTGGAGTAACGACGTCCTCCGTCGGCACCTTCGGGTCTAGGCAATCAATAATGCCATTATGATTATTATCAACATCAGGTACGCCACAACCGCAAATTCCAGGTTCAGTTTTATTCGGATCATCTGGACAAGCATCTAAACTAGGTGTGGGGGTAGGAGAAGGAGTAGGAGTTCCTGTCGGTGCATCTTCTCCACAAACTACGCTATAACCTCCTGCTGCTCCGTAACACCCAAATACATTTTCGGCAGAACACGCTACCCCTATATTTCCGTAATTCCAGTGCGCACAACAGGCATTTTGACACGGTGCAGATCCGGAACCATCAAAAATCTTAGCAGGTGTTAAATAATTAGTGGTTGTGCCATCACCTAATTCGCCAATAGTATTATTGCCCCAACAGTAAAGCTCACCACCTGTTATTACACCACAGGTGTGAATATCCCCCGTAGTAACTTGACTTATATTTTCTAGATATGACCCTATACCTGTCTGCGCTCCTTTTAAAACTCTAACAGGGGTGCTTTGATCTAAGGTAGAATAGTTCCCCAACTGTCCGGAGGAATTTAATCCCCAACAGTAAAGCTCTCCACCTGTTGTTACAGCACAAGTATAATATTTCCCAGTGGAAACTTGACTTACATCTTCTAAATATGTGCCTACACCACCTTGTTCACCTTTTAAAGTTCTAACAGGGATAGTTTGATCTAAGGTAGAATTAATCCCCAATTGTCCAGTGAAATTTAAACCCCAACAGTAGAGCTCTCCTTGAGTTGTGACGGCGCAGGTATGATATTCTCCAGCAGAAACTTGGCTTACATCTTCTAAATACGTACCTGCACCTCCCTGTTCTCCTTTTAAAACCCTAGCAGGAGTGGTTGCCGACCAAGTTGAAGGATTTATTCCCAACCGCCCATAGTCATTATCTCCCCAACAGTAGAGTTCTCCTTGTGTTGTTACGGCACAGGTGTGATTAGCTCCAGTAGAAACTTGGCTTACATCTTTTAAATACGTACCTGCACCTCCCTGTTCTCCTTTTAAAACCCTAGCAGGAGTGGTTGCCGACCAAGTTGAAGGATTTATTCCCAACCGCCCATAGTCATTATCTCCCCAACAGTAGAGTTCTCCTTGTGTTGTTACGGCACAGGTATGACCATATCCAGCAGAAACTTGGCTTACATCTTTTAAATATGTACCTACACCTCCTTGCTCTCCTTTTAAAACTCTAACAGGGGTAGTGTGATATCCAGTTGGACCATTATTCCCTAATTGTGAGGTGCTATTATTTCCCCAACAGTAGAGCTCTCCATCTCCTGTTACGGCGCAGGTATGATCATGACCTGCAGAAACTTGGCTTGCATCCTCTAAGTATAAACCGAAGCCATCCTGCTCTCCTTTAAAAACTCTAGCAGGGGTGGTTTTATCAACCGCAGAATTGATCCCCAATTGTCCGGAAGAGTTCAATCCCCAACACTCTACATTTTTATTACTATCTGTTGTTATGCCGCAGGTATGACCTGCCCCAGCACTTACTGATTGCAACGATTCTGTTGTAACTGTTTGAGAAAGAGCAACGTTTGTAAAAAATAGAGTAATAAAAGAGAGGCTCATCGGAATAAAAAAGAGCTTTACGGTTTTTAAGTGCTTGCTAAAAACTCCCTCCCCCTTAGCAAAACCTACCTTAATATCCTTCAAATTCTTTTTATTCATCTGAACCCTTAAGAGAGTAATCCCACACCCCATTTTAGTGAGTCGATATCAATCCTTAGTTTTATCGGCAGTATCGTAGGAAAACTTAAGGTTTTTTTACCCTTGTAGTTACTTTTTTTGGTTTTTAGTGTCACCTTTTTATAGGTGTTTCTTATTAAATATAGCTGAATCTGTATAAATTAAATTGGCAACTAGACGCTCCCACCCCTAAAACTAGGGGCGTTCATCTCCCCCGTGATATTGTATATTTACACCATCAGACGCTCCCACCCCTAAAACTAGGGGCGTTCATCTCCGAACGCCAACTTCCCAACTTTCCCCCAAGATAGACAGTTTTTTAAAAGCTTCCGCTTTTAAAAAACTTCTTACAAGTTAGGTCTCCTTGGGAAGACTATTCTTTTCGGAACCGCAACTCTTCTAGTACCACTCCACTCTGTGTTCTTTAAAAACTTACCATTTTTATAAATCTTAATTCTGTATTTAACTTCGTAGACTCCTCTCCGTTGTTTCTTAAGGACTACCTTATTATGTTTCGAGATAGGGGAGCGCACCTTTTTCCTAGTACGATTTGTATTTTTCTTACTGGTTATCTTATTGGCGGAGATTAACCTCATAGAGACTTCATACTTAAAGGTAATCTTATCACCTCTCTTTTTATTTCTTCTACCCTTCTTACGAGCATACTTATTTGCAATATTTAAGTTTTGTAACTCTGCGCGGTTAAAACGTTGCATATAAACGATAACCTTTCTCCTCACCACATCTACTCGCGGCTTAATAGGCTCTGTCTCTTTAGTAACGATACTATTTATCTTTGCCGCTGGTAACTTCGGATCAAGACAATCTATGATGCCATTACGATTTTTATCAATATCAGCTATGCCGCAGCCACAAACCCCTGGGAATAATTTGTTATTATCAAGAGGGCAGAGGTCACAATCAGGATCTAGTTCATCTGGCAAACCGTCGCAATCATTATCAAGCCCATCTGTACAGAGAGCTTCTGTATTTTCAAGAACTGCATTAGCTAGGTTCGGAACTGCATTACATACTATATTGCTATTTGTAAGAGAACCTCCACAGATATAAGTGCCTGCGCTTCTACAAACACCCTCTCCGCTATAACACTCTGTACCTAGTAACATATAATTTGGATCAGCACAGCAAGCAGCGCCATTATTAGTAATATTACACCTGACACTACTACCTGTTTCAGTACCGCTACAAACGTACGTACCCGTAGCAGTACAGTTACCATTTATTTTAGAACAGGCGCTACCGATTCTGCTAAAGAGCGCATCTTCGCAACAAGATGGTGCAACATTAGTAATGCCACACACTACGGAAGAATCAGGAGATGATCCGGAACAGGTATAATCGCCTGCGGCTATGCAGTTTCCGCTACCTGTTGTACAAAACTGCCCTATCTGATTATACCTAGCATCTCCGTAACAGCTGGGGATATCTTTCCCACAAACTACACTATAATCTCCTGCTGCTCCGTAACAATCAAACATCCTCTCAGCGGAGCAAACCTCTCCTACATTTTCATAACCCCAGTGCGCACAACAGGCATTTTGACACGGCGCAGATCCAGAGCCATCGAAAATTTTAGCGGGCACTGAACGATTCGTGGTTGTCCCATCTCCTAATCGTCCCTTAAAATTACTCCCCCAACAGTAAAGCTCCCCACCTGTTGTTACTGCGCAGAGAGAAAGAAATCCGATAGTAACTTGACTTATATTTTCTAAATATGTATCATTCCCCGTTTGCGCTCCCTTTAAAACCCTAACAGGAGTAGTTTGATCTAACGTAGAATTGATTCCCAACTGACCTTGAGAATTCATTCCCCAACAGTAAAGCTCTCCACCCGTTGTAACAGCACAGGTATGCTGACTTCCAGCAGAAACTTGACTTATATCTTCTAAATATATTTCAGAGCTTGCCTGCTCCCCTTTTAAAACCCTTACAGGAATACTTTGATTAAGCGCAGAATTAATCCCCAACTGTCCAACACGATTCCATCCCCAACAGTAAACCTCTCTACCTCCTGTTACAGCACAAGAGTGATTACCTCCAGCGGAAACTTGATTTATATCTTCTAAATATAAGCAGGTACTTTCTTGCTCTCCCTTTAAAACCCTAACAGGAGTGCTTTGATTTTCCGTAGAATCAATCCCTAATTGTCCGTAATTATTCCAACCCCAACAATAAACCTCCCCACCTGTTGTTATGGCACAGGTATGCCCATATCCAGCAGAAACTTGACTTATATCTTCTAAATATAAGCCAGAGCTTCCTTGTTCCCCTTTTAAAACTCTAGTAGGTCTTCCTCCAGAGCCTTTAGAACCGATTCCTAATTGCCCATAAAGATTACTTCCCCAACAGTAAAGCTCTCCACCCGTTGTAACAGCACAGGTATGCTGACTTCCAGCAGAAACTTGACTTATATCTTCTAAATATGTGCCAGAACTTTCTTGTTCCCCTTTTAAAACTCTAACAGGAGTGCTTCCACACCCTATACAACTACCCTTCCAACAGTAGAGCTCTCCACCTGTTGTAACAGCACAAGTATGATAATACCCCGCTGCAACTTGACTTACCCCATTTAAAAAAGCTCCCCCCTGTCCTCCCCCCTTTACTTTTACCGGCACTGAACTATCAACCGCACTTCCATTTCCTAACCGTCCAAACTCATTACTTCCCCAACAGTATACATTTTTATTACTATCTGTTGTTATGCCGCAGGTATGATTTGCCCCAGCACTTACTGATTGTAGCGACCCTGCTGTAACTGTTTGAGAGAGAGCAATGTTTGTAAAAAACAGGATAATAAAAGAGAGGAGCACCGAGATAAAAAGTATCTGCATAACATTTAACTGCATAACATTTAAACAGACACAAAAAGCTCTCCCTCTATCAGCAAAACCTACCCTAATATCTTTTAAGTATTCTTTATTCATCTAAACCCTTAACAAACAAACTAATCTCAGCACTTTAATTTCAATAGAGAGATATCAATCCCTGACTGAGATCGGCTACCTTATGAAAAAACTTAAGGGTTTTTAATTTATTTTTTAATATTTTAAATATTGAAAGGAGGATCTAAAGCGAGCGCTTTTCTTACGCAACAACTTGAAATACCTATCTATAATACAAGGTTAAAGTTATCTACTCTCCCCCACTTAATAAGGAATTAATCTCTAAAAGACACTATAACCCCAAAAATTTTTAACCTATACAAAAGCACTCCAAGCAACAAACACAACAATTATAACTCCATTTCCGGAAATTTTTAACCTGCACAAAACCACTTCAAGCAACAACAAACACTACAACTCCAACTCTGGGAACAAGCTTTTTACCTCTCCTTTAGAAAATCGTCTCGCTCTATAAATAGCGATACGCATCTTCCTTCGTCCTTTCTGCCAAGTAGGGCTCAGATAACGCCAAACAAGCTCACCCTCTCTTGTAACCTCAAAAAGTTGCCCCTGATTACTATTTGCTACAAAAACATTTCCGTTCGGAAGGTTCTGCGCTCCGCCACGTGTTCCACTAAAAAATACATTAGGCTTATCTGCTGCATATTGCCAAACAACTTTTTTTGAATGCACATCAAACTCAACTACCCTTGAAAAACCGTCTTTCCATTTATTATCAAAAACAAGGATATTATCATTCTCTAACAGAGAAGGTTGATGTTGTTTTTTAAACTCGTCTCTCACCTCCCACCGTAATCCACTAAAATCCCCCTTTAGCACAGCTACTAAGTTGGGCTCCCTAACGGAGATTAAAAAATCTCCAGCCTCTGCAAATCCATCTATCTTTCTATCTATCCTAAGTATCGAATTGATATGAAAAACATCCCCCGCCGTATCATTAATAATCAAAATATCTTGTGACTTTGCCTTAAGCGCAGCTACTATCTTATTAAAGTCAGAGCGACGTTTTATCCTTTTAATCTGCTTATCCGTGATGTAATCATTCCCCAATAGATCATAAACCGAGAACTCTTTTAAAGTTTTCCCCGTCGCACTATCTAGAATTAAGATCTTATCATCAAGGATCGGCACCTCCTCCCCTCGCCACTGCACAAGCCTCTCTTTACGACTAAAAGTTATTACTCGACCTTCAGGTATAAAGATAAAATCGTGATGAAAACGTCCCTTAACGTACCACAATAAAGAGCTCTCTCTATCCAACTTCCCTAAAGCGTTAAGGAGTGGCTGCCGCCCATCGCGTGAGGCAGTATCCATCGGCTTTTCAAGAAAAAATAGATTCCCATCCGCATCAAGGTCTACATATTGCCAATCCAAGCTATTTTTATCTTCAACTTGCCACCGTTTAAGACACTTCCCAGAGAGATCATACAGACAGGCATAGGCTGTATTTCTTAAACAAAAAAGATTATACCCCGCAAAAACTTTATCTTTTTTATATAGGTTAACACCATCTTCAAAAGAATCTTCAACGTTAACTGCTGCCGCATACGGTAGCGTTTTTAGGTTTTTTACATCTTCAGCGATCTGATCGCTCTCATCTCTTTTTGATATTTTACAAGAAGCTAAAAACAGAATAAGTGACACTACGATAAATAGATTTTTAAGGGCTTTCATCTCTTATATTCTCCGCTAAGAATTAGGAAAAACGTCATCAGCATAGCTTCAATTTACTTGCAAATAAAGCCTACTAATATCATGATGCTTAAGATCTTTTTGGCGAAAAAAAACCGATGCAAAAACTTACTACAAAAATATTATTTTTAACACTTATCCTACTCTTATCTGCCTTCTTCTTTTTCTACAACTTGGGAGAAGCTAAATTATTTTTTGGTGATGAGAGTATCCACGTTTCAGTAATAAAAGAGATGCTCCTAACGGGAGATCTCCTCCATCCCACCTTCCGCTCTCACACTTACTTAAGCAAACCGCCTCTAAAGATGTGGGGGACTTTAGCGCTAGTTAAAACTTTTGAGCCGTCTCTTTTCTGGCTACGCTTCCCTGATGCTCTTTTTTCAACTCTATCACTTGTTTTTATCTTTCTTATCGCTTTAAAACTTTTTAAGTCTCCCCTAATCGGCTTTTTATCTACTCTATTCTTAATAGGGAGCGAAACATTCCTCCTTAGGCACTGTGCCAGAATGGCTGTGCAAGATAGCTCCATCTTCTTAAGCACTACTATCTCCTTATACCTCTTCCTGATCCTTTATGAGAGGAAAAAAGTCTCTCCAAAGTTTGCCGCAGAACTTCCTATCTTAATCGGAGTTATCACTTCCGCAGCCTTATTAACAAAATACGTTGCGGGACTTTATGCCATTATGTCTTGGTGCTTCTTCCTTCTTATAAGCACTCCATTAAAAAAACTTATCCGCAACTGGTATAAAGAGTTCATCGTTATAGCAGTTTTTAGCATAGTGCCGTTCAGTATCTGGATCTGCTATGTGCTAACACACTATTACTCTGATTTTTATAACACCTTTGTTGTTGAAATCTATCAACGCTTATTAGGAAGTGGCTTGCACAACGCTTCAAAAAAAGCAGTCTATTTTAATGAATTATTTTTAAAAGGTAGCCTACTACCACTCTCTTTAATATGGCCCCTAAGTGTGTACTGGATCTTTAAAGTAATCAAAAGAGAGGGGGCTTGGATCTTTTTATTTGCATGGGGGATATGCCCTGTGATCCTTTTTTCACTTCTAAGTTCAAAATTGATCTGGTACATCATTCCGTCTTATCCTGCCATCTGCTTAGCAGCAGCAGCTTTCTTAAGTGAGATCGCCACCTTTGTCTTTAAAAACAGAACCCCGAAAAAGGTTTTAAATTATCTGTGGAAAGCGATCCTCTTAACTTACCTCGCCGTAGTAACGTTCCAAGTTTCCAAAAAAATTATTGCTAATGCAGATAAGGTGCTTACGAAAAAAGAGAGATACGTTGCTCAGATCCTTAGCGCTGAGATAAAAACGCATTTAGAAAAAAACGATCCTCAAACAAGGGTAGGTAAAGTTACATTCCTTACCCCAAACGGAGTGTCGATTTTAAAGAAAACACCTCTAACGGATTATAATAGATTTTTCCTACTGGACTTACTACCTTACACCGCCTTTATTGATGACTCTAACGATATCAGTAAAACACTTCTCGCAGATACCGATTTTATTATCTTCCCCGCCTGCCGCTTAAAAGAGGTACGTTCAAAAATTGAGCTGCAAGTATGCGCCACCTTTGACAACACTATTTTTAAAGGTGGACGAAAAAAGTTCCCAACCAATCACTACGTTGTTGCCTGCCTTAAAAATTGTCTCGGTTTAACACTCTTTAAAGAGTGCTCTGCCATTCCACACAAAATTCAAGATCAGGACTGCGCCAAGATTCAGAAACAGCTACGTGAAACCGCTTCTAAAATTACACCTGCTGAATATGCAAAACGCCCCTCAATTTACGCTCCGCTACGCGATTAGAGCTTTAAAAGATAAAATAACTTACTAATTTAATTTAAGATTTTATCGCTAACGTAAAATTTAAAACAAAACTTCAGCGCTGCCTAAGAACGCATCCTTCTGTGACTATCACAAGCACCGCCAAAAACCGCACCGTTCTTATAATTTAAAACATCAAACGATAAACGATAGCGCTTACTTTAAACGTATCTGCCCGTCGAGGATCTCGTTTAAAGTGGTGGTTCATTACGTAAAGATTAAGATTTCTCAACTATGGCAAGAGACGACGATATTAAAAATCAACAAAACATAGCTTTAACATCTATAACAGGGGTGCGTTCCGCTATCGGCAAAGCGTACTTAAAGGTGGCCTTTCCACCAGATCCTGTTGTCTGGCGTACCGCTAGAAAGTTGATCAGTGCTAAGAACTTCCGCGTTTCAGATTTTGCTGTTTGCGCTATCCAAGACCCTGTTTTGGTTATTGAGATCTTAAAAAAAGCGAACATGGTATCTACCAGCGGAGCTACAACCGTTTCATCCTTACAATCTGCCATCACATGCTTGGGGTCAATTTATACTCAAGAGATCTTAAATGAATTAATTGATCGTCCACCTTATGAAGATGATGATGTGCGCAAAACTTTTGAAAAATTCAGAAATAACGGACGACGTGCCGCTATCGTTGCCAGAATTATCGCTGAAGTCTTAGCACAAAATTACAGTGATGAGTGTCAAACAGCAGCTGTACTTACTCCTATTGGCAATATGTTAGCTTTAGATATCTTCAATTCTGAATATATTAATATCTTCAATGAAGCTAACGGTAATTTTTCTAAAATCAATTACCAATTGGTAAAGCGCTTCTCTTTTGACGTAGAGGCGGTACGCAATACTTATTTACAGACGAACGGTGTCCCCGCTAGGATCACCTCTATTTTAGACAGAGAGCAACCATTACAAGAAAATCGTTTCGTTATAAGGCTAATCTGCCTTGCTGCTGTTGAAATGGTTGAGTCCTTTGACAATGATGCTTGGGAAAAACTCTCTAAAAAAACGACACTTCCCTCGAAGAGTACCTTGAGATTACTTAAATTTAGGGAGTCGCAATACGAAAAAATTTATGATCGTGTTACAGAATATCTACTTCTCGCAAAAGAAAGTTCAAAAACACCTAATGTCCCCCACTTTTTTGAATCAGACTTACTTACGGAAGAAGTGGCGCAGGAAGCTCCTGAAAAGGATCCTTTTGAAGACCTTGATATCGGAGAGAGTTTCGGGCTGAACAATATCTCAAAAGATAAAGAAGCTCGTAGTGATGGTTTTCAGATAACAGAGCCTCCTAAAATTTTTCTACGAACAAAGAGTGGTGAAAAGATAATCCGTGAGATTACCACCCTTTTTCAAGGGATAGATAACGGTGAAGAGTTAATTACATCTCTCTTAGAAAAACTTATTCAGATCGACCTTTTTGAAAAATCAGCACTAATCGTTGTTTCTAAAGATAAAAAGTACGCTATCGTTGTCGCTGCACGTGGACCAAACATAACGAACGGGCAACATTTGCGGTTAGATGATATCTTATCGCCACTATCACAACGCCTTTCCAAGATCCTCTCTTTCGGTACTGAAGCAAATGTCTCCTCTCCCTTCGGAAGTAAAACTTTTGCTTTGGCTCCAATTGATGCCAATTACGAAACTAATGTTTTCCTCTATGCAGATTGTGGAAATAATGAGAGTGTCCCTTTTGAAGCACGTCGTGTTTTTAGAACGGCAGTTGAAATGCTCAACCAATACCTACCGATCGTTAAAGGTAGCATTCCAAATGAGTTAAAAGACTTTTAATATCACCTTTTGCCGAAAATCTACCTTGCCATCTTAACAACACCCCTTTAAATTTTTCAGAGACAAAAAAGACCCGCGCTGAAAAGCCGTATTATATTGAGTTTTTCAGATATAAATGACATAACTATCTTGAAGTAAAGCACTTTGCCGATATCTCAAGCACCTCATTAGCGGAGTCGCTACAAAAAAGTTATTCATAGGATTTTATATGTTAAAAAAGATTTTAGTTCTCACACTCCTTTTTAGTGTATCAGTTACCACACCACATATCGCACGATGTGATGATTTCCGTGTTGTAACGATCGATGTCAACAAACTTATAAATAACCTACCGGAATCGAAACAGAAGAAAGCCGAATTGGATAAGATTAGAGAAGCTTCAAAGAAAACAATCGATTCAAAACGAGAAAAGTTAAAAGATCTTGAGAAGAAATTTAAAGCATCCAAAAAAGGTCCTGATTCCGCAGAGGCTGATGCTTTACGCAAAGCCATCAGAGATTACGAGCAGACGGCAGCACAGGTACAGGAGGATTTTAATAAAAAATTTATGACCGTAAACAAAGAGCTAACACGTAAAGTGCTCACTGTTGTTGAAAAATACGCTAAGTCTCATAAAATTTCCTTAGTTTTAGATAAGGGCACAACGGGCACTAGCCCCCTTCTTTATGGTGATGAAGCAGTTGATATTACAAATATTATTGCTAAAGAGTTAAAGGAGTAGCCTTACGCAGACTCCTCTAATAATAACGCATCTGCATCAATGTTGATGCGTTATTTATTTAAACGACAGAAACAAAAATGGATCAGAAGACAGCTGCACAAAATGAAACTACTCAACTGGAAGGTGCTATGGATGCTGCCTCCTTAGGTTCAATGGAAGCTGCTGCTAACTTTTATTCTATTTTGATAAATACCTTTGTATATGTGCCGCACCGTTTTCAAGAGCAACCACTTTCAGATTCTCCTACCTACCCCAATCCGTTTTTAAATATCTTAGGTGTGCAAGATAAAGAACGGGTCGTCGTGCCTGTTTTTTCAAACTCTGAATATATTGAAGAGTGGTGCGGCATGCCCCTTTCTTTTGATAAAGTGCGTGGTGCCGTCCTCTTAGGACGAATGCCGAAAGATTGGTGGATTGCAGTCAATTCTGGACAAAATGTAGAGAAAGAGCTCTCCCCATGGGAGATCGATATCTTGCGTGGAGGAGCGTCCGGCATCCCCGCTATCATCGAAGAATTAGAAGCCTCCATCGCACAGATGCCGTTAACCATCACTCCACTTCCAAAAAACTCAGAACAGAGCTTAAAGGAGTGTTTAGAAAAATTAGCAAAACAGAACGCCTCCATAAAACGGCTTTTCTTAGGTGTAGAAGACGTCGCTCAAACAAAGCCATCTGAACTACCTCTCCCCTTACAAAAAGAAGACGAAGAAACGACAGCAGAAACTACCCCTCACCCCACCACGCAAAACACTGCCGCACACTCAAAAGATGACATCCTCTCTGCAGAGAGAGTTCTTATCGGGGTGGAGACAGATAATTTAGATTCTAAAGCACGCACCACTTTACGTGAGGAGATTATCAACCACACAGCGCCTCTCTTTATCGGTAGAGAGCTCCCCAAGATCTTTATTTCTAATTCAGATTCTGAAATTTCACTACTCGGGATGTTTCAACACATAGAGCCTTGCTATGAAAAAACTCCCGAAAAATGTTGGATAAAAAACCTATTTTCAAAATTCAAAACGACTGCACAAAATCCGAACTAACGCTTATAAAACCACTGCCGCATAAGTTTAATTCCGTTACGTTGTTTAGCTTTTTCCAATATAACCTTACGCCTTGCTAACGCACGCTCCTTTAAGATCCAAACCTCTTTCAAAGCAGGAAGAGAGGTGCGCTCTTTCAAAATAACTCCGACCAAAACTAAAAGATTGCGCCACAACACACCACAAAAAAATGCACTAATACTCTGCCTAAGAGAATAATTATTAAGTTGCAACAGGAACCTATTCCGCACACTGTGCTTATTTAATTCCGCAGGAAGAACTTGCCGCCTTTCCGGTAACACGACACGCCGATGAGTTGCTTTAGCTATTGCAACATAAAGACACCGCCAGCCAAAAAGTTGCGCACGCCACGCTAGATCTGCATCTTCTCGATAAGCAAAAAAAGCTTCATCAAAAAGAGGAGCTCTCTCCGCTCTCCCTGCCGCAAGTTGCGGGAAAATTTTGTCGGGTGCCGTTATATCTCCTGCCTCCACCAAAAGATCCTCTACACAACTCCTTTTTAATAATAAACAAGCGCCACTACCACCAAAGACATCTTCACTTTTACTATACTTTTCACAATCCTCCCTCTCAGAGCCTCTATCAAAGTGGCGTAACGTCTCTGTTAAAATCATCCCTGCCGCATCAAGCCTTAATGGATAAACAGGATTAAGCTCTGCATCACCACGAAAAAGCTTCGGACAAACCATGCCGATAGTGGGGTCTTCCTCTAAAGCAACACTTAAATACTTAAGAGCACTCTTCTCAAGTTTTATATCAGGGTTTAAGATCAAAATATGATCAAAATCAGATTCAAGAAAATCTCTTACTCCTAGATTCTGCCCTCCCGCAAAACCTAAATTCTCCTTCAAAGACTCAATAACAACCTTATCTTTAAACTCTTCCTTCAGAAACTCTGCTGCACCATCTTTAGAGCCATTGTCACGCACCACAATCTTAAGGTTTTCCCCGTTAGTAAAACCTTCCTGCTCTAATAGCGCCGTTATATTTTTTTTTAACGCTACCGCACCGTGCTGCGCCATACTGTTATAAAGAACGATATGTACAAAAACTTTTGAAGTATTCATCCGCACTTTTTACCTCTCTTATTTTAGTGAATTAACGGAACTCTAAACGCTTTTTACCTCACTCACTTTAGTAACCTAACGGAAATCTAAACACCCTTTTTACCTCTCTTCCTTTACTAACCTAACAGAACTCTAAACGCTTTTTTCCTCTCCTACTTTACTAACCTAACAGAACTCTAAACGCTTTTTTCCTCTCCTACTTTACTAACCTAACAGAACTCTAAACGCTTTTTTCCTCTCCTACTTTACTAACTTAACGGAACTCTAAACGCTTTTTACCTCACCTACTTTACTAACCTAACAGAACTCTAAACGCTCTTTTTACCCTCACCTACTTTCCAATTAACTAAGTTAAACCATTCAACACATCTTTATATTAAAATAAATAACCTAGCCTAATTTATTTTAATTTATACACTCCATCTCCTAAAAACTCCGCATCACCACAAGGCACCTGTCCATGCCAATAACGAGAGGCAGCATCATTCCAAAAAAGATAATCAGGACAATTTTCTGTATCCGAAATCTGTTTTTTTTCACGACACGTACATAAAGCCGTAAGGTCTCTTAAAACCCGCTCTCTAGCTTCATAATCTATCTGGTGTGACCACAAAGTACCCGTATAACCCATAAACATCTTCCTACCTGAAATAAGAACGGAGCTATTGTGATCGGGAGCAGCAGCGATAATCGCAGTCGGCGGCGTTAAATCTTCAATGGCTTGCGCCTCTGCCAACGCCTTTTTAGAAAAAGGAGATGAGATATCTCCGACATAAAAAAGTCTCCCTGCTTCAATTATGGCAGGTAAACACAAGATAATAAGAAGGTAGTGCAATCTGTAAGCTGCCTTATTATCCTCTACCCTACTCCAGAGAAAGATAAAGATCGTATAAAGTGCGATAAAGATCTTTAACTGATCCCAATCCCAAGTGGCTAAAGAGACAAAATTGCCTAATAAAAATAAGAGCACTAATGCAAGACACTCTAAATGCTTCCGCGCTACTAACCAAAAAGCAGCAAACACCATAAAAATATAACCGCAATTCCTAAGCCACATCAGAGCCGCTTGTTGTAATTGAAGAGCCACAGGCGTATTAGGTTGTAAAGAAACGTTCCAGCCGTAAATTATCTTTAATACCTCTGACTTCCCTAATAACCACGGCAAAAAAGCTAAGCCTATAAAAGAGGTGCACGCAAAAAGAAGTAGCCCCCCAATTTTAATTTTAATTATAGGATTTTGACGCAAAACCTCTCTAAAAACTTTATAAAATACCTTTATCCAACTAAGACCTTCTGCCCAAAGTACAAACACACACCCTATCACAGCAAACAAGAAACAGAGGGAAGCGACCTCTTGAAAGGAAAAAAGAATGGCGGCTTTTGAATTAGGTACGATATCGATGTCTCGAGAAAACGCAAAGAAAGTTCCGAATTTTTCAATGTCTTTCGCTAAAAATGCGATTACTCCCAAAGCAACAAGAAAGATAACGGGGATTGAGATCGCTATGGGCACTCTCCACAAAGAGACTTCGCTTCTGTAAAAAGTTGTCTGTAACCCTTTAAACAATTTAGGAAGAAGATCAAGTGTGATCCACCCTAGCAACACAATCCCTACAAAGAGCCCCGTAGCAAGACAGAAATGTACATGAGTAAGTGGACTAAGTCCGAGCACTAACCCTACAAACAGGAGATAGGGGTAGAACGCTTTTAGATTGTTCGAGCTAAGTTTCTGATAGCCCTCATATACAAGGTACAAAACTACCAAACTTGCTGCTAACCCTAAGAGGGCAGTGCGTTGTGTCACCCAGATCGTTGTTAAAAATACGGTCCAAGGGCTCCCTTTATCGAGTAATTTCCACGAATAGGTTGCGACTGTGGCAAACGTTCCTCCACCAAAGAGGATCGCCCACGGTAGAATGCGATAACGATCTCCTTTTAATGCAAAAAATACCACACACCACAGGAGCACCCATTGAAAAACAAAGATATGTTGTAAAGTTTCAAAATCCGGAGAGAACCACCATAAAGCAGCGCTCCATAAATTGATAAAGAACGGATACGATAACGTCTCTCCAGCATAGAGATGAAACTGCGGTGGAAAATTATCTCCCTTAACAAAGGCAGAGATCATCCCCAGATGAAAGGTTAGATCTCCATAGTTATTTACCCAAGCTGTTTCAATACTACCGTTTACAACTTGAAAGAGAGAAACTCCTAACGCCAGAATTACAAAAAACCACACAGTAAAGTTTAAACTAAATTGCGGACGCAACCCCTCCCACTCTCTTTTAAAAATGCAGAGAGGAGGTATAAGTGGTAAAAAGAACGCTACACACCACGGCAGACCAAAAATTTTAAGGATAAATATCGATGTTATGTGCAGCAACAAACCGCAAAACATCACAGCAAAGGTAGCAGGCTTAGTTGAGGCGACACCACAAAGCTTACAGAAAAACTTAAAAAAACGACTCCCTATAACTATATACAGAAACGGTACAGAGAGCATTATTATTATCTGAATAAATTTCATCATGCCAATTCCGGTAAAATATCAGAAAAAAACACCTTACTGATATACCATTGAGTAACAATTCATGACAATTAAGAAACATCGTTAGGATAAAACCGTTTTTTATGCTTACGTCTATTCCTCAAGGTATTTGGAGAGTGGGCTTGAATCTTGTTATAAAGTTGCATAGATATTACCTTTAAAGGACGCTTTAAGACGGCACCTCTTTAGATCGTTTTTAGATCGTTAATAACTTTATTTACAGTTAAAAAGAAAAAAGACAAAGTAATGTGCTTTTTTACAATAAAGATGCTTAGATTATACTGTATTATCTTTCTCTGAGTATTTTTTAGGTTGCGCCTTTAAACGTCTCTCAATGGAGATTTTTTATGATTAACTTTACACCACTCCTTAGCCTCTTTGCGAAATATCGCTATAACAAGCTCTCAACAATGGATCCCGTTGCAACTCAAAAGCAACAACTATTAAAACTTATTCACACAGCAAAAAACACACACTTCGGTCAACAACATCAATTCTCTAAAATTCACTCGGTAGAAGATTTTCAAAAGCAGGTTAGGATACGAACCTATGAAGATTTTTGGAAAGAATATTGGCAACCTACCTACCCCCTTCTGGATAATCTAACTTGGCCTAAACGGATGCCGTATTTTACCGTTACCTCCGGCACAACCAGTGGCACAACAAAATATCTACCATTCACAAAAGAGATGATGGCATCAAATGTTAAAGCAGGTTTAGACCTCTTAATCTATCACGTTATCAACAATCCAAAATCAAAGTTATTTGCCGGAAAGAGTTTTGTACTTGGTGGTAGTACTGATTTAGTACAAGAAGCCCCTAGGGTTTTCAGCGGAGACTTGAGTGGTATCGTGGCTAAAACTCGTCCTTCTTGGGTGGCACCATTTTATTTCCCCTCACCAAAACTTGCCCTTATAAAAGATTGGGAAGAGAAGATCGATCTACTGGCACGTCTTTCACTAAAATATGATATCCGTTTACTAAGTGGTGTACCTTCTTGGCTATTAATCCTCATTAATAAACTGTTTGAGATTACATCCAACACCACAGGTCGTTTAAATACAGTTTATCCTAACCTTGAAATGATCGTGCACGGCGGAGTTAATTTTAAACCCTACGAAAAACAGTTTAAAGATCTGATTGCAGGCAGCAACACCGAGCTGCGTGAAGTATATACGGCGAGCGAAGGTTTTATTGCCACAGCAGACCGCGGATACGGTGAAGGGCTGAGATTAAATCTTGATAACGATATTTTTTATGAGTTCATCCCACTTGAGGAAATAAACTCTACAAACCCAACTCGACATTGGATCGGCACCATTGAAACAGGTGTCAATTATGCCATCGTACTTACGACCTGCGCGGGGCTTTGGAGCTATCTGATCGGGGATACCGTAAAGTTTATAGATAAACTTCCACCACGCCTCTTAATCACTGGACGCACATCTTACTCTCTTTCAGCGTTTGGAGAACACCTAATCGGAGAAGAGATAGAAGATGCTGTATCCTTTGCAGCTGATGCTATTGGAAATACAGTTACTGATTATTCTGTCGGTGCTGTTTTTCCCGCACACAGTGGCGAACTCGGGGGACATCGTTATATAGTCGAGTTTGGCGGCAAAGTGCCAACGGCAGAAGATCTTACCGTCTTTTGTAAGAAACTGGATCAACGGCTTTGCGAACGGAATGAAGATTACGCAGCGCATAGAGCTGAAGGTTTCGGCTTAAAAGATCCTACTGTTACAGTAGCAGCAGTGGGTACATTTTCAGAGTGGATGAAGAGTCGCGGCAAACTCGGCGGACAAAATAAAGTGCCACGCATTATTAACGATCAAAAGCTGTTTGAAAGTTTAATTAAATTAACGGAAGAAAAATTGAACTAGACCTAGTTTTTTGCTTCGACATGATGGGCAACTTCATCTAACTCCAAGAAAGAGTCGCATAACGAGTAGGTGTTGTCACAAAAGGGAAAGTTGTTATAGTGCTCTTAATATCTATCTATTTTTTAAAAGCATTAAAATACGTTTGCCCCTATTTAATTTATGTTTATTTATCTGGGTTTATTTGGAGATTGTGTATGAAAGCTACCATTTTCACTATTGTTATAACTGCACTATTAATCCCAAGTTTACTTTTTGCACAGCAACCGAAAAACCCTCGTGCCGAACAGATCGGCATTTTAGATCTTGATGGTGATGCAGAAAACTTCGGAGAAGATGTTAAAAACACAACGCAACAAGGGATTATCGCCTTAGAGCAAGATGAGGTAAAACAGAACCCGTACCAAAAAACTCAAGATGATGCCATTAAGTACATGACAACTCTTCAACAAGCACTACCTAAATTAATGGCTTCAAACTCTGTCACCATACCAACGATAGCTCCTGACGTTGCTCAATATATCGGGGCTTGCTACCTGTTGTGCTCTATTAAAAAAGGGATCTGCCCTCAGTTTTTAGAAGCTTTGCGCGAGGCTGATACTATCAACGCTATTACAGGACAAAATCAGGAAAACGCAGTTTGTAACACCATGAATGAGTTTTGGAGCGGTTGGCTTGCTTTAGATATGCAAAAGAAACTTGACCATCAAGTTAAATTAAATCAAATTTCTCAAAGAAATAAGTTTAACAGGGATATCCTTCCACCTTTCTTGCCAAAAAAATGTGACCTTGAAATAAGGAGCATCGCTAAAAAAGCTGCCGCCGATAAAAAAGGTTGGTTTATTAAACGTTACTCTGACGGAAGCCAGATCTCTACATCAATTAAATATGTAACAGATATGGTAAAATATTTTAGAGCTAAGAATGTCGATGTCTTCGCTTCTACTATGCCGCAATAACACGTAGAGCTTTTTGTTAACATCTTGATATTATTAGCTATTGCAATTTTAGCGTCCTGTCGTCCCTGAAGGGTGGCACCAAATTTTTAACCTTCGTAGAAAACTAGCTACTTCGTTTTTCAGTATCAGCCCGTTCTGTCGTCCCTGAAGGGTGGCACCAAATTTTTAACCTTCGTAGAAAACTAGCTACTTCGTTTTTTAGTATCAGCCCGTTCTGTCGTCCCTGAAGGGTGGCACCAAATTTTTAACCCCTAACTCTTCACGTTTGCGTAATATGAATTTTTAATTTTTCTAAAATTTTTTGTGTTTTACCTGAAATCTCACTTACTACCCACGAGTCTCCGATTTTTAAATAACTTATATATTTAAGATGTGTAATAAATTCTTGAATGGAATATTTAGAAATAAGTTCACTTTCTTTAAGTTTATGATATATCAAATAAACAAGCATAAGTGAAATATGGTTTATGAACGCCCAAGCTTCAATCGCATATTTATCTTGCAAGTATACACGATCTTGCTCTAATAGGTTTTTTAAAAAATCGAATGTCATCTCTATTTCATTTCTTGCCTTATATAAACAAAATACCTTGTCGCATGGTAAATCGAGATTTGTTTGAAAAGTAATCGTTCCGAATTGGTATTGTTTATCGATAAAACCTTCTTTTGTGTAGCCTTCTATATTCTCTTGAACTCTACGCAGATAATCAGCCTCTTCTCTAGCCTTAAGCGATTCATCAAGACAAACAATAAGACGATCTTCGTTTATTTTATATGAGTAAGGCCATATAGGACGAGCATTATGAAAGAAAAAATTTTCAAACTTAGACTTGTCTCCACATCTTAAAATCTCTCTGTTTATGTTTGAATTATTGCGCCTTAATGGAACAATATATTTTAAATTAGCTTCTTTTAATAACTTAAAATTCTCTTGTGAGCCAAACCCTTTATCTGCAACTATTACAGCATCCTTTATACCAGCCTCTTCTATACTCCCCTTAAATGCCCTCACATCTCTTATATTTCCAGGAATAACTCTGTAATAAGTGGGAGAACTGTCATCCGCTGAAAAAGCATACATTAAGCCAATTTGAGGATCAAAATCATGATGACTGTTATAGCCAACTCTATTTATTTCAACATTTTCCGATTTACTTATTATATTTGTTAAATCAAAAAAAAGATAATCAACATCGCAAACATACTCTTTCATAAAACCAACTAACTTTGGTCTCTGGCTACCTAGCTCCCTTAAAAACCTTGATATGCTAGAGGAAGATAGAGCAAGCTTTCCGAAGCGTTCAGATAAAAAAGATTTCTCATACAAAAAATCAATCCCCTTAAACGGACAACGCTCAATTACTCTTAAAGCAGCAATAGAAAAAATCTTTTGATAATCATTCGGAAACCTATCTTCTAAGCGATTTAATATGTCTTTTCCTAACTCACAAAGTGTTTTGCTAGCTCCATACTCCTTTGCAGAAACTTCTCCATCTTTGTAAGAACCCCTACGTTTAGGGGGAATAAGACCCTTATCTTCAGTTATCCTGCCAAGGTATTCTAAGGTAACCTTCTGAGCACGTCCCTTTTCCTTATTCCACACAGAACTTATTTTATACAAATAATATTTGCCGTTCCTGTGAACTACCTCAGTGCCTTTCTTTTTTTCTTTCAAAACCCAATCTGGATATGTCATGATATATATCTCCTAACGTATTACGCAATACGTAATATATAATACACCAATATTTTTAAAGCACAATACCTTTTTTAAAGGATATTTAATTTTTTATTGAAATATATTCCTGAAATATGAAGAGTTAGGGTTTAACCTTCGTAGAAAACTAGCTACTTCGTTTTTTAGTATCAGCCCGTTCTGTCGTCCCTGAAGGGTGGCACCAATGACAGCTACCAAGATTTGGCTGATCTGCCCAAAACTGAAGGGTGGCACCAAATTCACCAAATCCTAGCTTTTTGTTAACATCTTGATATTATTAGCTATTGCAATTTTAGCGTCCTGTCGTCCCTGAAGGGTGGCACCAAATTTTTAACCTTCGTAGAAAACTAGCTACTTCGTTTTTTAGTATCAGCCCGTTCTGTCGTCCCTGAAGGGTGGCACCAATGACAGCTACCAAGATTTGGCTGATCTGCCCAAAACTGAAGGGTGGCACCAAATTCACTCCAACCAAGATTTGGCTGATCTGCCCAAAACTGAAGGGTGGCACCAGATCTGTCAAACCCATAACTTTTGCTAATATCTTGATATTATTAACTATTGTAATTTTAGCGTCTTTCGTCACTGGTGGGTGGCACCAGATTTTTAATCTCGTAAAAAACTAGCGATCTGCTTTGCAGTTGCAGCCCGCTCTAATGTCACTGCTAGATAAAGATCGCTCCTAAACTTATTACTTCCTTAAAAAACAAAACAACGTTATTTTAATAGGGATGATTAAAAGACCTACCGCACAAGATAAGTTTGCTTACCACCGCTTAAGGGCGTTTAGCCGCGGACTTGCGCATAAGATTCGCACACCCCTTTCCGTTATCTCAAATGAGCTTAGCTGCTTTCCCCCCGAAGAAAAGCTACTTAGTCCAAAACGGTGCCAAGACATCTCTCAAATTTTACGACTGATTCAACTCCCAAACGATGATGATTATTCAACCCTCCCCCTTAAAGAGTTTCTATCTGCTCTGGAGTTACCGTGTCTAGCGAAGAGTAGCGAACTTTACATCAAAGCTAGCGTTAAGATCTTTAGATCACTTCTAGCACTCCTTCAGGTACTACATCCGAATATTAAGCCTGAACTCTCTCTAAATAATAATTCATTAAGGCTGACTTATCAGACACCTGCAACTCAAAACCTTTTAATCAACCGCTTCTCATCATTTACAGAATACTACTGCGACACTTTAGGCTTAGACTCCTTTGCTCCGCCCCTACTCGATACAGCTCTAAAATATCACGCAGCACAGATCACGATCGAACACACCGATACTGTCTGCATCACTATTGAGGTGCCGTTAAATGAATAGCGCTAACGTTCTTATCATTGATGACGATCAAGATGTGGTACTTACCTTAAGCCGTGCTTTAAAAAGTGCAGGAGTGGAAGCAAAGATTCACGGCGTAACACAAATTCCCGCTGCACTTGAAAGCGCAAAAAAATACACCCCTGAAGCAATCATCCTCGATCTCTGTCTTGATCAAGATCGCGGCGTTGAGTCCGGATTCTCTCTATTAAAACAGTTATTAAATGAGGACTCCTCCTGCCGTATTATTATCCTAACAGGACACGGCGGATTTGAGCACGGTATAAAAGCTTTGCAATTAGGAGCTTCAAATTTTCTTGAAAAACCTGCCGAAATTCCTCATTTAAAAGCTCTCATCAAAGATGCCATTACTCAAGCACAACTAAAACGGCTCTACCAAACCATGTTAAAGAATCAATCCGATAAAGAAGCGCACAATTTAATCACAGGCACTTCTAAAGAGATGCAAAAAGTCATCGATGCCGTGCAATACGCCGCACACACCTCACAACCTGTCCTCCTAATCGGAGAAACGGGAACAGGGAAAGGGGTTTGTGCAGCAGCAATTCACAAACTAAGTAAACGCAAAGAGTATAATTTCGTTCGCTTTCAACCACACTTTGGTAGCGCCGACATGGTGCACAGCGATCTCTTCGGACATATAGCAGGCTCTTTTACTGGTGCTGGGAGAGACCGTCTGGGACTTCTCGTTGAAGCTTCAAAGGGAACATTTTTTCTTGATGAAGTCGATGAAGTTCCTCTTGAAACACAGATTGCACTACTGGGAGTGCTACAAGATAAAAAGTTTCGCCCTATCGGCAGTGATAAAACTCATGAAATAGACCTGCGTCTTATCACAGCTACCAATCAAGATATTCAAAAATGTATCACTAACGGTAAGGTGCGTAGCGACTTCTATCACCGCATTGCACATTTTATTATTGAGATACCACCACTAAGAAAACGGAAAAGCGATATCCCCCTCTTAGTTGATACTATTTTACAAAAGATGCGCGACACAGAACATTTAAATGTCTTTAGTATCGCCGACAAAGCCATCGATTGTTTAAGCGCCTATAATTGGCCGGGAAATGTTCGCGAATTAGAAGCCGTTATTGAAGGCGCTGCCTATCGCGCGCAGTATGAGGCACGTTCCGCTATCACCCTTGATGATATCTGCATAAAAACAGATCTAGCTATCACGGCAGATTCAGATCAAAGTTTTCACAGTAGGATTCGTAAATTTAAAATTAAATTGATTGAAGAGGCGCTTTTAAAATGTAACGGCAATCAGGTTCAAGCCGCTAAAGCACTTAAAATTGATAGAGCGACTCTGCGCAGAACTTTAGCAGATACTTAATTTAAAAACTTTAGTAGAACTCTTTCTTTAACGGTCTTGTAATTAAATTCTTTAACATCGTCGGCGGATCAATTTCGCCATTTAATAAACGATTAACTTGATCTGAGATCGGCATCTCCACTCCGTATTTTTCAGCGAGTTTCAAAATAAGTGGTGCCGTATGTACCCCCTCTGCAACTGAACCTAAAGAGCTTATAATATCAGGGAGTTTTTCTCCTCTACCTAGCCTCAATCCGACCGTTCTATTGCGGCTATTATCACACGTTGCTGTCAGCACTAGATCTCCAAGACCAGATAAGCCAGCTAAAGTTTGTGGATCTGCTTTCATAGCGATAGCAAGACGCATCATCTCTGCTAAACCACGTGTGATCAAACCTGCTCGTGCAGAATCTCCCAGATTCATACCATCTGAAACACCAGCAGCGATGGCGATAACATTTTTTACAATTCCACCTAGCTCAACACCTAAAGGATCTAAACAGACATAAACCTTCATCCAATCACTGGCAAATAAGAGTGTAGCCTCTTTAGCTGCAGCCTCATCAGCAGAAGCAGCTACTAGCCCTGCCGGTTTCTGCGCAGCAATATCTTTAGCAAAAGTTGGCCCAGAGATAACAACACACCGCGACTGCGGGAGGTGTTCAACTACACACTGTAACGGTGTGCGGCAAGTTTTTGAATCTAGCCCCTTAATAGCACTGATAACAAGTCGACCTGCTTTATCTCCGATCTTCGGCAAGACTTCACCTAATGCAGCAGAGGGTAGAACTAATACATGAATCTCTGCTTCCGCCACACGGTTAAGGTCTGTTGTCGCTATTATCCTTTCTGAAAGTCGAATATGACTAAGGTACTTCTGATTGCGATGCTGTGTATTGATCGAGTTTACAACCTCCTGCTCAATACTCCAGCCCATAACATCATAACCTTTTGCCGCCAGATGTTGCGCTAGCGCCGTTCCCCAATTTCCTAGTCCTAATACACCTATCTGCATAAGATTTCACTTTCACTAATAAGTCTCGGAAACAGACAGTAAGTTTTTTTCCTCCCCTTCCCAATACTGAATAAGGTAACGCCTCAAATCAGCCGTCGCCCTCCTTCTCTCGAAAATGGAAAAAACTTTTTTCCTCCCTCCCGATACTGAATAAGGTAACGCCATAAATCAGCCGTTGCCCCTCCTCCTCTCGGAGATGGAAAAGACTACCCGTCTTCCCCTTCTGCATCCTCATCACCATTTTCATCAGAAGAATCATCTGCAATAAAAGCGATCGCCAAAACTTTTTCGCCTTCTTCCAAGTTAATAAGTCTGACTCCCTTCGTATTGCGTCCAACCACCGAGATCCCTTCAGCACTAATACGGATGACCTTACTAGCAGAGGTGATAAGCATCAGTCCACTATTATCATCAACAGCACAAACACCGACAACCTGTCCGTTCCTCTCTCCTGTTTGAATATCTATCAAACCTTTTCCAGCACGCTTCTGACACCTATAATCAGAGAAAAGAGTTCTCTTACCGTATCCGTTTTCACAAACAGTTAATAAACTTTTTTCAGCCGCAGGATCTTCTCCAATAGCAGCAAGATGTTCAGCAGATCTCACCACCGTCATGCCGACCGCTTCATCCGCATCATCCAAACGGATACCACGCACTCCACGTGCAACACGTCCCATCGCCCTAACATCACTCTCTTCGAAACGAATCGACATACCGTTCTTCGTTGCTAACACAATATCATCACCTGCTGCCGTTAACTCAACACCGATTAAGCGATCGCCATCATTTAGTACACAAGCGATTAAGCCACCCTTGCGTGGTCTGCTAAACTCGGAGAGTTTAACCTTCTTAACGTATCCCTGCTTAGTAGCCATAAAAACATGACTTTCTGAATTAAAGTCAGAGATCGGCAAAATGGCGGCAACCTTTTCGTTTTCTCTTAAGTTTAACAGATTGATCAGAGCTCGACCTCTGGCGGTGCGTCCTGCTTCAGGAATTTGATATACCTTCAACCACAATAAGCGTCCTTCCGTCGTAAAGATTAAGAGCACATCATGCGTAGAAGCAACAAAAAGCATCTCTGTAAAATCATCATCCGTTGCAGCAGTTCCTGCTACACCTTTTCCACCACGTCTTTGAGAACGGAACTCCGTGACAGGAGTGCGCTTGGCGTACCCTTTATGCGAAACAACAACGCACATATCTTCAACTTCAATTAGATCTTCATCTTCATAATCTTCCGTCTCAGCTTCTTGAATCTCTGTACGTCTAGCATCACCGAAACGCTCCTGCAAAGCACGCAATTCATCAATAATGACACCATCAACTTTTAAAGCATCAGAAAGGATATCCTTTAAGCGCTGGATTTCAACAGCTAAATCATCACGCTCTTTTTCAATCGCCAACCTTTCAAGTCCGGTTAATTTCTGTAAACGGAGATCTAAGATCGCCTGTGCTTGTATTTCTGAAAGATCAAAACGAGACATTAAACCTTGTCTAGCGAGTTGAACCGTTTCTGACTGTTTAATAATCTGAATAGCTTCATCGATATGTAATAAGACGATACACAACCCTTCTAAGATGTGCATCCGAGCTTGTGCTTTTTTAAGTAAAAACTGCGTGCGTCTTGTAACAACATCTCTACGGTGTCCGATAAAATTATCAAGGATCTCTTTTAGAGAGAGCACCATCGGACGACCTGCCACGATCGCTAAATTAATCACTCCGAAGCTGGTCTGCATCGGTGTTAATTTATAGAGCTGATTAAGCACTACGCTAGCAGTAGCATCTCGCTTCAACTCAATGACAATACGCAAACCCTTCCTATCAGACTCATCACGTAAACGAGAGATCCCATCAATCGTCTTGTCATTCACTAAGGAAGCTATCTTTTCAATCAATCTAGCTTTATTGACCTGAAAAGGGATCTCAGTAACAACTATCGCTTCAACTTCACGCGTCTTTGTTTTTAATGTTTCAACGTGCGCCTTAGCAGAAACTTTCAAGATGCCACGCCCCTCCGCATAAGCCCTACGGATAGCAGAACGACCGTAGATGATGCCGCCTGTTGGAAAGTCTGGTCCAGGGATGTACTGCATCAGGTCGTCAACCGTGATGTTATGATCTTTTATTAGTGCGATAGCACCCTCAATAACTTCACTGAGGTTATGCGGTGGAATATGAGTCGCCATACCGACAGCGATACCATCAGTACCATTAACTAAAAGATTGGGCCACGCCGCAGGTAACACTACTGGCTCAAGTGAGGTATCATCAAAGTTCGGCATGAAGTCGACAGCATCTTTATCTAAATCTTCTAAGAGCATCTCAGCAGGTGCTGTCATCCTACATTCAGTATAACGGTAAGCTGCTGCAGGATCTCCATCTATGGAACCAAAATTACCCTGCCCATCAACTAACGGATAACGCATCGCCCACGGCTGTGCTAAGCGAACAAGAGCATCATAAACAGAGGAGTCTCCGTGCGGATGCAGCCTCTTCAAGACCTCTCCCACAACACCAGCGCACTTTGATGTTTTTTTCGTTGAAAGAAGACCTTCGCCCATCATTGCAAATAGGACACGTCTCTGTACGGGCTTCATGCCATCTCTGACATCTGGCAGTGCTCTGCCGATAATCACACTCATGGCATAGTCCATATAGGACTGCTTCATTTCACGTTCGATATCAACTGAAACAGTGAGATCTGATTCCATAACCAACCATACAAAAGGTAAAAACTATCAAGAAATATCAAATAATTAGAGTAAGTTTTATGATTCAATCTGATACTTTAACCCGACCCCATTTTGGAATCAAGTAGTGTAAAAAGGGTTATTTTCCGATTTTTTCAAGCCCGTATTCTTTTAATTTATAGAGTAAAGCTCTATGACTAATCTCCAGAACTTTAGCAGCGTGCGTGCGATTTCCCTTTGTTTTTTTGAGAGCACTGATGATTAGTTGTTTTTCCAGTTCGCGACTACACTGTTTTATACTCAAATTACCGGAAGCTAAAAACTTAAAGAATGAATTGCCTTTTGATTCGGTATTTTTAACGGTATCTGGTAACGACTCCAGATCTATCTCTCCACTTTCACTAAGTACCATAGCGTGCTCAATACAGTTCTCCAACTCTCGAACATTGCCCCGCCAGTAATAACTTTTTAAAGCTTCTAAAGCATCTTGTTTAATCCTACGAATATTGAGACCAAGCCTACGATTATGTTTTTTTATAAAGTGTCTAGCTAAAACTTCGATATCCTCCACACGCTTTCGTAAGGGCGGGATCTCAAGTGAGACAACATTCAAACGATAAAAGAGGTCTTCCCTAAAACGCCCTACTGCCACATCATCTTCTAGATTACGTAACGTTGCTGCAATAACGCGCACATCAATCGAACGCACCCGCGTATCACCCACAGCTTGAATCTGATGTTCTTGCAAAACCCTTAAAATTTTTACCTGCAACTGTAACGGCATCTCTCCTATTTCATCAAGAAAGACAGTACCTCCATTTGCCTCTTCAAAGAGTCCTACCTTATCACGAGTTGCATCTGTAAAAGCTCCACGTATATGCCCAAACAGTTCAGACTCTATCAAGTTCTCAGGAATGGCTCCGCAATTTATCGCTACAAAAGGTTTACTCCTACGTGCAGAGTTATCGTGTATGGCACGTGCTAAAAGCTCCTTTCCCGTTCCTGATTCGCCACGAATTAAAACAGTAGTGTTGAAGTTTGCTAGCCTACGCACCGTTTCAAAGATCTGCAACATAGCAGGGCTTTTTGCTACGATCCCTGAAACACCGAAATCACGAACATCACCTACTGTCACTCCCGTAGCGAATTCACGTGATTCTATCTTACGCAGTAATAGTAACAATTCATCAAATGAAGGTGGTTTAGAAAGGTACTCATATACCCCTCCCAAGATACCAGACAAGATCCACTCTTCATCACCGTTGGCAGTTAAAACAATTAAAAAAGTTTCAGGAGAGCTCTTCTTACACGATCTGATAAAAGCTTCTACATCTATGCGTGGCAACTCTTCATCACAAACTATAAAGTCGTACCTTTCGTTTTCTAATACTGTTAACGCTTCAAGACCATCAAAGTAACACTTGGCACGATACCCGCAAGCATCTAAAGCAGCTGCTGTATTTTCTAGTAGCTCTCGATCACTACCTACCAACAAAACAGAGCAACCATTTTCACTATATAAAGGTTCTTCCGCCATCTTCACTAACTTCCCCAAATAGCGGTTGCTATACTTCCCGTAATAGAGTGTAAGATATTAATCGGAATTTCCGGATCTGTAAAAAGGTATAAAACCGTACCGAGTGCTAAGTATGGTCCGAAAGGTAACGGATATCCTAATTTTTTTCCTTGAAAAAGTAGTTGCACAATACCGAAGACAGAACCGAAGATAGATCCAACCATAATAGCATAGATAGCACCTTCTGGTCCGAGCAGAATCCCTACCAGTGACATCAACTTCACATCACCGAAACCCAACCCCTCTTTTTTTCGTAAAATTACAAACGTCTTTGCTAAAACGTAAAGCAAACCACCTCCTGCTAAGAATCCATAAAACCCTTCTTGCAAAGTGGCCGCCACAGGAGCAGCAAAAAAGGGAGTCTTAATAAAATGTGCTCTTACGAAAAAATAGTTAGCAGAGACAATTATTATCGCAAGCCAGATCCCTGGAATGCTAATTACATTCGGAATAATATAGTAATCGATATCGATAAAACTAATCACAATTAAGGCACAACACAACGTATAGATCAGAAGTGCAGTTTGTAAGTCCGGCATCATCTGAAAGGAGAGATAACAGAATAGCGCCGACAAGATCTCAACTAACGGATACCTGAAAGGGATACGCGCATGACAATAAGCACACTTACCACGTAAAAAGATCCAACTAAAAAGGGGGATGTTGTGATACCACTTAAGTTGATTTTTACAGTTCGGGCAGAACGAGCGTTTGGGAGTAGTGAGATTTATCTCTTCAGAATCAGGTGGTGTGAGATCTTCACTTCCCTCTTCTACTTCTTCACTAGTATCTAAAAAACTCCCTGGACCCTTTTCTCTACCGTACGGGATACGATAGATACAGACAGTTAAAAAACTACCGATAATCAAGCCGAACAAAATAATAAATATATCCACTAAATCGATCATGATCCCTTTGATTCAAAAAAATAAAGAAGGTATGCAAAAATTTGCATAGTAAGGTTATTGCTAAGACCTTGATTACGCTAGTGTCTTTTTACATTAAGACTAAGGTCTCAGATCCTCTATGCAAAATCTATCATCCTACCTTATCTGCGCTGCTTTCGAATCCTAAAAGTCAAAAGCCGCATCTTAAACAGTATGTCCTGTATTCCCCCTAAAAAAAGGGGAAAGGACTCTAAAAAATCAGTAAGTTGCCATTTTTAAGGTAGTGTAATGTTTCTATTAAGAAGATATTCAAAATCAGTCGATCGCTGCAAAATAGCAGAGAGATATCTTAGTTTCGCAACAATAAAGATCGACTTTAAATTTAGACCTCACCTTTATAACCTCTTTTTAAGTCTCCTTTTTACACTCCTTACGATCTTTGCAAATAATCAGATATGTAGTGCTGAAACGATCAACCTCTCAAAATGGTTTTCTACTGGAGCTATCGGCGAACGGAGTGCTCATAGTGCCACCCTCCTCCCTTCAGGGGAAGTTTTAGTAGTAGGTGGAGTTGATAATTTCGGAACTGTGCTTAACACAACTCTATTATACTCGCCCTCTACAAATAGTTGGACAGCAGGTGCTCCCATAAGTACTGCCAGAAAGAATCACGCCGCATTACTACTAAAAACGGGTGATGTTCTTATTAGTGGTGGTCTCGGCTATTCAGGTTCAGCTTTAAGTAGTGCTGAGATCTACAATCCTAGAACAGGCTCTTGGCTTGCAACAAATAACAGTATGGCGATCCCGAGAGCGAGCCACACCATGACACTCTTAAAAAACGGTACTGTTCTTATCTGTGGCGGACTGGATAGCCAAGCTACTGAGATCTACAACCCGAATCAGAAACGTTTTTCAGGAACGACCTGTCCACTACCGGAAGATGGGCAATCGGCAGAGCTCTCCACCAGTAGGGAGAAGCATACTGCTACACTACTTACTGATGGTAGGGTCTTGGTCTGCGGCGGAGAAGATTCAGAAGGGAACGATCTTGATTCAACAGAGATTTACGATCCGATCAGCGATTGCTGGTCTGCGGGAGCATCTCTTCAACTTCCGAGATCAGGACACACCGCCACAACACTTCCTAACGGTAAAGTCGTTGTTGTCGGAAATTATCAATGGAGTGAGATCTACACCCCCTCAAGCGGCTTAGGAAGTTGGAGCGAAGCAGGAGAGGTAAACAACGACCGTAAATATCACGCTGCTACACTCTTACCAAATGGTAGGATAATCGTACTCGGTGGAGAAAATGCAACGGCTCCTTACCTCGATAACGCAGAAATTTATACACCGTCTCAAAACAGATGGACGTTGCTAGCGGATACAACTCTAAGCCAAGCGCGCAGCAATCTGACTTTGACCGTTCTGCCTGATGGTACCCTTTTAACGGTTGGAGGTGATAACGGTACACCCCTAGCTGTTGCAGAGCGGCTACGTTACTTAAGTGATGAAACGAATATCGCATCATCAGAGCAACGTCTAAAGGCACCTCGACTAAATCACGCTTCTGTACTTCTTGCTAACGGCAAGATCTTATTAAGTGGTGGTAGGAACGCTTCCGGCACAGTCCTTACCTCTTCTGAAATTTATGATACAGCCTTAACAAAATCCACAGCCGTGGCAGATATGTTAAGCCCACGCCAAAATCACACCTTAACCCTTTTGCCTGATGGTAGGGTCTTGGCTGTTGGTGGTGAAAGCGATTTAAACGGTACTCTTTTAAGCTCTGCTGAAATATACAATCCCAACAACAACACTTGGGAGAGTTGTAGCGGCTTAGAATCAACAGTTAACGGTACCGCAAGAACCAAACACTCCGCTATCCTTCTAGATTCCAACAAAGTCTTAATTGTCGGTGGACAAAGCGCCATAACTCCTGCTGCCATAGAATCTGATGTCACACAACTGTATGACTACATCACAGATAGTTGGCAAGAAAGTGGTTCTTTAAATACCGCTCGTTACGGTCACACTACAACGCTACTTTCTAACGGTCATGTGCTGGTAGCAGGTGGCTACAATACTACAACAGATACATATCTATCGAATGCCGAAGATTACAATCCAACTGATGATCTTTGGACATCTTCTGCCATACAAGTTGCTAGAACCAATCACTCAGCAACTACACTTTTAAACGATACCCTTTTATTGATCGGTGGAAAAAACAGCTCGGGCAGGCTTAACTCTGCTGAAATTTATAACGGAACTTCTTGGACAACAGTCACAGAAACTTTAACAAACGCACGAGATGGACACACTGCTACACTCCTTCCTGATGGACGTGTAGTGGTTATAGGTGGACAGAGTAGCGATAGCGCTGCTCTTAAAAGCACCGAAATCTTTGATCCACTTGCAGAAGATTTTTCAGCAGGACCAAGCCTTTCAGCTACGAAGAGTGCACACACCGCACACTTTTCTCCACATAATAGCATCGTTTTATTAGGCGGCTGGAACCTCACTACCATAGCAGCTAATAACAGTGTTGAATTTTTCCAAGCAAATTACCTTTCCAGCAACTCTCAACGACCAATCATTACTACCTCTACGCTTCTTAACGGATTAAGGGTAAATCTTAGCGGAGAAAATTTTATCGGAAGTTCAGAAGCAAGTGGCTCTGGTAACAATACCTCTGCTACCAACTATCCTCTAGCACAGGTCCGTAGTTTACTACATAAAGATTATCGAACTTTCTTAACACCAAATCCATCAAGTCCATGGAGTGATACTACTTACTATACTTTAACGGTTCCGCCAGCTATCCCTATCGGTCCCGCTCTTATTACCGTTTACTCTCACGGTGTAACAAGTACTGCCAAACCTATCATGATAGATGCTCCTCTGGATCATTTTTCAATACGAACTGCTATCTCCGGCACTGCCATAGGAGCACAGGAGGCGGGAGTGCCTTTTTATATTCAGATCACAGCTGAAAATGAAGAGAATGAAACACTCACAACTTTTAGTGAAAAGGTAACCATATCATCAAACTGCGCCTTAAGCGAAGATACGGAAAATGAAGTTGCTTTGGCAGCAGGCACTCTAGCTAGCACTAAAATAACATTAACAAGCGCCGCTGAAGATTGTACGATCACCGTTAGAAGCGGAACAACCGAATCAGAGAGTAACGCTTTTGAAGTCTCTCATACAAACCTTGAAAAATTTCTGATTGAAACTGCTGGCACAGGTGGTAATATTACGGAGAAAAGTACCGATAACGTTTTTTCAATTCAGGTCACAGCGCTAGATAAGTACGACAATCGGGTCACAACTTTTAACGGAACAGTTAATATAGGCTCAAACAAAACTCTGCGCGAAGGTGAGGGAGTTAGTAACGCCTTTGTAAACGGCTTCTTAGCAAGACACGACATTGCTTTCAGTAGTGTTGGAGATACTCATATCTCCGCAACGGGTAAAGAATCCGCAGAATCTGCAGAAAAAACTTCAAACAGTAACACCTTTAACGTCACTCACGGCAACATCAACAACCTTCTCGTTGAAGCTCACGGAGGTGGAGATGTGGCTGCTCAGATTGCGGGAGTGGACTTCGGTATAACTATCACAGCTCGTGATAGCTACAATAACACCGCAACAAGTTTTACAGGTACAGTGAATCTGTCGTCAAATATAGGCTCTCTTGCAGGTGGCGGAGGCATAACACCAAACTTTACAGCAGGAGTTTTAACAAACCATAAGCTAAATATAGAAACTGCTTTAGATGGATATATTATAAGTGCTACCGAAGCACTTTCTGGATCTAGCGGCACAACTAATCAATTTAACGTCACACATGCGCCACTTTATAGATTTTTAATTGAAAAGAAACACGGTGGTAATATTTCAGATCACTATGCTGGTGAAGTTTTTCCTATCCAGATCACAGCTCTCGATGAATTCGAAAATATCGTTAAATCTTTTAACGGCACGACTACTATCTCATCAACAGGGAACCTACTTTCTGGTGCTGGTGCAACGGCAAACTTCGTTAACGGATTTTTAGCAGAGCACAATGTCAGTCTTTCATTAGCAGGTATCTCCGTTATTATTGCAACAGATGAGGTTACAGGTAGGAACGGTCGAAGCAATGACATTACTATAATACACACAGCGCTTCATCATTTTAGAATTGAAGGTGAGGTTACAGGCAATATCTTAGAGCAGACGGCAGGGGTGCCGTTTAGAATAAAGATCCGCGCTCTCGATATCTTTAATAATACGGTTAGATCTTTTAACGGAACTACTGAGATAAGTATATCTGAAGGTGCCATTCAAGAAGGTGGCGGCACAACACCACCTCTCACGAACGGAGAGCTTCTTCACACAATTAAATTAACTAAAGCAGGAACATTTTCACTTTTAGCAAAAAATAGTGTAGGAGAAGAAGTAGGCCCCTCAAATAATTTTGATGTAGTGCACACGACCCTTGACCACTTCACCCTAGTGCACGCAGCAGGCGGCGAGATCGGACTTCAAACTGCGGGAACGCCTTTTAATGTCAAGATCACCGCCTATGATGTTTATAATAATTTAGCGAATAGATTTAACGGCACTGTTAATATAACCTCCGATATCTCTGAAGTTGTAAGTGGAAAAGTGAGCGCACCCTTTACAAACGGAGTCTTAAGTTCTCATGCCGTAACTTTAACTTTAGCGGGACAACATATCCTCACCGCAAGATACAGTAACGGCACTCAAAGCGGAGTATCAAATCAATTCAGAGTTCAAGCTGCAACGGTTGGATATTTTAGAATTGAAAATATTGTCGGAGGATTTATCCCAACTCAACTGATCAAAAAAGATTTTGCTATTAAGATCACCGCTTTTGATAGATACAACAATTTAGTTGATCACTTCCAAGAAAGTGTTGAAGTTTCCGTTTCAGGTGCTACGGCAAGACGAGGAACAGGCACAACACAACCGTTTTTAAACGGCATCCTTTCTGAACACATCATAAGATTAAGAAACAGTGGTGTTGTGACAATTACGGCGCAACACGTAACTAGTGGCGCAAGTGGAGTGAGTAATAACTTCGCTGTTATCAATGAAGTTGCTCAACCCGATAGAGGTAGAAAGGTCACCTTCAATGTTAAGATAACGGAAGATAGAGTCGGTATTCCTAACGCTCTTGTTTGCGGCGGTGAATTGGGGTGTCGCAACACCGATTCAACTGGCACCGTCATTTTCAAGAATAGTATAAAAAACTGGAACTACATCTTCCGTATGCAGAAATACACCTACAATATGGAGAAACCAAAGGTAACACTCACAGCAGAGATAAGCGAAAATTTCTTTACCTTTAAAGGTGAAAAAACGAGAGATAGCGCTTTAAATAATTGCACCAATTTGCGAGATATGACGGCAGAAAGGATCATATTGGGTAATTCTTTAGCAGACCTTTATAGTAGCTCTCGAAGGGTCTTAGGGATCCTATTAAGACGTGGAAAACATAAAACTACCTTTAAACGCCAGATCGGTAATCAGAGACTTAAAGCGTATCTAACCTTCCAAGATGCTTATGATGAAAGTTTTCAATTGCCTATACTTGAAACAACTGTTTGCAATCCAAACAAGTGTTCCGAAAAGTATTTAAGAAATTTAAAACGGGAGTTTCGCAAAAATAGTGAACGGTTAAGAAGACTCACCACAGCTGGAATAAACTTAGGAAAAAAGCACGGTGTTTCACTTAATGTTAAAGGTCAAAAAGAAGTGCGAGCTTTAAGGAAAAAACTAAGAAGCGTGAAACAGGTTTTAACAAGATTCAGTGATGTTATTGAAGTGTGCGAATAAAGCCTAAATACCACTCTATTTTTTAATACCATAAAGATACAGAAATTCACCCTCTTTAATCAGATCGAAGATAAAAAACACCCTTATAACTTCCACTGAATTTTATAGGAAATACACGGTTTTTACTTTTTTTTGATTAGTGGCTATCCTTCTATTTATGGTCGCTAATCCGTATTGTGATTTTTTAGATGCTTTAGAGCGCCCTGCTCGTTACATCGGGGGTGAGCTTTATAGCGTCAATAAAGATAAAGCTCTGTGTAGTGCCAGTGCCGTCATCTGCTTTCCAGATCTTTACGAAATCGGGATGAGTCATCTCGGACTAAAGATCTTATATGAAGATGTTAATAAACATCCTGACCTACTCTTGGAGCGTTGTTTTGCTCCATGGATAGACGCCGAGCAGGAGTTAAGAAAACGTAACTTACCCCTTGTCTCATTAGAATCTTTCACTCCACTTAATCAATTTGATCTGATCGGTTTTTCTCTACAATACGAGATGACATACACCAACATCTTGACCATGTTGGATTTAGCAGGCATCACAAGACGTTCTTCAGAAAGACGCGATGATGAACCGATTATCAGTTGTGGCGGTCCCTGCGCAACACAGCCGGAACCGTTAGCAGACTTTGTAGATATTTTTACAATCGGAGATGGCGAGGAACTTTTTGCAGATATCATCCGCAAAACAGGAGAGTTAAAACGAAAGGGAGCTTCCAGATCTGAAATTCTTAAAACGTTTATCGGTCTAGACGGAGTTTATATTCCGTCACTATACGATCTTAACGTCTGTAACGTTAGTGGACTACAATATGTAACACCAAAAACATTACCGAACTATCCGCAGATACCGTCACGCATAAAACGTAACATTATCTCCGACATCACTCCGTATAAATTCCCAACGAAAGCTCCTATCCCTCATACTACAACTGTTTTTGATCGTTTTTCAGTTGAGCTATCTCGCGGCTGTACCGAAGGGTGTCGCTTCTGCCAAGCTGGTATGATCTATCGTCCGATTAGAGAGCGTCCACCGAAACAGATCATTAAAACCATCATTGAAGGCTTAGCCGCAGGCGGTTTTGAGGAGACCTCCCTAACCTGTCTTTCAACGGCAGATTATTCAGCAGTTACTCCGCTAATCATTCAGCTACTAGATATCGTGGCGAGTCGTAGAGCTGAACTCGGTATCAGTTCATTGCGCGCCTACGGTTTAGATCCACGCATCTTGGATAAACTCGCAGGCGTAAAAAACACCTCCTTAACTTTTGCACCGGAAGCAGGTAGCGAGCGTTTACGTCGAGTTATAAATAAAAATGTTACAACGGAAGATCTGATTAAAACCACCCAAAATATCTTTTCGCGTGGTTGGACTAAGATGAAGCTCTACTTCATGATCGGACTTCCAACGGAGACAGATCAAGATGTTCAAGGTATCATCGATCTCGGTTCACTAATTAAAAAAACAGCTAGGGAAACAGGTGCTAAAACTTTCGATATTACACTTTCCGTTTCATCTTTTGTTCCAAAACCACACACCCCTTTTCAGTGGGCAGCTATGATCCCACTTTCAGAGATCGATAGAAAACAGGAACTCCTCTTTGCAGGATCGCGTCAAGCCAAACTTAAATTTCGGCACCACTTTTCAAAGATCTCAGTTCTGGAGGGGTTATTTGCTAGAGGAGACCGCAGACTGGGACGCTTGCTTGAAGTGGCGTGGGAAAAAGGTGCGCGCTTTGACGGCTGGCGCAATTGTTTTGATTTCAATCTTTGGCAAGAAAGTATAGCAGAGCTACACCTTCAAACAGATCTGTACACTAAAGAGCTACCCCTAGAGAGTCGCTTGCCGTGGGATCATATCGATATCGGTGTTACAAAAGATTTTCTTATTAAAGAGTGGCGGCATGCTCATGAAGCGTTACAAACTCCCCCTTGCGGTAAGCCCTTAGGCGAAAAAGTTCACTTCAACACCGTTCAAGATCTCGATGCTGATACACGTCCCTTAGTTTGTCACAATTGCGGATTAAAATGTGATCTTAAAAAGTTAAAAGCGATGCGACGCACCTTCCTAGAATCGCTAGGTGCCACCACCCCCACTGCCTACACTGAATTTAATAAAAACACCGCTCTGCCTACTGCACCTCCTTTGCGTGGTCAAGTAGAAGGGGCTTTTTATAGAATTTGCTATTCAAAGATCGGCGCTATCAGTTTTATTTCACACCTCGATCTACAAAAAGTTATAGCACGCATCTTTCGCCGTTCAGGGGTAGAGGTCGTTTATTCTGCAGGTTTTACCAAGCGTCCCGTTATTGCATTAGGTCCAGCACTTCCACTTGGAGTTTCTAGCTTGTGTGAATATGCCGATATTATGGTGCCACAAGCTTGGAGTGAGTGCGCTGATATCTTAAAAAAATTACAAGACGCTTCGGAACCAGGAATCATCTTCAACTCTACAACAAAGCTCAAAAAGAAAGAACGTAGCATTCAAAGTATCATACAGGAGTTCTCCTATTTCATCCCACTACTTGAAGCAGTCGATCCAAGTGATGCCATTAGCGCCATCTTAGCAGCAAAAGAGCTCTCCGTTCAGTGCACGGAGCGGACTCAACGTCCAAAAGAACGTGATGTTAGACCCCTTATAAAAGATATTTACTGTGGCACCTTAAACCTTTCACACGCCGTCATGGAGTTACTAAAGCAGGTTTCACCGACAGTAGATCAGGACGGAATCTTTATGAAAACTATTGTGACAAACGGCGCATCTATCAGACCTCACGAAATTCAGAAGGTGTTTACCTCCTTCGGAATAAAAACCCTTAAAGCAATAAAAACAGATTGTAGCTTTGCTTAAATTTTTAACCTCCGTAAAAACCTAGCTGATTCGTTCTGCAGTTGCAGCCCGTTCAAGCGTTCCTAGTAAGTTGAATTTTTTACCTCCGTTAAGATCTAGCTAATTCGTTCTGCAGTTGCAGCCCGTTCAATTTTTTAACCTCCGTAAAAAACCTAACCGATTCACTTTTCAGTTTCAGCCCGTTCAGCCGTCCTTAGAGGGTGTTTTAACCTCCGTTAAGATCTAGCTAACTCGTTCTGCAGTTTCAGCCCGTTCAATTTTTTAACCTCCGTAAAAACCTAACCGATTCACTTTTCAGTTTCAGCCCGTTCAAGCGTTCCTAGTAAGTTGAATTTTTTACCTCCGTAAAAACCTAACCGATTCACTTTTCAGTTTCAGCCCGCTCCATCATCATTAATAGGTAAAACTACTAAAACTCCTAATTTTTCCTAATTTTTCCTAAAGTTTTTTTGCACTAAACACGTAAAACATATTACAGGACAGTGCCCTGTATTCTATATCTTTGTTTTTACTAAGATTTTTAGGTGGGTAGCGACACCGTTTTTACTAAAGTTTTCTTCAAGCCATGCCGATCCTTTAGCCCATGGATCGCGGGATAGATATGCAGAAATTAAGTATAAAAAACATATATATAACCTTACTGATAATTATCACTCTTTTTTGTAAGCCACTTCTCCCATTAGCTTACTCTGAAGAGCTCTTCTTCCCTGCCCCTTCTATAATCTATGGCTATAATTTCAATCTACTAAAGAGGCTACCAACACCACCAACATCACAAAGTTTTTATATTGAGAACTTCTCTCTCTCTTCTATCTTAAAAAGATCGCTATCTCTAAAACATGATCTCTCTGGAGATAACGCATCTTATCTTGCGACCAAAGTAAGCTCCATCTCTATGGGCTACTTTCACGCCTGTGCTATTGCTGAAGGGCATCTCTATTGCTGGGGGCTTAACTCTTCCGGTCAACTCGGAATTAACAACATTAACAACGCAACATCTCCAACTTTAACTTATGACTCTGCTACAAGCTCTTTTTCAGGTCTACTGGGAGAGGAAGGTGTTGTTGCTGTTTCTGCTAATGCCAATAATACCTGCGCCATCAACACCTCCGGAAAACTTTACTGCTGGGGAGAGAATAGTGTCGGCCAATTAGGGATCGGTATCTCAGGCTTTGGCTACAACGTTCCACAATTAATTGAAGACCCAGCTACATTTTCTTATAGTGGTCTTCTTGATTCAAAAAAAGTTATCGCTGTTTCAGTAGGTGCTTCAACCGACGATTATTCAGAAGGAGAGAGCTCCGGCACAACCCATATCTGCGCCATCAACGAAGAGTATAAACTTTATTGTTGGGGAGATAACTCTTTTAGACAACTCGGAATAGATAAAAAAGGTGCTCGCTTCCTCCCCAGCCCTATTTATGACGTAAGTGAAGAAGCCTCTAACGGATTATTAAATGGAAAAGGCGTTCTTAAAGTTTCTGCGGGATACGGTTTTACCTGTGCCATAGATGAAGAGGGGAAACTTTTCTGTTGGGGTAAAAACGATTTCGGGCAGTTGGGGATTAATAATAATGAGAGCGAGAAAGTTAAAAACCCCACCCCTATTTACAATGCAGATCCGGATCTTAGTGGTACCCTTGAAGGGAATCCTGCTTCTGCACTTTCAGCAGGCACAACGCATATCTGTGCCATAAATAGAAACGGTAAACTTTTCTGTTGGGGCGATGGTAGTTGGGGAGCGCTTGGAAATGGTAGTGTGGGGTATCAATACACCCCGTCCCCTATCTATGATAAAAGTGTATCTTCTCCGACAGGGCTATTAGATGAAAGTTCTGTCACCTCTGTTTCTGCAGGTTCTGGTTATAGCTGCGCCATGAATGCACTCGGCAAAGTTTATTGTTGGGGGAAAAATAGTGGCGGTGGTCTCGGTGTTACTGGGGAAGATACTAAAGTTCCAAAACTTGTAACAGATCCGAGTACCATTTCTAATTCAGGTTTGTTAGGTGCATATACTGTTAACGCTATCTCCTGTTCAAACTCCGGTCTCGGTTATCAATCGATCTGCGGCATAAACTCACACGATGACCTTTATTGTTGGGGAGATAACAACTTTGGTCAATTAGGACAAAACTCTACTGATACCAATACAACACCGAAGCAAACAACCTTCGATAAAAAAACTGAAGAGATCGCTTGTAATAACATTGATGATGACGGTAACGGAATAACTGATAGCGATGCAGCAGAGTACGGAACTTTTTGCACTAATAATTTGATGGGAGCTTGTTATAGAGAGGGAACCTTAAGTGTATGTTCTAACGGTAGATTGATCTGCACAGCAGAGAGGGTCACCCCATCAGCAGAAATTTGCGGTAACGGTATCGATGATGATTGTGACGGCTATACTGATGAAGGTTGTGATACAGTAACACCAACCGCTACACCTACACCTCCTTTAAAGCAAACACCGCATGTTACACCAACCCCTCCTCGAGTCTCCAACTTTCCGATGGTACCGTTAAGAGGTGGATCACCTACTCCATCAGATTCTCCAACAGGGACACCGACAAATAATCCAACGGATTCTCCAACTGGGACTCCGACAGATGAGCCAACACCAACGCCAACTCCTATACAAAAATCAATGCTATCGGTAAGTGCTGGTGATAGACATACCTGCGCCATAACAGCAGATATAGATAAAAATGTATATTGTTGGGGAAGGGGAGATAGTGGGCAATTAGGCAATGGGGGTACAAGTAATAGTTTAAGACCGGACTTGGTAAAGGGGGGAGAACAGGGCGGAACTTTTTTAAATGGAGCAAGCCAAGTTTCTGCAGGTCATGATCATACCTGCGCCGTAACAGGAGATGGAGAGCTCTACTGTTGGGGAAATAATAGCACCTCACAATTAGGGAATAATGGTCCAACTGGATATCACACTACCCCTGTTAGAGTTTTAAAAGGAGAGCAAGGAGGTGTAGGTACATATTTAAAAGATGTAAGCCAAGTTTCTGCTGGATATGGTCATACCTGTGCCGTAACAACACAAGGAGAACTCTACTGTTGGGGAGATAATGACTATGGGCGGTTGGGAATAAATCCTTCAACTTGGTCGGCAACCACTCCTGCTAGGGTTTTAAAAGGAGAACAGGGAGGTGCAGGTACGTATTTAGAAGATGTAAGCCAAGTTTCTGCTGGATATGATCATACCTGCGCCGTCACAACTCAAGGAGAGCTCTACTGTTGGGGAGGTAATTTTTCGGGACAGTTGGGAATCAATTCTGCGGCACTGCAAACTACTATTGTAAGAGTTTTAAAAGGAGAACAGGGCGGCGGAGGTACATATTTAGAAAATGTAAGGCAAGTATCAGCTGGAGCGATGTATACATGTGCAGTAACAACCACAGAAGAGCTCTACTGTTGGGGAAATAATGGCTCTGGACAATTGGGTATCGGTTTTAAAACAGGACAATATACTCCTACAAGGGTTTTAAAAGGTGAGCAGGCTGGTGTAGGTACATATTTAGAAAATCTAAGTCAAGTATCTACTACACTAGGGCATAATCCTCATACCTGTGCAAAAACGATAACGGAAAAACTTTTTTGTTGGGGAACTGGTGGTAATGGAGAATTAGGAAGTGGTTTTACAGTAGGTTCACAAATTCCTGTCGCAGTAGACGGCACACTTGGCGACAGTACATTTCAAGTGGCTAGTGGTGGGTGGCATACATGTGCAGTATCAGATCTAGGTGAACTTTTTTGTTGGGGAGATTCGGAATATGGAGCGCTAGGAGATGGCTCTACTGGTAATATAAACAACCCAACACCTATTGAAATCTTCGATGGCACTGGAACCGCACCGTGTCAAGCTGCCTGCTGTTCACACTGGGATTATGCTAATGTAAATCAGTTGGGGTGTAGCGGAATAAATGGTAGTTGTTGTTACGGAGCCGCAGGTGATTATAGTATAGTTTATCAAGGAGGTGCTCCTACAAGTACTCCAACCGCGACACCAACCCCAACAAATGAACCGACACCAACACCGACGAATGAACCAACGGGAACACCTACAAATAATCCAACAAACCAACCGACAGGGACTCCGACTAATAATCCAACTGACTCTCCAACAGGGACACCGACAAATAATCCAACGGATTCTCCAACTGGGACTCCGACAGATGAGCCAACACCAACGCCAACTCCTATACAAAAATCAATGCTATCGGTAAGTGCTGGTGATAGACATACCTGCGCCATAACAGCAGATATAGATAAAAATGTATATTGTTGGGGAAGGGGAGATAGTGGGCAATTAGGCAATGGGGGTACAAGTAATAGTTTAAGACCGGACTTGGTAAAGGGGGGAGAACAGGGCGGAACTTTTTTAAATGGAGCAAGCCAAGTTTCTGCAGGTCATGATCATACCTGCGCCGTAACAGGAGATGGAGAGCTCTACTGTTGGGGAAATAATAGCACCTCACAATTAGGGAATAATGGTCCAACTGGATATCACACTACCCCTGTTAGAGTTTTAAAAGGAGAGCAAGGAGGTGTAGGTACATATTTAAAAGATGTAAGCCAAGTTTCTGCTGGATATGGTCATACCTGTGCCGTAACAACACAAGGAGAACTCTACTGTTGGGGAGATAATGACTATGGGCGGTTGGGAATAAATCCTTCAACTTGGTCGGCAACCACTCCTGCTAGGGTTTTAAAAGGAGAACAGGGAGGTGCAGGTACGTATTTAGAAGATGTAAGCCAAGTTTCTGCTGGATATGATCATACCTGCGCCGTCACAACTCAAGGAGAGCTCTACTGTTGGGGAGGTAATTTTTCGGGACAGTTGGGAATCAATTCTGCGGCACTGCAAACTACTATTGTAAGAGTTTTAAAAGGAGAACAGGGCGGCGGAGGTACATATTTAGAAAATGTAAGGCAAGTATCAGCTGGAGCGATGTATACATGTGCAGTAACAACCACAGAAGAGCTCTACTGTTGGGGAAATAATGGCTCTGGACAATTGGGTATCGGTTTTAAAACAGGACAATATACTCCTACAAGGGTTTTAAAAGGTGAGCAGGCTGGTGTAGGTACATATTTAGAAAATCTAAGTCAAGTATCTACTACACTAGGGCATAATCCTCATACCTGTGCAAAAACGATAACGGAAAAACTTTTTTGTTGGGGAACTGGTGGTAATGGAGAATTAGGAAGTGGTTTTACAGTAGGTTCACAAATTCCTGTCGCAGTAGACGGCACACTTGGCGACAGTACATTTCAAGTGGCTAGTGGTGGGTGGCATACATGTGCAGTATCAGATCTAGGTGAACTTTTTTGTTGGGGAGATTCGGAATATGGAGCGCTAGGAGATGGCTCTACTGGTAATATAAACAACCCAACACCTATTGAAATCTTCGATGGCACTGGAACCGCACCGTGTCAAGCTGCCTGCTGTGCACACTGGGATTATGCTAATGTAAATCAGTTGGGGTGTAGCGGAATAAATGGTAGTTGTTGTTACGGAGCCGCAGGTGATTATAGTATAGTTTATCAAGGAGGTGCTCCTACAAGTACTCCAACCGCGACACCAACCCCAACAAATGAACCGACACCAACACCGACGAATGAACCAACGGGAACACCTACAAATAATCCAACAAACCAACCGACAGGGACTCCGACTAATAATCCAACTGACTCTCCAACAGGGACACCGACAAATAATCCAACGGATTCTCCAACTGGGACTCCGACAGATGAGCCAACACCAACGCCAACTCCTATACAAAAATCAATGCTATCGGTAAGTGCTGGTGATAGACATACCTGCGCCATAACAGCAGATATAGATAAAAATGTATATTGTTGGGGAAAGGGAGATAGAGGGCAATTAGGCAATGGGGGTACAAGTAATAGTTTAAGACCGGACTTGGTAAAGGGGGGAGAACAGGGCGGAACTTTTTTAAATGGAGCAAGCCAAGTTTCTGCAGGTCATGATCATACCTGCGCCGTAACAGGAGATGGAGAGCTCTACTGTTGGGGAAGGGGAGATAGTGGGCAATTAGGCAATGGGGGTACAAGTAATAGTTTAAGACCGGACTTGGTAAAGGGGGGAGAACAGGGCGGAACTTTTTTAAAAGATGTAAGCCAAGTTTCTACTGGAGCTAATCACACCTGTGCCGTAACAACACAAGGAGAACTCTACTGTTGGGGAGATAATGACTATGGGCGGTTGGGAATAAATCCTTCAACTTGGTCGGCAACCACTCCTGCTAGGGTTTTAAAAGGAGAACAGGGAGGTGCAGGTACGTATTTAGAAGATGTAAGCCAAGTTTCTGCTGGAGAATATCATACCTGCGCCGTCACAACTCAAGGAGAGCTCTACTGTTGGGGAGGTAATTTTTCGGGACAGTTGGGAATCGGTTCCGCTTCTTCACAAGACACCCCTGTCAAAGTTTTAAAAGGTGCCCAAATAAGTTCAACTAATTATTTAGAAAATGTAAGGCAAGTATCAGCTGGAGCGATGTATACATGTGCAGTAACAACCACAGAAGAGCTCTACTGTTGGGGAGATAATGGCCCTGGACAATTGGGTATCGGTTTTAAAACAGGACAATATACTCCTACAAGGGTTTTAAAAGGTGAGCAGGCTGGTGTAGGCACATATTTAGAAGATGTAAGTCAAGTATCTACTACACTAGGGGATAATCCTCATACCTGTGCAAAAACGATAACGGAAAAACTTTTTTGTTGGGGAACTGGTGGTAATGGAGAATTAGGAAGTGGTTTTACAGTAGGTTCACAAATTCCTGTCGCAGTAGACGGCACACTTGGCGACAGTACATTTCAAGTGGCTAGTGGTGGGTGGCATACATGTGCAGTATCAGATCTAGGTGAACTTTTTTGTTGGGGAGATTCGGAATATGGAGCGCTAGGAGATGGCTCTACTGGTAATATAAACAACCCAACACCTATTGAAATCTTCGATGGCACTGGAACCGCACCGTGTCAAGCTGCCTGCTGTGCACACTGGGATTATGCTAATGTAAATCAGTTGGGGTGTAGCGGAATAAATGGTAGTTGTTGTTACGGAGCCGCAGGTGATTATAGTATAGTTTATCAAGGAGGTGCTCCTACAAATACTCCAACCGCGACACCAACCCCAACAAATGAACCGACACCAACACCGACGAATGAACCAACGGGAACACCTACACCTACCCCAACTCCAGAGTGTTACGGCGATCCAAATTATGGACTACTAGGAAGTGTTTGTTCCGGCGGTGTTGGAAGGTGTGCTTATTCAGGAAACTGGATCTGTGATAACGGTGCGGTTGTGTGTAGTGATACAGGAGAGCTGCCGCTAGCAGATGATAGCCTCTGTAACGGTATCGATGATGATTGTGATGGATTAACTGATGAAGATTACGTTTCTGTATCTTGTGACACAGGGCTACACGGTTGGTGTGCAGCAGGAACAACATCTTGTAACGCTGGAAGTGTAGTTTGTAATCAGACAAATTCTCCTACAACTGAGATCGCTTGTAACGATATCGATGATGACTGTGACGGTATAACTGATACTGATGCTGCAGGTTACGGAGATGCTTGTAATAATGGACTACTCGGTGCGTGTTATCAAACAGGCACGATGTCAGTTTGTGAGGGAGGGGTTTTAACGTGCTCTGCTCCAAACGTTGAGCCTACAACTGAAATCGCTTGTAATAATATCGATGATGACTGTGACGGTATAACTGATACTGATGCTGCAGGTTACGGAGATGCTTGCAATAACGGGTTACTCGGTGCGTGTTATCAAACAGGCACGATGTCGGTTTGTGAAGGAGGAGTTTTAACGTGCTCTGCTCCAAACGTTGAACCTACAACAGAAGTCGCTTGTAATAATATCGATGATGACTGTGATGGTATAACTGATACTGATGCTGCAGGCTACGGAGATGCTTGTAATAATGGGCTACTCGGTGCGTGTTATAGAACAGGCACGATGTCTCTTTGCGATGGAGGGGTTTTAACGTGTTCTGCTCCAAACGTTGAACCTACAACTGAAATTTGCGGTAACGGCATCGATGAAGATTGTGACGGCTCAGACTTACCGTGTCCTGGCTGTTTTGAAGATCCTAATTATGCTCAGATAGGACAAGCATGCACGACGGGTAGCGGAAATTGTGTTGCAACAGGAACGTATCAATGTTCAGGCCCACTTCCGACAGATCCTGTGACGTGTAATATTACAACGCCTGCCGCAGCGTGTTGTGAAGATCCTAACTTTTCACAATTAGGTGAAGTCTGCTTTGCGGGTAACGGCGTTTGTAGAAGTGCGGGCACTTATAACTGTGACGGTGCTCTGACAAATAGTAGTGTGGTGTGCGATGCTGTTCCGAATGAAGGTAACGCCGTTCCTGAAAATACAGAACTTTTGTGTACAGATGGTCTCGATAATGATTGTGATGGCTTAGCAGATGAGCTTGATCCCGATTGTGACCTGTGTCCTTTTGATGAAAACAAATTATTCCCTGGAGTTTGTGGTTGCGGTGTTCCTGAAACAGATAGCGATGGAGATGGTACGCCTGACTGTATCGATAACTGTCCGTCAGATCCTAACAAAACTGAAGCGGGGGTCTGTGGTTGTGGAGTGGTAGAGTCTCTAGTGGATACTGATAGTGACGGGGTGCCTGACTGTATCGATGGTTGCCCGAATGATGTACTTAGAACAGAAGCAGGGATCTGCGGATGTAATTATAGAGACTTTAGCGGCGCTTTTAGACGAGATTTTGATATCTGCAAAATCGGTGAATTTGAAAAAAGTGGCCCAGTAGGTGATTGCGCTAAAGAGTGTGAAGTTGATTCTTCCGGAAACCCTCTCCCTGGTTGTGCTGCTGTAACGTGTACCTGCGATAAGTATGCTTCTTGTAGATCATATTACGGTAGGTGTACGCCTGATGAGTCTGGCGAATTCGGAGATTTTGATGGAGATGGCATCTTAAATTGTAAGGATTATTGTGTAGATGATCCGGAAGAGGATCAACTGATGCCGTTCTTTAAACCACTTCTTAGGGCTTTCGGCTTTGCAAGTGGTTGCTCAACGCCGTACCCTGAAGATTCGAACACCCCTACCCCAATTCCAACTGCGACACCTGAAGGGGCACCAAGTGCTACTCCTACTGCAACACCAACACCTACGCCTACTATAACTCCAACTACTACAAGTACCCCTACCCCAATTCCAACTGCTACACCTGAAGGGGCACCAAGTGCTACTGCAACGGCTACACCGATAGTAACAGAAGAACCTGCTGCAACTCCAACTCCAACTATTACAAGTACTCCTACACCGATTCCAACGGCTACACCTGAAGGGGCACCAAGTGCTACACCAACGGCTACACCGATAGTAACAGAAGAACCAACTGCAACTCCTACTCCAACTGCTACAAGTGCTCCTACACCGATTCCAACGGCTACACCTGAAGGGGCACCAAGTGCTACACCAACGGCTACACCGATAGTAACAGAAGAACCAACTGCAACTCCTACTCCAACTGCTACAAGTACTCCTACACCGATTCCAACGGCTACGCCTGAAGGGGCACCAAGTGCTACACCAACGGCTACACCGATAGTAACAGAAGAACCAACTGCAACACCTACTGCTACGCCGATAGTAACGGAGGAACCAACTGCAACACCTACTCCAACTGCTACAAGTACTCCTACACCGATTCCAACTGCTACACCTGAAGGGGCACCAAGTGCTACACCAACTGCTACGCCGATAGTAACGGAAGAACCTGCTGCAACTCCTACTCCAACGCCAACTGCTACAAGTACTCCTACACCGATTCCAACTGCTACACCGAAAGCTACGGAGGAACCTACTGCAACACCTACTACAACTGCTACAAGTACTCCGACACCTCTTCAGACAGAGAGCGCCACTAGCACACCTACATCAACTCCGACAGTGATACCTGTTTATACACCGACTCCATCACTAACTTTAACGCCAACACCTACTATCTCTCCCACCCTGCACCCCACACCGCCGCAAGAAGATCGGTGTCCTGACGATCCTCTAAAAACGGAAGAAGGGATCTGTGGCTGTGGTGTTCCTGATATCGATACTGATGGCGATGGGGTAGCGGATTGTTTTGATGAGTGTCCATACGATAGTATTAAGAGCGAGAGGGGGGTGTGCGGTTGTGAAACACCTGACACTGATATCAATAACAACGGTATCCCTGATTGTTTCGATTCTAACATCAAGAGCGATCAGGTGCTTATTATCGGTTTCAGCAACCCTCCGTTAAAACCGTACGTACAGGCAAGAAAGAGAAAGTTATTTATTTACGGTGAACACTTCAATGCAGCCGCTTCAAAACAGATAGCTGCTAAAAGAATAGGGAAACAGAATGCACATAATAAGATGAAGATCCGTTATCAGATGGAGATTATTGCAAGAAGATATAAACAGCGCGGGAAGGTGGTAAAACAAAAGAAGATCCGAAGAGCTCTTCCAAATGAGAAAAATGTGCTCTCTTTAAAGATTACGCACAAACGTTACTCTGTACGTTATAGGGTACTACTACTTAACGGTAAGAAGATCATACACAGAACCCCTTGGAGTGAGAAAAAAGAAGTTATCTTAAAATGAGATAAGGGCAACTACTAAATAGTTTCTATTGAATCTTAATAAAGGCTTATTTTATCACATTAAGCTAAAATAAGGGGGGAAAGGATCGACTGTTTTCATCCATTGTAGTAATGTATTTTAATTCCTCCATAAGATCTATTTTTTATCAATTTTACAGCAATCATAAGGACGAAAGTTAATGGAGACTAAGACAATTAGGACACGAACACCTACTTTTCGCACATCACAGACAGAAAAAAGAGACCGAATTGGGGAACTTAAAAAGTGTTTTGCCGATCTTCGCGCCTCACCGACATTTGATAAGATATGTGCAAGTATCGATGCAGACTTAGCACAAGATAACGACGTACCTGAGGCAGGTAATGACATGACAGCAGAGCAAGTTTTAGTATGTATAGTAGTAAAAGGTTTGCGCAATATTACATATCCAGAGCTTTCAGCATTAACCGAAGATTCTATATGTGTCAGAGATCTAATGAATCTTGGAAATTTTGATGACGGTTTTGATTCATCAATAATTCATCAAAACATCGACAAAATAACTAAAGAAACGCTAGAAGAAACTCTAGATTTAATTTTTGACGCTATAATATCTTCAGGGGCTAAGGTTTATCGTGAGAATTTAACAGAACGGTTAGCACGACCATAAAAACTAGATAGGGTTTAATTTTTTTAAGCATTGTAATTTTTTTACAAGAATATAGAACAGGGATCACTTATAATAAAAAAGTAGTCCGCCAAATTGTAAAAATCGCATGGTCTCCCTACTTTTAACGGCACAACATCAAAATAACGACTTTAATTCAGTAAGGTGCTTTAATAATAAATTTAAAGTGTTAAGCGGGCTGGATCTTAACTATCATTCCCTTTATAGTGTGTACTTCAAAACTTCCGTTACCCTTGCAGAGGATGGATAATTTTATGAGCAACAATACCGACACTATTCAAGAGCCTTTTTCCAAACAGGGGAAAAAAGAGAAGAAGCAACGCCTCAAGATATCGGCATTACCTCAAACTTGGCGGAGGATCTACATTTACCTAAAACCGTATCGTTGGCAGTTTATTGCAGCCTTAATTTGCATGGCGCTTTTTGGTGCATCTGAAGCGGGTATTCCGTTTTTAATACGAAACGTTTTAGATAAGGTCTTTAATGACAAAAGTAGAGACCTGCTGTGGGTTATGTTTGCAGCGCTAATCATCTTCGCCTTTATCCGTGCAGCGCTGGACTTCGGACAGCAATTTCTAATGGCAAAAGTTGGGCATAACGTCACTCGCGATATTAGAAATAAGATGAACTCACACCTATTAAAGATGGGTTCTGATTTCTTTTTAACAAAATCTGTCGGAGATATTTTAGCGAGATTCACCAGTGATGTTATCTTAGTACGAGATATCTTAACTAGCTCTTTAGCTTCAATTGTTAAAGATATTATTAGCATTATTGCATTACTAGCTTATGCGATCTGTCTTGATCCTATCTTGGCATCAGTAGCTTTTGTGGCTTTTGTAGTTGGCTTTATCCCTGTTTACCGCTTTAGTCGTAGGATCCGTAAATTAAGTAAGCGCGGGCAAGATGCCATCGGCAGTATTAGCGGATTGATTCAAGAAACTGTGCTCGGACACCAGATCGTTAAAATTTTTAATCGTGAAAAATTTGAAGAGGAACGATTCGCTAAAGAAAATGAGAATCTAACCCGTACATTTATTAAGTCTGAACGTATTCGTGCCGCCATAGGACCTCTAAATGAAGTCATGGCGATCTTTGCTATCGCTGGAGTGCTTCTGTTCGGTGGTTTTGCTGTAATGGATGGTGGCAGAAGTTCAGGGATGTTTTTATCATTTTTAACTTCTATCTTCCTTTTATATGCACCGTTTAAACGACTCAGCAAAATAAATAATCAGCTACAACAAGGCATCTCCGGCACTGATAGAATTTATGAACTGTTAAACACTCCACCTTCCGTACAGGATAAGGGAGATACGATCCCACTAGGGAGCGGAAATGATATCGTTATTAAAGATGTAACTTTCAGCTACGCTGCCGATAAAGCACCTGCTTTAAAGAATATCAACATGGCCGTTGAAGAAAATAGTCGCGTTGCCTTAGTCGGTTTTTCGGGAGCAGGAAAGAGCACCTTAGTTGCACTTATTCCCCGTTTTATAGATCCGCAAAGTGGTTCCATCTTTATTGGTGGCGTCAATATTAAAGATGTTGCGATCGCAGAAGTGCGTCGCAGAATCGCTATGGTCACTCAACACACCTTCCTTTTTAATGATACCATCTACAACAACATCGCTTACGGTAAAGAAGGGTGTACAGAAGCTGAAGTTATTCAAGCCGCAAAAACAGCTTACGCTTATGATTTTATTATGCAGCTACCACAGAAGTTTAACACGGTAGTTGGAGAAAGTGGTTTTAGTTTATCTGGCGGAGAGAGACAACGTATCGCTATTGCACGTGCTATCCTTAAAGACGCTCCGATTTTAATCTTAGATGAAGCCACAGCTTCTCTTGATAACAGGTCTGAAAGAGAAGTGCAGGCAGCGCTGGAAAGTTTAATTCGTCAACGCACCACAGTTGTTATTGCACACCGTCTTTCAACAATTCAAACAGCTGACAAAATTATCGTTATGGAAAACGGCACCATTGTTGAAGTTGGCACACACGATGAACTATTAAAACGTGGTGGCTGTTTCTCAAAACTACACGCCTTACAGTTTAAAGCGGGATAAAGTTTAAAGGATCATGGCTGAGCAAAAAAGATCTCATAGAAAGCTATCATTTAAGCAGCATCTAAAAGTCTTTATCGCTGCAAAGGTGGGAGCGGTGTTATTAAGGTTTATCCACGCCACCCTTCGTTGGGAGAAGGTCGGTTTTGATGGTGATAAAGCTTTATGGGGTGATAAAGAACCTATTATCGGTGTTTTTTGGCATGGCAGACAGTTGATGATCCCTTGGGTCTACCTTGAGCATAAAAGCTCGAACTGCAAAAGAGAGATGTTTGTTCTGATCTCGCACCATACTGACGGGAGAATTATTAGTGAGATTATGCGTGCTTTAAAGATCTCTACTGTTTTCGGATCTTCTTCTTATGGTGGAGTAAATGCTCTTAGATCTTTAGCTGCAAAGATAGAAGAGGGGCACCACGTCTGCTTTACACCTGATGGTCCAAGGGGGCCGAGATACAAAGCAAAGCAAGGTGTATTATCTCTCGCCGTTATGACAGGCGCCACGATCCTCCCCGTCACTTACAGTGCAAAACAGGTTTGGAAACTTTCAAGTTGGGACGGCATGATTATTCCAAAACCGTTCTCCCCCGCCGTTTATATTTTAGGCGAACCGCTACGCTTTCCTAAAGACTTAGTAGGTGCGGAGTTTGATCAAGCACTTTTACAGTTGGAAGCAACATTAAACGAAATGACTGAAAGAGCTGACAACTGGTTTAATAAGTAGTGCTACCACCCTTCAAGCACGATCCCTCTAAGGGCACTTGAACGGGCTGCAACTTGCAGGGCGAATCACTTAGATCTAGACGTAGGTCAAAAAATTGGAACGGGCGCGATTCAAGATCGGCTAGGTCTAGACGGAGGTCAAAGGTTTGAACGGAGGTTAAAAATTTGGGGATTGCATCGGTGTGCCTGTTGTTTCCGTGTAGAACGGTGTCGGCAGTGGTGTTGGTGTGACACTTTCTGTAAAGAACGGATTAAAGGTTGCTGATGGTGTAGGGGTTGGTGTCTTTATTGGAGACTTCGTCACTGTTGGTATAGGTGTTAGTTTAGGGGTTGGAGTTGGTGTAGGAGTTTTTGTCGGTGTCTTTGTTACACTTGGCGTTGGCGTTTTTGTTGGAGTATTCGTTGGTGTTTTAGTTACACTTGGCGTAGGTGTTTTTGTTGGAGTTTTTGTAGGTGTAGGAGTTGGTGTTTTACAAACTCCGCTTTTACAATATGTTTCTTCGCAGCAGACACTTCCGCAAGCGATCTGCTTTTTGCCACTAGAGGTAGTAGCAGCACAGCAGGTCTGATCCCCTAAGTCTCCCGAAGTACACTGTCCACTAGCACAACACTGTACTTCATAACTTCCGCAAAGGGTATCTGTTGCTAATTTACAACACATCCCGATATTCGGCTCCTCTTTACTAATATAGTACGGAAGATCTTTTGAACAACAACTTTGACTAATCTCATTAAAGTCTATCCCCGTAGGACAAGTAGGTGTCGGTGAAAGAGTTGATGTTACTGTCGGCGTTATCGTCGGAGTCGGCGTTGGTGTCTTTGTAGGTGTTTTCGTCGGTGTCCTTGAAGGCGTCGGCGTTTTCGTTGGAGTAGCCGTTTTTGTTGGAGTCATTGTTGGAGTAGCACTCTTCGTAATAGTCGGAGTAGGAGCATTACTAGGCGCTACCGTCTTAGATGGTACTACCGTAGGAGTTACCGTTCTTAACGGAGTTTTTGTTGCAGCAGGTGGCGGTGTCTCACTAGGCGTTGGCATTACCGTTTCACTAGAAGTTGGTGTCGTTGTTTCATCTGGTGTAGATGTTTGATTAGGTTTTGGTGCCTTTGTCGGAGACTCCGTTGCATTAGGTGTATCAGGCGGCGTTGCTGTTACCGTAGAAGTCGTTGTCGGCATTTTACAAATTCCATTTTCACAATACTTCTTTTCACAACACTCTTTTCCACAAGCTATCTGCTCTTCTCCTGTAAAGGTAGTGGCGGGACAACAGGCATAACCCCATTTTCCTCTTGTACACAGGTTAGGGGCACAACAAACTCCGCCACAATTAATCTCATCCTTATCGCAGCACACTGGACTTCCTTTTATATTATCACCTTTATAGTACGGCTTTATTTTCGGACAACAGATAGGAGTTTTTCTTTTATCATCTTTTCTTCCAACAAAGACATCTTCCCTAGCGCACTTAGGGCAGCACCCTTTTTCTTCTTTATTATCACAGCACTCTTTATATATCGAACAACACCTTTCACTATTAGGACATTCAAACTCCTCTTCTCCACAATTATTATGGCAATAGGGGGTTCCAACACCATCGACCCCTGCACTTGGGTCAGGATCCCCATAGCAATCTTCAGGCTTACAGCACTTTTCTGCGCAGGTAATTTGTCCTTCTGGACATCTTACACAAACAAAATTGTCAAGCCCTGAGGATGAACCACAGAAGTCGCAACAGAGGTCTCCACAAAGTTTCGTTCCTGACGGACAACACTTTGATTGTACGGGAGAATGCGCGCACCTATCCTTTGCACAGCAAACACCACCACAACTTATTTCATCTTCTTCGCAACACACACCATTAGCGCAGGTGCCACTACAACACTTCCCACTACACTCCACAGCATTTTTATCTTCACAACAGAGATAGCCCTCCTCTGTATCACTTGAAAGAACTTGATACTCACTACCACATTTGCATAACTTACGTTTTTGATCTTTTGCACCATCGCAACAAATTGTGTTCTCCCCGAGGGGATCTGTAAACGGATTATCGCAACAGACCTTTTCTTGTTCAATAAAATCTTCAATGCAACTCTTACTAGCAGGGCAACAAAGTATCCCCCTTCCTGTTTTACAGTATTGATCATCACTATGATCACAACAGATATAGCGACCATCTTTATTAGGGCTTCTAATTACAAACTTACCTTCTTCACATCTGCTATTGCGGCACACACAAGGCTTCCCCCACGGCTTTACATATTCATACTCTTTACCTGAAGCTTTACACGTATCTTTTTCACAAACGTTACAATCCACAGTGCCCATTTTTTTAACAAGATTTTGATGAGCATTTAATTTCTTGCCAAACTCCTCCTCACAATACTTTATATCGCATCTTGCAACATCCATATAATCAGAACTACTTGGACAATCCTTGATCTTACAGATAGTAAGATCCATATAAGCTAGATAGAAGTCTAGCCAAGCTTGCAGCTGCTCACCCTTATAAACAACACATTTTATATAGGTATTAAAAAACTCTTGGCGACACTTAACGTGCTTATTGTTGCACTCAATGTCTTTAGGATCACACATCGGGCTTACTATTGTAGCAGGAAAAATTTTTAACCGCTCTACTTCTTTAATTCTCTCTGATCCTATCTTACTTCTCTCTACACTGCGTAATTCATTATATACACACCATTCATATTCAAAAATTTCCCCTGATAAAGGAGAAATGATAATTATCTCTTCTTTTTTAAAGCAAGGAGTTTCTTGAACTTTACCATCATATTCATAAACTATCTTTACTCCGTCAGGTATTGCATCAGTAGTACAACTATGCAGATGATCTTGAATAATATCAGAATAAGAGAGTTGAAAATTAGTTAGCTGCATAATGCTTCTAATATAGATATTAAGCACATCAAAGCCTGTCATGCAGTAACTATCACTTTTCATTATAGATCTAGGAAATACATCCCTTATACCTGTTTGATATAGATCTATAAGTCCAAACTTATGCCCAAGCTCATGTGCAAGTGTGTATTCTGTCTTCGACGCAGGCTCAATGCCTACCCGCCAAAGAGTAAGTTCTCTAGTAAAGGGATCCACATAAGAAGTAGCAGTATACCAATGTTCACCATCACACTCCTGATCAATTAACCTTATAAAGATATCTGGGGCACCTTCAGGAACCCTATCACCTTGAAGTAAAGCGTCTTCATCCTGAGACGGAGTCTCCTTTATACCTCCTAGATCCTCTTTAACTTCACAAGAGGCATTTTTTATAACGTCTCTTATCATCCCCAAATAAGCTTCAATATACATCTGCGCAAGCTCTGCAAGATCATCCCGAGAAAATTTTTTTCGTGCGGTCTCGGATTTCCTCATATCTACAACACCGTAAGTAATAGGTTCTCCTCTTGCTATTTTATTGTAAAGTTCAACATGAGAAGTAGTTGTAGCTTTAGAATGCGCAAAAAATGGTATCAACGCCGTAATACTTGGATACTCCCAATCACTACTTTTAAATGTATTTCCTGGCCAAGTATGTGCAGAGTTTAAAGCATAAGAGATAGGTGGACGAGTTTTCATAACCTGCCCTGTACTATCAAAACGAATCGTAAGATCTCCAAACTCTCTTTCAGGAAAAACATTCGCATCGTAGGGTCTCGTTCCTGCTTCAATCTCCTCTGCATCAGAGTAACCGTCGTTATCACTATCCTTTAAAAGGGGTGATGAAAAATAGTGATAAAGCTCCTCACCATCAGAGATACCGTCATTATCTGTATCTGTTTTTCTAGGATTAGAGCCGATCGCTACCTCTTCGTGGTCACATAAACCATCACCATCACTGTCTTTAAAACCAGCATACTTAAAACACGTTACAGGTAATTTTGAATAGGTAACGGCAGAGCTAAAGTTAAAACTCTCCTGTAAGGTATTATCTCTAAACCTACTATCACTAACAAAATCACTATCTAAGTTCTCTAACGGTGTAGCAAAGTATTCTCTACTTGAACCTCCCTTATAAAAAGAACGAACGTATACTGTAATAGCCTTATCTGAAGAAAAAAGGATATAACCTAAGGTGTTTTTCTTAACTAGCTTTCTTAATGCTACGGTTAAAGTTGAGTTCCCTCCAAGTGTGTAAATATGTTTTTTATAATCACCACCTTGATTTATCAGTAAAGATACCTCTGCATCTTTAGGGTTTGAATTAACTATCTGTAATGTTGTCTTCTCCTTTAAGGTATTATCAAATGTAGCAAATAGAGAGGTGCCGTTATAATAACGGTTATCAAAAACTTGGTACGGATTCCGTTTCACACTGTCATACTGATTAACCACGAGGAGTCCCCGCTGCATGGAGGTTACACATTTACCTTCACTATCACATACCTTAGGACGAAACTGATTTTCAGGGATAAGTTTTATCGTTGGTTTATCTAACTTCTTAAGTTGCTTCTTTAAATCCAAGTACCTCTGTGCATACGGTAAAACCCACTCTGTACCTTCATAAACCTTTAAACCTTTCGTATAAACTTCATAGTTAAATAGTGTAGGAGCTGAACTTATATTTGAAACAACTAGCACCCCTTTTGCAGGGAAAAGGGCGCTCTCTTCAAAGGTTTTACTCGGTTTTATAAAGTGTACTTTCTGATAAGGAGCAGACTCACGGGCATTAGAGGTTACCCTTAAATAAGCTACATATTGGGGTGTAGCAGCCCCTTCTGTAACGTTAGGTGTAAGGTGATATGTGGCGTGGGCAGAGTTACGTACTCTTAGGGCGTATCTGCCATAAGGAGGGATTGAAACGTTATCTTTTCCTAGAATCTTCTTTCCTACATTAGAGTATCCTGTAATATTTAGATTTAATGGTTCTGAAGCGGTGTTGTGAATAACGAGGGTTTTTAGAGCAAGGGGTTTTTTATAGATATGAGGGCTTGCAATAATGTAGCTCTCTCCAGAGAGGATGTCATCTCTTCCAACTGAACGGGTACTATAAACATCTTTTAAAATATCACGATACTGATAGTCATAACTGATTATCTCACAACTTACATCTTTATCTTGTGAGTTAAAATCAATTATACCGTATTTTGACCTTTTAATTTTCTTTTTAAATCCTGCAATCTGTCTAATATCGAAAACTTCTTCTGAAGCACTTTTAATAGAGATATCTTCAGTTGTAACTTCATTTTTAGCACCGATTACAGTTATTGAAACAGTAGCATCTAAAGTCTCACTAAAGTTAGTGCATTTTATAACCTCTCCTCCCTTTTTAGTAGTGAGGTCAAACGGTAGTGTTGCGGGTAAGAGGGCAGCGTCTGATCTTTTAAGATCAGAACTAATAAGATCATCGGCTGCATTAGAGGTAAAGTTAAAAAAGTTGGGAACACCGATTAGCAGTAGTAAGATTAGTGATAATAGGAATACTACTGTCTTTACCTTCATCATCCTTTCTTTTTTCATCTGAGTTACACCTTTTTTTGTTTTGTTTTTATTTTGCTAAAATTTATCCTGTTCAAAATTAGCCTTATGCCGCCTTCATTCTGTTATATCTTTTCACAATCAGCAAACACCTTGATTTATAGCAAGAGTTTAAATAAGACCTGAAATCTTTATAATACTATCAACCCACCTTTTTTCACAGTTTAAACACCTTATATAGTGAAAAGATTCACCACCTAATGCCATAAAGTGCGTCCTTAAACTGTGATCTATTTCAAGCAAAGTTTCTAAACAATCTGTTAAAAAGCTAGGGCATGCCACAGCGATATCTTTTATACCCTCTGCTGCCAGAGCTGTAACAACATCTTTTATATCAGGGGCAAGCCACTTACCCCTTCCGAAACGAGATTGATAACAGTGCACAATCTTAAAGGAGGTTTTGCCTAATTTTTCACTTAAAGCTTTTGTCGTTTTGCAACACATCTCATGATAAGGCTCTCCGCGAGAGGTGCTCTCAATCGGCAAAGCGTGATAAGAGAGTAAGAGAGCTTGCGGCGTTTTCTCTCCAAGCTGCTCCAAAACACTCTCCGACAAAGCTTCAATATAACTTTCATTATCATAGTACGGTTTAACAAAACGTACTTCCGGAACAACTAACTTCCGCGCTATATGGTGCAGAACTACCTCTTTAATCGAACCAACTGTTGCCGAAGCATACTGCGGGAAAAGGGGGAAAACAACGATTTCAGAAAAACCTTTTTCAAGGAGTCTATCCAGCTCTGCAATAATGGCGGGGTTCCCGTAACGCATCCCAATAGCAACTTCTCCTTTAACCTCTCTCTGATTAAGTCGCGCTTGTAAAGTTTCTGCCAAAGCATAAGTGTTACAAGTTAAAGGAGACCCGTTTTCACTCCAGATACTTTTATACCGTTCTACACTTTTTCTTGAAGAAAACGGTAGGATAACAAGATATAAGATTAACTTCCAAAGAAGATTTTGCTTCTCAATCACTCGCGGATCTGAAAGAAAAGCCTTTAAAAAAGCTTTTACCCCTTTAGCAGTAGGCGCTTCTGGCGTTCCGAGATTACATAAAAGAACAGCTATTTTTTCGGATCCATCTCTCATTTTTTATATAAACCTTATTTAAAGAGCGCTAGAGATCATTGAAGAGCTGCTGTGGCAGAACGCTCATTTTTAACAACGTCTTCAAAAGATCCTTGCGCCACTAACGCACCTCCTTTGGCTCCAGCAGATCTCCCCAAATCAACGATCCAATCTGCACCTTTAACAAAGACATCTCTATGCTCAATCGCAATAATAGTATTACCGTGTTTAATAAACTCCTGAAAAACAGTTAGCAAATTAACGATCTCTTTATCATCCAAGCCTGAAGCAGGTTCATCAAAAAGATAGATTGCGGGCTTACTACTACGACTAAACTCCTTTACAAACTTTAAGCGTTGCAACTCTCCATAACTAACACTATTTAACGGTTGTTTTAACGGTAAGTAATCAAGATGAAATTTCTTTAAAAGCTCCAAACGCTCCCTACAACGTGGGATAACCCCGATAATATCTACAACCTCCGCTGCCGACCTATCCAATATCTCAGAGATAGAGAGACCCTTAAATTTCACCTCTAATAAAGCCTCATTAAAGTGTTGTCCTTTACAAAGATGACAAACTCCAGACGGTAGCCACCCCGTTCCACCACATTCTGCACAGGCATTATGCACAAAAGAAAAATCCTTTTCTTTAAAACCACGCATTCGAGCAAGAGGAAGTTGAGAAAAGAGCGTTTTTAAAAAAGGAAAGATCCCGACATAACCAGCAACAAAAGATCTTGGAGTTAAGACCTCAGAAGCAAGAGGTGCCGCTACTACACGGCTAACACCTTCATCACAAATCAATTCGGAAAAATTAACCTCCGATCTTTCCGTATAAGGAAAAGAGGTCTTAGAAGGAAGCTTCGTTACTTTTTTTAAAGTTGGTAAAAGTGTTTCAAAGACAAGAGAGCTTTTGCCTGCTCCCGAAACACCACTAACACAAGTTAAAGATCGTAATGGAAAATCAACATCAATGGACTTGAGATTGTGTACCGTTACACCCTTTAGATGAATGGCAGGAAAAGAATTGCTATCTATATTTTTACTATGCGCTACCTTTAACTCCTCTTTACCCTCTCTTTTTTGCAACTCCTCTTCATTAGGAAAAAAACTTCTATCTATATTTTTAGCACGTCCTACCTTTAACTTCTCTTTCCCCTCTCTTTTTTGCGGCTTCCCCTCATAGATAACGTTTCCGCCATAAATACCAGCACCTTCTCCTAAAATTATCTGATGATCTGCAATAGCAAGAACCTGTCTATTATTTTCGACAAGCAAAAGCCCCACACCGTTTGCAGAGAATTCTTGAAAGATCTTAAGTAGGGGCGGAATATCAAGGTCGTGCAAACCGGAGGTTGGTTCATCCAACACTAATAACGTTCCTCGAACGATACGGTTAAAAGAGTTTACTAATTGCACCCGTTGCAACTCACCATTTGAAAGAGTTTTACAAGTCCTAAGCGCCGAAAGATGCCCCAATCCGAGACGTTGTAAGATATTTAAGAGATTTACAAGAGAATCCGTTTCGCTCAAGGGGCGTAACAGATCTAGTAATTCAGCAGTAGTTTTTTGCAGAAGATCTTCAAGAAGGTATCCGCCTAAACGATAGGTGAGGAACTCCTCCTGTTGCGTTGCACTTAAATATGAAAAGCCTTCAAGCCCTTTAAAACCACCATTAAAGGTAGCGTCTCCTAGCAATTTGCAGCTAAAAATACCTTCCGATACAACAAACGAAGTATAGCCACACCTATTACAGATACCACTTTCTGCAAAATGTTTTGCAGAAGTAGACCGAACATCACCCTTAGAATCAAGCTCTAACGTTACAACACCGTTACTCTGTAATGATTCTGCCAAATTTAAAGCTTGCTTTAATCTGCGACTATCTTGCGACGGATCTAAACGATCAACAACTACGGTAATAGGTTGTTTATCTTTTATATAAAGTTTTATTATTTCACCTTTTAGGTGTTCATCATCATCAAGATCAATTATCTTTCCTTGAAAAACAACTCGAGAAGAGGCATTTAATAAGACCTTATTAAAAAGCTCCAACGCTTCCTCTTCAGAAAGCCCATCACTTTTAATAACACCACAGATTGCCACAAATCCTGAAGCTTGTGCGACACATTCCTCCGCAGCAGAGGTGTGTGTTGTCGCAATAATCTCTCCTTTTTTACAAGAAGGGCACGGTCTCTCTCCATGCCTCTTAAACAGCTCTGCAAAGAGGAGATCCAAGCCTATAAAACTAGCAACTGTATGATTCTTTAATAACGTCTTCTCTTTTCGATAATAGACAGGGGGGAGCCCCGTTATCTTTTTAACCTTTGGACGTGAGATACAAAGTGCGTTTCCTTTTAACGGATTTAAAACCGTATTTAAGGCATTTAACCTATAAGCACTCTCGGCAAAGATAGTATCAATAGCAAGTGAAGTTTTACCAGCACCAGAGGGACCACTAATAACAGAGACCTTTCCTTTCGGAATGGTGCATGAAACATTTTTTAAATTATGTTCAGCAGCAGCAATGACCTCGATAACTTCAACTTTTGAACTTTCCTTACTCATAGATAGGCTATTCTCTAACTTCAGCCACAAGACCTTCTAAAAAGCTTCGGTATTGCGAGAGGTGTGTTGCAGTATCTGCTTCAACCCTTAAAGTTAGGGCTGGCTCCGTATTAGAAGCACGAACAAGCCCCCAGCCATTATTAAAGGTAATCCGCACCCCATCAAGGGTGCAAATCGGCAGATCTTTAAGCCTCTCTTGTAACTTTGTAATAACTTCAAACTTAATCTCATCAGGACACGGCACCCTGATTTCAGGTGTTGCAACTGTTTTCGGATACTGCGCTATCAATTCAGATAACGTTTTATCCGTATTGCTTAAAATCTCAAGTAATCTACAAGCACAATAAACACCATCATCAAAGCCATAGAAACGGTGTTTAAAGAAGATATGTCCCGACAACTCTCCACCTAAAGCAGCCCCTGTTTCAAAAACTTTTTGCTTCATTAAGGAGTGTCCTGAATGCCACATGATCGCCTTTCCACCAGCTTTATTAACTTCACTAAAAAGCTTATCGGAACACTTAACATCAGCTACAACCGTTATACCTGCTTCCTCTTTTAGAATTTCCAAAGCATACAGCAATATTAAAATATCAACGAAGATGATCTCTCCACGCTCATCTACCACACCGATCCTATCTCCATCCCCATCCCAAGCGATTCCGAGATCGGCTTTTTCCTGACAAACTTTCTCTATCAGATTTTGCAAGTTTGCTTCTACTGATGGATCAGGATGATGATTAGGAAATGATCCATCCGGTTCGCAAAAAAGCTCTATTACTTCAACTCCTAATTTTTTTAAAACAGCTGCACCTGCTGGCCCCGCCACACCGTTACCACCATCAATAACAACCTTTAGGTGCCTATCACCAAAGTGTTCTTTAGTTAGATTAAAGAGATCGTCAACATAAGCTGCATGACAATCATACTTTCTTTCAGTACCAAGTTGTAACTCCGGCACCATTTCACCGTGTTCAACCATTGAATCGTGTAATTTAATAATCTGATCCGTACTAAGACCTTTAGCACCGAGACACAGTTTAAAGCCGTTCATAGTAATAGCATTGTGACTCCCCGTTACCTGCACCCCACCGCCAAAATCGTTTTTTACAATACTCCAATATAGTTGCGGTGTTGAGCAGAGCCCCAAGATAACACAATTAACACCCGCCTCTAGTAGACCAAGCCGTACATTATCTGCGTAAAGCGCAGAAGTTTTACGACAATCCCAAGCGATCGCTATTTCATTACGTTTTTCTGATTTAACGAGTTCTCCAAAGGTACGCCCCAGAAGGTGCGCAAATTGTGGCGACAAGTCCCGTTCGACATTACCACGAATATCATAAGCTCTAAAAATATTCCGATTAATCTGCACTAGATCTTTTTATCCACAAAATGATTAGTAAATAGATCTACATTAAAGTAATCTTGTAACCTTGCTTCAAGTTTTTTCTGTTTTAAGATCTGATCTACCTCCGTTCGTAACCTCTTCTGATCATCTTCATTATCTGAAACGCGATCTTCAACTTTAAAGATATGATGCCCCTCTGCTGAACTTACCACTTCACTAACCTCTCCTATGCGTAAAGAGAACACGGCATCAAAAACAGCAGGAGCTAGATCTTTTTCAGCAACGACACCAAGTGAACCACCCGACGCCGCTTCGGGAGAGCTTGAAAACTTTCGTGCAGCTTCTGCGAAATCGCCCGACTCCGCTAAGGTAGCTCTCAACTCCTCTGCTTTTTTTCTAGTAGCTTCATCTTTTCCACTTAGCATAATCTGACTTAACTTTATCTTCCCGCCATTGTGCACCAGCTCCGGATGATCTTTAATATATTCATCAATCTCTCTATCCGTTACAGCAGAGCTATCTCTAATTAACTCTCCCGCCAACTTTGATTTCAAGATCTGCGCTGCCACCTCTTTTTTAAAGGTTTCAATCGTTTTTCCACTCTGCTTCTTAAAAACTTTTTCGAACTCCTCTCTGGAAAGCTCGTTACGCACAGCTAATTCATTTAAATACCTCTCGACCTCTTCCGCACTCACAACAACCCGTCGCAACTTGGCCTCTTCTTCTATTAACTTTTCAAGGATAAGTTGATCTAAGGCGATTTTAGCTTCAGGGTCTGTGGCAGCCTGCTGCATCGTTAACTTTCTCGGAGGAGAGAGCCTTTTATTAAGATCTCTTAATGTAAAAGGCTCGCCATTAACTGTGGCGACGATACCGTTTAAAGCAGAATCATCAGCACTACACGTAAAAACAGTTAAAAGCACGTTAGCTAAGATAATAAATAAGCAATTATTTTTCTTCATAAGAAGAGATAATAATTTAGGATAGATCAACTCCGCAACCACCCCTCTAAAAAGAAGAATTGCCTTCAATATCCTCCACTTCTGTTAATAAGGTGTTGATTTTACATAATTCATTCAATTTAAGCGAAAATTAAGCATAAAGTGAGGTTTTTACTTGAGTGAATCGCAGCAACCCTTCTGCTTCTAGTAGTAGCTTGATTTTATTACCATTTTTTGCACCTTTTTTTAGGTATCTTATTTAAAATCCATACTCAAGTTTTAAAATATTTTCGCCGAAAAACGTATTTAAGAGGTAGGAATGGATGGGGTTCAAGTTTTGTAACAAAACAACGGAACTTTCAGGAGGTGGTGTCTATGGGCAGAGCAGTTTTCCCTTATGAATTAACAGATCCGGATTTTTCATGGTTAATCTCCAGCTATCAGGAGAATTGTCCACAAAACGTTTGCTTTGAGTGTGGTTGTCTACCGGTCGTCTTCTTTGTCGAATCAGATCATGATTCTGAGATAGAAGGTGAACATATCGGACACAATCAGAATCCACCTAAAAGCGACGCTTCCAACGAAACGATAAAAGGTTAAAGAGCGTTAAAAACTATTAAAGCTTTTTTCGTATCGTAATACTTCAGCACGATAAAAGGAAAAAAGACTTTTAAGATAAGTAAGTCCTACGTCGTACTCTATCTAAGATATAAACGTAGGAATAGTTTCATAAGATTATTTATAGATCTCTTTTGTACAAAAACTACAAAATAACTTTTAATTTTTGACTCATCTTAAAAACTTTTTCTTTGGCAGCTTCAACACTTTCTGCACGTGCCAATAAAACCCCGACTCGACGGTGTCCACGTACTTCACCTTTTCCGAAGATACGCAACGTCGTATCTTTTTCTGCCAAAACCTCTTCGAGATTACCGAATGCTACCTGTTTGCTATTGCCCCACGCCACTACGGCCTTAGAAGCAGAGGCACCGTGAAATGCAATATTAGGAATAGGCAAACCTAGAATAGCACGCGCATGCAGAGCAAACTCAGAAAGGTCTTGAGAGATTAACGTCACCATCCCCGTATCATGTGGACGTGGAGAGACTTCACTAAAGATTACATCATCTCCCTTAATAAACATCTCAACTCCAAAGATGCCTCGTCCCCCAAGTGCGTCTGTAATCTTTTTTGCGATCTCTTCAGCGCGCTTCCGAGCTTTTTCAGACATCGCTTGCGGCTGCCAAGATTCTTGATAGTCGCCATCTACTTGATGGTGTCCTATCGGCTCTAAAAATGAAGTGCCTCCAACGTGACGCACAGTTAAAAGCGTTATCTCATAATCAAAATCAACAAACCCTTCTACGATAACTTTGCCCGATCCAGCACGTCCACCTTCTTGAGAAAGTTGCCACGATCTCTCAATATCATCCACAGATTTTATAACACTCTGTCCGTGTCCGGATGAACTCATAATCGGTTTAACTACACACGGAATGCCGATCTCCTTAACAGCCTCTTTAAACTCCTCATAATCAGCAGCAAATCTATATTGCGAAGTTGGCAATCCCAACTCTTCAGCGGCAAGGCGTCTAATCCCTTCTCTATTCATCGTTAAAAAAGTCGCCTTAGCAGTGGGAATAATGCAAAACCCTTCTTTTTCTAATTCAAGTAAGGTCGGTGTCGCTATCGCTTCTACCTCCGGCACAACATAATCAGGCTTTTCTTTTTCGATAACACGTCGTAACTCTGCACCATCCAACATATTAATAACATAGCTGCGATGCGCCACCTGCATCGCAGGAGCGTTTTCATAACGATCAACAGCTACTACTTCAACGCCTAAGCGCATCAACTCAATAACCACCTCTTTGCCCAGTTCTCCTGCGCCCAACATTAAAACTTTCACAGCAGAAGTAGTAAGTGCAGTACCTAATTCAGTCATGACATCTCTCCTTAATACATTAAAAGATCCCCACAAAGTTACATTACACCTTTTAACGCTTTTTTCAAAAAAATATCTTTACGCCCTAAAAACACCTACTGTTTATCAGTATTATATTATTCCTCCTAAAAATAGAATCGACGGCTAAAAAGTTCGCGAAGTGCTATTTCAAAGCAGAGCATAAAAAGAGCGAGGGCACAAAGCCAATGACTAAGCGGAAGATCTTCAACTGTTTCAGAACGGCTATCCATCAGATCAGCCACTGCTGGATTAACTTTGCCCTTAGTTGCAGCAGCAAGCGCTTCTAGATTCTGCCTAAAAAAGCCCTGCCCCTTCTTCTCACCGAACACCTCTCCAGATAATTGAAAAGCTACCGCCGTTAACTTAATACCACCAAGCTTTGCTTGCAATTCATACCGTCCTGCCGTAACGCCATCAAGTTGCGCCTGATAGTGTCCACGTGCTAAGGGGGTAAATGTTACGTTTTTGCGCGCACCGTCACTTGCTATCAGATCTGCAGTAAGGTCTCCGACCACCCCCTCCGAATAAACGGTAAGATCGAGCACAAGTTTACCTTTACTCATAAAATACCTGAGATCGTACTTAATATTTTCCAGTGCTTTACCACTTTGTGGACGTACGGAATCTATTAACTCAATCCAAAACGTCCGAAACTTACCCCACTCTGCCCACTGTTTTGACCAACGTCCACTAGCATCTGAAGTAAAGGCAACAGCACGTCCCTGTTTATAACGCCATGAAGCAAGGAGTGGATCTCTCTCTTTCGTTGCGGTAGCTAACTCCAGATCTGCACTAGGCTTAATCTTAGTCTCAACATAACCGAGTAGATACGGAAATGAATTAAGGGTGGTGCTTCTGTTTCTCATTAAAACATCAACATCATAACGTTGATTTTCACGTTGTGTTTTCTCTCCTGCATTAACCTTAACATCATGCAAGAAAAGACGGGGTAAATTAGTTGGATTATCCGTCCTGTAAAAAGCTCCGCCACCACGCTCTGCTATCTCAACTAAAATAGGAACATACTCATTTCCGATTAAGAATGTAGAAACTGTCACCCCCAGAAGACGCAATTCATCTACTATCTCCATATAATAAGGGTAGTTCTGTTGATCCGGTAGCTTCCCATCAGTTAGGATAATCATATGTTTCCTACCAGCAGGAACACTCTCCAAATCTTTTTTAGCAAGCACCATCGCAGCTAAAAGACGCGTTGTCTTAGCAGGATAGAGTTGAGATAAGCGAGCTAAAGCTTTTGCTCTGATATCTTGGATTCTCCCGATCGGTACCAAATGAAAAGGGTAATCATCAAAACCAACTATTCCGGCATAATCTTGAGGTTTTAAAACTTTTAAAACCTCCGCCGCTGCACTTTTTACAAACTCTATCTTATTATTTTGACGCATACTAGCAGACTTATCCAGCACCAGTTCTACCGCTACATTTAAACGCTTCTGCTCTTTACGTGGGGTTAAAACTTCAACAGGTAAGAGATCCGCTATGGCAGTATCTTTATATCCACCCAATCCAAAACTTTTATTGCCCCCTATCATGATAAAGCCGCCGCCATTGGCTACATAATACTCAACTTCAGTAGCAACTCCTCGCGGCAACTCTGCTAACGGCACATTGTTAAAAATAACTACTGAATATTTTGAAAGTTCTAAACGATCCTTTAAACGGTTTCCAGCAGTAACCACACTTTGTAGGTGATAACTCTGCTCTTTAAGGATCCTCTCCAATAACCTTGCTTCAGCAGCACTACTACTAACAAGTAAGACCTTTTCCTTTTCTTCCGCTGCAATAAAAAGTTGTGCAGAAGTAGGATCAAAAGAGTCGTCCTCAGATACGGACAAAGGTTTTAAAATTGTCGTAGTCTCTCGTTCTCTCACGGACAAGGGTTTTAAAATTGCTTTAACTCCTTTTATTCCTTCAGGTAAAGGATCGCTATACGCCACAAAAACCGCTTCTTGCCCTTTCGGTACTACGATCTCTTTATTATAAACCTCCTTTTCATCATGAAATATTGAAAGTTGTCCTACTCTATCTTGCGTCGTACTATTTTCAACACTCACCCTAATAGGCACACTCTTTTTAAGAGGTGCCATTAACGGCGCATGAATATGAGAGATCCTGAACTTTCCATCAAGCGCACCACCCGTATTCGGCATTAACGGAAAAACCTTTACCCCTTCTCCTTGCAAGTCAGGAAAGGTATTGGAGAGATCCCCGACCGTTTCATAACCGTCAGAGATAAGTAGCACTCCTGTATTAGGATCAATCAATTGACTACGGAGCGCCTCCTCTAGATCAGTTACTCCGATATTTAATCTATTCCAAGAGTCTCTTAATTTATCAAAGTTTAAAGCCTTTTCTGAAGGAAGAGAGTACGGACAACTCTGCCCAGAAAATGGAATCACCCGATATTCAAAGCCCTCTTTCTTATATTCAGCTGCCTTATTAAGGAGGTTCTGCGCTACCTCAGGTTCCATACTATCCGAGATATCTAGCAATAATAACCCATCAGTGCGTAAAGTTTTTTTCATCACCTTCGGCTCTAGTAAAGCTAATGCCAACATTAGTAACGCAAGAAACCTAAAGACAAATACTCTCCAAGAGAAAGAAGCACCTTTAAACTTAAAAAATAGGTAGGTGCCAAGTACTAGCGCTAAAATTAAAGTTATAATGTAGAATGAATTAAGATTAGCAAATTGTAATGCATACGTTGTCTTCATTTTTTACGCCTCATAAGCATTACAAAAAAATCGATAACTAATAAAACAAAACAGATCATAGCTAAGTTCTGCACAAAAGAACGACGCGCATTTTTATCTTCCATCTCCCGCATCTTTTTTTGCGGTAATTGCAACGTTGTAATTTCATGCAGATTAGATTCACGATCATTAAAATAATTCACTGCAACAAAGTGTTCTTTACCACCTTGCAATACCCTCACTAAACCTGGAAAAGGTAACGTAACTTTATTAGTAGCGGATAATTGTTGTTGTTCCGATTCAACTCCTTTAAAAGGCTTCCCGAAGGTGTTTCCATGATCTAAGTAACGCACAGTAGTATCAGGAGCAGAGGCTTCAAGTTGTGCTCTTACAGGCAGATAAGCGTTATTTAAACTCCTCGATGATAACCAATCAAAGATATTTAATGTTAATATCGATAGAAGTGGCGCACGCTTCCCTTCATAAGGAAAGATCTCAAAACCTAAAACAGCGATACGCAACTTCCCCATCTCAGCTGCCGCTAAAGCAATACCAGAATCCGTCCTTATCACATCACGTAAGCCTGCAACCATCTTTACTGGATAAAGAGCAATTCCCTTTAACGTTGAGAGATTTAGATATTTTAAGAGTGGATGCCCTTCACTCCAACCACTAATTTCAGCCTTATCTTTTTTTTCTTCGACCTGAAAAACCCCCTCACCTTTAGGCAAAACAAGTAAAGCAGAGTGTGACGGTAAAGTAGGAGGAGTTGCTCTGTGAAAGATCAAAAACTTAGCCGCTTCAAGATCTGCACCTCCCTTTGCATAGTCTTGCGGGTCGATCTGCACAAAGCGTAAGGATTTAATCTGATCCAGCCCTAGATCTTTTGGAGTTAACTCACCTATCAAAGCAACTTTCGTCCGATCTTGTTCTAAGCTTATCCAAGCTTGATTATCATCGAGTATAACATCAGAGCTCTTTGAACTTCCTCGCATCGATAGAGTTGCAGAAAAAGCTAACGCAGTAGGCGGTACTTCAAAAGAGAGCGTCTCCTTACTAAGTGGTGCCAGAGCTAACTGTTTTTGCTCCGCCTCTTCAGATCTGAGAACTCCGTCAATCTTTTTCCAATAAAAACTTTTTACCACACAAGAGGTAGGTGTATCTGCATAAGACGTTACTAAAACCCGCACCTTCTTCTTAGCACCATCCCCCTCTTCAGATAGTGAAATATTAGAGATAGCTACATTATTTTCAGATACTCTACCGTAATCACCTGTTATCTGAATAACACTAATATGATCTGTAGCTTTTGAGGGAGTATTATTTTTAGCGTTATCAGTAAAAATAAAGATCTTGCCGTACGAGTCTGATCTATTGAGGCGGCTACTGGCGCTCTGTAAACGATCCTCAGCGTAAGCAAGTGTAATCGAGTTAATGGCCGCTTTCGCCTGAGCTTTTTTTACACCTTTAGTAGTCAAACTTCTTAATTTAGGTGACGTTTCAAAGACCTCAACCGAAACATCAGAGGGCAATTCAGCTAAGATTTGCAGACCTTTTTCTTTGGCAAGGGTCAGCGCATCTTTAGTGCTTCCACTTCTTAATGCGCTCATACTAAAAGAATTATCTATCAAAAAAGCAACGTTTTGCGTAGGAGATACCTGATAGGCCCCGACCATAGCTAATGACAACAATATCAGAAGTAATAGCTCAAAGAAAAAACGTGGCGGTGGAAAAAACTTGCGCCGTGATTCCGTCTTGCGTTGTATCTTTTTTAAGATCAAAACACTCGATGCCACTATCTCTTTTCCGTATCCTTTACGTTTATAAAGATAGATCAGAGCTGCCAATAGAAATGGAAAGGCTGTTAAAAGCCAAGGAACAAGCGCTCCGTATGATGAGCCGAATAATGTTATCATTGTAGCAACGTGGTATTAGTCAGATTTTTAACGACAAACTCCTGCACACCTTGCGCAACTTCCGCCAAAGCATAACTAATCCGAGATTCACTAAAAAAAGTTCTTATTCTGTTATTGTGATCAGATAAATGCTCTTCATATTCTATTCTCGCCTTATCATCTAAAACTAATTCGACCTCTTCACCATTTTCACTATCAACTACCCTTACATTTTTCTCTTGCGGAAACGGTTTTAGATCGTTCTCTCCAAGAACTTGAATTGCAGTGATATCAAGGTTTTTAGCTTTTAGAATATTAAAGATACCCTCTATCTCCTTAAAAGGCATTAAAAAATCAGAGATAACAACTGCCACACCTGGAAAACACAACCTTGCTGCAGCTTGCCGCACACCGTGTAAAATATCATTGCCGTTTTTTAAAGTTAATTTCCCGATATCACTCCCGATGCGATGAATTGCAGTAGCACCGACATAATACGGGCTTTGAAAAATTCCTGGAATCGTTAGCGTAACACGATCTTGTTGCAACAAAGCTATATACGAAAGTGCAATGGCGATATCTCTAGCTGTCTCCCATTTTTTATCTTCTTTTGGGTTTAACATTGAAGCGCTAGCATCAATAAGTAGCAGCACACTTAGATCTTGCTCCTCTTCAAAAACTTTAACAAAAAGTTTTTCATTACGCGCATAAGCAGCCCAGTCAATATGGCGCGGATCATCTCCCAATTCATAGCGACGATAATCTGAAAACTCCATACCATAACCGCGCTTTAAAGATTTATGATTCCCTTGCCTCGTTCCTAAATAGGCACGTCTTGATCTTAATCTTAAAAGCTCAAGTTGACGTAAAAAATCATTTGTAAATACCGTCGGTAACATAACAACAATCTCGTCTTATCTTAACTTTTAGCGTGAGTTACTTTCCGCCCTTAACCTCTTCAATAATTTCATCAGAGGAAACACCGTCTGCTTCTGCTTGAAAGTTAAGCAAAAGTCTGTGCCGTAAACACGGCGTAAGAACCGCTTGAATATCATCGAACGAAAGATTGATGCGTCCATCAAGTAACGCCATCACTTTAGCTAAAAGGATGACAGCTTGCGCACCACGCGGGCCAGGACCGAAACGAACATACTGCTTGACTGTCGCACCAGCATATTCATTATTTGGAGTTAACTTTGCCAAGATCCTAACAAGGATATCCTGCATCGGATCTGCAACAACAACTTGCCGCACAAGCTTCTTCATATTCTCTATCGTAACAAGCATTTCAGCATTGCCTAAAACAGGTTGCGCTTCTGGAATTTTTGTACCGGTCGTACGCTCCACAATCGCTTTTAAGTTTGCGGAAGTAGGTGGCTTTAATAATAACTTAACAAGAAAACGGTCTAATTGCGCCTCCGGTAACGGATAAGTCCCTTCCAACTCAACTGGATTCTGTGTCGCCAAAACAAAGAAAGGAGGTTTAATCTTATAAGTTTCCCCCATAATAGAGATCTGCCTCTCTTCCATCGCTTCCAAGAGTGCAGATTGTGTCTTCGGAGTGGCACGATTTATTTCATCCGCTAAAACAATATTAGCAAAAAGAGGCCCTGCTTTAAAAACGAACTCTTTCTTACCGTTCTCACCCTCTGTCAAAACCTGCGTTCCCGTCACATCCATTGGCATCAGGTCGGGTGTAAATTGAATGCGTTTAAAAAGAAGCCCCATTGAACGCGAGATGGATTTTACAAGTAACGTTTTTCCCAAACCTGGCACACCTTCAAGCAAGGCGTGACCACCCGCAAAGATTGTGGCAAGGGTGCCTCTCACGATATCTTCATTACCAACAATCACCCTTGAGATCTCATTTTCAAGTGCGGTAAAAATATCGTTAAATCGACGAATTGCAGCAGCCAACTCATTACTAAGTGTCGGCTTTGAAGTTTTCATAAAGTCCATATTCTATATCTCTAAAACATCAATCCAAAAGATCGCGATATTCCAAAGGAATAAGTTGATCTTCCCTATTTTTTACATCCTCCGGCTTAGCTAATTTTACATCTTTTAACTGCGTACGATACGCGCTTTCTTTATCTCCTTTGATAATTTTGCCCGTACCTTCTCCATACTTTTGATCAAACTTCTCTTTTCCTTTAGGTAAATGCACCTCTTCTAAAGTTTTTTCACTCTCTGAACTTTCTCGTGCCCCCTTCTCTCCAAGCCTCTTCTCCCCACTACGTGAATCAACTTGAGATGCTCCAAAACCAGAAGATCCTTTCTTCTCCTTAGAAGCATCTTTTTTCTCACTGGCGTCTTTTTTACCCTCCTCCTTAGAACTCCCTTTTTCCTCACCGGCGTCTTTTTTACCCTCCTCCTTAGAGCTCCCTTTTTTCTCACCGGCATCTTTCTTACCTTCCTCCTTAGAGCTCCCTTTTCCCTCACCGGCGTCTTTCTTACCTTCCTCCTTAGAGCTCCCCTTTTCCTCACCGGCAGCAGTTGAACTTTCCTCCTGTTTTTTTCGTAAATTATCAAGCGTTTCTTTAGCTTTGTCTAAGCCCTGTTTTTTTCCGCCCGACCCCGCAGAGTGTTTACTGCCATCAGGAGTACCTTTATCTCCCGCATCACCCTTCTTTCCATCACTTCCTTTTTTATCATCTTCACCATCTTTACCACTTTCAGCAGAATCTTGTTTCTGAGAAGAAGTGCCCTGATCCTTTTTCTGATCCGCACCTTTACCTCCTTCTTGCTTATCTGATCCGTCCTGCTTTGTTGTGTCACCCCCTTTCTCTCCCTTAGAACTACCCTTTTCCCCCTCCTCTTTATCCGCCGTACTTTTATCTTCAGCGGAACCACCTCCATTATCTTTTGCATTGGCGCTACTCTGACTCCCCTCTCCACCTGAATCACCTTTCTTCCCTGTTTGAGAGTCTTGCTCTCCTTTTGATGGTTGACCCTCTTTATTTTCCTCCCTACCACTTGCAGATTCTTTCTCTCCACCCTTATCTTCTGCACCTTGCCCCTGCTGGTTTTTATCTCTTTCCTCTTGAGCTTTATCTTGCCCTGTTTGCTTTCTCTCTTCTTCCTCCTTTTTATCTTTTTCCTGCTTAGCTCTCTCCTCTTCTTTCTGATCTTTTGTATCACTTGTTGAAGGAGTAGGAGTCGGCAACTCCCTTTCAGAAAGATCCTCTTTTTGTGAAGACCTCTCTTCCATCTCTCTCTTTTCAGCAGATTCACCTTCTTCAGCACTTATCGCTTCATTAAGAGTTTCTTCAGCCGCACTTAAAGCATCTTCAACCTCTTCAGAACTAAGCCCTGCCTCTTCAATAGCAGAAGCTAACTTCTGTAACGCTTCTTCAACTTCAGGTGGAAGATCTTCTTTCTCAATTACTTCCATAATCTCTTTAGCTTCTGCACTGTGTGGTTGAAACTCAGAATAGGAGAAATAAAAGATCAATCCACTTAAGACGTATAAAAACGGTACTAGATAACAGAGTTTCTTCTGAGTTCTTGAAGGCACAAACTTAAATTGATCGGGGGTAAAGTCTTCAGGGATTAAAGATTCAATTTGGTAGCTCAAGAGATTAGCCACCTCTTTTGACTCTTCGTCCTCTTTCTCGTTGACAGAGAGATAACTTACGAGCCTATTTTTATTTTTAAAGAGGTCATCTAAAAAATGAGCTGCTTCAATATTCCCTACCCGTTTAAATTTTTTCTCTTTAAGACATCTTACAAAGAGGAGTACAAATAATAATAAAGCAAAAATTAGCGCAGCCACTCCTCCTACAAAACTAAAGAGGGCAGCATAGATGGGCAAGGCGCAGCTACAAATTAAGAACACCACCAGTAGCTCTGACTTGTAACGGTTACGCGTCAGTCGATCTTCAACACCTGTTATTAACTCTAAAACATTCACATGCAGAAAATTGAGATCTTTATATAAATTTTAGGTTATGTGTCTTTTAAAACATCTTAAACGACGCATAACCCGAGATCGAGCAAAGAAACGAATACGCCTCTAATAATCTTCTGAACTATTCTCCCCTGCTCCTTTTTAAATCCTCCAAACTCTTTTTATCCGGAACGAACTCAAACTTACCGTTTGTGTTTTTTATCCAAAATAGATTCGTTGTCTTCGGTAACGTCAAGACTGCATCGATCGCTACATCACTCGGATTACAGATCGGTCCAGGGGGAAAACCTGGAATGATCCAAGTATTATACGGATGCTCTTCTTCTCTATCTTCCGGAGTAAAGTTTCCATCAAAATCTTTCAATCCGTAGATAACAGTCTCATCAGACTCAAACTTCATGCCGTAAGTACTACGATTGTAAAGCGCTGATGCTAAATTACCGTAATCATCCGGATCTTTCGCCTCTTTTTGAATAATAGAAGCTAACGTTAAGACTTCATGGCGTGACAACTCCAACCTATCAGCAGATTCTGTATTTTCTTTAGGCCAATGTTTTTCTGCTTCTGCCAACATCACGCCGATAATACGTTGCGGAGAATCTAAAGATGAAAACTCATAAGTTTTTGGATAGAAGTACCCCTCAAACGATTCCACAGGGAGATTGTATTGCTTCAGAAGGGCACCGTCCCCCAAAGCTGCTTCAAAATCACTTTTAGAACAGATCCCCGCTTCTTCAAAGATCTCTCCCAACTCCCAGATAGAAAGACCCGCTTTAATACTTACCTTTCTTAAGGTAACTTCTCCATTTAACATTTTGTTTAAGATCTGTTTCGGTGTCATGCTTGGGGAGAAGGCATATTCACCCTCCATTATCACCTTTGTCTTATCCTTAACGGCGAATTTTTTAAGGACATTTAAAACTCCTGCCCACTTTAAGACACCTTTTTCAACCAGCTCTGAACCGACCTCTTTCAGGTCTCTACCACTTTTCACCTTCACTAGAACGACCTCTTTATCGTTTACATTCGCAGGAAGGATAAAGATCTGCCGCATCTGCACAAAGACGATCAGTGCTACGATAAGGGGAACCAGTAATACAATCGAAATTTTAATTCCAAATTCAATTTTTCTCATAGTTAACAGAGCATAAAAAACACAAAACTAACCATCAAAGATATTAAGGACGATAATTTACAAATTCGTTTCCACCTTATTCTCTTTGAGATAGTCCTCTAAGATAACTAAGGCGGCGACAGCATCAACTGGATGTTTCTGCACATCAATGCCCCGCTCCACCATCCGCTGAATAGCCTCTTCTGAGGATAGGTACTCGTCCTGACAAACAATCTTTACATCTGAGGGAACTCGGCGCTCTAACCTAGAGATGAAATGTTGAACCATTTCACACTGTACCGTCTTCTCTCCACTCTGATTATAAGGCATTCCGACTACTACAAGTTTGACGCTATTTTCATCAATAAGTTTCAATATTGATCGCTCTGCCCGCCCTTGCGCCTTTGGAAATACATCAAAAGGAGCACAACTTATTCCCAACGGATCACAAAAAGCAACGCCAACCCGCACCCTTCCAACATCAATCCCCATTATACGCCCACTCATGAAAAAGTATTATTAGCCATAGAATAAAAACTAACAATAACAATACTTAGAGCATCTCGACAAAACGATGTTTTAACTTGTTGCATTGCACCTTGTCCTCTTATTCACTCTGCGTTATAGTCCATCGTCGTTATGCATTATTTAAAGACAACTATAACAAACTCACTCGCGGCAGTGGTTCTTTTGACGGTTTTGGTAAAGTCACTATTTGATATAGCCCCTGCCAGCCCTCTAAAAATTGTCGCGGAGATTAATCAAGATCTCATTCAAGATCACTTATTGATCGATTCTGAAGATCCGGAAGATCTTAACGATACCTCTGAACCTTTTCAAACGGACACTTGTGAGGAATTAACACCTGCACTGCCATCAGAACCGAAAATAATTATCCATCCTGTTAAAGCAGGAGACACCCTCTCTAGCATCTGGTCCCGTTATACCGTTAACACCTCTGGCGCCATTCATGCTGCCAACGCTTTAAAGGAGGTTAACCTTCCCCTCTCTTGCGTAAAAGCGGGAGATGATATTGAGTTACAACTCTCTACTGATGGCGATATTACAGCGTTACGGAAAAAGCTTGAAAAAGGACGCGTCCTACTTCTGGACGGTGATTCTTTTAACGGGTACAAACCTAATATCATTGAGCCTGTTTATACAGAAGAAGAAAAAGTGGTGACGGGCTCTATCTCAAGCTCTCTAGCGAAAGATGCACTTGATCGCGGAGTGCCTCATGAGGTGATCGACTCTTTCGTAGACCTACTCGCTAATGACATCGATTTTAGACGTGACTTACAACGGGGAGACACCTATTCTGTTTCATACACACTCCAACAAACGGAAGATGGTGAGATCATAAGCGTCGGTCCTATTCAAGCTGCTTCGATTATCGTCAAGGGCAAGCTACACGCTGCCATCAGCTACATCGGGAAGGATAAAAAAAGACGTTACTATGACGAAAACGGCAACGCTATCGGAGATTATTTTTTACGCTATCCGTTACAATACACCCGTATCTCATCAGTGTTTTCTAATTCTCGTCTACATCCTGTTTTAAAGATACGTCGTCCGCATTTAGGGATTGATTTTGCAGCACCTGTCGGTACCCCTGTTAGATCTATCGGAGCAGGAAGGGTAACCTTTGCAGGATTTTCTGGAGCTGCCGGACGTATGATTAAGATTCAGCATAACGCTAAATATTCCACAGCGTATCTGCACCTTTCAGCGATAAAGAAAGGTTTGAAAAAGAGGGATACCGTTGAACGTGGAGAGGTGATCGGCTATGTCGGCTCTTCAGGAATGTCAACAGGACCTCATCTGGATTTCCGTCTTGCTGTAAACGGTGTCTACGTTGATCCTTTAAAGGTAGATCTGCCAAACCTTTCCACCTCAGATGAAAAGATACCGCAACAAGTTTTAAGAGCAGCCTTAGCGGATATTAACCAAGCACATCAAGCACAAAGTATGTTGGCGTTATTACGTGCAATACCGAAGAAGAAGTTTTTATAAGTACGAGAGCGTTCTCTTTCTTTGTAAAAGAGCTTGATCTAAGAAAGTGTTTCACTTTAAAAAAAGAGAGTTACGCCGATCAAGCTTTAAAAGGCGGCGTTACTACCTAAAAAATACTATCTGAAGTTATTCAAATTTTTGCAACCTGTACCTAAAAGATCTGGGCGTAAGTCCGAGTAACGCAGCAGCCTTACCTTTAACGCCAGCACTAGCCTTTAAAGCCGATTCTAAATACTGTTTCTCAAGATCTCCTAAAACTTCCTCAAGATTAACAGGTAACTTTATCGCATCAGCAGCATTAACGATCTCTTCAAGTGCAGCTACTTCACTTTTTTTATTATAGGCAGCCGCCTCTCTGATGCACTCTGTCAGATGCGCAGGCAAGATCACCTCCCCGCCAAACACCACTGCACGCTCAAGAGCATTTTCCAACTCTCGCACATTCCCAGGATAATCATAATGAAGTAAACACTTCATCGCTTCAGGTGTAACAACGGGCATCACTCCATCACGAGCTAAAGATGAAAGGATAGAATTAACTAGAAGCGGCAGGTCTTCTTTGCGCTCCCTTAATGGCGGGATTTTTATCGCCACCACATTTAAACGATAGAAAAGATCTTGTCTAAATTGACCGTTTGCAACCTCTTCTTCCAAATTACGGTTCGTAGCGGAAAGGATCCGCACATCGACTGCCTTCTCCTGCTCAGCACCAAGCATGCGCACTTTCTTTTCTTGCACTACTCGTAGTAGTTTTGCTTGGAGGTGTAGCGGCATTTCGCCTATTTCATCGAGAAAAAGTGTACCCCCATCTGCTTGTTGGAACATCCCGATCTGATCTGAATCAGCACCGGTAAAAGCACCTTTTTTATATCCGAACAGTTCAGATTCAAGTAACGTTTCCGGTACAGCGCCACAGTTTAACGCTACAAACGGTTTGGTAGCACGACTGCCGTTTAAATGAATAGCTTTTGCAACAAGCTCTTTACCTGTTCCCGACTCTCCACTAATCAACACATTTGCTTCAGACGGTGCTACACGGGCGATCAATTCAAAGACATCTCGCATGGCCTTACTTTCTCCGACAAACTTATTAAGTTTCAGATGTGTTACTACTGAAGCTCTCTGCTCTGAAAGAAGCTCCGCCATACGCTCCTGCAAAGAAAGCAAATCCTCTGCTGATCTTAATTTTGTAATATCTTGTAAAACATAAAATGCCCCCGTCTTTTCTCCCTCTGTATTCGATATCGCTTGAAATGAATACTCAAAACGAAACTCTCTTCCTGTAAGATCAATCAGATTTACTTCATGTTGCCCAAGTTCAAATTGAAAATCATCGTGATCCGGAAAACACTTGGTAAAAAATTCTTTAAACTCTTTACCAAGTGCATCTTTTTTATCAACACAAAACAGGTCAGCAGCTGGTTGATTTATCCTTACGATAAGCCCACCATTATCTACAACAATAACACTATCAGGAATTCCTTCGATCAGAATCTCTTGAGCGGCATTAAGCTCAATTAAATTTTTTTGGTGCTGCGCAACCAGTTCAGTTCCGGCATAAAGTGCTTTGCGTAAAAAATCAGTTGCATACACAACTAACACCATAGCAAAAGCAAGCCCTAAAAACTGTAAAAGCAGCCCCGTTGTTAAAGCAATTTCAGACCCTCCATCATTCGGTAAAAGGTTATAAGAGATCGCTATCAGTAATAAAGCATATACGCCAAGTGCCACTCCTGCGGCAATAAAACCGCATCTTCTTGAAGTTAATATTACACACCCCATTAAGAGCGGAAGATACAAAACAAGTAACGGACTGATAGAAGCACCTGTTAAATAAACAGCTACCGTCACAATAAAAATATCGATCACTGTTGCAAGGAGGATCCAAGTAGTGCTTGTCTTTTTTAAAGAGATCCAGATTAACGAAAATATCATAAAGGTAACAAGACACAGGACACTACGTGAGAAGAGATCGCTCAATTCTGGAAATTTTTTATAAACCGTAAATTGAAAGAATGAAGCAGAGATCAAAGCTCCTGCCAGCAGACATAACCTAACGCTGACTAATGTCTTTTCCTTTATTTTAACGGTTTCTGCCCGTATCAGATCATTCATCTCAACTACAACTTTTATAAACTCATATCTTTCAAATAATATCTTTTACACAACGCTACCCAGTTTGAAGATCGGTAGATACATCGCCACAACCAAACCACCGATAATCACACCTAAGACGAGGATAATTATAGGCTCTATCAACTGTTTTAAGCCTGTAACAGCTGTATCAACTTCATCTTCATAAAAGTCTGCAATCTTTGCTAACATAGCATCGACAGCACCCGTCGACTCTCCAACCATTATCATTGAAGTAACCATCGGTGGAAAAACAGCAGATTTTGAAAGCGGCTCTCCCATTGTTTTTCCTTCAGAGATCGCAACACGAGCTGTCTTGATATCACGCTCCACCACGATATTCCCTGCAGTTTTGGCACAGATACTAAGTGCATCTAAAATCGGCACACCTGAACTGAGCATAGTACTTAACGTTCTACTAAAACGCGCCACAGAAACTTTTCTAATCAACTCACCAAAAACAGGTGACTTTAAGGCGACAGGATGAAGCACTTCCTTTCCACGTGGCGTTTTTGCAAAAAACATAAATAGGAAAAAAAGCGCTATCGCTCCAGGGAAGATAATAAGAGCGTTATTTATAAAGAAATCAGAGATCATCATCACTATTCGTGTTGGTAACGGTAGGGCAGATCCGAAGTCTTCAAACATCTCAGCAAAGGTCGGAATAACGAAGACTAACAAGACAACAGTTACGATAATAGCAGTGGCAACAATAACAGAAGGATAGATCATAGCTGTCTTAACTTCACGCTTTAACTTCATACTTTTTTCAAGTTGCACTGAGAGTCTTTCAAGGATGATATCCAAGATACCACCACTTTCACCAGCTTTAACCATATTTACAAAAAGCTCATCAAACGCCTTCGGATATTTACTCAGTCCTTCAGCTAAAGTTCCGCCAGCTTCTACACTATCTTTAACCCCCAGTAAAACTTTTTTAAAAGCTTTATTCTCATGATTTGCACCTAATATGTGCAAAGCCTGCACCAGAGGAAGTCCCGCATCAATCATGGTTGCAAACTGTCTTGTAAAAACAACGACATCTTTATCGCGCACCTTCGGTCCCATGCCAGGAAGCTTGATCTCCATATCAAGCCCCTTCCCCTTTTCCTTAATCTTACTAGCTATTGGGGTAATCTGCTGCGCACGCAAAGCATTAAAAACAGCTTGCGGTGTTTTCGCTTCAATCTCACCTTTAACAGTAACACCAGCGCTGTTTTTTCCCTCCCAAACATAAAGTGCCATTTTTTACCTCTCCAAATTCACACAAAAACAATCTGCCTTAATCAGCTGCTGTAACACGGAGAACCTCCTCCAAACTTGTCATACCTTCTTTTAATCTTAATAAAGCGGAAGCTCTTAAAGTCAGCATACCTTGTTTGATACACTCCCTTTTTAGCTCTGTTGTAGAAGCACCATTAAGGATTAACTCTCTAATACTCTCCATCATCGGCATCACTTCGTATAAAGCAACACGCCCTTTATACCCCGTCCCTGAACACGCTTCACAACCACTCCCTTGCATTACCTTAATATGCCTAGCCTCTTCCGCAGGGATACCGATATTTACCAACAATTCAGGATTTAAGTGCACTTCCTGTGCACACTGACTACAAACACGTCGCGCTAAACGTTGCGCCACAATTAGATTAACGGAAGATGCTACCAAAAACGGTTCCACACCCATATTTAACAGACGGCTAATAGTCGATGGTGCGTCATTAGTATGTAACGTTGAGAGCACCAAGTGACCCGTTAAGGAAGCTTTAATGCCTATTTCAGCAGTTTCATAATCTCTAATCTCACCAACCATAACTACATCAGGATCTTGTCGCAAAAATGCACGTAGTGCTGAAGCAAAATTAAATCCGATCTCATCGTGCATCTGAGCTTGATTAATACCTGTTAGATTAAATTCAACAGGATCTTCTGCTGTACTAATATTGGTGCCTACTTTATTTAGATCCGCTAGCGCCGAATAAAGTGTTGTAGTCTTACCTGAACCCGTTGGTCCCGTTACAAGCACCATGCCGTGTGGTTTACTGATGGCATCTTTAAAATGCTCCAGCTGTTCTGGAAAGAAGCCCAACTTCGTCATATCAAGTTGCAAATTAGACTTATCAAGTAAACGTAAAACTACCTTCTCCCCAAATAAAGTAGGTAGAACGTTTACACGGAAATCCATCTCTTTATTAGAACCGATCTTTAATTTAATACGTCCATCTTGTGGTAACCTCCGTTCTGCAATGTCGAGATCAGCCATAATTTTTAGGCGTGAAGTAATAGCATTCTTCAACTTCATCGGAGGTTTCATAATTTCATACAACACACCATCGATACGGAATCTAACTCTAAATACCTTTTCATAAGGCTCCAGATGAATATCGGAAGCACCTTTCTTAATGGCATCCATCAAGATAGCGTTAACAAGTTTTACAACAGGCGCATCCTCCGTTGCCTTTTCAAGCTCTCTTAAATCAAGCTCTTCATTGTTAGCAACGACTTCAAAGTCTTCACTTTCAATATCATCAATGATACTGCTGTATGAAATATGGTCTTCGTAATATTTTTCCTGTTTTGCTTTGATATCACTTTCAAGTGCAATAACTGCACGAACATCTAAGCCTGTAATAAATTTTATATCGTTTAATGCCACAACATTTGACGGATCAATCATGGCTATGGTTAAAGTGCTCTGTTCCTTTAAAACTGGCATTAAACCGTACTTTGTAGCAAGGTTTTGCGGAATCAGGTTTACGGCACTATCTTCAATCTGATAATCGTCAAGGGTAACGATAGGCACAGCATAATGTTCACTCAGAAGATCTGCGAAATCTTGTTCAGTGATCGCACCAAGCGCAATGATGGCGCTAGCCAATAACCCACCCGTAGCTGCTTGTGACTCTTTGGCTTTATTTAACTGATCTTCGGTCAACAACCCCGCACGAACCAGCAGATCACCAACTCGTGATTGCATATTCACGCTCCTTAACAAAAACTGAACAGCCGCAGATTGCTCCCGCTTTAAAGTAGATACTTAAAAAACGGACTTAAAACAGGGACACTCTGCACAACTATGCTTTAACGTAGCCTAAAGTTCCGTTTTGCCTTCTATCTCGGTTCTTACACAGAAATCCCCTAATTGAGTCTTTAAACTCAGGGCACTACAAGAACTGTCTTAAGAGATCGACAGATGCGCTTTCCAACTTAACGCCTTTCCGAAGGGGTGAAGATTTTGTATAGTAAAAAAATAAAACAAGGTTTGTTTTATTTGCGTAACCGCTTGTAGCATTTCCTCTCTTTCTGTTAGGATTCGCCGAACAATGACAAAAGACTTGACGCAAACCACAGATAAGCCACCTCTTAAGGAAGATTCTGCTACAATAGAGCTCCTACCTGACAAAACTGCTAAAGTTGCAGGACTCTTGGATTGTACAAAAAAGGAGCTGCTGCCACCCCCACGTCTTCAGGAGGTAGTTCCGTACGATCCTTTACGAGCGTACCTACGTGAAATACGTCGTTATCCGCCACTAAGTAGAGAAGAGGAACATGAGCTTGCTGTCAGATATAAAGAGCATAATGACTTAGATGCTGTCTATAAACTTATCACGAGTAATTTATGGCTTGTTGTTAAAATTACACGTGATTATGAAAAAGCCGCACGAAGCATCTTAGATCTGATTCAGGAAGGGAATATCGGTCTAATGGAGGCTGTTAAAAATTTTGACCCGTATCGCGGCGTAAGACTTCCATCGTATGCAGTTTGGTGGATCAGAGCTTATCTTGTTCGTTATATTATCGCCAACTGGCGTATGGTGAAGATCGGCACTACACAAGCGCAACGTAGACTTTTTTTTAATTTAAAAAAAGAGAAAGAGAGGCTAGAGCGTGAGGGTTTTTCCCCAGAGCCGAAGTTGTTAGCGGAAAAACTTAACGTCAAAGAGAGTGAAGTAATAGAGATGGAGCAACGTTTGAGCACACCAGATCTCAGCGTTGATGCTCCCTTACAAAATGATCCAGACACTCCGTTACTCTCTCTCTTTCCTTCAGAAACAGAGACAGCTGAAGAGATCCTCTCTAACGTACAGTTAAAGGCACAGATCTCTCTCGCTTTAAAAGATTTTCTTGACACTTTAAACCCCAATGAAGCCATCATTTATCAGGAACGACTCCTCTCTGAAGAGAAAGCGACTTTGCAGGATCTCTCAGAGAAGCTATCTTTAAGTCGTGAGAGGGTACGTCAAATTGAAAATCGTATTAAGGAGAAGTTAAAGGTTTTTATCTTAGAGCGTTTCGGAGATAATCTAGAAGCTTTTGAATTTTAATTTTTTGCAAAATTGCCATGACTAGCGTTGATAATTCACAAACAAACGAGCGTCCTCAAAAAAGTAGGCGTCGTCCTCTACGCATCCTAATTATAGTTTTAATCTGCTTCGGGCTACTCAGCGTCCCTGCTTTTTTTGGATGGAAATGGCTCTACACTACCTTCCTAGAGGTAACACCTCCGACTATTAAAGTCATAGGGGAGATACCTCACGGAATCGGCGCAAGACCCGTTACTTTTCGGTGGAATATTTCGGATGAGGGCGCTGGTCTCTTTGAAGCGAAGATCTCTTTAATACAAAAAGGTTCAAAACGTGACATTTTTAACGGCACCTTAAGTGTAGGCTCTAAAAAACTTCATAGTAAAAATATTGAAGTTACTTTCAATGCTCAAGAAAGTGAGCTTAATGAAGGAAGTGTTCAATTAGTAATCAAAGCTTTTGATAAGAGTCTCTGGTTTAATTCGGCGGAGCAGAGCTACGACCTAATCGTTGATTATAAGAAACCTAAACTCGCCGTTGTTTCAACACAACACAACGCCGTGCACGGCGGCTCTCAACTAATCTTCTATACAGCGACAGATGAGAACCTCGCACTCTCCGGCGTAAAGGTAGGGGATCGTATCTTTAATGGGTTTAATGCAAGTTTTTTAGATTTAGATTTTGAACAATCTCCCAACCTTTATGTCTGTATCTACGCCATAGATCTGACTACTGAGATCAGTAAACAAACTCCAACACTTTTTGCTGAAGACCGTGTCGGTAACGTTAAGAGCATGAACTTCTACAATAAAATCGCTCCCATCAGATACGCCTCTTTAAGAAACCAAGTTCCAGAGCAGTTTTTACAAAAAACCATTCCAGATTTAATCAAAAAAGGTTTAAACAAACTTGAACCCCTCTCTCCTACTCTACGTGATGAAGACACTTGGAACGATCCTTCTAACTCCACTACACAGAAAATTCAGAACTTTGAATTGGTTAATAAGGAATTACGCCGCCTCGATAGGGAAGAAATACTCTCTCAACTAAGGACAGGTGGACGATCTGAAAAGCTTTGGCAAGGTGCTTTTGTTAAACCGTTAGGTCCAGCAAGGACAGAGTTCGGTCACACCCTTAATTATATCTATAACGGATCCAACATCGGCACCGTTAAACAATTAGGGTTTAACTTTTTATCGGATGCTCAAAACGGTGAAGTTCGTACCATTAACTCCGGAATTGTGCATTTTACGGGGAATATTGGGACTTACGGAAATGTTGTGGTAATTGATCACGGCTTAGGTCTCTTCTCACTTTATAGCAACTTAAGAAACTATGTCGTTAAGCTAGGAGATACAGTACAAGCGGGGCAAACTATCGGCACTATCGGAGATTCCGGTTTTGCTTTAACAAACGGCTTTACGGTTGAGCTTTGGGTTAATAATATTCCGGCAAATCCAAGAGAGTGGTGGGATCCAACGTGGTATAAGGCGCACGTTATCGATAAGATTAGCGCCGTAAAAAGTGCCTTAGGTATTGCAAGTACTGTACAACAATTTTAACACAGTAGAAGCTTAGATATTACACATACGGATAAGCTATTTTAACGCAATGAAAAACTTAGGCACTGCAAATACGGCACGACTGTTTTAATATAGTGGAAAAAATGTTTATCAAGATAAAAAATATTGACTTTTTAGGAGGGGCACAATCTTTTTCAGCCTTACCGCAATGTAGCATTCCAGAGGTCGCCATTATCGGCAGGTCTAATGTCGGAAAATCTACTCTCGTGAATCGATTAACAGGGCGGCACAAATTAGCGCGCACCAGTCAGACACCAGGACGTACCACCGAGATTAACCTTTTCAGCCTCCTTCTAGCACTTGAACAGGACTCCGCTGAAGAGAAAGAGTTGCAACTTATTTTAGCTGACTTACCAGGATTCGGTTATTCAAAGTTTGCCAAGACTCAACGTGAGAAGCTAAGTCAATTAACAGTAGAGTACATCCGAAATCGCCCGCATCTTACTACGATCTGTTTACTTAACGATTGTCGACGAGATCCAGAAGATGATGAGTTAGCTATTCGAGATATCGCCTTTGCAGCTAATGTTCATCTTTTAGTCGTTCTGACGAAGATGGATAAGCTTAATCAAAAAGAGAAGCACGCCCGTCCGAAAGCGATTGCAGAGTGTTATAACTTGACGACTTCCGACCTTATAGCTAGCGGAGAAAAAACACCTGTTCAACACCTTTGGGAACGGATTATCGCCGTTAGCGTAGAATAATAACTAGTCGAACCTTTAAGCGGGGATTCGTTTGCAATAGACTAACGTTCCAGCAGGAAGAGTATTTTCCGAATGAAGCTCTTTTAAGATTAAATCTTGGGTAAAGATTTCATTTGGTTGTAACTTCTGTCTCAAGATATTTGACATCATCTCTTTTGCACCGTAGGTCAAATAATGACTTGTAGCAAAGATATGAACACGCTCATTCGATAAAGTAGCTAAATCTCCCAGCAGTTGCGGCAAGATATTTTCGATATTCCAACTTTTACGTTTATCGGTGCGGCTGAAGTTGGGGGGATCTACAATAATAAGATCGTATTTTTTGCCCCGTTTTATTTCACGTTGCACAAAAGTAACTGCATCATCTTCAATAAAACGAACCCCCTTTAAACCGTTTTTATCAACATTCTGCCTAGCCCACTTTAAAGCTTTTCTGGAGAGGTCTAAGTGTGTAACGAAAGCACCAGCCTTAGCACACAGTATTGATGCCATACCTGTATAGGCGAACAGATTTAAGACCTCCACCTTATCTTTTTTACAATCTGAGATAGCGTCAATCATCTGATCAAGATATAGATGATGTTCAGGAAAAAGTCCGACCTGTCCGTTATCTTGCAAACGTAAAATTAGTTGTAAATCAGAACCAACCTTTAAAGACCATTCATCAAAACGCGGAGAGAGGTAGCACCACCCTTTATCTAGATCATAAACAGCGTCGGCTTTTTTCCAAAGCTTTTCGTCACTTTTATCCCAGATAGCTAAGGAGCTCGGGCGGATTAAAATTTTTTCAGAGAACCTCTCCAGTTTTAAACCGTTCCCAGAATCTAACAGATCATAATCGATTTCCATACCTTTTACACACCACTAATCTCTAAAAATAACTAGACTTGCGTCTCTACACATAAATTACACACAAGAAAGCTTCGCCCTTATACCATAAAATACGGTCGGCAATCTAACCACGCTAAAACATTACGGAGATATCTTGTAGAAGTTTTCCTGCCCCCCAGTTTTTTGAAGTTTTAAGGTATATTGGTTCTTTAAAGAAACTATCTATATGGGAGAGGGTAGGGATGTTTACAAGTTTTGATTAAGGATTAAAGCAGAGATATAATTATGCGCCATGACGTACGAAAGCTTAGAAAAAGGTACAAATCCGAGCGCAAAAGGAGCAACACCGCAAAACGACTCTTCCACTGCCCCAAAAACAAACAGAGATCCAAGCGCAAAAAGAGATTCAAACTTAGACACACCATTTTTTACTTCTGGCTCTGCTACATCACAAGGATCTTCTGCTCCTGCTGCTCCACTACGAGGAATTCTAGACGATCTAAAACAACAAAAGTCACAAGAAAAACTTACTAAAAAATCAAGAGAGCAGATACTGAAGAAGTTAAAAAAGGAATCTGCCCGCATGGCAAGTTTCATGAAGGAGAAAAGCTTTAAACAAGCTAGTGATTGTGCTTGGAAAATTTTGAGGATTTTAGATATAAAAAACTATCAACAGATTAAAAAAAGCAGACCTCAAAAAATCGCTAGAAAGATACCGGATGATTTTAAGAAGTTCGCTGCAGAAGCTTTCTATCGGATAGGCTTATCCTACAAGAACTCACAGGGGCAACACTATTATCTGGACGCTGCAAGATTTTTAGAATGCGCTTATTATTGTAATAAAAATGACTTAAAAACGATCTTAAATCTAACTGATCTCTATGCAAATACAACAAAAAATCAATTTGATGAATATAAAAAACGTGGCAAAACAGACCCACGTTTTAAAAATGTTAGAGATATTGGAGAGGAAATCAGGAGGCAACATAGACTTGCTATTAACATTTTACGCACAACATTGAACGATACCTTCAAAATAGACACCACACAAACCATAGATAAACAATTTTCAGATATAGAAAAGATAGATCCAGACATATTTGGTGATATGAAAATAAACGCGTATTGTAGACAATGTTTAAACAATCTTGGAAAATTATTACTTAACAAAGCACAAAAAGAAATTCAACAAGACTACTTGGAAATAAGAAGGTCTCTCCTTGATGAAGCATATTGCTGCGGTGTTAATACTGCTCTTCTACTTGGAGCTCCTAACGACTCTAGCAAACTAAATGATTTCATTACGGAAGAACTAGGAAAAGAAAACCCTTTTAATGGTAAAAGCAAGCATCTTGCTTACGCTCTTTCCTTAATAGCAGAAATAAGGTCTGTATTTAAAGACACAGAAGAAACTGCCGTTTTCTTTAACGACCTTGCAAACCGGATCAAAATATTTAGAATGCAAAAACTGGAAGAGGAGTTGCAAAATGAATTTAAAAACCTGATCGGTTTCGGAGAGGCGTATCGTAATGCCGAGGAGACCGATCCAAAAAAAAGGGAATATTTTAAACAAGCCAATGCTTCTGCTTGGAAAATCCTAGAAAGTGTAGGCTTTAAGAGTTACAAACAACTTATAACAAGCACACCTGAGGAATTCGCCCAAAAGGTACCGAAAAATCTTGGAGCATTCGTCTCGAAAGCTTTTCGTTGGATAGGCTTAGTATCCAAGGATAAATTGCTGGCTCAAAAATATTTAGAATGTGCTTATTACTGCAATAAAAATGATCTGAAAACGATCTTAGATCTAACTACTACCTGTTTAAAGACAACTCCGGAACTTTTGGATACATACAGAAACAGCAAAGGAGGGAAAAAACTGCCTCTTGAAAATCCTGAAGAAGAAGCTAGAAGACAACACAATCTTGCTATTGGAATTTTACGCACGGTGTTACACAACACTTTCGGAACAGACACCACACGAACCATAGATAACCAATTTCCAGAGCGCCTTCCTGGTATGGTTAAACATACAAAAGTAACCACTGATTATAGAAGATGTTTATATAACCTTGGAGAGTTATTATATACAAAAGCTACACAAGAGATTGACAAAGAAGATACTACCCAAAAAGAGGAGCTTCTTAACGAAGCATATTGTTGCGGTTTTAATATCGCTCTTCTACTTGGAGTCCCTAACGATGAAAATAAGCAAGCTGATTTTGTTAAAACAGGGCTCACGGAAAAAAATCCTTTTAATGGTAATGGCGAAAATCTAGCTCATGCTTTTTCCTTAATAGCAAAGGTAAAGTCTGAATTTGAAGATACAGAGGAAACAGTCGCTCACTTTAGAACTCTCGCAGCAAAGATGCTCCGCTGAATCAAGATTACTACTCAACCATAGCCATAATTTCCGGATCGGCGATGGAGTCAACGACGATATCAGGTCTATAAGCATAGTTCGCCATATCAGCACGTGAAGTAATACCACTTAAGACCAGCACCGTTGTGCACCCCATCTGGACACCACCTAAAATATCAGTAGACATGGTGTCACCAATCATTACTGTTTCAGCAGTCTGCAACCCTAACCTCTTTCTTGCCGCTCGTAACATAATCGGGCTTGGCTTTCCGACACAAAACGCCTTCTTATGCGTTGCTTCCTCAAGCATCGCCGTAATAGCTCCGACACCAGGCTTCATCCAACCCTTTGACTGTGGTGCTGGATCCATATTGGTAGCAATTAACTTTGATCCGTCGATAATAAAATCTATCGCCTTCTCTACTATCTCTAAAGTTAAAGTTCTGCCCTCGCCTACCACCACGTAATCCGGATTTCTATCAACGATGCTGTAACCGTTTTCATGTAGAGCTAAAATTAAACCACCTTCTCCGATTAAATATGCTGTTCCGTTCGGCTTCTGTTTTGCAAGAAACTGCGCTGTGGCCATAGCACTAGTAAAGATATGTTGCTCTGAAACCTTAATACCCAACTCATTTAAGCGATTTGCTAGATCTCTTCTGGTCGAACGACTGTTATTAGTTAAAAAGAGAAAGGGGATATTTTTTTCCTTTAAGGTATTAATAAAGACATCTGCACCTGGAATCATCGTCGATCCACGATAAATTACCCCATCCATATCAATTAAAAAGCCTCTTTTATGCTCTGTGACAGTATTTACCTTATTCATATTTAATCCTTATTTCCCGATTTTTTGATACATACAGATCTTACTGAAACAGGAAAAAATCACAACAGGGAAATGAACCTCAATAAAGGAAGTTTAGGCAACGCGAAATGGAAAAAGGAAAAGCCGTGTCTAAGCAGGGGCTTATAATTAAAAAACTATAAGCCCCTACTTTTAAAAAAACAGTATTTGCCATAGCTGTAACGTTATGACTTAAACAGGGGAGCGTATTGTTGCGGCGAATAGAGGTTAAAAGGCACCTCTCGAATATATTCAAGAGAGCCACTTTGCTTCTGAGATTCAATCAGACTTTCAATCTGAGTTTGACTCTCATAACACCGTAAAGCACGCCACTTCTTCTCCAAAATCTCGGCGGGAATCTCGATACACAATTGCGGAGCCTCTGGAAAGTCGCAATAGGTAGCGTATTCATAAAGAGACGGAACGTTTGTAGCAGCTCCAAGCTCCGGCCAGATACCACCTTCTGCATGGAAGAGAGAGATCTGCACCTCACTGTTTACGATCCTATGATCAGGGTGTAAATCCGTACTCGTCGGGATAAAAACACGGGTCGGTCGCACTTTTCGCAGAAGATGCGTATAAGCGTTCTGCAAACCTCCTGCTCCCGCAATCTCGGAAGGGTGTCCTGTTACGTCACGGAAACGTCCTTGAAACGGAACCAAGTTGCAATCTGGGAAGTGCAGGAAATAGATATTTTTATCTTCCACCCCCAGCTCCCTAAAAGAGTTAAAGCACTCTTTTTCACGAACTTCGGAAATGGTATCCCGCACCTCCAGAGAGCAATACCCCATTGCGCCATCAGTTGTAATAGCGCAGTGAACATCGACTCCTTCTTCAAGAGCCGCCAACAAAGTTTTTCCTGCTCCAAGAACGATATCATCGTCATGTGGAGCAATGAAAAGCCAAGCCTCTTCTTCCCCTTGCCAGTTAGGGAAAAATTTTGAGATCTGCGACGTTCGAAGAACAGTACCGTCGGAAGATCTCTTACGATAGATCGCCATAATAAGCCTCTCTTTCGTTTTGTATGTTTTATTCTCTCTGTAAAGAAACCGTTAAAACAAGAAACAACCGTTACACAGCTGTTCCTTCTCAAAAGTTTTTCAATCTCTACTAAAAAGAGATAACTTTACTTTTAAGAAGAAACAAACTTTTTTTCTTGACTACCAACCACCTCTACTAAAAAAGAACGGACTAAAATGAAGCTATTACGAGAACAGAGGTATTTTAAACCTAAAAACGATCCCTAGCAAATTTTAATAACTTTTACTTAAAACAAGAGCGGTGCTGAAAAAACACCGCTAAAAACAACCACTAAACGGTAATTGCACAACATTTACATAGCATTACCAACCTTTCTGGCACGTTGTGGTTTATCCAAGTTGATATCTGTTGCTACACCAACATCAACCAAGATATTCCATCCAGCTAAAAGTTGTAAGAAGTGTTGATACCCTTCCACTTGAGGAATTTTAATTGTTGCAAATGGCGTATCTTCAGTAGAGATTACAATAACCTTAGCCCCCACTGCATCTTCAAAGATCTCTTTCATCTTCTGATACTCTGTCGGAAACGGATTAACAAAGATTACAGCCTCTCCCTTACGCATAACCTCTTCTACGCCGTGCAGCGCATAGGTTCCTTCAAGAAAATCACTCTTTTTACGGGTTATTTCATTATTTTTAAGGGTGAGCTCTTCAGCAACACCATCATTCCTACCTGCAAAATATACCATCGGAGCTTCAGCCAAAGCAGAAATAATTTCAGGATCTATCTGCATCGTCAAAACAGCTCTAGCAGCAGCCACTGCTGCTTCTCTATTTTTAAGCATATTATTACACTTTGCATCACAATGAGAGCCACTAAAAAGCAAACTGTGATAGAAAAGAGCTTGTTCAAAGACACTCTTTGTTGCAGCAACCGCATTTTCAGATCCGCAAGAGAGCACAAAGCACTTATTTGAAACAGTTTCCAACTTTGAATCGTGATGTGAAGTCAAACCATAACGTCTGTTGTGCCCTTTCTCCACTAAAGCAGAAAAGAGGGTGATCAATTCTTTTGTTTGACCACTATTACTAGCACCAAAGACAACGTACTTACTTAAATCATACTCCATAGCTTGATAGCTGCCGTCCGTTATGATGGTAACATCAAGAGCTTTTTTTAATGCTTTATAAATCGCACTTTTTGCAGGAAAAATGCGACTCGACCCCTCCCCTGTCAAGATAAGTTTACCAACACTTGCTATTTCAGCCGCAACTTGTGCAGTTTGTTCAAAATTAAAGTTTGCAATAATATCACAAACTTCCAACATCTCTTTGACTAAATTAAACTGATTGTATTTTGAGTCCGTTAAATTCATTATTCCCTCATAAAATAAGTAATATTTTAAAGTATCTCTACCATGAAAAAAGATATTTGTTAATAGTCGATCGCCTTGAGAACGACTACTTGCACAATTCACCATTCATTCAGAAAAATATGCAGGTGCACACTAAAAAACTAAAGCAACTCTACATTAGCTCGCGGTATCGTCACCACACTAGCGTGGTCGATCTTTACCCTTAAAACACGGGCATAAGCACCCGTTTCAATCCTCTCCTTCTGTTGCGGCAACTCCAAAACTGTGGCAAGTTTTCCAAAATACGGTACTCGCAACAAACGCACCCGCGCCCCCTCTGTAAGCCCCTTCTCCAGATCCTGACTATCAAGATCTTCAAAATTACAAACATTACCTGCACGCGGTATAATTATCTCCGGTCGCATAGCACCCGCCCGAACCTGTGTTGCTCCGTTTATTGAAACAGCACTACCTTCTAACTCTCGGCACATCTCCATAATGCGCTTAGCTAACGGAATAAAACCAAAACCTTCCGTTACTATTAACGTTAAAGGAACCTGCTCATCTCCCGTTAATGCAATGCCGAGATCGTATCCTAAATAAGCTTTTAAAGTTTGATCATCGATAGAGCCTGTAACGATACCACAAGCTCCAAGTTCTGCTGCTTTAGTAATGGCTGAGATCTGCGGTTTGGTGCCACCAACAAGCACACTTCCTGCGCAATCATCAGGAATATCAAGATCTGTTAATTCATGATCTAACGGAACGGACAAACATTTCAGAACACCCCGTCTTTCTCCACCAACTCCGAAAATACCTTGAATAAAGGAGGCTTCTGTTTCTATCAAAACAGATTTTCCTACATCTACCTCCACCACACTCCCTGAAATATACGCCTCAATATCCAACATCTCGCTAGGCGCACGCACACCGAGATGTCCAGTCCGCTTAGAGATAAACTCTACAACACCATCTTCTGGTGCAAAGTATCTACTGTTAAACAATCCGAAAAGTCCTCGATGTTCACAGATAAGTTGTCCCTTCTTAATCTTTTCACCTTCTGCAACCTTAAGACCATTAACAACTTCAAACGTTTCAATGCCAAGTTGTTCAGCAATTCTAAAAATAAAAAGCTCACCTTCTAAAGAAGCACGTGCCACAACTTGATCTGCTTCTACATATTGTCCTACTTCAACCAAGACCTCGCCCGTTACAGGCAATTCACGCAACCGTCTGACAACTGTTTTTCTCTTTATCTGCAAACCAGGAGCAAACGCTCGTGTCATTTCAAACCTCCTCTGTTACTAATTCTTCAGGAAGATCCCCTTTAAGAAGTCCGAGATTTCGGTAGATATCTTGCTCAAATCTTAACGCTTCCGCAGGATCTTCAGGCATTATTAACGGACGATTTCTACCATCAAGAAGTAATCCATGAGGATTAAGTGTAATCTCTCTTTCTAAAATTTTTCCCGTACCACTTCCTACATCAACACGCCTATCAAAAGGCTCAATCCGCAATACCCCTTTTTCTTGATTCATAGTAAGGCACGTCACCTCTCCAACTTTTACTTCAGCTACCGGCTCGGAGTTCCAAAAAATTCGTGCTAAAGAACTACCCTTTACTCTCTTGCCTGAATAAACCGGCACAACCGCATGACAGATCCGCACTAAACAATTATTTACAAAGATCTCTCGCGCTGCTTGCGGATGTAACGTAGCAAACACTCCCAGATGCGGCATCATAAAGATGGAATCAACCGCTATCTCCGTCAGCCCTTCCGGCTTAAAGCCATCCAGCAACATCAGAGCAGCTTCCATCCGATTCGGAGCATGGCTTAAGACTCCGCCTGAACCTATTATCAGATCCAGCTTCATCATATTCACTAATTCATAACGGTTTTCATGTTGCAAAAAGATATCTGCGATCCCCTTCTGTTTTTTTAAACCACTTAACCCCACTGCTAGAGACCTATGATGTCGCAAAGAAAGTCGTAACGCTTCCCTACAAACTGCCTGCTCCAACCACAGATCCTCCAACGTTTGAGGAATAGTGGTCGGACGAATCATCTTATTTCTTAGACGATCGTGAATCTCTGTTTCACTCACCTCAGAACACAACCACCGCCCGATATTTTTTCCGCCAGCCTCGATCAAAACATTTGCTATCGAATAACTCATCCCTAAATTGGCAGAAACGGTACGATTAAAAACAGGCACACCACTTAGATCTTTAAAAACGCTAAAAACATCAGTTGTAGCACCACCGATATCAACGCACAGCACCTGTAAGTCTTCACTTTCTGCGTAGCTCTGAATCATATTTCCGACTGCAGCAGGGGTCGGCATAATCGGAACGGGAGTCCAGCGCAATAATTTGTCATAGCCTGGAGAATGACTCATTACATGCGATAAAAAATATTCATGAATAGCAGCGCGAGCAGGAGCTAAGTTCTCCATTTCCAAAGTCGGACGCACATTTTCTACGCATGAAACATCGGCAATCTGAGCTAAGATCTCTTTAACCTCTACTGCTGCATCTTTATTACCTGCAAAAATAACGGGAAGTTTTAAAGTTTTTCCAAAACGGGGGCGCGGCTGTGCCGCTCTCAATATTTCAGCAGTTTCAATAACGTGTACCTTTGATCCTGAATCAACTCCACCTGTTAGAAGCACAATATCAGGACGTAAATGACGAATCTTCTCTATCTTTTCATGATCTTCACGTCCGTCATCTGCCGATATAGTATCCATCACGATAGCGCCTGCACCTAAAGCCGCCCTCTCTGCAGATTCTGTCGTCATGTATTGCACGACACCTGCCACTATCATTTGCAAGCCCCCACCAGCAGAGCTAGTCGAAAGATAGAGGTCTATGCCATCACCATAACCGTTATTTTCAAGGAAAGGAGAATCAGAAGAAGTCTCAGATAAAATTTTTCTACCACTTAATTCTTCGATCTCCTTAAAAGCATTTCTTGCACCAACTGTTACATCCGCTACGGGGTCTTCTACTGTTGTAGGAGCTTCACCACGAAAAGTTTGTTGCCAAACTCCGTCAATATCCTCAAAGAGAAGTGCTTTTGTAGTGGTAGAACCACAATCAGTTACTAACACTACCTTTATTTCATCGGCTTTAGTCTTCATATTTTAATAATAATTTTTTAGAACCACACCCCGACTGCATCTTTTAAAACACTAGCCCACGGTCCTAATAAAAATTGCAAACGTTCAACTAACAACGATAAACGTGCCATTACCGTAGAACCGAAGAAAGCTCCAAAACAGATCATTAAAAGCCACCGTCCTGAGATTGAAACTCCCCTTCCCAACTTACGATGTTTAAAAGAGAAAAAGAAATAATACATCACTATCAAAAGGGTAAAAACGAAGATGCAGTTTTCTAAACTCTGCCAATAATCTAAAGCGCCATCTTTTAGCACCACGAGCGGCTTAAAACTACTACTGATTTGCGGCATAATTTTATTAAAAAAGCCTTTGAACGCCAATCCACCACTCATACCGAGAGAAAAACCGATTACTATTTTAGCTAACCATGAATATTTTTTTGAATAGATAAAGTAATACAGAAGCCCAAAGAGCATCGGTAATATATATAACAGCAACAACGAATTATATTCTTTTGAAAAAGTTCCGTCAGGATACTGCACAATATCAAGCCCCAGCATCGGCTGTAATAGTTGCCGCCACAAAAAAGTTTTAATACTTAAAATAATCCCCAACCCCGCAGCGATACCGATATAAAGGTGTTCAACAAACCTATAAACGGGATTTTCTTTAATCAGCAAGCTAAAGATAGCTAAGGTGGCAAAACCTGCCACTATCACCACCAACACATTCCAATAATCGACAGCAATCATTGACGCCTCCTATACAATTCAACGAATGCAACAACGTTGCCGAGTAGAATTAAAAAGATTATCACCAGATGTGCAATTCCTAAGGAGGTATTAAGCACCTGCGCTGAATCAACAGCTCTATCCTTATATTTTTTTGAAAGTAGCTCCGAATACCAAGCAGCTCCGGAGATGCCCTCTAAAAGTCCATTAAGTTGACCGGAATCTAGGTAAATAAAAACCCCTGGAACACTGATAGAGGTAGCACCATGAATAAAGGGAGGCTTATATTTTCCTGCTTGAAAATACTGTATATAAACATCAAAAACACCGGTTAAACTTGTGATCTCCAGTAGTAACTTAATATCTTTAATTGTGCGCACTTTTGAAAAAGCAGGGATATGTTCTAAGCTATTACCACGCGCATCCTTTTTAAAAAGCTGAACCAAGTTTTCACTTTTCGGAATGGCTTGAATTAACATTCCCGCACCTGGTCGATATCCGAGATTGACCCAATCATGACCATAACGCCAAACCTGATCGGGATACTCTTTTTCAAGTTTATTTACGACCTGTTCAGGGATAGAAGTTAAAAACGGTTCTGCCTGAAAGTAATAAGAAAAAAGGGCGAACGGGATCCTTTTACGCATTAAATGCTCAATTAAAACTAACGCCTGTGATTCGTTTTCAGCTTTTGTTGATGGTCCAAAATCAAGAGCTACAAAAGCGATCTCTCCCGTTGCAACTTTTAAATCCTCCACACTTTTAAAAGCAGCCTCTGCCGCAGGCATACGTGCAGGCGGACTACTGTATTCAAAAATTAAAGGTAGAGAGAGTGCAAGCAAAACAAAGATATATATGAGACGTCGTTGCAGTAACATGATCTTCTACCTCTCCTTTCCCTTACTAAAGGATTCAGACTCAATAGAAAGCCACATTCTAAATGCCATCACTAAGCCACCAACAGAAGCTCCTATCTCAATAGCTCTAAATGCTGCCGTACTAGGAACACTTAGCAACCAAGAGCGCACCTCCGGCAACTCTTCCCAAATCCAGATCCCGAACGGGATCTGCCCGAGCATCACGATTACAGCAGCTAACATCATTAAAGCAGATTCGGCAGAACGCACCCTAAAAGCTCGATAAGCAGCAGCTGCAATATAGAAACCGAGTAAAGAAAACATGGCGGCACCGAGTGGAAAGAAGAGTCCTTCATATAACAGGTTGTACCATTGTTTAGGTGCAGAAACTTCATACTCCATATTAAGGAGATCACCCCAACTCGCTGCCAATTCTCCAAGAGTTGTTGCCATAGTCGTATACCAAACATCGCTACGATCTTGCGCACCTTCCAAAAGATGATGAATTGCAACGATCGTTTCCCGTGTAGATTTAACAGTTGGACGAGACTTCTTATAAACTTCAGCAGAGTGAAGTTTTAAGTCCTCTACTTGCAGCAGTGAAGCCTCTACTTCTAGCAGCACCTCTTTTACAGCGCCAACTAAAGCCTCAGTCCGAACTTCTTTTGGCGGCACACCTTCTTTATTTGAAGCTGCATCACTTACGATAACATTGGTAAAATCACGTAGATTAAGCACCTTCTCTGTATAGCTAGCGTTTTCAGCACTTCTTGCCCAATCAAAAATCATAATAATTGTCATTGAAAAGAGTCCGCCTAATAAAGCGGCGCTATAAAGCCACCCTTTCTTTTTAAAGAGTAGCTTTGAACCGTGCACTGCTAGAAGGTTAATCAAGCCCAGTCCCAGTGCCATCACCCCCACAGCCACGAATCCTAATGAAATCTGATCGTGATAAACGTTTATTGAAACACCCCCTATCTTTTCAGGCAGAACGAACTCTAAAAAGAAATAAATTCCACCTAAAAATGTTACGATTTTTATCAGTGTCTTACGGTAATTCACGTTACAACTCACCCCAATTTAACAAGATATAGTGATCAATATTTTTAATCTGAAGGTGCGGATAGATAGAAGAGAGTGTTGCCAACACAACACCGATAATAATTAAAATAAAAAAGAGCAACTTGGCTTTATCTTGCCCAAGTAGACTACCGACCTGCACCGGCTCACGTGTTAAATAAGCAGATGCTGCATAAAGCTCTTCACCTATCAAGGTATAGTCACAGGTACAGATAAAAAACGGCACCTGTTCAGGGCTGACACTAGCTGCTACCTGCATAGCACCAACAGCCTGCCCCGCTTCCGCTAAGACAAGAGATTCAGCAGCAAACTCTCCAAACAAAAAAGCTGCTGCAACTTTTTCTCTCTGTACGATACCGCTATAACCAGCGGCAAAAGCAAACTGTTCATCCGAAAGGAATTGTATATTTGACGGATCAAAGATGCTTAACCTACCTTCTTCACGATAAGCATCTCTAACGGTATCTTCAGCGATAGCCATTACATCAGGATATATCTGCGGAAGGAGTAACTTTGACTTATATTGTGCTGCCTTACGCCCGATATGAAATAGCACACCTAAACAGGCATAAAGCACGGGGCTAACTGTAGTTATACCGGAACAAAAAGAGATGGGTCTGCCCAATTCTGCGGCACGCCCCACAGCCTCATCAACAGCATCAATGCCTGCCACCCTGCGCACATAGAACTTTTTTCCTTGTCGCGCTTTTCTGATATAAACCAGAAGGGGTGCAACAAACAGAACCATCAATATTAAAATACCGGCAGTAGCGTGTTCAACACCGTTCATCTTTGCTCAATAAAAAACAGATTCAAAACAAAAAAGAAAAGGATACCTTCCTTTAACATACTGAATTTATTTACACTAGATTTTAATTACATTGAGATATTTTAAGAGGCGTTAAATATATCTTGAAAAGGTTTTTTCACCTCCGCCATCTTCTGGCGAACCACTCACTCTAAGAGTATAGCTTTTGTTGGTTATAAGATCCGGCTCGCCTTTCTACATTAAAATTCTATCTGTAACGGCTCTTCCTCATCGTCACTAAGAGGAGTGGTCATCTTTTCAGAGGTGTTAAATGCTTGCGGCTCCTCTTTTTCGAAGCCACCCTTTTCAGCAAGTTTGATTTTTAAACGTAAGTTGTTAGCAGAATCTGCATTTCTAAGAGCTGCCTCGTGTGTAATCTGCCCTGCACTATATAATTCAAAAAGGTGTTGATCAAAGGTCTGCATCCCGAGATTAGTTGATTTTTCCATAGCATCTTTAATCTCATCAATCTTCTCTTTGTGAATTAGATCTTTTACGCGGGGGCTATCCAGTAAGATCTCTACTGCTGCCACACGTCCTTCATTTACCGTCGGAATGAGTCTCTGGCTGACGATACCACGTAAGTTTAAACTTAATTGTAAATAGATCTGTTTATGCCGTTCTGCCGGAAAGAAATTCATAATCCTCTCCATAGCCTGATTAGCGTTATTACTGTGCAACGTCGCTAAACAGAGGTGCCCCGTCTCCGCAAAGGCGATCGCTGCTTCCATAGTTTCCAGATCTCGAATCTCACCTATCAGAATCACATCTGGTGCTTGCCGTAAGGCATTCTTTAAAGCTACGGAATAACTTTCGGTGTCCATCCCGATCTCACGTTGCGTAACGATACATTTTTTATGTTCATGCACAAACTCAATCGGATCTTCAATCGTTACGATATGCCCTGAGGTATTGGCATTCCTATAATCGATAATTGCAGCTAATGTCGTTGATTTACCACTTCCCGTTGCTCCAACTACCAAAACTAAGCCACGTTTACTTAACGCCACATCTTTTAAAACTTGCGGTAACGCCAAGTCATCAATTGAAAGGATGTTTGATCTAATCTGCCTAAAAACTATACCAACCACCCCACGCTGCTTAAAGATATTCACCCTAAAACGTCCAAGTGTTGAATAATATAGTGCGAGATTCTGTTCATTTTCCCCTTCAAACTGCGCCTGTTGTTTATCGTTCATAATACTATTAGCGATCGCTTCTGTATCCAACGCAGTAAGCTTCTGACTACCTGCGGGACGCACCACCCCATTGATCCGATACATCGGCGCACTATCAACGGTCAGATAGAGATCCGAAGCATCGTGCTCAACCATTACACTTAATAACTTTGTTGCATCCAACATAAGATCAACTCCTACAAAAAACGGCGTCTTGAATTAAAAATAATTTTCCTATCTTATATTTTTAACAAATTTACTTTTACAACATCCCGTTATCTTCAAACTCTTTAAACATCTGCGCATTACCTGTCTTTTCAATAGCAGTTTCCTTACTGATAATTCCCTCACTTACCAGATCTAGAAGGTGCATCTCCAAAGTCTGCATCCCGATCCCTTGTGAGGTTTGCATCATACTAGGGATCTGATGAATCTTTGCCTCTCTGATCAAGTTTCTAATAGCTGTTGTACCAAGTAATATCTCTAAAGCCGCCACACGCCCGCCTCCAATTTTTTTACACAAAGTTTGTGTAATTACACCTTGAATTGATTCTGCAAACATCGCCCTAACTTGTGCTTGTTGCTCCGGCGGAAAAACATCAATAACACGATCAACTGTTTTCGGAGCACTCGAAGTGTGTAACGTACCAAAAACCAAGTGTCCTGTTTCAGCTGCAGTTAACGCCAACTGAATCGTTTCCAAGTCTCTTAACTCTCCAACGAGGATATAATCAGGGTCTTCACGCAATGCTGCGCGCAAAGCTCGCGCAAAACCGTTGGCATGAGCACCAACTTCACGTTGATTTACAAGACACTTCTTTGAATGATGAACGAACTCAATCGGGTCTTCTACCGTTAAAATATGCCCTTCTCTCTCATTATTCACCTGATCGAGCATAGCTGCCAAAGTTGTAGATTTACCACTCCCTGTTGGACCTGTTACTAAGATTAAGCCTTTCTCGCGTCTCGTAATTTCAGAAAGGATCTCCGGCATACCAAGTTCCTGCAATGTTAAAATTTTAGTCGGAATCCTTCTAAATACCGCTGCTACACCACGTTGTTGCCTAAAAACATTAACACGAAAACGTGCGATATCTCCGATCTGCATGGCGAAATCAACATCATTAAACTCTTCAAAAGTTTTTCTTTGCGAATCACCAAGAATGTCGTAAATCATGGCGTGTGTCACTTCTGGAGTAAGCTCGGGAACTTTCAATTTTTTCATATCACCGTTAAGACGCACCATAGGAGACTCTCCCGCACTGATGTGCAGATCTGATGCATCTTGTTGATAAGCAAATTTTAAAAGTTGCGTAATATCCATGCCCCACTTCCCTTTAAAATAGTACTACCCCTTAAAAGCCTTATAACGTTCAGACCCCTTTCATCATTAAGTAAGAAAAGCTCCCTCTAACTTCTATCGACAAAAGCTTAAAATATATAAAGAGTGCTTTTAAATTCGACTAACTTTTTTAATTTATTGAATTATATTTTACTGTTTCATTACCCGCCCTAAGGTATTAAAAAGGAGGCGCTTTAAAAATCGCTCTATTTTACTTAAAATAACTAACTAAAGATTTAATCTTAAAGACTACAACTATAATGAAACGATATATCGGAGTATACGGTGCAGCAGGAGCTTGGCTAATCTCGCAACTTCATGAAAAACACCGAAAAATTATAATATTCTCTGCTAAACGGAAAGCAGCAGAAGAGCTTTTTCAGGATCTCCATTTTTTTATCCCAGACTCTCCGATCGTACAACTACCGCCGTGGGACACCCTCCCTTTTGAAAACGTTTCTCCGCAGATCGAGGTCACTGCACAACGCTTACATACACTACACACCTTAATGACTGAAAAAAGTTATATCTGCGTGGTGCCACCTGAAGGAGCTCTACAACGTGTCTTACCGAAAGAGTTTTTAAAGCAGTTGAGCTTTCAACTCTCTCTCGGCGATACCATTGCACGTCAAGAATTACTCACTAAAATTGATAACGCCGGATATCAACGCGTCTCTTTAGTGGAAAAGATCGGAGATTGCGCCGTGCGTGGCGGAGTAATTGATCTTTTTCCTTTCGGAAGTGATACGGCAGTTCGCTTGGAGTTTTTTGGAGACACTATTGAAAAGATTAAGTTATTTTCCGTAGCAACGCAGCGTTCAATAACACAGATAAAAACCTTACAAGTTTTACCGTTACGCGAAATTATCCCTTTTCATTCTAATGATTACTTTGGAGAAAAACTTTCATCTGCTATCACAAACATAAAACAACGGAGTAGAGAGCTAGAAACTCCTCTTCGAGAAACTGCCAAAGTGCTTAGCGCTTTACGTGATGGTAGCAGATTCCCCAGTATCGAACTGGCAAACATATCTGCGCTTGGCTCGTTAGCAACCATCTTCGATTATGCCGCTAAAGATACTCTCTTCGTTAACATAGACAAGCAGGTACTTCTCTCAGAGCTTGAAGCAGCTTCTACTTTAATATCGGAACGGCACACCCGTTTAGCAGAAGATCACTACCTAATCCCAAAACAGAGTGAGCAATACCTGTTAGAAGAAGAGCTCTTCGCTATACTCTCGACTAAAAAGCAGCTAGAAATAGACTCTCTTCATATTGCAACCTCTCTTACAGAAGAGAGAGATTATATCAATATCCGCTCCATTCCCAACACACAATTATCTACACAGCTACAAGCAAAAGTAGGACAAGAAGAGGCTTGGAAACCTCTCTCAACTGCACTAAAAACATGGAGAAAACACGGTAATAAGATCATATTCGTGGTCGGTTCTGAAACTCGTGTAGAACGGCTACAAAAACTATTACTGGATCTTGGCAGCGAACTAAAATTTTTTAACGGCTCTCTCAAAAACTGGTTTCGTTTAAAAGATCGTTATCCGCTAGCAGTACTAATAGGCAACTTATCAAATGGTTTCCAGCTGCCTGATAAAAAACTTGTCTTTATCTCTGAAAATGAGATCTTTTCACGACGCTCTCAACGCACAAGGAAGATAGCCAGTGAACGTACTATAAAGCGGCTACTAAACTCTCTAGCACAACTGAAAGATAATGACTTTGTAGTACATGAAGATTATGGAGTCGGTCTCTATCACGGTTTAGTACATTTAACAGTTGAAAATATTCAAGGTGATTTTTTACACCTTGAATATGCCGATAGTAAGCTCTACATACCGATTCAAAACATCTCAAGAGTTCAAAAATATGTTGGAATTGAAGGGCAATCTCCCAAGCTTGATAAACTAAGCTCTCAACGTTGGGCGAAAACAAAATTAAAAGTCAGAGAAGCCGTTCTCGCTTTAGCAGGAGATTTAATCCGTCTTTATGCTGCACGCAGCATCTCTAAAGGATTCTGTTTTGAACCGCACGGTCCAGACGACGAGGTCTTTGCCGACTATTTTGAGTTCGATGAAACACCTGACCAATTACAAGCTATCAAAGCCGTTTTAAATGATATGGCTTCAGAAAAGCCGATGGATAGGTTAATTTGCGGAGATGTCGGTTTTGGTAAAACAGAGGTCGCCCTACGCGCTGCTTTTAAATGTATTCAAGCAGGACTTCAAGTTTGTATCCTCGTTCCAACAACGGTACTGGTCGAGCAACATAAGCAGAGTTTTATACGTCGCTTTGCAGACTATCCCGTTACGGTTGCAGCACTTAGCCGCTTCTACTCAACAGCAGATAATAAAAAAACTATCGAAGGCTTAGCTAACCACAAGATCGATATCGTTATCGGCACACATAAGCTCTTACAGAGAGATATTGCCTTTAAAGATCTGGGTCTACTTATTATTGATGAAGAGCACCGCTTCGGAGTGCAACAGAAAGAGCGACTGAAGCAGTTAAAAAAACAGGTCGATGTTTTAACCTTAACAGCCACACCGATTCCACGAACTTTACAGATGTCTCTTTTAAATATCAGGGATATCACTGTTATCACCACACCTCCCGTAGATCGTAGAGTGATAAAAACTTATATCGCCACACGGAACGAAATCCTTATTAGAGATGCCCTTATTAGAGAACATCAACGTGGAGGACAGGCTTTCTTTGTACACAATCGGGTACAGAGTATCTTAGGAGTTAGCGCCGCTTTAAGTGAGCTCGTGCCTGAAATGCGGGTTGAATGCGCACATGGTCAGATGTCGGAAATTCAGATTGAAAATATTATGCGACGCTTTGTCAATCATGAGATAGATGTTTTAGTCAGTACCACCATTATTGAATCTGGCTTAGATATCCCTAATGCTAATACCATAATCATAGATAGAGCCGATATGTTCGGCTTAGCACAACTCTATCAATTACGGGGCAGAGTCGGACGTAGCACAAAACAGGCTTACGCATATTTTCTAATCCCTAATACAAAGCGTCTCGGTGCAGAAGCACAGCAACGATTAAAAGTTTTACAATCTCTGGATGACTTAGGTCTCGGCTTCAATCTAGCAGTTCGAGATCTTGAAATTCGTGGTGCTGGTAATTTACTAGGGAAAGAGCAATCTGGAAACGTTGTCTCGGTCGGGTATGAGCTTTATACAAAGATCTTGCACGAAGCTATCAGTCATATCAAAGGAGAAGAGTTGGAGTTGGAGAGTTTAATTGATCCTGAAGTTAAACTACCTGTAAACGCCTTTATCCCTGAATATTACGTGCCAGACATCTCTGAAAGGTTAGTGTTGTATCAACGTTTAGCATCTATCAGATCATCGGAAGAGGCACAGGAATTAACTTTAGAGTTGGAAGATCGCTTCGGTCCCCTGACACCTGAAGTACGCAATCTCGTTGAGATGATGCGACTACGTAGTTTATTAAGGGTGTTCGGCGTAACAAAAGCGGAATGGAGTAGAGGCAAACTATACCTCTCGTTTAGTCCAAATGCTAAAGTTGATATTCAAAAACTGTTACTCTTAGAAAAAAATGCACCGAAAACTTACAAGTTCGGTAAAAACTTAACCCTCTCAATAGTAGGAGAAGAACAAGCACCTCCTCCTTTTGATATGCTCTATATACAGATTGAAGCTCTACTACGAAGGTTGATAAGAGATTGACTTTAATTAGAGGGTGTAACAAATTTTGTGTATTTTCTATTTCAGGGGAAAAGCCCTTATTTCTTACCAAATAGGTAGTAGCTTAAGTGCAATTATAAACAACACCGTAGCACCCAACACCTCCACCCGCTTTCCGAAAACAGTTGATAATTTATACCCTAAACGCACCCCAGCGTAAGTCATTACAGCAGCAACTACACCGATAATAAAAGCCGGATACAAGATACTTTCTCCAGCAATACCCATCCCGACACCGACACCTAAAGCATCAATACTGGTAGCAAAAGAGAGAATAAGTAAAGATAAACCCCGTGTCTGATCTCTCTCTTCCGTAGCATCACAACACTCTCTACTTTCACACCACATTTTAAAAGCGATAAAAAAGAGTAGCACGCTTGCTACCCACTGCCCCGCCGCTCCGATAGTATCAGCTAGCGCACTCCCGAGATACCAACCTAATAACGGCATTAAAAATTGAAATAATCCGAAGTGAAACCACAACCTAAAAATACCCCGCGCCGTCGGTGATTTTGTACCGATAGCTAATCCGACAGAAAAAGCATCACAAGCTAGTGCAAATGCAATTCCAAAGATTGTTACGAGATACATCATTTAAGAACAGCACCAGCTGAAGCGTTCTGTACACTTTCAGAATACCTCTTTAGATATCCGGAAAGAATTTTAGGGGTAAACGGTTTTGCAGCAGATCTACGTGCCGCAATCTCTTCAGGGCTTAATACCGCTTCAAGCCGTCTGTTAGGAATATCGATCCTAATCACATCACCGTCTTGCAACAATCCAATCAAACCGCCTTCTGCAGCTTCTGGTGAAACGTGTCCGATACAGGCACCGTGCGTGCCACCTGAAAAACGTCCATCTGTAATTAACGCCACACTATCTCCCAGCCCCTGCCCCATAATATAAGAGGTTGGAGCCAACATCTCTTGCATACCTGGCCCACCTTTTGGACCTTCATAACGGATGACCACAACGTGACCTGCCTGTACACGTCCTTTTAAGATCCCTTCGCACGCCTCTTCTTGAGAATTGAAGATAATCGCCTTCCCTTCAAACTTTAACATAACTTCGGAAACTCCGGCTTTCTTTACGCAAGCCCCCTCTTCAGCCAAGTTACCACGTAAGATAGTTAATCCACCGTCAGGAGAATACGGATTACTTAAAGGACGAATCACTTCCTGATTTTTATTTTTAGCACGCCTTACATTCTCCCAAAGCGTCTTGCCAGTAACGGTAATACAATCTTTATGTAGAAGTTTTCCGACCTCTTTTAAGATAGCACTGATACCACCTGCTGCCTCTACATCTTGCATATGAAACTTAGAAGAAGGGGAGATTTTTGCGATATTTGGGGTCTTTTTTGAGATAGCATCAATCCTGTCGATATCATACTCAACCCCTGCTTCTCTAGCGATAGCAAGAGCATGCAAAACCGTATTACTACTTCCTCCCATCGCCATATCAAGCACAAAAGCGTTATCCAAAGAATCTTGCGTTACAAGATCTTTCGGTAACGGAGCGCCCTCTTGTGCCATCTTCACGATAATCTGCGCCGCTTGTCTATACAGTTTCCTTCTCTGAGATGTCGTAGCAAGCACAGTGCCGTTTCCTGGAAGTGCAATCCCGATCGCTTCACACAAACTGTTCATGGAGTTAGCAGTAAAAAGACCTGAACACGATCCCGCTCCTGGACAGGCACATTTTTCCAACTCTTCTAATTCAGCTTCCGAGATCTGACCTCTCGTACAAGCTGCCACCCCTTCAAACATCGTGATCAGATCTGCGGCGCTCCCATCACGTTTTTTACCAGCTTCCATCGGACCACCACTGACAAAGATGGTCGGGATATTAACCCTCAAAGCTCCCATCAACATACCTGGCACGATCTTGTCACAGTTGGGAATACAGATTAAACCATCAAAACAGTGTGCTTCCACTACGGCCTCAACACTATCAGCTATAATCTCTCGACTGGGCAGGGAATATTTCATACCGATATGCCCCATCGCCACACCATCACAGATCCCGATTGTGTTAAACTCAAACGGCACACCACCTGCTTTAATGATGCACGAACGTATATACTCTCCAACTTTATTAAGGTGCACATGACCTGGAATCACTTGATTAAAGGAATTACAAACCCCTATTAGTGGCTTCCCAAAATCTTCATCTTTTAATCCAACAGCTCTTAAAAGACTTCTGTGCGGAGCTGCTTCAACTCCCTTTGTAATACGATCGCTTCTCATCATTTCCTTATTTTAAAAGGGTAAATAGACTACATCCTCTCATCTATTTCAGAAGAGAGTTTCAATTTTTTTACCATAACATTCATCACCTCTTCACCGTTTCTCTCGGTAGCTTTCTCACGATACTCTGCAAGTTTTTCAGGAGTTACAGTAGATAGATCAGGCTTCTGAATTGCGCTTACTTGAAAAATATAATACTTCCCAGAAGCTACATAAAAGGTCTGCGGTGCTTTAAGCGCTTGATAGGTGTTTAAAAGAGCTTCCTGCATAGCAGTATCTGTAAACGGAGCTTTTAAAGATCCCCGCTTTAAATCTTTTTCCTCTTTAACCTTTACCCCATACGGAGTAGCTGCTTGTGCTAAATCAGTAACCTTTTCTTCAGCAAAAGAGGAGATAACCCCCTTTGCCGCTTCCTCTGCAAGTTTAATGCTCTTCTGTTTTATAACACCACCTTTAACAACCTCCGCCACCTCAGCATAATCTTGAATGTAGGCATCTTTAAACTCAGAGACCTCAACTAAAGCAAGGTTGTTACCAACTTCAACCACAGCAACTTTCTCTTGATCTTTTAGTTTTAGCACTGCTGCTGTTAGCCCCGAAAATGCTCCTTCAGGATCTTTATCTTTAATTAACAATCCACCACTATCTTTTACAACTAAAGATTTTTCAGTAGCAAACTCTTCTAATGTTTTTTTACTCGCTCTCCAAGCATCAAAGAGAGCATAAGCGTGTTCATTAATCCAAGCTGGAGCTTCCCTTTTCTTTAAGAATGTAACGATCTGCTCTTGAACCTCTTCTAAAGGCGTTAAACCACCTTTTTTAAACTCTGAAATTTTTACAATATAAAAAGCATCTCCAACTTCAACCACATCTGCGATACCATCAGCAGCAAAATTAAATATTACTTTCATTAACTGCTTCGGCAAACTTTGATCGCCTTGCGTAACTAAACCAACCTCTCCGCCTTTTTCTTTAGTCGCTTCATCAGTGGAGTATAACTTAACTAACTTCGCAAAATCTTCTCCACCTGTTGCAGCACCATAAATTTTTTCTGCTTTCAGCCTTGTTTCATCTTTATTGGCAGCAGCTTTTTCAGGATCATCATCCTTAGAAGATTCCAACTTTATCAGGTGAATCTTAGCGCTATCTTGAATGGTAAATTCACCTTCATTATCAGTGTAATACATCTCAACATCTTCAGGTGCAATTTCAACAAGATCGAGCATCTTGTTAGGTTCAAAAGGTATAAATTTATAAGCGCTTTGCTCCTCTTTCTCATATTCGGCGGCATTATTATCATAATACTCCTTAAGCTCTTCCTCTGAAGGTTCAGTCACCTTTGAGACAAAAGCTTCTGGATCAAATTCAAGATATTTAACTTGAAAAGTTGTTTCTTCCTGCGCAAGTAACGCCAACGCTTCCGCCTTTGAAGCAAAACTGAGCTCTGCAATGATATCACGCAACTGCTCTGAAACTGCCTTCTGTCGCACCTCTGCCTCAAACATCGGTGCGGTCTGTCGTCTTTGCTGTAAGAAGCTCCTATAAAGTTCACTATTAAGTTTTCCACCGAACATCTCATTGATTTTTTTGTTTAGACCGTACCTTCCGATGGCTAGCCCCATATCAGTAGCAGCTCGATTTACAAGATAGATCGGCACAATATTTTCTCGTGCCTCTTTTTCAAGATCTAACTTGGTTAATTCAGCTAACTGATCGTAATAGTTACCCCAAGCTGCGCGATACCGCTCTTCCAGATCATTTCTCAACTTCCGCAGGTCTTCTCTGGAGATGTCATGACCATCAATACGAGCAACATAATCACGGTTGGCACCCCTATAAAGACCAACACCGAACCCCGTCATAGAAAAAGCGATCACTAATGAAATAGTAGTAAAAGCAACAGACTTCATATGCTTACGAATAAGCTTAATCATAACAATCCTTCTCAAAATCACCTAGAAATGTTACATCTGGCGGCACCTCTGCAACGCGCCATAACACCGCCTCTTGTAACGCATTAAGCACATCCACGCACTCCCGCACAAGACTCGGTGTGGTAATCACACAGATTAAAGCTCTCTCAGTATCGAGAGTCCTTAATATGCCGATCCCCTCCAATAGCTCAAAAGCCCCTTGTAAGATAACCACCTTAGACGGTGGTAACTCTAAACATATAACAGAAGTTTCATCATCAACAGCGGTTATTTCCACAACATCAAGCGGCATCGTGTAAGGCTCTTCCAAGCTATCTACCCACCTCCCCCATAGAGACAGGCTTTCTTAAAGAATAATAAGAGGAGTAAAACTCCTTTTTCCTACTTCCAAGTTAAGGCAGTTTTTAAAAGCTTTTAGCTAAAAACTCCAAAAAGCTCGTAAGTTTGAGTAAAAACTCTCTTTTCCTAAGACGTATCTACCTATTTAATCTACTAAAAACAAGTCTGGAAGCGTTTTTCTCAACGTGAAATAATAGAAGATACGTGTTTATTTAGCCAAATCTTGCAACATTTTTTTCACCACCTCTGGATTGGCACGCCCTTTACAGGCACGCAAAACAAGTCCAATAAAAAACGTAAGAAGCTTCTCACTACCTGCTCTATACTCTGCCCATTGACGAGGATTCTCCTCTAAAACTCCCTGCACGATCTCTTGCAGTTCAAGTGTGTTAGTGATCTGCCGCAAACCTTTTTTTGTAACGATACTTTCTGGAGATTCTCCACTTTGCGCCATCTCTTCAAAAACAAACTTAGCCGTTTTTCCACTAATCTCCCCCCTCTCCACTAATAAGATTAACTCTCCTAAGTGCGCTGCAGAGATAGGAGAACCCTCTATCTCCAAACCGTTTTTCTTAAGTAACGCAAAAAGCTCTCCCGTAATCCAGTTACAAGCTACTTTCGGATTATGACAACTTGCCACAACATCTTGATAATAACGAACGATCCCCTTCTCACTCGTAAGTAAAGCGGCATCATACTCACTTAAGCCGTGCTCTTTAGTTAATAACTCCAGATACTCCTGCGGCAGTTGTGGTAATTCAGCAAGGACTTGAGAAATAAACTCTTCTGAAACCTTTAATGGTGGTAGATCAGGGTCTATCATATAACGATAATCAGCAGCCTCCTCCTTACTCCGTAACGGATAAGTTTTAGAGGTGACACTATCAAACCAACGTGTCTCCTGCTTTACAACACCACCCTTTTCAAGGATACCTCTCTGCCTTAAAACTTCATACTCCAAAGCCTTTTCAACAAAACGGAATGAATTAACGTTTTTTATCTCGGTTCTTACTCCGAATTTTTTTTCACCTTTAGGACGAAGAGAGATATTGGCATCACACCGTAAACTCCCCTCCTCCATATTGCCGTCACTGATAGCAAGATAACGCACTAGCTGCCTAAGCGTTCTTAAATATTCAGCAGCTTCTGCAGGGGTTGAGAGGTCAGGTTCTGAAACAACCTCCAAGAGTGGTACTCCAACACGATTAAAATCAAGGAGTGAAACTCCCCCCTCCTTATCATGAATATTCTTACCAGCATCCTCCTCTATATGAATACGACGAATGCCGATCGCCCGCTCCTCTCCATTATATCTAATTACAAGATCTCCATTTTCACAGATAGGCTCCTCAAATTGCGAGATCTGATAACCCTTCGGGAGGTCCGGATAAAAGTAGTGTTTCCTAGCAAAACGACTCACCTCTCTAATACTACACTTCGTAGCAAGTCCCAACATAATAGCATAACGTAACACCTTAGAGTTTATAACAGGGAGCGCCCCCGCTAACCCTAACGAAGCTTCATCAACCTCCGTATTCGGTTTTATACAAAAACTCGCTGCAGCTGCACTAAAAGCCTTACTTTGCGTTAAAAGTTGTATATGAACCTCTAAACCTATAACTGTTTCATATTCCATTTACAGTCACTACCCAAATTTTTTGCCTCCTTTAGCACCACACTATCTTCTAATAAAGTAGCCGCCATAATAACAATACTTTTTTATTTAGTACCTTTACCTCCACCTCCCCACACATCCATTACCTTCTGATAAGTAGCTGCTACCTTAAGCAACAACTCTTCACACCAATAATCTGCGATCAACTGCATCCCAATAGGTAGCTTTGCACTATCAACTCCACACGGAATACCTAAAGCCGGTAAACCTGCCAAACTTACAGGCGCAGTAAAAGCATCATTCAGATACATACTTAAAGGATCTGATGTTTTTTGACCTATTTTAAAAACACCACTCGGAGTAACAGGCGTAATAAGGAGATCACACTGAGTAAAAGCTTTTTTAAAATCATCTAACACTAAACGTCGCATCTTCTGCGCTTGTAAATAATAACGCGAGCGACACTCTTTAGATAAAACATAAGTCCCAAATAAGATCCTCCGTTTAACTTCCGATCCAAAACCTTCAGAACGAGTTTTCAAATACATCTCTTCTAAATCAGATCCCGCTACACGCTCCCCATAACGCACTCCATCAAAACGACTTAGGTTTGAAGCACCTTCTGCGGAAGAGATCACGTAATATGCAGAAAGAGCAGATGTAGTATGTTCTAATTTTAAATAAACAACCTTTGCGCCCAACTCTTCAAAACGATTGATCGCAACTTTAACTTTTTCTAAAACTTCACTCTCCACAAGAGAAGAAAAATATTCCTGCGGCACACCGATAGTAACGCCGTCTAAACCACAATCAAAGGGAGGTGAGAACTCAGGAACTTTTACATCCATAGATGTAGCATCACGGCTATCATAACCCGCTATTAAGGTAGTTATTATTCCTAAATCTTCTACTCTTTTTGATAAAACACCGACCTGATCTAATGACGAGGCAAAAGCTGCAACACCATAACGACTAATTCTACCGTAAGTCGGTCTCAAACCGTACACTCCACAAAACGCCGCCGCTTGCCTAAGCCCCCCTCCCGTATCAGTAGCTACTACCGCAGGCACAAGTTGTGCTGCTACTGCAGCGCCACCACTACTTCCTCCCGCTACACAACTTTTATTCCACGGATTTTTTACAACACCGAAAGCACTGTTTTCTCCAGAAGACCCCATTGAGAATTCATCTAAATTACTCTTACCTATTATTATGGCACCCGCCTCCAAAAGCCTCCGCACCACCGTAGCATCATAAGGAGGGATAAAAGATCGTAGTAACTTACTACCGCAGGTAGTTCTGATACCTTTAGTCATAATCCGATCTTCTACCCCCACAGGAATTCCAAGTAACGGAGTAGACTCTCCCCTTTTAATTTTTCTATCAGCCTCTGCTGCTGCAGCTAAAGCCTCATCATCACAAACGGTAATAAACGCATTTAAATCACTCTTCTCAGAGATCGCAGCTAGCGTTACTTGAATAAGATCTTTTGCAGAAAACTCTCTTTTATCTAAGCCGTTACGTAACTGTTTTAATGTTAACTGCGTAAGTTTCAGCATAGCACTTACTTCTGTTCCATAATTAATGGCACACGAAAATAAACGGTGTCTGTATCAGGGGCATTTTTTAAAACATCCTCTCTCGAGAGCGGAGTAGCGGCAACATCTTCACGTAAAACATTACACTGTTCATGCACATAATAAAGCGGCTCTACTTCAGAGAGGTCGTACTCTTCAAGCTCTTTAACGTATTCAAGGATCTTAGCAACATCCTCTTTCAATGCCTTCAGTTCCGCTTCATTAACACCTAGTCGTGCCGAACGTGCGCTTTTTTCCAGATCACTACTTAAAGTCATTACCTCAAACCTTTACCCTTTCTCAAAATACTACTTAAAGTCAGTATTTCAAGCCTTTACCCTTTTTTTAGATCACTACTTAAAATCACTACCTCAACCCTTTATAAAAGAAGAGGCTCTTACAATTCCGGAGAGTTCCAATAATCAGCCTCTTGCTGCTTCTGTTCACGTCGCTGTGGTGGTGCATCTTTTCTAAAATACTCAAGGATAGCCCCTGGAGTAGAAGGAGTTGTTAATTCGCCATCCTTTGTAACCCAATACGGATCTACTCCGTCCGGTACATCAAAATCACGCGGCTTTAAAGGCTCCGGCTTATCATACTCCACTCCTAAACGAGCAGCTTCCTGTTTTGACTCCTCCACTAACTTTTCATAAGCCAAAGCATCCTGTTTTGCCAAAAAGTCCGTCATAAAGTACAACCAGATCGGTGCTGAAACACGTCCACCCGTCTCCCCTGCTTTAATCGTTTTCTTTTCATCAAATCCTGCCCAAACTCCACAAGCCCAATCAGGAGTATACCCGACAAACCAAGCATCCATAAAATGGTTAGTAGTTCCTGTCTTTCCCGCTGTCGGACGCCCCAAAGCTTTAACACGGTAACCCGTACCGTTTTCAACGACACCCTTCATCATATGCGCCATAATAAAAGCGCTATTTTCATCGATAACACGTTTTGCCAACTTTAAGCGCTCGGCATTATAATCAAAGATAACTTTGCCGTTTCTATCTTCAATACGCGTTACAAACACACTTGGGAAAAGCACTCCACCAGCAGCAAAAACACCGTAGGCACGTGTTAGTTCAAGAACAGAAACTTCACTACTCCCTAAAGAGATTGATAAATTACGACCGATCGGACTGGTAATCCCCAACTGTTTAGCCGTTCTAATCACATCATCAACCCCAATTTTGTAAACGATATCAGCAGAGACAAGGTTCCTCGATTTTTGCAAAGCAGTTCGTAATGTAATGGGTCCGAGGAAGTTCTTTTCATAATTTCCAGGTGTCCAAACCTGATCCCCAATCTGAAAAGTTTTAGGAGTATCATAAACTATTGTAGCAGGAGTATAGCCGTGACGATCAATCGCAGTAAAATATACGATCGGTTTAAAAACAGAACCAGGTTGCCGATGTGCCTGAATGGCTCGATTAAAAACGCTACGTTGATAATCATAATCATACCCACCAACTACCGTTACAACCTTGCCACTATGCGGATCTAAAGCCACCAAAGCGCCTTCAATATCAGGCGTTTGATCAAGAGCTGCTTCTAATAACGCCGTCGGATTTTTATTATCGTAATATTTTTTTAAGTCATCTGCTAGAAATGAAACCTCTATCACATCTCCAGCACGTAAAGAGTTTTCAGGTCTAATACCCTTTGTGCGATCGTTTTTATCGATCATAACCCTCGCCCAAGTGGCTTTCTTAATATCAACAACACCATTAACTGTACCAAGCTTAAGGTGTAATCTGCCGTTTTTATTTGCAGCAGAGACAACTAAAGCGGGATAAACCGTATCCTGCTTTAATACAGTAGGAATGCGACTCGCATATTTTTTAGCAAAGGTAGCTTCTGCATCTTCAGAAAGATATTCTAGAGGACCACGCCAGCCACGCCTCTTATCAACTTCTTTAAGCCCTCTCTGCATAGCGCGCACAGAGGAATCATACGCATCTAGATCTAATGCCGTATAAACCTTTAACCCATCCCGCTCCAGATCAAGCTCCTTCCACTCTTCTGCAAAAACTTTTTGAATAGCATCAATGTAATACGGCGCCCGCATTAAGCGACTCTTCGAATCTGAATAAACCTTCAACTCCTGCTTATAAGCATCTTCTATCTCTTTCGGATCAGTAACAAATCCGGCTTTAAGCATCTGACCTAAAACATACTTCTGCCTTCTCTTAGCAGCAGCAAAATTTCTAAGTGGAGAGTATTTTGAAGGAGCCTTTGGCAATCCGGCTAAGATAGCAGCTTCTGCTAAAGTTAATTCATTTAACTCTTTTCGAAAGTAAACTTTCGCAGCAGCTTTTACACCAAAGGTGTTATGTCCAAAGGTGATCTGATTTAAGTAGATCTCCAAGATCTGATCTTTGCTTAAGCGGTGTTCAATTCTATAAGCTAAAATCGCCTCCTTAATCTTTCTTTCTAAACTTTTCTCACGAGTTAAAAGAAGGTTTTTCACGACCTGTTGTGTAATTGTACTTCCCCCCTGCTTTGAAGAACCTGTTTTAACGTTTTTAATAAAAGCACGTAAAATACTAACGGGATCAATGCCTGGATGTTTATAGAAAGAAGCGTCTTCAGCTCCAAGAAAAGCTTGTCTAACAAATAATGGGATTTCAGAAAGCGGTACAGGATACCGTCTTTCAGATGGTAGATAAAACTCACCAACTAAGGTGCCGTCATTCGAATACATTAAGGAAGCAGCAGCAGGTTTATAATCTTCCATACTGGTAAACTTCGGCAGGTCTCTCGTAAAATAGTGATACCCCCAAACAAGACCGATTCCGAGCACAACACTTCCCAACACTCCGAGGATAACTAACACTACAAAGATCTTTTTCAACATAAGAACTACTCCTCTTGAATCGGAATAACTACAGAAAGCATTTCAGCAGAAGGGCTAATAGCACGAAAAGTTCGCGCATCTATTAAATAAGGCTCACTTACATCTGCACCCATCACAAAATATTGCGTTTCTTGCGGAGAAAGAACTTTCAATTGTTTAGCAACAAGCACAATCAACTCCCTGCCGTCTTTTTTCTTAAGCACTAAGCGTAAACGGGGATGCTCAAAGCTAACCATCTCACCATAATCAGGGAACTCTGCAGCTTCCATCTGACTAAGGTCTTTTAAAAACTTTTCAATAAAGGGCGTATCCCCTTCAAAGCCGTTAACCTTCCACCCTTCAGTAGATCTTTCAAGACTAAGCGGCATTCGTCCCACCATTTCAAGGGAGACAGTAGAGATATCTTCTGGATTAAAAGAAACAAACCGTTTTTTTCTTAAAGCAAAAAGTGAAAGAGGAAATGTTCCGATACTACCTTTATCTACTAGAGAGAGAGAAGGCTCTCCCTCAATATAAGCAAAAAGATTGTATCTAAGGGTATCTGAAGGCACATCAGAAAGCATTAAGATACGTCGTCCTAGACCATCATTCACTACAAACTTAATCGCAGGGTTTTCCAATCCAGCACTATCCAGTGGGTTGTGTTCTATCTCAAAAAAACTCTTCGTTGTTAATAAAAACAGGGATTTTAAAAGCGTTTGAACAGCACCTTGATCACAAGGATAAAAATCAGGCTCGTAGATATTCCAACCATCGGCATCACGTCTTAATACGATCTGATGCGTTAAATCTCTAACGATCTTTATTTCACGTACCTCGCCCTCTCTTTTCTGTAAGATTTCAAGGTCTCTAAATTCAGTAACAGGTTTAAGAGCTGCCTTAATCAACCTATCTTCCACCATAAAGAGAGCCTTACCGTCCAGTAATGCAAAATACGTCCCAACAAATTCCGACCTATCGCCGATCTCAATAACGTGGCTACCTCCCAGATATTTTACAGCTATTCTTACACCAGGTATATCTAAACCATACATCGAAAGGTCTTCCTGCGGAGTAAGTGGATTTAGTACACGCGTTTGTAAAACATTTATAATAAGAGAGTTTAACTCGGTGGTATTTAAACGCGCAGTTGGTACATCTTCTAATTGCCACGTTAATAAGATTTCTGGATCAAGCTCCATATCTTGCGTCCCACGATCAGGTAATTCTTTCGGATATGGATTAACAAATGTATATGCACCGAACTCACTTTCAATAGAGATCTTCTCAATCTCCTCCCGATCCACTCCTGCAAATATAAATCCTTCATCTGACATCGGTTCAGGACTTAAGACAAAAAATGCTACATACCCCAGCAGCGCAGCAGCGCACACCCCTAAAAGAAAACTTTTTTTTGTAGCCGTATTCATCGTTAAAATCTCTTTCGTCTTCTACAGATCGCTAGCCCCATTATTAAAATCACCTCTGATAAAAGGAGCCCCATCACCACCATCTTATTAAAATCACCTTGAGATATTAATTGATTGTTTTGACGCATCTCACGCGTTGGTATCACAAGAGTATTCTTCTCTTGCGTCACCCAATTTACTGTATTTAAAAAGAGGTTTTTATTCCCGTAAATATTTAAATTAGCGTTACGCACCCAATTACTATCACCGAAAACCACCATGCGAGAACCTCTTTTTTCAGAGATCCTGTGTTCATAAGCAACAGCTATTGCCAGTGGCGGCAACTTATCACTTTGCGGATCTAATAACGCTTGCGGTTTTTCACTAAAGAGGAGTGCTAAATCTGTTTCCGCCCAAGCAGTGATACTTTTAGTTAAAACTAATGGAGTGTATTCCGAAGTTGGCTTACGTTTTTCAGGCTCCATTAAAGAGACGGTAGAAGCAGTAAGATAAACGGTATAATCTCCATTACCGAGATGCTGCGTAATCGGATGATAACCGTATTCACGAGCAACGATCTGCCAGCCAACTTCCGGTGCACCTTGCAGACCTTGCATCTTATCTAAGATAACATCTCGTCCGATCTCTATTCCGAACTCAGTAGTAAAAGATCTCAACTCCTCTGAAACATCTGGATCTGCTAAGACAACTACTCCACCGCCATCCTCCAAATAACGCTTTAATATCTCAGTTTCATTAGGCAAGATCGGATATTGCGGAGCTACAAATAGCACCCCCACACCATCTTTCGGAATCTCAGAATGTTCTGCTAACACTATCGTGCTAACATTATAACCAAGCTCTGTAAGAGCTTCATAAACTCCTTTCATCCCTTCAGGCGTGCTCTTATCAAGACGTGGCTCTCCGTGTCCAACTACATAATAGAGCTTCTTTGCTTCGCCACTAATAAGCTTCACCAAAGCATTTGTAATGACATTCTCTGAAGCTCCCGTAGCCCGCGCAATATCTGTCTGTCCATCTCTTCTATACTCTATGGCAAGAGTCTCTCCTGCTTTAAGCTTAAGCTCTTTCTCCACACGGTGCGGATTTTTTCTAGGATCTATTATCTCATAAGTAATAAAGTCCCGTTTTTGCCGCCTGTACAGCTCAAGCAAATTTCCTGTGCTCTCTCTCTCCGCACGATCGTTCGGACCTATTACAGCTGTGATATGGACGGGATGACGAATTTGATCGATTACCTGCACTGTTTCCGGCACAAGGCTATTAACTTTAGCTTCTGTTGTATCAAGACGTCTATCATAACGATTCGCTATGATATTTATACATACAAGGATGAGTAGTACCACCAATACATCAAAACAGACGTGTAAAGCACCCCTTACTCTCCTTTTTAAAGCTGTAACAGACTTGCTCTCTTTTACAGCATAAGCTCCCCCCTTTAAAAACCACAAAAGAAGGGAAAGAACGCCACATCCAACGTGCAGCCACACGAAAGCCCCAGAAAAGCTTCCCTTTATAATCGCAACAAATAAACCGTATCCAATCAGAACAGATCCTAAGACAGCAGCAAAAGTTGATCTTTTCTCTTTTGACATAGCTTTTCCTATCTCCCCCTTTAACGCCACCGTTCCGTATCAAGGATACGTTTTGTAATAATTAGTCCGAATAAAGTCAGCGTTATAAAATAGACACACCCCTTTATCGAAAGAATTCCCTTTATAAAAGCATCAACCTGCCAACCTGGAGAGATATATTTTAAGATCAACTCTGCCGTCGCTCCGAGTGACGGTGCAGGTGAAAAGATTACATACAATAAAAGGAGTACCGTTGAACCCAAGATGCCAGCAATGATCTGATTTTCTGAAAAGCACGCTGCCGCCATTGAGAGCGCAACAAAAGAAACTCCGCAAAAAAGAACTCCTAAAAAACCAACCGCTAGCGGCGCTACTTCAGGATCCATTTTAAAACAGAGTAGAGCGGGGAAAACTCCTGCTAAAAAAAGCATCAGGAGCGTTATAGATGTTACTGCTAAATATTTTCCGACAACAATCTGCGTCACTGAAATAGGGGAGGTTAGCAACATCTCAAAGGTACCACGACGACGCTCCTCTGCAAAAAGGCGCATCGTTAAAAGTGGTATTACAAAGATTAAAACAAATACCAACGTGTGGAAATATCTCCCTATCACCCATTCATTCAAAGTCACAGGTGCATTACTTAAGCCGTTTGACTCAAGTAGTTTTACAATCGCCATATTATAACTGCCCAGATATGCAAAAAAGAGGTATCCGCTTATCAACAAAAACCCCGTCACAACACAATAAGCTATCGGGGAAACAAAAAAACTCCACAACTCTTTTTTAAATACGGTCATCGTTGCTGCCATTACTCCTCCTGATCGCCGCTCTCTCCGGCTACATAATGAAGAAAGACCTCTTCTAAGGAACTTCGTTGTAAAAGAGTATCCAAAGATTCAGAGAGAACAACCTTACCATCATTGATTAAAACTACTTTAGTGCAGGTCGCTACAACTTCCGGTAAAATATGGGTGCTTAAGATAACGGTATGATTTTCTTTTAAGGAAGCGATCAACTCCCGCACCTGTATTATCTGTTGCGGATCCAAAGCACTTGTCGGCTCATCAAGGATCACCACACGGGGGCTATGTACTAAAGCTTGTGCCAACCCGACCCGTTGACGATAACCTTTTGAAAGGCTTCCGCATAAACGTTTCCGCATCTCCGTAAGAGAGCACCTCTCAATAACGTTTTCCACAGCACCTTTAAGGAGCTTCTTTTGCACTCCACGCACCTTAGCAGCAAAGGTCAGATACTCCTGCACCGTTAACTCATTATAAAGTGGCGGTGTCTCCGGCAGATACCCGATCTGCTTACGCACCTCTGCGCTGTTCTGTGCGATATCGAAACCTGCAATTTTAGCTGTCCCCCCCGTAGGAGCGAGAAAGGTAGTAAGCATCCGTAAAGTCGTTGTCTTTCCGGCACCGTTAGGTCCAAGAAATCCTACCACCTCCCCTTTTGCCGCTGAAAAAGTGGCATCCCGAACAGCTAAGACCTCACCAAATCGTTTATATAATCCGATCGCTTCTATCATTAAAAATTACCGTCGTTAATTTACAGATAAAATATAGGAAAGAGTACTTACATGGTACAGCATAGCGGTATTCAGTAAAAACAGCTAGTAAGTTTAAGTAGTTTTAAGAGTTTTTCAACACTTTAGCGGATAGAAATAACTTTAAGCTTCTCTTCAAAAAACATCATTAGCTTTTGGAAACACTCCTAATATTCAAACAACACCACCGGAGATATTGTTATATTTTCAGGCTCTACCTTGACCTTATCTTATCTGGTGCTCTTTTTAGAGTTGTGTCAGACTCCCTTAAAATTTATTTAAGGAGGTTCCTATGATACGAAGAAGACTGTTTCCTCTATTTTTAAGTGCGTTATTAACATTATCTCTTTTCAGCTCTAACGTAACTGCTCAAGAGGTTAATGCCGTAGCAGGGGCAACTTCACATTTAGACGACAAAGAAGAGGTGCAACAACTAAAACAGGCAAAAATTACATTAATTGATGCCATTCAAATTGCAGAAAAACACACTTCAGGCAAAGCTATCTCTGCCTCTATTGAAGATGACTCCGCCACACCAACTTTTGAAGTTGAAGTTGTAAAAGATGGGAAAGTTTTTGAAGTGTTAATTGACGGTATAAAAGGCACAGTTCTAAAGGTAAAAGAAGAGCGCGATGATTGATGCCTAAAAAGCACAACACTTACCCTAATAATTCTAATAATAGGGAGTAGCAAAAAGCAGAAGATGAATACTCTATATTCTTTTACTCCCTATTTACTTAAAATCCGATAATATTATTCAAACCACTACTTAAGTAAGTGTATTTTATTTAAAGATTTATAGTATTAACCCTTACTCCGTTAAGAAGATCTCTTTTAAAATAAACCATCCACAGAGAGGTACCTATCCCCTGTATCATAGGCGATAAGAATAACTGTACTGCCATCTGGAATAGAGCTCCTTTTCTTAGCGATAGCAGCGAGGGTGGCACCGCTACTAATACCAACAAGGATCCCCTCTTCTTTAGCAGAACGGTGCGTATACTCATACGCTTCTTCTTTTGAAATACAAACAACCTCATCGATAATCGTAGTATCCAACACCTTCGGAATAAAACCAGCACCGATCCCTTGTATGGCGTGCGATCCTGCCTGCCCACCACTTAAAACAGCTGAAGTGTCCGGTTCGATAGCGATAACCTTTGTTCGTTTATTTCTCTCTTTTAACGCTTTTCCGATACCAGAGATCTGTCCACCCGTACCAACGGCACTGAAAAAAAAGTCTACGCCACAACTAAAATCAGCTAAGATCTCCTGCGCCGTTGTTTCATAATGCACTTTAGAATTAACAGGATTGTTAAACTGCTGCGGCATCCAAGCGCTTTCCTCCGCCGCTATCTCATCTGCTTTTTTAATTGAGCCTGCCATCCCCTCTTCTGCCGGAGTTAATACAATCTTAGCTCCCAACGCCTCCAAACAACACCGCCTTTCAAGTGACATTGATTCCGGCATAACAAGGATAAGGTTATATCCTTTAACAGCAGCCACCACTGCCAACCCGATGCCGGTGTTACCTGAAGTAGGCTCTACAATAGTTCCACCACGTTGTAAGAGCCCCCGCGCTTCAGCGTCTTCAATCATACCTTGCGCCACCCGATCTTTAACACTTCCCCCAGGGTTAAGTTTTTCAATCTTCATCCAAACGTTAATCTCATCTCCGAAGAGTTTATTGATCTTAACATGTGGAGTATCTCCGATCGTCTCAAGTATATTTTGCACCTTCATCTTTATTTCCGATTGTTTTTAATTAAATCAGTTAAAACCTCCGATCTCTTAGTGCTCTCGCTATCCTGCTACCAAAACGATACTTATTTATAAAACTAAAGAAAGAGACACTAAACACCTCCTAAATATTGCATTGTAATTACGGTGCTAGCCATAAAAAACACCTTGCAATCATCCAAGAGAAACCGTCATAAGATATAAAATATTAAGCTAAGCCCCTCAAGATAATAAACAGAGAGCGCAACAAAAACAGAGCGCTTTTTCAAATACACCTTCCTAGTAGTAAGTGTTACTATTGGCGGAACCTTTATTAGTCGTTATTATAAAAAATAGTGATAGCTTATAAACTTCTTCAGTTATATGAATATTCAGATACCATTTATTCAAGACAAAAGATTAACGACAAAAGAGATCTTACTTTCCGTTATAATTTACGCACTTGTAACGGTCATTATAAGATATCACGGTCTTAGCACCCTCTCTTCACAATACTTAGGTGGCGCAAGTGGCGATGCTGGATTATACGTCTGGCTTTTTAACTCTAATATAAAGCAGATGCTCTCAGAAGGTTGGTTTAACACCGCCGCTTTTTATCCATACACCAAAACATTAGCGTGGAGTGATAATTTCTTACTCCCCTCCTTTATCGGCCTAATCTTAACGAAACTCGGCATCTCTCAAATTATTTCATACAACCTCGTTTTTTTAGCAGCTACCTTCTTAAACGGATTTTGCACCTTTCTTGTTGCAGCAAAACTTTCCGGAAGGTCTCTTCCAGCGTTAGCAGCTGGAGTAGCCTTTATGGCTTACGGCTTCTTTTGCGCAAATATCGGACACCCTCAACTTCAATTCGCTTTTTTTATCCCACTAAGCGTCTATTTTTTGATCTCTTTTTTTTCAGGTAAAAAGTTCTATTTCGGAATCCTTCTCGGACTGACAGAGGTAGCTGCTTTTTTATCTACCGTTTATTATGCCGTTTTTATTCCGCCTCTCCTCTTTATTATCTGCGGCACCGTTTTTCTACTACGTCCTTCTCAATTTACACTTAAAGACTTTACCACACTCGCTATTAGTTGCCTACTCGGAACACTTCCGATCATCCCGTTTTTGTTACCGTACTTAGCCGTTAAAGAAACTTTCGGTGTTAGAGACCTCTCCGAGCCGTACGCCTTTGCCGCTACTACACTCTCTTACTTAGGCTCCAATTTTTGGAGAAACCTTACAGGCACATTTTTATTTTCTAGTGAGATGGCACGTTTTCTCTCTTCCGGTGTAACCGTAACGGTATTAGCGTTTTATGCTATTTTACGTTTAAAAATTTCTCCTCATAAAAAGTTGTTAGCCGTTTGTAGCGCTTTAGTCTTACTTACCGTTATCTCATCTGCTTTTAACTTTAAAGACGCAACACAAAGTAGAGACCTGCTCAGATTTATAACAGCTTTTTCTAGTTGGTTTTCTATAATTATCTTAACTGTTTTTATCTACAAATTCGGTAAATTTGAACGTTCTGCAAATTGTTCATACCTGACTAACCGCGACATTATTATAATTTTCGCCTTTTGTGCTTATATCTTTTTTATCTTCTCCTTAGGCCCTCTCGGTAATACGGGACCAAAACATAAAGAGTTAGCCTTCGGAGTTTTTAGTTCAGCGTTCTATCTTATCCCAGGTATGAATAGCGTTCGCGACATCAGTCGCTTCTGTGTTGTTGTTACCTTCTGCGTAGCGCTTCTAATCCCGTTTGCTATTATGAATCTTACAACTAAAAAGCGGAGTCGACTTTTATTAACTACTATCCTCTGTTCCCTAATTATTTTTGAAAATTATTACCCTATCTTCCCCGTTGAACCTTTAACACAAACTCCTCCCATCTTTAAAAAAGTTGCCACTATGGCTAGACCACAAGACGTCACTATGGTTCTCCCCCTTACTACAACCTTAAATAGAGACGGGACTGTAAAGAGTTGGCAAGATTACGCCGTGCAAAACACCGCCTATATGAATATGGCTGCTCCTCTCGAATTAAAGATCTTTAACGGCTATAGCGGCATGATAACAAAACTGATGCGCGACTATCCCCGTAAGATGGCAAACTTTCCAGATAACCGCTCTTTAATCGCTCTCACCACCATTTCAGGGCTACGCTTTATCCTTTTTGATACAACTTCAGAATCTACCTTTGAAGAAAACGCTTTTGCAGCACGTTTAAAAGAGTTTCAAACGCAACTTATCGATCACGGACAAGATAGCTTCGGCTGGAAGCTCTTTGAGTTAATTCCTAACATCCCTGTTACTGACGACTACTTTCTTCAAGTTCCTTCATACCCGCAAGGTAAACTTCAGATATCTTTAAGAACTCTAAAAAATGATAACAAAATATGTAGTGTTGAACTCTTTGCAAAAAAACGGATAGAAGATTCTCCCTTTTATACTCTTACTTTCCCTGCTAACGGATCATGGCACACCTTTGAGATCCCAATTCCAAAAACAGAAGACTCCGTGCGCCCGCTACGTATCGTTTTTAAAGAGAAAGAGAAATTACCGCTATTTATCGGAGAAAATCACTTTATCCGTATTAAGTAGAGTAAGGTAAAAAGTTAAGATATTAGTAGTAATTTTTACCTGCTTGATCTTAACTCTCTAGTTAAGAAGCTTTTTTCCTAACTTCGCACTTGAGCCCCCAAAAAAAAATAGCAATTTTATCTGCTTGATCTTAACTTTCTAGTTAAGAAGCTTTTTTCCCAACTTCGCACTTGAGACCCCAAAAAAAAATAGCACTTTTATCTGTTTGATCTTAACTCTCTAGTTCAGAAGCTTTTTAGAGCTAAGAAGTTAAGCTCTCACCTGCTCCCACTTGATTAGCTACAAAAAAAAGGAGAGAACTATATCTCCCCCTTTTTTTTAGACCTTATTATTGAAACCTTTTACGGTATTACGTTTTAGAAGCTACTCTTCATCCGCATCTTCATCTTCTTCATCTTCAAGATCTTCTACATCAAACTCTTTAATTATCTCCCGAGCGAAATCCTGCACTACGGGATTCTTTGATTTATTCAAGATCTCTTTTGCATACGCTTCTGTTTCTTCTTCATAACTGACATGGTCAATAGCATCTTTCAACATCTTGCGATCGGTCTCTGCATCAGAGGAAAGCTCCAATGTATCAAACACCACCCGCAAGCCATCCACGCCGTAATTAAGTAAAGCTTTCACTGCAAGGTGCGAATATTGATCCCGTTTATTTACTAGCTCTGTAAGGAACGGCAAACTCTCCTCATCAGGAATAACCTCTCCTAAACCGATTCCCAATGAGTAATAGCCATCAGTATCACCACTCTGCACAGTTTGTTCATACAACGTCTCAATAGCTAACGGAGTGCCGTGATTAGTAATAGCGGCGATTAGAGAGCTCTTAAGCTTTTCATTATCCGTATCAAGTTGAGAACTAAGATAATCAACTGTCTTATCATCTCCCATCGTAATCTCTAGCGCTTCCAAATACGTATCAGCATCATCCTCACTCTTAGCATCCTTCATAGCAGAGATAAGAGCAGCTATATTTTCAGGTTTTCCGCTGGAAGCTAAGATCTCAGCAAAATAGCTACGCTGCTCCTCTTCAGTGGAGGCATTAAGCATCGCCTCTTGAACTTTGTTATAAAGCTCATCACACCATCTGCAATCTTTTTCAAGGTCGGAGAACTGTTCAAGTACTGAATCGTCATAACTTTCAGAACCTTTTTTAATTGCATTGAAAGCTTCATCAGCCGAGTTATACAACTCAGTCGCCGGACGAATCTCTTCAACGGGCTCCAATTCAACAAACTTGGCGTCATCTTCTTTTTCAACTTCAGTGGCGGTAGGAGTTGCCGTCGTGGCGATGTCTTCAGTAGGAGTAGTCACATCTTCCTGTTTTACAGTTGTAGAGGAGCTCTCAGTTGAAGAATCTGTACGCTTCTCATCTTTCGTCAGGAAAAAAGCAGCAACAACAACCGCAATAAGAATTATAGGTAAAAGTATTTTTTTCATAATAAATACACACAAATAGGATGCCAAATTGCCCCAATACTAACCAATGCCGCTAAAAACAACAATACAGATCTTTTTACCCATTCCCCTGCTTTTTTAACTACATACCTACGACAAATGAGAAGGATAAAAAATATTTTCATATCAAGTTTACCCTCTTTTCTTCCGAAAGTGTCAATATGAAAGAGATACAAGAGACGTGGCCAAAAGACTCAAAGGCTTTTTTAATGTTAATGGCAGAGCTGGAAGAACAGTGTAGCAAGGTAAGAGAGCTACTTTCTGCCTGCTCAGATACGATGCCAAGCACTTGGTTAAAGACCGATTTTTGCCAAGAGTTTCACAAAATAAAGGGAGCAGCTGGAATGTTTGGGCTATCACAGATCGCCGAACTGGCTGCACAATTAGAAACGATTTTTGAAGCTCCACTTATAAAAACCATAGAACGCAACTTTGAAATAAAAGCTCTTTTAGAACAGATCGAGCTTAGCATTAAGGATCTAAAGAGCTCACCCTCTTAGGACAAAAATTTTAAGGAGGTGTTGGAGTAAGATCAGGAGAAGACGATGCCGGATGTTTTAATATATACCTCAAACAACAGATTAAGCGCTGCGCTAGAGCCTCTCCTTGCTGAAATAGGATTTCGATACCGTTCCGTTCAGAATGCAAAAACAGCGTTGGAATGGTTTTCACTTAGAGAGTTCGATATCCTTATTATTGACAGTGATATTCCATTCAATATTCAACAAATTTTAGCAGGAGAGTTGTGGAAAAAGCGCATAGAAAACCTTTTATTCATTATTAACACTTCAAAAAAAGACAAAGCTTTAGAGATGCGACTTTCTGGAGCGGAAGTTATCGAGGGGAATAACGCTCTAGAGAGATTAAGAACGATCCTTACACACTACCTTGAAGAACGTCCTAAAAAAGACTCTGACTTTAATATTCTTGTTGTAGATGATTTAGAATCTCCACGTGATATTATCTGCATATACTTAGAAGAGTCCGGATTCTCCATTAAAACAAAGGGGGTCAGCTCCGGCAAAGAAGCGCTGGAATTATTGGAAGGAGAAGACCAGCCGTTTGATTGCGTCTTTACCGATATCAAGATGCCCAGAATGACAGGTCATGAATTGATACGTTCTATCAGAAGCAAGCCAGCCATCAAAAACATTCCGATCATTGTTCTTACTGCTTTCGGCACCACTGATTGTTTATTAGAGTGTCTCACTGCTGGAGCTAGTGGCTTTTTAGTAAAGCCGCCTAAAAAAGCCGATATCGCTCGTGAAATAGGTCGTGCTAAAAGGATCGTTTTGCAAGGTTTGGAAGCACGTCTCTTTAAAGAAGGAGAAGAGGAGGCTGTGCGCGATTTTCTACAAGCAAAAGGTATAGTTTAAAAATTTTTAACCTCAATAAAAAGCCCTTTAGAGATTGACTAATTAAAACGTTGCTAAAATAAAATTCATAACTAAAAAATCACGCTTTTAACCTCAATAGTACAAACAGAAGGCATCGTTTGAAAAACTTTTATCCTCAATAAAAGATCAATAGGGATTAGCTACAAACATCTCATCAGGTAAAAAAACTGTATCTCCGATAAAGATTGAAAGGGTGATATACAGTTTTTTATCAGCTGCAACATCACGAATAATATAGTGCATTACATTTCCGTGTTTAGGATCGTTTATTATTTCAGCCTCTGCTAACGGAATCTTAACTGTCTCATTTAGATCGTCTTTTGAATAACCGTATCGTACAACAAACCCATCAACAGGATCCGTTGGCGGAATCCATAAGATCTCAACATCAGTTGCAGCCACACCGTTTTGAACATCTAAGGCTTCAATCGGAACGGGTGCTAAACTTTTTTCTTTTGTAGCAGCTTCACGTCTTAATTCTCGTCTTGAAACGTTACGAGGAGTTGTTAAGTTACAAGCCCCTAACGCCAACACAGCTACACTTAATATAATTATCCGTTTCATCATCCCTTCTCTGTATAAAAAATAAATATTCCAGTAAATCCCTAAAAAGCAAAACTACTATTATTACAATCAGTTACAAATCATCCAAAGGTCATTCAAGGTAGCCTCAACAGATATCTGCACCTCTTTATCTTTAACACAAACACTCTAAACATTTTTATCTTTTTTTCTAAGAACACAAGTAGCAATAAGTGTTCAACGCTTACGCATAAAGCAATTTATGGAAACAACACACGGGAGCTAGGATAGAAAATTGGACGGATCTTCAGACCATCTGTTTTTTATCAATGAAAAAGTTCAAGAAAAAAGTAACTTTGTAATAGCTTAAGTGAGGAATGTGATATAATTAACAGATAAAGCAAGAAGAGATTAGAGGGGCTGGCGTGTCTTCAAAAATTGATCTTTCCTATGAATGTTGTTTAAAAGATTAATCGATGAAGATATGACTAATAAAGACTTAATGAAACGTGAGTATATAAGTAGAAGCACTTTTTATAAAATAAAAAAATCGGAAAATGTTACGACGGAGTTCTTATTGCCAATATGTGCCGTTTTGAATTGTGACATTTCAGATATTATAAAGGTGGTAAGGAATGAAGATCGTTGATTATGTTGAAAATTCAACAAATGTATATGTTGAATCTAAATCCAAAGAAAACAGAAAATCTTATGGACAATTCTTTACCAGCAAAGAAATAGCTGTTTTCATGGCAAATTTATTTGAAATACCACAAAAAGAAGAATTGCATATCCTAGATCCAGGAGCGGGTACAGGAATTTTAAGCTCTGCCTTAATAGAAAGAATATGTAAATCATCAAAGGTGAAAAGAATAATTTTAACTTGCTATGAAACCGATAAAGAAGTCATTCCTGTACTAAAAGACAATCTTTCTTGGATTAAAGAGACTATAAACATAGAGTTGAAGTTTTCTATAATAACTAAGAACTACATCAATAGTCAGAGTTTTGAATACAATGGAATGTTGGGAGCCTGCTCTAATCCTCAAAAATATGATTTGGTTATAGGAAACCCTCCGTATTTGAAAATAGGAAAAAATGAATCGGAAGCCCGATCTATGCAAGATATCTGCTATGGAGCGCCGAATCTATATTTCCTATTTATGGGTATGTCCGTATTTAATCTACCTAAATTCCCGTTTTTTATGTAGTCCATATCAATAATTTAATTTCATATTTAGATTTTCTAATATTATATTTCCTCCAACATACTTATTTAATTAAGTTTTTTTATAAAAGTTTTTTTAATTTTTTTAAAAAAACTATTGACATCTTTTGCTTTGTAGACTATACTTCCGTAGTCTACGAGACAGTAAAAAAATAGGAGACAAAATGGCTTTAATAAATATTTCAATTCCAATTCCAGAAAAAAAGATTTCGTATAAAAAAGATAGCAAAGGAAACGTAAAATATGTGTATCACGTACTTGGTCATCGTCGTAATAAAAACGGCACACCTACTTGTGATGAAGTGATTGTGGGAAAGATAGACCCTGATAGACAAGGAAGAATGATTCCTAATGAGAACTTTAGAAAATATTATCCAATGCCATCTGACGTTATTGATCTAGCTTCTTCTCGCTTTGTTTGGGACGCAGGTCACGTAGTCGCATTAAAGATGAGAGCTGAGGCTATAGGGTTATTAAAATGCTTAAAAACAATCTTCCCCGATAAATACGAAGATATCTTTTATACTGCGTTATACATGGCTTACGAAGGCAATGTAATGATGAATATAGATAATTTTTCGCAAAATACTCTTACCCCTAAAAACATATCTCTATCTTCGCAAAAGACAAGTGAGCTTTTTTCATCGATTACCAAACAAGATCAAATGAAGTTTTTTTCTGTGTGGAAAAACTATGCTATGAAAAACAATGAGACTGTAGCTTATGATGTTACGAGCCTTTCTACTTATGCAGACTTGCCACTTGCCGAGAATGGATACAATAGAGACAAAGAATATTTACCACAACTAAATGTCGGACTTTTATACGCTACCGACAGCAATTTACCAATAAGTTTTTTTCTTTACAGTGGAAGTGTTGTTGATAAAGTTTTTCTTACAACAATGATGGAATACTCTAAAAGCTTAGGTATTGATGATATATTTTATGTTCTGGATAGAGGTTTTATTACAAAAGAAAATTTAGAATATATAAAAAAAGAGCAAATAGAATTTCTCGTAGCTGTTCCTAAATCTCAGAAAAATTACAACGATACTATGAGGGAAGCATCTGTTACTCTTCGCTCTTCTAGGAATCACATATCTGGGACAAATTGTTATGGGGTAAGAAAAGATATTGTGATAAATGGAGAAAAATTTTCTCTCTACGTTTACTTAAATACAAAAAGTGCATCTGAGGAAGAGAGCACTCTTTACTCTCATATTGACAGATTAGAAGATGAACTAAAAGAAATGAAAAAGCCTATGAGTATGAGTCGCTACTCTAAATACTACAAAATAAAAACTAAGAAAGAAGTGCAGTTAGAAAGTTTTGAAAGGGATCATGAAAAAATTACCGATATCTTATCTATGCTAGGAGTTTTTGCTTTTTTGAGTAACCACTCAACAATGACACCACAAGAAGCACTTCATATCTATTCACGACGAGACTTTATTGAGAAAGCTTTCGATAATTTAAAAAATGAATTGGATAATGACCGTATGCTAACACATAATGAAAAAACTACTGACGGCAAAAGCTTCGTCTCCTTTCTTAGCTTAATTATGTGGTCAGACTTACAAAGAACTATAAATAATAATAACAAAAAAGTAGAAAAAACCATTCAGAGAGTTTTAGAAGCGCTTAAAATGATAAGACGCATAGATAATGAAAATCTGAGCATGCTACTACAGCCATTAACAAAAAAACAAAAAGATATTTTAGAAGCATTAGAAATTGACCAGAAGATTTTTGTCGATAAAATATTAAATACTAAGGTGTAGACTATAAAAAAAACGGGAATTTAGGTAATCTAATAGATGGTGGTGAGTTAGTTTATATTATTCCAAGATCTTGGACATCAGGAGCTTATTTCACAAAATTCAGAAAGAAATTCTTAAAAGAAGCTTCTCTGGAACATATACACTTATTTGAAAGTCGAGATAGGGTCTTCACTCAAGAAAATGTATTGCAAGAAACTATGATCCTAAAGGCTAAAAAAACTAATGAAAAGTTGAAAAAAATTACCATTTCAACATCAATTGATAGCAACTCGTTTACTGAAACTAATGAATTTAAAGTTCCTTATAATATCATTGTATCTGGAGAAGATAAGTATGTTTATCTAGTTACCAACCGAGATGAATTAAAAGTTCTGGAAAAACTATCTGTATTTGATAACACCCTTCCTGATTTAGGGCTTAAAATGAAAACGGGGCTTACCGTAAATTATAGGAACAAAGATTATCTTGTAGACGATTATGAAGAGAATTCTGTCCCCTTGTTCTATCCTCAACATATAAAAAATGGAAAAGTTGAATTTCCGATAGGACGAGAAGAGGAGTTTATATTAAAAAAACGACCTAGACTATTACAAAATAACAGCAACTATCTTTTTGTAAAGAGATTTACTTCTAAAGAAGAACCAAGACGCTTACAGTCTGCAGTTTACCTCGCAAGAAAGTATCCGGAACTAGATACAATAAGCACTCAAAACAAATTAAACTTTATAACAGGACTTAAGGATTTATCAGAATGTGTTGTGTTTGGATTATATGTCATATTTAACTCCACCCTGTATGATCAGTATTATAGAATTCTGAACGGCTCTACCCAAGTAAATTCAACTGAAATTAACTCCATGCCCGTACCATCTATGGAATCCATTGAAAACATGGGAAATGAACTAATCAGTGTTCGAAATATGTCCGTTGAGACCTGTGACGGAATTTTAGCGAGATATATATGAAAAAAATAGATGAAGCCCCTTCCGCTACCTTTATCAAACCTTGTAAACACACTTGATATCACTTATCTCATCCTCATAATTGTTACGATCCGTTTTAAGTGTGAAGTTTTTACTTAACAACATTCAGTTTAAAGACGGGCACCTTGAAGTTTTTTTACCTAACAACATTGAGCTTAAAGACAGGCACCTTAAAGTTTTTTTACCTAACAACATTCAGCTTAAAGACGGCTACCTTGAAGTTTTTACCTAACAATATTGAGTTTTCTATCCATAGATGGCATAAACACAAAGCAGTTCATTTTTCCAATGCGTCAAGATTACAGGTAAAAAATCGGCACAATCGGTACAAGAAGGAAGATCGGTACGAACAGGAATCAGTAATTTTAGACAAAACACAAAAAACTACTTTACAGGTTAAATTATGATAAAAGATCACAGTTTGGTGGGACTGTACCGCCGAGAGTTTAGTAATTATTCAAAACAGAAATTTGTCCAAGACCTCTTTGCAGCCTGCACCGTAGCAGCTGTCGCACTACCCTTAGCTTTGGCTTTTGGTACAGCTTCCGGAGCAAGTGCAGCAGCAGGTTTAGTTACAGCCATAGTTGCAGGCTTAGTTATCGGAGCCCTTTCCGGCGCACCGTATCAGATCTCAGGTCCCACCGGTGCTATGTGTCCAATTCTAATTCCACTTGCTCAACAATACGGGATGGAAGGGATCTGGGTGGCTGGGCTACTCGCCGGTATCTTCTTACTCCTGATCGGTATTTTAAAATTAGGACGCTTTATCGCTTTTGTTCCGGCTCCTGTTATTACAGGGTTTACCTCCGGCATAGCTTTGTCCATCGTATTCGGACAACTCGATAATTTTTTTGGTGTTAAAAGTGCACCAACAACCACCGCCGTAGGCAAAGTGTTGTGGTATATTAAAGAGCTTCCAACCCCTGATCCATCATCTTTGATAATAAGTTGCCTTGTTATCGCCTTTATGATCTTTTGGCCTAAAAAGTGGAATGCTAAAGTTCCATCTTCATTAGTGGGTATTATCTTAGCAACTATAATAAGTGAAGGGCTCAGTCTCCCCATTGCTAAGATCGGAGAGATCCCGCGATCGCTTTTTCTTGACGATCATTTTTCATTTTCTCAGATGCCGTGGGATAATCTACAGGTCTTCATCGCTCCCGCTATGGCTATCGCAGCTTTAGGAGCGGTTGAAAGTTTACTGTGCGGAGCCGTCGGCGGTAATATGACAGGTATCAGATTACGTGCCAACCAAGAGTTAATAGCACAAGGTGTCGGAAATATCTTAATTCCTTTTATGGGCGGCATACCCGCCACAGCAGCAATTGCACGTAGCTCTATCGGTATTACTTCCGGTGGACAAACCCGCATGGCAAGCATCATTCACGCCATCATTTTAATGGCATCTATGTTTTTACTTAGTGGTATCATTTCAAAAGTTCCGATGGCTGCCTTAGCAGGCGTGCTATTAGTTACAGCTTGGCGCATGAATGAATGGGATGCTATCCATTTTTATTTTTCTAAGAAATTTAAAACTGGAATTGCTGCCTTTTTAATTACACTACTCGCTACAATCGTGTTGGATCTTACACAAGCTATCCTTGTCGGATCTATATTTTCTGCTTTAATCTTCCTTAACCAAGTTTCTGAAATAGATATTGTAATTGAAGATGTTGATAGTGATAAGCTTATTAAAAAAGGTCTTGAAGTCTGTCACGGTTGTAAAAATATTAAAGTTGCCTACCTGTATGGACCACTCTTCTTTGCAGCAACAAGTTATTTCAATGAAGCCTTTGCTAATATTGACGGCATAAAATATCTGGTGCTTTCAATACGCGGCATGCCCTTTATCGATTCTTCAGGTCTAAGAGTACTTGAAAAACTAAACGATCGTTTACAGGCGGCAGGGGGTGGATTGATGTTAGCAGGCTTAAACCCCAAAGTAGAAGAGATGTTGCAAAGAGGTGGCTTAATAGAAGATATCGGCGCAGATCATATCTTCTGGAGCGCTGACCAAGCTATTATAGCTGCTAGCAAACTACAAGCCAGCACACCACAATAAAGAAAAACTATTCCAACATCACAACTCTGGATAAAACACCTCACACCCTCCTTACTGGGATTATCTCAATAAGGAGGGCTCCTATACCATTCACTCATTTAAAATATAGGGTCTCGATTTTTTTCCTTACCCCCTTTGCCATTCACAACAGATTTTTTTCCTCACCGAGAACTTTCTTGCTTTTAAGACTTCCTTTTTTCCTCAATAAAAACTCTTGTGCTTTTTTCATAACTATTGAATGCACCTCTATATCACAACATCTTTTGGAACATGGTTTTAATAAAACGCCTTTCATTACCTCGATAGGTAAATTAAAAGTAAAAACAGGGGTGCCGAATAACTGCGCTATAATACTTAACCCCCTTACAACAATCATCCCCTCTCATGTTTTTTAACCTTTCACTATCTTTACTAACCCCTTAATCTCTTTAAAAATTTAACTTTCTATCCTAGAATGCCGACAAAATAGAACGTCACCACTAACAAAGAAGCAATGTTTTTACCTTCCTATGGAGATATAACCGTTTGCCGAAGTGTTATTTTTTAGGATTTTTATCGGATTTAATATGTTAGACCGTTCGACAATAGATATGTTAATCCCCATTTTGCGTAAAGACAGCAAAAGAACCTTAAAGATGAAGGTTCGCGGTTTTCCGTCTCCATACTACTGCTCTTTTTTATTACGTGACATTGAATGGTTTAACACTTGGGCTAGTAGCGGTTCTGTCTACCGCAAAAGATCTGATCACACCCGTAACGTTTACGCCGATATCAGAGTTAATAGTTATAAGAGAGACCAGACTACAAACGGCGGACTCTTTGATAACGATGATGAGTTGGAATCGATCAATCACATCACGTTACCGATCGATACTAAGTGTCACGATGCTTTACGCTTGGCGTTATGGCGTCTTTCCGAAGCAAAATTTCGTGAAGCCTTAACTGATTACAGTGAAAAAGAAGCCGCTCGCGTTTCTACGGTTGATGAAAACGGTAAATATGCCTCCTTTACAAAGCTACCACCTTGTTATGATGTTAAATACTCACGACTAGAAACCTTAGATGAAAATAAGTGGGTTAATTTCTGCAAAACAGCTTCAAAGTGGATCGCAGAGCTACCAAAAGTTTCCACCAGCTGGGTTGAGTTTGATACTTCTCAAGAAACAAAACTTTTCGTTAGTACAGAAAATCGTATCATCGTGCGTCACTTTAGAATTTTTTCCCTATTTGCAGTAATGCGCAATCTCACAAAAGAGGGGGTAAATATCGAGCAAAATTTAGTTTTCCATGTAACAACACAAAAAGAGCTCCCCACTGCTAAACAATTTAAAAAACTGATCCTTGAAAAACATAAGCAACTCCTAAATCTTATACATTCAAAACGAATTCACTCCTTCTCAGGACCGGTACTACTTGCTCAAAAACCAGCGGGGCTACTCTTTCACGAAGCTATCGGACACAGACTTGAAGGGAATCGCCTTCTCTTCAGTGGCGAAGGACAAACTTTTAAGGGGAAGGTCGGACAAAAGATTATTGAAGTTCCTCTAGACATCTCGGACGATCCCACAGTTACACGCTTTAAAAGTCGCGGTTGTATAGGAGCGTATGATTTCGATGATGAAGGCACTCCTGCTGCCGAAGCAAAGTTAGTACAAGACGGTGCATTAACGGGATTTTTAAACTCACGCGCTGCCATCCCCGTTCCAAATAACACCTTAAACGGACACGCACGCAGTCGAAAGTATCAACGTCCCATTAGCCGTATGGCCGTAACGATCGTAAAAGGCAAAAACCCCGTCACGTGGGATGAGTTGAAGCAGAAACTAATAGAAGAGATTCGAGCACAGAAGAAACCGTTTGGTATGATCGTATATGAAACTGCTGGTGGAGAAACTGATACGACAAAATACGATTTCCAAGCTTTTTCAGGTGAAATTTCTTACGCTACCCTTGTTACAAAAACAGGTCGCGAATATGTAGTGCGCGGAGTAAATTTTGTCGGAACCCCTCTACAAGCATTAAGTAGCATCATCGCTGTTGGAGATGAACAGATTCTGGAGAATCACTACTGCGGTGCTGAATCAGGAATCATCCCCGTTTCAACCATCTCACCAGCAATCTTAATCAAAAACCTCGAACTACAAGCGAAAAATGAAGAACTGGTAACTCAATACATCTTACCACGCCCACGGTTATAACGTAAAAATTTTTTCCCCCCTTGAGGATCTATGTTTAGTTTATTCTTCAGAGAAATTTTCTAATCCTAACTCTTCAGAAAGAGCATTTTTTCCTCTCCCACTTAAAGGCGCATAGTAAAATTATTCTTCTGAGAAATTTTCTAATCCTAACTCTTCGGAAAGAGCATTTTTTCCTCTCCCACTTAAAGGCGCATAGTAAAATTATTCTTCTGAGAAATTTTCTAACCCTAACTCTTCGGAAAGAGCGTTTTTAAACCAAGCTTGTTGCGCCTCGATTAGGTTATAATTATACTCTAGATCATCTACTGAAACTCCGGAGAGTCCTAAGCTGGCACTTAATACTAGAAAATGTCCGACTAAACTAACTTTTATCCCAACCAACCCATCTGCAATCTCTAACGCCGAAACCAACATATCAAGGGCACCCCGAATAGGTACGGTTGCGATATTCACCCCCATATAAATAGTAGTTTCTGCCGGTTTCGTTAAACCTTCGACTAAAACTTCAAGCTCTTCTTCATCACCAAGTTTAAGCATCCAACGCACAGTATCGGCTGTTTTTTCACTAAGACAAACGTTCGGATCGAAGCCGCGCTTAGTAATAAACTCCTCTACTAACTTTACAGGATGTTTGCCACCTGCAAGTTTCTTCATCTTTAAACCTGGAAATTTTTTGACTTTATTAAATACCATAAACTTAACCTACCCCTCCCGTTTCTATGATTCAAGTATAAATTATACAGGTAGCTCTGTTTTTATAACGTTTTACCCCCCGAATTTGTAATGGTATTCCTTCAGAACTTATACAACACCCCGCATCGCCTCAAAAAGTGACATTATTTTTGAGCCATAAGCCCCCCTAATGGTTCTTAACAACCTTGAATCAAAGCAAGGATCTGTTTTAAACTTAATAACAAAAGTGTATTTTTACTTTAAAACAGCTCTTACTATATTTCTTACTATATTATTGTGAGGTATTAGCATGACATTAGATCAAGTTGAATATAACGTACTTGACCGCGCCAAACAGGCTTTTATTGAAGCAGCACGACGTACATTAACGTTCGCTGAAGATTTCGGCTTCGTGCCTGATACGAAACTCGGCGCTAGCGCTAATATCTTTTCCCTAAACCTTGCGCCATACATCAGATCAGGCGCGGAAAATCTCTATATCACCCTCCTTCCAGAAGGCTTGGGCACAGCTGATGATGCCCGCCCTGAAGATCTCTCAAAATCTGAACAATACGAATTCTGGTATAACATCGCTACAAAGATGATGTCTGCACTAACCAATGATGCTGCTGCTTCAGGGCTACAAACTATTCTACTCGGGCTTTACCTACCGAGCAGCTCACCCGAGATAGTTTTTAATGAAGAGTTTTTAAAAGGCTTTCTTGATGGTTTCGTAGATGGCTGCCGCCTTGTAAAGTGCGTTTATTTTTCGGGAGAAACACCACAACTTAAGAATAAAATCGTTACAGACAAACTCGATATCGCAGGGGCACTTTTCGGACTTATGCCAGCGGGACTCTCCCCGATTAGTAGCAACGCCATTAAAGCTGGAGACAAGATCGTTTTTATCGAAAGCTCTGGTCCCCATGAAAACGGTTTTACAGCACTGCGCGAATTAGCAAGCCGCTTGCCTCACGGTTATCGCACAACTTTGCCAAGTGGTGAAGAGTACTGGCGTGCTATAAATCGTGGTTCAAAACTTTATACCCCTTACGTTCAGACCCTCCTCAAGGCTGGAATAAAACCTACAAACATTGAAAACATTACAGGTCACGGTTGGCAAAAGTTAATGCGTTCGGCGAAACCGTATCGCTACGTTATAAACAAGATGCTACCCGTTCCAGAAGTATTTTCCTTTATCGAAGAACACAGCAACACACCACCTTCACGCATGGTTGAGATATTTAACTACGGTGCAGGGCTTGCTGTTTATCTTCCCGATCAAGCAAGTGCAGAAAAAGCTGTGGAACTTGCAAAAACAGTAAACTTAAATGGTGTAATCGCAGGTGAGATTGAAGAGGCAAAAGATAGAGAGGTTGTTATAGAACCGCTAAACACAACGCTACACGGTAAAGACTTTATCTTGCAGAAATCATAATGCGTTAATTTTAGGTAGGCTCTACTTCTGCGTTAAGAGATCGATCAAACTTTTAACGCCATGATGCGGTCTCGTCCCGCAAAGTCTTTATAAAAGGTGATGGCTTTATAAGGTGTATTTAATTGCGGATTAATCTGCAAAAAAAGCTCCATTATCTCTCTTTTTTGAGATTCACCGATCTCACAAAGAAAGAGTCCACCTGTTTTTAAAAAAGATGATGCCTTAGAAATCAATTCTTCGATATCATTTAAACCGTCAATGCCTGAAAAAAGAGCTTCTTGCGGTTCATGGCGCAAGTCACGAGGTAAGTTCTGTTCTTTAAGTGAGATATACGGCGGATTGGAGATAATTAGATCAAAAAGATCTTCATTTTGATCTAAAGCAGAGAACCATGAGCTTTCTAAAAAAGCTATATCTTCCGTCACACCGTGACGCAAGGCATTCTCCGCAGCAATATCTAAAGCATCACCAGAGAGATCCGTCGCCAAGATATCAACCCGCCTCTGCCGTTTTTTTAACTCCACTGCCAAAGTAACCGCCAAACAACCGGAACCAGTCCCTAAATCCAGAACTGTTAAAGGATCCGAGTTGTAATTTTCTAAAAACCGTAAGCTTTTCTCTATAATCAATTCACTTTCAGGGCGTGGCACCAAGACAGAACGATTAACTAAAAAATCTAAACCATAAAACTCTTTTTTTCCTACGATATAGGCGATAGGCTCAAAAGCTTTTCTTCTTGTAAGAAAAACACAGAAACGATCGTATTCAGCAGAGGTGATCTTCTGATCTAAATTAGCGTGCAACGTAGTGCGGTCTATCGAGAGAGCTAAGGCAAGTAAAATTTCAGCATCAAGACGTGGAGTGCTTGAATAATCCACCAATTCAGCCGCAGAAGATATTAGTATCTCATCGTAACTTTGGTTCATAATCAGTTCTTATCTCTACTTTGCAAACGCAATCATATCCACGCTTTCAACAATCCTTAAGAGCAGTTTTTATACCTACCCTTTAAAGTATTAACCATTACCGCCCTTTAATGCTTCCGCTTGGTAGTAAGCCATTAACGGTTCAAGTAACTGATTTAAATCCCCCATCATCACCTGATCTATAGAATGAATGGTCAACCCTATCCTGTGATCAGTTATACGCGACTGTGGAAAGTTATAAGTTCTAATTTTTTCTGAACGATCTCCCGTTCCGACTTGGCTACGTCTATCATCACGCCTCTCGGCATCAGCCTCTTCCTGTTTTTTCTCAAGGAGTCTGGCACGTAACAATTTTAAAGCTTTTTCCTTATTTTTATGTTGAGACTTTTCATCCTGAATCGCAACCACCATTCCCGTAGGTATATGCGTAATGCGCACTGCCGAATCAGTTGTATTAACACACTGTCCCCCTGGTCCACCGGCACGATAAACATCAATTCTTAGATCTTTATCAAGCAACTCAATATCAACATCTTCAGCTTCTGGTAAAACTGCTACCGTAACCGTCGAAGTATGTATCCTTCCTTGAGTCTCAGTTACAGGCACACGTTGCACACGATGCACACCACGTTCAAATTTTAATCTGCTAAAAACGGAATCTCCACTGATCGTTGCTAAGACCTCCTTATATCCACCCGAAGAAGCTTCACTTATCCCCATGATATCCACTTTCCAACCACGTTGTTCAGCATAACGACAATACAATCTGAATAGTTCCGCTGCAAAAAGAGCTGCTTCATCACCACCAGCACCAGCACGAATCTCTAAAATAACATCTTTTTCATCGTTAGGATCTTTCGGCAAAAGTAAGACTTTTAATCTATCCTCCAACTCTTGTAACTCTTCCTGCAGCTCTGACAACTCTTCTTTAGCAAGTGCTGCCAGATCAGCATCACCACCTGAAAGTAGCTCTTTACTATCTTCAATCTCGGTCTTAACTTTTTTATATTGTCTGAACGTCTCAACGATCTCACTTAAATCTTTATGCTCTTTAGAATATTTTTTTAATGCCTGCACATCATTCGCAATATCGGGAGAGGAAAGCTCTTTTCCCAACTCTTCAAATCTCTTTTCCACCTCTTCTAATCTTGTCCACATGACGACACCTTTCTTGCGCTTCTTATAAAATTAAAAAAAAGATATTCCTACTAAGGAAACTACACTACTTTACACAAAAAAATATTATTGACGGTAGCTACAACTTTTCAAGTGTTGTTAAAATTGCATCAATCAAAATAGGTCTGAAAGTACGCAACTTCTTATTAGATCTTGAAGGATGTACCTTATTTGAAAGTAAAACAATATCGATCCCTCTCTCCGGCTCCAACCAGATCGAACAACCAGAGGCACCATTTTGTCCAACAGCATTCGGTGATAATTTTGTTTCAGACAGAGCATTTTCTTTACTTGGAGAATCCCAGCCTAAGCGCCAACCATCCCCCGCAGAGATCTCTGCATCACCCCAAAACTCTCGCACCACATCTCGGCTAACAAAATCATCTTGTCCTGTATAAGAGCGCAACATCTTAACAGCAAAGGTGTGTAGATCAGCTTGACTACTAAAAACTCCGCTATTACCAGTGATTCCACCCATTGCCCAAGCGTTATCATCAAAGACTTCACCGCATAAGACCCGACCGCGCCACTGACAATCTTCCGTCGGAGCGATCATATCTTTAACTGGATGAATCCCTCTACGTCTAATCATTGCTAGATCAATAAAGCTAGTGCTCTTCAGCCCCAAAGGTTGAAAAACGTATTGTTGCGCAGCTCGATCTAACTTTGTACCTGTTACGATCTCAATCAAATGACCTAACAAGATAAAACCGACATCGCTATAAACCTGCTTTGTTCCTGGTTCAAACTTTAACTGTGCTCTATTGATGGCGTTATAGACGTATTCTTTAGCACCACTACTGGTTAAAATGCCCCGTCTCTCACCTTCGTGTAAACGTATTAACTCTTCAAAATACGGCACCCAAGAGGGCAAACCAGAAGAGTGATTTAAAAGGTGTCTAATAGTAATAGTGGATTTACCGTTTACTCCAAAACTTTGAATATATCTTAAGACCCGATCATCAAGTCCGATGCGACCACTTTGCACCAACCTCATCAAAATGGTGGTTGTTACAAGCACATTTGTAACTGAAGCGATATCAAAGACAGTTGAAAGGTGCATCGGTAGCGGAGCTTCATCTTTCTCTCTAATTAAAGATTTTACTCCAAAGGCACGCTTATATAATTCGCGACCACCGACAGCAACTGAAATTACACAACCTGGAAAAGTTCCATCCTGAACACCTTTTTCACACAAAGTACTTACTCCGGAAAAAACGCCATCATCAACGTATTCGGCAGAACCCAGATCGTTATTTACACTAGCCATCATATCCTCAAACTATCTCACTTACACGCTTATAAGAAAAAAGCGACCTCTTTATTTAAGCATAAACCTTAATGATATGCTAAAAGAGTAAGTGACCGCAAACTGTGACACCACAAAACAGTTCTAAGGGGTGTTTTTCGATAACTCTTTAAAATAAAACGCTATTTTATTTCTATGTGAGAGCATATTTTTTGTGTCTCACCCTTGAAATCGTCTCTAACCGTGCGCATATTGGCTTTGCCGTAAGCGATGTAACGTTTGTATTTTTTACTACCGTACTCTGTCAGATAAAAACAACTATTTGATTTATCTACAATTTATAGCAATACGCTATTTATTTTAAGCAAAATGCAACCTTCTTTGCAGAAGCCTTTTGTGCGGTATTTAGAAGAAACGGACGAGGGCAGGGGATCCTAAAATAATTTTCCGGCTAATTTTGATAATTCGGATTGATACTGGAGACCTACTTCTTCGCTTTGAACAAACGTGATAATTCGCATCGTCTTTAAAGATATGACGTGAACGGTTATCAATAAAACAATTATCCCCTTTAAACAAAGAGTAATCTGTGTTTAGCGGGAGCTTATTTGGAGGAAAAGATATAATGAGTAGCGAATGCAAAATCAGACCATTACAAGATCGTCTGATAGTAAAACGATTAGATAATACAGAGAAAACCGCATCCGGCTTATACATCCCCGACACAGCGCAGGAAAAGCCACAGCAAGGAAAAGTTATCGCCGCCGGAAAAGGTAAAGTCAAAGAAGATGGGAACATCAGACCGATGGATGTGAAGGTTGGTGATATCATAATTTTCGGGAAATATTCCGGTCAAGAGATCAAAGTCGATGGTGAGGAGTACCTCATCATGAAAGAAGATGATGTCTACGGTGTTCTTGAGAAATAAATAATCTAATATCTAATTAAGTGTAAAAATATAAAAAGGAAAATTATCATGGCTAAACAGTTAAGTTTTGGACTCGAGGCAAGAGGAGAGATCCTTAAGGGTGTACACACTCTCGCTAAGGCCGTAAAAGTGACGATGGGACCACGCGGAAGAAATGTTGTTATTGAAAAAAGCTTCGGCGCTCCGACAATTACAAAAGATGGTGTAACAGTTGCTAAAGAAGTCGATCTTGAAAACAAGTTCGAAAATATGGGTGCTCAAATGGTGAAAGAGGTTGCCTCCAAAACCTCAGATGTCGCCGGTGACGGCACAACCACTGCCACAGTTTTAGCAGATGCTATTTACTGTGAAGGCTTAAAGCTTGTAGCAGCAGGTCACGATCCGATGACTCTTAAACGCGGCATTGATAAGGCTGTTGTGGCAGTAACTGAATCACTACGCAAACTCAGCAAACCATCTGCCGGTAAAGATGATATCGCTAAAGTCGGCACTATCTCTGCCAACAACGATCAAGAGATCGGTAAAATTATTGCAGAAGCGATGGAGAAAGTTGGAAAAGAGGGCGTTATTACCGTCGAAGATGCAAAAGGTCTCGATACAACACTCGATGTTGTTGAAGGTATGCAGTTCGATCGTGGTTACCTCTCTCCTTATTTTGTAACGAATCCAGAGAGAATGGAGACAGAACTTGAAGGTGCTTTAATCCTCCTTCACGAAAAGAAGATCTCAAGTATGAAAGACCTTCTTCCAGTTCTCGAGCAAGTTGCAAAACAGGGTCGTCCACTATTAATCATCGCTGAAGATGTTGATGGCGAAGCCTTAGCAACCTTAGTTGTTAATAAGATTCGTGGTACCTTAAACGTTTGCGCCGTAAAAGCCCCTGGCTTTGGAGATCGTAGAAAGGCGATGCTTGAAGATATCGCTACCTTGACCGGTGGAAAATGTATCTCTGAAGATCTCGGTGTGAAGTTGGAAAACATCACCTTAGCAGACCTCGGAGAGGCTAAACGTATCGTTGTTACAAAGGATGATACTACTATCATTGATGGTGCTGGATCTGCTGATGACATTAAAGGTCGTGTAGCTAGAATCCGTGCTGAGATTGAAGCTTCAACCTCAGACTATGACAAGGAGAAGCTGCATGAGCGTTTGGCTAAGTTGGTTGGCGGTGTTGCAGTAATTAAGGTCGGTGCTGCCACAGAGATTGAAATGAAAGAGAAAAAAGGACGTGTTGAAGATGCTCTTAATGCAACTCGTGCTGCCGTTGAAGAAGGCATTGTTCCAGGTGGTGGTGTTGCTCTCTTACGTGCCATTGAAACCCTTGAAGCTCTTAAAGTTGATAATGAAGCACAGAGATTCGGTGTTTCTATCATTCGTGACGCTTTGGAGGCTCCAATTCGCACAATCTCAGAGAATGCCGGTGCAGAGCCTGCCGTTGTTGTTAACAAAGTTCGTAGTGAGAAGGGAGCTTTCGGTTACAACGCTGCAACGGATACCTATGAAGATATGATTAAGGCTGGAATTATCGATCCGACTAAGGTTGTTCGTACAGCGCTTGAGAATGCAGCCTCCATTGCAGGATTGATGTTGACCACAGAAGCTCTTATCGCTGATAAACCGGCTGATAATTGTAACGCTAACGCCGCTGCTGGTATGGGTGGCATGGGCGGTATGGGTGGCATGGGCGGTATGGGCGGCATGATGTAATAGAGGTCATAAACACTATGACTTTTATGCAGTTGTGTTACCCACACTCATAGAAAAACTTAAAAAGGGGAGGCTTTTCAGCTTCCCCTTTTTAATGCCTTAAATATACTTAATTTTATTTAAATTATCTTAAAAAAATCGGCTTAATTTATTATTTTTTAAACTTTTAAAAGCAGTTTTTTAAAATTTTATCTTGAGCAACGCTTATAAAATCGACATTTATTTTAAATCGCGCTAAGTTAGCGTACTAAAATAAATGATTACAAAACCACCTCTCTAAAAAGAGAAAATGATTATACATTAGAGACTATCAAAAGCCGTAACTTATGGAGATTTGTTAATGAAAGGTGCAGAGATTAGAGAAGCGTTTTTAAAGTTTTTTGAATCAAAGGGGCATCGTATCGTCGCCAGCTCTTCTTTGGTACCACACAACGATCCGACTTTGCTCTTCAGTAATGCTGGGATGAATCAATTTAAGGATCTCTTCCTCGGTGCAGAAAAACGTGATTACACTCGAGCTACAACGGCACAAAAATGCTTACGCATTTCAGGAAAACACAATGACCTTGAGAACGTTGGAGTTACTGCACGACACCACACTTTTTTTGAAATGTTGGGAAACTTTTCTTTCGGAGATTACTTTAAAAAAGAGGTTATCCCTTTTGCTTGGGAGTTTATTACAGAAGTTTTAAAACTGGATAAGGAGCGGCTTTGGGTAACAGTCTTTGAACAAGACGATGAAGCAGCAACTTTATGGCACGATCTAACGGGAATTCAGAAAGAACGTATCGTCAGACTAGGAGAAAAGGATAACTTCTGGGCTATGGGAGATACAGGACCGTGTGGACCGTGTTCAGAAATTCATTACTATCTTGGAGATAACCCGCAAGCGCAGACTGAGGATGATTTAAAACGAGATGACGGATCTTTTCTTGAGATCTGGAACTTAGTTTTTATGCAGTTTAATAGATCGGCAGATGGAACGATGCCCCCCTTACCACGCCCTTCAGTGGATACCGGCATGGGGCTGGAGCGTGTTGCTGCTATTATGCAAGGCGTAAAAGCTAATTATGATTGCGACCTCTTACGTGATATTATCACCCGTTGTGAAGAGCTTTCAGGTTATAAATACGATGGCTCTTCCTATCTTGAGCGCGATTTAAAAACAGATATCCCTTACGCTCGCGATGTGGCGATGCGCGTCATTGCCGATCACTCCAGAGCTATCGCCTTTCTGATCGCCGACGGTGTGCAACCTGCCGCTGATGGACGTGGATATGTTTTAAGGAGACTAATTCGTCGTGCCGTTCGTCACGGTAGGGTACTCGGATTTAAAGAACCGTTTTTAATAGAAACAACTGCCACTGTTGTTAAAACTATGGGTGGACACTTTCCGGAATTAAATGAACAGAGAGAGCTTATCTTTCGTTTAGTACAAGCAGAAGAGAGGAAATTTCAGGAAACATTAGAATCCGGTCTAAACTTACTACAAAAAGAGGTAGAGAAGTTGCACGAAGATGAACTCTTCTCTGGCAAAACAGCTTTCTTACTACACGACACCTTCGGATTCCCGCTGGACTTAACAGAAGATGTTTTAAAAGCCTATTCCAAACGCGTTGATCTCCCTGCCTTTGAAAAAGCTATGGCTGAACAGAAAGCACGTTCAAGGGAAGATCGAAAAGCTCAAGACATCGTCTTTCAAACGATAAACGTAACAGCCGCCCCTAGCCAATTTTGCGGATATGAAGTTTCTGAAAGCACCTCTAAGATAACGCAAGTTATTTTGAATGCAGGTGCAGACCTTGCAAAAGCAGGAGATCGTGTCTCTTTGCTTTTTGATAAGACTCCATTTTATGCTGAATGCGGCGGACAGATCGGTGATAGTGGCACTATCGTTTTTGGTGACACAACTTTACGAGTTCTCGATACCCAGAAGGTGCAAGAGGTACACCACCTACATATCTGTGAAGTAGTAAGTGGTGAAGTTTCTGCTAAAGATGTTGGAAGTATAGCATCTTTAAAAATTGATACGGAGAGACGCGCTCGCATTGCAGCGCACCACTCTGCCACGCACCTTTTACACGCAGCCTTAAGGAAGGTCTTAGGTGATCACGTTAAGCAATCAGGATCAAAAGTTTCTGAAAAGACTTTGCGCTTTGACTATTCTCACTTTGAACAACCAACGGCAGCACAATTAAAAGAGGTGCAGGAGATTGTTAATGCTCAGATTAGAAAAAACGTTACAGTTAGTACCGACATTATGAGTTTAGCTGATGCTCAAAAAAGTGGGGCTATCGCATTTTTCGGGGAAAAATACGGCTCTGAAGTACGTGTTGTTAGTATGGACGGCTATTCAAAAGAGCTTTGTGGAGGTACACATGTTAAACAGACAGGTGACATCGGTCTAATTATAATTGCAAGCGATGGTGGTATCTCTGCTGGAGTGCGTCGTATAGAGTGTTTAGCGGGAGCAGCTGCGCTTGAAGAGGTGTTATCAGAACGTTCTGTAAGAGATGCCCTTGTTGAAAAATTAAAAACAGAACCTGATCAACTCGTCACAAAAATTGATAGCATACTTAATCAGACTAAGGATCTTGAGAGAGAGATTGAATTATTAAAGAGTAAACTTGCTGGCAGTGTAGTGGGAGACCTTGAAAGTCAAGTAAAAAGCTCCGCCTCAGGTGTGAAAGTTTTAACAGCAATAGTTGAGGCACCTGATGTAACGACACTCAGAACGATGGTAGATCGTTTACGTTTAAAGATAGTTTCAGGTGTAGTGGCATTAGCAGCTGAACAGAACGGTGCCGCCGTCTTAGTTGTCGGAGTTACACCAGATCTGACCGAACGGGTCTCTGCTGGAACTCTTGTTAAAGAAGCTGCAAAGGTAAGTGGTGGTAAGGGAGGAGGTCGTGCTGATTTTGCTCAAGCAGGTGGACTTGCTCCAGATCAGATTCAAAAAGCATTAGATAAAGTTTTTCACCTTATAGCGTAGATTAGTAACATATGGCGAAAACAAATGGCGTAAAAAATTCTCCAAAATGCAAACCTACACAGTTGGTGTTACCGTTTACGACAGGGAACACACTGCAAACTTTGATGGGAGAGCATGATGTTAATGTGCATCTAATTGAAAAACGCTTGGATGTACAGATAAAAAGACACGAAAAAGGTCTTTCTATTGCAGGGCTTGATGCTGATGTAGAACTAGCAGCTGATCTACTTCGACAGTTAAGTGAGATTATTCAACGTGGAGAACAGATTTTTAGTGGTGACATTGAACGCTCCATTAAGATGTTATCTGACAACAGAAACTTAAAGTTATCTGATATCTTTCGAGATCATATCAAAGTTGGTGGACGCAAACACATGATAGCCCCGAAAACGGTGTGCCAAAAACACTACATCGATGCTATAAGATCTTCTGATGTAGTTTTTGGAATTGGTCCTGCTGGTACAGGTAAAACTTATCTGGCGATGGCGATGGGATTGGCGGCGCTACTGAGAAAGGATGTTAAGAAACTGATCTTATGTCGTCCTGCCGTCGAAGCTGGTGAAAAGTTAGGTTTTTTACCTGGTGATATGGCGGATAAAGTTAATCCGTATTTAAGACCCCTCTATGATGCGCTTTATGATATGGTTGATTTTGAAAAAGCGGAGGAGCTACTGGAGTGTAAAGCGATCGAGGTTGCGCCATTAGCGTTTATGCGCGGACGAACTTTATCGAACGCTTTTGTAATTCTGGATGAAGGACAGAACGCCACCAAAGGGCAGATGAAGATGTTTTTAACGCGTTTAGGTTTCGGATCTAAATGTGTTGTGACAGGAGACATTACACAGATAGACCTGCCTAATGGAGTACAGTCAGGTTTGATTCATGCAGAAAACATCCTTGCAGGAGTTGAAGGTATCAGCATGATCTATTTCTCCGATCAAGATGTAATTAGGCACCCTCTGGTGGCTCGTATTATCAATGCATATCAAAAGTTTGATAACTAAGGCGATAAGATTATGGAAAATACTATAACAATAGGGAAACAACCGTTAAAATTGTGGCATGGCGTAACCGTCTGCTTACTTAGCTCTATTATAGCAGAGTTAGCTTTTAGAAAGTTTTTACCTGAAGTAGTTTTAACAAACTCTATTGCACGAGTTTTAATCTTATTTATCTCTCTTTTTACGATCCATTTTTTCGCAACCTTAAGTATCCGTAGTTATGGCAGACGCTTAAAAGATCTCCTCTTTATTCATAGTGCACTTGCTATCTTAATCGGAATTGTTGCCATCACCCGCTTTATTATCGGTGCTGTCATTACGCAGTTACACAACTTAGAATTCGGTGGTGTTTTAAGTGAAAATATCCTCTTCTTTCTAATTCCGTTTGCGATGGGAGGCTTACTGATCCAAGCAGTTTTAGGGATGAGTCATGCGCTAGTCTTTGCTTTAAACTTATCGATCATTGCAGGATTTTATTTTCCGGATGCCAAAGTTTTCATACCGTTTGTTTTAATTACAAACCTTGCCGCCTCTCTTAGTTTACGTCGTTTTAGATCACGTGGAGATTATGTCAAAGCAGGTTTATATGTAGCGCTCTTTTCCTTCCCCTTTGCAATAGCATCTTTAATAACAAGCAACACCCTTGATTTTGCACATATATCAATAGCCTTTTTAGTTGCTTTAATTGGTGGTGTGGCGTGTAGTTTTTTAGCTACGGGGATTACACCTGTTGTTGAGCACCTCTGTGGTTATGTTACGGATATGCGTCTAATAGAGATGGCGACACTGGACCACCCTATTTTAAAGGAATTAAGTCTTTCAGCACCAGGCACATGGAATCACTCTATGGTGATCGGTATGATGGTAGAAGCTGCAGCGGATGCCATCGGTGCCAACTCTGTTTTAGCTCGAGTCGGTGCTTATTTTCATGACGTTGGCAAATCAAAGAAACCGCTCTATTTTGTGGAGAATCAAAGTGGCGGAGAAAATCGGCACGATAAATTAAGCACCTCCATGTCAGCTCTAATTATCAGGTCTCACGTTAAAGACGGCATCGATTTAGCCAGAAAATACAAGCTACCAGAACCGGTTATCGATATTATTGCTCAACATCACGGCACCTCACTCATTGAATATTTTTACGATAAGGCCACAAAAGAAACAGCGGAGACAGGTACAGAGACAACCGTAGATCGCAGCCTTTATGCCTATCCTGGTCCTAAGCCACAAAGTAGAGAAGCTGCAATTTTAATGTTAGCTGATGGTGTAGAAGCTGCTTCAAGAACTATCTCCGATCCTACCCCTGACCGCATTCAAGGTATGGTTCAAAAGATGATCAATAAAGTTTTTGCAAGTGGCGAATTAAATGAGTGTGAATTAACCTTAAAAGACTTACACTTTATAGCAAAGACATTTAATCGAGTTTTAAACGGCATCTATCATCAGCGCATAGCCTATGCTGAACCGGCAGAAAAGACAGCAGAGAAACAGGCAGCAAAAGCCACAGACGTTACAGACGAGCCCCCCGCTAAAAATGAAGAAAAGGCAGAGAAACAGAAGCCGCAGGAAGATTTAAAGCGGCTCGGTATATAAACAACCCACTCATAAGGATAACTTATAAAAATGAAACAGTGGAAGGTCGAAGTTCAGAATCAACACCCTACTCTAGTGGTGCGTAAAGAGGTTGTCGTACGTTTATTAAGAGACGGTTTAACCTCCCTTTCATCGGAAGGTATTTCTAAACGAGCTAATGAGGTCGGAGTAGTGTTTACTGACGATAGAGAGATAAGAAGGCTTAACAAGATCTATCGTAATAAAAACAAACCGACAGATGTTTTATCGTTTTCTCAACTTGAAGGCGAAGATGGTTTAGATTTTGAAGGGGGATCTTTGGGAGATATTGTGATCTCTCTTGATACGGCGTTAAATCAAGCCGTTAAATTTAAAGTAACTCCAGAGCAGGAGGTTTTACGTCTTTTGATGCACGGAATGTTGCACCTTCTCGGTTATGATCATGTAGATGTACCGAAAGAAGAGGGGAAAAAGATGCGTGCCTTAGAGGACACCTTACAAGAACGCTTTAAAGGTGCTTGGCGTAAGGCTTGGATCTTAGAGAAGTAAGGTTTTAACCCAAACCCCTCCTCCCCTTACGTATGTTAAGGGGTAATATCTTCCATTGATAAGACGTAACTCCTTTCTTTTCTCTCGATATTTTCTTGCCCAATCAGGGGGATTTTTATTTTCTTTTCCATATCTAAATATGTATGCCGAAGCAGCAAAAAAGTCCCCCCTTTTTTAGCGCTAATTTTTAAAAGACTTCTATCGGCTATAACAATATTGCTATTTTATAGTTACGTAAATTACAGAAAAGTTTGGGTTTTAAAGCTTTGTAGACACAAATTGGTTGTGTAAATAATTTTGTGTATTTTACTATTTTAAGAGGGTATGTAGAGGGAGTGAACTTTTAGTTTTACACAAAAATTATTACACCCTCTACACCCCCGCTATTCATTAAATTTATCAAACACATCTCCGTGTTTTATCTGAAAATATATCGCTTTTACCATAACACCTGAATCTTTCTTCTGCTTTTTAGCCAATTGAAGCCATTTAAAAGATTCTTTATGATCTACCTTTACACCATCACCTTGAAAATACATTATACCGACATTTAAAGCACTTTGAGGGTCTCCTTGTTCCGCTGCTTTTTTAAACCACTTAAATGCTTCTTTATAATCTTTTGCAACGCCTTGTCCAGATATATACATATTACCTAAATTAAATTGAGCATTAACGTTTCCCTGTTCAGCCGCTTTACGAAACCATTTCTCTGCTTCTTTGTAATCTTGTTTAACACCGCGCCCATTTTCATACATATCGCCCAAACTATTTTGAGCAAGAGGATATCCTTGTTCTGCTGCTTTTCTATACCACTTAACAGCCTCTTTATAATCTTGAGGAACACCATTTCCATTATAATATGCAACCCCTAAATTATGTTGAGCTATATCTGCTCCTTGTTCTGCTGCTTTCCTATTCCATTTAGCTGCTTCTACAAAATCTTGCGGAACTCCCATCCCTTCTAGATACATAAGACCTAAATTACTTTGAGAAGCAGCATCTCCCTGTTCAGCTGCCTTATGAAACCATTTAGCTGCCTCTTTATAATCTTGGGGAGCTCCTATCCCTTGCCGATACATATTGCCTAAAAGAAGTTGTGCGGGAATATGTCCTTGATCAGCCGCTTTACGAAACCATTTAGCTGCTTCTTTATAATCTTGAGAAACTCCCTCCCCTTCTAGATACATAACACCTAGATTGGATTGTGCGGCAACATTCCCTTGTTCAACCGCTTTACGAAACCATTTCTCTGCTTCTTTATAATCACGAGGAACTCCATGCCCATTTTTATACATAAAGCCTAAATTATTTTGAGCCTCTCCCTCACCTTGTTCAGCTGCTTTCCTAAGCCACTTAAGCGCCTCTTTATAATCTTGAGGGACTCCTTGCCCTAAAAAATAGATATTAGCTAATGCGTTTTGAGCTAAAGCAAATCCTTGATCCGCTGCCTTTATATACCACTTAATTGCTTCTTTATAATCTTGAGGAACTCCGTGTCCTTCAGCATACATAATGCCTAAAATGTTTTGAGCAAGAGCATCTCCTTGATCCGCTGCCTTTTTATACCACTTAACTGCTTTTTTATAATCTTGAGGAACTCCCCTTCCTTCACCATACATATTGCCTAAACCGAACTGTGCGGGAGCGCATCCTTGATCCGCTGCCTTTTTATACCACTTAACTGCTTCTTTATAATCTTGAGAAACTCCATATCCATTTTCATACATATAGCCCAAATTATTTTGAGCAAAAGCATATCCTTGGTCAGCTGCTTTTCTAAGCCACTTAAGCCCCTCTGCAAGATCTTGAGAAACCACCTTCCCGTCACTATATATAACGCCTAAATTAAATTGAGCGTTAGCATCTCCTTGATCTGCTGCTTTTTTGTACCATTTAATCGCCTCTACAAAATCTTTTGGAACTCCGTGCCCTCGCAGATATACATTACCTAAATTTAATTGAACAACTACATTTCCCTTCTCTGCCAGAGCGATGCAGGCATTTAATTCTTCAGAGCTAAGCTTTATCTCATCAAGTCTAACTTCCTCTTTCTTTAATGGGCAATTATTTGCCTTATCGCTACATGAAGTTACTAATAACGCCGCAGCTAATACCATTAGCAAGATAATCAGATGCGCTGATACTTTTGCAATCCTCCTCTTTTTCTCTCCTTGAAGATTGTTATTTATGTTTTCGATATCTTCTTTTTTTGAATCAAGATTATTAGCACTTACTGGATGATTGAACTCTTCCCTGTTCATTTTGTTCACCTTTTTAAAAACTTGACCTACTTTTATTCAAAAGTTTCTAAGCTATTTTTGAAACTAACGCACCCTTATCAGTCGTTCTACCCCATTTCTATTTTTTCGAAAATATAAGATTTTTAAGGAGGTCTTTATTGCTTTTGATTTATCACCTCCACCCCTCTCACCTTTCTACTTTAAACTTATGACATCACTACACTTCGTGTTAAGTTATCCGTAACAAGATCTGCACCCATTAGAAAGTAAGGTCTCCCCCCCTCTCTTACTAACTACAACATTGAGTAACAAGTTCAGGTATGCTAACTAAATTTTCACGGCATAACAAAAGTCCATTTCCACCAGAGGCAGAACAATGAATAATGAAATTAAAATATTTGAAGGAAATCAGATACGTTCTTTATGGGATAGAGAAAAGGAAGAGTGGTATTTTAGCGTTGTAGATATCGTAGGAGTTTTAACGGAGAGTAAAGACGCAGGAGCATACTGGAGAAAGCTAAAACAACGCTTAAAAGAAGAGGGAAGTGAAACCGTGACATTTTGTCACGCTTTGAAATTAAAAGCAGCTGATGGGAAAATGCGTAATACCGATGTTGCAGATATGCAGGGAATCTTCCGTATTATTCAATCTATCCCATCTCCTAAAGCCGAGCCTTTCAAGATGTGGTTAGCCGAAGTGGGTAAAGAACGATTAGATGAAATAGTAGACCCAGAACTTACTATTGAGCGTGCTTTGGAAACATATCTAAAAAAAGGCTACTCACGAGAGTGGATTAACCAAAGGCTTCAGGCAATTCAGGTAAGAAAAGAACTTACCGATACTTGGCAAGACCACGGTGTAAAAGAAGGCATGGAGTACGCCATACTCACAAACGAGATTTCAAAAGCTTGGTCAGGCATGACTACGAGAGAATATAAAGACTTCAAAGGACTTAAAAAGCAAAACCTTAGGGACAATATGTCAACGACCGAACTTATTCTAAATATGCTTGCAGAAACAGCGACTAAAGATATCGCCAATACATCAAATCCAGAAGGTTTAGAAGAAAATAAAAAAGTTGCCAAACGAGGTGGAAATGTAGCGAAGGTGGCAAAGGAAACGCTTGAACAAGAAACAGGAAAGCCCGTTATTACACCTAAAAACGCCATCGATTTTGGAAAGCTTATTAGCGATGTAACAAAAGGACTTCCGCTTAAAGATGAAAACTTAGAAGAGGATGAATAAGCAAAGAGGGTGCGATCATAGGTAACATAAAAGAAAATAAAACCACACCTCCAAACAGGAGGGAGATTGAAACCCTTCCCAAATTTCAGTTTTTTATATAGTCCGCATCAATAATTTAATTTTATATTTAAATTTTCTAATATCATATCTCCTTCAACATATTTATTTAATTAAGCTTTTTTATAATTTTCACACTCCCTTCAATCGAAGGTGCAAAAAAATACTTTTAAAGACAACTTTTTTAAATTAGGTGCGAAGACACCTTATACACATTCTCTTAACTTAAATGTGGTATAGACCTACTCGTGAAATCCTGAACGTTTCACAATCTCCTTCTTTATTTAAAAGAGAAAGGTTTTTCACGAGTAGTTTTTTATTTTATAGGAGACACAGTGAAAACCATCTCATCTCAAAACAGATATCAAGATCTGATTAATTACTATCAGAGTTTAAATGCTGCGATGATACAACAAGGCACAACACCCTCTATTTCAGCACAACAAAAAATAACCTCTCAAGAACCTCCTCTTTCTCCTCACAATATGCAGATAGATAATACTCCTGCTTTTTTAGAGGTTATAAATAATACCTTTAAAGGTTTCGTTAGCAATTATTTAAAAAGTTGGCTCTCCGGAACGATCTTCAGCAGCGCTACTACTACCGCAGCAGGCGCCACAACTTGTAGTGCAGGTTGCGCCGCAGGTGGTGCTGCCTCTTGTGCTGGTGCAGGGGCTGCCACAGCAGGGATCGCTGCCGCTATTATGGGCACCTATATCACCGCTAAAAACGGTGAAGCTATGCGTGCCGCTAAAGGTGACGACTTAAACGGTAGTGAAGCGTGTATGGCAGCGACTGCTTTTAAAGGGGAGCCACTCGGTGCTCTATATCAACGTAGCTCAACCGTTAGAAAGATGGATCCTTTAACAACACACTTAGCAAAGTTTGTTTCTAATAAACTTTTTCACGTCTCAACAAAGGAATATCAAGCAGAACGAAACGAACAATTAAGGGAAGCGCTGCCCTCTTTTAAAGATTATGAAGCCGCTCTTTCTAAACAAAGTGATCTCTTCGCAAGTCAGAGAAATAATAACGATGGTAGTGTTGAAGGTTTTGGGAAAGAGTTCATCGGTTATGACCCCAATACAGGGCATTGGATCAATAACGCTTACGCTAAAACAGGTGATACTACTCTCTTAAAAGCAGAAGATATTAAAGGCTCTCAACTCTCTTTTGAAATGTTTGGAGAAAATGTTCTCTCTGCCGATCCGTTAGAGATGCGAGTTGCAGCAGAGGCGATGAAGAATGTCGGCTTAGAATCACGTTACGGTATGCTTTATCCAGCAAAAGGTATGAACAGAGAAGAATATGCGACAAAGGTAGATAACGAAATCTTACGTTTAAAATCATCTCCAGATGAGATGTTGCGCATTATCTCTGATCAGAAAGTTTCAGAAGCTGCCTCTACACTACAAACTATCCTAAGAGACGGTCAGGGAGATAATCCAAATACACCGCAAGGCTTACGCGAAATATTGTGTAACGCTTTAACGGCAAACGGTCAGACCATCCCAAACGTCCAGTCGGATTATGCCACTTACGTTAATAACGTTCTTAATGGAGAGGTTGCAACAGGACTTCCACAAAACAGATCCGAAGAGGTGCTTTATTTTAAACAGGCATAATTTAAAACAAGGGGATAGATGTTAATGTTTTATCATTAAATTGTATCACGAAGCCTCAACCTAAATTGCAATATTTACATTTTAGTAACACAGCTTATAAGAACTTTTATAAAATGGGAAACAACACTTAATTAAAATAACTATCTCATATACTATTAGCTCTTATAACAGGAATATAATTTAACATTTTTTTAAGGCATCATATGCAAATAATAAATAAATTTTATACCTTATATGTTTTTATCACTTTTCTTTTATTAAATTTCGATTTCGCTTACGCCCAGGAATGTCCATTGATTTTTCACTACAAAGGTGCAGCTGCCCCTTCTGGTAATTCATACGTTTCAGACCGACTTGGCTCTACGCTGGGTCCTATCGGTGATGTAAACGGAGATGGCGTTCCTGATTTTTATTTAGGCGCAAATAGTGATGTTAAAGCACCAAACTATACCCATCAAGTTGTACATGTTTACTCAGGAAAAACCGGCATAGAGCTCTACAAAATAACAAGTAGTTATTCAAATGCGTTATCTGTTTATGGCAATACTGCATTTCCGTTAGGTGATATTAACAAAGACGGCTTTGATGATTTTGCGATCGGCGGCACAATTGATATAGGATCAAACGGTGTAGTCACTATTTTTTCAGGAAAAACAGGTACTAAAATCAGACATCATACCTCTCCTATTTATGGAAGAAGGGTTATAACAAACTATGGCTCTACAGTAACAGGTGGAAAAGATTTAAACAAAGACGGCTATCCTGATTATATAATTACAGATTCTGAGAATTCTGTAATTTATGCTCACTCTGGAATAGATGGTTCTCTCATTTGGGTGAATAATTACACAGTCGACGATTTTGCGTACGCTAAAGTAAGTGGGTTTTATACATTCGGAGATGCTGCTCTTCTATTTCATGATTATAATAATGACAATATAGCCGATATCCTCGTTTCAGCATCAGGGGTTTCATTAACAAAAGATAATGATGATATCTACAGCTCTACGCTCATTGATGGCTTTGTGGCACTCCTCTCAGGTGCTAATGGTGATTTGTTGGGCATTATCATCTTAGATACCGATACAAAAACTAACTTTGGTGGAATTTTACGTGAATTAGGTGATCTAAATAAAGATGGTTATTCTGATTTAGCTGTAGTTGCCACACCTAACATAGGCGCAATCGGCATTGTCTACTTTTTATCAGGGAAAGATCTCTCTGAACTATATAGGATCGACAATGGCACACCAGATTTAACATACGATGATGTTTGGCCATTATCTGATGTAGATAATGATGGTCATGCTGATTTTATGGTCTACACAGGAGAATACGGTTCTTTATCCATCTATTCTGGTGCCAACAAAGACCTTATTATCGAACGTCAAATAACTTCCGATGTATTTAAATTTTCTCGTGCTGTAACAATTGGAGATATTAATGGTGATGGCTATATAGATTCTTTATATTCAGATCCTGATTTTATAGACATAAACAATTACCTTCCCAAAGCAGGTCTCGTCTTTGCCGAATATTTCCCTATAGATAATAACTCCAATGGAAAAATTGATGCTTGTGAAAAACTTCCAGAAAAAAATGAAGACTCTAAGGATCCTATCATAAATGACAACAAAAAAAATGTCATCCTAAAGCTTAATTTTAGAAATACTAAAGTAACTAACAACAAATTGTCTTCTACACTTGTCATAAAAAATAACGGCAAAGATGCTGGTAATAATATCCAAATTAAAACGTATATTTCAAAAAATAAAGTTATAGACTCTAAAGACAAGCTCTGTAAAAAATCCACCATCAAAACTTTAAAGCCTAAGAAATCAAAGAAGATTCAACTAAATTGCAACATTAAAAAAAGCCTTAAAAAAGGTTATATTTTAACCGAAGCTACAACTGACTCTTCAATCACTCTAAAGAAAATAAGAATTAAATAATTTTTTCTTTTTATAAAGATGGAGCGATAGTTTGTAAGAGAAAATAATTTACACCTCTTATAATATCGCTCCTAAAAACTATCTTTGCCGTTACAGAGAAAAAAGCACCCGCAGAGTTAAAGGATCTTTTTTTCCCTCTTCTCGCTTAAGGTATTTCCCTAATAAAAAAAAGATCTTCAGTAGAAAAAAGCACTTACGGAGTTAAACGATCTTTTTTCCCCCTCTCGCTTAAGGCATTTTCCTAACCGATAAAATCTTCAGTAGAAAAAAGCGTTTACAAAGTTAGTTGATCTCTTCCAACCCACTTTCTTAACACCTCCGGCACCACAACCGATCCATCTTCCTGCTGAAACTGCTCCAAGATAGCGGGGAAGAGGCGACTGGTAGCAAGACCTGAAGCGTTTAAGGTGTGTACGAAAAGATTTTTACCACTGGCTTGTTGTTTGTAACGAATATTTCCGCGACGTGCCTGATAGTCGTGAGCATTGGAAGCGGAGCTAACCTCTTTATATTCATTCATGCTAGGAATCCAGACTTCAACATCAAAAGTTTTTGCCATAGAAGCGCTGCAATCTCCCGCAGCAAGTTTACTAACACGATAGTGCAACCCCAGCCCTTCAACTAAAGCACTTGCTTTAGCGATTAACTCATCAAGGATCTTATCAGAATCTTCCGGTAAACAGTAAGCGAACATCTCTACCTTGTTAAATTGATGTCCGCGAATCATGCCGCGTTCTGCTGCACGATAACTTCCCGCTTCCTTTCTGTAACATGGAGTATAACCGAACAGTTTTTTCGGCAATTCCGCTTCAGGAATAATTTCATCACGATAAAGGTTGATCAAAGCCGTCTCAGCAGTAGGCAGAAGGAATTGCGTATGCTCTTTATCCTCTGCACCTGTTAAGGTAAAAACATCATCAACAAACTTCGGAAACTGCCCTGCCGTAATTCCAGATTGCCAGTTTAAGATGTGCGGCAAAAGCATAAAGGTGTAACCGTCTTTGATGTGCTGATCAATAAAGTATTGCAGCAGCGCCCATTCTAAGCGCGCCCCCTCTCCTTGATAGATCCAGAAACCATTACCACCAAGTTTTACACCACGTTCATAATCAATCAGTTTAAGGCTTTGTGCGATCTCAATGTGATCTTTCGCTTTAAAAGAAAAGGTCGGTTTTTCTCCAAAAGTTTTAACAACTTTGTTGTTTTCTTTATTTCCTGGCAAAACATCATCAGCAGGAACATTCGGTAGCGATTCCATAAAAGTACGGATACTATCTTGCAAAGTTGCACACCGCGCATCAAGAGACTTAATAGATTCTCCGACCTCCTTCATCTCATCCATTAAAGAAGAGATATCTTTCCCCTCTTTTTTTAAGCGCGGAATATCTGCGGAAACTTTATTTCTTCTAGCTTTAAGACCTTCAACTTCTTGCAATAATTTACGGCATTCCGCATCTTCTTTAAGGAGGTTTGTAAAATCGACACTATCCATTCTCTTAAGGAGGGCGTTTTTAACGGCTTCCGGATTTTCTCTAATTCTATTGATGTCTAACATGATATTTTCCTAAGAAAAAATTCCCTAACTTATTAAAAAAATAGGGAAATGACCGTTAAAATATATGGTACTTTAAGGGATGTGTCAAAAAAATAAAAATTCTAAATTTAATAAAAGTTTTCGCTGGAGAAGAAGAAAAAACGTCACGTTTTTATAGGAGTTCACTAGGAAAGATAAAAAAAGCGTCGGACTTATAGATGTAACGAGAAATCGAAGAGACAGAAGATTTTTTAATAATTCTCTATAAATCCGACGCTAAAAAAACATGATTAAATAACTACATTTTTTGTGCTCTTAAAAAATAAGAAAAAAACGTCGGACTTATAGATGTAACGAGAAATCGAAGAGACAGAAGATTTTTTTAATAATTCTCTATAAATCCGACGCTAAAAAACATAATTAAATAACTACGCTTTTTTTCGTGCTCTTAAAAAGTAGATGTTATCCAATCCGTTTGTCCAAGATTTTTGAAGTGGATTAAACTTCCAACTTTCATTATTTAAACTCATTTCAGAAACGTAGGCCCCATTTCTATGGGCTCCCGCCAACTTAATCACATTCCTTCTACGGTCTACCTCTACAACGACTTCAGTGTGTCCACCACACTCTCCGTCATCAGCACCATAATCTTTTACAAAAACATCTCCCACCTGCACATCAGCTGTGCTATCCAACTTTGAAAAGTAAGCGCTCTCGTTCGGAAAGGATTCTGCAATCTTATAATGTTCCGTTCCGTCAGCCATACGATTTGTCGGCACACCAACTCCAGCAGCACTTAAAGCATCTCCAACAAACTGATTGCATTTATTTTTATTCTTTAACCACGCAATCTGCGTCTGATTCGGAACTTTATTTCCGGAAAGATTTTTATAAGGGCTACTTGGTGCCTCCGAAAAAGCGTAGCTTCTCCCAGAATGAGCAATGATATTCAGTGCACTTTGTGCAATACATTGACCACTAACCTCATTGGTGGTAGCACAATTTAAGTTAAGTTGCGAAGAAGGATTCACAGGATTTACATCAGGCATAATAATCTCTCCAAAAAAATAGATAATTTTTTAAAAATTCGCTAAAACTTCACCATGCGAGATGTGTTACTAACGTTCCAACGAATACCTGTTACCCTCTTCGCCACATAATAAAAAAACTTTCCTCTTTTACTGATGATTTTTAAAATATTTTATGAATTACCTTGCTATCTTTGAAGATGAACTCCTTGCCCCCAATCAAGCACGCCTTAGCGGAAGCCGCGCTAAGTACGCTCTTGAAGTTCACAAACCTGTGCAAGGTCTCGAGATGTCAGCTTTTGTTGTAAACGGCGCTATAAAAAAGGCGACTGTTACAAGTATTACACCAGACCAGATCTTACTAACCTTACGCGACTTTGCACCGCAACTGCCTGTGGTGCCTTTTGAATTGATCGTAGCTGTGCCACGTCCGCAAACAGTAAGAAAAGTGCTGCAACTTACCGCCACGTTCGGCATTAGAGCGTTACACCTGATCCGCACCGAAAACGTTATAAAAAGCTACCTCTCTTCAAAACGTTTAGATCCGGAAAGTTTAAAAGAAGACCTGCTCTTAGGGATGGAGCAATCCGGCACATCGGTAACACCTGAAGTTTTTATCCATCACCGTTTTCAACCTTTTATTGAAGATCTCTTACCGAAACGTTTGGAGCTTTTTAAAGAGAGAGACAATACACCCCCACTTACTCTAATAGCGGACACCCACTTTAAAAATCCACAAAAACTTTCGGACTTACCAAAAATTTCAACAAAAAGAAGTGTTTTTATCGCATTAGGTCCAGAAGCAGGTTGGAATCTCCACGAAGTGCATAAATTTCAAGAGCTCGGCTTCTCCGTTATCTCACTAGGAGATCGTATTTTAAGAGTTGATACAGCCTGTGTCTCCGCCATCGCTCAAACACAGATGCTCTGCCGCTAATTTTTTTCCTCTTAGAATAAAAACATCTGTCCTTTTACAAAAACCTCCGAACTCTCTTAAACACAGATGTTCTGTTATTACTCTTTTTCCTCTCCAAATAAAAGCAGATCTCCCTTTACAAAAAAAATCTCCGAACTCTTAGAAAAATATTAAAAAGAGAGCCTTTAGAAAAAGATGTTTAAAATCGGTACTTCTTAAGTATCCTGCAAGCCTGCACCTACTAAACACTTTTTTACATATTCATGCAGATCGGAAGGAACGGTACTAACCCATTTAAAATCACTGTGGTGATCATCTAAAGCGGGTAAAGTTTCGTTAGCGTGTGGGTATAATAAAAAGCAGGTATTAACACTGTGTACAGCAACACCGTAGGGACCATCAGGAAAGATGGTTTCTGCAGTATGTACAATCGGACCGATATGACACTGAATGCCGACCTCTTCTTTTGCTTTTCTTAAAGCAGTTTCTCGCAACATCTCCCCTTTTAAGACTCGTCCCCCTGGGACCCACCACTCACCACGTGCCGGAGCATCTTTACGTTGCACCAATAGCACCGCACCATTCGCTACAATGGCGATATCAACACAGGCGATAGGCACATTTTCAAGGATCTTCTGATAGAGATCATCAGGAATAAAGCTCATAAGCAGCTCTAATAAAATTCTAAAAAAAACAGGTCAAAATTTATAAAGATAGAGTCGCTTCTATTCTATCTTCTGTTCAAAAGCCCAGCGATAATAATCTTTCATATGTAATAATCTAGCAGCATCTTCATCAATAACAACTTTTACGAATTGATGATTTTGCAGAGCCGTCGCCGGAACCATAGCAGTGATCGGTCCCTCTACAACCTTAGAGATAACCGCAGCTTTTTGAGTACCAAAAGCTGCAATAATAACTTGCTTACTATCAAGAATAGTTCCCACTCCCATAGTAATAACGTGTCGCGGAACATCACCATCCGGAAAATATCTAGAACGTTCATACCGCGTTTTTTCAGTTAACATCTTTATTCTAGTTCTAGAAGCAAGTGATGAGGAGGGCTCATTAAAGCCGATATGTCCATCCTCACTAACACCTAAAGCGCAGATATCGAGACCGCCGCACTCTTTAATCTTTTCTTCGTACTCTTTTGATTGCTGCTCAATATTTTCTATCATTCCATCAGGGATGTGAATATTTTTCGGTCGTAAATTAACATGGTCATAAAAACTGGTGCGCATAATGGCGTGATAACTACACGGATGCTCTTTCGGTAAACCGACATACTCATCAACTCCAAAGATAGTAACTTTGGAAAAATCCAAACCATCCTCTCTATGGAGCCTTATCAACTCCCTATATGTACCGAGTAAGGTTGAACCTGCTGCTAACGCTAAAACAGCATCAGGCTTTTTTCTAATAGTTTCAGATATAATTTGAGCCACATATTTACAAACCTCTTCAGGTTTAGGTTTGATAATAATCTCCATAAGTTCTCCTTTTGCTATAAGAGGTCTGAGAACAGAATTTATAGCACATACAATAAGATAGAGCTAAATGAAATTTTGAATTTGAGCAAGAGTAGAAAGGAGAAAAAAGAGAGTTATATATGTAAAGGTCTATAATTCAAAAAAGAAAGCCCATAACTTCTATGTAAAAAGATATAAGTGAGAAAAAAGAGGGTTATATATGTAGGAGGTCTATAACTAGAAAGAGGAAGCCTATAACTTCTATGTAAAAAAGATACGGTGAGGAAAAAAGTTTATGCTTTTCTGATCTATAAAAGATTCAGAGAAAGCATAAACTGCGTAATAGACGAAAAAAAATATAAAACCCTAACAGACCCTAATTCAGAGCTAAATTGCGTATAAGACGCATCATCGTTTCAAATTTATTTTTTATCATCTGAGAAATAGACTCAAAAGCAAGTTGTCGCTCTTTATAAGCACCATCAGCTTTCGCAATCTCTCCTTGATTTCCGCTTTTTACAGCGTTGATATAATTAGCTTCTGCACTAGATAATTTATTTGCAGCATCTTTGGCACACTCTGCAAGTGCAGAGAAGTTGCCTCTACTGGAATTATTTAGAACTTCCAACATAGTTTTAATCTCCATAAAATAAATTAAAGTTGATATCTTCTCCCTTTAAATGAATCTCACCATAGAAAGGCGAAAAGATACCCTCATTATCGGACGGCTAAGAGCCCTCGTTGCCTCAGGAGGGGATTTTTTTGTATTTAGTTGGAATATGTTGCAGCTAATTAAGGTTTTCCCTTTGTTATCAACACCTTAGCAGGGCGTAAAGAGATCACTTTTCCCCAAAAAAAGTAAAGCATTAAGAACGAAGGAGGGTGATTAATCTTAAAAAAGGCGCTCCCCCTGCCGGAACGCCTTTTTTCCGAAGCAACTTTTTTAAAAGAGGTTTAGATTAAACTTAGCGATTTAAGATCTCATCCAACATCTTCTCCGTATCTGTTTTTTTCCCTTTTATGGAAGAAGGTTTTTTAGTGGGGACTACCTCTTTCGGCTTACTCTCCACAATCTTAACGGGCGCACCGATTAACAACAGAAACTCCGGATCGTTATAAACGGCATTAAGGAACTTCTGCAGTGCGGGCACAAATGCGTCTAATGCCGCTTGGCATAGATCATCTTGCGTTGAGATATCAGCCTTTCCACGCACTCTAAAGGCATCTCGATCGGAAACTTGAAAACTCCTCCCCTGTGTCGTAGTAAAGATCGCACTAAAGTTCCACCAGCCGCCGTTTATTGTAGAGAGGGGAAAACGTATCGGAACATCCGTTTCAAAATCAGCTCTAACGATAGTAGCGCTTAAGGTGCGATCTGATGTTTCATCATACAACTTAGCTAAAACAAGCTCTTGCTTTATAGCATCATAGAGGTAATCGCCTAACGTCTCTGTCGGAAGTTTTATAATAAAGTTCTCGGAGCACTTCACCTTTTCAGCCCACGTTGTTGTATCGGCGAACGGTTGAAGCTTTATAGGAACAAGGTGATCGCCGGAACTTCGTATTGTTTCGGCATTACGAAAAGATACCGAATAATCGGGTAATGTGGTAGAGCAGGCACTTAAAGATAATAAGAGAAGAAGAGGTAAAAGAAATCTTGTATTCATAGGTTTGTTCCAATAATCTGTTTATTTTTATAATGTAAAAAGCGTTTATTGCGCACTGCACACTAACTTACCGAGATGATACTATTTTGAAAAGTATAAAAAAGAGGAGCTTGAAGATGACAGATTTTCAGTGCCATTTATTTTTGAAGCAACACGAGATGGAGCTTATTTTTTCCGAGATATTTAAGGGAATAAATGAGTTAGGAGATGCCAACTCTCCACAACTCCACTCTGCGCAACTGGCGATAGATAATTTTATGCTTATTATGTGTAAGCTTCAAAAGTATGCAGGACAACGTATTGTGATAAAGATGGGGGGTAGCTTAACAGACACCCCTCTCGCCGTACGATCTTTAGCTATCGATGTGCTACTTTTAAAGATGGCAGGGCTTTTTCCCGTTATAGTTAACGGAGGCGGTAAGGCCATAAACCGCAAGACAGGAGTTTCAAACCCTGTAAAGATTGCAGGTTATAGGGTAACAGATGAGCACACTGCCAAACTTGTTGATCAAGTTTTACTGGAAGTGAGTAACGAAATTGCTAACGCTATCACAACACTCGCTAAAAACATTAACACTACTGTAATAGCGCAATCCTTTAGGGGAAGTGATGTCTTTAGGTGCAAAGCCCGAGAAGTTTTTTTACCTGATGGATCTAAGGCAGACCTGCAATATGTAGGAAAGGTAACGGATGCTAAGATTGAAGCGATTATTGAAGTATTAAATGCAGGGGGGATTCCCGTTGTTGGAAGCTCTTCATTAGGAGGTGATCATAAAATTTACAACTGTAACGCTGATGATGCCGCAGCTACCTTAGGTGCAAAAATCAATGCGGAGAGATTGATATACCTGACGGAAGCAGAAGGGATCTTAGACGCTTCCTGTAAGCTCTGCTCAAACCTCACCCCCGCACAAGTTTCCAGTATGTTAAAGAGCGGAGAGCTGAGCGAACAGATCTTACCGAAACTTGAAGGGGTTTTAGATGCCTTAGAATACGGCATTGGCGCAGTTTCCGTTATTGATGGCAGGGTGCGGCACAACCTCTTACTTGACCTCCTTTTAAAAGACTCTTCACACCCCTTTGGCACCAATTTTACAAAATAACGCCGCTACTTAAAAATACTTTTTAACGCTTGAAGTGCTCTTATTTTCACTTGGAGCTTTTTTAAGCATCTGCTAGGATATTGATCTTAGTGATCAGATAGGGAGGTTCTTAGTATTTAGAAAAACATTATTTAAAGATACAAAGGAATAGCTATGCTCTGGTGGATGTGGATATTTGTTGGTCTTGTATTACTAATCGCTGAGGCATTAATCGCAACGGATTTTTACCTTTTCTTTCTCGGTCTGGCAGCGCTTCTTGTTGGAACACTCGTTAGCTTCTTTGATTTATTGATGACACCTCTAGAGCCTTGGATGCAGTGGGCATCTTTTGCTGTTTTCACAATCGTTCTGATGTGCTTTTTACGAAAAAAAGTTTTAAACAAACTCCATACTTCAGCAGAAGAGATGCCGGAAGATTTAATAGGTGACAACATTAAAATTACAGAAGATATCCCCGTAGGAGAGATTGGACAGGCTGAAACAAGGGGCACTGTTTGGTCTGTAAAAAATGAATCTAAGGAAGTTTTACAAAAAGGGAGTGTGCATTCAGTTAGCGCTAAGGATGGCATCCTCTTAATAGTAAGATAATAGTTTTTTTATTAGTTTTTTTGTAAAAAACGTCGTGATGTAAAGTTTAACGAAAAGTAAAATTAAAGAGGTGTCTTATGAACATAGCTGCCATCTTAACCATAGTCCTCGTGCTTCTTGTAGTTATTATCGCTATTAAAATAGCTGTTGTTGTTCCGCAACAGGAAGCTTACGTTGTGCAACGTCTCGGAAAATACAGTAAAACATTAAATGCTGGTTTTCACTTCCTATTCCCGTTCTTTGACGTTGTTGCTTATAAGCACTCTCTTAAAGAGCACGCCTTTGATATTCCACGTCAGATCTGTATCACGCGTGACAATGTACAAGTTGAAATAGACGGTGTGATCTATCTTCAAGTCCTTGATGCTGCTAAAGCCTCTTACGGTATCTCGAACTACGCTTACGCTATAACTCAATTGGCACAAACAACATTAAGGAGCGAGATCGGCAAGATCGAACTTGATAGAACTTTTGAAGAGCGCGCTGCCGTTAATCATGCCGTAGTTACAGAAACTGATAAAGCTGCTATGCCGTGGGGGGTAAAGGTGCTCCGTTATGAGATAAAAGATATCACACCACCAGCTGATGTTTTGGCTGCGATGGAAAAACAGATGCGTGCCGAGCGTGAAAAAAGAGCTGTTATTCTTGAATCAGAAGGGTTGAGAGATTCTGAAATAAATCGTGCTGAAGGTGCAAAGCAACGCATAGTTAAAGAAAGTGAGGCTAAAAAGATGCAACAGATTAACGAAGCAGAAGGACAAGCCGCTGCTATTCTCGCCGTTGCCAACGCCACAGCGGAGGGTATTGCAAGAGTAGCAGAATCACTAAATCTTGATGGTGGCACAGATGCTATGAACCTACGTATCGCTGAACAGTATATCGGAGAATTTGGTAAACTTGCTCAAAATAGCAACACTATGGTCCTTTCAGCTGATGTAGCAGATGTTGGCTCCATGATTACGATGGCAAAAGGGTTATTACAGAAAAAACAGTGCGTAAAACAATAAAATCGCACCGTTTTTAAACGAAAAGCAGACATCTTTTAGATGTCTGCTTTTTATTTTTTTATTCCTTGTAATGAAGCTCTCAATTATATAGATATATTTTTATGAAGCCTGCTATCACACCGCAACAAGCATACTTAACTGATGATAAAAGCTCCCCCTTGGCGCGCTATAAAGAGTTAGCCGTAGGAGATAGCTCTTTTTTTTACTTTGCCTATTATGAATTGACACAACTTTTATGCTCTAACTTATGCGGTGCTCTGGGGCTTGCTGCACGTGCTTTAACATACCCCAAACTTTTTTCAACGTGTGGACACGGAACACCTTTTGGAAGAGGTCTAGTTCTTAGAGGCACCTCCAAAATTTCTCTCGGTACTAAATGTATGATTGATGATTATGCAGTTCTAGATGCACGTGGAAAAGATGCCGCTATCACCTTTGGTGATTATGTTAGCCTCGGACGTAGCTCCGCCATAGTTGCCAAAAATTCAAAAATTACCGTTTCAAACGGGGTAAATATCGGCACAAATTGTCGCATTGCAACACAATCAAAGATAGAGATCGGAGAAAGCACCCTAATTGCCGCTTATGTCTATATCGGACCTGGTAATCACAAAACGGGTGATAGTGAAAAACCACTTATCGCACAAGAGATGGATCTTAAAGGTGGAGTCACTATCGGTAAAAACGTTTGGATCGGCACACGCGCTACAATCCTAGACGGCGTTACTATTGGAGACGGCGCTATTATCGGTGCACACTCTCTCGTTAGAGAAGACGTTCCCGCTGGAAAAACAGCGGTCGGCACCCCCGCTCGCATCTTATAACCTTTTTTCCCCCTCGATTTTTTTATCCATACCATTACGATGTACTAAACCGATTCTCTTCTCCTAGCTGTACCTTATAACCTTTTTTTTCTCTCTATTTTTTATCCTTACCTTCGCAATACATTAAACCGATTCTCTTCTCCTAGCTGTACCTTATAACCTTTTTTCCTCTCTATTTTTTTATTCATACCCTCGCAATACATTAAACCGATTTTCTTCTCCTAGCCGTATCTTACAACCTAAGATAATACCGCTAACTCTTCAGCTACCTCTCCTGCAAAATAGGTTATGATCATATCGGCACCAGCACGTTTAATTGAGAGAAGGGTTTCTTGTACGATCTTCATTTCATCAATCCAGCCCCTTGCTGCAGCAGCTTTAATCATGGCGTACTCACCACTTACTTGATACGCTGCTGTCGGAACTTGAAACCGTTCCTTTACTCGATACAAAACATCTAAATACGACAAAGCAGGCTTTACCATTACGATATCCGCCCCTTCTAAAATATCTAACTCAACCTCCCTAAGAGCTTCCAAGACATTAGCGGGATCCATCTGATACCCTTTTCTATCCCCAAAAGATGGGGCACTTTGTGCGGCCTCTCTAAAGGGGCCATAAAAAGAGGAGCTGAATTTAGCGGCATAAGACATAATCGCCACACTCTGAAACCCCGCCCCATCAAGCGCTTTTCTAATGCACTGCACCGCACCATCAATCATCCCACTGGGTGCTATAATATCAGCACCTGCTCTAGCGTGTGATAACGCCTGCGCAGCGATAATCTCAAGGGTTCGATCGTTATCCAACTCTGTACCACACAAAATTCCACAATGCCCGTGAGAGGTGTACTCACAAAAACAGAGGTCCGTGATAACCAACATCTGCGGAAGGTGCTTTTTAATAGCTCGTACCGCACACTGCACTACACCATCATCTTTACAAGCTGCACTCCCTGTTTCATCTTTATACTCCGGCACGCCGAAGAGTAAACACGCCGTTACTCCTAATTTTTTTAAGCGGGAGACCTCCTCCAACAAGGTGTCGACACTGAAGTGATACTGCTTAGGTAGTGAAGAGATCTCTTCTTTTTTATTTTCACCACACACCACAAAGAGCGGAGCTATTAAGTCTTTAACATCAAAGTTTGTTTCACGAACTAAATCACGCAGCTCTGCTGAACGGCGTAAACGACGTAGACGAGTAGTTGGAAATGCCATTATAGATCCTTTAGAAATAAACCATCGATTTTTTGCATAGCGAGTTTATCAGCTATCGCTGATAAAAACTCTTCGGTTGAGAGATACTGTTCACGTTTCACCTCAGGACCGTGTAAGCACAACGCTAAGTCTTTTGTCATAAGCCCTGCTTCAACCGTTTCAATGCAGCTTTTCTCCAAAGCTTCGGCAAATTGCACAAGACGATTATTCTCATCTATCTCACCCCGTTTCTTTAAACCTCTACTCCAAGCATAGATTGAGGCGATCGGGTTAGTTGAGGTTTCAAGCCCTTTTTGATGTAATCTATAATGACGTGTAACTGTTCCGTGCGCAGCTTCTGCTTCCATAACACTACCATCACCGTTTAATAACACAGATGTCATCAGCCCTAGAGAACCGAATCCCTGCGCCACAGAATCTGATTGCACATCACCATCGTAATTTTTACACGCCCAGAGGTAGCCACCATCGCTTTTTAAAGCGAAAGCAACCATATCATCGATCAGGCGGTGCTCATACCGTAAGCCGTTTTCCTCAAAAAGTTTTTTAAACCGTTCTTCGTAGAGCGCTTGGAAGATATCCTTGAAGCGTCCGTCATAGATCTGCAATATCGTATTTTTTGTTGAAAAATAGAGGTTGTATCTACGTTGTAAAGCGTAATTAAAGCAACTTATGGCGAACTCAGTAATCGACGCATCAGTGTTATACATCCCTAATACGACACCACTAGAGGTAAAGTTAAAGACCTCTTTTTTTTGCGCCTCTGTACCGTCATCAGGGGTAAATTGTAAGGCAACTTGTCCTGGCCTCGTTATCTCCATCCCCGTTGCGCGGTACTGATCTCCAAAGGCGTGTCTAGCGATCACGATCGGTTTTGTCCAATGCGGAACTAAACGGGGTATGTTTTTACAAACTATCGGCTCTCTAAAAACAGTACCACCGATAATATTTCTGATGGTACCGTTCGGCGATTTCCACATCTTTTTTAAACTAAACTCTTTTACACGTGCTAAGTCCGGTGTGATGGTGGCGCACTTAACACCAACTCTGTTTTGAAGCACAGCATGAGCTGCTTCTACGGTAACAGCATCATCAGTAGCATCTCTATTTTGAATGGAGAGATCGAAATACTTAATAGGCACATCAAGGTAAGGCGAGATAAGACGTTCTTTTATCATGCGCCAAACAACACCCGCCATCTCATCGCCATCCATTTCAACGATAGCACCACCTGTTTTAATCTTATTCATAAGAGAAAATCCAAAAAAATTATCTTTAAAAAAAGCTGCTTCAATCTAAATTATGAACTTAAGATAGACAAGCTCCTTACGTACCGATTTTTATCTTACTTAATATAATCTTTGTATAAAACACCGCCACTTGGGCACGATTTTTCGATAGGAAATTTTTTCTTATTAGATTATTAGAATAGAGAGGAGTTAAATAATTCTAAGATTAAGGATCTTTCGGTGCTCCCCCCCTTTTTGAAGAGGTGACTCTAAACCTTTTATTGTAGGGAGGGTATCAGGAGCACGCTTTACATTATCAACTATCCTTTAAAGTTGCCTTAACTAGCACCCTTCCATCTTTTACAACGACTTTAAACGATAGCTTTCCCTCTTTCTTACTAGCATTTTGTTGCGCACGAGCGCGCGCAACTAATGTTTTCTGAAAAGCATCGAAATCTATATTATATTTCTTGCCAGTTTCCTTCTCTAAAGCCTGCTTATAGCTCTGAAAAAGATTCATCATCGCTTTTGAAGCTTTGCCCTTTTTAGTTAAAGCCTCTTTTTCTTCGTTCTTAATCCTTTCTTTTAAATTTGCTTTAAAGATATCTTTTTCATAGGTGCCGTTCTCTTTTTTACGCAAGACCCGCTGCCAATAATCGTTGTAGGTGTTGTAATGATACTCCAACATTCTCAAACGATAACGGTGATGCGGTTTTTTAAACGGTGCTTTCCTAACATGTCTAATCTGCATCCGCACTTCGCGATGTAATTTATCAGGGGGAAAAGAAACTATTCCGAGAAAATACTGCTCATATTGGATCTTTAATTCATCCAATAACTGCATCAGCTTTTTTAACTCCTTAGCAGGATCTACCTTTTCAAAAGCGCGCTCGTGCAGATCTTTTTTCTTATTATTATTTTTATTTTGTCCAAGTTGCATATTACAAATATCAGATAAAATGTCGCCCCTAAACTTACTAGAGAACCTTTTAACCGATCCGGCAGATATCAGGTAAAGCGTTTCCCCTGAACTGCTATCGGAATCTTTACAATAAGTTTTAGATCTCAGCGCTTTTTTTAGAAAAAATAGTAAAAACCACTACACATCCCCCTCTTTTTTACCTTTAAACAAAACAGAGAGTTCTACCCTTCTCACGGTTTAATAGTTAAAATACGCTACAAGATTTTAGATGGGGTGAGGGTGTGTATTTTTCGTAGCTGCTTGATAGTTAAACCTTTACAAATTACACTCCTTAAAAATATCTTACACCGCTTTTAATATAAGTAGATCTTAGGTGGCGATATTATTTTTGTTTTTTTATTTTTGGCAATTATGGACGACTCTTTAGCTATCATTATTTTAGCAGCAGGATTAGGTAAACGGATGGGGAGCGCTACTCCGAAGGTGCTCTCTAAAGTTGGAGACATGACTTTAATTGAACACGTTTTAAGTTGTGCTGACTCCCTTCATCCCCAAAAAACAGTTGTTGTGATCGGACACAAAGGAGAGTTAGTAAAAGAGGTTGTCACTCAAGGAGTAAAGTTAGGCAGATATTCAAACAATATATCTTTTGCCGTCCAGCAAGAGATGCGTGGAACGGGAGATGCTGCTAAGTCTGCCCTACCTTTTTTACAAGACTTTACAGGAACAGTTCTAATTTTATGTGGTGATATTCCGTTAATTCGCCCGCAAAGTTTAAAAGCATTACTTAAAACTCACAGTGACAGTAAAGCCACCGTTTCACTCATTTCGATGCGTGTCACAGCAGAGAACGCCTACGGTCGCATCGTTCGAGATAAAGATGGATATGTTTTAAAGATCGTCGAGTTTAAAGATTGTAACGACACGGAAAAAGAGTTAACGGAAGCAAACACGGGTATCTATGCCGTTGACTCCGCCTTCTTAGCCCCCGCTTTAACAGGGCTGACAAACGATAATGCTCAAGGGGAGTACTACCTAACAGATATAGTAGACCGTGCGGCTAGAGAAGGACAAACCGTAGCTGCTTCACTCCACGAAGACCCTACGGAGTTTTTAGGAGTAAATACTCCAGCAGACCTCGACCTGATAAAACAGGCCTTAGAGAGACGGCAAGTAAGTAACTAGCACAGTAGCTTAAAATAAAACGCTTTAAAATATCCTCCATAAAAGCAAAGACTTGCGCTTGTTTACTTTAAGGTATTTAAACTTACATAGGTGAAGGTTGACCGCTATAAAATCTTTTTGTAGCATATCGTGCTCTTCAACGAAGGGAATGCTCATATATTTATAGGTGAGTGACTAACGGAGGTATTAAAGATGGCTTCTCTAGCAAAAGTAACAAAGTGTAAGCGCAATAAAAAGCGTCAGAAAATGGCAGTAAAACGGCTAAAACGTACAGCTCGTAATTTAAAAAAATTAGCACAAAAAGAAAACGTAATTGTTGTGGCATAACTACGGGGAGATCGCCCTTACCCGCGTCTTTAAGATATTAAAACGGGTAAAATTGAACTTTATGAATTACATATTACGTAGAAGAATTTGTGAAAAGAAATTTGTGAGAAAAAAAGGAGTCTTTTAAAGGCTCCTTTTTTTTCCTTTACTAGACAGATTTTTAACAACCCCGCTATAAATTAAAAAATTCTAGAAAACTCCTTTTTCCTTTACTACTTATCATAAAAAAGCGGCATTTTAATTATATCCCTCTCCTACCTTTTAAATTGCAGCACCCGTCCAGCTCTTTCCTGATAAGATTTTTCTGAAATGCTACCTTCTTTCAAGAGTGCAAGGAGGTCTTCTGCCATCGGGAAATAATTTTGTGAGGTTGTTACTTTTTTTAAATCTTTAGCACTTACAAATCCATTTGCTAAAGCACTTCGAATATCATCATCAATAGAAAGCGCCTCTACTGCCACAATACGTCCAGCATAACCAGAATAATCACAAGCTGCACACCCCGTCCCTTGATAAACATCAAATCCGTAGTGATTTGATGCTGTCAGATCCAGCACTTTACACTGATTACACAATCTCGGTAAAAGCCGTTGTGAAACGAGTAACGTCAAGCTCTGCGCTAATAAAGCATTATCAACTCCGAAGTTCGATAACCGTAACGGAATGTCAAGTACACTTCGAGCGTGAATGGTAGATAGTAAGAGATGCCCCGTTAACGCCATATTTAAAGCGAGTTGCGCCACTTCCGCTTCACGAATCTCTCCAAGCAACACCACATCCGGATCTTGCCTTAAAGCAGAGATTAAGCCTGCCGAAAAACCTAGCCCCAAGATCTCAGAAACAGAGGTTTGCGAGATACCATCCATCATGATCTCAACGGGGTCTTCTATCGTAATAATGTTTTTAGCCTTATCACGCAGCAAAGCCAACACACCATAGGCAGAGCTCGTTTTGCCGCTCCCTGTCGGACCCGAAAAGATAATAGCTCCCTCTCCCGTTAGTGCAGCCTCTTCCAGAGCTATGCGAATCCGCGCATTCAGATTAAGTTGCTCCAGCCGCACGACCTTGCTCTGTCCTAAAATACGCAAAACAGCTTTTTCTCCGTGAATCGTCGGCATAATACTAACCCGTATTGAGATACGCTTTTCAGCGATCTCTATCTTAAAGGCTCCATCAAGTGGCGAAAACGTTTTGCCCAGAGGTAATTTGGCTAAAACCTTTATTCTCGAAACGAGTTGCTGATGTAGCTTCTTCGTATTAACCGCTTGGCAATTCTCCCTTAACTCGCCGTCAATCCTAAGACGTAAAAGAGCACCATCCTGTGTCGGGATAAAATGGATATCTGAAGCTTGATGTGAGACCCCGTACTCTATTAACCCTGATAGAAACGTTGCAGCTTCACCGTGCTCTCCAACTTCAAAAGAATCACTGTGCGGCTCCTCCTTTACAGCAGCCTGCGCCTGTTCGGCGCACACCCTTAAGGTGGAATCATCACCGAAATAAGCTTTAAAAATAGCTTCTTTTAAGATCGTAGCTGCAACGGGGATCAGTCGAATCTGCATATTAGTGCAGAACTTCAACATCTTAAGCCGCTCAAAATCATCAATTACAGGCGCTGCTGCCGCAGTAAACGTTTTTGTAGCACCGTTTAGATCTAAGATAGCTAGTGGTAATATTTTTAAATGGTTAGCGGTTTGATAAGCTACCAAAGCGCGCGCTTCAGGGGTGGAGCAGTTGCTAAGCCGTTTAGCCGCTACCAGATCATCCCCTCCCTCCGAATGAAGTGGTGCGGGGCAAATTTGTGCTTTTGAAAAGAAATCTTTTTGCATAATCGTACATCCTTTTTTAAAAAAACTTTAAAAACTTTATCTCCATATTTTTTTAAACATGGTGATTAAATCGGACGGTTGAGGTTCTTTGTTGTCAAAAAGGGAGGAGAATTTTAAAACCTAAACTTTTCTGTAATTTACGTAACTATAAAGTAGCAATATTGTTATAACCGATAGAAATCTTTTAAAAATTAACGATAAAAGGGGGTAACTTTTTTGCTGTCTTGATATACGTATTTAGGTATAAAAAGAAAAACAAAAATCCCCCTTAATTAGGCAATAAAATATCGAGATAAAAGAAAGGAGTTACGTCTTATTAATGGAAGAGACTACCTCTTAACATACGTAAGGAGGGGGAGTTTTGGTTAAAAATGACTTGACACCTTGCCTCTACGGATATTATCTAAATCTTATGAGCACCATCCTTATCGCAATCGTACTCTCCTTGTTGTCCTTATTACTTTTAGGTAAGGGGGCTTATCTAAACTGAGGTGGTGCGTAAAAACCGTTTTTATCTTTTATAAACCTGCCTCTTGAGCAGGTTTTTTTGTGTTCATTTTTAACTATATATTTTGGAGGCAAGACATCAGATGGACGAAAGTAGACGGGTTATTATCTTTGATACGACGTTGCGTGATGGACAACAGTGCCCTGGAGCCGGAATGGATTTTGAACACAACCTCCAATACGCTCGTGTCGCCGCCAACTGCGGCATAGATGTTATTGAAGCAGGTTTTCCATCAGCGAGTAGTTTGGATTATAAGATAGTTACAGCAGTAGTTGATGAGATATGTCATGAAGAAGACTCTCCGATCGTAGCTGCACTTTGCCAGATGCGGGAGCATCAAGTTGAGACAACTATCCGATCACTCGAAAAAGCAGCAGCAGTAAAAAAGGGGCGTATGCACATCTATCTGCCGGTAGATCCGGAGTTGATGGCGGCATCTTTAGGGGGGCACGGTATCAATAAAGAGGCTCTACTTGATGACCTTGCAAAGTTTTGCAAACAAGCAGTCGCAGCCGGACTTGAGGTAGAATACAGCCCTGAAGGGTATTCAAGGATGGGGGATAACTTTGATTTTGTGACAGACTCGATTAGAGCTGCTGTTTCTGCTGGTGCTACTGTAATAAATTGTCCTGATACAATAGGTGGTGCCTATCGCGCACAGGGAGAGGAGTATTTCGTAGAAAAAATGATCCGTCATGCGCAGATTATCCGTTCCGAGTTTCCCGACAAGGAGATCACTTGGTCAACACACTGTCATAACGATTACGGCTTAGCCGTAGACAACACTCTGAACGCTGTTTTTCACGGCCCTGCTAGACAGATTGAAGGGTGCTTTAATGGTATCGGAGAGCGTGCTGGAAACGCTGCACTTGAACAGTGTATTATGATCATAAAACACTTCGGAGGTTGTTTTGATAAAGACAATCCGTTTTTTACCACTGTAAAAACGGAACACATTAAAGGGATCTCCGATTTCGTCTCAAGAAATATGCTTCCACGTCAAGCGCATTGGCCGATCTGCGGAGACAACGCTGCCAAGCACTCCTCAGGGGGTCATACCAATGCCGTTTTAAAAAATCCTTTGGCTTATCAACCTTACGATCCGCATGAGATCGGGCAGGAGATTAGTTTAATCTTCGGACCACTTAGCGGAGGCAATCACGCTAAATCGATTATTGAAAATAACGGTTATCTTTGCAGCGACTCTGAAAAATCCGAGATAGCACAGTTTATAAAGGACACCTATCAAGAACGACGCAAAGGAGTCACTGATAATGAGTTAATGAAAGCTTATTTCAAGTATCGCGCTCCCATCCATATTTCAAGCTTTGATTATTCAAAAACACAAAATAGATCTGAGATCTGTCTAACGGGAAAGTTCTTTGATGAATCAGGTACGATTAAGGAATCTATGGAGGGGAAAAGTTCAGCTTTAGCTGTTCTAAAACACCTTATAGATAGAAAATTTCCGAACACCACCATCGATTCTTACAGTAGCGAATCCGTCGGCACCAGTATCCACGCTTTAAGCCTTTCAACGATCGTTCTTATAGCAGATGGACGACGTTTTCAGGCACAGGGAGAAGATCAAGATATTGAGATATCAGCTATGAAGGCTTTAATAAATGTTGTAAATCATGCTTATATAGAGATGAACTTCAGAAGATAGTAGTAGTACAAACTACGTCATATTTAAGTTTACAACACCGCTGAATATGAAAGTTAAAACCGTTACTGAAATAAATCGGAGAAGATAAAAGATGAAATCACGCAATATTATTGAAAAGCTTTGGGATGCTCATGTCGTAACACAGCAGGAGGGACACCCTGTTGTGCTTGCTATTGATTTTCTACTGATGCACGAAGTTACTTCACCGCAAGCTTTTGAGATCTTACGTGAAAAGAAGCTAAAGCCTTTTGATACACGCCGCATCTTAGGCACCCTCGATCACAGCGTACCGACACGGCAGAACCGTGAAGAGATCTATGACGAAACTGCACGTAAGCAGGTAGAAACGATGCGTCAAAATTGTCACGATTTCGGCATCTTCTTATGTGATTACGGCAACAATCAAGGGGTCATTCATGTTGTAGCTCCGGAGTTTGGAGTAACTCAACCTGGAATGACTATCGTTTGCGGAGACTCTCACACCTCGACACACGGTGCTTTTGGTGCGCTCTCTTTCGGTATCGGAACCTCCGAAGTGGCTAATGTATTAGCAACGGGTTGTCTCTTACAACAACCTCCGAAAACTATGAAAGTTGAATTTAAAGGATCTTTTAAAGAGGGCGTTTACGCCAAAGATGCTATTTTGCAACTTATCGCACAGATCGGTGCGGCAGGAGGTACAGGTTACGTTATAGAGTATTGTGGAGAAGCCATTCGTAAGTTACGCATGGACGAACGTATGACTATCTGCAACATGAGTATTGAGTGTGGTGCCAGAGCAGGTCTAATCGCTCCTGATGCCACGACGTATGAATATTTAAAAGGGCTTCCGTTTGCACCACAAGCTCAAGATTTTGAGCGTGCTGTTGAATACTGGGAAACATTTAAGAGTGATAACGGATGTAGTTATAATAGCGAAGTGATCGTTGATGTTGATAACCTCACCCCGATGATTACTTGGGGCACAAGCCCTGGGCAAGCCATCCCGATCTCAGGAAACATCCCAACGGTAGAAGAGCTTCCACAAAGTGAAAGGCTAGCGGCAGAACAGGCGCTTGAATATATCGGTTTACAACACGGACAATCTCTAGCAGGAGTTGCCATTGATTGGGCTTTTGTGGGCTCGTGTACCAACGGCAGAATTGAAGATTTACGGATCGCAGCTCAGATCGTAAAAGGTAAAAAAGTACATCCGAATGTAACTTTTTACGTTGTTCCTGGATCTGAAAAGGTTAGAGATCAAGCTATCGCTGAAGGTTTAGATCAGATCTTCCGTGAAGCTGGTGCTGATTTTAGGATGCCTGGTTGTTCACTCTGCTTAGGGATGAATGACGATAGAGTGCCTGCTGGAAAACGTTCCATCAGCTCCTCTAATAGAAACTTTAGGGGGAGGCAGGGAGCAGGAAGTAGAACGCATCTAGCCTCCCCTGCCACAGTGGCAAAGAGTGCCTTAGCAGGTTGTATTACTGCTTAATCAAAGTAAAGCGCCGTTAAATGTTTTTATACCGTTGCGGTGTTTTATGTTAATTGAGAGTTTATCAGAACACAGTATTTTAAGGTCATTTTATGGAAAAGTTTACTACCATCACAAGCAAAGTTGTTCCTGTCCGTATTAAGGACGTTGATACCGATATGTTATATCCTGCCTCTTATATGACAACAGTTGAACGTAGCGGTCACGGAGTTAGGCTCTTCCAACGTTTAAAAGAAAACGACCCCGCTTTTTCCTTCAACCAAGCACGTTATGACGGTGCCCAGATCCTTGTTTCCGATCTCAATTTCGGTTGTGGATCTTCAAGAGAGCACGCTGTGTGGGCATTAACAGATTGGGGCATTCGTGTAGTAATAGCAAAATCTTTTGCTGATATCTTTTCAGGGAATGCTGGAAAAAACGGCTTGCTTCTAATAACACTTCCCGAGTGTGTGGTCGATACGATCTTAGACGGCGCAGAGGAAGAGGAGTACACCGTGACTGTTGATCTAGAATCTCAAAGAGTAACTCTTCCAGATGGCACTAAGCATCACTTTGATTACGATCCTTTTAGAAAGCACTGTCTTCTAAGTGGACTGGATGACATTGATTATATCTTTTCAAAAGAGGAGAAGATCGATGCTTACAGAGAGAAAAATTCTGCAACCTCTTTTGCTCTAGTAAAATAATTTTTTAGCCCCTAATCTTTTAAAGCTAAAAAATAATAAATTACCCATAAAGAGGAGGAAGGGAAGAGGCTTTTACCTTTTGTCCTTTACTCAACTAACTTTTAAATTTTCAAGTTGTGTTAAGTAGGTTTTTAGCATGGCTTCCGTCGGCTGGAAGATATATTTTGCTCTTCTTTCATTTCCTTCTGATAGCTCCCATTCACGTAAGTCTGCTGGTATCTCCGCTATTAGTTCGGAAAGTGGTTTCTGACTATCTAGATCGTATGGAGCGTGTCGTGTGATCTCAGAAACGAGGTCTTTCAAAGGTCGTTTAGCTTGAATAAACTCTTCAGCTAATTTTGCAGCAAAAAAAGAATCATCAATTCTAACCTTTAACGTTGCTAGCTCTCTCTTTACACTGGCGATCTCTCTATTAACTAAAGCTTTTGTATCAAAGAGCTCTTCACACTCTAACCTTAAGGCGGTCGGCAACTGCCTTCCCTCACCTTCAATCATCTTAAGGACTCGGTCGCTATAGCTTTTTATAAAGTAATAAGCAAAGAAGAACCATCTCGGTTGATAAACAAAAGAACGTCGCACCACTCGTGTAATTAATTCAACTAACCCCGTCCTTGTTAATTTATATCTAGGATACCCTTTCTTGTTAATTTTTTTAGCAGCCCCTTCAGTAATGAGTGTATTCAGATAACGCGCAATTTGAGAGTTTTGAACTTCAAGGAGAGAGCCATCGATCGTTGTTTCAACCCAATTCGTAAAAAGCCCTATCATAAATAGAACATCACGGTGTCTAAAACCGTTAGCAGCGTGCCCTACCTCTGCACCGATAATAGCAGCTGCTACAAAAATATCATATCTATCAAGTCTGGAGTCCTGCATACCGTACAATGTACTAAATATTTAAGTAAAACGCAAAGCCTAATTTTTATAAGATATCCCCCCTATATTTATAGTTATTTTATAAAAAGAGGTGCCAAATATACGAGTAAAAAATACAACGTACTGTTTATAAAGTGGAAAAGCCCGTAGCCCCTACATTATTATAAAAGAAGATAGAGCTTAATTCTGTGGATATAAAGGGGACGCTCTCGTAACCATAATTTACAGAATTTAAGGGAGGTAAAAAAAGGATTTTTTAAAGGCAGATACAAAAAAAAACACCCCTAAGATGTTTTTAGCTATACGTATCTGAAGGTTTATATGATAAGGACATCGGAGATAATGTAACATGTATTGTGAAGGAGAGATTATGGACTATAAAACGTTTCATAAAATAGATGATAATTCAGAAGGTACTTCAACCCCTAATACGGAACAAACCCCATCTCGAAACACCTTGCCTAGAATATTACGTCTGGTCGGTTCTTGTATCATAATCATCTCTACCATAATTTTTATGGTAAAAGACTGGTCTAACTACTCTCACATTCAGATGTACCTTTCTTTTCTCGGCTTCACTGCCATCCTAACTTTTTGCGGGTACATCTGCGGCAAACACGATCTGAAAGGCGCTAAAACACTTTATCTCCTTGTAGCAGCCCTTGCTCCTGTACATTTTGCACAACTAGGAGGTTTCCTTTTTTCACAGTTCGGTCACCTACAAGCAGATAAATATATCAATGCTTTCACGTGGCAAGCACATTCAGCCATATCAGCTATTTTAATAACCCTTGTGGGACTTCTTGTTTTAACACCCCTCGCCCACATATCACTTTCTAAACTTTTCTCTTCAAAGGCTCTGTTTTTAACTAAGGTATATTTTATTGCAAACTGCACTCTCTTAATTCCGTTTCGGAGCGCCGCTGTTATAATACCTTTAGCTTTTATTTTATTCTGCACTGTCTTATTTTTTGATTTTAAGCGGATCTCTATCTTGTCAGAAGTAAAGTCTCTCGAAGGTAGACTTGTTAGACTTATGCTCTACATTCCCGCTGTTTTGTTAATCGCTAGAACATATTGCATTTATGACAGATCGACTATCGTTATCGGAATAACCTTTATATTACTAGCTTTAGCCTTATTTGCAGCATCCTATTCAGAGAAAGAAAACAATTCACACAGTGCGAACGTCTTACAATTTTTTGCAACGTGTAGCGCCATCGCAGGGTGGCTTCTTATCGGAAAAGATATGGTAGATTCATTTAATATCGAAGAAGCGTATAGACCTGATATAACCTTCCTGCCAGTCTCTGTAATATTAATCATCGCTGGAAAACTCTCTTTCCATAATAAAAAAGGGTATTATTTAGCTGCCGCCTGCTTTGCACTTCTAATATCAGCTATACAGATATATGTAGATAGCTACCATGCAGCTCTTTTAATGGTTATAGCTTTATCAACATTTTGTTACGGCTATATTATAAAAGATAAGTTTTTAGAGGTTATCAGCCTTATCTTCTTCATTATCGGCATTCTCTCCCAGCTGAAATTTGCAATCACTGAAAGCTCTATCTTCCCGTGGATTATCCTCGGCACTACCGGAGTGCTCGTTATCTTCGCTGCAACGTATTTTGAAAAACATCCTCCTACAATTTCAAATAACGATGATGACGACGATAGTTTTCTTTTGTAATTTATTTTATTAAATTACCGTTTAATCTTTCATTTTTATTTTTATTCCTTTTTCCCTCTGCCACACTCAACAATATTGTGGCAGAGGGTTTTTTTCATGCACTAAGTATAGCCTCAGTAGGTAGTAGAGGTTTTTTCATGTGCTAGGTATAACTCTAATGGGTAGCAGAGGTTTTTTTCATGCGTTAAGTATAGCCTCAGTAGGTATTAGAGGTTTTTAGGGCGCTAAACATAACTCATAACCAACAAAAAAACATCTCCACTTTTTACACTTCAAACTCTTTATGAGGTGCTTCAACTATAACCCCTTCCCCTGTTACAGGATGTTTAAATTTTAAACTCTTAGCGTGCAGGAAAAAGCTTCTCTTATCAGAAAACTCAAACTTCCTTTTTGATCCATACAGAATATCCCCTATAAGGGGAAAGCCAATGTATGACAGATGCGCCCGAATCTGATGCCGCCTCGCCGTAGGTGCTTTAGCCAGCACTAGAGAGGTATCACTCTCTTTATAAAATTTAAGAGGGAAAAAATCTGAAACCGCTGGAAGGGTTCTATCAAACCTCTTATCGCGCACAACTTGCACCTTTTTAGAGTGTCTACCCTTAGCACCGATAAAGGTTTCAAGGTGTCTCGGGGTGATTAGCCTTCCCTCCACTAAAGCTAAATAGGTTTTATGGATTTCACCATTTTTTAACGCTTCAAAAAGAGATAGCCAAACGCTCCTCTTCTTTGCACCTAAAAGACAGCCGGAGGTATCAAAATCAAGACGGTGCACCAGAGCACCATCTTCAACCTTATCTGAAACTTCTCGTAAAAATGGAAAGGTATCGTTTAGATATTTTGCAACGGAATCATCAAGATCAGAGTCAGTTAACATAACGGAATGGATCGCCGCCTGTTTATTAAGCACAAAGAGATCATCATCTTCAAAAAGCACTTCAAATTTAATCTTACCACTAAAAGAATTCATCAGATCTATTATTAAAAATGGAGGCGCACCGTTATGCTTAATGAATAACTGTGATCTTAATACTCTCTTTCTTCTCTTTGCGAAAATAAGGGCTCCCTCCTTTTGTTCTTTTTAACGGAAGTGCATTAAACAAGATCTTCACAATAAATATAATAAGAGCAAGCCCCAAGACCCCGCACAAAAACGCAATAGTTGATTCAATAATACTCATAGCGACCACAAAGAAATTTTACCTAAAAGATTTAAAATCAGTAACGAAGAGATTAGACAATTAAAAAGGCTATCTATTCTTTAACACCTGTTCAATATCTGTCAACAAGGTCTTGGCTTGTTCATTATCGGGAAAGTGGGAAAGCTCCATCTGTACGGAATTTAAAGCTTTTAGCAACTTATTAAGTGCTACATAACAAAGCGCTTTTACGTAAGAGAGATCTTTTATGGCACCAAGTGTTGGCTGGATGGAAGAGATTAACTTTAAAGCGCGCTCGGCATCGCCTTGTTGCAAAATATGAATAGCGGCATCAATCACCTCATTGGCAGAGGAGGGATCAAAAGAAATCTTTGAATCTTCAAGATCGTAAGAACCTTGATCGCTCTTAGGCACACTATCTCCAGTAGTAATATATTTTGCCCAGAAGTTAGCGTTCTCCTCCTTCGTCATGCTCGGAACAAAAGCAGGCGTGGGGAGTTCAGAAGAGGCCTCTTCTCTATTTTTTTCCGCACCTCTTGAAGCTTTTTTTAGTGCTCTCTCTTTTTTTAAGACAAATAACGGATGATCAGGACGGTGTAAAATATGCGCACTCGTCTGCTGCATAACTTGAGTAGCTAAGAAATCTTTCGGTTTCTTCGGATTGTCTTTCTTATTTTTATCTTGATATAAGCGCTCTGCTACACTCAAGATCGACTCTGCTTTTTTATTACCTTGTTCTGAAGGTTCAGAGGTGAGAGCTTCTTTCTCCTCAGAAATAACGTCTGTTTCTTTATCCTCTTTTTCTTCAGCACCCTTCTCTATCTTAGTAGAAGACCCTTCTTTAAAGTGAGAGAACCTCTCCAAGACGGTAGTAAAAAAGGTCTGATCGATCTCTTCCGTTGAAAAACTAACGAGAGGAGTTCTATTGATCGGATTGATGTTTTCAGGCGCAAACACCAGATCAAGGCTTAACGGATATGAATAAAACGTTTTTGATACGGCGACTTGAAAATAGGTGTGTTGCAATACAGAGAGGAGTGTAAGCAATCCGCTTTCAAAAGGATCTATAAAAATAACTATCTTTGGAGCATATTTTAAAAGTTCACCTTTAAAATATGCCACGTTTTCACAGAGAGAGAGTCCACGAGGTTGACGTGTAACAAGACATTTAAAACCTTTCAGATAATCATAAACTGTTTGTGGAATTTCTTGTTCTTCGTCACTAAAAGCATCTTTTAAAAAAGAGAAAGAAAGCGCTCCCTCTTTTTGTCCGTGATCTCGCGCCATTGACTTCAGTAAAGCACACCGCTTAGGACTCTGTTTCTGAGTTGCGACAACGAGAATCTTTGGCTCTGCTGCATCTTCTGCAACCTCCTCTTTTTCAAGAGCATTTAAACCTTTACTCTTAGCGTATAAAGAAATAGCGATAAAAAGTTCATCTTGCGAAGATGTCGAATATTTCAGAGCTTTCAAAAGATGTTTAAAGAGATCCTCTTCCCTATCATCAGCCATAGCAAAGAGGGTGGCAGACCTCCACAGAGCAGTTAATCTTTCAACCGAATCTTCTTTAGAATTGTAGATATTGGCGATGGTACGTAACGCTTCTTGGTGAGAATAGTGCGAAAAAGAGATGACTTTCTCTAAAAGGCTTTGTGTCTCTTTTAGACAACCGATCTTGATCAGTTTTTGCGCTTCCTCCCAGAGGTGATCGACCGATAGTCTAGGCAAAGTTGATTCAATAGATATGTCTTTTTTAGCAGTCATCTTAAAACAGTTATCCCTTCACTATTAATATATTAGGGGCATAAACGGTTAGCATTCATCAGAAGAATAGAGATAACGCTCCGTGATTTTTAGATGTTTTATAGAATAGAAACGGTGCGCCGCAGCGAGTGGATATTTTTTAAGCATATTGCTACCCTATCTAGCTGTTTTATTAGGATAAAATTATGAATACGGGAGTATTGGTGATAGGAGGAGGGCACGCCGGAGTTGAAGCTGCTGCTGCCGCCGCACGTCTTAACGTGGAAACTGTTTTGGTTACAATGCGCCTTTCAGATATCGGAGAACTATCATGCAACCCCTCTATCGGAGGGCTTGGTAAGGGGCACCTTGTAAAAGAGATCGATGCACTCGGTGGCTTGATGGGACGTGCTATCGATAGGGGCGGAATTCAATTTAGAACTTTAAACGCCAGTAAAGGTCCTGCTGTTAGAGCTTCGCGCGCTCAAGCAGATAGAGATCTTTACAAGACAGCACTACTTGATCTTCTACAACAAGAACACAATCTAAGCATTATCGAATCTGAAGTTATTCAATTACTAATAGAAGGTAATCGTGTTTGTGGTGTTGTCTTAGCTGATGGCACAACGATTCATGCCAAAGGTGTCGTGCTTACAGCCGGAACCTTTTTAGCAGGACTAATGCACACAGGAGAGAAACAGACTAGCGGGGGACGTTTTGGAGACACTTCCGCCGAAAAATTAAGTGCATACTTACATAATCTTGGGCTGCCACTTGGAAGGTTAAAGACAGGCACTCCGGCACGTTTACGTAAAAGCTCTATCGACTACACTCTTCTTAAAGAGCAACAAGGCGAAACCCCTGCACCATTTTTTTCAATGATGACAGATCAGATCTCTCGACCACAAGTTTCGTGCTGGATCTCCGCTACAAATGAAAAAGTTCACGAGATAATTAGAAACAATCGCCTACGCAGCCCCCTTTTTAACGGTCAGATCCTCTCCGGCGGTCCCCGCTATTGTCCATCTATTGAAGATAAAGTTTATCGTTTTGCAGATCGCACGGAACATCACATCTTTCTTGAGCCTGAAGGTTACGATTCTGATGTTATATATCCGAACGGGATATCAACCAGCTTACCTGCTGATGTGCAGGATGCCTTTATCCATGAGATTAAGGGGCTGGAGCACGCTGAAATTCTCCGTTACGGCTATGCCGTTGAATACGATTACTTAGATCCGACTCACTTAAAAGCAACTTTAGAATCAAAGTATTTGGAGCGTTTCTTTCTAGCAGGGCAGGTCAACGGCACTTCAGGCTATGAAGAAGCTGCTGCACAGGGGCTATACGCTGGAGCAAATGCAGCGCTAGCTATATTAAAAAAAGAACCGTTAATTATCGACCGCTCGGAAGCTTATCTCGGTGTGATGATAGATGACTTAACACTAAAAGGTGTTGATGAACCTTATCGTATGTTCACCTCGCGTGCCGAATATCGACTTCTTTTAAGGGAAGACAACACCATTGCTAGGCTATGCCCGAAAGGTATCCATTATGGACTTTTAAAAGATGATCAGAGAGAGGTTTTTGAAAAATTATCCGAAGAATACACAGCAGGACGTGATTTTTTTAGAACCACTAAAATTAAAGCAACACCTACAACAGACTTGATGCTAAAACAGTTACAAAGTGCACCTTTAAAGGAAACTCTTTCCGTAGCAGAGCTTGTAAAAAGACCGGAACTGAAACTTACAGATCTAATAGATCTTCTCCCTAAAGAAGAGATGATTCAATTAGACAAAAATACTATCTTTAGACTGGAAACGGAGTTTAAGTTTGAAGGGTATTTAAAAAGACAGGAGGAAGATATCTTACAATTACGCCGTTCTGAAGATGCACTAATTCCAGAAGATTTCCCTTATGAAACGGTTAACGGTTTACGGTGCGAATTTATTGAAAAGCTAAAAAAAGTTCGTCCACGTTCACTCGGACACGCTTTAAGAATTCCTGGCATGACAACAGGAGCGGTTTCAATACTTGCTATACACCTTAAACGGTATAATACAAACACTTTAGAAAAGTAGGTGTTATAAATAAATAGGTGCTTTATTAGAAATAGATCTTAGATTGATAGCAAAAATTTTTTTTCCTCTCTAGCATAGCGATAAGTTTTAACGAAAGAACTTCTAATCGGAACAAGCCTCACGTGATGAGACCTCTCTAGTATAGTGATTTAACGGAAAAAGTTCTAAAAACTTCAAAAAAATAAACTTTTTACCCCTCCCTTTTTGTAAGGTATTCTAAGGAGGGAGGTTTACTTTTAAATAAAGTCATTCTAAAAGATGACGTTACTTATTTTAAATTAAGAAAAGCTCTTACTTGAGGAGATAGATCCCTAAAAATATTCCTAAAAAAATTAAAGGCTAATAAAAAATATTGCCGAAGAGTGTTAAGTAAGATACTTAAAAGGTCGATTATAAGCGGCATGGAGATATTCAAACACATAAAAATAAGACACTTTTTTCCTTTAATAGCAGCACTTTTTTCCGTCATATTGTTATGGACGGGAGAGGCGATCTCTCAAAGTAATCACCACCCTATCATACATCTAACGGGTGAAGAGTTGCTGCAGATGCAGAAAAAACAGAGTAGATTTTTAAGATCTTTTTCCCTATCAGAAAATAATATCTTACCACCTGCCTCTATCTCCCTTTTAGGGGATATGCCCTATCTCGGTGAAAAAAGAAATCAAGCCGATTGCGGCAATTGTTGGGTTTGGGCAGTTACAGGAGCCTTAGAGATAGCTCATAAAAAACGTTACGGAATAGATAATCAGTTATCCATACAATATGTTAATTCAAATTATAACGATGGCGGAAGAAGTGGTTTTTTTGCCTGCCAAGGTGCTTCGTTTGATGACTATATTAGATTTAATAACACCTCAGGCTCAATTGCGATTCCGTGGAGTAACAACGGTGCTGATTACGTTGATCAACTTGGCGGTGTTGCTTGCCCCACTCTTTATGGATTGTGTTCTGCTAGAGCTGCATCTGATATTACAGAAACTCCATATGTTCAGATTGATTCTTTAAGCACATCCTCCATAGAGACATTAAATATCTCGAAAGAATTAGCCATTTCAAATATTAAAGCAGAGCTTAATGCAGGTCGCTCCGTACTGCTCGGATTTTACCTTCAAAATAGCACCTTCTGGAATGAATTTTTTGACTTCTGGGTCACTGCTCCATTAGATACCCTTTTTGATATGACCCCCTACAACGGATACGCTTGGAACTCTTCAGAAGGGGGAGGACACGCCGTTTTAGTTGTTGGATATAACGACTTGGATAGCGATCCAAGTAAGCACTACTGGGAGATCTTAAACAGCTGGGGCGTCTCACAAAAAAGACCAGAAGGTACATATAGACTCAAAATGGATATAGACTATTCCATGTACGCTACTTATAAAGAACATCATCTTGGGCTTTTACAATGGAATACCCTTAGAGCTACCTTTCCTCCTGATCCCACACCAACTCCAACTCCTCCACCTCAACCAACCGCAGCTCCACCTGCTATAACAACTACTACCCTTTTAGGGCATATTAGAGATGTAAACTACTCTGGCGTAGCAGGTATTGTTGTAAAATTAAACGACACACATAAAGTCACGACCAATGAAAATGGAGAGTTCCTCTTTAGCGATATTCAGATGGGAACGACCTGCAACGTAACGTTCGAGCGTATCGGCTATAAGTTTACACCTGCTACATATTCAACTTTAGCAACAGCACCTCTTCAAGAGATTGATGTGCTTGTAGAAGCGGATCCCAGCTATTCGAGGTGTGTTGCTACAAAGCTAAATGTCAAACAACTTATCAGGTACGGTACACAAATTAATCTTATCGGAGAAAACCTTGCTCAAAAATTTTCAGCGAGCACTTCACGAAGACTAAGAAGTCTTAAAATAGATCTAGATAGATTAAACTTTAATCTCTCTAATGATTTTCAAACATTTTTAAGTGCTACTGCTGAAATTCCGGAGCAGGTCTATAACTGCCCGAGAAAAGCACAATGTCGCAAACTTTCTCATAAGAAAGCCGTTGTAAAAAGCCGTACTATCTTACGAAAGATGATTAATACTATAAACAATGGTTGTTATAGGATCATAAAGAAAGCTCCGAAGCAGACAACCTTTGCTCGACGTACACTTGCTAAAACACGGCGTATCGCAAATAAAAGTGAAAACTTACTGGCAAAACTTCCCAGATCAGGAAAGGTCTGTAATTAAAAAACATGCAACGCTTCATCAATCAGAAAGGAGTTATAACAAAAGATTGCCAGCAAAGGTTTCTCTATCAGGAAGGGTTTATAAAAGCACACTATCTTATAGAAAGAGGAGCTTGTCGCTTCTTTAATACTCCTTTATATTGCGAAGGATGCGCACCTTTATCATCTTAATACTCTTTTGTTTACTTACAGCTCTTGCAGGAAGTGCGGAGAAAAGATTATCTCTCCTCGCCAACGCTGAAAGGAATAAACAGATCATATCTACTCAAGAGGTGTTATATCTTCCTAACGGAAAAGCCTTAAAACTTCTAAGTTTTGGTTATCAGAAGGTACTTTCTCACATCATCTGGTTTAAAACAGTTAATTATTTCGGAAAGCATTTTAAAAGTGATAGGGAGTACACTTGGTTAAATCAGATGTGCAATCTGGTAACTAATCTAAATGAAGATGCTACTTATGCTTACGATTTTTGTGCTCTAATGTTAGCTTGGGAAGCAGAGAAACCTGGACTAGCTTTGCACCTCCTTAATAAAGCTATCGCCAACAACCCTCGAGTGTGGAGGTATTACTATCTGCGTGGCATCTATCATTCTTTCTTTTTTAAAGATGCTGAACTCGCTTCAGCCGATTTTCGCTACGGTGCAAGGCTTAAAGATGCTCCGAACTTTATGTCAGAACTAGCGGCAAAAGAGCTTGTAGGAGATCGCTCCGAGGCGTTACGTTTCTTAGAACACGCCATATCTCAAGCTAAAAATCCGCAAGAGAAAGCGGCACTACTGGAACATTATAAAAAAATCAAAATGGAGTAAGTATGGATACCCCTGCTATCAATATTAAAAACCTCACCTATTTTTATAGAAATCCGTGGACCTATAAAGCAAGTGCAGCGCTCTCTAATCTAACATTAGAGGTGCCGCAAGGTTGTGCTTTCGGATTTATCGGACACAATGGAGCCGGAAAGACTACAACGATTAAGTGCATCTTAGATCTAATCAAAGCTAGTACAGGAGAGATCGAGATCTTCGGTATTAACACAAAGAAAAAAGAGAGTAGAAAAGCAGTCGGATACTTAGCGGAGCTCCCCTATTTTTATGATTATCTTACTGTTAAAGAACTATTAGAAACGCTCGCTATCTTAAGCGATATCACCTCTTCTCAAGTAAAATCTACCATTCGAGAAGCATTATCCGCAGTAAATTTTACAAAATCTGAAAAAACTCCCTTAAAAAACCTTTCAAAAGGACAGCTACAACGGATAGCGCTAGCACAAGCTATTATGCACAAGCCACGCCTACTCATTCTAGACGAACCGTTTTCAGGGCTAGACCCACTTGGACGTAATGACTTTATAGAGTTATTACGAAACTTAAAAGCTAACGGCACTACAATTTTTATCTCTTCTCATATCTTAAACGATGTTGAGCAGCTGTGTGATGATGTCGCAATTTTAAAAGATGGCTCTCTAAAAGGCACATATAGCCTTAAAGAATTAGGGCAGGTTCTAGATAATAAATTTGAGCTAACTGTGGCTACGGATGATAACACCTCAAAGATTGTAGAAACTTTTCATCCTGCCCTTAAAGTGCATGGAGATCTCCAAACACTAATCTTTGATGATGAAAAAAACGCCAAAAGTGCTTTAGCACAAGCTTTAGTTTTAGGGGTGCGGATAGAATCCTATCAGATAACAAATGGTGGATTACAAGAGTTATTTTTAAAGTTAGTTAGGGAAGAGGTAGAGGAATAAAAAATGAGAAAGATTATCGCCATTGCCTGTCTTACATTTAAAGAATCTGTACGGAGTAAAGTGTTGTACTCCACACTTTTTTTTGCATTTTTTGTAGTTGTAGCCTCTGCACTTTTCGGGAGTGTAACCATAGGAGAGAAAGTAAAAGTTGTTAAAGATTTCGGACTCTTCACCATCTCTTTTTTCTCTGCTATGTATGCCGTTATTGCAGGCTCTCTTTTACTTGCAAAAGAGTTATCCCTTAAAACTATCCACAATATCCTTTCAAAACCGTTAAGTAGAGCAGCTTTTTTATGCGGAAAATTTTTAGGGCTAGGCACAACAGTCTCTGTTTTGATTCTGCTCTTAACTTTAGTTTTATTTCTATTCTGCTATTTCCTTGAAGGAAGCTTTGATTGGATGCTCTTTTATGCAGCTTTTTTTATTTTTTTACAAAGTATTATTGTCTGCGCTTGCACCATCTTCTTTTCTTCAATTGTCATCACGCCGTTTTTAAGTGGCTTTTTTAGCTTTGCATTTTTCTTAGCGGGTAGATCGTCTCAATATTTCTTACAATTTTTAAAAGGTTATGAAGAAACTCTACTAAATATCCCTCTTAAAATTGTTTATGAGATCTTACCACATCTGAATCTCCTTGATGTTTCAGAAAGGGTTGTTTACAACCTCGCTTATGATTCAGACCTACTACTCTTCGGAATACTTTATAGTGTAGGATATTGTGGTGCTGCACTTATTTTATCAACACTCTTCTTCTCAAAGAGAGATTTTCAATAGTTTTATCTTAAAATCTTTAATTAACTTCAAAAAAGAGAATTGGGGATAGGAAAAATTACATTGTTTAGCATTTTAACCTACTGCTTATCTTAACTTTGATTCACTTTAGAAAAAGTAAAGCTAGGTGTAGAAAAAATTACATTGTTTGACATTCCGATCTGCTGTAAGGTCTCTCTTATATGATAGTAATGTTTTTTACTTTAAGTAATTTTTACTAACGAAGTTGCTCTACTTCTAAAGGTATAAAAAATAACGTTACGTCTTTTATTTAATGGATCTTTTATGGAACAGACATCGAAACAATTTTTATATGACCTTTTAACAACACCCTCACCAACAGGTTTTGAACAGAAAGTTCAAAAAGTTATAAAAAATCGGATGGAGCCGTATGCCGATATCATTGAAACTGATTTACACGGCAATCTGATAGTCGGAATCAATACTAAAGCTGAGCGTAAAGTGATGTTAGCAGGACACTGCGATCAGTTAGGTTTCTTGGTTAAGTTTATCTCTGACGATGGCTATCTTTATATTGAACAGTTAGGTGGCTACGATCCGGTTGTTCTTCCTGGCTCGCAAGTTACAATCTATACAGAAAAGAAGGGCGAGATCGCAGGTGTGATCGGACGCAAACCGATTCACTTACAGAAGCAGGAAGAGCGTGGACAAGGTAAAATTACTTTTGAAGATCTATGGGTTGATATCGGTGCAAAAAATAGAAAAGATGCTGAAAAATACGTCACACTCGGAGACCATGGCACCGTCAAGCTCGGTGTTACAGAATTGTGCAACGGCTTAATTTGTAGCCCTGGGCTAGATGATAAATCTGGAGTCTTTGTGGTGATGGAGGCTCTACGTTTATGTGCAAAATCAAAGCTTAACGTAGCACTTTATGCTGTCAGCACCGTCCAAGAGGAGGTCGGCTTGCGTGGAGCTCGCACTTCAGCTTTCGGTATAGATCCTGAAGTGGGAATCGCAGTTGATGTAACGTTTGCCACAGATAATCCTGGTATCGGAGATAAAAAAATGGCAGAGTGCAAATTAGGTGCTGGACCTGCTTTCGGATGTGGTCCAACTTCAAATCCTATCGTTGATAAGATGTTGGTTCAAGCTGCTGAAAACGCTAAGTGCCCATATCAATTAACACCGACGGGTAGGATTATTTGCAACGATTCAGCAGCATTGCAGATTTCACGGAGTGGTGTAGCAGCGGGTAGTGTTCAGATACCAAACCGCTATATGCACACACAAGTTGAAGTTTGTAGCTTAAAAGATATGGAGAACGCTGCAAAATTAGTGGCGGCTTTTGTTAAAAGCATTAAGCCAAGCACCAGCTTTAAACCTGTTTAATAACTGTAAATACCTAACGAATCGTCTCTATTATCTGTTTTTAATGCAGATGATTCGTTAGGTTCGGATAAAAGATTCGATCACTTCATCAGCTAGAAGAACTCCCTCTTTTGTAAGTTTTATGTTGTTATCTTTTTTTTCAAGTAAGCCTTTTAAAAAGAGCGCTTCAGTTGTAGCACCATAAAGAGTAGAAAAAGAGCGTTTAAAACGCTCCTCAAAGGTAGTTACGGAAAAGCCTACCTTACGTCGTAGCCCCAACATAAAAAATTCATTTAGAGCGTCTCGTTCCGTTAAAGTTTCTGAAAAGTCTTGTACTTTTGTGAGGTCGTGCGCTGCTGCCAGATACCTTTCAGGTGAAGAGAGGTTTGACCATCTTCTCCCGAAAGGCTTTACAGCTGCATTAAAAGAATGCGCCCCTGCACCAAGTCCGAGGTAATCACTACCATCCCAGTAAGCGCTATTATGTTTAGAGTGATAGCCTTGCACGGCAAAATTACTGATCTCGTAGTGTTGATACCCTTTTTCCTCAAGATCTGTCATCACAGACACCATCATCTCTGCAACTATTTCTTCCTGAAGAGGTTTTAATTCTCCACTTTTAACCATTCCAAAGAGTGGAGTGCCCTCTTCAATCGATAAGCAATAAGCGGAAATATGTTTAGGTTGGAGCGTTGTTAAAGCTGCTATATCTCTTTTAAGATCAGGAACACTCTGTCTTGGAACACCATAAATCAGATCCAACGAAAGATTATCAATGCCGTTTTCTTTACACAACGCTAGCGCTTCTAACGTTTCTGAAACGGTATGCACCCTACCTAAAGTTGCTAATGTTTCCTGATTTAAACTTTGCACCCCGAGACTGAGTCTATTTAAATTGAAAGCTTTATAGTATTGCAATTTTTCCGTAGTCAAAGTTGCTGGATTTGCTTCCAACGTTATCTCTTCAACTTTTGAAGTATCAAAAACTTTGGCAACCTCCTGCATTAAGTGATAAATAGCCGCACCGGAAAAGATAGAGGGTGTGCCACCACCGAAATAGATCGTACGTATTGCACGTCCTCTCCATAAAGGAGTTTCTGCATGTGCTTTCAGCTCTGCCAGAAGCGCTGCACAATACTCCTCCTCTGGTACAACACACTGCGCTACACTATTAAAATTACAATAACGACATTTTTTTAAGCAGTACGGAATATGCAGATAAAGAGAGAACATTGTATTACAGATACTTCTCTAAGGTAGTAGAGATAGTTTGACGGATCTTATCTACTGCCTCTGCATACGGTAAAAATTCAGAAAACGATTTATCACGCGCCAAAAACTCCACGCACCCTTTAGCGCAAGTTTTAGGGCTAACAACCACCCTTAGCGGCACCCCTAACAGATCGGCTTCTGAAAACATCACACCGGCTGTAACATTACGGTCATCAAATAAAACCTCAACACCTTTTTCAAGTAGCTCCTGATAAAGTTTATCAGCAGCGTGTCGTACCTCTTCATCGTTAATACGCAAGGCGCAGATCTGAACTTGCCACGGCGCAATGGAGATCGGCCAGATCGGTCCAAAATCATCGTGCCGCACCTCACAGACAGATGCCATTAAACGCCCCACTCCGATCCCGTAACAACCCATAATCGGATAATGCAAATTACCGTCTTTATCAACATACTTCATCTCCATCGATTCAGTATATTTAGTACCGAGTTGAAAGATATTACCGACTTCAATGCCACGTTTAATCTTAATACTCTTCTTGCCGCAAACGGGGCAGGTTGCACCTGTAAATGTTTTAGCAAAATCGTGAAACTGCACATTCTCACCTTTAAGGTCACGCGCTACTGAAAAACCGCTATAATGGTAGTCCTCTTCATTAGCACCGCACACTAGGTTTGTTGCTCCTTTAAGAGATTGATCATAGAGCACGGTTGCTTTTGTATTTAAATTAACGGCACCGATAAAACCAAGTGTCAGATCGCAACTTTCAGGGGTAAGGTGCTGCGCTGCATGAATCTCTTCACCGAGAAAGTTACGCAGCTTCGTTTCATTTACATCCAGATCACCCCTAAGAAAAATCACCACACACTCATCTGTTAGGTTTTTCTGATACACCACTGCTTTACACGTATCTTGAGGGGTAATTTTAAAAAACTTACAGAGATCATCTATCGTTTTCAGATCTGGGGTATGCACTTTTTCCAACGGCTTTTCAGGTGTCGCCTCATTTTGAATAATACACTCTGCTACTTCCATGTTGGAACGGTAGTTACAGGCATCACACAAGACAATCGAATCTTCTCCGATCTCAGTCAAAAGCATAAACTCATGCGCAACTTTTCCACCCATCATACCCGAATCAGATTTAACGGAGACCACCTCAGGCACACCAACGCGTGCAAAGATCTTTTCATAAGCTTTATGACAACGATCATAATATGCGCAGAGATCTTCCTGCGAAGTATGAAAAGAATAGGCATCTTTCATCGTAAACTCACGCACCCTAATTAGCCCACCTCTAGAACGGGGCTCATCACGAAACTTAGTCTGAATCTGATAGATCATAAAAGGGTAATTAGCATAAGATTGTGCCGCACCTTTTGCTAAATGCACAGCCGCCTCCTCATGCGTCATGCCGAGCACCATCTCGTTTCCAGAACGGTCTTTAAAACGCGCCATCTCACTTCCGATGCTGAAATACCTTCCTGATTCCTGCCAAAGAGAAGCGGGCATCACTACGGGAAAAAGCACCTCCTGACCATCGATCTTATCCATCTCTTCACGGATAATATTTTCAATCTTATTAACGATTCTTTTAGCTGGAAGATACAGAGAGTAGATGCCGTTACTGAGCTGTTTCAGATATGCACCACGCACCATAAACTCATGACTTTTAATCTGAAAATCAGCGGAAACTTCCTTAAAACACTCTCCCAGTAATGCAGCAACTTTCATTTTTACTTCTCCCTATCTTTAATTGAGGCTTTTAATCCGACCAAAAAAAATCACTTCTTCCTCATCTTTCTTCTCGCCTTACGTTGTGCTTCAAGTCTAAGACGTTGCGCTGCTGGATCTCCAACAGCAGTATCATGAAACTCCATCACACCGCTTGAATCTTCTTCTGTCTCTTGCGATAAGTTCATCTGTTCCGCCACAGCCTCTCTACGTGCACGCTCTGCTTCGAAACTATTTTTGAGATTTTCTAACGCCGCTTCAGAATAAAAAATGCGTCTGATAATGGCTTGCCTCATACCGTCCATCATCTGAGAAAATAACAGAAACCCCTCTTTCTGATACTCATACAACGGATTTTGCTGTGCATACCCCCTTAGCCCGATAGTATCTCTGACATTATCCATGCCCTGTAAGTGCATATTCCAGTAATGATCTAAACGCTCAAGGATGGTGTCTTGCAAAAAGGTTGTGAATTGAAAATCGTATTCCTTTAAACCACCTTGTGTCATTAAAAATGATTTTTCTCCGTCTTGTGTGTAGGTTTCTTGTAACGAATCTAAAACTTTCTGATGCTTCTCTTTAATAACATCATAAAGTAGACGTGCTTCTTTTCTTAATTGATTAAAGATCTCCTGCGGATCTGGATTTGTACTATCAAGATCGGTTGGTCCATTAAAGAGAAATTGAAAGGTCTCTTTTAGTTTTTCAATATCCCAATTTTGCGGACGTTGATGCACTTCACAAACAGCATTGATATTTGTTTCCAAGAGGTCGTCAATCATGGTTAAAACTTCATCTTCAATCTTGTCACGGAAGAGCACTCTGTTACGCATATTGTAGACGACTTGACGTTGTTTATTTAAAACATCATCGTACTCCGTGACGTGTTTTCTATTTTCGAAATGGAAGCGTTCCACTTTTTTCTGGGCATTTTCGATGGATTTGCTGATCATCTTACCACCGATATCAATCCCCTCATCCCAACCTAAACGCTTCATCATATCTTTAATCTTATCTCCTCCGAAGCGCTTCATCAGATCGTCTTCAAGAGAGACATAGAAACGTGAAACGCCTGGATCGCCTTGTCTTCCAGAACGTCCCCTTAACTGATTATCGATGCGCCTTGATTCGTGACGCTCCGTGCCCATGATAAACAAACCACCTGCTGCAATAACGCGCTCTTTTTCCAACTTACAAACTTCAGCGTATTTCTCATAAGCTTCGATATAAGCAGGGTCTGTTACATCCTTAGTTCCAGCAGCAACGATAGCTAATCCCTTCGGATTACCTCCCAACATAATATCAGTACCACGTCCTGCCATATTGGTTGCAATGGTAATAGCGTTTAAACGTCCCGCTTGTGCTACGATCTCAGCCTCCCTCTCATGTTGTTTAGCGTTTAGGACATTGTGGGGAATTCCTTTTTGACGAAGGTAATTTGAGATCGTTTCACTCTGCTCAATACTGATAGTTCCAACTAAGATAGGCTGCCCCGTTTTAGCAACTTTTATAACGTCCTCTGCTAAAGCTTGATACTTTTCCCTTCTGGTACGAAAGACTACATCAGATTGATCATCTCTAATCATCGGTCGATTAGTCGGGATCACTACAACATCAAGTTTATAAATTTCCTTAAACTCAGCAGCTTCCGTTACAGCAGTACCCGTCATACCAGAAAGTTTTTTATACATCCTAAAGAGGTTTTGAAAGGTAATTGTAGCAAGCGTTTGAGTCTCTTCCTCAATATGTAATTTTTCTTTTGCTTCAATAGCTTGATGCAAACCATCAGACCAACGTCGACCTGGCATCAAACGCCCCGTGAAATCATCCACGATAATAATTTGACCATCTTTTACAACGTAATCAACATCACGCTCCATCGCTTTATGCGCTTTTAAAGCTTGATTGATATGGTGAATAAGTTCGATATTTTTCGGATCGTAAAGGTTATCAACCTTTAACAGTTTTTCAGCATGCGCTATACCGCCCTCTGTTAAAGTCGGTTGTTTTGTACGTAATTCAATCTCATAATCAGCGCCCTCTTGTAAAAACGGCACCATTTTATCTACCGTATAATACAACTCTGAGGAATCTTCTGCTGGACCTGATATAATCAACGGCGTTCTTGCTTCATCAATTAAGATAGAATCAACCTCGTCCACAATAGCGTAAGCATGACCGCGCTGCATCAAACTTTCAGGCGAGTACTTCATATTATCTCGGAGATAATCGAAACCGAACTCGTTGTTCTGTCCGTAAGTGATATCACTTTTATACGCTTCTTTTTTAGCCTGTTCCGGCATTCCGGAATAAACCACACCAACAGAGGTATTTAAAAAGTTATAAACCTGCCCCATCCATTCGGAGTCACGCCGCGCTAAATAATCATTAACCGTTACGATATGCACACCTTCTCCTGTTAAAGAGTTAAGGTAAGCTGGTAAGGTGGCTACAAGTGTTTTTCCTTCACCTGTTTTCATCTCGGCGATCATACCGCGATGCAAAACCAAACCTCCGATCAGTTGCACATCAAAAGGACGTAATCCCAACGTTCTAACCGCTGCTTCACGCACCACTGCAAACGCTTCAGGTAAGATAGAATCAAGTGTTTCTCCTTGTGCAATCCTCTCCTTAAAAAGAACGGTCTGCCCCTTCAATTCATCATCAGAAAGTTTTTTATAGTTCGGTTCTAAGGCATTGATACGAGCAACAGTTGAGCGAAACGATTTAATGCGACGACTATTTGCAGTACCAATGGTACTTTCAAGAATTTTTTTAAACATAAACGTAGCCTATATTTTAAATCGGGTATGATTTTTGTAACTTAGAAGATAAACTAGGCAAGAAAGCGGTGCAACTGTTGGAATCGCTTATTTTTTAGCTTTTATAATAAGTTAGAGTTTCTTGCATGATTTTTAACATCTTTTCCCAACTTTTACCCATCGTCTCTTTATCAAAAAGAAGGTGATCTGCAATTAAGCCGTTAGTGTGCTGCGGTCTTAAAGTAACTAAACGCCACTTTAAATTTTGCTCCTTTAGCCACCTTTTTACACCGTTATAACGCACCAAGCCATCAGCAGGGCTGATTAAAACAACCCCTCGAGCGCTCGCAAAACCTTCTAGGGTGGCTGCACTTCCTTTTTTAAGATCTTGCAGAGAACTCGCCAGATCAAAGAGTGCATTATAAGCTCCTAATGGAGTAAAGGAGCTACGCTTATGTTTTTTCGGTGAAAAACTCGGTAAGGAGAGACCTAAATAACGTAACGGTGTCAAGGGGCGCACCACCCAACTAGCACGCGTGATGCTTAGCGCCGGTGCCAGTAAAACAACTGCATCAAAATAACGGTTCTGATATTTAGCCATAAAAGCAAGGATAGAAGCTCCCCCTGCGGAGTGTCCAACACCATTAATTGGCAGGTCAGGAAACTTAAGTTTTGCCGCACAATACGACCTCTTGACACTTTCAATCCAACTCTCCGCAGAACCACTTTCTGCTAAAACAGGGCTGAGCACATGATACCCCAACTCGTTTATAGCGCACGCCAGATCCTGCATAGCTGTAACACTAACGTTTAAACCGTGCACCAACACCACAACCCCTTTAGCCTCACCCTCGCAGTAGTTCCAACGACTAGATCCGCCCCCTTTAAACGGTTCTTTTATAATCTGTTGACAGTCAAAGGTTTTCATTGTGGAAACTTCTGCAAGAGATATTGCGGGTAATAAAGAGAGGAGAAGGCAAAAAAAGAACTCTTTCATAATGTTATAATAGTAGTGCAGATCGTATAAAACTTATCACCTGCACTCTAAAAATAATCCTCTCAAGTGTAAATCAAGATCTTTTAAAAAACGTTATTTTTATAAAAGTATTAAAGTTGTTGAAAACGTGTGCGACGCTAAGCGCCTACATAAAAAGCTTCTTTAACTAAATTAAAATCAATATCTGTTTATATAAAAAAAGGGCGACTGAGAAGTTCTCTCAATCACCCTCACTCGCTAAAGGATGCCACATGACTGATATAAAGATTATCGCCCGATCTCCTATTTGCTTTAGCTTTTGGAGCTTTTTTATTCACAAAGGTCTTAAGAACGGGGAGCGCTAAGCGCTTAATTTACAACTATTTAATATAACTATAAAAATATTAAAAATGGTTAGAAAGAACCCCTCTTTTAACATTTTTTACCTTATACACAGATCCTTTTTAAGTCTTGTAGCAACGTTTTTTTGCCTCGCGCATGGATCCTTTTTAAATTTTCTGGCAACTTTTTTACATTACACACGGATCTCTATAATTCGAAGTTAAATATCTAAATTACGGATCTGCAAAGCGTGATCTTCTATAAACTTTCGTCGTGGTTCTACCTGATCACCCATTAGCACCGTAAAGACATCATCTAATCCGATAGCATCAGAAACTGTAACTTTTAATAGTGTTCTGTTTTCAGGACACATCGTTGTCTCCCAAAGTTGCTCGGGGTTCATCTCACCGAGACCTTTATAGCGGGTGATAGAGAGTCCCTTACGCCCTCTTTCATCAATTAAGTTCACAAGGTCTTCTACTTCATCACAAACTCCGAAAGGCTCTTCCTTACCCTCTTCAAAGAGAGTAAAGGGAGGAGTTCCTAGCCTTAAAGCGTCATCAAGAATACCTTTTAAACGTTGAAACTCACCACGCTCAATCAGTAACTCATTAATATAAGTTTCCTTCTTGATGCCGTGTTTCCGCGTTAAGATCTTAATGAAAAGTTTCCCATCTTTTTCTTTAAGGGAAAACTCGGCGTACCCCTCAACTTTAGCAGGGATGATCTCACGTAACTTTTCTAATAACTTCTCTGCGACACCTTTATCGGTAACAAATCCTTTAAAATCGTGAGCAATCTTAGCAAACGTCAGCACCACACGCGGATCTCTTTTTTCCTTTTTAAAGATATTCAATAAAGCATTAACACGTCTAAGCCCCACCACGTGGTGTTTTATATGGTCTTTATCGGTAATCACACCATCAGCGGAACGTAACTCCGCACCATCAGTTCCGCGATTGATAAGGTATGTTGAAAACTGTGAGTCATCTTTTAAATAAAGCTCCGTTCTTCCATGTTTCACCTTATATAACGGTGGCTGCGCAATGTAGAGGTAGCCGCGATTAACGATCTCCGGCATCTGCCTATAAAAGAAGGTCAACAAGAGTGTGCGAATATGACTACCGTCAACATCGGCATCTGTCATAATTACAACTTTATGATACCTTAATTTTGTAATATCAAAATCTTGACCGATCCCTGTTCCAAGTGCAGTGATAAGGGATCTAATCTCTTCTGATGATAACATCCGATCGAGACGAGCTTTCTCTACATTTAAAATTTTACCCCGTAACGGTAAGATAGCTTGATTGGCTTTATCTCTAGCCTGCTTGGCAGAACCACCTGCAGAATCTCCCTCTACAATATAGAGCTCCGTATCTTCAGGATTTTCTTTCTGACAATCAGCGAGCTTTCCCGGTAAAGAGGCTGAATCTAAAGCGCCTTTACGCCTTACAAGCTCTCTTGCTTTACGCGCAGCATCTCTGGCACGCGCTGCTTCAAGTGATTTTGAGATTACAATCTTAGCGATATTAGGATTTTCTTCAAAAAAAGCTCCCAACTTTTCACCAACCACCTGCTCAACAAAGCCCTTAATTTCAGCATTTCCAAGCTTTGTTTTGGTTTGTCCTTCAAACTGCGGCTCCGGAATCTTTATACTTATTACACAGGTAAGCCCCTCTCTAGCGTCATCCCCTTGCAGACCATCTTTATCGTTTTTAAAAAGTCCGTTTTTCGTAGCGTAATTATTAAGCGTTCTGGTTAAGGCAGCTTTGAATCCGGCTAAATGAGTTCCGCCTTCAATTGTGTTGATATTATTACAATATGTAAAGATATTTTCCTGATACTCGCGGTTATACTGTAACGCCACCTCAAGTTGTAAGTGTTCTCTAGCACCACTGATATAAATAGGCTCTTCAAAAAGAGGGCTCTTTGATCTATTGACGTGTTTTACAAAACTTTTTATACCGCCCTCGTAAGCGAACTGCTCAGTCTTGCCGTCTCTCTCATCGAGAATAATAAACCTTAGACCTGCATTAAGGAATGCCAACTCTCTAATACGGTGCACCAAAACTTCATAACTAAAGCCGGTACACTCCGTAAATATAGAGTGATCGGGGTAGAACGTAACTTTTGTTCCCGTCGCATCAGCATCTCCGATCTTCTCTAAGTGTCCAACGGGGTGACCGCGTCTAAACTCCATAGCGAAGCGGTGTCCTTTCTGACACACCTCAACCTTAAGCCACTCAGAGAGAGCGTTCACAACGGAGATACCCACTCCGTGCAAGCCACCTGAAACTTTATATGCGCTATGCTCGAATTTACCGCCAGCGTGCAACTTTGTTAAAACGACCTCAACACAACTGACCCCTTCCGTACTATGAATATCTGTTGGGATACCGCGCCCATTATCTTCAATCGAGACAGAGCCGTTAATGTGTAAAGTTATTTTAATGGTGTCACAAAATCCGGCTAGAGCCTCATCGACGGAGTTATCAACAACCTCTTGAATCAGATGATGATAACCACGCTCGGCGGTATCTCCGATATACATTCCTGGACGTTTACGCACCGCCTCTAAACCGTCGAGCACCCTGATCTGTTCAGAGCCGTAAACTTCACTCTTTCTGAAATCTTCAACTGTATCCTCAAGTGCGATCTCTTCTGTCATACAAATATCCTTTTCTGTATTTTTTATAATCGAGTACCAACAGATTTCATGCAGATAAAGCTCATTCTTTTTTCTAATAATTAAAGAATGTTTTCAGACGGTTAAGCATGGAAAAGTTGAACCTCAAAACTGTTGCAGTATAGCTAAAATCTTCATTTTCCGCAAACAATGTAATTTTTTTTAAAGGTAAAAAATATAAATTATTTTAGATAATTATCTGCAATTTTCGCCCTCTTTTTCTGTGCAGATGATGCCTAAGAGATTTTCCTTAATGTACGGTTACGGTATAGATAATAAGTTAGTATAAAAATATAAAAGTTAAAAAAGATTACTTATGCAAAATTATCTTGCAGCTGTTTTTTTATAAGGATAAATTCAGGTTATGGAAACTACAAAATATATCTGGTTAAATGGGCAATTCGTTTTATGGGAAGATGCAAAGATTCATATCGTTTCGCATTCTCTTCATTATGGTAGCGCAGTTTTTGAAGGCATTCGTGCTTATAAAACTCCTAATGGTGGGGCTATCTTTCGACTGAAGGAGCATATTGACCGCCTCTTTTACTCTGCCGACGCACTCGGCTTTAAAATTCCGTATACTAAAGAAGAGGTCATGACGGCGACTAAAGAGCTGCTCAAAAAGAACGATATCGAGGCTTGTTATATCAGACCGTTGGTGCATTACGGTTATGGTGTGATGTCTGTCTTCCCGCAAGGTGCACCTGTTGATGTCTCTATCTCGTGTTGGCCGTGGGGTGCTTATCTTCCGCACGATATGGTTGATGTGAAGATCGTATCCCTTATTAAACTTAGCCCACGTGCGGTAGTAGCTGATGCTAAAGTGGCAGGACACTACGTAAACGGTATGTTAGCAGCAAAAGAGTTGCAAGGAACGAAATATCATGAAGGGTTACTTCTTGATGAGCACGGCTTCTTAGCAGAAGGTCCTGGTGAGAATGTTTTTATTGTTAAAGACGGCAAACTTCTTACCCCTAAATTAGGCAATATCTTAGCTGGCATTACTCGTGACACCGTTATTCAGTTAGCTAACGACTGGGGCATTGCTGTTGAAGAGAGGGAGATTCTGCCAGAAGATGCCTTTAAGGCAGACGAAGCTTTCTATTCCGGAACGGCAGCTGAAATTACACCGATACGATCTATTGATGATCATATCTTAGGTGCTGGTAAGATCGGTCCCATTACAACGAAGTTTAAAGAGGGCTTCTCTGAAATAACTTCCGGTAAAAATCCGAAATACCAGAAGTGGTTAGCGTACGTAAATTGATGTAAAAATTAATTACTACGTCTTATTAAATATTTTTACTTAAATATCTCTAAAAAAACGGACTAAAACACCCTTCAGAAAGAGAGTAGGAAGATTTAGTCCGTTTTTTTGTACTTTTAACCTAATTTTTTTTACTTTTACGTATGTTAGTTAAGCGCTTTTAAGTGAGTGGCAATAGAAAAGTTCTCTTCTTTTTTACTTACGATTATTTTTATCTTCTTAAAACGTTTAGTCTCTCTTTTTAAACTCTTTTTAAACTTTGCATTTAAACTATTTAATAACTTGGTTTAATAAAAGAGGGGATTTTTAAAAACGTAATACCCTCTTAGTTTTATAAAAACACCGAGATAAAGATACTAGATCGATCTATTAAGAATAGGAGAGTGAGCGTCGCGATAAGTATCGAAAGAACCTTCCGCAACAACCGTAGCAGCCGTTTTTTACTTTTGGCATACGCCCCCTCCCCTTTCATTTAGACCTTAGGCACCTTGCAGAGCTTGAGTCAGTTGCAAAACTCTTCCAAGAGCTTTTCCCCGACTTCTGGATCCTTGACTATCACCGTGATATCATCACCGATTCGACCATCGATAACGTTCTGCAAGGTGTTTCCATCATCACCCTCTCTGATGATGTAAATGGATATTTCTGTCAAACGACTCTTCTCACGCTTCCAAAAAACCATTGCGCCTTCGTATAAGTCCATTTCTTCGCGCAAGGGACAACGAACAGAGGCGTACACGGAGTAACCGTTTTTATCAGCTTTCTTTCCGCGCAAGTCGTTAAGATACGCTTTTTCGCCGAAGAGTATGTCAAGCATCCGATCTCGTTCCTTCGGAAAGAAATGGATCATACCGGTTTCTATCTCTCCAGGGTTGTAGCTGGGTGTGTTTCCGCCACTAGCTCCAGATTTATTAGCAGACATAATATCTGCCCTCCTAAATTCTATCCTTATAAGGGGAACTCCCGTTAGGGAGTTAAAGTAAAAAACGGATGCCTTAAAACATAAAGTCTAAAAGAACCGCCGATATACGATCGGACGCTCATCCGCAAATAAATCGTAAGAAGAGGTACCTTTGCTTCTGATAAAGCTAGGTCGGGCATATTAAATATATGTAAGAAATGCGGTTTTTAAAGAGATATCTTACCTATCACCATATTTTTAGAATCTTCACGGTAGGCCTCTTCCATACTACTCCACCACGCTAGAGGTGAATTGCTTGTAGCATGGTCTAGTGAAAAGGTTCTAGCTAAAGGATATACTTTTTTCTTTCTAGCTCCAAGCTTAGCGCTCTTTCCAACTCCCTAGCAGTTAATGGATAAATTTACAGGAGAGCTTTTTATATTTTAACTTGAATCAGATCGTGAGATCTCTTCGATTATATTAATAGTCAACTAGAGAAGGGGAGCTTTTTTAAAAAGGTTATTCTATGGGTGATGAATTTTGGGAAAAAATACAAGCTACTTATGATGCTGAAAGAGCTCAAAGAAAGGTAAAGGCTCAACAGATAAAAAAGAGAGAAAGCTCAAAAAGCAGAGAAAGAACGGTTCCAGCGCGAAGCTGACGAGTATCAACAAAAGTGTTATCAAACTTACTCTTCAAACTTTAACAGTGTAGGCTCAACTGTAAATGATGGTGACGCTGCCTCTCTATATGAAAAATACAGTCAAAAAAATAGTGTCGCTTACAAAGACGAGATAGCTAATAGATATGGCGCACATAATGACGGTTATAGTAGTACCGGTAAGATCGATGTCCTTAGTCGTGGCATGGGCTATAATCCGCATCAAGGAGTGAAGATAGCTGACCGCACTAATAATCACAGATATGACGCTTCTGCACCAAAGATAAAGATCCGTTTACAAAACACTTGGACTCCGCAACAACAGACTCAAAAAGAGACTACTCCCACTCAAAGCTCAAGCTTTTCAAATAGAACCTTTAATGGCGGCAGATCCAACGGTGGATCAAAGTTGGGGGGTGGCGCTTTTTAGTTAATCTTTTTTACGATTATTTTTATCTTCTTAAAACGTTTAGTCTCTCTTTTTAAACTCTTTTTAAAGCTTGCATTTAAACTATTTAATAACTTAGTTTAATAAAAAGAGGTGATTTTTTAAACGTAATACCCTCTTAGTTTTATAAAAACACCAAAATAAAGATACTAGATCGATCTATTAAGAATAGGAGAGTGAGCGTCGCGATAAGTATCGAAAGAACCTTCCGAAACAACCGTAGCAGCCGTTTTTTACTTTTGGCGTACGCCCCCTCCCCTTTCATTCGAACCTTAAGCACCTTGCAGAGCTTGAGTCAGTTGCAAAACTCTGCCAAGAACTTTTTCACGACTTCTGGATCGTTGAACGTCGCCGTGCAGTGACAATTTTCTTCGTTGACAGTAGTAGGGATGTCTTCGGTATCCGTGATGACAAAAACGAAGATTGTCAAAACATCTTCCTCGATCATCCAACTAACCACTGCGCCCGTGTACTCTACTTTTCTGGGCCAACGATCGGTGGGGTAACAAACTTTACGATCGTCGAAATGAAATTCATCTCCTTTGTCAGACCTCGTGTGTTGTTTGCAATCCCCCCCGCCTCTGCTGATAAAGTTTTGACAGAGAGATTTCGCACGGTCGCCGCCATCCAATTGGATGGTTCCAGCCTTGAGGCTCATGTCAAGCTCCTAAATTCTATCCTTACAAAGGAAGTTAGGGAGTTAAAGTAAAAAACGGATGCCTTAAAACATAAAGTTTAAAGGAACCGCCGATATACGATCGGACGCTCATCCGCAAATAAGTCGTAAGAAGAGATACTTTTGCTTCTGATAAAATCGGATCGTAGCAATTATTATGAAAAATTGAGAAACAAGTTTGAAAAAAAGATGACTCGTAAAAGCACCGTACTTTAGTAGGCGGCTAATCTAAAGCGATATTTTTTAAACGTAATACCCTCTTAGTTTTATAAAAACACCGAGATAAAGATACTAGATCGATCTATTAAGAATAGGAGAGTGAGCGTCGCGATAAGTATCGAAAGAACCTTCCGAAGCAACCGTAGCAGCCGTTTTTACTTTTGGCGAACGCCCCCTCCCCTTTCATTTAGATCTTAGGCACCTTGCAGAGCTTGAGTCATTGGACAAGACTTGCGAGGAAGTTTTTTAGCTCTCTTTCGCGCTCCGTTTCTTCAAAGAAACGGAGCTCCCAGTAACGGTTCTCCTTATCATTAGTGGCGGTAAGGAAAACAGTCAAACGACCACCCACACCAGTCTCCCAATAGAGCGACGAGGGCGGGTACCCTTTGGGCCACTTGAAGGTAAGGATGTGAGTATCAAAATTAATCTCAGTTTCGCCGAGCTCGTTCTTTTTCCTTTTAAAAGGGGTAATGACCTCACCACAATAATCTTCAGTTGCTTTCAAGGTAAGTGCATACCACATCTGCAACTGCGCTGGGGTCAACTCTTTGCCAGTTTCGGCGCAAAAGATAACAGATCGTTTTCCGCTCTCTCCTTGGGGCATTTTCCTGCCCACCTTTCTATATATCTTAATTAAGGGGAACTCCCGTTAGGGAGTTAAAGTAAAAAACGGATGCCTTAAAACATAAAGTTTAAAGGAACCGCCGATATACGATCGGACGCTCATCCGCAAATAAATCGTAAGAAGAGGTACCTTTGCTTCTGATAAAGCTAGGTCGGGCATATTAAATATATGTAAGAAATGCGGTTTTTAAAGAGATATCTTACCTATCACCATATTTTTAGAATCTTCACGGTAGGCCTCTTCCATACTACTCCACCACGCTAGAGGTGAATTACTTGTAGCATGGTCTAGCGGAGCCTTATCTCTTTCAATCTGGTTACGATATAACTTAATGAAATCTCTAAAGGCAGCTAAAAAACAATCTCGATAAAATGGTGTAGTATGCGCCATATTAAAATGAAACCTAATCCCTTTTGCTGCTGAAAGGGTCATCAGAACGATAGCTCCGTGATATGCAAGAAGCGGAACTTGAAAATTTTTTTCAGGTAACGCTATCCGTCGAGATCCCTGATTGGCACTAAGTCCTAGTTCTGACACAAGAAGTCCGGCAATATAACTTTCAATGCGATCCATTAACGTATATGTTTCGCGCAAAATATTTATAGCGCTATCATCTTGTTGAGAAGTATCCCACCAAATACCGTAATCTCCGGCTGGCACAACTCCCCTATAAACACTTAGATCTTGTGGCTTTAAAGGACGACAAACCGAAGCGGGAGGTGAGGGCGGCAAAACTTTTCCTGCATAAAAAACTGGCTCAACTTCTCCTAACTCCTTAAAGAGATCTCTTACACCACTAAAATGAGCGGCATCTTCAAGGTCTGCCTCAGGGTAGATAAAAACAGATCTAAAAACGCCATCCGTAAAAACTTGTAACGGGATCTCCAAAACCCCTAAATTAGTAAGTTTTGTCTGTAACGTCAGGATAGACTCACCTTCTACACAACCAGCACATATAAAGGTATCAAGCAACTTCGCATTATAAAAAGAGGAATTAACACAACGAAGGGATCGATTAGCCATTGAGAAATCAACATCCGGCCAATTTTCAGGCGCATTAGTCACCCAAGCACACGGTAAGGTACGAATTCCAGAGAAAATCCCTTCTCCCGCCTGCGCTGCTACAACTTGTGATGAGATGGCTTGTGTTGTTAAAGGAGAAAACTGTGCATCTTCAATCACACCTGTGAGAGGAGTGCGCTCCTCTGAAAACGGAACGCCCTCTTGAAAGGCACCTTTAGGCTCTGAACTATCACCATACGGCGCACCGTATGGTGCCGAAGTAGAAAAACCCGCACTACTAAACTTATCTTCAAAGTCGCCACTACTACGTTTAATTGAAGCATTTTTTTGAATGGCACTAGCCTGCTCCGCAATTCTATCAAAATACTCCTGCTCCCGCGCTCTCCTGTTTGAGATGGCATCATTCACCCATTTGCGATAAGCAAAGAAAGCAAAAATTCCACCACCTAAAATAATAAGCCCAATTAAGATCTCTGGAGGCGACATAACAAAATCATCAATAAAAACAATTAGTAACTTACCCCAACCTAATCATTTAAGACAGTATATTTTACCACAGATACGCTTTATAAAGAGTAGCCATCATCGACAAAAACCTTTTTTCTCCCTGAAATTTAAAGTATATGTCATAACTTACTACCCCTTAAAACTACAAAGAGAAGGTTACAGACAAAAACCTTTTTTCTCCCTGAAATTCCAAGTTCATGTCATAACTTACTACCCATTACAGCTACAAAGAAAAAGTTATAAATAAAAACCCTTTTCCTCCCTGAAATTTAAAGTATATGTCATAACTTACTACCCATTACAGCTACAAAGAGTGGTTACAGGCAAAAAACCCTTTTCCTCCCTATCTTTAGGTCGCTACTTTAAACCGCTAAAAATTAAGTCCCGCTCTACAAGTGGTACTTATCGATAGAAATCCTATTCTTCTTTAAATTTAATCATTAAAAACGGTGGAGTTGAGCGATTAACACCATCATTAAAAGAAGGCGCACCTTGCCTTTGAGTGGAAACACCGTAAATAAAGCCATCATCTTTTTCTAAAAGCCCCTCTATCCACTGTAACTTCTTGTTATCTTTAAACAAAACTTTATAGACCTTATCCTTTGAAATCATCCCGATGCCACTTGCAGCTACGTCAGATAAAACAATGTTACCTTTTTTAGTAAAAACAATGCTGCCCGTAATAGGACGTTTTGCAAAATGAGCAACCCTTGCAGAGAGGTCTTTTCCTGAAAGATCCGTGTTAATAAGGTCTGAAACCTTAATGCGGTATAGGTCGTGTCCGGAAAAAGCTCCGAAGTAAAGCCACTCTTTTTTTAAATCAAGCGCAAGTGGAGCAGCGCCTGCGAAGAAAGGCTTCCCGTTTAGCTTCACACTTTTACCGTTTATAATTAGCGGAATATCTTGAGAAATAGTTGAACGGTCCTGATCTAAAACACGTCGGGAGTGACCTGTCGTAGTATTAAGAACGATAAGAGCTGCACTCTCATCAGTAATAAAAATTACATTTTTTGAATTATCAACAACAAAATCGTGTAAAAGAGATTTTGGTGTCAGTACGGGAGGATAGATATAAAAAACTCTATAAAAACGATTCTTTACGATATCCCAACCTAAAATTTTAGCAGGCTCGCCCTCTTTTTCCGCCTGATCAAGGATCCACGCAATATTATCGACTATATGCACCTGTGCAACGTTAAACAATCCGATCCCACCTGCACTTTTAGGTGCCCTGCCCCACTCCTTATTTGGAAAAGGAGTGCTATCATAACTTCCGATACCGATCTTTCCTACACGATTGTTAGCGCCAAAGTGTTGAGAGATCGCTACAAGTAAAGTTTTATCATTAAAAAAGGCGATACCTTGAGGCGGTATATCTGGATCAAACTTATGCACCACACTATAACTCACCTTAGCAGGTTGCTCTTCAGCAAAAAGTTGAACACTACATATCGTGCAAAGTAGTAGTGTAAAAATAAATGTAGTAAAAATTCGCTTTATGACCATCTCATTTCCGTTAAAATATCTTCATAAATAAATAGTTTAATATTAAACTAAGGTGTCTCGATACAGATTATTTTACAACTACACACTTTAATAACAACAGGGGGTTAAGAAAAAAATCATCGCAATCATTGGTATCTTGGGGAATGTGTTAATAAAGAAGTCATCACTATCATCGGTATCTTGGGGAATGTGTTAATAAAGAAGTCATCGTGATCATTGGTATCTTGGGAAGCGTATTAGTAAAAGTATCATCACAATCATTGGTATCTTGGGAAAAATAAAAACGATCTCCCCTGCCTCACAATCATCGCAATCATCGGTATCTTGGGAAGCGTGTGATACCTATTAAGCGTTTCAGTACGTTATAACTAGCTTACTATATTTAATTATATTTTTAATAATAACAAGGACTTAAGTAAAAATATCATCACAATCATCAGCATCTTGGAAAGCGTGTTAGTAAAAAAATAATCGCAATCATCGGTATCTTGGGAAGCGTATTAGTAAAAGTATCATCGCAATCATCGGCATCTTGGGGAATGTGTTAATAAAGAAGTCATTGTGATCATTGGCATCTTGGGAAGCGTATTAGTAAAAAGTATCATCACGATTATCGGTATCTTGGGAAGTGTGCGATACCCATTAGACATTTCAGTATGTTGTAACTAACTTACTATACTTAACTATATTTTTAATAATAACAAGGACTTAAGTAAAAATATCATCACAATCATTGGTATCTTGGGAAGCGTAAAAATAACCTGCACCTGTCTACACCTATCATCACAATCATTGGTATCTTGGGAAGTGTGTTAGTAAAAGTATCATCACAATCATCGGTATCTTGGGGAACGCAAAAACGATCTGCGCCTGTCATTACAATCAAAAATATCATCACAATCATTGGTATCTTGGGAAGCGTGTGATACCCATTAGACATTTCAATATGTTATAACTAACTTACTATACTTAATTATATTTTAACGGGTTATATTTTAAACGGCAGTAAGATATATCGTTGCAATCATCGATATCTTAGGCAAGACTCCCTTATAAGGGATCTTACTTTTTATACTATATTATTATAAGGCAATTGTTATGGAACCTTCAGAAGTTAGAAATCAATTAACCTCCTTAGATGAAAAGATAGAAGCTTTACGGGGGTTTCTTTGACATCCCCAATAAACAGAAGAGATTAGATGAACTGGAAGAGCAATCTCAAGACCCAAACTTCTGGAATGATGCCGATCAAGCTAAGGCTATCTTAAAGGAACGTTCTCGTTATCAAAACGGCATAAACTCCTTTAATGAGCTCCTCTCTTTACAGGAAGAAGCGCACACAGCTTTTAGTTTATATGAAGAAGATAATGATGATGATTTTTTCAATGAAGCTGTTTCAATAGTTAGCGACCTTGCTAACAAGCTGAAAAGACAAGAGTTTTTAAGCAAGATGAACAATCCGAACGATCCTCAAGCCGCCATCCTCGAAGTTAACGGTGGCTCCGGCGGGACTGAAGCGCAGGACTGGGCATTAATGCTTTACCGCATGTATCTTCGTTGGGCAGAACGGAAGGGGTTTTCCGTAGAAGAGCTCGATTTTAGAGCGGGTGAGGAAGCGGGCATCAAAAACGCCAGCCTCTACATTAAAGGAGATTTTGCATACGGTTTTTTAAGATCAGAACAGGGCGTGCACCGCTTGGTGCGCATCTCCCCTTTTGACTCAAATGCCCGTCGTCACACATCTTTTGCCTCTATTTCGGTAACTCCTGATATCGATGATGACATAGAATTAGAGATAGATGAAAAGGATCTAAGGATAGATACCTACCGTTCTTCAGGTGCGGGTGGTCAACACGTTAATAAGACAGAGTCTGCTGTAAGGATAACGCACCTTCCAACGGGAATAGTAGCTTCCTGTCAAAATGAACGCTCTCAACATAAGAATAAAGATTTTGCCATGAAGGTCTTAAAGGCAAAGCTTTATGAACTTCAAGAACAGGAACGTGAAGAGAAGATGGCGGATCTAAAAGGAGAGAGAAAGAAGATTGAATTCGGCAATCAGATTAGAAGCTACGTCTTACACCCCTATAAAATGGTAAAAGACCTACGCACTAATTACGAAACCTCTTCAGTAGAAGCGGTTTTAGACGGAGACCTTGATGCTTTTATTGAAGAATATCTATTAAGTAGCGAAAATAGAAGAAGTGAAACCTAGCCTACTATAAGGAAGGAACCAGCTAGATCTGGACGGAGGTCAAAAATCTTCACCCTGCAAGGACAACAGAGCGGGCTAAAACTACAAAACGAATCGGCTAGGTTTCTACGGAGGTTAAAAAGATAGAAAAACTCGGGGGTTAGGTGCTTTACAGCAGGTCTCCACTCCCCTTTGTTCCACGTGGAACATTTTACCACTCACCAACTAAGAGCTTTTCTAAAAAAACGCCCTCACCTACTAAATCACCACTCACAGATTAATGTTCCACGTGGAACATTAATGGTAAAAACCAAAACTCACCGATCTACCCTCACCCGTCTTTTTGTTCCACGTGGAACAAAAAGCAAAAAACGCCCTCAGTACCATCTAAAAAACAAAACCCCTTCCAATGTTCCACGTGGAACATTTTACTCCCGCAATCTTCCATCCTTAAAAAAACGCCCTGAGGGCGTTTTTTTGATGTGCGCCAAATAAAAACAAACCGCGCAGAGAGAAGAGCTTGTTTTGCAAAACGCCCCTTACAAGATGAGAAAAGGAACACGGCTCGGTGTTTTTCTTAATTTTCACCACTTTTAAAGAAAATGTTCCACGTGGAACATTTATTTTCTTGATTTAGATTGAGAAACGGCGGCGACGTGTGTTATTTGTTTATTCATTCCATAGGGGAGGGGCGTTATGACTCATATTATTGCAATTTCAAATCAAAAGGGTGGTGTTGGAAAAACGACCAGCGCCGTCAATCTTTCTGCAGAATTAGCCATACTTGGGAAAAAGGTTCTTTTAGTAGACTTTGACCCTCAAGGTAGTGCTACCAGCGGTCTCGGAATCTCTATTAACGAAGAGGGATCCGATATCTATGATATGTTTTTTGATAAGATCTCCCTTAACGACATTATCAAGAAGACCGCTATTGAAAACCTTTCGATAGCGCCCGCTTCAAAAGATTTAGTAGCTATTGAGATAGAGTTGGGGAAAACACCTGGACGTGAATTGATTTTACGCACCCAAACACGGCTTTTGCGTGAGCATTTTGACTATATTATTATAGACTGTCCCCCCTCTTCAGGACTTTTAACTTTAAATGCGATGGGCGCTGCTGGGCATATTATTATTCCGTTACAAGCCGAATACTATGCCTTAGAAGGTCTCTCTGCACTCTTGGAAACTATTGAATTTGTTAGACAAACATTCAATCCGCACTTAAATCTACTTGGGGTCTTTCTGACTATGTATGATATCAGAACGAACCTTTCAGCGCAGGTTGAAGAAGAGGCGTTTTCTTATTTTAAAGACCTGATGTTTAAAGAGAGGGTGCCACGCAACATTCGTCTAGCCGAGTGCCCGAGCCACGGGCTCCCCATCTCTCTCTATTCACCGAACTCACCAGGCGCAAAGGCGTATCGCAGCATTGCAGAAGAGTTGGATCAACGTTGCTTTAACATTACCAACATAAAGCAAGAAGCAGCTAACGAATAACTTCCTCAAGAGGATTGATCTTATTGAATTTAAAGGAGAATACGGCATGGACAAGACAAAAAAGAAACCAGTTCGCAAAGCTTTGGGTAGGGGCTTAAGCTCTCTTATTTCAACACCGGCTGTAACGATAGCAGGCTCTACTGCTGTATATACACCACAATTAGAAAGCACCTTTTCAGATTCAGTCGCTTTAAACGACGAAGACCTAACACCTGAAAAGAAACCGTTACCGGAAGGATTAACTTTCGTTGATATCAGTAAGGTTGAAAACAATGCCGCGCAACCGAGACAAGATTTTAAAGAATCAGAGTTAGCAGAGTTGGCGGCTTCCATCACCAGACACGGAGTTTTGCAGCCGATTATAGTTCGTCCGCTAGCAGATGGTAAGTATCAGATAGTGGCGGGAGAGAGACGCTGGCGGGCAGCAGATAGGGCTGGTCTTAAGCAACTACCTGTAATTATTAAAGATTTATCGGATGAAGAGAGCTACGAACTCTCTATCATTGAAAATGTTCAGAGAGACGATCTGAATCCTGTTGAAGAAGCTCGTGCTTATCAGCACTTAGCAGATAGATATAGTTTAACGCAACAAGAGATCGCCGATCGTGTTGGAAAAGATCGTTCAAGCATTACAAATATGATGCGTATCTTAAAACTTCCTGATGAAGTTATCCAACTTATCACTGATGACAAGCTAACACTTGGACACGCTAAGGCCATTTTAGCGGTAAAAGAACCCTCCGTTCAGAGAAACCTCGCTAAAAAAGTTGTTGAAGAGAACCTCTCCGTTAGAAAACTGGAAGAGATCGTCTCTCGTGTTATCGTTCTCGGTAAGGATAGGCGCGATTCTCATAAAAAGATAAAACAATCTAGCTTCCCCGAGATCACAGACCGCTTAAGAAAAGCCCTCGGTACAAAAGTTATGATCTCACACCATAAAACAGGGAAGGGGAAGATCGAAATCTCTTACTTTTCAGAGGAGGAGTTGGAGCGACTAGTAGATCTTTTATGTTTAGACTAACCCTTTTTACCTGTAACGGTGTTGTAGCTGAAGTAGTAGCTAAGTCTTTTACCTGTAACGGTGTTGTAATTGGGATAACAGCTAGGGTCTTTTACCTGTAACGGTGTTGTAGTTGGGATAGCAACTAGATCTTTTTACCTGTAACGATATTACAATTGAAGTAGCGGCTTAGTTTTTATACTTGGATAACTAATCAGCGGCTGATTTTACCTTATCCCTACGTTATTTTTTCTTACCCTCGTAAAAAACGGTGGGGGGTAGGGCAGGGCGCAAAAAGCTAGGGAAATAAAGTGTCGTCCATAAAGTTTAAAGTTAAGCTACCTTCTTACAATCAGAAAGAACTAGGAAAAAAGTGTTATCCATAAAGTTTAAAGTTGAGCTATCTTCTCTCAATCAGAAAAAGCTAGGAAAAAACATCAATTATAAAGCTTAACATTAAGCCGTTTCTGTAAGGTTGGCAAAAAAGCTAGGAAAAAGAGTTGCCCATAAAGTTTAAAATTAACCTATCTACCTTCTTATAATCAGAAAAAACGCCAAATTTCAGTATTAGTAAAAAACGACCTGTACTTTAATTCAGAACCGTAACATTAGGTGAAAAATCGCTCTCAAATAACGCTCTACCGCTTAAACCAAAAAGGTAAAAAACTAGTCACAAAAAAGCTCTGCCACTTAGACTAAAGAGGTAAAAAATCAGAAAGCCACCCACTTAATAAAACCTCGTACCTATCCCCCTCCTTTTTTCCAGCACCAAAAACTTTATAAAGCAGTTCTAATATGACTAGATATTGAAAATCATGTTTGACAGAGGTCATGTATAAACGTTAGTTTTGGCAGTGCAAAAAGTATTGCATAATCTCTATTGCTGTCTTGAGATTGTTGTATCTGTTTTTGGAATATACGAATCATGTCTTTTGGTAAATTCAAAGAGTTTAAAGGTGATGCCGAGACATCTCCCGCAACAAATGAAACATCAAAGATGCGTGATTTCGTAAAGACTCAATCGGGAGCAACTTCTTCCAATTCTGTTTTTGGAAAGGGCTCTAAAGCGGTCGGACAGATATACTTCGAGGGTGTCGCAGAGGTTGATGGTGATATCGACGGTGAGGTTGTATCAGAAGGTGTATTAATTGTCGGAAAATCAGCAACCCTAAAAGCAAAAATAACGGGGCAAGATGTTACCGTTATGGGGTATGTAAAAGGTGATATTGAAGTAACAAAACGTTTATCACTTAAACATCCCGCACAGGTTATAGGAAACATCAGAACACCGCTTTTAAGTATGGATGAAGGTGTAGTTTTTCAAGGGGGTTGCTACATGGAGCATTCAACAACACAGGGAAGTTCAAAAGAGAAGTGTTGAATGGCTTGCATGAGTAACATTTTGTTATGAGTCATAATGTTAATAGCAAGAAGAGCGGTCTCGCAGATTCCGTAGTGGGCGTGATCTTACTGGCGCTGGCAGCTTATGCTGTTTATATTGTCTACATCAATACAGAGCAGTTTTTAAAATTCGCAGAGGATATTTTTCAATTAACTCCTCTGGAACTTATGTTGATTCCTTGCGGGTCTGCACTCTTCATCGTCTTCTGGTTAGAGATGAAGGAGATCCTATTTGATCCTTTTATGAGTCTACTTGAAGAACGTGAAGCGGTAACTATTGGCGTTACTGAAAAATCAGAAAAGTTACAATCAGAAGCGTTAGCTTTAGAAAAAGAATTTCAAAACTCAATCACTACTACCAAGATTGAAGCAGTTAAAGAAAAGATGCAGGAGTTAGCACGTGTTGAAGAACAAGCTTTAGAGCTTGTCAATCAAGCTCAAGTTAGTGCCGAACAGAATTTAGTTACAGCACGTAATCAGATTAAAAATGATGCTGCCATGTTAAAGCAACAACTAACCCATACCAACGCAGAGCTAACAGATGCTCTACTTTACACTTTACAATCGAAAGAACCGCTTGAAGAGGTCATTAGATGAAACATCTCAGAATAGCACTTATTTTAATTTTGCTTATACCCCTTTCAGCTTTTGCTTCAGAGGCAGAACACTCTCCGTATTATCTCCTGATCTGGCAAAGTATCGATCTCCTTATTTTTATCGCAATTATACTTTTTATTAATTTCTTTGCAGGAAATCCGATAAAAACTTCTTGGAAAACGCGTGGCGATTCCGTAGAAAAAGGGATTGCGGATGCCAACACAGCTCTTTTAAATGCAGAAGAACGTTTAATGCTTGCTCGTACAAATATTGATAATTTAGATCAAGCCATCGCAGATGTTATTGAGAAAATTAAACAGGAAACAGAAGTAGAAAGTGCTAGGCTTTTACAGGCAGCACAAAACAAAGCTAATGCTCTTATCAATCAAGCGAAAAATCACGCTGAATTGGAGCGCGCCACTTCAGAAAAAGGTGTTAAAAATGAATTGGTAGAAAACATTATCAAGCAAACAGCAAATCGTTTAAAGTTAGACAACTCTTACGCAAGTGATAAGGTCAGACGTTTTGCAACAGTTGATATGTTACGCCTTTGGAAAGCTGAACACTCTGCTAAAAGTTTTGGGAATTAAATTTATGTCACGTAGATCAGAAAAAGTAGAACGTAAATATGCCGAAGCGCTTTTTGAATTGAGCGCTGCTCCAGATCGGGAGTGGCGTAGGGATGTTTTAAAAAGTTGGCTTAAGATTTTAGATAACGTTCCAGAGATGCGGCAATTAGTTGAAAACCCTCTTTTCCCAGAATGGGAACGCAACAAACTTCTTTGTGACACCATGCAGCAGTTTTGTCCTGGAGATCAGGTCATGATGGACTTCATCATGGAGATCGCTGCAAACAGACGTCTTGCAGGGCTAAAAAATATCGTAGCGCATTACACGGCACTACTTCAGAAGTCACAAGGAATTTTAGCTATAAGTGTAACCTCAGCTTTTCCCCTTCTTGAAGAAGAGCGTGCTGAATTAAAGCTCGCTATGGAACACGCTTTATCAACAGAGCTTGAAATTACATGGCAAGTAGATCAAGACCTGATCGGCGGTTTAGTTGTTAAGATAGGTGACACTGTAATTGATAATTCACTTAGTGGTGCTTTGGAGAGGATTAAACACGATTTATTGGCATAAATTAAGGAGTTTAAAGAGTAAAGTCTCATGTAAAAAACGATACTCTGAATTTTGTTTTTGGTATGTTGTACACTTTGTCCGAAACAAAGTTTTGATATGACATTATGTAATACGACATTAAGGGTTTAAATTATGACAAATAAAGCTGAAGAGATTAGTAGGTTATTAAAAGAAAAAATCGGTAAGTTTTCTGCTATTACCGATATGAGCGAAACAGGCTCTGTAATTTATATAGGTGACGGAGTGGCACGTGTGCACGGTTTACGTAACGTCGCTGCTGGTGAATTAGTGGAGTTTTCAAGTGGCGTTAAAGGGATCGCTCTGAACCTAGAAGAAGATAACGTCGGTGCTGTTGTTATGGGCAATACCGCAAAAGTTAAAGAGGGAGATTCCGTTAAGAGAACAGGACGTATCGCTGATGTTCCTGTGGGTAAAGCTTTAATAGGTCGTGTTATTGATGCACTTGGCAATCCAGTTGATGGCTTAGGTCCTATTCATACACAAGAAACAAGAAGGCTGGATATTAAAGCCCCAGGTATTGTTAGAAGACAGTCTGTGCATGAACCTTTGCAAACGGGTTTAAAAGCTATTGATGCCATGACTCCAATTGGACGTGGACAACGTGAGTTAATTATCGGAGACCGTAAAACAGGAAAAACAGCGGTAGCTATTGATACAATTATAAATCAAAAAGATACCGGTGTGATCTGTATTTATGTTGCTATCGCTCAGAAACGTTCTTCTGTGGCTCAAGTAATTGAAAAATTAAAGGAGCACGATGCGATGAAGCATACCATAGTGGTAGCAGCTACGGCATCTGAGGCAGCACCGTTAAATTACTTAGCAGCTTTTACAGGATGCTCTGTCGGTGAATACTTTATGGAATCTGGCGGTCACGCTCTGATCGTATTTGATGATCTTTCAAAACATGCTCAAGCTTACCGTTCAATGTCGTTACTACTACGCCGCCCACCAGGTCGTGAAGCGTATCCTGGTGACGTCTTCTATCTGCATTCCAGATTATTGGAGCGTGCTGCTAAACTCGATAGTAAAAACGGTGGTGGGTCTTTAACGGCTCTGCCTATTATTGAAACACAAGAAGGTGATGTTTCTGCATATATTCCGACGAATGTTATCTCCATCACTGATGGGCAGATCTATCTTGAATCAGACCTCTTCTATTCCGGTATACGTCCTGCTGTTAACGTCGGACTTTCCGTTTCTCGTGTAGGTGGTGCAGCACAAGTTAAAGCTATGAAAAAGATAGCTGGAACATTACGTATCAGCTTAGCGCAGTATCGTGAAATGCAGGCTTTCGCACAGTTCGGTTCTGATCTAGACGCTGCCACACAAGCTCAACTTGCTCGCGGCGAACGCTTGGTTGAAATTTTAAAACAGGGACAATATCAACCGATGCCAGTTGAATTACAGATCGTTTCTATTTTGGCTGTAAATAGTGGTGCTACTGATACCTTACCTGTTAATGAAGTTCTTCCTTTTGAAGCTGCTCTACACGCTCACTTAACGGAAACTCATACTGAACTTTTAGAGAAGCTACACGAAACAGGTGAGATGGATAACGATATGGAAAACACCCTCCTTGCTGCTATTAAAGACTTTGCAGCGGAGTTTTCTCAAGGGCTTCAGGTAGAAGGTGTTGAGACACAGTATAGCGATCTTTCAGATGATGCAGAATCTGCAGTCGCCTAATATCGGAGGATATTAAAGTAAAGTTAATACCTAAAGCGAGAAGATATGGCAGGATTGAAAGAGATAAAACGTAGAATAAGATCGGTAAAGAATACTGAAAAGATTACTTACGCCATGAAACTAGTGTCAGCTGCAAAGTTGCGTAAAGTTCAAGATGCTTTGTTGCAAACGCGTGAATACGCAACTGCTCTTGAATCACTACTGCAACGTATTATCGTGGAACGAACACAGGAAGCAGCTACGCTCCCGCACCCTATTATGAAAGCACGTCAAGAGATCCGTCGTGTGCGTTTAATCGTAATAGGTGGAAGGCGTGGTTTGTGCGGTGCTTACAATTCCAATTTAAATCGCTTGCTTGATAAAGCTTTAACACGGTATCAAAAAGGTGTTGAAATTGAGATCGTAGTAATCGGTACAAAACCTGCTGAATATTGCAAACGTAAAGGGTATAATTATATTTCAGACTATGAAGACCTCTCTGATAATGTTGAAGAGTGGCCTCTTTCCGAAATATATGACAGTGCAGAAAGTGCTTTCATCAATCAAGAGATTGATGAAGTAACAGTTTTATTCACCCGCTTTCAATCAGCTATGTCTGTCACTCCTTCGATAGAAAAGCTCTTACCGTTCTCTACTGATTTTCATAACATATCCGATCGAGCTAACAATAAAATTCTTTACGAGCCATCTGCAGAAGAGGTTGTTGCTACTTTGATGCCGAGGTATGCACAAGCTAAATTATTATTAGTGTGCTTAGAAGCGAAAGCTAGTGAGCAGGGTAGTCGTATGACAGCGATGGATTCTGCAACTCATAACGCTGGAGAGCTTATTGATTCGCTAGTGATTACACATAACAAGCTACGTCAGAGCAGTATCACTAATGATATCTTAGATATTATTGGCGGGTCTTCTGTAAAGAAATAGCACGGGAGTTTTTTATAAAGGAATACTATGACTGAATATAACTCAAATCCAGGGCAAACAGGGACAATTTCGCAGGTGTTGGGAGCTGCTGTTGATGTACGATTCCCGCCGGAAGAAACACTACCTCCGATCTATACGGCGTTAGTTACAACGAACCCTGCTATTGATGATACACCTAATAATTTAACACTAGAGATCGCTCAACACCTTGGTGACAATGTCGTTCGTTGCATCTCTATGGATGCAACTGATGGTCTTGTACGAGGACAACCCGTTATAAGTACAGGGGCTCCGATCTCGATTCCTGTTGGGGGAAAAACTTTAGGTAGGATTATTGATGTAATAGGGAGACCTATTGATGAATGTGGTCCAATTGAAACTAATGTCAAATGGCCGATACATAGACCAGCACCATCATTAGAAGATCAAGCTACCTCTAAAGATCTTTTGGAAACTGGGATAAAGGTGATTGATCTACTTTGCCCTTATGTTAAGGGTGGAAAGATCGGACTTTTCGGAGGTGCCGGTGTAGGCAAAACAGTTGTGATTATGGAGTTGATCCATAACATCGCTCAAGAACATGGCGGATATTCTGTTTTTGGTGGTGTAGGGGAGAGGACACGTGAAGGTAATGACCTCTGGAATGAGATGAAAGAGTCAGGGGTATTAGGTAAAACATGTCTTGTCTATGGTCAGATGAATGAACCCCCAGGAGCGCGTTTCCGTGTTGGATTAAGTGCCTTAACATCTGCTGAATATTTCAGAGATGAAGAGGGTAGGGATGTTCTGCTTTTTATTGATAATATCTTCCGTTTCTTGCAAGCAGGTTCTGAAGTTTCATCTGTGTTAGGTCGTATGCCCAGCGCTGTTGGTTATCAACCAACCTTACAGGAAGATATGGGAGAATTGGAAGAGCGTATTACATCTACTAAAAAAGGATCTGTTACCTCAGTTCAAGCTGTTTATGTACCAGCTGATGACTATACAGACCCTGCGCCTGCAACAACGTTTGCACACTTGGATGCAACTACTGCACTTTCAAGGTCAATTGCAGAAAAGGGAATTTATCCTGCTGTTGATCCATTAACATCATCATCCACTATCTTAGAGCCTGCCGCTGTTGGTGAAGAGCACTATCGAGTGGCGCGTGATGTACAACAGATTTTGCAACGCTATAAAGAATTGCAAGATATTATCGCAATTCTCGGTATGGAAGAGCTCTCTGAAGAAGATCGTTTAGTTGTATCAAGGGCGCGTAAAATCGAGCGTTTCCTTTCACAACCGTTTCACGTTGCTGAAATTTTTACAGGTATAAAAGGAACTTATGTAAAAATTGAAGATACCGTTAAAAGTTTTGCAGAGATAGTAGAAGGTAAGCATGATGATTTACCTGAGCAAGCTTTCTTTATGGTTGGCACAATCGAAGAAGCTGTAGCTAAGGCAAAGCAACTTACTGATAATTTCTCAAGAGCTGCTTAATGCTCTGTAAAAGGAGGTGTGGGGTTCTTTAAAAACAAGCCTCCACCTCTAAGATACTTTTAACTAGAAATATTAAATAACGCTTTTATTCCTGCTCATTGCAACAAAGGGTAAAGATATGTCGACAGACAACTTTCTAATAAAGATATTTACACCAAATGGTCTGTTGCTCGAAAAATTCAGCAGTGGTGTCACATTACCTTCAAAAGAAGGGCAGATCGGTATTTTACCACAACACACCCGTTATATCGGCGTGCTAGGTACGGGGGTTTTAGAGTATGCTTTACACCCATCAAATAAAATCTCCGGAGTTGCTGTTTCTGAAGGAGTTTGTGCTTTTGACGATAATTGCTTAACTGTTGTAGCAGATCTTGCTGACTTACCTGATACCTGTGACATAGATTTTATTATTGAAAAAAAAGAGCTGGAATCTATTATTGCAAAAGGCTCCTTTGATGATTCAAAGATCTTTGCAGCAAAAAAACGGTTATTATACGTTAATGCGCTACAACAGATAACAAAGATGTAAAGTTTTAAAATGTCAGCAGTTGCTGTTCAAGATTTTTTTCATATTGTTTTAGTTGAACCAGAAGATAGTATTAATATCGGTTGTGTAGCGCGTGCCATGTTAAATTGCGGCTTTAAGCACCTACACTTAGTGTCGCCTCTAAATTATGATCCTGAAAAAGCAGCTTGGAGTGCCTGTTGGGCAGCTCATCTTTTAAATGATACCAAAATCTATCAAACATTAGATCAAGCATTACAAGAGATGACAGATGTTATCGGTTTTTCTGCTAGAGAGAGTAGAAATAGGAGAGAGCAGTTTTTTCTAACGGCGTGGAGTGAGACTTTTAAAGTTATACCTGAAGGTTCACGCATTGCGCTTCTTTTTGGCAATGAAAGAACGGGGTTACGTAACGAACACCTTACCCGTTGTCGTGCTTTAGTTAAAATACCAGCTTCTAAAGAGAACCCCTCTTATAACCTTGCACAAGGTGTTTTATTAGCACTTTTTGAAATTTACAGAAGCACACTTAGCACTGAACGTCACGTCGTTGTAAAAGGTCAGAAACCCGCCACAGCAGAAGGGCTAAAATATTTAGATAATTTTATAGACGAACTTTTAAATAATTCTGGTTTTTATCACAAAAGCTCTTCTCCTGCCGTAAAACGTATTTTGAGTAATTTAATTCGACGCATGCAGCCTGATGAAAGAGAGCTTGGGATCTTACTTTCCGTATTTAATCACTTAGCACGAGTAACTTCTAAACAAGAGTAATAAGAAGTTTTGTTTTGTGCTGTTAAAATAAAATTTTTTTCTTACCCTAAAATCAACACTTCTATCTTTACTCACTTAAGACAAGAGTCGGTAATCAACTTACCGTTTTTAAAATACATCGTTTGACACTGTGCATTACGACATCTTTTTACTATTTCGGCATCTGTTCCTGTAATAAAAACCTGTCTCGGACTTGATAAGATAAAATCAAAAAAAGCTTCACGCCTTTTTTCATCAAGCTCTGAATCAACATCATCAAGTAGTAGCACCGGTGGGTCTTTTCTTTCACTTTCAAGGAGTGCAATCACCCCTAGTTTTAAAGAAAGCACTACACTACGGGTCTGCCCTTGCGAAGCAAAAGCTTTAGCATCGTGTTCGTTAAGTTTAATAATAACATCATCGCGGTGCGGACCTATTAAACTTGTTTGTAAGGCAAGTTCTCTACTGATGTTATCATTTAATTTTTTTAAAATTTCTTCTTGTGTTACTTCCTTATCATCACTTCCAAAATTTGTTTTTAATCTTAATGATAATCTACCATCATTTGCACCAAAGAGAGCGTGTACAAGATTAGCATTTTTTTCCAAACGTAATAAAAAAGTACGTCTAGCATTGATAATATTAACCGCCGTACGCGCCATAATCTCATTCCAAACTGAGATCATAGCGGGTGTTGGATGTGGAGTTTTTAAAATTGCATTTTTACTTTTAAGAGCACGATTATATTCAAGCATATCTTTTATTAAATAACCCCAGATATCAACGATATGCCTATCAATAAACTTACGCCGTTCTTCAGGAGAGCCTTTTATTAAAGTTAAATCTGTTGGTGAAAAAGCCACGCAGCAAAGTCGTGAAATAAAATCAGTTGCTGCACATTTTTCGCCGTTTACATAAGCTTGTCTACCTTTTTTACTCACTGAAAAACAGAGATCTTGGTCAACTAGATTGCCGTGCAATGTTAAAAAAACAGACATCTCGTGTTTATTCCACGTTATCAGATCTTTAATTTGAGATGTCCTAAATGATTTAGTTGTACTAATAACGTTAATTGCTTCTATTAGATTAGTCTTACCTTGAGCATTATCACCGATAATAAAGTTGACATTATTGGAAAATGTTGCTGAAAAATCCTCAAAATTTCTAAAGTTATATAATTTTAATTTTTCAACATACACTTGCAGCCATCACACCTTATAACATCAACACATTGATTATTACATTTCAAGCGCTGCTATTCGCTGAATTTTTTATGATAAACGCACCGGCATGACTATTCCGATGTAAGACTCATCGCCTTCTGCGTAAAATCTTCCTGGTCCAATAGGTCCATGCACTTCTATCACTATATTTTGATCCTCTTTTAGAGAAGAAGCTATATCAAAAACATACCTTGCATTATATCCTACGCAGATAGGTTCTCCAGAATAAGTTATCTCTAACTCTTCTTTAGCATCACCTAACTCAGGTGAAGAGCTTGAGATTTTTAATAAATTTTCGGAAAACTCAAAGCGCACCTTTTTATCTTTTTCACTTACCATTAGAGAGACACGCTTTAATGCTTGTGATAGGGCACCACTATTTAAAACTGCCATAACACCTTTTGTGCTTGGAAGGACTTGGCTGTAATCAGGAAATTCACCATCAATCAACTTTGCAGACATCTTAACATTTTCAGTGTCTACCACTAAAAAGTTATCTTGTATGGTAAGTCCTACAAAAGCATCTGTTTGTGTCTCTAAAATGCGTCGTAGCTCGCCCAATCCCTTTCTTGGCACTATGCAAGACCCTTCAAAATCAACCTCTCCTGCAGGTCTTGTAATCACTGATAAGCGGTGCCCATCAGTTGCTGCCATTTTAAGGAACTTTTCCCCTTTCGCACCTTTTTCAATCTTAAAACAGACACCTGTTAAATTAAAACGGGTATCATCAAGAGAAACGGCATAAATAGTTTTTGAAATCATCTCTAAGAGATGCGCGCTATTTATTTTATTAACAACATTAATCCCAATTCCGTTTAAGGTCGGATATTCATCTGCGCTAACACCGATCATATTTACAACGGTAGAATCGGCTGTAATCTTAACTCTAGCTGCCTCATTAACTGTAATATGAACCATACCATCAGGAAGCTCTCTAACGATATCACTAAAGTTTTTAGCGTTAACTGTTATACTGCCAACCTGTGCCACATCGGCTTCAGCTCTGGCAATTGCTGTAATCTCCAAGTCTGAACCGGAGATCTTTAACTCATTCCTTGAAGCTGATAACAGAACATTAACAAGAATCGGCATAGTAGTTTTTGATTCTGCAATTCTCTGAGTGTAAGAAAGGGCTTTGCTGAGTTCCGATTTAGAAATACAGATATCCATAATTATTCGCACTTAAAAAGTTAATACATTTAGAACATATTAGTTTTACATACATGAGGGGTATAAATTCAAGTAAAAATAATCTCTTTTATAAACCAAATATTTTTACATTATTTAGAATCTATAAAGGTAATAATTTACTCTTACTAACAAATTTTTTTCTATTTAAAAAACAACCCTCCTTCCTATTATTATATTAATAGATATATATAGTAATAGTAGTAGTACACAAAAAAACTGTTTATAACTACCATAACGATTTATAAATAAAAGAAAATGTCTTTGTAAATAATGTGGAATAAGTTGTCTTTAAAAAAGCACTTTTTACCAAACTGAGACAAAACGTATACAAACTTTTACAACTCTACCCAAAAAGTTAATAACTTATCAACAGCTTTTACCGAAAAATATTGAGTATAAACAACGAGTTGGATACGATATCCACAGAAAAAGGAAACACCTCCTGTTGTTATTAACAGCGTGCATCTCTTATAAATTGAATGCGAGTGAGAAACTTTGCACCGAGATTTATCGCATTCTGGGAAAACTTTTACAACATCCACAAGGTAAATTTATTAAAAATTAATAAGAGAAAAAGCTCCTGTTTAAGTAGAGAGTATGGTGATAAGTTAAAGACAACTTTCATGAGAGGCATGGTAAGCATCTTAAAGATCTATCAAGATAAATTAAAATAGGTTAAGTATTTTCATTATATAGCCGAATCTTAGGGGTGGCGAGGATTTTGATGAATAACAGAGATTTAACAAATACAACAATAGCATTTAGTAATGGTCTTTCTAAGTGGAAAGATATTTTAAATAAACAAGGAGATAGGTTAAGAGAATTTTTTATTTTACTTTCTCTAGTTTTTACCAATGTCTTTTTTACCAATCTTGCTTTTTCTCAAACTCCTGAAACAGCGCTTTCAAATGTAGTACAAGTTTCAGGGGGAGGCTCGTATTTTTGCGCACTCATTTCAACTAATGGTTATCTTGATGAGCGTGCCAGAGGAAGTGTTAAGTGTTGGGGTGCCAATAACTACGGACAATTAGGCGATGGTACTAACAAGCAATTATCATCTGTGCCGGTAGATGTACTTGTAACAGGCACAACCTCATTACTTACAGATGTAAAATATATCTCCGCAGGGGTAAGTCATGTTTGTGCAATTGTAGAGAAAGCAAGCGAAGATGAAGTGTGGTGTTGGGGATATAACTATTATGGACAACTAGGTAATAATAGTAATGTAACATCAAGAAAAGCAGTAAAGGTACTCTTTGCAGGGAGTCATAGGTTTTTAAAATTATCTGCCAGTGGTTATTATCATGTAGTTGCTTTAACTAACACTGGCAATGTTTATGCGTGGGGGTTTAACAATTTTGGACAACTAGGAGATGGTACGACCACAAGAAGCCAAGTTCCTGTAATTGTAAAGAGATCTCTTGCACCCGATGAGAACCTTTCAAATATTGTTGATATAGCGACAGCAGGAGCTAGCACAACGTGTGCGATAGGTAGTGATACTAATATTTATTGTTGGGGGAATGGGATACACGGCTATCTTGGAAATGGTGTTTATACATCTAATAATTCTATCAACCCTTTACCCAGTCTTGCTACTGCACTTGGTTCAGGACACGCAAAAATCTATGGCAACGGAAGTGTTAATCTTTTTACCTCATTAAAAAATAATAATCAGGTGGCTGTTTGGGGCATGAATCGTCAGATGGTACCTGTTAAAAGCGATATAAAAGACATTGCCGCAAGTGGTGGTAGCGGGGCACCGATTTTTCTTACTTTGGATGGCAGAGTATTAAATTCTGATGATACGGAGATAGCATTTCCTGAGAACACTAATATCATCGACCTTGAAGAATCAAATGGAAGTTATGCTGCAATTACAGAGGATGGTTGGCTTTATGCGTGGGGAAATAATAATTCAGGAGAGCTTGCAAATGGGGATTATGTTACGAGTCCCTATCCTAAGCTTGCTACCCTTCCTAATGATTATTATTTACGAAATAGTACTCCAAAAAAGATCTTTGCAGGACAAAGCTCTACAATTTTACTTACAAATGAAAGTAAGGGGATAGCGTTTGGATCTTTTTGCGAAACTATTAGTCGCGCTATCTACGTAAAGGGTTTTGAAGGAGTTGGAGAGCTTTCAAATATCAAAGGTGCAGGAGCTGGGCAAAGTCCGTGTTTTAAAATAGGTGAAGAAGAAGAACTTAACCATGCCGTTTGTTTCGGTTGTGGTACGTATGGCGAGCTTGGAAACGACGGGGGCATTTCTTATTCATATCCCGTTTATGCAAAAGGGATAGGTGGGGAAACTCAAAAACTTGAAGGCCATATTTCTAGGCAAAGTTCACATACTGGCAGCTGCGTTATTTTATCTGGTGATGAAGGGAAAATAGCGTGCTGGGGTCGTAATATGTATGGGCAACTTGGCAATCAAGAGTTTGGGTTTAGAAATAGACCTAACGAAAAAGGAGAGATATCAACTTCTGATAGACGATCGGCAGTTCCTGTTTTAGTTCAAGATAGAGCTAGTTATCTAGATCCTGAAAACCCTTTAAAGGGTGCTCTTTCTGTATCAAAAGGTTCAAGGCACACCTGTGCTCTGATGAATGATAAAACAGTGAAGTGTTGGGGCAATTCCGAATATTACTTAGGCAATCAAACAGATGATAATAACGTTAAAGGGAGTCTACGTCCTGCAACTATTATTGTTGATAATGATGCAACGCCTCTTTCAAATGTAAAAGAGATAGCAGCAGCAGGGAGTAACAATGCGACCATTGCTTTAAAAGAAGATGGAACGGTTGTTGCTTTTGGTAACACCAATAGACGGCCTGTTGCTGTTGCTGGATTAACAAATGTAAAAAAAATAGCAGCAGGCGATAGTCATTATTGTGCCATAGTAGAAGAGACGGGAAGAAATATTTTAAAATGTTGGGGCAGCAATACTTATGGGCAACTCGGGAATGGTACATTTACTAATAGTAACACTATCCCTGTAACAGTAATCGGTCCTAATGGTGAAGATAAGTTAATAAATGTAAGTGATGTTGGATGTGGATCGGGGCATACCTGTGCTATCGCTCATAATCAAGTTTATTGTTGGGGAAGTGATAATTATGGACAAACAGGAAAGCCAGATTATATCGTTCCAGCGCCGGAGCTAGTGCCGAGACCTTATGAGATATCAGGGCTTGTTTTAGCAGCGGATGGGATGACCCCTATCTCGGGAGCAACAATTTCTGCCGATACTTTAGGAGGTATGATAACTGTTGCAAATGGAAGGTATTCAATTATGGCTCCTTATGGCAAGCCTTATGCGATAAAAGTTAAAAAAAGCGGCTTATCATTTAAGGTACAAGGAGAAGAAGAGAGTGTATTAAGTGGAGTTGTACGGGGCGCTAGAACCGCTAATTTTTTAGCGCAGGGGCTCTGCGCAGATGGTGGTACGCCTCAAGTTGATTGTGTAACGTGTAGAGACGATCTCGATTGCGAGCCTCACTTTCACTGCGAAAATGCCGGACTTGTAGCTTCAACGTGTGAGGCAGATCCTCCGCCTTGTTCAAGTGATGCAGTTTTTCCTGCATACGAAGATTTAGGAAACGTCTGCTCTGTGGGAAAAGGCGCTTGTGCTTCTCAAGGGGTATATATCTGCGATGGTGAGAGTCATTCAAGTGAGGTCGTCTGTAATGCAGAGATAAATTGGGATGCGCAAGGAGTAGAAATTTGTGATGAAATAGATAACGACTGTGACGGGCTTACTGATGAAGGGATCGATGAAGATGGAGATGGAGCAAACGATTGCGAAGAGGAGTGCCCTGAAGATCCGTTAAGGACAGAAGAGGGAGTGTGTGGTTGTAACTTTACAGATTTAGCAGGAGATCCGAAGAGAGATACCGATAGTTGTAAAATAGGAGAGATCGCCGGAGTGCCTATTTATGACATCTGTAACGGTGATTATGATCAAGATGGCATTGTAAATTGTAAAGACGGTGTGATCGATCCTTTACCTTCTCCTACACCGACTCCGAGCATTACCTCAACTCCCGTAGAAACTCCGAGTGTGACTTCAACGCCGACGGTTTCTCCTACGCCTACAAGTGATGAAGAGTGTTTTAACCTTGCTTTAAGGGTTTCTGTCAAAAGAAGACGCACTACCATCAAGATGAATAAAGTTAATGTAGCGGCGCTAAGGAGATCTTGTTTGCAGCCTGAATTCCCGCGAAATTATACCATACAAACGTGTTTTTAAAGGTAGCTTTCGAGCGGTATAATCTTACTTTTTCTTAAAAATACTTTTTAGAAAGTCATCTTCTTCAATATTGAAAATTTTCAAAATATCCTTTTGTTTTTTTGTTAACGGAACCATTAATTTACTGCCATTTTTAGTTTCTATAACTTTAATTTTTTGAAGCTCTTTAATGACATCAGGTATATTAAACTTTTTTTGCCTTGTATCATTTTTAAGTAAATTAAGAATATAACTTCTAAGTATAAGAGCTAAAAATCCAACAAAAAGTTTTCCTTCTGTGGTTTGAAGATTATGTGTTTTAAGTCTTCTAAAATCAATTTCATTTTTTAGCTGGAAAAATTGTTTTTCAATTACATCTTTTTGACGATAACGAAAAAGTGCTTCACTCGGATTTGAATCACAACCAATACCAATCAAAATTAAGAAGCCACAATTTCTCAAGTATTCATCTATAGCTTCTGATTTTTTTTCATAAGTGAAACCATCTTCATTTATTTTAATATCAAAATATTTCCTATATTTTTTACGATCCAGCAAAGAGTATTTTAATTTTTTCAGTTCTTCTAACTCTTCTTCCATTCTAGAAATTTTCTCGTAAAATTGAACTATCTCATATGGCGCCTTTCCCATATTGTAATAAACATAAATCTTTACAGGTTGTCCCATAACAGTATCTATTACAGAACAACCAAAAGTAGAGGTTCCTTTTATATAATTAGCATCTTGCTTAATAAGTGCAGTGTGATTTTCTAATATTCTTTTAGCGTCATTCCAATATAGTGGCAAAGGACAAAGTAGTCCAAACTTTTGCCCTTCTTCATTTGCTACTTCCGCTAAATTATCTTGCGTCACAAAACCTTGATCCGTAACAAGGTTAATACGATTATTAAGACTAATAAATGGAAAGTCTCTTAAAAGAAAACTAAAATATGTCTTATCTGTAATGCTGCCATTATAAACTTGATAGAATAAAGGAAGCTTCGTTGTAGAGCCGTAGCACATACCTATATTTATTTGCGGCAATTTATCCATATCCCTATTATAGCCAAACTCCAATATGCTTATTTTTTTACTATAAGAAGATATGGAAGTTACGTCATAATACCAACATTCTTGAGCTAAATATCGCTTCGTCCATTTCTTAAAAAAATTAAGTCTTTTCTCGTAGTCAATACGTTCAAAAAGACGACTTATTTTTTGACTTGTTAATTCAGAAATTTCATATGGTAAGACACTATCATCTATCCAACTTGAAGCATGTGATACTACATTTCCATTTGCTAGAATATAAAACGCTAAAGTTAAAATCTCGTATGTGTCATTTCCAAAAATTGAAAGCAATGTCTTGTCTAACCTTAAATCTTTTACAATCTTATTTAAAACATAAGTAAGACCAAAAGATTTATTGCTAATAACATATCTATTAGAATCATCTGGAAACAAATCATAGTAATTTCTATTAGGAATTAATTTCTTACCGCTTTCATCTAGCTTCCCTATACCTATTTCATCAAACGTAGGCTCTCCATTTTCACGACGAAAGTTCATCCTGTAATAGATATAAGTAGTCCCATTTTTGTTTTTCTTACGAGCAATTTGCCTATCTGGTAAGTCAACTTTTTTAGTTATTTTTTTCATAAAAAACCTCCCTAATATGTATAGGGCAATCATACCATACAAACAGGAAATGTCAATATAGAAAAATATATAACTAACTAAAATATCAATAAAAAATACGGTGGCTTATTTCTGGAATGGAGAAAAGATAAAAATTGCGGAATTTAGGTTGCAGATTGATGATGCTAAGTTTAAGCCTGCTAAAGTTAAAGTTATTTATGAACTAACCTTAAAAAGATTTTCAAATAGAGATATTTTAAAAACGATAGAGCTGAAAACTTTACATCCACGTTATAAAAGCAAGGTCTTTAGAGGACTTTATCAGGTGCGTTATAGGGTTACGTTAAAACAGGGTAGGAAGGTTATTGCGAGGAGTGAGTGGAGCCCTTTTGTTAGGTTTAGTGTAAGGTAAAAAGCTCAGGCAAGGCAGTAAGGTTATTGCGAGGAGTGAGAGGAGCCCTTTTTGTTAGGTTTAGTGTGAGGTAAAAAAAGCAGCAGATCTCCCCTTGCCTGTAAAGGGTGTAATTTAAAGGGGCGTAAAGCCTTAACACACGCTTTTGTATACGGTGTTAAAGACTTTATAACTTCCTTCTTTAGTGAAAAACTATCTTACTCCCAACAACGCTTTCTCAATACCTTCAACGGCGGTTTTTGTTTCATGATCGCTCTGTATCTTGGTTGAAATCACATTTGTAGCGTGAATAACACTGGAGTGATCTCTTCCGCCGAACTTAGAACCTATCTCAGGATAAGAGGCGGGGGTGTGTTTTCTACAAAGGAACATGGCGATATGACGTGGATATGCGATGTTTCTAGTTCTTCGTTTTGAAACAAGATCTGAAACTTTTAAATTAAAGTGAGTGCAAACAGCTTTTTTAATATCATCAACACTAAGGTTAATATATTTAGGTTCCAATAAATCACGTAAAGCAGAATATGCTAAGTCTTCCGTAATCGGTACATTACGTAAACTACTTACAGCGTTTAAACGTGTTAAAGCGCCTTCAAGCTCTCTTACGTTTGAAGAGATCCGTTCTGCAATTAAAGCGCTGACATTAATCGGTAATGTAAAGCCGTCAACGGCTGCTTTTCTATTTAAAATCGCCATTCTCGTTTCAAAATCAGGAGCTTGTAAATCTGCAGTTAAGCCCCAAGAAAAGCGAGTTCTTAAGCGCTCTTCTAAATCTGGGATCTCTTGTGGCAACTTATCGGATGTAATAACTATCTGATGTTTAGCTCCGTATAAGGCGTTAAAGGTGTGGAAAAACTCCTCTTGAGTACGCTCTTTGCCACACAAGAACTGGATGTCGTCTATTAGTAACAGATCCATACCGCGCATCTTATTTTTAAAGAGCTCCATCGTTCCAAGTCGTAACGATTGAATCAGTTCATTTGTAAACGCTTCAGAAGATGTATACAAAACTTTAGCACTAGGATTCTTTTTTAAGACTGCATTTCCGATAGCGTGTAGGAGGTGAGTTTTACCGAGACCTACACCGCTATATATAAAGAGGGGATTGTAATGACACCCAGGGGCTTCAGCTACTCGCATGGCAGCAGCGTGACAAAACTGATTACTGTTTCCGACCACGAAATTATCAAAGGTATATTTCGGATCTATCGTTAGTGGCGTTGGGTTAACAATAGGCTTAGAGTCCTCCTTTGCCTTATAACGTTTTACAACAACATAGGGGCTAGTGCGAGTGTTAGAGTCAAAGAGCGTTGCCGAATCATCAACTGTAAAATTTATAACTAGATCTGGAATTCCTGACTGAGCAGAGAGTGCCTGCGTAATTTTATCTTTAAAATTATCTATAACGTGTCTACAAACTAATTTAGACGGAGCAAGAACGGTGCATTCAAAAGTTTTTTCATCGTAGGAACTAAATTTAAGTGGTTGAATATAAGCAGCAAAGATCTGAGGATCTAACTCTGCTTTTAAAACAGCTAACCCCATTTCCCAACATTGAGCAGGCCAACTCGGTGCAGACAGATCCAGTGCTAAACTGATGCTTGACCCCTTCATTCCTAATTACTCCTTTAAATTATCCACTTAGCCTAACACTAAGGGATAACCCCCCCCCTTATACACTTAAAGTTATAGTTATTTATGACCAAGCAATCTTCAAATAATATTACAACAAAACCTCACAACCAGATATTACAGCAAAATAGTGTTGCTAGATTAAAGGTGATTTTCCCCTTTAATAAGTAAAGCAGATTAGATCAGCCTAAATACATATAACTTTCTCGCAGCTACGGATCTTCTTTGTTTTAAAAATATCTTAAAAATCTGTTACCAACTACGTTATGTAAAAACAGTAAAAACAAAACACGAAGATATGAAACGCCACACTATCTTACCCGTCTAATGTAACGTCATAAAATGATCCGACTGCCACACCCGACCCAAATATAAAAACGTGAACACAAAAACATAATAAAAATTAGTTCTATTCTACTTAAGAGAATTTTTTATAACCTGTTATCTATTCAGGCGCAGACTTTTGTATTTATCGTATTAGAAAATTAAAAAACAAGGGTTAGTTTGAAAAAAAAAATTATCCGCACGGCATTGCTATTAAAAATAAGCGTTTATGAAAAGAAAAAAAAACTTACTACAAGTTACCTAAAGTAAGGGATCCCTCAAAAGCGAAAAAGGAAAGGGTAAAATTTATAAAATTGATTACTTACAAAGGCAAAAGGAAGCGCTCTTTTTCTTTTGTAACATTGTTATAATTACACCCTTTTATAAAAAACTAGCCTTTATCTAAGATATTAAATTTGTTAGCATGTGCCAGCTTGTTTTTGGTGTTATACCGTTAATAAAAATTAGTGTCTCGGAAATATTAGTTAATGTTGTTTTTGCGGTTTTTTGGCTAGTTTCTGAATCTACTAAGTTGTAGTGGTTGAGAAATTTATGCACGATCATTTTACTTTTATAGGTACTATTATTGACGATCCTATCAGGCAGAAGTTTGTCTCTGCTGTTTTGTTGGCGCTGTTTTTATTTCTTATGGCAGCTCTCGCTTATGGTCGTGTTTCAAGTGTATCAAAAAGAGAAAGGTATATTGTACCAAAAAAATTTTCACTTGTCGGATTTTTTGATTTTTTTGTTGAAACCTTCGTTCACTATCAAGACACTATCTTAGGTGTTGAAAATAGAAAGTACGCTCCGTTTTGCGGCAGTGTCTTTCTCTTTTTACTTTCAGCTAATTTACTCGGTCTTATCCCCGGTATGGCGGCGATTACAACAACAGTTGCAGTTAATATCGGCGTGGCGCTAGTCGTTTTCTGTTACTTTAATTATCTCGGAGTTAAAGTAAACGGATTAATCGGGTATTTAAAACACTTTGGTGGACCGATTTTAGCATTAGCGCCATTGATATTTGTGATCGAGGCTATTAGTACCTGCTTAAGAGTTTTAACTTTGAATTTACGTCTTTACTGGAACATCTCTGCTGATCATATTATCATGTCAGTTTTTATGGAGATATATCCATTACTAGGGGTAGCGGCGTATTTTCTTGGTGCCTTTGTAGCGTTTGTTCAAGCATTTGTTTTTACAACGCTGACAATGATTTATATACAACTTGCTGTACAACATTCTGAAGAGGAATGATTTTTTCCCGTCGCAATAAAGCGGAGGGGTTTTTTATGAATAGAGGATTGAAGATGAAAAAATATCTTTTAGGCATTGTTGCTTCTTTAACCGCTTTGTTGACGTTTGCACCGTTAGCATTAGCAGAGGCTGAAACTGCTGCTGAAAGTAGTCCCGACTGGACGACACCGTTTGCTATCGCGGGGTTAATGAGTATAGCTATCATTAGTGGTACCTATGCACAGGGGCGTGCTATTATTGCCAGTGTAGAAGCTATGGGGAGAAACCCGTCTATCGCAGGCAAAATTCAAACGGCTATGATTATAGGTTTGGCGTTAGTTGAATCCCTAGTTATTCTCGGATTCGTTATAGCTTTCATAAAATTATAAGATACGATTAAGATACAAGTTGTATCTCTTTACTTAGGTAGCCAAAGTAAAAAAATGCTTTGGCTACCTTCGTAATTTGCTATCAATTTCCTATTAGTGTTTTAACCACTTTTCAACTTCAAGTGCAGCTAAACAGCCGCTTCCAACTGCTGTTGCTACTTGATGAAGGTTAGCAAGGCGGATATCACCACAAGCAAAAACGCCATCTATATTAGTAGCTGTGGAGTCAGGCTTTGTAATAATATACCCTTTTTCATCAAGTTCCAGTTGATTTATAAAAAGTTCTGAATTCGGTTTATAACCGCTAGCAATAAAAACAGCGGCGCATTCCAAAGTTTTAGTGCTCTTTAACTTGTCGTTTACGACCTCAATTGATGTCACCCCTGCGGCTTTGGTGCCGTTTATTTTTGTGACACGTGTCTCAAAAATAGGTTCAATTTTACTATTTTCATTGATACTATGAAGCGTATCAGGTAAAGCTTCAAATGAATCACTTTGATTAATAATAAAAACTTTTGAAGCAAAACGGGTTAAGAAGAGAGCTTCCTTACAAGCAGAATTACCGCCTCCTATCACAGCCACAGGCACATCTTTAAAGAAAGCACCGTCACATGTAGCACACGTTGAAACTCCGTAACCGAAAAGTTCAGTTTCTCCTGCAATGCCCCAGAGCCGCTTGCCTGATCCGCAAGCTATAATCAATGAATCGCAACTAAAGGTAGTGTCAGTAGTGGTGCGTATGGTAAAAGGATGAGTTAAAAGATCAACAGCCGTGACTGTGTCTGAAACTATCTCAGTTCCAAATTTAAGAGCCTGTTTTTTAAAAAGCTCCGAGAGGTCATAACCAGAAATCCCGTCAGGGAAACCAGGGAAATTTTCTATCTCAGAGGTGGCGGCAAGTTGCCCTCCTATTTGAGGACCTTCAAAGAGGAGGGGTTTTAGGCGACCCCTAGCAGCATAGATAGCTGCCGTTAGCCCAGCAGGCCCCGATCCGAGAATAATAGTTTTTGCGTGTTTTTCCATATCTTATAACTATAATTATTTTAATACCGTCTATCTGTTTAAAAAAAAGAGAGTCAGAAGAATTATGTTCTTTTGTAGTAAAAAGCAAGTTCAATTTCTTATCTAAAAGAGATTAAACTTTAATCAAAATCTAACAATACCTCTTCACATTGAGTTAGGGTAGTAAGACGTTTTGTTTTCTCAAATAAGGTCAGATCGAGGAGGGGATTTTTTGAAAACCAGAAACACAACTCTTTCCAAGCGCCACAAAGGGAACGGTTATTTAAAGCTTGAAACTCTTTAAGTAGAGATCTGATAAAAGAGAGTAGTTGCTTTTTACGCTCTTCATTAGAAGATGGTTGTAAGCCATTTAATAGATCTCGAACCTCTTTAAAGATAAAGGGATTAGCAATAGCAGGTCGTCCGAACATAACTCCGCGCAAACCACACTCTTTTATTAAAGTTAAAGCTTCTGCTGCACTCCAGATCTCGCCATTACCGATCACAGGAAACGGTAGCACTTGAGTAGCTTGCGCTAAAAGCTCTTTATGGATAGCGCTTGAATCTAAAGTTGCGGCAGCTCTTGTCTTGGCATGGATAGTGATAAAATCAAGAGGAGCGTCTTTTAAAACCTCTAGCAAAGTATCAAATTCAGTAACTGAATTAAAACCGAGTCTAATCTTTACAGACAAAACTCCTTGCCAAACACCTCTAATCTCTTCCAACATCAGACGTAGTTTTTTAGGATCGCACAATAAGGCTGCGCCAGCGCCGTGTGAATTAACACGTTTTGAGGGACACCCTGCATTTAAATCCAGCCAATCATCGGGCTTAATCTGTTCCGGCTGCATTTTATGGATAACCGTTGCTAAAACTTGAGGGTCTTTTGCCATAAATTGAATTTGTAGCGGCACGGAGTGTCTGACAAATGGGGGTACCTTCTGATTCTCTTGCCCGATCCGTACAAACTCCGTTGCTACTAAATCAACACCACCAAGTTTTATAACGGCATTACGAAAAAGTGGTGTGGTAATCCCTTGCATAGGAGCAAGTAAAAGCACAGGGTTTGCCTCTGCTTGAATCATCCGTTCTGCAAAAATATCACGTCCTAACGGCATAGAAAGGCACCTCTCTTTTTTATGTTCGGTGTCTAGTGCTCACATATTTTGATAAGCGATAAGACCTCTTCCTAAGACCTCAATCGATCTCCGCATATCTTCAGGATTTAAAACACAAGCTAAGCGCACTCGATTGCGCCCCTCTTCCGTTGTCATATAAAAACCTGTTCCAGGGGCTACAAAAACAGTTTCATGTTCATACGAAAATTGAGAAAGCATAAATGAAGCAAACTTCTCAGCATCATCCACAGGTAGTTGCACTAAGGTGTAAAAAGCTCCTTGTGGCTTAAACGCAGAAACCCCAGGGAGGTTACATAAGGCTTCATACAAGATATCACGTCTTTTGGCATACTCTGTTTTTATACCTTCAACGTAGTTATTGGGGAGGTGTTTTAACATATAAGCAGCGGCAAATTGTTCAATCGTTGGAGCTGCTAAACGAGCTTGTGCAACACTTAGAGCTTTCGCTAAAACATCTTGATTACTGGTAATTAAGCATCCGATACGTGCGCCACAAAGGCTAAAACGTTTAGATAGACTATCAACTACAATTACACGATCGTTACGTGCACCGAGGTGTAAAATTGAAAAAGGCATTAACCCGTCAAAGATAATCTCTCGATACGTTTCATCAACAATTAAAAATATATCGTGCTCCTCACAGATGTTAAGTAGCATCCGTAACTCGTCACGACTATAAACAGTACCAGTTGGATTGTTGGGGCTGCATAATAAAATTGCCCGAGTGCGTGGTGTGATACGCTTAACTATCTCTTCAGCTGGTGGTAGTGCAAAGTTGTTCTCCATCTTTGTGACAAGTGAAATTAAATTAACACCGCAGATAGAAGCAAAACCCATATAGTTAGCATAGGTCGGATCGAAGATCATAACTTCGTCACCTGGATCACAGCAGATCATAAATATAAAGATCAGAGCTTCACTAGCACCAGTGGTAATTAAAAATTGCCAAGAAACGAGTTCAAGATCTAAGGTGCGGCTAAAATAAGCGGCTAATCCTTCACGTAAGATGCGGTTTCCTTCAGAAACTTCATACTCCAGTACATCAGATTGGTAGTGACGTAATCCTTCAAAAAAAACCTCTGGAGATTTAATATCAGGTTGTCCGATATTAAGAGAGTAGACTTTATTACCCGCTGCTTTAGCTTGTTTTGCTAAATGCGCTAGCCGTCTGATCGGTGAGGGAGGCGTATTGCACGCTCGCTGCGAAAGTTGTAGTGACATTTTGTATAACCTATAAAAAAATTATTTATAACGCGATCCCAGCACATCGATATCACGCACCATATTCATACTTGAAATTACTTGAGAATGGCTTAAGAGAGAGCTTAAGACGTTGTTTAGCACCGCAGGTGCGCTTCTACTCGCTGCTTTAGCTGGGTTGAGAGTTGTAACTTTCCCGAGCTGCTCTTCTCCTGCCGTGTTAAGTGAGGCCTTTGTCTCTCCATTTGCATTAAAAACTTTTAATGCAAAGTTGTATTGAACACGGGTTTTAACAAAGACCTCAACATTCCACTCTTCAACGGTGACAAATAAAGTTCTGACAGGAGCTTGCGTTTCTTTAATGTAATCTAACTCTTCTGCAATCTCAGATCTGCCGGATACAAGGGGGACACATTCAAAGCCTTTACCTATCAGAGAATTACAAACGGAAACTCCTACATCTTGAGCAAAGGCGTGACCGGTTGCTATCTCAATCGGAAATGTTTTGCCCATTGATTCGACAGTACCGACATCTTGCGGGTTCCTTAAGCCGTTTAAAACTTCAGCACGATTATCACGTACTAAGACCACAACTTTTCCAAAGCCGTGAAATGGTGCGCGCGGCGCTAAGGTATCGTATCTGTGGGGCCATCTGGGACTACAAGAAGTAGTCATAGAAGTGATAAGTATTAAAGTAAGGATAAATAAATGTTTCATAATATCACCGCCTGCTTAAAAGTGCACTGTTTATAGATATTACGGAGTTTACAAAAACTTTATAAAACATACCATACTGTAAAGAGCGATCCCTTTACCTAATAATTAGCTAAAAGATACCAGTAAAATATCCTTAGCTTATCTTTAGCCAACCTGTAACTAAGGGCACATCTGCCTAAAAATTACCTAGAAGATACCGCTAAAATATTTAAAAACAATTAGCTTTAGAGGTGGTTAGTAACGCTCTCCGAAAAGAGCGCTACCGACCCTTACAAAGGTTGCGCCCTCCTCTGTGGCGATATCATAATCAGCAGACATGCCCATACTGATCTGAAAAGGTTTGCTTAAAGAAGGGTGCTTTTCCTGTATGATATCGGCTAGGTTCTTCATTTTAGCAAAATCAGGTCTAACCTCTTCCCGATTTTTATAATACCTTGTGATAGTCATTACACCGCAAAGTTTTAATGCTGTAAAAGATAAAACCTCCTTTAGCACAGCAGGAAGGTCAGTTTTATAAAAACCGGCCTTACCCTCCTCTTCTGAAACGTTAATTTGTAAGAAGATATCCTGTATTTTATTACATCTCTCTGCTTCTCGTTGTAACGCTTCCGCTAGGGGGAGTGAGTGCACGCTTTCTATCACATCAAAAAGCTCCACTGCTTCACGCGCTTTATTCCGTTGCAAGCGACCGATTAGGTGTGAGCGGTGCGGAGGTAAAAGCTTTTGTTTGGCGCGATATTCTTGAATGTAACTTTCTCCAAAAAACGCTAATTCACCTTTAGAGATTAAAAAATCAGCCAAAATCCGCATCTGCTCCACCGCTTGGTATTTTGAAACGGCGACAAGGGTTGGCGCAGAAAGCCCTTTGCGGGAGGCTATTGAGTTTAAGTTTGTAATAATATTTAGATAGCGTGAAATAAGAGTTTCCATATTTAAATAACGCTTTAATGCTATTTATATAATGGAGAGAGTTTTCATCTTTTTTAATAAAGCTGCAACGTCTAATCCGATCACATTGCTGTAAGAGCCGCAGATTTCACTTATAAATTGCATGCCGCAACCTTGAATGGAACAGGCTCCTGCTTTATTAAGAGGCTCGCCTGTTTCAACATAGCCACGTATCTCCGCAGGTGTCATCGGTAAAAACTTAACTTTTGTAACGCTTGATTCCACCACCTCAAGAGGCTTTGTTTTGCAGACGATGGCAAAAGATCCGATGACAGAGTGCTCTCGTCCCTGTAAACGGTGCAACATCTCCTCTGCACGTTCGGCGCATAACGGTTTCCCTAAGACCTCACCATCAATAACCACATCTGTATCTGCGCCTATAACGTAAGCGTCAGGATACTTAGCGCTAATAACTTTGGCCTTTGTTAAGGCTAAACGTTTAATGGCATCTAGTGGAGTTTCTTCAGGGAAAGTCGTTTCATCTATATCGGCAGGGCAGACTTTAAAGGAAACACCGCACACCTTAAGTAGTTCACTACGCATCTCTGAAGCAGAGGCTAAGATAAGCTCACGAACCACCTGATTATCTTTGCAATCCATCTCTTAACAATTACTGATTAGATTGTGTTCTATCTAAATTTTCAACGTGTGAAGTGCCACCTTCTACTAAGGTCATCGGAGAGACTCGCGTTAAGCGAGCGTTCTGATGTAGCTCTTTAATAGTTGTTACACCTATATTGCACATCGTTGATTTTAATTTTGCGATAGTAACATCAATCTTTTCTGAAAGAGTTCCGCTAAACGGTACGTAAGCATCAACACCTTCTTCAAAAATAAGTTGCTCTCTCTCTGATTGTTTATAACGTTGCCAGTTGCGAGCACGGTTTGAACCCTCTCCCCAGTACGGCTTATACATCCTTCCTTTATAAGTGATCTTCGGAGTTGGACTCTCTTCTGTCATAGCAAAATAACGTCCCATCATTACAAAATCGGCTCCCATAGCGAGTGCCAAGATTACATGAGTATCATTTAATAATCCGCCATCTGAACAGATCGGTACATAATTCCCAGTTTCTGCGTAATAAGCATCACGTGCTGCCGCCACATCTAAAACTGCCGATGCCTGTCCACGCCCGATCCCCTTCTGTTCGCGTGTAATACAGATCGAACCACCGCCGATACCGACTTTAACAAAATCAAGCTTCGCTTCTTCTGCTAAATAACGAAAACCGTCGCCACTTACCACATTGCCGCCGCCGATAACTACATCACTGCCACACTCTTTACGTAACCAGTGCGCAGCCTCTTTTTGCCATTCGCCATAGCCATCAGAAGAGTCCAAGCAGACACAATCTGCACCGGCATCAAACATAGCTGGACCACGCACTTTAAAATCGTGAGTGTTGAGAGCAGCACCGACAATAAGTCTCTTCTTTGCGTCAGATAATTCATAAGGGTTTGATTTATGATCAAAGTAATCTTTTCTGAAAACGAGAGCAGAAAGCCGCCCTGTCTTATCAACGATCGGTAGGCACTCTTTCTTATTTAACCACAACTTTTCTGTTGCCTCCTGCAACGAGATACCCTCTTCGCCGTAGACTAACTTATCTAGTGGGGTGTAGTATTCTGAAACAGGTTTAGAGAGGTCGTCTTTAAACTCCCAAAAATCTTTGCCGGTTAGAATGCCTAATAATTTTGAATGAGCGGTGCCGTCTTGCGTAATTGCTATCGTGGAGTGCCCCGTTTTTTCCCTTAACTTAAGTGCATCTCTTAAGGTAGCATCAGGTGCAAGGTTTGAATCTGACTCCACAAAGCCCGCCTTATGTTCCTTAACTTTGCGTACGATTTTAGCTTCTTCTTCAACGGATTGTGAGCAATAGACGAATCCGATACCACCCTTTCTGGCTAAAGCGATCGCTAAATCAGAACCTGTTACTGCCTGCATTGCAGCAGAGACGATCGGTATATTTGCGGATAACCCCTGCTTTCTATCTTTAGTTAAGCGTTGAATGGGAACCTTTAAATTAACATTAGATGGGATATTTTCCTTTTTCGTTAACCCAGGTAGGAGTAGATATTCTTGGAAAGTTCTAGATATGTCATCAATAATAATAGCCACAGATCCTCCTAAGTTAATTTATAAAACTGCATACACGGTTAAGGTTACACTTCTAATGTAAAACTAAAGTAAACTTAGATACTGATAGTAATAAGGGGACGAGTCTATAGCAAATTTTACTTCCTTTTGTAAGGAGTGAGTTTCTGCTGCGTAAATAGACGCCGCCGCCACCAGATTCGGTCAAGTATCCTAAAGTTAGTCTAAAATATAAGAATAAGTATAATCAATTTAGGTTATTATGCGAATTTAAAATTGTTTTTTTAGAAGGTTCTTTTATATCTCTTCGAAACGAAAAAACACTTGTCTTTTCTCTGATTTAAGTATCTTGAAAGTGTCTTTTCATATCTTCAGCTAAATTAAATCCGTTTATGGCTGTAACATCGTGTGCGATAGGGAATGGGGTCTCCGTTCTGCAAACGATAAAATTCTGTTTAACTTCGAAAGGGATCGGCTTCTTTTCTTTAAAGTAAGATCCTACCTTAAGTAGTCCTGCGGCATCTTGCTTTACAGGTAGCTCGGACCACTTACATTCAAAGAGGGTAACTTCAGCCCCTTGTATGATTACAAAATCCACCTCTGTGCCGTTTTTATCTCTATAAAACCACAAAGAAGATCCTGAAGTAGCCTTATGTAGATATTTTCTTAATTCAGAAAAAATAAATGTTTCCCAAATCATTCCAGTAAAAGGGGTTTTTGAGAGGCTTTGTAAGCCGAGTAGGTATGTCAGTAATCCCGTATCGCAAAAATACAATTTGGGTGTCTTAATAATTCTTTTTCCCAAGTTTTCATAATACGGCTCCAATAAGACTATTTGGTTTGAAGCCTCCATAACAGACAACCAGTTGTTAATGGTTGTAGCAGAGACGCCAACATCTTTTGCGAGTTCGGTTTTATTCAGTAATTGTGCATTTCTTGAAGCACAGAGACGGATAAATCTTTCAAAATCTCTTAGACTTGCGATTCCGAGAAGTTGTCTGACATCTCTTTCAAGGTATGTCGATAAATAGCTGTAAAAAAAATCTTGTCGTTTAAGATCTCTGTTCTCCCAAAGTTCAGGAAAACCGCCTTTCATAAGCATTGTTTGGTAATCTAAGACACTTTTAAAGCGATTATGACTCTTTATTTCAGAAAAAGAGAATGTTTCTAAATTAAGGACGGCACACCGTCCTGCTAAACTTTCTGAAACTTCTTTCATTAAATTAAATTTTTGCGATCCGGAAAGGATATATCTTCCTTTTTTTTGTCTATCTTCATCGACAAGATACTTGATGTGTCTAAACAAAGAGGGGGCGTATTGCACCTCATCAATAATAAGATATTCAGAGTGTCTTGAAAAAAAATCCTGCGGTTGTTTTTCAGCTTGTTCAGCTACACTGGGAAGATCAAGGGAGATGTATTCATAATTAGGGAATACCTCTTTAAGTAATGTGGTCTTTCCTGTCTGTCTTGCACCTGTAACGATTACAACATTAAATGTGCTTGCTAATTCTTTAAGCCTATCTGTAATGTCACGGATGTAGTACATAAGACAAATATACTTTACAGCTTTGGCAATGTCAAACTTAAACTTCGACAATGTCAAAGTTTAAGTTTGGATTTGTCCAGATAGGTAAAAATAACAATAAACCTAATATGTTATGCGGCTTTGATGGAGATCTCCTATTTGTAATATATTGAATTTATTAAGATAAATTTTGAGTCTTTTCTCTATTCTGCGCTTTATTAAGGCGACTTATCTCTTCTATCTCGTAGATTAAACGTTCTATGTTTTCCCTTGATTGTAAAAAATCAATAGCTGTTGCTGTTGCCTCACCTGTAAAGAAGATCTTTAAGAGGGGTTCGCAGAGGAGAGCTCCAGAACCGATTAATGTAGAAACAGGTTTATACATTTCAAGAAAAAATACTGCTGGAGCCGCCAAGCCTCGATCGCACACCAACTGAGCTAAACGGTGATAGTCAGCGGTGTTTGATAGCGACTCCGTCATAATATACCTTTTACCTCATATAAGAATCTTCAAGTGCAACTTTTTCTTGTCTAAGTGCTTTAAGCCTTTCTCTTAGAGCATCATAATCTTCGTCTCTAGTTTCTTCTACCATGCGCAGCTGTTGTTGCAACTCGCTTTCGCTCTGATTCTTACGATCTCTCTCTCCCGCCTCCATCGCTTTAGCAGCTTTAGCGATCTCCTCTAACTGTTCAGTCAACATATTTTGACGGCGTGTAAAATTGTGTGGCTTTGGAGTTTTACCAGCGATCTTGATAAAACGTTTTAAGTTCTCCATATCACGATCAAGGTTGCGGCGTTGTATCTTCATACGTTGTAGCTCTGTGGTTTTTTCTGCAATCTTTCCTAAGTTGCCGATAATTTCAGCATCAGAACGTAAACGTTCTAAACTTTCTGATTGCACTCGTAATTGCACCCGCCAACTTTCAATAGCTTCTTTCTGTTTTTGAAGGAGATTTAAAAGCTCTTCATTCGAAACAACATCATCTGCTGTTTGATGAGTTTTAAACGGGAAAAATTCACCTTCTCCATTGTTGCCAAGAATTAGAAGAGCTTCTTGAAAACTTTCTTGAGTAGCAGGAAGTTTAAATAAAGTGCCAAAATATCTGTAAAGATCACTCCCTTCCGTTTTTGTATCATTAGGATCTGTAATCCAAAGTTTTACAGGAACTTTTTGTACCTCTTCGTTAAGATTAAGTATAAAAAAAGCTTCCTTCGGCTCAAAGGAGGTCTTAACTAACCTACTAACTACAACCTCAATAACTTGTTCTTGAGTAAAGGCGTTACTGCTACAAGTTAATAGTGCTAAAAAAATCAGAGCAAAAAAGATAATACCTCGTTTCATTGCGCATTCCCCCACAAAGATCCAAAAGTAGTCGGTGGTGGTGGAGGCGTAGCTTGCGGCGCTCCGCCCTGCATTAAACTACGTAGGTGATTGATATACTCCTCCTCTTCGGCGATGGCTTTTTTTACACCGATGATTTTTTTTGCCTGTTCAACAGCTAATTGAAAATCTTCTCCGAGTGGGGGTAGGGCGCTACCTAAGACAGAATCAATCCATCGATTTTCACGTTCAAGAGTTTGTCTTGATAACGAGACTAACTTTCCCATGTCTGTTACTACTTGCGCTAAAACCAGTTGATTTTCTACTACTTGCGCCTCCTTCTCTTTCTGCTTTAAAACCTTTTCCTCCTCAGTGATCTTTTCCGTAACTTCACGAAACTTTTTTTCAGCACGAGCTTTAAGGCTATCAACATCAGTGATGAAATTAGTCAACTTCGTGATCTCTTTATTTTGTTCAGAAACCGATCTTTTAGAGGCTAAAATTTCTTGAGAGAGACGTTCAGATTGTAACTTTAAAGTTAACCACTCTTCCAGTTTAGTCAGGTCTTCAAGGGCGTTGTGATCGGGGGATGAGATCATAGTGAGCTCCCAACGCCCTTTTTTACTCCCATCTTGTGTTGCTACGCTCCCTTGATAGATACCCCCGTTACTCTTTCCGATAAACTTTAACTTCGTATCACTTCCAACAATAACTATCGGATGCAACCAGTTGCCTTGACTATCTCCTAGCACCATTGTTACCCGTTGCTGTTTCCATTTTGGGTGCTGCAAAGAAAAAAGCAATTCCTCCGTCGGTAAGCTCTCAACAAAAAATTGTACCCCTGAGGGCTCATCAGGAAAGATCTCATAAATCCTACCTAAATAAGATCCCTCTGGTAATTTGGGAAAACGTTGTTGAGAAGAAACATAAAAATACCAGTAGCCGACGCCGACAAGTAAGAGTAGAGATATAAAAAAAGACCATTTTTTTAAACTAGAGTGTCTTTTCCTTAATTTTTGATATTGTAAACGTTCTGCTCCTAAAGCATCTTCCGCTTTTCCGAATTCGTATTTCATAATGATATTTCCTATGGAGAAACCCGCTTGCTCAATATATAATCATTGTAGCTAATTTGGAACAACTTGAAAGTATAGAGATTTTTTACCTCCTAAAACCGCATGATTTTTTCCTTACGGCGAATTTTACCTACTAAAGCCGCATATTATTTTTATAGTAAAGCTTTTTCCTCCTAAAACCGCATGATTTTTTTCTTATGGTAAAGTTTTTTTCTACTAAAACCGCGTGCTTTTTCCTTGCGGCGAATTTTTTACCTGTTAAAGCGGCACATTGTTTTTTATATTAAAACCTTAATGGAGGTACGTTTTAAAAAATTATATCTGCGCCCAACCTGATAGTCTCTTAGAAGTATTAGACCCCTAACTAAAAAATGGAGAAGACTTTTCCTAAAAGAAAAAACTTTCCTTTAGAGAGTAATATATTAAAAAAATAAAGTAGTTATCTTTATCAAGGGAATAAAGAGAGGGGAGCTTTTTCCCCTTGCTTCTTGCACCGTGTGCAAATATAGGTATGCTTCGGAGGTATTTTATTGAAGTTCAACAACTCAGGTGAATTATGGTTAATCGACTTGTGATAGTGGAGTCGCCAACAAAGGCGAAAACAATTAAACGCTTTTTGGGCGATAATTATACAATTGCATCTTCTTTTGGGCACGTTAGAGACCTGCCTAATAATGCAGCAGAGGTGCCGTTAAAGTATAAAAAGGAGAAGTGGGCGAGTCTCGGTGTTAATGTAGAGAATAATTTTGAACCGATCTATGTCATTCCTGACGGAAAGAAGAAACACGTTACTGAATTAAAAAAATTGATAAAAGATGCCTCTGAACTTTTACTGGCGACTGACGGTGACCGCGAAGGGGAGTCGATCAGTTGGCACTTAGTGGAGGTTTTAAAACCGAAAGTTCCAGTGCGTCGGATGGTTTTTCATGAAATTACAAAAGATGCCATTCAGAAAGCGATCTCATCTTCTAGGGAGATCGATATGGCGTTGGTGCGTGCTCAAGAGACGCGGCGTATCGTTGACCGCTTATTCGGATATGAAGTCAGTCCACTTCTTTGGAAAAAAGTTAAGCGTGGCTTAAGTGCTGGACGTGTGCAGAGCGTTGCCATGCGGCTTTTAGTTGAACGAGAAAGAGAGCGTTTGTCTTTTAAAAGTGCTGATTTCTGGGGATTAAAAGGAGTTTTTAAAACGCAAGATAATGCCCTCTTTGAAGCGGAGTTAACGCACGTTGGAGAAAAAAGGATAGCTGAGGGTAAAGATTTTAACCCATTAACAGGAAAGCTTGATAAGCCTGAAGCGGTCGTGTTCCTTAATAAAAAGAGCGCTGAAGAGCTTTGCTCTAAGTTAAAAAATGGAGATATAAAAGTTAGCTCCGTAGAGTCTAAGCCGTTTACCAATAAACCAGCGGCACCTTTTACAACAAGCACTTTGCAACAGGAAGCTAGTAGAAAGTTGCGCTTTACAGCACAACGTACGATGAAGATTGCACAGACGCTTTATGAAAACGGTTTAATAACCTATATGAGAACTGACTCAACCAATCTCTCTGAAGAAGCTCTGCGTGCATCGAGAACTTTAATTGAGCGTGATTTTGGAAAAGAATACTTACCCGCATCCCCACGTCTTTATAAAACAAAGGTAAAAAATGCGCAGGAAGCGCATGAAGCGATCCGTCCCGCTGGAGAGCATTTTGTACCACTCTCTGAAGTGCAAGCACGTTTCGGGATTGAGGCGTTTAAACTTTATGAGATGATCTGGAAGAGAACGATCGCTTCGCAGATGACTGATGCGCACGGCACGCGGATCACAGCATCAATTTTATGTGACGACGCTCGTTTTAGAGCTTCTGGTAAAACCATAACTTTTCCGGGATTTTTAAGAGCTTATGTAGAAGGCTCTGATGATCCTGATGCCGAGTTAGCAGATCAGGAGAAGATCCTTCCACCTTTAAAGCAGGGCGATCCTTTAAGTATTAAACACCTTGAAGCGTTACAACATACAACACTACCGGCGGCGCGTTATACTGAAGGTAGTTTAATTAAAGAGCTGGAAAGGTTGGGTATCGGTAGACCGAGCACTTGGGCTTCAATAGTTGGAGTAATTCAATCGCGTGAATACGCTTTTAAAAAAGGGACGGCTTTAGTTCCGACCTTTTTAGCGATGATTTTAACATCTTTAATGGAAAAAAACTTTGCTACCCTTGTTGATTACGGTTTTACGGCGGGGTTTGAGGATAATTTAGATTCAATCTCTCGCGGAGAGGCGGATAATTTAACGTATTTAAAAACGTTTTATTACGGTAACGGACATCTTGGCTTAAAGGGTATGGTTGAAGACGGTGAAAAAAATATTGATCCCCGTTTAGTTTGTGGCATGCCGTTAGCAAAAACGGCAGAAGGTGCAGAGATAGAAGTTCGCGTCGGGCGCTACGGGGCTTTCTTAACAGACGGCACAAATAGAGCTGGTGTGCCGCCGTTATTACCACCTGATGAGTTAACCCTTGAAAAAGCAGAAGAGCTTTTAAAGTCTGCTAGTGAGGGGCCTCAAAATTTAGGAACGGATCCAGAAACGAATGAGCCAGTTTTCTTTATTAAAAATGGACCGTTCGGTCCGTATGTACAGTTGGGAGAGAGTCGGAACGATAAAAAGAATCCTAATAAAACAGCTTCATTATTAGCAGGGATGACACTTGAAGAGGTTGACCTTGAGCTTGCTTTAAAATTACTCGCCTTGCCGAGGTCGTTAGGTAGTAATCCGCAAAACAGTGAAGAGGTTATAGCAGCTAACGGTCGCTACGGTCCCTATATCAAATGTGGTAGTGATACGCGTAGTTTGGCAGCAACCGATTCTCCTTTAACGATTACACTTGAGAGGGCTTTAGAGATCTTGGCAGAGCCTAAGAGGCGTGGACGTGGCGGAAGTAGTCCTTTAAAATTAAAGGCTCTTGGAAAGCATCCAACGACAGAGAAAGAGATCTCTCTTCGTAGTGGTCGTTTTGGTCCTTATGTGACTGATGGTAAGATCAATGCTTCTATACCTAAGGGAGCAGACATTGAAGCTCTGACTTTAGATGATGCAGTTAATCTTTTGGAGTTACGTGCAACTAAAGTTGCGGAAGTAGAAGATAGTGAGGAAGTGGAAGAGAAAAAGAAAACAACACGTAAGTCGAAAGCTAAAAAAGAGTAGTAAAAGTTGCACTATCCTAAGATAAGCCCAGACACTTTTTTAAAAGCTTGGCAGCTTTTAAAAAACTTCTAAACAACTTAGAAGTTGGAAAAACGATACTTTCCTTTTCCGTGTCCGTAGACAGGCTCTATAATTCCGTGTGCTCTCATTTCGCGTAGCAGTGCAGAACTCCTTGTTGACTTTAACCCAAGTATTTTTTGAAGGTCGGACCTCCCAAATGTTTTGTTATCGCCTAAAGTCTCTCTTAATTTCTGAATATGAGAAGCGGTCTTTGCAGTGAATAGAGTTTCAATGTTCACTTTTTGTGTTTCAATGTTCACTTTTTGTGTTTCAATGTTCGCTTTTTCAGGTCCAATGTTCACTTTTTCTACTTCTTTGAATTTTCCGCTGATATGTAATGTTCTGTTATGCAGTGGATGGTTCTCATTCAAAAGGAGATTACGCAGGAACAATTCAAGGTACTCCGTTGTTTCATGAATGCCGTTTTTAAGATCGTTATAGTTTGCTCTAACCAGTGAATTGCGAAAATACCATGCGTTCTCGGCGAAAGTGTTATTTGTCATATCAAAGCCTAGCGTGCGCAGGTACTTGATGAAGAAGACCGCTGTCGCTCTGGTGTTGCCCTCACCGAAGACATGGATCTGCCACAACTTGGAGATAAATACAGCAAGGTGATGGATAATCTCATCCATCGAAAGATTCTTGTAGGAGAACTTTTTCTCTTTAGAAAAATCGTAATTCAGTGTTGCCCGCAGCTCTGCAGCGCTGCCGTAAAGTACGGTCGCACCATTTAAGACCCATTCTTTTTTTGTGATGTTGTAATCCCGAAGGTGTCCAGCATGGGGATAAATACCTGTAAATAATTTTTTGTGAATGGAAAGGTACTCATTAGGCGTAAAGGTGAAGGCACGTTCGGAAAGGAGTGCAACGATTCGAGCTGAGACCTTGTCAGCTTCTTCAGTGCGGTCTGTCGCATCACGGGTAGGGTTTTCCTTATAGTAGGTGTGCAAAAGTGTATTAACCTCTTCAAAAGAGATCTCACCTTCAATGTTTCGAACGGCAGTATGCGCCAGATATTGTGATGTTTTTAGTCCGTCTATCGCCTGCAGACCAATGGCTGTATGCCAAGCGTAACCTTTATCTCTTTTTGTTGGTTCGGATTCTTTGATATATTCCTTAAACGGATCTTCGTTCACTCTATATCACCTCGTTATTATTTATTTGAAAGTAAAGCGACCGTCTCAATGTGTTGAGTTTGTGAAAACATATCTAAGGTTATTATTTTTTGTAAGATAAAACCGTTAGTTGTAAAGATTTTTATATCACGTGCTAAAGTAGCTGGATTGCAACTAACATACACGATCTCTCTCTGCTTTGTCGGGTCACAAACTTCCGCTACAACGCGCGCACCTGAACGTGGTGGGTCAAGTAAAACACTTTCTGCAAGTGACGCTCTCTTTAAATACCGTTCAACAGAAGAGTTGATAAAGTGCAGATCTTCAGGAGCGATATTTTTCTGAGATGCTAAAAGAGTGCCATACTTTGTTAATTCAGGATCTAGTTCAACCGCTGTAACCTTTTTTCCCATCTGAGCTAACGGAATACTAAAGTTTCCAGCACCGGCGTAGAGCTCCGTGATAACACTCCCCGTTATCTCAGAACAGACAAGGTTAACCAAGCGCACGTTTGCTTCTTCATTAACTTGAGAAAAATGTCCAAAAGGGATGGTGTTATCCCTTCTTTTATATTGAAAAAGTTGAACGCCATCACTTTCAAGTTTAATACTGTGAAAATGTGGTTTTAACTCCGTTAACCAACTATCCCAAGCCGTCACCTTACCTTTTACAATCTTTAATAATAAAAAGTGCTCTCCTTCATGAAACTCAAGCACCACTCCACTTATTAAAGCAGGGTGTTTTTTTACAAACTCTTTAACAAAAGGAAGAACTAAATTGATCTCATCTGTAACAAGTAAGCACCGTTCAATCTCAATTAACTCTCCACTTTTTTTCTTATAGAAGCCAACCTTACCGTTACTATCAGTGTGTAACGTAACTCTGTGACGATAGTGAAAAGGAGGAAGTCCATCTGAAGCATCAGAAGCACCATTCTTTGCCGAAGCTCCTCCTTGATGTAAGATCGTATTTTGAACTAAAGCGAGTTTTAGTTGTCGTTGAGTTTTAACCTCAATGTGTTGCAGATCGCAACCACCACACCCATTTAATGGTTGTGTAAAATAAGGGCAAGGGGGAGTTACCCTTGCTGGTGCCGTGCTTAAAAGTTCAGATAACTCTCCTTCACAAAAATTACCTCTATTCTCTTTAATAGTGATAACTGCATCTTCTCCAGGAATTACCCCCGCAGCAAAAACCTTTACACCTTTAGCCGCCCCCTCCGTAATGTCTCCGATACAGGTGCCGCCGTGCGCTAACGCTTTAAAGTGGACGCGGACACGTTCTCCCAAACAGAGAGAATTTTTTTTCCTCTTCTGTTCAGCGATCTTATTAGGAGAAGTTCTCTCTGCTGCTGTACTAACTTCCAAGCATGAAGAATTTTTTCCTCTCTTCTGTGGTTGTTTCATAAGAAAATAGTATTTAATAAAAGGTCTCTAAAAGTATAAAAGCCTATTATCTGTTGTCAATTTAGGACAACTGAAAAAGAGTGCGACTTATTTATGATACGGATGTCCGTTAATAATAGTCATCGCTCGATAAAGTTGTTCAATCAATAAAAACTTAGCGACGTGCGCAGGGAAGGTTAGTTTCGATAGTGAAAAGGTAGCATTCGCCCTTTTTCTAATAGAATCATCCCAGCCGTAAGGTCCTCCGATAGCAAACACTAACTCTCCTGTTGATTGATTACGATGCTTTTGCAACAACTCCGCAAAACCTTTTGAAGTCATCTGCGATCCGTATTCATCCAGAATAATAAGGTACTGCGTCGGCCTTAAGTGAGAGAGTAGCTCTTTCGCTTCATCAGCAAGAATAAGAGTAGGAGTAGCTTTTATCTTTGATTGAGAAAGTACAGTCACCTTTAGCGATAGGTCTCCTTGTAGCCGTTTAAGATATTGAAGCTCTGCCTCTACTAAATCTTTTACCTTTGTAAAGCTAAAGATCTCAATGTTCATAATAAATTTTACCTTACTCTGATAATCTCAACGTTCGTAATAAATCTTTTACCTTTGTAAAGGTGATAATTTTAATAAGTGTGATAAACCATAGCTAGCTCTTAAGTTACGTTCAAATTTTTTTCTAATTTGCTGTAAGATCTCTTACACTTTTTAAAAATATTTTTCTTTGACACCAATTACAGTAAATGCCTTTTTACTTTTTTAGAGGAAGTGCTTTGTGACAAAGGGAGTAAAAACATTCTCACTAATATCAATCGCACAGTAACTACTTTTTACTTTTTTAGAGGAAGTGCTTTGTAGTAAAGGGGGTAAAAACATTCTCACTAATATCAATCACACAGTCACTACCTTTTACCTTCTTAGAGAGGGCGCTCCATAGCAAAAAGTGTAAAAAATGCGTAGTGCAACACCCTGATTTTGTTACCTATTTTATATTTTTTAGGAATTTTCTTACAAATTTAAAAAAACCACTAAAGGATATTTGTAGCTTGGACGACAATTAAACTTAGAATGGATTCTCTGCGTCAGGATTGTATAGACGCATTTTTATAATGCCTAAGGACGGGGCTAGTTGTGAAGCGCAGTTTCTTTGATGCAGTACCACTCGGAGTTATCTATTCATGGATGAGGTAAAATCATGCGAACAGAAAAATTAGACAGACTTATTACAGCATTGGGAAATCCTGCCCATCAATTATATTCAGGACCAAAAAAAATTCAGACAGATACAAACAAGGTAGCATCTTTTGCTAATGATGATGCTGTCACGGTAGACTCTTCACTTTATAATAGTAAAGCCGAAGAAAGCGAGCAGGCTCAACGTCGAGCTAAGATAGAGCGCATCTCGTCTCAGATTGAAAGCGGAGCGTATCGCCCGACCTCTGAAGAGATCTCAGTCGCCTTTATTAAAGAGCTCGGCATTTAAAGTTAAGATCTGTGATTTTTAAAAAAATCTTGTAACAACGTTATTGCTTCAGCACTTCTGATGCCACTAATAACACGGGGAAGTGCTCCTAAGCGTTTATCCAGAGAGAGATCAAAGAGAGATCCCAGCGCTCCCCGTTTTTCATCGTGAGCAGCAAAAACAACTGTTCCGATCCGTGCCTGTCTAATAGCTCCGGCACACATCGGACACGGCTCTAAGGTAACGCACAGAGTTGTTTCAGAAAGCCGCCAATCTCCTAAAACTTGCGAAGCACGTTGAATAGCTGTTAGCTCGGCGTGTTTTGTAGCATCTTTTAAACGCTCTATCTCATTATGCGCGCGCGCAATAATCTCTCCTTTTAGCGCTATGACAGCCCCTATCGGAACATCCCCTGCTTGCATGGCCATACGAGCCTCCTGCAGAGCTTCCTGCATAAGCATATCTAAAAAATCAGGAGTTTTTTTAGTTATCACAATGAGTTAACTCAAGATGAAAAGAAAAAGAAAGAGGTGTAAGAAGTGGCGCGCCTTGAGGGATTCGAACCCCCGACCTTTTGGTTCGTAGCCAAACGCTCTATCCAACTAAGCTAAAGGCGCACAAGCGCATTTTTACACAAAGGAAGATTTTTTGGGAGTCTTTTGAAGAAATATTTTAGAGCATAAAAAACGTTACAAAGTAGATGCTTTAAAGGTGATCTCTTTTGAAAAGTAGTTAGGAGTATTAGGAAAAAGCGTTTAGAGCCGCGTGCGATTTTTATTCTAGCTAGTGAATTAAAAGCTTTAACTAAAACTTATAACTATATTAGGAAAAAGCGTTTAGAGACTTGCCATTTTTACCGTTTCTGCCTACTCTACGCACCTTATAGCGTTTAAAATATGGTGGGATGGCCGAGTGGTTGAAGGCGCTGGTCTTGAAAACCAGAGATCTCGAAAGGGGTCCGGGGGTTCGAATCCCTTTCCCACCGATTGTTGTTTATCAATTGATATTATTAAACATATTATTTTTTATGCTATAAAAAAGTGATAAAAACCAAGAAGAGCCTTTTTTGAGAGAAAGGTATTCTGATTTGGAGAGGTGGCCGAGTGGCTGAAGGCGCACGCCTGCTAAGTGTGTGTACGGGAAACTGTACCGAGAGTTCGAATCTCTTCCTCTCCGTTCTCTTTACACCTTGAAAGATGGTTTTTTATCTGTTTTTAAAAAAGGTGCTCGTCGATAGAGTTGCACCGTTACCGTCTTAATGGAGAGATGGCCGAGTGGCTGAAGGCGCACGCTTGGAAAGCGTGTGTAGGTTACCCCTACCGGGGGTTCGAATCCCCCTCTCTCCGCCAACTTTTATTTTGGCATCGATATTAAGTAGGTGTCGGTAAGACAAGTTCTGTTATAATCACTCCGTTGCTACAAGGGTGGTGATAAAAAAGATCTGTTGTAACCACTCCGTTGCTACAAGGGTGGTGATAAAAAAGTTCTGTTATAATCACTCCGTTGCTATCATTAGATCAGACTAAGATATTCAACTATCCGACTCACTAAGGAACTAAAGTGATAAAAAGTTTATATCAAGAGATTAAGAATGAGTTGCTTTGTGCTGCTGATAAAAAAGTAGCTCAAGATAGCGCAAGGTATCATAAGTACGACGGGTATCGTTCTTACGGTGTGAAGACCTCCGTGCGTGACCGGATTCTTAAATCATACAAACGCCGCATTAGTGCGCTTTCTTGCAAAGACAGTGTGGCGTTAGCACTTCTTTTTTATCGTGATAGAGTAGAGGAAACAGTTCTAGCAGGAAATTTTATCTTACAAACTAATATCGATTCTCTCGGCGTAGATCACTTAGCTTTTTTAGATAGAGCTTTAAACTATTTTAATAGTTGGTCTACTATTGATGATTTTTGCATCGATGTATTACAACCCCTTCTTAATAGGTATCCCCAAGAGGTCTTGAAATTGATTAGCAACTGGAACAGGTCTAAAAATATGTGGAAGCGTCGAGCAAGTGTAGTAGCTTTTACTCGTAAATGTGGCGAGAGTGGTAAGTTCACTAAGCCTGCCTTGGCGTTATGTGAAAACTTACTTAAAGACAAGGAGGATCTCGTACGAAAAGGGGTAGGTTGGTGTCTTAAGGATGTGCTGCGTGGCGACCAAGAAAAGGTTCTGCAATATGTTAAGGATTTGAGAAAGCGGGGCGTAAGTTCAACAATCACCCTCTATGCCATTAGAGATCTAAAAGGCGCTCAAAGAGCAGAGGTTTTAGCCATTAAAAATTAACCGATCTCTTTTCCTGTATATCTTCAAAATTTAAGATTGCTGACAGATCTTGCATTATTTTAGTTGCGAGAATGTACGCCATGTTTACAGGCACAGCATTTCCAACCATCTTGTAACCATTTATCAGATTGTCATATTTAAAGATAAAATCATCTGGGAAAGTTTGAATTCTCGCACATTCACGTAACGATAGCCTACGATACAAGTCCTCTTTTCCTTTTACAAATTCACGTTTATTTTGTTCAATGAATGTCATCTTTGGTGCTTGTGGATGTATGGGGGCGTGCCTGCCGCCTGCTTGAATTGTAAAAGACGGTTCATCCCAAGCCCTAACTCGGTTTCTTGACATATATATCGTTGAAAATCCACCGATCATATATTCATGATTAGGAACAATACATTTTGTTCCATTCGTGTAATTCTTTTCTTTCGCTGGTATCGCTGAATCTTTTAAATCCCAAATGGCATCTTGCAGAACAGGTTTGTAGTTAGATTCTTTTGGAAATTCAAAAGTTAAATTTAAATCATCTCTATATCCTATAAAAATTACACGCTTCCTATCTTGAGGGACGTTGTAATTATTTGCATTAATCAATTTAAAACTTAGATTATAGCCTGACTCTTTAAACAGATACTTTATCTTGGCTAAAGCTTGCGCATGTCTTTGTGCAAGCATCCCCTCAACATTTTCAGCTAAAAAGAATAGTGGTTTTTTATCTCTTAAGGTTCTTATGAATTCATAAAAGAGTTGTCCCCTTGAGTCGTTGATGCCTCGTAATGAACCGGCTTCCGACCAACTTTGACACGGAGGTCCACCAATAATACCAATACACTCCGGAATATCATTTGACGGAACATCCCGTATGCTTCTTTTGTCTAGATAGGTGTTAGGGAAGTTGTGTTCAAAAGTTTCCCAAATTGTAGGATCAAATTCATTTGCCCATACAATATCAAATCCGGCTTTTTCAAAGCCTTTATCCAAGCCACCTGCTCCTGAAAATAAACTAACGATTTTTTTATGCATAATAAAACTCCATAAATTTAGCATCAATCAATTGTGCAGGATTCTTATCTAAAAAATTATTCAAAAAAAGCCTAAGCAGCACCCACCCCTTTTTTATCATAAGCATATCTTTACGCCGTAAGGTATTCACTTATAGCTTTTAATTTTATGTCCGTATTTATCGTAATGAGTTATGCGACCTGTTGAATCTTTTTTAAAAGTGCCTGTTTTATTTCCATATTTATCATAGTGTGTAGTAGTACCGTTCGAATCTGTTTTGAAGCTACCTGTTCTGCTACCGTATTTGTCGTAAGTGTTATATCCGTTTGTTGTTTTTCTGAGTGTTCCGCTTTTACTCCCATACTTATCGTAGATATTATAGCCATCGGAAGTTTTGTTATAAGTTTTGATCTTACTTCCGTATTTATTATAGGAAGTGATGTCACCACTTGAGTTCGTGTGATAAGAACCTGTTTTGTTGCCGTATTTATCGTACGAGTTATTTTGAGAAAGCGCGCTACCTACTAAAATAAAAGTTGAAGACATAGCTAATAAAAGAAGGTTCATATTTTAAGATCCATAAAAAACTAAAGTCTATCTTTGGCGATAGGATATTTCGCATTTAAGGTATTAAATTATGACAAACGCTTAAGCACGGTGCAATCAATTTATAGATCATCTACTTACAACACTAAGATATTCAATTTGTTACTTGGCTTATTTTAAGGAGGTGCTTTAGATCGACAACAAGAGAATCTTGATCTTCGTAAGCTACACTTTGCGATAATGGAGATTCGGCATTAGAAAACTTTGCATAAAGAAAATCCGCTGCAACTTTATCTTTGCATAATTCTTGCACCACTTCCCTAATAGGGTCTCTGTAAGTTGCTCGCTTGATAGCTGCATCTGAAAAATCTTTTTTATTAAAGATGAAATAATCGATCCCTTCATTCTCTAGCACTTCAGTAAAGGCGAGTGGTGTTGTGGCGTAATACGCTTTGAAGGAGTTTGCTAAGCGACGTTCTGATTCTTTACGATACTCTGAATAAAAGGGGTGCGCCGTTTCTGTTGTGATGTAAGCTGTTCTTTCTGCCCATAATTGCAAACCATTAATATAAGAAGGGTGCCCTGCAAAAAGAGCATCGTGGGGAGTGTTTAACTTAAGCCACTTCCAGAGGTTTTCTCTTTTTGTACTTGTTACATCAAACCTACCGTGACCGTACAAGCCATGCCCTGAAAATAGAAGGATAGCGCACGCCATAAAACAGGCAAAGATAACAGAGCCGTCTAAGTTTAAAGGTTTAATTTTTATATTTTTAAATACGTTAAAACCTATCGCGGAAACGAAGAAAATAGAGAAAAGTCCCATCGGAACAAGAAGATACCTATTCGGTACAAAAAGGCGAAAGGCAAAGTGTCTTGCTAAAAGATAAGCCATTAAAGAGGCTGAAAAACAAGATAGCGCTTCTACTATTAAGCTCTTCTGTTTTTTAAATGCTGCCATTAAGTAAAGCCCCAAAAATAGGAGTATCACAAAGGGAAGAGTTGCTTTGCGGACAATCTCTGGTGGTTTGTACCAAACTTTTTTGGTGTTAAAAGGTGACAGCGCATAATCAGTTATTTCACTTGTAATGCTTTTAAAAGGAAGAAGTGGAAAACGTCCTGTTTTGCTGAATGTGCTTAGAGTGGAGGCTTCTTTTAGAGTTGCCATCTCTCCTATCTCGGCAGGTTTTTGAGTGGTAATAAAGGTAAGTAAAATTATAAAGGGTGCAGCAATGCCAAGTCTGATAAGGTGCGGTAGATATTCTTTACGACTTTTACGAGATAAAATTTTACAACACAAGAAAAGACCATAACTGAAAGCGCTAACAAATGTGCCTACTTGATTTAGAAGACATCCGAAAAACAAAAGGAAGATAATAGATCGGTGCCGTTTACTGACAAGTAGGTATAAAAAACAGGCAATGATTACCGCTAGCCAGCCACGCGCCAAACCGCCTGTGGCACGATCGAGGATGCTACGTGTGTGTAAAAGCCAGAGTGTAGCAAATAGGGCAGCACTGCTACCTGCCGCACGGCGAACTCCTAAAAACATAAAGAGTATTAGTAACGAGATCTGAAGCAGCGTCACGATGTGAGACATTAAAATAACGTTAGAAGAGAGCCAAGTTATTACGGAACAGATTAGATAGTGCAGGGGCGGCAGGTAGAGCTGCATATATTCAGTAATGACATCATCTTTAAATAGGAGCGGGTTTAATACTTTGTGAAACGGATAAACCTGTTGATAGGCGTCGTTAGTTGAATAAGAGAGATTAAACCAGAAAGGAGCTACGGTTTTCCAAGCAAGGAATCCGTAAGAACAGACAGAGATTAGTAAGAAAATTTTAAAGAAAGGTATCTGTTTAAACTTATTAAAAAAAGAAAGGCGCATGGTGATAGCAATGTATAAAAATTATCCTTAGACCTCAACCTCGATTATAACAGTAAGGGTTTTGAAGGAGCGGCTACAATGTGAGTATCTCTTGACAATACGTGAGATTAATTGATTTGTCAGGATAGAAAAGGTGATATTGTTATTTTATTGATATGGGCTAAAATGACGCCGCTTAACGGGCTGATCTGTTTTTGAATGCGCTTCTGCACCTTAATTTATCATTTCTATCTGAGAGCGGTGTGCTATGGGACTAAATATCGGAATTGTTGGACTGCCGAATGTTGGAAAATCAACGATTTTTAATGCTTTAACAAGAGCGCAAAATGCAGAGAGCGCTAACTATCCTTTTTGTACGATAGAACCGAATAAAGCAACGGTTCCTCTAAAAGACCCTCGTATTGATCTAATAAGTGAGTTCGTAAAACCACAAAAAACTATTTATGCCACAGTTGATTTTGTAGATATCGCAGGGCTTGTTAAAGGTGCTAGTCGTGGTGAAGGTTTGGGAAATAAGTTTTTAGCAAATATCAGAGAAGCTAATGCTATTTTGCATGTAGTCAGGTGTTTTGATGATGAAAATATAGTTCATGTTGATGGTAGTGTTGATCCGTTACGAGATATTGAGGTGATTGAAACGGAGTTAATCTTAGCTGATCTGCAGAGTATCGAAAGACAACTTGAGCGGGTGCAGAAGCAAGCCAAAGGCGACAAAAAATTGCTACCACTAGTGGAGATTGTTAATGCTTTAGTTGAACACTTAAATACAGGTCATCCCGTATCTTCATTTGGACAGCGCGATGACGCCGACTTCGAATTCTTTTTAAAGCAGTCCTCCTTCTTAACTGATAAACGTGTAGTTTACGCTATGAATATCGGAGAGGATGAGATCAATAAAGAGAACAGTTATGTTAAGGCTGTTAAGGCACACGCTGAAAAGTCTAAGGCTGGGTGTGTTACGATCTGCGCTAAGATCGAAGAGGATATGATCGGACTTTCAGATCAAGAAGCGGCAGAGCTTTTACAGGAATACGGTTTAAAAGAGAGCGCCTTACAAGGCTTAACGAGGATCGGATACGACACCCTCGGTTTGCAAAGTTTTTTTACAGCAGGTCCGAAAGAGGTGCGTGCTTGGACGATAGAAAAAGGGTGGAAGGCTCCACAAGCTGCCGGTGTGATTCATACTGATTTCGAACGTGGCTTTATCCGCGCACAGGTCATTAAGTATGAAGATTATCTCCAATACAAAAGTGTGGCAGCGTGTCGCACAGCGGGTGTGTTACGCACAGAGGGAAAAGATTACGTGATGGAAGACGGTGATGTTGTAGAGTTCCTCTTTAATGTTTAATGGGAAGAGAGGGCGAGACCGTTTTTAACAGCGCTTTTTTGTGCGTAACTGTCTGATAAAGCATTATTTTTTAGTAAAATTGACGAGGTAGGAGGGGCGGGCTAAAATCAGATAGTTGTAGTAAAACGAAGTTTTAATAATGTCGATAAACTTAAGCTCCACACCTCCTAACCACTCTCAAGGTTCTAATCCCTCTCAAGGGAGTTCCCCCGAAAGTTCTCCATTAGAGGAAGCGTCTTTACCTAATGTAGATGATCTATTAGCTCGCTTAAAATTTTATGCCAAGATCGGAAATGTTGATAGGACTCATAGGTACTTTGACTTATTACGTGAGCACGATCTACTTAGTGCAGAAGAGCTCGAAAAACTGCAATCTTGTTTACTCTCAGCACGAAAAAACGGTATTCAGCACTTGCTGCAATGCTTTAAGGAGTACGCTCAAGGTGGTGATGTTGGGCTTGCACTAAAAACACTTAATAAAATTACACAATATGAAAAAGTTCTGGGTACTGAAAAGGCTCCTGCTACTCAGGAGTGGGTTGATGAACTTTTTAGGGAATGTTTGGCGGTAGCGATTCCTTCTGCTAAGTATAAATTGAACAAGATAGTAAAACTAAGTGATGTTGAAATATTAAAAAATTATGCCGCCAAATTAAAAAAGTATGAAATAGATCTAAATATCGATCTAGATGTTGTTAATGTATTAAAAGCGTATATCGCTGATGCTGATCAATTTAAAAATGATCTCGAGCTCTACTATGTATATGCAAAGCGTGAAATGCCTGAAGAGGTCGCACAATTCCTTAAAGATTCTTACAAAAGTGTAAGGCAAAAGAGTATTGAAATTTATTTAAAAATCTCTGAAGAACAAGTTAAAGATGGAGATTCTAGGAACCTTTCCCCTTATCTTGAGGAAATTAAGCGCTTAGCAGAAGAATGTGGTCTTAAAATAGTAGACACTTTAAAATAAAGGATAGGACGAGTGGATAGATACAGAGATACACTTTTTAAAAGCAAAGCGTTTTAAAAAGTGCCTTTGATGCTTTTCTTCAGCCTCTAGCTTTAGGCTTAGAAGCTAAGAAAAAGAGGGCGAGACCGTTTTTAACAGCGCTTTTTTGTGCGCAACTGTCTGATAAAGCATTATTTTTTAGTAAAATTGACGAGGTAGGAGGGGCGGGCTAAAATCAGATAGTTGTAGTAAAGTAGTAAAAATAAGTTTTTAATGCCGCCAATAAAATCAGATAATCCGTCATATCAAAAACGAACTCGTCAAGATCGTCAAGGCATAGATCCTAAAGAGGGTTCCGAAAGTCCTCCACTAGAAGAAGCGTCTTTTCTCAGTCCAAGTGTCTCCAAAGATTTTTTCCTGTGGCGCTTAAAATTTTATGCCAAGTATGGGGCTGTTGCTAGAGCAGATAAGGTCTTTGATGAGATGCGTAAAGCTAAAGTTGGTTCTTCTAATACTAATCTGTTTAGTGCAGAAGAGCTTGGAGAGCTGCAATCTTGTTTACTCTCAGCACGAAGAAACGGTATTCAGCACTATTTGCAATGTTTGGAGGAGTACGCTGCAAGTGGTAGTGTCTCGTTTGCAAGTGGAGCAATTGAAAAAATTAAAAAATATCAAAGTGAGCTGCTCGATGAATTTTTACAGCGTTGTTGTGAGAACTCAATTTCCTCTTTAAAGTATCATTTGCAACAAATAGTAGAAAAGCAGGGAGTAAATAAAGATGATGTAGCTTTTGCCGATAGCTTAATAGAAGATATTAAGTTCTCTTATGAAAAGGCAAATATTAAATTGTCTGAAGATGATGCACAATTACTTAAAGATTCTTACCAAAATGTAAGGAAGAGGTGTATTGACAATTATTTAAAAATCTCTGAAGAACAAGTTAAAGATAGAGATCCTAGGAACCTTTCTTCTTATCTTAAGGAAATTAAGCGCTTAGCAGAAGAGTGTGGTCCTGAAATAGCAGACACTTTAAAAGAAAGGATAGAAAGGATAGAAAATTTTATTGAACATGTTCCTGAAGAAGACTTTCATAGAACAATGGGAGAACGTGTAGACCAATCCCTCGATGACTTTCTTGAATCGAGAGGCAGCGATGGAGGTCCTGCTGGAAGCCTTAATGAAGTAGATTTTGATAAGGCAGATTCTAATGGAGGTTCTGACTTGCTGGAACTTTCCTAAGTGGACTCTCTTTTCGTTATTTTTCAAAGATACTTCAATAGAAATATAAATTTCTGTAAAAGTGGAATGGGTAGGCTACCAACATTTAAAAAATAGGGTGTATAAAAACATACACCTACTTTTTCGAAACTGTAACAGTTTTAGAATCGCTCCACTTCGTGTTCTTAGCAAGTTTACCGTTCTTATAGATCTTAACTCTGTACTTAATTTTGTAAGTTCCTTGCCGCTGTTTCTTAAAGATTACTTTATTACGTTTTGAGATCCGAGATTGAATCTTTTTCTTCGTGATACTTTTATACGTTGTTTTAGTAGAGACCTGTCTTAGAACAACTTCATACCTAAAGGTAATTTTTTTCCTTTTATTTTTTTTGGCATAGTTAACTACGTTACGTAATTTTTTCAGTAGCTCGGCACGTTTAAAACGTTGCATATAAACGACGACCTTTTTCTTTACTACATCTACCCGTGGAGTGACAGGTTTGGTGTTTGGTGTAACGATACTATCTATTTTTGTTGTCGGCCACTTCGGGTCAAGGCAATCAATTATGCCGTTATTGTTATGATCGCTATCGGCTATACCGCAGCCGCAAACTCCTGCTTCAGTTTTATTCGGGTCGGTAGGACAAGCATCTACAAAAGGCGCTGGAGGGGTAGGGGTAGGAGTTTCTGCATTGCAATCTTCATCAGTTTCACCATCACAATCATCATCAATGCCGTTACCGCAAATTTCACTTACTGGATCTGCATCTGGAGCAGAACACGTTAAAACCCCTCCTTCACAAAGAGTCATCGTGCCTGTTTTATAACACGCACCGAGTAGTCCGTTGTTACAAGCAGCTCCGTAACCTGCAGCATCAGTATCAGTTACTCCATCACAGTCATCATCGATATTATTACAAGCGACTTCAGTTGTAGGTTCAACGTTTGGAGCAGAGCACGTTAAAACTCCTCCATCACAAACTGACATCGTGCCTGTTTTATAACACGCACCGAGTAGTCCGTTATTACAAGCATCTCCGTAACCTGCAGCATCAGTATCAGTTACTCCATCACAGTCATCATCGATATTATTACAAGCGACTTCAGTTGTAGGTTCAACGTTTGGAGCAGAGCACGTTAAAACTCCTCCATCACAAACTGACATCGTGCCTGTTTTATAACACGCACCGAGTAACCCGTTATTGCAAGCAGCTCCGTAACCTGCAGCATCAGTATCAGTTACTCCATCACAGTCATCATCGATATTATTACAAGCGACTTCAGTTGTAGGTTCAACGTTTGGAGCAGAGCACGTTAAAACTCCTCCATCACAAACTGACATCGTGCCTGTTTTGTAACACGCACCGAGTAGCCCGTTATTACAAGCAGCTCCGTAACCTGCAGCATCAGTATCAGTTATACCGTCACAGTCATCATCGATATTATTACAAGCGATCTCAGTTGTAGGAGAATTTGTCTGATTACAAACTACACTTCCGGCGTTACAAGATGTTGTTCCTGCTGCGCATAAACCGTGTAGCCCTGTGTTACAAGATACAGAAACGTAATCTTCATCAGTTAATCCATCACCATCATCATCGATACCGTTACAAGTGGAGTCTTCATTAAAGAGTGTTTGTGTCGGTGTTGTATTGGTAGTGGTAGAGTTTTGTCCTAATTGACCAAAGTTACTATCTCCCCAGCAATAAAGATTATGTTGTGAGTTTATGCCGCAGATCGATTGATAGGAGGGACCGGAGTTTGAACAAGAAACGGCATTTACAGTATATGTGCCTAGTAAGCCAGGATTGGGATTACTATCTGAACCTGCCACAAGCTGGGGAAATCTAGTATCTACTCCACTAATCCCGAGTAGTTTTTTATCAGTATTTTTCCCCCAGCAATAAATTTCACCGATCTCGTTGATAGCGCAGGTAAAACCAGATCCTGAAGAGGTAGATAGAACAATACTTCCGTCTAATTGACCTGGTGGAGATCCTTTATTGATAGCGACTGGAAAACTTCTATCTGTTCCATCACCATTTCCAAGCGCTCCATAACTACCATCTCCCCAACAGAAAAGATATCCGCTCTCTATGGCACAGGTGTGAGTTGTACCTGCTGAAACTGACATAACCGCTGGATCGTTTCCAGTTCCAAGTCCACCAACTTTTTCTGGATCTGCATTATATATAGGTGTGGGGGAGGTGGTATTTTCTGTTGAATAAATCCCCAACTGTCCGTAATCGTTTTTGCCCCAACAAAAAAGGAGACTCTCTGTATTGATAGCACAGGTAAAACTGTATCCTGCTGAAACTTGAACAACACCTCTTCCATTTAAAGTTCCGCTATCCCCTACAAGACGCGGTAAAGACCCTCCGCTTTGTCCGTCGCCTAATTGTCCGAAGGTGTTATCTCCCCAACAGTAAAGTTTATCATCTGCATTTATAGCGCAAACGTGAGTTCTACCGGAGCTCTCTCCTTCAGGAGTGTCGTTGGGCGAAGCACCTACTGAAACGGCGATAACTGTTTCTGAACCTAGAAGACCACTACAAGAAAGTGTACTTGGATCTTCAATTAATACTGGATACTTACAATCAAATCCTAGAGTTCCATTCCCGACTTGACCAGAGTCATTTTCTCCCCAACAGTAAAGTTTACCGTCTGCGTTGATAGCGCAGGTGTTATAACCATTAGCAGAAACAGAAGAGACACCTTGACCACCTAATAAACCTGTAAAAGAGGTTGTGCTAGGGTCGTAAGTTAAAGTTGGAGTTGTTGTGGTGTCAGTGCTGTTAATCCCGAGTTGACCGGAGGAGTTAAGCCCCCAACAATAGAGACGCCCTCCTACAATAGCACAGGCGTGAAAGTAGCCCATAGAGATGGAGGTTACTTGCGCTGCTAGATAAGGGGGAGGATTTCCAAAGAACTCTCTTCTAAAGGGGAGTGATTTTTTTAAGGTAGAGAAGAGAGAGAAGTTTTTAATATTAAAGTTTTGTGCAGTAGGCGGTGTTGATAAGTTGTTTAGGATGTTGAAATTATAGTTATAATTTTGAGTGGTTGGCAAAAAAGTTTCCGCACCTGCCAGACTGCCACAGAAAAAGCTAAACAGCACAACTAATTTCAAGGTTCTTAAGGTAAACTTCTGCATACAACCCCTCTTATTCCCCTAGAAGGTGGGTCGGTATCTTTTAGGAAAAGCTTTAGTGAAATTTTTAAATAAAGGTGTTTTTTATAATTTTTTTCTTTTTTTCATCTAAAAAATGTAAAAAAAACGGTAATGAAGTGATCAAATAAAAGATATCGTCTAGTCTTTATTGATACTTACCCTAATTTTTGGAGTATTGCAGCAAAACCTGCTCCTTTATCAATGCGAAGCTTTTACCAAATAAGAAGCAATTCTTGTATTTGTGGATTTAGTCTGTCTGTAATAGTATACGGGCGTCGTAACCGGTGTAAATTCTTCATTGTTAATGAGGGGTTAGAGCGGAGTTCCTTTTTTGAGAGTATCTTAAAATAATACACGTAATAATAAGGTATAACTTTTAAGAGGGGGGAGAAGAAGGAAGGGGCTTATTCTGTTCGCCACGCTACTTTTTTAAGTTTATCCGTTTATCCTGTTCGACGTTAAAATCTTTAGTAAATTGCAAGAGATGGGGGAAGAACAGACACCCCTACTTAATTTAAATAAGGGAAGTAAAGGTCATGACTACTGAAAAAGTTATTATGGATGCCAATGAAGCTGCGGCGCATGTTGGTTTTAATTTGAGTGAGGTTATCGCGATTTACCCGATCACCCCTTCTTCTCCGATGGGTGAATACTCAGATAGTTGGAGTGCCAAAAATATGAAGAACATCTTTGGCATTACTCCTAAAGTTTATGAGATGCAGAGTGAAGCAGGTGCTGCAGGTGCTGTACACGGAGCCTTACAAGCAGGTGCTTTAAGTACGACTTTTACTGCCTCTCAAGGTCTGCTCTTAATGATCCCTAATATGTATAAGATTGCAGGTGAGTTGACCTCAACTGTTTTCCATGTAGCAGCGCGTACTTTAGCGACTCACGCCCTCTCAATCTTTGGCGACCATAGCGATGTTTATGCTTGTCGTCAGACAGGGTTCGCCATGCTTGCTTCTAATTCAGTGCAAGAGGCGATGGACTTAGCGATGATAGCTTATATGTCAACGTTAAAAGCTAGAGTTCCATTCCTTCACTTCTTTGATGGTTTTAGAACTTCGCACGAGTTGATGAAGATTGAAAAGTTAACGCAAGATCAGATGAAGAGTTTGATCGATATTAAAGATGTGATCGCTCATAGAGAGCGCGGCTTGCGTCCTGAACAACCGAGGATCGGAGGTACCGCACAAAATCCAGACACCTTCTTCCAGTCTAGAGAAGCTTGTAATCCGTATTATGCAGCTACTCCTGAGATCGTTAAAACTGCTATGAAAGAGTTTGCTAAGGTAACGGGACGTGAGTATCACCTCTTTGATTATTATGGCGCTCCTGATGCCGAGCGTTTACTGATCTTGATGGGCTCCGGCGCTGAAACCTCTTCTGAAGTTGTAGATTATATGACTAAGAAGATGGGTGAGAAGGTCGGTGTCTTGAAGGTGCGTTTATACCGTCCTTTCTCAATAAAAGATCTTATGGCTGCTATCCCAACTACTGTAAAGAGCGTAGCAGTTTTGGATAGAACTAAAGAGTCAGGTTGTGTTGGTGAGCCGCTCTATCTTGATGTTGTTGCTGCCTTTGCAGAAGCAGGACGACATGCCAAGATTATCGGCGGACGTTATGGCTTATCTTCCAAAGAGTTTACACCGGCTATGATCAAGGCGGTTTTTGATGAACTTAAAAAAGATGATCCGAAGAATCACTTTACTGTTGGTATTAATGATGATGTTTCTCATACCAGCCTTACTTATGATGTAGACTTTAGAACTGAAAACGAGAACTCCTTCCGCGGTGTTTTTATCGGACTCGGCTCTGATGGCACAGTTGGTGCTAATAAAAACTCCATTAAGATCATCGGTACAGAGACTGATAACCATGCACAAGGCTACTTTGTTTATGACTCTAAAAAATCGGGTGGTTTAACAAAATCGCACTTAAGGTTTGGTAAAGATCCGATCCGTTCAATCTATCTGATCGACCACGCCAACTTTGTAGCGTGTCATCAGTTCAGCTTATTGGAAAAATTAGATGTCTTAAAAGAAGCGTGTTCTGGAGCAACCTTCCTTTTGAATGCACCGTATTCTAAGGATGAAGTTTGGGACAAGTTACCTTATGAGATTCAACAAACAATTATCGAAAAGAAGATCAAGTTCTATTCAATCAATGCTTATGAAGTAGCTAAGAAGACCGGTATGGGCAGCAGAATAAATACCATCCTGCAAGCCTGTTTCTTTGCTATCGCTAATATCCTTCCGCGAGAAGAGGCGATTGAGAAGATTAAAGGTGCTATTAAAAAATCTTACAGTAGTAAGGGTGAAGATGTCGTTCAGAAAAACTTCAAGGCTGTTGATGAGTCTCTGAGTAATTTGCATGAGATCCCTGTTCCGGCAACACCAACTAGCACAATCCGTCGTAAGAGTGCTGTGCCTGAGCATGCGCCTAAGTTCGTTAAGGAAGTTTTAGCTCCGATGATGATTGATGAGGGCGAAGCTTTGAAGGTAAGTCAGATGCCTGCCGATGGTGCTTATCCGACTGCCACCACGCAGTGGGAAAAACGTGCTATCTCATTAACAGTTCCGGAGTGGGATCCTGAAGCGTGTATTCAGTGTGGTAAGTGCTCCATTGTTTGTCCGCACGCAGTTATCAGGATGAAAACTTGTGAAGGTGCAAAGTTAAAATCTGCACCGCAAGGCTTTAAGTCAGCTCCAACAAAGGGCAAAGATTTTCCGGAAGGAACACAATTCATCTTACAGATCTCTACGGAAGATTGTACCGGTTGCGGAATCTGTATCGATGCTTGTCCTGTTAAGAGCAAAAAGGTTGAAGGGCAGAAAGCTATTAACATGGTACCGTTTGTACCGATTAGAGAGCGTGAAGTTAAGAATTGGGAGTTCTTTGAGACGCTTGATTATACTGACCGTTCGGCTGTTAACCAAGCAACCGTTAAAGGCTCTCAGTTGCTTAGACCTCTTTTTGAGTTCTCAGGTGCTTGCGCCGGTTGTGGAGAAACTCCGTACATTAAACTCGTAACACAACTTTTTGGCGACAGAATGCTTGTGGCTAATGCAACGGGGTGCTCTTCAATTTATAGCGGTAATTTACCGACCACTCCGTATTGTAAGAATGCAGAGGGGCGTGGTCCTGCTTGGTCAAATTCACTTTTCGAAGACAATGCCGAATACGGTTTAGGCTTCCGTTTAACAGTGAATAAAAAAGCTGAACAGGCTAGAGAGTTAGTAAGTGCGTTGAAGGCTGAAATCGGTGAGAGTTTAGCTAACGATATCTTAAACGCCACAGAGCATGATGAGTCAGAGATTAAAGCTCAACGAGAGAGGATTGCACAACTAAAGGCTGCCATAGCTAATAACAAATCCTTTGAGGCGCAGTCTTTACTTTCTTTGGCTGATTACCTCTCTAAGAAGAGTGTCTGGATTATCGGTGGTGACGGCTGGGCGTATGATATCGGTTACGGCGGATTGGATCACGCTTTAGCATCAGGTGAGAACATTAATGTGTTATTGCTGGATACTGAAGTGTATTCAAATACAGGTGGACAGATGTCAAAATCTACACCGACAGGAGCTGTCGCGCTCTTTGCTGCTGCTGGTAAAACAATGAACAAGAAAGATATCGGCTTACAGGCGATGAGTTATAAGCACGTTTATGTTGCTAGTATCTCGCTTGGTGCTAATGACCAGCACGCTGTGAAGGCGATTAAGGAAGCCGAAGCTTATGATGGCCCATCTCTGATTATCTGCTATTCGCACTGTATTGCGCACGGCATTGATCTTAAGAAGGGGCTGGAAGAGCAGAAGAAAGCAGTTAATAGCGGTTCTTGGTTGTTGTATCGGTATAATCCTGATTTGGCAAAAGAGGGTAAGAATCCACTTATCTTTGATTCTAAAGAGCCGACTTTGCCCCTTACAGATTATATCTACGGCGAAAATCGCTTTAATATTTTAAGGACTAAGAATCCTGAGCGTGCTGCACTTCTACTGGAGAAGTTACAGAAGAATGTAACGGATCGTTTTGCTTACTATCAGAAATTAGCAGCGATGTAGAAAAATTGTAGTGTATAAGGATTAAAAAAGAGCGGGTTCTGTTTTTTAAACAGCCCGCTCTTAGGTAGTAATGTTATTTAAAGCATTACCTAGTAGGTTATTTAGCAGGTGCACTTGGTGGAGTGCTTTTCTCTGTTGATTGAGTTGGGATACCACCTTGAGCGCTTGGCAGAGGCTTGGCGATAGGTTTTATATCACCTAAGTAAGCAGGTAAATTAACTCCCGCCATACCTGCTACATCGTGCAATGTTGGTAAGCTTTTAACCATACTACTCATAAAGTTAGCAGTTGAGCTACCTTTTTCGTTGTTGCCACTATCCCAAACTGTGATCTTATCAATCTTGATGTTTTTGATAGCTTCTGTTTGAAGTTTTACAAGGTCTTCCATCTTTTCAACTAATAAGATAGTTGTGGCATCTTGTGCGGTGGTGCAGGACTTTACGAGGTCTTGATAACCGCGTGCTTTTGAAACAAGCACCTTGTATTGACCTTCAGCTTCTGCACTTTGTACGGAGATGATAGCATCAGCTTGACCTGCTGCTTCCGCCCGAAGTTGCTCCGCTCTACCTTCAGCCTCGATCTTCATCTGCGCTGATTTACCACCAGCCTCGATCTCCATCTGTGCCGCTCTACCTTCAGCCTCGATCTTCATCTGTGCAGCGCGTGCTGAGGAGTCGATCTGTAATTGAGAAGAGCGACCTTCGGCTTCGATCTTCATCTGTGCTGCTCGAGCAGCAGAATCGATCTCAAGTTTACGTTTTGCGATCTCTCTCGGAACAACTTCGTCGGCGAGGAGTCTGGCTTTTTCAGCGTTAGCGCGCTCTTCTTGGATCTTAGCATCTGCAATCTGTGCTGCAATTTCAGAACGACGCTGCGCTTCTGCATTTTTTTCTGCTAAATCTGCATTAAAGGAAGCGATCTTAGCTGCTGCAACATTTTCACCTTCAACCGCTTCTGCGTTAAGTTGTGCAACTTGCATACGACGGTCTCTATCAGCTTGAGCCTTACCGACCTCTCCAAGTTTTTCTTGTTGAGCAACATCAATTTTAGCTTGGTTAAGAGCTGTTGAAGCCGCCTTTTTACCGATGCTTTCGATGTAACCTGATTCATCGGTGATATCTGTAATATTAACGTTAATTAGACTTAAGCCGATCTTTTGCAGCTCCGGCTGGATATTGTCACGGATAACTTCTAAGAACCGTTCTCTGTTCTGATTGATCTCTTCAATAGTTAAAGATGCTACCGTCAAACGAAGTTGTCCTGTTAAGATCTCTGTCGCCATAGATTCTATTTCATGGCGTGCTAAACCGAGTAGTGAGGTAGCGGCGTTACCTACAGAATCAGGACGAGCATCGATCTTAATGGTAAATGTGCTGGGTACATTTACACGGATATTTTCCTTTGAGAGTGCCCCTCGCAGTGGAATATTGATCGTCATCGGAGTTAAGTCCAGAAAAGCTGCATCCTGAAAAATAGGAATAATAAGATGTGCTCCGCCTAAATGACACTTTGCGCTTCCTCCCTTCACTTTACCCCAAACTACCAATACTTTATTAGAGGGGCAGCGCACATAGATGCGCGGGATCGTCAGCATCACTGAAAAGCCTATTAAAAATAGGATAATTAGGATAATTGCAAAAGCTGTTGGCATAGTATGCTCCTTAAATAGGGTTAAAGTTTTTTTACTACAACTGAAGATTGATCAACGATCTTTTGAATAACTACTTTAGTAAAAGAGGGGATCTCCTCGCCATCTTCGGAAGTGGCTGTAAACTCTCTTCTATGACCTTGCATATTTAAAAAGACCATACCCTTACCCCCTGCTGAGATCTTTTCAAAAACTTCAGCAGTTTTTCCTAGAGCGTCGGAAGGTTGAAAAACATCACCTTGCTCTGTCAGAGAGAAGATCCACTTAAAAAGGTAAGCGATAAGAACCATAGTCAAGAGACCGGCGACGGTGGCAAATAATATTGAAAATCCAGCGCCGACATTATCTGCTTTTAGACTGGCGATACCGACCCAGCCGAACATCATTATAAAGGCGACAACAGTTGTAAGAGAGATGAGGTTTAATCCGCTATCTGCATCGATATCATCTACACCTTCTGAGATTAAATCATCACCACCGAGCCCTGAAATCGTCATAAAAAGGCGGATGGAAAAGATCAATGTACCTATTATGGCGCAGATCCAGAAGAAGAGTTCGAGGGAAAAATCTTGAAAAAGATTAGTAATGTTAAACATGCTTAGCACCTTAAAAAAGCATCCTTAAAAATATTAAAATGAAAAGACAGCACCTTTCATAGATTAGAGGTTTGGTGGTGAGGATTCAGAAAATAGTGATTCTTTTTACCTTTAAGGTTAAGTGAAAGGGGGCGCCTAACGTTCTTTGTGTTGAGTAATTCCCCTTTTTATGAATGATATTCAGCGCTTTATCCCGTAATCTTTTACTCTTGCCTAGAATAGAGCGTTGGAGGAGCATAGGGGTGCTCTATTCATAATAAAATAAAAAGATCTTTTTTGAAGTGATCTGCATCTACAAGAAATTGCTAGTTATTGAATAAACGGTAACAAAGGGAGTTTTTTTAAATATAAATAAGGATCGTTTCTTGCAGACTCCCTAAGTACGTTTTTTTGCGTGAGTTGTGAGTACCGTTTTTTAGGTACCACGTTCTCTCTTGTCTGTTCGGTAGTGACCTTTCTTAAGAGAAAGGCGGCAGTTTTTATGTGGTTGTTATAAGTTTTTTCGGTTTAATTATGCTTAGTGCTTCAGAAAAAACAGAAAGGACAAAATTTTACAGAGGGTTATCTCACCTTTTCCCCTCTTCTAAAAGCACGAGCAGGAAAAATATAAAAGAGCGTGGATTGGTTTTAGTAGAGTTAGCGCTGGTTGCTCCTGTGATGCTACTGATATTGGTCGGCATCTTTGAAGTCTCCTGTTATTTGAACGAATACTTCAAATTAAAAAGTATCGCTTATGAAGGTGCTAGGTTTGCTGCTTCGAGACCGAGTATCGGAAAGGGGTATGCTACGGAGGTGGGGAATGGAGAGCGTTCTTCTGTTATAGATGGCAGTAACGTTGCGCAGTACGCTGTATTAGATAGGGTTAATTCACTTTTAAGAAGACAAAAACCGCCTAGATGGGCGGGATATTCGAATTATATTGAGCCAGAGGGATCTATTAGAAAAGTTGAAACCTTGTGTGGCGATGAGTACAAACCGTGTGCTGAAAAAAATGATAATACAGAGGATGTTGTTTATTCAGTTTCCTCAGTCACTCGTGTGAAGGTAGAGGTCTCGGTGCCGTATAAAAGTATCTTTAATTTCGCGGTGTTTATAGGAGGTAAGGCTGACGTTACTATAACGGAGACTACTCCATATCTGATTAGAAACTAGGAAGTGTTGGTATTTAATGAGGTAATTATTATGACTACTATTAAAAATAACAACGTAAGAAATTGTGGTGCAACGATGGTTGAGTTCGCCATAGGAATACCGATATTCCTAATCCTAATTTTAGGAATTATAGACTTTTCATTTGCGCTTTATGCTAAGACCACCATCCAAAATGCAGCAGAACAGGCTGCACAACTGGCAGCTGTTGTGCCGGATCTTGAAGATGTGGTCAAAGATCTTTGCGTAGTGAATATGAATACTGGTCAGGAAGAGTGTAGTGAAGTTGGTATTCAAGAAAATGCACCTGCGATGATAAGCATTAGAGACCGTGCTTATAAGTATATGGAGGGTTTTTTAATCGGAACTCTAAACGATAAAGAGATTGAAGAGAGAAAGGTTAATGACAAAGGGGTTGTGCAGCTATTAGCTGTAAGAGATGACGAGCAAGGAAAAGCAACAGATAAAGGAATAATAGAGATTAAACTCCCCGTTCAAGGAGCTAAGTACGCTCTTGAGGGTGAAGCTACTGAGGAATCGAAATCGTTAAGAGACGGTCTAACTAGAATCCCAATAGAAGTGACAGTCCACACCAAGTATAAAACACTTTCACCGTGGATACCTGATTTTGTTTTTACAGCTAAAGCTTCTGCTTATAGAGAGCTTAGTACGAAATCAAATATGCCGCCGTTATTAGAGTGTGAAAAGGATGAAGATGGAAAGTGTCTTTGTAAGCCTGAACTGATTAATTGTAATACCGCCTATCAGGTCGCTATTAGAGATGAGCGTGGAGTCTGTGCATGTGTAAATAATACAACAAATTGTGGACCAAATGAGGTGTTGTATACAGATGAAGAAGGGAGTGGATGTCGATGCCTCTATGATATCGAGGGGAGTGGCTTTGTGTGTGCAGGCGTAGTCGGCACTTACGAGACAGGTGGCGGCTGTTACTGTAATAACTGTGCGGAGAATCAAGAGTATAGCGCAGAAGATAACAGTTGTGTCTGCGATTATTCAAAGCTAGTTTGGAAGGAGGTTGGTGATAGTATCTGTTGCGACAATAGTGCTAATCCTACACCAACAGATCTTAAACCTACTGATGAGGCAACTTTTGAAGGGTGTAAAACAGTAGTTAATAGTGCCTGTCAGTGCGTACAGTGCGGATCTAATGCGCACGCCTCTGAAGATGGTTTAGAGTGTGTTTGTAATGATAATTATGTAAAAAATGCCAGCGGTAATTGTCAAATATGTAATCGAGGCTCTGTTAAAAAGAGTGATGGGGCAGGAAATGAATGGTGCGAATGTGAAAAAGGGCTTTGTAAAAGCTTGACACCTTCAAGCCAAATTCCAACTTGTGATTGTGATTGTGAAGATAATCAAACTGTACAAGTAATCGATGGGCACTGGACTTGTGTCGATTGTCCTGAAGGCACTGAGAGAAGTGCTAACTCTTCATCTTTATATTGTGCTTGTAGCGATCCAGCTAAAAAGGGAAGAACGGCACGTGATAGTTGTGATTGTTACAAAATATATACTTTAAAAGAATATTTTAAAGAGAATAGTAACTGCTACGATCCTGACCATCAGAAAGTTAATCAAGATAACTGTATGTGCGAATGTGATGTTTCAAAGCTAGGTGGATTAGATGGAGATAAAATGCTCCAAGCACACCTTATTAAAAATAACGATAAATATACATGTGAGCTTAGTTGTGATCCTAATGGATGTAAGGGGAATAAGGTACCTAGTAAAAAATCTAAAACTATAACTATAAATGAAAAAAAAGAGACGAAGTATTATTGTGAATGTCAATGTCCTAAATATAGGGATTCTCAAGATGATTGTACTAGGCAAGGAGCTTCTATCTTTAACGCAGAGACCTGCTCCTGTGATTCTTGTGGAAGTGGAGCTTGGACGGTAAAAGAGACTAAAAAAGGGTATTATGAGTGTGTCTGTCCTGAGAACTTTGTAGTTACAGAGGAAGAGGGGAGTATGGTTTGTGAGTGCCCCCTTACCCCTGAAGATTGTATAACAAAGAACGGGCTTGGTAAGTTAAATACAGATACCTGTGCCTGTGAGTGTGATGATGAGGAGGCTAATACACCAAATTCTAAACAATACTGCTACGATAAAAAGGTGGCGTATTACACTGAGATCTGTAGCTGTGATATCTCTGATGGTATTACAGGAGGTGGAGTAGCTGCTGGAGATCTAGCAGGTGGCGGCGGTGGCGGCTCTTGTAATGAAACGGCAGTGCAAAAATGGTGTAGTGATCGAGGTTTAAAGTTTAATAAAGCTACCTGCGATTGCGAATGTAGGGATAGAAATAAAACTTACAATTCTGCTACTGAAAGGTGTGAATGTAATTATACAGAAGCTCAAAAAAGAGAGATCTCTGCTTGGTGTAAGGATCATGGTTATAATCCATTTAGCGAAGATACTTGTGATTGTGGTGGTATAGGAAGTTGTTCGAATAATGAGGTATTGAGTTATAAAACTGAGACAATAGAGGGCGTTTCTGTTAAGCTGCCTAACTGCGTCTGCCGTAATAATTATATAAGGAAAGACGGTATCTGTGTCTGTGATGAGAATAAATACTTTAAGGCATACGGCGGAAACTGTGTCTGTGAAAACAATCGTTCACTGATAAATGGTAGTTGCACCTGTGTCAGTAATGAGTTTGAAGCAGGGACAGATAACTGTGTTTGTCGAAATCAAGATTTTAGAGAAGCAACAGAAGCAGGGTGTATTTGTATAGCCAATACCTTCCAAGATGCTAATGGGAACTGTGTTTGTGATTCTAAGAAAGGTTATGCGGCAGGTACTGATGCACAAGGTAACCATACTTGCGTCTGCGACAACTCACAAGGTTATTACAGTGAAAAGGGATCGTGTTCCTGCAAGGAGGAGAAGTGTTGTACTGCTACGGGAGCAACTTTTAATGGTACAACTTGTGTCTGTGATACTACTAACGGCTATAAAGGTGACGGCTTAAGTTGTACCTGTACAGATTCTGCAAAGTGCGGAAAAGGTGGTAGCGGCGGTGGCGACGGTAAGGGCAATAGCTCCGGTGCTGGACCTAATAATGTTGATATTGCTACGCTTGAAGAGTTATGCGAAAAAACAGGTGGTACGTTTATTAGAGAAGGTAACGCTGCTTATTGTAAATGTGAAGATAGTGTAGCGGTAAAAGGTAGCACCTGTTCCTGTAATATAACAGAGGGAGAGACTAAAACCAAATACGAAGCCTGTATTAAGGACTCAAGAAACTTTAGTATAACTCAGTGCAGTTGTTGTACTCCATATCAAACTATATCTACTGAAGGTGAAGAGATAGGAGATTGCGTTTGTAAATATGCTTCAGACGTAGACGGCGCTGCATTTGGTAGTGATGGTACTAAATGTCCTGAAGGTACATACTTCGATTATGAAAAGTGTGACTGCCTCTCTTGCGGAGAGAATACTACAAGTACTGGAGGGGTCGGAGTAGAAGCTTGTGCGTGCGATTCTTATCATAAGTTAGGTGAGTCTTCAGATATAACAAAGTTAAACTGTGAAGAGTGTAAGTATAGTGAAGAAGGTGGAAAACACTTCGAAGAAGAATGTGACAACGACGATGAATACTTTGATTATGCAGAGTGTGCGTGTGTGACGTGCACTACTAATCCCAATCAAAGATTATCTGAAGATGGGTCGGGGTGTATCTGTGACGGTAATTATAGAGCGGGCACTCCGAACACCCTTGAAGATTCTCAAACACCAACTGATAGCAAGTCACTAAATTGTGAGTGTAGTGAAGAAGTTCAAGCGCTTGTAAAGGAAAAGTGCGCTCATGAAGGTAAACAATTTAAGGAAGCATCTTGTGAATGTGTTGATTGCGCAGAAGATGGCACAGTTTTTGTTGGAAATGAAGATGGTACTGGTTGCGACTGTACAACTGGGATTGATGGTGATGATGATATAACAACTAGTGAAGAAAAGTGTCATGAGCAGGGGCAATATTTAATAGATACGACTAATTGTAGTTGTGATTTTTGCCCTGATGGGACAGAACTTGTGCCGCATAGTGGAAGTAGTTCTGCATCTATATATACGCAGTGTGCTTGTATCTATGATAGAGACTCATTAACAGGACGTGCTAAGAAAAAAGACGGGGCAGGTGCTGCAAACCTAGGAGATTTCTGTCAAGGAGAGAACCAACACCTCGTTATGAATGGTTCTTATTGTGAATGTCAGACGTGTACTGAAAACTCAGTATGGGATGAAGAAGTAGGTGATTGTATCTGCAATTCAGGGTTTGTAATGCAAAATGAAGAGTGTGTAAGTTGCGGCGAGAACGAGATTGTAGAAGACAATACTTGTGTCTGTAAGTACGATGATAATGGAAATCTTAAGGGTAATTCTAAAATAAATATCGGCTGTGGAGAAGATGAAAGGTATTACGCCGATGAGTGCGCTTGCGGATGTGATGAGACAAAAATTCAATGTGGGCATCAAAGCCTTGTTGCTTCAAGAAATAGTAAAGGTGAGTGTGTGTGCGTTTGTGAAAGTGGTAAAAAAGAAGTTACCATAGGTGAGAAAAAAGTATGTATGACAGAATCTGAGATCGAAAATTGCGGAGATATTACAAAGATAGCTGGGTGTGACTATATGGAAACGACAAGTGAGTGGGTTGTGCGTAGCAAGCAAGGTTAAGGAAGAATAATTAAAAAATGCAGAGAAGGATTATGATAGCGAGTAACTTTATAATCCTTCTCTCTACCTTATTAGTAATAAGTTTTAGATATCTTAAGAAGTAAGTGTTACGTAATACTTAAATAGTAGAGTTAAATTTATAATCTTAATAGCTCGAGAAAAAGTAATGTTATCGATTAAATAATAGTGAAAAGGAAGGTGCTAATGAAGAAGCGAGAAAACGGCGGTTTTATGGTTCTTTTCTGTATCTCGATGATAGTTATTTTTGGTCTCGCTGCCATAGTTATCGATGTTAGTCGTATGATGAACGACGCTGAAAAAGCGAGACAAAATACCAAACTTGCAACTTTAAGAGCTTTAGAAGAGTACGTTTCAGCGAGGGCACTTAACGAAACTAAAGAAGCGGCAAAAGAGGCAGCCGTAGAGGCTGTAAATAAGTTATTAAATGATAACGATCCTAAAAGTGAAGATGCTGCGTCTGCTCAAAGGGCAGTTGGTTTAGGTGAAGAAAGCCTCTTTCGTTTAGAGTTGGGGTGTTGGAAGAGAGACGAGAGCTTAGGAAAGCAGGTTTTTACTCCGGATGAGACAGGAGATTGCACCACTCCTAACGCCGTACGTATCTCAGGTAACTATGTACGAGATACGGAGATGTCTTTTGGAAGGTTCTTCGGTATAAAAGAGATCGCCCCCTATGTAAAAGCTACGGCTATGGTGGTGCCGAGGCATATCTATTTTTTAGTTGATACCTCTTTCTCTACTACACAAGATACCTTTAATTTTGAGTATAATTGCCCTGATTATGTGATAAGTGATACTTGTTATACTTTTAGGCTTACTTCTTTTGGAGAAGATACAAAGCACTACAAACAGAAGTTTGTACTTGGTGATGACGATTATAATAATTTTACTTGTAACGAGCTTCGAGATCTCCACCCTTGCCCAAGCACAGCTGATCCGTGTAAAGATAAATTTACTAGAGAGATCGGAGATGAAAGATATAACTTTGGCAGTAGAGAGTCTTTCCATGTTTATGCTTATAGGGGAGTAGGCACTAAAGGGAGACCTCAACCGTTAGCTGATATCTATGACGGTATTCATAACGCCTTAAAAGCTTTTAAGGCGCGTAGCGTAGCGGGAGATAAGGCGGGAGTTATAATGTTTTCAAACGGTCTCTTCTGGCCAAGGATGACGGTCTTAACCGATAAGTTAGATCAACTAATAAATTTTACCGATTACTCTGATGGAGATACAGATGAAGAGGGCTGTATCTTTGATAGTGATGATATTAATACGCGTGATCCTTTTTCAAATGTAAGTGCTGGTGTAGAGCGTGCTGTTAGGTACGGTTTAATCCCTATGTTTGATAGTGTAGATATAAATAAACGTCCGCAAGCGAATAGGGGGCAAACACATATAAAGCAGGCGCTTGAAGAGGCGGTTCAGAGGTTACTTGCTGATAGTGAGGGGGCTTCTGAAAACGTTTCTAATGCAGTGGTGCTTTTTACTGATGGTTTACAAACTTGTTGGGATGGAGATACTACAGGAGTACATTGCAATGCAAGCGATTATAATTACTATGTAAACGGCATGAATGAATTGCAGAGGGTAGTTAATACTATGGTAGCCAACAATATCCCTCTACACATCTTTCCTGTTGGTAAGGATGTGGGACCACACTGGGTTGCTTTAGAAAATACTGAGACGGGGACGTGTTTTACTGATGCTGAGTTTAGGTCTTCAAAAAATAAAACCGGTATATATGATTTTGTAAGAGGGAGCTCAGGGTGTTCTGATTTTGGTAGTGATTGTGAAGGTGTATTTAATAACAAAACCGCCTCTAAGCCTTTCTACCAATCTATGCGGCACCTTTATAAGTTTGCAGTTGATACAGGTGGTGTCTGGGCTCCCTTACTAACACAGGTGGGGGAGATCTGTGATGGAGCTGAATGGCGCAAAAATCAATGTGATCGAACACGTTACGGTCAGTTGGTAACTACGGATTGCAGAACGCAAGCCCAGCAGATTAAAGATGCTATGGATGATTATGTAGTGGGGGTTAATCCGTATCAGATAGTTGAGATTGAGTAGGGGGAGTTAAATACCCCACCTCTATTTTTACCGATCTCTATCTCTACCATATCTTTACCAATCTATGCGGGCGGCACCTTTATAAGTTTACAGTTGATACAGGTAGTGCCTCCCTTATTGACACAGGTAGGGGCACCTTTATAAGTTCTTAAAGAAGATTATGCTTTGTTAGATATTCTCTCTCTTGACGTGAGGGGCACTTAAATAGAATCATTCTGTTATGAGACAGAAGCTCCTTTTTTTAACCTTATGTATAATCTGTATCGTGTCACTCGGAATTGTCTTTAGACACCTTCAAAGTGATAACGTAATAAAACGTCCCACCTTTGAGATAATCGCCACACCAGATCTGCACGAGTTGGGAAATACAATTACTGAATTTATCTACGCTAAGCAACGTAAGGATCATAAATACGATTTTAGGGTGCGCTACCTCTCCAGCACGGAGATCTTACAAACGTTACAGCAGGAAGACCTTTTGCAAAATCCAGATATCGTGCTGATGCCCTCCATAGAGTGGCTACAACTTTCCGCAGCGACAAGACTTGCTCTTGAGATAAAACAGATTATGTTTAGCCCCATAGTTGTGGCGTTTAATAAGGATAAGGGGAAGCCGTTTCAAGACGGATTTCATCGTACCTTAAAGGCGGAAGCTTTTTTTGAGGAAACTTTAAAAGGGGGTTTAAAATACGCTTTTTTAACGCCAACGCACCATCCCGTCGGGTTATCTACTTATCTGGGAGTTCTAAAACTAGCAGAAAAAAAAGGAACGGAAAAAAATCCGTTAGAATTAAGAAAAAGTTTAAAACGTTTTATAGCTAATGCAGCTTTTATCTCTCCTAATCCCCTTGATTTTAGAGGGGTTTTTGAAGACCCCAACTATGATGCTGTTATTGTAACAGAACGCATGGCAGCTAGATTTAATAAAAAGATGCGTCAAGAAGGGCTCATCCCGAGAGATGTACTCTACTTTACACAAGCTCCTTATGGGATAAGTGCACAACTTGTTTATCTCCATAAAGGCGATAAGGAGAGACAAAAACTTGTGAGAGATATTAAACGTTACTTAACGGGAAAGACTGCACAAAAAAGGTTAGCAGGTGCATTTTTCAGAACTCCTTTCGGTAAGTATTACGATTCTGAAAGTTGGCGAGGTTTAAGCCCCTTGCAAAAGGCTTCAACGCGGAGCGGCTTAAATAAGTTTCAATTAAATAGGTTTTTAGGACGGTATCAGGAGTTTTTAAGAAAGCCGAGCTATGCAGTATTTGTTTTAAATGCGGAGATGGGGCTAAGAGATAGTTTTAGTGCTGAATTAAAAGAAGCCTTCGCAGATATTGCGAAAAATGAGGAGGGAAAGTTTTGGCTTACTCCTAAAAATGAAGATGTTTTACACCTGATTGTTGCAGACGGTGGGTCTCCTAAAAATAGTGTGATTGAGGTCGGAGATAAAAGTAAGGTAAGTGACGCTCTGCATCTGATGCAAAAAAGTAAGGTAAAAAGTAAAAGTAAAGGTAAAGGTCTGCAAACAGATCGTGCTGATATAGGAGCGCCAAGCGGCGGAGGTCGTGCTATCACTCAAGCGCTAAAGGAAGTTTGTGCAGTAGAGGCTAAGTTTAACCGTTCTGTAATCGTTATAACGGACACTCCGATCACAAAGGGGGATGGTATACAGGATCTTATAGATGAATATGAAAAGTGCGCCGATAAAATATCCCTCTTCGTTATTAGACTTGATAATAAAGGTTCTAAACAGGAGGTGCTACCGCAAGAGCTTAAGGTGCAGCGTGAATATGTAGATTTCCAAAACATCACCTCCGTTATGGAAAACCTAAGAGGCTATCTCTAGCTAAAATTGTAATAGCTAATAATATCAAGATGTTAGCAGAGACGGTTTTGAGCTTTTTAGGGACGACCCTTCCTCTAGTGATAATTGAGCGGGCTGCGACTAAAAACCGAATCAGCTAGATTTTTATGAGGGTCAAAAAATTATAGCTGTTTAGTTAGGGCGTACTCTCTTTGATAGGGAGAGGTAATTGCCTGAAACAGTGTGTGCGTAATTAATAGCGTCTTCTGAGAGTGTTTCTTTTCCTAGTAGTGTTGCAAGGTACGGTTTAGCACCAAGATAGTAGCCGTAAATTATTGACTCTTGGGCGTTACGAAATTTTTCACCGAGTAACGCAATATATTTAACACCTATCTTGGCATTGATCTCGGGAATAAGGAGAGCTTCTTCCGTAAGTGTTGCCATATTGAGTGACTTGGTTAAATTGGGGATCTTGCTGCTACTAATCTTAAAAAGTCCAAAACCACGTAAGCTTTTTGATGAAGCATCAAGTTTACTGTCACGCATTGCGATTGCAAGCGCTAGTAATGGGTCGACCTTTTGGGATCTACTCTCTTTAATAACGATACCAGCGTTAATCAGTTTTGCAGGCTCCGTTACCCCTGAATTGTAGAGCGCTCTTACGATAGGCTCGCTCATATCAACTTTACTATTTAGAAGAGCGAGGTCTGCTTCAGAAGCAGAGACAGCGCTGCGTGACGTTTCTGAAAGCGCCAGATCTTTTATCTGAGGAATTGTTTTTTCTAAGGAGCTTGAAACATTTTGACGCATCTCTTCTATTTCGCCGAATGATAAGCCGGAGTAGGTGGAGATAATACTTGTGACTTTTGCTCTAAAAGCAGGGATCTGTTCTTGATGTTGACTGAGGTAAATAATCAAGATGGCGATTGAAAATATCGCCAGTACCATTACAAGTAAAAGTGCTCCCTTTAAAAGGCCGCAGAAGGCACTAATTATACTTGGGCTCCCGTCATTAAAGCCGTACATCAATTTTAATTCTTTGGCGTGATTCCTATATTCTTCGTTAACAGTTTCGTCATCGTTATAGGCATAAGCTATATTACTCATAGCGCAACCTCTCTAAAAATAAACCTTCAATTATTGTGATAGCAGATCTGTAAAAATAAGGATGTTGCTTCATCTTTGGTGTAAAATAAAGAGATTTTTCTTCTCTATCTACGAATAATTATTAGTAATACCACCTTTTCATAGGTAAAATACGGGTATTGCCGAGAAAAAAATCGTGTTAGGATGAATAACAGATCGAGGCATTTAATAACGAGGGAGATAATGGCGAAAAAAAAAGATTCCGTTGAAGCGCAGGTAACATACGAAAAGGCAAAGGATCTCTTACTCTCTTTGCAAAAAAGCCTTGAATGTATCGATAATATTGCGGTAGCGGTTTACGGTTCGGAGAAAGAACAAGCCCTTCTCCTTTTGAAAGCTTGGTATAATTTTGCGATCTTTCAGTCGTATTTAAACGGTGAAAATACACCAGACCCCGATAATATCGTGCTTGATCTGCAAGAGGTGGAGCTTTTTGGAACGGTTACATCGGAAAATCTGTATCAGCACCTTTCAATTTTTCAAACGGCGCTACACTCTGATTTTATCCCAGAAAGTTTACCCTCAAATTGTTTGCAAGATCACTATCTAACCCTTAGAAATGTATTGGCTAAAGCTAATGCGGATCTTGATAAGAGGTTTAATCGAAGTTTTTTTGATGATAAACGTAAAACGGCAGCTCTTTATCTTGTTTCTATCTGTGCCGTTATGATCTGTGTGGCTATCGTTTGGAATCTCTGCGTACCTAATCCGTGGCGCGTCTCTTATTTTTCAAATGCCGATCTAGCAGGAGAGCCTAAAATTAAATCCACAGAGAAGATAGTTTCTTTAAAAAATCGCTCAAAGTTAAGAAGGGTAAGTGGAGTTACCCCCTCCTTCTCCGTGCGTTTTGAAAGTTGTATTGAAACGAAGGAAGATCTCAAAGTTAATTTTGAATTAGGCTCTGATGACGGCTCAAGGTTAATGATAGATGATAAAATTATTATCAATAACTGGGGAGCGCATTCATTTCTTATGAAAAATGCAACAACGGTTATCACTCCTGGGAAACATAAGATAACGGTGGAATATAACGATTACGGCGGCGGATCTGAATTGGTTTTAAAAGCAGTGCCTCGTACAATTTTAGATGGAAAGATGCTATCCGCACCGAATAAAGACGGAAAGTGTCTCTGATCTAGATACAACACTAGAGAACGTAACATAGATAAAAGAAGGTAGAGATAAAGTTAAGGTTTAAACTGATCTGCCGTGTAACTTTCTATAACTCGGTAAAAGAGAATAGGAAAAAACTAAGGTCTAAACCCTTACCCTAAGGTACCTTATTTATGGTTTTATCTACTTCCTTCTCTTTAAATCTACATTTTCAGAAACTCAGTTCTCCCTTACCCTAAGGTACCTTATTTATAGTTTTATCTACTTCCTTCTCTTTAAATCTACATTTTCAGAAGCTCGGTTCTCCCTTACCCTAACTAAAGCACCTTCTTTATAGCTTTATCCTCGTTCTTCTCTACACCATTAAAAAGAGGCGCTTCTTTAGATTGAGGTTTAAACGCACTTCCTGAATTAAAACCTCTTCGTTCGTTATCAATAAATAGTTCGTTATCAATAAAGATAGGCAAGGAGGGCATTATCTTGTTGCTTTCCTCTCTAAGACCTCCTGTTACATTAGAAGAAGTTTTTTCCTCTCTATCTTTAAGATCTTCTGTTGTGCTGGAAGTGAATTTCCTCTCTCTATCTTTAAGCTTTCCTTTTGCATTAGAATACGATCTTTCCTCACCGTCTTTAAGATCTTCTGTTGTGCTGGAAGTGAATTTTCTCTCTCCCTCTTTAAGCTCTTCTGTTGTATTGGAGTTAAATTTTTCCTCACCATCTTTAATATCTCCTGTTGTGCTGGAAGTGAATTTTCTCTCTCCCTCTTTAAGCTCTCTTTTTTTATTAGAATGCACCTTATCTTTTTTATGTGTAGGGGGAACGCATATCTCATAAAGGATCGCTCTTAATTCACCGCTCCATGCGGCGAAGGTGCTTTTAAGATAAAGAGGAGATGAAAAACCTTGAATAAGTTTGGGATTTCGTACCTTTCCTATCCTTAAATCTCTTACCCCACCTAAAAGATCCCCACTTAAGGAATCTTCAAAATACGCCTCTAAAATCGTATCATCAAGGCTAATCGGCACTAAACCGCCGTGCCTTGCCGTGAGGAGTGTTTTATGATCGGGGAGGGTGACGTTTGTGATAGCAAGGCGTAGCCTGAAAGTTTTCGGAGAAGGGGATTCAGTTATCTTGAAATCATTACCTACACTAAGGGCAACCTGTTCTCGTAAAAGATCGGTCACGAACTTTAAAAATGAAGGATCGGCATAATAATATCTCTGCTCCCTGTTTAGAGACAGTAACGGAGTTTCAATAATTACACTATGATATTTTGTAGTTGGAGTTTGCGGCGTTTTTAAGAGGTAAAAATCGGGAACTATATCATGCTTCTTAAAGTCATCCATATTGGCGAGAAATGACGGCGGAAGATCCTCTTTGGCACTGCAACCGCACAGAGCAAAAGAGATAAGAAAATAGACAAAATAAGGGAATGGTGTGCGCATAATACTTTCAATATCTTGAAAACTTTATACCATCTGATTATCTTAACGGTGTACAAGATGGCACTCCAACGTGTACGTTATATTGCTAATTTGCTAAGAGCAAGGGAAAATCAGATCTCTTGATAAGAGGTATTGTTTTTTTTAAATAAATTTTTCGAAGCGGATAGTATAGCAGACAGTATAAAAGATAAACGTTAAAAGAAAAGGTAATGAATGACGGAAAAAACAAAACATATTCAATTATATGATACGACCTTGCGAGATGGGAGCCAGCGGCGTGGGATCAGTTTCTCTGTTGAAGATAAATTAAAGATAGCAACACTCCTTGATAGTGTTTGCTTCGATTATATCGAGGGGGGATGGCCGGGATCTAATCCGAAAGATTGTGAATTCTTCGAACGAGTTTTAGAGCTAGGCTTACAACACGCCAAGATGGCGGCTTTCGGGAGTACGCGTAGACACTCTATCGATGTAGAAGATGATGAAAATTTAAAGTTGCTTTTACAAGCCAATACGCCTGTTGTAGCACTCGTCGGAAAAACATGGGATTTTCATGTAAAGGAAGTTTTGCGGACAACTTTAGAAGAAAACTTAAACATGATCTCCGAGAGTATTAAGTGGATGAAAGAGCACGGTAAGGAGGTTGTTTTTGATGCCGAACACTTCTTTGACGGCTATATCGCCAATCCTGAATACGCTCTTTTAACGATCAAGACGGCGTGTGCAGCAGGTGCTGATACCGTCACCTTATGTGATACAAACGGCGGATCTCTACCGTGGCGGATAAATGATATCGTCTCTGAAGCTAAAAAAAATATCTCTTGCCACTTGGGGGTACACGTTCATAACGATTCCGGTTTGGCTGTTGCTAACTCATTAACTGCGGTAGCAGCTGGTTGTGACCACGTACAGGGAACAATTAACGGATACGGTGAGCGTTGCGGTAATGCCGATCTCATCTCGATAATTCCGAACTTGCAATTGAAGATGGGGTTTGATTGCTTAACGCCGGAGGGATTAAGTTCGTTGACAGACCTTTCGTTGAAGGTCAGTGGTATTGCTAATCTTAATCCTGATAAGCAGGCACCTTACGTCGGATCCTCTGCTTTTGCACATAAAGGCGGAATTCATGTAGCAGCAGTTGAAAAAGAGAGTAGTAGTTATGAACATATCGCACCTGCGCTAGTCGGTAATAAACGTACCTTTATAATCTCTGAGCTTTCAGGACGTGGTAATATCAGAATTCGTGCAGCTGAGTTGGGATTAAAGTTGCAAGGAAATGAAAAAGCAGTTTTGGATAAAATTAAGGAGCTTGAGCATAAAGGATTTCAATTTGAAAATGCTGAAGGCACCTTCGAACTGTTGCTAAGAAAAGATAGCCCCGATTATAAGCCACCCTTTGAAAAGATTGATATGATGGTGGTTTCTGAATGTCGCAGAAACACCATGTTTACCGTTGAAGCGGTGGTAAAATTGAAGATAGGTGCTGAGATTATTCATATGGTCGGTGAAGGGGTGGGACCTGTGGATGCTCTTGATCAAGCTTTGAGAAAAGCCCTCCTCTCTCACTTCCCAACCTTAAAAGATGTTAGCTTAGTTGATTACAAGGTGCGTATCCTTGATCCTGATCGAGCTACGGGTGCTACCACAAGGGTAACTATTGAAGCTGCTTTGGGAAAAGAACGGTGGTCAACAGTTGGAGTCTCTCACAATATTATAGATGCTAGTTATGCAGCATTGATTGATTCATATGAGCTATTCCTGTTGAGAGAAGCCCAAAAAGAGGCATAGATGTTTCATATAAAAACGGATTTAAGATGTCAGAGATACCGCTTCGTCCCAATGTTTGCCTTATTATTTTAAATAAAGAGCGGGAGATCTTTCTCGCTGAAAGGTTCGGCTGTCCTGGTATTTGGCAACTTCCACAAGGTGGAATAGAGCAGGGCATGACCCCCGCAGAGGCTGCTATTAAGGAAGCGCACGAAGAGCTAGGGGTGCCTAAAAAAAACTTTAAAATCTTGCAGCACCTTTTAGCGCAACATGAATATGAGTTCTCAGACCCTATCCCCGCCCACTATCTCGGAAAGTGGAGAGGTCAAGTCCAAACATTTTTTGTTCTTGAATATCTGGGTTCTGACGCAGAGATCACCCTTAATCGTTACGATCAGGAGTTGATGAATTGGCGGTGGTGTAGCGTGGCAGAGGTTAGAAAGTTAGCTGAGCCGCGACGTTTAGTCGGTTATGAAAAAGCTTTTTCCGAGCTAGGAATTTAACCTACTCACAAGGATAACCACTTTAACAGAGCCTTTAACGGTTATGAAAAAAGCCTTTTTTGAGGTAAAATTTAATTAAGGTAAAAATAAAAAAACGTATCTTAGAGTTAAAGAGGGGGGCTGTTTTTTAGATCCCAAACTTTCCCCTTTTTACGTATGTTAAGTAAGTAACAGTTCGGCTATTTTTAGCTCTGCTTTAGTTTGCTCGGCTAAATACCAAGAGTCCCCAAGCCTAACTTTTTTAATTTCAGATAACCTTCTGATAGCATCTTCTAATGATATTGAAGTCGAAAGTTTATGTTTTTTTATTGTTTTTAATATTTCATAGCTCCACTGTATTGCTATGTGATTCACGAACATCCATCCCTGAAATTTATCATCATCACTCATATATGAAGCATCTGCTTTTAAAACAGTTTTTAACGTATCAAAAGATTGTTCAATAGATAGTCGCATTTTGTATAACGTGTATATTTCTTCTGCGGATGAGTCCAAATTTGAAAAGAATGCAACAGTTCCTAGCCTCACTTTTTTTAAATCAACATCTGTTAAATTGTATTTTTCTGGATGAGATATTGTTAATGAAACTAAGTTATTTTCCTCTTCACCTGCTAAAAACGGGTCTCTAAACAGATATATAAATCCATTCCCAATCTTATATTTTTTATATCTTAAGTACGTTTTATTATATTCAATAACGTTCCTGCTTGTTTCTATTCCATCATAGTCTATAAGAGAGCTATTTCTACGCAATGGAATAACAAAGCTAAGTTTATTCTCTATAAGATCTTTAACGTTAGACTCTGAATAGAAACCCTTATCTGCAATAATAGTAGCATCACCAATTTCTGATTCTTGGATAGTTAAAGATAGAGCTTTTACATCTCTTATATTCCCAGCCAATAACCTATAATAGACTGGTTGTTGCAATTTTTTAGAGTAAATATAAAGCAAACTCGCCTGCGTTTCCCAAAAATGGTCTTTATTATATCCTCCTTTAGCAAGACTCGACTTTCTCATAGATGTTCTAAGAAATGTAGAATCAATTAACAAAAAATCTTTTCCATGAATAAAACTCTTCATATATTCAGAACGAGCAAATTCATCTTTCCCAATCGATTGCAAAATATTCGGAATAGCTTTCTTATTAAGAAGAAAATTAAGTTTTTCACTCAACATACTGTTTTCAAAATCATCATTCATGCGTTTAATAGGAGAGCAATGTTTGATCCTGCTGTATGACATCAGCAAAATAGCCTTCCACTTATCTGGAAAATAACACCGAAGTCTTTCAATAATTGTTTTTTGATTGAGGATAAATTGAGATAAACCATACTCTCTGCACTTAATATTCACAGCAGGTACAAGGCTTCTCTTCTCACTTGGTATAAAACCGTCCTCTTCTGTAATTCGTCCAAGTAATTTACCAGTAACTTTCACGCTCCTTTTCCTCTCAGGGTCATACTTATAGCTGTAGCTATATAGGTAATATCTCCCATTGATAAGACGTACCTCTTTTCCTTTCTCTCGATATTTTGTTGCCCAATCAGGGTGTATTTTTGCTTTCTTTCCCATACCTAAATACGTATGTCAAAACAACAAAAAAGTCAACCCCCTTTTTTGTTAATTTTTAAAAAATTTCTATAGGTTATAACAATATGTTACTTTATTGTTACGTAAATCACAGAAAAGTTTGGGTTAGATAAAAAAAGCCGAGACTCTCGGGTCTCGGCTGTGGATATTATTACGATGTATCTTTTATTTATGGAGACTCACCGTAAGAAATCTTTTCTTTTAAATACTACTAGAGGTCAGTAGGCTCCTGCATACCGCCGTTAGCACTATCCCATGAATACTGCTTGTTACCTTTTTCAGAGTGTGCAGTTCCTGTAAACTCATCACCATCAGCTACCATAGCTAATTGAACTGAGCTGGAGATAGCTTTTACACCTGGAAGACCAGTGGTGCCATCAGCGCTACGAACACAAGCATCATTTTCACAAGATAGGTATTCTTCATTTAACGCATAATAAGCCTCTTCAGCTGTGGCGGCATTTCTGAGGTCGCTTGAAGCAGAAGCGTTGTAAGCGTTCTTTCTGTACTCTGCGAATTGTGGAATAGCCATAGCAGCTAAGATGCCGATAATTCCAACAACAACTAAGAGTTCAATCAATGTAAAACCTTTTTCGTTCATAATAACTCCCTAAAAAATAACCAATAAAAAACGCATCTGCAAAAAAATCTTAAAAACACTCCATACCCCTAGAAGACTCAACCGTTCTTCTTAAGAAAAATTTACAGATACAAAGCCACTCTCATCCGTGATAGAATATTAACCTCTTTATAATAAGAGATAACGAGAATTATGATGCTGCAACTCTTAGAAAAGCTTCTCGCTTTTCTCTCTTGAGCATGCCTCCTCACAACGTCCTATCGAGAAAGCAATTCGGATGCCATACGAAAATACTTGAGGTGTTTTTTGCTTATATGAGTATTTCTAGTAGGTTAGCCCTAAAAAGAGCTTTCTTGAAAATATGACAAAAAATGTCGCTCCGACAAAAAATGTCGCTCTATTTTCAAGATTGTACAAGAATATTTTTGACCTTCGTAAAGATCTAGCTAATTCAGTTTTTAGTAGCAGACCGCTCAATCGTCCCTGAAGGGCGGCACTTTAACCTTCGTAGAAAACTAGCCAATTCAGTTTTCAGTATTAGCCCGTTCTGCTGTCCCCAGTGGATAAAAATACTTAAAAACTTCTTCTTATATTCCAATATCTTAGATTTTTCACACTGGAGAAATTTAGTTGAAAGAGAAGTCAGTAAAGGAGATGAACGAGGAGAGGTTCTGTGTTAAAAGATAACTTATGATGAATAATTGTTGTGAAGAGATGGTGTTTGAAGGGGTAGAAGTATTAAAGCCTTTGCCCCTTCTAAAAAAAATAAGGGTAAAATCACCAAATACCGATTCCGTTGAAAAAATACAAAAAGAATTTAATTTCTCTCCGTTAACGGCGCGAGTTTTGGCAGCACGTGGGTTTGAGGCTGGGGAAGAGCTGCGATCATTTTTAGATTCAACTTTACGTTCCGATCTGCCGCATCCTGATAAATTAAAAAATCTTAGTGAAGCTTGCCTAATCTTAAAGGAAGGGCTGGAGCGTGGGAAAACCATAGCTATCTGCTGCGATTTTGATGTTGACGGCTTAAGTAGCGGAGCTATGTTGAAAACATTTTTTTCTGAGATCGGGATTGAGGCGAAAGTCTTTGTGCCTGATCGTTTTACAGAAGGTTACGGCTTAAATAAAAGGATGATAGATGAAGTAGTTGACGAGGGCTGCGGTATCCTTTTAGCTCTTGATTTCGGCTCTACAAATTATTCCGAACTTCTTTATGCAAAAGAGCGTGACTTAATAACTATCGTTATCGATCACCATCACCTCGGGACAAAGCCACTTGAGGTTGATAGCTTTATAAATCCGGAGCAAGAGGGGTGCGGTTTTTCAGATCTGCAATTATGTGCTGCAGGTTTAACGTGGTATTTTATAGCGGCACTTAGAACTTTTTTACCGCAAGCTGCCGCTGTTGATGTTAGAGATTATCTGGAGTTCTCCTGCTTGGGAACGATCTGCGATATGGTGCCGCTATTAGGAGCAAATCGAGTAATCGCAAAGCGTGGCATGGAGCGTTTAAACACTACACAGAGGGTGGGTTTAAGAGCTTTATTAAATGTAAGTGGTGTTAAAAAAAATCTTAGCGCTACTGATATCTCTTTCGGTGTGGGGCCTAGAATCAATGCAGCGGGAAGGATGTCGAGCGGCGAGATGGTGATTGAACTTCTAACAACATCAGATCGAAAAAGAGCTGATTCTTTAGCAAATAAACTTGATCGTTTGAATGCTGAACGTCAAGATCTCGAGAAAAAAATAAAAAAAGAGGTCGCCTTTCGTATCTCGCTAATGACACGTTTGCCGTACGGTATCGTGGTAGGTGATAAAAGTTTTCATACAGGTGTAGTCGGGATTGTAGCACAACGTATCGCTGAGACCTTTTACCGTCCGACTGCTATTATCGGATCTGATGAGAATGGAGTTTTTAAAGGATCTTGTCGTGGTATTAAAGGTTTTAATGTTGTTGAAGCTTTAAAAAATTGTGCGGATTATTTACTAGGTTACGGCGGTCATGTCGGTGCCGGAGGGTTTTCGTTAGATGAAAAAAATATCTCGGCTTTTAGTATAGCTTTTAATAATGAAGCAGAAAGACAACTTAGCCCCGATGATCTTTTTCCGATCTGTGAAGTTGATACCGTAGCGGATCTATCAGAGTTAACACCTAAAATTATCGATGAGCTTGCTATCTTTACCCCTTACGGCATAGGCAATCCTGCGCCTGTGATCTTATTGAAAAATCTACGTATAGTGGAGACATTTACCTTAAAAAGCACACATTTAAAGGCTCTGGTGTCGGATGGAAAACGCACCCTTCCGGCGTTACTCTGGAATCAAACTTCACATCCTGCTATAAAACGGGGGGGCGTGGTTAATTTAGCGTGTCGTCCTACACTAAACTCTTTTAACGGTCTCTTAGAGATTCAACTTCAGATTCAAGGTGCTGAAGCGGTATGATAATTTTTTTTCTAAGAGATGCTACTCCTTTGAAGTAGCTGCCGTGAAATATGTAATGAACTTATAAAGAGGGGTGATAATAGAGCCTGTGCCTTAGTATACCTTGTTTAGATATGATGGGTTCCTTAAAACAAATTCCTGCTTCATCTTTTACTAAGTTAGTAAACGCTTGTTTTCATACGCAGCGCTATGTAGCTACTTCTTTTCCTGAGTTGATAGAACATATCGGTGTTGTTGCTAAACACTTAGAGATGATGAGGAGAAATCACAAAAATTTACCCATCGAAGAGAAAGAAGATGGATCTTGTGTAACGGTTGCTGATCGATATTCTTCAGAAGAGATTATGCGCTTTTTATCAGAACGGTATCCGCATGAAGGGTGTATTAGTGAAGAAGATCTTAGTTTCCTGAAAAGATGTAAAAAGTTCCCATCTGAACCAGTTTGGATCCTTGATCCGTTAGACCATACTAGACGTTTTGTGGAGGGGGATCCGTATTATCTTATTTCACTCACTAGATTAGAAAACTTTGAGGCAACTCATACCATACTGGCGCAACCTGCTTTTGAGGCTATCTTTACAGCTATAAAAGGAGGTGGATCTTTTGCTAATAATGCAAAGCTTAAAGTTTCTAAAATCAGCAATATTAAAAAAGCAGAAGTTGCAACTGTATTTTGTGAATTACCCTCTTCCCCCTTTAAAAGTTTGGAGGAAGATAAGGTAAAAGAGTTGGGGTTGGATGAAACTCCAGAGTCGTTAATTGCTGTCGCTAACGGTAATATTGATGGCTCTATTATTAAAATGTGCGGACATAAGGTTTGGGATATAGCATTTGCTACGCTTCTTGTAGAAGAGGCGGGGGGAAAGGTGACTGATGAGAGGGGGCGTCCTATTAGTTATAATAATATAGAACCAAGGATAGGTTATATCGTTGCATCAAATGGTAAGGGGGCGCTGCATAAAAATTTGTTGAATATATTAAATCAGCAACTGTGCCCCTAGCTTTCGAGTAGTTTGGAGAAGTTTTTTTAAAGCGAAGCTTTTAAAAAACTGTCATGGTGGTGGTGATTTTTGTTTATTGTGTAGCAGAGAAGTTTTTTTAAAGCGTTTTTAAAGCGTCTAGGTTGGTAGGGTGGGAGTATATCAGCGGCAACTTTAAAAAAGGTTGCCGCTTACACCCTTCAACTTACTTTCTACCACCCTCGCTCTTGAAGTTTTTCTTCTGGCTTTAAGGTAGAGATCTCAATTCCGTGCATAGCATCACGTAATCCACGTGAAACATCTAACAATACTTGCGGATCGTTATAGTGTGCTACGGCTTTTACAATGGCTTTTGCTCTAGCTTCTGGATCTTCTGATTTAAAGATGCCGGAACCGACAAAAACAGATTCAGCACCAAGCTGCATCATCAAAGCGGCGTCAGCCGGTGTTGCCACTCCTCCCGCTGCAAAGTTTGGAACGGGTAGTTTCCCCTGATCCGCTACGATTTTAAGAAGGTCGTATGATGCTCCCAACTCTTTAGCACGCACCACTAACTCAGCATCATCTAAGCCTTTTAACGCTTTAATCTGACTCATGACGGTACGCATATGTCGCACTGCTTCAACGATGTTGCCGGATCCAGCCTCACCCTTCGTTCTAATCATAGCAGCACCCTCACTGATACGTCTTAATGCTTCGCCTAAATCTCTAGCGCCGCAGACAAAAGGCGTATCAAAGGCGAACTTATCGATGTGTAATTTATCATCGGCAGGGGTTAGCACCTCGCTTTCATCTATAAAATCCACCCCTAAGGCTTGCAAAACTTGAGCTTCAACAAAATGACCGATCCTGACCTTCGCCATAACCGGAATAGTTACAACTCTTTTAATCCCTTCAATAACGTCTATTGAAGCCATTCTGGCTACACCGCCATCTCTCCTAATATCAGCCGGAACCCTTTCTAACGCCATCACGGCAGCAGCACCGGCATTTTCTGCAATCTTAGCCTGTTCCGGAGTAACTACATCCATAATTACACCGCCTTTTAACATTTCAGCTAAGCCGACCCTGATCTTTATATGTCTCTCTGTTCCCATAATTAAAATCCTTATATCTCTCTAAAATAAAAGCGAAGTAGGTTGCTGCACGCCTTGCTCTCTTCAATAATTCAAATTATCACAATCTGGAAGGTGTAAAGTCTGTTTTTAGACCGTACGTTGTTCCTTTAAAGTATGATTTTGACACAATTAGAAGATATTTAACACTCACTTAAAAGTAAATCCTTTCAAGGTCTTGGCGCTTAAAAAAGATCTCCCTCATTTAATAAGTTGAGGAGATTTTAAAAAATGTTCCAAATAAGGTGACTTATCTAGTTTACGGAAGCACTATTTTGTTAAGATATGATAATATATAGGGGGTGTGCGTTTTTTTACAATTTAAAGGGTAGATGTAAAGGGTATAACTCCTGTCTTGATGGCTTTAGAGTTTTTCTAACTTCATCAAGGCAGGGAATATCAAACTTTAAACTTTCACCGAAGTGAAAGGTTTTCTGTCTTCTTTGCTTGGTTTACCGAGTGAAGTAATTTATGGAAGGAGGTGCTCATATGAGCATCGAAAAGCAGGGTTTTTATGACCCTAATTGTAAGTGTCACAAGGCTCGAATTTTTCAAGCTGCGTACGATCTAACGAAATCTCTGCAAGTATTGATTTCAATCTTCCTCGAAGCGTTAGCTAAGAGCGAAAACGAAACCGCCCTTGTAAACGGACTTTTTAAGGCGATGACGGAAGAGCTGAAGAAGCTCGGCGTAATTATCAGGAAAGTTGTATTCGCTGACAAAAAAACGCTTAATGCGCCTGACCTTCTTCCAGTAGTCGAGAAGTTCTTAGATGCTGTGCTGGAGATCTTCGATTATGCTCTCTCAATCGTAATTGAGAGAGAAGGCTGCACGAATAGTGCAATAAAGAGGATCAAAGGCTTGCTGGATTATCATGGGGAGCTGTATAAAAGCTTCTTCGAAAACTGCGAAGGCGATCAGGGAGGAACTTCGCTTAAGAAGCTTCTGGATACCGAATTAAAAGGTACGGTAGAACCTCTCAAGAGGCTCTTAAGCGCTTTGTTCAGCGAGAAACGCGTGTTTAAAACGGCGGATCCTGCTATAGTTAAGAAATTCGTAGATGCCTCGGAAGATATGCTTCGTTTCGTTTTGTGTCTTGAAGCGTATCTTCGTGAAGCTAATGGGGTAGAAGATCCCACAGGCAACGCGGAAGCGAGACTCAAGGATCTATTGGAAGACTACGAAGATCCTGACGACGACTCCAGCGAATCCTAAAAAAAAGGGATAGCAGAAGAGGTTTTCGCACTTCGGAAAGTGCGGCAAGTTGCAGATGTGACTTGCCGCACCTAACTAAAGTTTGAGAGCCTTCCCTGCTATACCTTATCGATTATAAGTAGATATCTTATAATCAGAGCAAAGGAATGTTTTTCCTTGTAAAAAAACGTTAAAAGATCTTATGACTTAAAAGCATAGTGCTTTTTTCCTTTAAAAATACCCCTTTTACGCAATCAAAAATATTTAAGGCAAAATAAAAGGTAAGCCCTTTCAAGCCCTTCCTGACTTGAAAAAAAGGTGTTTTCTTGATTACAATAAGGAACTGTTTAAAGACGCTTTAAATATAGTGTCTTATCTCGTTAAGGTGTTCTAATTTACGAAAGTACTATTTTGCTAATGTAAATAGCATATAGCAGCACGTAGTAGCATCCGTTTTTTACAATTTAAAGGGTAGATGTAAAGGGTATAACTCCTGTCTTGATGGTTTTAGAGTTTTCCTAACCTCATCAAGGCAGGGAGAATATCAAACTTTTCACGTGTGTTGTGATAAAGGTTGATAAAGAAGGTTTTCTGCCTACTTTGCTAGGTTTACCGAACCGAGCGAAGTTAAATTGTGGGTTGTTTTACAACATAGAAAGGAGGTGCTCTTATGAGCATCACTACCCCCCCTTGGCAAAGCGCATATGATGATGCGCGCAAAGCTGCACGTATTGCCAAACGTGATTGTTGGTTCAAAGTCTCTATCGCAATGATCATTGAACAAGCGAAAGATCCGAACGTGACACAGAAAGAGCTGAATAGCGCTCTTCAAGGTATACTCGATTTTCTCAAAAAAGGGAAAAAGGAGAAGGACGGCGGAGTTCTTCTGAATGGACTTTTTGAGAAGTGGGCAGAAGCACTACAAGGTTTTAGAGGGACGATTTTAGACGCTCTCTCAGCGCCTACAAATAGTTCAACTAGGAAAGTTGTAGATGCTTTGCTGGAGTGTATTCGCCACTTCGTTATGTTGCTTAAAAAGCTTTCCTCTTTAAATATGGGGGAATGCTTCGCGGCTGAAATCGAATCCTTGATGGATTGCGGAAAAAAGCTATCGTCAGCTTTTCCTAAAGACGGCAACAAAGATACTTCTGCGAATAAGTTTGCGGAAGAGGTGGCAGAAGATGTACTGCAGCCTTTTGTAAAGATCTTAAAAGCTCTACGCACTATTGATGCAGAAGTGCTTAAGAAACTTAAGCCTTCCGTAGTTAAGGAGCTTGCAACTCTCTTAAAGGAGTGTGCTAACTTCGAGCAGGAATGCGAATCCTAACAAGGAACGGTAGCAGGGAAGATAAGTTCTTACACCATGTGAAATGCGACGGCTGTACTTAGTGCAGCTGTCGCATCTAAAGTTTGAGCCTTCCCTGCTATACCTTATCGATTATAAGTAGATATCTTATAATCAGAGCAAAGGAATGTTTTTCCTTGTAAAAAAACGTTAAGAGGTGGTGTAGATTGATTAGATTAAAAGCATAATTCAAAGATCTTTCAATTTTCAATAACTTCTTATACGATAAACCTATCTTGATACTCCTCACTACCTACTTGAGGAAATAAATTTAATGATAAAAATAATAGTGATAATTTAGTAATAATTTAATAAGGCAGATATTATGGTAGCCGCAAAGACAGCAAAAACAGGTACTAAAACCGCTACAAAAACAGCCGCTAAGGTTGCAAAGGCAGCTCCGGAAGAAGGTGAAGTAAAGCTTGGTTCCGTTATTATGCTTTACACAAAATCATCTTCTCATTGGTACGGCATGACAGAGCCGGAGATCGTTACTATCGCAGATACTAAGTTCGTCAGGGGAAAACAGATCACGGGTAAGGAAGGACATCGCATGGAAGGTAAGGTTACACTTGTACCACTTGATCACGTCGCTTCAATTATTGAATTTGCACTTGAAGAAGACCTCTGGAATGAGTCCCAACCCCGTAACTTACCCTTCCCTATTGATGAATCAAGGCAGAGCGCAGTTTTAACGTCGCATGAACAGTTGGCGCAGCCGCAGAAAAAACATCCAGCACGTCCTGCAAAAAGTTCCGGTGGACGCTTCGGAAACGGTAGTAAATATAAGAGTAGATCTCAACGGTATCCTGATCGATAATACGGTGATTTTTAATTTGGATAACGCCGTATTTTTTTAGGAGCATTTTTTAGTGTTGCTCTTATGAAAAAATACGGTAAAAGATATGGTTGTTTAAATAAAATATAAGGGTGAGAAATATGGCTCAGGTGCAAGCCTTAGTATTAGGGTCTAACGGTTGGTACGATACTCCTGCTGGTAATACAACATCTCTTCTTATTAAAACTGATCGTTTTTCTATCGTTCTTGATGCTGGACTCGGCATCTCACGCTTGGAAAAGTATTGCGATCAGAGCCTTCCCACCTATCTTTTTATCAGCCACCCCCACCTTGATCATATATACGGCATTAATGTTTTAATGAAGTTTAATTTTTCGGCAGGGTTAACCATCTTCGGGCAGAGCGGGATAAAAAGCGAATTGCAACAGATCTTTAAATACCCCTTTTCAGTTGAGTTTGAAAAATACCCTTATGATGTAAAGGTGTTTGAAGCACCGTTTAAGACAGAAGACTTCCCCTTTCGTTTTACGGTAGAGCCGCTGCGCCATGCAGTGCCAACTATCGGGATCCGTATTGAATTGGAAGGTAAGGTTATCTCTTATGTCGCAGATACAGGCTATTGCCAGAACTGTGTAAAGTTAGCTAAGGGAGCAGACCTCCTCTTTACCGAATGCGCACACCCTATCGGACAACCGGAGGTGGGAGATTGGCCACACCTTAGCCCTGAAAATGGTGCTAAAATCGCTAAGGAAGCAGGAGCAAAACAGTTGGTGTTGATGCACTTTAATCCTACTCACTATCCTGATGCTGCTTCAAGAAAAGTAGCGGAAACAGTTGCTAAACAGGACTTTGAAAATACAAGAGCAGCTTTTGACGGCTTGGAGATCTCTCTCTAACTAGCCACCTAAAATTGACGATAAGAGTGCTTAAAAAATTGGAGGTGGCTGATACTTGCGGAACGAATCGGCTAGATCTTAACGGAGGTTAAAAGCGTCTAGGCTTGGAGGTGAGGGAAAAAGATTAAGTCTTATCTGCATCAGAAGTTGTTGTATCACTAAAGTCTTCTAACGCCGCACTACTTAAGACGATCTCTTTTAGTTCAGGAGCGTTTAATTCAGGTAGTTCAGTAAGGAGATCTGTTGACCCTTTAATTTTAACGGCTGCATAGATAGCACTATCAAGTAGATCTTTATCTGAGTATTCACTTAAAATAATACTTTTTAATTTAGGCCAAGCTTCTTGAAACTTATGTGCCGCTACGGCTTCAACAGCGTAACGTTTCATCTCGGGATTTATTGAAGTTAGTTCTGCTAAGACCTCCTCTTTAAAGTTCGGTAAATAACGCATGCAATAGAGAGCTGTTACTTTCCAAGCAACGTCTGAGCTTTTATAGGCATCTTCTACTGCGGCTTTAGTCCACTCCTCTGGTGTGCGAACAGCGCTCTCTAAAGCTCTTCGTCTAGTTTCATCAAATTCAGAAGTATCGTTAAAGATGTTATGTAAAAGATCCCTAATCTCTAGCAGATCTTCAATCTTAATAAGATCTTCTTCAGAGTCTATGAACGTTATCTCATTAAGGTAATTGGCACTACTAACTTCTTCAAGGATAGCACCTATGGAGGAGATGGCAGCACCACGCAATTCATAAGATTCATCTTTTGAGCTTATAATATCTTGTAGCGCTTGAACGAGTTCTAAATTTATAACAGATAACTCTCCTGCAAGGTCTACTCCACGCAGACGGTCTGAAAAAGGGGTGTTTTTATCTGTAATAATTGAAAGTAAAATTTTATCTACATCCATCGGCCATTCCCAAGGAGGGGTGGTAGATAATAACTTCAATTTTTTTGAAACAGTATTAAACATCTGCAAGGTCTATTAAAAACAGAAGTGATTCAAGAATATCATTCGCTACGTAGTCTAAGCATCGCCGCCAACTTCTTCGGCTCTTCTGCGGGAATTAAAGCTCTTCCGCCACCTCTAAAACGGATCTGTAAAACGTAAGTGCTATTCGGAAGATAGAACCAAGTTCTGATAAAGCGGTTAGGTTTAATAGCGTAACTTTCGATCTCACCTAAAAATATAGTATCTTCAAAAAAACCTATCCCGTAAATTAGAGAGATAGAGTTTCTATCAACTAAAACTTTTAGTTTAAAAAAAGCTAAAAAAAGTATAATAACCACGCCGAAAAGTAGAGTGTGTAAAACGATATCAAAACCGTTAAGGTAGGCGTGTAACGAAACGGATACCAGCGCTAAGATAAAGATACTGAAGATCGGGAGGGAGAAATGGTCTCCGTAGTAGAGAAGTTCGTTATAATTTTCCTTTGGACGGATTGTTTTTCTTCTTTGAACCATAAGTGTGTTACCTTTATCAGAGAGAGTTAATAACGTTTCTACGATATTACCTCAAAAGGAGGGTCTTATGAATAGAGAATTCGCAGTTCTGTTTGATATGAATGGCGTTATTGTAGATGACATGCGCTATCACTTAGAAGCGTGGCAAGAGTTCGCTCTGCGTCGTAAAAAGGTCATTTCCGCAGAAGAGTTTGATAAAATGTTGGCAGGACGCACCAATCTGGAGACAATTCAATACATCGTCTCACCAGATGTTTCGGTAGAAGAAGCGAAAAAACTGAGTGAAGAAAAGGAGGTTCTGTATAGAGAGATCTATACGCCGCACCTCTCTCTTGTGAACGGTTTGAAAGAATTGATCTTAGATCTAAAGCAGCACCAAGTTCCTATGGCGGTGGCAACTGCAGCGCCGACAGAAAATGTAAATCTGGTCTTAGATGGGTTGCAGATTAGAGAGCTCTTCAATGTTGTTGTTGATGCCGATCAGGTTAAACACGGAAAGCCTGCTCCTGATATATTTTTACGAGCAGCTGAAATGTTGCAAGTTCCTCCAAAGTGCTGCCTTGTTTTTGAAGATAGTCTACTCGGCTTAAAAGCAGCACAGGCAGCAGGAATGGTCGCTATCGGAATTACGACATCTCACACTGCCGAGATGTTACAACCGACCGTAGCAACTGCCCCCGATTTTAGTAAGATCGACCTTGATTATATAAAACAGATCTTAAAAGTTTAGTGAGACGATTTTTTTAGTGCGGCTGTGTTTTAGTAAAAAGTATTAAAAAGATCTTTTTACTACTAATAAAATATCCATCACTTTATCGAATGTTACTACCGAGCTGCGTTTTAGTAAAAAGTATTAAAAAGATCTCTCTAGCTCTACCGTAATCAGCACATTTTTACCGTCTTTACTAAGTTCCAATGTTTTAAGTTTACTAAGTTTATTTTTTCCGAGTTGTGGTGAGGTATTCGGATATGTTTTGGCAAGTCCTTTTAGATAAGCAGATAAAAACTCCTCAGCATCTCTTTCCGTATCCCAAGCAGTAAGCCATAAGACGGTGTCTTTTGTATTATCAGAATCTAAAAGAACGGCTTTATCTCCACCCCAACCTGCGGCAGCAGCGGCGCTGTTAGGAGCTTTAAGGTTTTGCAATAGTGCGGAGATCCCTAACTCTCCCATCACATCGCTATAAAGGGCTTTCTGATCAGATACCTTAAAAGCCTTTAAAACATCTGCGTCAGAAAAAACTTTAAAATCAGGTGCGGCAGTGCCGTATTTTTCAGGATGCAGGATCTCTTCAGTAGACCTCGGAGGTGCTGCATAGAGTTTATCAATTTCAGAATAGTCCTTGTTGTATAAAAAATGATGAACAAAACGTAATCCACTTGTGTACGGGAAAAGCATAGTTAAGATGATGCTTTGCGGAACTTCTTGTAGTGCAGGGATAAAGTATGTGCCGATAATGTTTTGTAAGATAATACCGGTTACATTTGGAGTTTTGCTGAGGCTGGTAAAACTAAAGAGCATTGCAAAGTCAAGCATCACGGCAGTAGCATCCCCTTCCACTAAAGCCAGACGAGCGGCAAGCTCATCTCCTGAAAACTTTTTATGGTCTAGTAACTTTTCAAGGTCGAAGTTCTGATCTTGAATGGCGTGTGTTTGTTCGTGGATAGCGACCTGCATCTGCTGTACGCCATTATCAACCATAATAAAATATTTATCTTTTTGATTGTAAAATCCACTAATTTGGCTGGTGTAGAGTTCAACAATCTCACGTTCATAGTTGTAGTCTTCAGGTATCATGCCGATGGCGCGAAAAATTGTTCCTTCCTGCTTAGGCTGATCCCCCGGCATCTCTTCTGCTATTCTTTGCAAGAGGTGCTCCCTAATCTTTTCTCTACTCCAAACAGCGCAGGGAACCTCCTGTTTTGTCTGCAAGTGACGCAACTTGGCTGCGTTCATAAGAGCGCTCTGTGCGATATCGCAGGGAGATTCTTCAGCTTTTACAGGGGTGATAGGTAGAGCTGAAATAAGGATGGTGCTAAATAAAATTTTTAAGATACGAAGCATCTGAACTACCTGTGATAATTTATTAAAAATGAGCAGCTAGTTATACTTTTAAAATGTTTTAAATTAGAAAAGTAATGATAAAAGTCAGATGGTTTTTATCAATTTTTAAGATCGCTGCAAACGGCTATAAAAAAAATCCGTTTTACTTATGTTAAACGATATCACCTTCTCTCGACAGCCTTATTTTTATTGATTATGATCGAGGCTTCAAATTTATTTTAAAAGACGATTACTTTCTAATCTAATTAGTTCTTTTCTAAGTGGTGATAAAAGCTTGGATACACACTCTCTTAAGATCATAAATGCGCATGAAAACAACCTCAAACACCTAAACCTTGAGATTGAGCACGATACCTTAACCGTTGTAACGGGGCTTTCCGGATCAGGCAAATCATCACTGGCGTTTGATACCGTTTTTGCAGAAGGGCAGAGACGCTTTATTGAAACATTTTCCCCGTATACTAGACAATTTTTAGATAAGATTAAAAAGCCTGATGTGGACATGTTGAAAAATGTCAGGGCTGCTATCGCTATTCAGCAGCGCACTAAGGTTACCAGTTCAAGATCGACCGTTGGTTCGATGACAGATATCATTGATTATTTAAAGATCCTTTGGGCTAATTTGGCAAAGCCGTACTGTCTTGAATGCGGCATTGAGTTGGAAGGTAAAAGTAGTGCAGATCTGACGGAGTTGTTGTGTAAGTGGCAAAAGTTAAAGCCAGAGAGCACTTTCTATATCTGCACCCCCTTTCTTAGCAGTGATAAAAAACAGTTTAAAAAAGAGGTTGAGCGCCTTATCACACTCGGTTTTAGTCGGTGTATTGATGTTGCTAGTGCAGATATTTTACATCTGGAAGATCTGAATGATCTTAACTTAAAGGCAAACGGTAATAACTTTCTCTTATTACTGGATAGAATAAGACCCAATAACTTTTCTGCTAAACAGGTGCAAGATTCTTTGGAGCAAGCTTTCGGTATTGCGCACGGTACGGTTGTTATAGCAGAGATCGTACAAAATTACAGACCGTTCTTACGCATTGTAAATAATAAAGCACAAAAAAATCTAGATAAGTCTCCCTTAGAAACCCACTATTTTTACAACCATCCACGTTGTACGGAGGGAGAGGTTGTATTGCCGAATGCACAACCCTCTCTTTTCTCATATAATCATCCAAATGGTAGTTGTGCCAAGTGTCAAGGTTTTGGAAAAATTTTAACTGTGGATCCCCTTAAGTGTGTTCCCGATCACAACCTCACCATTGAAGAAGGGGCGGTGCAGTGTTGGAGTACGCCATCAACAAGACGGTATTACTTAAAACTCCTGACGTTTTGTAAAGAAAACGGTATTTCAACAAAAGTTGCTTGGAAAGATCTGGCGCAGCATGAACGGGACCTAATCTTTGATGCGAAATCAAAAAGCTATCTCGGTCTTAGAACTTGGTTTAAAAAGGTAGAACGAAAAAGTTATAAGATGCACGTACGTGTTTTCTTGGCACGTTATAGAACGGAGATGATATGCCCCTCTTGTAACGGTACCCGTTTACGTCGTGAAGCCTTAGCGTACCGCATTAACGGTGTCTGTATTTCAGACCTTTGGAGTCTCTCCATAGAAAAACTACTTATCTGGTTAAAAAATTTGCACAGTACTTATCTGCAAACAACGTCTTCTGATGTGCTTTCACGGGCAGGTGATAGCCGTTATCTGAATGATGTTTTTGAAGGTGTTATCAGCCGTGTCTCTCTTCTTTCAAAATTAGGGCTATCGTATTTAACACTGGATAGGCAGGCGCGAACCCTTTCCGGCGGAGAGACTCAACGTGTTAATCTTGTAACTGCTCTCGGCAGCCACCTGACCTCAACTCAATTTGTGCTGGATGAACCTTCGGTCGGATTACATCCGCACGATACTGATAGATTACTTGATTCTATTAGAGAGTTGCAGAGGCGTGGTAATAGCGTCTTACTTGTGGAGCACGATCCGGATTGTATTGCGGCGGCTGATAATATTATAGAGCTTGGACCGGAAGGTGGAGAAAAGGGCGGAGAGGTTGTTTATTGTGGAAGTGCTTCTGAGTGGAGCTCTTCTATCGGAGAACTTTTACATTTTCAGAAAAAAATTACACCCTTCGAAAAAACGTTAAAGATTAAGGGAGCAAGCGCAAGAAATTTAAAAGATATTGATCTTGAAATACCGTTACAAGCTTTTGTTTGTATTAGCGGCGTTTCTGGAAGTGGCAAAAGTACGTTAGTACAGGAAGTTATTAAGTATGAGTACGAAGCTTTGCAGAACGGTTTGCCGTCTTTTACTAAAGTTGAAGGTTTTGAAGGTATAGACCGCCTCTTTTTAGTTGATCAATCAGCACTGACTAAAGCACCACGCGCTAATATCGCCACTTATTGTAAGATCTGGGAGACTATTAGAAGTGTCTTAGCAGCTACGGAAGATGCGCAAATTCGCAAACTCTCTAAGTCAGCTTTCTCTTTTAACGTTGATGGAGGCAGATGCCCTGCTTGTAAAGGTGCTGGATTTGTCAGAGAAGATATGCAGTTTTTAAGTGATGTTTATCTGCCGTGTGAAAGTTGTCTCGGTAAGAGATTTAAAGAGATAGTTTTAGAGGTTCAATATAAAGGTAAAAATGTTGATGATTTTCTGCAGATGACGGTCAGCACCTGTAAAGAATTTTTTAAAGAAGACTTTGCTATCTGGCAAACGTGTGAAATGTTGGAAACTTTAGGTTTGGGGCATTTAAGTTTGGGACACCCCTTAAGTGAACTTTCAGGGGGTGAAGCTCAACGTTTAAAACTCATTCCATTTTTACAAAAAACAGATCAGAGCCACTCGCTTTTAATCTTTGATGAGCCGACAACAGGTCTGCACAATAAGGATGTAAGTAGGTTAATTGAGCTTTTTTATACTTTGCGTGATCGCGGTCACTCTTTATTGGTAGTGGAGCACAACTTAAGTCTTATCTCTGCTGCAGATTGGATTATCGATCTGGGGCCTGCAGCGGGTGAACACGGTGGAGAGGTGGTGAGGGTGGGGACTCCGTTAGATTTTGTGCAAGATGAAGAGCCACCTTCTTTAACGGCACAACATTTACGCCGTTTTTATAACGATCATAACAATACCGATTGTAACGAGAGTCATTGCAAAAAGAGTAAAGCATTAAAGAAAGTTAAGCAGAAGTTTGAAGCACCTGCTTTTATCGGTATTAGAGGAGCTAAGGAGCATAACCTGCAAAATATTGATATCGATATCCCGTTAAATAAGATAGTGGCGTTATGTGGGGTTTCTGGTTCCGGAAAATCTTCCATTGCAAAAGATATCTTATATGCGGAGGGGCAGAGACGTTATCTTGATTGTCTTTCTCCTTATGCACGACAATTTATTAAGGAATTAAAACGTCCAGATGTAAGTAGTATTTCAAATATCTTGCCGACAGTTTGTGTATATCAACACACCTTTCAACCGTCACGCCTTTCTACAATAGCAAGTATGTCTGAAGCTTATAATTATCTACGCCTCTTATATGCAAAAACGGCGTTACAGTATTGTCCAGATCATCCAGATCGCCGTATTTCGCCGTTAGAAGCGGAAGATATCGCTCGCGAGGTGATGGGGTACAAAGATCGGATTAAAGTTCTAGCACCTGTTATAAAACAGAAAAAAGGGGCGCATCGTGGTGTGCTGGAACGTGCTGTTGCTATTGATTTAAACGAAGTGCGAGTTGATAACGTCTTTGTAAAAGCATCTTCAGTTGTAGATGATTTATCAAAAACTAAACCACACACCATAGAATACGTTGTGGGATCGTTTGATCCTAAAAAAATACCTTTTGAGGTGATCAGAGAGTGCGTTACACAAGCGCTAAGTCTTGGGAACGGTACTTTAATCGTTTATGACGGAAAGGATACGATCTATTCTACGGAAAGGACTTGTCCTATCTGTAAGCGGGGTTTTTTTAAAGCTGACCCCGAAGACCTCTCCTTTAATTCAAAGCGTGGTGTGTGTCCAACTTGTGGCGGATATGGTCAGGACGAACACGGCAATGTTTGTAAAAGTTGTAACGGTGCACGCATCAACAGTGTTGCTGCTAATTTAAGGTTAGGTGAAAAAAATATTCATCAAGCCTGTTTACTGACACCTTCAAAATTAAAAGCATTCCTCTCTGATTTTCAATTCAATGCAGCAGCTACCCTTATTAAAGAAAATATTTTGCGTGAACTTTTTGCAAAGCTTGATGCCCTTATCTCTCTTGGGCTTGATTATTTAACACTTGATAGAGACTGCTCAACCCTTTCAAGTGGAGAGTTGCAACGTTTAAGACTGGCGACAGCGATGGGCTCTCCACTTAGTGGAGTTTTATATATCTTTGATGAACCGAGCGCCGGATTACACCCTTATGATAATCGTAAAGTTTTAAAAGAGATGCAGCGTCTAAAAGATAACGGTAATTCGGTTATTGTGATTGAGCATGATGAGGAGAGTATTTTAACGGCTGATCACGTTATCGATGTTGGTCCTGAAGCGGGGCGTAATGGTGGGAAGATAGTAGAGTCGTTACCACTTGCACAATTTATTAAAAGTAAAAAATCTATTACAGCTGCTGCTTTAAGGGGGGAGATCGTTCCTGAATGTGAAGTGACTGCGGATAAAAAAGAGAAGCCTGTGCTTACTATCAGTAACGGTAATAAAAATAATATTCACGACCTTAATTTAACTTTTCCACTTGAATCTTTTGTTACGATCGCTGGTGTTTCTGGAGCGGGAAAGAGCTCGCTTGTAAACGGTATTGTTAAAGAGGTTTTAGAGAACGGCGCATCTTCCGCTGATAGATCTAGATTTAAATATGGAGATACGGTCATAACTTTAGGCTCTGCGCTTGAACGGATCGTAACGGTTGATCAGAAACCGATCGGTGCTAATCCCCGTTCAACACCTGCTTCGTATCTCGGCATTTTGAATGAGATTAGACGTCTTTTTGCAAAAACTATCGAAGCTCAAGCTCGTGGTTGGGATGCCTCGTTCTTCTCTTACAATACCGGTAAGGGGCGGTGCAAAACTTGTGAAGGGCGTGGTGATATTAAATTGAAGATGAGTTTTCTGGCTGATGCCACAATTGAGTGTGAAGATTGTCACGGAGATCGCTTTTCGGAGGAGGTTAAATCAGTTCGTTTCTTGGAGCGTAATATCGTAGATGTTTTAAAGATGACGTTAGAAGAGGCATCTGTATTATTTGCCAATCATTATAAAATTAACCACATCCTACACACTGCTTGTGAGATAGGTCTCGGTTATCTCTCCTTAGGGCAGAGTAGTGTCACCCTTTCAGGTGGAGAGAGTCAGAGGTTAAAGCTTGTTTCTGAACTTTCAAAGAGGCGTAAAGGGCGTGTTTTGTATATTCTTGACGAGCCGACCACAGGGCTGCACCGTTTTGATGTAGGACGATTGATAAAGATCCTTAGACGTTTAACGGCGCAGGGGCACTCTGTTTTAGTGATAGAGCACGATAGGGATTTTATTTTAGGGTGTGATCATTTGGTTGAACTTGGGCTTGGATCGGGAGAAAGTGGCGGAAAGGTGATTTTTAACGGAGATCCAGCTGAAATTTCTCAATCAAAAACTCCGTGGGGAGAGATTATAACGGCTTACGGAGGTGTTTTTTAGAAACGATCAGAGATTGCTTAAATTCGGGTAATCCGTCAAACTGGGGAGCGTCTTTTTTATTGAGCGCTATTTTTCGATAAAAATTATTATAGAGAAAAACATCATGACAGATTTTGAAGATACTCCTCAAACGTTTTCTGTGAGACCGTCCGTAGTTGCTCTATTTATTACATACCTTAAAGTTGTCCTACCACTTCTATTTGTGCGGATTATTATAGTCTATACCACCACCACCTTATTTGGATATCGTTTTACCGTAATATATAAAGTGATCTGTATCTTGTGGCTCTTAGAGATGGTTAGACGTTATTATAATGATCTTTATACGTTGACACCGACAGATATCACGCATTTCGGTGGTAGACTTTCTTTTAGGTACAATCGAATGACACTTAAATATGTTGATATTAGAGAAAGTAGAGTTTACCAAACGATCCTTGGGCGTATCTTTAATTACGGTACCTTGTCACTCTCTACGGCGGCTACTGGTTTTGAAGAGATGTTCTGCCGCAATATCGGAAACCCACAAGCTCTTGCTACCTATATTCAAAAAGTTATTATTGACCTTAAAAAGATCACTCCAGCGAATACCATAGTTAAAGAGAAAAAGACTTAATCTGTAAGTTTTTTGACACTATCAGAAGAGAGCGTAGGATTAAGAAAATTTATTCCAAAAAAGCACATATACTTGGAGATTGGGAAGAGAAATTTACACTCCTGAAATTAGGAAAAAGGCTACGTTTAGAGGTGAGGAAAAAACGTCTACGCTTCTACGATTGCTAAACGTGCTTTGCCGAGTAGTAAAGTTTTTTCTTTTTCGTAATTATCAAATAAGATCCTTAACTTTGTCTTATTAGGGTCTTTAGAGGCAGGTTCATTAATTGAAATAATCCTACCGCGACCGAAGTTTGAGTGTAAAACAGAGAGACCGACCACCAACTTTTCAGGGTGGTCTCGTAACAATGGAGCATCCGTGGGGAGATCTAGTGCTTGATCTGCAATAGAGATATTTCCTGATAACTTCTGCATTAAGGTTGGCGGCAGAGGAGATCCTTCCTCCGTTAACACTTTGTTGTAACGGGGTGTCGCCGAACGGTTTCTCTTTTGAGTGAAGGTAGTGCCGCTTTCACTTTGGTCATATTCATCGTTTTCGTAATAGCTATTAAAACGAGACCTCTGCCTCGGGGTGTTTATTGTCTCTTTAGCGAAGGGTTGATCTTCATCTTCTTGGAAGGTGCTTCTATCGTTTAAATATTGAGGGGGGATATCATTAAAAAATCGGCTGACCATACGGTAGCGGCTATTTGTTGCAGAGCTCAACCCTCCGCCTGCTGAGAACATGCCACGTATAGCAGCTCGAGTTAAATAGAGGATCTGTTTTGCTCGTGTAATACCGACATAACAGAGACGACGCTCCTCTGCTACTTCATCTTCAGATTCTAATGAACGGTAATGTGGAAGGAGACCTTCTTCCATGCCCGTTAAAAACACAACGGGAAATTCTAACCCTTTAGCTAAGTGCAACGTCATCAATGAGACAGCATCAACCTTGACGTTATTTCCTGATAAAAGTTGTTTCTTCTCATCGGTAGAGAGATCATCACTTGCTGTTAGTGATACTTTATCAAGAAAGGTTTGTAAGGCTGATTCCGGAGTTTCTCCAGAAGCTGCTGTTGTATTTCCTATGGAGATTAACTCGCGCAAGTTTTCAATCCTAGAGTCGTTCCCGATCTCTTTTAATGCCCTTAGCCTCTCTTCATAACCGGTACGTTTTATAACCTCTGTTATAAGTTTGCCAAGCTCTGCCCGCTTTGAAAGAGTTTTTAATTCTTCAATTAGTGTGACGAAATCGTTAACCTTAGGGATATTATAACGGAGCTCCACAGCTGCCTGCCAAAGGGAGATCTTTTCTTCTTCTGCTTTTTGAGCGATTTTTTGTAAAGTTTGAGCACCGATCCCCCGTGGAGGGGTGTTGATCGCACGGAGAAAAGATTGCGAATCAAGATCGTTCGCTATCAGTTTTAAATAAGCTAAGATATCTTTAATCTCCTTACGTTCATAGAACTTTAAGCCGCCATAAATTCTATATGGGATACGGTGACGGAGTAGCGCCTCTTCCAAAGCACGAGACTGAGCGTTGGTACGATAAAAGATAGCTACCTCTGAGAACGATCTGCCTGAGAGCTTTAAAGTTGCTATCTCTTTTGCAATAAAGTCGCCCTCCTGATCTTCATCGAAACCAACAAAAGAAGTGATCTGACTCCCCGCACCCTTTGAAGTCCAAAGTTTCTTTTCTTTGCGGTCGGTGTTTCTTGAAATGACGGCGTAGGCAGCTTCTAAAATAGTTTGTGTTGAACGGTAATTTTGCTCAAGGGTAACCACCTTAGTGCCTAGAAAATCCTTTTCAAAAGCGAGGATATTTTCTGGATTTGCTCCTCTAAAGGCGTAGATGGATTGATCGTCATCACCGACAACAAAGATATTACGGCGTGGCTCTGTTAGTTGTTTAATAAAGAGGTATTGAACTCTATTAGTATCTTGAAACTCATCTACTAAGATGTAGTGTAAGAAGTGCCTAAAAATATCAAGAACTTCAGGATGTTTAGAAAAGAGAGTGACTGTATTCGTTAAGAGATCGTCGAAGTCCATCGCTCCGGCTGCCATTAAGGATTCTTGATACCGTTGATAAACTTCAGCCGCAGTTGTTAGTGTAAGACCTGCCGCCTCCTTTGCAAACTCTTCAGCGCTAACATAATCGTTTTTTGCACGACTTATTAGTGAAGAAAGGGAGTTGGCGGGTGTTTTCTTCTCATCAATACGCAGCTCGCACATAACCCGCTTAATGAGGTGTTTACTATCGTTATCATCATAAACAACGAAATTACTCGGATAGGAGAGGAGGGAGGCGTGTTGTCTAAGAATTCTTAAGCACGTTGAATGAAAGGTCGCTACCCATAACCTATTAGCAGCATCCCCCAAAAGAGATTTTAAGCGCTCTTTCATCTCGTTTGCCGCTTTGTTGGTAAACGTTACAGCTAAGATGTTGGTCGGTCTGACGTTATGGGCTAAGATTAAATGTGCAATGCGGTGTGTCAAAACACGGGTTTTACCACTACCGGCACCTGCTAAGACGAGGATTGGACCGTTGACGTGTTGTACAGCTTCAAGTTGTGGGGCGTTTAAACTTTGTAAATATTTCGGCTTTGTTAAATCTTCCATGTGCCCAATTTCGTTTATTTTACACCTTCTGTACAGTGATTGCGCTGAATAAGGTGGTATTTTTTGAAAGTAAGGTGTACTTAATTTGAGCTTGGGGGATGTCTTAATTAAATATCGGTGTGCGAGAGACGTGTTGTCTCGCTAAAAGCCCCTTTTCAATACTACTAGGTGAAGTAAAGTATGATGAGATCCCGCTTAGGTGTGTCTTGTTAAAGTAGCGTTTGACGAGTAGGTGTACGATATAGATAACGGTAAGAAAAGCAGCCATCATATCTAAAGTTAGTGAGATATTTTGAGTAATCATATAAAGACGCTCCAATAAAGTTGTTTATAACGTTTCCCCCTTTCTAGTTTTATTTCATATCAAAACTATCTGAACATTTCAAGTATTTTTCTATATAGAAATAAAATTATTTTATATAAGTGCTTTTCTTCTTTTTAGGGGACTTACTTTCAATTAAATCCTAAGTGTTTGGTAATGTATTGATATTATTAAATTTTATTATTTCAGCACTAAAGGCAATACTGAAGGGTGTTTTAACCCCCGTAGCCTTCTAATTAGGACATCCACTTTTAGCTGAAGGGTGGCACCAGATCCGAAACCTTAAACTTTTGCTAACATCTTGATATTATTAGCGGCACTGAAGGGCGACACTTTTTACCTTCGTGAAAACCTAACTAATTCATTTTTTAGTATCAGCCCGTTCTACTGTCCCTAGCGAGTGTTTTTAACCTCCGTAAATATCTAGCCAATTCATTTTTTAGTATCAGCCCGTTCTACTGTCCCTAGCGAGTGGTAATTGGTAGGGAAAAAAATTTTATGTTAGAGCGGATGATTTAGCGTCAGAACATTAACAATAAAAATAAAGTACCGATATCTTAAAATGTGAGTGTTGCGTTAAACGTGTGTTAAATGTCCGTTAAACGAAGGAGGTGCCATGAAGGTTCAGAAGTTATTAATTGCATTGGGATTATCTGCATTTATTGTAACGCCTGCTTTGGCGTGTGGACCGAGACCAACTCCTAGACCACTTCCAAAAACAACAGGGCAGATCTTTGCTGCTAAGACGGATGACGGTACCAATGTCGCTTGTCGAATAGCGGGAAGTGTTATCACAGCCGGAATGTTTAAAGAGGGGAATAAACTTGTTTTTGAACCGTTTAGCGTTCTGATTATGAAAGCAAGGAGTGAAAAAGTTAAATTACAGAGGAAAAGAAAAGAAACTAAAAACTCCGCTAAAAAAAGAAATTTAAAACGTAAAATTAAAGCAAAAAATAGAGAGCTCTTAAATCTAGAAACGTTTGCAGAAGAAGCTTTAGCCGCGTGCAAAAAAGCAAGAGGCGGAAGGTAATCTGTTCTAAAAAAATCGTGTAAATAAAAAGGAAGCAGAGAATTATTGAGGTAAAAAGGGGCTACAAAATAAGAAGGAAGCAGAGAATCATAGAGGTAAAAAAGGTTACAAAGTAACGAAGAAGCAGAGAATTATTGTGGTAAAAAAATTTAATTACTTTCTTATCTCTATGGATGTTTTTTAGTAGACCTTAAAACTTTCTTATCTTTAAGTGTATATTTTTTAAAGTAGGTCTTGTGGGTCTAAGTCAAAAGCTATGCGTGTGGAGGAGCTTACTTTTTGAGTTTGAAGGGCGTTCATTATTATATTTAAAGCGCTGGGGGCTTTTGATTTAAAGAGGAGGTGCCAACGCCATCTGTTACGGATACGAGCGATAGCAGTTGGGCAGGGACCAAGTATAGAAACTGCTAAGTTCTGTTTTGAGATAAGGTTCGCGCTAAGGTCTCGCCACTTCGACAAGATTAAAAAAGGTTCTTGTTGATCTTCTGAGGAAACAAGTACACGCAAGATGCGTGAAAAGGGGGGATAAAACAGCTCTTTTCTAGAGGATAATTCTGCTTTAGCAAAGGTTGCAAAACTTTTAAGTTTTGTACTTTGCAAACTGAGGTGATTGGGAATGTGTGTTTGTAAGAGAACACGCCCCTGTAAAGTGCCACGTCCCGCTCGACCGGAGGCTTGAGTTAAAAGTTGAAATACACGTTCTGAAGCGCGAAAATCAGGCATATTCAGTCCGACATCACAATCAACGATACCAACTAAAGTTACCTTTGGTAGATCGTGTCCTTTAGCGATCATCTGTGTGCCGATTAAGATATCAGTTGTGCCGTTTCTTACATCATCAAGGATCTGTCTGTACTGTTGTGGATTATCTGCCGCATCTCGATCAAGACGAGAAAGTTTCGCTTCAGGAAAAAGATCCGCAATCTCTTCAAAAACTTTTTCCGTGCCGGAGCCTCTAAGGATTAATGATCCTACTTCTTCTGCCGTGCAGTGTGGGCATAGGGTTGGTGCTGGAATTTTATAATCGCAGTAGTGACACTTTAAAGTGTTGTCTGAAGCGTGCATGGTTAGAGTAACACTACAATTCGGACAAGTTATGACTTTGTTGCACTTATCGCACTGTAAATAACAGGCAAAACCACGTCTATTGTAAAGGATAAAAACCTGTTCTTTATGTGCTAATTTTTCTGTAATAGCTGTGTATAATTCTTTAGATAATGACGGTGACGGACGCTCTTCCGCTCTGCTCTTATTCATATCAATGATAGAAACCACGATATCCGATCCTGAATGGTGACGTTTCCGTAACGGAAGGTAACGGTATTTTTTTGTAAGAGCGTTGTGATAACTTTCAAGTGATGGTGTGGCAGATCCTAAGACAACGGGGCAGTGACGTAGTGAGGCTAAAACAACAGCGAGATCTCTGGCATTATAACGGAGTCCATCAGATTGTTTAAAAGAGCTATCGTGTTCTTCATCAACGATGATCAGCCCTAAGTTTTGAATCGGTGCAAAGATACCAGATCGTGCACCGATAGCTATCTGTATCTTCCCTTCAAGAAGGGCGCTCCAAGCGCTCCACCTTTCACGGTCTGAAATGCCACTGTGTAAAATAGCTATATCGTTACCGAGTCTCGCTGTAAAACGGTCAATCAGTTGTGGTGTAAGAGCGATCTCAGGAACTATCACTAACGATCCTAGTCCCAGATCTTTTGCGGCGTTGATAGCTTCAATATAAACCTCCGTTTTTCCACTACCTGTAACGCCGTGCATTAAAAAAGGTGGGATAGGTTTTGATAAAGATTGATCTGAAAGTGCTGAACCGTTTTCGTCGTTGCAGGTGGTGCAATAGTTTTTTGCAATTAGTAAACTCTCTTTTATGCAGTTTAAAGCATTGATCTGATCTTCATTAAGAACGACTTCACGTTTTGCCCAAGCGGGTGGAGTGATCGTTGTTTTATATTCTTTTTTTTGAGTGAAGATCTCGATTAACCCTTTTTCTTGCAGGGCGCGTAAAGCAGGCAGAATAGAGGTATGTTTTTTTAAAAGTTGTGTATAAGGGATCAGATCGGTTCTTCCCTTAATCTCTTCAAAAAGTTCGTTCTGCACCTTTCCGCGCAACGCTTTTTCAGGGGTTTTAAGAAAACGGATAAACCGTTCTTCTTTTGCAGAGGTAATTTTTGGGAGTGCTGTTTCAATTGCAAGTGAGAGCGGAACACCATAATAACTTGAGATCCATTTTAGAAATTGTAGCTGTGACGGTAAAAAACAGTGTCGGATATCTTGATTCAGATTTAGCTCTTTTATTTTATGCGTAGTTGCAGGTGCTTCAACCTCTTCAATGACGTATCCGAGACGTGATTGCTTGCCGAAACTAACCCTTAAACACGAACCGATGGCGATAGCGCCCCCATCTGGTACGGAGTAGGTGAAGAGCTGCTTAAGTGGTGGAACAGCGATATTTACAAATCGTTCTGACATAATCCGCAATGTACACAACGGGTAAAATCTAAACAAAGGGAAGAGAAATCTAACAGCTTTATACTCCGCTTAGAAGAGATAGTGTCTTGAGGTTGCGCTAAGGCTGGTTTTATATAATAAAATAAGATAGTTAAATAATAGGTCGCTTGAGTAGGATCGCCTGTGCCGAAAATTAGTATTTTTTCGGTTGATTTATTTCTCTTTTCTTTCGATAGATCTTACGACGGTTATAGTGTTGTTTCTAATCATTCTTAGTTGATTGTGTTTTTTTGGGATTTCAAAATGGGGATAGGGGGTCTGTTTTCTAGTAAAGAAGATCTGTTAGCGGTTGATATCGGAAGTAGCTCCGTTAAGTTGGTTGAGCTTGATACTACAACTACACCTTATACGTTGCTGAATGTGGCAGAGAGTGCGTTAGCTCCGGATACGTTTGTAAATAACAGCATTGTAAAACCTGAGAACGTTTCAGCAAAAATAGCAGAGCTTTTAGAAGAAAAAGATTTTGATGCTGATAAGGCGGTAGTGTCTATGCCTGGACCGAGTGTCTTTACAAAACGGATGACGATGCCGAAGTTATCTTATTCCGAATTAAAAGCGTGCTTGGAGATGGAGACAGCCAACTTTCTTCCGCCTAGTGTCGGTAGTGTTAAGATAGATTTTCATATCATCGGAGAAAAAAGCAAAAATAATTATGACCTCTTGGTTGTGGCGGTAAAAGACGAGATCGTTGACAGTTATATAGACGCTGTTTCTGAAGCAGGGCTTGATGTGGTCTTGGTTGATGTAGATTACTTTGCTTTGCAAAACTGTTTTGAATTGGCATATCCAGAGCTCCTTTCAAAAACGGTGACCTTGATCGATATGGGGTCACGTTACTCCGGTATCAATATCTGCAAAGGAGGACAATCGCTCTTTACAGGAGATATGACTCTTGGTGGAAAAACTTTTTCAGAAGCGTTAGTGCAGGAGCTTGGTGGTAGTTTTGAAGATGCAGAGAGACAGAAATTGGGAGAGGGTGTCGGTAGTGCTGATGCCGAATTAGTTTTAGAGGTTTTACATAAAAAAGCGGAGCGGGTAGCAGCTGAGTTGAATAGACAGTTGAGTATGTTTTGGAACGCTTCCGGTGCAGAGGGTGGAATTGATAATATCTTTATGACAGGTGGTGCCTCTCTTGTGCCGAGTTTATTGGAAGAGATTAGTGATAAAACAGGCGTGCCGTGTGAACGGATCGATCCTTTAAGGGGGCTTAAGATTGATCACGATCTTGATGCTGCATACTTAGATGAGGGTAGAAGAACGAAGTTAGCCATAGCAGTAGGTATGGGGATAAGGCATGTCGGGGATAGGTTTGATAAAGATAGATAAGATCTGCAAGTTATGCCGGAGTGAGTGAAATTAAACGGGGTCGAAAATGATAAAGATAAACCTTCTTGGAGAGGAGTGTGATAGTAAACTCGCTTGGAGGATAGGGCTTGTTTGTTACTTTCTTTCCATACTTTGTTTACTCGCCGCTTTTTATGTGATGTATGGCGGGATCGTTAAAGATATTGAAGTAAAAGAGCAACAGGTGGCTACTTTAGAGGCCCAGTTTGAACATCTAAAGAAACAGACTAAGGAGATTGATGAGTTGGAGGTAAAAGATAAACTCCTTAATGAAAAATTAGCGGTTATCGCACGTGTTAATCAGAATAAAATAGGACCTGTTAGGGTTTTTGATGATCTGAATCTGGCGGTTCCGTCACACGTTTGGTTACGTTCAGTAATTGAGAAAAATGGATTCTTTACTATAAAAGGGCGTGCTTTAAATAATGAAAGTATATCCATCTTTATGAAGAATCTGGATAACTCTGATTACTTCAGCTCTGTTGAATTAATCACTTCGGATCAGATGTATTACGCTAAGCGTACAGGACAAGTTCAGGCGACACCTGATTTACAGGCTCTACGTTCAGATAAACGTGCTACAAAAGCAGGTGGCGGCAAAAAAGGCACCACACCTGCCAAGCGGTGGTCTGTCAGAGAGAAAAGTCGGAATGATATTGAAAATGCGAGAAAAGCGGCGCTAGATGAGTTTAATATTAAAATTAAGGAGTTCACCGTTACGGCTAAGGTTAATTACGCCGGAAAACTTAATAGCGTTTTGGTTAAGGCTGAGAAGAAAGAGGAAGAGGAGATATGAACGCTATCTTTGAAAAAATAGAGGCTCGTCCGTTATCGCAGAAGATCGCTTTATGGTGCGGAACTTTGTTAGTGCTGGCGCTGGTGTTCTGGTTGTATTTTTATAAAGGAGAGTGGCAAAGGTTAGAGTCTCTGAATAATAAAAGTGAGACTCTCAGTAACGGTATCGCTACGGCACAACGTAAGGTGCGGCAACTTCCCCGTTTGCGAAGTAATATTGAGAAACTAGATGCGCAATTAGAACGGGTCTTTGCACAACTCCCCGACAAAAAGGAGATACAGGTTCTCTTAGCATCCCTTTCTTCGTTAGCAACGGATATCGGTTTAGAAGTAATTAAGTTCACCCCTCAGCAGGAGGTTATTAAAGATTTTTTTGCTGAAGTTCCGATGTATCTTGAAGTTGAAGGAAATTTTCACCAGTTAGTAACATTTTTTGACGAGGTGGGGCACCTCTCCAGAATCGTTAATATCGATACCGTAAGTATCGATCTCAACACAGAGAGTAAGGAGGAAGTTCTTGTCAGAAGTAGCTGCATTATAACGTCTTTCCGTTATCTTGATGAAAGTGAAAGAATTGCGAAAGCTGAAGCTGATGCTATCAAAGCAAAATCAAAGAGGAGAAGGCGTAGGTAGAACGTCGTTATACTCGTTTTTTGTAACGATATTGTAATATTTTCCTACTGTTATCTAAGTGAGTAAGCTCTCCTGTCAGAGCTTTGCAGCGCGCTCCATTTCCTAAAAAATCACTCGATTTTGTGTTTTTGAAGCCTTATAACTTAGAGAAAAAACATTACCAAAAATCTATTTTTCATCTGTTATTTCAAATAGATAGCTCTCAGATCTGCTTTAAATGGTTGTTGACATAGTTCTTTATTTGCCATATTCATGGAGTCTTATTAGGAGGTGTTTATCCGCATACGGTTGTGCAGGCACCTCCATAAAATTCTTGTTGCAGGTTAATTTTCTATGTTGTCAGGGAGTGTCCGGCAAATTAGTATCCTGCTGGGGAGGTTGCCTTCAGAGAAAAATAGAAAAATTATTATTTTTTTTGACTCTGTTGGTTCCGTAATTGATTATTAGGTGTATGCGTGTCTGATAATTTCTTCACGCATTTGAGTTTTGAAAGGCTTTTACGTTTTTTGTTTTTGGTTGTAGTTTTAACACCTAACGGATTGTGGAAGCCTTGTTAATAAGTTCGTATTTAGGGAGAACCCTCATGAATGGTAAAACAAACCAGATGAACTTTAACGGTTTTGTTGTGGCAGCGTTTTTGCTTTCCATTTTAGGTTTATCAGCCTGTGGAGGATTTGCGCCGACCACTATGCCTGAAAGCGATTCTGCAGATATTGTTGCGAGTGACCGAGGAATCGTTGATGTGCACGATCAAAGAGTTGAAGCTGACGAGTCTAAGGGGCTTGAGTTAAACACGGTTGCGTTGGGAGAAAGCGATCACAAGACAGCGCTCGTGGATCTACGTTTTGAACAATTAGGACACGGCAGTAACGCAATTGTTGCTGATTTACAAGCAGTCGGATTTTATACTTTCAACAAGACTGCTCCGTCAGAATATGTCTTAACTCTTGAGGATGCCGGAATTGCTGAAGATGTCGAACGCACACTTTTAGCTCCACGTGATAACGGAAAGATTCGTTCTGTCCGTGCTGTTCAAGAGGGCGATAATGTTGCACTCCGTATCTTTTCAGAGACCGATACCCTTTTAAAGGTTGAAGCACGCGGCAGTAAGTTGATGGTTATGGCCATTGCTGATGCTGCTACGATTTCAGATCGCTCTGAAGTGTTAGCACAAGCGACTGATGAGAGGGTTGAAGAGGTTGCAGATGATGTTATTGCTGGAGGGGCTATTGATGAAGCTACCGCAGCAGATTTTAGTGAGTTGCTCGGAGAATCCCAATATACAGGGCGCTTAATCTCTTTAGATCTGCAAGACACAGATATCGATAATGCCCTTAGGATCATCGCTGAAGTTTCTAATCTGAATATTATTGCAAGTGGTGATGTGACCGGTAAAGTTACTTTACGCTTGATTGATGTGCCTTGGGATCAGGCTCTTGATGTGATCTTAAAGACTAACGGTCTTGATAAAGTTCAAGAGGGGAACGTTGTACGTATCGCTCCTGTTGAGAAGTTAAAGTTGGAGCGTGAACAGCTACGTCAATCTTTACAAGCTGCTGAGGAGTTAGAGCCACTTAAGGTTCAGTATATTCGTGTTAGCTACGCTAAAGCTTCCGAGTTACAGCCCCTTATTGAGTCCGTTATTACCGAGCGTGGAACAGTTGCTTTTGAAGACCGTACCAATCAGTTGATTGTTAAGGATATTTCAAAAGGTTTGAGAAACGTCACTGTCTTAGTTCAGAAGTTAGATTTAAGAACTCCGCAAGTTTTGATTGAAACTCAGATCGTTGAGGCAACACGTAATTTTGTTCGTACCCTTGGTAGTGAGTTGGGTTTCTTCTATATGCGTACACCTGAAACGGGTAATGCACTCGGATACAATTTCCCGAACTCAATGCAGATCGGTGGTTCTGCTGCTGCTGCTGATTCTGATGGAAACTTAACGAGCGTATCTCCGGCCGCTTCCTTCTTCCCGTCATCAAACCAGAGCTCTGCTTTAAGTATGCTCTTTGGTAGCGCTGATGGTAGCAAAGGCTTGGATGTTAGACTCACTCAAGCTGAAACGGAAGGAATGGTTAAAGTCGTTTCGAGACCTTCAGTTGCAGTTGCAAATAATGAGCCCGCTGTTATTAAGAGCGTTGAGAAGATCAGAATTAAACTTCCTCAAGGTGGTGTGAGTGTTGCGACAGGTCAAGGTGCTACTGCTGCTGGAAGTGGTTCTGCAGCTACGGAGACGATTGAAGTTGGTATCGTTCTTAATGTGACGGCGCAAGCTTCACCGGACTATTACGTTCTTTTAGATATCAACGCCAAGTCTAGTACTTTGGGTAACCGTGAGCGTGGTGTAGATAATATTCCGCCTGAGATTGAGAGATCTACCAACTCGTCAGTACTTGTTTCGAGTGGTCAGACCTTTGCATTGGGTGGTATCTACAGAATTAGTGAGACTGATTCTATCGAAGGTGTGCCATGGCTTAAGGATATTCCGTTCCTTGGTTACCTCTTCAGATCTACTAATGTAACAGACTCTGACGAAGAATTGATATTCTTTATTACCCCACGAATTATCGAAGGTAGCTTTGATGATGCGTCTATGAAGGGTATGTCCTGAAAGTATTTTGAAAGATAAGGAGATTTTAGCAATGAATGCTATTTATTCAAAATGTATTAGACCGTGGGTATTGGCTGCACTTATGGCGATTGCGCTAATCGGGTGCGGTGATAGTCAGCGTAATAATCAAGGTGTGAGTGTAACTGCTTTCGGATGGTATGTTGATTCAGATGGTGGTGTTGGTTTAACTGGTATCCAACTTCCTATTAGCATGGATTATGAGAATGGTTGGGCTGGAACTGCTTACGCCTATTTTGGTGTCCAAAACAACTTAGCTGGTGAGTTTATCAGGTTAGAGCGGGTCTTTAATGAGTACTATATCCCTGGTGCTACTGTGCAACCGCCTGCCACATCTGTTGCTGTTAATGGTGTGTTAGGTGCTGCTGATGGTAACCTTGCTGCTGAGTTTGGAGATGTATCTTCTACCCTTCCTGGTACCTTAACCAATTCTGGTGGCATGGAGAGTGTTGGGTATTTTGGTGCATCTTATATTACGCCTGCTATCAGTGAGTTTATCAACTTGAATCGTGAGTATATGCCGGAGCTTCCGTTTGTAATGATCGTTACATCGTATGCTGAGGGAGTTACTTCAGCGGGAAAAAGAGTTGTAACAAATTCTATTTCGTTGGATGTAACCTTTACTCCTGATGTTGTGATTCAAGGAGCTACTGTGGGTGATGTTGCCGCAGACGGTTATGGTAATCTCGAATAGTTTGTAAAAACGTTTTGATGTCTTTTTGGTTTTTTAGTTGATTGAATTTTTTTAAGATAGGATGACACTATGGATAGCAAAAACTACCTGGTGAAGATAGCTCTGGTGCTTGCTTTTGTCATTCCCTTTACGGGGTGTGATAGCAGTAGAACATCAGAAAGTGGGGCTGATGATGTTGGCTCGGTTTTCGTTTCTGATGACGCAAATAGTGGTGGCATCAATTTAGATGTTAACAACACAACCTTAGGAATTGGTGGATCTAGTGCCTTTATGGTCTCCGTTTTTGACGCGAATGGAGTTGCGGTTCCTAATGTTGAGGTCTTTTGTGATTCTGAAAGGGGTCTTGCGATCGTTGAACCTACGACAGGAAAAGAGATGACCGATGATTACGGTCATATGAGTGGAGTGATCGGTTGTGAAGCACCTGGAAGTTTCAGATTTGGATGCCGCTTGCCTTCAGGTGCTAACAAGAGAAAGTTCGTAACAGTTAAGTGTCAAGGTAATGTACCTGATGGTTTTGTCGGTTGGCCAGCTGCAGCAGGTGGAACGCTCGGTGGCGGTGTCGACACAACAGATCAAGGTGGCAATAATGATGGTCTCGCTGTTCGCATAACAAGCGTTACTTTCTCCGATGCTAATCTTGAAAATACTTCATCCATTGATGCCGTGTTCTCTGCTAATTGTGGAGAAAATGGAAATGAGCCTGAGGCGTTTACAGATGCTTATGTTACCTTTAAGTACGTAAACAATTCATCAGCTTTAGTTCGTATTACGAGTTATGCTTATACAGTTGATGGGTATACTTCACCTAGAATCTCTGTTACCAGTAGTGCTGTTGCTAACGGTGGATCTGCTGAGTTTAAAGCGCTCTTCCTTAAAGCACGTAACGGCGGAAAGAGTTATTATGGAACTACGGAGACTATTCCTCCAGCAGAGTTCGGCTTTAAGAACTTCCAGTTTTACCTCTACGGTGAAAACTCTTTCGGAGAGGAGATCGTTCTTTCCGCAGGAAGCTCTGTAAGTATCGATAACTTTAATAGTTGTACTAAGTAAGTATTTCAAAAGTGTTGAGGCATGGTTTTAGATGCCGCACTTTTAGATAATAGATAACTTAAGAAAAGGGGGATGTCAGAAACGGCATCCCCTTTTTGTATGATGGGCATGCCGTTAATCTGTGGTTTTTTATCGGATAATTGGTTAAATTTAAGATATGACAGAACTTGATTCAAACTTAAAAGTCGATAGTGATTTTCCTAAAAAAGCAGAGATGTTACGTAAGGAAGGTCGCTTAGAAGAGGCGTTAATGACGTGTCTTTTTGGATTGAGTGAGGATTTCTCCTGTTATCAGGGGCGGTTGGTTTTAGCGCATATCTATTATGATCTGAAATTACTTCCCTTTTGTGCAGAGGAGATTGAAAAAATCTCGTTAGCCTACCCCGAAAATAACGCTATTAGGAGTTTAAGAGACAAGTTTATGATAACTCCGTTACCGCAGGAAAAAGAGCCTTCTAAAGAGGGTGCGGAAGAGGTTTTGGCGGAAGCTGAATTTGATTTCGATGATATAGATCTTGTTTAGTAATGACCGTTTCCTTTTTTTTGCAGATGCTGGAAATATTTGCAAATCTGTGTAAAAGTGAGAAGTTATGTTTTTTAAATTCTTATAGGAGTAACTACTCCGGCGGCTGATATTTTTAGTAAGTTTAAAAATAATGAAGCTTCTATGATTATAAGCAACAATTACTAATGGAATCTTATGAATATTGATGAGTTGGAAAAGATAATTCAGATTCTGGAGAAAACGGCAGTTAGAGAGCTCGCTCTGGAGCACGGTGATACAAACATTAGGATTGTGCGAGCGGTGGGTGCCTCTTCTACTACTGGATTAAGACGGGATAGGAACGTGCCTAGAAGTGATCAGGCAGCTGAACTAATCTCTGATGAGGGTGTTGCAAGCTCTGTTGAAGATGACGATCTTCTAAAGGTTGAGTCTCCTATTGTGGGGAATTATTACAGTCGTCCTTCGCCCGATGCAGAGCCCTTTGTGAGGGTTGGCTCTCAAGTTAAAAAGGGAGATACTTTGTGTATCGTTGAAGCGATGAAGTTTATGAATGAGATAGATGCTCCAAGTGATGGCGTTATCGAGAAGATCTTTCTCTCGGAAGGGCAGGTTGTTGAATACGGAGAGGTTCTGTTTTTAATTCGTCCTAATTAATAAATAGGAAGTTCTGTGACGAAACCACCATTTAATAAAATTCTTATTGCAAACCGTGGTGAGGTAGCTCTACGCATTATTCGTGCCTGTCATGAGTTGGGGATAAAAACAGTTGCCATTCATTCAGTGCCTGATATTGATGCCCTGCATGTAAAATTAGCAACGGAGTCTGTTTGTATTGGACCAACGGCAGCTAAAGATAGCTATTTAAACGCCGCTTCAATTATGTCTGCTGCCGTAGCAACAGGCGTTGAGGCTATTCACCCTGGATACGGCTTTCTCTCGGAGAATGCAGCTTTTGCAGAGGCGTGTGGTAGTTGCGGCATCACATTTATCGGACCAACAGTGCGTAATATGCGTATCATGGGAGATAAAGCTAAAGCGCGGCGTGCAGCAGAGAAGATCGGGGTGCCAACTATTCCTGGTAACAGCAAAGCTGTTTTGGAGTTAGAGGAAGCTTTACCTATTGCTGAAGAGGTGGGGTATCCGATAATTTTAAAGGCGTGCGCAGGTGGTGGCGGCAGAGGGATGAAGATTGTAAAGAATTCCGACGAGTTTGCAGCCATTTTTAAAACAGCCTCTAATGAAGTGACGGCAGCTTTCGGCGATGGTCACCTTTTAATTGAACGTTATATGCCGAAGGTGCGCCACGTCGAGGTGCAGGTAGCAGGGGATAGGTTTCAAAATGTAATTCATTTAGGCGTTCGTGATTGTTCAATGCAGCGCAAGTATCAGAAGGTTTTGGAGGAGTCTCCTTCTCCAGGTTTGCCACAAGCGTTAGTGAATAAGTTACAAAACGCTGCTATTGAACTAGCTAAGTCTGTTAATTATTCAAGTCTTGGAACGGTGGAGTTTCTCGTTAATCCTGAAACCGAAGAGTTTTTCTTTATTGAGATGAATACCAGATTGCAGGTTGAACACCCCGTCACAGAGTGCGTTACTGATACTGATCTTGTTAAGGAGCAGATCTTAATAGCTGCCGGACGAGAGTTGTCGTATGTTCAGAACGATATCAGAATTAGTGGTCACGCTATTGAAGCCAGAATAAATGCAGAAGATCCGCACACCAGAATTCCTTCACCAGGTGTTATAGAATCGTATCACGCCCCTGGTGGACATGGGGTCAGGGTAGATTCTGCTGTTTACAAAGGTTATCACGTCCTGCCGTTTTATGATTCTCTAATAGCAAAGTTGATTGTGCGTGCCGAAAATAGGGATGTCTGTATTCAGAAGATGTTGGTAGCCCTTGATGAGTATATCATTGAAGGGATAAAAACTAATATTGAATTGCATCGACGCATCTTAATGCATCCTGATTTTAGAAACGGTACTTTTTATACTAAGTTTTTAGATGAACACGATGTTTTTGCAGAGACTGAAAATGCAGCGAGCTAAAATCCAATTAAGTATCCCCTTTCTTTTTACGATCTTTTTTGCCTTACCGGCTTTCTCTCTTCAACCGGAAATGGTGATCTCCGTTACGGAGTTTGATTTCGGTGTTGTTAATGAGGGAGCAGTTATCAACCACGACTTTACAGTAAAAAATGTGGGAGATGCTGATTTAAGGATAGAGAGAGTAGTGGCGGGTTGTAGTTGTATCGCAACAGATGTTCCGACTGCGCCGATCTTACCTGGAGAAACAGCGACGATCTCTATTCAGTTGAAAACAGCAGGTCTGCGCGGAAGTGTACAAAGAGAGATGGTAGTTTTTACGAATGAGAGTGTTAGATCTGATGATACTTTTACTTTAAAAGGCGTTGTCGTTCCGAAAGTTTCTGTTGTGCCTGCCTATCTTAATTGGGGAAGTGTTATAAAAGGTGAAAGACTTCCGCCGCCACGAAAGGTTACTGTTTCGATTAGGGAAGGTGAAAATATAAAGATAGGTGCTATAAAAAGTTTTTCGAAAGGCTTAGTGGTTGAAGGTATTCAAGGGAGTGAGACGCAAAAAACATTTTTTGTCTCTTTAAGTGAAGATATTAAGATCGGTGAATTAAGGGATAGGGTTGTTATAGCTTTAAACGGTGGACGTAGCGTTAATCTGCCCTCTTTTGCAGTGGTTAAGAATGCTTTAGAGCTTTCTCGTAAAACTCTCTCTTTGGGCGCTATAAACGTTGCCGCAGGCGTTATCGTAAAAAAGATCTACCTAAAAAATAACGGCGATACTCCAGTTAGTATTACTGATTTAGATAGTGATAGCTCTGCTATCAAAGCCGCCTATCGTACCTTGATACCTGGAAAAGAGTACGAGATAACTGTAATGATTGATCCCAAGAGGATAAAAAAAGAATTACGAGGTGCGCTTAATATTGAGACCGATTCAGAGTTGCAACCTGAATTGACTCTTGGGGTGTTCGGATATCTCAGAAAAAATAAACGATAATCGTGCATTTTTACGGTTTTACAGAACGGCATGAACGGGTTATCTTTTATGCTTGAGACGCGTTGCTTTAAGGTCTCAGTGGGTGCATAAAATATAGGTTATGAGGATCTTAATGCGGCGGTTACAGATTTTTTTCTTTGTTTCCATGTTTATTGGGGGAGTCCTCTCTCTTTTAGCTCCTCTTTCGGCTTCGGCAGAGATTCGAATTATTGAAGGCATTCCCTTTGAAGTTGATGAGATCGTAGAGCTTAAAGATGGTACTGTTAAAGTTACCATTGACGATATTTCTAAAATTATCAATGCCAAACATGTTGATGACTATATCGCAAGTTTCTATTTTAAAAATGATAAAGAACTGACAGTTCTACAACTGAAAAAATATATAAATAACGCCCTTTCCTCTTCAAGGTTAACAAGAGCGGCTCTCGGGATGAACGCTTATCTTAAGCACCCTTCATTTTATGAAGAGGACGGGATTAGTTTTGTAAAGTCTTTAAATGATAGCGCTGCAAAAGGTCTCATTAAGTTGTATCAGTACCTACTTTTATCGTCTAAGGATCTTTTTAAATATCCGATGCTGGCAGCTAATTTAGTTCTCTCTGTTGGCATGCAAGATTCTGCATGGGTTAAAAAGAGTTTTGGGAAGCAACTTAATCAAGTTACAAAAAGTTTAAAAGATGTGATCGCCAGTGAATATGCAGATGCTGTAAAGAATAAAAATTTTAAAGCAGCAACTAAAATTTTACGGCTAGAAGAGAGCGTTTTTGGGAAGGATGATTTAAATTATCAAAAGCATCTTACTATCCTAAAGCAGATTCGAAGTGCTTCAGAGCAGATGAGGCATGGAGAGTTTTTGGCGCTGCATGCCTTAATTGATTTAGCTAAAAAAGACCAACAAATAGCGAAGAATTTAACACCGTTTTTAGTTTCTGCTATCCATGATAATGCAGAAGATGCCTTGTCGCGGCACGATTATAAGGAAGCCTTAAAGGTGTTAGCTATGATCGATCCGAGATGGAGGACGGAAACAACGCATCTGCTCTCAAAGAATTGTTTTGAAGAGATCGTGAAAAAAAATCTTACGGTTGTTATTGATAATACTGAGACCGCTTTATTCGTAGATTTGGCGTTGAAAGATGCAGCTTTAAAGGAGGTCTTCTTAAATTTTTTGGAGTTACAATTTCATTTGGCTTTGGCTGATAACAGAGGAGCCTCTGCTGAACACCTCTTTTCTGCAATTATACAGTTACGCCTTGATCCTGATAAAAGAAATGATGCTTTAAGATCGGAGCATATCCGTTTCTTTGTAAAAAATAATCAGATACCAGAAGCTCGTTGGAAGAGATCTGAAATGCAAACATCCCTTAGCTTTGTAGATAAGATCCGCTTTCTATTTTATTTTTCCGGTTGGAAGGTATTACTTTTAGTAGTTTTATTTGTTGTGCTTTTTGTAGTTACGTTACGTATTATAAAAGATCCTAAGATAAAGAGGTCACACCCTAAAGAATCGCGCCCCCCGCAAGATCATCTGCAAGATAATGAGAGTATTGATCGTCCACTTTTTATTGATAGCATGGCAACTGCTGGCTTACGTACTAACCCTCTCTTGCAAGAGTACTTGCACGGCTTAGATAAGCTTGGCTTGGATAGAGATGCTGATACAAAAGCCATAAAAGCTGCCTATCGTGGAGTAGCTAAAAAGTTACACCCTGATACTCATCCTAATCAAAGTGAAGAAGATAGCCGTAAATTTATTGAATTTTCTGAAACGTATGAGAGGGTGCTCATACTTAGAAAAGAGTTAGGGTTACCTGAATAGGTGCCTTACATTGAATAAAATAATGTATTCTTTTCAAACGGCTTACTGCTAAGGAGTGTCTTTTATACCTGATAAGATGCCTGTTAAAATAAGTAGTAGAATACACACCTCACTATCTCCAAAATTATACTCTACAAGCCCAGCGCTCATCATAGCTATTAAAGCGCAACCCAGCCCGACCTGCAGCGCCTTATTGTATTTAGAGTTAGTGTTGGAGTTAAAGGCTTTTTTACAAATTTGAAGAAGCCAATATAAAAAGAAGAAGAATGAAAAAAAACCGCACTCTACTAAGATATTGATAAAATTGTTGTGAAAGTGTTGATGCGTTTTTGGGATCTCAGCTGAAAAACGTTGTAGGTATTCACTATTGTTAAAACCGATGCCGAGTGGATAGCGAGTTGATAACTCCATGCCGATCTTCCACATAATGTTACGTCCCCCTGAGATGTTGAAGTCTTGAATGGAATCTCCTAAACGGGTGCGTAGCGGGGTGATGGCTAGAAGTAAGATAACGGCGAAGAGAAATAACGGGATAACAATTCGGCGTTTAAAAAAAGTAAAAAAGATCGTTAACCCTACTAAGACACCGAACCACGGACCCCGTTTTAAATTTACCAGTAATGCGCAGGTAATTAACGGTAAAATAGTTGTGTTTAAGGCTAACTTTAATTTTACGGGATAAGTTGGGGGTGTCTTTGTGCCATTAAAAGGGGTGGCATCAGATCCTTTATTAAAATTTCGACCGGTGGTGATTAGATATCGAAGCGCTACATAAATGGCGTAAAAGGTAATAAAAGCGGTTAGTGCTACGGCGATTAAGAAAAGTGGATAGGGGGTGTTTAGTTGTGGATTAAATGCAACTAAGGAGGAGAGGATAAAAAATATAATTGGAGAAAAATACTGAAGAGTCCCCGCCTGTTTACTCTGTTTTGATATAACATAGGCAACGGCAACTCCTACCGTTAATGTTAAAGCGATCTGACCTGATTCGCTAACAGTGCCGACAAAAAATCTTTTTAAATTACCCCCCAATCCACCTTCAATAACGGAGTGCAGGGCAGCTAGCGCTTGTCCGCACAGTAGTGGTATTATTAGGTAGATAGCGGAGAAGCGGTGCGTTAAATCTTCAAATAGCAAGATGGTGAATGAGAAGAAAAAGAGACTAAAAAGAGCTTGCCAACTCTGGTACGGGTTTATTCCAAAAAATGAACTTATAAAGGTCATTAGTAAGAAAAGGTGGAAGCTTTTTAAGATCTGATTTCCCTGATAACGCTCTTTGAGGGTGGTGCGATTGGTGTAAAACCATAAAAGTAGTGTCGGAATTAGAACACCGTATACCAGTGAAAGGCGTAACGGCATAAAGAGCGGTATTAAAATCGCAACAATAGGTGCGATTACCGCAAAAGGGGCTTTTGTTGAAATACTACATCGTTGTATCATAAACGGTGCTATCTTGTACGTACGCTCTGTTTTCGTCAAGTATAACGTCACTCTTGTTTTTGAGCGATCGGTTTTTATGGTCTCTTTAAAGAAAAAAGTATTTATCGCTTGTATCGTTTTGTGTTTTGTCTGGAGTAGCTCCGCTCAAGGTGCAGCCGTAGATAAAATAACGGAAGGGATGTCGTATGGGGAGGTTATTACGCTCTTGGGGGCACCAGAAGAAAAGCGGGAATATGAGGTAAAAAGAGAGGCGATTTGGTTTTATAAAGATGGATCGGTGCGTTTTAGGGAGGGTAAAGTTGTTTTAGATCAGGAAGATAAGGAGGAAGAGGGGGCAGCGAACGATTTGGAGGATAAGGAGGTACCTCCTCACCGTGAAGAGTTTGAAGATGATGGTGTTGTAGAAGAGGGTGAAACCGATGTTCCGTTAAAAGATATCTTTAGCGATGTTTTAAGTGCTACTGCTAATAAGGATACTCCGAGATCAATTAGGGCGATGCGTTAGGGGCCGCTAATTTAATAGCTTAACATATTGATTTTACTATATTTTTAAATTAAGTTCTGTTTTTAAGTCTTTAGAGATAAAGGAGCCACCCTTCAGAGACATTAGAACGGGCTGATACTAAAAAGCGAATCGGCTAGATCTTAACGGAGGTAAAAACTCTTTAAGGACAACTGAACGGGCTGATACTAAAAAACGAATCGGCTAGGTTTCTACGGAGGTAAAAGGAGCCACTCTCTAAGGACGCTTGAACGGGCTGATACTGAAAAACGAATCGGCTAGGTTTCTACGGAGGTAAAAAATGTTTAGGCTTGGAAGTCAGGAATTGTTTTTCCGTTAGGGTTTGGTAGCACTAAATATGTAATAAGATCGCCAAGTTTTAATTTTTTCTGTTTTAAGACAGTATACTTAAGTGCTATAAGTCTTAGCAGAATTAGGTTTTTTTCTAGATTAGAGAATACAATGCAACAGAAATCACAATCTTTTACTTTAAGTACCGTTAGTACCGTTTTAATAGCGTGCCTCTGTTTGGCGGGTTTAGCTTTTGCGATCGCTTTAGCAAGGCTTCATCATCAAGTTCATACCAATCCGTCCTTTCAAAGCTTTTGTGCTATGAGTGACTCTTTTAATTGCGAGACCGTTGCGGAGAGTCAGTATTCGGTGGTGCTAGGGGTGCCCGTAGCGGGTTGGGGGGTGATCGGTTATCTCTTTATGCTTTCGCTACTTATTGTCTGTTATCGTAAAAAATCAGAGACCTCTTTTATTATTTTAGCGTTGTGTTGTTGTGCTGCAGTTTTAGTCAGCCTTTTTTTGGCGCTTATTTCGTACTGCGTGATCTGTTCGTTCTGCCTTTACTGTTCGATAACGTATGGAATTAATCTAATCCTTTTAATTGTAGTGGCGCTTGAGTGGTGGAAGCATAAGATACCGTTAAAAAAGGCTTTTTCTGCACCGTTTTCTTTCTTGGGGCAGGAGAGCTCTTTGAGCGCTATATTTATTGTAATTACTACCTTAATGATTGTTGGTTTTCCTAACTATTGGAACAAGAAACACTCTGCAGAGATCGGGACATACGGTTATACTGCGCAGGGGTTGCCGTGGATTGGGGTTGAAGATGGCAAGATGGTAGTCGAAGAGTTTAGCGATTATATGTGCTCACATTGTAAGAGAGGTCATCAAAATCTACGTACAGTAATTAAAGATAATCCGGATACTATCACCCTGATTCACCGACACTTTCCGTTGGATCGTGCTTGTAATCCTCTCGTTCAAGGAAGTTTTCATGATGGTGCCTGTGAGATGGCTAAGGCTGCTATCTGTGCTGGTAAACAGAGTCACTTCTGGGAGATGAATGATCTTTTATATGATTTTAATGCTTATGATGGCACCGTGCAGGAGCGTATTGAAAAGATCGCAACCTCTTTAAAGTTAAATGTAAAAAGTTTAAAGCACTGTATGGAGTCTAAAGAGAGTGAGGCAGAGCTAAAGAAAGATATTGATGCTGGGATAGCTTTACAAATTCAGGGGACTCCAGTTTTTGTTGTGGATAATAACATCCATATAGGACAGATCAGTCAGGAGACTTTGGATAAGTACGGAGTGGTAAGTAAGTCCGCTAAATAAGTTTTTTTGTAACGCTAGGAAGGTTGTTAGTTTAACGTTTTTTATGACGATTGCGTGGTAAAATAGATCCGCTAAAAAGATTTATTTAGCTATCTGATAAGGACGTTATAAAACCTTAAGGTAGCACCTTGTAAGACGGAAGTATTTTTTAGCGTTACTTTTAGGTGTGCTTAATAGAAGCTTAATAAAAATTTATCCCCAGTTACAGACAGGAGAGATATATTCTGCACTGTACTCCGGAATATAGGTCGGCATAGAGATAATATCATCTTCGTTGGAGTGTTCTTGATTGAGGATAATGCGTATCTGTAAAGCTTCTTCTGCGGTAGATGGGGTTACAGAGATAGTTTCCGGTGTGTTATTTTCAAAACTCATACGAACCTCCTAAATAACAACATATAGCTCTCTATTACGACGGGAAAAAGCCGTTATAGCACAATTTGAATTAAAAGAATGATATAAATAACTTAAACCCAAACTTTCCCCTTTTTACGTATGTTAAGTAAGTAACAGTTCGGCTATTTTTAGCTCTGCTTTAGTTTGCTCGGCTAAATACCAAGAGTCCCCAAGCCTAACTTTTTTAATTTCAGATAACCTTCTGATAGCATCTTCTAATGATATTGAAGTCGAAAGTTTATGTTTTTTTATTGTTTTTAATATTTCATAGCTCCACTGTATTGCTATGTGATTCACGAACATCCATCCCTGAAATTTATCATCATCACTCATATATGAAGCATCTGCTTTTAAAACAGTTTTTAACGTATCAAAAGATTGTTCAATAGATAGTCGCATTTTGTATAACGTGTATATTTCTTCTGCGGATGAGTCCAAATTTGAAAAGAATGCAACAGTTCCTAGCCTCACTTTTTTTAAATCAACATCTGTTAAATTGTATTTTTCTGGATGAGATATTGTTAATGAAACTAAGTTATTTTCCTCTTCACCTGCTAAAAACGGGTCTCTAAACAGATATATAAATCCATTCCCAATCTTATATTTTTTATATCTTAAGTACGTTTTATTATATTCAATAACGTTCCTGCTTGTTTCTATTCCATCATAGTCTATAAGAGAGCTATTTCTACGCAATGGAATAACAAAGCTAAGTTTATTCTCTATAAGATCTTTAACGTTAGACTCTGAATAGAAACCCTTATCTGCAATAATAGTAGCATCACCAATTTCTGATTCTTGGATAGTTAAAGATAGAGCTTTTACATCTCTTATATTCCCAGCCAATAACCTATAATAGACTGGTTGTTGCAATTTTTTAGAGTAAATATAAAGCAAACTCGCCTGCGTTTCCCAAAAATGGTCTTTATTATATCCTCCTTTAGCAAGACTCGACTTTCTCATAGATGTTCTAAGAAATGTAGAATCAATTAACAAAAAATCTTTTCCATGAATAAAACTCTTCATATATTCAGAACGAGCAAATTCATCTTTCCCAATCGATTGCAAAATATTCGGAATAGCTTTCTTATTAAGAAGAAAATTAAGTTTTTCACTCAACATACTGTTTTCAAAATCATCATTCATGCGTTTAATAGGAGAGCAATGTTTGATCCTGCTGTATGACATCAGCAAAATAGCCTTCCACTTATCTGGAAAATAACACCGAAGTCTTTCAATAATTGTTTTTTGATTGAGGATAAATTGAGATAAACCATACTCTCTGCACTTAATATTCACAGCAGGTACAAGGCTTCTCTTCTCACTTGGTATAAAACCGTCCTCTTCTGTAATTCGTCCAAGTAATTTACCAGTAACTTTCACGCTCCTTTTCCTCTCAGGGTCATACTTATAGCTGTAGCTATATAGGTAATATCTCCCATTGATAAGACGTACCTCTTTTCCTTTCTCTCGATATTTTGTTGCCCAATCAGGGTGTATTTTTGCTTTCTTTCCCATACCTAAATACGTATGTCAAAACAACAAAAAAGTCAACCCCCTTTTTTGTTAATTTTTAAAAAATTTCTATAGGTTATAACAATATGTTACTTTATTGTTACGTAAATCACAGAAAAGTTTGGGCTTAAAGTTAGTTTATTTTCAGCTATCTTTTATAATACCTTGATAGTGCTATCTTTTTTTGAGATTTGTAGAAAAACGGTTTTTTTAAACGGTGTTTATATATCGAGGTGCGTAGTGATAAATGTAAAAAATATTGCAGGAAGGTGATATAATAAGGGGTGGCGTAGTTAAAAGATACCTAGTTTTTATAGTAATAGTGTGAAAAAAATAGAGCACGATTTTTTAGAGAGGGAACTTCATGAAGAGTGTTAAACGAGATAAGCTTATAAAGTTTTGTCGTGATTATTTAAAAGTTGCAGAGTTTCAAGATTATTGTGTAAACGGTTTGCAGGTTGAAGGTAAGGAAGATATCTCTAAGATCGTTACGGGGGTAAGTTGGTCTATGCAGTTGGTGCAACACGCTATTGAGGTTGAAGCTGAAATGGTTCTAGTGCATCACGGTTTGTTCGGAGATATGTTCGGGACTCCTCCGAATCTTACAGTCAGTGGATTTATGAAGAAGCGTTTAGCACAACTTTTGCGCCATAATATTAACTTGGCTGGATTTCACTTGCCACTTGATGCACACCCTCAGATCGGTAATAACGCCTCATTGTGTAAATTATTAGGGGTGAAAAAATTAAAAAAGTGTTCAGTCGGTTTTGTCGGTAAACTTGATAAGCCACAAACATTAAAAGCTTTCGTTTCATCAGTAGATAAAAAGCTCTCTGTTAAATCTACTATCGTTGCAAAAGGTTCGGCTAAGGTTAGTGATGTTGCCATCATCTCAGGCGGTTCGTCGTCTTGCTTTTTGGAAACGGTAGAAGGTGGGGCTGATACCTTTCTGTGTGGTGATGCTAAAGAGAAGGTCGTTAGAGCGGCTGAAGAGTTGGGATTAAATGTAATCAATGCCGGACATTACAATACAGAAAAGTTGGGCATAATAAATCTTGGAAAACTTCTGGCAAAACGTTTCGGAATTAGTGTCGAGTTTTTTGATGTGCCTTGCGAGTTTTAAAGGTAAAAAAACTTTATTCAAGGTAAGGTTTTTTACCTTATAAGTTTAAATTTCTTAAGTCTCCTGTAAGTCAATCTTACTGCAAGAAAAACTATTCAAGATAAGGTTTTTACCTTATAAGTTTAAATTTCTTAAGCATCCTTGTAAGTCAATCTTACTGTAAGAAAAACTATTCAAGATAAGGTTTTTACCTTGTAAGTTTAAAATCCTTAGTTTTCCTGTAAGTCAATCTTACTGCAAGAAAAACTATTCAAGATAAGGTTTTTTACCTTATAAGTTTAAATTTCTTAAGTCTCCTGTAAGTCAATCTTACTGTAAGAAAAACTATTCAAGATAAGGGTTTTTTACCCCCCAACCTTTCATGTAAGTTTGAATGTTTTGTATATAACGTTCAGCAAGTGGAGAGGTTTTTACCATCTCTTTTTCCGCCTCCTCTCTTCCTAAGTTATATGTGAGTAGCGCCTTTCTTAAATTATTTGGGTATAATTTTAGAGAATAGTTTAAGTACGCCAGACCGAAGTTAAGGTTATACTCCGCTTCTAAAAGCGCCTCTTTACCCCGCCAACTCTTACCGGTTAACTTAGCGATCTCTTCTCCTCTATTCGGATCTACCTGTAAGAGTCCAACTTTTTCAGAAGGAGCAACGATTCCAGAGTTAAAAGAGCTTTCTGACATAATAACAGCTGCTACAAATAAAGGATCTAAATTAAATGCTTTTGCCTCCTCTTCAACTAAAGTTGCCATCTGATCTCGCATAGTAGGAGGAACAACAGTTGAAGCGATAATCTCAGGAAGTGATTTCGCCGAAACAATTCTTTTAGGTGTTGAAGTTTTTACACTGTCACTTTTTACGCCAGCTAATGGTATACTTTCCGTAACAACGCTCTTGGAAAGAGAGTTTTTAAAGGCGGCTGCGGCAGCAACTTCTCCTTTTTGAGTGAGTTTTTTATAGATAAGTTTAATGTTGTTAAGGTAACGTTTAGTGAATGTTGGTAAGTTCCTCTTTGATCCCTGTACTTTTTCGAATTCCGTTACCCCCATCTCATAAGCGGCAAGAGTTTTCCAGAGGTCACCTTGAAATTGTTCGCCTAAGAACTTTATATACCATAAGCCTAAAGTTAGGTTACTCTTCGGGTCTGTTAGATCGTTTACAGGAACGGCAGATTTCGATAGCCGATTGATCATTTGAGCCGTCTCCGGTGTTAGTTGTAAGAGGCCGATCTTACCACTACTTGAAACTATTGAAGCATTAAAAGAGCTCTCTGCAGAAACGATAGCAGTAACTAAAGCTTGCTCAAGGTTAAAAGCTTTACTCATCTCTCCTAAAATTTTTGTTAATGAAAGAGCCTCTTTCTCTTCAATGCCGTAGGTTACTATCAGATCTTTTATAACTTGTTCTTCTTTATTAAGAGGTTTATCCAGAGAGACAGTTTCTTTTAAAACATCCTCTTCCGTAAAATCAACTACTAATTCTTGAGACGCCTCCTCTCTCTGATCTACTTCAAGCTCTGAAGTCTCTTTTAAAATATCCTCTTCCAGAGATTCAGCTACTAATTCTTTAGAGATATCTTCCGTATTACCTCCTTCAAGTGGTGCCTCAACTTGATCGGAAGCACCTAATGCCTTCTCCTCTTCTTCGATTTTTTTAAGGTCGTCACTAGGAGTATCATTTTTGATATCTGCATTATCTCTTGCTTGAGGGATATTTAGGGTGTCTTCTGCATCATTTAATAAATTTTCAAATTCGTTTACCTCGTCAGCAATGCTCCCTAAAGTGGTGTGTGCAGCCATCTCCTCTTTAGTAATAGCGCCCTCTTCAAGGAGATCTAGTGCAAGAGAGTCATCAACTTCCGATCCCTCTTTAGTAGCAACGTTTTGTTGAGGGGTGCTTTCTGGAGTATCGAGAGAGTCGCTTTTAGAAGTACTCTCGTCTGATAGTGAGAGATCTGGAAACTCTTCAGAAAACCCTTCTTCATTACCACTTTCTTCTGACTGTTCTTCAGAGGAGGTTATAGCTTTGATCTTATCTATGATCGTTTTAACAAGAGTTGTTGTTTTTGTTATAGCTACGTTGGTATATGTCGAGAGGTCTTCTTTGTTTTGATAAGCCCAAACTGCACCGCCTCCCACTCCTAATAAAACGATAAGTAATATAATAGTTCTAAGAGGGTGTCCTTCCTTTTTTTGTGGCGTTAAAGAAGAGGGGGTATCAGGGGTGCTTTCAATACTTTTTGCTAAAGCATCCACCAACTCTTGTGGCATCTGGACTGTATCTTCAAAATTACTTTCTTCATCATGAATATCAGGGAAATCAGGAATGTCAGACGTATCCGCATTAACACTTGATGTTTCTTCAGAGAGTTGGGGGTTAAGTTCATTTTGTGTTTCTTTAGTATCGTTGACCATCTTTGTTATTCCTCAATAACGTTTTTCTGCTCTCCGTAATATAAACATCAAAATTAACGGCTAAGCATTTTTTAAGTGGATTTGTACGTCACACCCTATCTTCAATAATTAAAGTGCTGTTATTGTCAAAATAGCACTTAGTACAGATTAGATAGATAGTTTCGCAAAAAGGACTCAACTTCTTTATAAAGTTGGGGTTTTTATGTGCAACTAGGAGGCTATTTGTTATGGAGGGGTAAAAGGAGCTTATTTATGTGGGGAAAAGGACACTTTGATTTTAAGGTAAAAAGCTCCTTTATTTTTCAATAGGAGATAAAACCCCTTTTTTTATAGATTCCAAAGCTTCCTCTGGAGAATAATTTGCTGCTAACCAGTTTAAAGCTTCCAGTGGAGAAAATCTGCATTTAAGCCAATCTGATGAGGTTTTGGGATCTAGTCCGATAGTTGCCCATTCGCAAGCGTGTAACGGATTGAGGAAGCCTTCCTTTTTCCACACTACACTGTTTTCAGGTGAAAATCCGTAAGCGCGCCAGTAGCCTGCTTCGATAGCTGGAACATCAATTCTTTCCCAGAGCCTTGCTTCATTCGGCTCTATCTTAGCAGCTTCGTAACTGAAGTCTCCGAAACCGGCGCATAGGAGTTGGTATATATCGTGCACCTGTGCAGAATAAACACCTGGTAGAAGGCGCGCTGTATAGTGTAGATGCATAAAAAACGAGATATCTTTCTCTTCGTCTTTTTTAAGAGCCATAATGAACTCATTAGCATATTTTACATCAGCTTGAGCCTGTTGCAGGTCGTTTTGCCACGCTTCTTCCATATCACGGTCGCTGAAGATCTGTGCAAACTTAATAAATCCTCTGATATAATTATCTTTTGAGTAGCAGCTCCGTCCGTATGCAGCCGCTAAGATCTTAACCTGTTCCGGATCTTTGTAATATTCCCGATTTTGTAAGATCTGTTGTGTGGTGTAAGCGAGATTAAGAGTTTCAGTCACTAACTCTTTAAGCATATCTCGAACTTCTTCCGTTTCTTTACTCTGATCTCTGGCGCGCTCTTCAAGAAAAAGAACTTCGCCATCCCACAACTTGTCTATCAATTCGTTAGTGCGAGTTATCTTTTCTTTTATTGTAGAGATGGTAGTGAGCGAAAAGTGTGTGCTCTTTAGTTGCGCAAGGATGTTGTAAAAGGCAAACTGCCCTTGAAAGGCTCCGTTTAGGTAGTTTAGCATGCGGTGCGAGATAACTTGATTGCGTAGTTTTTGTTCGTCAGCCATGTTTTTATGTCGTTGATATTTTAAAAAACGGGTATTATCCTCTTTGGATGTTAGCGCTATCTTTTACGATGCGCCTAAAAACTATTGCGGCGCACTGCTTTTATATAATATTCTTTAAAAAAACTGTTTTTATTTTTAGTACTGCTAAAGGTTCTCTTTTTGGTTTGTAACATCTTGTAATTATTAGGAGTTATTTTTATGAAGTGCCTTTTCCGAACTCTCCTTCTCCTTCTTTGTAGTACTACGGCTGTTATGGCTGAAGATGAGCCGTTACGGGGACGCTTACCGGATGGTAGAGCTTACAGAACTGATGCGCAAGGTGTTAGGATAATTGATTATATTGCTGAATTAGAGCTTAGTGTGGAAGATTTAAGTCGGCAAATTCAAGATCTGGAAAGTGAACTTGAAAGGAGGGGCGGGCGTCGTTCACAAGGTGCCGATGTAGAAAAAAAAGATGGTGCTTTAGTTGAAAAGGATATTCTGGTTGATAGTGTTGTCGCAGAAGGGGTGCAGGTTGAAGGTGTTAAAGTTGAGGAGGTAAAAGCCCCCACTTGTCCACCCGATCGTTCGATAGAGCTTGAGAGAAAGTTACAAGAAGCAGAGCAGAGGATATTCACGTTACAAAATGAGGCGGCAGAACTGAGAAGTGCTCAATCGACACCTCACAACCTCTGCGTTGAAGAGAAGGGGGAGATCCTAAAGCTTAGAGCTGAAGTCGAAGCTGCGGATAAGGAGATACAAAGGTATAAGAGTAATCTTGCTAATGCCACTACTGCTGTGCAGAGTCGTACGGTAAAAGCACCACCAGCTGTTTCACAAGTAGCTTCGCAACCGAAAGCACGTTATGCACCGCCTAAGCCTGATGCCTTTACGAATCTACGCAGCGAGTTGCAGGCAGAATATAATAGGTTGCAAAGAAGTATCAGTCGTAGAAATACTAAATATCGTCAGTATCAAACTAAAGCGAAGAGTGTGAAGTTTAAATTAAGCTCCTTACGTTCTGCTAATAATAAAACTCTTGAAAGTATAAAGTATGGAATTAAGCATGAGAAGAGCTTGCCAGCTCTAAAAGCTTTGCGTGTTGATTTAAGACAGATCGCTAAACGCGTTAATGATGATATCGCTTTAATAGATCGCTTAATTAAGACAAAATAGTTTTTTCCTCTCTAAAGTTAAATGCCACTAAAAAATTATAAGGGATGCGCTGTCTCAAAGGTAGAGTTTCTCTTCAGCAATAGTTTTTTCCTCTCTAAAGTTAAATACCACTAAAAAATTATAAGGAACTTACTCTCTCAAAAGTAGATCTTATTGATAAATAACGTTTATTTTGTAGGGTAGTGCTTTTTTGTTGGATTTTTTATAGTATTTAATTGGCGGTATGATCCGTGCGAGGGAACCGTGAAATCGGTCAGGTCCGGAAGGAAGCAGCCGTAAGCGATCATTCTCTGTGATATGGATCTTAACCGCCGCTATTTTTTATTTTAGCTGTTTGCTACTTCACACCTCATATTTGTTTGTGTCATGTCGTATTTGGTTTTAGCCAGAAAATATCGTCCTTCTTCTTTTGAGAGTGTTTCGGGGCAGGAGCATGTTACGCGCACCTTAGCCAATGCTATCAAGCGTGGGAAGATAGCGCACGCTTATCTCTTCTGTGGTCCGAGAGGTGTCGGAAAGACTTCAATAGCGAGGATCTTTGCAAAGGCATTAAATTGTGCAGAGGGTCCGACCCCTACACCGTGTGGAGTTTGTACAAACTGTAAAGAGATCACTGACGGTACCTCTCTTGCTGTAAGAGAGATTGATGGTGCTTCGCATAACAGTGTTGATGATGTTAGGGATCTGATAGATTCTTTCCGTTCACTTCCACCTTTAGGATCTCTTAATAAGATCTACATCATTGATGAAGTACATATGCTAAGTATTTCGGCTTTTAATGCTTTATTAAAAAGTCTTGAGGAGCCGCCACCGAATACGATCTTTATTTTAGCTACTACCGAACCGCAAAAGATCCCGCAGACCGTTATTTCACGGTGTCAACGGTATGACTTTAGATCTCTGACATTTGAAGAAATTCAGGATTGCTTGCACGGCATCGCTGAAAAGGAGGGGCTGAAGGTTGAGCCGGAAGTTTTTCGGATGATAGCGAGGCTGGCTGAAGGATCGATGCGTGATGCACAATCACTTTTTGACAGGGTGCAATCTTTTTGTGAAGAGAGTGTAACTGTTGCAGAGGCAGGACAGGTTCTAGGAGTCGTCGATAAAAATGTTTTGCTAAACCTTTCTAAGGCTATTTTAGAGCATGATTGTGCGGCAACGATCGATTTAGTAGAGCAGGCTTTTTCTACGGGGTTAGATCCAGCGCTCTTTTTAAAAGAGTTTGCTACGCACTGGAGAGAGCTTTTGCTGGCTAAATTTGGTGGTGAAAGATCTTTAAAAGGGATCGGTATTAGTAAAGACAACGCCGCTGAACTATTAAAGCAGGTTGAAGGTTGCAGTAAACAGGACATTCAAGATTTAGCACAACTTGGACGGGAGGGAGCTGATAGAGCCCTAAGAAGTTTGCAACCGAAATATGCCTTAGAGGCTCTCGTTATTCGGATGGCGAATCGGGAGAATGTAAAAGATCTTGAAGACCTTTTGATAAATTTACGTACTGTTTTAAATACAGCTAAGGTGGGAGGAGGTGTAGCGGTGCAACAAAAAGCTTCTCCTCCCTCTCAAAAAAAAACTTTAATTCCTGATAGATCTGTTGCAAAAGAAAAAAGTGACGATTCCTCTTCAGAACTAATGGCTGAAGGTTGTGCGCCAGAAGATCCTCTTACAGATGAAGATATTTCATGGGCAGGGTTTGTTGGTAGTGTAAGGTCTCCTCTTCTTTCAGAGCAGTTGAAACGACTTTCTCCGACTGAGTTTAAGGTGGGCACCTTGATTGCAAAAGGTCCCGAGTTTAGTGTGGCTTATTTAACACGGTCGGAATCTTTGACTAAGTTAAAGGAAGTTCTTACTACATATACACGGTGTGGAGATTGGAAGATAGTTATAACAAATGGTGCTACTGAAGGGGGGGCTGAACCAGGAAGTTTGCGAGATGTTGAAAAAAAAAATAGCTCTGAAAAGATGAAACGGAGAAGTAGTGGGTTAAAAGAGCATCCAGCTGTTTTAGCTTTGCAGGAAGCGTTTCCAGGAAGTAAGATAGAGCAGATCAAAGTTAAAGAATGATAATATTTTTTATATTTAAGGAGATGTTAAATGGGTAAATTCGGTGGAGTGCCTGGCAATATGCAAGCCATGCTAAAGCAAGCTCAAAAGATGCAGCAAGATCTACAAAAAGCACAAGATAAGGCGAAGCTTTTAACAGCAGAGGGAAGCTCCGGTGGTGGCATGGTGAAAGTTGTTGTGAATGGTGAAAACCGCATTGCAGAGTTAACTATCGATAAGCAGGTAGTTGATCCCAGTGATGTTGAGATGTTGCAAGATTTAATTATAGCTGCTGCTAATGAGGCTTTAACGAAGGTTCAAGAGGCAGTGCAGGACGAGCTTAGTAAAGTTACGGGTGGAATTAATATACCTGGCTTGATGTAGTTTTTTACCGATCTTTCTTTTGATTCTGCGTTAGTGTTGAAACAAAGTTAGAGTTGTTGAAAGTTATGTTAAGGCATACACACCCTCTAAGGATTCCAGCATAAGGTGCTTAGACAGTTTTTCTTTGTGTAGATAGGTGTGTGTAAAAAAGGCTTTTTATGCAGATATTCCCAAAACAGATGCAGGAGTTGATAGCGGAGTTAAGTAGGTTGCCTACTATCGGAGAGAAGTCGGCAACGCGCTTAGCGTATCACCTTGTGGTTCATGAAAAGGATCTAGCAAAAGATATGTCTAGAGCTTTATTAAAGGCTGCTTCCGAAATAAAGTTGTGTAAAAGGTGCTTTTTTTTAACTGATAGTGACATTTGTCCTATCTGTGCTGATGAGACACGGGATGAATCACTATTGTGTGTTGTTGAAAAACCTGTGGATCTGGTTTCCGTAGAGAGAACCGGTGAATATAAGGGGTATTATCATGTTTTGCACGGATTGTGGGCACCTTTACGTGGACAAGGTGCTGATTCGATGCGTTTAGAAGAGTTGATGACTAGGTGTGAAGCAGGCGTTGTAAAAGAGGTGATTATCGCAACATCTTCTACTGTTGAGGGAGATGCCACGGCGCTTTATATAGCTCGTTTAATGCAGGATTTTAATATTAATGTTTCACGTCCGGCGCAAGGCGTGCCTAAAGGGGGAGAGTTGGAGTATCTGGATGATGTGACCCTTTCTCGTGCATTGGCAGGACGCGTTTCGCTTGGAAGATAAGCCCTTTCTGGTGTATCGGCGTTTAAAAATTTATGGTGAAGGAAGCGGCATTTTAAGAATAGATATTGCTGAAAATTTGTGAAGAAGAAAGCGGCACTTTAAGAATAAATATTGCTGAAAATTTGTGAAGAAAAAAACGGCGCTTAAAAACTAGAAAATGCTAAAAATTTGTGATGAAAAAGTGGCACTTCAAGAATAAATATTGCTAAAAATTTGTGATGAAAAAAGTGGCGCTTGAAAACTAGAAAATGCTGAAAATTTGTGATGAAAAAAGTTCAATCTCTTGACTTCTCTATATTTTAATAAGTACAATCTCCGAATTGGTTTTCCTCGATAGCTCAGTCGGTAGAGCAGGTGGCTGTTAACCACCGTGTCGCTGGTTCGAGTCCGGCTCGAGGAGCCATTTTTTTTGCGTTATATTCTTTTATTCTATTCTGTTTTTCATCATTATCAATTCATTTCCACTGTAATTGTTGAGATCGCTTTTATCTTGAAGAGCTTCACTTTTCTTAAAAAGCTTGACAGATGATTATTCCTGATATTAGAAATTTCTAATATATTTTGCATTAACTAACTTAAAGGATTGAATTATGACACCTCCACAGAAAGGTAGTATGGCGGAGAAGTCTTTAACTTCCGTTATGGAAGATTATCTGGAAGCCATTTTTGACTTAAACCAAGAAAAGAAATTTGTTCGAGTTAAAGATGTCGCTAAGCGTATGGGTGTCAAGATGCCGACCGTGTCTAGTATGCTTAAAACGTTGAATGATAGGGGGTTGGTGAAGTATGAAAGATACGGATATGTTGAACTAACTAAAGACGGAGAAGATATCGGAAAGGAGGTGCGACGACGGCACGGGGTTTTTTTGAAGTTTCTGACGGAAATTTTAGGAATTGAATTTGAGATCGCAGATCTTGAAGCTTGCAAAATGGAACACACCCTCAGTTCAGACACTCTAGATCGTCTGAGTGCTTTTATGGGATTTGTACAAACCTCTCCTCGTGTCGGGAAGAACTGGTTGAAGCATTTTAAGGAATACCTACTTGAAGAAGATTAACTTAAGAGGTGTTTAGTTAGGAGTTTTTTGTACACTTAAGAGTTAGGGCAGGAGGCGACGACCTCTTTAGGTTAACGATCGTAAATTTGAGATCAATTTTTTTGCGAGGTGTCACACCTCGCTCTTCAGTGTGGTATCGAGTGATCCCTTCAACCTTAGAAGGAAAGGTAAGTTCAATCTGAAGGTGATACTAGACAGGGGGCGCTACCTTTATACAACAAAAGAAATAAGTTAGTAAAATTCATAACTTAAAAAAAGCTTGACAAATAGATATTAGACAGATAAATAGGCAATGCTTCATAAGTTAGAGATATCTATCTTATTAAGACTAGTCTTACATTTGTGGTTATTTAGTACGGTGGCGCAGTGGAAAATAGTGTCTCAAAGGATTGGCAGTGCAGATTACGGTGCCAGAAAAGACGAGATGAAGCGGTCGCAATGGTGAAGAAGGAAGCGCACGATACAGAGAGTTTCTCATTGCGTTTAGCGCAAGAGGGTGAATGGGTCAGGATCGTTTCGGTTAACGGTGGAAAGGGGTTTCATGAACGTCTGGCTGGGTTGGGTTTGCGTGTTGGTGCCGAAGTGCAGGTTCTACAAAATTTAATGAACGATAAATTATTGCTTGCTCATCAAGGTGCACGGTTCTATCTGGGCGGTGGTATGGCTCACAAAATTCAGGTAGCTGTTATTGAAGGAGAGGATATATGAATGCAAGGTTGCATGATATGGCGGTTGGTGAATCCGGCACAGTGGTCGGTTACGTCAAAGGGAGCTCTGCCTATCGAGAAAAATTATTAGCTATGGGGTTGACTAAAGGTACCCCCTTCACTGTGGAACGGATCGCTCCTATGGGAGATCCTGTTGAGATTAAAGTACGTGGTTTTGCCCTCTCTCTTAGAATGGACGAAGCCTCTGCGTTACTGGTTGAAAGGGAGGGCAAAAGATGAGTGACTATGTGATCGGAGTTGTTGGTAACCCTAACTGCGGCAAGACGACACTTTTTAACGCTTTAACTGGTACTAAACAACGTGTGGGTAATTGGCCCGGTGTGACAGTGGATCGAAAGTCAGGTGAGTATTCTCATGGGGATAAAAAAATTGAAGTAGTAGATCTACCAGGCATCTATTCGCTTTCCGCTGCTTCATTGGATGAAGAGGTGGCGAGGGATTATATCCTTTCAGGTGAGGCAGATCTGATCGTCAATATCATCGATGGATCCAATATTGAGCGCAATTTATATCTGACTATTCAACTTCTAGAGATGCAGGTTCCGCTAGTGGTGGCGTTGAATATGATGGATATGGTTAAGGAACGACAGATAGAGATCAATATTCCGTTACTTAGCCACCGTCTAGGGTGTCCAGTGATCCCTTTAATAGCTTCTCAAGAAAAAGGTATCAATGATCTTAAAGATGAGATCAATCGTTGTGTACAGACAAGCTCTATTTCAGAGGTTCGTGTTACATATCCTGAAGAGATACAGGTGGCGTTGGACGACTTAGTTCCTCTAGTAAAAGATGTGGCTGCATGCAGGAAGGTGAGTGCACACTATATGGCAGTCAAAGTGTTGGAGGGTGATGATCATATCGCTAACTTAGTAAGTAAGGAGGCGTTGAAAAAGTGTGATGAGCATAAGAAAAAAATAGAGGCTGAGCTTGAAGAAGAGGTTGATATTTTACTAGCCGATAGCCGTTACGCTTTGATTAACTCCTTGACTTGGGAGGCGGTTAAAAAAAGCAACCGTGTGGAGAAGACCTTGTCGGATAAGATCGATACCGTAGTTCTTAATCGCGTGTTGGGGATCCCAATTTTTTTTGTAGCTATGTACCTGATGTTCATGGTGACGATCAATATCGGTGGTGCGTTTATTGATTTCTTCGATATCTTTAGTGGTACCATCTTTGTAGACGGATTCGGTGAAGTCTTAACTACACTGGGAGCTCCTCAGTGGTTTACGACGATCGTGGCAGGAGGTATCGGTGGCGGCATTCAGACCATAGCCACCTTTATTCCACCGATCGGTTTTATGTTTCTGTGTCTCTGTTTTCTGGAAGACTCCGGTTATATGGCTCGAGCTGCCTTTGTGATGGATCGCTTCATGCGGATGATCGGGTTGCCCGGTAAAGCCTTTGTTCCAATGTTAGTGGGATTTGGGTGTAATGTTCCAGCGATCATGGCTACGCGCACTTTGGAGAATCAACGTGATCGTATCTTGACTATTATGATGAACCCGTTCATGTCCTGCGGCGCGCGTTTGCCGGTTTATGCTCTGTTCGCAGCTGCATTTTTTCCGACGGGAGGACAGAATTTAGTTTTTGGATTGTACCTGTTGGGAATAGGTTTTGCAGTGCTTACGGGCTTAGTGTTGAAAAATACGTTGCTCAAAGGGGAGATTACTCCATTCATTATGGAGCTTCCGCCTTATCATATGCCGACGGTTAAGGGGGTGCTTTTACGTGCGTGGGATCGTCTTAAGACCTTTATATTTCGAGCCGGTAAAGTCATCGTTCCAGTAGTGATGGTGTTGAGTTTTTTAAATTCCGTAGGAACCGATGGCTCCTACGGTAATGAGGATAGTGATAGATCAGTTTTAAGTGCTATTGGACGCTCAATCACACCGGTATTCGCTCCTATGGGACTTACTCAAGATAACTGGCCAGCCACTGTTGGTATCTTCACCGGTATCTTCGCTAAGGAAGCGGTGGTGGGGACTTTGGATGCTATGTACACCCAGATCAGTGAAGTTGCGGCAAGTGAAGTTGATGCTGGAGATGGTGAAGATGAAAAGTTCGATTTCTGGGGCAGTATCTATGAATCTTTCGCCACTATACCGGAAAACTTAAAGGGCGTAGTTGATACACTACTCGATCCGTTGGGGATCTCTATTGGAGATGTGAGTACAGTGGAGAGCGCTGCTGAAGAACAGGAGGTGGCACTTGGTACCTTTGGAGCTATGGTAACTTTATTTGATGGCAAGGTCGGAGCATTCGCATACCTTCTCTTTATTCTGTTGTACTTTCCGTGTGTAGCCGCCATCGCTGCTGTATATCGAGAAACTAATTTGAAGTGGACCATCTTTAGCGGTCTTTGGACAACGGGCTTGGCGTATATGGCTGCTGTTCTCTTTTATCAGACAGCTACCATTACTCGTCACCCTGTATCATCTCTTGTCTGGATTGCGGTGATTTGTGGTGCTTTTCTTGGCGTTTTAATGATTATGCGAAAGATGGGTGGTGCTGAAAAAAGTTGCGTTGTGGCAGATCTGTCGAATGGTGCGAAGGCGTGAAGGAGGTGTTGTTTATACACAAAATGCACCTCATGACACACTGCAGATCAAGAGAGGTGTTAAAAATAAAAAGGAGTAAGACGTGATATTGTCTGAAATTAAAAAATACTTAATGCAACACAAGCGCGCTACACTTGATGATCTCGCCTGCCATTTCGACACTGCACCGGAGGCTATGAGGGGGATGCTGGGGCAATGGATTCGAAAAGGTAGGGTGATCAAAACAGATATTCAGACAGGTTGTAGCAAGACGTGCTGCAAGTGTTGTGGGTGTTGTGATGAAGTAGTTATAGAAATGTATGAATGGAAGTGTTGAGGTGGGTCGGTATCTCTTGGTCAAGATTCAACTAATGAAGATGTCTGCTCTAGTTAATAAAGAAGAGAAAAAAGTAAGAGAGCAGGCGTGTTTGAGCTTTTGGTAAATAATGCTTACCACGTTTTTACTTAAATACTAAGGCTTAAAAAGCGAGGTGTAGCATTTATCACTTACATAAAAACGTATGGCTGATAAAAAGATAAAGGAGAGTAAGGTATGAAAAGATTGTTTCTGTTTTTAGTAGTATCGTTATCTGTGGGGATACTCCCTTACGCTATGGCTGAGGAATCTCTTTCGGATCAATCCTCTGATAGCGCAAAGGGTATTGAAGAACGCTTGAAGAGGTTAGAGGAGAGTGTAGGGCAGCAGGTAGAAGGGGAGAAGTGGTATGACCGTATCGAGGTTAGTGGATTGGTTGAGGTTGAAGCTGGATATGGAGAAACTGACTTTGATGATCCTACTTTGGAAGATGATAAAACAGGTGATATCGATTTAACGACCGTTGAGTTGGGGCTGGATGCTAAGATCGTCCATCACCTTGATGGGCATGTTCTCTTTAAATATAGTGATGATGATGTTTTTGTGGATGAAGGCTTTGTCACGTTGACGGGTAGCGAAGCCTTTCCACTCTATCTGATTGCTGGACGACAGTATCTTCCTTTTGGAAAGTTTGAGAGCCATTTTATTGCAGACCCCACTACATTGACGTTGGGAGAGACGAATGAAGGGGCGGTCGTAGCAGGTTATCGCCTTGAAGATGAGGTGCTTGATATCTCAGTGGGTGCCTTTAACGGTAGAGCCCAAGAAGCTGGTGATGATGATACCATAGATAGCTTTGTTGCTGCTTTGGGTGTAAAGCCGTTCGAAGGTTTGGCGTTAGGTGCATCATACATATCAAATCTGGCTGGTTCCGATGGCTTTAATGAGGTCGTAGTTGATTCAGATAATTTAGATTCACTTGTAGATGGCTGGGGCATCTACGGCACGTATGAATTTTTAGATCGTTTTAAATTGATAGGCGAATACGTAGCTGCGTTGGATAACTTTCAAGTAGGTGAGATTTATGCTGAGACCGATACTCGAGGGAGAAAGCCGTCTGCTTGGAACGTGGAGTTCGGTGTTGCGCTTACCGATACGTTGGAGTTAGCGGCGCGTTATGGTGGATCGGATGATGGTGGCGATCTGCTCTCGGAGAGGGAATACGGCGCTGTAATTAATTGGGGTTTCTTTGAGAACACAAACCTAGCCATTGAGTATCTGCACAGTGATTTTGAAAGTGATGTGCAGGAAGTTGATCAAGTTACAGCGCAACTTTCACTTGAATTTTAATTAACATTTGGAACAACGCTTTAAGGAGGGGACTAGTCTTTCTTTTCTGCGTTGTTCTCTTCTTGTGGTGCTTTGTCTGTTGAAAGATCCGGTGCTGGGATCTGCGGTGCCGGAATATTAGTTTGAATAGCGCTACTTCCTGATGCTAGTTGTCGCAAAGAGGATAGATCTTCAGGTCCTGCTAGCCCTGACCATTCAGCTAAATAGATAAAAGATAAGATAAGGAGTCTTATGATGGAGGGGAGGACTTTTATTGTAAAAAAAGGTGATACCAGAGCGAAGAGCATGGCTAGTGTATCTTTTTTTGTACGAAGATTAACCACAGGTCGCTTCTTCCAATCTTTAAAGCGGTTACGACGGATGTTCCAGAGGTCAATGAAGACACCGATAAAACAGTATCCGACGGTGAGCATCATTAAAAGCGCTGTGATGTAACGCCGCACATAGATTCTGTGTGCTCCAAAAAATCCAACAAATAAACAGAGTAAAAAGGTAGCTAACTTACTGTATGGGGAAGGAGTGGGTGTGGTAGCGTTAGTTGCCTGATCTTTTTGAGTAGTTTTCATACCCTAAGTATAGATATAAGTGCCCCAAAGAATAAACAACCTTTTTTAAAATCAATGAGTTAAGAGGGGAAAAAGGGCAAGAGTCAAGAAAAACAAACGTCGTTTATATTTTATCCTATTATAAACAAGGGTTTAGCACTAACCTACTGATTTTTAATAATAAAAATTTGTTTTAAAAAAGATCCTCAATTTCAAAAAAGATTAAGTTTTTCAAGTAATTGGTCGACATTTCAGAGTAGGAAAGTGGATCTTTTTTCCACGTGTGTGTGTGTAATGAAAAGTGCTGAGTACAACATAAGATGTTTGTACTTAATGATCATGAGAGCTGATCTATGACAGTTCCCATCTCGTTAGGCTCAAATATCTCCTCGCTGTTGGCAATGCGTAACTTGTCTCGCAACACTACTAATCTATCTAACGTTCATACAAAACTTTCTTCAGGACAGAGAATTAATAAAGCATCAGATGATGCTGCAGGTTTGGCGATATCTTTAGATCTCAGAAAAGATGCACACGTTTATACACAAGGCATTCGCAATATTAACGATGGTGTCTCACTTGTTTCAATAGCAGATGGTGCCTTGAGTTCATTAACTGATATTGCGATTAGACGAAAAGAGTTAGCAGAGCAAGCTGCAAACGGTACTTATACGGATAAACAGCGAGAGGTGATGAATAATGAATTCCAAGCTCTAGATAAAGAGATGACAAGGATCTTGGAATCAACACAATACAACGGAGTAAATATCTTCTCTGAAGGACTTTATAATTTAACGATACAAACAGCTCATAGCTATCTAACTTTAGATTTAGGAGATTCTACTTCAGGGCTTTATTTAAATAGACATATCGGGGTGCTTTCAAAATCATCTTATTCAGTAATCGAACCTGACGGTGCTACCGGCAAGGTGGCTTTGGCTGATTTTAATGGTGATGGCATCTTGGATATGATTACTACGGACTATGGAACTGCTGCACAGTGTATCGATGGAAACTGTTATTCAAGCACCGCCGTAGTTGCTATGGGAAGGGGTGACGGTACCTTTGAAAGGAGTGCCGTTTATGAACTGGGAGAATGTTCCAGACCGTATGGTATCTCTATTGCCGATATTAATTCTGATGGAATGGCTGATATCGTAGTTAATACGCAACAAGATGATAAGATATATCTAATGACTAATAACGGTGATGGTTCGTTTACTGTTGGTGATGCTTTTGATCCAGGACTTTTAACTTTAACTGGTATGGCTACGGGAGATATCAACGGTGATGGTAATGTAGATATCGTTGCCACCGGTAAAAATGGTGGCTCAACGTATTATGCTTATGTAGAGTTGGGAGATGGTGCCGGAGGATTTACTGCTTCTAGTACAGGAACGGCTGTTGGTAGAGGACCGTTTGCTGTTGCTACCGGAAATATTAACAACGACGCTAACGGTTACGATGATGTTATCATTGGCAACAGAACGACAGGATCTGTTTCTGTTTTACTATCGAACGGAACCAGCACGCTAGGAGCTGCTACAAATTATAATATGGGAGCACCTGTCTATGATGTAACTACGGCGGATCTCGATGGCGACGGGAATTTGGATATGATTGTTGCTAACGGTAATAATGTCTCCATTATGAGAGGTAATGGTGATGGCACCTTTAGTGATAGGCAGGATTATGCTGCTGGCAATATAATCACTTCTGTCGCCGTAGGGGATCTTGATGGCGATGGTATTTTAGATATCGCAGCAACCTCTGGAGTAGATAGTGAGGTCGCTATCCTTAAAGGAAATGGTGATGGAACCTTTGAGATGGGAACAAGCTTTAAGGCGGGGCTTGGACCAAACGGTATCGCCATAGGTGATATGAACGGTGACGGTAAAGATGACATCGCAACAGCTAACTCAAAAGACGGAACAGCTTCTGCTTTTGTGATGGATAATATCAGCCTAGAGATTACTACTGTAGATAAAGCTTTGCACGCTTTAGATATGTTGGATGTAACTTTTAATGCTATCGGGGCGATTCGAGGCAAACTGGGAGCTTTCCAAAGTCGATTAAACACAGCTAATAATGTCTTGGTCACTACCAGAGAAAATATCAATTCTGCTCACAGTACAATTATGGATGCTGATATTGCAGAGGAATCTGCTAATATGATTAGGCTGCAAATCTTACAAGAGGTAGGAGGTGCAGTTCTAAAACAGGCGAATATTAAACCTGAATTAGCGATGAGACTTTTAAAGACTGAAGATGATGAGTCTAATAAGCCTAAAAAAACTAATAGATCTGAAAAGCCCAAATCAACCTCAAAGATTCAATAAGCCGATTCTCTCTTTGCAGAAAACACTTCTTTTTTTATAGTGCAAAAATGATAACGTTTTTAAAAAAAAGAGGGCTAGTTCTGTCTGCAATCTTTCTGATGGCAGTCGTTGCGGAGCTTTTTATCTTTAATGCCTCTTTTTTAAGTCATGATCCATCATTTAAAACTGTTTCATTAGATCTGCGTCAAGGTATCTCTGAAAAAAAACTTTTCTTTAATGCAGAAGGAAGTATGGTACTTCCCTACGGAGAGTCGGTTATAGAGTTTAGAGCACTTGATCTGCCTATAAATAGGGTAGAAGTCTCTCTTTCAGGAGCAGAGCAATACAATACAGGTGTAATAGAGTTAAAAGATGCCGCTTTTAGTGAGGTCTACAATTTTGCCAAGAGGTTTAGTTATAATCCTGCTAGTAAGAGAGGGTATAATAAAGTAACTGCTGTTGTGCGGAGTTTCGGGAAGGCGAAGGCGTTAAGGTTTAAGTTTAATAATAAAGATTTTTCACCACTTGTTGTAAAAAGTATTATTTTGAATGGATCTGATGGCTTCTCTTTTTCATATCTGAGAACCTTGCTGTTATTCTGTTTGGGGTGTTTTATCTTTTGCTGTGTAAAATATAGCGATATTAAATTTGAGCCGCATAGTATCTCTTCAAATATAACTTTACTTAGCGGATTACTTTTTTGTCTCTTAATCTCCGTAGGGGTGTTTTTTGCAACCCGTTCGCAAGGTGTTGAAGATTTTATAAAGTATCCTTTAAAAAATCCGGTATCCCATTATTCATATTATGTTCAGCAGTTTGATGCTTTTTTAAAGGGGCAATTCCATCTGGACTACCCCGCTGATCCGAAGTTGAAAAGTTTGAATAATCCGTATGATAAAAGTGAAAGAGAATTAAAGCAGGTTAGTTATCCTTGGGATTTAGCTTATTATAAAGGGCGTTATTACTCTTATTTCGGGATAGCGCCCCTTCTAACGGTGTATTATCCGATCTATTTTTTCAGTAAAACTGTTCCAAGTGATGGCGTGGTGCTGGCAATTTTAGCATTCGTGGGTGTCTTTTTTATCTTTTTTGCCTTACGTGAACTTACGATCACTTTTTGTGAAGATGTTAGTTTATGTATGTTACTGAGTGTTTCTATTGCAACGGTTTTTAGTAGTTTACTTTATACAGCGGAAAGTGTTCACGCCTTTTATTACCTTCCCGTACTTAGCGCCATAACGTTTCTGGCAGGAACAGTAGCGTTTACCTTTTTTGCCTATAATACGAAGAGGTTTCCTTTACGCATACTTTCGTTAATACTTGCTGCTATCTCGTGTGTATTAGTTGCTATGAGTAGATCCCACCTTTTGCTGATAGCTTTTTCCTTTATTATGCCGATAATTATCACCAATCTGTTACAGAAAGAGAGGAAGCTTTCAAAGAGGCTTTTAGAGTTTATCTCGTTTGTACTTCCCCTTTCATTAGGTGGTCTTTTTGTGATGTATTACAATTATGTTAGGTTTGATTCGGTTTTTCAGTTCGGTCAGATCTATCAATTAACGGTGTCGGATGTTTCGTATTTTACTATTCGTGCCGATCTTTTCTTAAAAAGTTTATCTGTATATTTTTTACAGTTCCCTAATTTTTCGACGAAGTTTCCGTATCTGGCACCATCTTATGATTGGAATCTGGAAGTAGGGAATTATATCTATCAAGATTTTTCAATGGGGGTGTTGTGGTTTCCGATCAACTTAGCAATCTTTGTATGTGGTTATACCTTTAATAAAAACAACTTAAAAAAGATCACATTTTTAAGTGTAGTGTTAAGTCTTGTGGTTATAGCTTTTGTTGATTTTTCTATCGCGGGAGTGCACCTAAGGTATGTTTCAGACCTTGCACTTTCTTTGGCGTTACTCTCTTCTTTAACTATTCTTAGCCTTACAAAAGTTTCTAAAACACCGCAGATAGGGAGGGTGGGGCGTAGTATCTTTAGAAGAACCTCTTATGGATTGTGTCTATTGAGCGTCTTTGTAGGTTTGATATTGATTTTTAGTAATGAGGGTAACGCTATAAAAAAGATGAGCCCTGATCTGTATCTAATGGTGGAGTCTTTTTTGTAGTTTTCTGACTAAATGGTACCCCCTTCAGCTGGAAGCTTTTTAAAAAAGTGTCTCAGTTGGGAAGTTAGGGTGAGGATTTTTATTTAGTGTGTGGTTGGGAAGTTTTTGAGCTAAAAGCTTTTAAAAAAGTGTCTCATTTGGGAAGTTAGGAAAAAGCCCTTTAGAGATAAACGGCTCCTCACTTCTAAAGTAACTTTTAATACTATAAGGAATCTGCCAATATGGTTAAACTGTAAACTTAGAAGAGGTAGCCTTAGAAGAGATAAAAAGCGTAGTTCTAAAACAGGTAAATATTAAACTTGAATTAACGCTTAGATTTTTAAAAAATGAAGATGATAGGTCTGATAAATCCAAATTACCCTCAAAGGTTCAATAAGCCGATTCTCTCTTTGCAGAAAACACTTCTTTTTTTATAGTGCAAAAATGATAACGTTTTTTAAAAAAAGAGGGCTAGTTCTGTCTGTAATCTTTCTGATGGCAGTCGTTGCGGAGCTTTTTATCTTTAATGCCTCTTTTTTAAGTCATGATCCATCATTTAAAACTGTTTCATTAGATCTGCGTCAAGGTATCTCTGAAAAAAAACTTTTCTTTAATGAGGAGGGAGGTGTGGTACTTCCTTACGGAGAATCGGTTATAGAGTTTAGAGCACTTGATCTGCCTATAAATAGGGTAGAGGTCTCTCTTTCAGGAGCAGAGCAATACAATACAGGTGTAATAGAGTTAAAAGATGCCGCTTTTAGTGAGGTCTATAATTTTGTTACAAGGTTTAATTACAATCCCGCTAGTAAAAAAGGGTATAATAAAGTAACCGCTGTTGTACGGAGTTTCGGCAAGGCGAAGGCGGTGAGGTTTAAGTTTAATAATAACGAATTTTCACCACTTGTTGTAAAAAGTATTATTTTGAATGGATCAGATGGCTTCTCTTTTTCATATCTGAGAACCTTGCTGTTATTCTGCTTGGGGTGTTTTATCTTTTGCTGTGTAAAATATAGCGATATTAAATTTGATCCGCATAGTATCTCTTCAAATATAACTTTACTTGGTGGATTACTTTTTTGTCTCTTAATCTCCGTAGGGGTGTTTTTTGCAGCGCGTTCGCAAGGTGCTGAAGATTTTATAAAGTATCCTTTGGCGAAGCCCGTATCCAGTTATTCCTGTTATGTTCAGCAGTTTGATGCTTTTTTAAAGGGACAATTTCATATAGACCGTCCTGTTGATCCGAAGTTGAAGATCTTAAACAACCCGTATGATAAAAGTGAAAGAGATTTAAAGCAGGCTACTTATCCTTGGGATTTAGCTTATTATAAAGGGCACTTCTATTCTTATTTCGGGATAGCACCCCTTCTAACGGTGCATTATCCAGTCTATTTTTTTAGCAAAACTGTTCCAAGTGATGGTGTGGCGGTGGCGATTTTAACGTTTTTTGGGATCTTTTTTATCTTTTTTGCCTTACATGAACTTACGATCACTTTTTGTAAAAATGCTAGTTTATGTATGCTACTAAGTGTTTCTATTGCGACAGTTTTTAGTAGCTTACTTTATACGGCAGAAAGCATTCAAACTTTTTATTATCTTCCCGTGCTTAGCTCCATAACGTTTCTGGCAGGAACAGTAGCGTTTACCTTTTTTGCCTATAATACGAAGAGGTTTCCTTTGCGCATACTTTCGTTAATACTTGCTGCTATCTCGTGTGTATTAGTTGCTATGAGTAGACCCCACCTCTTATTTATAGCTTTTTCCTTTATTATGCCGATAATTATCACCAATCTGTTGCAGAAAGAGAGGAAGCTTTCAAAGAGGCTTTTAGAGTTTATCTCGTTTGTACTTCCCCTTTCATTAGGTGGTCTTTTTGTGATGTATTACAATTATGTTAGGTTTGATTCGGTTTTTCAGTTCGGTCAGATCTATCAATTAACGGTGTCGGATGTTTCGTATTTTACTATTCGTGCCGATCTTTTCTTAAAAAGTCTATTTACATATTTTTTACAAATTCCCAACTTTTCAACAACGTTTCCTTATCTTATGCCATCTCATGATTGGGGCTTGAAAACAGGGAGTTATATCTATCGGTATTATTCAATGGGGGCGCTGTGGTTTCCGATTAACCTAGCAATCTTTGTATGTGGTTACACCTTTAATAAAAACAATTTAAAAAAGATCACATTTTTAAGTGTATTATTAAGTCTTGTGTTTATAGCTTTTGTTGATTTCTGTTTGGGAGGAGTGCACCTAAGGTATGTTTCAGACCTTGCACTTTCTTTGGCGTTACTCTCTTCTTTAACTATTCTTAGCCTTACAAGAGTTTCTGAAACGCCGCAGATAGGGAAGGTGGGTCGCACTATCTTTAGAAGAACCTCTTATGGGCTGTGTCTATTGAGTATCTTTGTAGGGTTTGTATTAGTTTTTAGTAGTGAAGGTAACGCTATAAAAAAGAAGAACCCTGACATATATCTAAAGGCGGAGTCTTTTTTATAGTTTTCTAACTTTTGAGTTTTTAGAAGTTTTTTAAAGTTGGAGGTTTTTGAAAAAACTGCTTCGGTTAGGGGGATTGGGTAGCTTTAAGTAGCCTTAAAAGATTTAAGTGAAAGAGAGAAGTTAAGAGTTAAAAAAAAGATGGTGGACTCAAAGGGGATCGAACCCTTGACCCCCGGCTTGCAAAGCCGATGCTCTCCCAGCTGAGCTATGAGCCCACTAAAAACTAAAAAACAACAGCCATAACTTGGCTGTTTGTAATACCAATCTTAGCCTACGGGTGTGCAGGAACATTCCTGCCCGTAATGTCAATCTTGATAAAAGCTCAAATCGACATAAAACAACGTACGGAGTAGGCATAGCCTACGGGTGTGCAGGAACATTCCTGCCCGTAATGTCAATCTTGATAAAAGCTCAGATCGACATAAAACAACGTACGGAGTAGGCATAGCCTACGGGTGTGCAGGAACATTCCTGCCCGTAATGCCAATCTTGATAAAAGCTCTTCCGTAATGCCAATCTTGGTGAAACCAAGTTGGCATAGGCAACAACAGATCGACATAAAACAACGTACGGAGTAGGCATAGCCTACGGGTGTGCAGGAACATTCCTGCCCGTAATGTCAATCTTGATAAAAGCTCTTCCGTAATGCCAATCTTGGTGAAACCAAGTTGGCATAGGCAACAACAGATCGACATAAACAACGTACGGAGTAGGCATAGCCTACGGGTGTGCAGGAACATTCCTGCCCGTAATGTCAATCTTGATAAAAGCTCTTCCGTAATGCCAATCTTGGTGAAACCAAGTTGGCATAGGCAACAACAGATCGACATAAACAACGTACGGAGTAGGCATAGCCTACGGGTGTGCAGGAACATTCCTGCCCGTAATGCCAATCTTGATAAAAGCTCAGATCGACATAAAACAACGTACGGAGTAGGCATAGCCTACGGGTGTGCAGGAACATTCCTGCCCGTAATGTCAATCTTGGCGCAGCCAAGTTGACATAGGTACAAATGGTGGGTCAGGGTAGAGTTGAACTACCGACCCCATGCTTATCAGGCATGTACTCTAACCAACTGAGCTACTGACCCACATCACCACGAAAGGGGAAGATAATAGGGAGCCGCTTAAGTGTCAAGTGTCTCACGGAAATTAGTAAAAAAATCTGTATAATAGGTGGCTCTTGACAGAAAAAATATCACTCCATATCGTTTTAAAACGAGGAACTTATGGAAGATCTGGAAAAGTATCTTAGTGAACTTACTACAAGGGAGCCTATCGCCACCCTTTATACGGCGTTAGGGGAAGACGCCGCACTGCATATAGTTGGCGGAACTATTAGGGAGGTGGCTTGTGGTGAGAGAGACGGAGATATTGATCTAGCTACACGTTTAACACCAGATGAGGTGGGCGAGAGGCTTAAAAGTTGCGGAGTGCGAGTTATTGAGACAGGTCTTTTGCATGGAACGGTAACGGCTCTTGTTGGAACGGAGTCCGTAGAGATAACGACTTTTAGGAAGCGGGTAGCACGAGGTGTGCTTGGGTTTTCTGAAGATATTGCAGAGGATCTCTCTGCACGAGATTTTACCATCAATGCGCTAGCTTTTAATATTGCAACACGGAGGGTGCTTGATCCTTATGACGGACTTTCAGACCTCCGTTCAAAGATACTTCGTGGTGTAGGGGATGCTGAAGAACGTTTTAAAGAAGATCCGTTAAGGTTGTTGCGCATGGTGCGTTTTGGTGCGGCAGCGGGAAGAAGTGTTGCGGAAGAAACGGTAGAGGCGGCAAAGAGGTCTCGGGCTTTAATCTCTTCTGTTAGTGTAGAGCGGGTTCGAGAAGAGTTTTCAAAGATACTTGTTTCAGAATATGCGAGGGCGGCGTTTCATCTTTTATATGAAACGGGGTTACTTGAGGTGGTTTTGCCGGAGATAATGCCTGCTATCGGTTTTGAGCAGAATGAGTTTCATATTCATGATGTTTTTGAGCATACCCTCGACGTGATTGAAAGGTCTCCGCGCGATCTGATCTTAAGATTGGCAGCGCTCTTTCATGATATCGGAAAGACGCAAACACTCTCTATCGATGATGGGGGGCGACGACATTTTTACTGTCATGAAGCAAAAAGTGTGGAGATCTGTAATACCGTTATGCGGCGTTTACGTTATTCGAATGAAGATATTCGGAGGGTTTCTCTGTTGGTGGCGCAACATATGAGGTCTTTTACCTGCGGTGCAGCAGGTGTGCGTCGGATTATGCGCGATCTCGGTAGTGAGTTGGATAACTGGTTACTTTTTAAGGAGGCAGATATCTCTCCCGCTATGGGGCAAGAGGAGTTTTTATCGCAAAAACACGCTTTTCTGGAAATTTTAGAAGAGGAAAAAAAGAGGTTGGAAGAGCCTGCTTATGGAAAGCTAGCTGTCTCAGGGGATGATATTCTCGCTATGGGGGTTAAAGCTGGGCCTGAGGTTGGTAAGATCTTAAATTATCTTAAAGAGCTAGTCTTGGATGATCCTGAAAGAAATGAAAAAAGCAAGTTAATAAAGTTAGCGCAGGTGTTTTTTTCTGAAGGAAAAAGGAATAGCTAGTGGTCTTTTTTTGGAGGGAGGGTAAAAAAGTTAATGGAGTTAGCACAGGTGTTTTTTTTCTGAAGGAAAAAGGGAATAGCTAGTGCTTTTTTTTGAGGGGAGGGTAAAAAACTAATTGAGGCAGCACAGGTGTTTTTTTCTGAAGGAAAAAGGAATAGCTAGTGTTTTTTTTCTTAAGGTAAAAAGGTTCTGTGGAGAGGATTAAAGTATTTATGCGGAGAAAAGGGGCTACTCCTTGAAAAATATAAAAGGGCTCTGTAAACTTATTAGAAGTTTGGCGGACATCTAATCTATCCATGAAATACCTCTTTTTATTTTTAACTTGTCTTATCTGTCTCTCTCTTTATGAGTTCTCTGCGCGATCTCTTCCGACCATAGAGCAGGTTGGTTATAATAAGTGGTTGTATGAGGTTGAAAACACCTTTGTTGCAACGAAGGGAGAGGTTTTTCCCGATATTGTGATTGATGTGGTGTCTGAGAAAAAACCTGATCTGGCATGGAAAATAACTAATGCAAAATCGCACAAAAATGATGCGAAGATGTTGCGTATCTTGACACAACTTAAATTAGCGGGGGTGTTTAGTGGCTCTCTTAAAGATAAGCACAATGCGCTTGCAGTAACCGTTACTACTTCTGATAATAAATTTAACGGAATTATTTCAAGGGAAAAAATGAAACAAGATATCCGCACACAAGTTTTGATAAAACTTTTAGATATGTACGAGTAGTTTTTTTTGAAAGAGTTTTTTACATACTAAAGGTATAGTGATCTCCCCCCCTGTCAAAGTGAAAGATAAGACTGCAAACCTCTTTTAAAAACTTCTCTGTGTGAGCCTTACTTTATGAGATAATATTTTTACATGTGCCTGTTTTTTCCAGAGCAGTAAGGTTTTCTATCGTTATGGTTGCAATATTTTGAACAGCTTCCTTTGTAAAAAAGGCTTGATGCCCTGTAATTAAGACGTTTGGGAATGTTAAGAGACGGGTAAAAACATCATCTTGAATAATCACATCCGAAAGGTCTTCAAAGAAAAGTCCGGCTTCTTCTTCATAGACATCAAGTGCTAAAGCTTCTATCTTTTTTGATTTAAGAGCTTTGATAACCGCAACTGTATCGATAAGAGCACCGCGACCGGTGTTAATAATCGTAACGCCGTGCTTCATCTGTGCAATTGATTCTTCATTTATTAAGTGTTTTGTTTCAGGCAGCAGTGGACAGTGTAAGGTGATGATATCAGATTGTGTAAATAAGGTTTTTAGATCAGTGTATTCAACACCTAATTTTAAGCATTCCTGATTTTGAAACTTATCTGTTGCTAAAATATGAGCGCCAAAACCGTGCATAATCTTAGCTACGATAGATCCGATCTCTCCAGTGCCGATTATGCCGATCGTTTTATCGTGAATATCGTAGCCCATTAGCCCATCTAGTGAAAAATTACCTTCACGGACGCGATTATATCCGCGATAGATCTTGCGGTTGATAGAAAGCAACATCCCGACCGTATATTCGGCTACGGCGTATGGAGAATAGGCAGGAACACGCACAACAGTAATCCCAAATTGTTTAGCAGCTTCAAGATCGATATTGTTGTATCCAGTGGCACGCAAAGCGACGACCTTTGTTCCGCCATCGCGAAGTGTTTGAAGTGCTTGTTTGTCAAGCTTGTCATTAACAAAGACGCAAACGGCATCAAACCCTGCCGCAAAAAGAGCGCTTGAAGCGTTTAGTTCATGTTTGAAAAAGACTAACTCATGCAGAGCTTCTTTATTAGCATCAGTTAGGAATGTAAGCACATCGGGTTTGTTACTAAAGACAGCAACTTTCATAGCGGCTCCTGTATTAAAAGGTCATGCTTTGTTTAAAGGTATTGCAAGAGGGTAGTGTAGGATATTTTAAGAGAAAAAAACAGAAGTGAGCGCTAGTAGGAGGGTACCTCTTTAATTACACTAAGAACGGTGCTTCGGGTTATCGCTCTCGCGCGCAAGGGCACGACTCGCTTCTAAAGCTTGTGCGATCTCTTCTTCTCGTCTTTCCGTGTAGCGCATAGTGGTACGGATATCGCTATGTCCTAAAGCCTGCGCTACTAAACGGATATCGGTAGAGTGGTTTAGAAGATCCATAGCAAAGGAGTGTCTAAGTAGGTGCGGATGCAGTTGTGTAGTTGTAGAAAGTTCGTTTATAGCACGCCAAATAGTTTTTGCTCCCATAAAGAAGGATTCTGGTTTATTGGGGACAGCTTTATAAACACTGATAAATAGCGGTAGTGAACGACTTTCAGCGGGGGTTAGTTTTTTATAAAGTTGTAACAACTTTTCTTCTCGTGCTTTAAGGTATTGTGTTAAAAGTGGACGCATCTCAGAAGTGATATAAACGTTACGATATTGCCGCCCTTTAGTTCTAACGTTATGAATCCATTCAAGGCTTTCATCAATCTGACTCAATTTTAAAAGACGAACCTCATCAGCTCTTAACCCTGTGTCGAGTAATAATAGAAAAAGTATTTCGTTACGCAATCTGGTGAAGGATTTTTTTTCTTCCAGTCTAGCTTGTGCTTTTTCTCTGATGGCTACGATCTCTTCGCGTAGGAGGGATTTCGGTCGTAAAACTCGAGTCTTCGGCGTTTTTACTTCGCGTGCTGGATTTATAAAGCCAGGTATAGTTTCTGAAAGGGTGCGCCCCATATGTTTTAAGGTCGCCAATCTGCGTGCTACCGTAGCAGGAGCTTCGCCCTTACTTAATGAATCATCAACGAAACGTTGCACCGATGAAGCATCCCAATCGGAGACTTTAAGTTTGTCTGGGGAGGTGTAGCCACGCAAACGAGTTAAAAAAGTCATAAAATGAGAGAGGTCGAGTTGCTTGGCGCGCGCAGTGTGTCCGTTGCCTGAAGCGTAATAGCGGATATAACTTTCAATAGTATTCTCCAATGATGCTACTTTAACATCGTTGTAAGAGATGCCTTGTAAAAAATCAAAACCGCTCATCTTCCCCTTAAGTAATGTCAATATTATTGATAATTGCGAGAACTTCTTTGGTATCAACGATACGTAAAGTTTCATCCCAAGGAATCTGCACACCAGATCGACGCGGGATTAAGATGGAGGCACCTAAGGGGATGCCACTGATATTGGTTTCCTCTTGCGTATCTCCATCCACAGCACTTGCTACTTCCACCACCTCAGCTACGATACTTTCGTTCATCTTCTCTTTAGCGCCTTCCGGTAGGTATAAACCACCTTCGGTAACGTTCTGTTCTTTCGGAATTCGTACTACAACGCGCATCCCAAGCGGGTTGATGTGCCGAAGGGTTTGCGACTTCGTTGCTGAGGGTACACCTAAAAATTTCTGTTTATCATCGTTCTTTTCATTCATTGGAAAATCCTCAGAGTAATCCTCAAATGTTACTCTAAAAAAAAGAGTTGCACCAGATGATAGTAATTTTATAAGGGTTTTTCGCTTAAAGGGAGTTATTTTTTAACGTTTTTTGCTTAAGTTCGTCTGTAACTAATAGCCCATCTATTCATTTTGATGCGTAATCTCTTTTCATAGCTCCTTTCCGTAAGACCGAAAGCTTTAAAAAAAGCTCTCCTAGGGTGAGACTTTTCCTGTCTAAGGAATTCAAAATAGATCGGGAATCTTTTTACCCCGTAGGTGTTAATTAGATCTTGAACTGCAAAAAATGATTGCGCATATCCGACCTTAGCCTGTTTTTCGTTTAAGGTTACAAAACCTTTTTGTAGACGCACTAGCGAGATAGCTCTATGCGATTTAAGCCAATTTGCTAAGATATAATGGTCACTTTTTTTATCAGCCCCTTCAAACCACTGTGCCAGCCCCTCATCGATCCAAGCCGGACACTGCCCTTCCGTAAGGACATTAACGACGGAGTGCGTGTATTCATGCTTTAGGGAGCGGTAGAGGCGAATATAATCGATGGGTTCATCAGGGCTAATCGGTATGAAGATCTTACCGCGATGGTAGAGGGCGTGTATCCACTCTGGCGATGCTGTTTTAGCGTAGAAAAGGTCTCGATCGACTAAAACGATAGTCGTAGAAAATGGCGGCAGCTCTCCAAAAATAGCCAGAAAGTTGTTGTGGCATTCGCGCAACATATTGGCAACGTTGATAGCGAGGTCGCGACGAGTTGGTGTTTGATAGTAGATATCTAATGAAGAACCATCCTCAAGGGTCACTTGAAAATTATTTAACTCCTCCTCAGAAGGGGTTTTTGTGGTAGTAGCTTCTTTTTCCTGTGGAGGATCTTCATTTAAAGGGGGTTCTGTTTTTGAAGATGAGCAAGCAGATAAGAGTAGAAGTGACACCAGTGCACTGAAAAAAAATGTATTTTGTAAACGAAGGTGTGTCACTGCTATTCTATGTTCCTAAAAATTATTTTTAAACTTTCCTTTAACTTTACTAATTACTAAATAACATCGAGTAAATGTCGCATCTTATTTTTTTTAAACTTGGCGTTTATTACGCTCTTCAACTAATTCCGTTAAACAACGGTGAGTAAATGCTGTATCATATTCTTTAATCTTAGGTAAATAACGAGGCAACTCCTCCCAAAAGGAGATAACTTTTATCGGGGATTTCAGGTGCGAAAAGAGTTCACGTTGAATAATAGCCGCTAAAATGGTTCCGAAGCCTGCCTGCGTTGGACCATCATCTATAATAGCAACACGGTGTGTTTTTTCAACAGAAAGTGTGATGGTGTCTAGGTCTAATGGTGCAAGAGACCTGAGATTTAAAACATCGCACTTGATGTTCTCGGAATTGAGTCGATCGGCTATGTAGCAAGCACGTCTAACGTGATGCCCCCATGCAATCAGGGTTAGATCGTGCCCCGATCGTAATACAGTAGTCTCTTCTAAAGGTAGAGAGTAGCTTTCTTGAGGGGTGTCTGCCAGAGAATCGTATAGAAGAGGTGATTCTAAAATAAGTACGGGGTGATCTTCTTGAAAGGAAGCACACAAAAGCCCTTTAGCTTCATAAGCGTTGGAAGGTACTACAACACTTAAGTTCGGAATGATAGCTGTTAAGGTATCGATAGCCACGTCGTGTTGAGGACCATAAGGGGTGCCCGCACCACTAGGGGCGGTGATGATTAGTGGAGAATTGAGGTTACCGCCGGAGATCTGAGGAAGTTTACTAACGGCATCAAATAAAAATTGATACGCTGAAAGTATCTGTGCCGGTGAATCAAGGCGCACAATGGGGCGTAGCCCTGCAATGGTCATTCCTAAAGCTGTGCCGATAACGGCGCTAGTGTATCCGTTAACGGAACGGGCACGTTGTGGTGAAAAGGTGTCTATTAGTTTACTCCAAGTTGCAGTGGGGGTGTTTCTTTCAAAAGTACATTCAAAAGCTAGCACTTTACTATCTTCTGACATGGCAGCAAATAACGCTTCTGTAACGGCATCTGTAAATGAAAGCTCTCTCATGTTAGATCTCCTCTATTCTCTTCACTTTGTTTGAGAGGTGCAGAATCAGCAAGGTGTTTTGCTTGTGTAATTTCTACTTCTATCTCTTGATCTGCTGTTGCTTTAGCCTCCTCTTTTCCGAAAACTGCGATCTTAGCGGCAAGTATTGATAATGGATCTACCTTAGAAGGTTCTTGTAGCTTAGGATCAGATAAAAGTGTATGTGCTTCAACTATGGTTGCAGTACGATTTTCTCTAGCTGCCGTTACAGCAGTGTGGACGGCAGCACGAACAGCGAAGATATCATGTCCGTCAATGTTTTCGTGATTATTGCCGTATGCCGCAGTTAATAAGGATGGGCGGGCACGTTGATAATCCGTAAAGTTTTGGTGACAGTTTTGAACTATAAAAATAAGAGGTATCTCCCACAACTTTGCCAACGCTGCTGTTTCATAAAAAAGTCCGTTAGCGAGGTCTGCGTTTGATAAAAAACAGAGCGTTACATTTGGGACAGCGTGATGCACTTGAGCATAAGCAAAACCGGCAGCTATCGGGATCTGTGTCGCACTAAGCGCCCAACCACCGATATAACGGTGCTCTACATCAAAAACATTTGTAATTCCAGCATTCCCGCCACAACAGCCGCTCTCTTTACCAAGTAGCTCCGAAAAGAGTTGCGCCATAGCACCGCCACGTGCAAGGAAGAGTCCATGGCAACAACCGGAGCTAATAATAAAATCATCCGCTTCGATAACGGAGGTTGCTCCAACGGCGATAGCTTCTTGGTTGCGGTATGAGAGAAATGAAGTTGAAAGTGCCTGCTCTTGGCAGAGCAGCACAACCTCTTCTTCAAAACGTCTAATGCGTCGAATACCCTTGTAAAGTTGTACGATTCCTTCCTGATCCATAAGAATATATTGATAAAATTTACGTGATAATATTGTTGTGCGAGGATAATGCAATAATCTCTTTCTGTCGATACAACTTCGTTTTTTATGGTATATTAAGCGGATAACCGCCTCTTTTTTACCCTTTGGTAAATTCTTTTTATTCGGTGACTTCCGACAAAGATCCGAACTTGCTATATTGTAAGGTGTGGCAGCAAAAGTTATTCAACAAAAATTATTTTCTGTAGATCCAAGCTTAACGTGTAGTGGCTGGGCGCTCTTTTCTATCCAGACAGGGGATGTGCTTGGTGTCGGAAAGGTCAAGTCTCTGCCCTCTACCGTCTCTCTAGCTAAACGTTTAGTTGATATTCAGGAACGAATTGTACAGATCTTAGAGCAGGTCGATCTCAAAGAGGGTGACTTTTTAGTTTGTGAAGCAGCAACGACTATGCGTGATCCGAGGTCTGCCTTAATTCTTGAGCAGATTAGAGGGATGTTCGAAACGTTGGCGCGATCGCGAGAGGTGTGTGTGCCAGGTAGGGTGCACCCCCGATCTGTGCAACATGAGATCTTAGGGCTTAAGGGAGCTCAAGTTAGTCGGGTTAAGGTAAAAGATATAGCAACACACGGTGTTTCACGCCTATATGCAGCGGAGTTGCAGAAGATCGGTTTTGATGTTGAGCCTACCAATTTAAAAAAGAATCAAGATATTGTAGATGCTCTCTTGGTGGGGCGTTTGGCTTTAACGCGTATAAATGTAGCAGAACAAACGGGGGTAGGTGTGGATACCCTTTTTGAAGAGAGTCAAAGACAACGGCGTAGCGGTATGCGACAGATTATGAAGATAAAAACAGAGATGCAGTGTTCTTGAATATTATTGCGCGTTATAGCGAATAAGGACTTTTAAAAAGTGAGTAAAGATACCGAAATACGAAAACGCAAGGTTAGATCTCTTATCTTCATACTTCTTATCGTTGCTTTTATCCTACTTGTTGTTGCTCTACTTTTAAATGAAGAAGCTTTTTTAACTTCACGAAAAAAACCGCAACAAACAACTTGGTTGGGACAAGATCAGATCGTAGTTTGTAGTCAAAACCTTGAAAACTACGGAGCTCTCTTTAATGTAAAAAAGCGTTCAAAAAAAATGACGCAGAGTGGTTTAGAGTTAAAAGAGCGTGCTTTAATCAACCGTTTTGTGGCGGCGCACTGTGATATTATTGCTGTGCAAGAGGTGCTGGCACCTTCAAAAAGAGAGGGGCAACGTGCTCTTGAAAGGTTAGCGAAATTGTTGAGCTTAGAGACGGGACGACACTTTAAAGCGTTAGTCGGTGATAGTAATGATCCTAATTTAAGATCCGGTTATTTAGTAGCGTCGGATAGTGCGCAGATAATTAAAACTAACTCTTATTACAAAACGGAATTGCCAAAACTTTCTGCAGGTCAGAAGCAGCGTCGCTTTTCAAGGGGGCCTTTTGAGGTGCAGTTAAGGGTCGGACGACAGCAGCAAAAGATTTTGGTGCTAGAGAATATTCATTTTAAATCGCGTAGTAGTAGATGGGGAAGTGATCCGGCGGGACTTGAGTTTGAAACGGCGCGTATGGAGATGGCAGAGGCGTTGCGTCAGATCGTTAAGGTTAAGTACGGTGAGCTCGTAAGATCAGGAGAGGTGATCTTGGTCTTGCTTGGGGATAGGAATGGGAATTATGACACGGCTGCTGCTAAGATCTTAGAGGGTAAATTAACACTTAAAGATTTTAAACGTGGCGGCGCTTGTGTTGTTACAAAAAAAGGTATGCCACTTTGTAAAGAAAAGGCTAAAGCAGAGCGGAGTCTATATAGTGTTTTAATAAACGATCCGAAGGAAGCTGCTTTGAGTGGCACATTAAGGTATCGAAAAAAATATTACTGGCTGGATGATATCCTTTTACCAAAGGAATCTTTGAAATACGCTTTGGAGAAAAAAGGTAAAAAGGGCAACTTTAAAAGTGGTCTGGTTTATTATCCTGAGAACGCCTCCGATCACGCTTTGATTTGGGTAGAACTTAATCTTGAAAGATCAGAAAAATAATCTTGTACTATTATATTATAGATGTGTAGCAGCGCGTTTTTCGCGGTTAGGGATCCACTCTTTCCAGCTACCGTCTATATCTACTTCAGGTAGATAGTAAACGGTAAAATCTCCGTTCTGGTTCTGAAAAATTTTTATCTTTTTTGTTTTCATACCGGGATAGGTCGGTAGATCTGGTGTTAGAAAGAGATTGGCGGGGTAGAGCGGGGTTATTACTAAACCGTTGTCGTTACGGTCTAGATCGATATTGACGCATTCCTGCGGACCAAGTCTGTAAACAGCAGCAGTTGTTTCTCTTAATGTAACAACTCGAACCGGACAAGAGAATTGATCTGGCTTATCAGCTACTAAACAGAGGTCGTGACAATCTGATTCAACTCCAAAACAGTGCATATAAGCGAGTAACATTTAATAATCCTTTTTATTTATATTGAGACTGTATAAAAAATAGAGGCTCCTGTTATTGGTACCAAAAAGGGGTCTGGTCGGAGGTGGCGAGTTCAACCACTTTTTCCAGTAGGTAATCCATATTGTCAGGATCGTCATCAGCTTTAAAATAATCAGCAGCACCGACTTCCAGCACTTCACGTTCGATCTGATCGAGGTGCTCTTCTGATGTGACGACGACGGGAGTTTGTGTGCCGTTACAATATTTAAGAAGATCAAAACCGTTCATGTCCGAGATGAACATATCAAGAAGCACCATGTTGGGACCCCAATTTGAGATAGCTTTAACGGCAGCCTCTCCACTTGGAACGCATTGACACTCAATATCGTAGCAGTAGTCATTAAGCTTGATGTGCTCTTTAACGAGATTGCAGTACGCTTCCTCTTCGTTGACGATTAGTAGTCGTATATGTTTGCGTTCGCCCAACATAAAAACCTCCCATAGAAAACCCCCACAACCAACAACTGCAACTTTAATCGGCAACGAAATGGGAGAGATTAATATTTTGTAGCTATTTAGTTTTTTTCTATTGTGTTTTTCTAGTTTTTTTTCATATAGTAAGATAATGTTGAGTGGCGAGAGTTAATCCCTGCGGTAGTGTTTTACCAGTGATTTTACCGGTGAGATTAAATCTTAGCTCAGTAGGAACCTTAAGATATTGATTTTAAAATATTAAAGGGGGGAAAGTAATGATAAAGGGTGATACTAAGATGGGGTATGAATCAAAAACGCATCGTTCAACCACTTTAGCTCCTGTGCAGCGGCAAACGCTTGAATTCCTTCGTAATTTTATTGCAGACAGGGGCTATGCGCCTACCTTGAAAGATATTGCAGAACATATCGGAGTTAAATCTGCCTCTACGGCGCACTTCCACCTTGAGAGGCTTGTAGATAAGGGGTTTATTAAGCGCTCTGGTGACGGTGTTATAGAATTGATAGAGAGCGATGCCCCTGAATTAAGCCCTATGGCTGTGCCACTAGTTGGAGTTATTGCGGCAGGAGCCCCTATTGAGGCTATTGAGCAGGCGACAACTATCGATATTCCGCCAGCGATGATCTGCGGGCGGGGCGAGGTCTATTGTCTTGAAGTAAGTGGTGATTCTATGATCGATGCACACATCTGCGATCGTGATATCGTGGTGATACGAAAACAGGATACTGCTGATGACGGTCAGATAGTTGTTGCATTATTAGATGATGGGACAGCAACTTTAAAGAAATATCGGCGACTAAAGAACGGTAAGATTATGTTGATTCCAGCTAATCCGACTATGAGCCCGATCACGCTTGATAGTGTGACGGTGCAGGGCAGGGTAATCGGTGTTATCCGAGAGATGCAGTAGAGTTGGTGATATATAGTGGAGAAAACGTGATTTTAACGTATGAGGAGGAGGTTTAGAGATTACAAATCTGACCTTAAGAATAAAAAATTTTATGGATAATATCATTTATTAGGAGTTAAAGAGCATGGCTAATTTTGCAACAGAAGCAGAGAAAGAAAAAGCGTTATCGACAGCTATCGGAGCCCTTGAGAAGAGATATGGCAAGGGCACAATTATGAGTTTGGGCTCGGGACCGATTGAAAAACAGGAAGCCATATCAACAGGGAGTCTCGGCTTAGATATTGCGTTAGGGATTGGTGGACTTCCGAAGGGACGTATTGTTGAGATTTATGGCCCAGAATCTTCCGGAAAGACTACATTAGCTCTACATGCGGCTGCTGAAGCGCAGAGGAAGGGAGGAGCTGTCGTCTTTATTGATGCAGAACACGCTTTAGATGTGAATTATGCTAGAAAATTAGGTGTTGATACCTCAAAGCTTTTAGTTAGCCAACCTGATTGTGGTGAGCAGGCGTTGGAGATCTGTGAAGCTCTGATTCAATCCGGTTCTGTTGAGTTGGTAGTGATAGACTCTGTGGCGGCGCTTGTTCCGCGAGCTGAAATAGATGGTGAAATGACTGACCAGCAACCAGGTATGCAAGCACGTTTAATGAGTAAGGCTATGCGGAAGTTAACCGGTTTAACAGCTCGTGCTAACTGCACTATAATCTTTATTAACCAGATTAGGATGAAGATCGGTGTGATGTTCGGTTCGCCGGAGACAACAGCGGGTGGAAATGCCTTAAAGTTTTACTCTTCTGTTAGACTTGATATCCGTCGCATAGCATCAATTAAAGAGAACTCTGATGTTACTGGTAACCGCGTGCGAGTTAAGGTTGTTAAAAATAAGGTAGCGGCTCCGTTTGGTGAAGCTGAGTTTGATATAATTTTTAACGAAGGGATCAGTCAGGTCGGAGAGATTATCGATCTCGGTGTTGAACACGGGATAGTTGATAAGGCTGGCGCTTGGTTTTCATATAAAGGTGAAAGGCTCGGACAGGGACGTGAAGGGGCAAAGACATTCCTTAAAGAGAATCCTGAAATTGCACAGGAAATTCGTGGTTTGATTATGGATACCGTCTCTGCCTTAAAAGGTGAAGTTCCCGTAACTGCCTCTGCTAAAGAAGATAATTCAGCGCTAGATTCAGAAGACTCAACTGCTCCTAATAGTGTTGCAGCAGGGTCTACTAAAAAAGGTAAAGGGAAGTAAGCAGCTTTTTTCCCTCCAAGTTAGGGCGGTCGTAGCGGAACACTGCTAAGTTGCCTCTACTAAAAAGGGTAAAGGGAAGTAAGTAACTTTTTTCCCCTTAGCGGATCCCATTCAAATTCTTATTTGGGTGGGATCCGTAATATTAAAAAAGCGAAGGGAGTAAGAGGTTTTTCCCCCTCCAAGTTAGGGCGGTCGTAGCGGAACGCTGCTAAATCGCCTCTACTAAAAAGGGTAAGGGAGAAAACAGCTTTCCCCCCTCCAAGTTAGGGCGGTCATAGCGGAACACCGCTAAGTTGCCTCTACTAAAAAGTAAGTAAATTTCCCTAAACTTTTCGGATAAAAAGCCAGATAAAAAAATCAGATAAAAAAATCAGATAAAAAAGGACGCGCTTTAAAGTCTTGATGAGTGGAGCTCTTTTGACCTTAAAAATTAAATTTTGTCTACAATAACTTCTTTTAATAAATAAAATATGTAAGTTGGAAATTATGTAAGTCGGAACCTTTAACGGATAAGGGCATTTGAAGACGGTCTTTTTTTATTTTTAGGAATGGACAAGGGCATTTGGAGGGAGCCTTTTTTATCTTTTGGGACAGTTCTGAGGTAGGGGGTCGACTGATTACAGTATATTAGACCACCTTATGAAGTAACTTGAGACAACTAAATTTTGATGCTATTTTAGTAGTTATGCTTATACATGCCAGTGGTCAAATATATCCGGATTTCTTTCTCTTAACTTTTGGTGGATCGTGCCAATACGCAATAAAAAAAGAGGATGGTTGTCTCCTTTTCGATCCAGGTCTCTCCATTCATATCCCGTATCTATACAAAAGGATGGAGATGGAGCTGCACAAGCAACCTGATCAGATTAAAGAGATCTTTATTACACACCTTCATCCGGAGAGAGTTGCTGCTATTCCGTATTTAAAGCAGCGCTCCGAGATCGTTTTATACGGCTCCTCGTTAATGCAGGAGAAGTTAAATGATGAGAGTTTTGTCAGAGATATCTATGATCAAGATCAGGAGATCTGTGCGCTTTATGATTTAGACTCCACTGTGCAACCACTCTCTTTTGAAGATTTTTATGCAGCACTAAAAATTGATACCGTTTTTCCCGATTCTGAAGTTTTTCAAATCAATGAAAATATTAGGGTGCGGTGTGTGAAGGCGGAGGGGCATACGGAGGAGTCTTTTGCTTTTGTGGTTGAGCCCTATGATTTTGTTGTGGTTGATGAGGGGTTCGGATATTTTCGAGGAAAAGAGTTAGCTGCTCCAGGGGGAGATTGGAGCCTTGAGAAGAGCTTAACCACGATAAGATATTTTAATGATGTTGAGATCTCTGCAATCTGTTTTCCCAATATCGGGATGATCACGGGTCATTTGGTTCGTACGCATTTGCAAAGTATTTTAGATAGCTATGAAGATCTAATAAAAGAGAGCAAGAAGCAGGATCTTCCCGTAGAGGAAAAGGTAGCAACCTTAAAGAAAACTTTCTATTCAAGTTTTTCAAGAGATCCGTTAGTGCATTACGCTTTAGAGAGAACGTTTCAAGCTGTTTTAAAGCAACTCGGTTTAGTTGCTGAAGAAAGTTGTGAAGGTTCTGAAGAGTAGTAATTTTTTTTATTATTCTTATTACAAGAGCCTTACTCTCTAGTCGAGATACTTTTTTAAAACCTCAAAATTAAAAATTTCTTTTTTAGTCGAGATGCTTTTTTAAAAGCTTTTAGCTAAAGCCCAAACTTTTTTGTAATTTACGTAACTATAAAGTAGCAATATTGTTATAACTGATAGAAATCTTTTAAAAATTAGCGATAAAAGGGGGTAACTTTTTCGCTGTTTTGACATACGTATTTAGGTATGTAAAGAAAGCAAAAATCCCCTCAATTAGGCAACAAAATATCGAGATAAAAAAAAGGAGTTACGTCTTATTAATGGGAGATACCACCTCTTAACATACGTAAGGGGGGAAAGTTTGGGCTAAAGGGTAACACCAACATTAAAAATGCTTTAAAAAAACTTCTTCTTATAACGAAGCTATTACTTTAATTTCTGCAAGCCTGTTCTGTGAACGGCTCTTTGTAAAATATTATTTCTGGAGACTTATAATCCTCATAAAAGTTATGCAGCTTTTTACGGAGTCGTAATCTGGCACGGTGCAACTTTGATTTTACTGAGGCGACAGTTATGTTCATAGCTTCACTTATCTCTTGATTAGAGAGATTATCCATATCTCGTAAAATAAAGATTATTTTATAATCGGTCGGAAGAGAGTCTGTGGCTTTCTGGAGAACGTTACGTATTTCGTAAGAGCTTGAAGCGTAATTAAGATCATAATCGTTACATATTGCGATAGCTGTTTCTACACCTGTGGCGGTACTGTTAGTTAGTTCTGATTTAAGTCGTCTGTTACGTGAGCGCAACTTCATTAGGGCAGAATTGGCTGCAATGCGAAAGAGCCAACTGGAGAAGGATGATTCATTTCTAAAGGTATAGATCTTACTAAAAACTTTTAAAAAGGTATCTTGTATAACATCTTCAGCATCTTCTTGGTGCTTAGTGATATGAAGAGCGAGGCGAAAGACCTTTTCCTGATAGCGATTAACAATCTCTTCAAAAGCTGCTGAATCTCTCCGTTTTATTCCGTCTAATAATTGAGAATCGCTCTTTTCTGATATCGTCATAACAACCTCTTTAAAAAACCGTTTATGCTTAAAAGATCTCCCTAATAAGCGTAAAGAAAACATGCTGTACCGTTATTGGGTAATAAATAAAAAGGTTGCTTTTTAAGGCGTAGAAACCGAATGGTTATTCTTTAAGGGGGGGTGCATTATTATAAGATGCTATTTTCTTATGAATTTGTTAGAAAAACGGTATCTGTATAAATGCTGTGATGCTGTGTATTTATGAGGGGTAAAGATGGCTAGTGAGGAAAAAAAGGTTTATTGGAAACGGTAGAGGTATAGATGCTGCGATGCTGTGTATTTATAAGGGGTAAAGATGGCTAGTGAGGAAAAAAAGGTTTATTGGAAACGGTAGAGGTATAGATGCTGTGATGTTGTGTATTTATAAGGGGTAAAGATGGCTAGTGAGGAAAAAATGGTTCATTGTGTAAAATACGGTAAAGAGATGGCAGGCTTGGAAAAAGCTCCATTTCCAGGAAAACTGGGCGAGGCGATCTATAAAAAGGTCTCTAAAGCTGCATGGGATGAGTGGCAAGAAGAGTTTCAGATAAGGATTCTTAATGAGTATCGTTTAAACATGGGAGAACTTAGAGATTACGATCGCTTGCTGGATCAGATGTGTCTTTTTTTAAACTTAGAGCCTCCTAAAAAAGGTGCAGATGTAGAAGTTGAGAAGTGTTCTTGTGTCGGAAAGAAGTAGGAGCTTTTGGAACGAGCACTTTTAGAGTTAATGGGGGGTGTTTTTTATTTAGGGGTGCGCCATGCAAGAGTTTGTTGTTATCGGTGGTGGAAATATGGGGTTTGCCTTTGCTTCCCTCTGTCTCGAAAAAAAATTAGTAGATGCGGAGAATCTTGTAATAGTTGAGCGTGATGCAGCACGACGTAGTGATTTAATTAAGAAGCTCGCTTGTCGTGTTGTAGAAGATGTTCCGCAAATTAAAAGGGGTCCTCTTCTTTTAGCTGTAAAGCCGCAAGATATGCAGAAAGCTTGTGCGGATCTGGCATCAAAGATTACTCCTGAAACATTACTCCTTTCGATTATGGCTGGGATGCAGATTGAAAGTATTTCAACTGCACTGGGTGGACATCAAAAGATCGTGCGGTGTATGCCTAATACACCTTTTCAGAGCGGGGTTGGCATGACGGCGTACTTTCCATCTTCGGCTGTCTCTGAAAAAGACCTTGAGGTGGTGGAAGCGATCCTTTCTGCTGGTGGAAGGTGTTTGCGTGTTGCAAAAGAGGAGTTGCTGGATGGTGTTACGGCACTCTCTGGTAGTGGACCTGCCTATGTATTTTATTTTATCGAAGCTTTTTTAAAGGCTGCTGCTGAACTCGGATTCTCTGAAGATGATGCACATTTAATGGCTGCTCAAACGATAAAGGGTGCAGTGGAGCTTTGGGAAGGTGCAGATGTGTCCGTTGAAGAGTTACGTAAACGCGTAACATCAAAAGGAGGTACAACTGAAGCTGCTATTAAAGTGTTTGATAGTAAAGGTGTTTTTGAGGCTTTAAAAGCAGGGATTAAACAGGCACAGATACGGGCACAAGAGCTACGTTAGACAGTATTTTATGGAACTTTTGAGCGAAAAAACAGTAGTTTATATAGCTTGTTAGCTAGGTTAATTTTTCTGCTCAAGCTCTTTTATATTGAGGTCGATAAAGATTTTAGGACTTAGGAAGTTATCCGTTTAAAAGAAGTCTGATTTTTTTAAAAGAGGTGTCCATGTACGGGAAAGATGCTCATTCAGCATATAAAAACGTTCAAATTACAACTACCGATCGCGGTCGTTTGTTATTGATGATGTACGAGGGAGCGATTAAATTCCTCAAACAATCCAAAGCTGGTCTCGAGGAAAAAGACATTCAGAAGTTCTGTCGATTCCTCAGTAAAGGGCAAGCCATTATTGCGGAGTTGATGAATACCATCGATTTTGAAAAGGGTGGTACGATTGCACGTGATCTAGATAGACTTTATGATTTTATGTTGTTCTATCTGACGGAAGCAAACTTACACCGTGATGGCGCGCGCATCAGTAAAGTTATTAACTTGCTTGATATTATTTACGGCGCATATAAAGAGGTCATTGAAGGCGAAAAGAAAACAGGTATTATGCAACAGCCTAAGATCGACCACGATGAGATTAAGAGAGTTCAGATCTCTCTCTAACAAGTTTCTTCTCCATGATCTATATTTTTTTAGGACACCTACACAAGGTAGGTGTCCTTTTTAGTATGTAGCATCCTAAGTGCTGTATAGAACACAGCACTACCTCGCCTCTCAAAAATAGAAGATGAAGGTGGTAATTTTATAATATTGAGAGATTATAAATAATAGTTACTTACCTGCAAGAAAGATATTTAATGCCCACTCTTCTAAAGGAGTCAGTCCACCGTCTGATTCAAAATTAAATTTTTCTCCGTCACTCCATACGGCGATTCCTTGATAGCCGTCTGCAGTTCTGGAGACGTTAACGATATGAGCGTCTTCATCCAGTCCGATTGAGCCGAGTAAGATATCTTCTGCTCGAGTCCTCTTATCTAAACAATCATCAGTCATTACGTAACCTGAGTGTAAAATAGGTTAGGTGTTCCTATGCAACAACTTATGGATGCGGTACAGATTTAATTTAAAAGATGAGAAGATATATCCTAGCCCCTTGTTTCACTTTGCGCCAGCATCGTCATCTGAAATATTTTAAGTGTTCTTTATGCCTTTTGTATCTTTTAAAGTGTGTTCTGATGGTGCCTTTTTTAAGTTGATTGATTTTATATAGAAGCGTGAAGTAAGATCACTCCTTGTATCTCTTAACTATAAAGAATTGATATGCTTATTTCGTGCTCAAATATTAGTAAAACTTTTACAGGGGATCCGCTTTTTCAAGGACTCACCTTAACAATTAACGAAGGTGAGAAGCTCGGTGTTATTGGGCGTAACGGCTGCGGTAAATCGACCCTACTTTCTATCTTGGGTAAGAGGCAGGATCCTGACGAGGGAGTAGTTGCACAGAAGAAAGATCTCTCACTTGCTTTTGTAGATCAGAGCCCTTCTTTCCCTGAAGATGCAGAGGTCATTTCAACCTTAGAGCAGAGCGCTAAAAGTTCTAAACTTTCAGAAGAAGAGCGCAATAAGTTAGTTTCTATTATTGGCAGACAAGCCTGCTTAACGGAAGGTAGGGTAGCAGATCTTTCTGGTGGTATGAAAAAGCGTTTAGCTTTGGCGTGTGCATTGGTACAATCTCCGGAGGTGCTTTTTTTAGATGAGCCGACTAATCACCTTGATCTAGAAGGTATTCTTTGGCTTGAGACGACACTTCGATCTGCTTCTTTTGCTTGGATCGCAATTACACACGATAGGTGGTTTTTGCAACGCACCACCCAAAGAATTCTTGAAATAAACCGCGCTTATCCGAAAGGGTATCTGATAGTTGATGGAGATTATCGACGTTTTCTTGAACAAAGAGAGCTCTTTTTAGATGCGCAAATGCGTGAAAAAGAGGTGCTTGCCAATAAGGTGCGCCGTGAAACGGAGTGGTTGCGTCAAGGGATTAAAGCACGTGGGACTCGAGCTAAGTACAGAACGGATCAAGCTTATGATCTGATGGATAAACTTGAAGCAACTTCAGAACGCTTAAGGGAGTCTTCGACAGATATCTCATTTTCAGCATCTGAACGTAAGACAAAGAAGTTGATAGAAGTTAAAGGTGCTGCAAAACGTTTCAAAGATAAAGAGGTTTTTAAAGGATTGAATCTGATAATCTCTCCTACTTCACGTCTCGGAGTGTTAGGGCCGAACGGCAGTGGGAAAACTACGATATTAAAGGTTCTTGCTAAAGAGTTGCAACCGAGTGGCGGTTCAGTTATCCACGCTCCTGATCTAAAGATAGCAACCTTTAAACAGAATAGATCCAACTTAGATCCGGAATGGAGCGTGCGTCGTGCTTTATGTAGTCACGGTGATAGTGTGGTTTTTAATGGGCAGTCTATTCATCTGTACGGTTGGGCAGCCCGTTTTCAATTTAGAGCAGATCAGATCGATCTGAAAGTTAAAGAGCTTTCTGGTGGTGAGCAAGCGAGGCTAGCTATTGCGCAGTTAATGTTAACACCGGCGGATGTGTTACTACTGGATGAACCGACTAACGATCTAGATATTCCGGCTATGGAATCTTTAGAGCAGAGTTTAAAAGAGTTTGCGGGTGCTGTGGTATTGGTTACGCATGATCGTTATTTAATAGACCGAGTTTGTGATACTTTTATCGGGATCGATATTCAAAATAATGGGAAAGTTTTAACCTATGCTGATTATGCCCAGTGGGAGGGCGCTCTAAGTACACCCTTAAAAACAGATAAACCTAGATCAGAGATAGATAAGAAAAAAGATGCTCCCGTAAAGAGTGATAGAAAGAAGTTGACTTATATGGAGCAGCGCGAGTTGGATGGTATGGAAGAAGCGATCTTACTTGCTGAAGAAACTTTGCAGAAGTATCAAGAGATAATTAACGATCCGCAACAGATGAGTAATGCAGAAACAGCTCTGCAAGCCACTCAGGATTGGGAGAGGGCAAAGAAAGAGGTCGAAAGGCTTTATGCTAGATGGGAAGAGTTGGCTGATGCTGCCCTTTAGTAGTGTGGGATCTTTTTGTAAATACTTATAACGTTAAGCTGCTTTGATCTGTAAAGTGAACCCCAAGCTTTTAAGAACAGACACAAATTTTTAACCTCCGTAGAAATCTAGCCGATCCGTTTTTCAGTTTCAGCCCGTGCAACCGTCACGGAAGGGCAGATCTGCAACAGGTTAATGTTGGATTACTTTTATCCGAAAGTAAGTGATATAGGGCTTGGCGTGTGACACCAGATTCTTCAGATAGTTTTGATATCTGAACACCCCTTGCATCAATTACATCTTTTAATGCAATTAAGAACGTTTCTTGTGATTCATTAGCTAACACATCTGTTAGATATTCAACGGCATAGTCAGGATCTTTTAGTCTTTCTTTAATTTTATTCTCATAACTTTCAAGTTTCATTTTGGGGTTAAAAATTTGGTGCTACCCAACAGTAAGAGCGGACAACGTTAAGCTGCTTTGATCTGTAAAGTAAACCCCAAGCTTTTAAGAACAGACACAAATTTTTAACCTCCGTAGAAATCTGACTGTTCCGTTTTTCAGTTTCAGCCCCTCCAGCCGTCACGGAAGGGCAGATCTGCAACAGGTCAATGTTGGATTACCTTTATCCGAAAGTAAGTGATATAGGGCTTAGTGGTTAAAAATTTGGTGCTACCCAACAGTAAGAGCGGACAACGTTAAGCTGCTTTAATCTGTAAAGTGAACCCCAAACTTTTAAGAACAGACACAAATTTTTAACCTCCGTAGAAATCTGACTGATCTTTTTTTCAGTTTCAGCCCGTGCAGTCGTCACGGAAGGGCAGATCTGCAACAGGTCAATGTTGGATTACCTTTATCCGAAAGTAAGTGATATAGGGCTTGGTGATTAAAAATTTGATGCTGCCCTTTAGTAGTGTGGGATCTTTTTGTAAATACTTACAACGTTAAGCTGCTTTAATCTGTAAAGTAAACCCCAAGCTTTTAAGAATAGAGACAAAAGTTGTCAATGTTGGATTACCTTTATCTGAAAGTAAGTGATATAGGGCTTGGCGTGTGACACCAGATTCTTCAGATAGTTTTGATATCTGAACACCCCTTGCATCAATTACATCTTTTAATGCAATTAAGAACGTTTCTTGTGATTCATTAGCTAACACATCTGTTAGATATTCAACGGCATAGTCAGGATCTTTTAGTCTTTCTTTAATTTCATTCTCATAACTTTCAAGTTTCATTCTGATAATCCTCCCAAAGTTTTTTTGCTAGGATAATATCTTTGCTTTGACTTTTTTTATCACCACCAGCAAGTAATACTACAATAACATCACCTTCTAATGCGTAATAAATTCTAAGACCAGATCCTTTTGGGATTCTAAGTTCATACACACCAGCACCAACTGATTTATGATCTCCAAAGTTTCCGTTCCTAACTCTAGCTAATCTAGCATCGATTGCTGCACCTAATGATGTATCTCGAATGTTATTTCTCCATTCTCTATATGGACATTTGCCATTATCATCAACTAAAACAACGATCTCTCTAACTTTAAAATCCATATATTATATATTGTAAAATATATTTTACAAATTTACAAGCGAATTTGGTGCCACCCTTCAGGGACAACTGAACGGGCTGCAACTGCAAAACGAATCAGCTAGATCTTAACGGAGGTAAAAAATTTGTTGTTTATTGGGGATGTTCTTCATTTGACGCAGAGGCGAGTTCGGAGGCTGAAAATTTCTCGTATAGTTGTGCGTATTCGATATCAAGAGCGTCATAACGTTGCTTCATGATGAAATACTGTTCATTACCGAGCCTAACTTTTTCTAAGAGGACATCGATCTGTTCCTGTGTTTTTACCAAGTCGTGTCGCATCTTATCAATAGTGCTACGCATTTGAGCGGACAGCTCTATTTTCATCATAACGTCACTCATCTTTTTATCGGAATCTAGTAGCTGTTGTTCTAAAGATGCTTTTTTATCAGTCAGTTCATTTCGCTTTTTTGTTAAGATATTAACTTCTTCCTGAGTTTCTACGGCGCTTGCTTCCAACTCTCGTTCAATAACTTCTAATTCGCGCAAACGATTTTCAACTGTTTCCAACTCTGCTTGTGTAATAGTAATGCGCCCCCGTTCTGCTTTGAGAGATTCTTTAGCAACTTTGTATTCGTCACCTTTGAGACGGAGTTGCCGGACTTCAATCATATTTTGCAAAGCAGCACTGATCTGGTCTTTTAGAGCGATCCTTTTTTGTAGCTCTTCATTTAAGGTATTGGCAGTTTTAACCTTCGAGCGTGCCACCTTACCCAACTTTGTCCAGAGCAGGTAAGCTATGACGCCTGATTCTACAATACCAATAATGATAAGCAGTGCTGAATAATTCACGATACTCTTAACTCTCCTCAGTTGTGTCGTCAGGGTTTTCAGTGTCGGTGTCAGTGTCAGCTTCGGTGTCAACAACGTCAGTGTCAACATCGACATCAACGTCAACATCAGCTGGAGCAGCAGGGGCGACCTGATCTTCTTGGTTTAAAATTTTACGTCCTGCGTTTGCTGCAAGGTAACGATCGTCGGTAAAGATCGGATCGTTTAAGTCTACGTCAACCTTTTGTGAGCGTGCTTCTAAAGACATAATAGCCGCAATTGTTGAATCCAATGCAGAAAGGTGCTGGAGATCGGCTGATTCTGAAGATGCGCTCTTATCCTGATGTTTCTTTAAGGAAACATAAATTGCCCAGCCTAGTAAGACAATGGTGACTGATAGGATTAACAGATTGATTAAAAAAGTTTTAAGGGCTTTTGATTTTTTGTTTGTTTTATGGACGGGTTTCATAGTGACGAGGGTAATCTCTTCTCTGTCATTAGTGTTTGTCGTGTGTGTTTTCAAATATGTAATCGGGCGACTTTCTGCGCGAATATCGTTGCTTTCACCCCGTTTTCTTGATTTTGTTTTAGCTTTTAATTCTGCTTTTATCTCATATTTACCTTCGAGTGGTAGAACATCAGTCTCGCACTCGAAATAATTATCAATTGATCTTATCGGAAGGACTAGTGAATTTTTATCTTTATCTACGGCGATTAGTTTTACTTCAACCTTGTTTAAAGCAGTAGCTTCGGGCGATAAGGTAACTTTAAAATATTCATTATAAGTTTCGCCGGAGCCTTGATGTGCTGAAGCTTGTAGCCGTGCCAGAGCAGATTCTTCTCTACTGACGATCTCTAATGTGATAAGGCGTGGTTTTACTTGGAAAGTAGTTTGTTGGTACCGTTCAAATGTTGGTGCAATAGCTGTTACACCGAGTCTATATTCGCCGACATCTTCGATTGTAATACGTCGGCTAAAGATCCCGTCATTAGCCTTTTTATCACCATCTTCACCGTTATCTAAAAGCGTTTCGTTCATAATCGGTTCGGAAACTCGATCTATCGGCGTAATCTTAAAATGATAGTTAACAGTTTCCGTCATAGGTTGTAAGACGATCGGTTTCTGAGAGTCGTATAGTTGAGCCTGAATTAGCACCGGTATGTCGGAGATGATAGATTGCGGCCATTCAACATTTAGTTTTAAGTTAGTCATGATAGCGACGAAACTGTTATTGTTGGTGATGCCGTTAATGCTCCATTGCCCCGCTTGTGGCATTAAAATAGTGACAACATCGAAATTGCTTCCTTTAAACCACTTTATATTAGGGTTAGGAGATTGCTTTGTTATCATCATCCCCATAGGATTGATGAGGGATATCTCACTTTTATCTTCACGGCTGATATAAATTGTGGCCTCCTCTGTGTCTTCATCAACTAGAAAGCCTTTGCTAGTTAAGGGAAGGAGTTGAGGTTTTTTTGCCACTAGGAAAAGATCGGCGAAAGATTGATGAATTTGATCAGCTGTTGGTGTGTACCAATGCTCGCCTTCAGTCGTAGTTGCTATTTTTGCTAATAACTCCTTATCTGCTTCTTGACTAAAAGAGAGGGTGTAAAGTTTTATCTGTGCTGCGATAGCTTGAGGTAGCGTGGTGCCAAACAATTCGTCTGTCAGTTGTTGTGGAGTGCCATCTTCGGCAGATGGATCCATTTTTCCATCAGAGAAAATAACGATCGCTTTTTGTGCATCACCACGACCGGTTTCTTTTAAGATCTGTAAACTTGTTTTGATCGGAGCTAATAAATTTGTATAAGCGCCATCATCTGCAACGGTATTGATGATATTTGAAAGAGCAGGAATTTGTTCTCTCTCAAATGGACTGAGAGGACGTAAAACCTTTGCTTTTTCCGCAAACTCGATAATAGCGAGTCTATCACCAGGGCGTAATAACTGGATTAATAATCTAGCGCCTTCGTTACGTAACTTTAACGGATCTGTTACCCGCATGCTGGCTGAGGCATCAAGTAGTAAGGTGATGTCCAACTTATCTTCTGTGGCGACCGCTTCTGAAGGAGCGGCGTAGGCCTTTAGGTTGAAAAGCACGCTGATAATCAGAGTTATGTAAATAAGCTTAATGTTCCAAAGCCTCATACGCCGATATTGATAAATGTGGCATAAGTGTCACGGTGTAAGTGACAATAGCCTTTAAATATGGTACTTCCAATAGTGTAATCACTTAATTATACTAGCGATTAGTTCTTAACAACAGCCACGATCTGATATTCGGTGCATAAAAAGCCGAACTTAATTTTGCGTTAAACAAGATAGAGTTAACTACAAAATGCAGACGACTCGCCACAACAAATACTTCGCGTTAATAGTTTTGATGTTCTTACTCCTTAATTGTGTGCCATTATTTGCACTTGATACCCCACCTTTTTCTTTACCGCCCAAACAGGAGTTGTTAAAGATTCGTAGTGCCATCCTTTATACAGAGAAGGGGGAGGTCTATTTTAGGCTTTATCCGGAGGAGGCGCCTTGGCACGTGGCAAATCTTAAGTATCTAGCGGATAAAGGTTTTTACAAAAATTTAAAGTTTCATAAATACGTGCCCAATTTAGCGATTCAAACAGGTGCTTCAGGAGTGAAGGCTAATTCTGGTCCAGGTTATACCCTTCCAGCGGAATTTAATAATCGTAAGCATGACTTAGGTGCGCTTTCAATGGTGCGAAAGCCTAACGACCTTGATTTTGATCACTCCAGAAGGTCTCACGGCAGTCAGTTTAGAATTATTCTCGGTAGAGCTCCGCATATGGATGGGCAGTATGTTGTATTCGGGCAGGTCGTAAAGGGCATAGGTGTAGCGGAAAGGCTAAGGGTAGGAGACCGTGTTTTAGATCTGAAGGTTTTTGTTAAGGAAGATGAACATAGCGTTATCCGCTAAGGACGATCGGACGGGCTGATACTAAAGAGCGAACTAGCTAGATCTGCACGGAGGTTAAAAAACTGGTGCCACCCTTCAGCTTAAGGTGGGGGTTAAAAATTTGGTGCCACCCACTAGTGCTAAAAGACTCTAAAATTATAACATCTAATAATATCAAGATATTAGCAAAAGCTTAGAATTTGGCAGTTTTGGTGCCACCCTTTAGGGACGATTGAACGGGCTGAAACGGGAGAACGGGCTGATACTGAAGACAGAATTAGCTAGATCTGGACGGAGGTTAAAAATTTGGTGCCACCCTTCAGCTTAAGGTGGGGGTTAAAAATTTGGTGCCACCCACTAGTGCTAAAAGACTCTAAAATTATAACATCTAATAATATCAATATATTAGCAAAAGCTTAGAATTTGGCAGTTTTGGTGCCACCCTTCATTTTTGTCGTTCATTTTTGTCGTTTTTGGGTTGGTTAGGCTCTGGTGCCACCCTTCTTTTTTGTCGCTTTGACGGCTTAGCGACTGGTCAAAAATTTGGTGCCACCCGTTAGGGACGATTGAGCGGGCTGCAATGGGAAAACGGATCGGCTAGGTTTCTACGGAGGTAAAAAGTGCCACCCTTTAGGGACGATCGAGCGGGCTGATATTAAAGACAGAATTAGCTAGATCTGGACGGAGGTTAAAATGGTGCCACCCGTTAGGGACGATTGAACGGGCTGCAACGGGAAAACGGATCGGCTACACGGGGGTTAAAAAACTGGTGCCACCCACTTTAAAGGGGGGGGGGGTCTGCTGAAGGGTGGCACCAGACAGAAAAATTGACACAATACGGTAAAGCGCTTCATAAGTACGCAAAGTTTTCATACTTATCGACACCTTTAGTAGAAAACTGAACACTTTTTTGAATTAGCCGTGAAAAAAATTTTACAAAAAAAATGAATCTTTTCAAGTAAGTAAAAAACCATAGAAAAAATTCCCTTTAATTCCAATATATTAGCTCCGTGTCTGGTTTTTTGACTCACCAAGCAATTTTTTCCCCTCACTTGGTACGACTCTTGCCATAAAGTTGACACAGAGTGTCTAGGGTGTGGCTTGGACATTTCGGTAGTAACGCGTTCGGGAATAGGACGTTTTAAAGTCTGTTCTTCCTTATTTGGGGGCAGGGAGCTCTCGGGGAAAGAACAAGACGCGGTATTTTTAAAGGTTATTTGCTAAGGAGAGCGTATGCAACCTTCTATTTCAAGAGCTGATTCACAGAGTAGCGCTTGTTTATGTAATTCAAATTTTCCAACAAGGGAGCCTTCAAAAAAATTACCTCCCTCCTTTTCAGGAATTATTAGCCAAAGCGATAAAATGCAACGGGTCTTCGGGATTATTGAAAAAGTTGCTAGGACTGATGCCACAGTTCTTATTCTTGGAGAAACAGGAACCGGAAAAGAGTTAGTAGCACGTGCTACTCATAAGATGAGTGGTCGTAATGGTCCACTTATCCCTGTAAATTGCGGTGCCATTCCGGAAGAGATCCTTGAAAGCGAATTGTTCGGACATGAAAAAGGTGCTTTCACCGGTGCGGTTAGTTCTCGAGTGGGTCGTTTCCAGATGGCTGACGGTGGAACTATCTTCCTTGATGAAATAGGCGAGATGAGTCCGAAGTTGCAGGTTAAACTGTTACGTGTCTTACAAGAAAAAAGAGTTGAACCTGTCGGTTCTACCCGCTCTATTGAAATAGATGTGCGGGTAATCGCAGCTACTAATAAAGATCTTAAAGAAGAGGTTAGAGCAGGACGTTTCCGTGAAGATCTCTTTTATCGTTTACAAGTTATCCCTATTAAACTTCCACCACTCAGAGAGCGCGGAGAGGATGTTAAAATTTTAGGTGATTTTTTTGTTTCTCGTGCCTGTCAACAATTTGGATGTGAAGAGAAACGGATCTCCGAAGATGCTAAAAGACACCTCTGCAATTATGCTTGGCCAGGTAATGTCAGAGAGTTGGAAAACTTAATTGAAAGAACAGTTCTGTTAAGTGATGGTACTGTCTTAGGCGCTGATGATTTTCCAGCGCATATTTATGAGCAAAAGTCTGATCCGCTTTGCCATTGCACAACGGAGCTACCTGCTTCAGGTGTTGATTTTAACGCCCTAATCAGTGATTACGAAAACCAGTTGATCTTATCAGCCTTAGCAAGGACTAACGGTAATAAAAAAGCAGCTGCTAAGTTGTTGCGTCTTAATCGAACAACTTTAGTTGAAAAGATTAAGAAAAAAGGGTTGGAGTGCGATCCGAAAAATAGTGCGGACGGTGATGAAGATCCGTTATTTGAACCTTAAAGAGTTAAAATTAACGGATGAAAAAAATGACACACCGCTATTTATTAAAATATCTTTTTCCTCTCTGTTACATTGCTTTTGCAAGCTCTGCTGCTGCACAACATCCAGCAGATGTTCAGAAGCTTACGGCAGATAAAGATTACTTTGAAGCTTTAAAGATATATGAGTCTATGCCGAAACGGAAAGTTACGGTTGATGCTACTGTGGCTGCAGCAAAATCGGCGTGGGCTTTAAGTCTGCCGCAAAAAGCTATTGATGAATTTGAAAAAGCGTTACGCGATAAATCTATTGATGATATTCAACGTGCTAGATTACTACTTTCGCGGGGTATTATTGAATATCAGGAAGACCGCTTTAGGGTAGCTATCTTATTTGCAGAGAGAGTTATTACCCTTCTTAAAGAGGCTAGCCCCTTAAGATCAAAAGCTTGGTTATTGTGGGGAGAGTCTTTAGCACGTCTAAAAAGTTATGGTGCTGCAGAAGATAAATATTTAAAAGCTCTAAAAGAATCAAACTCAGCAGACCTACCCGCTGTCTATTATTTATTGGGGAATGCTCAATTTAAATTAGGGAAACTCGAAAAAGCTAGAGAGAGTTTTGAAAATATTCCTTTGCAACATCCGAATGCACCATTTGCTATGCGACGCTTGGCGGAGATCTCTTTACAAGAAAAGAAATTCGATCAAGGTGCTTTTTGGTTAGCACGTGGACAACGCGACTTTCCAGATCACTTTATTGATAGTTGGGTTGATTACGCTCTGCTGCAGATCGCTATTCATCAAGATAATAAAGATTCTGTTATGGCAATTCAGGAAAAGGCTCTCAAAAAATACCCTCCCTCCGATGAGTGGTTATCACTTTTAAACGCAGCCGTTGAAGAGTTCTTGTGGAAAGATCGTTTAGAGGAGAAGAAATGAATAATAGTGTAGTTTCTGAAACAAGAACGCCACAAGATACACAGGCGTTATTAAGTGCATTTGGAGCTTTTACGCAAGCTAGCCATAAGTTGCAATATAAATACGATCTTTTAGTTAAAGAAGCGCAAGCTTTGCGCGATCAACTAGCAATTAAAGAAGAAGAGGTTAAGAGATCTGAACGCTTGGCGATGTTAGGTAAGACAGCGGGAGAGATCGCACATGAGGTTAGAAATCCACTAGGTTCTATAAAACTTTTTGTCTCCTTATTGAAACAGGATTTAAAAGATCAACCTGCTTCCCTTGAACTTGTGCAACAGATCGAGAAAAGCATGAGCGCTCTCGATAATGTAATCTCTAATATCTTACATTTTGCTAAAGATACTAAACCGCAATTTGCACCGATCAATATGCACCTTCTCTTAAAAGAGCAGTTGCAAGAGGTCTCGCGTGCTGGATTTGATACATCAAAAATACATCTAACACTAAACGGCAATCCGTACTTAAACGGAAACGAAGCAGCACTCAAACAAGTTATAAATAATCTGGTGATTAACGCCATACAAGCTCCTGATAGCACTGCGGTACAGATTACTTATGCTGATAGTGCAGAGGGTGGCGCTATTATGGAGGTATCAGATAACGGTGCTGGAGTTCCGCAAACGCTTTTAGATAAAGTGTTTGATCCGTTTGTTAGTATGAAGAAGGGGGGGACGGGTTTGGGGCTGGCGATAGTGAAACGTATCCTTGATCAGCACGGTGCTACAATCTCCGTAAAGAATTGCAAAGGTGCCTGTTTTACCGTTGTTTTCCCACGTAAATAAAGGGGAAAACAAAAGGTGGTTTTTGATTTTGTTTTAAAGATTTAGATGCAAAGGAGCGGAAGCTAAAAAAGGTTTTATTACTTAAAGGTGGTTATTATGATGCAACAAAATAAGATCTTAGTGGTTGATGATGATACGCAGATGCAGCTTGCCTTAAAAACAAGTTTAATGCGGAGCGGATATGATGTAACTGTCGCCGCTAACGGTAAGCAGGCTTTAAAAGCGATTGATGCAGAGAGCTTTGATGTGATCATCTCTGATCAACGTATGCCGGAGATGGATGGCTTAGAGCTTTTAACAACGTTGCAGGAACGAGAATCAGAAGTCCCGTTTGTCATGATCACCGCTTACGGTACGATTACGCAAGCTGTGGAGGCGATGCAAGCAGGTGCTGCTGATTTTATTACCAAGCCTTTTTCAGTAGAAGATCTAACTCGAGTTGTTGAAAGAGTTATGTCGCCAGAGTGTAGACAGCTACAAAAAAGCGCTAAAAAATCGAAACGTGGTAGACCTATTATAAGTAATGATCCGTTGATGATTAGGATCTTGGAAGTGGCAGAAGCTGTCGCAAAAAGTGATGCTACCGTTTTAGTGCAAGGTGAGTCTGGTACCGGTAAAGAGTTGATAGCACGTTTAATACACACCTCCAGTAGTAGATCTGCGCAACCTTTTGTGGCTGTTAATTGTGCGGCGCTACCTGCGAACTTATTGGAAAGCGAACTCTTTGGACATGAGAAAGGTGCTTTTACCGGCGCGCAAACTCGGAAGATCGGAAAGTTTGAGTTGGCGCAAGGGGGGACGTGTCTCCTTGATGAGATATCAGAGATGGATCTCTCTTTACAAGCTAAATTATTACGTGTCCTGCAAGAGCGTGAAGTTGATAGGGTGGGCGGAAGAGAACCGATTCCGATTGATGTTAGAGTAGTCGCTACTACTAACCGTAATCTTGAACAGGCCGTGCAGGAAGGAAAGTTCAGAGCTGATCTTTATTACAGATTAAACGTTATCCCGATCACGCTACCACCTTTAAGAGAGAGAAAAGGTGATATTAAGTTGTTGGTGGATTTCTTTATTAAACAATATGTCGGTGCAAATGCTCCAAAGGTAGATGACACCGTACTCTCTGCACTGATGGCGTATTCATGGCCGGGTAATGTTAGAGAGCTTCAAAATGCTGTCCAAAGAGCGGCTATCCTCTCGAGGGGGAGAGCTCCAAAAACAGGAGATTTTCTACTAAACACCACTGGTCGACCGAGTATTGAAGAGATAGCTCCACAAGAGCAGTACACACCACTGGCAGCTAAAATAGAGAAGGAAGTTACTACTGATAATGCAGAAGAGAAGATCGTAATCGGATCTGGTATGACAGTACAAGAAGTTGAAAAGGCATTGATCTTTGAAACACTGAAAGCAACTAATGACAATAGGACGCAAGCTGCTAAATTATTAGGGATTAGTATCAGAACGTTACGTAATAAGTTAAATGAGTACGGACGTTAAAGTGTTTTTTCGTTGGTTCTCTTAAGACTATAATTTATTGTGTTTCACTTTAACTCTTTTTTAATTTAAAAGAGGTCAAAGTGTTTTGTTGTTAGTTCTCTTGAAACGGTTGAATGTATAACTCATCTTTTAGAGTAGAAAGCTCTTCTTCGTTTAAGTAGCGGCTTATCTTGTATTCTCCCGTAGCCCAGTTAGCGAGGTCAATCGTTTTGCACCGTTCTGAGCAAAATGGAAAAAACTCACCCTCTTTTTCTACTGCACCTTTACAGATCGGACATTTGGCAGACATAAAAAATTACCGTGTAAAAAAAATCGTAGATAAACAAAAACCGATAACCTAATTATTTTAGAGAACGGTTATCGGTTTTATAAGGTAAAAAAAATTATGACGCCAGAGCTTGTCTAGTTTGTTGTGTACTAATGGCGTGAGCTTGAACGTCTGCTTGTGCTTGGATAGCTTTGCGTAAGCCAGGTATATCGAGATCAAGGGCTTCGCAGATAAATTTAAAAGAGAGAGGAGCGTCAGTAACGACATTTTCCATTAACCAAGAACGAGCGCCTTCACGAATATCACCATCTCCCGTAACATAATCAGCAACGGCACGTTGTAAAACGGCAGCTAAAAGACGTTTCTCAGGGATGTATACTCCGGCTTGTTGTACTTCAGAATTAGACCATGATTTCATAGTAAAATGTCCCAATAAATAAAATAGATTAATCAGCTATATCAAAAAATAAAGAACCTAATCCTTAAACGGCGTAATTATACCAAACGAGAGTAAAAACTTACCTGAAAGACTTACAGATTCAGGTTCAAAACTTCCCTAAGCCGAACGATGCACAAAAAAAGAGTGATATTCAGCCTTAAACGTACAATTACAAAAAAACAGAAAACTGGCGAAGATAAGACGCAGAAGAATCTCTTGGGCTAAATATCTGAAAGACACAACCCCCTAATTCAATCCTCTTTGACGGATATACTTCGCGGACTTGCGGAAACCTTAAGCGGAAAATTGCGCAAAAAAAAGCCCGCCACCATTATTAGCGGGTTCGCAAACTAACCGCACACACATATTTACTTCAAATTTCCCGCGCAAGATAACCGAACGGATACCCGAGTGTCAACAAAAAAATTACTTTTTTAAAAAAAGTCAACACCGTCACCGCCCGTTTCGTGCAGCGGAAAGAGATATATAAGCATTAAAAAGAGGATATGCAAGAAAAAAATGAGGGTGCTTTAAAAAATTTCGGCTTAAAATATAATTTCGTTATATTTTTAGACTCTTGTAACGTAAAGTAAGGTCTTTTTTATAAGGTAATGCACCTCCTTAGCGCTTAGTTCGGCTTCTTTTGTGATGGTTTCTAGTTCTGCCTCCAACCGTTTATTTTCTTCCTGTAAGTTTTGTATCTTTTCTCGATAGATTACGGCAGCTTTACGAAAAGTTGAAATTTTATCTTCAAAAATTTGAGGTGCGTCCTTTCCGTAAAGCGCAACCTCGCCACCCAGCTTTTGCAGGAGGTTGCTTAGATCTTTCGCCGTTTCAATATTATCTGGAAGAGTTGGTAGTTGCGGCAGATCTTTAAAGATCCCGCTTGTGTAAAAAGATAACTCTTGCGATTTCGCCGTATTCTTTTTACGAGCAGTTCTACTTTGAGAGAGGGATAAGAAATCTGCAAAATCCGTCCGTAGATCTAAAAGGAAAGTTTTTAGTTGTGAGAGGTGAGTTTTGTTAGCGTTAATCTGTAACGGCGTTTCGCTTGCCTTTCGTTGCAATTGACGCATCACGTGGAGGTACCTGCTAAAAACGCTCTCAAAAACATCGAGCTCTACCGCTGCGGGTGCCTCTGAAATAGGGATAATAGTAGTAGAGAGCTTTTTTGTTAAAGTAGAGAGTGGGGATAAGGCGTTTGGTGGAGGAGTTCTCTCTTGAAGTAGTGTTTTTAGAGAATCTGATTCAGGCAAATTTTTAAAACGTTTTAAGGTGGTGTAGGTCGGAGAGGTGTGTGGTGAAGTAAGGGTGTAGAGTTCAAAAAGTTCAGATAAGATACCCTCATCTTCTGAATATGAACTCGCTTGTTTTAAAGTGTCGTAAGAGCTCTCCCTCAAAAAAAAGCGGAAGATCTGCGGTTCAGTTGCTACTGTGTTAAGAGCGTTTTTAACAGTAGTTAAATCTCTTGATTTCAAACTCTTTTCAAGGGCGGCGTAAGCGCTACGTCTGTATAGATCAGAAAAAAGTTGAAGCCCTACAATGGCGGCAACGCCGACGAGAGCAAGAGTTAAAAGCACAAGCATTGTAGCTATTACACTTTGTCCTTTTTGATAATGATTCGACACCATTGCACCCTGTTGGTTGTTGAGGTTTGTTCTAACCTTGTTTTTTTTAAAATCGGATTTTTGTTACAAAAACTTTGATTTTACATTATTAGCATAGCTGAATATTATCAAGAAAGAGAGTCTGTGAGATATACTTAAAAGTTGTGTATAAAGAAGGGTGCACAACGCCTTATGCTTGAAGAGTCTGTCAGGTAACTCTTTTTATGTGATGAGAGATTATGAATAAAGAAGTTAAAGCTTTCGGAGAAAAAATTAGAGATGATTTCCCCATTTTTGCTGCTGCTAATAAACGCATGGCGTATCTTGATACCGCTGCTAGTGCACAAAAACCGCAAGTAGTGATCGATAAAATGACGCAGTATTATGCGCATGAGTACGCCAATATTCATAGGGGTGCTTATGAGCTAAGTCTTAAAATAACTGAGGACTATGAAGGTGCTAGAGAAAAAGTTGCTGCATTTTTAAATGCACCTTCTCCTGATAATATTGTATTTACACACGGTGCAACGGAGGGGCTTAACTTAATAGCGCATACCTTAGGTGAGCGCTTTACTCCTGCTGATACCGTGCTTTTAAGTGTTCTTGAGCACCACAGTAATATCGTGCCGTGGCAACTTCTCTCAAAACGAAAAGGGGTTAAGTTGGAGTTTGTTGATGTTAAGGACGATGCCTCTTTTGATTTTGATGATCTGATAAAAAAATTAGATACCTTTAAGCCGAAACTTCTCTCCGTTACATATATTTCAAACGCTTTTGGAAGTGTCTTCCCGATCGCTGATATCTGTAAAGAAGCCCATAAGCGTGGTTGCTTGGTGTTGGTTGATGCAGCGCAAGCAGTGGCGCATTTAAAGATAGATGTGCAAGAGCTTAATCCTGATTTTTTAGTTTTCTCCGGTCATAAGGCTTATGGGCCAAACGGGATCGGAGTCCTCTACGGAAAATCGGAACTATTACAAGAGCTACCCCCTTTTTTTGGTGGCGGGGATATGATCGAGAAGGTCACACTTAAAACTTCAACTTATGCCGATCCACCGTACAGATTTGAAGCAGGCACCCCTGCTATCGTTGAAGCGATCGGGTTAGGTTGCGCTTTGGAGTATCTAGAAACGTTAGGAGTACAAGCCATCTCTACTTATGAAGAAAACCTTTTTATGCAAAGTGTGGATCTGTTAAAAAAAGAAGATGGCGTTATCTTGTATGGTCCAGCTGCGACAGGAGATGTTAAACCCTCTCAAGCATCGATCATCTCTTTTAATTTAAAAGGAGTTCATCCGTTCGACTTTGCAACTGCGGCAGATTATTTAAATGTGCAACTTAGGGTGGGACATCACTGTGCGATGCCAGCCATGAAACGGTTCGGTATCTCTGCCACAGCTAGGATTAGCCTTGCTGTTTATTCAGATCTGGCAGATATCGAACAGTTGTTGGAGGCTATTCGGTACGCAAAAAAAATACTCAGATAAAGATATGAAGATCATTTAGTATAAAAAATACTAGAGATGGAGTAGGTGTTTTATATATTTAAAGTTTAAAAGAACACGAAAAAAAGGCGAAATATTACAGATGGAGCAGAACTTTTATACCCCTATGGAGTGCGGCTTTTCTCAAGATCTTATTAAGGAAACGCATACCCTCTTACTTAAGTCGGAATTAAGTTTAGGCTTTGCGGAATCTTGTTCCGGTGGATTACTTTCGAACTTAATCGTATCAGAAGTAGGCGCTTCAAAGTATTTTAAAGGTGGTATCGTCTCGTATTGTAATGAAGTGAAAAAAAAGATCTTAAATGTTTCCGAAGATGTTTTAAAAAATTACGGAGCAGTTAGTGTGCAGTGTGCAGAGCAGATGGCTTTGGGAGCGAGAGGGGTGCTTGATGCTGATATAGCTTTTTCCGTTACGGGGCTAGCAGGGCCTGATGGAGGGACGAAAGATAAACGTGTTGGAACCGTCTGTATCGGATTCTCTTCAGAAGGTAGTACGTACGCCAAGAGCTACTTTTTTGAAGGCGATAGAACAAAAATTCGTTTTCTTTCTGCTTATACGGTGCTTAATACCCTTAAGATCTTTCTGTTAAACGATAATATCTGCACGGCATAAAAAAAGTGCGAACGGTGAAAGAGGTGTAGTGTGGCATGACGCTCTTTCACCATCCGCAGAATGGATGTTTAGGCATAAAATATAAAGATAATTTTTTATTTATTTAGGAAGCTGCCCCTTTCGATAGTGAGGCACCTCCTTGTAAGAGGCTTTCTGTGCGAGTGAGAGTAGAAGCTGATTCGCTAACAGAGGCATCTGTGGCGGTGATGCCTAATTGTTGACGCATCGTCTTCTCAAAATTATCTAACTTTTGATTAACTAATTCTAAAGTTTTTTCAACACCGCTCTGTACGCCGTCGTATTGAAAGGCACCGAGACCATCTAAAATTTTAAAGGCTTCATCATAACCTTGTTTAACGCCACGTCGGACAGCCTTCATAAATCCCTCGAGCACCTCTTCATCGTCGAGTTTATTGTTCGAAGTTTTGTATGCTGAAAAAAGTCCTGTTACTCCTGAAACTATACGCTCTGCCGTAGCTTCAGGAGTGGACTCTTCAGGTTTTAAAGTGTGCACTTCATTGGCACTGCCTAACTCTTTATTGATAGCGTTGAGTATCTCTTGAGCTTCAATGGAGAGGCTTTTGTAGAGGTCTTGAAAATTGAGATTAACTGAATCTGAATTGTTAGCACTTAAGTTCTGTATGATAGCAGCATCGACACCACTTTTACCGTTATTTATATGCCTGTGCATCTTTGTGGTAGCAGCTGCTTTTTTATCGACACCATCCGTAGCGAGAGAAATTAAACTATCCATGTTGTTTCTCCTTATCATTGAGGGATATCTTAGATATCCTTGACACAAATAAGAGTATCGACAATAAAAGAACCAACTTTAGTAGAAAAATGTTTTAAAAATGTAAGGTGTTGTTAACGCTCTGTTTTTTTATAAAAATAACCTGTTCTACTGTCACTGGTGGGTGACATTTTTTACCTTCGTAAAGATCTAGCTAATTTATTTTTTAGTATCAGCCCGTCCTACCGTCCTTAGAGGGTTTTTAACCTCCGTGAAGATCTAGCTAATTCGCTTTTTAGTTACAGCCCGCTTTATCGTCATTAAAGGTTTTTTACCTTCGTAGAGATCTAGCTAATTTATTTTTTAGTATCAGCCCGTCTTAATTATCCTTAAAGGGTTTTTACCTTCGTAGAGATCTAGCCGATTCGCTTTTCAGTTACAGCCCGCTTTATTGTCCTTAAAGGGTGGCGATATTTATAGACTTTATTCTATGATATCTGGGTAATACCTGAACTTTTTGTCTATAATTTAATATCTTATGGCACTAACGAAACTTGATAGCACCTTTTTTAGAGGGAAGAAAACGGTACTAGATACCTCCTCTTACACCTCATTTAATGCAGGATTAAAACCAGGTAGGTTGGTTCTGGCGGGATCTGTGGCTGTTAAATCAAGTTTAGGTAGTCAGATCGCAGCGCGTCTTAGTCTTGAACATTTTACGGAAGCCATACTTGATAGTTATGAAGAGGATCAGGCAGATAGAAGTCGTCTCTTGGAGCAGTCGCTACGCTGCGCTAACGAGGCAGTGTATAATTTCGGACATAAACTGGCGGCAGGTGGTAGACTGGCTGCCGCAATTATTGCACTTGTGATTGAAGCTGGAGATGTTTCTGCTGCTAGAGTGGGAGCGTTAAGCGCATACTTATACAGGAACGGCACGATTTTTCCCTTCTTTCTTGCTAAGGAATCGGCAGATACCTGTATCGGGACAAACTCTCGCGTTACCGTTGAAACAGCTGAAGTAAAAGGTGCAAACGGGGATATAGTCTTTGTTTTTTCAGAAACACTTACTTTACACCAAGAGGAAAAGCTAAGTAAATTACTACTTAATAAACCTATGCCGAAATTAGAAACGGTGGTTGCTGAAATTTTTGAAGATATCGAATCTTTAGAGTTTGCACAGATGACCTGTATCGGGCCGGAAACAGTTTATCTTGCAAATAGAATAAAATAATTTAGGTGATTGTAATGGAGAATGGAAACCTAAGACTTTTATTGCTTGTGGCGATGGGAGCTTGTGGTGTTGGTGCTGTTGTTACTGATGCTAAGATGAAATTAAAGATCGGGCTCGCCGTTCTAGCACTTTTTTTAATCTATGCATGGATTGATTACGACCTGAACTCGATGCAGGCGGGTTACCTTTTCGTATTAGCATATTTTTTTCCGCACTCAATCGGAGCATGGTTTCAGAGAAAGAAAGGTAAATATTTAAAGAAAAAATAGCTACTCTTGCCTTTTACGTTTTTTTCCCCGCACTCAATCGGAGCATGGTTTTAGAGAAAGAAAGATAAAAATTTAAAGAAAAAAATAGATACTCTTGCCTTCTACGCTTTTTCCCCGCACTCAATCGGGGCGTGGTTTCAGAGAAAGAGGGTAAAAAATTAAAGAAAAAAAATAGATACTCTTGCCTTTTACGCTCTTTTGTTCAAAAAGGTTATACGTTGCTACAAAATTAAAGATATGCTTCATGAAAAACACTTCGCGCAATATAGCTTTAACCTTATACGAGACTCTTGGGGTTTTACTTCCACCATTAGCAGCGCTGGGATTCCTGTGCCATCCACGTGGGCGGCGCAGATTATCTGAAAGGTTTGGATGTTGGAGCTTACAGAGCGATGAGGTGTTATGGTTTCACGGTGCTTCTGTGGGTGAGGTCTTGGGGCTGCTACCGATTATCGCTGCCTGCAAGGAGGCGTTCCCAAATTTAAAAACGTTACTGACTGTAACTTCACCAACTGGATTAGATATCGCTACGGGAAAAACAGATTATCAACGTCTCCTCCCTTTCGATAATGTTTTGTGGATACGTCAAGCATTAAAAGGTATAAAGATCAAAGCTTTCGTATTTGGAGAAACAGAGATCTGGCCTGCGCTTTTTCGATATCTAGCGCATAAAGATGTGCCGTTACTCTTAGTAAATGGACGTCTTTCTGAAAGCTCGGAAAGGTTTTGGAGGAAGCCTTTTTTTAGAGAGGTGCTTAGACAGTGTCTCTCTCGTTTGACGAAACTCTTTGTTATTAACGAAAAATATCGGGAACGTTTTATCGCTTGTGGAGCTTCTGCGGAGATCGTTCTTGTAAACGGTAATGCCAAATATGACACCACACCAAGTGTCCCCGATCGTGAGAGCGCTAAGGAGTTAAAAAGAAGTTTCTTTGTTGCAGATAAGCCTGTTTTGGTCTTGGGTAGTTTAAGACCGAAGGAGGAGGAGGTCTGGTTTCCTGCTTTAAAAAGTTTTTCAGGTATAGAAGATCTTTCAATCGTTGTAGCTCCACGTCATCAAGAGAAGATGAATTATTTTGCGAGTAAGTTAAGTGAGTACGGAATTGAATTTGAGCGTCGTTCTGAACTAAAGGAGGAGGGGCAACCGTGTAACTCCTCTGTATATCTACTTGATACATTGGGCGAGTTGGAGAAGGTTTATTCCTTTGCAGACTTAGCATTTATCGGAGGAACCCTTGTTGCCGGTATCGGAGGACACAACCCCCTTGAAGCAGCGGCTTACGGTGTGCCTATCGTGCTTGGACGACACTGTGAAAATATTGATAACGTTGCTGAGGATCTGGATAAAGGTGGCGGACTCTTTTGGCTTCATAATAAAGAGGAGGCTACACAACTTCTGAAAAAATTATCGGATCCATCTTTAAAAACAATGGGTAAAGCTGCGCAATCCGTTTGGAAACAACATCGAGGGGCGTGTCTTAGAATCGTGCAGGAGTTACAAACTTTAATTGCTGGGAGGAAGTGAGATGTTGCACCTTCTATCAAAAGTTTATGCTGGTGTCGTAACGTTAAGAAATATCCTTTATGATAAAAATATCTTAAAAAGTTACGGCGTTGATCTCCCTGTTATTAGTGTAGGAAATGTTACTGCAGGGGGTAATGCTAAAACTCCCCTCTGTATTATGATTGCAGAGGAGCTTAAAAAACGTGGCTACACACCTGTTATCCTCTCCAGAGGTTACGGCGGAAAGATGCGTGGACCGCACGCCATTTGTGGCACAGAAACTCCGCAGCAAGTTGGAGATGAAGCTCTCTTAATGTTTAGACGTGCTAATGTTCCTGTCGTTATCTGTAGAGACCGTCTAAAAGGTGCGCAGTATATTAAAGAGCGTAATTTAGGGCAGGTTGTGATCTTGGATGACGGTTTTCAACATAGACGTTTGCGACGCTCTCTCAATATAGTTTCTATTGATGTTGGAAGTGCAGATGCCGTTGAAGATTTCTTACAGGGGAAGATCTTACCTGAAGGGCGTTTCAGAGAGCCACGCGAGAAAGCCTTACGTCGTGCCGACCTGATAGTTTTTGCTTCAAGACGTTATTATACATCGTTACCGAGTTTAGACCCACGTTTATTTAAAGTTATACCGCAAGGGCTACCCATCTTCAGGTCTTATTTAAAACCGGAAGAGGTTGTCTCATTAAAAGATGGTAAGTCTTGCCTTGAAAAGGGAGGTGTTGTGGCTTTCTGCGCTATCGCTAAGCCGGAGAGGTTCTTTGATACATTAAATGATCTGGGGTTTTCATTACTGGCAAAGGAGTCTTTTCGTGATCACTATGCCTTTACCTCAAAAAACATTGAAGATCTAAAGAAAAAGTATCTTGGTGCGAAGTTGGTCTGCACGGAAAAAGACGGTGTAAAAATTCTTCCACAAGATGCAGATGGTATCTATATTTTAAAAACTACAACAAAAGTACAACCTGAAGACGCTTTCTTTGTAGAGCTACTAAAAAAAATCGAATTGTAAAAGTAAGATAGCTGCTATCTATCTTCCGCTAATATTTTAATATTATTAAGCCTTAAATACTTTAGTTGTAAAATCTTTCAAGAAGAGTTTGCGGTGTTGAATTACCCTTATTCGCAAATTGTTTTTCTTTTAATCTATATTCTTAGGGAGTCTCTGCACTGGTGGGTGGCACCAAATTTTTGACCTCCGTAGAAACCTAACCGATTCGCCTTTCAGTATCAGCCCGTTCAGGTGTCCCTAATGGGTGCAGCAGGTTCACCTCCGTACAGATCTAGCTAGTTCTGTTTTGCAGATGCAGCCCGTTCTGCTACCCCTAAAGGGTGGAGGGATCGGGTGGGGCGTGCCATCAATTAAGCCGTTAGTTGAGCAACTGACCGATCTCAATCAGTCTGATAAGCTCTGTTCTTACCTCCACTTCGGTAGTGGTGTTTATTGATTTTACTAGCGCAGAGGCTTCGGCGAAAGAAGCTGTGCCTTTAAACGGAGAGTCTTGTAGTAACATTCCGAACTCTGCGACAGCAGCAGCTAAACGGAAATCGTTAGAGGGCTTCTCTACCACTTTTGAAGAGAGTGTCTGCACAATATATTTACTTACACCTTCATTCGGAAGTTTGTAATGTAGCTTTATCGTTGCTAGCCCCCCGTTAGAGGCTGAGTCTAATGCCTCTTTCGAGGGAAGAGAACTCGCTTCTTGAGACTTCAATTCATCACCTCTTTCTGCTGCACCTAACTCAACTCCAACAGGAATTATCTCATAAAGTGCTGTTACGGAGTGACCTGCTTTTACCTCTCCAGTGTCATTATCGATAAAATGTTCATCCGTCGGTAGCTGCTCTTCATAACCTAGTAACCTATAAGCTTGAGCATAAGTAGGATTAAATTCGATCTGAATCTTTACATCTTTCGCAATGGTAAAGAGGGTAGTTGTTATATCTTCAACTAAAACTTTTTTAGCTTCAAAGATGTTGTCGATATAAGCGTAAGCGCCGTTACCTTTATCCGCTAACTGTTTTATTCTGCCGTCCTTATAATTATCAGCACCGAAAGCGAGTACACTTAAAGAGATGCCGGATTTACACCTCTCTTCTACTATTTTGATTAGTTCAGAGGTGTTGGAAACTCCTACATTAAAATCATTATCAGTGGCTAAGATAATACGGTTATTACCGCCTGTTATAAAACTATCTCTAGCTGCCTGATAAGCGAGGTCGAGAGCACCCCCTTCCGCTGTATCTCCCTCTGCTTGAAGATTGTTTATCGCTGCTAAGATCTTGCCCTTATCTCCTCCACTTGTAGGAGAGAGCTCTACACCCGTAGAACCAGCATAAGTTACAATAGAGATGTGATCTTGGGGTCGAAGGTGTGTTGCTAAAAATGATAGCCCCTGTTTTAGAAGTGGTAGTTTATCAAAGCTAAGCATCGATTCAGAGGTGTCAATTAAGAACACTAAATTATTAGCAGGTAGCTCTTTATCATCTCCGACATAGCCCTTTACTCCGATCCGTAGTAGTTGATGACTTTTAGCCCAAGGAGCTTGTGCGAGCTCTGTTGTTATCGCAAAAGGAACCTCTTTTGTTTTGGGAGTTGCTAAATCATACTTAAAGTAGTTGATAAGCTCTTCAATACGGACCGCTTCTTGCGGCGGCTTCTGATTGCGATTTAAAAAACGTCTGACATCTAAATACGATGCTGCATCAACATCAATTGAAAATGTAGAAAGGGGCTCTTTTGCTACGATTTTAAAGCCTGAGGCGCTATGCTCCTCTTGATTATTCTGGATAGGTTCTATTTTTGTGGGTGTAGAGGTGTTAAGCTCTGCTGCGCTGTCAGATCTTGCAGCTCCTACTAAATTTTCCTCCTCTTTCATTATCACACTAACTTGAGCATCATTTTTTGCTGTGTCCACCGCCATTTTTTGAAGGCTTTGAGCGCTCTGTTGTGTGTCTATCTCTTGATAGGAATTAAACGTTAAGGGAGATCTTTTTTCTGGGAGCGCCTTCTTATCTTTATAATTGCTAGCGACATCTTTTTTCTCATCATGACTAGCGCTCTTAGAGAAGGTATTGGAAAAATGAAGATCACTTAAAGCTTTATTTGCATCACTAAAAGTTTCTCCACTTAAAATAGCTCTCTGTTGAGAGGAGTCTTGAAAAGTGCTTATGCCAAGAGGCATCAGAACGTAGGTCATTAGGAGTAAAATTACAGCAGTACTTCCGAGAGCTGGTGTTAACGGGATAAAAGATCTTTCTCGTATCTTTTTAGGTAGCTTTGAAGACATAAATGTTAGTAGTAGAAGCATTACTATTATGGCTGCACCTTTAGTAGTGTTAAGGATATTAGTGCCTCCGAGTAGGATAAAGGTTGTAATCGTCAACGTAACTAAAACTACTGTTGCCAATATCTTGATAATCTTTAAAGTTTTCGGATCTATGCGGCGAGTCTTTTCTTCAGCTTGAGTTGGACGAGCCTGTGAGGGAGAGATCTTTTCTATCGCCTGCATAACGGACAGGTCAAAGCCTTGCGGCGCTTTAGCTGTTTTGTCAGACATAGATTTTAGAGCGTTAACTGTACAGACAAAATCTTGATAATCTTTCTGTATCTTATCAGATGAGGCTAAGGTCTCATCAAATTTTTTTCGCTCATCTGGGGAAAGAGAGTTCTCAAGATATGCCAAGAAAAAAGAATAGATATTTTCTCTGTTCATAGTTAAGATACCTCCTGTGTCGAGTTATTCATCTTGCTACGTAAGGTCAAAATAGCGTGATTGATCCGAGAAGAGACTGTGCCGATCGGGATTTTAAGTGTGTCGGCGATCTCTTGATATGAGAGGTCTTCAAAAAACTTTAATATTAAGACCTCTCTGTTTTTTTCGCTTAGTTGTGAAAGATAAAATCGAATCGAGGTGATAAGCTCTGCTGTTAACTCAAAGTTGTTTGTTGAGCTCTCTTCTAAAATAGAGTCGTCATTTGGAGTAGAGGTGAGGCTTTTTAATCTTTTAGCCTGTTGATATCCACGCGAAGAAAAATAATCCTTAACGCAATTTAAAGCTATTTTAGTAAGCCATGAGTAAAAAGAGCTGTCACCCCTAAAACTTTTTAAATATTTAAAGGCTCTGACAAAGGTGTTTTGCGCAAGATCTTCAGCAAGGGTCGGGTCTCCGACTTGAGCAAGGATGTTATTATAAATTTTATCTTTATAGCTGTTAACAAGTGGAGCGAAGGCGTTGTTGTTACCTGATAAAACTAGCTCTATCTGGTGTGCGATATCTGATGCAGAGAGTGTTTCTTGACAAGAGCTCCCCCTCTTGTCCATTTCTGTTTTAATATCCATAAAACCCTTATCTCATAAAGAAGTTTATGCTTAATGTCCTTTCCTACACTCCTTCTCTTACCTATATTAGATAAGAACAGGAAGTGCTTTTGTTCGATAGCTCTCCTAAAAAAACAATTTATTTAAAAGAAAGTTCATTATCTGTTGAATTTGTTAACAAATTATACAAATTTATAATAAAAAAGAGGTTAATAATGTTTAGGATAGTGATAAACTTTGTGCTTAAATTTTCGTGTAACTTGTTGATTTTGTTAAAAAGTTAGCGTTTTATTCTTTTTTATGGTAATCACTCAAACGCTTTTTTGTATATACTCGGGAAAAACGTTTTTACATGTTAAAGAAAGAAGACACAAAAATTAAGCCACGTATTTACACACGGGATGAACACTCTGTGTCCAGAAAAAATATAGACTCTGATGCTTTGAAGATCATGCGTCGTTTGATGCGAAACGGTTATAAAGCTTATCTTGTTGGCGGTGCCGTACGCGATCTTTTACTTGGAAAGACACCGAAAGATTTTGATATAGCAACTGATGCTACACCACGCCGAGTAAAATCACTTTTTCGTAATTGCAGAATCATCGGAAGACGTTTCAAACTGGCGCATATCTATTTTGGAAACGGAAAGCTCTTTGAGGTTTCTACATTTAGGGCTATGCACGATGAGATTACTGCCGAAGATCTGAACTCAGATGAGGTCGAGGAGAAAGATTTAATTCTTATGGATGATAATGTTTACGGTGATGAATGTTCGGATGCTTTACGTCGTGACATTACAATCAATGCACTCTTTTATTCATTAAAAAATTTTAGTGTTATCGATTATACTGGAGGGATGGAAGACCTCCGTAACGGTATAGTAAGGGTGATAGGAGACCCTGAGATCCGTTTTTTGGAAGACCCCGTGCGAATGTTGAGAGCTGTGCGGCACGCTGTTAGGGCAGGTTGTAAGTTAGATCAGTCTTGTGTAACAGCGTTAACAAATCGTCACCTTCTGATAGAGCAGTGTTCGGGAGCGCGTCTGTATGAAGAATTGAAAAAAGATTTAACTTCAGGATATGCCGTTGAGATCTTGCAGCAATACGCCGAGCACCATCTTCTACAACACCTTTTACCTGAGATCTCCCGTAGACAAGATGAGCTGCTACAAACACGCTCTCTCTTTGCGCGTTCCTTAAAAAGAGTTGATGCCTATGCTCTCAGTAACGGTTTGGAGAGTATCACGCCAATTTTGAGCGTGATGGCTGTTTTTGTGGCGAATGAAGATCCTGAAGCGCCGTTAGTTTCCACTAATTTTAATGATAGACACGAGATCTCTACTTTTATGCACGATAACTTTAAACGCTTACTGGTTCCACGTAAGGAACGGGAGCGTATCACTGATATCATGGAGATGATAAGAGTGCTTGAAACGGCAGCGGAGAGGTCAGCTATCGTTCGGCGTTTGCATAAATACTCCTCTTTTGAAGATGCTAAGTTGGTATTAAACTTCTTAAATGTCGATAAAAGAACGCAAGGTCTAATCGATAGATTATCAACAGGTGCAGACACCGATAAAAAAGAGAGCCGTCCGCAGCGCAGCTATAAGCCGTGGCAGCGCCGTAAAGGGGGACGGCGTAACAGATAACAATCGTGAATAGATATATTTGTTAATAATAACTTAAAGGAGAAAAATTATGGCAGAGTTGCAATCTTATCAGAAAGAGTTCGCTGATTTTTTGGTTCAGTCTGAGGCTTTGAAGTTTGGAGATTTTACCTTGAAGTCAGGACGCAAGGCTCCATATTTTATAAATATCGGCTCCTTTAATACTGGAGTTACCTTAGGTAAGCTCGGTGCTTTTTATGCAGCACACATTCAACGGATCAATTTAGAGTGCGATATCGTTTTTGGTCCTGCTTATAAAGGGATCCCCCTTTCAGTCTCTACGGCTATCGCTCTCTCCGATAAATATCAAAAGAGTGTTGGCGTTACCTTTGATAGAAAAGAAGTTAAAGACCACGGAGATGGTGGATTATTCGTCGGGAAAAAACTTGAGGCAGGACAAAAGATCGTCATCGTTGATGATGTTATAACAGCCGGTACCACATTTAAAAAATTAGTACCGCTCTTACGTGAAACTACCGATCTTATTATCTCAGGTGTTATCGTCGCTGTTGATAGGTCTGAAAAAGGAAGTGGCGATCTCTCCGCCGTTCAAGAACTTCAACAAGATCTCAACATCTCAATTTATCCCATCCTCACCATCCATCAACTTATCGAATATCTTTCAACTGAAAACTCTAGTGGGATGGTTTTAAGTGAGGAGAGGGTGGGGCAAATTAGAGAATACCTTTCTGTTTATGGGGCGTAAACGGCTATTTTGTCTTTATACTGTGTTACTTTTTTTTGTCACCGCACTTGTGCTCTTCTTTTATTTGTGACTATCTTGAGAAAAGTGTTTTTAGAGAGAGGATTTTTTACTGTTTATAAAAGAGAGGAAAGATGAAGAGTGCAATTTCACGAGATGAGGCGTTACAGTTATTTAAAAAACACAATAAAGAGGAGTTCCATATTTTACACGCTTTAACCGTAGAGGGTGTTATGCGTTGGTATGCCAATCAACTCGGCTATGCTGATGATGCGGAGTATTGGGGGATCGTGGGGTTGCTGCACGATATAGATTTTGAGCTTTTTCCAGAAGAGCATTGTAAAAAAGCGGTAGAGCTTTTAAGCGCAGGTGGTGTTAGTTCAGAGATGATTCAATCTATTTGTAGTCACGGATACGGCTTGTGTTGCGATATTGAGCCGCAACATCAGATGGAGAAGGTGCTTTTTGCAGCAGACGAGTTGACAGGGCTGATCTGGGCAGCAGCTAAGATGCGTCCATCAAAGAGCGTGCAAGATATGGAGCTCTCCAGTGTAAAGAAAAAGTTTAAAGATAAGAGATTCGCTGCCGGTTGCTCCAGAGATACGATACAAAAAGGGGCGGAACAATTAGGCTGGAGCTTAGATAAATTGATTGAAGATACTATTATGGCGATGCGCTCTTGTGAAGAACAGGTGCGTGAGGAGGTTGCCGAACAGAGATAAAAATAGATTGCAGATAACGTAAGCGCGCACCACTTTTTCTTTCCTAAAGAGAGCTTTTAAGAAAGTGCCGCTTACGGTTCCTACTTTAAGCAAGTTTTATATTTTTTCACTCCCTTTTAAAAGGAGAAGAGATAGGGACTCGTTCTGTACTTTCACCCCGTCCAACCGTCCTTTAGCGGTTTTTTTACCTCCGTCCAGATCTAGCTAGTTCTTTACTTCACTATCCACCCGTCCAATTGTCCCTAGTGGATGACATTCCAAATGCTTTAAAAAAACTTCTTCTTAAACTAAAAACTTCAAGAAGGTTGGAAATGAGATGGACAGTAAATTTTTATCTTTTCTGGCTGCTGTCTTATTCGATAAATTTGGCATAGGGAATCTCTAGCTACGTAGCTCATACTGTCGCCTCTTTCAATAATTTTTTTATAGATCTTAATAAAGTTTACCTTGTCAGGAAGGGTAACTTTCTTTATTCCTGTGGCAAACTTGGCGATGGTTTCGGAGTCTTTTAAAGAGGGCATATCAGAAGCTAACTCTTTAGGAAGATTGTTAAGGTCGGAATGTTGTATTTGAAGCTTATATGCTAAAAAGTCAGCTTGCCTTAAGTCTGTTTTACTTTGCCACTCTGTTACTTCTCTGGATGGAGCGTGCTCTACAACTTGTTGTAACGCCCAGCGCCACCTTTCACCATCGTTTTTTGCTTTTTCAAAACTTTCTCTTAGTTCATAATAAACATCTTCCGGCTTTGTAGGGAGAGGATCTGGTAATAAGAATGGAAATAACGGATCAGGACGAAATCGCACCTCCAATCGAGGGTATGGAAGAGAGCTTGGTGGTCGAGGGAAAAGAGAAGTATCATAATGACGTCTATCTAAAGAATGAAAATAAAGATCTATATAGGCAGGTAATGTTTCCAGATCTGTAAGATTTTTCCCAGAATAAAACTCACCTCTCATTACACTATTAGAAAAGTAAAAAGGATCCCTATAACTAATTAATTGATCTGCTAGTGTATCGGCGATATCTAGATAGAAGTTACAAACTTCCTTACTTTTAGTTTTATATGGGATTGAACGTGCAGCACGTAGTAATAATTGCAAACCTAAAACTCGATCTCGCTGTGGTGAAGAAACACGCCGCCCCTTTTTTAGACATTTAGTAACGTTCTTGAGTTGTGCCATTCTTAAAATGTAAGTTTCAAGGTGTGGTAGACGAGGAGATCTTTTTTGAAAAGAGTCGTTATTATAGTAATTATGAAGATATTCACGAAAAAATTTTCCTGAGATAAGGCAGCCGCCGCTAGAAGCGTTAGGAGGAAACTCAAGGGGTGCCTTAGGATGAAAAGCACCGCCAATATAGAACAGACCTGCGGTGTGTAAGATGCGCCAATCTGTTGTGCTAGGTGCTGTAACCTCAGTAAGAAAATCGTCAAGCTCACTTCCGTAGCCACCGTAGTAGAATTTTTTAAAATTGCTGACACTTTCAGAGGCACCTCGAAAAGCTTCCCTCATTATCCGACCTCTTTCATTTTCTGAAGCGATGCGTTTAAAGGTCTCTGGGTCTGTAAGTAACTTCTTATAAAGTTCGTAAGCGGTTTCATGATTATTAGCGCGAGACTGTGTATTTGCTTCGCCTAAAGTTATATATGGTGTGGCATCACATTTTAGAACGCTTCCTTCCTCTGTAAGGCTTTGCGCAAAAGAGGGTAGATTAAAAAATAGAATAACGGAGAGAAGTAATAGAGCTCTTTTGATGTTTATTAACTTAATAATACTCATAACTTAGCTTTAGAGAAAAATATTATAAAAAAGTGCGCTAAAAACTAATATAAAACTCCATTCGGGCGATATTCTTATACATTAGGCATGACACCATCCTTTCTGCGAGTGAGGGCAATCGAAAAGAGAACTGAATACGCTCTTTTTGGTTGTCCTTTTTTTGTCGGCGCTCCTCTGAAGGTATAAGATAAGATATTCTACCCACCTTTTTTTGTTGCTACAACTGAATAAAAACCGTTTATCGGGATACTTTTTCTTTTTAAAAGATTTAAATATTATTAAATGGTGGTTATATAGGTATGGTATATAAGGTACAGCGCGTTAAGGAACGCAGCTTTTTTGTGTTGGAGATAAATTAGATGAAACGAGTTTTTCTTTTTCTTATAACAAACATCGCCATTATGTTGGTGTTCTCTATCATCTTGAGTTTGACGGGAGCTAATTATTATTTAGTAGATGCTGGTATCGATTATGGGGCATTGCTGATCTTTTGTGCAGTAGTCGGATTTAGCGGATCTATAATTTCGCTACTACTTTCAAAGACGATGGCTAAAATTTATACGGGCGCAAAAGTTATCAAACAGCCACGTACTGAAGAAGAGATCTGGTTAATGGAAACAGTAGGGAAACTAGCCTCTCGTGCTGGATTACCCATGCCGGAGGTGGCAGTTTATGAAGGGGCACCGAACGCTTTCGCTACGGGAGCCACTAAGTCAAGTTCGTTAGTTGCTGTCTCTTCAGGGTTGATGCAGAGCCTTAATAGACAAGAGGTTGAAGCTGTTTTGGCGCATGAGATATCACACGTTGCAAACGGTGATATGGTAACTTTGACCTTGATTCAAGGTGTGGTGAACACCTTTGTTGTGTACCTTTCAAGGGTAGTGGCGTGGGGATTGGATCGGGTTATGCAGAGTGATAATGATTCTAAAGGACCAGGTTTCGGATATTATATCTCTTCAATAGTGTTTGAGCTTGTCTTTGGAATCTTGGCGAGCATGGTAGTGATGTATTTTTCAAGACAACGTGAGTTCCGTGCTGATGCTGGTGCAGGAAAATTGATGGGTAATAATCAATATATGATCAATGCTTTAAAAGCTCTCTCGCGAGACGATATGGGGGCTTTGCCGAAAGAGATGGCAGCAAGCGGCATAGGTAATGCAAAAGGTCTTTGTGCGCTTTTTAGTACACATCCACCGATGGAGGCGCGTATCGCAGCTCTTGAAAAAGGGGTGGTTTCATAAAAAAGTTTATAAAAAAAAGATAAAAGATAATAAAAGATAAAGTGCACCTTGTATCTGAAGAGGTAGCTTTTCAAGGAGCTTCTCGAGGTGAGGGGTAAGTGCACTAAAAACGCTCTCTAAAGTTTTTAAGAAAAAAGCTTTAGAGAGGTGAGATCGGGTTAGCTTAATTTATTTAGAGACAGGCGTTGTTAATTTATTTAAACGTCTATCTTGTTCGCAAGTGATAGCGTCAGCGCCCCAGTTATGAGGAACTTCATCAGAATCAAAAGGCAACCTGCCTTCATCTTGTGGGTTGTAGGTCTTACTTGTGATGTAGAAGAGGTGAGCCTCATCACTTAGAACTTGGCAACCGTGTAGCACTCGATAAGGGATTTTGACGCACATCTCATGGGTGTCTTCTCCGTATTTTTCACTTTCTCCCATGCGAAAGATCATCTTTGTCCTGTATGTAGGGCTATCTTCTCTGTAATCAAAAAGGACAACTTCAACTTGACCTAGTGGAACATACCACCAATCGATCTGTTGATGATGGTAGTGCCAAGCCTTAACGACGTTTTTTTGCATTCTGCTATGACTCCACTGGGCAAAAGGTCCTTCTGAAAAGACAGGGTCGTTGTGTCGGATTACTTCACGAAAAAAGCCTCTGTCGTCATAGTGGCTTTTTAATATTTTAAACTGAACCCCAAGGATACCGTTATCAACAGGTCCATAGACTACATTTTCTTTTGCTTGATCTGACATAATCCTAACACCTTAATAAGTTTTAAAAATCGTGAAATAATTATAGCGACATAGATTTTTTTTCTCAATGCTTTGTTAAATTGAGAGATCGCACTTTAGTGATGGTGGAGGTTAAAAATTTGCTGCCACCCACTAGGGACGGTTGGACGGGCTGCAACTGCAGAACAAGTTGGTTAGGTCTGGACGGAGGTTAAAAAGGTGCCACCCACTAGGGACGGTTGGACGGGCTGATATTAAAAAATGAATTAGCTAGATCTGGACGGAGGTTAAAATGGTGCCACCCTTTAGGGACGGTAGAACGGGCTGATATTAAAAAACAAGTTAGTTAGGTTTTCACGGGGGTCAAAAAGGTGCCACCCACCAGTGCTAAAAGACTCTAAAATAACGATAGCTAATAATATCAGTATGTTAGTAAAAGCTTAGAATTTGGCAGATCTGGTGCCACCCACTAGGGGCGATAGAACGGGCTGATACTGCAAAGCGAATTAGCTAGATCTGGACGGAGGTTAAAAAGGTGCCACCCACCAGTTAAGACGGGCTAAGAACTGGTGCCACCCTTCAAGGACGATAGGACGGGGTGGTAAAAAACTGGTGCCACCCACCAGTAACAGTGCCGAAAATTTGGTGCCACCCACCACTAAGACGGGCTAAGAACTGGTGCCACCCACCAGTGCAGAATCTCCCACCAGTGCAGAATCTTAGCTTAAAAGGACGAAGTCTTTAAAATCAATATGTTAGCACCTAACTAAAAATGGTTAGTTTTAGTGCCACCCTTTAATGACCGCAGAACGGGCTGATATTAAAAAATGAATTAGCTAGATCTGGACGAAGGTTAAAATGGTGCCACCCTTCAGGGGCGATAGAGCGGGCTGCAACTGCAGAACAAGTTGGTTAGGTCTGGACGGAGGTTAAAAAGGTGCCACCCACCAGTGCTAAAAGACTCTAAAATAACGATAGCTAATAATATCAGTATGTTAGCAAAGGCTTAGAATTTGGCAGATCTGGTGCCACCTTTCAGGGGCGCTAGAACGGGCTGCAACTGCAGGGCGAGTCAGCTAGATCTGGACGGAGGTTAAAAAAGTGCCACCCTTCAGGGACGGTAGGGCGGGCTGATATTAAAAAATGAATTAGTTAGATCTGGACGAAGGTTAAAAAGGTGCCACCCACCAGTGCTAAAAGACTCTAAAATAACGATAGCTAATAATATCAGTATGTTAGTAAAAGCTTAGAATTTGGCAGATCTGGTGCCACCCACCAGTAACAGTGCCGAAAATTTGGTGCCACCCACCAGTGCTAAAAGACTCTAAAATAACGATAGCTAATAATATCAGTATGTTAGTAAAAGCTTAGAATTTGGCAGATCTGGTGCCACCCACTAGGGACGATAGAACGGGCTGATACTGCAAAGCGAATTAGCTAGATCTGGACGGAGGTTAAAAAGGTGCCACCCTTTAGTAAGACGGGTTCTGGCAGAGCGGGCGGCTAGTGCGGGAGGCGTGTTTTTGAGGGGGGAAAAAATTTACTGTTCAGGAGTGTCCCAGACTAGCGCTTCCTCAAGCAGCTCTATTCCATTTTGGCGGACGAGTTTATTGGAGAAGGTTTTTATCTCTGCCAGTAGGGAGAGACTTCCGCCTACATCTGAATAATAGGCATCATACATATTCATAGCTCTTTCCCTTAGAGCTGGTAAAAGATCCGCTAAGGTTTGCACGATTTTTCTATCCGTAACTTCAAACTTATCGGCAGCAGTTCCGCGCAAGCTAACGAGGTGTCGAATGTTGATAACAGTTTTGGCAACTTCACCGTAAAGCTTATATGTAATAGCGTTAATGCCTGCCCCCTTCATAGGAACGTTTCTGCGAAGTAGGTCTGCTATCAGTCTACTACCTGTTTGAGCTTCATAACTAACACGGATCTGATGATACATCTCATCAATCCAGTTAGCTTGCAGCGGAATGCGTGGATTAAAAGCTTTAGGTGTTGATGTTGCTAAGATGGCGCAGATCTCAGCCCCGAGTTTCTCTGCTGATAAATCTTTTTTCAGTAGTGTGATAATCTCTTTAGCGACCGCATCAGGATCATAACCGTCTAGCAGAAGTAAAGTTTTGTTTTTCACCTCGAGCGGTATCTTCAGATCATAGATCGTTTCGCGAAGAGTATTTTTTTCGTTTAAAGCGTTATAGGCTTTCTGTAAGATCTTTAAGTGGTCTTTAAAGTCGCGTAACAGTTGATGCAGCTTAATAATGGCATTGCCGCCGATCTCTTTTTCACTTAGGTGATTTTGCATCGTAACTGGAATTGATGGATCAACATCTTCTAATAGAAGAACAGCACTTGCAAAAGATTGACGTGGGATAAGCTCTTCTGTTGCTAAGATCCTTAACTGCTGTAAAAGTGATCCGTAAAGTTTATCTTGGCAATATTCAAAACGTGCGAAGTAGCGGTTGTAAGCTGCCTCAAACGCCAGTACATCCAAACGCGGACGGGAAAGTTGTCTAGTTAAAAAATGAAGAGATTCCTCTGGAAGTGGCTCCGTTGTTTTGAAGATCTTATGCAGCTTTAAAACGTTAGGAGTAAAAAGAACGGAATTTAAAAGTAACCGTTTCTCCTGTAAGTCCTGACCTTTATAACTGCTTTTAATTATACTTGATAAGTTTTTCTTGTATGTTGCTCTATACTCTTGCAGCACAAAAGCAACTGAACGTGGTGGCTCCGCTAGTAGTGTTAATAAATGCTCAGGATCTTTATCAATACGTTTCGCCTCTTCCCAAACATGAAATTGAGATAAAAGTAAAATAGCTGCCGTTTGAGATTTTTTTGACTTAACTTTACTTCTGATAGCCTCTATTAAGGGAACGCCTTTAGACAATTCTAAAAATGCTTTTTCCATAGCATTACTCTGATCTCTGTTCCGTTTCTCAAGAAAAGCTAGTAAAGCTTTTGATTTGCGCGCATCCTGTTTGTCCGAGAGAATTTTATCTATGGCTCTAGCATCAGCTTTAGCTTGTTCTAACAATTTTGCTTGAGGCTCTAGGTTTATATAGTTTTGTTGGCGTTGCTCCGCCGTAGAGAAAAGATCAAAGAGGTCTGCTTTTAGTGGTAAACGAGAAGTTCCAGCAAGTCTGTTTTTTAAAATAATAGCAACATATTTAGGAACATCATTTCTGCAAAGAAAATTAACACGCTCTTCAATGTATTTTTGCAACGTTAAACCGGTGCAGACGTAGAACCATTTTTTAACATAAAAAAGTTGTGTCGGATCTAGATCTTGAATCGGAAGTAGGGCTTGTTTGATTATCTGAAAAGATTCAGAAGCTTTCTGTTCATTTGCCCATTTAGTTATAATCTCCGTTATCTCACTGTGTGTGCTGGTACTGAAACGTGATTTAATTTCAAGAACCTGAGAATACGCCAGATAATCTTGATCTTTACGACACTGTCTACGTTGTGGAACGTTTTGAAATGATCTAAAGAGTTGGATAGCAACTTTGCGCGGATCAAAAGGATGATTGCAAGAATAAAGCCCTTCTGTAAGCTTTTCTGAAAATCGTTGTTCAAGTTGACGATTTACATTTTTAAATTGTGCTGGAGTAAGATATTCAATTAGGTGATCGATCTCTTCTCTCGCACGCAGCTCGCGCTCTATCACAGGAGCTGCTGAATAATCACGTCTAAAATTACCTGAAAAATCAGGATGAATTTTCTTCTTTGTTTGGATAACTTCACTTGCTTCCGAACAATGAACTAAAAGATCGTGTACGTTTTCTGCCACCTCTCTTGAGCTAAAACCTTTTAAAAGCTTTTCAATTTCGCGCGCATCTTTTTCAGATAATTTATCACGCAACTGTTGTCGCAGAGGAGGCTCTTTGGAGTCGTCATACACGAAATGATATTTTTCATTAAATTGAAACTCGATCTGCTTTACTTCATTTAAGGTTCTGCCACGCAAAGCGTACTTAATGGCAGAGACGTCAGGTTGTGCTTCTCCCGTTAGGTTAGTGGCGTAAAGCGCTGTATGAATTTCAGTTGCAAGGTCTTGACTCGGAATGGTGTTGTACTCTTCGCGCAGCTCCGTTACTTGATCGTTTGTTAGCTCGTATATCTGTTGCCGTGCAATTCGCAACTCTGCTGTTTTCTTTTGAACATCCAGATCCCAGAGCTCTCTCGCCATCTCTTTTACATCAAACCCGTGTAAGAGCTTAGCTAAAAAAGGCTCTGTCTCTTTCCCCGTTCTGCGAACGATATTATCTAATAGCTCAACGCTGTTACCTCTTTCACGACACCACTTTGTATACTTTTCTTTAAAGTATGCGCAGGCTGCTCTTAAGATAGCTTGATTCTCCTCCGATCGTTTACCACGTACTGCCTCTTGAATAGCTTCTACATAGGTGTCTAAATCTAATATCCTTTTTTTATTGGCATATTCAAAAAGTAGATCTGCCAAAGCGTGACCACGCTCCTCTCTACTTTTATTAATCGCTAAAAGCTCTTCAGAAGGGAGGTGCTCTTTTGAAGTCAACGCTTTAATAGGTTTTATTTTAAGCTTGAACTTCGGAAGAGAGGCTCTTGATTTTGTAACTGTTTTTGAGAGAGATTTTTTTGAAGCGCTGGATGTTGCTTTTTTACGGGTGCTCTTTTTTTCTGCAGCTAACGGCTGTTCGACCTTTGCGGTAGTTTCAGAGTTGACCTCCTTTGTTTTGGCTGAAGTAGATGCCGTTTTTTTTCGAGGCTTACTCTCTTTATGTTTCTTTTCCTTTGTTTCTGTCATTTATTTATAGAGAATTATATTTTCAGTTCTATATAACGGGCACTCTACTCTTATCTGCTTTGCGTTCTTTGCGCTTCAAGTAAAATAAGACAGCCCCCTGATTAAGATGAGTTATGTGCTTGTAGAGACGCAAGAAATGTTAGAGCGTGTCGCTAACATATTGAAATAAAAGAAGAATGTGTATTTTAACTATTTATAATCAAATTATGATCAGAGATTATTTAATTAAAGTTCCCGCTCTGCTTAGAGAAACCCAGTTAAAATAGATAATCTTAGCTTTACCTTTAATTAGTTTGATATCAAGAAAGGGGTTATTCCAATATCTGGAGTCTCTGGAGTGGTCTCTGTTATCACCTAGAACAATAACGTGACCTTCTGGAATAGTTACGGGACCGAAATCTTCTTTTCCGCCATCAAGCCACTTTATATTTTCAGGTTCTTGAAGCTCTTTTCCATTTATAAAAACTTGCCGTCCTTTAACTTCAAAAGTTTCCCCTGCTAATCCGATAACACGTTTGATGATGTTTGTCTCCGGCTCGTTTTCCTGCGTAAACACAACGATGTCTCCACGCTTGGGTGTTGTAAACTGGTAAAGTGTTTTAGGGAAAAAAGCGGCACGTAGACCGTAATCAAACTTAGTAACAAGGATATGATCTTGTTCAATCAGGGTTGGGCGCATAGAAGCCGACGGTATTCTAAAAGCTTCTATAATAGATCCACGTAAAATGATGATTAAGATAACGAGGACGATAACTGATTTGATAAATGATTTTATTTCAGAAACAGTGTCGATACTTTGTGTCTGTTTTTCAGATTGAGATTCATTAAGATGATCCATGTGCTTGCCTAAAAAAGAAAAAACCCGGACACTTTTTTAGCGTGTCCGGGTTAATAGATCAAGCTTACAGGAAGGTCTCTAAACTACTACGCTCTGCTTACGTCCGAAAACAACTGTTTGACAATCAGCATCCAGTTGATCATTTTTCGGGAGCATTGTGCAGACGAAGATACCTGCTTCAAAAGCACGTTCTTTTAATAGCTCGACCTTTTCCTTAGTTTGTATGGTGAGTCGAGTGCGAATTGAAAAGTTAAGCTCGACGATAACGTTGCCTGGTGTATCGTCTATAAATTTAGTGATGCAGCCGTAAATCCAGTATGTTTTCCCCTCTTCAACATTACAGGAGCTTACTTGAAGACCCAGTTTATCAAATAATTCAGAACTTTTGTTTTCCATATCAGCATGACCTTAGAAAGATTTAATATCTGAACTCTAATCCTCTTAAAGAATATTTTGCTTCAATTAATCCTAATACTTTTACCGAAATAGGTAATCTTCTTAAAATTTATTGCCACTTACTCTTTAAGTTTAACTATTTTCGGATACCTGATTTTACAAGATTCGGTGTCGCTAGTCACATCAAACTATTATCTGTAAAGAAAACGGATACTTTTAAAGGGGGCTAGCACCTTGATTTAATTAAGCCAAGCGATATTTTTCCCAGTTTTTAGAATGTAGCACTCCTAAAAAATAGCTAAAGAACGTAATCTCTTGTATATTCATGGCTGTAAAAAACCATTTTTTATCAGAGAAATTTATAATGAGTAATACCTTTTATAAACATACGATCTGGGATTGGAACGGCACGTTAATCAATGATGCCACTGTCAGCTACCTCCTCTGTCTAAAAGAGCTTGAACTTTGTGGTGTGCCAGCCATACCGCCTGATGAGTATAAACGGAAGTTCCACCATCCGATGAAGGACTTTTATACGGAAGTCGGGGTGGATTTTAGTAAGCGTTCATACTTGGAGATAACGGATCATTTTCATAACAGTTATGTAGAGTGTCTACCTGAATGTAAGATCTTTGATGATGCTCTTCCGATCTTAACAACTCTGCAAAGTTGGGGTCTCAGTCAATCGATCTTGTCGGCGTTACCCCACGATATCTTGATTAAGAGTGTGACAGAGAAGGGGTTAGGTTCATTCTTTACGGATGTGCAGGGGCTGCACTCTAATGCAGCTGACAGCAAAGTTGCTAACGGGCAAAAGTGGTTTAATGATAACGACTTTTCTGCAAGTGAGATTCTGTTGGTGGGTGATACTGCACACGATAAGGAGGTGGCAGATGTTCTCGGTATTGATTGCATACTCGTTTCCAGAGGGTGTCAGCACCACGATAATTTGATTAAGTTAGGCTGCCCTGTCTTTAATTCTCTAGCATCTGTAAAAGTCTATTTGCAGGGGATGCGCTCAGCTACCCTTGTATTAGCGCAAAATGCTAGTTAGTTAAAAAACACCTCTGTTATTAAACTTTGTATGTAAGGTAGAAGCATCACTTAAGATCACTTTTTTATCGTAGGTGTAAATTATAAGGATACTAAAAGCCCACATCCTTTCAGATCTCCTCTTTACATAAAAGAGTTGCACCTATTAAAGAGTTATTAGAGGAACACAAGGATCGTTTTTTGAAGGTTGCCGAGAGGAGTGCGGGATCTTAATCTATTAAGGGGGTATTTGATGTGAATCTTTGGAGAGGTAATTTATCGATCTAGTCCGTTAATTTTATCACTTTATTTAATGGGGTTTAAATGTCGGAAAAGAATCCGTGGGTAAAAAAAGGGAGTCGTGAGGTATATAAAAATCCGTGGATACGCCTTAGAGAAGATAGTGTTATTAGACCCGATGGTAGTGATGGAATTTATAGTGTGGTAGAAGCAAGGTTTGCAACGGGAGTAGTGGCTGTTAATGCTGAAGGGAAGATTATCTTAGTTGGACAATACCGTTACGCCGTAGAGGAGTATTCTTGGGAGATAATTGAAGGGGGCGCTGAAGTTGGCGAAACACCCCTTGATGCGATAAAGAGAGAGTTGGTAGAGGAGGGCGGTTTTAAAGCTTCAAAGTGGCAACCTCTCGGAGGAGAGATTATGTTGAGCAACTGCTTTACTAACGAAAGGGGGTATCTCTTTCTTGCAGAGGATCTAGAAGAGGTTCCTAAAGATCCTGATGGAACGGAGGTTTTGAGTTTAAGGTATGTAACACTTGAGGAAGCGTTGCAGATGATCGCCGTAGGCGAGATAAAGGATGCTATGACTATTATCGGAATTATGCGTTACGCTGAAAGTCGTAAAAAATGAGGGGGTGAAAAAAATGAGGATAGAAAAAGATTCTATGGGTGAGATGCACCTTCCTGATGAGGCGTTATACGGTGCTTCAACGCAACGTGCTGTCTTGAATTTTCCTATTAGTGATAAACGTTTTCAGAGAGAGTTTATCTCTGCTTTAGGGTTTATTAAATTAGCGGCAGCTACTGTTAATAGAGATCTGGGGTTATTAGCGCCGGATAAAGCGGCAGCTATTATAGCGGCTGCAGAAGAGGTGGTGACGGGGAAAAACTATCAACACTTTGTGGTTGATGTTTATCAAACTGGATCCGGTACTTCAACTAATATGAATGCTAATGAAGTGATTGCGAATAGAGCTCTTGAGATCTTGCAGAAACCGAAAGGCGATAAAAAAACGATTCATCCGAATGATGATGTTAACCTCTGTCAATCTTCAAATGATGTCTTTCCGTCTGCTATACATATTGCCGCTGTGGAGCTTAGTGATGGGAAATTGATTCCAGCTTTAAAAAATTTACATGCAGCGTTGATAAAAAAGACGCAAGAGTTTTCAGCTATCGTTAAGGTAGGGAGAACGCATCTGCAAGATGCGACTCCGATCACTTTAGGGCAGGAGTTTAGTGGTTATGCAGCACAGGTGCAGCAAGCTTGGGAGCGGATAGAGCGCGCTTTAATATCAGTGCGACACTTGCCGCTTGGTGGTACAGCAGTAGGAACGGGTTTAAATGCACATCCTGAGTTTGCTTCTAAAGTGATCGCTTTTTTAAATGAGAGAACAGGACGATCTTTTTCAGAAGCGGAAAATCATTTCGCAGCGCAAGCGGCGCAGGATTCTATTCTTGAGTTAAGTGGAGCTTTGAAAGGTGCTGCCTCTGCTTTAATAAAGATCGCTAATGACATCCGTTGGCTGGCGGCGGGACCGAGATGTAACTTAGCTGAGTTAAAGCTGCCCGAGATTCAACCTGGATCTAGTATTATGCCTGGTAAGGTTAATCCTGTTATCTGTGAGTCCGTTATTATGGTTGCTTGTCAAGTGATCGGATATGACACGGCGATAACGTTTGCTAATCAACAAAGTAATTTTGAGCTTAATACAGCGCTGCCTGTAATGGCGTATAGTATTTTAGAGTCCATTAATTTACTCGCCGCAGCGGGAGATAACTTTGCTGAAAAATGTATTGCGGGGATCTCCGCTAATGAAGATCGGTGTAAGTTTTTTGCGGAAGCAAGCCTTTCAAATTGTACGGCGCTGGTTCCAACGTTAGGGTATGATGCGGCGGCGCAGGTAGCTAAAAAAGCTGTAACGGAGAATCTATCAATTAAAGAAGCCGCTCTAGCAGCAGGTCTTACCACCCCTGAAGATCTCGATATTTTGATTGATATTGTAAAAATGACTAAAGGTGGGATAGTCTAATCACCCTATAAAATAAAATACAGTTCTATTTTCTCCAGTAGCTACTAAAGATCTAAAAAAAATAGATTTTAAATGAATATTTTTTAGCCTTGTACGTCTCTCTTGTGATTTTAAAAAGGCAATACTTTTTTCTCTATTGGAGAACTGATTTATGACTACTGAAAGTTGTTCGTATATTTGTGATGAAGACGGCTTTGAAATTTATGGTGAACCGAATCTTACAGGAACTCCGGAAAGGAATCTCTTAATGGCTGTCCTAGAAAGAGCTATCAGAGATTATGTCGGCAACTCTCGACATGAAGTTAAAGAAGCCGAAGAGTGGATCTTTAAGCAAAGGATGGATCCACCGTATATAGAATTTTCGTTCGCGTGGGTATGCCATCAGCTGGACTTGGAACCGCAAAGGATTGCTGACCTGATAGCAGCAATGCCGAAACGGGGGGAACGTAGGACAGCTCCTTGGTATTTCATGAAAGAAGCAAGTTAACTAGGTTTTTTACAAATACAATCTCTCCCTAAGATACAGAAAGACGTATAACCCGCTTTTAATGATTTCATTAAAAGCGGGTTTTTTTATGCCAAGTATGGTCTAGCGAGTCTAATTTCCCACAGGCTTTTGTCACTAAGTCCTAGCGAGTGTAAGTTCTGTTACGGGCTTTTACCATCAAGTCCCATTGAGTCTAATTTTTGTTACGGGCTTTTACCATCAAGTCCCAGTGAGTGAGAGTTCTGTTACGGGCTTTTACCACCTTCCAAAAAATAAATTAAAAAATATTATCTATGTTCTATCTCTTCTTTATGTTAAGCAACTTCTATGAAAAGAACCGTTATTACCGTAATATTGATATTTTTGCCAAACCTTGTGCTGGCTGATTTCTCTTGTTCAACTGAAGTCGGATATAACTGGAAAAAGAAAGATGGGCAGGGGGATGCTATTAAAGTTGTTGTAAATGATATCGGAGCAAATGGTGCAACGGAGGCTGAAGCTCGAGATAAAATTAACAAGATTGCAAAAAAGCAACGGCGTAGAGCTAAAAAACTTTGCTCTGATAAACATGAAAATATGACGGGCTGCATCTCCAACCGTTTTATTCAAAGTTCAACTATCTTAGCCACCCTTAATTTTTCTGCGAGAAAGTCTTTAGAAGATGCGATAATGCGAGATTGCGAAAATATGCAGGGCGAGTGCTTGGATAGTTTTGTATCAGAGATAGTATGTAATGAAGTGGTACTTCAAGTTGCTCCTCAGCAAAAGACAACAGGTGACACTACAAAAAAGAAAGATGAGAAAGCACCTAAGTCAGGTAAAAAGGGAAAAAAGAAGAAATAAGAGGGGGAGCTTTATCTTTTTTAATAATTTTTATTTCGGTAGTAACGAGTTTGCCAGATCGAGTTGCTGCTTATGTTCAAACGGGTGATAGCCTGATTCTAATTTTCCATCCTCTGATTTATTAACGCTACCATCACTATTTAAACAACGTGGAAATACTGGGATAATTTCTAATGCTCCAGCAACTAATGAAAAAATTTCAGGAGGAAGAGAGGTTAGTTTTTCTTTCGGAAGTTTTTTCGCTTGCTTCTGCAAATTCATAATCTGCCACATCCCGAACCTGTATAGTTTTTGCAAACCAAGTTTCTGATAGATCTCAATATCCAAGAGGTTGGGAGCCAGTGTGGTGGCACCTTCTAAACCGATATTTATAGCTCCTTTAACCTTTTCACATAAAGCTTGTAATTCTTCGCTCTCCCAAAGGTCAACTTTAAAGCGCAGGACGGCGCAGTTCATAATTAAGGTTAACTCCGCTTCAAACTCATCGCGCGGTTGGATCTTTGATAATAACCCGCGTAGAGGTTGCACCGTCATAGAGTCGTAAATTAAAGGACCGATCGTTCGAATATCATTTATGACTCCTTTTAAAGAAGAGTCTTTGTTTAGGATAGCGGAGACCTCTTTATCAGAAAGTGGTGCATTGACGGTATAAGCAAATTCATCGTCAGGGATACCCTCTGCAGCTAAACGTTTAACCTTGTTTTGATAAGCTTCTTCGATTATCTCACTGTTTGTCAGCGCACCCGTTGTCGCTAAGAGTTGATAAAAGAGCTCAGCATCGTTTTCAAAGATCATCGCTAACATCCGCCCCAGCAAAAAAGTTTTATCCGAATCAGGAGCATTGATGTTTAACCACGTTGTTCCTTTATCTGGAGTGTAGTATTCCGCCGCAGGTGGCTGATCGGTAGGTTCTTCTAAAGTTATCCACTGCACATATTTAGCGAGTAGTAGAGAGATGATATTTAAATCTGCAACTGTAATAATTTTTTTTAGAAGTTTTAAATTCTCATTAGCATCAGTAATTGCCAACCAGTTCCAGAAGTTATCTTCATAAAAATCATCTCCTTGCCAACAATCAAAGTCTAACAGTAGACGACACTGTTTGACGCTTGCCATCTCTATTAAATCAGCAGAGGAATCTAGTCCGTTATGTTTTACCAATAAAAATAGGCTCTGTGCTGGTAACTCTCTGATAAACTTTTCCGGAACATCACCGTTGAAGACAGCTTTTGCTAATTTAGCGCTACTTAAAGCATACAGATCTTTTGCAGTAGCATTAGGTAAATTCTTATCCATACGATTTGCAATTACTCTTTTTCTGATTTTGGAGCAGCAGGAGTAGCAGGTGCTGCTTTTCCTTTAAGTGGTGCGAAGGTTATATGAATTTGACGACCAAAGGCAGGTGATTGATCATCAATGACTGCGATATCTTTTAGACGTTCAGCAACCTCATTAAATTTTTCTACGCCCAAGTTAACATACATCGCTTCGCGACCTTTGAAGCGCATGGAAAATTTAACTTTATCTCCATTTTGCAAGAAATCGCGAGCTTGACGTATCTTCGTTTCAAAGTCGCCGACATCAGTACGATATCTTAAGCGCAACTCTTTAATAACAATTTCCGTTCTCTTTTTTCTAGCTTCTGCAGCTTTCTTCTGCTCTCTATATTTAAGTTTGCCGTAATCCATTAAGCGACAAACGGGTGGACGTGCATCTTCTGATACTTCAACTAAATCCAGCCCTGCTTCTTCTGCCATCCTCAAAGCTTCTCTGGTGCTGACAATGCCAAGTTGTTCTCCTTCATCGGAGATTAGACGTACTTCACGTGCAAGAATACGATCATTAATACGGTGAGTTTCATTAGCGTCAGGTTTTACGCCTGGTCGGCGTCCTCGATAAAATCCCTTCAAAAATAGTTCTCCAAAAAAACACCATCGTCTAAATCGTTCGTTTCAACTGTTTACAAAAAACAGAACGTCCAAAAACAGAACAAAGGTGTGTTATTAAATAAAAGCATACATATTGCTGCGTAACCACTTCTTTCCCTTATGTTATTTAATAAGGACGAAGCCGAATAAAACACAACCGCCCGTGATGATCCGCAAAAACTGCATATAAATCAAGAGTATTTAATGTCCTAAAAAGATTCAAAAAGTTACTACTGGGGAGGTGGCGTTACTTTAAAGATTGTAAAAATATTTAATAATAACAGATTATTATATACGAGTTGGGCAGTATTGCCAAACCATTTAAACACCTTGCGGATAGAGAGGGGGGGGGGAGGTCGGCGTTGTGTCTCTGTACGGTAAGGTCTGCTGCCGTGTGTTTGGCTAGTCAAAATTTAAGAGTTTTTATCTTTCTTTTTCTTGGGACAGTAGTTCTGCAAAAGCTACTATGGTGTTAGCGGAGGTAAAAAATTTAAGAGTTTTTATCTTTCTTTTTCTTGGGACAACTGCTTTGTAAAAGCTACTATGGTGTTAAGGGAGGTCAAAATTTTAGAAGCTTTATCTTTCTTTTTCTTGGGACAACTGCTTTGCAAAAGCTACTATGGTGTTAGCGGAGGTCAAAAACCTTTAAGCTTCTTTTTTTCCTGTCCGGCGGAGGTGCGTTTTTTTACGATAAGTTTTATTTTTACACCTTCGTAAGGGTATTTTTCTCTGATAGCGTTTGTTAAGTAACGTTGATAAGAGAAGTTTATTTTATCAGGATGATTTACGAAGAGTACAATCGTTGGTGGTGCAACGCTAATCTGTACGGCGAAGAAGATCTTCACGATATTTCCGCGATGTGTTGGCGGTTGATGTTTTTCAAAAGCCTCAGAGATGATCTTGTTTAACTCTGAGGTGGGTATTCTGATACGTGCGGTATCGTAAACCTCGATAGCTTTTTTTATAACTTGTGGGCAGCGTCTACCGGTATTGGCAGAGGTGAAGAGAACAGGTGCATATTTTACGAACTTGAACGCTTCATAGATGGCATCTTTATATTTTTTAGCAGATTTGTGGTCTTTTTCTACGGCATCCCATTTATTAGCAACAATAACTAAAGATCTACCACGTTCGTGAATTAGTCCTGCGATTTTGGCATCTTGTTCAGCAGGTTCGCCGCGCGTTACATCGAGGACGAGTATTGCAACATCGCAAGTTGCTAAGGCGCGAATCGTTCTTTCGTTACCTGCATATTCAAGCCCAGCATTATCGACCTTACTTTTTTTGCGTAGTCCTGCGGTATCGACCAGAACGAGATCGCGCCCCTCACGTTTTAGGGGTGTATCGATACTATCTCGAGTAGTTCCAGCGATATCAGATGTAATCAGACGACTTTCACCTAAGATTGTGTTGATAAAGGTGGACTTTCCGACGTTCGGACGTCCGATCACAGCGATGCGGATGACACCGCTCTCTTCCTCTTCAGAATCAATGAAGTTCTCAGGGTCTCCAAGTTGCAACACATCTCTGATCTTAGCTAAGAGCTGTTTAATATTGACGTTATGTGCTGCGCTAATTCGGAAGGGATCTTCTATGCCCAGCTCGAAGAACTCACAAGCGTTTGCCTCTATGGAAGGCTTTTCGCATTTATTAACAACCCAGATGACAGGTTTGGATGTGCAACGGAGGAGGTTCACAATATCGTGATCATTTGGATGCACTCCGTTAAGTCCGTCCAATAGGGCTAAGATTAAATCAGCCTCTTGAATAGCGATATCGGTCTGATTCTTGATTGATTCCTGTAAAGCGATATCGTCGTCATGCAGAAGTCCGCCTGTATCAATCAGTGTAAAAGGTACGGGAAACTTTCGAACTAAGGCATAGTTACGATCTCTAGTTACCCCTGGCTTATCCTTTACGATAGAAACCTTGCGCCCAACGAGTGCATTAAAAAGTGTTGATTTACCGACGTTGGCGCGCCCAACAATGGCGACGGTCGGAATACGTTTCCCCATTAGTCCTCCATCTCTGCTGTGTGGTTCTGGATTAAATTTTGTGCATCAATTGTAAAGAAAGTGTGATCTATCTCATCTTCTTTAAGTAGTCTTTCTAAAGCTTCTGCTGCAGCTGCTTGTTGTGATGCTTTTTTGGTGGGACCGCTGCCACGTCCAACGATCTGCTTATCAACTTCAACAACTGATATAAAAGTAGGGGCGTGCTCGGGACCTTCTACGCATTCTAAAAGATAGTTTGGAGCTTCGCTACCTGCTAGGTGCAGAGCTTCTTGCAGCTCTGTTTTCGGATCGATCGGGGTGACTGTTGAGATCTTATCGCCGAAGAGGCTTTTGATACATTCGAAGACCTGTGCATATCCAGCATCTTTGTAGATAGCACCGATAGTAGCTTCAAAGACATCAGCTAAGATTGAAGGACGGTCTGCTCCACCGTTAGCTAATTCGCCGCGACTGAGTTTAATATATTTTCCAAGTTTAACTGTGCGGGCGATCTCAGCGAGAGAGAGTGTATTTACTAAAGCGGCGCGCATCTTTGATAGCTCACCTTCTTTGATGTTCTGATGTGCCGAGAGTAAGAGGTCGGCAACAACGAGATCTAAGACGGCATCTCCCAAGAACTCTAACCTTTCGTAATCATTTCCGGCACCGTGTGCGACGGGAGCGGAACGGTGTGTTAAAGCACGTTGCAGATATGTGATATCTTTAAAGTGATAATTTAGATTATCTTCTATCTCACGGTAGTGATCTTTTTCAATCTTAGAGTCGGAGTTGTTTTGTCTAGCTGCTATCTTAAAGCGCATAGTTTATCCTTATTTTTTTGCTGTAAAAAAATCTTAATTAAATAAGAGATAACGAAGACACTACTTGCGGTGTGAGTATCGCAAAGGGGATTGCGATTGAGATACAGAAGACAACTTAGTATTAGTAATAGATCAAACAGAAAAGGAGGAATAAAAATACACTTAACTCCTTTTTGCCTGTATCATTCATGATAATTCGTTACTGTTTTTTTGTATGAATTATCATGAATAATGCAGAAGACTATCACTGCCTCAATCTTGACACTCCGTAAGAGACGCAGCTCCGTTATATAAGGTGAGGATACACCATGATTGATAAGTAACTCAAGTTTTTGTAAGGCTCGGATGTAATAGGGTTTGAAAGGTGTTTGTAGTGGTGGCACAAATACGGCAGATGCCTTGATAGTGACCTATATATCCTTTATTATTAAGGAGTTAGGCTCTTAGGGGGAGGGGCGTTAAAATATAAAAGTGCCATCAAAAACTATCTTTGCAGGTCCTGTCTGATAAACGTGATCGTCGTCTCTCCATTCGACCTTAAGGTCTCCTCCCAGTAGATGCACTGTTGCCTTATCATCAGATAATCCGTTTAAAGAGGCTGCTACAAGTGCAGCGCACGCTCCTGTTCCACAAGCTAAAGTTTCTCCAGTACCCCGTTCCCAGACACGCATTCGCATCTCTGTTTTGGAGATAATCTGTACGAACTCAACGTTGGTATGTTTAGGGAATAACGGATGTGTCTCTATTTGAGGTCCCCATGTTAGGACGTGCTCATCCGTTATCTCTGATACAAAAAACACGGCGTGCGGATTTCCCATAGAGACACAGCTCATGTATAGAGTGCGTCCATCAATTAGAATTGTATCGTTAATGGCTTTTTCTTTGTCACTAATAACTGGGATGTGTGCGGGAGTTAAGGAAGGGATCCCCATATCGACACAGACTGAGGTGGCGAGGTTATTTTCAATATTTAAAAATAGATCCTTAATGCCGCCTTTTGTCTCCAATTTAATATTCGTCTTTTCAGTTTTGCCGCGATTATAAAGATAGACTCCGATGCTACGAGAAGCATTGCCGCACATCTCTGCTTCAGTACCATTAACGTTAAACATACGCATTCTAAAATCGGCTGTTTCAGAGGGTAAAATAAAAACGACGCCATCTGCACCGATGCCGAAGTGTCTATCGCAAAGGCGAGTAATTTCAGGGGCAGAGAGTTGAGGCATCTCGCAATTTAAACAATCTATATAGATGTAATCGTTGCCTGTACCCTCCATTTTCGTAAAATGTAATTTATCCATGATACTCCGTAAAAATCGTGCAATAATAATTAAACTTTAATAAGTAAGGCAGAAAACATACAAGCTTACTAAACTGCGTTAGATAATCCTTTGATAATTTTCAACTCTTGTAAAACAGAGATAAGTTTTTCAAGGTTCTCCTGCTTCATTTCGCAGAGAGGTAAACGGTGACCACCGCACGGTATACCACATAAATTCATAGCAGCCTTGATCGGAATCGGATTTGTTTCAATAAAAATTGCTTTAAAAAGTGGAAGGAGGTGGTAATGAATCTTACGGGCAGCTGTGATATCGTTTGAAGCTGCTGCAGAAACTAAAGCAACAACCTCTTTCGGTAATAGGTTTGATAGTACAGAGACAACACCTGCGGCACCAAGTGCCATAGCTGGTAGTGTTAAGCCATCATCACCACTCATAACTGAAAACTTATCGGAAGCAAGCTCTTTAACAACATCTCCGATCTGCCCGATATCTCCCGAAGCTTCTTTTACCGCTACAACTTGGGGGATCTTTGCTAAGCGAAACATCGTGGCAGTTTCTATGTTTACACAAGAGCGTCCCTTTATATTGTAAACTACAAGTGGAAGGTCGGCAGCTTCTGCCACAGCAGCAAAATGACGATAGAGCCCCTCTTGTGTCGGTTTGTTGTAGTACGGAGTTACGATAAGAGCAGCATCCGCTCCCAGATCTTTAGCGCGTAGAGTGTTTTCAATAGTGCTTGCCGTTGAATTAGTACCTGTTCCGACAAGGATAACGGCTTTACCTTTAGCTTCTGAAACAGTGCAGTTGATAATTTTAATCTGCTCTTCTTTGGTAAGAGTTGGAGTTTCGCCCGTTGTTCCGAGAGGAACAAGCCCCGAGATGCCGGACTCTAATTGAAAGCGAATGTTTTCTTTAAGGACAGTGTAATTAACGGAAGTGTTATTGACTCCGGTAAATGGTGTGACAAGTGCCGTATAAACACCTTTAATTTTCATGAGCAGTCCCTTTTTATTTAATGAAAAACTTCTTCGCAAATATTATAAAATAGAGGTGATAAAATCATCTATTGTAAAAAAACCTTTAGAGCAGCTGATCCACTCCGCTGCTAAAACAGCACCATAGGCGAAACCGTCACGGTTTCTAGCGGTGTGTTTTAATGAAATCGTATCTGCCGATGAATCAAAAGAGATCTCATGTGTGCCTGGAAAAGACCCGCACCGTACACTGGCAAAGTGTAGCTCTTTAGGTTCAATCTTGCGATCAACGATATCAAAAACTACTTTTTCTTTACGTTGCATCTCAGATAAAATTATCTCTGATAAGGTTTGTGCAGTGCCGGAGGGGCTATCTGCTTTTTGGGAGTGGTGGTACTCAATGCCGCAGACATCATAGTTATCGACTTTGTTCATTAGCGCTGCTGCTCGTCTGACAATCTGATAAAAGATATTAACCCCGAGTGAAAAATTAGAGGCGTACATTAAAGCAACCTCGTTTTTATCAACCAGATTTTTTACATAATCCACCTTATCGTACCAGCCGGTAGTACCGACTACGATCCCCTTCTTTAATGAGATTAACTTTTCTATGTTCTCTATAACAACGGTGGGAGTTGTAAAATCTATGCATACAGACACATCAGCTACGGATTCAGCGGTAATCTGTTTAAAATCGGCATCAGCAGCAAAAGGATCTATGGTAGTAACGGTGTGTCCCCTTGTAAGCGCCACCTCACGGATTAACTTTCCCATTTTGCCGTAACCGATAACTCCTATTTTCATGCTGCCTCGTTTTCTGTTTCAAAAAATACTTTGTGAAGTTCTTTAATACAATCCTCCGCTTGAGAGTCTTCTACAATTAGACCGATATTGACCTTAGAAGCGCCTAAAGAGATCATCTGCACATTAATACCGATAGCATGGAGTGTACCAAAAGCGAGATGAAGGATCTCTGATGAACGAGAGATATCGCCGATTAAACTGATAATAGCTTTATCGTATCCGACGTGGACAGAAGCTATCTGTTGGAGATCATGAACGGCAGTTTTAAGTTCAAAGTTCTTATCTAAGGTTAAAGAAACGCTAACTTCACTAGTTGCAACCATATCAACGGAGATCTTGTGTTCATCAAAGATCTGAAAAACACGGGCTAAAAAGCCGTATTGACCGAGCATCTGCGAAGAGAAAAGGTCGATCAGGGTAACGTTTCGTTTTGTTGTTAGCGCTTTTAGGAGGGCAACAGGTGCTTCACGTTTGGCGGTAATAAGTGTACCTGGATGGTTTTTATTGTAAGAGTTCTTAACTCTAACAGGGATGTTGTACGCCATAGCTGGTTGAATGGCTAAGGGGTGTAAGACCTTAGCGCCGAAATAAGCTAACTCTGAAGCCTCTTCGAATGAAACATCTCCGACAGGACGGGCTGCTTTTACAATACGTGGGTCTGTTGTTAGTAAACCATCCACATCTTTCCAGACCTGAACTTCGCGTACATTTAAAGCTGCTCCAAGGGTAGATGCTGTTAAATCACTGCCGCTTCTACCTAGTGTTGTGATGTTACCTTCCTGATCTTTTGCAATAAAACCGGTGACGATAGGGGTGTAGTGATAGTCTGAAAAAGCAGCGCAGTTTTTACGGAGATTTGTATATGTTTCTGGTAGAATTTCAGCGTTGTTAAATTTAGAATCTGTTAGAAAGCCTAGATCAAAAGCATCAAACGGCTTTGCAGCGATACCGTTTTTTGATAGTGCAGCGGCTATAATGCGAACGGAGAGCCTCTCTCCGAAAGACATTAAAGCATCTGTCGTTTTTTTAGTTAGTTTTTGTAGTACGGCGATCCCTTGTAAGAGATCGGTTAATTCTGTGAAGAGAGGTGTGATCTCTTCTTGAGAGAGATTTAGGTCTGTAATAATTTTAAGGTGATCAGATTTAATCTTTTCAATGGTGACATCTCCCGAAAGCGCACCTTGCCCAGCTTCAAGTAAGTTGTTAGTGGTGCTGCCAAGTGCAGAACAGACGATGATGGGGTGCTCATTTAGATATTCCCGAATCAAAGAAATAACTTCATTGATTCGTGTGGCATCTCGTAAAGAACTGCCTCCGAACTTCATTATAATCATCTGGGGATACTCCTTATTCAGAGTGCTGTTTAAAGAACTGCTAAATAATAGTATTAAAAGGTAATAAGATCAATTATGTGTCGTTTATTATGACTTGTGATAATAAAGAAAAAATAAAAAATCATGAATATGGGGAGTTGTTCTATCGTCAAAGACACAAGTGGACGAGTGAAATTTTATAATAAGAAAAGTTATTACGTAATGTTATGGAGGAGATAAATGAAGTCGTTTAAGATCATTAAGTTGTTCGCTCTATCTTTTTGTTTATGTTCCTATAATGTACAGGCTGAAGATATAGATAGATCTATCGAGCAGGCGCAAGCGTTGTCGCAGGCATTTTCACACGTTGCGGAAACAGTTATGCCGAGTGTGGTCAATATTAGCGCCGTGCAGAATATTAATGCTGGGGTGCGCACCTTCCGCAGTGTGCCTTTTAACGGTAGAAGGGTGGTGCCCTTAGAAGAGTTTTTTGGAGAGGAGTTTTTTAATCAACTTTTCCCCGATGAAAACTTTCCTCAAGGGAGGGGCACTCCTCCACGGGGTAGGCAAAGCTACAAGCAACAAAGTGGAATGGGAACGGGATTTATTATTGATGATGACGGACATATTTTAACCAATAATCACGTTATTGAAGGGGCTGATGAGGTTGAAGTTAAATTGCATGATAACCATATCTATAAAGCCGAGATCGTAGGAGCTGATTCCGGAACGGATCTAGCTATTTTAAAGATTAAATCGGATAAGAAACTTACCCCTCTGAAATTAGGAGATTCTGATAAATTAAAGATCGGAGAATGGGTTGTTGCTGTGGGAAATCCTTTCGGCTTGGAGCATACTATTACAACGGGTGTTGTTAGTGCGAAGGGACGTTCAATCTCACCTGGAGGCATGAAGTATGAAGATTACATTCAAACAGATGCCGCTATTAATCCAGGTAATAGTGGTGGACCGTTGGTGAATCTGTACGGTGAGGTTGTTGGGATTAATTCTGCAATCTTCAGTAAGAGTGGCGGATATATGGGGATTGGGTTCGCCATACCGATTAACCTCGCCAAAAGTGTTTTAGAGAGTTTGGCTAAAAACGGAAAGGTCGTGCGTGGCTGGCTCGGTGTTGCTATTCAAAACATAACGGAAGATTTGGGAGCTTCCTTTAATTATTCCGGTACGGAGGGCGCTCTAATCGGAGATGTCACCCCAGATGGACCAGCTGAAAAAGCGGGCTTACGTTCTGAAGATATTATTGTAAAGTTTAATGGGAAAAAGATAAAGGATGTCAATCAGTTACGTCTTGCAGTAGCCGCTACTGCCCCGAAGAGTCGAGTCCCCGTAGAGGTTTTTAGAGATGGCAAGATCAAGACTTTTAAGGTGAGAATTGAAGAGCTGCAAGATGGAAGTACAGGAACGTGGCAGCAGTCGCGCAGTTCGGTTTCTGATCTCGGGTTAAATGTGGAGACATTAACGCCGCACCTTCGTCGGCAACTCGGTTTTAGAACTGAAGGTTCCGTAGTGGTTATGAGTGTTACCCCTTACGGAGTGGCAGCTAATTCAGGGATTCAACCTTGGGATGTTATTTTAAAGGTTGCTGGGAAAGATGTAAAAAGTAGTCAAGAGTTCTTAGCTGAGATAAAGAAGCATAACCTTTCTGACGGGATTCGACTGGTTGTTGAAACTGCAGGTATGAAACGGTTTGTGCTGCTTAAAACTTACTAGGATAATATGTGAGAGTGCCTTTTCTGCGGAGAGAGGAGTTTTTAGTACTCTACTTTAATTTAAAGCAGGAGAGGTATTCTTTAGCTAGAAGCTTTTTTAATCTAAAGCAGGAGAGGTATTCTTTAGTTAAAAGCTTTTTTAAAAAAAGTGTCTAGGTTCGGAAGTTAGAAAAAAAGAGGAGGGGGAAAGGTAGTTAAGGTTCGTTGTAATTGAATTAAAGTTAAGTAGTTGAAGGATTGCAGAATCTCCGTCATTAGAAAGATCTTTTGAGAACTGGATGGCGATGTAGATCGCCAAAAGAAGTGAGATAATAATGCAAATAATGGAAGCACGTACCGCCCATGATTTTTTTGTTAAGAGCGGAGCGTTTTTATCTGAGTCGGCGAGAAGAGATCGCCCCAGATCTTTAGCTTCTAGACCTTTCGCTATCAGATCTTTATATTCTTGATAGCCTATATCTTTTATAACGACTAAACGCCCCATTTTTACTCTTTTAAGAGGTTATACGAAGATACGATACCTCTGTTGTATCTATACACTTTAGAGAGGCTATCGGCTTAAGGCGAGAAAAAACTTCTGTTTTTGGGCAAAAAATAGAAGAATTGGTGTTTTTATAAGGATATGGAGAAAGTTGTGTAACAGCTAAGATGTTGCACTTATGCTTTTAACTATGGAATATTATTGATTTTATTGGTAATTGTGGAGATAAATGTTACTTCCCTGTGGTGCCCTTTCGATGAACAGGTTACTCTTTACCGAAAAAGTCATGCGGGAGGAAGGGAAAAACTGTAATGTCTGCTAAGTACAAAAGGAAAGATAGTTTTTATAATAAAGCGAAATCAGAAGGGCAACGGTGTCGAGCGTTTTATAAGATTGAGGAGTTAGATAAAAAATACAAACTTTTTTCTAAAGGGATGGATGTCCTTGATCTCGGGGCGTGGCCGGGAGGGTGGTTGCAATATTCAGCAGATAAGATCGGAGATAATGGATTGGCGGTAGGAATAGATTTAGCTGAGATTAAAGGCTTTGCCGAACCTAATATTAAGATCTATCAAGGTGATGTTTTTGATGATGTAGCGCTTGAAAAGATGTTTTCCGAAACAAGGCAACGATTTGATGTTGTGCTTTCAGATCTTTCCCCTAAACTAACTGGTATTAGAGAAGTTGATATGTGTGGAGCTGCAGCTCTAGCAGGTGCAGCGCTTAATATTGCGAAACGGGTTTTAAAAAAGGACGGCTCCTTAGTTGTGAAAGTTTTTATGAGTCCAGAGGCGCAGGAATTTGTGCAAAGTGTGCGCTCTGTGTTTAAAGTATGTAAGAGGGAAGAGTTAGACTCTTCTAGAAGATCTTCCACCGAGTTCTATGTAGTTGGAATGGGGTTTAAAGGTGAGTAGGTTTAAGAGTGGCGGTGTTTTTGCGCGAAAGGGGATGAGCGTGTCTCAGACCCGTTTTTTGTTATTGATTAGGTAATGTCTATGAGTGCAGTTGCGGCGGTTGAAAAATTGGGGGGATCTTTAATCTCTTTTCTGGAGCGTTGGGGCAAGTCGGTTGTGTTCGTGTTTCATACGATAATCGGTATACTCACTCCTCCGTATAATTTTCAGTTATTATTAAGACAACTTTATCAAGTTGGGGCACTCTCCACCCTTGTTATCTCTTTAATAGGTCTCTTTACGGGAGCGGTGTTGGCTGTGCAGGGGGAGTATACCCTCTCTCAATTTGGAGCTACCGCCTATGTTGGTTCTGCCGTAGCGTTAAGTTTAATTCGTGAGTTGGGCCCTGTTTTGACAGCGTTAATGGTGGTTGGACGTGCCGGTTCTGCTATGACGGCAGAGATCGGAATTATGCGTATTACGGAGCAGATTGATGCCTTGCGTTCAATGGCAGTTGATCCGATTAAATATTTAATGGCTCCCCGTCTTTTGGCGGGTATTATTGCGATGCCGCTTTTAACCTGTATCTTTATTGTGGTTGGGATCGGTGGTGGTTATGTGGTTGCTGTCGGGTTGTTGGGACTAAGTGGTGGAACTTTTGTAGCTCAGATGGTTGCTGCTGTGACGTTACTTGATGTTCATTCTGGAATTATTAAGGCGTTGGTTTTCGGTTTTATCTTTGGCTGGGTCAGTTGTTATAAGGGATACACATGTGGCTTTGGTTCTGTTGGAGTAAATAAGGCTACAACGAGTTCGGTTGTGACCTCTTCTGTGGCAGTGCTTGTGGTGGATTACTTCTTAACGACGATTTTAACCACCGTTTTTATGGATTAGTGATGAACCCGATTTCTGTACGTAATGTTTCAAAACGGTTTGGAAAGCAGGTTGTTTTGAATAATGTCAGTTTAGAGATAGAGCCAGGAAAGACTACCGCTGTGGTTGGGCCGAGTGGTGTTGGGAAAAGTGTTTTGCTTAAATTAATTATCGGGATCCTGCAACCAGATCAGGGAGAGATCTTGATATACGGTAAAAATATAGAAGATGCGAAGAGTGAAACAGAAAAAAATCAGATCCGCGCTTGCTTAGGTGTTCTTTTTCAGTCAGCTGCTCTCTTTGATTCTTTAACTGTTTTTGAGAATGTAGCATTTCCTCTTTTTCACCGTTTGAATATGAAACGAGATGAGGCGTATGATCGTGTAAAGGAGATGTTGAAATCGTTAAGTTTAACGACATATGCTGCACGTTATCCGCAAGAGATATCGATCGGAATTAGAAAAAGGGTTGGGATGGCACGTGCTTTAATTACAGAGCCGTCTGTTTTTTTGTTTGATGAGCCGAATACGGGACTTGATCCCTTGGTCGGACAAGAAGTTTATGATTTGATAAACGAGTGTCGTAAGAAGTGGAAGTTTGCCGGTGTGGTGGTTAGTCATGAGATTCCGGAGGTTTTTCAGGTTTCGGATCGGGTCGCCATGTTGCTTAACGGGGAGTTGGTTGAGCAAGGTGCGCCTGCTGAAATCTCGGCATCGAGCAATCCTGCCGTGCGGCAATTTTTAAAAGGTGATGTAAATGGACCAATCAGAATCCAATAAAAAAGAGAGTGTTGAGGTTGTATTGCCGAAGCGCAGTTTTAGTATGGAGTTTTTCGTGGGGCTGTTTGCTCTAGTGTCTTTAGCGGCGGCAGCGTATCTGTCTGTGAATCTTGGCGGGTTAGAGATCTTCGGACACGGCGATTCGTATCTTGTAGAAGCTCGTTTTGATAATATCTCCGGCTTAGAAAAAGGGGCTTCTGTTGAGGCGGCGGGAGTTAAGATCGGAGAGGTTATAAATATCTCTTTTGAAGATCCTGTGGCTGTTGTAACGATGCGTATTAGACATGAAAAAATTCGTGCTGATGATATCGTTGCTATCAGAACAAAGGGAATTATCGGCGATAAGTATGTTAAGATTTCGCGTGGCGGTTCTGATGAGTTTTTGGAAGAAGGCGACGAGATTATGGACACGGAATCTGTCGTTGATATTGAAGATCTGATCGGAAAGATCGTGCACAATTTTTCTGGAGATAATGAGTCGGAAGATGCTACTGAGGATGAAGCTACTTCTGAAAAATTATAGGCAATAAGAGAGTTGATTTTATAATTTTTAAAGATAAGGAATTGTGATGAAAAAAGGATTTCTAGTGTTTTCTTTGATAGGAGCTCTGTTTTTTTCAGGATCTACTGTTTTAGCAGAAACTCCTAAGGCGATTATTCAATCGACGATTGATAAACTTGTACAGGTAGTTGAAACTTTACCAGGTCAGGCTAATGCCGCCAAACGTAGAGAAGAGATGCGCACTGTTATTACAGCACGGTTTAATTTTGCTGAGATGTCAAAAAGCTCTTTAAGTCGGTATTGGAAGGATTTAACGGAAGCAGAGCGACAGGAGTTTATTGAGGTATTTTCTGAGCTTTTAGCTAAAACGTATCTTGATAGAATCGATAGCATTGAACGTGATGTTGTAGCTGTTAATAGTGAGCGCATCAGTAAAGCAAGAGCGATAGTTAAAACAACTGTGACTTACAAAGGTGATGTCTTTCCTATCGATTACCGCATGGTTCAAAAAGATGGAGAGTGGAAAGTTTACGATGTTGTGATTGAAAATATCGGATTAGTTAATAATTATCGTAACGAGTTTGCAGGGATCATCAGGAAAGAGAAGTTTTCAGGCTTATTGCTTAAATTAAAAGAGAAGCTTGCTAAGCCAGATCCAGCTAAATAAAAAAACAGATAAACAGATAAGCAGATAATAAAGATGGATAGACCTTGTTGTGAGTAGACTTGGTCTATTTGACGTTATCTCTTTGTTGCGCGGGAGATCCTATCCATTATTGCTAGTCCTAAACCGTGTTCAGGGCATGAATCAATTAGAATTAGATCTAGCCCTTTTTTATCCAGTTCGTGTAGGGCATTAAAAAGTTTTGATGAGACCTCTTCAAGGTCACTGTTTTCACTAAGTGTGATAACTTCTTTAAAGAGGTGGAGATCTTCTTCTGATTTTTTAAATGAAACTAGTCCGCAATTTTTCGGTAAGTTTTTTAAAGAGGTGGAGCCCCTCAACATTAACGGAGTATTCGGCGCATAGTGCCGTTTTAACATACCGGGAGAAGGAGGTCGTAGAGAAACTTTTTCTCCGTGTTCGATATCATTAAGTACCGCTTGCAACTCTTCAAAGGTAACAAAGCCAGGACGTAGTAGTTGCGGTGGATTTGGCACTAGCGAGATAACGGTACTTTCAAGTCCAACTGGAGTTGAACCGCCATCAAGGATAAAAACTTGATCGCCAAGGCTATCCTGTACATGCTCTGCTTTGGTTGGGCTGATATGGGTAAACTTATTAGCACTTGGCGCAGCGATGGGGCAGGCGCAAGCCTTAATAAAAGAACGGGCGATAGGGTGTGAGGGAATTCTAATAGCGACGGTTTCTAGCCCACCTGTCACAACGGAGGGGATCTCTTCTCTTTTTGGTAAAATTACTGATAACGGTCCTGGCCAGAATCTCTGCACCTTTTCTAATAATTCAACTAAACGGGGGGAGTTTTTATAAGTTGAAACCTCTTCAATCTGTTCCACTGTAAGGAGGTGTACAATAAGTGGGTTGAAATTAGGTCGTTCTTTTAAGTCGAAGATCTTTTGCACTGCTTGAGGGTTAAGAGCATTAGCAGCAAGCCCGTAAACTGTCTCTGTCGGAAAGGCAACAACCTCTCCGCATTTTATTAATTCAGCAGCTTTTTGGATATTTTCCTGTGTTGATTCGTAGATCATAGTTTTTATAAAACAGCACCCTGATGTTTTTATCACTTTATGACATATTAAAGGATGCTTGATAATATAACGAAATGCAAATTTAAGATTTAGGTAGGGTGGCAGCCACCTAGCCCGATCTTGATACTCTAAGGGGTGGTGAAAAGCACCTTATTCAGCCCCACCTACTTCTTTTCTAATCTCTTGGAAGGAGGCTATAAGTTTTACAATTTTTGAGTGACCAAAGGGGCACTCTGTGTAGGGGTGCCAATGGGGAAGAAGCCCTTGCCAATCTTTAGGGTCGTAGTTATCTCCTAGTCGGGTGCGATAAAGTTCGTGTGAAAAGTTATTTTGAACTTCAGGTGAGGTTAAAAAGGTGCGTAACTCGTTAAAGACGTTTTCCTTTTCAGGATCACCTTTATCAATAAAACCTAAAGTAAGATTAAAGGCGAGATCGGCCTCTTTAAAATATAAGATGGCGAAACTTTCTTTCTTCTCTGCTTTTAGTCTTTTATTAAGTAGAGCAGCTTGCTGCTCCGTTGTAACAACACCATCGTAAGTGTTGTTTTCTAAAGCTGCAAGTAGATTGTCTGTATCATTTATATCTATGCTTTGAAGAAAGTTTTGAACTTTCTTTAGTGACAACACTTCATAAGGGGAGAGGATACGTTCCTTTGTTGAGGAGGTTCCTTCCGGTACTGTTTGTTGGGGACGGAGTGTTTTATCTTGCACAAGAGCTTCAATAAAGCCGAAGAAGGTCGCCATACCGAGAGCAGAGCTCTTCGGACTTGGCATGGAGAAGGTTAAGCTTTTTAGAGTTACACCTCGCATAAATTTTTTAGCGTTAAGTTTAACACGTTTGCTTGCATATTTTTTAGCGTGTTTCTTATTCATTAAGATAACGGTTGGTGAGGTTAAAATGGAGTTTCTGTATTTAACGTAACTGTTGCTATCAGTAAATTTTAGCCACTGCTTTGAAGGTAGGAATACGATATCTGCTTTAATGGGTAGATCGTGTAACTCTCTTTTAAATTCAGTGTCTGCTATATATCTGATCTGAAAACGAACGTTACGGTGTGATTTTTCAAAGTGAGATAATTGTAGGGGAATTTCTTGTGCACTTTTCGGGAGAATAACTTGTAACTCAAGACGTTCGTTGTTAAAGGAGATTAGCGCAATGAATCCGAGAGCAATAACAAAGGATGAGGCAAATAGGAAGAAAGTAAGTTTTTTAGACATGGTTATATCTTAATATTTATTCATATCTTCAGGGATCTTAACGGTTTCAACAACACGAAATGGATTTATACCGACGATCTCTTGCATATAATCGTCAATCTGCTCGGCGTATGTACGACATAACGGGTCGTGTACACGAATCTCTCTCTTATTACCGCTATCGTCAATACAACTTTGATCCGTGCTCTTTGAACAGTTCGTTCCCGTTCCTTGTGGACGAAGAGGTGCCCAAACTCCTTGCGTAGCGACAGCTAACTCATAGAGGTCTTGAAGTGGTTGATGAAATCCATCATTTTTAAAAGCAGCGCTACAAGTTGGATCTGTACTATAAGTATTTTGAATACGACAAGAATTGCCACTTCCATCGGTTGAGCCTAAAACGAAGCCCAGTGAATCTTTTTTGATACTACTATCGGTTTCTATTCTAAAATTGGAATCTGTGTAACACCCCCCTTCTTTCTTTAAGATGATCTTTGTGTGCGGTTCAACACTGTTTCCGATAGGAAACATATGAAACGGAATCAGATTTTCTCCTGTCATACGTGCCATAACGATATTTCGTAGTTCAGGCATACCTTGTATATAACATTGATACGTATTGCCACAGAATTTGCCTCCACTACAAGGATCCTTAGCACAATTCTGAATACCGTCAGAAAAAAGGATAACGGAGCGAGCTACATCACTTCCATCATCATTTTTATCAAATTGATCTAATGCTGCCGTTAAAGCTTCCTTAATATTTGTAAAAGCGGGTGGCTCTACCGGGAAAAGTCCGTGACGGATAGCTTTCTCAAAACCTGTTGAGGGTAATATTTGAGAAACTTCTACGGCAGGTTGTCCTTCCGTACTGATTTTTAAGGTCTCTTCGCCGTTAGGCTTTATCTCTTTTGTATCATCTAAGATGTTTTTATTAGTAGTAAAGTCTGTAAATCTCTCTAAATAATCTAAATCATCAGTTAAGTTAGTCATTCTTGGCCAAGATATCTTATTTGTAAAAAAGATAACGCCGACCCTATCGCCTGCAATTTTATGATCGTTAATTGTGTGGATAGCCTTATTAACTCCAGCAAAGATATCGGTTAAAGGTTGAGGAGAGACTATCTTATTGATTCTATACACTTGATGTCCGCCTGAATTTACTCCTGTCGGATATCTACTTGGATTCGGATGGTGGGGGTATAGAGCTTCATCATAATCGGTATCGTTAAGGATAGCTTTTGCTACATACATCTCTTTACAGATAGCATCATTTTCTGAAGGAGTTTCTTTATCACATTTCTGAAGCTTGGAATTATACCAAAATGTATGAGTGGGTAGCCCCTCTCCCCCTGTTACAGCTTGATCGTAGTAGGCGAAATCTTCATACCGCTCTGTTTTAAAGTTGTCTCTTACAACAGATCCAGAAGCATCAACTAAGAAGTAGATATGGCGTGGTATAACTTGTGAAGTCACCCGCACATATTGTGCATAGTGGTCTTTCCCGAAGATCTTACCGAAAATAGCTTCCGTTACAAAGGGATATTTACCCTCAATCTGCATCGCCCCTGGATTATGCTCTTCACTACAATTACTGGTTCCACGTTCTGCAAAACCAGCAGTGGTCCAACACCCTGCTTTTAATCTAAATTGGGCATCAGGACTGGTGCTGAGCTCTGCTTTTGCGTCAACAATCCGCTCGCTGTTTTTTCCGACAGTCTCGTTTTCTAAGCTGTTTAAAATGCTTTGAGCCCCTCTTCTAGCAGCTTTCATCCTGTCATCATGGGTCGGACAAGAGGAGGCGCTACAAGCGTAGTACCCTTCAAGAGCTTTTAAGGTGGCTAGTTTAGTAAAGTCTCTAGCTTGTCTCCCTGATTCCATCCCGATACTAAGGTCTATCGCAAAAGCTACAAACCCTATTACGATCGGAAGTAGGATAGCAAATGTTACCAAAAAACCACCGTTATCTCTTTCTCTTTTCATAAGTATAACCTTTGTAGTTTAATGGTTACTATTCAAGTGGAGAGTAGTCTTCAAAGGAATTAGTATGTGTATTATAGACATACTCAGTACCATTACAGTTGTAGATATTGTCCTCCTCATCTCGTATGCACCCTGCGTAGTCATCATCAACACAGATATCGTACGCTTTCCCAGATAGGTCATAAACTGTCATTTTGATAAAACCTTCAGTACAGATGCAGGTGTTACAATCTTCGTCAGGCACACTTCCATTACGTCTCTCTGTACAGTAGTCGCCTGCATTGTTTTTACATTCACACTTAAGTCCAGTAGCATCTTCAGTACGAAGTTCGTTACACCTTATGCAATTACAGCTATTTTCATCCAGTACATAGTTAGCGCCGCTACAAAGTGTTTTTGCTTCTGCAGTCGGGCAAACATCACAACTTAATCCATCTTCGGAAGAACGGTATTTACCTCCACAATCAACACAGCTGCAAGTTGCGGTGTCAAACCTCTGATTTTCTCCGCAGTTGGCAGTGCTTTGACTTGTACCTTCAGCTGTTCCAGTTGTACATTCACAGCCGCTAAAGGTTTCATTTACCTTTTCATTTCCTTGACACGTTTTACAGTCGCAAGCATCACTGTAATAGCCGTTCTCATCACAAGGAGTACCTGCTTTTTTACAGGTGCATTGACCGGTAGTATCATCAAGTTCATAATTTTCATTTGCGCAGCAAGAGCATGATGTTTCACTGAATTCACCAGTGCAGTTGTCTTTTGCAGCTTTTGCAATTCCTTGTGTTGTATCACAGATGCAGCCTGTTCCACTTGCTGTAAAGTTATTAGAACAAATTGTGTTCTGACAAGTACAAGAATTATAACTCGCAACAGGTTTCTTTTGATCTGCACAATAGGCATCAAGAGCTGTCTCATCACAAACGCAAGTTCCGTATTTTGTGCTTGCAGGGTTGGTATCTAAAACTTTACCGTTTGTACAACTTGCTCCGCAACCGCAACCTGCAATAGGTTTTCCTTCATTAACACACTCTGCTTTTAAAGTTGCTGTATCTTTACAGACACAGGCACCATTTTTTACTTCCTGATATTTTGAGCTACAACACTGGCAGGCATCTGCATTATAAGCGATCCCTTCAGCACACTGCGCACTTGCGTTACTTGGGCATTCGCAGGTGTTTGTAGCAAGGTTTAGCTTCTTTAAATTACTGACTCCGCACTTTTCTCCGCAGCTGCAACTTCCTAGTATGTATGTTTTCCCTGTAAGTTGACAAAAATCCCGTATTTTTTCCTCATCACAGGTGCAATCGTTATTCTCCGTAAGTTTTTCATTTCTGCCGCAGCAATCACACCTTAAGGAAGAGAAGGGACCTTTCTCTCCATAATTACAACTTTCAGCTACACTCGCTTCGCAGATACAAGATTTTAAGTTCTGATCGTATGTTTCTTGACCTGTACAACATTTACAAGAGGTTGTGTTAAAGTCTCGACCTGTTTCATTTCCTGCCTCTCCAACACAGGCGAGATAACTGCTACGGGCTGCGCCACCTTCAGTTATATCACACAGACAATTCTCTCCCTCTGCTGTAAGAGCTTCATTTTCACATTTACAGACCCACCGTCCATCAGTATCTTGAGCAAGTTTAGTATTCGGCGGGCACTCGCCTGTACCGTCTTCTTCACCTGCCGTAGCCTCTCTTTTTGAACAACCGCACAAAGTTTCGTTAATCACTTCACCTTTTCCGCACGGAATCAGCTCTTTCTTCTCTTCGTCCGTTAAGCCGGATAAATCACAGATACAGTTATTTGAAGAATCGATCTTCATCAATGGATTTTCACAGACACAGGAGCCTGCCTCTAATTTCTGGTCTCCCTTACAGGTACAGATACCGTCTGACCCCATAACCAGATTGTTTTTACAGGTGCAAGTTGGAGAGTTTGCTATCGTATTGAGTGTATCTTTACAGACGCACGTATTATTTGCACCGATTACTTGATTATCTGTACAGCTACAACTGCCGTTAGTAAGAGTTCCGTTGTTCTCGCAAACACAGAAATTACCACTTAGTTTTAACTGATTTTTAGATCCTGATATTCCAAACAGGTTATTATCACAACTGCAGATATGTGTTGTCGGATCCTCTTTTAAGTTGTTTTGACATCGGCAAACACCACTAGTCGGATCTAAGACTTTACGTTGCCCCGTTTCTAAGTTTTCAGCTATATTATTATTACAAGTACCCTCTCCACCACTACACCGGCAATAAGTAGTATCAAATGTTCCGCCGTTATTTTCACAAACTTGTCGGCGATCTTTTACCGTTTTACTCTCTAAATTACATTGGCAACTGTAAACACCGTTATTATTTGTAAAGCTCTGATTGTATCTACAAGAGTAGCAGCTGCAACTCGATGCGCTATACATCTTACCTGCTTCGTTACAAGCTTGACGTTTTGCATTATGTTGTGCCTCTGTCCAAACACCGCAAGTACCGCCGCCACCACCTCCGCCGCAGGAACACAACTCTTCGGAGAAAGTTCTTCCATTGTTTTTACATGCAGCAGCCTTCTTATCTTTATCTTCACAAACACACTTGTCATTTATATAAACCTCTTCGCCAACACAACAATCAGCTCCTACGCAACTTTTTTCTGAATCGTGATTTCCTTCAGGACGTTGGCAGTCGCAGGTGTCGTAGTTATAGATAGCTCCGATAGCGTTACACTCAGCTTCTGACCATGTTTCATCCGTATCAGGTGGGCAGGTACAGGTACAGTGCTCGTAATCGAACTCCTGTCCTGTATTGCAAAGGTTGTCGGGAGCTGCCCCTTTTCTCGTGGAAGGATCGTTGTCGTATCTGCACTCGCAAGCATCTTTACTTTGCGTAACAACTTCAAATTTTCCGCATTTCTGGCAAGAGCAGTTTAGATCTTCTCTGTAATAACCGCCTGCTGCATTACACTCTCTACTACATTCACAACTACTGTATGGATTAGTACCTGAGTAATTTGTATCACAAACACAAGACTCACTTGTTTCATCGTAGTGAGCATACTTTCCGCAACATTGACACTTATTCGGGTCAAAATCACCCCCGCAGATAGCTTCTGTTAGAGCGCATTCACAGTTGTGTTGATCTGGGCAAGCGCTACTACACTCACAATTTATTTCATCAAAGTATGGATATGATTTATTAGTGCAATGACTTTTATCTATAGCGCAGCTGCAATTGTAATCGGATATATTTGAGCTTTTACAACTGCAATCTTTTTCACAAAACCAGTTTCCATTGCCCGATTTTCCACAATTGTACGTTGATATGTCATTACAGCCGCAGCTTCCGTTAGAGATTTCATTACCACTTAAGCAGATACAACCGCACTCTTCGCCACTACAACTATAAACGTTATCACTCTTTACACCGTTAGTTTCAGCCTGCGGATCTTTACGGGTAGAGTTTGTGACTCCACAACTTTCACATCGGCAAGTTTTTGTATTAAAATAACTCCCTGATCCTGTACAGTTTTTGTATTCAATGTTACTGTCAGTCGTGTTACAGGCACAACCTCCGTTTACTGAGGGCGTATATTGATTTGGGTTTGTAATGTCGTTAATACAGACGCAGCTGTTACTATCCTTAGCTCTTGTTGCATGGCTTCCACAATCTTTGCAGTTGCAATTTTTGTCCATAGTCTGATTCTTGCCGCACTTTGTGTAAGGGTCACAGACACAGGTGTTGAATTTCTTCTCTTCTTTCTCACTATCTTTTGTTCCATACCTATGTTTGTTAGTTCCGCAAGATGTGCAGATGCAGCTTGCATCCATTTTTTGATTGTTTGGGCAGACGGTATAGGACTGACAGGTGCAATCCTCTGCACTTGTGGCACCTTCTGGAGCTTCCATCTTTGCATTTGAGTTAGTGCTACAAGCTATACAGGCACAAGTTTCCGGATCTTTCCATTCTCCAGAAGCGCAGGTTACGCCACTACAATCACATTCATTAGCGATGCCGTCTTTATCTACATCACCTCTTTTTCCACCATGACAAGATTGACAAAGACATCCGATAGTAGCGCCATCTTGTTTGTTCTTATTGTACGGAAGCATTATCATGTCATCGCCACACGTTTCCGGCGCATCGCAGACACAGGTATTAAAGAGTCCTTCATCTGTTTCGCCATCATCATTTTCTGTGTCATCATCTTCATTTTTAAAGCCGTAACGGTGTGCATTCTCTCCGCACGGTTCGCAATTACACTGAATGCCGTCCTCCAACGTTGTTTTAACTAGCCTATAATCTTCTTTGCAGTCTCCAGAGGTGATGCCGCAGAGACACTTCCCAGAGTTTTTTTCTACAACTTGATTACTTCCTTTACACTCTTTCTGTTTGCAAGAGCAGTTGGCACCATCTAGATATTGATTATCTTCTGTACAGTCAGAGCCGTCTTCTTTCAGTGCACAGATGCAAACATCTCCATTAAGGAGGCCGTTTCCTCCGTAACACCCGCAACTCTTTGTAACGGGGTCGTATTTATAGTTACTAATACTTTTCCCGTTTACTTGACATGAACAGGAGGTGCTTCCTGTTGTTAAAACAGCATTCGGGTCTGAAGATTCAGTGCAGGGGCAAGTTGTAGGAGCTTTTGAGAGATCTGTTATCGGATTGCCTTTACAGTCTAGCGCTACGGGCAGATTTGATTTGGTGCGGAGCTCTCTATAAGCGGCTTCCGTTACGACGATAGGTAGCTCCGGCAGAAAGGGGGTGCTCGCTTTGTATTTAGCGAGAATCGTAATCTTTATCGGTTCTGAATCCAATCTAGTATTTCTTTCAGCGATCGTATCTCCACCTGGAACATCCAGATAGATACCGAGAGGTTTCTCTTCACCGCGAAAGTTAATCGTTTCATTGGAGTTGCTCCTTATCCTTAATGAACCAAGTTTAAAAGAAGATAGGAGCTCTTCTGCTTTTTGTATAATTTTTTCATCTGCGTACTTATAATCTCTCTGAATATTGCCTGATTGATCTATTGATTCAGCAACGTCAAGCCCTTCAATGACAGAGGCTAACTCTAAGGCCTGTTGTGCTGCATTACGCATAGCGGATCTGTTATAGAAGAAGACCGAGAGGTCGATCATAGAAAAGATCAATGTAAAAAAGAGTAGTCCTCCCAGAGCAAACTCGACTAATACTGCACCGTGTTGTTGATGATTGCTATCTGTTTTAACCATAATAAAACCTCTTAACCTTGCTTATTAAACTCTTGGGTGTTTACTAAATAGGCTGTTGTTTCTGAAGCAACTACGGTGCCATCTTTAGTAAAAAACTTTCCAAAAAAACTTTTATGCGGCACGGAGATGGTAATACTTACCATCGGGATCCCAGCTTTTGATTGTTGAAAGGTTACGGTGCGGCGGGTGGGGATATCTTCAATAGGTGCTGGGATGCCGCCGTACTGTGCTGTAAGTAAGGAGTCAATCCTATCAAAGATAGTTTTGTGAACGGGGAGTGTTGCTTTACACCTCTCACTTGTGCAAGGTGTGCAGGTGGTGGTTGCGTTGATGGTGTCAGTTGAGCAGGTGATCTTTTCACAACTGATCGCTTCTGCGCCATTTTTTACGCACGTTCCTGCCTCGAGTTTCTCTGCATGTGAGGCGAAGCGAGTACCTTCGTATGCGATAAGGCTTATCTTGTAGTGCTCGTTTAGAAAATCTGCAACGTCTATTATACCGTACAGGGTAATAATAAAAACGGGTATAAGTAGAGCGAGCTCCACGAGGGCGAGACCTGATTGTGAATGATTAGAATCTGTTCTCTGCATAGTAGAACTCCGATATCGAACTTTCTCCTAAAAAACTTTAGATTTAGGAGCATCTTTTCTAAAACATTCTATAATCTTTTTCCGAACTTGACTTTTTTAGTCTTCGGAGAGGGCAACCCCGCTTAATCTGTAACATGTACACTCTGGGAACCTATAACAGCGATGCAGCGTTATAAGAAAAACACTGAGTGTGCAAGATTTAAGCCAAAGAATAACTCCAAAATCTGGGGGAAAGTTACTAAATACAGCCGTTACTAAAAACACTCTCCCTGCGAAGGGTTAGGATGAGACCTGAAAGTTAAGCGATTCTTAATTTTTTAGGTGTGCTATCACGTTTAAGATACGGAGGAAAAAAGGGCTTTATAGAAGTAATCCGTTAGGTTTTTTTTGTGAGAAGACTTTATAAGGCGCAGAGTGCTCCTACGGTGTCTAAATCCTCTTTTATCTTTAAGGAAGTGATTAAACAGGTAGTGAATGCGCCTTTTTGATAAGTTATTTTTTTAATCCCATAGCGGTCAGACGTTGCTCTAGGTATGAAACCTTATCAAGCCCGAAGATGCGCTCCTTATCTATTAAGAAGGTGGGCGTATCAAAGATACCGAGCTTACGACCTCTTTTATAAATCCCTTTAACACGATCCCTAGTGTCTGTGCTGGAGATCTTACTAAGAAAATCGCCGAGATCGATATCTAATTCATCAGCTAATTCAGCCATGAAATTCTCATCGTTAGGATCTTCTCCTAAGCCCCACCATTTCTGGAAGACCTTGTAGTTGTACTCTTTTAATATCCCCATATCGTTAGCGACTACTGCACCACGGGTAACACGCCCTGGATCAAACTCTGACTCCGGCCACGTTTCAGGGTAAACAAAAGGGAGGTTCTGTTCTGCAGCAGAACGCTTTGTGTCCTCAAGCATATAGGTGATCTTCTCTGGTATGATTGAGGAGGCTGGTATCTGCTGCCCTGAGGCTCTGGCTGAGAAGGGCTGCCACAAGAGCTCAACATCGTAGTTGTCTGCAATATCATAAACCTTATCGAGTACAAGATATGAGTACGGATTTTGAAATGAATAAAAAACTTCTATATTTAAAGTCATACTAAAAAAACGAATGAAGAATTATTAAAATATAGATTGTCAATTTGAATAAACAAACGGCAACCCCCGAACTCCTCCAAGAGTAACGTTCAAGGGGGATCCTTGCAAGGTATTTACTTTATGTTTTATCTAAATAGGAAAAATAAAGCGTTAAAACAGAAAAAGGGTTATAACTGGCGTGGCGTCTATTTGATTCTTACGTTATAACAGTACGGTCTTAACACAGAAAATAAAAAATTAGTTGGGTTTTATGAAATATCGTTCTAAAGTTGGATTATGGGAAAAGGCTTATATCTTTGAGGTGGTAAGGGGGGTGTCTATAACGACTTTCCGCCTATTCTTCAATGCACTACTACACCCCTTGAAAGCGCTTGGCATCTGCAAGAAAGATCCCTCGTTTATCGTTTCTATTCAGTATCCCGATGAAAGACGTGTTTATGCGGAAAGGTTTAGAGGTCGGCATAGACTTACTTTGAACGAAAAGGGAGAGGTGCGGTGTAAGGCTTGCTTTTTGTGTGCGACAGCTTGCCCGTCAAAGTGTATCCATATAGAGGCGGCGGAAGATGCCGATCCGGCGTTGGAAAAGTTCCCGAAACGTTATGAAATAAATACATTAAGGTGTATTTATTGCGGTTTGTGTGTAGAGGCCTGCCCTGTTGATGCGATTAGGATGGATTGTGGTTTGCATCCGGAGGTGTATCCACCAGATCCTGCTTTCTTTGTGGAAGATAAGACACTTTTGGTGCAGCGGAGTAAGTTGCTGGAACGGGAAGGGGCAGCAGATGTTTATAACCAACATATGCAGCGGATGCAGGAGATAGAACGCGATCCGCATAAAAATCCCTTCGCTGAAACATGGAAAGTTGAAAAATGAATAGGTCTATTATGCAAAATATAGCTAAGAGTCTGCTATTTTGTATCTTAACCGCCTTTACTGCTAATGCGCAGCAAGTTGCACCGCTATTAGTCGTTACAGATGCGCAACCACTAGCAGGAGTTCTGGTGCACGCTTCCAATGCGCATGAATATAAGAAAAAAATTCCCGTAGAGCTTTATGCTGAGTTACGTTCCGGCAATATCGTGATGGATGTGGTATCTGACCTTAATTATGATTTCGACTACGGTGCAGATTGGTTAAAAGAACACTCTGAAGATGTTGAATTAAAAGATGATGGAACTCTTTCCGTAGAGGGAACGCTCTCCAAAGGATTTCTTTTCGCTACGGATGAGATACAACCAAAAACAGAAAAGAAGAGAGCGATCCGAAAAATCTTGTGGAATGTTTTAGCGCTTAATTGGGCTTATCCTGTGAATAGATACGGATTTATTATTCGCATACAGCAGGAAGATGAGATCTTTAGAGAGTTACAGGGAACAGCTTTGCGTCTCTACAACTGGCGCGCTTCTGAGACGGATCAGACGGGGCAGCTTTTTCGTGAAGTGATCGAGATTGAGAAGCCTGACATCTTAAACGGTTATGCTTGGCTTACCTTTAGGTTTCACGGAAGAAGCGAGGATGTAGTTTGGACTTACTCCCCTGTTATCGGAAAGGCACGTCAACTAACGGGCTCAAATAGAAGTGATCTCTTAGCAGGGGCTATCGCTGCGGATGATTTTTTGTTGTGGTCAGGTAAGCTTGAACTGGTAGAAGGACGCAGGATTAGAGAGGTGGAGGTCTTTTTACCGTTTGCATCTAAAAATAAAGGTGCTTTAAAGAAGGTCGGTCCAACTTGTAGCGGTGTAGCGGAAACGATGAGTGCAGCGCACGCCGATCAGCAGATGCGTTGGAACTTCGGTTCCAGAAAATATGCACAAGGGGCTTCATGGTTACCGACAGATGCCGTCTTTACGGCGCGTAAAGCATTTAAGATTGATCTGATTTCAAGAGATCCATATTCATTGTACGGACGACAGACACTTTATGTTGATAAAGAGAGCATGTTGCCAGTTTATAAGTTTGTTTACGATAGAGCAGGTAAATTTTGGAAGTCGGCTGCGATATTGTACGGAGTTGCACAAGGTGAAAACGGTGTGAGTATTCCGTACCCGAATCAGATGGTGATTAACGATCTAAAAAGTAAGCGGACTTTGATGATGGATTACCTTAATGTTACTTATTGTGAGACCTTGCCGGAAGGGTTTGATATGTCAAAGTTTGATCCACGTAATTTGGGAGTACCCAAAAAACAGAGAACACCACCTAAAACTGATAAGAAAGAAACAACAGCCGAAGCTAAAAAAAGTGATGTCTTAGATAAAGTAGAGCCGCAGAAAAAAGAAGAGTAGGGAAAATTCTTTTTTCCCGAAAAAATAATAAGGTCTAAAAAGATGCTTTGTTTATAGGGATAAGAGAGGAAAATTTTTTATCCTACAAGGGCTCTGAAAAAATAGATAAGACGTAAAAAGAATGCTTTGCTTATAGGGATAGGAGAGGAAAAAAGATTGTTTGATCTAACGACTCCGCTGCTTCCTTATGATTTCTATGCGCATCACCCAAGCTTATAGGGATAAGAGAGTAAAAATTTATTTGACTCTACGTAGATGTCCTTTACTTGGGAGTGGTTCAGGGGTTTGTTGTTGTTCCTGTAAGGGGGCTGTGCTCTGTTCTTTTGAGGCGAGGTGTTTAAAGACATCACTTATAATCTCTTTAGGTGCGCTATCGGGCCAGATAACGTTTTCACCTTTTTCAGCAGTTACACTCCAGATAGCGTCGAGTGGAATGATGCAGGTGTGGTAGGTGCCTGAAAAAAGTAGTTCGGCTGTTATCTTTGATTGTGTGACTTCTAAAGTGCCTCTAAAAAAACGGCTAATTTTTAAAGTAACTGAATTTGAAGTTTGGAGATAGGCAGGGATAGAAAGCCCTTTATGTTTCGGATTGATATGCAACAAAACATATTCATCTGCTAAGAAACCGTTTATGGTGGAGTATTTCTCTTTTTTTATCTGCTTTGAGGTCGTCATGATAGTTAAATCAATCAATATTCATAAATTATAGCACCGTTAAATACCTTGATAACTCCACGATAGATAAAAAATTGTCAATGATTTTTAGGTAATATTTTGTTTTTACAAGATATTTTACCTGCTTTTAACTTAAGGATTATTCCTCTTTATGTCGATAATAAGCAAGGAGGGAGGGGCTTCTTCCGCTAGAGTCGTTTTCATTTTGAGAATAAAGTCGATGCTTGAATGTCCTAATGATTCCCTTTTTGGGGGAAGGTACAAAGTGGTTAAAAGCATAGGTGCTGGAGGAATGGGAGCAGTCTATCTTGCTACCGATCCGAGATATCGTGATTTTGAGGTCGCCATAAAGGTGCTTTATCCCGGTATCGTTAAAACAGCAGAGCTGCGCGAGCGGTTTAAAAATGAGATTATAGCTTCTTACAATGTATTGCACAGAAATGTTGTGCGTGCGTATGAGTATTTTGATGAAAACGATTCTCCTGCTTATGTTATGGAGTATGTAGAAGGAACAGATCTGCATAATCGCATAAATGCTGGTGCTGTTTCGCCGGAAGAAGCTGCTAATATTTTATATCAAGCTGCTGCCGGATTAGATGCCATTCACGCTGCTGGAATTATGCATAGAGATTTAAAACCTGAAAATATCTTTTTAACAAAGACAGGTTTGGTCAAGATCGGAGATTTCGGCGTGGCGCGTTTAAGAAGTGTAAGTGCCTCCGTTACTCAAACTGGGATGTTGGTGGGTACGCCGAAATATTTTGCACCGGAATATATTGAGTTTGGAGAGTGTGACGGGAGAGGCGATATCTACGCATTGGGAGTGATTGCGTATGAGTTGCTGACGGGAGTTTCGCCTTTTCGATCAAAAACCAGTAATTCATTAATGTTAGAACGGTTTACGGGAAAGGTTACTCCGATCTCTCAAGTGACACCGAATTGTCCGATAGCGTTAGCTCAAGTGGTGGAAAAGGCTATGGCAACTTCTGTAATGAAGCGTTATCAAAAAGCAGGAGAGATGCGCGTCGATCTTGGGTTGATATTAAAAGGGCAGCCACCGATCTATGCTGCAAAAAATATTTCAACAAACGGAAGTAATAATTCAAGAAAAGCAAGGGTAGTTGAACGGTTAAAGAAAAATAAAAAACCTAAAAGAAACTTTAAAAAACTCTTTCTTAAGCTTTTTATATCGCTTGTAGTTGTTGGAATTGGCGCTGCATCTTATTGGTTTTATTTTCACAGCGGTTTTTTTAATGATAAAATAAAGATTGCACGCGGTGAGTATAGAGGGTTTATAATTGACGGAGATCGTTACAGGAATATAAAAGTTTCAAGGAGAAGTGCGGGCGTCTTTATCTCCGTTAAAGAGCTTGGTTGCCAAAAGGCACCTCTCGATGAAAATGGTATGATTCAATGTAATGACGTTAAATATAAGTTCGAAGTTGAATTTTCAAAAAATGAAGCTGCCAGTGGTACCTTAATCGAGCAGGGGAACGGCGTAAAAAGAGAGTGGAAGATAGAGAAGAAATCGCATTAATGATTTTGTTCTTTCTGTACTGATATAGTAAGAAAAGGGGGACTACTTATTGAAAATTGGGGGAAGTCCTCTTATGGCGTGCTATTCAATAAAACAATTAGCAGAGATTCTTGGTGGTGAAGTTTGTGGGGATGCTTTAACAACGGTAGGAGCAGAGCTCACTTGTGACAGTAGAGAAAAGCTTGAATCTGGAATATTCGTTGCAATTCGAGGGAGTAAAGTTGACGGACATACTTGTATTGATGAAGCTGTTACGAATGGTGCAGTCATTGCAGTTGTTGAACGTGCAGAGGCGTTGAATGGCAAAAACGGAATTGTCGTTTCCTCTTCAAGAAAAGCATTTAGCCGTTTAAGCGCTTTTTTAAACGGGGATCCAACAAAAAAGATGAAGGTCGTTGGAGTAACTGGTACAAACGGTAAGACTACCATACAGTGGTTGATATACAATATTTTAAGAGAGCTCGGACATAGTGCTTTAAGGATAGGGACGTTAGGGTTTGAAGGTCCCTGTATGTATAGTAAGGAATCTTTAACTACGCCTGATGCCTTGTCTTTGCAGAGGTATTTTAAAAAAGCATACGATAACGGTGCTAAGTTTGGTGTGATAGAAGTTTCTTCGCATGCACTAGATCAAGATAGGGTTAGTGATGTAGCTTTTGATAGTGGGATCTTTACTAATCTGACTCACGATCATCTGGATTATCATAAAACCATGCAGGAGTATTATCTTGCTAAACGTACCCTTTTTGAACTTATCGCTAAAAACAATAAAGGTTTAAAAAGTGCGATTGTTAATTACGACGATCCGTACGGCATAAAAATCTTGCAATATTGTGAAGAGATCGGGGTGCAACCAATTTCTTTCGGGCAGAGTCAAGGTGCAAGTTGGCGCATAATGAACTTTTCTCAAGATATTAATGGAAGCTCTTTTTCGTTAGATATAAACGGTAAACTACATAAGATAAAAACACCTATGATAGGGGTGCATAACGCTTATAACGTTGCGGCAGCTCTGCAGGGGTGCGTGAGTGTTGGGATTGATGTTGAAGATGCTATTCGAGTTTTGCCGCAGATTAAGCCTGTTCCAGGCCGCTTAGAACCTGTTGGAAAAAACGGGATCGGAGTTTATGTAGATTACGCTCATACACCTGATGCACTTTTACACGCTTTAAAAAGTGTCAGAGACTTACCGCATAGAACGGTATGGGTGATCTTTGGGTGTGGTGGTGATAGAGATAGAACGAAGCGTCCGGAGATGGCGTTAGTTGCTGCAAGGTATGCTGATAAAGTTATGATAACATCTGATAATCCCCGTTCTGAAGACCCTGAAAAAATTATTGCAGATATCTTGAGTGAGGGTGCGCGCGCTGATTTTATAGAAGTTTGTCGAGCTAAGGCTATTCGTTCTGTTATGGAGAAGGCTGTTGTGGGGGATGTTGTTCTGATCGCAGGTAAGGGGCACGAAGATTATCAGATTATAGGTACAACGAAGACCCACTTTTCAGATCAGGAAGAGGTAGAGAAATTTTGGGAAGGAGTTTGATCTCCCGCCTGTTTTTAAAACGCTCTTATATTTTACAAATTCTTCTAATTTACACTTTTGTTCAATCTCTGTTAAAGTTGCACTTAGGTTAACGGAGTCGTAGTTTCCATAGGTTTTTTACTAATGGCTGTTATAGATACATCATTTCAACAAGAAGCACAGGATCGTTATTTAACGTATGCGCTTAGTGTAGTTACTTCCAGAGCTCTTCCCGATGTACGTGATGGGATGAAGCCGGTTCAACGTCGTATTTTATATGCGATGTTGCAACATCTGCACCTCAAGCCGACGGGGAGTTATAAAAAATCAGCGGCTATTATCGGTGAAGTTTTGGCGAAATTTCATCCGCACGGAGATCAAGCTTGCTATGAGGCTATGGTCAGGTTAGCGCAAGATTTCTCGTTACGTTATCCGTTGGTTGACGGTCAGGGAAACTTCGGTTCCCTTGATGGTGATAGCGCTGCTGCTTATCGTTATACGGAAGTTAAGCTTAGAGAGCTTGCTATTGATGTTGTTGGAGAGATTGAAGAAGAGACGGTTCCCTTCGTTGATAACTTTGATGCTAGTGTGCAAGAACCGGTGGTGCTGCCCAGTAGGGTGCCTAATCTCTTGATGAATGGTGCCAGCGGCATTGCAGTCGGGATGGCAACGAATATTCCGCCGCATAATTTAAAAGATCTTGTAAAGGCTTTAGTAGAGTTATCAGAAAATCCGAAAGTGACGGATGATCGCTTAGCGGCTTTGGTGAAAGCACCTGATTTTCCGACAGGGTGCTCAATTTTAAATACAAAAGATGAGCTTGCGGAGATCTATCGTACGGGGCGTGGTTCTATTAGGATGCGTGGTGATTGGCAAGTTGAGGAGTGTCAGAGGGGGAAGTTCGCCGTTGTCATTTCAACTATCCCGTACGGAATTAATAAAGCACAGTTGGTGGAAAAAATTGCGCAACTTATTTTGGAAAAGAAGGTGCCGCAGATTGTCGATGTGCGTGATGAGTCAACTACCTCTGTCAGAATAGTGCTTGATTTAGCCCCTGAAGCTAGTGCTGATGTAGCAATGGCGTATGTAGTTAAGAATACGCAACTTGAAAGTAATTTTAATGTAAATATGACAGCATTGGTTCCCGTAGGAAAGGCGTTAAGACCAGAATTACTTTCGTTAAAAGAGATCTTACAGTACTTTTTGGACTTCAGATTTGAGATAGTTGAGAAACGTTTAAAATTTGAAAGACGTAATTTATTGGATAGGGTGCATATCCTTGAAGGTTTCGCCCTTATCTTTGATGCTTTGGATGAGGCTATTCGGATAGTCCGAAAAAGTAACGGTAGGTTGGATGCTGCTAAAAAATTGCGAGAAAGATTTAAGCTCTCTGAGAAGCAGTCTCTAGCGATCGTTGATCTACGCATCTATCAATTGTCTCGGACTAATATAGATGAAATTAGATCTGAGTTGGCAGAGAAACAGCAACGCTTAGGTGAGATTGAGGCCCTTTTAAAGAGTAAAGTTGCTATGCAGGGTGTAGTGCGAGATGAGCTTAAGGCTATGGCACAAAAGTATGGTGATGCCAGAAGGAGTGAAATAGTAAAAGATTTTACAGAGGTTGAAATAAACGAAGCTGACTACGTTGTTAAAGAAGACGTTTTTGCCATAGTAACGGCAGATGGTTGGGTAAAACGGATTAGACGTACTAATGAGCTTTCTACAACACGTATACGAGAGGGGGATAGCATTGTGCATGCGCATGAAGTTAGCTCCCTTGATTATGTAGTGTTCTTGACTAATTTCGGTTTGTTGTATGTTTTGAAAGTGACGGAGTTCCCATCTTCAAGTGGGTATGGTAGCCCGATTCAGAAACTTTTAAAGTTTAAAGATGGTGAAGAGATCGTAGAGAGTTTTGCTTTTTATACGGAAGCGGATGCGCCTAAAAACGATCTGACGATCGCAGAGAGAGATTCTTTAATCTTAGTTTCTAAACGAGGTGTGGGGTTTGTTCTTCAAGTTGAGGGGTTTGAAGGTGTTAAGAAAAACGGCAAACGTGCTATAAAATTAAGAGAAGGCGACGCTTTGGCAGGAGTTGCGAAGTTGGATAAGAAAGCTGCTTTCATAACTAAAAAAGGGTTAGTGCTAGCGCTGGATACTAAAATAATTCCTAGCAGAGCACAGGCTGCTATCGGCGTGTCGTTAATGGGGGTGCGTGCGGATGATGAGTTAATCGGATGTGTCACGTATAAAGATGATGTTAAACTTGAGCTTGTATATGACGGAGAAAAATTAAAAGAGGTTAATACCAAGAATTTTGCATTGAGCAATCGTGGATTAAAAGGAACGAAGATCGGGGTGCGCGGAGATATTCTTAAACTTAAAAAAGTTCGATAATTTATATTTTGAGGTTTTGTAGTGTTGTTTCTTTGAAGTGGTGAAGATAGATGGGAAAGAACGGATATAATGCAGCGGCTATTGAAGTTTTAGAAGGGCTTGAGCCTGTTAGAAAACGTCCTGGAATGTATATCGGCGGGACGGAGGGGTATGCAGGGCTGCACCATCTCGTAAGAGAGATTTTAGATAATAGCATCGATGAGGCTATGAACGGCTACGCCAATTCAATAGTTGTCACACTGCATTCAGATAAAAAGAGCATCACTATTGAAGATAACGGGCGTGGCATTCCAGTTGAGAAACATCCGAAGTTTAAAAAGTCGACTTTAGAGATAATTTTTACAACGTTGCATGCCGGAGGCAAATTCTCTGATAGTAATTATGTATCAGCTGGTGGCTTGCACGGTGTTGGAGCTTCTGTTGTAAATGCGCTCTCTGAAGAATTGATAGCAACTGTCTGGCGTGATGGCTTTGAGTGGTCTCAGAAATTTGAAAAAGGGGTGGCTGTTGGAACTACAAAGAAAGGCGGGGCTGTTAAAAAAACAGGCACGAAAGTTTTTTTTAGACCTGATCCAGAGATCTTTTCTGTCGTAAAATTCTCGCCTGAAATTTTAGAAGAGAACATTCAAGAGAAAGCTTTCCTTAACAAAGGGATTAAACTTACTTTTGTTAATGAAGCTGAAAACACCACTAAAGTTTATCAGTTTAATCAAGGTTTAAACTCATATTTAAAGCTTTTAATTGAAAAATATGGAGTTGAACCTGTTGCGGGAGAGACTTTTTATCTTGAGCGTGAAAATGGCATCAAAGTTGAAGCTGCTTTCTGTTGGACAGAATCAACTAAAGAAAAGATAGCTTCTTATGTAAACGGTATTCCAACAAAAGAGGGTGGAAGCCATGAAGATGGTTTTAAAAATGGCTTGGTTAAAGCGTTGCGCAATTATATCAATGTGCACGATCTAGCACCCAAAGGGGTGAGGCTTGGTGCGGATGATTTTCGAGAGGGGCTTTTAGCAATTTTGTCTGTTAATGTTCCAGGGGCGGTTACTCAATTACAGTTTCAGGGGCAGACTAAAGACCGCTTGAATAATCCTGAAGTGGCGGTGCCGGTGGAGTCGTTGCTGCGTAGTTTTGAAAACGTGCTTAATTCTAATCCGCAAACTGCTGCGATGTTGGTTGAAAGGATGGTGCTCGCTGCAAAAGCGCGTGCAGCTGCGAGGACTGCTTCGCAAAGTGTTTCTAGAAAGATCGGGATTAGGCGTTTAAATTTACCTGGTAAGCTTTCTGATTGTTCTTCTTCTCAACGAGATAAATCTGAACTCTTTATTGTAGAGGGGGATTCCGCAGGTGGTAGTGCTAAGCAGGGGCGTGACAGAAAAACGCAAGCGGTTTTTCCGTTACGTGGTAAAGTGTTAAACTCGGTTGCAGCAGCTGTGACTAAAATGCAGGAGAATAAAGAGCTAACTGATTTAGCTTCTGTTTTGGGTTGTGGTCTCGGAGATAAGATAGCGCTCGATAAGTTAAGGTATGGACGGGTGATTATTTTAACAGATGCTGATTCTGATGGGATGCATATCGGAACGCTTCTAATGGCGTTCTTCTTCCGTTATATGAAGCCATTGGTGAAGGCAGGGCACCTTTATCTTGGACGGCCGCCGTTATACAGAATTAAGATAGGAAGCGGCAGTAACGAAGAATTGGAGTGGGTTTACAGTGATGAGGAAAAAGATGAGGTAATTCGAACAAAAGCTAAAAATCGTAAATATCAGATTACACGCTTTAAAGGTTTGGGAGAGATGAATCCGAGCACTTTATGGGAGACAACGTTAAATCCAAAAACTAGAAATCTTTTGAGAATTCAGGTAGATGATGAGCTGGAGGTGAATGCTACGCTTGAAAGTTTGCTAGGACGTGATAGTACTGATAGGTATCGTTTAATACAGGAAAACGCTTATAGGCTTGAACCTGATCTCTAAACATATTATTAAAGGGAAGGATTTTGTTAACTAATTGAATGTTTAGGTAAGTGCGGAAAGAGACAAAGTATTTTTTGGCCGATGGTGATTGAAGTAGGGTAGTTGATGGTAAAAAGTCGATTTAAAATTCCTTCATCTTCAAAGAAGGTTGAGTTGGATGCTGAGGATAGCGCTGTTATTGATCTTATCGAAAGATCGGCAGAGTTGATGGGCAATTGCAATCCTGTCTGGTTGAAAGAGAGACGTATTCCTGATTTTCAAACGACAGAAGAGGGTGAGTCTGGGCCTACAATGGTGTTGTTGCACGGTCTTTTCGGAGCGATGTCGAATTGGGAATCGTTTATGCCGGTCGCAGCGAAATATTCTAGGTTGATAGCGTTGCAATTCCCACTTTTAACGGGGAAAAGATCGGATGTTTCAGTTGAAGCTTTAACTGCTCTTACGGAGTGTTATATTAGGGTTTGTTGTAAGGAGCCCGTTATCTTGTGTGGCAACTCTTTAGGTGGGCATGTAGCTTTAAGGGTGGCGTTGTTAGCACCTGAGTTAGTTGATTGCTTGATCCTCTCTGGTTCGTCAGGTTTGTATGAGCATACGGTTGATAATTTACCACTCCGTCCGAGTCGAGAATTTCTGCATGGACACTTGGAGCGAGTTTTTTATAATCAAAAGTTTGTTACGGAAGAGAGGCTTGATGAGGTAGTTGAGATCTTAAAGAGTCGTGACAATCACGTTAATATTATCAGAACAGCGCGTAGTGCTAAGCATGATAATTTACAAGATGATCTTAAAAAGATTAAGAAGCCGACCTTACTACTGTGGGGGGCTAATGATGAAGTTACTCCGTTAGCAGTAGCGGAACTTTTTCAATCTCTGATTGAAGGATCGGAGCTAGTTACAAAAGATGCCTGCGGGCACGCTCCGATGATAGAGTATCCCGTTTGGTTCTCAGAGCAGGTAGAGAAATTTATCAAGAAAAAAGCGCAATATTATAAGAACCATCAATAACCGTTGGACACCCCGTAAAAGAAAGTTAGTTAGGTTTTCACGAGGGTTAAATTTTGGTGCCACCCACCAGTGCTAAAAGGTTCTAAAATTACAATGGCTAATAATATCAGGACGTTAGTAAAGGCTTAGCTTTTGGCGACCTTAGTGCCACCCTTCAGGGACGATTGAGCGGCTGCAACTGTAGAGCGGATCGGTTAGGTTTGTACGGAGGTTAAAAGTGCCACCCTTCAGGGACGGTTGAGCGGGTGTGGTTGCAGAGTGGGGTTAGCTAGCTTTCTACGAAGGTTAAAAATTTGGTGCCACCCACCAGTAACGCTAGAACGGGCTGCAACTTGCAGAACAAATTAGCTAGATCTTCACGGAGGTAAAAAGTGGGTGTCCTAATTGGAAGCCAAATTTTGGTGCCACCCTTCAGGGAGAGAGGTTAAAAATTTGGTGCCACCCACCAGTGCTAAAAGATTCTAAAATTACAATGGCTAATAATATCAGGACGTTAGTAAAGGCTTAGCTTTTGGCGACCTTAGTGCCACCCTTCAGGGAGAGCAGGACGGGCTGCAACTGCAGAACAAATTAGCTAGATCTTCACGGAGGTCAAAATGGTGCTAGGGACGGCAGAACGGGGTGCAACTGCAGAACAAATTAGCTAGATCTTCACGGAGGTAAAAAGTGGGTGTCCTTTTTTTTAGAAGGGAGGGTTAAATTTTGGTGCCACCCTTCAGTAAAAGTGGGTGTCCTAATTGGAAGTCCGCCACCTTTCAGGGAGCAAAAATTTGGTGCCACCCTTCAGGGAGAGAGGTTAAAAATTTGGTGCCACCCACCAGTGCTAAAAGATTCTAAAATTATAATAGTTAATAATATCAAGACATTAACAAAAACTTAGAATTTGGTAGTTTCGGTGCCACCCTTCAGGGACGGACGAACGGGCTGCAACTTGCAGAATAAATTAGCTAGATCTTTACGGAGGTCAAAATGGCGCTAGGGACGGCAGAACGGGCTGCAACTTGCAGAACAAATTAGCTAGATCTTCACGGAGGTAAAAAGTGGGTGTCCTTTTTATTTAGAAGGGAGAATTATCAGCCGTGCCATAAAAGGAGTAACGTTAATGTGGAGAGTTTTTTAAGTTTTTCCCCTGCCTCCTTTCCGAAAGGGGGCTTGTTTGTAGCTCTATTGATTTTAGGTCTATCGGTGTCTTTTTTAACAACCTTTGGATAGTGCTTCTGCGTGGTGAACTCTTTTGTTGAAGTATCTTTAAAGGGGATATTACTAAAACCCATCGAAAAGAGGTTTACGCTAAATAAGATAGCGATAGCGATTACGCTAAAAAAAAGAAACTTCCCCGAACGTTTTCCCTTTTCCATCGATCTCTCCTTAAAATTGCGGTGCAGAAGCTTAAAAACACCACCATCTGTATAGTTCGGCTTGATTTTTAAATGACTTTACTTTTCTGGTCATTTTTTCTTCTAATATTTCCAATCTCTTAGCATTATTTGCTACTCTCTCTAGGATTTGCAGAGAGTGGTTGTTTAGAGTAAGTTTGTTCAGTTACTCAACTAAGTGCTGTGGATTGCTAAGACTTTCTATGGTGGTGTTGAGGAGAGTTTTTTGAAAGAGTGCTTTTACCTTTCAAAGTTTAGTTTGGTTTTTTTTAGATAACAATTAGGAGCTGTTATGAGATCGTTTCGATTTATCTCTATTTATGCAGTGATTTTTTCTTTGATGTGTGTAACTTCTGTCGTGGCGCAAGATGTTCTTCTGAATGTTTCGTATGATCCTACAAGAGAGTTGTATAAAGATTTTAATGTAGAGTTTAAAAAATATTGGAAAGAGAAAACGGGTAAGAGTATCGAAATACGTCAATCTCATGCTGGGAGTGGAAAGCAGGCTAGAGCAGTAGTTGATGGTTTGGAAGCTGATGTTGTGACCTTAGCACTGGCTCTTGATATTGATCAGATTCGTACGCAAGCTAAAATGATTCCAGATAACTGGCAGTCCAGACTTCCACATAATAGCGCTCCATACACTTCAACAGTAGTTTTCTTAGTTCGAAAAGGTAATCCGAAAAATATTAAAGATTGGGATGATCTTGTTAAAGATGGTGTTAAAGTTATTACCCCCAATCCGAAAACTTCCGGTGGGGCACGTTGGAATTATTTAGCAGCTTGGGGATTCGCACTAAAACAGAAAGATGCTACTGAGGAAGATGCTAAAAAATTCGTGCAGAAGATGTTTAAAAATGTACCGGTCCTTGATACAGGAGCTAGAGGTTCTACTAATACTTTTGTGCAAGGCGGTATCGGTGATGTTTTAGTCACATGGGAAAATGAAGCGTTCCTAGCCTTGAAAGAGCTCGGCGCAGGTGGTTATGAAATCGTTACACCATCACTTAGTATCTTAGCAGAACCGACCGTGTCGTTGGTTGATAAGGTTGCTGATAAACACGGCACGCGGCAAGTTGCGCAGGCGTATCTTGAATATCTATATAGTGAAGTTGGACAAGATTTAGCAGGTAAGTGGTACTATCGTCCACGCTCTGAAGCAGCTCAAGCTAAGTATGCCGCACAATTTCCGAAGATTACGTTGTTAACAATAGATGATCCACTTTTCGGAGGGTGGGATAAGGCACAAGCAAAACATTTTAATGAAGGTGGTATCTTTGATCAGTTATACGGTGTAGCTAACTAGATCTAATGAAGTGTTTAGTTAAGATATGTTATGGCGTGTTATCTGAAAGCTTAGATATCGCAGTGAGAGAGAAGGGTAAAAAACAGAGATGTTTTGTAGTTTAAAAAACAATAAAAAGCAGAGACGGATCCTCCCAGGATTCGGAATTACGCTTGGTTTTACCCTTCTTTATCTCGGTATCTTGGTGATCTTGCCGTTAGTGATGTTGGTGCTGACGGCATCATCTTTAAGTTGGGATGAGTTTCTTCAAATCATCACAGCACCCCGTGCCGTTGCTGCCTATCGTCTCAGTTTCGGTGCTTCTTTCATCGCTGCCATTATAAATGCAATCTTCGGTTCGTTACTAGCGTGGGTCTTGGTTCGTTATAGATTCTTCGGCAGAAAGATTATTGATGCTTTAATAGATCTCCCTTTTGCACTACCAACGGCTGTGGCTGGTATTACTTTAGTAACGCTTTATCGTGTGCCCGATGATCCGACCACGATAACTTGGTATAAAGGGGGGTTGGGATACCTCATTAAAGAATATTTAGGGATTAATGTCGCCCCTGGTGAGTTGGGAGTAATTGTTGCACTCGTCTTTATCGGCATCCCGTTTGTTGTTAGAACGTTACAACCTGTTTTAGCTGATCTAGAGCCGGAGCTTGAAGAGGCTGCTGCTTGTATGGGCGCTGGTAGGTTTAGAATCTTTTGCAACGTTATCTTCCCGACCCTTTTACCCTCTCTCTTTACCGGATTTTCATTAGCTTTTGCACGAGCTCTCGGTGAGTACGGTTCTGTTGTTTTTATTGCTGGCAATATGCCGCTAAAGACAGAGATCTTACCACTATTAATTATGATTAAATTGGAGGAGCCGAACGGCTACGCCGCTGCCGCAGCGTTGGCGTTGGTGATGTTATTGGCATCTTTCCTTATTATGTTAATGGTGAATTTTATCAGTCTGCGGGCGGGGCGTAGAGCTTTAAAAAAGCATAGGGAGTGATCGTTAAAGTGGTAATTAAAAAGAAGCAAAATAGAGAGGGGGAATTAGGCGTTGCCGTTTTAGTAGGGCGGTGGTTTCTGATTTTAACAGCGCTTCTCTTTGTTACACTCTTTTTGATAGTGCCGTTATGCGTGGTTTTTGCGCAAGCTTTTTCAAAAGGGTGGGACGCTTATCTTGAGGCTATTACAGATCCGGACGCTGTTTCGGCAATGAAGTTAACACTTCTAACAGCACTTATTTCAGTGCCTATGAACCTGTTGTTTGGTCTTTCTGCTGCATGGTTAATCTCCCGTTTTAAGTTTCCGTTTAAACAGTTTTTATTAACGCTTATTGAGCTGCCTCTAGCTATCTCTCCAGTTGTTGCGGGTATGATGTTAGTTCTGATGTATAGCAATACTAAAGGGGTTTTTGCGCCGTTACTTAATCACTTTGATCTTAAAGTTATCTTTGCCTTCCCAGGAATTGTTCTGGCAACTATCTTTGTAACATTACCGTATATTGCACGGGAGTTGATCCCGCTAATGCAGGAACAGGGGAGTCAGGAGGAGGAGGCTGCTTTAACGATGGGCGCTTCTGGAATGAGGACTTTTTTCTCAGTTACTTTACCTAATATTAAATGGGGGCTTTTGTACGGAGTTATCTTGTGTAATGCGCGTGCTATGGGAGAGTTCGGAGCTGTTTCAGTAGTTTCAGGGCATATTCGCGGATTGACCAATACGATGCCTCTACAAGTAGAGGTTCTGTATAATGAATATAACGCCACAGCAGCATTTGCGGTTGCTTCGCTATTAGCGTTATTGGCTGTGGCAACGATAATCATAAAAAGTTTTATTGAGTGGCGTTATAAACGGGGTAGCAACAGATAGAGAAGTTTAGCAGAAGGTAAGTGTATGGCGATAATTTTAGATGGCATAGTAAAAGGCTTCGGCGAGCAACTCGTTGTCAGTAAACTTAACTTGGAAGTTCATGATGGTGAGATGTTTGTTTTGCTTGGGAGTAGCGGTAGTGGGAAGAGCACCATTTTAAGGATCATTGCAGGGTTACTTTTTCCTGATGAAGGTAATGTAATTTTACACGGTAGAGACGTTACGGACTTGCCACCACAGAAGCGTGATGCCGGATTTGTTTTTCAAAATTATGCTATCTTTAGACATATGACGGTAGCAGAAAACGTTGAGTTTGGACTACGCATCCGTAATGTTGAAAAAGAAGAGCGGAGACGTAAGAGGGAAAATCTCTTAGACCTCGTTGGCTTAGGAGGTTTAGGACAACGTTTTCCAAGTCAACTTTCAGGTGGACAGCAGCAACGTGTGGCGCTAGCGCGTGCTTTGGCGTATGAGCCAGCAGTACTTTTACTTGATGAACCTTTTGGTGCGCTTGATGCTGAGATTAGATCGCAACTTAGACGTACACTTAAAGATATCCAACGTCAGATTAAAGTTTCAACGATTCTTGTAACGCACGATCAAGAGGAAGCTTTTGAGCTTGCTGATCGAATCGGAGTTTTGGAGAGGGGTATACTAATAGAGGTAGGTACTCCGGAAACTCTTTATTATAAGCCTAAAAAGGAGTTTGTTGCTAAGTTTTTAGGTGGCGGAAATGTGGTTGTAGCGCGTGCCGAGCAGGGGGCAATTCGGCTGGGCAGTGCTAAGTTGCCTTTCCCCGAAGATGCTCCGCAACATGAAGAGGGTGCTCCCGTTAGATTGCTATTTCGTCCGGAGATGGTGGTTCACAGTAAAAAACAATTTGTTGCAGATGGTAGGTATTTTCCGATCGGTCAAGGAAAATTAACGGATGTGAAATTTTCGGGTGCTACTAAGCGGCTACATTTTGAGCTTGAGACTTTAACAGGTGCTAGACCCGTTATGCCAGCTTTAGCGTATGGACAACGTTTTGCAAATATCGCTTGCACCGAGCAGAGCTTTTCTGTTGATCCTTTGCGTGATGAAATTAGTGTTGGAGAAAAACGTTTTTTGGCTCTCTCACATTATCATGTTTTGCAACCGAGTGCGTTAAAGTTTGTGGCGCTTAACACCATGAAGTCGGACGGTGTTTTGAAGATTGGAAAAGAGTTGGCGATAGCATCGCACGGTACGTTAACTCTTTTGCGAGTTGCTCCTGATCAGACTGCTGTTGAAGCTGCGCAAAAAGATCTGCAATCCTTAGTTGAGCAGCTTAAGGGAGATTCTGAACTTCATGTAGAGAAGAAGGTGCGTGAAGGGCAGATCGGCAGAAGTTTACTGCGGGAAGTGCAGGAAGGTTATTATGATATCGCCCTAGTGGAACGTCAAAAAAGTAGTGATAGTACAACTGATAAAAAATTGCTTAAATTAGTTAGGCGTTTGTTGGTATCGGCAGGTATTCCAGTTTTAATTAGTAACAGTGCTGCAGGAACTATAAGAAAAATACTGATCTGTACGGCAGGTGGAGAGCCTGGTAAGACGGATGTCAGGTTCGGAGCGAGAATAGCACGTCACTTAAAGAGTGCGGTGACGGTATTTCATGCTATGCGCACAAAATATTCTGAAGAGCAAAAAAAGAGAGTGGCTCGTCATATGGAGCAAGCAGCGGCACTTGTAAATGCTTATAATTTGCAGTGTGATTTACGGATAGGAAAGGGCGCTTTTCTTGATGCTGTTTTAAAGGAAACTAAGGACGGATCTTATGATCTGATCGTAATTGGTGCTCCTGGGAGTTATGACGACACCTCTTTTGAACTTTTTAGAAGGCTCTCAGATGAAACAGCTAGTAGCATTTTAGTTGTTCCGCAAGCGGAGTAAACACCATCTCTTTCTTGGAGATTACGGCGCTTAAGAGATTACATTTTATTTAATGACCTTAAGACTATTAAGCGCAATTTAATCTTTCTGGGGCAAACAAAAAATAGGTTAAGCGTATAACGCCATACCTGCAAAGGTTACGGCGCAATCTGTTTTATAGTCTACCGCTTGATCATAAGAGAGTACTTCTCCAGATGTTTTGATGTTTAATCTATCCAGAAGATCTAACGTTGTATAAACTGCGGGGAAGCCACAAATTCGGCACATTTCATCGTATTTTTTTATGTGTTCTAAAAGAGCAGACTTATCTTGATTGTAGATGGCATCCAAGTATTGCGCATCGTAATGAGCGATATCTTGTAAGAAATTCGGAGTAAGCGCTGCTGTATCACCGAAATTTTGTCCGATATGAGACATATCAACAGCGGCGATAATGCAGATCTTTTTTCCTTTTGAGATCTCTTCCTGTAAACACAGCGCTAGTGCTGCTACAAAAGCGTCATAGTGTGTCAGAACCTGATCAGCGAAACCTTGTGTTAGTGCATAATGGAAACTACCTGTTAAGATCGGCACTAGTGGTGTCTTGGGATGTAAACGAGAGATAAACGGAATTTGTAATTCAATGGAGTGTTCAGTTGAGTGTAAGATCTCATCACTAAAGGCGAGCTCTTCCCCATATCTTTTAGCAAGACGTTCTATGAATTCATGATCACAAGCTTGAGTGCCGAGCGGAGTTTCAAAACCTTTATTACACAGATGAAAAGCGTGTGGACTATAAGCGTGGCAGATACCGAGTATAATATATAGATCGTGCTCCTGAGGGCGTAGCCTATTATAAGTTATGCCGTAACACTTTCCGCCTCTAGCATAATCTATATGCGGAGCAAGTAGAGCTATTAAGTTTTGATCTGTTTTTTCTGATGCGCCGTAAGAAAGATACTTATCGAGTGTCTCCTGCAAAGCCTTTTTTGATTCTGGATAAACTGCACCAGCTAAGGCTGCTTTGCGGATGGGGCTCTCGTGGAATTCTTTACGGCGACGCAGATCTGCCTCATGAAATTTTTCATTATCTAAAAGTAAAGCATTATCTAAAATTTGAAGGATCTCCGATATAAAACTTGGTGTGATGCCGTACTGTGAAAACTTATTAACGATCTCCTCAAGTGAAGTCTTGCCGTCAAAAGAGGCAAGAATAGGTGCTAGAGCAGCTTTGAGAAAAAGTGGTGTTCCGATAGCGAGGGGACAACGTAAAATTAAGACCTCTTGATCGTTAATCTTTTGAAATTGTGTGTCTAAGGGCCAACGTAGCTTCGGGTATTTTATCATAAATTATTCTCACTACTTTTGTGTAATTATTTTGAATCTAGCAGCATAAACGATTCTTAAAAATACCGTTATTTTCCGATACAAAATTTACTAAAAATTCTCCCTAAAATATCATCAGGAGTGGTAATGCCGATCAACTCTTCTAAAGCGCTAAGTGCGGAGCGCACCTCTGCGCAGATAAATTCAAGGGGAGTTTCTGTTCCTAAAAGTTGATCGGTTCTATTAAGTGCTGCTAGAGCGCGTTCTAAGCACACCTTATGTCGCTCTTCCGTAAGAGCAAAAGTTGAATCTTCACTTTGATCTGGATTTTTAATGCTCTGCAACAAAGTTTCTTTTAGCTCCTCAAACCCCACGCCGGTCTTTGCAGAGAGATGAAGCTCTTTTGAAATAAGACCGATATCATCAAATCGAATGGTTTGATGAGGGAGATCAATTTTATTTAAAACGGCGTAAACTTTCGTCCCTTGCGTAAGATCTGTTTCTTGTAGAATAGAAAGGAGTCGTTTCCATGCACCTGTGGTATCACTGCAATCAACGATAAATAAGATAATATCTGCCCATTTTAAACGAGAGATGGCACGTTTCACTCCGATCTCTTCAACTTGATCGCTTGTGTCTTGAATACCAGCGCTATCGCAAAAAATAAAAGAGTAACCGTCAATCTGACCTGATTCTTCTATCAGATCGCGTGTGGTACCGGGGATAGGTGTAACAATGGCACGTTCTTCATTTAGTAGTAAGTTTAAGATGCTGGACTTACCGGCGTTAGGGCAGCCCCAGAGTAAAACGCGCACGCCCTCCTTTAACTGTTTGCCGTAAGTATAACTGTGCAAAAATGTTGTAATAGATCCCATCACGGTAGTAAGTTCGTTGCGAATATGATCGATGATTTCATGTTCAATATCTTCTTCCGGAAAATCTATCCTTGCCTCCAACTCCGCCAGAATATCACGCAACGGATTCGCTAAGTCTGTAATGATGTTACTGAAGCGACCTGCTAGCTGTTCTTTTGCTGCTCGTTGTGCACGTACGCAAGAGGCGTTAATCATATCGCTGATACCTTCCGCTTGCAGCAGATCAATCTTACCATTTAAAAAAGCGCGTTTAGTGAACTCTCCGGCAGCAGCAGGAACGGCACCTTCAGTATACAAGACGTGTAATAAACGACGCGCTAGAAGAGGGCTACCGTGCAACTGAAACTCAACTACATCTTCTCCCGTAAAGGTTCGAGGGGCTTTCATAAAAACTGCAAGACAGCGATCAAGCTTTTCACCTGTTTTGGGGTCAATAAAAGATCCTAAAATCAAGTGTCTTGGATGAAGAGCAGGATCTGTTTTAGATCTAAAGCACCGCTTCAGAAGAGAAAGAGCGTTTGGACCACTAACACGTAGCACTGCCAGCCCCGCTGGAGTCGGGGCGGTAGCCAGTGCTGCTATGGTAGTGTTTCCTATCATGGAAAAATTAGAGCAAGGTTAAAACGTAACACAATCCGAAGATAGCAGCAGAGCCCACGAAAGTTATTTGTAGCGGGGTGATTTTACCTTCAGATCTGAGCGCAACCTGTTGAATGATAGAGATGAAATTATTTACCAACCAATACAACACTAAGCCTGATGGAAAGGGCCAGATTAAAAACATAACGGTAAACATGATCGGCATAAATAACATAACCTTACGTTGTTCCGGTGAAGCACCAGCAGAGGGGGTTGTGAGTTGTTGAATAAACATCGTTACACCCATAACGAGGATCATAACAGGAACATTAATTCCAAAGATCGGTAAACTTTCCGGTGCTGCAAGGTCATCAATCCAGAGTGTAAACGGTTCGTGTCTTAAATCAAAAGATGTTCTTAAGGCGTTATACATCCCTAAAAATATGGGGAGTTGGATTAGCATCGGAAGACACCCACCCATAGGATTTACGCCTTTACGTTTGTAAAGAGCCAAAACTTCTTGGTTTAGTTGATTAGGATCTTGTATCCGCGCTCTAAGAGCATCCATCTCCGGCTTCAAATCTTGCATCGCTCGCATAGATTGAAAACTCTTGGCGTTTAGGGGTAGAAGAAGTGTTTTTATAATAAGGGTTAGTAAAACGATAGCTAAACCGTAATTACCGAGGAGTTCGTAAAAGAGCTTAAGTATAAGTAAGATCGGTTGTCCGATAAATGCCAAGCGTCCTAAATCAATACTACTCTCCAACTTGTACGGTTTGACACTGAGGGTATCTACCCGTTTTGGACCAGCATAGATATCAAATTGGGCAGAGCCCTTATCTCCCGCCACACGGTTAAATAGGAGTGTTCCAGAACCGCTCCTTGCTGCTAGCATAGTATTTTGACCTTGAATAGTTGGAATAATGGCGTTTAAAAAATAGTTATCACCGAAAGCTGACCACTTCGTCATATAGGTTTTAAAATTCGGTTGTAAGCTTCTTATTGTGACGATCTCTCGGTCTTCATCTTGCGAAAACAAGGTATATACTTTTTGATTCCAATTTTCTTCTTTTGTTCCTTCAGGGATAAAGGAGGTCCATTCCAACCAGATATTTGAAATATTTTCCGTTGAACTTGAGACTTCAACGTTAACATTAAAATAATAGTTGGTATTTGAAAAAATCAAAGTTTTTGTAATGACTGCACCGTTTGAAAGTGTAGCTGTAAAATTAAGAGAAAGCTTCTGATCTCCTTGTAGTGTAAAAACACCTCCACTTTGTTGCACGCCATCTGTATAACTACTTAGGGTATATTGTGCCGTGCTATCGTTAATATTACCGAAATAAACCCCCAAAGGAGGGATAGGGTTATCTTTATCGATCATGTTGAGAGGATCTGTACCTTTTACGGTTGTCTTGTAATGGTTCAACTTATAACTGATAAGTCTTGCTCCAAGGTGGCTGATCTCAACTTCGACGTTAGCGGTTTTTACAACGGTCTTTGAACTTTCTAAAAAGTGCTTAATTTCAGGTTGTTTGAGTTGTGTCGTCTCTATCTCTGGTTGTGGAGGTACTTCAAAGGGAGAAGGGGCGGCAGGGTGTTGAGATGGTAGTGTGGTTGAAGTCTGCTGCTGTGGTGTTGTGTGTACTTCAGTTCTCTTCAGATCTTGTTGTCTATAATAGAAAAAGATCACCATAAATGATAATAGTACAGCTAGTGCAGTCCTGTTGCTGTTGTCATCCATTGATATAATGCTCCAAAAAAGTAAAGCGTCCCTCTCCCCAGACACCGTTTCGATTTATGCAAGGTGAAGAAGGAGAGCAAAAGCCGAATATCTTATAACATCGCTTGTGAAAAATTAGAATGCAGCTGCATAAAACACCGCTTCTATTTATCGTTTATCGTTTCGGAGAGGTCACAAAAATATGCGTCATACAAAACTCTTTCGATGATAGCCTTTAAGGTACAGGATCATCTCCGCCATCGCAGAAGGGATTACACCGAATTATGCGCTTAATAGCAAGCCAAGAGCCCTTAAAAAGCCCATATTTTTCAATAGCCTCTACTGCATAATCTGAACAGGAGGGGTTAAAGCGGCAGGCATCTCCAAATAGTGGAGAGATAAAAGTTTTGTATCCCTTATGTAGTAACCGAATTAACTTCAGTAGCAGTTTTCGCATAATTAAAGCTTTTGTTTTTCCTTACTCTCGGAAGTTTTGTCGGAAGTCGGAAGATAGATATCCGTGTCGCCTTAATGCAGCAACAGTTTGTCTTTGCATAACACTAAAAGGGCAGGAGAGCGCTGCTTTACGTGCTATGACAAGGATATCCAGAGGTTGTTTTAAATCTGCTCTATAATGTCGAAATATCTCACGAACTCTACGCCGAATTCTGTTTCTGACAACTGCGCGCTTATCAATTCGTTTAGTAATAATAATCCCCAGACGGCTTTCAGAGGTAGGAGAGGGGGCTACAACCAATAGAAATGGTCGAGTATGCAAACGAACATCAGCTCGTTCCATCCTTGCAAAGTCAGATCTTTTTTTAAAACGGAATTCAGGTTTGTATCGAAACCTTGAGGAGTCGTGATGTGTTGAACTCTTCGACATGACGTCTAAAATGAACTATAGCTACGAGAGCACAACTCGTAGCTAATGTATAACACTACTCAAGTAAAGGGGGACTTCAGGTATAAAACTTAGCGATAGTGCCCTTTACGGGGTGTTGATACTGCAATAGTGTGACGTCCTTTAGCACGACGAGCATTTAAAACTTTACGACCACCGGCACTACTCATACGTTTACGAAAGCCGTGCTGACATCTACGAGACTTATTTCCTGGATTAAATGTAGGTTTCATCTTATTTCTTCACTTAAAATACACTCAATGTGAGTTGAGTCTTATAGCGGGTCGCCTTAAAAAAAGCAACCCTCTACGAAGACTAGATCCGAGAAAGGGGAGCGGTGTGCCCTTTTTTTAATAAAAGAAAATTGTCCGCTATCTTTCTAAATAACGTTAAAAGTATCTGAAATCGTTACTTAAATAGTTAAGAACGTAATCTCTAACGCCATCTTCAAGGCTCGTCATCGGAGTTGAGTAGCCAGCAGCACGTAATTTATCGATATTTGCTTCTGTAAAATATTGATATTGCTTACGTAAACCGTCGGGCATCTCAATATATTCTATCTTTTCTGCCATGCCGAGAGCACTAAAAACAGCTCGGGCAAGATCGTTCCAAGATTTAGCCTTGCCTGAACCGACATTGTAAATGCCTGTGACAGAAGGGTTTCTAATTAACCACAAGATAATATCAGCGCAATCTTTAACATAGACGAAGTCTCGTTTCTGCTCACCGTCGTCGTATTCACTGTTAGCTGATTTAAAAAGTTTAATGGTGGAACTTTCACGTGTTTGTAAGAATGAACGGTAAACTCCACTAAATTGTCCATCTTTGTGGTATTCGTTTGGACCATAAACGTTAAAAAACTTCAATCCGGCAAAGTACTTAGAAAAATCGTTGCGTTGGCACCATAGATCAAAGATGTGCTTGGAGTAGCCGTAGCGGTTAAGTGGGCGTAGAGATCTGATAGCATCTTCATTATCGAGATATCCCCGTTCTCCCGCACCGTAGGTCGCCGCACTACTGGCATAGATAAAGCGGATCTTATTTTCAAGGGCGAAAGCTGCCAAAGCTTGGCTATAACGAACGTTGTTATAGACCAGATAGTCCATATCTTCTTCGGTTGTTGTTGAACATGCACCTAAATGGATAATGGCTTGGATATCTTTTGGAGAAGACACTCCAGGGATTGAGTCTGACTCAATCAGATCTAAAAATTCGTCTTTATGGATATAATCTAAGAAAAATTTATTTGTTAGATTCTTCCACTTTGATGAGGTGCTGAGATTATCCACTACAAGGATATCTTCAATCCCTTCTGCATTAAGTCTGCCTAAAAAAACACTGCCGATAAAACCGGCACCACCTGTAATAATGTACATTGTAATCCTCTCTATCCGTATTAAACAGTAGGTGACAGATTAGTCTGGGATGTTTCTGCCGTCAATATCTTGGGAAAATCTTTAACTGTTTTATGTTAAAAACACCCCTTTTAAAACCCTTAGTAGGGTATGTTTTTACAGAGACTTACGGTGTTTTGAGGGCAACTCCTAAGCGGCGGTTATCTTTTGAGATATCGTAAGCAAGGGGAGCGTGTACTTCAGAGAGTTCTACAATTAAACTTAGAAAACCGTTTTTTGCTAAAAATTGAGGCGGATTTAACTTACAGAGCGACCACTTGCCTTGTTGAGGTGTGCATTCCTGTTGCCAAGTGCCTTGTCTAAAGATGACCGTTTGATTTTGCCAAGGTGTCAGCACCTCCAACGCGAGGTCTTCTGTATTTTTAAACTTTTTTAGGTCTAGTTTTAAAATTGATAACCGGTTCTGAAGCCAGACCTGATCTTCTGTTGAGGGATTTAGATCTGGAAAAGAGATCTCTTTTAATAGATTATTGTTAATAGCAAAATCTTTGATACTGTTTTTAGTGGTGTGATCAGAGTTAAATTTAAAGATACGAATCTGTGGATTTTGAGGAATCCTAAAGGGAGCGGTGTCTCCCGAAAAGATCTTTTCAACCTCTAGTATCTTCTCTTCATCTTTTGATAAAACTTTTTCAGGCCCAAAAACGATCCTATCAAAACCGTCTAAGTATAGGTCATAAACGGAACGCTTCTCATCTATTCTAGCGACTCCTTTAAGTGTGATAGATCTTTTGCGATTCGTAGTTGCTGTAAATAGTGGCAGTTGTAATCTGCCAGAGATAGCAGTGTCTTGCATCTTATCTTTAGCGCTATTTTCTAATAGCCAAGTGTGTGCAGCAGTACGGGAGTCCTTTACGTGAAGCGCTTCTGTGCGAGCGTTTAGTGTTAGATATAAAGGATAGCAAGATAATATTATAGCTATAAGTGGGCAGAGATAGCGGTGTTTTTTTTCTCTCTCCATCTCTCTCTTCATTAGCAAATACAGAGCACAACTAGCAAAGATAGCTAAAAACGGAATAATTATAATTAGATTACGTGTAAAATTAACACGCTGCATAAGCATTAAGGTTGTATAAACAATAGGAAAGAAAGATAGCGTTAGAGTGCTTTTGTATTGCTGCTTATTTAGTAGAAAACCAAATCCAAGTACGGAGAGTAAGGGGATGATGTTCCAGCCGTCTGACCAGAGCCATTTTGAATAAAAGAGTAGTTGTGCTAGCCCAGCTTCCGCTTCGTGCCCGATATGCCCTGTTTTATAGTGCCACATCTCATAGCCAACGTGATCTAAAAAGAGTGGAATTGAAACTAAGATAAAGGGGCTTGCTGCTAAGAAGGCGAGTGGTGGGAGTATTATTGATAAGGCAACCCCCCACGCAGGTCGTTTGTCACTTAAGAAGAGTGCTAAACAGGGAAGTAAAAATATAGGTGCAGCATTGTATTTAGTAGAGACTGTTAAGCCAGCACTAATGGCACAAAAGATTAAGAGCGTATATGAAAAACGTTTCTGCAGTAAGATGGCGAGATAAACTGTTAAGAGAGAGAACAACATCATCGGACCATCTACACCGATAAAGGCAGAGCGTTCAGCTAGAGTCGGAGAGAGCGAAGTTAATAGCGCTGCAAAACAGGCGCAAGGTAGAGATGGTGTGAACTCCAGTGAGATTAAGAGAACCAGTGCTATCGCTGCCAACGTCATAAATAGACTAAACGCTCTATTAGCTTTAGCGATAAAGGGGTGTGAAGGTGTAAACGACATGCCTGCTAAGCCGTAAGGATCAGTAGTTCGGATCTCCTGAATTGATGAGATCTCTCCCTTTTTTGCAATCCGCAAGAAAGCAGCTGCAGTTACAGGCATACGTAGATAAAAATGGAGTGAAGGTTTAAGAAAGTACTTCGGATTAAAGCTTCCTTCCTGAACCATATTGACGACACGGTTAAAGTGATGTCCCTCGTCTTCATCATAAAAGTATGGCAGACCTGAACTAACAAAAGGGGCATAAAGCCACCCTACCATGAGTAGCACCACTAACATGGCAAAGACGATCTGATGTTTTTTCGGGGAAGTTGAATAAGAAGCGTGTTCTTTATTTTTCATGAGGTGCCATTTTTTGTATAATTCAACTAAACAGAGAGAGTGGTATCTATAACATAGTTGAAAAGTTCGGGCTACTTAGCAAAGGGGTGAGGTTTAAAAGAAACGTCGATTTTAACTTTAGGCTGTGCTAAAAGTGGGGGTAATTTAGTTGGTGCTGTGACTAAGAGGGGCGAGAGTTGCGTTATTTTTAATAAAATGGAGACTTTTAAAGCATGAGCGAAGATTGCCTTGAGTATGCAAGAAATTTAATAGCTGAAGAAGCTGCTGGTGTGCAGAAGTTATCGCAACAATTGGATGAAAGCTTTTCGCATGCTGTTGATCTAATCGCAGAGGTTTCAAACGGACACGGGCATATCGTTGTTTCCGGCATGGGTAAAGCCGGTTTTATCGGTATGAAGATTTCAGCCACCTTAGCTAGCGTCGGCATCCCGTCGTTTTTCTTAAATCCAGCAGAGGCTGCGCATGGAGACTTGGGAAGGTATACTAAATACGATTTAGCTTTGATTATTTCGTATTCTGGTGAAACTGAAGAGATCTTAAGGATCCTACCCTTAATTAAACGTCTGAAGTGTCCGATCGTCTCAATTACTGCTACTACAACTTCTAATTTAGCTAAGGCAAGTGATGTTGTTTTAGCGCTTGGAAATGTTAGTGAGGCAGGACCATTAGGGCTAGCTCCTACAACCAGTGCTATGATGATGTTGGCTTTGGGAGATGCTTTAGCGATGACAATCGTTAGAGGAAAGAAATTTTCACGAGAAGAGTTCGCTTTTTTCCATTCCGGTGGTTCTTTAGGCAAGGCGTTAAAACCGATTACTACTATTATGCGGCAAGGTGAGATGCACTGCATCGTTTCAGAAACAGAAACTGCTAGAGCTGTTCTAGAAAAAATGACGGAAACTAAAGGACGTCCAGGTGCGGCAACAGTTGTTGATAGTGCTGGTAAATTGTCAGGTGTTTTTACAGATGGAAACTTTCGCAGATGTCTTTCGAAGGAGGTGGATTTTTTAGATAAACCTATTTCAAAAGTAGCGACTAAAGATCCGAAGACGATAACGGTTGATGCTTACGCTTCTGATGCTTTGCAAGTTATGAGTAGTTATAAGATTGACCAAGTGATAGTGGTTGATAGTGAAAATTATCCGGTTGGATTGGTAGATATTCAAGATCTGATAGAAGTTAAAACGGTTGTATCTTAAAAATTATATGATGTTTTGCACTAATTGAAGGAGAGCTGAAGACCTCTTTTGTCTTGCAAAACCTTTAAAAATAAGGTGATTAGGGGTGCGAGAAAATCGTATTTTAAGTTAAGAGATTGAATAAGGTGAAGTACTAATTCCATTTGTGAAGAAGTGGGGGGAGTAGTCGCACAACTTGTTTGATATTATCCTTGTAAGGAGTAAGAAAAAAATGGGTGATCAAAACGATAAAATAACAGCAGAAGCACTTGTAAATGCTTTGAAAAGCGTTTTTGAAGAGCAAGGAGAAGGTAATAAGGGAAAACAAAAAAGGAGAGGTGTTCCAACGGCAGATCTGGAACTGGCGTTTGCTGTATTATTGGTTGATATGGCTTCCTGTGATCAGAATTTTGAACAAAAAGAATATATTATGATAGGGAGCGCCCTCAAACGGCTATTTGGTACCCCTAAAGATCGTGTTCAAACTCTTGTTAATCAAGCCAATACCATTATGAATAACTTGCGTGGGACAAGCCGTTATGCTGCCTTATTAAAAGACAATTTAGACTCAGATGAAAAAAAGGTATTAATGGAGACGGTTGATGAATTAATCTTTTCAGACGGCGAAGAGGGTGGTTTTGAAAGGTATTTACGAACAAAGTTAGCAGATCTACTCGGGGTCTCCGCAGATCTGCCGTCAGATGCTGTAAAGTAATTTCTACAAAAAAATAGATAAAAATCACTTCACGAGGCAACGATTCCTTTTGAGGATCCGATCATGTGGGTATGAAAAAAATCATACCTAATAATTCTTCAAATAGGGACGTTGCCTTTGCGCTTTTAGAGCTTCTAATCGTGTTAGGGCTGTCGGGTGTGTTGTGTCTAGCAGCATATAGAGTTGCAGCAGATAGTAACCGTCTCTCCCTAATTAGAGAGTCCAAACGGTTTGCAAGTGCATTGGAAGGTTTTGTGCTGCTTAGTGTGCAGCGTGAAGAGGATCTAACACTGCAATTTTCAGAAAATGAGTATCTTCTCAGTTATGAAAACGGATCCGTGCCTGTTCAAAAGTTTACCTTCCCAAAACACGTAACGATAAAGCCGCACGGTACAGGTAGAGATTGTGTAAGTTTATATAAGAGCGGAGTTAGTAGCCCCGTTACCTTTTCAGTGTCACGCAAGGAGGCAGAGTGTTTTGTGGTTTTGTCATTACGAGGAAGAGTGAGGAGCTTATGCGAATAAAATTGCAGGATGAAAGAGCAGCAACTTTTTTAGATCTGTTGTTGAGTTTTGTCTTAATAGGGTTTGCAGTAATTGCGATCTTTTCACAAGGACAACTGCTGGCAGTTGTTGCTGCAGGAGAAGGTGTATTTGCAAGGAAGAAAGGGGCGTTAACTTGGAATGCTTCAGAGTTAAAGAAGAGTTGTCGGAGTAAATCCGTTAAAGGAGGGTTTACCAGAAAAAAATGTTGTAAAAAGGAGGGAGAGTGTATCGTTTTTCTTGTGCAAAAAGATCGTTAAAAGGTGCAGACGGATTTACATTGATTGAAGTCCTTGTCACGGTGTGTCTCTGTGGAATTTTATGTGTGGTTGTCGGGAAATTGATGCAATCTTCGCTTTCGCTACAAAATCTTGCAAAGCGACGTTATGCCAATGAACTAACCTCGTTACAACTTTCACATAAGGTGCAACGGGTCTTAGATGATCTGGACACTCATCCGTTCTATTTACTTCCGAGGATACACAATTCAGGCAGAATAACTTTCACTAATGGAGAGGCTAACGCCATCGTTGGGAAAACTTTACTACCTGCTTCAGATTCTGATGCTGTCACCACTTTCTCCCTCGCTATGGAAAAGATTTACGATGTTGTACGACAAGATGGTATGACATTTTATGTTTGTCCGCGCTTTAAACGGAGCGCTTTATCAGAACACACCTTCGGTTATCTTGGCTTCGGAGTTGATGGTGTTTGGGAGTTGCAAGGTACAGGGGTGAGACATATAGGCAGAGAAGGGTGTTTAGATCTTTCACTAGGTATTGAAAAAAGCATGATCGTTCCTGAATCTGAAGTTGCTGAAGCTGTTATCAGAGTCATTATCCCGATAGAAACTTACTACACCTTATATGTGAGTTCTAATGAACAACTTAGATATATTTCGCACCGCGGTGCTACTAATACGGAAAATCAACCGTTATTTAAAAACGTTAAAAGACTTTTACTAAAACGGGAAGTCTTGTGGAATTCGATCGTTTGTCTTGAAGGAGAGGTGCAATTTACAGATCTGAATAAAAGAGAGTTCTCCGCCTGTAATAGGTTGGGACGTTATGATTACCTTAATTTTTTGATGAATAAAGTATGAATAAAGGATTCGCTTCAATAGTTATGATCTTTTTACTCCTTTTTGTTGCAGTTATTACTCAGACGATACATCTGTATACACAAAAAATACTTGAAATGCAGGCAGAGGAGGTGCGTTCTTTACGCTTAAAAAATGAAACAAAAAATAAAGTTTTGCAAGATTCAGGCAAGTCTCTCGCAAGTGTTTGTAGTAATAAAGCACAAAACAGATCTGGAGATGTTGTGATTAAAAGAGAGCTAACATCGCTGTGTAGCTCATATAAAGGAGGTCACTTGGGAATCGGATTGATTAACAAGATGGATCTAAAAAACGGTACATATCCGTTTTTTAATTACGGAAAGATCTTTTCAGAGGTTGATGATTGTGATTTTGAAGATGATGAGCCGCCAATTGATTTAACTCCGACTGCATTCAGATCGGCAAGGCTTTGTAAGATGGTTTTAGGAGATCTAATTATTGAACGAAAAGTGCTGAAAGGTAATTTGAAAGCAGCTAATATTATTTTTATACGACCTGCTATAATTCATGAAAATCTTTTAGCTAGTAGCGGCTATATCTACATTGATAGGTTGGTTTTAGCAGCACCTACCATAATTGTAGCAGGCGGTGATGTAAAGATAGGGAAGCTTATCGTTGCCTCTAAATTGTTGCCAGAAGTTACCATCATCTCGGCCAGTGGTAGCGTAACAATTTCTGAAGTTAGTGGTAGCGCTAGATTCTTTGTGATCGCTTGGGCAGGAAGTGTTTTGCCGAGTGAGATCTTACTAGTAAAAACCACACTTTTACCGGAACAATTAGCGTGGATACCGTTTTCTAGCCTTGTTCAATAAGTATGTTTTTTATGATAGTTGAGGTTATTTATTCCTTAATTATCATATCAATCACGGTGTTTGCTGCTAGAAGTCCGAATATCGCCGTAATAATAGGGGAGCTCCCCAAAGGTCTTCTATCTCGGCCACGTTTATAAAAATCATCATCAGGTGGAAGTATCGATTCTGCGGTACGAATAGGCTCTTCATCAGAGTAAACGCACAAAAAATCTCTTGTTTGCCCGATAGATTTCAAACGACGCTTAACCATGTGTGCTAAGGGACACTTTGTTACTTCAGAAAAGTGACCGACTTTTATGGAAAACGGATCTTTTAAACGTGCTGCGCCCATAGAAGAGATAAAAGGGATCTCCCTTGTTAACAGTGCATCTATCAATTTACTTTTTGGATTAAGAGAGTCAATGGCATCGATAACTATCCCAGGTGTGTTGCTTAAAACCTCATCAAGTGTCTCTTCTGCTACAAAGAGTTTTAAAACTTCGATTGTGCAAGTTGGGTTAATCTGTGCAATTCTACTCGCTGCCAAGTCGCTTTTTGCTTGTCCGATCGTGCTTTCTAAAGCCAAGATCTGACGATTGATGTTCGTTCTGCGGATGATATCGAAATCTACAACGCGGATACGTCCAACTCCTGAGCGACTTAGTGCTTCGAGCGCTTGTCCGCCGACTGCGCCCAAACCGACAACCGTTACGGTTGCCATCTGCAAGCGCTGCATAGCAGCTTCGCCTAGTAACATACTTATGCGTGCAAAACGTTCATCCATAATGCCTCATCAAGGTTAAATCGCGTAGTGGATTATGCTGAAATCTTGCCTTTATTCAAGATAAATGACCTGTCATAAAAGAGAGAGAAAAGGGGGAGTTTAGCTCTTTTCTTTTTTGTTAGGGTACTTGAACCGTTTATTGTGCAATTCGCATCTTAGCACTTAAGAGCTTTCGTGTCTTTGTGGTTAAGGACTAAGCTATTCTTATTGTTGTGTTTTCGGTTGGTACGGTGAGCGTTACATGGAAGAAAAAGAGGGAAAGTATTTCAAAGCTATAAAGCAAGCTAAGGCGATGCTTGAGAAAGGAGAGGTGGAACAAGCTGAAGCGATCTTAGAGTTTGCTTGCACAGTTTACAGAGGTAGCTTCCATTGATGTCAGAGATATTATGAATAAATTGCTCGCTGAGGTATCAGAAATTCAAAAAGGACAAAAACAGACATGGTAATGACAGGGCAGCATAGCGAAATTTTTGAGAAGAATTTGCAGGTTATTACTGATCGGTTTCCTGCTTTAGCTAAGCGGATTAAAGAAGAGGGGGGTAAAACTTCTAATTTTCAAGTTGAAATATCAAACAGCAATGACGGCCCAGTTTTGTATGTCGATGGGCAGTGTCTTGATCATCCGACGAAACCGAAATCAGCCGCTACTAATTGGGTTTCAAGAGAGTTGCGAGATAGACGTTTTGAAGATTGCGAACAGATTACGGTTTTTGATTTAGGGTGTGGCTACCACGTAGAAGCTCTACTTGAAGTTTCTAAAAAGAAGATTGCAGTGATCGCTTTGGATCTAGATGTCTTAAGAGTTGTTTTAGGGTGTCGAGATTTAACACCTCTTCTTAAAGATATTGTAGATCTGAGTGTAGCAGGAGAAGAGAGCTTTGAGTCAAATGCAGAATTGATCGTTCGTCCGCAAATGCAAGTTGTTGCTGCTGAATTAAACAGTAAAATTCGGACGAGTTTTTACGGAGCTAGAGGCTTAACAGCTTTGCAGCCTAAAATAGGTGTTTTAGGACCAATTCGTGGCGGTACGGGGCCGATTATGACGTATACGGCGCGCAGCCTTGCTCTAATGGGGCAGAGAGTACGTACAATAGATATGAGCACCTTTGATTCTGGCTATCAAGCGATCGGAGGTTTTTTATACAACGATCTAATACGTGCTAATGCGCAGGGGAAATATGTCGAGTTTCTTTCCGACCTTATTAGACAATCAATCTTGGAAAAACCGATCGATATATTAATCTGTATGGCACTTGCTCCGATTACGGGAGAAACTTTGGCAGAGTTGAGGCGTAACGGGGTTATTACAGTCCTGTGGTTTGTAGAAGATTATAATAGATTTAAAACTTGGGAGGCGTTAGCGCCGTATTACGATTTTTATTTTTCCACCATTCAAACGGGGGTGAGTGTATAGAAAGCTATTAAAACAGGGCGGGTTTGTCCCGGAAGTTCATTATTTTACCGGACAGCTTTTTGATCCGTGTGTAACATATGCCGTTTAAAAACTTTTCGGCAGAAGAGATGGGCACGTTTGGGGTTTCTCCGATATCTTTTTGTCGGTGCTGGCTATCATAATCGACAAACAATCTTTTCGCATCTTTTTGCTAATATGCCTTTTAAAAATTTTGGGGCACTGAATGGCCCGAAATGTAAAGCCGTTTTGATCGCTTAGTCCCAAGAAGGTGGGCAGGACGTCCTTACCCCTGAAAGAGTATATTAAGATCTTCAATGCAACGAAGGTAAAATATTAATTTTACACTCTTCGACGGAGCGAGATGGGAGTTTGATCCTTACGGTTGATTTTTATAAAATCCGAGAAACTTTTTGAATTAGCAGGGTGTGGAGCTTTTTCAACTTGTTGATTCTAGAAACATTACTTCCCTGAAGCGTTTTACTTTCAAATGAAGATATCGTGACTTTTGATTACTATCCCTGAATTAAAAAGAGAAAGCAGAATATTTTTCTTGAGCATGAAGAGGGAGCGTTTTAGCTTTTTGCGGGCACGTAGTAAGAGAAAACTGCTTTGAAAAAAAAACACACCTACACCCCACAGATTGCAAGAGATGCTTTTCCCATTATTTTACAAGCCGTTGTTTATGAAAAATTTTACAAACGCAGAGCTGATAAACAATCCATGGCACGCCATCCCTTGAAACGCACCAAAACGTTATCCTGATCAAGAGTTTGTATAAACCGTTTGTAAAAAGAGCTTTTTGAAAAGGGGAGAAAGAGGCAGGCTTGGATGGGGACTGGTCCTCTGATATTGTTTACAGGCAAGGGGCAGTTTAAACAGAGACTGAGCAAAAAGTTTGTTGTTTTTCTATTTCCATATCTCCAAGCAGATTATTCGCATGAAAAGAGAGTGAGATGGGGGAAGAGGATTTAAACTGATTTGGCATGGGATGATTCTGTTATGAAAACGAAACATATATAGAAAAAAAAATAAGGTTACTACTGGTTAAACATTACCAGACCTCGGTGATATGTTTGCAGGCTACACCGGACTATCGCTGGAATTTAAGGCAGAGAAATCCGCACTGTCCATATTACGGTATTAGTGGAGAAAACAGTTTTGAAAAGTGTCCCTGTTACTGGTTTGCCGAATATTGATGAAGTTTTTAAACCCTTGATATGGGGGTGGATTGTGCGTTTCAATGGCGCGTGGTCCGGAAGGAACGATAGATGGCCTATGAGTTTCGTTTTCGGATTTTTATTGAAGAGTTTAAGGGGCAAAAGAACTTTTGATTATTGTTTAAAATATGTCATCCTCTCCTTATACTGCGTTTACTCCCTCAAGATGTTTGGGGCATCACGCGTCCCACGGAGGTTTGGGACTGCTGGACGATGAGGGGGTGTCGTGTTTATTGAAATCAGATTGGGCGAGGCTCTTTTGCCTGTTTCTGTCCTTTTCATCAAAAAACAGAAGATTTTAATTCAATCAATTTTAGTTTGATGTCTTTCCGTTGTTCGGCAGATGTAGAAACAACATCCCTCAGAAATTTACTGATAAAATATTGCAGATCAAGAGAAGAAAATTCTGCGAAAGAGATGATAGCTAGTGCTGGTTTTTTACTAATACAGGGACCACTTATAGCGATTCAAGCTGGTGCCAGTCAGGGCAAACGACAATGGGCACCTGATCGTTTTGTTAGGTTGATAAGAATTTTAATAGATAAGCATAACGCCAGAATTGTTTTAACCGGTACCAAGAAAGAGCTTTCAATTATTCAGCCTATAAAAGATAGTTTAAATTCAGAGAATGTTTTTGTGGCGGCGGGTAAAACAAATATCCCGCAACTGACGGCGTTATTGGCGCAGAGCGATCTCTTAGTAACAGGTGATACTGGACCGATGCACATCAGTGTGGCAGCAGGCACGCCTGTGGTGGCGATGTTTTTAGCTTCAGCCTATTGTTTTGAAACGGGGCCGTATAGCGCTGGTAATATAGTGTTACAACCGATGGTGCAGTGTTGTCCTTGCAACCCAAATAGACCGTGTGCAAGACCTGATTGTCATGAGCAGATAGATCCGGAGATGATGGCAGATCTAGTAATACGGCGCATTAAAGAGGATTTTACAAGTTTACCGCAGGGGTATGCTGATCCTAGTAAGGTTGTTGTTTATCGATCCGCTTTTGATAAGTTCGGATTTTGTAATTTTATACCACTTACTTCGGATGAAAACGATCCTTGGCGAGTATATAGAGATGCTTATCGTGATGTGTGGTTGGATGATTTGGCAGGATATGATCTATCCATAAAAGAACCTTCTGCCGACGATATTGCGAAGATAGAAGGTTTGGGAAACGTTTTAGAAGGAGCAAGAAAAGGTGTTTCGTTAATTGATGAGTTGTGCCTCTTAGTTAAAGATACAAACTCATCAGCTGCGGAGCTAGGGCGAGTTAATAAGGCGTTAGTGGAGCTGGATCGGGAGATAGAGCAAACGGGGTATCACTATCCGTATTTAGGTCCTCTGACGAGGCTCTTTATCTTTGATAAGGAGAATATTACTGGAACTGATGCCCTATTATTAGCATCTCAAATGAGGGTGCATTATCAAGCTTTAGAGCGGCGTGGAAAGAAGCTAGCATTTTGTTATTCTTCCCGTGTTATTTAAGTAGAGTGTGAATTATGAGAATAACTATTAACGGTATAGAGAACGAATTCAAAACAGATTCATTGGTTAGGTTTACTGATCTGATTGAACTTATAAAGACAACCATTGATCCGGAGCATATGATTACGGATCTGATTTTAGACGGACGGGAGTTAACTGATTCTGATTGGGCCTCTCCGATGTCTCAAATAGAGGGTCGTGATCTGGTTATAAGTACGGGCACGCCTAGTGATTTTGTAAACTCGAGATTTTGCATCGCTGCGCCTGTTTTGCGTGAGTGTTATATAAAATTTCGTAATGCGCGCAAAGATTTTCAAAGTGGGAAGATGCAGGGTGGAAATCAGATCTTATCTGAAGCCGTGCACACTTTGCAGGCTTTTTTCCAGTGGTATGCTTCTATCGTAGAGCTGATTCCAGATAGTGAGAAAGAGAGGTATAACATCGATAAACAGGTTTCCGACATTTCAGATATTTGTAAAAAGATCTGTCAGCATCAACTTTATCAATCATGGTGGGCGCTAGGTGAAGTAATTAAAAATGAGCTTGAACCGAAGATTGATGAGCTCGAAGATTTCTGTCGAACTTTTGAAAACTAGAGTTTAAAGATCAAACTATATCAGGTCTTAGCTATTTTATAGGGTGGAATCTATTCCACTCACACGAATTTTAGAGGTCTCTGTGTTGAATACTGACTAGGTATTTTTGGTCTGTTATTTTGCTTGCTAAAATTTCAGCGATGGCAACGGAGCGGTGTTGACCACCTGTGCAACCTATGCCGATGCTTAGGTACGATTTCCCTTCAAAAACGTATTGCGGAAGGAGGAAATTAAGTAGGTCTGAATATTTTTCTATAAAGTCTTTTGTAGCAGGTTGCTTTTCCACGAAGTCACGAACGTCTTGATCCAGCCCTGTGCGGCTGCGTAATTCAGGGATAAAATACGGATTGGATAAGAAGCGCACATCCATTACGATATCACAATCTCTGGGAAGACCTTTTTTAAAGCCGAAAGATATAAAATTAACACGTAAGTTAGTTGAGGTGGTTTTGCTGTGACTATCAACAAAGTCTCTAATCTTACGGCGTAGATCGTGAATGTTAAGGTATGATGTATCGATAATAAACGTTGCGATATCTTTAAAAGACATCAATCTGTCACGTTCGCGCGCAATAGTATCGCTTAAGCCACGATCTGTATCAGCATTAAAAGCAGGGTGTGGACGACGTGTTTCACTATAACGTTTGATAATAGTTTCAGTGCGACAATCAATAAAAAACAGCTCCATATTCTGCTGTTTTAACTTTAACTCCCCCAATGACTTAAGTAACGTTTGTTCGTCATCCAGAGAATAAACATCCAATAACAGGGCAGTGCGTTTAAATTTATCGGGAGCTGTGGCGGAAAACTCTAAAAATGTTTCCAGTAGAGAAACTGGTAAATTATCAATTGCGTAATATCCGAGGTCAGCCAAGGAGTGCAGGACACTCGACTTGCCTGCCCCGGATATTCCAGTAATTAATATCAAAGATGATATGTGACTGAGGTTAGTTTTCAATTGCGTTTTATCAATTTTTCTTTATGTCTACGAAGTTGGTTCGTTAACGAATCAACTAATTTATCAATGGACTTGTACATATCATCAGACTCTTCCGAGTTCTTAAAACTTACACCATCAGAGGCGAAAGAGATCTCGGCGATCTGACGATGTTTCTCTACAAGTAGAATGATATTTACCTCTGTGTTCTTTCTGATGAACTTGCGTAAACACCCCTCCAACTTCTCTTCAGCATAGTTTCTTAATGCGTCCGAGACATCCATATTTCTGAATGTAACATTCATTGAAATAATGTTTGCATCATTTACCATAATATTCCCCTTAAAGTAGGTTAATAAAAAACTTTGCAATTATTCCTAAGGTTGAATCTAGAATATTATTCAGAATTGCACACCTTTTAAATAATTAAAAACATTAAAATAATTTTTTGCGCTTAGAAGATGATAAAATCCCCAAACTTTCTCGATACTTAGCTACTGTACGCCGAGCTATGCTGATGTTTTCTTGAGAAAGTATCTCAACTATCTGTTGATCGCTGATGGGGTTTGAAGCAGGTTCCTCTGCGATCAGCGCTCGAATTTTTTCTTTAACGCTGGAAGAGGAGACGCTACCCTCGTCTGTTTTTATCGCCGTAGTAAAGAAATACTTCAACTCAAAGACACCTTGTGGTGTGTGCACGTATTTATTGGTTGTAACACGACTAACGGTTGATTCGTGCATACCGATATCGTTTGCAACGTCTTTTAATACGAGTGGTTTTAAATATTCTATACCATCGTCTAGAAATTTACGTTGAAATTTCATAATACTTTCAGTGACACGGTAAATGGTATTCTGCCTTTGATGAATGCTTTTTATCAACCAAGAAGCTGCTTTAAAGCGGTCTGTTAAATAAGCACGGCTAGTGTCACTATCCGCATCGTTTTTATTTAAGAGTTGCAGATAATAAGGGTTGACCCTTAAACGTGGAAGCCCTTCTTCATTTAGGGTTATAACGTACCCGCCATTGTCTTTAATAACGTATATATCAGGGATAATATAGCGTGTGGCATCGTCGGAGTAGGAGCGTCCAGGGCGGGGCTCTAAATGTTGAATGGTTGCTACACTACTGTAAACATCCTCTATGGCAACGCCTTCATTTTTTGCGATTAAGTCGTATTTTTTTCTCTCAAGTTCTGGGAGGTACTCTTTTACGATTTTAGCTGCTAATGATTCTCCAAGCCCCAGTTTGCCTAATTGAATTAAGAGGCACTCTTGTAAGTTGCGTGCACCCAGTCCGGCAGGATCTAAAGATTGGATCAGCTCAATAACCTCCAGAACCTCTTCTTCTGAACAGTTACATTCAGCGGCGATTTCGGAGTATTCAATGCAGAGATATCCATCTTTATTTAAATTACCTATAATCTGAAACAGGATCTCTTTTTCCGTTTGGTTCAGTTTAGATACGCAGATCTGAGATAAAATATAATCGGTTAAGTCTTTACTTTTTGTGAGGGTGGCTTCTATGGAAGGGTGATCTTCTTGATCAAAGGTGCCTCTATCAGAAGAAGGACGATAATCAGAAAAACTAGATATGTAATCATCCCATTCGATAGGTGATTCATCTTTTCTGGGCTCAATAGGAGCTTCTTCCGTGTCACGTAACTCTTTTTCTTTTTGTTTCTTAGTGGAGTTGGATTGATCTTCGTGTAGCTCTTCTAAGATCGGATTCTCTAGGAGCTCTTTTTCTATAGCTTCTATGTATTCCAAACGACCTAACTGCAAAAGCTTAATAGCGTGTTGCAGTTGTGGTGTCATCAAAAGAGACTGACTTAGTTTCTGTGATAACTTAATTTCTAACGCCATGATTACAAAACCTTCCTTACCTCGATTCACAAAGTGCCTAATAAGCACCACGCTTATAAGATGAGGAAAGAGCGATTTTTTTCGCAAGAATTCAACGCTAGAAAGCGTCTTTTTATAACATCTTGATATTATTCATTTTTCCTAGCTTTTAACCCTAGTTGCTTTTTAAAACCTTCCACCTAAAGGGTGGCACAAGAGTTGGCTTTTTGAATTTTGCACCTCTGTGTATAAAATCTATTAACAAAGTTTTAGAACGTTAATTTTCGCAAAAATAAGGAAAAATTGAGTAAGAAAATGGTAAGATCGAATCTCTATAAGATTTAAAAATAGCGACATTAGCGGTGTCTGGATCCTTCAAAGCGGTAAAGTTTTTAAGGGGAGTGATAAAGTTATGGTAGTTTATAAGATGTATGAAGCAGCACCAACTGCTGTGAGAGTACCGCAGGTAGAGCCGATTATCAGGGTTGGAATTGTTTTAGAAGAAGATAAGAAAGACTTTATCGAATTTATTCCACAAGACGACCTGCTCCTTTCAACATCTGCAGGAGAGGAGTTTCTTTTTTGTGGTGCTGAGAAGTGCAATTTAAAATATCGCCTAACGTTACATAACGGTCTCTCTGTGTTAAGTCTCGACGGAGAAGAGTTAGGAGTTTTTACAGGTTCGTTAAAACTAAAACCTTTACAGGAAAAACCGTTAGTAGCAGGGAGTGGAATTAAACTTGAAAATATCGTTGCGGGGAGAGGTTTCCATTGGCAAAAAGAGATCGCACAAACATTTCCAGGAACGATAGAAATTATCCCCTCTCTTAATTACTTCGTAGTAGTGAATGTTATCGGGATTGAGTTTTATACAGTTTGTGCATTAGCTTCTGAAATGAGTGGAGAGAACTCTTTAACAGAGTCAGGACGGGCACAAGCTACTGCTGCTCGTTCATGGGCTTATGTTTTTTTAGGTAGTAAGTATACAGATAAACCGTATCAGATCTGTAATGATGATTTTTCTCAACGCTATCAAGGTACAACCCACCTCTCGGATCGCGTGATCGATTTAGTAACAGCTTCTAGGGGAGATTATATTGTTCTTAATAACGGTTACGTTGCTCCGTCTAACTATTCAAAGAGTTGTGGTGGACACATGGAGAGTACACAAGCACTTTTCGGATATGATGCGGGACATCCAGAAGTTTATTTAGATAGCCCAAATCAAGGTATTTGGAGTGAAGATTTAAGAGAGGAGGCCGCTTTTTTGAAGTGGCTTGATGCACCGCGCGAACACTTTTTTTGTGGGATGATTCCGGATCAGGACTTAAAGCAATACTTAGGGGCTGTTGATGAAAAAGGGGAATATTTCCGTTGGAACCACACTACAACATCGTCGACTATTATTAAGAAGCTAAAAGAGAAGTGTGGACTAGATGACGTGGTGGCTATCTCTGATCTGAAAGGGGGGAAGCGTGGCGTTTCCGGCAGGTTCTTAACAATGGAGATCGTGTATATAGATAAAAAAGGTCAAAAACAGGTGGCTTCTTTAGGAGATCAGTTCTATATCCGTGCTTGCTTACACGAAACATTTTTATTTAGTAGCGCTTTTGTTTTTACACTTGATCGAGATGCTGCTGGTAATGTGGAGGCAGTTCATTTCCGTGGTGCAGGTTGGGGACACGGTGGAGGATTCTGTCAGATCGGTGCTGTCGGGATGGCATTGGCAGGATATTCGTATCCTGAAATAATAAAGCACTACTATCCAAAGGCAGAGATCGTAAAGGCGTATTAGGTCAGGCTATTGCAAAATAAGGTAGTAATTTTAGCTTCTTAACCGTTTGTTGAGTATGCCTTTAAAGATCTATATTGTCTTTGTGTTGGAATATGGAAGCATATAATATAGTATATGCTCGCTGTAATAGAGTGTTATCCAAGGGGGAAAAATGACTTTGAACTGCGCTGCTCTTGCTAAGTTGTCCGCTACTATTCGTGTTTTATCAGCAGAAGCCATCGAGAAGGCAAAAAGTGGGCATCCAGGGATGCCACTGGGAGCAGCTGATTTTGCAGCAGTTTTGTGGGCGTATTACCTCCGTTTTAATCCCAAAGATCCGCAATGGTGTGCGCGTGACAGATTTGTTTTATCTGCTGGACACGGCTCGATGTTGTTATATTCATTGTTGCATCTCTTCGGTTATGATCTCTCTTTAGATGATATTAAAGCTTTTAGACAACTAGGGAGTAAAACCCCAGGTCATCCTGAGTTTGGTGTTACCTCCGGCGTTGAAACCAGTACGGGTCCACTAGGGCAGGGCTTTGCAAATAGTGTAGGTTTAGCGATCTCTGCAAAAAAGATTGAGGCTCAATATAAGAAAAAGTGCTTAACGGGTAGGATCTTTTGCGTGGTTGGTGATGGCGATGTGATGGAGGGGATGTGTTATGAAGCTGCTTCCTTAGCAGGACATTTAAAGCTTAATAACCTGATCTGTTTATATGACGATAATAAGATCTCGATCGGTGGTTCAACGGATGTGTGCTTTACAGAGAATGTTCCAGCACGTTTTAAAGCGCAAGGTTGGTATGTGCAAAGTATAGATGGTCATGATTATCAAGCTATCTCAGAAGCTATCGCAAAAGCGCTAAAGCAAACTAAAAAGCCATCCTTAATCTGTGCAAAAACTATTATTGGAAAAGGTAGTCCACACAAAGCTAATAGCGCAGATTGTCACGGTGCACCTTTAGGAGCGGAAGAGGTTAAGCTCCTTAAACAAGGTCTAGGCTGGGATCCCGATAAAGAGTTCTTCGTTCCTGAAGATGTTTACGATTTTTGTGCAGCTCGTCTTGCCGATAAGTATAAAGAATACGAAAAAGAGTGTCAGGATTATCAGAAGTGGTGTAAGGCGAAACCAAAGGCTGCTGCCGCTTGGCGTGCTCAATTACAGCAGGAAGTTCCGGTGGCGTTAAAAGATGAATTGGTAAAAGAGTTAAGTGTACTGCCAGCTGCTCCGACCAGAAATATTTCCGGTAAAGCACTTCAAATTATAGCAGCGCATCTGCCGTGGTTAATTGGAGGCTCTGCGGATTTAGAATCTTCTAACAAAACATATATAGAGAGTTCAGTTGATTTAAAAGCACCTGATTATCTCGGGCGCAATATCAGATACGGTGTGCGTGAACATGCCATGGGAGCTATCGCTAATGGGTTGGCGTATACACAACAATGGATCCCTTTTACAGGAACGTTTTTAGCTTTTGTTGATTATATGCGACCAGCTATCAGAATGGCGGCTTTAGCAAAGCTACAAACGATCTTTGTTTTTTCTCATGACAGCTTTTATGTTGGTGAAGATGGTCCGACACATCAACCGATAGAGCAGATTAATAGCTTACGTATTATTCCGAACTTGCAAGTTTTTCGTCCGGCTGATGGGCTAGAGACAGCGTTGTGTTATTGGAAGGCTTTGCAAACAAAAGATAAGCCGAGTGCATTAATATTTTCCAGACAGCAAGTCCCTACCCTTGAAAGGGAAGGAAAGGTGCTTGAGGAAGATATCTTAAGTGGTGGTTATATCGTATGCGGTGAAGAAAATAAGGATATCGTGTTAATCGCCACGGGTTCCGAAGTTTCTTTAGGTGTGGAGGTTGCAAAGATTTTAGCAACTAGAAAACTTCCTGCTCGAGTCGTTTCGATGCCGTGTCGGGAGCTGTTTATGAGTCAGGATGGTGATTATATAGACCGAGTTATTCCGTATGAATCGCTGCAATTTACGATTGAAGCGGGAGATACCTTTGGCTGGAATAACTTCGTCGGGGATAGAGCTTGTGGCGGCTACTGTTATGGAGTGAATACTTTTGGAGTATCTGCCCCCGCTAAAGTCTTAGCTGATCATTTCGGCTTTACTCCTTCTAAAATCGCCGATCATATTTGCGGATTGATGAGGTAGCTCAAAAAATACTTCATTGAGATGCACCTTTATTTGCGTATGGTTTTTAAAAAGTGTAATTTGATTACGCTTGTGACGCTAAAAAGAGGGCATCAGTAGAAAAATAGTGCTCTCATAAAAACCTGTATTAAAACTTTTTAAGCAATATTAATAAAGAGGTCTTATGATGTTCTTAGGTAAGACGAAAGAGATGGAGTTAAGAGCTCCTGATACAGGTTTAGGTTTTTTTGGCGCTGGAAGTACGCCTGATCTTAGTAAAACAAAAAAAATCCCAGAAAATATAAGGAAAAGTGCAAAAGAAGCCAGACTTAACACATCTGTATTAGAGAAGTTATCTTCAGAAGGATTGAATAATTTAAGGGTGCTACTATCAAAGGGGCCTAAGCATGCGCGTTTAACGATTGATATGTTAAACGGTGTGCACCGCACAAGTCCTGGACGAGAAGATGAATTGTTAAAAATCTTTCTCAATTACAAGCCACGTATCGATATTTTAGATAATCTTCTCAAACATATGGGGACTAATGATCCGTTTATTGCAACAGAGCGGGCGCAAGTTAGAATTTTAACGAGAAATAAAATTCAAAAAGAAGGGGAATCTCTAAAAAATATAGAAGATTGTTCCGATCAAGCCGATGAATCAACATCACATCGTGAAGGGGTGCGTGGTGTTAGTGGACATCTTTTAGGACGTACTAATGAAAGGGAAGATATCTTTTATACGGTTTTTGATCCTGACTCTCCGGCAACTTCAGTTGGATTGTTCGGACGTAGACAGGCTATCCTTGGACCTTTTGAAAATTTTGCGACGGAGAAATTTTCTGAAGAAAAGCAGAAAGTGGTCAGGGAGCGTCGTTCTAGTGCGTTAAGGGATGCTTTAGGTGCTTTAACATTTGAAGATCTGGTGGAAGCGCATCCGAAATCAGAGAGAGCAACTAAAAGCCCGCTACTTTCTTCTAAATTGAACTTATACAAAGAATTGCAGAATTTGATTATTTCCTATAAGTCGCACCTTGATTCCTTTTGTTATCTTAATGGTGCTGCTCCTATTGAAAGCTTTAACGTTAGAGCTGATTTAGGAGGAGGATTGTTAAAATGGTTTCAACGCAAAATTGATACAGGCGAATTGTTGCCGGAAGCAGTTTTGGAGGCTTATGCAGCTTTTTCTGATCCATGCGTGTACCTTTCTCCAGAAGAGGAGAGGTTTTATTGTGCAGCACTTCTTTCATATTCCAGACTACACTCTTTTTTAGATAAAAGAATTGCATTTGCTGGAATTGAAAGTGATATTTCAGTATTTAAAAAATTAGCGGAAGATGATCCGCTAAAAAGAAAGTGGCAAGAAAAGATACAAATTGCTAAGGGGCAGTTGCAAGAGCTCTATGGAACAGGCACTACTGAAATGAGAGTCTTTGAGTTTGCCGATATTTTAGAAAAGATCCCGTTGATGCAGATCCGTTATGCTTTAAATAAACGGTGTTACGATCGGTATGGAGAAGAGTTTGAGTATGCACTAAAGTCTTTTGAAGCGTTGTTTGTGGAAGATGGAAAGACTCGACCTGATTCTTTAAGTGAGTCTGTTCCGCTAGGGCGTTTAAGTAAAACGATCTTTGGCACTAAAATTATTAGCCAATCGGGGAGAGGCGAGAAAGACGCATTATTTACAAGAGAAGAATTTAAGGCGATTAAGGACGGTATCTTTTTGAACAAAATGACAGCTGGTGTCGAAGAGCGTTTGTTTCAGGCAGCACCTATCTCTGATTTTACAAAAATGGTTGAGACCGTAATTGTGGCTTATCGTAAAGCTAAAGGGTTGCAGGAACGTTTACGCTACCTTGAAGAGGCGGCAACTGCTAAAGGAGAAGTTTTAAATATTGATCGTGAAGATGTTGATCCTCTACAATTCAAAGATACACCTATAACACTTCCTTTCGGTGAAGGCTATCGTCCCTTAGAAACGTTGGCGGGATCTGATAAAAGAGCATTTGAAAATGTTTGGGAATGCGTACGGGAAAGGAACCTTAATTCAGCTCTTCCATACGGATTAGATTTCATAGATAAAAGTATTTCGCTTGGTTTGTATCCAGAAAGGATCAGATATGAATTGGAACGTTTACAGGCGAAAGCTGCAAAATATATACACGTTAGTGATCTTCCGCCACAAATAATTCGCGATGCGGAACAGGTCATAACATCTCCATTTATTTCTATCTCTGATTTTAATGCAAAAGAGTTGCTTCAGTACAATTACCTAACATCTGATGAAGTAAAACGTCTCTTTTTATGTGCAACGTGGCTCCCGAACGCTAAAAAGTTGGAACTTTGTTCTCCTTCTCTAAATGAAGCAGATTTGGCAGATCTGTTAGCCTTTAAAGAAAAGTGGGATAGAGGAGTGTTTTTTTACGGTTCGCTTATCAAAGATAATCAATTAAAATTTCATAATGCTTCTGGGAGTGAGTTATGTAGAGAAAAAGAGGGAGGATTTAGCTACATTACTCCAACTAAATTGAAAGAGCTTAAAAGCACTTTTGATAGTAAATGGCTTAGCTTTGATGAGCTAGATCAAACTGTTATTGAAAAGCTTGATGAGATAGCTTCAAAATATGACGGAGCTGCTCCTAATAGGGTTAAAGAAAAATTTAGTGATACCTACTATATTTCAAAAAGTTTTGTAAATGAGATTAAGCACTTTGAGGCTAAGGATTATCAGATCACTCCTGTTGAGGGGATGAAGATAGGTCCGACTTGGCATTTTAAATGGGCTAATGTTGAAGGTGAGTTACGTCCATGTTTTAATTTTGGAAAGTACAAAGGTCGTGCTATTGCTGAAGTGGCTACGGAGATCGCAACAAAAGACCTTTCTTGGAGATATTTTTCAGAATTTTTATGGCAGGAGGACTTTCCCAAACATGTAAAGGCGGTGGCTATAAAGATCTTTCAACTCGGGCAGGGAAATAAAAACTTTCCGGAGAAACCTTTTATAGAATGGGTAAAAGATAACTTCCACTCTTATGGTGCAGGGCGTTGGGAAGAAAAAAGTCAATAAAATAAGGATGATATAAAAAATCGGATCGCTTTTAAGGATAAAGTGCTAATTTCTTGATTTTATTTGGATGTAATCTGAATCACTTAGCGTTTTATATCGGATCTCTAAGGAGACGGGCGTTTTTTAGACCCTTAGTAGAGAGAATTAAAAAATAGATATTTAAAAAGATTTGAGTAAGGATTTAATTAGCTTCATACTTGATAAAACTTTTTAGAGGGCTTTCCTATGATGTTGAAACAGAAAATATCTTGTATCGCGGTACTATTATCAGTTGTATTTTTAAGCACCCCCGCTGCTGCTGAGAGTGTTATCAAAGGTACAGTTCAAGACCAACAAGGAAAACCTTTAAGTGGTATAACTGTTACAGCATCAAATGGTGGTTGTAGCGGAACCTATTATGAAACTACCATAACCAATACTCGTGGCGAGTTTACTCTCCGTTTAGTTGATAAAGAAGGGGTGGCGGCTCCTGAAGATGTGTTTTTAAATACAGGGAAAGAGCTTAAGAGCGCTTATGCTGCGGTTACTTATCTAAACACACAAGGAGGATCTTTCTATTGTTCAGATGCTGAAAGCATCTTTGTCCCGAAAAATACAACTAAAACAGGTGTTAAGGTAGTTGCTCTGCAGGGTGGAACGGTTTCAGGAATAGTACGTGGTCTTAATAGAAAACCTGTAAAGGGTGTAAAGATTAGTTTTAGGACATCTTGTAGTGATAATAGCACGGTATTATCAACTGTTGAAACTGAAGAGAACGGTGAATTTATTTCAGATGTATTGCCGACAGGAGATGTCTTTGCTTTTGCTGATACGGAAGGGGTCTCCTTATATTACGGCAATCAATATTGGATAGAGTCCGGTTTCGGTGTGCAGGTATGTGAAGCTGCTGATGCGATCTCGATTAGTTCAAAGAGAAATACGGGAGGGATTAATTTTAATTTACAAAATAGTGGTGCTATTTCAGGAAAAGTTATTGATGCTGCAGGTTCTCCTGTAAGTGGTGCTTATATTATCTTTAGTACAGATCCGTGTGGAGAAGATCGAGTTGCACTTGCTGAGACAGCCGCTGACGGAACATATATAAAAGGTGGGCTTCCTGTGGGTATGGAAGTTTATCTTAATACCAGATCGTCTGATGTTAGTAGGTATTATCTCGATCGTGCTTGGACAAGTAGTGGAGGAACCTCAAATTGTTTGCAAGGTGAAGCTGTTATGATTACTGCTCGTGAAACGCAAACAGATATTAATTTTGAATTGGGATTAAGTGGAGCTATTACCGGTAAAGTTCTTGATTATGCAGGAAATCCTGTGGCTGGTGTTATCGTTGAAGCTTACTCAAAAACATGTCGTGCCGGAGGAGGTTGGTTGGCAGACGCTGTAACTGCTGCTGATGGATCTTACGTTATGACAGGAGTTCCAGAGGGAGATGTTTTTGTTGATACATTACTATTGGATGGATGGGTATCTAACAGTACGTATTTTGTTGAGAGGTATTGGGATGGTGGTGTTGGCACAAGAGTTTGTGAGGATGCGAAGAGCATACCGATTCAATCCACTCAAACCTTTTCAGAGGTGAACTTTACACTCGGTCTCTCCGGATCTGTAAGTGGACACCTTATTGATGTTAATGGACTTCCTGTAAGGGGTGTTATCGTTAGCGCTTATGATAATATCTGTGGCGGTAATAGACTTTCCTCTGCTGAAAGTGCTGAAGATGGAAGTTTCACTCTTAAAGGGATTGAAAGCTCTTTCGTGTTTATCGTTGCAGATGATGCTGCGGAGTTTTCACCGTGGTGGATCAGTGGCTGGTTCGGTAATGGTGTAACTACTTTTAATTGTCAGGAGGCAGCTGCCGTCGGAGTTATACTAAACGATGAGGTCGGAGGGTACGTTATACAACTCACTGCTGTTAATGATTACGTTACTGCGATTTTGCAGAAGATCAATAAGCTTGCGAGAAGAGCTACGAGACTTGTAAAATCAGGGAATAACAGGAGACTGGCTAATATCGGAAGAAAGATAAACAGAGAGATAGCGCTCTTGGAGGAACAGTATATCCTTATTGAGGAAGTTTTCGTTCTGAAACGTTCCGTTAGAAGAGGAATTAGGCGGAAGAATGTAGCTGCTTGGAAAAACGTTCAGAGAAGAACGAAGGCACTGCTGAGACAGTATAGATAAATCAATGGAGGCCCGAGAGAGATTCGAACTCACGAATGACGGTTTTGCAAACCGTTGCCTTAGCCACTTGGCTATCGGGCCAACAAAGTTAGGATGTTATAGCAGGAAAAATAGGTTTAGTAAATTTGTTAGATAAAAAATAAGTAAAATCTAGCAACTAACGCCTAATACCTTGTTACAATTTAGCGAGATAGACCTAAATCTCTTTTCATTGTGGGAAGGAAAAGTGGTACTACCCATTAAGAAAACCGAGAAAAGAAGGGGTGAAATATCAATCCAACTCTGCCAACTCCTTCTCAAAGTTGCCGGAAATAGCCGGAAATCTGCAACAATCTCTTTGATTAGGGACTGCTTCATCTAAGTGGAAGGAGAGAGCTGCGCGTTTTCGTTTCCACTGATTGCGGCTCCAAAGTTGAAAGAATCTTTTAATCCAATTGGTTATAGTAGTTGTCTCAAGTTCAGGATGTGCTTTTTGTAGTGTAACTAAGATCTCTTTTGGGCTAAGAAGTTTTGTTGTAGCGAGCACCTCTATCTCGCTTAGGATGGTATAAGGCATCAGATCATCTTCATCCGTTTGTTTAGATGAAGTGGGACGAAGCTCTGCTGTCGGCTTCTGTATATTAATATCGTGTAGCTCAGGTATCTTTAATTCTTGATTTAGTCCGACTGTTTCCAACCAGATAAGAGCATCCCGTAAAAACGGTTTGCTGACTCCACCTAGTGGGGCTAAGGCACCAGCTGTATCCCCATCCATAGTGGTGTAGCCCACTACCAATTCAGAGCGGTTGCTAGTGACAAGAAGTAGGGCATTAGCCAAGTTAGCAAAAAGCCAAGCGTTAGGAGCGCGTACGCGAGCTTGGATGTTTTGTAGAGCATGGTCATCTTGCTCCCAAGTTAGTTTTCTATCCAGCTCTTTTTCTGCAGCAGTAAGGTAGCTGCTAACAAGATCATCTATATCCAATGCAATAAATTTTGCTCCTAAAGTTGCGGCAAGCTTCTTAGCAGCATTAAAAGTTGTATCTGAATTGTTACGAGTGTGCTGATAGATGCAGGTAAATAGTTTATGTACGATATCTTTCTCTGAAAGAGGATCGTCTTTGCCAAAAGAAGAGACGAGGTTTAATTTTTTTAATAGTTGGTCTCTCCCAATATCAGAAAGTCCCAACTTTATCATAAGTGCTACCAAACAGGCGCAGGTCGCTGAATCAACTCCGCCGCTTAGTGAGAGCACAACTCCTTTACAGTGGGATTTTCGGAGATAATCAAAGACTCCGAGTGCTACTACGCGCCAGAACTCCTCTTCTTTAAGATAGTGTCCGTTCTCCCAAGATTGTACCTTTAATTGTGTAGGTAGTGCTGCTGCTTGTGGAAAAGAGAACGGTACGGTAACGGCATCTTTTGTTGTCTTATGGAGGTGAGGGATATCTATGTTGCAACTTGTTAAGAGAAAATCACCGTATGAAAAACGAGGGCCGTAGGCTTTGATATCTCCGTTTGATGCAATAAGAGTCATACCATCAAAAATAGTTGCACCACTCTCGTTACCAAGTAGATTGGCATACAGGTATGTGTTGTTAAATATTTTTGATGCAACGCAAAGAGCTTCTCTCCTCTCTTCTGTTTTATCAAATACGAAGTAATCAGCAGCAGGACATAAGACGATTGCAGAGGGGTGAGTTTGTTCTGTTTTCTGAAGGGTGCTTTGATTAAACTTAACGGAGATGCTTATGCCATTACAATTAAAAGAGATATCACCGATGGGATATTCTTGCCCTGCAATAGTTATCTTTTTAATAAGCCCTTTTTGCCAAGAACTAAACCAACGTGATTCTTGGTAATACCCTACATCTAGCAAGTTCTGCTTTATAACGAATCCCAAAATTTTTTTATTGCACAATAAGCAAACGGCATTAAAAACACGTTCTTCAAAAGCTAGCGGTAGACCTAGCGAGACGATAAGATCGGTTGTTTCTTCTACAATCTTACTAAGCTCTGCCAATGCCTCATTTATGATATACGGCTTAAAGAAAGCGTCTTCACAAGAGTACCCGCTGATGCACAGTTCGGGTAGGCAGAGTAATGAAACTTCTTTTTCCTGAGCAGCATGGATAGCAGATCTGATATTTTGGATATTTGAGTCCCAGTCTAAAGCTGTTTGGTTTAAGGCAGCACTAGCAATTTTGATAATTCCCATAGCAAATCCATTAAGTGTGTCAAAATTTTATTGCAGTTTATGATCTTATGAACCTTATAACTATCAAAAAATGCTAAAAAGTTGTGAATGGCCTCAAGGTATGATTAAGTTTTTACAATAACTTTGATAAAAAGGGTATCTCACTCTAAGATATTATTGACAGAAACTGAAGCAATATTGATTATTATCGATCTTTTACGCTTTGATTTTATAGGGATGAATATGGAACAGAAGTACGCTTACAGTATGCAGAGGGTTTCAAAAACTTATCCGCCGAACAAAACGGTTCTGAGAGATATCAGCCTTTCCTATTTTTACGGTGCCAAGATCGGAGTGCTTGGGCTTAACGGATCTGGTAAATCAACGCTGCTGAAAATTATGGCAGGTGTTGAAAAAGATTTTATAGGTGAGGCTTGGGCGGAAGAGGGCATGACGATAGGGTATCTTCCGCAAGAACCTAAATTAGATCCGACTAAAAACGTTAAGGAAAATGTCCTTGAAGCTATGGGAGAAACGGTTGCACTACTTAAGCGATTTGAAGAGATTAATGAAGCTTTTGCGGATCCTGAACTAGATCCTGATAAGATGCAGGCTCTCCTTGATGAGCAGGCTAAGGTGCAAGAAAAAATAGACCTCAATAATGGTTGGGAGATTGATCATACGATAGAAGTTGCTATGGATGCTTTGCGTCTTCCTCCTGCTGAACAGAGTGTATCAGAGCTTTCCGGCGGTGAAATCAGACGTGTTGCACTGTGTAGATTACTTTTACAACGTCCTGATGTTTTGTTACTTGATGAACCTACTAATCACCTTGATGCCGAATCAGTTTTATGGTTGGAAAATTTTTTAAAGGATTATGCAGGAACGGTGATAGCAGTTACGCACGATCGCTATTTTCTTGATAATATCGCAGGCTGGATTTTGGAGCTTGATCGTGGACACGGCATCCCGTGGAAGGGGAATTATTCATCTTGGTTGGAGCAAAAACAGAAACGTTTGGCGCAGGAAGAGAAGCAAGAATCTAAAAAACAGCGCACCTTAGCCAGAGAGTTGGAATGGATCCGTATGTCTCCACGTGCTAGGCATGCTAAGAGCAAAGCTCGCGTAGAAGCGTATAGTGCTTTATTAGCTCAAGATAGCCCTGATAAAATTGAAGAGATGGAGATCTATATTCCACCAGGACCACGACTTGGGAATGTTGTTATTGAAACAAAAGGGTTAACAAAAAGTTTTGGTGATAAACTTCTTTTTGAAGATCTATCGTTAAAGATACCAGCGGGAAGTATTGTTGGTATTATTGGTGGTAATGGTGTTGGTAAAACAACCCTTTTTAAACTTATTACGGGTCAGGAGGTTCCTGATAGCGGAAGTATTACGTTGGGTGAGACGGTTAAGTTGGCGTATGTTGATCAAAAAAGAGATGCCCTTAATCCCGATCGTACGATTTGGGAGGAGATCTCTGAAGGTTATGATCAGTTAAAGCTTGGTGCACGTGATATTAATTCACGAGCTTATTGTGCCAAGTTTAATTTTACAGGTTCCGATCAACAGAAAAAAGTCGGTGTGTTGTCAGGAGGTGAAAGAAATAGGGTGCATTTGGCGAAGCTTCTGAAAGAGGGTGGAAATGTTTTACTTTTAGACGAGCCGACTAATGATCTGGATGTGAATACGTTACGAGCTTTGGAAGAAGCTTTAATTGAATTCGCAGGGTGTGTTTTAGTTATTAGCCACGATCGTTGGTTCTTAAATAGGATAGCTACACATATTATCGCTTTTGAGGGTGACAGTAAGGTGGTGATGGTTGAAGGCAATTTTGATGATTATGAAGAAGATAAGAAGAGAAGGCTTGGTGATGCTGCCATACTGCCGCAACGTGTGAAATTTAGGAAGTTGACGGTAAAGTAACGGATGTTCGTCATTTTTACCGTTCAAGGCTTTCAAGAAACTCTTGCGGAGAGATCTGTAGACCTTCAAGTATCTCTTTTAGTCTAGATCTGTGACTGATATTGCGAACCTCCTTTCGTGAGGCTGTCCAATATCCAATTTTCTCGCCGTTCTTTTTTAAGTAAACTTTAGAATGGCTACCTTTTCCGCCCGACCTATCAAAAATCAGCTCTCCAAAAGAGGGATCTAAATTTTCTTTAAACCACACCCAAGAGAATTTCCCATTAGGGAGGTATTTATAAATTTCCCTATAGATGATCCTTTCAGAATCAGATAACTGATCTTCTGGGGATGTCGGTTCTTCCTCTTCTGTGGGTTTCTGTTGTGGCTTTTCAAGTGTTGTTCCGTAAAGCGGGGTGATACCGAATCTCTTAGCAAAAGATCTGTTTTCGTCGGAAAGTTCGCACCCAGAGTTTTTTTGAGGAATCTGTTTTATGACGAGCTCATCATCAGTTATTGCAATGGCACCCTCTCCTTCTTTGATAGATAGTAAAAGAGGATTGCTCCAATTGAGGTTACAAAACAACTCCGGATTGCTGCGCATCCATCTCTGAATAATAGCGATTCCAGTTATTTCTATTTGTAGTGCAGTTTCTAAAGCATCGAGATATTCTGCACTATTAGGAACGGTAGAATAAAGATCGTCATCTCCGATGTGTATCTTGGCATTGTCGGTTATTCTAATACCGAGAGTATCGTCGATGGAGTTGTCGAGGTATGTTTTATGTGTAGCACGAGCAGTTTGAATCTGAAATGAAAACCCCTTATTTCCATAGATAATAATGTCAGTATAATTTTGTCTCGTATTGTAGTGTAGGAGTAGATCTGGATGCCCTTCTTGCGAGTAGCGCAGTAATATTTCACCATGAGGCAACGTCAGATCTTTAAGTCTTATTTTAATAGAATCAAGGAACGGATGTTCTTGCAACTGTCTAGTGATATCGTTTAGCTTAGTAAAGGTGTCAGCTTTTGGAAGTATGGATTCTAAATATTTTCTAATCTTTCCAAAACTCGAAAAGTGAGCTGTTAGTTCATAATATTCTCCAGGAGAGATATAATAAGTGCTGAGATCCGATCTATAAAATTTTGAGGTAAAATCAATAAAACGTTCCTTATCTTTTGACTCTGATAATGAACTCATTATTTCGCGAGTGATATTTGATAATATTGAGCAACGCATATTATTAAAAGGAATTGCTAAAATAGATGCAGTAATTCCTTCAAATTCCTTATCTCCGTTTATTAAGATTAAGTTTAAAGGGGATAAATAGTGTTCAAGAATAATGGTGGAACCGATAAAAAGTTTCACCATTTCATTGATGTTTCGGTTCTTGAATGATTCTGAATTGTACAGATGTGATATCATTACAGATGATACCTTAGAAGCCCACTCTTCTAGTTCGGGCTCTAAATGTTGGTATTTTCCCAGAGAGCCATTTGCTGAAGCATCGAATATTGCTTCCATGAAAATGCTTGACATCGTGTCTCGCTCCTCTTCCTCCGATCTGTTTTCTCCTTGAATGACACCTCGTTTTTTTTCAATCTCTATCGTTTGAGGGAATTGCTTTTGCATTTTTTTCAGATAATTGGAAGGGGGATCAGTTTCTATTTTTGACATCTCTTTAAACATTTCGGAAAGGGTGGTTTGAAAAGCACCTTTTTTATTTTCTACTGCTGCATAGTAGCGTGCAAACATCTTTTCTTTTGTAATTAGGTCTTCTTCTCCTTTGTCGATGATTAAACTGAGCACCATATCTGCACAGATAAAGGGATATTCATCCTCCTTTATGTTGTTCAAACATTTCCGGATCTGTTCTCCCTTTTCTGCTGCAAGAATTCGCTTTACACTGTCTGGATCAAAATTTTTTTGAGATCTCCCCTTTTGTTTTGAAACCGATCGTTTAGAGGGGTCTCCTAATTTGTGTGGTGTTTTGTGGCGATCTATTCGGTTGTTTTGTTGCGTTCGAAAAGATCTACCTTGTTTACCAAATATTGCTTCAGAGAGGTCGGGTCTCCCCTGTGAAATATCTGTTTCCTCACTTCTAGGTTGTCTCGTATCTCTTTTATTTCCGCGTGTTGTTTCTCTTGCTGACATAAAGCTCTTATTAGTTATGGCGAAGGTGTTAATTATCTTTATGGAGATTGTAATTGATAGTTGATACTAAACAAGGGGAAAGATAATAAAAACGAGGGAAAACTTATTGTGTAGGTGGCAAAAAAGGTCGTTAAACTAACACTTTCTGATAAGATCTTGATAGTAGAAGTTATTTTGTAGCGTTATAAAGCTCCGCAGAGCCCCTGCTCTTTACGGATATATTTTTCAAAGTTTGGGGAGGTATTTCTCAAAAACGCCATCCCCCTCTTTTTGTATGGATGTTGCATATTTTTCAAAGTTGGATGGGGTGTTTTTTAAGCGATGGTCAAAACTGCCAGGTGAGATTCCGCACTCAGATAAGAATTTGTTAATTGCTTTGCGCTGAATGGTTGCAATACGAGAGAGAGTTTAGAGCTTTTTTATATTTAACTCAAATAGTGAGGTCCTTTTTTAGTAAGATCTTCACAATATTATATAAAAGCTTAGTTAAGGGGCGAGTAAGATCAGCACCTAGCTCTACTACTCTTCTGTGATGGTATCATTTGCATATAACGTTGAAATTTCTACTTCACCATTATCTGCAAGATCTAACGGTTGTGAAGGTGTGATATCAGGGCTTAGTTGTTGGTCGTATCTTTCAACACCTCCCTCTGCCTTAAACGGTTTTACGATCGTTTTTCTTAAATCGTGATCTTGGACAAGTATCGGCGCTTGAAGATCCTCTTCTAAAGGTTTTGAAGTGGAATCATCATTTATGGATGGTGAAAAATAAGAAGATAGATTCATTCCGCTAGGTATTATATCACTGTTTAAATATGTCTTTGTTATCTGTCCTGTTTCAGCGTGAATAAATTCGTTAAGGTCACACTGCATAGCTAAAGCTGATTGGTAACGTTTCTGTGGATCGACCTCTAAAGCTTTTAAAATAATTTTTTCGAGGGAGGGAGGGCAATTCGGTACACTTTTAGTGATAGGATCGATTTCGTTAGTAACACATTTCTGCACATAATCAACTACACTAGTAGATGATATCGGTGTTACGCCCGTCAACATCTTATAACCAAGTACCCCAATAGCATAGATATCTGAACGCCAATCTACCTCCCCTGATTTTAAGTATTCAGGGCTCATATAGGCGAGATTTCCAACAACACCACCTTTTTCCGTTATACGTGGGGCGTTCTTTACATGCACAATGCCGAAATCCGTAATTTTAATAAGTCCGTTTTTCTTTATGAGGATATTTTCAGGTCTTAAGTCTCTATGAACTAGACCAGCAGAGTAGATCGCCTGCACTCCTACACAGATCTGACGTAAAATGTCAGCCACATCAAGTGGCGGAAGCTGCTTTTCTCTCTCTAATTTTTCAGCTAAATCTTCACCTTCTACATATTCCATAGAGTAGCCGATTAAAGAGTCAGTTCTTATAAATTCATAAGTTCGCACTACATTTATATTGGTCACCAAGTATGAAGCGGTGATCTCTTGATAAAGCCGAGCACAAGCCACCTTATCTTTTGCTATATATGGAAATAAGATCTTTACGGCTACGAGACGATCATAAAATTCATGATGTTGACAAACATAAACAACCCCCATACTACCAGCGCGCAACTCTTTAACAATCTTGTAGCGGTTTGCGATTAAGTCACCCAGTTTGAATGTCAAAGTTAATTCGCTACTCACTGTAATAAAACCTTTTTACATTAGTTTGTATCAAATAGTGATGAAAAAGATTTAAACTCCTGCCTGTTTTCAGAATCCATCATTTTGAGGGGCTGGGCTTTTTCAACAAACTCTCCTTTTTTGTTGATATATCTATTTAGATCATCAACACCTTCTAAAACTATCTTGCCCTCTTCAGTTTGTAAAATCCAAGTAGGAGAGATTGTGGCGTTATATTCAGCAGGTACCTGCGCTGGAAAGGTGACAATTCCGCCACGCACCACTAACGGTAACGCAATATCACTGGCAGCTGCATAATTTTGCGTAATTAAGAAGATCTCTCCAGCATCAAGATCGTGTTTATCAACTGCCTCGATAAGTTTTTGAATCTCTCTTTTTAGGTGATCTTGATCTACACCGTTTATCGCAGCACCGATATTAATAATCTTTTTACCGTGCTGTTCGCTAATAGATTCTTCACGGCTATCATTATCGTATACCTTCCCTTTATCTTTTTTCTCAGCATCGTGAGATGATGCACGTGAAGAAGAGATAAAATCAGGGGTGTTACCTCTTGTAGCTTTTGAAGTGGAGGAGTCGAAGATATCTCTACGTTTTTTCGTTAAAGGAGTGCTAGCAGAGCCTTTATCAAAAAAAGTTGTTTTTGTATCTGACGGCGGAAAAGTTAAAGGGGTTCCAGCAGAGCCTTTATCAAAAAAAGCCTTCGGTTTTTCTTGCTCCTGTGCTGATAACGAAGTCGCCGTTACTGTTAGACAAAGTAAAGCAAAATATAATAAAGCTCTCTTTTTCATTTATTAGTACCAGATGTTTTTCCCCGTAAACGGGAAAATTCTAAAAAAGTTAGTTCTACAATTTCTAAAGTGTTGCCACTGTACTAAAATAGTATGGTTACCGTGCTCATCACTAATATCTTTATTAGCATCACCGAATTCGGGACCGGACCAGTCTGGGATAAATGTTTTTTGTGAGAGGAAGGGTCTGCAACCTCTAAGGTGTCTGTATCTCTTAGGGGAATGATTTGTTAAAATCTGTAAACGAGCTCTAGGTTTTCCAGTAAAACGGCTCCCTTTTCCATTAACGTTTTCATTATAAAAAGGGTGATATTTTTTGCGCGGAATTTTGGGGTCGCAATCATCATCTAAGGATGTTTTATAAGTACCAACCGGTGCGTCATCTTCAATGGCAGTTACCCAAAAAAGCCCTCGCCAAGCAGCTACCATAGCAGCACGTGGATGATAGAGGGTACCAACCTGCGCCGTTAACGGTCCCTTTGCACCGTGTTGTCCTCTAAGGCACTTATCGTGTTTTTGACCTTCATGTGTATAGATACCGCAAATTCCGAAGTTATCTTCCAATGCTTCTCGATTTCTATTTTTACTTGCAGGAGTAGTATTTTCTCCATTGGTTAGTTGTTCCCAAATATCTTCAGGGGTTTTCGTGTTTTTCATTTTATCGTAGTAGTTGTGTTTACGTGGACCTTTGGCTGTTTTATCGATACTAATTTTAGTTATCTTTGCTTCCTGCGATTTTGGAGCGCGGTGATTGTAGCTCATAATTGAATTAAAAAAGACTTGAACACTTTCAGGTCCTTCAGCAAACCAAGAGGGGACAGATCTCCTTTCGTTTGCTGCATCGGTTTTGCATTGATTAACGCAGTTCGTTTTTCTTTCTGCTTCTAAGGCACCATCGTGTCCCCAAATGTCTTTAAAAAGTGTCTTCGTTCCTTCGTTATCAAATTCAGCGTTAAAAATATGAGGAAATGCCCATGAGGCTGAAGGTAACTTACCGACACGCCAGAAAGCATCATTGAAATTATTATTTTTTGCTTCATCAATAAGGGCGGTATCAGGTTTTGTTTTTTTAAACCAACCCGTTTTATCTTCTCCAAGCACCCAGTCTTTGGTGGGGTCACCAAGTGAGTTTTTTCTCGACTGTTGTGCTGTCTTTTCATATTGCTGCTTTAGGACTGCTTCTATAGGGAGATTACTGCCACTTTTATTTATTGCCTCTCCATATTTCGCTTTTGTCCAGTCTCCGTATTCGCTCATGTAACGTTTAAGTTTTGTTTTTTCATAATATCCTGTTCTTCCTGGTACTTCTGAAATTTCAATCTTTTGAACGGGCATATAGTACGACATAAGGGCTTGGATGCGAGGAAATAACGCACATTCTAAGCAGACTCCTACCGGCATCGGGGAGCCGCATTCGCCATACGCCATAAGCATCTCTATAAAATCGGCTGTTTCATTAAACTTCTTTGTAATTTTATCAACACCGCGATCCCATTTATCAGGATGGTACACTTCAGCGTTGCTGGTGAAGTTGTTTGTAGATCTTAAGGTTTTCTTTGCATCTTCTATGGCTTTTTTTGTTGTTGTCTCCTCCATCTCTTTCGCTTTTTCCGCTTGCATCTTTATATATTTTCCCAGCTGGTCATCACGTAGGTAGGTTTCCATAGTTTTGCTGTCAGGGATCGGTGCCTTCCCTTGTGAAACAGCAGTAGCCGGTAGTAGTGCAACGATAGAAAAACAGATCGTAAATAATGATTCAGTTCGTATCTTTTTAATAGATAATTTCACAGCAACCTCACTTCTTCTCTAAAATCTCTTTCATTGATGGGTGCAATACACCTCTACCGTAGAAATTTTTATCATAATTTAAAAGAGCATTAAGCCCTTCGTCTTTAAAAACTACACTGTTTGTGGCACGGATCCGCGTTGGGAGGCAATTTACCCCCAGTCCTACCGCTGTTTTTGTGGGAGCGTCAGGAGAGAAGGGACGATAATACCTAACAACGGTATTTTCTCCGAAAGCTGCTACCAGATCTTTCGGAAGTTGGGACTCGTTTTTTAGCCAAAGGATATCGTATACAACGGTATCGGCATTAGGAGAATCTTTATCAGCGATAACGGTTCTTTCTGTTAAACTCTTTGGACAATCCCCTAAAATTTCTTCCTGTCCTGATGATACTGAAAATATATCGCCCTCTTCCAACTCTTCTTCTGTGTCTCTGTTTAAGGCAGCTTCTTGTTCGGCTTTCTCCCAAAGGGTTCTGAACTCTTTTTCGTATTCAGCTTGTGTTGGGAAACGCCCTTTACCGTTTCCTCTGATATGTTTTATTACTTTAGTTGGATAGTCATTTGAAGGGGGCTCATAAGGTGTCGAAGAGATAATACGTTGCATATGGCGACTACTTACGTCCAACTGAAGTTGTTTTGCTAATGCTGCAATCTCTTCCTGTGATAAAGCGTGAGTTTGAGCGGCTGCATAAGGTGCAAACAGAGAGAAGTAATTAATTAAAAATATATAAAAAAATATATGAACTCTATTTTTTGACATTGGCAAACCGTTTTTTTGAGAAACCTCACCCGATCTAGAATCCAATGATTAAGAGAGGTTGCTTCAGATAAATATAACATAAAACCACAATATTTACTTAGATGTCATAGTTGCCCTATAAGAAACAAGGGATTTTAGGTATAACACATTGAAAAATCATGTAGTTATATAAAAATCAATTATCATTGTACAATTTTTGGGATCAGGGAGGGGGATAGTTAGGATTCGTACTTAGCTAAAGCGGTATTACTTTATTTTTGAGTAACGCTCCTTGAAGATAATAGAGGGGGAATAAATGGAATACAATAGTAATTCAGAAGGTTGGCAAAAGGTATTCAGTGGAACAAAAACGGATTGTTTAAGTATTAATGCCAAAAAGTTGGAAAATGTTAGGGCTATCATCGCAACAAGCCCATCGTTACAGATTTATCAGTTGGAAAATTTAAGAGAAGTTTTTGAAGAGGCTAATTTTAGCTACGGAGACCTGATTCAGTTAGAGGCGCTGACGCGTAGACGTTTAGAAGATAGTATTCGAAATCTTGGCTGGCACTCCGGTTTTAAAGATATGTTGGAATTAATCTTTGAATTTAGAGAGGCTTTACAGGCAGCGTAAACGGTTAATTTTTAATATTATATCTGAGAGAGGCGACCCCCGATGTGGTTGCCTTTTTTTGTTTTAAGTAACCTCTTTTTCTCTTTAAGTAGAAGATTATAGAGTTATTAAGGAGTGTTAGAGGCTAAGATACTAAAAAGCACTGTTATTTTTATCATTAAATAGGTAATCTGAGTTAAGACTTAAACGTTTTAGTAGAGGTTATATGAAGATTTCAGATTTAATGGTGCAGAGCGGAGTTGCTTTTGGAACGAGTGGAGCTCGTGGTTTAAGTGTTAAGATAACCGATCTGGTGGCATATTCTTACACTAAAGCTTTTTTACAATACCTTGATTGCGGGAAATTCGAATTAAAGAATCGTACCGTCGCTATCGCTGGGGATCTGAGACCAAGCACACCTAGAATTATGACTGCTGCCATGCAGGCTGCTAAGCTGCACGGTTATGCAATTATTAATTGTGGACATATCCCATCACCTGCGCTGGCGTTGTTCGGGATTACAAAAAAGATTCCGACCGTAATGGTTACGGGGAGTCATATTCCGGCTGATAGAAACGGAATAAAATTTACAAAGATTAGCGGCGAAATTTCAAAAGAAGATGAACAGGGAATTTTGGCGCAAGGTGTTGAGATCCCTGCAGACCTCTTTGATGATAATGAAATGCTTATAAATCCGATTCAGGGCGTTCCGATAGTTGAGGAAGCTAGGCGCTTATACCTTAAACGTTTTTTACAAAACTTTCCTAAAACTTTACTTAAAGGACGTCGCATCGGTGTCTATGAACACTCGGCAGTTGGTAGAGAACTAATGTTGGAGATCGTCACAGGGTTAGGGGGAGAGGCTCTTTCTTTAGGACGTTCTAAGGAATTTATCCCTGTTGATACAGAGGCGATCCGCGAGGAAGAGATTAGGCTAGCAAAGGAGTGGGCGCATGAGCACCACTTGGACGCTATTATCTCCACTGATGGTGATAGTGATAGACCACTTATTAGTGATGAAAACGGCTCTTGGTTTCGTGGAGATCTGGCGGGAATTTTAACGGCACAATATTTAAAATGTGATGCCGTTGTAACACCTGTTTCCTGTAATAGCGCTGTGGAGGAGGTTGGCTTTAAAAAAGTTTATAGAACGAGAATAGGTTCGCCGTACGTTATTGCGGGGATGGAAGAGGCGGCGCGTGATGGTTGGAAACGGATCGTTGGCTATGAAGCAAACGGAGGCTTTCTACAATATAATGATATCGAGGTTGAAGGAGGTGTTTTAGAGGCGTTACCAACGAGAGACGCTATAATTGTGCATCTGGCGTTACTAAGCCTTTCGGCAAAACTTGGAATTCCACTTTCAAAATTAAGAGAGATGTTACCACCCCGCTTTACGGCGAGTGGTAGGTTAAAAGAGTTCCCCTTTGAAAGAAGTAGGGAATGCTTAAAAAAACTTTCAGGCGAGGAGGCGGGACGGTATCCAGAGATTAAAAGGTATTTTTGTGAGTTGTGTGGCGAGGTAAGAGGGGTTAATTTTACTGACGGTTTACGAATTACTTTTATAAATGGTGAAGTCATTCATCTTAGGACATCAGGAAATGCTCCTGAATTCCGTTGTTATACTGAAGCAAGTTTAGAAGATCGGGCGCAAGAGATCTTAGGAAAAGTTTTAGTAATAATGGAAAGTTGGAGATAACGTCTATTTAGTGTGGTGAAGCGTAAAGAATAGGGTGCCTTATAATAAGTAGGCACCTTTTTTTGTAGAAAGGATTTAGATAGATGATCTGGGGAAAACAGAAACACCTTGAAGCTCTTTTAGCGGAATATCAGAATGAGATTCGGGCTACAGTCTCAGAGATGATAAAAACTTTAGAAAAATGTAGTGGGGATTACGATAGTTCGTTTTTAAAAGATAGTGTCAGAGACGTTCATCTACATGAAAGAAAAGCTGATGACATTAGGCGTGAGATAGAAGTTCTAATGTATGCTAAGGCACTTTTCCCAGAATCAAGGGGGGATATTTTAGCACTTGTGGAGAGTATAGACCGCATTGCAAACCAATCGGAAAAGGCAGTTTGGATGATGCAAACGCACCACCTTACGATACCGCCTGCCTTTCAACCAGGTGTTTTGACATTAGCTAAAGTTTCTGCAGAAGCTGCTTCAGAGCTGTTGGAGGCATCCGCAAAACTTTTTACTAATTATAAGATAGCAGCTGAGTTCTTGGGAAAGGTTGATCAATTGGAAAGTGAAGCTGATCGTATAGAGGCTACATTAACGGAACAGGTTTTTCTTAGTGATTTAGAGGGGGTTCGTAAAATATTGATGCGAGATTTAATTCATAATTTAGCGCAGGTTAGTGATCGAGCACACAATGTAGCAGACAGGATCCGTATCATTATAGCTAAGAGGAGTATTTAGCCGTGTTTCCGCCGCAATTATTGGGTGGCATATTTCTCGGGTGGGCACTTGGTGCAAATGATGCGGCTAATGTTTTCGGTACTGCCGTAGCGTCAAGGGTGTTGTCTTTTAGGACTGCTGCAGCTATCTGCGGATTGGCGGTCATAGTTGGTGCGTATCTTCAAGGTGAGGCGGGGATTCAAACCTATCGCAACTTGATTGATCAAGATCTGCATACTACTTTGGTTATAGTTTGTGCTGCTGCTCTGACCATTACATACATGACGATAAAAAAACTCTCTGTTAGTAGTTCGCAAGCGATGGTGGGAGGGATCGTTGGGATCGGGTTAATTAATAATACCATCCATTGGGATATCTTTAGTAAAATTATTATTTGCTGGGTGGCAACTCCGCTAGGTGCGTTACTACTCTCATTTCCGTTTTATTATATTATCGGCACAGGATTAAGAGTTATACCGATGAGTATGTTGACAAGAGATAAGATTATCTGGCTTGCCTTACTTTTCTTCGGTATTTACGGTGCTTATGCACTAGGAGCAAATAACGTAGCTAACGCAGTAGGGGTATTTTCTCAACAATTTACACAGTATGGTATTACGGATTCTGACTTAGCTTTAATCGGAGGAATCTCCATCGCTTTAGGAGCGATAACTTTTGGGAAAAGAGTGATGCTGGCAGTTGGAAATGATGTCATGCGTTTAAACGGTTTTACTGCGCTTATCGCTGTTGCGGCTTCGTCAGTTACTGTGCATTTATTTGCTTACGTTGGAGTTCCCGTTAGTACCACTCAAGCTCTGATAGGGGCTATTGTGGGAATCGGTCTGATACGTAATCCGAGGGGATTAAATCGGAAGTTCTTAAAAAACATTGCAATAGGTTGGGTCTTAACGCCTGTAATATCGTTAATTTTAGCAGCTGCTGGACTGGCTCTAACATGGAACTGGCGCCCCCTACCTTAAGAAGGCGGCTAATTGAATTTTGGGATACCTTACTTAATTTTCTGTGCGGGTGCTTAACAGATTAAATCCCGTTACTTTCGATAAGATCCACCAATAAAGGGAATTCTCGATACGGTTGATTGTATGATAGAGAACCCATGTGTCCTTCGCCGTGACGTATTATCAAGGTGCCTCCGATATTATCGAAGATGTAACGTCCTGCTTTATCGTTGCATCCCCAAGGATCGTTATCAGAATTAATCATAATGATTGATTTGGCGTGCTCCCGAATTTTGTGCCAGTTGTAACTTTTCTGAACAATGGGGTCTTCAACTTTAGGATCTAAGTAGTAAGCAAAACCAGCTACTAAAATCGCCTTCGCTATTTTTACAGAGATGTTTTCGAGGATGCTTAAGATTAGAGGGCAACCCGCTGAATGACCGACAAGCACTGTCTCTGCCGATATCTCTCCACTGTTCAATACAAAAGGGAGCCAATTTTCAACACTCGGATGTTCAGGATCTGGAAGTTGTGGTACCCAAACTTTATGCCCCTTCAACTCCAGAGCATTTTTCAGGTATGGAAACCAAAAATCTTCAGGAGATCCACCCGTGCCGTGTAATACAATAACGTTTGCCATGATGAGCGATGAGAAAAAATGGAGCCAACTCAGAGAATCGAACTCTGGACCTCACGATTACGAATCGCGTGCTCTACCAGCTGAGCTAAGTTGGCACGAATAAAGACTATTTTATATACCGTTCTGACTTAAAAAATCAAATATTTTAAGAAGAATAAAATATTAAACTACTTTGTGCTATAAAAGGATTTTTTTGTGTTACTCTGGTATAAGTTTGGCGGTGTAGATGTGGATAAAATACCGGATCGGTACGATGGATTGCTTCGTGTGATACTTCGTACGGGTACGGTACGGGAGAAAAGGTTTTTAAAAAGGACTTTCCTGACCTCTTAAAATGATGAACTTCGCACCGTGCAAAGCAGTGTGCCTTAGCTGGATCTGAGGGTCTATTTAAGGCACACCGTTTTGTTGGTCTAGTTCGTCACACAAGTTTTAAGAAGAAAGGAGCTATAATGTGTCAACAAGTGCTGAACTTGCTGGAAAGCTTAGAAGACTTAAAGGGTCTAAAAAAGATTCGAGAGAATCTTTTAAGCTGTATGGGATAGTCAAGGATGGAGCTTTGACATTGTCGACGGGAGATCCTACCAAAAGATCGCTAAAAGGTGGGGGATCGTTTAGGGAGACTATCCGAGGGAGTAAAACTTTTATCTTTGGAAGTGATAATTACAAAGTCAGAGTTTTAAGAAAAGGAAACGTCTTCCAGATAATACTTTCTGAATGGGGCACTAGAAAAGACTCCATTAGTCAGCGGATATTTCCTAGCGAGTGGCGGACACTAGTTAAAGTAAAGATCATCCTTAGTCAATCTGAAGGAAATATTATCCCAAAAGGTCAAACTAGGGAGAACGTCCTTCAAGACGGCGAACTTTTTTGTTTAACGAGAAACGGAATCGTCTTGGAAGTAAAGTACTGGTGAAAGTTGGAATTCGTGAGGAAAGCCGACGTAATAACTCCACTTGCAGAAGGAAGGTGATAATTTGGTTGTTGCCTTTATCTTGGCGATGCTTGAAATGGACAGTAAGAAGCACAGTACAGTCTAGGTTGCAACTTAAGGTTAGTAACTCTTCCCGTACTGTGCTTCGTCCTTTTTATTGTTGCGAAGCTAGCGCCGTAAATCTATTAAAGAGTAAGTATGCTGGAACCTCTCCAAGGGGTGTTGTTGTACGAGCTAAAGCCTCACGGTATGAGTCTACTGCCTTCTCCTCTTTTTTTTGTAATTCATATCCGATCCCTTGATAAAAATATCCTACGGGAGAGAGTGGTAGCTCTGCAATTAAAGTTTTTGAAAACTTCAAGACCTGTTCTCCTTCTCCGATCATAGCTGAAATTACTGCCGCTTGTTGCAGGTGTTCAATGTGATTACTTTCATCTATTTCAGGGACTAAAACTTTTAATTCAAAAGGTTTTATCCTCGGTAATTTAAACTTCACGATTAAAAAAGGTGTTTTGTGAAGCTCCTCTCTCTCGATTAAAAAGATAAACCTATATCCGTGAAGGTCTTTAGAGAATGGCGCTACGGAACTTTTTGGAAGATGAAATGGGAGGCCCTTACCATTTTTTGTTAAAAATTCAACTATATAGGATGAAATATCAAGATTAAGTAATGTTTTGGGAGTGTCTGAAAGGGGTTTAGCAAGAGAGTCGTCTGTTATGGAAAGCAATAAAACACCCTCTTTTAAAAGTGTGCTGGAATAGATCTTTACCTTCATTTTTAATGAAGTTTCTTCGTCTGATGTAAAATACGGAGGCTTTTGCAAAAAAATAATAGAAGCAGCAAGAAGTGTTGCTGCGAAGTATGGTAGGAGATTTAAAAGGACATCTTTAGAAGATTGTTTCATAAAGCATTTATTTATTAGAAGTATTTAAGAGATAGTAGATAAATGTTGAAAAGGTAGCAACCGTTCTGATTTTAATGACTTAGGCGTTTTTAAAAACGTCAATCGTCGTCAATTATTGGATAAGGTTAAAACTTTGATGTGCAATTGAGATAATCTTAAAAGGTAGCTGCAAGACAAGCGCCTCTGGATAAAGAAGTTTGCGGCAGAAGTTTTTGATATTTTTACGCTGCTAAGTACTAAGAGCGTGTTTGTTTACCGTCACTTTAACAAACGTTATCTCCTATCGTTTGTTTAAGAGGGGGGAAGGGATTATATTTACTTAACTAGCATACCTTATACTTTAGAGCGGATGTTTTTATTTAAAGAGTCTGTTGAAGAAAACTTTTAAGGTTAGTTGATAGTATTATGAAAAATAAGATGGTCCACTCTTTGGACACTTTTCTAGTTGATATATCTTGGTATTCAGTTGGGAAAAGTAGAAATATAATACAAAAAGCCTTTTTTATGGGGGATTGTAAATGATAAGTAGGATCTTTAAGAAAATTAGATTGAATTGTTGTAACAGTAGTAAAGTTGTAACAAAGCATCTTATTGTAGCTACCCTTTTTTCGCTTTTAGCCCCTAGCTTTTTATCTGCTGCTTCATTAAGTAGCTCATTAGATAACACCTTAAAGAACAGAGCTTTTAAAAAGATAAACCCTCTTTCTCTTCCTTTTGGGATGTCTACTGGGAACTCCGTTTTTTTAGGTGGTGATATCGCTACCTTTGATAATAATACCTCTTCTGGGCTTAACGTAGGTGGTCTTAAAGAAGAGATGCCTACTTTAACTGACCATAATGGCGAATCTATTTTAAAGCTTTTTAACACCCCTGTTTCTAATAAAGATAAAGCTCCACTTCTTTCTTCTACATATTCAACAACAATTGTCTCAATCCCAAACTTTTCTGTGATTTACGTAACAATAAAGTAACATATTGTTATAACCTATAGAAATTTTTTAAAAATTAACAAAAAAGGGGGTTGACTTTTTTGTTGTTTTGACATACGTATTTAGGTATGGGAAAGAAAGCAAAAATACACCCTGATTGGGCAACAAAATATCGAGAGAAAGGAAAAGAGGTACGTCTTATCAATGGGAGATATTACCTATATAGCTACAGCTATAAGTATGACCCTGAGAGGAAAAGGAGCGTGAAAGTTACTGGTAAATTACTTGGACGAATTACAGAAGAGGACGGTTTTATACCAAGTGAGAAGAGAAGCCTTGTACCTGCTGTGAATATTAAGTGCAGAGAGTATGGTTTATCTCAATTTATCCTCAATCAAAAAACAATTATTGAAAGACTTCGGTGTTATTTTCCAGATAAGTGGAAGGCTATTTTGCTGATGTCATACAGCAGGATCAAACATTGCTCTCCTATTAAACGCATGAATGATGATTTTGAAAACAGTATGTTGAGTGAAAAACTTAATTTTCTTCTTAATAAGAAAGCTATTCCGAATATTTTGCAATCGATTGGGAAAGATGAATTTGCTCGTTCTGAATATATGAAGAGTTTTATTCATGGAAAAGATTTTTTGTTAATTGATTCTACATTTCTTAGAACATCTATGAGAAAGTCGAGTCTTGCTAAAGGAGGATATAATAAAGACCATTTTTGGGAAACGCAGGCGAGTTTGCTTTATATTTACTCTAAAAAATTGCAACAACCAGTCTATTATAGGTTATTGGCTGGGAATATAAGAGATGTAAAAGCTCTATCTTTAACTATCCAAGAATCAGAAATTGGTGATGCTACTATTATTGCAGATAAGGGTTTCTATTCAGAGTCTAACGTTAAAGATCTTATAGAGAATAAACTTAGCTTTGTTATTCCATTGCGTAGAAATAGCTCTCTTATAGACTATGATGGAATAGAAACAAGCAGGAACGTTATTGAATATAATAAAACGTACTTAAGATATAAAAAATATAAGATTGGGAATGGATTTATATATCTGTTTAGAGACCCGTTTTTAGCAGGTGAAGAGGAAAATAACTTAGTTTCATTAACAATATCTCATCCAGAAAAATACAATTTAACAGATGTTGATTTAAAAAAAGTGAGGCTAGGAACTGTTGCATTCTTTTCAAATTTGGACTCATCCGCAGAAGAAATATACACGTTATACAAAATGCGACTATCTATTGAACAATCTTTTGATACGTTAAAAACTGTTTTAAAAGCAGATGCTTCATATATGAGTGATGATGATAAATTTCAGGGATGGATGTTCGTGAATCACATAGCAATACAGTGGAGCTATGAAATATTAAAAACAATAAAAAAACATAAACTTTCGACTTCAATATCATTAGAAGATGCTATCAGAAGGTTATCTGAAATTAAAAAAGTTAGGCTTGGGGACTCTTGGTATTTAGCCGAGCAAACTAAAGCAGAGCTAAAAATAGCCGAACTGTTACTTACTTAACATACGTAAAAAGGGGAAAGTTTGGGCTCAATTAGTGCTGGGTCTAGCCACACCTGTGCAATTACTGCGGATAGACTCCTTTATTGTTGGGGGGAAAATGACTGTGGTCAACTTGGAGATGGAACTACAATTGATAAATCAATCCCAACGAAGGTATTGAATTTAACGAAGGTCTCTGCTGTTAGTGCAGGAGATTTCCACACCTGTGCCATTTCAGCAGGTGACGCTTATTGTTGGGGGAGTAATTTTTCTAGTCAGCTCTTAGGATATTCTGATAATGATCCACATCCAATTCCAAAAGGAGTTTTCGCAGATGTCTCTGCTGTTAGTGCAGGTGGTTCCCATACTTGTGTTATTGCATCAACTAATTACCTTTATTGCTGGGGGGGTAATAGATTCGGTCAACTTGGGACTTCTTCAGAAAAGGAAATTAGATTTGCTTCTGAAATAGTACGCCGTTTAAAAAACGTTTCTGCTGTTAGTGCAGGTAGTTCCCATACCTGCGCGATTTCAAAAGGTGATCTTTATTGTTGGGGGAGGAATAATTTTGGTCAGCTCGGAAATGGCGATAGAACTGATACAAGGGCTCCAAAAAAGGTATTAGATTTAAAAGGTGTCACTGCTGTTAGTGTAGGAAGAGAGCACACCTGTGCGATTTCAAAAGGTGATCTTTATTGTTGGGGGGGTAATTTTAATGGTCAACTTGGCATAGGTACATCTGATTATGATGGGCATGAATCTCCAACACTAGTTTTAACAGATGTCTCTTCTGTTAGTACAAGAAGTAGACACACCTGTGCCATATCGTCAGATAACCTTTATTGCTGGGGGGATAATTATTATGGTCAACTTGGGGATGGGTCTAATTCTAAGAGAGATATTCCTACAAAAGTATTAAATTTGACAGGTATCTATTCTGTTAGTGTAGGAGATTGCCATACTTGTCTAATTTCGGAGAATGGTTCTTATTGCTGGGGGGAAAATGATTTTGGTCAGCTTGGGAATGGAACGAAAATTGATAAATTAATTCCAATACAAGTACCAACTCCAATGGATGTTTCTGCTATCAGTGCAAGATCTCTTCACATTTGCTCCATCTCATCTGACAAACTTCTTTATTGTTGGGGGAATAATACTTTAGGTCAACTTGGAGATGGAACCACAACTAGTCAAATACTTCCAACAAGAGTATTAAATTTAACGGATGTTTCTGCTGTTAGTGTAGAAAATGGGCGCACCTGTGCGATTTCAGCAGGTGACCTTTATTGTTGGGGGGATAATGAATTCGCTCAGCTCGGGGATGGAACGACAGATAGGAAATTAACTCCAGTAAAGGTGTTAGCAGATGTCTCTGCTATTAGTGCTGGGTATAATCACACCTGCGCAATTACTTCAAATAAACTTCTCTATTGTTGGGGGGATAATAAATACGGTCAGCTTGGGGATGGAACGGCAACTGATAAATTAATTCCGACAAAAGTATTAAATTTAACGAATGTCTCTGCTGTTAGTGCTGGATATAGTTACACCTGCGCCGTGGCATCAGGCGATCTTTATTGTTGGGGGAGGAATGATTATGGTCAGCTCGGAAATGGCGATAAAGTTGATAAAAGTGCTCCAAGAAAGGTATTAGATTTAAAAAGGGTCTCTGCTGTTAGCGCAGGAGATTATTGCACCTGTGCGATTTCAGCGGGCGATCTTTATTGCTGGGGGTATAATAAATATGGTCAGCTTGGAAATGGAACCACAACTAGTCAAATACTTCCAACAAGAGTATTAAATTTAATGGATGTCTCTGGTGTTAGTGTAGATAGTTCCCATACTTGTGCGATTTCAGGAGGTGACCTTTATTGCTGGGGGTATAATTATTACGGTCAGCTTGGGGGGGGAGCCACAACTGATCAATTAATAATTCCAACGAAAGTATTAAATTTAACAGATGTCTCTGATGTTAGTGCAGGATATGATCATACCTGTGCGATTTCAGCAGGTAGCCTTTATTGTTGGGGGAACGGTAGATTCTCTGGAATTAAGATTGTTCTTCAACGAACAATAACCTGTACAGATGCTTGTTGTATGGATCCGAATTATTCAAATATTTCCACCCCGTGTATTAGTGGTAGAGGCTTATGTGAAGCGCGTGGTATCTATGAGTGCACCGGAGAAAAGCCGACAGACGTGGTTAAGTGTAGTGCCGTTTCTGGAAACCCAGGTGATGAGATCGCTTGCAACGGCGTTGATGATGATTGTGATGGTGAAACAGATACAGATGCTGCCGGTTACGGAGTGCTTTGTAGTAACGGGCTTAAGGGAGCGTGCGCTAGGACAGGCACACTTTCAGTTTGCACTAATGGAGTCTTAAGTTGTTCTGCACCGATTGTTGCACCTATCGCTGAGATCTGTGGTAACGGTATCGATGATGACTGTGACGGAGAGATTGATGAAGATTGTGCTGATATATCAGAGACAGGACTCGCTGCACCACAACTGAAGGTAAAAAGAAGAAGGATTATCGCTCTTATGCAGCGCTTTGAACAAGCGAATGAGGAGAATCTTACCTTTAAATATGAAGTTCTTATAAGGCAGGTTTCTAGTCGTGCAAAAAATAGGAACACTCCGAGGAGAGAGATTCGTGTGGTAGAATCAAATAGAGTTGTTTTCAGAAGACGCCAAAAAGGAACCTATCGAGTTAGGTACCGAGTAAAGATCTACAGAGACGGTGTCCTCTTGAGGAACACTAAATGGAGTCCTTTTGCAACTACTAGTGTTCCAAAAAAATAACTTTGTAAGTGAGTAGGGGAGGGTGTAATAAATTTTGTGTAAAGCAAGAGATTGAATGCAGTATTAGTTTAAAAGTGTAGTTTAGTTGTTAGCACTTTTTTAAAATAGCAAAATACACAAAATTATTTACACCTCCCACTCAAAGGTAGTTATTATTTGCGCCAGCACAGTTTTTAAATGTAGATATTCTCCTTACTTTTTGCACTTATCTTGGTGCGAATGTTCCTGACAGATAGAACCTGTTGTTTTAAGTTCACCCTTTAAATATCTCTCCACGGCACTTTTTGAATCGCCGGAAGCTCCTACAATAACTTCAACGTTTTTCTCATTAAAAATCTCAACTGCACCTCCACCCATGCCGCCGCTAATGACAACATTTACACCACGATCTGCAAGGAAATTAGGTAAAAATCCAGGTCTATGTCCAGGGTTGGCAACAGTCTCACTTTTAATAATCTGATTTTTTTCGGTGTCAAAAATCATAAACTCTTCACAGTGTCCGAAGTGCTCCGTCACCATTCCATTATCACTTGCAACTGCAATTTTTAGCATATTATTCTTCCTCCATTTTTTAATGTTTTTATAACTACTTTAAGTTAATCGCCATCGAAAAGATCTAGCGTACCTTTGTCATATACAACTGAAAGTTTCGGATGAGTAGGTATTTTAACAAGAGCTTTTATGTTTGGCAGTAATTTCCTCAATCTGACTTTCGTTAAATATCTAACAACTATTGTTGTTATTACGATATTTAAAGTAAGCATGTTTTTTAGTGAACCGTAATAGGGATATTTATCACCTCCGTTTTTTTACACCTTTTAAAATAATTATCGACACTAACTCCCGTAGTGAAGTTATAGTGACAATCTGATTGCAAAGATTGCACCAATTGCAAAAATTAAAATTCAAGTAAACGCACTAAACTTTACCATATACTCACTCAGTTATTTAGTAATTTATCATAATAGCCACTATATTTTTATTTGCTCGCCAGTTGATAGGTAATTGATATTATCACCCATAATGGCTTTCAGCCTTTTATAAGGCTCGATGCCAGTACAATGACAGGTATAAAACCTTGCCTTTGTGCTCATTAAGTATCTACCGATATCATCGATCATTTTAGAATCAACATCACCGTCGGAGCGGCTGGAAAGGTGAAACCCACCTATTACATAGTTGGGTACTTGTCCCATAATTTTTTGGAAATGTTCAAGGATGTTTATAATGCCATTATGAGCGCAGCCTGTTACCAATAAAATTTTACCGTCTTCTTTTATCACGAGGTTTTGCTCATGCTTAAAGGTGTCAGGTATCATCTCTCCTTTGTATTTCAAAAGTAAGTTGTTATTTGATTTTGGAAGCGGCTCTCTCTGAACTATATTAGAAAAGAGCTGAATCTTACTGTTAATAAAGAAGTGCTCTGACGTGAGAATAATCTGTTGGTTTTGCCTCAACTTTTCATCAAGCCCTATAAAATCTAATTTACCATTTGGGCGCACAGCATAGTATTGTTCAAATGCAAGTCCATGTAGAAATACTTTAGCTTTTCTGTTTTCTTCTAAAAATGTTTCTAGACCCCCGCCATGGTCATAATGCCCGTGCGAAATTACGAGAAAATCAACCTCAGCAATATTCACATCAAGTTTTTTTGCGTTTTGGAAGAAGAGATCGCTCGCACCTACATCAAATAATACCTTATTTGTCTCTGTTTCTAAGTACAGGCTAAGACCATGCTCGTTGCCAAAATTATCTGATATAGTTGTATTTTCAACCAAAGCTTTAATAAGCATAACTTTATACACCAACTTTTTTAAGGAGTAGACTTATCGTTTTGTGATAAACCTCTTTAAGGGCTGCCCCTGACTCACAATCTATATCTACGATGGTTTGACCACTATTGACGGCTTTTATCGCTTTAGGGTCAAACGGTATCCTACCCACAAAGTCAAGACCTTGTTGATAGCAGAAACTTTCTATCCTTTCCGTAATTTCAATATTGGTATCAAATTTATTTACACATACGGCTGTCTTAATTCCGAAATTTGCTGCAGTGTTTATGATGCGTTCCATATCACTAATCCCTGATACGGAAGGTTCTGCGATAATTAAAACCATATCTACACCACTAAGAGATGCTATAACAGGGCAGCCTATACCAGGTGAGCCATCAATAATAGCCAGTTCAGTCTCAACTCCTGCTGACTTCATCCGTTTTTTTACTTCTGTGACGAGTAATCCAGAAGTGCCGCTTCCCATCTTAAGTTGTGCTGTGGAAAAAACTTTTTCAGCGTTAGAATAAAGGGTTAGTTCGCCGTCTACTGACGGGTTCATCGTGATCGCATTTGCAGGACAAACATATTCACAAACACCACACCCTTCACATGAAAAGGGATTAACCGTGTAGTTTTCTTCTATTGAAATAGCATCAAAACGGCAGTTTTGTCTGCACTTATCACAGCGGGTGCATGATTTTGGATTTATCTCTGCTTTGTGTAGTCCATAATAGTCTGTTTTGTTCGGCTCAATGCTCCATTCGATTGCAAGGTGTAAGTTGGGCGCATCTACATCACAATCCGCATATGCTTTGGCATCAGCAAGCTTTATAAATGCGCTTGCAATAGTGGTTTTTCCAGTGCCACCTTTCCCGCTAAGAATTAGCAATTGCTTCATGCTGCACCTCTTTTATTAATTTATCAAGCAAGGAAGAGAACAACTCGCGGTATCTTTCATTTTTTCTTACAACAATCTCTGCATCGGAATTTAAAGCTCCGAGTTCATTATCAAATGGAATTTGCTCTAAAATCTTAATATTTTTTTCTAGACAAAACTTTTCTGCTGGATTTTCTTCTCCCAACAAACATTTGTTAAGGACAACGCCGAATGGCTTATTAAATAATTTTACTAGCTCATACACCATGTTTAGGTTATGCACACCAAAGAGTGTAGGCTCTGCTACTAAAATGCAATAGTCCGTATCTTTAATGCTCTCCATTACGATACAGGCGCTTCCAGGGGGACAGTCAATAATAGTTAAGGTATCTGTTTTAGAATTCTTTTCATTAAGTAACTTTTTAATAATAGGAACTCCTGAGGCTTCACCGATATTTAATATCCCTGTATGTACCGACACTTGCTCAGAGACCCCTCTTTGGATTTTGCCGATAATCTTTTCTTTCTCTGTTAGTGCCTTTTTAGGGCAGACCAAAATACAACCACCACAGGAATGACAAACTTCCTCAAAGATAATCAACTTATCTTTGACATATGCGAGAGCGTTAAACTTGCAAAAATTAACACAATCACGGCATCCATAGCACAATTCATTCACCTGAGGGATTTTTACTGTTACTTCTTCGAGGTGAACCTCCTTAGGCTTGAAAAACAGATGTCCGTTCGGCTCTTCGACATCACAGTCTATATATGTAGATATTTTCGCTGCAGCAGCTAAATTCACTGATACTAGTGTTTTTCCTGTACCACCTTTGCCGCTTAGCACAGCTATTTTCATATTAGTTGCTCCCGTGCTTATGGAATCCACTGTGGATTTCGTCGAGTAAAGAAAGTTTGTTTGCAGTGAAGGCATCAATGTTATCTTTGATTGAACCAGTGGTCGCTTTATAGATCTTAACATTGGCAGCACTAATCACATCAGCAGCGTTTTGTCCGCAACGTGGAGTCAATAAAGCATCTGCTTTATTATCTACGATCGTTTGTGCAGCTTTGATTCCTGCCCCGCCTTTATCTGTTGCTGCATCGTTATCAATAAAGATACTTTCCTCAGTTTCTATATCGTAAATAAGGAAATAGGGGGCGCGACCAAAGGATACACATACGTTCGATTCTAAGTTTTTCTCATCGACAGGAATTGCTATTCTCATAAAAATCCTCCGTTTTATATTTTTAAATAATTCTTAATTGCATTGTGTAGTATATTCGTACCTAAGTTTGAGCAGAGTAGTTCAATGTTTAAGAACTTCACCTAAAACCTTGAACGATATCTCCTTCCGTAATATTTAATGTCTTCTTTAAGAGAGGGGTTTGCCTTGTCTTTAATATCGATGTCATGCAGGATGCTCTGCTGGGAGCGCCATATTTAAACACAAGATAACTGATCCCCTTAATGTGTTTATCTTTAAATAACAGATAATCTCCAAAGAGAAGTTTTTTATAATCCTCTTTGAGGCTGCATTCGGTATAGATATATGAGCATTTTGCAAACTTATAAAATACTCAAATGTTTTTCCAAATACATAATCAACTATCTTGATCTACGTCATCTATAAAGCGTTGCCTACGTCTACGTCTCTGACAGCCGCGACCGCAACCATCTCTCGATCCTTCGCAAAGTCGGTACTCACCACCCTCAATCAGTAACACCTTTCCATTTATCAAAGAATCCGCCAGTTTTTTTCTAGCCTCTATATAGATGCCTTGAACTGTACTGCGAGCGATGTTCATTTGCTTGGCGCACTCTTCTTGGGTGAAGCCTTCCTGATCGATAAGTCTTATAGCTTCATACTCATCTACACTCATTTTTATAAGGTTTTCTGCGTCAGCAGGCGAATCGAGAGGTCCGAATTTATTTCGTTCAGGCAGGCAGCAAACTCTTCTCCATTTCATTGGTCTAGCTATAGTAAGTCACCTCCATTCTAAAATATAAATAACCGGAGGGAGCTCCGATTCTTCTCGTTGATCATTACAAGTTCTCTAATCGCCTGTTAATGACTTCGAGTCGATCTTGTAATACAGCTTTTTGTTCTTCTAACACCTCTTTTTGAGTTCGATTACCTTCAAAACATCGACCGAAACCACGACGACCACAGCCGTGTCTATAAGCAAGTCCCAAACCTCTTCTCACTGCAGTGAGGGTGCTGCTCTCTTTTATTGTACTAGCACCTGCGCAAACACCTAAGCCTCTTCCTGCTATCGGTCCAGTTCCATCTCTTCTAGGCATAATTATTCTCACCCCCTTAAAGTTTATGACATATGTTATTTACTATATTACACACCATTTATGGCATATGTCAATAACTTTTTAGAGTTTAGTAAAAATTAAAAAAGAGGATACGATCGTTTTAAAGCGTCACTAGTGGGTGGCACCAGATTTTTAACCTTCGTCCAGATCTAGCCGATCCCGTTCTGCAGTTGCAGCCCGTTCAGCTGTTCTTGAAGGGTGGCACCAAATTCGCCCAGCCTAAGCTTTTGCTAACATCTTGATATTATTGATGTTGTAATTTTGAAGTTTGGATGTCCTATTTGAAAGCCTCTACATCCCTGAAGGGTGGCACCAAATTTTTAACAATCGTCCCTGAAGCCTTCCAATTAGGACACCCACTTTTATCTGAAGGGTGGCACCAGATTTTTAACCTCCGTCAAGATCTAGCCGATCCCGTTCTGCAGTTGCAGCCCATTCAAATTTTTGACCTTCGTAGTGGAGCGTCCTAAGAAAATTGAATTGTCTGAATACTGATAAATAAATTAAGGTGGAAAAAAGGCGTTAATAGAATTGACGGGACTTGAACCCGTGATTGGAAAAAGGCGTTAACAGGATCGACAAGACTTGAACCCGTGATCGGAAAAAGGCGCTAATAGAATTGACGGGACTTGAACTCGCGGTAGGAAAAAGGGTGGTGGCGGAGTTGACGGGACTCGAACCCGCGGCCTCTTGCGTGACAGGCAAGCGTTCTAACCAACTGAACTACAACTCCAGTAGGGCTAGTTTGTACAAGAAAAACTTGATTGATGCAAGTGCTTCGGAGGGTGCATTTTTGTAATACCTTATTTTAGCACTGTTTGAGGGGTGTTATTTAGGGGGAGAAGAGATTTAATTATTGATCTTACTCTGCCAATCATCTGATAATTCTAAGAAATCAGAGGAATAATAATAAAATTTAGTCTATTAAAATTGAAAATGATTTAGGATCCCAAATTTTGGGGCAATTCTGACTGTATATTTCGTAAGGGTGTTATTTTTTTCGTCATTCAAGTATAGTTAGCTCGGCTTACACTGAGTAAAGGAATCGTGTAAAAAAGTTTTTTAACGGCTTCAGTGATATTGTGAGGAGATAAGACGGTGGCTGAATACGATCCGAGTAGCATAGAACAAAAATGGCAGACCTTTTGGAGTGATAATAAAACTTTTGCAGTAGGAGAGCCTCAAGAGAAAAAAATGTATGTCTTGGATATGTTTCCATATCCATCAGGTGCAGGGCTGCATATCGGACACCCTCTCGGATATACGGGAACTGATATCTTCTGCCGTTATAAAAGGATGCAAGGTTTTTCTGTGCTGCATCCGATGGGTTACGATGCTTTCGGACTACCGGCGGAGCAACACGCTATTAACACGGGAGAGCATCCTTCTAAGGTGACGCGAGCTAATTGTCAAAGGTTCACCGAACAGTTAAAGAAGTTGGGTTTCTCTTACGATTGGGATCGGGAGTTAGCCACCTGTGATCAAGATTATTACAGATGGACGCAGTGGATCTTCCTTAAGATCTATAATTCTTGGTTTGATGAAGAGCAACAAAAAGCTCGTCCCATCTCTGAGTTGCCGATTCCGGAGGGTGTTAAACAACAAGGCGAAAAAGCTATCTTCGAATATCAAGCACAGCACCGTTTGGCATACTATTCAGATGCGATGGTGAATTGGTGTCCAGCACTTGGAACGGTTTTGGCAAATGAAGAGGTTATAGATGGAAAGTCAGAACGTGGCGGACACGATGTGATTAGAAAACCGATGAAGCAGTGGCTTCTTAGGATTACAAAATATGCTGAACGGTTATTAAAAGAGATAAACGATGTTGATTGGCCGGAAGCTATCAAAGAGCAGCAACGTAATTGGATCGGGAAAAGGTTCGGAGCAGAGATAGTTTTTCGCATCGATGGGAAAGAGAGTAGTATCAGCGCTTTTACAACACGCCCTGATACATTATTCGGTGTGACTTTCGTGGTAGTCTCTCCAGAGCATCCGTGTGTGGCGGAAGTAACTACGGAACAACAGAGAAGAGAGGTTGAGGAGTATTGTACAAAAGCGAGTAAGTTGAGTGAGCTTGCTAGAACTTTGGAAAATCGCGAAAAAACAGGTGTTTTCACCGGAAGTTATGTGATTAACCCAATTACAGATGAACGAGTGCCGTTATATATCGGTGATTACGTTTTGATGAATTACGGCACGGGTGCCGTGATGGGAGTGCCGTCTCATGACGATAGAGACTTTGCCTTTGCACAAAAATATAACATTCCGATTAGACCTGTCATAGTGCCGTTCGCAGGAGATACTGAGGCTATTAAAGGTGTAGCAGCAGGTAAAATGTGCTGGACGGAAGAGGGAGAGATGTTGCCGTGTGATTTTCCAGTGGCGCAAGAGATCGGAATCGCTGGAAAAACTAATGAAGAAGCTAAACGTTTAATCACCGCATGGTTGGAAACTAATGCTCACGGAAAAGGGGTTATTAATTACCGTTTAAGAGATTGGTTATTTTCAAGACAACGTTATTGGGGGGAGCCTATCCCTGTAATTCATTGGGAAGACGGCACCTCTACTGCGCTTTCAGAGGATGAGTTGCCGTTAGTGTTGCCGGAGGTCAAGGAGTACAAACCGTCGGAGAGTGGAGAGTCTCCGTTAGCGCGTGCAACTGAATGGCTTAATGTTGTTGATCCTAAAACAGGGAAGAAAGGGAGGCGCGAAACTAATACCATGCCACAGTGGGCGGGGTCTTGTTGGTATTACCTCCGTTTTATCGATCCTAAGAATGATAAAGCTGCTTGGGATGTTGAGCTTGAGAAAAAGTGGATGCCCGTAGATCTCTATGTTGGTGGGGCGGAACACGCTGTATTGCACCTATTGTATGCGAGGTTTTGGCATAAGGTTTTGTTCGACCTCGGGTATGTCTCTACAAAAGAGCCTTTTCAGAAACTCTTTAATCAAGGGATGTTGGTTAGCTACGCTTACAAAGATAGTCGTGGTGTGCTTATCCCTGTGGATGAAGTGGAAGAAGATACGCACGGTGTCGCTCGTAAAAAAGAAAGTGGGGAAGTTGTTGAGCGTATTACAGCTAAGATGTCTAAATCTCTTAGAAACGTGATTAACCCTGATGATGTTGTCGCTACTTATGGTGCCGATACTCTTAGGATGTATCTGATGTTTATGGGACCTTTAGAAGCCATGAAGATGTGGGATTCTCAGGCGATAAATGGAGTTTTTAGATTTCTTAAGAAAGCTTACGCCTTTATAGTGGGTGCTGATGGTAAGCAGCGTGATGTAGTTGCCGAGGAGTCGGCAACTGCCTTACGGGCTCGTCATCTCGCAATAAAGAAGGTAACGGAAAATCTTGATGCGTTAAGGTTTAACACGGCGATATCGGCTTTAATGGAGTTTTTAAATGCCATAACATATGAGCAGGTTTCAAAGAAAACTTTAGAAGACTTCGTCCTATTACTTTCTCCCTTTGCGCCGCATCTGGGCGAAGAGTTGTGGCAGATTTTGGGACACTCTGAGACGGTGGCTTATGTGTCGTGGCCTATTTACGATGAAGCGAAATTGGAGCGTGATACCGTTCCTGTCGTCGTTCAAGTAGCGGGGAAAAAACGTGCTTTAATTGATGTTGCGGTTGATGTTACTGAAGACGACTTAAAACAGGCGGTAATTTTAGCTATGCAGGGAACTGCCTTTAAAATTTCTGAAGCAAACCGCTTTATTGTTGTCTACCAGAGTGGTACTAAAGTGCCAAAATTGGTGAATGTTTTAATGTAATCTGTTTTTATCCAAAGAGATGAACGTTCTGACTCCTGATCTCCTAAGTGGTTTTTACCGCAGAGCATCATGTTTCATCTCCGTTTAAGAGAGCATTATATAGAAAAGCACGGTGTCGGCGTTTCTTTTTCGTCTTAAGTAATTTGAGGCGTTAAAAAGATATACACGAGTAGGTGTATTTAAATGAAGGTGTATTAGTGCAAAACAAAAATTTAAGAAATATCGCAATTATTGCGCATGTTGATCACGGGAAAACAACACTCGTCGACTATATGTTCAAACAGGGTGGGATCTATCGTGTCGGTCAAGTTACAACAGACCGAGTTATGGATAATATGGATCTCGAAAGGGAAAAAGGGATCACAATTTCAGCTAAAAATTGTGCTGTTCATTGGAATGGCATTAAAATAAATATCTTAGATACCCCTGGTCACGCTGATTTTGGTGGTGAAGTAGAGCGTGCTTTAATGATGGTTGATGGTGTGGTCTTGTTGGTTGATGCTGCAGAAGGCCCATTGCCACAGACCAGATTTGTGTTGAAAAAAGCTTTAGAAGCTAATTTAAAGATCATAGTTTGTGTTAATAAGATTGATAGACAAGATGCACGACCTGAAGAGGTTTTAAACGAGATCTACGATCTCTTTATTGACCTTGATGCTACGGATGAACAGATCGATTTTCCAGTTTTGTACTCTATCGGTAGATCTGGAATTGCGCAGCGTACCCTTACGGAGGAAGGTAAAGATCTGACACCGTTAATGGAGACGATAGTTTCAGAGATACCTGCGCCATCTTACGATCCAGATCAACCGTTCCAGATGCTTGTCGCTAATTTAGGCTATTCTGATTATCTCGGACGCTTAGCTATCGGACGTATCTTTAGTGGTCATGTACATGCAGGGGATGCTTTAGTGCGCATAGATCGTAATAATCGAGAGGTGCCACTTAGGGTAGTTAAGCTTCATGCTTATGATGGGCCGCAATTTGTAGAGATTGATACAGCGCAACCAGGGGAGATTATCGTTCTTGCCGGTGTTGAAGAGGTGGAGATCGGCGATACTATCTGTACTAAGGAAAATCCGATCCAATTGCCACGTCTTTCTGTTGAAGAGCCCACCGTAGCGATGCGTTTTACTACTAATACTTCACCGTTATCAGGTAAGGAAGGTCGCTTTGTGCAAGCGCCCCGTATCTGGGAACGTTTACAGAAAGAAACGCTCTTTAATGTTGCTCTGCAAGTTGAACGTGGAGATGTCAGCGATACTTTTATCGTGAAAGGGCGTGGTGAGATGCAGCTAGCAGTTTTAATCGAAACGATGCGCCGTGAAGGATTTGAGTTAAGTGTAGGGCGTCCAGAGGTGTTATATAAAGAGGTTGATGGTAAACGCCTTGAACCGATTGAGCACGTTTATATCGATTGTGATGAGAATTATGTCGGAATTGTGACTGATAAATTATCTCAAAGGAAGGGCTATCTGATAGGGATGGTTAATCACGGTTCGGGACGTGCTCGAATTGAGTTTTCGATCCCATCAAGGGGGTTAATCGGATACCGCAATCAATTTTTGACAGATACCAGAGGAACAGGAATCCTTAGCTCCTACCTTTCAGGTTATGAAGAATATCGCGGAGATTTTCCGTTACGTCAGTCCGGTTCTCTCGTCTCTGATCGTGCTGGCGAAGCCGTGCCGTTTGCTCTTTGGAATCTAGAGGCGCGTGGGGAGCTCTTTATTTTACCGGGTATGCCAGTTTATGAAGGAATGATTATTGGCGAACATTGTCGTGATACGGACCTGAATGTTAATCCGTGCAAAACTAAAAAGTTGACCAATATGCGTGCAGCGGGAAAGGATGAAGCTGTTCGTTTAACCCCAATTATTCCGCCGACCTTAGAAAAAGCGATAGATTTTATTCGAGAAGATGAGATGGTGGAGGTAACACCGCAAAGTATTCGTTTGCGTAAAACCGTATTGCCAGCAGTGTTGCGCAAACATACGTTATAGCGCGATACAGATTAAAAAGTGTCTTTTAGTGGATAATATAGAGGTTTTCTACAAAAAACACCTTTCAATGCTATGTATTTGAAGGTGTTTTTGTTTAGAAGATCTTAAAACACCTCTTTAAGAGAGAGGAGAAAAAACTTGGCACTCTTTTTTATTTGTTTCCTTAAACACTTGCTAATTTTGTTCTAATAAAGAACTATTCAAGATGTTTTATAATTATACGAGGAATTTAGTTTGAGTTTTGAGGTGCTCTAATGGCAGAAGAACGATCTGAACAGGAACTGGTGCGGATAGCGAAGTTGCAAGAACTGAGGGCTAACGGCTTCGCCTTCCCTAACGATATGCAGATAACATCAAATACGGCTGATGTATTAAATAGTACTATCGTCGAGGATGTTGAAAAAGCGCCACGTCTAACCGTTGCGGGGCGTTTGGTGCAGATGCGTGTTATGGGAAAAGCGATATTTGCGCACATCCTTGATCGTAAAGGTAAATTACAACTCTATATAAAAAAAGATATCGTTGGTGAGGAATCGTTTGCAGAAGTTAAAAAGTTTGATATCGGCGATATTATCGGCGTTAGCGGTTACGTTTTTCTTACAAAGACAGGAGAAAAAACATTACTTGTTGAGCAGGTAAGATTGTTGACGAAATCCATGATTCCGCTACCTGAGAAATTTCACGGTTTAACTGATGTTGAAGCACGTTACCGTTATCGCTATGTGGATTTAATCTCAAATACTGAAGTGCGCGAGATCTTTATTAAGCGCGCTAAGATCATTAATGAGTTAAGAGCATTTCTTAATGAGCATGATTTTGTGGAGGTAGAGACTCCTGTTCTTAATAATATCGCAGGCGGAGCAGATGCGAGACCCTTTAGCACGCATTATAACGCTTTGCATGCTGATATGAATCTTAGAATTTCATTAGAGTTACCCCTCAAAAAGTTGGTAGTGGGCGGTATCGAGAGAGTTTATGAAATAGGTAGAGTTTTTAGAAATGAGGGGCTCTCCAAAAAACACAATCCGGAATTCACAATGGTGGAGTTCTATCACGCCTATGCAACTTATGAAGATTTAATGAAACTTACTGAAGAGATGTTGTCACGGATCTGTCAGAAAGTTAATGGCACCTTGAAAGTTAAGTTCGGAGATAAGGAGATAGATTTCACTCCGCCGTGGCAGGTCGTTTCTATGGTTGATTCTATTTATGAGATCGGTGGTGTTGAACGCACCTTCGATCTGAATACCCTTGAGGGGGTGCATGCCGCTGCGGAAAAATATAAGGTAGAGTTGCCGGAGCCACAAGATTGGGGACGGTGCGTGGATGCTTTGTGGGGTGAATTGGTTGAACATAAGATCGTTAATCCGGTCTTTATTACGCATCATCCGTTTTCAATTTCGCCACTTGCCAGAAAAAATCAACAAAATCCAGATGTCACAGACCGCTTTGAAGTGATTGTAGCAGGGATGGAGTTGGTCAATGCGTTCTCTGAGTTAAATGATGCGGAAGATCAACGAGCACGTTTTGAAGCACAAGCTGAGAGAAAACGTAAAGGCGATGAAGAGGCGCAAGAGATTGAAGAAGATTTCTTAAGAGCTTTGGAATACGGTATGCCGCCAACGGCAGGTGAAGGGATCGGTATCGATAGGTTGGTGATGTTGCTGACTGATTCGCCAACTATTAGGGATGTTTTGCTCTTCCCACAATTAAAACCGTTAACGGATACTACTCAAGTGTCTGATGAAAAAGTGGAGGGGTGATGTCATCACTGCGATTCTCGCGTAAGATTGCGATGCGTTATCTGTGGTCAAAAAGATCAGAGGCTTTTATCACTATTATTACGATCATCGCAGTACTAGGGGTAGCTATCGGTGTGATCGTTTTAAATATGACGATGGCCATCATGAGTGGTTTCGAAGATGAGTTGCGTAAAAAGATCGTCGGAAATACGCATGTTCAAGTTTTAAGAGTTGGTGGTGTTATTAGAGATTGGCGAGAGGTTTCTAAAAAAGTTTTAGAAGTTCCTGATGTCAAAACTGTTTCACCGTTTACGCAACACCAAGCTTTACTCAGTATGGATGGTCGGGCGCGGGGGCTTATTATTCGTGGAGTGGAAAAAGATAGCGTTGCAGCTGAGGAGCTCGCGGGATACTTAGAGGCGGGGTTTGATATTGAGACCCTTTTTTCATCGCAGAAGATAGATGTCTTTTTATCTAACGGTAAAAAAGAGGTCGCTGAGTTGCCAGCTTTAATTATCGGAAGGGAGTTGGCGAAGGCACTTTCAATTTTTGCCGGAGAACCGGTCTCCTTACTTAGTCCGCAAGTCTCTTCAAGTCCGTTCGGACTGGTGCCGCGCTTTAAACGTTTTGCAGTCTCAGGTGTCTACAAATCGGGCATGGCGGGTTATGAAGAAACGTTAGTTTATGTCGGATTGGAGACGGCGCAGAAGTTCTTTAGGATCGGAGATACCGTTACAGGTTTGGATGTGGCGGTAAATAATATTGACCTTGCTCCAGAAACAGCGCAGCGCATTAATGAAGCTCTATCTACTTTACCAGGTGGCGGTTATTACACTCAAGACTGGAAGAATCGTAATAAGGAGCTTTGGGAGGCGTTACAGTTAGAAGAGACGGTTTATTTTATCGTACTTTTACTATTAATCGTTTTAGCCAGCTTTACCATTATTTCAGCTCTTATTATGATCGTAATAGAAAAGCGTAAAGATATCGCCGTGTTACGCACCTTAGGGGCGACTACAAGTAGCGTGGCAAATATATTTAGGATGCAGGGGGCAATTATCGGAGCGGTTGGTACCGTTCTCGGTACGGTTGGTGGATATTTGGGTGCTGTTCTATTACGAGAGTACGGTTTTCAATTGCCGGAAGGTGTTTTTCCAACGACGACAGTGCCTGTCAGATTAGAGTTTTTTAATTTTGCAGTTGTGGCTGTTTCAGCGTTTTTAATCTGCTGTGTTTCGACGATTTATCCTGCTTGGAGAGCCAGCCGCTTGTCGCCTTCTGAGGTGTTACGTTATGAGTAAAGAAGATAAAAATACTTGTAACTTCAATAAGGGAGGTCTGAATTGGAGATAACAGTTTCTAATCTGCATAGGTCTTACCTCGATGCTGATCGCACCTTGACAGTAATTGAGTCTTTAAATTTTACCTTTCCGGAGGGTCGGACAGTGGCGTTGCTTGGTGCGTCTGGTATCGGAAAGTCAACTTTGCTGCATCTTCTGGGTGGGTTGGATCTGCCGAATTCTGGGGCTATCTGGTACGATGAACAGAATATCTGCACCTTATCACCAGACGGTTTAGCGGCTTTTAGGGCTAAACATGTAGGGTTTATCTTTCAATTTCATCACCTTCTGCCGGAATTCTCAGCTTTAGAAAATGTCTATATGCCGCTTCTACTAGCGGGAGAGAGTGAGGGGAAGGCTATCGAGCGAGGAAAGGAGATCTTAAAGAAAGTCGGTCTCTTAGATAGAGCAACTCACCGTCCGTCACAACTTTCTGGGGGGGAGCAGCAGAGAGTTGCAGTTGCTAGAGCACTGATTAATACTCCCGATGTGGTGTTGGCAGATGAGCCGACGGGTAACCTTGATGTTAAGACAGCAAAAGAGATAGAAAGACTTTTGTGTGATCTGAATAAATCGGTGGGAAGTACCTTGATAGTAGCAACACATAGCCACGATTTAGCGGAAAATATGGATGATGTATTTGAGATGATGCCAGGGGGAGACCTAATAACTTGGGGGAGGCGTGCGCAATGAAAATAAGGGGAATGCTTTGTCTTCTTGTAATGTTTCTATTGGCAGGGCAGGTCTGTTTTGCTGACGACACCTTATATAATATTGTCGGGGTTACTGTTGAGGGTAACCGTCGGATTGATACGGAAGCGATTACCAAGAATATAAAAAAGAAAGTCGGTTCAATCTCTTCTGATGATATTGATAACAACATCAGGGTGCTTTACAAAACAGGATTTTTTGAACAGGTCACAGCTTCGATAGTTACGGAACCTCGTGGTAAAGTTTTAAAGTATACTGTTATTGAAAAACCTGTTGCGCATAAGGTTTTTATCAAAGGTAACGAAGGAATTTCAGAAAGTGAGTTGGCAGAAGTAATGACTTTCGGTGAAAAACGGTTTGTCGATAAAACTGCCATTAGTGCTTTAATTAGAAAAGCTATCGCATTTTATCAAACACGTGGATATTTTGATGCTTCGTTTGAACACTCTGTGGTCGTTGTTGGAGAGAATCAGGTAGATGTGACGTTCACCGTCGTGGAAGGTCCTCGTTATAAAGTTAGGAAAGTCGAAATTAGAGGTTTAGAAACAGTAGATGAAGATGATCTGCGGGATAAGATGGCCACTAAACGTTATAAGTGGTGGAACTCGTGGTTGTTTTCAACAGGTCGTTTAAGTAAAGATGCTCTGGAGAATGATCGCAATATTATCAAACAGTTCCTTTTTGATAATGGTTTGATTGATGCGCAGGTAAGTGAAGCTGCTGTTGAAAAGATTGAGGATGATGCTGGATTGATCGTTGTTTTTGATGTCGTTGAGGGTGCAGTTTATAAAGTTGGAAGGCTCTCTGTTAGTGGTGACTTAATAGATTATTCTGCTGAAAAGACTTTAAAAGGTATTAAATCAGAACCAGGCGATACTTTTTGTGCAACCGCACTTAGAAATGATGCTTTTAAGATCAGTGAGAAGTTTTCTGATATCGGTTACGCCTACGTTAACGTGGTTCCTAACACAGCTGTCGATCGTGAGCGTAATACAGTTAATGTTAATTTTAATGTTAATAAAGGAAAGCCCGTTAAGGTTAATAAAATAGTTATTCACGGTAACAATAAGACTTACGATAACGTGATTAGACGTGAATTGAAAATTCATGAACAAGATATCTACTCCGGAACAAAGATCAAACGTAGCAAAACTCTCCTCGAGAGGTTGGGATATTTTGAAGAGGTGAATATCACTACGGAGCAAACTAAAAGGGATGATGAGGTAAATCTTGATGTTAATGTTAGAGAGGGTTCCACAGGGGCTTTTAGTGTTGGTGCTGGATTCTCCAGTTCTGATGGCGCTCTTTTTAATATGCGCTTATCCGAAAATAATTTTCTTGGAACAGGGCGGCAGTTGTCATTAAATGTAGATATGGGGACGGAACGCGATAATATCGTCTTATCTGCGCATGATCGCCGTTTTAATGATACTTACTGGGGATTGGGGGCTGATTTATTAAAAACAGATCGTGAGTTTTCGGATTTTGACAGACAATTAATGGGTGGTGGTGTGACCGCCAGTTATCCGTTAGAGGAGGCTTTCGGTGAGTGGGCAGAAGATATCTCCTATTCTATGAGATATGAGTATTTAGATATCGAGATCAGTGATATAAATTATGAAAGCGCTGCGCCACTTGTTTTAAGATCTGAAGGCACCTCTTCCTCCTCTTCTATTACTCCCAAGTTAACGCGTAATACTATCAACAATCCGATAAACCCGACAAAAGGATCTAGGCAGATTGCTGAAATTGAGCTTTCTGGATTGGGCGGTTCTGAAGAGTTCTGGTTGGCGCAGGTGCATAATCAATGGTATCAGCCGATTTATCGTAGTGATGAATGGGGCGATCTGGTTTTTTCATGGAGGTTTCGTTTCGGGTACGGTAAAACCTATGATAGTGATGATGAGTTTCCGTTGTTCCGACGTTTCTTCCCAGGAGGGATAAATTCCGTGCGTGGTTTTGATGATAGGACATTAGGGCCTAAAGACGAAGATGGAAATGAATATGGTGGCAATAAACAGTTTGTTAATAATTTAGAAATTATCTTTCCAATTGTTAATTCTGCCGGATTGAAAGGAGTCATCTTTTACGATATGGGGCAAGCTTTTGATGATGATGAAAGTTTAGATCTGGGAGATTTAAGAGAGGCTTACGGTGTGGGGTTACGTTGGGCATCTCCGCTGGGACCGATCAGGATAGAGTTCGGTTTCCCAATCGATAGAGAAAAGGGCGAAGATTCGATGGTTACACAATTCTCCTTTGGAGCTCCGCTTTAAAAGAGTAATAAACAAGCTTTTTAGGATAGTGGAATAGTTGTTTCTGCTGCTATTCCTAAATGTTTGCAATTATATAGGTCATACAATATACTTTTTGGCGCTTAGTAGTGCTTTGTTTTTATTGAGGAAATAGCTTATGAAGCTGGGTATTAGATCTCTTCGGAGCTTACTTTTGTTGGTAGCATATATCGCCATGCTTCCAAGTGAGTCTTTTGCTGATAATACCATCTATTTTGTTGATATGCAGCGAGTGGTGATGGAGTCTGCACGGGGAAAGGCGGCGAGGGCTAATTTTGAAGCAGATGCTAAAAAACAGAAGGCTGAGCTTGAAAAACAACAGGCTGCCGTTAGAGCGATGCATGAATCGTTAAAAAAGCAGGCAGCGGTTTTGTCGAAGAGTGCTTTACAGGCTAAGCAAGAGGAGATTAGAAGAGAGGATCAAAAATTACGACAAGCGATTTCGAAAAAAATGCAAGAGCTTGCCAGAAGAAATAATTCTCTTGTTGAACAGATTGCTAATGAAACGCAGAATGTAATTAAAAAACTGTGTAAAGAAGAGGGATATCGTTTTGTTCTTGAGCGTGGGCAACACCTGATAGTGTACGCTGAAGAACGTTTAGATTTAACTGATAAGGTTATTAAGTTGTTAGATCAACGTCGTTAAAAAAGAGGAAAGTATGAGTCAGGAAGTTATTTTTGATATAGAAGAGATAAAGAGGATCTTACCCCATCGGTATCCGTTTTTATTAATTGATAAGGTCATAGAGTATAAAAAAGATGAAAGTGTTGTTGCGATAAAAAACGTTACAGCAAATGAAGAATTTTTTAATGGACATTTCCCCAATAAATCTGTGATGCCGGGGGTGCTTGTGATGGAGGCGATGGCACAAGCTGCTGCTATTTTAGCGAAGATGGCAGACGATGTTGATAGTAATAAATTGGTTTATTTTGTGGGTGTTAATAACTTTCGTTGGAAAAAAATGGTTATCCCAGGTGATACGCTTAGGATCGAAGTTAAGTTTTTAAAAAGGCGTCGTCATATGTGGGTAGTGCAGACAGAAGCTACGGTTGATGGAACTTTTGTTGCAGGTGGTGAGTTGAGCGCTATGGTTTCAGAGATTGATTAAGTCGGAGAATAAATTATGTCGAATTCAAAGAATATACATCCGACGGCGATAATTGCTGATGGAGCTACCATTGCTGATGATGTTACAGTTGGAGCGTATAGCGTAATTGGTGCAAAAGTTACGATAGGTAAGGGGACTAGAGTCGCTTCTCACGTTGTGATTGATGGACGTACTACAATTGGAGAAGGGAATAATATCTTTCAATTTGCGTCTATCGGTGCTGCACCACAAGATCTGAAATATAAAGGAGAAGATACTCTTTTAGAGATCGGTGATAAAAATATTATTCGTGAATATGCTACGTTGCAACCAGGTACTGCTGGTGGTCATGGCTTCACAAAAGTTGGTAACAATAATCTTTTTATGGTGTATAGCCATATCGGGCATGATGGAATAGTTGGGAATAATAATGTGTTTGCCAATTCTTGCGCACTGGCTGGGCATGTTACAGTTGGTAATAATGTTATTGTTGGTGGGTTGTGTGGGATTCATCAGTTTGTAAAAGTTGGTGATTTTTCAATGCTTGGTGGCGGTAGTATGGTGGGAAAAGATGTTCCGCCGTACTGTATTACACACGGAGACCACGCTGGGCTTGTCGGTATTAATCAGATTGGGCTTGAAAGACACGGCTTTAGTCCTGAACAGATTCAGTTGATTCGCAGACTCTTTAGAGAGATCTTTATGGGTTCAAAAACTATGAGTCAACGTTTAGCGCTAGCACAGGAGAAGTATGGTGATGAACCGTTAGCTAACGCCTTTATTCAATTTATTCTTAATTCAGAGCGTGGTGTGATGTCTCTTCGTCGTCGAGGAGGCGAAGGGTGATACGTGTTGAAGATCTAGTATCTCCAATAGGTTTAATCGCAGGTAATGGTAGTTTCCCTATAAATTTTGCAGAAAATGCCAAAGCTGCTGGATTATCTGTCGTTGCAGTTGCAATTATCGGAGAGGCTGATCCACGTTTAAATGATCTGGTTGAACAGTGTAAATGGCTTAAGGTCGGTGAGGTAGGGCGTGCTATTGATTTTTTAAAAAAGCATGGCGTAAAACAGGCGGCTCTGGCTGGTGGTGTGAAAAGAATTAAACTCTTCGGTGGTTTTAAGCCAGATTTGAAAGCTATTTCGATTATAGCGAGGTGTCGATCTATCAGAGATGATGCCTTGTTAAGAGAGGTTTCAAGAGAGATGCAAAATTGTGGCATCGAAATCTTTGACGGCACTATTTTTTTGCGAAAAAGTGTTTCGCAAAAAGGTTTACTAACGAAACGTGCTTTAACTGAGGAAGAAAAAGTTGATGCTAGGCTCGGTTGGGAGATCGCAAAAGAGCTTGGTCGCCTTGATATCGGTCAGACTGTTATTGTGCATCAACGTTTGGTAGTGGCTGTGGAAGCTATTGAGGGGACTGATGCTGCTATTTTAAGAGCTGGAGATCTAGCAGGTACTACAACGCGCAGAAAAATTGGGCAGGGCTGCGTAATCGTCAAATTATCTAAGCCGCAGCAAGATCTAAGGCTTGATCTGCCTACCGTAGGGCTTGATACGTTAGAGATTGCTAAAAAAGCAGGAGTTTCAGCTCTAGTCCTTGAAGTTGGTAAAACGATCATTCTAGATGTTGATAAGTTTATAAAACGAGCTGATGAAAATAAAATAGCTGTTTTTGTTGCTGGTAGTGTCGATGATATCTGAATAACGTAGAGATAGTCCTGTTTTTTTGGCACTAAATAACGCTAACGTGGCGTAAATAAAGGGAAAATGTATACTATAAAAAATCAACTAATTTTTTCAACATCTTATCTAATATAATATAAAAAATACCCCTGAAGTAACTTCTGTTAATTTGCCGATAGTTAATAAAGAAGAGAAGGCACTAGTCGTTTCGGGTCTTCATATCAAAATAAAACGATAAGGATACGTATGTCTGGTGAAAATGGTTTGAAAAGGGGTTTTGAAAAAGTTGATGAGGTTAAATCTCTCAACAAAATAAAGGCTAAAAATTCTTCGTTAAAAGAATTAGACGATGAGATTGATACAGAAGAATTGATTTTTGAAGATGATTGGAATGGCACACAGGATGATGAGAACTATACGGACGGTTTTATAAGTGATGAAGATGAAGATGATTATCCGTTAGTAGAGTTCGATGAGTATGATGAACACGATGAAGATTTTCGTCGTGGTGGTTACTCTGATGATATCTACAAAGCTAGAGCAGGTGCTGCCGTTCGTAATGAAAAGTTTGAGCAGGAATACGTCGTTGAAAAGGTCGGCTTAACTAATGTCGGTACTCCGGAAGAACTCGCATTAAAATTGGAGGCTGTTGGATATCAGTGTTTGCCGTTTAATGCTGCACAGGTGGCGTTACTACTAAACTCCCCAACTGAAAGTGTGCGTTCAATTTTGCTGGAAGGCCCATCAGGTTGTGGTAAGAGCTTTATGGCAAAGTGTTTGGCAAAGATCACGGGTGCCGAACTGATGTGTTTAACGTGCTATCCAGGGATGGATCTTCAACATCTGATTGAATATCCGTCAACGCTTGCTATGGCTAATGCTATGACAGGGCGTGCCGCTGGAGAAAAAGAGGAGCTAATGAATCTCGGTATTATCTCGAGAGCATTCCTCAAGTCTCAAGAAAAACCAGTTATCTTTCTGATCGATGAGCTTGATAAAGTTGAAGTCGGTATTGATACCTTCTTCCTTGGACCTATTCAAGATGCACGTATCTGGCTTGAGTCGCGCGATCCTATTGAAGCTAATACCGATAATTTATTACTGATCTTTACGAAGAACTATGAACGTCACTTAAATGATGCGCTGCTGCGTCGTCTGCACCCAGTGGCAATGACGTATTTAAATTCAGATCTGGAAAAAGCAGTTTTAAAACCGCACTGTGATGAACGTTTGATTGAAAATCTAGTTGGGATTGCAGATACCATGCGTTACGGTGACGGATCTTATCGATTTGAACGACCCCCTGCTCCAGAAGAGTTGTTGAAAGTTGCACGATATGTGCGGCAGATGTTGGAATGGGATATCGTTGATTTTTCTTTCGTTGGAAGAAATGTTTGGTATCTTTTGGCAAAAGGTGAATCTGATAGGTTCGTCTTGGAATTAATGCTGCGCTATCACCCCAAGTATCACGATTCGTTAAGACCTAACGGAAGGTTGCTCACACTAGATGAAGTTTATGGCAAGTTAGGGCGAATAGTGTTGCGTAATATCGTTGATGATCCCGAAGATGAAGCCCGCGAACACGCTTATAAACCGGAACGAGTCAGCTTAGTAAATGTAGGGACTCCCGATCAGTTAATAGAGCGGCTAGCAGAAGTTAAGTATCAATGCCTACCATTTTTAGCTACACAGGTTTGCTTAATTTTAAATACTCCAACTGAGCGTGTTAGAGCGTTGCTCTTAGAAGGGCCAACAGGTTGCGGTAAAAGCTTTTTGGCTAAAAGCTTGGCGAAGATCTGCGGTGCTGAGTTTATGTGTTTAAGTTGTTATGCAGGTATGAATACGCAACACCTGATAGAGGTGCCTAGCATTATGGGCATAGCAAATGCTATGGCAGGTCGTAAGTTTACTGCAAAAGAGGAGATGGTTAATCTAGGTATTTTATCCAGAGCTTTTCTAAAATCGCACAACCAACCTGTTGTCCTTTTAATCGATGAAATAGATAAAGTCGATACTGCAATTGATACCTTCTTTTTAGGTCCAATTCAGGATGCTACAATTTTTCCAGAGTCGCGTCCTCCGATCGATGCTAATACGGATAATCTCCTACTGATCTTTACTAAAAACTTTATCCGAAACTTAAATGATGCTTTATTGAGACGTATTCATCCAGTTCAATTTACCTACCTTAATGCAGATTTGGAGAAGAAGATTCTCAAGGATCATTGTGATCCGCAATTGATTTCGAACTTAATCGGTGTTGTAGATCGTATGCGTTACAGTGGTGGTACTTACGGTTTCGATAGACCACCTGCGCCGGAAGAGATGTTACAGATCGGGCTTTACATTAATAATATGTTGGAGTGGAATATTACCGATTTTTGTGAGATCGGACGTAATGTCTGGTCAATTATTTCAAAGTCAGATCATGATAGGGCAGTCCTTGAACATATGATGCGCTTCCATCCTGATTTCTTAGATCCACTAACTCCCGATGGACGAGCTATGACACTAGATCAAGTTTATGCCAAACTTGGACGAACTTTATTGAAAGATATCGTTACTGATAAAGAAGCTAAAAAACGAGATCTAGCTTGGGAAAAGATGGAGTACGATTACTAAGACCCCAAATTTTTTACCTCCGTAAAGATCTAGCTAATTCAGTTTTTGCTTGCAGCCCGTTCTGCTGTTATTAAATGGGTTAACCAGTTAAGAACCTGAAGGGAGGGGCTCTTCAGTAATGCCAAGTTTGTCCATCTTATATTTTAAAATACGACGGCTAATGCCGAGAAGGTCGGCGGCTCTGGTTTGAACCCAGTTCGTCTTTTTTAAAGCTTTAAGGATTATCTCCGTTTCAAAGGTGCGTTCTGCATCTTGAAAATTTAAACTACCTTCAAAGATATGAGGATTGTTTTCCTTAAGTGTGTGAGGAACTTTTAGTTTCGGCGGCAGATCATCTTCTCGAATCTGATCATGCGGAGCTAGCGCCAATAAACTCTCTACAACGTTTTCAAGCTCTCTGACATTACCCGGCCACGGATATTCAATTAAACGATTCATGGCAGCACTATCAAATGATAATTGACGATTGCCATAAGTGTTTGCATATTTAGCCATAAAAGCATCAATTAAAAGAGGGATATCTTCAAAACGATCCCTTAGCGGCGGTAATTCAATGTTAATTACATTAATACGATAATAAAGGTCTTCACGGAACTTCTTTTCCTTAGTCAACTCTTCAAGCCGCTTATTAGTGGCAGCCACAATACGGACATTAACTTTAATCGGTTTTGTTCTACCAATACGATAAAATTCACGCTCCTGCAAAAAACGTAATAGCTTGACCTGTACAGTCAGATTTAATTCACCGATCTCATCAAGAAAAATTGTACCGTTGTCAGCTAATTCAAAATATCCGATGTGTTGTTCAACTGCGCTGGTAAAAGCCCCCTTCTCGTGTCCGAAAAGCTCTGATTCAATCAAAGTTTCTGGAATGGCGGCACAATTTATTGCAATAAATGGAGCGGATTTTCTTGGGCTCTGTTCATGAATCTGTCGTGCGATCAATTCCTTGCCTGTTCCGGACTCTCCTGTGATTAAAACAGTGGTGTCTCTAACGGCGACCTGTTTTACTTTCTGAAAAACATTTTGCATTAATTGAGAATCCCCGATGATAGAGTCGGAGACGCTTTGAGGTGGTTCTCCTTGAATGCTATGTTCAGTCTCTGTTTTTGAATCGGCGGGAACAGATAACGTATTAATTATCAGATCTGTTAATTCAGATACATCAAAAGGTTTATTTAAATAATCCACAGCCCCTAACTTCATAGCTTCAACAGCATCCTTTACTGTACTGCTAGCTGTTAACATAATGACAGGGATTTTCGATTGCTGGTCTCTTAAAGCTCGTAATGTATCGATACCGTCCAACTTTGGCATCATCACATCCAATAAAATAATATCAGGACTGGTACTATTAACTTTACTAAGACACTCCTCACCATCAACAGCTGTTTCAATATTGAAATTGTTTTTTAAGATTAATCGTAAGGAATCTCGAATGTTTTTTTCATCATCAACGATTAGAATTTTTTTACGGATATCACCACACTCTGACATATTACAACCTCAATAAAACCCGTGACGTTACAACTCACACTTCCTAATTTTCACAAGACACCACCGTATAAGAGCAAAACACTCCCCAACACCTGTATAAGATGCCGGAATGTACAAAAACGTTACAGATAATTTTTAATGTTAATATAGGACATCCTGTAATAACAATATGTTATCTTGCTTGGTAAGGTTGTACAAATAAGAGCACCGTTTGTAGTGTTTTGTACAAAAGGGGATTTTATAGATTTGTTGCAAGAGAGAGATTGTCGTAATATGTGCGGCTATGAAAAGATCTGTTTATATAATCATCTACCTAATCCTTCCGTTGTCTGCTTTAGCAGAGGTCTCCAAACCGATCGTAACTCCGACACCTTCGAATTTAATTAGCTCTGAAGGTTATCCTGAAGATCTAACAAAGGCGATAGAATCCATTAATAACGGCTCTTATGAGCAGGCATTAAAAGAGTTAAAGAAAATTACTGCACCTAAAAAAATTATCAGACGACAGAAAAAAGGACACTCCGTTAAAATTGTGCCGCCGGAACAACAAGCCTATTTAAAAGGTGTAGCATTAAGGAAGATGGGGAGGGCTAAAGAAGCAGTTAAGGCGTTACAATCATCTTTAGCGTTACGCGGAAGTAACTCTGATGCTATTGCAGAGCTAGGATACGCCTTCCTAGCCACAGGGGATAGTGAAAAAGCCTTTCAAAAATTTAAAGAAGCTTTATGGTTTGGAAACTTACGCGATCACTCTACGGCAGAGTTGCTATATCAGATCGGTGTTTTTTATCAAAACAAGGGGAACCTTGCTGCTGCAAAGACAAATTATAATCAGGCGCTTAATAACGATCCCGCTTATTCATTGGCTTCACTAAAATTAGCGGAGATATACTTTGCAGATGGTGCAAAAAAACAGGCTATAACGTTATTAAAAACAGCACAAAATAGAGATCCACAAAATGAAGCATTAAGAGGCGCTTTAGCTAAAACCCTTTTAGTTAATGTAGATCCACTAATTGATGATGATGATGTAAAGTTAGCGCTGGAAGTTATTTCACCACTAATACAAAATAAATTCGGAAAAGATCGCTATCTAAATCAGTTTTTTCCAACCTATATAAAAGCCTTGCTGCTAAATGATAAACTTGACTTCGCTGATAAAGAAGTTTCAGAAGCTCTTGCGATAAACAAAAAAGACCCGAATCTGCAACGTTTAGCACAACAGATAAAACTCGAAAAAGCAGCCAAAGATCTTTAACCTCCGTACAAATCTAGCCGACTCGTTCTGCAGTTGTACCAGTCCAACCGTCCCTAGTGGGTGAAAATTTTTAACCTCCGTACAGACCTAGTTGCTTCGTCTTGTAGTATTACCCCGTTCGATCGTCACTGGTAGGTGGCAAATTTTTAACCTCCGCTAAGATCTAGCTAGCCCGATATGCAGTTGCAGCCCGCTCAAGTGTCCCTGAAGGGTGGCAGCAAATTTTTAACCTCCGTCCAGATCTAGCCGATTCGTTTTGCAATTGCAGCCCGCTCAAGTGTCCCAGATCCAAGCCCTTTTAACTGGTGGGCGGCACCAGATCCAAGCCCAGCCAAATCCGCCAGATCCCGTCTGCCAGATCCTGCTTTGAAGGGCTAGAGGGTAGGTGTCACTGCTGGGTGGTGGTTAATAAGTTAGAGCTAAGCAACATTTCTAAGATTAGTAAAAAGATCGCTAGTGCAATAAAGAGTTGAAATTTTTCTTCTGAAACGGTCATTTTATCTATGCCTGTCTCAGTTTTTTCAGTAGATGCTATTAAAGTTTTATAAACTTCACCGAGATCTACGGCACCCGTTGCTACATTTAAATACCTACCAGAAGGTGTGGCGTTCGCCATCTGCCTAAGAGTCGTCGGATTTAATTTTGACCAAACCTCTTGTCCGTTATGTTTAACAAAACTGTGTTGATTCCTCTCATCATTGATAGGAACGCGCTGCCCTTCTACTTCATCTCCAAGTCCAATAGCAAATAAACGGATGCCACGCTTTCCAGCTTCCGCAGCTGCCTCAACTGGGAAACTCTCATGATCTTCTCCATCTGTAATAAGGATAATGTCTTTGTATTTTGTATCTTGTTCATCAATAACATCTGCTAAAATCATGCGCAGAGCATCACCAATTAAAGTTCCCCCCTTACCTACGGAGTGTGGTCCAGCATCGTCCAGCATTAATTTAAAAAATCCATAGTCCAAAGTTAGCGGACAGAGGAGTGTGTTATCTCCAGCAAAAACTACTAACGCTACGCGATCTCCCGTTAAATGTGGCAAAACATCTTTAATAGCGATCTTGGCACGTTCTAAACGGTTCGGCTTGATATCAGTGGCAAGCATACTACGAGAAACATCAAGCATAAAGATTAGGTCTCTGCCACGTTGTTTGACAGATTCTTGAGTTCTCTTGCCCCAACTTGGACGTGAAAGTGCAAAGATTAAAGCGACGCAAGTTAAAATTATAAGAGAAGCTTTATAAAATCTGTGACGGTGATTGATAGACGCGTTTAATTTTGAAAATTGTGCGGGGTCAGCAAAACGTAATAAAGTTTTTTTACGTTGTTTGTAAGCGTAGATGTATAACCCTATCAGGATAGGTACTAGCCAGAGTAAAAGTAAGGTTTTATCCGATAAAAATGTCATAACAGTATCAATATTAATATAACGCTCTAAAAAGAGCATAATAACACCTTATTGCAAGTAGTTTTTTCAAAACAGAAAATACGTCAAATAAGATCACGGTACTCTCCTTAAATAAGTATTTGTCAGTAGCACTTCAAAAAGGAGCAGTAACAGAGCTGTAAACGCCCACGGAACAAACAATTCTCGATATTTTATATCGTGAGTCGCCTTAAACTCTGTTTTTTCAAGTCGGTCAATATCTTTGTAGATCTTACGTAATGACTGTGCATCTTCAGCCATATAAAAAGCACCACCCGTTTTTTCAGCAATGCTTTGTAATGAACGGGTATCAACATTTGTTCCGAACGGAATTAAGAAAGAATCAAAAAATCCGCCCTGCCGCGTTTGAAGGTTTCCACCAATTCCGATGGTATAGATTTTTATCCCCCATTTTGCAGCTAATTCTGCAGCTGCTAAAGGAGTGATAGTGCCTACATTATTCTGACCATCCGTTAAAAGGATAATAATTTTACTTTTTATCTTGTATTCAGTGTCACCGCCTTGCGCCTCAATACTCTCTTCAGCTTTTTGTAAGCGTGCTGCTGCCAGCGCAATAGCATCACCGATAGCTGTACCATCTTCCTCTCTACTTTTTGCCAAAGTTATAGTCTTAAGGATATGTTCTATGGCTCCATGTGCTAAAGTCAGAGGACAGACAGTTTTAGCATGCCGCGCAAAAGTAATAATGCCGATTAGATCATCTTTACGTCCTGCTAAACCACTTTTGGCGCTGCCCAAAGCAAACTCTTTAAAAACATCCTTAACAACATTCAATCTAGTAGCTGCCTTTCCATCATATAAGATCTGTTCCTGCATACTGCCAGAACGATCCAGTACTACCTCTATGGCGATACCAGAGGTTGATCTGCGCACGGTCTCCAACCCCATTTGCGGTCTTGCTAAGGCAATTATTAAACAGAGTAATGTTGATAAACGGAGTAGAGTGGGTAGCCAAAGGATGCGCTGCTTGAAAGATTTTGGAAGTGCTCTGAACGTGCTTGTGCTTGAATATATTATAGCAGGTCTTTTCCTCTTTCGAAGGAACAGTAATAAAAGAACGATAAGAGGTAGTAGTAACAAATAATAAGGGCTTTCAAAACGGAACATTATTCAACTCCTTCTGAAAGCTCGGTTACGTTTGAAGTATTCATTACAAAATCATAACAAAGTGTTAAGGCTTTGTCTGCGCTATCGCAGGGCGGAATGTGCTTGGCAAACTTAACTAAATCAGATTGCTTCAGAAACTCCTGAAGTAGGGCACGCTCTGTATCTTTTAAAAGTGGATTTTTTTGAAGTTCTGTTAAAAACTCTTCTGTTGTTTTTCCTGGAAGAGATAAGCCGAAGTTATCTTCAATAAAAGTACGCAGAATAAAAGAAAGTTTTATATAGAAAAGTTTATGCTCACCTTTAGTAATCAATTCTTCTTTCTTTAAATTGTCCAGTGCAGTAAGAGCTACCTCTTTTGGTGTCGGTAGCGGAATAGCGCTCTCTTTTTTATGATGTTTTTTGTAGAGTAGTAACAACACAAAGAGTAGTAAAAATAAGATAATTAAAAGGAACCAATAATAAGAGAAGTTGGAAGAATCCTTAAACCCAAAGATATCTTTTAACTCGGTATCTTGAGGGGTCAGAAGAGAGGTTGCTGTAATCTGTATAGGGTCGCTTTTGACAAGCTCTGTTCTATCAGAAGTGCTAAACTTAGCAGTTAATTCAGGGATGGTATATTCACCAGCTAAAAAAGGTTGCAATTCATAAGTAATCTCAATAGTGACAAAACCATCTTTTAAACGTGGAGTACTTTCATTACGAGATTGCAACGTCATGCCACCTAAAGCGTTGCTGAGATCAGGTGGAGTTATGGCAACATCCTCCGCTGCCCTTAAGGTCAGAAGAAGCGTTACCGTTTCAGCAGTAGTAATGGTTTTTTTTGAAAGAGCTAATGAAAGAGTTTCTTTTTCTCCATACGTTTTTATTTCTTGAAAAGTTGTTTGTTGAGAGTGGTCTGAGTGACAAGCAGTCTGAATAAGAAAAAAAGAGCAGAAGAGAAATTTTATAATAAGTTTTAATACTTTTCTCATGCGGCTAAACGTCCTTTGCGTTTACGGAAAAAAGTTAGTAACTCTTTAATATAATCGCTGCCATTTAAAATTTTGAGGAGATCTATCGATTCTCGTTTAAAAAAAGCATCTAACTCTCCTTGTTGTGCTGCTGCTTTTTTAGAAAACTCAAGGCTCCATTTTTCTGAAGATGTATCAACAATGGCGCTTTCTCCCGTCTCTGCATCTTCTAAGTGTAATAGCCCCAGATCGGACAGCTCTCTTTCAGCTTGATCGATAATTTGACATGCAATGATGTCATGCTTTTTAGCTAAAATGCGGAGTAACTTCTCATAGCCGTGATCTTGAAAATCTGAAATTAAAAAAATTACGCACCGTTTATGAATAATATGAGCAAGGTACTCTAGTGCAGCTTGAATATTTGTCCTGCGATACTTAGGGGTAAAATGCAGAATGTTTTGGATAATTTTCAAAACATGTGTAGTTCCTTTACTAGGTGGAATATTTAACTCGACTTCATCAGTAAAAGCTAATAAACCAACCTTGTCATTATTTTTTATAGCAGAAAAAGAGAGTAGTGCGCACAGTTCGGCAGCTGTTTCGTTTTTGGTTTGCCGAGCGGTACCGAAACTACCTGAAGCTGAAAGGTCTACCAATAACATCACAGTTAATTCACGTTCTTCAACGTAGCGTTTAATATAAGGACGCCCGACACGAGCTGTTACATTCCAATCAATGGATCTGACATCGTCACCAGGTGTGTATTCGCGTACTTCATCGAACTCCATACCACGTCCCTTAAAAACACTTTCATAAGCTCCTGCCAAGACGTCGTCAGCAGCTTTAGTGGTATAGATCTCAATAGCACGTATTTTTTTTGCGAGATCCTTTGGAATCATGGAACCTTCACAGTATCAAATATCTGCTTAATAATATCTTGAGAAGATTTCTCCTCTACCTCTGCTTCATAAGAAATAGCTATGCGGTGTCTTAAAACATCAAACCCGATCTCTTTTATATCTTGCGGAACAACATAGGCACGTCCGTTAAAGAAGGCGTGAGCTTTGGCTGCTAATGCTAGAAAAATAGTAGCACGCGGAGAAGCTCCGTAACGGATAAGATTTGAGATGTTAAGTCCGTGTTTTTCAGGATGTCTACTGGCATCAATTATTTCGACAATATACTCTTCAATACGTTCGTCGATATAGATCTTATCTACGATCTCTCTAAGGCGTAAGATTTCAGTAGTTGAGATAACGGGAGTAACATCATCAACTTGTAGAGAGCGTGAACGGGTATGTAAAATTTTACGCTCCTCTTCTTTGCTTGGATAACTAACTAACAACTTAAACATAAACCTATCAATCTGAGCTTCTGGAAGAGGATAAGTTCCTTCCTGTTCAATCGGATTTTGTGTTGCCAAAACCATAAAGGGATCGTCTAACGGGAAGCTCTCATCTCCGATAGTAACCTGTCTTTCCTGCATCGCTTCAAGTAGTGCACTTTGAATCTTGGCAGGTGCACGATTGATTTCATCAGCAAGGATAATATTTGCAAAGATCGGCCCCTTCTTGGTGTAAAACTCACCACTTTTCGGATTGTAAACGAGGGTGCCGATTAAGTCTGCCGGTAATAGATCGGGAGTAAATTGTAAGCGGTGGAATGTTGCTTGAATGGTTTTTGCTAGTGTTGTAACAGAAAGAGTTTTTGCTAAGCCAGGTAACCCCTCAATCAGAACGTGTTGATTGCACAATAAAGATATTATTAAACGTTCTATTAGTTGTTCTTGTCCGATCACCACTTTGCCGATCTCTGTTTTGATCTGTTGTAGCAAAGGGTTTTTGCGTGCGACCTCTTCTCCCAGTTCTTGTAAATTAGTATCCATATATGATCAATTTATATCTATGTAATTAATGTTAGTGCAGAAACGACAGTGTTAATAAAAAAAGAGATTGGACGGTAATTAAATCGCCTCTTCTATTGAGACTAATAAAAAGCATGGATCTTGACAAGGTAAGGACTCTTTCTAACGATTTTATTTTAAATAAATTGTCTCTTTAATCTTCTATCTCTGAAGGTTTTTATTAATAAATGTTCTTATCTGCTTCAGCACTTTCTTCGTAGTATTTAAAACCTCTTTTAAATTTCTAGAGCCTGAATCGATAGCTACGGATATGTAGCTCGAATCGAAAGAGAGGCGACTTTGATCGGAGAATCAAAATCTTTCCTTCATAGCCCTTAATAATGATGAGGGATTGCGTGGAGGAAAATAACTAAAAGTAGTGACAAAAAATTGACAGAGCTGCCAAGAATAACCCCTCTGCTTAGTGGCTAATATATTGATATTATTAGATTAAAGTTGTGCACGCTACTTGCATTAAGAGGTCTGTGTAGGATTATTGTCTTATTTTGACAAAGTCTGAAGAGAATCTTTTTACGGGATTTTTATTATGAGTAGCTTACTGGACGGATTGTTTGATCAAAAAATAAGCGGCATTCAGCAGGCGATGGATCTAGCTTATCGTAGAAACGAAGCTATCACTAGTAATATTACCAATGCTGAAACTCCTGGTTATAGAGCAGTAGATCTTACCTTTGCAGGAGAGTTAGAGAAAGCTATGTCGGGAGGTGACAACAGCCCTGTTTTAAAAACTAACGCCAGACACCTTGATAGCGAAGCCGATGGCTTTGCACATCTTGTAGAAGATCTTTCAGGGGTAACTCGCGCTGATGGTAATAACGTAGACCTTGATATTCAGATGGGTAAGTTGGAGCAGAACTCCACCCAGTTCGGCTTTGCTGCAGATCTGATACGTAAAAAGATGGCCTTTTTGCGTACGGCGATACGTACGGGTGGTAGATAATTTTACTAAAGGGAGATGCCGGTTATGTATGACGTGATGGATGTATTAGCAAGTGGGTTAAGCGCAGCACGTACTAGGATGAACGTATTGGCATCCAATATAGCTAATGCGCAGACAACACGTACCTCTGACGGAGGTCCTTATAAACGACGTGATGTTGTGGTTTATGCCAATGAAGAAAAAAGCGGATTTGCCTCAACACTTGATCGGATGACTTTGCAGAAACCGATGGTGGCAGGCGTGCTTGAGGATAATTCACCGGCGCGTCTTGTTTATGAGCCGAATCATCCTGACGCTGATGAAAATGGAAATGTGGCTTATCCAAACATTAACGTTGTTTCTACGATGACTGATTTAATTACTATTTCAAGGCTGTATCAAGCTAATGCCACTGCTCTAGATACTGCAAAGAGGATGAATCAGGATGCCCGTAGGATAGTAACACAAGCTTAAGGAGATTAGAGAACGATGAGTATTGAAGGGATACAATTTGGACTTGAAGCAATTAAGCCGATCTCTCAACCGTTACAGCAACAAGGTGTGCAAGGTAGTGTTGATAAAAGCGGTTCATCTTTCGGCGATGTACTAGCACAGGTTTTAAACGATGTTAATAGATTACAACTCGACGCTGATCAGCAGATAGAAAACGTTATGACTAAAAAAGAGGGCGCTAATATTCATGATGCTATGATAGCTCTTGAAAAAGCTGATGTGACTTTTCAGTTCATGACTAATTTGCAGCAGAAAATTATCAATGCGTATCAAGAGATCATTAGAACACAGATTTAGCTTTTTTAGGTTTTGTAGGGAGTTTTAGGTGGCAGGGAAAATTGATTTAGGAGCAGCATTAGGAAAGGCTTTTGAGGGGTATCTCAAGATGCCGCTTTTGCAAAAAATAATCTATCCGTTACTGATTATAGGTTCTGTGGCGGGGATTGTATTCGTTTCAAATATCGCTAGTCGTCCTGGTTATGCCGTGCTTTTTACAGATTTAGGTCCGGCAGATTCTGCTGCAGTTATTGAGCGCTTAAAGGAACAGAAGATAGCTTATCAGATTCGTGGAGATGGCGGTACGATCGCAATCACTCCACCGGAAGCCGTACATGAATTGAGAATCTCACTTGCGGCTGAAGGTGTGCCGAAAGGAGGCAAGGTAGGTTTTGAACTCTTTGATGTGACTAATTTAGGAACCACCACATTTGAAGAGAAGATCCGTTGGACTCGTGCCGTGCAAGGTGAATTACAACGAACAATTGAGGCTATGGATGCAGTTAATTCAGCACGAGTAGCTATCGCCAAACCTGAAAAGTCGGTTTTTTCAAAGAAAGAGAATCAGACAACCGCCTCTGTAATGTTAACATTACGTCCAGGTGTTGAGTTGGGAAAAAAACAGATAAAAGGTATTACCAATCTTGTAGCGGGTTCTATTGAGGGGCTGCTTCCTGAGAATGTGACCATCGTTGATATGTACGGGAATCTCCTCACACCTGATGAAGATGAAGAGGAGGGGCTTGTAGCAGAAGCCACACGCTTACAATACAAAACTGCTTTAGAAAAGGGCTATGTGCGTCAGATAGAACAGATGTTGTCGAAGGTGCTTGGTCCTGAAAAAATCATTGCACGTGTTACAGCGAATTTGGATTTCTCTGCTAATGAAAGAGAAGAAGAAATCTACGATCCAGGTGGTCAAGTCGTACGTTCGGAAAGAAGTATAGAACGTGGAACGGGCTTTTCACAACGTGGCGGGATTCCAGGTGTGATTTCAAATCTTAGTAATGATCCAGATCTAATTACACCTCCTGGATCTGATGAAAGTAAATCATCACAAAAAGAGATGTTAAAAAATTATGAAGTTTCACGTGCTGTGACAAAAGTATCGGCACCACGCGGCAGATTGATTAATCTTTCAGTAGCAGTAGGTGTTGACGGTAATTATGAAAACGTCACTGATGCCGCAGGTCAAAATATCAAGACTGTTTATAAACCGTTAGATGAGGGGATGTTGGCACAGATTGAATCATTGGTAAAAAGTGCCGTTGGTTATGATGCTTCCCGCGGTGATGTTGTGACAGTTGAAAATGTACCGTTCTCTACAAAACCTGTGGACTTTGAAGAGGTTTGGAGCAGTAGTGAACAGTGGTGGCATTGGGCAAATAGGATCTTGCCGTATGTAGTTCCGCTACTACTTTTTTTCGGATTTTTAGTTATTGTTATTAAACCGTTTATTAACTACCTGACTACACCGACTGAGGCGGAGATCGATTTAACACGTTTGTTACCTACGGGTATTGCAGAGTTGGAAGCTGAGCTTGAGGCGGAAAGACAACGCACGAAGATTCCTGAAATTGAACAACGTGTTGATATGGATCAGTTAAATGAAATTATGGCTGAAAACTCGAAGATGGTTAAAGAGAATCCAGAACAGGCGGCACTCTTGATCCGTTATTGGTTAAATGATGGAAGAATGTAAATTTTTGTAAGTAAAGATCTGCTTTTGAAACGAAATATCTAATCGGAGAACATTACGTGGATCATCAAGAATCAGAGCAAATACAGGAACAAGAAGACTTAGTGGATCTTAGTCTTACTCAAACGACCTATCAACCGACGGAGTATCAAGATGCTTCTTGGCCAGTGATCGGAGAAGTGCATTTGTCGGAAGATTTTTTGCCGACTCAGTTTGATGTTGTCGCAGGGTCTGAGGGAATAGTGGATCCGATGTTTGAAGACTTCGGTGGTCTCCCTCCAATAGAATCAAAAGTGCGTTGGCATTTACCAAAGGAGTTGGCGTATCAAAAACACGACGAAGAAGAAAAGAGTAAAGAACCTGAAATAGTGACAACAACCTTAACTGAAGCAGAGTTAGAAGGTGTTAAAAAAGAGGCATATGATGAAGGTTATGCCGTAGCTTCTGCTGAAATGAATGCAAAGTTGCAGGAGCAGGATGAGATCTATAAACAGAAAATGCAGGAAGTTTTCTCTGATATTCAAAAACAGATAGAAGAAAATCTAAAAACTATCGAGAGGCAAACTCTTGACCTAGCGCTCGCTATCTCAAAGAAAATTATTGATGATGCTGTTGAAATTAACCCCGAATACATCGTTGATATTATCAATAAAGCGGTGGCATTGGGAGGAACGGCAGAAGTAAAAACTATTCGAGTTAGTCCTCAGGATTTTGAATTTATCAACCTTGTTGGAGTCGGCAATTCAGTTAAGGGATTTCAAGAAAACTGGCAATTTGTGGCCGATCCAACGATTAAAGCTGGTTGTATTGTGGAGACCTCAGCAGGGGAGATCGATTATCAGTTAGATCTCGCTTGGGAACGAGTTCAAGATAAAGTTTTAAAAATAGCAAAATAGAGATTCTAAAGATGGGTAGTTTATTAACAGAAGCCAATGCCGCCATGAAACTCGCTAGTAATTATGAGTTGCGCGGAAAGGTTTCGGATGTAACAGGTTTGGTTATTGAAGGAACGGGGCCGTTTGTTTCCGTAGGTTCACAAGTTTCAATTCGTTCCGGAGGACATATTATTCAGGCGCAAGTAGTGGGGTTTCGTCAAGATAAGGTTTTATTGATGCCTTATGCCGAGCCGCAAGGTCTAGCTTCAGGAGCTATAATTACTGCTACGGGAGACAGCTCTGATGTGGTGGTTTTAGATAGTTTGTGCGGAAAGGTGATTGATGCTATGGGCAACCCGATTGACGGCTCAACACTTGATGAGGTCGGAACTTTAGTTCCACTTTATCGAGATCCGCCAAATCCTATTACAAGAACACGTATCAAAGAGCCGTTTGATCTAGGTGTCAAAGCGATTAACACTATTTTGACAGTAGGCAAGGGGCAACGTGTCGGTATTATGTCAGGTTCCGGTGTTGGAAAAAGTACCTTGCTTGGTATGTTTGCTAAACATTCAACCAGTGACATTAACGTAATCGGGTTGGTTGGTGAACGTGGTAGGGAGGTTAGAGAGTTTATCGAGCGTGATCTGGGACCAGAAGGATTAAAACGATCCGTTGTGGTTGTCGCAACAGGTAATGAATCAGCTTTAATGCGCATTAGAGCAGCTTTTTTAGCTACGACTATCGCTGAATATTTTAGAGATCAAGGTAAGCAGGTTGTCTTAATGATTGATTCTATTACCCGTTTAGCTATGGCTCAACGTGAAGTTGGATTAGCAATCGGAGAACCACCTAGTACACGTGGTTATACCCCATCAGTTTTTGCAATGTTGCCTAAAGTCTTGGAAAGAGCAGGAACTGCAGAAAAAGGCTCAATTACAGGGCTTTATACGGTTTTGGTTGAAGGCGATGATATGAATGAACCGATCGCAGATGCCGTTCGTGGTATCTTAGATGGACATATTATCCTCGATCGAAAGTTGGCAGCGAAAGGTCAGTTCCCCGCCATCAGTGTCTTAGATTCTGTTTCTCGTGTTATGTCAGAAATAGTGCCGAATGGAGTCTTAGATTTGGCAGCTTTGGCACGAGATCTGCTAGCTACTTATAGAGACAATGAAGATCTTATAACGATCGGAGCTTATAAAAGAGGTCAAAACCCGAAGGTGGATTTAGCTGTATCGTTAAATGATAAGTTAATTGAATTTTTAAAGCAGAAACCAGGTGAGAGGTTTGGTATTAAGGAATCGTGGGAGTTATTAGCAAAGATTTTGGAGGAAGGCGTTAAAGAGGAAAGCGTAAAAGAGGAAGGAGAGTAGCGTTGTTCTAAGGTTTTTAACAGAAGTGAGGTTTTATGAAGAAATTTCAATTCAGGCTTGAGCGAGTTTTGCAGTATAGAAAACTTCTTAAGGATGAGAAAACTAAAGAGTTGATCTTAAGTAGAAATAAGCTTTTTGGAGAGATGGAGCATCTGAAAGAGTTGGAGATGGCAGCTCTACTCAACACTATTGAGGATAATATCCAAATTACGGCAGAAGAAATTCATCTCTTAGGTGCTTATGGAGAGCGTCTAAAAGAAGATATTGAGCATCAAAAGGAAGAGATAGAGAGATCGCAGGAAGCGGTTGCAAAAGCTGAAGATGCTTATATTGAAGCCGCAAAGGACGAGGAAACGTTGGCAACTCTTAAAGAAAAGCGCAAAGCGGAATATGCTGATTATCTTAATAAAGAGGAGCTAAAAGCGATTGATGAGATGACGACTCAAAGGAGTGCTTACAATAAGTTGAACTTTTAAGAGTTTTATTATTTGTATTTGAGAGTTTTGTTTATAAGAAAAGGAGTTCTTATATGGTAGTGAAAAAAGGAATGACCAGAGAAGAAGCTAATCAACTCTATGATTCATTGAAAAGTGCTATGGAGAGTAAGTACGGCAAAAAAAGGCTGGAATCTCTAATTGAGAACGATAAAAAAGAGAAATCTACACAGCAAAAAATATCTTCTGTTTCTGCCAAGTCAGCTTTAGATTCTAGAGATATCGGTAGATCCGGAATAGGTCTTAAATCTCCTTTAAACTCTCCTGAAAAACCTCTTTCGATAACTTCGAGAAGACGGAGCGCTTCAGGACAACGCACAGCTTTGTTGTGTATTGTCTGCGTGGGAGTTTTTAAATTAATACTTGGTGCAGTGGCGGCTTCCGGACTAATTCAAGGCGGGACAGTTGATGCTACTATGGCGACACTTCCTGTTGTGTCACTCCCAACATTTAGTGAAGATGAGTTGGTCATTTTAAAAAGCCTTGATGAAAGACGTGTAGATCTTGAAGAGCGTGGAAAAAAATTAGATGTTCGTGAAGAAGAGATAGAGAGGCGCGATCGGGAGTTTGCTGCACGTTTAACGCAGTTACGAGAGTTGTCAGAACAACTTAAAGGTGAGAGAGAAAAAGGAGATAGAAAACGTAATGTGCAACTTGATCAGTTGGCAGCTGTTTACTCCTCGATGGGACCTAAAGAAGCAGCGCAACTCTTAGAGCAACTTGATGTCACTATTTCACTTTCATTGATAGAGAGGATGCCAGATAAAAGAATGGCGCAGATCCTTGCTCTTATGACGCCGGAACGCGCTTTAACATTAACTCAAATGTTAAGTAAAAGAGGGATGCTCTAAAAACGTTCTCTTTTTATGAACGAGTATTAAAAATAGTAGCAGCTGTTATAACGCATCTGCTACACGGGACAGTATTGTTGCGGCGAATCTCTCGACAGTAGGGAGAACCAACTTCTGATTTAAAAGTGTTTATGACTTCTTCGTGTTCAGCCTCTGGTACTTGAGATAAAAGAGCGTAGAGAGCACCACAATAGCCGTTAGGAGATCTACCGCCACCCCAAGCAGCGGCAGTTTGGATAGTACTAATAGGGGAATCGATTATTTCTTGGATAATACGTAAGACGGTCTGCGCACAGTTATACCGTTCTGAACCGTGGAAATAACGATCTGTCAAAGTTGTAATTTCTTCAGGTGAAAGGTTCTTCATCAGTTTCTTATATCTTTATTATTTACAAAAGGGAGTGTTGTTTGTTAACTCAGCACACGTTAAAAGTATCTCATACTGAATATGCTCTACACAATATGACCGCATCTATAATTGAGTAGAGATAAAATATCAATTCTGACGAGGCGCTACCTTATAAATGTCAGGATCGTATTTTTAAGATTAGGATCTGTACTATGCCGGAACTCCCTGAGGTGGAATCTACAGTTCGTCGTTTAAGACCTGATGTTGTTGGACAAAAGGTTCGTGCTGTCACGGTGTATTGGGATAATACTATTGCTTGCCCAGCGCTGAAAACGTTTAAAACGAAGCTAAAGGGACGAGAGATCACAGCGCTAACGAGAAGAGGGAAGTATCTTGTCTTTGAATTAGATAAGAACGGTTGGCTATTATTTCATTTACGTATGAGTGGAAAGTTAGCAGTGTTACCTAAAGGTGCAGGAATTATCAAACATACACGGCTAGTGGTCTCTTTTGAGAGTTCTAGGCAGTTACGTTTTGATGATGTACGTAAATTCGGGAGGTGTTACTATGTTGAAGATCTCGCTTCTGTTTTAGGAGATCTGGGGGTAGAGCCACTTGCTGCACACTTTTCTCCTAAGATTTTAGGTGAGATCTGTAAGCGGGAGATGCCGATTAAAACACTTTTACTTGATCAACACAGTATCGCTGGGATCGGTAATATCTATGCTGATGAAGCGTTATGGCGTGCTAAAATCCATCCGTTACGAAAAGCTAAAACTCTTACAAAAAACGAAGTTAAGTTGTTACACAGATCAATTCAGAGAGTGTTAAAAGAAGCCATTTCAGCAGAAGGAACTGATTTCGGTGATAATGTGGTGGTTGGGGATTATACTCCGCAGATTTACGGGAGAAGCGGCTTGCCGTGTTCTCGTTGTAAGACCTTAATTCAACGTCTTGTCGTGGGGCAGCGCGGTACACACTTCTGTCCGTGCTGTCAAAAACTTCCATAAGTAGTAAATACTTAAGGTCTGCTTTGATGGGGAAGCTTATTTTTTAAAGAGAATTATTCTAAAGATATCTTAGAGGTGAACGCTAATATTTTTAAAATGCGCTCTAACTATTTTGAGTAAAACCTTTTTAAGGGTCGTATTTTATAACTTATAGCGTGAAGACCTCTAAATTGAGATAAGAAATAATATGGTTAATCATAGGAAAAGTTTAAGATCTTTACGTGGAAGAAAACGGTTGCAGTTCGGGCATGCCGCATTGGTCGGAGTTTCAGTTGGCATTGTAGCTGTGCTTTTTCAGATCTGTTTGGGAGTAGTCTTTGAATATGCACACTTGCTTTTAAGGTGGTCTGAAAAACATACCTTCGGTATCGTCGTCTTTCCTTGCTTCTGTGCTTTGTGTGCATGGCTTGCTGTTACAATAACGAAAAAATATTGCCCAGAAGCTTCAGGTAGCGGGATTCCTCAAGTTAAAGGTGTTTTGATTCAACTTGGGAGCATTCGTTGGTTAAGAGTTTTATGGGTCAAGTTTATCGGAGGTTTGCTTGTAATCGGAACGGGTTTCACTTTAGGGAGGGAGGGTCCAACTGTTCATCTTGGAGCAGCCATAGGGCTGGGTTTAACTAAATTATTACACCTCCCGAGCAAACTGCGCCTGCATTATGTGGCATGTGGTGCAGGTGCGGGGCTGGCAGCTGCTTTTAATGCACCACTGGCAGGGTTTGTATTTGTTCTTGAAGAATTAAGGAAAGAGTTCTCTGCTTTAACTTATGGGACGGCTTTGGTTGCAACAGTTTTAGCTGATGTTGTGACACGAGTTGTAATCGGAGCACAACCTTCTCTTTATATTCCTATGGAAAATGAAGCAGAGTTATTGAGTTTAAAGATTCTGCCTGCTGCGATAGTTGTTGGGATCTGCGCTGGAGTTATGGGAGGATCTTACAGCATGCTGTTAGTTAAAACAGTACGCTATACTCAAAAAAATCCTAATCTTTGGTTTGTACGTAATCGTGCTCTGATCGTAGGTTTTGCGGTAGGGCTGATCGGAGTTTTACTACCGATTTCGTTAGGTCCAGGAGGGCTTATTATTAAAGAGTTCTTTCAGTCTGGAGAGGGTATACAGCAAACATTAGTAGTTGTTTTTGCATTATTACTTTTAAAAATTGTTTTAAATATTGCTTGTTATGCTATTTCAGCACCTGGGGGGATCTTCACTCCGATGTTAGCGCAAGGAGCGTTAATGGGGTTGTGCCTCGCTTTGTTATTACAAACTTTTCTTCCGACGATTCCCTTTCAAGCTTGGGCAGTGCTTGCTATGGCTGCTTATTTTACGGGGGTAGTACAGGCACCGTTAACTGGTGTGATTTTAACGTTCGAAATGACAGGAGGTTATAATCTTTTATTTCCATTGATGGTAGCGTGTATGTTGTCATATTTTGTAGCTCAAATGGTTGGCGGAAGACCTGTTTATGAGGCTCTTTTAAGAGCGACTCTTTCTACTGATAAAGCTAAACTGGAATTGTTCAACGAGCCTAAATTGTTAGATTTAGTAGTGGAGCCGCAATCTTTTATGGCAGGAAAACGTTTGATGGATCTAAATCTCCCCGCAGCCGCGCTAGTGCTGACCATTACGAGAGCAGGGGAGCCACTTATACCGTGTGGCGGAACTCGCCTTATTGCCGGAGATCAGTTGACGATCGCTATCTCAAATTCTTCTCCTGAAACTCCGCAACAATTATTAGATATGGCACAAGGATAACGTCTTTTTTAAGTGCTAAACTTTTTTAGCTATCTCTTAGAAAATTTAAAAAAGCTACGGCAGTTTGTTGATAAATATAAGGAAAGCGCGTCTATTAATCGTTCCTGGGGGGAGCCATTTTGCGGAGTCGATGGTTGATCGAATAGCGGAGATCCGTTCTTCCATATCTGGATGAGAGTATGAATTGTGAATATAGGGGTTGTTATAATAAGCATTAACGATAGCGAGTAAAGCTGTGTTGGGGTTGTAACCTGCTGTTGCTACTAATGCGATAGCAAGTTTGTCGGCGGCTAGTTCCTGATCCTTGCTGTAAGAATTGATATCTTTAGAATCTAACGATTCATGCAGGATCAAGGTGTGCCCAAGATATTGATGAGAGATCTCATGTGCAATGATAAACCCTAATTCAGATTCAGTCTTACACCGCTTAATCATCCCGCGCGATAGTAAAATAAATCCGCCACCAGGTGAAAAAGCTAACGCTTGATCTGTGTCTAACACGACGATCTTATAATTAGTTTTATCTGAAAAAGGGGCTTTTTTGAGGAGCCTTGTTTTAAGATACGTTAAATATGTAGTGTCTCCAGAATATTCACCGAAACGAGAGATCATACTTCGAGTTAGTAGTAGCCCATCCCGATAATCATTAAATTCACTTTTTTGCGCGGAGCCACAAGCGCTTAAGATAAAACAGAGACAAAAAAGGAAATAAATTCTGAAATTGTGCGAAGTCTGCATGGTTATCAAAAATTTAAAGAAGTAGCGGTGCATTTAGCTACTTCTTTTTCAATTAATTACGAGAGGGGATGCTAGCAATACTTTTATAGATTGGCAATTGCTTGAAATAGTTGGCGTTTTCTCTTTTTTTTAAACAGTCTTTAATTAATGTTCATCCTTAAACTGAAAGATAAACGTTTACAGGCACGCTTACGCAGTGACTTTCCGTGTCTTGTACCAGCATTTTTACTTTCTCTCGGTGAGATGATCGGCTTTGGAGAATGTTCAAGTTGGGGTTGGGGAGTCTGTTTTATCCTTGCTCTATTTTCGATATGGATGAGTCGTAAAAACATCGCTCTGATCTTCGTTGGTATAATAGCGGCGCTTTTAGTTTCTCCAGCAAAGTATGAAATTAAACATGAAGAGGTAATTATTAAGGGGAGTGTTGATGAGCCTCCACGAAGATTCGCACCTGAAAGCATCACACTTTCTATTAAGGTAATTGAGAGTTCTGCTGTTTTACAAGATGAAACAAAAAAAGATCTCTCTATAACAGGAGAACGCCTTTTTTGTAGCGGCGTTTATCTACCGTGGAAAAATTTATACGGTGTTGATCAAGAAGATATTATCACCTTTCACGCCAAGCTCTCCCCCTTTCCTAAAGAAAAAGAGGCGTATTTTAGAAGACGTGGTTATATTGCGATGTGTAAAATCAAGCACGCTCTAATAACGGAGAAGATGGTAGCGCCGTTTTTCGTACGTGCAAAAAAACATCTTGCTAAGATTATTCGTAACGTTATCGGAGATGGAGAACGAGGAGCGATCTTCCTTGCGGCATCAATCGGATATAGGGATCTGATTAGTAAATATGTAGAAGATGGCTTTAAAAAAACAGGGTTGGCACATCTTTTAGTCCTCTCCGGTTATCAAATTACGTTGTTGTATTATTTTCTATTCGCAGCCTTTAACTTTTTTTATAGGGTTCTTCCTCTTAGGAGGAGGAGTCTAAAATTTCGCCAGATCCCAGCTTGGTTAGCACTCTTAGGAACTGCTGCTTTTATCGGTTTGGCAGGTATTGAAGGCCCCAGTCTACGTGCTGGTGTGGCGGCTCTGGTGGTGGTGCTTTCTGCAACCTTTGAACGCTCAACGGGGATGCTGCATTCTATATCAGTGGCGTTCCTTATCCTGAATTTAATCTGGCCGGGATCTTTTTTAGATCCAGGTGTTCAATTGACGTTTGCAGCGCTCTGCGGGATTAACGTTGCAGCTCAATATCAAAAGACTGACTCAATTTTAATGGCATATCTTAGAGTGTGTATCTATGCCTCCGCTTTTACGACACCGTTTGTCTTATATTGGTTTAATTATCTCTCTCTGATAGGGTTTATCTGTAATCCACTTTTTGCTCCCCTTATCTCCGTTCTCGGATGTAAAATAGGGTTCATCGCAATTTTAATGCATTACACTAGCGTAGATCCCGCCGGATGGCTGCTATTGGCAATTAGTGACGCACTTTATTTTAATAGCGAAATAATATTGTATCTGGCGACACTACCATTTGCAGGGTTTGAGGTAGAAGGAGTGACAAAATATTTACTGATTATTATTAATACTATTTTAATCTGTATATTAGCTAATAAAGCTATAAAAACTTACCTCTCTCAATACGATTGTTAGAGGGTTTTAAGGTGCTGACGAAAATATTTACGCTACACAATAGATATGATTTTCTTTTAAGTTGTCTGCTACATGACCAACTCCATGAATTACTGCCTTAGTGGGATCTTGCGCTAAATGAAATGCTACCCCTGCCTCTCGAGAAAGACGTTCCGGAAGTCCAGATAAAAGTGCGCCACCACCTGCTAAATAGACTCCACGTTCGATGATGTCTTGGGCAACCTTAAGATCTGTTTGCTCTAGCGCTGTAATAATAGAAGATATAATCGTAGTAATCGATTCATTTAGTGCAGTACGAATTAAATCGTCTGCTACCTCAATTTTTTGCGGTAGACAACGGATCAGATCTCGTCCGAAAACGGGAGTGGTGCTTTTTTGTGTACTAGGAAGCGCCGAACCGATCGCTATCTTAATGCGTTCAGCTTCAAGGATGCCGATCTGGAGATCAAATTTACGTTTTATGCAAAGCTGAATAGCTTCATCCATAACATCTCCTGCGACTCGGATTGAATTCGAATAAACAGTTTCACTAGATCTAATAATAGCGATCTCGGTAGTACCGCCTCCGATATTGATAAGCATATTTGCTGGAGATTTATCCACCGGTAAGCCTAGACCAAGAGCGGCTGCCATAGGTTCCTCAACAAGACGTACTTCGTACACTCCTGAAAGGTAGGCGGCTTGTATAACAGCACGTTTTTCAACTTGTGTAATGCTGGAAGGGACGCTGACTATTAAACGGGGCTTAGCTAAGAAACGTTTTTTAGTAACTTTATTAATCATGTGTTTAATCATAATGCTCGCCACATTAAAGTCGGCGATAACGCCGTCCTTCAGGGGACGAATACACTTGATTGAACTTGGAGTTCTTCCGAACATATCTTTCGCTGCTTGACCTACTGCCACCGCTTTATTTGAACTATCCTCCATCGCTACAAGACTCGGTTCATTTAAAACAACTCCCTTACCTTTAATGTAGATGAGGGTATTGGCCGTCCCAAGATCCATAGCCAAATTGTATCCGAAAGCATTGCCTAAGATTGATCGTAGCGGATTAAACTTCTTTAAACGAGTGTTAACGCCTGCCGAAGACATAGGACCTCTTTGTGCTTGTGGTAGTGGATTCAGTTTTTAAGGTACTGTTTGTAGCCGCTATTAGATCGTCTAATGTCTTTGTCCTATTTTGACGATCTGAAAAAGATTGTCGAAGGTAACTAAATACAATGGTTTCACCGCCACGTGCTACATATTTCGCTAAAGCATCTATCTTGTTCTGATAAAATGCTGACATCATATTATCTAGAATTATTATTAGATCCCCGTTCGGAAGACAGTATGATGGAAACTCTTGTGAAAGAGATTGCTGAATTAATCTATAAAGCTGCTCTACCGCCGTAATCGTTTCTGAAGTTCCCTGTTTAATTTCAATAGCGTCTAAGTTCTCTGGATGAACGCGTAAGACATCCACAGAGTTTTTACCAAGCGTTGAAATAAGATTCATGCCACGCTGAATAAAAGAGCACCATGATTGCTGTCCCTCCGCTCTTGGAGTCATAGATAAGCGCAACGTATTACTAATCTCGTATGAAAGATCTTCCAAGAGTTTGCCTTGTAACTTAGAAAAGGCATAAGATTTTTTGCTGTCACAAGCTAAAACACCTGCAAGGTTGCCATTAGAGGTATCTGCATTTATACAATCAAGCATAATTGGAACTGCAATAACGCTCTTTAGTGATAAGTGCGCTCTGTACATCCCGAGAGTTCGACTATCTCGTTCAAAAGGCGCAATGTGGATCGATTGTTTATGTTGAGCAACCCAACCGATAACGCCGTTTCCAGCTTCGATATGACAGTTGTTAAAAATTTCAGAGCTTAAAGAGTGGAACCCGACAAGAGCCAATTCGTTATTCGATTCCGCCTGCGGCATGAGATCGTTCTGAAGTATCCATTGAGGTAAAAATATAAAACAGCTGTGAGAGTCTGTTATATTAGCTCCAAAACACGCCAAACGACAAAAATCTTTTTTTAGATCTGCTATTGAATTTATTCCCACTGGCAACCACCACAATAAAAGTCCTGTCAGAATATCAAGAACCGTATCAAGCCACAATCCATAATATGAGATACGACCTGAGTGACTACTTGCGCCTCTAGCTTAAAATTATCAATTTTACCTGTAAATTGATAATTTTATCTTCGATACCTTGTATGCCAGCAATAGATAAAAAAGTCCAAAATTTTTTTAAATGTTCTTCCGATCTGTGTTGTAAAAAATATCTTTACTCTAAAAAATAAAGTATCAACTTACTCTTTTAAAGCACTTTGTTGTTGGAGCGCCACACGCTTTTCATCTATCCTTTTACGCAGCCGTGCCCGCGGACGTAGACGACTTTTCTGTGTAGCAGCAGCAGCTGTTTGTCTGGTTTCCGATCTTTTGCCGGAGGGTGTAACAGCAGAGCTTCTCTTATTCTCTTTTGATTTTAGATCTGAAATCTTTTGAGATTCAATGCTGGCAAGGGGATCTGATTCCATCTCGAAATGATACTCATCAGGACGAAGTCTACCATCAGCTAGGACGTATACTAGCGCACCATACTTTGTTTCTAATGCTGCTAAATCTACCTTTTTATTATTTAGTAGGAAAAGAGCAGGGGCAGGTGCTAGTCGTGCTTTTACTAATTTTACATGTCCAGCGATTACAGCTGATTGAATACGTCGCAAAGCTTCTAAAGCCACGAATTCGCTACCGCGAACCACGCCTGTTCCACGACAAGTTGAGCACCGTAAATTACTTTGACTAGAAATGGTAGCGCGTAACCGTTGACGCGACATCTCCATTAAACCGAACTTGGATAATCTGCCGAGCTCTATACGTGCTTTATCATCTTTTACAGCGAGTTGTAACTGTCGTTCCAACGCCAGTTTATGTTTACGATCCATCATATCGATAAAATCGATCACAATTAAACCACCCAAGTCACGTAAGCGTAACTGCTTGGCGATCTCATCAGCTGCTTCAAGGTTTGTCCTGTAAGCAGTGTCTTCAATATTTTCACCTGTGGTTGATTTGCCGGAGTTTACATCTATTGCAACTAAAGCTTCCCAAGAATCGATCACGATCTCTCCGCCGGATTTTAATTTTACGGTACTTTTTAAAGTGTTCTCAACTTGATCTTCTATGTTGTAGTGAGAAAAAAGAGGTTGGTCGTTATCATAAAATTTAATACGAGAACGGTATCTGGGCGTAACCTGCCAAACAAAATTGCGGACTCTTTCAAAGGTGGCACGATCGTCGATAATAATATCTCGAATTTCCGGTGTGAAGTAATCTCTAACAACACGTGTTGCAACATCACTCTCACCATAAAGTAGAGTTGGTGAGGTTGCCGTTTGGGCAGAGGCTAGGATCTGTTCCCATAACTTCAATTGAAGTGATAGGTCTCGAGACAACTCACTTTGAGAACGATCTAAGCCAGCAGTCCTAACGATTATTCCGATCCCTGTTGGTAGTTCTAATTCGGCAGCAAGTTTTTTTAGTTTCTGACGTTGCTCATTATCACTGATCTTGCGAGAGATGCCGCCTCTATCACTACCCGGCATAACCACTATGTACCTCCCTGGTAGAGAGAGGTACGTCGTAAGGGTAGCACCTTTTAATTCGCGCTCTTCCTTGACAACTTGAACAACCAGCTCTTGACCTGCTTCTAGGACATCTTGAATAGCAACCTTGCCATTGCCCTTTTTGTAGTTTTTAAAATAGGCGGGATGAATGTCGTTAATCTGTAAGAAGCCGTTACGTTGAGTTCCGATATCGATAAAGGCTGCTTGTAAGCTGGGCTCTATGCGAGAGATGCGCGCTTTATAGATATTCCCTTTAAGCTTTTTACCAAGATCTGATTCAACCTCAAGTTCAATAAGGCTATTCTCTTGAGTGATGGCGATCCTGATCTCTTCAGGATGCACGGCGTTGATAAGCATTTGACGATCCATTGATTTTTCCTCATAAGAGGAACCAAGGAGATGCAAGCCTGTTCAAATGAATATGTGTTGGTATTGTGGAATGTCATGTCTCTATAAAAAACTATAACCAGATCACTATTTTGATTTTTTAAATCGTATCCGTTTCATATAAAATCTGTTTTAAGAACTGCTGCCAAATCCAATGATTCCGAAAATTTTTAAACTTGTTATGTAGCACTATCACCATAGTTATTGCTCTTCATTAACCAAGCCGCTGCGGTAGAGAGAAGAGCAGATGGGAAAATATGCCCTGCGTGAGCCAAAAAACATAAAAGCATCATTCATGGCCACATACACCAGTATAACTAAAGATGCTGTAAAAGAGAATGTAGGTTTTAATATAAAGTAAATATTTAAAAATAAAACAGGGTTTTGCAAAGCCTGATCGCCCAAAGAAGGTGTTTCGTTTGAAGAAAGTTTAAAGAAAATTAAAGAAAAGAGGTATAAAAGGTTTTTTTTGCAATTTTTTAATGCAACTTACACCTTTTACTTAGGTGAAGTATTACGTGCAATAATTGAGGACAAAAGAGTCTTTTTACTACAACTTTTTATTGTAACAGATCTTCGATGTGTTTCACTAAGATATTAGGACGACACGGTTTTGTTAACACCAGATTGCAACCTGCATCAAGTGCCTCCTGATGAATCTCCGGATTATCTATGGCAGTAAATGCCACAACAGGAACGGTAATACCTTTAGCACGCATCTGCCGGACAGTTTCCTGACCACTTAGGCGCGGCATCATAAGATCCACTAAAATGATATTCGGATTGATCTCTTCAACACAATCAATAGCAGATTGACCATCGGCTCTGCGTACTACTTCAAAGCCTTTATCTTCAAAGAGGTAATCAACAATGTCGAGTGCTGTTACATCATCGTCGACAATCAAGATAGTTGCTGGTGTGTCCATGGTTTAACCTTATTGCTTAACAAATATTATAGCGTTCACCGCAAGAAGTTTTTAGCGTGTTTTATGTAATAAAACAGCGGTTTGTTTTTAGCGAAGTGCATAACTAACACTAAAAATCTTCTTCCATAACTAGCTAATTATTAAACAGAATTTATTTATCTGTTATTTTTAGCTCCTAATACACTCAAAAGAGATCTCTATTAAAGGATCCCTTTAGCAATTAAGCATGTCTTGAGATGTTAAAAGACAGAAATAAGACTCACTTATTTTTGCACTAATGTGTAACAAAAATTAAAGATTCTTTTAGTAGTGTTCGATAAAAAAAGTGGATCCTTACTCCGTTTTTTGATTCTAATAATACTGTAGAGAATTTTTCTGCGGTTGAAATTATCTATATATAAACAGGTGTTTGTTAACGGATTTAAGGTCGATTTTTACCCTATTGAAGGATTACGTGCATGTTCGCTCTTGAAATAGCTTTTCAAGATGGCTTATCCCAAACCATGATGATACTTGTGCGTCGTCCACAAGCCTTGATCGGTGCTTCTGAAGAAGCACACGTTGATATAGAAGATATGAAAGATCTTAATTATCAACTCCGTTTGACGAAGTGTGTCGGAAGAAAGTTTCGTTGCAAGCTTGAAACGCTAGATAAGGTAAATTCAAACGACATCAACGCTATCCCTGAAATACCGCATGGAGCGATTAACGGATCTACTTCATTAAAACTTGCTAATCTGCAATTAACAGTGACTTCATTGGATCCCGACTTAGCGGTAAAAGCAGGAGAACCACCAGACCGTGCTGGAGTGCGGATATTGCGGCAGGCTTGTGCTTTAGATACTCCGGAGTTCCCAGCTGTTGTTGTAGCAGGAGCCTCTCCGATAGTCGTTTCTTTTTCACCAGATCAACCAGCTTATATTGGGCGCTCTAATAAATGTGCGGTACGACTTGATGGTGCGGATATCTCGGGCAAGCATGCACGTATAGGTTTTGAAGAAGGAAGGTTTTGGATCGAAGATCTCGGTTCAACAAACGGAACTTTTGTACACAATCAACAGATCTCAGGGCGTGTTAATGTAGAACCAAATGTACCTATCTTTTTAGGGGGGCAAACTTCGATATACGGTGTAGTTTCTCAAGATGGTTTGGAAAAAATCATCAACAAGGAAGTGGAAAAAGTTGCTCCGCAACAATCGTTGCAAAGGTACCCGATCTTATTATCGATGTCTGAGGTGGCTAGACCAGCACGTTTGGTTTTGCCGGTTGATGGAAGTGTCACTATCGGTAGAGAGCCTAGTAGCGATCTGTGGTTAGGAGCTCCGCACGTTTCAAGGCGGCACTGTACAGTTTCTCTTAGTCAGACAGGTATAACGACAGTCGAAGATTCCAGCACTAACGGAACCGTTTATGACGGCGGTATCTTAAAGAAAGGTCATACTTTAGAGCTTGATGGTGAAGCCAAAGTTTTAAACTTCGGTGGTAATTTAACGGTGGCGATCTGTTTTAATAAAGAACAGGAAGAGAAGTTTAAGAATGCTAACGGTTCGGCAGATGCTTTTGTAGAAAATGAAGTTAAGGTCGAAAAAACAAAGAAGCAGGTTGGATTAACAGAAAGCTTTATGGAAGAGACTTCTCTGCAACCACCACAAATGCAACGTGCGCGTGTATCAAGAAACACGGTGGAAAGTATGCTTAACACGGGTAGAGGGTTCGTTAAAATAGAAGATTTGGAGCGGTACTTTAATGCTTTGTCGCTGCCGAAAAAAGCGTTGTTCATTTTTATAATGATACTGCTCAATGCGTTGTTAATATTCTTATTGTTTATTTTATGTGGAGCAATATTTTAAATAAGTATGTTTTTTTTTGAGTAAAAAGGGAGTGATATTATGGCTACAGATAATAATGAGTTGACCTTTGTGAGATGTCCATCTTGTCGAAGTTTAATACCGGCAGTCTCAACTCGTTGTCGGATGTGCGGAGCGAGTTTAGATTCTGCTTCCGAACGACCGGAGGAGCCTGCGCAGAAACCTTCCGCTAGGGTGCGACAACGTACGATGTCCACAGCGGGAGATGCAGAATTAGAACAAACCAGAGATCGAATCAGAGAAGATGAAGTGGCCAGTGCTACTCAGCAGGTGGCTGATGTAAGTAATGATGACCCCATGCAGTTGGATGATCCCCTTAGTGCTTATATTGAAGAGCTGGAGGTTGAAATCCCTGATGATTCAGAAGGGGAGATGGAAGATGATAGTATCGTAGCGATAGGTGCTGAAGATGAAACACCTCAATTTGCAGGCGCTCAAGAGGAAGAGTCAAAAGAACCCGAAGGATATGCTGATTTTGAACCGAGAGAGGTGGAAGATGTTGAAACCAGATTTGATTACGGTGGAGTTGTCTCTGAGGTAAGATCAGATCCTGAAAGTGGTTTTGTAGAAACCGCGTCTGCCGTTGAGGATGATAGTGCTGAAGAAGTGGTGAATTATGAAGTTAATGAAGTAGAAGGGGGGCTTGTAGGACCTTTCGATTTTAATGTTGGAGAAGAAGAGGAAGAGGTCACTGTTGAAGATCTTGGGGATGATAGCTCTGAAGAGATTGAAGATGTAGTGTCGTCTCAAGAAAGCGTTGTGGAAGATGTTGAATTTGAAATTCCTGAGATAGCGGCAGAGGTTCAACAAACGCCAGAGAGAACGTCCCGTTCAGCTAGACGACGTAGAGATAATAGGAGCTCAAATCCTGATAAGCAACAAAGATCTGAACAACAGTCAAGAAAGGAAGGCAGGTCAGGTGCTTCTGAAAAAGAGAGCGTTGCTAGGTATGAAGAAAATGAAAGTGAAGAAAAGAAACGTTTTGAAAGAAGAGAGAAACAACAGAAAAACGTTTCACAACAAGGTAAAGATAGGAAGCAGAATGCTCCATTTCAGAAAAAAGATCAGACACCGCAACGTGCACCTTCTAAAAAGGGTAGATTGTTTGGTTGGTTTGTCAGTTATAATACTCCGTCGGGAGAGGGGATCGAGCTACGCGAAGGGAAGTTTTTTATTACGCGTACCAGCTTGAAAGGTACGGATTTAATCCTTGAGGATGAAAGCATCTCTACACCGCACGCCATGGTGATGGTTAGTACGGAAGACGGCTTAAGATTGCACGATCTGATGAGTGATAGGGGTATTTTCGTCAGACGACGTGGAGAGAATACGTATCAGAAAGAAGAGGAGCTCGTCATTTTGGAAAATGGCGACTGGGTACGCTTTGGTGATGTCGAATTTCTTGTAACACTTATCCCTTATGTAGGTGAAAAGTAAAAGCGGGTTTATGATAATGAAATTAAATTCTGTACGCTATATTCTATTGCCGTTGATGGCGTTCTTCCTCTGCGCCTGTAATGAGGTTTCAGTTACAGGCGAAGGGCTTTCGCATAAACAGGCGAATAGAATCATTGCAGTCTTGAGCGCTCAAGGCATCCCTGCTACGGCTGAAAAGAGCGGACGAAAATCGTCTGACGGTTATCATGTTTTGGTTAAGCATAATAAATATTTAGAAGCTGTACAGATCTTGGATAATAACGGTTTGCCGGAAGAAGAGGATCCCTCTTTAAAATACCTCTCTTCTCAAGGTGGGTTTCTTTCTTCGAATTCGAAAGAGATCGAAGCTCTGCGTGCAGATAGAGCACTGGCTGTGCAGATTGAGGATCTGTTCAGTAACCATGCCGGTGTGATTTCGGCTAAAGCCATAGTCAGACAGAGGTCTGTGATGGCAGATTCAGAGGGTGCTGCCATCATTGTTCGGTTGCGCAAAGAAGATGCTCTTAGTCAGGAAGATATTGAGCAACTCGTGCAGCTGGTTCTTCCGAATATCCCGCTGGAAAAAGTAAAAGTTATCTCGACCGTACAAGAAGAGACGGAAGTTTTGGTAAATGGAGTTACTCTTAAAAACGGAGAGATCGTAAAGGTGCCTCTAGTTTCCTTACTCTTTTGGAACGTTGTAGAGGGGGATCAATACGGTTTAATAATGACCTTTTTTGCGGCAGTTTTATTAAGTGGATTTATTTGTGCTACTTTGGGTTATCTACTTGCTAATTTTAGATATAGTGTACGCAAGAAAAATGGTAATGATATTGACTCAAATGAATCAGATCTGAAAAGTGTCGTTTAGTAAAGGATTTATCCTATGGATTATACGGATGCAAAACGGTTCAGGGCTTTGCCAGCTAAACAACGTGCTTTAGTTGCTGTGGCTGTTTTGCTGGACGGACGTGAGGCGGCGGTTTATTTAAAAAGCGATACTGTTAATGGTGAAGTTTTACAAAAAGCGGCTTTGGATCTGGCGGCGCAGTCGCCAGAATTGCGAATGGTTTTTATCGGGACGGCGTTAAGGGCAGCTCTTAGTGAGCTAGAATAGTAAAAGGGATTTAAAAATTGCAAGATAGTGCGCAGGGTAATAATCAAGTTAAATTGAATCCATGGAAGCCGAATAAGCTGCTGCGGAGATATGATCCGTTGGAGGTGCGTTATTCCTGCGGTTTTTTGCGGTGTTCTCCAGAAAAATGGTTTCCAGGTTTTGCTATGCAGTGGCAGCCATTAGCGCATTCACTAGGAGTGGAGTTTTCTCTAGTCGAGACAAAACCTTTTATCGGTGGCAATCATAATTTTCAATACGGTTTTACTGGATCGATCGATGATGAACCGATGTGTGTTTTTTTAGAAGATGATTCAGCTGTGGCATTACTTGAAATGATCATCCTTGGAGCTCGCAATAAAGCAAGGGAGGTTGTTTTGGAGTATTTGGCGATGCGCCTTATCTCAAGTTTGGCGTTATCATGGACGGGGCCGGAGTCTTCTCTTGTCAAGTTCGAATCCGATATAGATCCGCATTCTGTCAGGGGGATCGGAGGCGTTAAATTACAGTTAAACGTAAACGGCACACCTATCACTATCTGGATCACGATGGGCAAGATTATGCTCGAGAAAATGGATGGATTGTGGCGTAGGCAGCTGCATTCAACTATCGGGACGAAAATTGCTCCAACAAATGTTAGAGTAGAGGTGGGGCATCTGACTGTACCACCTGCCATGTTATCTGAATACTTAAAGTCGGGTGTCTTTTATGATATTGAGATACCAGTTTCTGATTCCGTAACGTTAATTGCTAATGACAAGGCGTGGTTACCAGCACGCTTAGGGATCGTTAATAATAATTTTGTAGTAGAAACTGTGGCGACAACACCTCCGTCCGTTAAAATACCTGCAGGTGCTACGAAACTTTCGTTTGAATTCGGTATAACACAACTTGTACCGGGGATGACTGCTGAAGTCGCACAGGTTGGAGCATCCTTTGATACGAATATCCGTGTTAGTGATAAGGTTTCCATTGTGGTTAATAACGAAAAAGTGGGAGAGGCTATTTTACGCTCCTATCAAGGGAGCTTAGTTATTAGCGTCTGTTAAAGTTCTAATATGAAGCAGGAGCCTGCTTCGTTGTCAGGTATATTAAAACATAATTAGGTGCATTTTTATTGTTGAAGAGTGTCGATATTAGGACTGGTCAAACTAGGATCATCTTTTCTATAATCCCATTTCATGGAAACACTACAACCGTATCTTATAGCTATCATCGTCATCTTCTTTTTTAGTGCCTTCGTCAAGTGCGTAACGACATTTAGCATTTTACGTTATGGCTTGGGGTTTTATGGTAGCGGAGTGGGGTTAGTATTGGTCATTATCTCTTTTGCTCTCTCTATGATGATCCTTGCGCCGCAACTTGAAGGCGTTGGTGGTTTGGAGAAGTTGTTTACTACCCCTTTAAAAAGTATTTCAGAAATGGATCAGAAATACTCTCCAATTCTTACAAAGTATACGGAGCCAAAAACGTTAGAACGTTTTACCGAGTTGGCAAAAAAATTAAAGGGCGTAAAAGGCTCGGAGGTTACAGATCAAAGCGGAGGAACAGCAGAGGTAACCCTTACTTCTGATACTACCTTTGCTGTCCTAGTGACGAGTTATCTTTTTACAGAAGTAAAAGAAGCTTTTAAGATCGGTTTCTTGTTACTAATCCCTTTCTTTGTGCTTGATCTGATTGTGGCTAATGTTTTGTTGCTGTTAGGGGCTACCAATATACAACATAACTTTGTGGCGCTACCTCTGAAAGTCTTACTCTTTTTTGCCATTGATGGTTGGCAGTTACTTTCAGAAAAATTAATCTCAGGTTATCTCTAAACGAAAGAGGGGCTTATGGAAGTTCATGAATTGATTCAGGAAGCTTTGAGGATACTTTTCTTAATAAATTTCCCGTTAATAATCGGTGTTCTTTTAGTTGGTACTATCGCCTCAACCTTAATGGCAGCCACGAGTGTTCAAGAGCAAAGTGCGAGTTATGCACTACGACTTATCACTGTTTTGGTAATCTTATATTTTTTGTGTAGCCCTGTTGTAAGTTGGATTATGGATTTGGCGACAAAGAGCTTGAGTTAAAAAGTGTTTAAGTAATGATATTTTGTGCTGCTATATTCTTATTATTCTCTATTATGTGCTCAGGTTGGTGGAGCGGACTGTTAGCCATAGTATTTGCAGGGTGCGTTTTTTTTAGTGCATTGTCTATCGACTTATCGCTTTGTAGCTACATATTACTTATGACATTTTTAGCAGCAGTTCCTTTCTCTGCTTATGTTACCGCTCTTCTCTTAGATAATATTACTTGGGAGAACGGTAATAAACAGATCTTGCACACTGTTATCTTTGGTGGTGCTTGCTATTTTGCGTTTTCTTCCGATATGGCGCTTACTTTTGTAGAGGCAGCCTTAGCAGCTGCAACTTTTCCACAACAATTGTTAATCTTGATAGCAATAATAAATGGCGCTTGCTTGTGTGGATCTGTTGTGGCTTTAGGTATTATCTTTTTGCTTTGGTTAGTTGAGTTACCTTTTTTGTGGATTAGTAGAGCTTTACGTAGTCGAGTGTTTGTACCTTTTACGGCGTTGCGTCCAACACTCGTCTGTTTATTGTTAACGGTGTTTATCCATACGATAGCAACATTTTTTGTAGAAAATTTAGCTCCGAATTCGGAACGCTTTACAGAAATTGTGCAGAAAAATATTACGTCCGATCAGTAAAATAGGTGGCAGATGCTTAAAGAAGAATGGCCCACAGAGAGAAAACTTGAAAATTTAAGGGAAAGTGGAATCACTTCTTATTCTCACTTTGCTACTACTTGCCTTATTTTTATGGCACTGTGCGGATATTTTTTTTGGATCCGTGGAGATTTAATGCAGATATTTTCACCTCCAAACACCTTAACGGCTGCAAGAGAGAAGGTTTGGACTTTTGTTGAATTATTGTTATTTCCGGCGTTAGTAGTATTTTTTTCTGTAATATTGTCTATATTGTTTCAAGTAAAGTTTCTTTTTCGCCTTAACTTTATTGTGCCGACAATGCAGAGAGTCAATCCTTTTGAAAAAACATTTTCTTTAACAGAGATTTTGCGGCTGTTTATTAGAGATTGTTTAGAAATCGTGTGCCTTTGTGGTGTAACATACGGAGTTTTTTTAGTAGGTGTCGGCATTATAAAAAAGATGCTCACTACTCGAGCGGAAACAGGAATTTTTATTCCGTCCCATTTAATGCAAAGCGCTTTACCTATTCTTGCTACTTTAGCGTTGTGTTTAGTATGCGCTTCTTTACTAGGTGCAAAGTATCTCTTTTTATTTAAAAATAGGATGTCCAGAGAGGAGTTGGAACGAGAGATGGAGTAGGCGCGTATTTTATCCTGTTTGTTTAGATATTATTTAGGATTGGCAGAAATATAAAATGGTTGTTAAAATAAACTTTGCTTGTCCTACCTTTATGTAAGTAGTTGTTATGGAAAAATCAAAATATTCAGCGCCGGATAACTTTTCGATATCTCCCTTTCTTGCACTTCTTCCTGTTTTGGGTTCTGTCAGCGATCTTGAACAGATGTCGAACTCTATGTTTGCACGGTATGAAAAAGTAAATCTGATGAAGAAGGGTTTCGCTGGTGCCGTTGATTCTGATGATTACAGAAAAATATTAGCAGAAGAGGCGATGCTTAAGCATGTGCTTGATTGGTTGTCTATCAGTATAGAGGGGAAAAAGTGAACTTTAGACGTAATACCAGAGAGATCTATCGTGAAAAATATCTGCAAAACTGTACAAAGCGAGGGGGATATTCAGCGCAGGAGGTGGTGAGTATTTACGAATTGGGTAGGTTCTGTCTTGAGAACGGAGATGTGCATCGTGCTGAAGCGATCTTGTTAGGGTTAGTTAATGTTGCGCCTGATTTCGCTCCATCTTGGATGGGATTGACCTGTATATATTTGCAAAATGGTAATAATGATTTAGCGTTGCAAGCGGCAAATCAGGCCTATCGTTTAAGTCCTGATTCAATTGAAGTTATTCTTTTCTTTGTAGCTAGTCTGTTATCGAATGGTGACTACAACGCTGCTGGTACCTATCTGGGGGAGGTAAGTGATAAGATAGAGAGTGGCAGCATCGAGTCGCCTAATGCGCTCCGTTTTCATCGGATGCAGCTAGCCCGTTATCAGTCGCGCGCATAAGTTGTGCTTTGTTCAAGAGCGACGGCGTTGCTCTTAAAGATAGAGCTCTATCTCAAGTTGCTTTAAAATTATATCAGCTCTTTTTGGAGGAAGAATCGTTTTCCTCTTCGATAGCAACTGCATCAATCGCCATCTTAACTGCTTTCTCAATAACCTCACGTTTCTGACTCGGTGTTTGAGTCTTCCCGAAAAGTTTATCAGCCTCTTCATGAACCATTTTGTGAAGCACCTCTCGATTAGCAGCCGTAATGGAGTTTATAGAATGTGTTCTAGATGTGCCACTTAGTCCGTGAACAGCAGAGATAGCAGAAGTTTTCTGCGTTTTTTCAACACTTGAAACTCCACTGAGTTGTTCAATGGCAGTGGGGACACGTGGGGCTTTGATTCCCGTTACTTTTGAGCTTTTATCTTTAGAGTTCTTGGACATCGTGGTTTACTCCTTTGTCATTATTTGGCTGAAATCTACCATATTATCTTGTCGTTTTAATTTTACCGCAACCTCCCTTAATCCAGGTCTTATCCTTGGACACTTTGTATTCCGCCCCTTGCCAAAAAATTTCTGCAGATAATCCAGAATAACTTTATGTTCACGGATAACATTTAGTTCATCAGTTTCCCACTCTCCAGCTACACTCCGCAATGAAAATCCTTCCCAATATACTTTCCAGATTAACGTTTGATGTAATGGCTCCATAGAACAGATCGATTCTATCATGCGTTTAAAATCAAGGGCATCATCCGGCAAGGCTGCTTCAATCCCTTGTTTCGTGGCGATAACAGAAGCTCCTATCAATAATCTTTGTAAGGCGATGCGAGTATCTTGATCTGCATCTTCATCTCCAGCATAGGGGAGTAGCCCCGCATGTAACTCAGGGAAGATGTTAAAGAGCTCTACGGATACCTCACGCGCTAAACGTTCTGTGCGAGCGGAAGTATTTCCTCCGCGTCGCCAACCTTTTGAACGACGAGAGGCTTCTGTCGCTGCTTCATGAATACGTTTTCTAGCATAACCTTTAAAGGGCACACCCCGAGCAGGATCAAATCTACGTGCACAAAAAATAAGTGCCTCCATAGCAGCACCATCCAATCCATCTAACTGCCAATCCAGATTCCAAGAACGGGCGACAGACTTAGCAATACTCTCTGCCCAGCCACGATGTTCAAGGATTAAGTCATTTGCCTCTTCAATGGAGAGGACTGTTTCCTGCGTATCTTCTTCTTTTCCCATAATCTAACCTGTTCTTAGCCTTAGCTGGCTAATTCTAGTAACAATTAAAGTAGATGTTACAACGCTTCAAAAAGGAGCAAAAATTATCAATAAAATAACAACTATTTATAGGTAGTTAGCAAATATTTATAAAAATAATGAAGCGAACTTTTTATTTTGACAGAGTAGAGGATGTGTTTGGTTTTTTTTGTGAGGGTCGTATGGAAGAGTTGGAAGTTGTTGGGTCCGAAGCTTCTGCTGTTAAGAATCCTATTGCTAAAATTTTAAGAGCAGAGATCGCCAGTAAAATTGCGCCCATATTACAAGAGTGTGATCGCATTATGGAATCAAACTCACGTTTGATGATTCAAGCGTATTGCCTTGATGTTGTGACAGGCGTTGAGGATGTAATCAGAGCTTATCAGCTTGAAGATCATTAAAAATAGTTTTTAAGTGGTTGTGCTGCAAGTTGGGGAAGTAATGTCAGAAGTCAAAAGTTGTAAGTTGAAGATGACAATGGCTGATGCCGAGCGCTTAAGTAGTGTGGCTAAGACAAATAAAAAGGTTGCTGTTTTAAATGGACTTTGTGGAATAAGGACAACGCACGAAAACAAAAAAATGGTTTTGGAGTATCGTTTAAAGGCACGTAAGTTAGCGCGTAGCATACTTAAAAAATGGCATTCCAGATTAGATGATGATGAACTTCATAGTGTGGTGGATCTATCTTTATGCGAAGCTGTTTCACGCTTCGATCCTGCTAAGGGAGCTTGTTTTATAACTTTTCTTTTCTATCATCTGCGAGGAAATTTGATAAGAAGTATCTCTGGTGCAGCTAACGGAAATATTATTTCGATTTTAAATAACGAAGAAGAGAGATTTTATAATAGTAGTAAATATGGAGGAGCATTAGGTGTCATTGATGCCATTGATGCTGTTGAGTCACTTTCCGGTAAAGAAAACGAAACTCCAGATCAGATTTTATTAAAAAAAGAGTTAGTAAAGGTCAGCACTTCAGTTTGTAAAAAGTTAGATAAGTTGGAGCAGGAAGTAATTTTTCAACTCTACATTCAAGGACGAAGGCTGATCGATATAGCGGTTTCTCTCGGTTATAGCCGATGCCATATTTCAAGGGTGAAAAGAAAAGCTTTAGAAACATTGCAGCGCGAGATGTGTCTTATATTTCAAGAGAATTTCAAACCTTTAGAGGGTGAAGATGATAGTGATATCTTGGAATGTCGTCAGATTCATCGTAGAAAACCCCGCTCACAAAAAATTTTACAGGTGCGTGCTGCCAGATCTGCTGCCGTTCAAGCACAAGCAGCAGCTTAAAGCGTAACAGTTTTTTCTATCTTTCCCGGTTAAGGGTATCAGTAGAGATTTTAAAAGTTTCTATTGATACCCTCTTTTTAATTAAATCAATATGTTAGCTACTAGCCCTATTTACTGATTTGAAAATATCAATTATAAGTAACTTTTGGTGTCTTTGGATGTCACTTTAAGGAAGATTTTGATATGGGTGTTTTTGAAGTAACAGCTTTTCTTTGCGTCAGCATAATGGTGCTTACCATGATCTTTGGAAGCTGGTCGTAATCTTTCTATAAGTTTCAATGGTATCTTTCCCATTATTTTGAGACCGTTGGTACGGAAAGGGTTGGTGCGTCTTTTTATAGGCGAGGGGTTCTCTGAATTCTTAGAGACAGGAGAAGGTGTGCGCTTAATCAGTAAAAGGTAAGCCCTGTTTTGAACAGAAGCTTTTTATCCCTTTTATTTTCATTTCTGACAAAAGGATTTTTACATGGTTCAACTGTTATTTATTTTAATCGTGGGGACTTTCTTTTTTAGTGCCTTACTTACCCCGCCAGTTTTTTCTCTGATTTGTAGTGTTTATCCTGATTTTGGCTATCCCTTTTCACGTGTCTTCGACAGAGTTGCTATGGTTGTGCTGGCGCTTTTTGTCCTTATTTATAGAAAAGAATTTCAATTTTCCGGTTTTGAAGGGTATTTTTCAAAGGCAAACTTAAAATTAAAAATAACGCGGCTACTTTTAGGAACTGTTATAACTTCTACCCTTGTTGCCGTAGCATTGGCGTGCGTTTTACATAATGGAAAAATGGTGCGAACCATAGAGAGCGTCAATGCACACTTTATTTTAAAAATGTTAGGGGTTTTTGGGAGCGCTATTTTAATCTCACTTCTTGAAGAAGGTTTTTTTAGAGTCCTCTTCTTTAATCGTCTGAAGCAACGCTTTAATGTAATAGTAGCCGCTTTAATCTCTGCTATGGTGTACGGTGTTGTGCATTTTATCACCCCTGTTAAAAGTTTTGTTTATGAGGAGTTCTCTTTTTGGGCTGGATTTGTGTATCTCAAAGAGGTTTGTTTGCGGATGCTGCAACCAGGTTTTTTAGCTCCATACTTTGGAATGGTCAGTATCGGGTTACTTTTGTGTTACACAATTCATAAGACAAAGTCCTTTGCTTTATGTGTGGGGTTACATTCCGGTTTTATTATCGGAATGAAGTTGGTGAAGTATACTGCCAAGATAAGTGATTCTATCTCCATTCCTGCCGGTGCGGGGGAACGTTATTTTGTGGTCGGACAGCCGGAAGCTTGGTTGGCACTGGGGATTACCTTTCTGGTGATCTATTGTGGTGTACGTTTTTCTTCGATCTTCTCTAAAGATGAGAGAGTCAAAGAACTTTAGGATTATTATAGTTACATAAAAGAGGTGCTCCAAATTAGTGGTGGTTAGGGTAAAGAACGCTAAAAAGTTGTTGAGGTTGTATGGCTGAAAAAGAGTTTGTATTTGCAACTGCTAATAAAGGTAAACTTGAAGAGATGCAGGCGATAGCGACAAGATTTAATATTAAGGTCTTATCACCTCTAGATCTTGTGCAACGAGGATTGCAGAATCCGCCTGATGTAGAAGAGACAGCAGATACTTATGAAGGGAATGCCAAACTAAAGGCTGATGCTATCTCTAAATGGAGTGGCTTACCTGCTATCGCTGATGATACAGGCTTAGAGGTCGCTGCTTTAAATGGTGCACCAGGGCTTCTTTCTGCTAGATATGCAGGAGACCCTTGTACTCCTGCTGATAATAGAAAAAAGCTCTTATCTGTTTTGGATGGAGAGAAAAATCGGAAGGCACAATTCAGATCAGTTATCTGTTTCTCCAATGGTGGAGAGGTTAAGTATTTTTATGGTGTCTTAAATGGATCGATCACTACAGCAGAATACGGTAGCGGCGGCTTCGGCTACGACTCGATCTTTCTTGTCGATGGTTATAATGAAACTCTAGCGCAATTAAAAGGTAAAGGCTCTCCTGTTAAAACACACCGCGTGCAAGCTCTTGAAGAGTTCTTTAATTCAGATTTTATAAAATAGTCACCAAATTTTTAACCTCCGTTAAAACCTAGCTAATTCATTTTTTAGTATTAACCCGTTCGATCGTCCCTAGTGGGCGATCGTCCCTAGTGGGTAGCACCAAATTCACCAAATGCTTGGCTTTTACTAACGTCCTGATATTGTTGGCTATCCTGATTTTAAAGTCTTGTAGCACTGGTGGGTGGCACCAAATTTTTGACCATACAGACCTAGCCGATACGCTCTGCTGTTGTACTGCTGTCCCTAGTGGGTGGAAGAGCAATTAGGACACCCACCTTTAGCTGAAGGGTGGCACCAAAACCGCCGCCACAGGAGAAAGGCTTTCGCAAAACAAACTTGACACATTTGATATAAGTTTTAACCAAAAAAATAAAATTTTTAGTTCTTTGACGTTTTAAAAAGGTTTTAAGCCCTCTAAATTAACGCCACCAACCACGAAAGCGAAGCTTTAAAACCTAAACTCCCCCGAAATTATACAAGGGGAGGGGTCTTCTTACTGGTGGGTGGCACCAAATTTCTAACCTCCGTCCAGACCTAGCCGATTCGCTCTGCAGTTGTACCCGTCCTGCTGTAACTGAAGGGTGGCACCAGATCCAACCCCAGCCAAATCCGTCAGATCCGGTCTTACTGAAGGGTGGCACCAAAACCGCCAAACCTCCGTGAAAACCTAACCGACTGGTGGGTGGCACCAAAACCGCCAAATGCTAAGCTTTTGCTAACGTCTTGATATTATTAGTTTTTGACCTTCATTCAAACCTAACCGATTCGCTTTGCAGTGGAAGCCCGTTCTACTGTCCCTAGTGGGTGGCACCAGATCCACCCCCAGCCAAATCCGTCAGATCCCGTCTTACTGAAGGGTGGCACCAAAACCGCCAAACCAAAACCGCCAAATGTAGGCTTTTGCTAACGTCTTGATATTATTAGATCCTAATTAGGACACCCACTTTTAGCTGAAGGGTGGCACCAGATCCAAGCCCGTCAAAGCGGCAAAGCTGAAGGGTGGCACTAAAAAGCTCGGAGGGGAGGGGAGGAAGAGGCTAGATCTTTTTCAACTGTCTTAACGCATCATAAAGTACAATCGAAACGGAGTTGCTGAGATTTAAACTTCTAACACCTTTACACAACATCGGAATGAGTAGGTGTTGCTCCTTAGGAAAACGAGAGAGAAACTCCTGCCCCAACCCCGTTGTTTCAGCACCGAATACTATCGCATCAGCCTCATTAAAATCGGCGTCGTAATACGGTCGTTCGCCGTATTTTGTACAGAGCCACACCTTACGAGGCTTTTGTAGATCAAAATAATCTTGCCAAGTCTTATGTTGATGTAACGAGACATAAGACCAATAATCTAGACCAGCACGACGAACCTGTTTTTCCGTTATCTCAAATCCAAGCTTACCCACTAAATGGAGCGGAATCTGAACGGCAGCACAAGTTCTGGCTATGGAACCTGTATTTTGCGGAATCTTTGGCTCTACTAATACAACATCCATAATGATTATTACTTCTCCAAAATAAGTTTTATTCCGTGCAGTAGTTGCTGGCGTGTAAACGGCTTTGTTATGTAATAGTCAGCCCCAACAGAATACCTCGCCATAATATCATCCGCTTTCTCTTCTCCTGTTAAAAAGAGAACAGGGATATCTTTTGTGTGCGATTGTGATCTTAAACGGGTTAACAGCTCCAAGCCGTTCATATTGGGCATAACAACATCTAAGATCAATAAACAAAAATCAAGTGGTCGCGGTTCTGCATCAAGAAAGGATGCCGCAATTAAACCATCTTCCGCTTGAACTACTTCGAATGTTGCCTCTTCAAGGATAACCTTTAATAGCCCCCTAATAAGAGGGTCATCATCAACTATAAGAATTCGTTTGCGCATATCTGTATTCCTCTCCCAAACCTACAAAGCGAGCTTAACAAATTTCATACAAAGGGCATACTCTCTTAAAGTGTACTGTTTTGTTGAGAGGGGAAAAGGTGTTTTAGAATTAATGTTACTTTGAGGTTAGCTCTTGAATCGTATCTATAACCTCTTCAGGCTTAAACGGCTTTGCCATAAAATGGGAAGCACCAGCTTCTAAAGCCGCTTTCTTATCGTGCTGAAAAGCACAGGCACTTAAAACTAGGATCGGTAATTTTTTAATATTCTCAGAACCGTTTCTGATATACTCGATCAGTTCTAGACCACTTTTTTCGGGGATCGCTAGATCCGTTAAAATTAGATCTGTTGTATGTCCGCTTTTTAATGTTTCGATAGCGCTTGCAACTCGTGTTACATAAGTCGGATTAGCACCTGCGGATTTAAGGATGTGCTTAAGAACTATGCAGGTATCTTCGTTATCATCAACGATTAAAATAGATACCCCGTCAAGTCTACTTGTCGTTGTTGAGGTGTCTAAGCCTAAGAGCTCTTCTTTATCTATTTTTGATGCTAGAGGTAATAGGATCCAAAACGTAGAGCCCTTACCTAACTCACTTTCAACTCCGATCCGTCCGCCATTCATCTCTACCAAGTGTTTAGTTAGGTTTAATCCGATCCCTGTTCCTTCCTGTTTCCTGCTATAAGTATCATCCCCACGTTCAAAACGTTCAAATAACTGTTTTAATTTTGTAGGAGATATTCCAACACCGTTGTCACAGACGGAGATCTTAATTTTATCGCCTATAACAGCGGTTTTTAGCCAGATTTTTCCCCCTGAAGGTGTGTATTTTATGGCGTTAGAGATCAGATTTATAATGATCTGATGTGTATGTTTACGGTCTGCAAAGAGGGCGGCTGAAGCAAGCTCTGTATCCAATTCCGGTTGAATGATCTTTATATCTTTATTTAAGGCTTGTTGTAGCATGAGTTTACAACTTTGTTGCAACAACTCTTTAAGAGGGATCTCTTCCGGCTTTGTTTCTTCTCTTCCAGATTCAATGCGAGCTAAGTTTAAAACATCGTCGATCAACTGCTTTAGGTGATCTCCAGAACGGACAATGGCTGCTAAAGCTTCATTCTGCTGATCTGTTAATTGACCGAATATGCCATCTTTTAAAACACTTGAATATCCGATAATGGCAGTTAACGGTGTGCGTAGTTCATGACTCATATTTGCTAAAAATTGAGACTTAGCTTTGTTTGCTTCTTCTGCTTTGGCTGTTTGGAATGCTAGATCGGAGGTTCTCTCTTCAACCAACTCTTCAAGACGTTCTGCATAGGTGCTGATTTTTTCTTGGGTTTTAGCATTTGCAATAGCAACAGCAGCTCCTTGAGAGAACTCTTCAAAACGAGTCAGGTCTGTGCCACTAAGAGGAGTTGCTCTTTTGTAGCCGATTAAAATTACACCAAGCGGAGATCCGTGAACCTCTAAGCAACAGGCATTAACGGCTTGAATGCCGAAATCTTCAAGGAATTTTAAACCGTGATTGGAGGTTTCGTTTAATCCAGCGATGGAAAAATGCCCCGCTGTGCGCATGATCTGCCCGAGTTGTCCGCTCTCTATCTGAATATGTTCAGGGATTAAGTTAAGAGTGCAACCGTATCCACCCTTTAACTCAAGCTTTGTTCCGTCTTCATTAAGGATAAAGGCTAGTGCAATATCTGCTGTAAAGCGAAAGGCAGCTTCACGCGCCAAGCTTTTTATAACGCGTTGTAGCCCAAGCTTAACACCGTTTAGTTGGTTTAGTTCATTTAGCGTTTCCAGACGATCTAGAAAGTGTTGAAGCGTGCTTAGCATGCGTTGTTTTTCAAAGGTAATGGAAGCGCAGTGTGCTAAATTTTTTAAGAAGTATTTTATCTCATCACTTAATTCAGTAGTGCTTTTTACAGAGAGCTTGCCGATCGTGGTTCCTAGACAGATAATGTCAATGTCGTAACTACCTGCTAAACTTTCTTCTCTCTCCTCTAAAGGGAGATCTCCATCTGATACTAAAAGTTCTGCTTTTGTACTCTCTTTTCCTGTGGGGAGATAAAGTGCACTCCCAGTTACGGTGTTAACGATTGTGGCTGCTTTTGCAATGGCAGAAAAAATAGCAAAAGGTTCTTCTCCACTTTCAATAAGCCAGTAGATCTTATCTAGGGCTTGTGTGGGGCTATCGCCTTTTAAATATTCATGAACAGCAAAGATGTTCTTGCTCTTATTAAAAGAGCCGTTCGTTATCATTCTTTTCTCTCCTCACTTTTTAAAGCAGCGACTTAAAGGTCGGCTTTTTTAAAGATATTCTTTAGTAGCTAATCGTGCAGGGGAGAGGTGCTTTTATAATATTATCAAGATATTGGGAGAGTATTCCTTCAATTGAGATATTTTGCTATTTTGCGTAGATAGGCACGGCATAAATAAAATGAGTGTAGCCTTGCTGTCTGCTTTTTGCGCACTATAAATATGGTAAAAACACTTCAATAATTAAAAAAGGATAGGGCTTAAGCGCCCTTATATGGTGAGAATATGATAGATCTTTTTAAAGATGTTCAAGAGGCTCCTGCCGATGCTATTTTAGGAATTAAGCAGGTTTTTAAAGGAGATCCAAGACCTCAAAAAGTAGATCTCAGTATCGGTGTCTATCAAGATGATAACGGTGATGTTCCTGCCTTAGAGGTTGTGCAGGAAGGTATTAAACGGATTCCGCCAACGTTATTAAAGGGTGGATATCTGCCGATTGAAGGGCTGCCTGAATATTTAAGCGGTGTGCAAAGCTTGCTTTTTGGTGACAACGCTTCTGTTTTACAGGAAAAACGTGTTGTAACAGTGCAATCCAGTGGAGGTACAGGGGCGTTAAGATACGGAGCTGACTTCTTAAAACGTTATTTCCCTAATTCCACCGTCTATATTAGTAATCCGACATGGAATAATCATCGATCTATCTTTGAAAGAGTAGGCTTCGTTGTTGACACATATCCGTATTATGATTCTGAAATTAAAGGGCTTAATTTTGAAGTTTTACGGAGAAAACTTTCTGAAATTAACGCCGGAGATATAGTTATCTTTCATGCCTGTTGCCACAATCCAAGTGGAGTTGATCTTTCTACGGAGGAGTGGCGTGAGGTTGTTCAGATCGCAAAAGATCGTTCCTTTATTCCGTTTTTAGATTTTGCTTATCAAGGCTTCGCTAACGGAATTGAAGAAGATGCTCTACCACTTAGGGAGTTCGCAGCAGCTGGAGTGCAGTTTTTAGTAGCGAACTCTTTTTCAAAGAACCTCTCTCTCTATCGTAGACGTATCGGTGCTTTAAGTTTGGTTTGTGCTGATGCCGAACAGGCTAAACGTGTTTTAACGCAGATTAGAACTGATGTGCGAACTAATAATTCCAATCCGCCGATTGATGGTGCTGCTATCGTTGCTACTGTTTTAAATGATGCTGCTTTAAAATTAAAATGGGAGCAGGAGGTTTCTGTTATGCGTGATCGCATTACTAATATGCGTCAAAAGTTTGTAGATGCTTTAGTAGCTAAAGGGGTAGGGGAGCGTTTTAAACACCTCTTAAATCAGAGAGGTATGTTTTCATTTTCAGGTTTGAGTAAAAAAGAGGTTGAAACTTTAAGAGATGATTATGCTATTTATGCCCTCCTAAACGGTCGAATCTGTGTGGCGGCGATGAATGAGCGTAATATCGCTTACGTTGCAGAAAGTATCGCAAAGTTATAGTGGCTTTTTACTGCCGTAACGTGTGTATATAAAGATGAAGAAGAAAACAAAAATACACCCTGATTGAGCAACAAAATATCGAGAGAAGGGAAAAGAGTTGCGTCTTATCAACGGGAGATATTACCTATACGGTTACAGTTATAGGTATGACCCCGAGAGAAAAAGGAGCGTGAAAGTTACCGGTAAATTACTTGGACGAATTACAGAAGAGGATGGTTTTATCCCAAGTAAGAAGAGGAAAGCTTCTAACTAAAAGGTGTGCCGCTTCTTTTTAAAAACGCTTTTAAACTTCTTATATTTAAACTCGGGAGTTAGGTTCTTTTTACTTTAAAAGATCGCCTAAAACTTTTATACCTTGTCGAATCTGTTCTTCACTTAGTGAAGTGAAATTTAAGCGCATGGTGTTTGTGCCGTCTGAAGGATTTGAAAAGAAACTACTTCCAGGAACAACAGCTACCTTTTGTATCAACGCTTTTTGGGCAAGATCTGCGGCATCAAAAGATTGTGGCCCTGTTACCCAGATAAACATTCCACCGAGAGGATCGCTCCAAGAAAAATCTTTAGGCATAAATTCTTTTAGAGAGTCTTTTATCGCCTGTAATTTTGGTTTGTAGAGATTGATAATAAATGGAAGGTGCTTCTCCAGATAGCCACCGTTAATATATTCTGCTGCAACCGCTTGACACAGTAAGTTGGCGTGAACATCAACCATCTGCCTACTAGTAGTCATAAGATCTGCTACGGTGCGTGGCGCAATGTAATATCCGATACGCATTCCTGGTGAAAGAATTTTAGAAAAAGATCCGAGATAGATAACGTGATCAGGAGCGAGGCTCTTAATTGTAGGGAGGTGCTCTCCAAAGTAGCGGAGTTCATAATATGGGTCATCTTCAATTAAAAGACGGTCATATTTTTTGAGTATCTCTGCGATCTCTTGACGGCGTTGTAGTGAAAGCGTTTTGCCAGATGGGTTCTGAAAATTCGGAATTACATAAGCAAATTTTGCATTATGATCTGAAAAAGCTTTCTCTAATTCACTAGGCATTAAGCCGTGATCGTCACTAGCCATGCCTAAGATATTTGCTTCGTAACACTTAAAAGTATTAATGGCAGAGAGGTATGTCGGAGCTTCTACTGCAATAGTATCTCCTTTGTTGGTAAGGATCTTAGTGGCAGCATCAATTGCTCCTTGAGCGCCTGTAGATATACAAACATCTGCAGCGGTGCAGAGTATCCCGCGCGCTGCTACGTATTTTGCTAATGCTTCTCTTAGTGGAGGGTAGCCTTCGGTGATACCGTACTTTAAAACTTCAGCACCCTGTTTCTGTAAAATTGATGTTATTAGAGTGTCAATTATTTTAAGTGGGAAGCTTTCCGGATCAGGAGCTCCAGCAGCAAAAGCAATCATCCCTAGAGTCGAAAGAGATTTTAAAATTTCTCGAACGGCACTTGGGTTCATCATTTCTGTTCTTGTTGCTGCTAGTGGATGGCGTTGCATCTCTCTCCTCCTGTAATAATATGTTTACGCTACATTATATAACTCCGTGCGTAATTGTTCAAAAGCGTCTTCAAAGCGTTTGAACTCTTCATGACAGTACGGATTATATTTATATAGATCTAAAACCAGATCTGCATCAACTGAAATCATGTCTAAAAAATCCAACATCTTCAAGGCTGAAGGGGTATCGATAGATTCTCGTTGGATGTTTAACTTTTTTAAGATAGTTGCTGCGGAAAGGGTAATAAATTGAAATTTAGCAGCTTTTTTATCGTGTTCTTCTGCCGTCATTTCAACTAAGGTTAAGTTCAGTGCTGTAAAAAACCCTTTAATAATCGCAAATGGCTCTACTTGAGAGCGGATCTTTTCTATAATAACACAACAACCACGTAGATCTCCCGCTAACTTCTCATAAGAAGCCGGGCCGAACATGGGGTGAGAGCCGATCAGATTAACCCCTTCTGTAATGTTATTAAGTAAAACTTCTTTCGGATGCACCTTAACGGAACAGACATCAAGAATCGTTTGCCCTGATTTTAGTAGTGGTGAGATCTCTTTAATGGTAGTTTCAAAATTACGAATCGGCACACACGGAATGATAAGTTCTGATGAACAGACGGTGGGTTTGTCAAAAAATAACACACCGTCACTCTCATTCGACCTTGAAGAGACTCTAAGAGTTGCTTTCGGCATATATTTAGTAAATAGGCTTATCAAAAGCTTTGTAAATTTACCGTACCCGATAAAACCTACTGTCTCAAAATGTTCTCTCATAGCCTTTATTCAACTCTAAAACTTTATAACTGTCTCGGATGCTTTATCCCTAACAGGTCTAACCCTTGCGCCAAAACACGTGCACTCAGATCGCTTAACGCCAAACGACTATCCCTTAAACCTCCTTCTGATCTTAATACCGGACAATGTTCATAGAAAGAGCTAAACTTTACAGCCAAATCATAAAGATAAGTGCAGAGAATGTGTGGTTTTAAATCCTTTGCTACCGCTAAAAGGGTATCGCTAAATAATAATAAATGACGCGCCAACTCCTTTTCTTGCGGTGTCTCCAAGATAAAAGACGTTTCAGGGGTGGGAGCTTCAACTTGATTTTTATCAAAGATTGAACAGATACGTGCAAAAGCATATTGCAGATAGGGAGCTGTGTTGCCCTCAAAAGAAAGCATCTGATCAAAGTCAAAAACATAGTTTGCAATCGGAGTCCTGTTCAGGTCTTGATATTTTATAGCGCCGATGCCGACGGCAGTTGTGATCTCTTTTTGATCTTCGGCGTTCATCGTAGCACCACGTTCCTGCATCTTAGCTTGAAGTACTTTTAAAGCACGCTCTTCAGCTTCATTCAATAATGCATTAAGTTTTACCGTACCGCCATCTCTGGTTTTAAAAGGAGTGCCATCTTTCCCCATGACCATCCCGAATGGTACGTGATCCAACTGGGTGTTATCAGCCCAACCGGCACGTTTAGCGATATCAAAAACACTTTGAAAATGTTGAGTTTGTCTAGCATCGGAAAGATAGATAATGCGCTTTGCTTTTAAGAAATTGGTCCTAAACTTTATAGCGGCTAAATCAGTTGTATCATAGCCGTAACCGCCGTCACTCTTTCTGATAATAAGTGGAGCTTCAAACGCTTCAACTTTAGCAATTAAAGCTCCTGCATCTTCAAAGGCAATCTCTTTTTCTTGCAGTTCAGAAGCAACTCTACCCAACATATTGTTATAAAAAGATTCACCACGCTCATCTTCAGGAGAAAGTTTTATATCCATGCGCGCATAGACACTTTCATAATGCTCTCTACTTACTTCAACAATTTTACGCCACAAATTATTGGCGGTTTCGTCATTACTTTGTAACTTAACAACCATAGCACGAGCACGATCAGCAAAGGCAGGGTCTGAATCAAAACGTTTCTTTGCCGCTTGATAAAAGCTTTCTAAATCCTTTAATAGTGACGGATTGGCAGACTCTTCTTGCATCAGTTGTAGCAACATTCCGAATTGAGTGCCCCAATCTCCGACGTGATTCTGTCTGATAATATTATCACCTAAGAACTCCAATACTCGCGAGATAGCATCTCCGATGTTCGTTGAACGTAAGTGCCCTACGTGCATCTCTTTTGCTGTGTTGGGGCCGGAATAATCGATAATAGTCGGTGTTGAAGCCGTGATGGATTCAACATTTAAACGCTCATCAGCCCGCATACTTTGTAAAGCATTACTTACAAAACTCGGTAATAGCCTGATGTTAATAAATCCAGCACCGGCAACCTCTACACTTTCAGCAACTCCCGACAGATCTAATGAGTTTATAACAGCACTTGCTAATTCACGGGGGTTCTTTTTTTCTCCTGTTTTTTGTGAGAGGTCTTTTGCCAAACTCATAGCGAAGTTTGCTTGATAGTCACCGAATTGTACCTTTTGTGCAGGTACTACTTGCGGGTCAATCTCAATATGAAAGGTATCTTGGATAGCTTTTGTAAAAGCCTGTCTAAGGTGTGAAATTATGGTACTCATATCGTAATCTCCAAATGAGCATGCTGGCAAAAAACATAACCCCTCTCCAGTGTGAATATGTAGCCCTCAACGGATCTAAGCACGAGGGGTAGCTTGTCTGAGAAGAGCACAAGACGAGATAAAATATTTTATAAGTTTTTTATAAAAAATTGATCAGGCTATGCTACATGTTTCTCATACTGATTGTCGATGATCTTATCAACCTCTTCAATCAGAGATCCTATGGCATAAGCCCAAACGTATTGACCGGCTTTTTTACCTGTTAACACTTCGGCAATTTGGTTTTTGTCTTCTATGCGGTGCTTGATAAATAATTGCCGCCCGTCTGTAAGCAAAACCATATCCTTTGGGCTTTTATATAACTTGGGTAAACGTTTGCGCAGATAATCTATACCACGCCTAAAGCGATTGACGGGGAGCCCTTCACGCTTCATTCGAAAAAGCCAGCAGAGGAGTATTAAATCAGAGTAGGAATACTTATTCCTTCCGCGATGCAGCTGCTTGCCAGAGGCTGGAACAAGGTTCGTACGAGCGTAGTAATTAAGAAGCGCAAGACCGATCTTTTCGGTTCCGCCTGTTAATGCTCGCAGGATGGACTGAACCTCTTTAGCAGTGAACTCGCGCTGTATTTCTTCAGACATTAGACGCCCTTCTTTTTAAATATATCTTTAAACTGTTCAAAATCTAACGATAGCGATTGCTTATGTCAATGTAGTTTTTTAACTTGGTTAAACTAAAAAAGAATATCTTGACAAAATCTGAATGGCTTGTTCAGTCGTAACAATTTTTGCTCAAAGTGGGAGAGGTGTTGCGCCGTTACTGTTTTTTGAAGAGTCCTAAAGCAACTGGGATATTGTCTCTCCCTTGGATTGAAACCTCCTCAATTTTCCCGACACTATCTGATGATGGATGTTTTGAAAGGTACAATTGAGCAGATCCGCCGCCATCCAAATTAAGCGCATCAACACAACCGATCTCTTTTGATAATAGAGTATCTTGTACCTGTTGCAGTGATATCCCCATTAACCCTGATGAGATATAAAAAACTACTCGTTGCTCCCGATCTATGCAAACTCCAGAACGCCGAGAGTAGGTGGTGAGGTCTTTTATCTTTTGTACAGCAGCACCATTTACGATTAAACGTGGACCTGCTTGTAGAGCTTCAAGAACGAGGTGCTGATTAAAATCAGAACGGTTTATAATAGATACTCCGTTTTGTGTTACCTGAAGGATGCCTGTTAATGTGCCGCCACCAAAATGGATATTTTTATGTTTAATACCGCGACTTAATGTTAGACCTAAGGCTCTGCCGTGCTCATCAAAAAAATTTGCATTAATGGCAAAGACACTCTTGGCACGAATGCTTAAGTTTTTAACATTATCATTACGTAGCCCGAAGTCGCTAGCGCGTATAACTCCGAGGCGGTGGCTTTTTAACCCTGTTCTGACGAAAAACAGCTCCGGTGAGATAACGGACTGCGGCCAGATAGCAATTCGAGTTATCTCTATATCATCAGCAAAGTGTTCCCAATTTGGTGCAGCAAAAGTAGGGGAGGTTAAAAATAGTGTACAAGAGACGATATAACACCCTCGCAAAAACAATTTGCAGATATTTTGATATTTATCAATAACTTTTAACACAATCGTTTTTTATTCTAATAATAAACTTCGTCTGAGGAATATAAACTTATTCATTAAGGGAATCCACTGTAATTTATATAAAGAGATTTTGCTAATGAGTTCAAGGAACTTTATCGCATATATTCGTATATTCTTAAGATTTTTTTCAGATACGTACATTTAAAAACATCAGAAATAACTCGTGAAGTTCCGAAGGGTGGGGTTGTTTGGAGTGAAGTATTGAGGGGCATTAAAAGCTCTTGACACTTTCAAACTTATCTAAAATCATCGGCACAATGTTTTATTTTAAAAAAATCTATATTATATTTAATAAAATCATCCTGTTGAGTGTTGTGGGGGGCTTCTAAAAAGTCTCTTTATGCCGTGTTAAAGTTTTAATAAGAGGGTGTTTTGCATCTTCTTTTTATTGATTATAGTGAAGCAGCATTTATTTGGAGAATATGGGGAGTGTATTTTTTCTATGGCGCCGTACTTTTCTTGATGGTGGAAGATAATTTATGACGGATAATAATATGCTTAAGAGAGAATGTTGTGAACTTAAACGTTCAGTTGTGTCGACTGTTATAATAGGCATCGCTTTTATAGTGAGTGGAACGAACGCTTGTCAGGAAGATTATTATTTTGGGGCACAGGTACAAGTTTCTCCATCTGAAACAGAGAGTGAAAGCGAGACACCGACAGAGACTGAAACTGAAACAGAAACAGAAACCCCGACACCTTCTGCAAGTGCTACACCTGATGACGATGAGGAAGGTGATGATTCGGATGGTGATGAAGTTGCAGATGAAAGTTTTTCTCTGTTTATGTTTGCGGATTTGTTAAAAAAAGAGGGTACAACTAAAACGGCAACAGCGCCTAGCCCTGAAAATTGGTTGGGGCGTATTTATGATGATAACACTGTTGATAGTGATGGAGACGGTTTTTCGGATGCTCTTGAAAATGATTTTGGAAGCGATCCGAGAGATCCCAACTCTGTTCCCGCTGTGGCACCCCGCACTTCGTTCACGGCGAGATATCGAGGGGTTGATGATGATCTGGATGGTCTGTCAAACGAGGAAGAGGCTCTACTCGGGACGGATCCTAAAAATCCGGACACGGATGGTGATGGCATAAGTGATGGTGCGGAGGTTCTTTCAGGGAGTGATCCTTTGGATAGTGCAAGTGTGCCACAAGATAGTGATGGTGATGGTTTAAGCGATTCTTTTGAAAAAAGAAAAGGACTTAATTGGAGAAGTGCCGATAGTGATGGTGATGGAGTACGGGATGATGTCGAGTTGGCATTAGGCACATCGCCACTAGATGTTGATACTGATCGTGATGGAATTCTTGACGGTAAAGAAATTCAGTTAGGATCGGATCCTTTAACGCCAGAGGTTTTGAATTAAAAGTAAAGGAGTAGGCTTGTGAAAAGATTATTCTACGTCTTTCTAATGTGCGGTGTCTTAGTAAACGGTGTGGTGTTTGCAGAGGATGAAATCAGTGATCCTTTTGAATCATTCAATAGGGCTGTTTTTGAGTTTAATGATACTTTGGATGTGTATGTAGCAGAGCCTATCGCACGTGGGTATGGTGATGTGATGCCTGAATTCGTTAAAAAAGGGGTAAATAATTTCTTTAAAAACCTCTCCTATCCTAAATATTTACTTAGTGATCTGATTCAACTTAAGTTTACTCAAGCTTTAAAACATACGGGGCGTTTTATTGTAAATTCAACTGTCGGTGTGGCAGGATTTATTGAAGTTGCTTCTGAAATCGGTTTAGAGCACCATTATGAAGATATCGGTGTAGCGTTTGCTTATCAAGGGATACCAGCGGGACCTTATATTATGCTACCATTTTTAGGTCCAACGACGGTGCGTGATGGGATAGGCAAGTGCGTAGAGTTTTTTATCTCTCCTTGGTATTGGATTGATGATTGGTCGGATCTCTCTTGGGAATGGGATTGGACCATCTCTTCAAGTGCTACTGCTTTAGATCTTATCGATACCAGATACGGTTTGCTGGAAGCTATGAAGGCAGCTAAGGAAAGTTCAGTTGATTACTACCTGTTCACGCAATCTGCTTACTATCAATACAGGAACGGATTGGTTAAGGATAAATATGAATCAAAGCAAGATTCGGCAGAGATTGAGGATGATTGGTTGCTTGAAGAGGACGAAGAGGAGATTGAGGAGTAGTTGATTTATTAAAAAGGTAACCGTGATAGTACTTCTCTTGAAGTAGTATCTTTTAGTTGTAGAAAGGGTGATATGGTGAGGAAAAATATTGCTAATTCATCTTCTGAACGGGGGGAGTCTCAATTCGCACTAATCGCTGTTGCTCTTATTGCTTCAGTTATTGTGGCCCTCTTCTTTATGTTGCAATCTTGGATTTTTAATTATAAAGAAGATAAGGTCAAAAGGCGTAGGCAACACCATTTGGAGCAATTTAAAAGTGAGCCGAAAAAAGAGAGAGCACCAAAAGGTACTACTATCAGGTATTAATTGAAGGACACGGTGATTTACTATGATGAAAAATGGTCGGAAAAGAGCTCTAGAAGGTGGTAATGCCATGCTAGGTGTGCTAATAGGCGCACTGATTGTAGGAGGCTTGTGGTTTGTAATGATGTTTATTTTCGATTCCATCAGAGATAATCACAGTGAAAAAAAACGACGTAATGCCGCAATGCGGGAAGCAAAAAAGCCGAAAGCTCCAACAAGTCGTGTAGTAGACAGAAAGCCTGGTGGGTATACTGTTAAGTATTAAATATTCAAGTATGGTGTGACTATATGAAAGATCTTATCAAAAATCGTTTTTCAGAATCTGCTAATATAAAGCGAAGTATTGTTGATAGTGATGAGATAGTTTCTCAGATAGCTTTAGCAGCTAAGAAGGTTAAAGATGTTATAGCAGAAGGTGGAGTGGTCTACTCTTGCGGTAATGGCGGCTCTTGTTGTGATTCTATGCACTTAACACAAGAGTTAGTTGCCCGTTATGAAGAGGAAAGAAAAGGATTTAAAGCGCTTTCCTTCTCCGATCCTGGTGGACTGACGTGTTGGTCAAATGATTACGACTATCGATCTGCCTTTGCTCGATATGCAGCAACGTTCTGTTCGGCTAAAGATGTGTTAATCGGTTTTTCGACTTCTGGTAATTCAAAAAATGTTATTGAAGCCGTTCAAGTAGCTAAAGAAAAGGGGTGTTTTACCATTGCTTTAACAGGAAAGGACGGTGGCAAAATTAAAGATGTGGCGGATATCGCTATCATCGTTCCTGCAGAGAATACGGCGAGGATTCAGGAATCGCATATCACGATAGTTCATATTTTATGTGAAATATCGGAAAAATAACACTTATCACGCTCTTTAACCCTTCATATCTTAAGTGGCTAGATACATCTACTATTATAATAGGGGTTATAATTCATGCTGCTAGCGTAAAGGTGAGAACTTTTAGAGAAAGACCGAACGGGTCATCTCGCTTGCTGTGATGAAGAATAAAATTTTTTAATAAAGTTAATTTTTAAAGCTCTTCTAAGGCTTGTGATAGAGTGTGCAAACGAGAAGTTGTTCCTAACTGTTCCACAGCTTCAAAAATTTCTTTTGCTAAGGCACGGTCTTTAATATTTGAGCGGAGGCGTAACTTAGTTACATTAAGCTCGTAATTTTCACGTTGCCCTATGAAGTTATGGACAACTTCAATTCGCATCTCCTTCATTTCTGTTACAAAACGCACATCACCTGCCGTCTCTTCAATCCTCTCCCAGAGAGAGGTAGTTTCTTCTCTAAGTAGAGCAGGGAGTCTACATGCAAAATCATAAACCTCTTTATCGAACGAACTTTGTTGAGCATCATGAAAGTTGTTGTAAGCTTTTTCTATCTGTTTATAGATCTTGATAGCGATATCCCCTTCGCAAAGAACACGACAACTCCGATCAGCGGACTGCGTTCTTTTATATGGATCGGTTAAATCGCTGTGATGCCAACCGTGTGGACGTAGCTCTACCGTAAATTGCGGTGGTGCTGCGGGAATTAGCATAAAGCCTCTACCGAGGAAGTCACTCCTTACAGGTGTAGATTTGCGCATGGCGAGTACACCAGCAGGGATCGGTAATGTATATAACTCTTCCCAAGTCTGTTGTGGTTTTTTAAAACGATCATCTGGATTTAATGGTGCGCCACCTTTACGCCAATCATTCGGATCTGTACGATCTAGTAAATGTTGAATCTTCTCGAGTAACAGATCTTGTTGAGTCTTTTGTGATTTTAAATCTATATTTTGATTGTTGCTTTGTGCTGCCATTTTACAAATGCCCCTCGTGTCTAAACACCGTCCGATACTTATCCTCTTTCAGGCTTTTTTGCCGAATCTTTTCATAAACAGTAAAAAAAGAGAATAAAATGACTCTATCACCCCTATGTCAAATATTAGACGCTTTTTCCTTCAGAAAATATCATAACATATTGTTTTAATTAAGAACATCTTTGGCATGCAGCTTGCCCTATAAGGGGTAGGCGAAAGTATCTATTTTTATCTGAATAGAGCTTTTCTTATGAATACTTAGAGGATTGGAAAAGTGAAATATTGGCAAGGTGATCTTCAAAATTTAGATCGTGGTGTCGTTGCAGGGCTGGCACTGTGTATCTTTTTACTACTGGCAGGAATGGTTTTTAGTGGCGATTTCGGAAATTTTGTCAGTCCGATGAGTGCATTAATCGTTGTTGGCGGTACTATTGGTGCCACCCTTATCAATTTTTCTTTTTACGATATTAAACACGCTTGGAGCGCTTTTTGTGACGTTCTTATTACCAAAGATTATCACCCGCAAGATAGGATTAAGTTTCTGGTCAGGTTAGCAGGGTTGGTTCGTCGAGAAGGGCTGCTCGTCCTTGAGCAGGCTGCCGAAGAGGTGGATGACAAATTTTTGACAACAGCGTTAAGGCTCTCTGTGGATGCGCAAAATGCTCCCGATATTCGTAATATATTAGAGACAGAGCTTAGAGCATCAGTGGAAAAAGCCTCACATGCTATAAATGTTTTTGAAGCAATGGGGAGTTATGCGCCTGCTATGGGGTTAATCGGCACGCTTTTAGGTTTAATCAGTATGCTGGGGAAACTTAACGATCCTGCAACTGTGGGTCCAGCCATGTCTGTTGCGATGGTTACAACGTTTTATGGTGCTGTTTTATCAAATATGTTGTTTCTGCCTGTGGCAGGGAAGTTAAAAGCTAGAAGTGAAGAGGATGCTATTGTAAAGGCTATTACGATAGAAGGTGTTTTAAGTTTAGGTAATCAGGAAAATGCAATAGTTGTAGAGCAGAGGCTACAAAGCTTTCTACCACTAGCACCGGCTGCGTAGTGTGATAGCGAGAGGTTACGAGGGTTTTGATGCTCAACTTTATTGAACAGATGAAAGGGAGAAAGGGTGTAAAGAACACCTTTTTTGTGCAATACCTTTCACTGATTTTAATCATCCTTGTTTTTACAATTGGAGCGTTTTTAAGAGGACCGCAACCTAAAAAAACACCAGAAGATCAAGTTGAGATAAGAAATTTTGTAAAGGCTACGGATTTAAGTGAAGTCACTTATAATGATCTATTTAAAGAAGCTACACACGATCTAAATGCAGATATCGTAACTGCTTTGGTGATGCTTTTAGAGAATCACGATATCGATATGGAGATCTTACTCAGCCCCGCCTCTCCTTCTGAGCTTGATTACAATACTACTTTGGGACGTGCAATTACCCTTGCAAAATACCTTGAAGGTCAAAATATTCCACAAGATAGTTGGAGGATTCTTACAGCGGAGCTACCACTTGGAACACAGGCTAAGGTTAAGTTTATTAAGTTAAATGGTGAAAAAGATGGTGCAGGATTTTGATTTTAGAAAAAACACCATAAAAGCAGGTGGTAATGCCTCTGGCAAAAAAAGAACAGAGTGGTTGGTCAGTTTTGGCGATCTTTTGACACTCTTGTTATGTTTTATACTTTCCTTAGTTTGCTACGGGCATATTAAGCCGATCCCAAATAATGACTTAACTCCTTTAAATGATAGCAAAATAAAGAACCCTTCTGTTGCAAAAAGTAATCATATACAAAGCCATAAAGTTGGCACCGCCCTTGCATTAAATAAGGAGCAAGAGCCAAAGGAGAAGCAATTTTCAGAAAAATTGTTTTTTGTTGCTACTGATTTTTCTGAAAATGGTGAGTTAACGCCTAAGGCAAAGGCGCAGCTGGCTGATTTTTTAGCAACAAGGGAGACGGGGCAGGTTCTCGTCAGATCTTGTTCTGAAGATGCTTGGCATGGAGCGTTGCAATACGCCTTAGTATTACGAAAAGAGCTTTTTAAAGGAGATCTTGAACGTAAGAGGTTGCAGGTGGAGCTATTAGGAGGCAACTGCATAAAATTAAATGTAGATGGTGGTTTTAATGTTGCCGCTCTGGAAGTTAAAGCGAATGTTTGAGGTGATGTGTACTTTTGTGAGGTAGTATGAATCAGGTTTTAACTCAGGATGAAATAAACTCTTTGTTAAGAGGTCTCTCCGAAGGGGACGTTGAAACAGATTCTATTGAATCACGTCAAGATATTCACATGGATGTGAAGAAGTTCGATCTTGCTAATCAGGAGAGAATTATCCGTGGTCGTATGCCGACTATGGAGTTAATACACGATCGTTTTGCCCGTCAATTTCGAACAAATTTAGCTAAATTTCTCGGACGAACCTGTTTTGCCAATGTTGGCGGAATAGAGATGATAAAGTTCGGTCTCTTCATGAAAAAGCTGCCGCTACCGTCATCGCTACATATTTTTAGAATGCCGCCGTTATCAGGTTATGCCTTGATGGTTGTTTCTTCACCGTTAGTGTTTGGCATTGTAGATAGCCTTTTTGGAGGTGGTGGACAGGGTCGTGTTAAAATTGAAGGTCGTGAATTTACGCCGATTGAAAATAGATTGATCGGTAAAATAGTGATGGTTGCGCTTGATGTTTTAAAAGATGCTTGGGCACCGATACATCCAGTTGATTTTGTCTATGTTCGTTCCGAGTTTAATCCGTTAGCTGTTGCTATCGTTCCTCCGACTGATGTTGTAATCGTTGTTACGATTGAAGTGGAGTTGGAGTCTGAAAGCACAACCTTAACCTTATGCACGCCGTATTCAACGATTGAACCGTTACGCAGCAAACTTGCTACGGGCTTTCAAAGTACAAGATTGGAGGTCGATTCAGGCTTAATACAAAGAATGGATCGCAATATTCGCCAGACGACTGCTAAAACAAGTGTACAGTTAGCGCAGGGAACTATTTCAACAAAAGATTTCCTTAACCTCAAAGTAAACGACATTGTGACATTAGATACTAATCCCTCTGATGAAGCGTTGGTTATGGTTGAAGGTGAGCCGAAATTTTATGGGTATGTGGGGAGTTATCGAGGGAATCGTGCGGTTAGGATTACACGTCCGATACCGGCAGCAGATTTAATTGCTTATCGAAATAAACAGGAGTTATTACAAAATGGAGAATGAAGGAATTAATGAAGGTTTAGAGCAAGTTGCTGGAGCCGCAGAAGAGGTTTCTCAATCAGTAACAGCGATAACTTCTAAAAAATCACAGACTCTTGATTTCTTACTGGATGTGACACTGCAGATTAGTGTTGAAGTTGGAAGAGCCCGTATGACTATTCAAGATCTGTTACAGCTCGGGCAAGGTTCTGTGATGGAGCTTGAAAAGCTAGCCGGAGAGCCGTTGGATATCTATGTTAACGGTCGTCAAGTCGCTAGAGGTGAGGCGGTGATTGTTAATGAAAAATTCGGTGTTCGTCTAACCGATATCATCTCACCTGATGAGCGTGTTGAAGGATTGGGATGAGGCTAACGCTTCTCTGTGTGTGAGCTCGTGTACAGAAGTTATACGAAGAGGTGAGGAGGCTTATAAAAATGCTTAGGATAATATTATTTCTTTCTGTTTTTCTTTTGCCGCAAGTTGTTTTTGCAGAGGATGCTACTTCCTCCAAAGAGGTAGCTTTACGCAATTCTGTGGCTAAGCTTAAAGAATCAATTAAACAAGAACGTGCTTCAACACCTGTAAAAGTTTCAAAGGGTGTTACGGATTGGAGTTTAGCAGCGGATACTGCTGACACTCAACCTAACGGATTCACTATGCTTAAAGGGTTGAGCCTCTGTCTTGGAGTATTTTTAATCGGCATCTCTATTCTCCGAAAAATTCATGATAAAGGCGGGGGTTTAAAGGGTGCTGCCCGCAAGGTGCGTATTATTGAAAAAACGCAGGTGACAACAAAAACCACCTTAGTTTTAGCTGAATATGCTGGTCGAGAGATCTTATTTACTGTCGGAAATGAACAGGTTTCATTTTGTCCTGAAAAAACACCGGAACGCACAGAGGTTCTCGGAGTTGGTAGTGCAGATACCTTTTCCGAGATCTTTGATGATGAGAATGTGAGGCTCTCAGCATGAAAACTTACTTAAAGCCATCTTTATTTTTAGTTGCTTTGGGTGCTCTTTTAGTTCCTACTCTCGGCTTTTGTGAAGAGTTGGAGCTACCAGAGATAGCCTTAAAAATTGGCGATACGAATATTGCAACTGGTGGAACGATAGCTTCAACTTTAAAAATTGTAGCGATCTTTACGGTTATAGCGTTTTTGCCCTCAATCTGCCTTACGATGACATCCTTTACTAGGATTGCAGTAGTCTTAGGTATGACGAGGCAGGCTTTAGGAACGCAACAATTGCCACCAAGTACAATTTTGACGGGACTGGCACTTTTTTTAACTTTTGCTGTGATGAACCCTGTTTTTAGCGATATGTATACGGGGGGAATTAAGCCGTATATGGATGGCATTATGGGTTATGAAGAAGCTATGAAGAAAGCTTCTAAGCCGATGAAAGAATTTTTAGTGGGGCACAGCCGAGAGAAAGATATCGCACTTTTTCTTGATATTACCGGTTCTGAAATGCCGGAAGATGTTGAGAATGTTTCATTCGTTGTTGCTGTGCCAGCCTTTGTTCTAAGTGAACTCTTTACTGCTTTTCAGATCGGATTCTTAATAGCTTTGCCATTTTTAGTCTTGGACATGGTGGTCTCTTCGGTCTTGACCTCGATGAGTATGATTACACTGCCGCCAACAGTCATTTCGTTACCTTTAAAATTAATGCTTTTTGTAATCGTTGATGGCTGGCATTTAATAATCAGTTCAGTGGTACAAACGTATCATGTTTAAAAGTGGGAGGTAGAGCGCGATGAATATCGATGATTTTATGCGTTTGGGGCAGGTTGGCTTGCAAACAGCCGTAATCGTTTCTACACCGATGTTGCTACTGGCGCTTGTGGCAGGTTTAATAGTTAGTATCTTCCAAGCAGCTACGCAGATTAATGATGCAGCTTTAGCTTTTATCCCAAAAATCGCTGCTATGATTATAGCATTGTTGCTTTTCGGACACTTTATGATCGGTCGTATTTCAAGTTTTACGATCTGGGTTTATGAACAGATTCCATATCTCGGACCATAACGTGAAAAAATATGGATACAACTCTCTTTTTCCCAATCAATTTGCTGGAACGTTATGATGTAATCTGGAGCTTTCTTCTGGTTTTTACACGTTTTGCTGCAATGATGACGATCGTTCCTGGAGTGGGGGGCGGTATAAGGGGGATGACCATTCGTATCCCTGCTATTCTATTTATGACGTATGCTGCTACTATAAATGGTGCTTATGCCGAGATGCCTGCGGATTGGGGAGCAGTGATAGCAGGGATCTTTTCTGAGCTATTATTTGGACTGATGTTGGGTGCAATTCCGGCTATGGTGATAGCTGGTGTGCAAACGGGTATGCAGTTATCATCTACGGCGATGGGACTTTCAGCAGGGCAGATGTACGATCCGACGATGGGGATCAGTATAACACCATTAAGTAGATTTGTTGGAGATCTGACGATCTGTTTCTTCTTGTTATTCGGTGGACACCATTATGTTATTTATGCTGCTTCAGGCTTAGGTGGAGTGATAGTTCCTGGGAGCTTTTTAATTACAGAAACAGGGATAAAATTATTAATAGATAGAAGTGCTCTGATTTTTGAAGCAGGAGTTATGGTTTCAGCACCTGCTATTGTAGCAATTTTACTTACTAAGTTTGTAATGGGGTTAATCTCAAGAGCTGTTCCGCAAGTTAATATCTTTATTATCGCTTTCCCCCTTACCATCGGGATCGGATTGATCTTAACAGCTTTGTCTATACCAGAGATCGCTGAATACGTTGAAAGAGATTTTAAACGTAGTGAGCAGGAGATCCTTGTTTTATCAAATGAAACTAAACAGATTAAGCAGGTAGATAAGTGATATATTTTAAGCGGTTTAATCTTAGTGAAGTTACTGATCCTTAACTTTAATTAAAGCTTTTTGTAAATGTGCTAGTAGACAAAGAAGGCAGAGAAAATTAAATTTTCTCTGCCCATAATCTCCTTTAATTAAAGTTTATCTCTCCTATAACATTATCTTCTTTAATGTTTTCTGTACGCACAAGGATCCTTTGATGGGTTTCTTCTGCAGTTCCGTAATAGGTGAAGATATCAAGATAAAGTGTAGTTGGTCCGGAGATGCTCTGACGACGGTCTCCAAAGTTGTTGGTTTTAATCTGATAGGTACCCTTAGCTGCTTTCTTCAGCATAAACTCTTCCGGTCCAAAACCGTCGGTAAAATCGTTGGTATAACGACCACCGATGGTGGTTAATCTACGACCATAGAAACAGTTCTCATCGTACGGATCTTTTACGTGCAGATCGATATCTGTGTTGTCCGTGCTCCAACTTAGTGAGATACGGATATCCACAGGCATCGCAAAGATCACTCTTTGATCGATATTCTCTAAATTAAGTTTCGGATTTTTAGCGATTAATCTATTCATCTCAACAAAAACGACCTGCTTAATATTATTAAAACGGGTCCATTGTTTTGAAAGAACTGTGTAAAACATCTCAAGAGCTTCCTGTGCTTGATCGTTTTGCTGATAAGCTAAGGCTAAATCTCTGTAAGACTGAGGATCTTCTCCACGTAATTCAAGAATTTTTTTGAATAGTTCTACACTGTATTGGGTGTATCCCATGCCTAATAATTTATTAGCAGCAATTCGAAGTAGTTCAACATTGTCGAGCTTCATTTCAGCTATGTTTGAGATAACAATGAGAGCGTTTTTCGGTTGCTTACGACGAATAAATTCATCGCTAACATCAAAATAAAAAGAGGGTTGATCGTCAAAGCCGTTTTTCAACTTTAAATAATCCTTATATAACTCTGCATCTGATGATTTTCTTAAGATCTTTAGATATGGAGTATCGGGATTCCAACCTTTTATCTGTATTGTAGCGTTAGAGGCTACTCGTGCTAACGGAGTATCTCCTTTGTTGTTTCCAGCAGGTGCAGCCATATTACCCGAAACAAAGTCCAGCGGTGCAGCCATTTTTGTCATCTCCATTCTAGAATTATCTTGCCGTTCTTGTAGGATAGACATTGAATTCGCTCTTGCTCCTCCTTCGTCTCTCGGCATCTGTTCTCTGCCTCTCTGCATAGCCTCGTCGTCGCTATCGTTTCTTAGGTTAGGAGTGCCTGTTAAAGGTTTTAAGGGTTGAAAAGGCTTTGATTTTGTAGGAATAGTGGTGAATTCCTTCTCCCACCATTCTTTAACTAACTTGGCTTGATTGACAGCATCTTCTAAAGCTGATTGTTGAGTGGATGCTAGGTTATTATTTTTTATAGTGAGTAAGCGGTTATATTCATCCAACAATTCAGCAGGTGGTGTAATCTGATATTGGACATAATCGCTAACATTTTCAAGTACAAGTAAAGAGGTCTCGGCTGTTACGATAGAGTAGGTCTGACCGAGCTTTAAGATCTCATCTTTATTTACTTTCGGATCGAGCTCTAAGAAATTGATCTTCTGTTTAGCCCAAAGCCTTTCAACTGCGGCGTTATTTGTGCCCGAAGTAATTTTAATAGTTTTCTTACGTATAATTTCATCATCATTAAAACCGAAGTTAACGGTTAGCTCTGCACTTGAGCCGTGCATAAGACCAGCAAAGGAGAGTACCCCTGTTACTTCCGTACCGATAGGTGGATAAACTTCTGAGATTTTAGAGTCATGAACATAACTTAACACTCTAACACTTTTAGTAGTAAGTTTATGTAGAGCTTCTGCTGTATCTAAGGTGGTTAAATTAATAAAACTTCCTAAGCTTTTTTGAGGTGTGCCTTGCAGCAGACCACGTTCAAACTCAGGAGATGAGTTAATCGTATAAATAGGAACATCTCCAAGTGCTATTTTACTGTCACCGAAAGAGCTAATGCCGTCTGTGAAGATCAATATCTCATCAGAAGAGGTGCTGCCGATATCGAGAGTATCAAACTTTGTTGCACCATCATAAACGATGCTATCGATCTCTTTTTCAAGAGCGGAGAGATCTCCTGCCGAGATCTCAAATTCTTTCTTCTGAATAATATCTAAATTAAAGGTGATAAACTCCACTTTAAGGTTTTTAATCCTTTCCAGATAGGCTTTTAATAAAGCTTTTTCTGCTGCAATATCTCTCTTTGATCCCGAAAGAGAAGAGTCCCAGAAAACTGTAATTTTAGCGGGAAGAACCTTATTTTTTTCTGAAACAGGAGCTGCAATATTTGAGTAAAAGTAAGTTGTATCTCCTGCACTATGGGTGAAAAGTGTTTCCTCCTTAGAGTTCGGAACTAGGAATGAAAAATTGTTGGCGGATAGATAATTTTGAGCACTAAATTGCGCTAGAAAGATCTGATTCTGCTTTGTGAAGGTAAAATCTTTTAGATCTGTCGTCACTTGAGGTTGTGCGGCAGCATAAGATTGAACGTTTAGCGAAAAAGATTTTAAAGTCTGATTAAAGTTTAAGGGCAGTGCATAATAAAAGGCACCGTTTTTAACTCTTAGTTGCTCTTCAAGGGTGACCTTAATACGTCGAGTGCCGTTTCCTGCAAATGGATAGATGCGTAATTTAAATTGATTGCCTGCTGTTTTTTCTGCTAAGGCGGGGTCAACTCTTCTATTTACAATGGCTTCAAATGTTTGACGCGCCTTCTGTTTTTCGACGACAACACCGTCACGCATCTTGCCGTTAATATCTAAAGCTAGAGCAGAAACGTTCTGATTCTCTGATAATGGGATGATAAATTCGCCTTCCAGCTGTTTATAGTTAGGATTAAAAAAGGTGATGTCATAAGTAGTTGTAGCTATGTTACCGATAACATCAATAGTGATAGCTACATCTTGAGGGATAATAGGTTTAAATTTATCGCTTACGACAATATGTGGTACGGGTGGTAATGGAGGAATAGCTGGATCTCGCAAGATCGGATCGAACGGTTTTAACGGCACATCTTTTGGAGGTAATTGACGGGGGAGATCGCCTTTATCAGAGGCACTTCCTTGCGGATTCGTTGTAGGAGAGGTGTTATTTATTAGAACACTTCGATCTCTCTTTAGTAGTGTTGTAATTGATTGAAGTGTTTTGTGCAGGTGATCGTTTAGCACAACTGTGTTTGTGCTTATTAAAAGACCCAATAGAATGGTGAGGGGTAATTTCATAGTGTCCTCCAATTAGAGAGTGTTCATGTTATAAAAATCTTGCATGAAGATCTTCTTATGAACTCTTAGACTTCTTGGAAAGGATCTTTCTTCACTAAAGACACCTATAAAATTAAAAAGATGTTTTTTATGTGTAGAATCAATAGGTTAATAATAGGAGGGATCTTATAAAAGGTGGTGTATCTTTTTAAAGGAGGCTAGAGAATTAACATTCCATCACCATAACTTAGGAAACGATATTCGTGTGTAAGGGCGTAAGTATACGATTCGGAGAGAAGTGCTTTTCCCATAAAGGCTTCTACAAGTAGAAGGTGCGTGGTGCGTGGTTGGTGAAAATTAGTGACTAAAGCGTCGATGGCTTTATAGGAATAGCCAGGTGTAATAAAGATCTCTGTTGTGTGCAGGTTACCATCTTCCGTATCTACATCTACTCCGTCTTGCACTTCTTGCACCATACTCTCTAAAGCTCTAACCGTAGTTGTTCCTACTGCAACAACGCATCCGCCTTGAGTGCGGGTAGTGTTTATCTTCTCTAAGATGTTTTTAGAAAAAAGGTACGATTCCACACCTGGTCGTCTTAAATCTTTACCGTCTTCCGTTTCTATTGGAAGAAAGCTGGCAGTTCCAACGTGTAACGTAATAAACGATACTGTACATCCGATACCTTTGATCTTGTTTATTAACTCAGGGGTAAAGTGAAGCCCCGCCGTTGGTGCTGCTACGGAACCTTCTTCTTGCGCAAAAAAAGTTTGATAATCTATAAAATCTTCAGCATCACTTTTTCCGGAACGGATATACGGCGGAATCGGCATAATTCCAACCTCTTTTATAAGTTCAGCCGTGTCTGTATCTGAAGAGAACTCCACCAATACTTCACATTCTGAAAGTCGTGCCTGTACAGTTGCTTTTAACCCTTTATTGAAAAAAACCTCTCTACCAAGTTGTAATTTACGCATCGGTTTCGCTAAACAACGAAAACTAAGAGGAGTCACCTTTTTAATGCAAAGCAACTCTACCCCACCACCGCTTTCAACACGACCAAGTAGTCTAGCAGGAATTACCCGAGAGTTGTTGAGGATCAATAGATCTCCCGCCTTTAAATATTTTGTAATATCAAAAAATGTTTCGTCAGTGATCGTTTTTTGCTGACGGTTGATAACCATCATCTTAGCAGCATGATACGGATGTAACGGTCTCTGTGCGATCACGTCTTGCGGTAGATTATAAGAAAAAACTTCATTTAACATAATAAAAGTAAGATCTTTTGGGGATTTTTATCATTATAATGAGAGAAGGCATTAGAAGATAATTTTTATTGTCCTTTTTTAAGAAAGAGGAAGGACTTCTTCAGAAAACCACTCTAAAAATTTCGCCATACCTTCCGGAAGAGAAACCTTTGGAGTATAGCTGAACGCTTTATGCGCTTTATCTACACAAGCATAAGTAATTAACGGTTCACTAATAGGGGTGGGGGTGTCTACTATCTTTGCTTTTTTATTAAGAAGTTGCTCTGCTAGCTTAACAAATTGTGTCATCATAACAGGCTCACCGCGACCAAGATTATAGATCTGAAAGCCATCTGGATGATCTAGTGCTGCTATAACCCCAGCTACTGTATCATCAATAAATGTCCAATCTCTGGAGAGAGTGCCCGCAGCATAAAGTGTAATCTCTTCATCTCGGAGGATAGCTTGCAAAACTTTATAAGGCATCATATCTGGCCTACCTTTCGGACCGTAGACATTAAAAAATCGTAAGGCTGTAAAGTTTAATTGGTGCATATTAAAATAGGCGTGTCCTAAACACTCGCAAGCTTTTTTAGAAGCAGGGTAGGGCGCTAGAGGAAGATCAGTATTATCACTTTCATAAAAAGGCACTGCTGTACGACGGCCATAGACAGAGCTGGTTGAAGCAAAAACGAAATGTTTTACAGGAGCTTTTGCGGCAGCTTCTAATAGGTTCGTTGTTCCCATAATATTAGTGTCAACGTAACTAAAGGGATCTTCAACCGAGCGTCGCACGTTCGCCATTGCTCCTAAGTGGATAACGGATTCAATCTCACGTTTTGTAAAAAGAGTGTTAACCTTTTCACGGTCTCTAAAATCCATCTCAATCATGGAAAAGCGAGAGTTGTCTAAGAGGGGAGCGATGTTGTGTCTCTTGCGTAGCGGACTGTAATAATCATTAAAATTATCTATCCCGATCACATCTGCGCCACGTTGTAATAACGCAGCTGCAACGCTACTTCCGATAAAACCTGCTGCACCTGTTACAAGTATCATGTCTCTTATCTCCTATTTGCAGAAGGGATTATACTGCATGAATCAGTCTTCTGATTAAAAACTATCTGTGCGCGACCATCTAAGATCTGACGACGCACCTGCTCTCTCTTTTCTAAGAGGGAGTATTCTTCCTGTCCGTAGTCAGTTCCTTCTTGCAAAACGAATTCATCTATAATTCCATTAAGAACATCTTCCTGAAGTCTCTCAATGGGGATGACGATAATATCATCTTCGGTTACTTCTGTATCTTTCATGAAATCACTAAAGTAAAATTATATAGCAACAACATCTCCGCTTCTGACAAAGGCTAGACTTAAAGAGATGTCTTGCACTTCCAAACTTAAGAATTTAGCAGCAGCACGTTGATATGCCAAGAGTTGCGGACGGTAGAAATCTATTTTTTTCTGTAATGCTTCCGGAGAGTTCTCTAAAATTCTATCTGTTTTAAAGTCAATAATCTCTGCTTTTACTACTTTATTGCCAACGGAGACAGCCACTAATCTATCAAAAGCCCCTGCAAGAACGATATTTTTGTCATAAATGGAGAAACGTTGTTCTTTAAAGAGTTCTAAGTGAGATCCTTCTACTTGATACCGATTTTTCTGAAAGATATCTACAATATTCGGCTTTGAAAGAGCTTTTTCAAAGATCTCAATCGCTTCCGTGATAACACCTTCATCGCCTGTTTTCTGTGTAAGGAGATGTGCTTTTTCTAGAAGTTCAGACCTTGTTGGTAAGCCTTCGTCTATCCAATTTACTAACTCAAAAAGAGCGTGTGTTATAGTGCCAAGCTCTGCTGCGTATCTGTTAGATGAAAAAAGATCAGATAAGAGAGTTTTGTCGCCACCTTCCAATTCAGAGGGGCTGCGTCGGCGCAGGCGCGGGACTCGTCGATGTTGGGGAATGGTGACACTCGCTACCTTCTGCAATTGCGAAAGGGGCGCTGGCTTTTTATGATCTGATAACGTTTCTAACTGTTTTCCGTGTTGATACTCATCACAGCCACTATCAAGTAAGGTTCTTTTTAAGATAAGAGCGTAAGAGAGGGAGTCACCACTCGATCTATCAGGTAGATATTCACTCAACATATAGAGCTCACTTTTTGCTCTTGTCATGGCAACGTATAAAACACTTAAGGCTTCCTGAAGCAGGATGTCGTTATTGTATCTACGCATCTCCTTAAGACGTGGATCTAAATAAGTTTCTGATCCTCTTACCGAATGTGAAACCCTAGTTGGGGGCTCTGACGGTTTGGGAGAGAACGTCAAAACTGGATCGCGTTTCCCGAAGAGGTTGGCGTTTAATTCCGGCAAAATTACGGCATCAAACTCTAACCCTTTTGAGGCGTGGATCGTCATCACTCTGATATCTGCTGAAGAAGCATCTTCAACTCGTTGCTCTCTTACAAAATCAGCGAACTCTTCCAGACGTGGATTTGACCATTCAGGGAAAGTAAGACCGATCTCAGCTAGCTGCGTTAGTCGCTTTAGATCACGTTCACAACAGAACCCCTTTAAGTTCTCGATGAGATCGATAAAAAAGTGTCCGAACCCGTGTTGAGAAATTTTACGCCGTAAATTTTTACACAACTCCTCAACTTTTGCAGATCGCCAATCAGTAAAATTTAAAACTTTGCCGAGCGGGGACTCTGCAACGTGAAAAGCCGCTTGTGTATCATGGGGGTGATCAATTAAATGCAGGAGGGCAAGACACGCTCTAACGGCAGGGGAGTCGGTGAGTGGATTACCACCTTCTTCACTTGCTATCGGCCCTCCTTCACTTTGCCTTTGCGTGAAGTGATTGATAATCTTTGCAACTGATTGATTAGTTCTTGTTAAGAGAGCGATTTTGAAATCAGGGCGGCGCTGTTTAATCTCTAAGGCTAAATTGACAGCCGTTTCGTAAATCAACGATTCATCAGAGTCTTCTGGTAAGATCTGAAAAGAAACAAACCCTTCATTGTTGTTAACAGCAGAGGTGTGTCCCTCAAAACCTTTTCGCCACTTTTTAGTAGCTTCTAGCCTCTCTGGATATTTCGGTGTAGTTATCTCGGGTACCTGCTGAAGCGCTTCAAAAACCTTATTAACAACATCAAGGATCGGTTGTGAACAACGGCGACTTTTATGACGTGATTCAGGCTGCTTTAGAACCTCCCATTTCTCTTCTAAGGTATCAAAGATGGCTGAAACTCCACCACGCCAACCATAAATAGCTTGCTTTACATCACCAACGCAGAAAAAAGAACGCTCTTCTCCGCTCTGGGATAATATTTCGTCTGCAATCGGTTCAATAATTCCCCATTGAGGGAAAGAGGTGTCTTGAAATTCATCTAGTAAGAGGTGTCGAATGCGGCTATCCAACCTATAATAGATGTGATCGAGATCTGTTCTAAATTTTGCGTGTAGTAATTTGTATTTTACATCATCAAAATTAAGTGAATCAGTTAAAGCATGTAGTTTTTCATATTCTTCGTTGAATAAAGTTAATAATTTATAAGTTGATTCATTTTTTTGTTTTAACTTATTAAGAGTGACGGCTTTAATATGGCGTAAGAGTGGTTCATAGGCAGTTACAATCTCATCTGGAATCGGTGTACCGTAAAACGGTTCTTCAGTAAGAATTTTCCCTCCGATACCTGCATCAATAACATTACGCCAATCTTTACGTTGAATACTCTCTATGGTTTTATCAATAGCTTTACGCCACCTCTGATCTTCTGTACCTTTTGCAGTTTTTGGTAGCTCCACTTGAGATAGCTTTTTATAAACAACACTTAATTCTTTTTCCGTAAGTTCCTCTTCTGTTTCAATCCAGTGCCAAGCTTCTCGCTCTGTTTGTCTAAAAATATCGTAAAGATTCCTCGCTGCAGTGGTGATATTTGTAAAGACACTTGAGATATTATTAAACTCGTTTTTTAGTAATGCGGTTAATTCTTGAAGATGTCCTGAACCACAGAGATTAGTAATGACACTTTCATAAAAAGCGTTATCAGCAGCTGCATCTCGCAAGGTCCAAGTTGGAGTTAGCCCCAGCTCCAGTGCAAAGCTACTCGCAATTTTATGAAAAAAAGCGTCTAAGGTAGTAATATTCAAACGGTGCTGCTTAAGAACCATCTCTTTTAAGATCTCTTGAGATCGTGGCGTGCTTATTGTGCGTTTGAGCTCTCCTGCGAGCTTGGCGGCACCCTTTTCAGAGATAGCAGCTTCAGCCAGACGTTGAAAAACACGCTCTCTAATCTCTCCAGCAGCTTTTTTAGTAAAGGTGGTGGCCAAAATATTATCAGCACTTTCACCTGCAATTAGGAGCGCAATAAAACGACCTGAAAGTTCAAAAGTTTTACCAGTGCCTGCACTGGCTTTGATAAGAGTTGCTGGAAAACTATCGTTCATCTGAAATATTCTCCTCGCTAGGTGGTGCCATAAACTAAAATCCATTACAAAGATCGGCAAACGGATCATAGAGCGGATTAACCTTCTCTGAAGGTGGCCAGAATTCAAAAGCTTTAATCTTCTTTACAATTTCACGTGCTTCTTGCACGCCGCTATCAAGGTCTACTTTGTTTGGATCAAGTATGTCAAAACCGATCTCTTCAAGCTTTGCAGGGAGTGAGATGTAGCCTAATTGCGGATTTTGACAGATGTTATTTTTTTCGACGATGTATTTGTATAACGGTAATTGTAGATCGCTCCATTCTTGCGCTCTTGTACGGAAAGTGCTCTCAGGTTTTTTTGCGGAATCTCCCGCTTTATAATCTAGAATACGCCAAGTGTTATCCTGTGGTTTGTGATCAATTCGATCGATCCTTGCTTTTATGCGGATTGAAGATCCATCTGCAAGATCTAGTTCAGCTTCTAGGTCTTTCTCAAAGTATTTTATTTGCCAGCCATCTTTTGCCTGTGCAGCTTGTAGGCGTGCAAAAGGAGCGAGCCTTGCTTTTAATAATTCCAGTTGAACCTGTACGGCAGGGAGTGGAGAGGTAGCGAAGTTTTTCTGACAGTAGTCGTTAAAGATGGAGAGTAATTTTTCTTCAATCTCTTTTTCATCGGTGGAGTTTGCTGCAGACGACATCGCAAAAATTTGCATAATACGGTGTAAGATCGTTCCGATGTTAGCGGGGTCTAATTCACTAAAACGATCTTCTAACGTTTTTAAATGAAGAATGTGGGTAAGATAAAAGCGGTAGGGACACGTTAAATAACTTTTAAAGGCTGAAACACTAAGTGTGTCGGGGAGGACAATATTTGTAGCTTGTGGAGGTTGTGGTGCCCAGAGCTGAGAATCATTTTGTGTAGGTGTAAAATCTGTTTGAGATGGCAGAGTTGGCGTATCTGAATAAAAACGTGCGGTTCGTTTTGCTATGGTGAGATTATCTGTGGCGAATAATAAACGACTAGGCATATAAGGTTCATTATTTGCGGAGTGCTTGCCTACAATAAAGTAAACCTCTCGATTTGATAAGGCAGCTGAAAGGGTATAGGCATCTCGGGCATACCGTTTTTTGTTATCTGTTAAGCCCAAGAGTTGACGTAAGGTATTTGGAAGAAACGGATCTGCGTTTAAACTCTCAGGGATAAAAACTTCATTAAATCCACTTAAAATGAGAAACGGTGCATCATCAAGTAAGATTTCTAGCCACCTTAAGATCTCTAGATCTGTTGTATCACCTTCAATCGGAATCGTCATACTCTCTAAAAAACGGAGTACGATATCAATTGCGTTAGCGCCCGAGATCGGCTTTAGTAGATCTTTCGGAGCAAAAGAGCATTGATCTAAAGTATCTTTGATAGCAGTGCAGACGTGAATAATGATTGAATCTTCCGGCAAGGATTGATCAAAAGAGGTGCTGCCAAAAACATCAATAATTAAGTGTGCGATTAAAGGGCACCACTCAGCCAGTAGTAAATGATCTTTCTTAAAGGGAGCGAGGAGTTGATCGATTTTTTCTCTCTGTGCGCTTGTGGCAGCGTGATCCTTATCAGTACTATCAGGAAGTTTGTTCGATAAGAAACCTTGTAAGTGAGAAGCTTGATAATTATCTAAAGCTGTTAAGTCTAAGTAACTTTCGGAAGTATCATTTGCAGATAAGAATAGTTGAATATCTAAGTGTCGTATTAAGTTGGAAAGTTCGTTAAATCTATTTTTTTGTAGGTATTCTTTGCAACTTTTTAAGAATGCTACGGGGGGTGTTGATATTATAGCGACTCCAGAAACGGTATTAGCAGGCATCTTCTTTTGCCGTAAGGTTTGGATAATATAGGGCTCGATTTCCGGATTTATAACTCCGATGGTTGCATCTTCAGGTGATACGTCTGTTAATAATTCAGTGATGATTTTAGCCTGATCCGCCGGTTTATCAGTGATAATGATTTTTTGATCTGATATTTGAATCGGATAGTTCTCCCAATACTCCTGTTTGATTGAGCCGAAATCATCAAAGCCTGCAGCTAAACTTTGTGGAGCGTGGATTAAGATATTTATTGGAATAGGAAGAGCTTTTAAAAGCTCTTTTGTAACAGTATTTAAATCAGTAACAGCCACCAGAAAGAGCTCTTGATACGGAGATGGTGTTAATGGTTGTAGCTTTTGATATTCCCCTTGTAAGGTGTATTCATCAACGAGATCGTGTTGTTTAAGGATATCTATATATCTTAGGCAAACTTTTTCTAAAACTGACCACCTTTCATCATCATTGTATCCATCATATCCATTTAACTTATTAACCACACTTTGATATGAAAGCCCTGCCGCTGATAACTCTTGATAGATCTTGTTATATAGCTCTGCTACTGTTAACCATCCCGAGATATCGTCATCTTTAGGTGGAAAGGGTAAGATAGGGCGCAGCTCTTCTTTTTCAAAAGTTAAGAGAGCTTTCACCCAACTTAGTAGTTTCGTCATTTTTGGAGCTATCTTTTGCTCGTGAACAAAAAATATCTCTAATAATGATCCGATCGTTGTGAAAGCAGGGGGGATAAGGGCTAAGTCTGCCTTATCTGCAAAAAAAGTGAGTAGCTCTTGTAAGCGTCTTCCCGATCGTTTTCCGGGAAGGATGACGAGGGTTGTACTCATGTCGATAAAATTCGAATCGTTACTGTATTTTTCGATTAAAAATTGAGCTGCTTTTTCTAAGCACGGTTCGTCCCATCCGAGAAATGTTTTTGTGTAGGTCATAACACCTCGAAAAATAAGAAATTAAGGTGATAATTTTCTTTAGTAAATTATTACTATCCTATTCATACCTTATTTTATGAAAGGTGGAAAAGGAGATAATTAAAAAATAGATAGAATAGATTGTTTTTATTAGTTGGCATAGAGAATAGTAGAATTAGCAGGAGGGAGAGAGCTTTTCTATTATTCTAACACTTTAATTAAAATCTCTGTTCCAGAAGGTAACGCAGTTATCTTTGTATTAACCTCTGTATGTATTTTTATATTAAGTTTTGCCTCATTTTCTGTATCTGTTACTTGAATAAGGGTAAGTCCTTTAAAATCTTGTGGAGGGAAGTAAGGGAGTTTTAGGTGTTCTTTTTCAACTGTGCAGTTTTGAATTGATAAAGTGTATTCTTTTTCTCCAGTTTTATTTAGTGAAAAACGACTTTTTGCAGTTAAGTTAAATGCTAAAAGGGGAGCTCCGTTTGCATCATGATTAAAGAGAATTGCATTAAGAGCAATTTTTGAGGATGAGGTGGGGGAAGGTTTCTCTTTTAAAGTCTCTGTTATCTGTGGCTCAGGTCTTGCAGAGGGGGTAGCGGAAAAAGTTTTATCAGATCCGTAGGTAGGCGTTACGGAGGGCGAAGGAGAGGGTGTTTTAGTAGGTGTTGAGGGGGTAGCGGAAAGAGACACATCAGGTGTTTGTGTAGATGTTACGGAGGGTGAAGGAGAAGGTGTTTTAGTAGGTGTTGAGGGGGTAGCGGAAAAAGTTTTATCAGATCCGTAGGTAGGTGTTACGGAGGGTGAAGGAGAGGGTGTTTTAGTAGGTGTTTCTGATGGTGTAGTAATTGGAGAGGTTTCTGGTTTCTGTGTGGGGGTTACTTCTAATAGAGGTGTTGTAGCAGTGGGCGAGGGCGTTACAGTCTTATTTTTTTTGTTAGCTATAACGGTTATAGTTAAAGATGATTCCTCTTCTGTATATGTGTACTGAGGTGTGTGTGTATCCTTTAGATCTAAGACTAGACGCGAAAAAAGTTTGTGATTACCAAGTCTAATCTTTTTTATCAGGTCAGAGTTAATCTTAATAGGATCTGTTTTATCAAAAGCAACTCCCGTAATATCAATTACGATACGCGACGGTTTATCGATATTAAAGACCTTCTTTAACGTTATCTTAGGAGAGGTTAGTTGAATCGTGAAATCTTGATTCTTTGCAGTAGAGATCGCTATGGAGATCCCTCTATTTTCTACTACAAGTGGCTCCTCTGCTTTAGTTAATAGTGGGAAGAATATAATATAAAAAGAGGATAGAAGTGAGATAAAAACACGATTTTTCCGTTTAATCATTATAAAGCTTCCTCCTTAACACCTTTTTAAAACTTTAAACAAAATGTAGGTATCTGTAAAGTTAAGGGGGGTGAAAAAAAATCTCTTTTATTATAAGAGTCGTTCTGTGTGTAAGGGGAAAAAGCTTCTTTTGCTATAAGAGTTGTTTCGTAGGGATATATAGTAAAATAGTAGACACTTAACTTACATCTGTAAATTATCAAGACGTAAAAGCGGATCTACCTCTTCATCTTCACCAAGTTGCAGCCCCATAGTGCGTCCTCTACGTTGCATATCATCTTTGTTCTCTTCAAGAAATATCTGATATTTCTGTACAAAAGCAACTAAGGCAGCAGGAAACGGAGTGGTTAGTTTAAATTTACGTACATTCTCGTTGTCTTTGATATGTAAGAAGGCTTCTCCGATGTGGGAGGGGGTGTCGGGATTTAAAGTTACCTCTAAAAATTGGTTAATCGGATGCGATAATTCTAAGGTAGCGCCGCCTAGCTGTTCTGAAAGGATAACGATAGTATCGCTAAATAGAGTTATCCAAACATCGGTAGCTCTTTCTCCAAGCATAGAGAGTACCAACTTGTCTTTTTCATCATCAGGGATCTGTTCAATGGTACCGCGTAACATCAGTCGTGGAGATAGATCTTCTGCTTCTGCTGAATAGGCATAACGACGAGCAGCTGAACGTGCTGCAAGGTAGCGTAGTGTAGTAGCAGGTTTTAAATTACGCCACGCTTTTCCTGATGAAAATTGAAAGACTAGAGGTGAGCAGATTAAAACACTCCATAACAGCCACGGTATTTTAAGCGCTGCTGCACAGGTTGCACCTAGTAAAATTACTATAAGTGATGACATAACCCCTTTGGCATGAGCTTTTGTCATAATTTCAATCTTTTCTTCAGGCGGTATAAAACGCCAAGCTTCATCACTATTTATTCGCCGCATAGGTACTCACTAGGTAAAAAGTGTCAAATATTTGTCTCCGATACCTTTGATTTAAGGTAAAAGTTGCCAAAATTTGCCGTATAAACTCTCCCGTTAATGATCTATGCAAATTCCGAACCGAAAATAATCTAAATTATTTATCAGGTTTTTTCTGTTAAATAGAGGCATTTAGTGATTTTTTATAAACACCTTACTCCCGTATCTACATCTTAAGGGTAGTTGTTGTATTTCTAGGCAGAGATCTATCTGCCTGAATTGGTACGGTTTTGAGATAGAGATGGCATGAAGATATCTTTTGAGGGTGTTTGTAAGGAGTATCATACTCCTGATTTAATTAAGGCATTAGATAACGTTTCGTGGAGCGCACAATCTGGAGAGGTTTTTGGAATTTTAGGACCAAACGGCGCTGGGAAAAGTACGATGCTCAAGGTATTTCTCGGTATCGTTCGACCAAATGCAGGACGAGTTTTGGTTAATGACAAGCCGTTATCCGAGTTGACGGCTAAGTTGCGCAGTGTTGTAGGTTATATGCCTGAAGAACGTGGTCTCTATCAAGATGAAACTGTTCTTAGACAACTGGTATATTTGGGGATGTTGAAAGGGCTAACTCATAAAGAATCAAAAAAGCGTAGCCTTGATCTTCTGGAACGTTTCGAATTATCGGATTGGACTAACGCTAAGATAGCAGCTCTTTCCAAAGGGATGTCGTTTAAGGTTCAGTTAATCGCCTGTCTTGTACATACACCGCAAGTGGTTATCTTGGACGAGCCGTTTTATGGCTTAGATCCTGTTAATATCAGGTTAGTGCGGAGTGTTATCTGTGAGTTGCGATCCAGTGGTAGTCTGGTTCTGCTTTCAACTCATATGATGAATGAGGTAGAGAAGTTGTGTGACAAGATCGTGATGATGTATCGCGGCAGGATCGTTGTTGAAGGCGCAGTTTCTGAAATACAAAGAAAGTACGGCGGGGATTGTATTATTGTTAATAAAGAAGCGTGTCTTGAAGAAATTCCGTTTGTTGTAGGTATAGATAATACGGATCATGAAAAGCGCATTAAATTAAGAGAGGGGAAAACTCTATACGACTTAATGCGTACCATAGTTGATAATCAGATTAATATTACAATGCTTCAAGAAGCGTTAATGCCATTAGAAGATGTTTTTGTTGATATCGTGAAACGAAACGGAGAGGTAGATGTTAAAAACAGTAGCGCTTTATGAGTTTTTGAGAATTGTCCGTTCAAAAACTTATCTGATAAGTTTATTTATTGTTCCGTTGTTGGCATTTTTGCCGATTGTGATGTTGCTTATCTCTTCTCAAGGATTGAAGTACGAAAAGGGAGAGATCGAGGCAGAGCGTATCGCAATCCTTGATTACGCCGATATCTTACCATATAAGCAGAAGCAACATACATATCAGGTTCCGTGTTGGGGTAGGTTCAGAAAAGAAGGTGGTGCTATTGAGGAGCGTGATATTATAGTTAAAAGGCTGGATTCTTTTGAAGAGGGGAAGAAACTTATTGAAGATAAAAAGTTTTCTGATTTTTTTGTTATTCCCAGTGATTACAAAAAAGATCCTGATAAAAGTGTAGCGATCTATACTGTAAAAAAAGATGCGACAGGTCTTAACCTCAGTTCATATACTAAATTCGATGATTTTTTTATTGCGCTTAATGCTTCAACGTTAAATATCTCCGATAAAGAGTTTAGAGATCTTATCCGTCGTCCGAAGTTTGATGTGTACGATATAAATCCCACCGATACAACTAAGGTTTCAAATGCAACTTTGAGCTTACAAGTTGTAATCCCCGTAGTGTTGGTTTTGCTATTTTCTATGACCATCTCAACCTCTTATGACGGTATTATTTTAGCAGTCACCCGTGAAAAACGGAGTAAGTTAATTGAAATTCTATTAGGATCTATTTCTGCGGATACGCTCTTATTCGGTAAAGTCATAGGAGTTTTGGGAGCAACACTACTAAAGATGTTTTTATGGGGAGGGATGTTTTTAATAGTGCCATATATTATAACGTTTATTTCGACTGATAGTATTAATTATCAACTTGGCATTTCAACGATCTTATTCTCTATTTTGTTTGCTGCTGGCGGTATCCTTTTATATGGAGCTTTGTGCGCTGGTGCGGCGTTTTTGATCGATAGTGAACAGGGAGTAAAGTTCCCGATGTTAATTTTATTAACAATTAGTGGCTTACCAGTTTTAGCTATCCCACAGATAGTGAGAGATCCGTCCTCCTTTTTAGCTCAAGTGGTTTCGCAGGTACCGTTTTTTTCACCGATCGGCATGCCTACCAGATTAGCTATGCAAAATGAAGTACCTATTTATGAAATTTTATTGTCACTACTTTTACTCGGGATGACTATTTACCTCTCCGTTAAATTAAGTGCCAGACTTTTTAGGGTGGTATTAGCTAGACAGGGAGAAAAAACGGGGATTGTTGAGCTTGCAAGGGCGGTCTGCCAGTATAAATAAGATACGGAAAGGGTGCGTTGCTATTTGAGAGGTTATGTAATGTAAGGGGGTGCTTCTTCGTTCTCTTATTGTTCATGAATACGATCTAAAGGGTTTAAAAGGAGGGTGCGTTGCAGCAAGGTATCTAAAGACGGTGTTGTTTCTTGTGTCTCTGCTGTGATTTTAGTAATTGCTCCAGCTGATTGTGCTTTCTTTTCAAGATCACGTAAAACATTCATGTAATTTATATACGCATCTGATTGGTTGCCATAAGGGTTGAAGAGTTTATTATCATCAACGTTAAAACCACTTGGTAACATATAGTAAAAGTTGTCTGATGATTGCAGTCTGCGCCAAGCTTCCAATAACTCATCATTTCCGCAATTCCGAATAAGGGGTTCCATCCCGTAAAGGGTGCTTAAAGCGTTCCCTTGTAAGCTACCACCTAACCAAGCAGCTAAGTCGGTTCCAACAGACCCCCAACTTGTTACAGGTGCACACAACAGCTCTCCTACTGCTTTGTGTTTTGTAATTGCCTCAGAAGGGGTGACGAATTGCCACGCATCATCACTTAAAATGTGTTGCGGCAAGAACTCCAAAAAATGAAAGATACCGGAAGTATCCCAATGATGTTCACCGAAAGTTTCGAAGTCCATAAAGAGGTTGACGATATCTCCTGCGCCGTTAATCTTGTGGATCCAAGAGGCGAACTTATCAGCTGTTAGTGGAAATTCTTGCCAATCATGACGAGAAAACCTAAAAGCGATATCATCAGAAAGTTGATAATTTTTAATAAAAAGGACTAGATCATTGCCACGACATTGATAGAGATAGTTCGGACTACGCCAACCTAATTGGTAGTGCCCGATACCTGTTAGGATACCTTGATAGCCGAGTTTAGAAACAAGTTGTCCGATCCGATCGCTATAAAGTAATTCGCTGTTACGCAATACGCGAGGAGTAACGTTAAAGGTCTCTTGAATTAAAGCAGCGTGTTGCTTCAGTTGCTGAACATACTCCTCTTCATTAAAAAGAACTGCTAAGGAATGGTAGTACGTTTCTGCTAAGACCTCGACGCACCCAGTTTTAACGAGCTTTTGAAAAAGTGTTAAAGCTTCCGGTGCATACTCTCTTAGTTGTTCTATAACGATTCCGGAAAAAGATAAGGCTAAACGAAAACGTCCTTGATGCTTTTCAATCATTTCAAGGAGTAGCTTGGTAGTAGGGATGTAACTTTTTGCGGCGATCTTTTTTAAGATCTGTTGGCTTTGGAGGGTATCAAAATAATCGGCGTTGTTTATTGTATCGAGATACGAAAAACGACGTAACTGAAGTGGTTGATGTACCTGTAAATAACAACAAACTGACGGCATTTTGCAGCCTCCTAAAATCTAAACAATTACCACAGCTGTTTTCCAAGAAAAATTAACTCTAGCTGAACTGACACCTTAACCTTTAAGGGCTTTGCCTTTTACACGCTTAAAGCAAAAATATATAAAATTTTTGAGAACCTTTTAGGGAGAATCAGACCAGAACTTAACATAATACTAGTTGCCCTCTAATTGTCAAATAAAAGGAGAAAAATTTAGTAAATACTCATAGTTAAGAAGTGAAGTTTCGCGCGGAGTTTTTGTCTTAACCATTTAATTTTATTAGAAAAGTGCAAGATTTTATTTTTGTAAAGCGGGGGCTTTCTCTTAAATAAACTTAACTTCAAAAGGAGACTTTACTGAAGGGAGGATGTTTTAAGCGAAGATACCGTCTCTAGTGAACATTACATCATTAACCCAATCTGGCCTGATAGAGGTGTTTGTTGATTGTTGAAGTGATACCTCTATCTTTTCATAGCCCCGTTTTGAAAGTTGCGCTTTTAGTAGTGGCAGGGCGTTTTCAAGTAGAGGGATGCTCTCTTTTTTAACTACTCCAAGATTAAGCAGCACCTCTTTGCTACGATAGGCTAGGTGCGCTTCAATCGTGCCAAGTGTAGGCAGCTCTGTTTTAAAAGAGAGTCGTGTAAATGGTTGGGGCTTATCGTTTTGAGTATCTTCTTCCTCTGTTATCTCTTGTTGCGGATAGTGAATTATCTCTAAGTTGCTGAAGAAGCCTCCTAATAGAATTGGAAAAATTAAAAACGAAGGTTCTCCTAAGGCGCTAAAGATCGGGGAAAGCGTTTTTAAAAGCTCTGATTTTGCACCGCTCCACGTTCTTTCTGTTCCGTTTCTGTGATCTTGATTGTCGGGAAGTACGAAGAAGGTGTTACTATTAGTTAAGTTTTCTTTTAGAAAATCTGCACCATTTTTATTAAAGTGTTTATTGTGTGGTTGTGAACGCACCTCTGCTAAAAACTTTTCTAACGGTTTAGCAAATTCAGCTACTCCGATCTGTAATAATGATTCAACTGAATGAAAGTAATCCAACTCCTCGCTACTAAGCTTTGAGATTGTGCCTTTGATAATTTCAGAAAGTAGATCGCTTTTAATGTTTTGCAAAAAAAGTGTTTGGGGTGGGGTCGTAATAGTAGCACTCTGTTCCGCAGGGGTGTTTTGCAGAAGTTGCCTGTCTTCATTCATAGCCGTAGGGGAGGTTTTAGAAAATAGGGGAGGGCTTTCATCAAGTAGTAAGAGCTGCAAGCGGCTTTCGAGCATCCTTAAGAGGGGACGTGCTTGGCGCGGAGTGTCTGCGATACTTTTTGTAATATCTGATAATACTTCTGGGATGCGTTCTACTTTTAAAGCACCACTACTATCAAAGAGTTTCTCTTGAACATTTTGAAAGAGTTTTGAAAGGGCTTCTTCTGAAGGCTTAAGAGGGATCTTAAGGATATCTTGCACGGCTTGTAGGGGTGAGATATCGCTTCCGTTACCTACTAAAAGGGGGAGTCTTTCGCAAAGTTCATATAAGGCTTGTCCTTGTTGTAAAACCACCTCTCTAAATGAGGCTTTAAAGTCTTTAAAATCACTGTTGTTGATTATCTGAAAGATAGCTCTTAAACGAGTTAATGATTGGAGTGACTTTTCGAATGAAGTTGTGGTGTTGATCTCTTCTTCTGGAGTTTGACTTATCTCCGGTAGGGCTAACTTCAGAAGAGCTTTTAATAGTAGATCACGGTCTCCTAAAGATCTTTCATTTAACACCGTTTCAAGATCTGTTATCTGCGTAAAGCTTGCAGCGATCGGTGCCTCTGTTATCCCGAGAATCTTTAAGATCGCTTGTGCTACACTTTCTTGCGAAAGAAGTGGTGGAGAATTTTTAAGTGTCCCTTCTGAAGTGGTGTAACAGATAATAGCTTGACCTTTTCCTATAACTTGTAGCGTTACATTAGATCCGTTCTGTAAGTGATCAGGAAGTTCTGTTTTGATAAAGACTCCCGCTATATTTATTCCGCGCTCCCCTGTAACATCTTCTACTATCTTCGCAGGGAGTGTCGTGCCAACTGGGATTGAGTCAAAGAGGGGAGAGGTTATTTTAAGGGGTGGGTTTGAGGCTTGCCTTATTAGTAAAGGCTGCTGCGTATTTATATTGTTATTAACCCCTGTAACCATAAATAAACCGTTTTTTATAGATGATGCTATGGGGAGAGTTATCGGCATTCTTAAGGAAAAAGGTGAATCTAAATGTAATCAGGATGTTAGACTGGTGGCACTAACTAGGAAGGTATAAAAAAAAGGCGTTCATCTCTGAACGCCTTTTACTTAAAAACAGATCGTTTTTTTATATGTTAATTAAGCAGTGGCAGCTCTTTTTTTACGAGTCATAAAAGACTCCCAAGCAACAACGATAGGTGAAGCGATAAAGATAGTTGAATATGCACCGACAAGAATACCGATCACCATGAAGAGACTTAAATCTTCGATAGCACCGCCGCCTAAAACTAATAGCGATACCGCTGCAAATAACGTAAGTAGACTGGTGATAACGGTACGTGACAAGGTGATGTTAATGCACTCATTAAAAAGAGGAACCAGTTCGTAATCTTTACGTTTAAAAACTTCTTCTCTGACCCTATCAAAGATAACGATCGTATCGTTTACAGAATAACCCACAATTGTTAAGACTGCGGCTAGGACGGTCATATTTAAATCGTGACCTAGTGCAAGGTAGATACCTAAGGTTACGATGGCATCGTGGAAAACAGCTAATACAGCACCAAGTGCAAATGCAAATTCAAAGCGGTACGTAATATAAGCGGTAATGCCGAGCAATCCGAAGATAAACGCTGTTAAAGCCTTCCAGCGTAACTCGTTACCGATGGTTGGTCCGATATAGGAATTGCTTAACATGGTGTACTTATCTGCGAAAGCTTCCTGCAGAACCGCTTTAACTTTCTTTGCTATTTCCGCCGTATGGGCATTCTCATCTTTGGAATCTTTTACTTCAGTGGTGTCTACCTTTGCAACATCACCTGGAAGTCTAATGGCGTATTTACCACTTCCTATCTGATAAGATTGCACGACGACATCAGAGAATCCTCCCTCTTGAAAAGCTTCCCTCAATTTGACAGTGGCATCACTATCGACTGATTGATCGAGTTCTACAACGAACTCAAATCCGCCGATATAGTCGGTCCCGTATTTTGAATCACCTCTAGCAAACCAAGTATAAAAGGTAGCAAGGATTAGTAAGGTAGAGAGGGTTATGGCAATCTTGCTTTTACCCATAAAATCGAAATTGGTTTTTTCTGCAAATATCTTCATTTTAAAAATTCCTACGTAATAAAGCTAGATTGACAGTACTGAGTCCTTTGCTTTTAAAGGCAAAGCGTCAAAAAAGATGCGTGCAACAAATGTCGCACAAAACATAGTTGTGATAACACCGATTCCTAAAGTCACTGCGAAACCTCTAACAGGACCGGTACCGAAGTAGTATAACAATATTGCGGTAACTAAGGTCGTCAGGTTTGAATCAACAATGGCGCTAAGGGCTTTGTCAAAACCAGCAGCGACAGCAACATCTCGAGTGGCATTATTTTTAATCTCATCTCTGATACGTTCAAAGATAATGACGTTGGCATCAACAGCCATACCGATAGTTAAAGCCAGTCCGGCGATACCGGGTAGTGTTAACGTTGCTCCAAATAAGGATAATAGTGCACAGATAAATATTAAGTTTAATCCCAAAGTAGCTGCTGCTATAAGACCTGATTTCCTATAATAAACAACCATAAATATGAAGATAGCTAAGAATCCAACGATGATAGCTATTGTACCATCCTTAATTGATTCACGACCTAAGGTGGGGCCGACAAGTTGCTCCTCCATAATGGTAAGTGGAGCAGGAAGGGCACCTGCTTTTAAAACTAAGGCTAATTCTCGGGCTTCCTGCATAGAGAATTGACCTGTAATGCTGGCCTCTCCTTGTGTAATCCTATCTTTAATAACAGGGTGTGAGACGACAACGCCGTCAAGGATTATCGCCAATTCACGCCCGATCCCGGAGCTCGAGACTCTGGCAAAGGTACGAGCACCTTCTGGTGTCATCTTAAGAGAGACTATAACTTCTCCGTACTCTCCAAAATTAATGTTTGCTCCTTCAACCATATCGCCACTCATCTGCACATCTTCTTCTACGGCGATGGGGTTACCTTCTTTATCTTTCATGGTAACGGTTGGATCTGTCGTATTTTTTGGAAGGAAACGGAATTCGAGTTTTGCTACCCGTCCGACGATCTTTTTAACAGATTCGATATCTTTTACCCCCGGCATCTGCAATAAGATCCTGTCAGCGTTTACCTTCTGAATTAATGGTTCTGCTACACCGAAGCGATCAACGCGGACTCTTAAGTTTTCGACAGCCTGATCAACTGCATCTGTACGAATCCTGAACTCTTCTCTCTCTGAGATCTTATAACTTAAAATAATTGATGTCCCGTCACGTCTCTCATCAACAAAAGTTAAAGTCGGATCATTTTCGGCGATTTTAGCTTTAGCTTTTTCTAAAGCGCGGTCACTCATTAAGGTTATTTCAACTCTTTTGTCTTTTGTGGCAACTGCTCTCCTAACAGCAACTTTCTCATCACGTAAAAAGGATCTAATGGCTGTTGCTTTAGCTTGTAACTTTCCGAGTACAGCTTCCTCTACTTCAACTCTGTAAATGAGTTGTACACCACCACTTAGATCAAGTCCGAGTGCAATCGGTTTGGAGATCCAGTTCTCTCCAAGCCTTTCTTGGGGAGTGACCTCTAGCCCTTTTAAACTTTTATAAGATATATTGATTGTTGGTACTAAGAGTAAAAACGCTCCTAACACCACAACGCCTAAGATAATAAGTCGTTTTTTTAGATCCCACTGCATAGCTCAATGATTCCCATCGCTTGCTGCTACCTAGCATCTTACTATTTTAATGCCGTGTAGCAGGAGTAATAATAAAAAAATCTGATTCAAAAAGAGTAGAAGGCATAACTACTTTTTTTCTGTGTCCCCTGACTTTTTTGATTTTTCAAATTTGCGTACCAGATTTGATGTTAATAATTTAATTTTTACACCGCTGGCAACTTCGAGGAGTATATAATCTTTTTCAATTCCGGCAACCCGTCCAATAATGCCACCGCTACTAATAACTTCATCGCCTTTACTTAAAGTGTTTAGCATCGTTTCGTGGTCTTTAAGTTGTTTAGCTTGAGGTCTGATTACTAAAAAGTAAAATATTAAAAATATCGTAGCAAACATCGGCAGCACCTCAGCCATCCCCTGAAGTAGGCTTGGCGCTTGAGGTGTAGCTGTTGCATCGCCTGCGGCTGCTGGTGGAACGATCTCTTGAGCTAATGCAGGGGCGGTATTTAGCAATAAAAACAATATATTAAAATATATCTTCTTGATAAGACTCACTTTATTTACTCCTTAATTATTAGATACATCAGGTGTAACTACGTAAAGGGGCTTTTAACATTAAAAAGGTTTAAGACCAATTGAAACGGCTAAAAAATATTAAATTTAATTTAGTGCTAGCGATCTTGTTGGGATACACCCCTTTTTTCGGTATCTTGCCGTAATTTCAAATTTTTTACCTTCGTCCAGACCTAACTGATTCGATTTGTAGTTGCAGCCCGTTCAATCGTCCCTAGTGGGTGGCACCAGATCCAAGCCCAGCTAAATCTGCTAGATCTGCCCAAACTGGTGGGTGGCACCAAATTCATCCAGTCGCCCAAGCCGTCAAAGCGGCAAAAAAGAAGGGTGGCACCAAAACTGCCAGATTTTAAGCTTTTGCTAATATATTGATATTATTAGCTATCGTAATTTTAAAGTTTTTTAGCATTGGCTTTTAGCGTTGGTGGGTGGCACCAAATTTCCGCTCGATTTTTAGTTACACCCCGTTCTGCTCTCCCTGAAGGGCTAAATTTTTACCACTTAAACCGTCTTACAGGAGGGTGGCACTACTAAAATTTGCTTAGTTTTGAAATTTTTAGCAGAATCACGGGCACGCACTATATTATAACAGGTGCGCAAAGCGCGGTCGGTAAGCACTTTATAGTTAACTGCCGTTAGCCGTGCTAATTATATTATTTAGTCTTAGCGTATTTTTAATAATACTTTGCTAGTTTTAATTAATTTTATAGATAAAAAAGGTAGGGAAATATGGGAACAGGGATTGCTCAAGATCCAGTGAAAACAGGAGTTCCACGTACAGCAGCACAGACAGCAGGAGCAGGAGCCGCCGTTAAGGGAAATAATGTAACAGCGGGAAAGAAAGGAGATATTTATGAAGGAGTTACGTTACCCTCTAAAAAAGCAACAGAGCCGACTGTAAGCGATGATGATAACTTTTTTTCAAAGTCTTTATAACGGCTTAGTGTAGAACACTTTTTTTGTTGCCACTCACTATCTTAGGAATACTTTTCTAACTCTAGTGAGTGGCACCAAATTTTTTACCTCCGTAAAAATCTAGCTGATCCGTTTTTTAGTAGCAGCCCGTTCAATCGTCACTAGTGGGTGGCACCAAATTTTTGACCTCCGTAGAGATCTAGCTGATCCGTTTTTTAGTAGCAGCCCGTTCAGTTGTCCCTAGTGGGTGGCACCAATTTTTTAACCTTCGTAAACATCTAGCTGATCCGTTTTGTAGTTGCAGCCCGTTCAGTTGTCCCTAGTGGGTGGCACCAAATTTTTTACCTTCGTAAACATCTAGCTGATCCCTTTTTCTGTTTCAGCCCGCTCGATCGTCACCGTAAACAGCTAGCTGATCCGTTTTTTAGTAGTAGCCCGTTTAGTTGTCCCCGAAAGGTGCCCAATCGTCACTAGTAGAATAGCACTGCAACCAATTTTACGGATGATATCTAAGGGGATCTTTTGGTAGCTTCTTCTCCCAAAGGTTAAAGAGATCTTTTGAAGATGTCTCTGAAAGGGTGGGGGAAAGCTCTGTTTTTAGTAGCTGCTTTCCAGGTATACAGAGATCCGTGCCGCAGGCTAGCCAATCAACAAGTAGACTAACTTCACTGTTTTTAGAAACACCTTTTAAATCGAACCACAGTAAAACTCTTTTTTCATAGCCGTACGAGGTAAAAATTCCTGCCTGTTTAAATGTTTTAGGAATCGGATAGTGTAGAGCGGAAGCAGAACCGTTTTTAAGTTTAATATCAATCTTTGTCGGAAGCCCCGTCTCACCTGGCTCCTTCCAGTAGATATACCAACCATCCTTTATCTCAAAAAGAACTCCTAAACGACACTCTTCTGAATCTGTTGTGTAGTCAGAGATTATTTTGAGTGTTACAGGGTGTTCTTCTGCTGCCGCAGAAGAGAGACAGAAGAAAAACATAAAAAAGAGTAGTACCTTCTTCATCTGTTAGAGACCCCCTGCCATCTGTTTTTTTCAGCGTTGTAGAGGTCTTCAAAGCGTTGTTCCTGAATGGCTTCTCTAATCCTCTTCATTAAAGAGAGGTAGTGCGTAAGGTTGTGGATACTTAAAAGTTGAGGTCCAAGCATCTCACCTACATGAAAAAGATGGTGTAGATAGGCACGCGAATATTTCTTGCAACACAAACAGTTGCAGGTCGAATCGACGGGATTCGGATCTAATTTGTGGACGGAATTACGCATATTAATATACGGTTTCTCTCCATTAACATAAGCACGTCCAAAACGTCCCGCGCGCGTCGGCATAACGCAATCAAAGAGATCTACTCCGTTCCTTACCCCTTCAACGATATCTTCTGTTGTGCCAACGCCCATGAGATAACGAATCTTATGTTGAGGAAGTTGGTTAACGTGATAACTCAAAACATCATACATAATCTCTTTTGACTCTCCAACACTTAAGCCACCGATCGCCATGCCGTCAAAATCAAGTTCAGAAAGTGTGGCGGCAGCTTTCGTTCGTAGCTCTCTATTCCCGCCACCTTGTGTAATTCCAAAGATGGCAGTTTGTGGATTACGCCTAGCTTCTAAAGACCTCTTTGCCCAACGGAGTGTCATGTCTAACGATTTTGAAAGTTGCTCTAAGGGCATATCACCTGCTGGACACTCATCTAGTACCATCGCAATATCAACGCCTAGCTCCTCCTGAATTTGAATCGATTTTTCTGGAGTGAGAAAATATTTTGAACCGTCAAGGTGTGAACGGAACTCAACACCCTCATCTGAAAGAGAACGGATATCCTTTAAACTGTAAACTTGAAATCCACCACTGTCACTTAAAATCGGGCCATCCCAATCTGTAAAACGGTGAATTCCACCGACTCTGTTGATAGTCTCACTACTCGGACGGAGCCAGAGGTGATACGTATTAACGAGCATAATTTGCGCCCCGCACTCCTTTAAGCGATCTGTATCAACCCCTTTAACAGATCCTCGTGTGGCAACAGGCATAAAGTTAGGCGTTTCAAACGAGCCGCTCTTTGTGGTAAATTCTCCACAGCGGGCATTGGAATCAGCCTTGATAAGTTTATAACGATTCATAAAAATCCTTAAAAATACAACTCCACATATTCTATTATGTTGCTGCAAAAAAAACAAAAATACATAAATTAAGCCTTTTTTATGTAACGAAAAATGTCTGAAAAATACTTATGAACCTATACGTAAAGAATTATCCTTTTTTATGTAACAAAAAATGTCCGAAAAATACCCTTAAAACTTTTGCTTCTATTATTAAGGTTTTGACCTGAACCTGAACCGTGCGGTTATATCTACGACCACGCTTAACAGAGCTAAAACTTCTATTTCTATTGTTGAGGTTGAAACTCCTCAAAATATGAAAACGAAAAAACTTTTATCGTGCCCGTTGTGCGCTAGGTTTGGTGCTTATAAGGTTTTAAGTGTAAGCGATCAATACTCCCCGTTCATATTCTGATTGAAAAAGGGGTGAGAATACCTTTCATAAGCATTTTTTCTTTTAACAGAGCCGTTTCTAAGATTGCTTCGTGAGTATTTGTTCTTTTAACAAAGGTGTTTCTAAAGTTGCTTCGCAAACAATTTATTATTTCAACTCTTAAAATATGGCTACAAGGAAAAATAGAAGTATCCTTAATGCACTTTGTAATACGGCGTTCGTTACGCCGTTAACCTCTCTTAATTTTTATAAAAGAAGTGAGAAGATTTAAAGGTGTCTACTTTTTGACACTGATCGCCCTTAGTAGTCATTTCTACTGCCTAGAATTAGCTAGTTATTCCAAGATGTTATCAATGCAAAGAGAAGTTTTTGGGTTGGTCTGACTTTTGCTTCAACCTTTAAGCGAAGGGGAAGGATCCCTTTTTTGATAGTCGTTTAAATTACTAAACGGCTTGTTTAGAGATTATTACTAGAGCTTCTCGGAAATGGCAGGAGATAGAGACGACGCAGAAAAAACTGAAGACCCTACCAGTAAGCGTATCGAAGAATTACGTAAGGAAGGGGCGATCCACGTTTCACAAGAGGTTGCAAAGGTTAGCTCTCTCTTTGTGGGGTTTTGGATCTTGGCTATGTTGTGTGGCAACCTCTTCGCCGGTTTTCAAAATATTATAATCCGAGTCTACGGTATGATCTCTATGACTTCTGAAGCTCTTGAAGTGCAGGGGATAATACAAATTCTTTCAATGATAATTAAGGAGATAGGTTGGATCCTCCTTATACTTTTTTTAGCAGTAGCTTTTGTAGCGAGTTTTGCCGTTTTAATTCAAACGAAATTTAACGTCAAAGAGGGCTTAATAAAATTTAAGATGCTGTATCTGAATCCGATTAACGGCATAAAAAGGATCTTTTCTGCTACCTCTATGATGAATGTTTTAACTGGAGTTTTAAAGATCGCTATCATTTTGCCTATCGGATATTACGCTTTAGTTTCATACGCTCCCGATATGGTGGCATTGATTCATCTTAGTGTCAGCGCAGTTCTAAAATTTATCGGCACTGCCATGTCAGATATCTTCTGGAAAGTGCTGTACGTCATGATCGTACTGGCTGTTTGGGATTTTGTCTGGACAAAAAGACAGTGGCTCAAAAAAAACCGTATGACAAAAGATGAAGTTAAAGATGAGCGTAAATCAGTAGAGGGTGATGAGCGCACAAAACAGTTGATGCGTAGGAAAGGCTTGCAAAGAATTATGAATCGTATTGCGCGAAGTGTACCGCAAGCTGATGTCGTTGTGACGAACCCGACTCATTATGCAGTAGCACTGAAATACGATCGCGCCGTTATGCGTGCACCGACGGTAGTTGCCAAAGGACGTGGCTTTATGGCGTTAAGGATAAGAGAGCTAGCGCGAAAAGCAGGAGTTCCTGTTTTAGAGAGGAAACCGCTAGCGCGTGCTTTATACGCTTCTGTTGAGGTGGGGCGTGAAATTCCACACGAACTCTTTAAGGCGGTAGCAGAAGTTCTGGCTTATGTTTACAAGTTGCGCAATCCGTATCGTTATCTGCAACAGGGGCAGGGACGTTAAAGTGTTTTGGGATGGTGTTGATTTTTTAAGAGGTTTTGATGGCTGTTAAGATTAAAACAAAAGGTAATTTTTGGGTTAGCGCATCTGTTCCTATCTTAATAGTCTTTATCTTGACTATCTTATTGCTACCTGTTCCGACACCGTTATTAGATATCTGTATCGCCTTAAACTTAACGATCTCTCTGGTTATCTTGTTTGCCGCCCTTTTTAAAAATAGAGTTTCAGAGTTCTCTTCATTTCCTGCCATCTTATTGGTTACAACCCTTTTCCGATTGGGTATGAACGTTGCCACTACGAGATTGATCTTACTCTACGGAGATACGGGAACGGCGGCAGCTGGTACTGTTATTCAAGCCTTTGCGAATTTCGTAGTCGGTGGAAGTTTTGTAGTCGGTATCGTTGTATTCATCGCAATTAATATCGTTAATTTAAAAGTTATTACAAAAGGTGCTACCCGTATTGCAGAGGTCGCTGCTAGATTCACTTTGGATGCGATGCCAGGAAAACAGATGGCGATAGATTCCGATTTAAATGCAGGGCTTATTAACGAAGCAGAAGCTAAGCAGAAGCGCAAAGAATTACAGATGGAATCGGAGTTTTACGGATCAATGGATGGTGCTGCTAAATTCGTTTCCGGTGATGCCATAGCGGGGTTGATCTTAACAGGAATCAATATCGTTGGTGGTTTGATAATCGGTATCGTTTTTAAAGGAATGGATTGGAAGATCGCCGCAGAAACATACACCTTGCTCACTATCGGTGATGGTTTAGTGGCGCAGATCCCTTCAATCGTTGTTTCTACTGCAGCCGGTATGATTGTAGCACGTGCTGCTTCAAGTGGAGATGACCTTGGTACTGAAGTGATCTCTCAATTAACATCATCTTCTAGACCACTTTGGATTGCAGCAGCAACATGTGCCGGTTTGGCGATCGTACCAGGCTTGCCGTTCCTGCCCTTTATTACTTTAAGTGCTGCTACGGGTGCGATAGCGCTTTTCAGACGACGTGCTGAAGTAAAAGCGGTAACAGATAAGAAGATGCAGGAGCTTGAAAGAGCTCAGGAAGCAGATAATACACCGAAACCAGGTAGCACTGAAGAGGTGAGCGGACTACTTGGTGTTGACACTTTAGAATTAGAGGTCGGTTATGAGTTGGTTTCATTAGTTGAAACGGGCGGATTGGTTGATAGAATTCGTTCTATCAGGCGGCAATTTGCTTTGGATTACGGCTTTATTTTACCAGCTATTCATATCAGAGATAATGTCAGACTTTCACCGAGTGAATATCGCTTTATGTTAAAAGGTGCTGCTATCGGAGAAGGTGAATTAAAGCCGCATTATCTTTTAGCTATGGATCCAGGTAGTGTTACGGCACCGATTCAAGGTATTCCAACTAAGGAGCCTGCTTTTGGGTTGGATGCGTTGTGGATTCATGAATCTGAAAAAGAGCGTGCTCAATTTTCTGGTTATACGGTAGTTGATCCTTCAACGATAGTTACCACGCACGTTACAGAATTAATCAAAAATAATATGCACGAACTGTTAGGGCGGCAGGAGGTGCAACACCTGTTAGATACTTTAGGCGGACAATTCCCGAAAGTTATTGAAGAGCTTATTCCTAACTTGATGACACTCGGGCAGGTACAACACGTTTTATGCCGTTTATTACGTGAACAGATCAGTATCAAAGATTTAAGAACTATTTTAGAAACTTTGGCTGATTGGGCACCGACCATAAAACAACCGGAGCGTTTGGCGGAGTTAGTAAGACGCCGTTTAGCGCGTTCCATTACAGCTAAATACGTTAGTGACGAGGGGGTGCTACCTCTAGCTAGTCTTAATCCCAGTGTTGAACGGTACCTGAATGATAATTTGCAGCAGAGTGATGAAGGTTCATTTTTAGCCTTAGATCCAGCACGCGCACAAGTTCTGATTTCAAAGTTAAATAAGATGATGGAGCGTTTTTCAGAGTTGGGGCAAACACCGCTACTACTTGTGTCGGCAAATTTGCGTGCGGCTTTGTTTAATTTTGTTGATCGATTTGTTCCTGGTTATGCGGTTATTAGTCATCAAGAGATAGCTGCAGGGACAAAGGTTAAGTCAATGGGAGTGTTGGCGCTGGAAGCGCAATAATAAGGTTTTTTAGAGTGATTTTGAAGAGTTGAGAGAGGTGGCGCTAAAGAAAAAGTGATTTTTAAAAATTTTATCTCTAATAAGTGAAAATTTTATGGAACTTATTAGCTCTTATGTAATCTAAACTTTTGGGTGTTTTATATGTACGGAACGAGCTTAAACATAAAAAAAGACCAGAGACACAAACAAGGCGTAACACGTGTTGTTAGCATTACTAGTGGCAAAGGTGGTGTCGGTAAAACTCATATCAGTGTTAATTGCGGTTTAGCTTTGGCACGGATGGGACGGAGCGTTGCTATCTTAGATGCTGATCTGAGTTTAGCTAATATCAACGTGATGTTAGGGCTTAAACCTAAAGCAACATTACAAGATGTTGTAGATGGGCGGCTTACTCTCGAAGATACTATGCTTGATGGCCCAGATGGGATCGTTATTATACCAGCGACCAGCGGGACTCCTTTAGCAGCCGGACTTACACCAGAACAACGTTTATTACTAATAGATAGGATTGAAGAAGCAACCGCCTGCTTTGATTACTTACTTGTTGATACGCAAGCCGGTATTGGTCCCGACGTAATGTATTTTAATAGCGCTGCTTCTGAAATTATCTGTGTGATCACGGCTGAACCGACTTCATTAACGGATGCTTATGCCTTGATAAAGGTCTTGGCACAGGAGTACGGGGAGAAAGAGATCTCAATTGTGGCAAATAATGTACAGAGCGAAAGCGTTGGAAAAGGTGCTTATTTGCGTCTTGCTAGAGCTGTTGAACGATTCTTGCATGTAAAGTTGTGTTATCTCGGAGCTGTATTGACGGATTCTGCTATTCCGACTGCTATTTCAGAACAACGTGCTTTGTTGGATCTTTTTCCAAGTAGTCAAGCTTCAATGGGGTTTGTAAAGGTAGCGGAGAAGTTGGATCTGGATTTTTATACCAGACGAGTCAAAGGAGGAATGCAATTCTTCTTTAGAGAATTAATGGATGCGGCGGAATATGGCTGTTAGAACGAGCGTGATAAAAAAGAAAAACTTAGCTGAGATTTACGTCAATAAGTTGGCGGCAGCGCTGATAGTACTTTCTTTTCTTGTGATAACAGTTTGTGTCTTAAGTACCGAAGCTGCCATGGAATATCAGATTTTATATATCACGTTTGATTCATTGATTGTGTACGTTGTAGTACGCATCTTCCAGTGGATTGCAACCAAAGTTTTGACAGTTTACGAGGAGATGGAGAGTGGGCAAAATTAAACGCAGTGCGGTTGAAGCATACAAGAGTATTGACGATCATGAGAAAGAAGATCTCATCAAAAGTTATTTACCTCTTGTTAGAAAGGTTGTTCATCGTCTGTCAGGACGGTTGCCGAAGGATATTGATCTAAAAGAGATGCTAAATTCAGGCATTATCGGCTTGGTGGATGCTCTGCAGAAGTACGATCCGAAGCATGAAACTAACTTCTCTACCTATGCACAATTTCGCATACGTGGTGCAATTTTGGACAGTTTTCGCTCTCAAGATTGGATGCCACGCTCTTTGCGCTTTAAATCGCATAAGTTAGAAGAGGCTTATCAAGTGATCGAACAGAAGCTAGGTCGCCCCGCTACGGATGATGAGGTGGCGGAAGAGCTCGGTATGGAGCTCGAAGAGTTGCGCAAATTGCTTGGTGAAGTTGGTTCTATCGTGATGTTGAGTTTTGAAGAGTTGGGGTTTGGTCACGGTGAAGAACGGTTTAAAGCGCATGAAACATTAGCCTCAACGTCGCAAGATCCGTTAAAAAATCTCTTAAGTAGTGAAAAAGTCAGTTTGATTGCCAGAGCGCTTGATAGGTTGCCGGAAAAGGAGAGGCTGGTTATCAGCTTATATTTCTATGAAGAATTAAACCTCAAAGAGATCGGAGAAATTTTAGGGGTTACGGAATCAAGAGCTTCACAGATTAGATCCAGAGCTTTGATTCGTTTGAAGAACTATCTGCGCAATGCCATGAGATAAAAACAGCATAAGATAAAAAAATCAAAAAATGGAAGCGCAGGAACAGATAGAACGACCTAAGATCTTAATCTTTGATGATGGAGATGAGATTGTTCAAAGTCAGGCGGTTTTAACTAAGCAGCTGCCGTTTGCTGATGTTGAAGCGGTGCGCTCCCTTGTCGATTTTAGAAAAGCCGTTGATATCACAGATTACGATGTTGTCATTTTAGAACAAACTTTAAGATCTATTAGTGGTGTTGAACTTCTTGTAGAGATGAAATTAAAGGATACAGAGCCTTCTGTTTTAGTCACTTCACGCTCTGTTGATCCGTATGTTTTAGCTACTGTTTATAATGCAGGGTGTCACCGTTGTATTGTAAAAGAAGGTCGTTGGCTGGATGAGCTTGCTCCGGCTGTGCGTCATCTTTTACGGATTCGTAGACTTGAAAGAGAAAATGCTAAATTGATAGCAAAATTGACGGAGGCTAATTGTTTACTTTCCGATCAAAATAAACGTCTTGATGATTTTAGCGGAACGGTAGCGCACGACATTCGCGGCCCTCTCGGCGGTATTAATATGAAGTTGGAGTATATCTGTGACGTTTATAAAGATGATGTTGATGAGAGGCTTGCCAAGTTATTAACAAGCACTTTTGAAGCTTCAAAACGATTACTTAGTGTTGTGCAATCGATGTATGAGTTTGCCAAGATCGGTGCTAAGGCTGCCAAGATGGAGATGCTTGATTTAGGGCAGCTTGTTGATGAAGTAGTACAAGATCTTAATTTCCAATCTGATCTAGATATACAGATCAATATTTCAAACTTGTCACAGGTCTGGGGTAATGCGCCACTTTTGCGTAAGGTTTTTATTAATTTAATCAATAATGCTGTTAAATATAATGATAAAGAGACCATTGTAATTAATATCGGGCAAGGGGAAGCGTTGCTGCGTAGCTTGGGGCATTTCTGTGAGTTCTATGTTGAGGATAACGGGCCAGGAATTCCGAAAGAGGAATTAAACGACCTCTTCGTTATGTTTAGAAGAGGACAAGATGCTGAAAAAAAATGTGAAGGCACGGGTATCGGCTTATCTGTTGTAAAACAGATTGTGGAGCTGCATTACGGAACTATTACAGTAAGTAGTCAGATCGCTAAGGGCACGAAGTTTTTATTCACCTTGCCGTTAGAAGAGATAGAGATCGTTTAATGTGCTTAGAAGTGTTTAGGAGTAAGAGAAGGGGAGCGAAAAATTTTTCTCTTAACGGTGTAGGTACGGTTATTAAAGGAAGAACAGATGGGATGTTATAATTGCGGGTCTAAGCGAGGAAGTGCGACGCGCTTATGTCCCGCCTGTATAGAGGAAAAGCTTACACCCTCAAGTGATTCAATACGGTTAAGAAGGAATAGTTCGGCAGCCACTTCAGGGACGCTCTATCAAGTTTATATCGTTTCCGTTGTAGGACTTGCGCTTGTTGCGCTCGGTGTTTTTATATCTTCTTTTTCTTCTCCTAAAACAGCGACGCACTTATCTGAAGATTTTACGGAATATCTCCATAAAGATGGATCTTACGAGCATCATGCAGTTCTAAGTAGTGACTCCTTCGATCTTGATCTTATGTTCCTCCCGCAAGGAAAATTTAGTAGAGGGGGTTGTGATTTTGTGGGGGGTGCAATTACTTTTGATGAGTACCGTTTACTTGTAAATAGTATGAGTGGGGGAGACCTTTCGTTTCAGTCGACTTCGCTGGAAAAGATTAGAGGGATAAACCGTTTTGTGAAAAGTGTTTGTTTATGGAGTGATGATAATAAAGTTTTAAAAGATCTTAAGGATAAATTGCCCCGTAAGAAAGCAAGCACTGCAACCTTTTATCGTTTAAGGGTTAAGCAACTTTCTGTTGTGAATGTAACGCAGCACGGTCTCCCTCCACGCTGCCCCCGCATGGCAAACTTTTCATTACATCAATTTTACAATGAGCATATCTACCTAATTGATTCAGTCGAGACGTGGCCAGTAGGGAATTTATATTTGTAGGGGGGGGAGATTGATCTGGAGTTAGTATGGCTGGTGCTAGCGCACCAGCCATACTGTTAGCAACTACCTTTGGGGTGTTGTAAATGCTGAGAAATGGACACGTCTGTTTCTTGCCCATGCCATTTCGTTAGAGGCAGGATCTAACGGAACTTCTTCACCGTAACTGATGGTTTCAAGTCTGGAAGCAGGAATTCCGTAAGAAATTAAAAGGTCATAAACTGCTTGCGCACGGCGAGAGCCTAAAGCTAAATTGTATTCTGCTGTCCCACGCTCATCGCAATGACCTTCAAGCTGCACCCGAATATTAGGATTTGATTGCAATACTTGAACGTTTTGCTCAAGATTTTGACGTCCTAAATCATCAATGGCTGAGGAGTCATATCCGAAATTTATATCTCTGAACATGCCACCATCTTCAGCTAATGGAATAGCGCCACCTGCATAACGTCCTTCACGCTCTGCATTAAGATTTGATTCTGAGAGCGGATTCCCGAACTCATCTGTGGCTTTACCACTATCTGTTGAAGAACAGGCTGCTAAAAAGCAAACTGTGCTTAAGACTAAAAGTAAGGTTTTAATTGATGGAAAATATCTCTTCATTGTTATCGATTCCGTTGATTATAAAACTATTTTTCCCACTGTAACAATTTATCGTCTCTCATTCGAGAGGAAAAATTGTTACAACGCAGCTGTTGTTTTGCAACATAAAAAACATCTCATCACTATTCTTACGTCGTTCACAACTCATCTTTTTTACCCCCTGTTGAAGCATCCTTATTGTGCACGACGGAGAGTAAAGGAGAGATCCTTTTGATTCTGACGTAAAAACAAGCTTTGAAGTGGGTATAGTATCGCTTGCTAAAGTTAAGAGTGCAAGGAGTCATATTAAAAAAGGCTTGCGCAAAAGGTGTTTTTTGTTCCTAATCGGAGGATAAAGCAGAAATATTGTGTACTTGATGGAGAGCTATGAAGAAAGAAGAGATTGAGTTGACTTTTTCTGAGACAGAGGATCAGTTGGTGCAATTTTTGAATGAGTTTTTGCGTTTTCCAACTATCGGGGTACAGCCGGAACACGCTGAGGATTGTAGAGCGTGTGCAGAATGGCTTTGCAAAAGGTTGCAGGAGATAGGGTTAACAACGAGTCTCCTTGAAACTTCAGGTCATCCTGTTGCTTGCGGCACTTTTAAAGGAGAGCCTGATAGACCGCACGTTATATTTTACGGACATTACGATGTGCAACCTGCCGATCCATTGGAAGAGTGGCATAGTGATCCGTTTGAACCGATTCAGAGAGGGGATAGGATCTATGCACGGGGTGCTCATGATGATAAGGGGCAGGTTACCGCATTTATTCATGCAGTGGGAGCGATGATCGCCGCTGAAAAACTGAAATGCTCGTTGACTATTTTATTAGAAGGCGAAGAAGAGAGTGGTAGCGGCGGATTGCAGACCTCTCTTCCAGAGTGGAAGGAGTGGTTGCAAGCAGATGTGTTAATGGCGATGGATACAAGTTTAGCTTCTGAAGAGGTGCCTGCTGTTGTAGTGGGGCTGCGTGGACTTATCGCTTTTGAGGTGAATCTTGGTGGCTTAAAAAGAGATCTGCATTCGGGGGTTCACGGTGGAATTGTAAAAAATCCTGCAACAGAGTTAGCTAAGCTTTTAGCGAGATTATTTAATGCAGATGGTAGTATCGCTGTGCCTGGATTTTATGCTGATGTTGAAGAGCCGACTCAGGAACTACTTGATATGATTGCAAAAAGTCCGTTTGATGCTGAAGAGTATCAAAAAGAGACGGGTCTTCCGCCACTTGGTGGGGAGCTTAGGTTTCCACCGAAAGTTCGTAACGGTGTGCGTCCGAGTTTAGATATCGTTGGGATTAGTGCTGGCTATCAAGGTGAAGGGATAAAAACGATCATTCCGGCTGCTGCAAAGGCGAAGTTAAGTGCGCGTTTGGTGCCGCAGCAAGATCCAGCGGCGGTGTTCAGCTGCATTGAGAAGTATTTAAAGGATCACACTCCGGAAGGTTTTACTTTAAGTGTTAAACAGTTTGAGCACGGCAGTAAAGCTGTGCAGTGCTTGCAGGACGCAAAAGTAGTGCAAGATGCGTGGGAGATCTTAGAAGAGATCTTCGGTAGAGAGCCCGTTGCAGAGTGGGAAGGAGCCAGCATTCCAATTATCACGGATTTGGTACAGACTACGGGTGCCGTGCCTTTATTGGTTGGTTTTGGTTTGGAGGAAGATAATATTCATGCGCCTAATGAATCTTTCTCTTTAAGACAGTTACGCTGGGGGTTTGAGTACTCTGTGAGGATCTTATCACGATTTTCAGAACCGACGGTGTAGGACTTTTAGTGAAAAACGATCATGACTGAAACGTTAAGCCTTTTTACTGACGATAATCAATCGGAATCGAGGGTGTATCAACCTTTAGCCGATAAGTTGCGTCCGCATACATGGGATGATTTTCAGGGGTTGGAGGGGATCGATAGAAATTTACTTACGCAGTTAAAGTCAGGACGAGGGAATCCGCCTTCTTTGGTCTTATGGGGTCCCCCTGGGTGTGGTAAAACCACCTTCGCTAAGTTGGTAGGGAGGTCTTACGACTGTAATTTCGTTGAGTTCTCTGCCGTTCTTGGTGGTGTTAAAGAGGTGCGTGAAATTGTAGCAACGGCGCAATCATCAAAAAAACGAACCATCCTCTTTGTTGATGAAATTCATCGCTTTAATAAAGGGCAGCAAGATGCGTTTTTACCGCATATTGAAAAAGGCACAATAATCTTAATCGGTGCTACTACTGAAAATCCGTCGTTTTATCTGACAGGGGCGCTACGTTCACGCATGAAGGTTTTGACGTTCCCCGCACTTACAGAGGAATCTTTAAAACGGATCGCCCTTAATGCAGCAAGAGAGGTGCAGATCCAATTTTCAGAAGAGGCTCTAAACATCTTCAGCACTGTTGTTGGTGGTGATGCCAGAAGGTTGCTGAACTTTATAGAGGGCTTTAAAGAGGCTAATCCGAAAATTAAAGGTGTTGTATCCGCTGAAATAATACGAAAGTTTTTACATGAAGCTGGAAGTAAATTTTACGATCGTGCAGGTGAAGAACACTACAACACTATCTCGGCATTTATTAAGAGTTTGCGTGGTTCAGACCCTGATGCGGCGCTTTTTTATGCTTTCTGGATGTTGCAAGCTGGAGAAGACCCGCGTTTTCTGATTCGCAGGATGGTGGTTTTTGCCAGTGAGGATATCGGTAATGCCGATCCAAGGGCGTTGCAGGTGGCGGTGGCTACGTTTGATGCTTTTGAAAAGTTGGGTATGCCGGAGGGGCGTGAGGTTATTGCGCAATGCGTAACGTATCTAGCTTGTGCCCCTAAATCTAATCGCAGCTATCTAGCGATGATTAAAGTTTGTGACGTGATTAAGCATGAATCAAAGATAGATGTGCCACTTCATCTTAGAAATGCACCGACAAAACTGATGAAAGAGATCGGGTATTCAGAAGGGTATCAGTATCCGCACGATGAAAAGGACGGCTATGCTAGGGGTGTTACATATCTTCCGGAAAAGTTTGCCAAGTTGCGTTTTTATGAGCCGACAGATCGCGGATACGAAAAGATGATCGGCGAGCGCTTACGCTACTGGCGTGGAAGTAAAACAGAGAAGGGTGACTAAGTAAAGTTGCACTTTTTAACCTCCGTAAAGATCTAGCTAATTCCACTTTTTAGTATCAGCCCGCTCAATCAGCCCTGAAGGGTGGCACCAAATTTTTTACCTCCGTAGAGATCTAGCTGATTTTGTTTTTTAGTTGTGCCCGCTCAATCATCCCTAAAGGGTGGTTTTTTTACCTCCGTCAAAACCTAGCTGACTTCGTTCTGTAGTTGCAGCCCGTTCTGTTGTCCCTAAAGGGTGGTTTTTTTAACCTCCGTCAAAACCTAGCTGACTTCGTTCTGTAGTTGCAGCCCGTTCTGTTGTCCTTAGTGGGCGGCACTAAAGCTGCCAAATACTAACTCTTACTAACATCTTAATATTATTAGCTATTCTAATTTTAGGGCATTAGCAGCCCTAAAGGGTGGCACCAAATTTTTTACCTGAAGGGCAATCGTTCCTCCTAATCTTATCTGAATCAAAATATAATCACTTTACGATTCGTTATACGAGTGGCGATGATAATCGGTGCCGCACAATTTGTGCAGCTTATCTCGCACCAACGTTCTTTGAAAATCTATTATAAGTAGCAGGTTTCTTTGGAAATCTATTGTAGTAGATTTTCATATCACTTCCTTACTATAAGGAGAATAGCTATGTCGTTATTCTGCGCGTTCAGACAGTTCCTTTGGGACTTACTGGAGATGGAGTTGGCTCGACTGAAAAAGTGGAACCCAAACGTCGAATTCGAATTCAGGGAAGTTTTCTATCGTAAGGATGGTATCCTTCAAATCCGTCTGCACTGCTGGAGCCAGGAAAAAGTATGGATTGACTCGATCCCCGCGAGCAAGTTTATCTTCGATAAAGAGAATAAAACGATCGATTTCTACAATGGACTTGGCGGCATTGTTCTTGAATTGAAATTATGGGACCCCTGGTGCTCCGAAGACATTTTGCCTGAACTTCGCAAGGCGTATTCTCTTTTCGTCAAGGATACGACCTTGACGACAGTGAGACAGATCCTGAGCCTACCTTAGATTTAGGTGTCTTAAGGATTAAGCGCCGTCAATCTCGGGCAGGTTTTACAAATCTGCCCGAGTAAGGCTCTTTAAGGATGAGTGAATGAAACCTACTACTACCCACGAGGTTAATCCTAGAATGGTTTTACTGCGATACTATCGCCACTCACTCCTTTTATAATATTTAATCCAAATTTTTTACCTCCGTAGAAACCTAGCCGACTTCGTTCTGCAGTTGCAGCCCGTTCTGTTGTCCCTAAAGGGCGGTTTTTTTACCTCCGTAAAAACCTAGCTGACTTCGTTCTGTAGTATCAGCCCGTTCAATCGTTCCTAAAGGGTGGCACTAGATTTAGATTTTCTATTATTTAAAGAGGCTGTCGAGTTGCTTTAGGTAGTCTGCTTTATTTATCTTGCTTCCCAAACCGATGGTGTCGGAATCGTTAGAAAACTCGAAGTAATCACAGTAGTTGTTACGCGATTTATCAACAACACGTTCTGCTTGCGGCTCTCTACACTTATTATAGGCAGACTCACTATAAAATTTACAGTAAATACAGGCGTGAATGTCAGCACCACAATGCGGACACTCTTCACGCATTGAAACTCCTGAATCCTTTATACTGAATGATTTGCCGCAGCTCTTACATGTAATTTCCATAGCACCCACCATTATATGTATGATGCTGTAATAGACAAAGGATTTTTTTATTTTTTTCAAAAAAAATAGAAAAATTATTTAATTTAGGGGGATAGGTATATTTTTAACATATCTGAGAATGTGCATGGTCGTGATCTAAAAAAGTGTGCTATTACCCGTATCGCATGTAAGTCTAACACCGCAGGTAAAATTAAAAGGAGGAACACCGAGATGTTATTTAAGAAAGTTACTAAAACGCCAAAAAAAGAGGATAAAAGTGGTGAAGATACGGTGTTTTCACGAGCTGTGACCGGTATGCGCTGGGTCTTTAGAGTTATATCTTCAGCCGCTGATAGGTTCTATTGGGATAACGGTTTTTCTAAGGCAGCCTCACTTGCCTATACCTCGTTATTTTCCTTAGTCCCTTTTATAACGTTGATTTTCGGAATTTTAGCCTCTTTTGCCTTATCTGAGGAGTATGTGGCGGTTGTAGAAGAGTTTATTATTAGAAATTTTGTACCCGCTGACGGAGTGGGTATACAATTAAATGAGTTTTTGCAAAATGTCAGGGTTAACGTTTCTGCCCTCAATCTACCGATGTTGGTATTTTTTATAGTTTCTTCGATCTTGTTAATTAACACCATCGAAAACGCCATCAATGAAACATGGCAGGTTTTTGAAGCACGTTCATGGTCTCATAAGATAGGAGCGTTCAGCTCAATAATCTTAATTACTCCGATTTTAATCCTTTCCGTTTATGTTTTTGTCACACTCAGGATTGAGCCGCTACTTGAAAAATTCGGAGCACAATCGTTGCACTCCATTGTACACCCCCTTTATAACTATTTAGTGCCGTTTTTATTGATGTTTGCAGCGTTTGCTTGCTTGTATTATATGATCCCGAAAGCTTCAGTTAAGTTTAGCGCAGTCGTGTTCGGAGCACTCTTTACATCGCTTGTCTTTGTCTGTGCCTATTGGGCTTTCGCTATCTATATTGAGAAAAACGCTTCCTATGAAAAGTTGTACGGCGCAATAGCCGCCATCCCCATCTTTTTATTCTGGCTATATATCTTTTGGACTATCGTCTTACTTGGGGCGGAGGTGACGTATCAAGCGCAATATCTGCCGTTAAAAGGTAAAGCGTGGAAGAGGTCTATTTATAGCATGGGTGATGGTCAGATCGTGCTCGCTATGCAAGCGCTGGTGATTATTTGTAGAAGTTTCTTAAACGGTGAAAAAATGCCCAATTACGTAGAGATTTCAGATAAGTTGGGGTGTAGTTCGCTTATGTTGAAGCCGACTTTTTATAAGTTAGAACATGCTGGAATTATCTCTTGCAGTGATATCGGCGATAAACGCATCACCTTAATGCGTAATCCAGAGAAGATATTACTTAGTGAGATTAAAACTATCCTTTTTGGCGAGGGCGCAGCTATGCGTTATCCTGTCGAAATCGGATCAGCGTTTTACGCTTTTGCAGGAAAGACAGAAAAGGATGTGACGTTGCAAGATATAGTCTTTGCTAAAAATTAAAAATGAGAGAGAGTAGATAGGTGTAATGGTAAGAATTTCTAAACGTTGTTGGGTGTTATTTTAAATACACAATGAATTTCCCCAAGGAGTAAACTAAGGAGTAAAAAAGTATAATGGTAAGAATTTCTGAACTGCCTAACGGATTGACGTTAATAGTTGAAGAGGTGCCGCACGTCTCTTCAGTGGCGTATAGTTTGATGATCCCTGGAGGAGTCGTTCATGATGCAGAAGAAACTCTCGGTGCTAGTCTAATTCTGGCTGAACTAACTTCGAGAGGAGCAGGGGGGTACGATTCCAGAGCGCTTTCCGAACGTTTTGATGCTTTAGGGGTGCGGCATAGTGAAACAATAGGTAGTGATAGCTTTTTATATAGTGGCTTTCTTTTAGCAGATGAGTTGTCGGAAGTTTTAGAGCTCGTCTCTCTTATGGTGTTAGAGCCGCGCTTACCAGTAGATGAAATAGAAAGTATCGCAGATCTCTTTTCTCAAGATATCCGTTCTCTTGAAGATAATCCTGCTAATAAGGCGATGATAAAGCTTAGAGAGAAATATTATCCTACACCGTACGGCAGGTCTACTCTCGGCACCTTAACAGGTTTGAAAAATACTACACTTGAAATACTTAAGGCTGAATGGCAGGAAAAATATCATCCGCGCGGTGCTGTCTTATCAATAGTAGGTAATGTTAAGTGTGCGGAAGTTGAAACGTTGGTACACCGTTATTTCGGTGCTTGGCAGGGAAGTTGTGTACAAAAGATCCCGTTCGGTACACCTGCTAAAGGGGCGTATCATCATATTGAAAGCGACTCCGCTCAATTGCAGATAACGTTTGCCTCCCCTTCTGCTCCGTTTTGTGATGAGAATTATTATGCCGCAAAGGTCGCTTCAGGAATTTTATCAGGCGGAATGTTTGGAAGATTATTTGTAGAGGTCAGAGAGAAGTTAGGTTTGTGTTATAGCGTCTATGCGGGACATTCAGCAACAAAAGAGTACGGAACCCTTTCAGCTTATGCCGGAACGGTGCCGGAGCGTGCGGATAAAACTTTAGAGGTGATGTTGCGTGAGATGAAAGGTTTAAAAGGCACTGTTACACAGGAGGAGCTTGATAGAGCGAAAGCTAATATCTTAGCGGGTTATGTGATTGGAGAAGAATCCATTCCTGCTAGAGCTTCTTCATACGCTTCTGATTGGTGGATTATTAAGCGAGTTCGATCGCGAGAAGAGATAACGCAAGCGTATAATCAGGTTACCTTAGCCGATATTGATAATTACTGTGAGAGATTTCCGATAGCTGATTATAGTGTGTTGACGCTAGGGTCTCGTCGCCTTGATCATATTTTTTAATATCAGAAGAGGAAAGATAAAAAGTGAGTAATGAGATAAAACAAACGCAGCTAGCAAATGGACTTCAGATCTTGGGAGAGGTTAACTCCGGCAACAAAAGCGCCGCTATTGGGTTTTTTGTAAAAACAGGTGCTAGAGATGAAACACCTAAAGAAGCCGGTATTTCGCACTTTCTTGAGCATATGATGTTTAAAGGGACGGCGAAACGTTCAGCTTTAGATATTACCTATGCTATGGGTAACGTCGGGGCAAAATCGAATGCTTTCACTTCAGAGGAGTGCACAGCGTATTATGCAGCTGCTGTTACGGAGTACGTTCCGCAGATTCAAGAGATCTTATCTGATATGTTACGTCCTGCGCTGGATCAACATGAGTTTGATACCGAGAAGAATGTGATCTTAGAAGAGATAGCTCTTTATCTTGATCGTCCGCAATTCTATCTTTTTGAGCGTGCTAATAAAGATTATTTCGGCAACCACCCAGCAGGTAACTCAGTTCTTGGCGGTGTTGAATCTATTTCTGCAATTCAGCGTGATGAGATGCAAGCTTATTTCGAGAGACGTTATGCGCCGAACAATATGGTGCTGGTTGCTGCTGGTGCCTTTGATTGGGATAACCTTGTTGCAGATGCTGAAAAATATTGTGGAATGTGGAAACCGTTTAATATCACAAGAGAGTGCGCACCACATCACCCTCAAACCCTTTCGTTTGAATATAAGAAGAAAGATCTTACACAGGCGCATCTTTTATTGATGACGGGTAGCGCAGCGGCTTCTGATGAAGAGCGCTATCCACTCTCAATATTATCAATGATTCTCGGGGATAGTGTCGGTTCTAAATTTTATTGGGCGTTAATTGATTCTGGTCTAGCGGAGACAGCTTGTTGTGAAACGGATGAACGAGATGATGTCGGTACGTTTAACGCTTATTGTTCGATGGCTGCTTCAGATATTGATAGAGTGGGAGCTATCGCAAAAAACATTCTCGAAAAGCCGTTAGATTTTTCAGATGATGAGTTGCAACGTGCAAAAACAAAACTTGCAGCCAAGACCGCACTTGGCGGAGAGTTGCCGATGTCTAGGATGAATGCTCTGGGAAGGGCATATTTAGCGAGAAAGAAAGTTTATTCTTTGGCTGAAACGATAAAAAAGATCAGATCTGTAACGCGTGATGATATCGAAAAAGCTATCACCAAATTCGGTTTCGGCACTTGGTCTGAATTTAAATTAACAGCTGAATAAGATATTTTAAGGTGAGTGTATAAAAGCCATCTTGATGTCAGTAATTGACAGTGCAGGAAAAGACTGCCCTAAAAGTAGTAGATGGCTACGACTTGATGTGAGGTAGATCGTTAAGTCTAGGGAAGAAACGATCCAAATAAAAAATATAATAGCACCTATTTCTGATAATGAGGTGGAGAAGAAAACAAGCGGAATAAAAAAGGGAGACTGAAAAGATCTCCCTTTTTTAGTGAGCTAATGCACGACGAAAACTAATTACTTAATCTTCTTCTTCATCGTCGTCGTCATCATCATAATCGTCGTCGTCATCGTCGAAATCATCATCAAGCTCTTCATCGTCATCGTCGAAGTAATCCATATCATCATCTTCATCATAAGAAGCGTGAACTTCGTCATCTTCCTCATCAGGTTCGAATACGGAAGGATCGATCTCTTCCAACGCTTCGGTTAATGAAGAAAGTAACATTGCAATTTCTTCAGCAGAAACATCTTCGGAATCGATGACAGCATCCAAAGCAGAATGCATCTCGGAAACGATGCTGGCTTCTAACTCTGGATTGATGTTCTCATCACCCATATCACCATCTTCATCGTCATCATGCCCTTCAAAATCATACCCTAAGGACTCTTGAAGTTCATTGTATCCTTCAATCAACTGCGTTAACGCATCAATAATTTTTTCAGAAGCTCTGTTAGTCATAAATACCTTTAACCTCGCTATATATAATCACAATCTAATTATTAGACTTTGATAACGGTAGCTATATTTTCGTGTGTTAGCAAGCCCTAGCGACATAATTTTTTTATATGTCACTTGAAAGAGTTTGCAGGTGAAACTTAAGCGAGTTATGCAATTAAAAGCAAGAGAAAAAATAATACTTTTATCTATAAATATCTCGTGGGTGTACTATTTATATGCTTGAAAAGAATAAAGTTGCGTGTTTTGATAAAAAGAGTGTCTTTTTACGGTGTAAGGAAATGCGCTTTTGTGATTGATATCGAGGAGGGGGCTTTGAAATACGGGATATTGTTACCTATATTAGTTTGTGTCGGGTGTAGCGGATATTCTGTTACGGGAGGTCCTGGCAAAACGATTCGTCCACGCTTCGAGAGCTCTGTATTTAATGCGGAAGGGTTGAGAGAGATTAACTCGTTGTCTGTTTCTCCTCTCGTGGTTGAGCAGGGTGCTGCTGAGGCTATTAGTGGTTCCGAAGATGCGATGTATGATAAGTTGGTTAATGCCATCAAGACGGAGATGAGTATCGAAGCTATTCCCGTAAGGGATACAAAAAAGATTATTGCTGAAAGCGGTATGTATCCGCACGCTAAATGGCTAGCTGAATCCGCAAGGATGGAGCTTGATGGTATGTTGGTGCTACGACTGCATAATTATAACTTAAGAAAAGGCTCCGCTGTGGGGGCTGATGAAGGGGCTAGCGTTGGATTTCTAATGTCAGTTTACCGTGTGGCTGATGGTAAAGAGCTTTGGCGTGGAAATTATTACTTTCAAGATAAAGCGTTGTCTGAAAATATTTTTAGGTTGAGCCGTTCCGGAGAAAAGGGGTGGGTTAGCGCAGAAACGCTTTTTGAACAAGGTCTGCAACTCGCTGTTCGTGATTTTGCACTTAAAAGGGTTGAGGCGTTCTCTGGGAAGTAACTGAAAAGAAACTTAAAAGAGTCGAAAAGTAAAAGTAGCTGATGAATAGCTGATGGATTTTAGAACTCAAACTCTTCTGTGATTTACGTAACTATAAAGTAGCAATATTGTTATAACCGATAGAAATTTTTTAAAAATTAACGATAAAAGGGGCTGGCTTTCTCGGTGTCTTGGCATACGTATTTAGGTATAAAAAAGAAAACAAAAGCCCCCCTGATTGGACAATAAAATATCGAGAGAAAAGAAAGAAGGAGAAAGGAGTTACGTCTCATTGCATGAAAGATATTACCTCTTAACATACGTAAAGGAGGGGGGAGGTCTGGGCTAGGATGTAGAGCGCGCTAATCGGCTATCGTATTGATAAGTAAGACCCTTATCCTTGCGGTGTTTGTAAAAAAGCGTTTTATTTTATCCAATTTATATTTTCACAGTTCCCTAATCCGTGGGGCTTGTTTATGATGATTTCTGTTATTAATTAAGGTTGTTCTTAAAATTTTAGGTTGCTTATGCTCTTTATGGAGGGTGATAAGCTTGGATACGCTCGCTGTATATTGAAGCTATCCTAACAGATGGTCTTTAATGCTGGATGAGTTTTCCTGTATTTTAAGTATTAAATATAGTGCGAGCGATCTTGGAGATTTTGTGCCAGTGATATTCCATCTGGTTATTTGGTTGTAAGTTGTATGGCGGGAGCAAGTAAGAAAAAACGCCGGGCAGAACCCCGAAAAAGATCGAAAAAAGGTGAGATTCGTGAACTTCCACGTCCCCGTTCTGACTCTGATAAGGTATCTATCGGGGGAAGTTGGTTTAGAGAATTAGGTGTGGTGCTTTGTGCGATCTCTGCGCTCTTTGTTTGTTGTAGTATCCTCTCTGAAAAATTTAAGATCACGGGAGATGATGCCATCAATGTGATGGGCCCCGTTGGTAATGTTGTCGGTTCTGTTTTGCTCGATTTTATGGGGTGGTGCTCTTTAACTATCCCGATCTGGTTTCTAATCGCTATCTATTTATTTCGTAAAGATACGGAGGATGCTGTTGGAATTTATAAGACGACCCGTATCGTGGGCGTAATCGGAACGTGTGTTTCTGCTTGTGTAACGGTAGCTCTTTTTGGAGGGGCGGCAGCAGGGGGGCGTATCGGAGCAGGGATCGCCACTGTTTTAACCCGTTATTTCGGAACAGTGGGCACCGCCATGCTTTCTATCTGTCTATTGATTCTTTTCCTTTCTTTAGCGTGTCAGATGAGTGTCTATCACCTTTTAAAGGCGATCTGTATCGGTGGGTTTAAAGGTGCTAGAGAAGGGATAAAAGGGTTGTTCTGGGGAACTACTAAATCTGCACACGTTGTAGCTAAAGGAGGAAGCGCCGTTGGTGGTTGGGTTTCTAATTTTATTACAGCTCCATCAGATAGATATTATTCGAACGATGATGATGATGAGTATTACGAAGAGTATGATGATGTGGAGGAGGTTGCTAACGGTAAATTTGTGATGGGAGATTTTCCCAAAAAAGTGACTCCCCTTTCAAAAAATAAGCGCAGAAGATCTAGTGAAGAAGATGAAGTAGTGGTTGAGGGGAAAGAGCGGGGCAGGCGAGATGTGCTTGTTAATAGACGGCAAAGACCTACCGTTCCTGAAAAACGGATCCGACAACGTTTTGCAAAAGATGAGAATGTGGCGCACGGGTTGTTTCATTATACGCCACCTGCGCTATCTTTATTAGCAGAAGCTAAGCCTTCACCTGAGGCTGAAAATAGTGAAGAGCTAATAGCGAAATCTCGTTTAATTGAGGAGAAGCTTCAAGATTTCGGGATTGAAGGAAATGTTACAGAGGTTCATCCAGGACCAGTTATTACCCTTTTTGAATTTGAGCCTGCTGCCGGTGTTAAGGTTAGTCGCATTACTAATCTGCAAGATGATCTGGCGATGAGTTTAAAGGCTAGTTCGATAAGGATTGTGGCGCCGATTCCAAAGAAAGGCACGGTCGGAATTGAGGTTCCGAATCGACACAGAGAGTTGGTAATGTTGCGTGATGTTCTGGAAAGCGATGCTTTCATTAACGCTGATTCAATACTGACTGTTCCTCTTGGAGAGGATACTTACGGGCAACCTGTTGTGGCAGATATAGCGAAGATGCCGCACCTCTTGGTGGCGGGTGCTACTGGTACTGGTAAATCTGTTTGCATAAACTCTTTTTTAGTTAGCTTTTTATATCGTGCTAGTCCAGCGGAGTTAGGGTTGATCTTGATCGATCCGAAGATCTTAGAGTTGAGTGTTTATGAGGGCATTCCACACTTAATGGTGCCTGTTGTGACTGTCCCAAAACAGGCTAAGGCTGTTTTGGAGTGGGCGGTAGATGAGATGAATCGCCGCTACCGTTTAATGCGTCGTTTTAAGGTTAGGAGTATTGACGGTTATAATAAGATCGCTAAAGGGGAGGAGAGTGTCATCTTTGAAGATGAGAGCACTAAGGGGCCTGTCGTGATGTTGAGTGAAGATCAGTTGATAGATGAGGGGAATGTTCCTCTTTCTGAAGATGAGGAAACAACGGCTTTTGCTCCGGAAAAGATTACACCGTTACCTAAGATCGTTATCGTGATTGATGAGTTGGCAGATTTAATGTTGACTGTGGGGCGAGATATTGAAGATCTGATAACGCGTTTGGCACAAAAAGCTAGAGCTGCTGGAATTCATTTAATTGTAGCAACGCAACGTCCCTCCGTTGATGTTATCACTGGATTGATTAAGGCTAATTTCCCCGCACGTCTTTCTTTTAGAGTTTCAAGTGCCATCGATTCACGTACTATTTTAACAACAGGTGGTGCTGAACGTTTACTTGGGCGTGGTGATATGTTGGTGCAACTACCAGGTTGGGATCATATTAAGCGTGTTCATGGTGCTTATGTTGATGATATGGAGGTGCAGCGGGTAGTGGCTGAGGTTAGTAAGACGTTAAGGCCGCAATACGATCCTGAGATCTTGGAGTTGTGTAAAAAAGCTTTAGAAGAAGACAACAATAAAGATTCTAATGAGGAAGAAGATTCAGAGTTTGATCCGTTATACGACCGTGCTGTGCAACTTGTGATAGAAAAAGGGCAGGCCTCAGCCTCAATGCTGCAAAGAGCTTTTCGCGTGGGGTACAACAGAGCTGCACGCATTATTGATACAATGGAGAGGGAAGGTGTAGTCGGACCTATGGATGGCGGAAAGCCGCGAGAGATATTAATCACATCCAGAGACCTTGCATAATATAATATTACGGTATTAAGCGTAGTGCTGACAGGGAGATCAGAACGGGCTGCAACTGCAAAACAAGTCAGCTAGATCTGGACGGGGTGAATTTACCACCACCCGCTAGGGACGCTTGAGCGGGCTGATATTAAAAAGCAAGTTGGTTAGGTTTTCACGAGGGTTAAATTTTGGTGCCACCCTTCAGGGACGATCGAACGGGCTGCAACTACAAAGCGAATCGGTTAGGTTTCTACGGAGGTTAAAAATTTGGTGCCACCCTTCTTTTTTTGCCGCTTTGACGGCTTGGGCGACTGGATGAATTTGGTGCCACCCAGCAGTAAGACGAGATCTGGCGGATTTGGCTAGGCTTTGGATCTGGTGCCACCCTTCAGTAAAAAGTGGGTGTCCTAATTGCTCTTTTAATAAAATCAGGATGTTAGCAAAAGTTAGGATTCGGCGAATTTGGTGCCACCCTTCTTTTTTGCCGCTTTGACGGCTTAGGCGACTGGATGAATTTGGTGCCACCCACCAGCAAGACGGGATCTGTTGGATTTGGCTAGGCTTTGGATCTGGTGCCACCCTTCAGTAAAAAGTGGGTGTCCTAATTGCTCTTTTAATAAAATCAGGATGTTAGCAAAAGTTAGGATTCGGCGAATTTGGTGCCACCCTTCTTTTTTGCCGCTTTGGCGGCTTAGGCGACTGGATGAATTTGGTGCCACCCGCCAGTAAGACGAGATCTGGCGGATTTGGGTCGGCGAATTTGGTGCCGCCCACCAGGGACGATCGAACGGGCTGCAACTGAAAATAGAATCGGTTAGATCTGTACGGGGTGAATTTACCACCACCCGCTAGGGACGCTTGAGCGGGCTGATATTAAAAAGCAAGTTGGTTAGGTTTTCACGAGGGTTAAATTTTGGTGCCACCCTTCAGTTTTGCCGCTTTGACGGCTTAAGCGACTGGATGGATCTGGTGCCACCCACCAGTTTTGCCGCTTTGGTGGCTTAGCCACCCTCTAGGGACGATCGAACGGGCTGCAACTGAAAAACGAGTCAGCTAGATCTGGACGGGGGTAAAAAATTTGGGTGTGGCAATTATTTTAATCCGGCAAATTGTTTAAATAGATCGCCGCGCTCTTCAAAGTTTTTAAAGTGTCCGTAACTGGGGGAGGCAGGAGATAATAATACGATACCGCCGGAGGGGGTTATTTTTTGTGCTGTCTGTACCCCCTCTTTAAGATCCGCAACTTCTTTTATGAGTATATTTTGGGGGGCGTATTGCCTGAGTGCAGCCGCTATTTCAGAGCCGTTGTCCGGCATTGTAATAGCAGCAAAGGGGGGGGTCTTATGAAGGGACTTCGCAAAAAGCTCCCAATCTTGAGCACGCTTTTGACCACCGAGTAAGATCGTTACCCGTTGAGATGAAAGCGCGGCTAAAGCAGCTAAGGCAGTTTGTGGAATTGTTGAGATGCTATCATCGATGTAAGTTAGTTTTTTATCAGATCCGATCATCTGTAAACGGTGCATTAAGCCGTTAAAGTTTTTTAAACCGTCAGCTGCCGTGCTTGGTTCGTGACCGAGTGCGGATAAGATCGTTAGGGCGGCGCAGATGTTAAGGGAGTTATGCGTACCTAAGAGTGGTGAGATGGTGCGTGGAAATAAGAGCTGATCTCCGTTATAAATATAATCGTCTTGGCAGTGAATAGTTTCTTTTGTATTGAAGTATCTTCTGTTTTTAAAAAAGTTAAGATAACGAAGCGTGTTCGGATCTTGACCGTTGATAATGGAACGAGAGTTATCAGATTGGTGTTTAAAGATATTTAACTTATCTTGGTAATATTGTTCAACGCTACCATGCCAATCACAATGTTCAGGATAGAGATTTAAAAGAGTTGCTAAAGGGATGCTTGTCTCTATATCAGATGCTTGATAACTGGAGAGCTCTATCACCCAAGTTGATTGTGTGGTGACCTGTTCAGGATCTTCAAAGAGGGGGGTGCCGATATTACCAGCTAGAGTTGTATTTACTCCTAACGATTTTAATAGGTGTGCCGTTAAGGATGATGTTGTGCTTTTCCCTTTTGTACCGGTAATGGCGACGATATCTGTCGTAGTGTTCTCTGAAAACCAGAGGTCTGCCAATGAAGTAAATTGTACTCCTAAACGTTTTGCTTCTAAAATTTCCTCTCTATAACGACTTATTCCAGGAGAGCGTACCACAACATCAAACGTTTTTATGGCATTTAAAGCACCTGCTTCTGAAAAGTAACAGAGATCTTCTTGTGTTGCTAAGAGGCGACTTTGATCTGATGGCTTTTCGTCTAAGACACTAAGCGTCATGTGAGGGCAACGTGCTCTCCATAGGTTGATAAAAGCGCTACCTTCTCTTCCAACTCCCCACACTGCTACTTTCTTACCGATTAAATCTTTAAAATGCATCTAAAATATCCTTAAAATGGGGTGGCATGGCGTGAATTGTAGAAGGCGTTAAGATGCTTTCCGTTGCAGCGTGCCACTGCGAAAGTTGATCAGCATATTCAGTGGAAAAGATCTGTATCAACGCATCGTTTTGCCAAGCACGTTGTGCGGCGAGTAATGAAAAAGCTGCACGAGATTCTTTAATCTCTCCCACGCATTCAAAAGGTTTATTACCTGTAAGCCCCAATAGTTCACGATACCCTGTCTCTTGTGCGGCATCATTTAAAAGATTTTTCCCGAAGATAGAGATTATACGCTCTTTATCTAAAAATGGAGCGAGCGCTAAAAAGATAAATCTACACTTTGGACAGTTACAACACCAGCGAGTACCGTCTAGCGGGTTGGTGCTACTAAAGGAACGATTGCAGCTACTAAATGAATCAAAGTAGACCTGACACTTTTCTGCAAAAAGTTTGCAGATCCCAAGTTCTGATAAGGGACGCAGGAAGGAGAAATAGTTTAGATTCGGGATCTGTCGTTTAAGTAAGGTTTGTAAAGATAGCTCAAAGTCGAAACTTTTACTGTATTGGTGATTAATATCTACACCGCTTATCTGAAGATTCGGTTCGTTTGCTGATCTTTCTTGAGAGATCGCAATAGTGTTATATCCGCAGATGATAGCAGCTGCGGTAAGGGTGAAGACGATAATAGCTGAGATCGGAACGTGACCGTTGTAAGCGCCCGCTTTGTTCAGTTCAATAAGTAACGGATCGATCTGACGGTGTATGAGAGGCAGGTCTAAATTACGACACTTGGCTACGGCATTGATCGGAAGGTAGTCGCCTATTGCAATGGGGGTAATCTTTTCAGAGGCTGCAAGCAAAGCTTCCAAAGTTACTAAGGAGTCTTTTCCGCCGCCTAACGGCACAGCGGTAAGTACGGGTAGTTGTAAGTCTGTACGTGGGTCTGTCACTTCATTAGAAAACGGAAAGGAGATGCGATCTTTTAATGAGATGGAGTTTCGGTAAGCAAACTCGCCGAGCCCGTTTAGATAAAGGGTGTTAAAGAAGGCAGCGCTCTCTTGAGAGAGGGTTTGATTTTCTAGGACTATTTGGGGAGGAAGAGCACTTTTAAAATAACTAACACCGGCAGCTAGGTGTAGAAGGTTTAAAGCTATCTGCAGAGCTTCGTGATCGATCTTCCAAGTCGGATTAAATGGCTCTGGAAAGGTGTATGTTTCAGAAAAGGTAAACTTATCGTCTAAAGCATAAAGTAATTTAGCCGTTCTCGTGACATCGTCAAAGGTTGCTGAAATAAATCTAAATTCAGAAAATGTGTTTGGATTAAAGTTCATAGTAAGTACGTTGCGAAGGGGGAGTTTTTTCGTGCGACTTATTATAAAACGATAAAACGCACCACCCTAACCGTACGCTACAAAAAAGGTGGATTTTAGGCAACTAAGAGGCAGCCTCTCAATTAGGTACTTATTAAGAATTCGGTAAAATTTTAGCGCTTTTTTTGTTGGTGGCACTAAAATCTTTCCCCCCCTTAGTAGACTGAATCACCTACCTTTTTATTATCTTTTAAGTAAGTTTTGAAGCTCTTTGCTTTCTCTCCTCTGCGTCCGAGTTACGCTCCTAATCCAGTAGTTTTATAATTTGCGCTTAATATAGTTTTATCTTATTCTGCCCCTTATGCAGAGAAATAATATAATCATAAAGTTTTTAGTGTTCGGATCTATCTTAGGCACTTTTTTAGTAACAGAGATCGCTTCTGCACAACAACAGATGCGTTCTTTTGAGTGCACGGAGCAGGTCTCTAATAAAGAAGCGCAGGAGTTAATAGATCGGGTGCAAAAGAAATACAGTAACATAACTGCATTGCACGCCAATTTTATACAGTCTTCTTACCTTGCAGCGGTTGATACCTCTGAGGGTAGTTCGGGGCAGGTTTGGTTGGCAAAACCCGCTAAAATGAAGTGGCAATATGAGGTGCCTGAGGAGCAATCTTTCTTAATGAATGATAAGACGTTGTGGTATTATCAACCTTTGGATCAACAGGTGCTTATTCAAAACTTTGAGGAGGTCGTTTTGACAGACCTTCCCGTTGCCTTTCTTGTTGGAGTGGGGGACTTAAGAAAAGATTTTACTTTACAAGCGTCTTGTCGTAGCTCAAATGGTGTTGTTCTAAAATTAAAACAGGTTGCGGGTCATGAAGCGAAAGAGGAGTTGGCGGGTTTCTCTTTGCTGATTGATACAGCGTTGGATTTTCCGCGTGGCGCTGAGATTAGTCATGTTGGTGGAAATAGAACCTCGATCCTTTTAGAAAATATAGAACTCCAACCGAAAATTTCAGATGATATCTTTAAGCCTGATTTCCCGAAGGGCACAGATATCAACGATATGCGTAAAAAATAAAGATAGACGATCGCTGCTTGCCGAGCGTAGCTTCGAAGCATACAACACAAGCGCTGCTAAAAAGATATAAGGTGAAGTCAGTAGCTGCGTTAAAGTCGATACTTGTGTTTCTTTTAGAATGATTTCTAGCTGGAGGGGGGGGGTATTAAATTCAGCTTTAATCCTGATATACAGAGCAGCTTTTTTAAGATATCACGAGGAGGTATCTTAGATAACTTTTTATCATTTATTAAAGCATAACCTGAATTGCTAAGATACGGTTATCGTTGCTGTTAGGAAAAACTTGCGACGGGATAAAATAGCCATCTGTTTTTAGCGTAACTAAAAGGTGTTTTTCAGCACGAACCATTGAATTTGGTATTGCAATTTTCTCTTGATACGTTGCAGCTTCCTTCAGCTCCTGCTGTCGTACGACCTCCCCATTTACTATTAGACTTAGCGTGGCTGACTTTGAGTTAAAGTACATCGTTTTAATATTCAAATTTACATAAGGCTCTCCATCTTCATATTGCACTGGTAAGTGAATGGATGAATTTCTAGAACACCACTTAAACGGCGTTCCTGTTGGAGAAACTTCAGCATTAAAACAGCCATATTCTGGATTTATAAAGTTACTGTTATTAGCTGGATAGATATATTCCCACGTTATATGAGCTAACACACATAAGCAAAAGATTGTTTTATAAAATTTATAGTTTGGTTTGGGCAATATATCTTGGAAATTTGCTCCATAAATAGCCAGCATACTAAAAAATATTATCTGAAGTATTTGAATGTAGAAAAACTCCTGAACATTCGAGTAGATCAAAACAGCGATTAGAAAAGAGATGTTAATCAATAAAATTGCACGTGAAGAATTGTTAGTGATCTGTTGTGATTGTAAAAGCTTTACAGAATCCTTGATACTTGAAAAAATTAAAGCTAAAAGTAAAAACAATCCAAGTAGTCCTTTACCAGAAAAAGTTTGCACATAAAAATTGTGTGCAGATCCATGTAAAGGTAAATCATATTGCCCATACAACCTTCCACTTTCAGCGGCAATCTCCCTCTCATATTGATAGCCAAAAGATTCAGCTCCTCCGCCGATAAATGGATGTAACAAGCCAATCTGAATGCCAGCTTTTATAAATTCAGTTCTATCATTGGTACGTGAAATATCGGAAAAACGTTGTGTATATTTAGAAATTAAGTGTTCTTCGCCAGACATAATATTGATTAAAGAGATACTTAAAATTATTGTGATCGGAATTGAAAGAACAATTTTAAAAAAAGAGCTTCTAAATAATTTTAAGAAATCAGCTTTATTGCCCGTCTCGTAAATTCTAAAAAGATAAATCGCTGTCCAGACGCTAAATAGTGTTAACGGATATGAAAGCCAGCCTCCCCTTTGATAAGTTAGAATTAAGATGAACTCCCCTAAAACCATCACGATTAACGAAAGCCCAACTTTAAGTGCATATCTAATCGGCAACAACAAAAGAAGTATCACCAGTGGGATCAGAGTCGTAATATATTCTGCATACCATCCAGAATGGGCAAAGAAAGATTGGATTCTAAACTGATGGTTTCCAGCATTTACAACAGGATCAAGGTCTCTTAAAAATCTTAAATCAATGACATTGTAATAATCTAAAAGCCCGAAGACAAAGGAAGAAAGTAGCCCAATAAAAAGGGCAATCAAAAGAAAAAGCCCTTTATCCTTTGAAAACAAAACCAATTGATAAGTGACATTTGCGATCAACAAAGCTAGCAATGTATTGATAACTGCTACAAATGGATAAAACACCTGTAGCTCATCAACAACTAACAACTTTGAGAGTGATTGAATGAATTCACTCCAACTATTTAAGACAATGTAATTTGGAAGATTTCTAACACAGTCAACTATTGGCAAGCCAGAAATAGATAAAACACTGGCTAAAAAGAAAAGAAACATAAGAAAGATCACTTTATTGGTGCTAAAATTAGATGCTTTTTTTAGGTATAGTGAATCTCCATTTGCATCAGAGGCGGGACGCTTAATAAACGATAAATTAGAGATACTTCCAGCTAAGAAAATGGTGCTAATATACATTAAACTCAAGGCTTGCAGCGAGGCTGGTCTGTTGCCGAAAATAGGTAGGCAAACAAAGAGAACAATTAAGCTCTGATATGGAAAGAAAAAACTTGCAGGTAATAATACTAGTCCGGCAAATAATACTAATTGATTTAAGCCATTTAATGTCGTTAGAGTAGCGATAAATAAAGAGAAGATAATACATAAAATAGCGATTGATTTTTTGGAAAAATTCATTTCAATTGGCTCTGTAAATAAGGCTCTGTAAATAATTTTGTGTGTTTTGCTACTCCAGAACAGTCAGCCTATTCGATTAGGATGCAACACTGCAAGCCAGTTTCTACCATATCCCAATTCCTTCACTCTGTCTTTCTAGCGAGTGGAGCCGTATTTAGGACACCCACTTTTTACCTCCATAGAGATCTAGCAGACCTGTTTTTTAGTATCAGCCCGTCCTGTTGTCCCAGAAGGGTGGCACCAGATCCAAGCCCAGCCAAATCTGCCAGATCCCGTCTTACTGGTGGGTGGCACCAAATTTTTGACCCCCGTACAGATCTAACCGATTCTATTTTCAGTTACAGCCCGTTCGATCGTCCCTAGCGGGTGGCACCAAAACTGCCAAATACTAGGCTTTTATTAACATCCTGATTTTATTAGAATAGCAATTAGGACACCCACTTTTTACTGGTGGGTGGCACCAGATCCACAACCGTCCCTGAAGGGTGGCACCAAATTCACCAGTCGCCCAAGCCGTCAAAGTGGCAAAAAAGAAGGGTGGCACCAAATTTTTAACCTTCGCAGAAATCTAGCTGACTCGTTTTGCAGTTGCAGCCCGTCCTGCCGTCCCTGAAGGGTGGCACCAGATCCAAGCCCTTTTTACTGGTGGGTGGCACCAGATCCAGAACCGTCCCTGAAGGGTGGCACCAAATTTTTGAGCCGTCAAAGCGGCAAAAAAGAAGGGTGGCACCAGATCCAAGCCCACTCAAGCCGTCAAAGTGGCAAAAAAGAAGGGTGGCACCAAATTTTTAACCTTCGCAGAAATCTAGCTGACTCGTTTTGCAGTTGCAGCCCGTCCTGCCGTCCCTGAAGGGTGGCACCAAATTTTTAACCCCCGTCAAGATCTACTGGTGGGTGGCACCAAAATTTAACGTCCCTGAAGGGTGGCACCAAATTCGTTGAATCCTAAACTTTTGCTAATATCCTAATATTATTGACCTTCTTGCAGTATTAGATATGGTTTTTGATAATACTAAGCCCTTCTTCCAACTTCTCTTTGGGTGGTAAGCAAGAGATCATTAAATGATTCCCCGTTACATTGTAAAAATATCCTGGATGAAGAAATACCCCTGCATTTATCAATCTTATGACAAACTCTTCCTCATCAAGTCCATCAGGTAGAGATACCAATAAAAATGTTCCTCCGCCGTTACTATTTATCGGAGGGAAGCCTAAACGTTCTAATGATCCTTTTACAAAAGATACGTTCTCTTTAATACGTGCCAACATCTCTTTTTGAAAGGTATGCCCCTCTTGAAAAAGTCTCGGGATAACGCTTTGACTCAAAGAAGAGGCGTTTAGGTAGGTGTCATTTAAAAACTCTAACTTCTCTCCGAACATCTGATAGGCTTTATCATCCATGGCGATCCAACCGATCTTAAAATCTGGCAGAGCAAACATTTTTGAGATCCCATTTAGATGAAAGACAGGGGTGTCTTGATATAGCGTTCCGAGAGGAGGGCAAGGTTCTTCATCATGCACGAAGTCAGCAAAAACTTCATCCACTATAATGGGCAACTCTGTTTCTGCCAAAACTGATAAGCGACGACGTTGAATCTTGCCCGTCGGGTTGTGCGGAGAAACTAATAAAATAGCGCGAGAACGTTTATCGAGAGCAATATCAATAGATGTCACTTCAATTTCCCAGTTGCGTGCCTCAATAAGTCTGTAATTGTGTAGATCAATACGTTGATCTTCCGCAAAAAATTCAAAGAGAGGGTAGGTTATATCAGGTGCTAATAAATTATCATACGGTTCGCACAGAACGGAAAATAAAAAACGATAGGCTTCTGAAGTGCTGGCAGTAACTATGATGTGATCTGCAGAGATATTTAAGGGAGGGGTTCTACTTGCATAATAAGTAGCGATCGCACTTCTAGTAGTCTCAAGCCCTTTAGGATCTGGACAATATACACGAGAATCAATGTAATGATCTGCTGCCGAACGTAATATCTCAGGCGGGAAAAACAATCCGCACTTTGTCGGATTACTTTCGGTTAAATCTAAAAGTGGCAATCCAGCAGATCGCCTTTTGCGGCGAGCTATTTCAATAGCATTTAATGATAGTGAATTATCAGCAAGAAATCCCATATAAAACTAATCTTTGTGTTTACCTATCTTAAGTTAGAGAGATACAATTTCTCAAAATAAAGAAGCTTTTTTCCAAGATATTTTTATGTCACTTCTAACTAAAAAACTCAACGGCATCACAATGCACCGCCCCTAATTTAAATTGATCTAAGGCGCGCCTGCATACCGTTAATATTTCATTCTTGGGTATAACTAGCTTTTCCTTAAGCTTTCCTAAGGTTCTTTTTTATCACAGTGAGAAGAGATCTTTTTAAGCCTTTTTCTCAAAATAAAGGAGCTTTTTTTTCAGAATATTTTTATGTCACTTCTAACTAAAAAACTCAACGGCATCACAATGTACCGCCCCTAATTTAAATTGATCTAAGGCGCGCCTGCATACCGTTAATATTTCATCCTTAGGTACAACTGGTTTTTTCTTAAGCTTTCCTAAGGTTCTTTTTTATCACAGTGAGAAGAGATCTTTTTAAGCCTTTTTCCATATATTGTTTTGCAATTCGATATAACTTGGATTAAAGATGAAAGCTTGGCAGATTTAGATAACTTGCCTAAACCAGAAGTATTGACAGAAAGAGATAATAAATAATCTGAATACTGCACTAAAAGCTTTTCAAAAAATACGAAGATAAAAGGAGTTTTAGAGGTAGCTATGCGCACACTGTTTTGATGTTTTTAAAAAAATACAGGGATAAAGGAGCTCTTTAGACTTCGCCGACTTTCGTTCCTAAAGGGTGGGAGAAGCTTTTTTAAAAGCACACTTTCCCCATGTCAGAGAGAGGATAAGCGCATCCAGATCAGAGAGAAGGCAAACGCAAAAAAGGAACGTTTATAGCAATTCATTTGCTAAGTTTGCTAACTCCGAGCGTTCTCCTTTTTCTAATGTTATATGGGCGAAAAGTTTGTTCCCTTTTAACCTGTCAATTAAGTAAGAGAGACCGTTACTTTGTGCATCAAGATACGGCGTGTCGATCTGCTTTATATCACCGGTGAAGATTAGTTTGGTGTTTTCACCGGCACGAGTAATAACAGTTCTCACTTCATGCGGAGAGAGATTTTGCGCTTCGTCAATGATAAATATCAGGTTAGATAAACTCCGTCCCCTGATATACGCTAGCGGTGCAATAGCGATCTTTTCATTGTCCACCAATTCACTAAGTTTGCGCTGCTCTTTTTCATTATCACCGTATTGACTCTTTATGAATTTTAAATTATCCCAAAGCGGTTCCATATACGGGTTTAATTTTGAATTTACATCACCTGGTAAAAAGCCTAAGTCTTTGTTACTTAGCGGCACAATCGGACGCGCTACAAAAACTTGCTTAAAATTACTGCGTTGCTCCAAAGCACCAGCTAGGGCAATTAAAGTTTTGCCGGTGCCTGCCATGCCCTGCAGGGTGACTAATTTAATCTCCGGTCTTAATAAGGCGTGAATAGCAAAGATCTGTTCCGCATTGCGCGCTTCAATGCGGCAGACAGGTTGTTTTTTTACCCGCTCTACAATCCCTTCATCACTATTGAAAAACGCCAGCGCCGATTTTTTACCGTTACGCAAAAGGAGGTAGTGATTAGCAATCCTATACTCCGGCGGTATTTCAGAAGCGGAGACGAAGCCCTGTTCGTACAACTGATCTATGGTTTCACTTGAGAACTCTTCAATTATAGATTTCCCAGTGTAAAGGAGGTTGATATCAGGGATCTTTCCGACTTCGTAATCTTCTGCATGAAGATTTAGAGCTTTTGCCTTTAGCCTTAGCGCCACGTCTTTACTAACTAGAATAACTTTTTTGTTTGGCTCTTCTGCTTGTAGAGCCAAAGCCGAATTTAAGATCCTATGATCAGGCTTGTTCTCTTCAAAAAACATATCAGCATTAAGTTGATTCTTGACGTGTATTTTATGAAGTACTTTAAACTTTCCTTTTGATTTGCCATTAATCGGCACCCAGTCTTGAAGCATATGCTCTTGAGATATCTCGTCGATATATCGAATAAACTCTCTAGCACTGAAGTTTTTGGTGTCATTGCCTTTTTTAAAGTTATCCAGCTCTTCTAAAACTGTTAATGGGATAGCAACATCACTATCTTCGAAGTGTTGAATGGCTTCATGATCATAAATAATAACTGAAGTATCCAGAACGAAGATCTTTTTCTGTTTTGTAGTCATATCAATGTCGCACCTTTAAGTAAGATTTAAAAATCAATGGAGAACTGAACAGATGTTTGAATAGTCGGCATTTTTAAGTAATTTCTTAATGAAACTCACCGTTATGTTACTGAAAGATAGTGTTTAAAAATATCCTTTGAGGTTAAAACATACTTTTTTAGAAACTTAGTTAAGCCTGTCTTTAACCCCGTTCTTGTATTTAGAGAGCGTACTACGAATTTTTCTTAGAAAAAAGTGAGTATTTTTTTGGTAACAAAGTTATTTAATAACAAAATTTGGTTTGGCATGACTAATGCATATAGATAATTGAAGAGGGGTGTAGAGATAGCCGAGACTCCTGTAGTAATGAGGTTTCGCTATGTTAGCAAAGAGAGATTTTATAGAGTGGAGAGATGATACCGAAGGAGAGAGCGTGTCCTTAGAACAGTCTCACCTTGGAGGAGATAACACGGCTTTGTATCTCGAATTGAAAAATATTTTACTGCTATCCCTTGCGCTAGCTCTAGTTTTAGGGCTTCTCTGGTTAATAGCACCGACAGTTTCTTAAGTTAGTGGTGTGTGTCAAAAGATTTTAGGGTAAGAAATCCCTATAAATAACCTTTTCTTGGAAATACGCTCTCCTACTTGTGAATCTTAAAAAAATAACTGATACTGCAACACTCTAATGGAGTGGATGAGAATCTTTATCTTAATCAGTTAAGGAGACGTATTATGAAAATTTTTAAGTGCCGCCACTGCGGTAACATGATTGTTTATATTGAAAACAAGGGCGTACCTGTCGTTTGTTGTGGAGAAAAGATGCAGGAGCTTACGGTAAATACAGAAGATGCTTCTACGGAAAAACACGTGCCTGTTTTGTCTGTTTCAGGAAATAAAGTCAGCGTAGTTGTGGGTTCTGAAGATCATCCGATGACTGCCGATCACTATATAGGGTGGATCGCTATTGAAACAAAAGAAGGCAGACAGAGAAAAGAATTGAAGAATGGTGTGCCGAAAGCGGAGTTTATGTTGTGTGACGGAGATGAGGTTGAGGCAGTTTACGCTTATTGCAACCTGCACGGCTTTTGGAGAAACTAAAAACCTTCTAAAAATGTTCGTTTTGTATCGTGTTGTGATACAAAACGAACAAAACACCTCTTTAGTGAATCATAGTGTAGCCGACATTAAGAGGGAGCGGTTTTTTTGTCGCAGATTTGCGCAATTCTGTGATGGCGCGCCGACGTCGTTCTAAGTTGGCGTTTTTGTAACCTGATTCTTCCAGATATTGATAAAGTAATAACATTCCATCAAAAGGGTTGATGCCCTTATCCCATAACTCTTGAGAAACCCCGAATTCGACCAAGTTGAAGAATTTTTCTAACTGTTTTTTTGTTACGTTGCTGACCTTAAGGCGTTTATGTTCTTCAGTGTTGTTTAGATAAACATAATTAAAAAAGGCATCTAACAACTGGGTAAAAGTTTCCGTAGCCTCCCCGTGTCCGTGATCTAGTAACCATCCAAAAAAGAGGAAGGAATTAAAGGCGATCGCTCTCTTTACATCAAATGAGATCTCATCAGGCGATTCTCCCATATCAACCAGATCATCAACAAAATTAAGTTGATCAACTCCCACCTTAAAAGGATCTTTTTGAAACTTTAAGAAGATCTTCGCCATGTTTATACAATCATCAATATTCATAAAAACTCCGGATAAAAATATAGTCATAAAAAATTATTCAGAGGTGTGCCTGCTCTGATTTATAGAGGTCGCTATCTTTTTAAAAAAGTTTCCTACTTACTGATCTAAAAAATGAGAAAATTGAAAATTAGTAGATAACGGTTTGTGCTGCTGTTGCTGACTACTATTATAAGGGTTACAACGCCTTTAAAACGGGGAATGACAAGAAAAAAGTGCTTTAAGGGCAAATACTTAAGTTTTTAAAAGAGGGAAGTGTTTTTAATAACACTCACCGCCTTGATTCGATCTTTCCCGTCTGTTTTTTCCTAATAAAGGGTGTTAATTTGAGCGTTATGGTTAATAAGGAGAGAGTCTTACTAGGGATGAGTGGCGGCGTTGATTCTTCTGTTGCAGCGTATATCTTGCAGCGGCAAGGTTATCATGTCATTGGCGCTACGATGCAGATCTATAATGGAGACGGTGTTGGACTTTCTGAAAAAAAGACAGGATGTTACGGCCCTGCTGCTTTTGAAGGGATTGCTGCTGCACGCCGCATAGCGCAACAATTAAAGATTGAGCATCACGTTATTCCGTTAGTTGATGAATATCGGCGTGAAGTTTTGGATTATTTTAAAAGTGAATATTTAAAAGGAAGAACTCCTAATCCTTGTGTGCGTTGTAATCAGATTTTAAAGTTTGGCTTTATGTTAAGTAAGGCGAGAGAGTTCGGAATCTCTTTTGATCTCTTTGCAACGGGGCATTACAATCGCTTGCTGAAGAGAGCGACAGGACGTATCTCTTTAATGAAGGCTACTGATACCACAAAAGATCAATCGTATTTTCTTTCGCGCTTAAAACAAGATCAATTAAAAGATCTCTTATTTCCGTTAGGTGAATTAACAAAACAAGAGGTGAAAAAGATAGCTCTCGAGATAGGGTGGCAAGAGCTGGTCACTCAACGTGAGAGTCAGGACTTTATTGCGGCTGATAGCTATTCCATCTTATTTAATCCGGAAGATGGTGTTGCAGGGAAGATTAAAAATTCAGTGGGAGAGGTTATCGGTGAACATAAGGGATTGATCAATTATACTATCGGACAACGGAGAGGGGTCGGATTAGGAGGAGGTGGTAAGCCCTTATATGTCACGGGGATCGATATTAAAAATAATGTGCTTACTGTTGGATCTAAGGAAGAGCTCTTCGCTGAAGGGTGTTATATCTCGGATTTAAATTGGATTGGGTTAGATGATCTGCCGACGGAACCGTTGGAGGTCTCTGTAAAAATCAGACAAACAGCGAAACCGGCAGCAGCGACTGTTTACCTTGAAAGGGGTGAAACAATAGCTAAGGTACATTTTAAAGAGCCGCAGTTGGCAGTGACTCCAGGTCAGGTGGCTGTTTTATATAAAGAAGACCTTGTTGTCGGTTCAGGCATAATCGAAGATCAGACCTTAAAATAAACCTCATAAGGTTTAAAATTCTACAATATTATAAATACATTACCCTTATAACAGCACTAAATTATATTTTTTGGTATAACTTAGACCGTATGAGAGGAAATTGAGCCTTTATAGAAGGTTTTTGTAAGAGGTTCCTCTTTTGTCCGTGTTCATTAACAATTAGGAAAGGTAGCGAAGTAGAGATGTATAAAACCGACATTTCGGTACGTCGTGAACGAAACAACCAACTGTTTCGCAACGTTTGTGTTCTGTTGGCACTTTTCTGTGCCGCTGTTTATGTCGTTTTTTTGTATTGGGAATTCGACATTAACCGATTCAAGTTCGTGGAGCTCTCTTGGGAAGTTTTCAAAGCTGGTGTTAAAGAAGTGCAGATCTCCGATCGTGAAGCGCTCGGAGAGTATCTCCCTGTGTTGTTTGCAAGCATCGCCACTGTGGCTTTGCTTTTCAAATTCATCAACCCTTTCAGAATGAAAGAAAAAGAACTCCAAAGAGTCTTGTTCTTCGAAAAGTTGTCCGCACTTGTGGAGGGAGTTGCTTTTGGGATTGCTTTAATGGCTTTTGAGAGTCGTTATCCTGGAGCTATCTCCCGATTAGGGGCGCTGCTCTTTATTACTTGTGTCCTTGTTGCAGTAGCTCTGCAACTGCTCAAAGTTAAAAGTGCCGTTGTGTTGATAGCCGCATACATCGTTGCAATTAGTTGGGTAATATTGACCGGCTTCTATAATGAAGGTGCGTCGTCGTTTTTCCCCACACTGTATCTGACTATATTTGTGGTCTTTAATGCGTTTGAAACTATTCAGGCGCTTAAGGGGTGGATTGACTCACAAGGCTTGCTGATTGAAGAGGTTCCCCCAGAAGTGACGCAAGCGATTATGGATTGTATTAACGCAAGCAAACACGGTAAAGAGCCTAACCCAAAAGCTATTGAAATGCTAAAGGAATGGCTTGGGGAAGAGTTAGAAGAAGATGAACTCTGTATTGGACTTAAAATTGCTCGATCGCTTTTAGAGGATCCAGAGCGCCCTGAGGTGAAAGGTGTAATTGTTCAAGTATGTCCCATAGATTTGGGACTCCATAGCGCGGCTTCACTACGCTTTTGGGGTCTGTTCTTTCTAGCAGTTATGGTGGTTCTTATATAAAAACATAAGAACCGGTGCCAAGAATCTGCAAAATCGCGCCAAAAAGGAGAGGGGGAAAAGGTTTTTTATACAAAAGGGCTCAATTTTCCCCTCTTCCTGTTTTTAGATATCTACTTCAGAAAAATAAAAAAACCTACCTCCCTCTACATTTAAGAAACTTCAAATTTTTGACCTTCGTTAAAATCTAGCTAGTTCTATCTGCAGTTGCAGCCCGTTCAATCGTCACTGCTGGCTGGCATTTTTGACCTTCGTATAGATCTAACTAGTTCTATTTGCAGTTGCAGCCCGTTCAACCGTCCCTAAAGGGTGGCTTTTTTTGACCTTACGTATAGATCTAGCTAATTCGTTTTTTAGTATCAGCCCGTTCAATCGTCACTGCTGGCTGGCATTTTTTACCTTCGTATAGATCTAGCTAGTTCTATTTGCAGTTGCCGCCCGTTCAACCGTCCCTCGAGGGTGGCTTTTTTTGACCTTCGTAGAAACCTAACCGATTCGTTCTGCAGTATCACCCCGTTCCACTGTCCCTAAAGGGTGGAAGGATCATCACTAGGAAGTAACACTAAATTCGTTAAGTAGATATCGAGATAAAGTGCTATGAACAGATTGAACGTTAATAAATTTATGAATATTAAAAAAATAATTTGTCTACTTCTTTAATAAAGGTATACAACTATCAGACGAGGGTCGTAATACATGGTAGTATTTTAAAAACGAAAAGTATTAAAATACTTCATTTAAATAGTATCTGATTTGTAGTTGAAAACGAGAAGTTCTGCTAGTTTGTTTGTATCTTATGTTAAAGGCAAGAGTGCCAGTTATTATTATTTTGTTTTTCTTAAAAGGAATCCTTAAAGTTTTTCATATCGATCCTGATAGATGATTTTATTTTAAGAAAGGAGTTTAGTTATGCCAGAGGTTTTTGCAGACGGTGTGTCTAAAGTGTTCAAGTTAAAAGAACGTGAAATAAAAGCCTTAAATGGTGTTTCTTTTTCAGCAGTGGCGGGGGAGGTCTTGGCAATACTCGGCGCTAATGGAGCTGGAAAAACAACGCTCTTTAATATCTTTGCAAATTTAACTTCGCTTGATAGTGGTAGCATTTCTGTACTGGGACTAGCCCCGACTGATAAACGTTATTATGACGGTATTTCATTCGTCTCATCAGAGACACAATTTTTGTGGACTTTAAGTGCTGCCCAAATCATAAAGTTTTATCAAACTCTCTTTGGTGTGAAGGATGAGATCGTTCTAAAAGTTTTAGATGAATTAAAGCTTAAAGATAAACTTGATAGAAAATGGCATCAAATGTCGAGCGGCGAAAAGATGCGACTTCGGATTGCAAAGGGACTCTTAACTTCGCCAAAGGTTTTGTTCTTGGATGAGCCTACTGTTGGTCTCGATCCTGATATCGCAGACAAGCTTCGTTTTTACCTCAAAAGCTTAAAGGATCAAGGGATGTGTATCATTTTAACCTCACATCTGATGCTCGATATTGAAATCTTAGCTGATAGGATGTGTTTTATAAAAAATGGTGAAATAGTTTTCTCGGGTGTTTTAGGAGAGGAATATTTTAAGCCGAAGGTTGAAGTCGTTTTTTGCAATCCTGTAAAGGGAGATACATTGGACTTCGATTTTGAACAGAAGGCTGAAGATTCTATTCGGGTAGCAACTCCATATTTACCGCAGGTGCTATCTCTTGGGGAAGTGAAAGAGGTTAATACGATAACTAATGACCTTGAGTCGCTTTTTATTAGTTTAGTAAGAGAGTCAAAGTAGTTGACAATTTTAGATACGATTTTGAAAAGGTGACGTTATGCGTTGTAAGAATGTAGTTAAGGCACTTTGTTACAGGGCTTTTAGAGGTTTATTTGCGGAAAAGGGACGAATTATTGAAATGTTGCTCTACCCTGTGGCGAGTTTGATGATTTGGGGTCTTTTTTTGTACGCTGATATCGTTGCAACCGATGTTGCAAGGGATCTGTTTTTAATAAATATGGTTTGGGGAGTGATGACGATGATCCAAGTCCAAGCTAATAACGTAATGATGCACGATTTGTGGTCGAGAGAATTCCCCGAGCTATTTAGATCTGGAATCGATACAACAAGCTATTTAATTGCAATGCTAACCTTCGGGATAGTTATGGGAATTATCGGTACGGTACTGTTTTCGTTTCTAAGTCTCCTCTTCTTTGGACTTTCAGTGCAGGATCTATTGCCGTTATTTATATCATTCCCATGCTTTTTGCTCTTTGCATTGGGGTTAGCTGTTTTTGCAGCAGCAATTATCATCAGATTAAATCAAACTTACGGCTTCATCGCCTTTAATTTATTAACCTTTATTGTGATGCTGTCATCTCCATATGTGCCAGTTGAGAAGTTGCCAGTCGTACTACAAAAGATCGCCAGCGCCTCTCCATTGGGAATGATCTTTGAATATATAAGACACGGCGATCTAAATCTTTTATATACATCAGCTTTACTCTCTTGCCTACTGTTGCTTGTTTCATTCTGCTTTTACAGATACAGCTTTAAGAGATTAAGGCAGAAGGGAAATATCTTTAGTTTGTAAGTTAAATAAACAACAAAGCTAAAGGGTGACACTTTTTGCGCCGTACAGATCTAGCTACTTCGTTTTTCTATATCACCCCGTTCCACCGTCACTGGTGGGTGACTTTTTTGACCTTCGTAGAAACCTAGCCGATTCGTTCTGCGATCGCCGCCTGTTCAATCGTCACTAGAGGGTGAAATTTTTTACCTTCGTTAAAATCTAGCTACTTCGTTTTTCTATATCACCCCGTTCAACCGTCCCTAGAGGGTGACACTTTTTGCGCCGTACAGATCTAGCTACTTCATTTTTTAATATCACCCCGTTCAATTAAAAGGGGAGTAGTAGCTGCTGGCTTTCATCAGGGTCTAGTCCTGAAACTGAAATGCCGAGGAGGCGGATCGGAACCTTTCCCGCCTCCGTCTTCTCTAGTAGCTTGCGAGAGATGTTGAAGAGGTCTGCGCTTTTTGAAACTCTCTCTCTTTGCGTGATACTTCTAGTGATCTTTCTAAAATCAGAATACGTTACCTTTAAAGTGACTGTTTTTGCACCCGTGCACTTTTTAGCGATACGACGCTCAAGCTCTAAAGAGATCTCTCTTAAATGGGAGAGGATCTCATGAGTAGAGATAATATCTTTCGGAAATGTCTCTTCACATCCGATAGATTTTATTTCACGAGAGGTTATTACTTCGCGCTGGTCTTCACCACGCGCCATATCATAAAAGATCTGCCCGTACTTTCCAAATAGCGCCTGCAACTTTTCTTGAGAGTGTTTGTGCAGGTCTGTAATGGTGTAGATATTATGCAACGCCATCTTCTTTTCTGTCGATCTGCCAACACCAGGGAGCTTTTTTACAGGGAGATCAGCTAAAAACGAAGCAACACGTTCCGGTGAGATAACGGTCAAGCCGTGAGGCTTCCTATAATCTGAAGCGATTTTTGCTAAAAATTTATTGGGCGCAACTCCCGCAGAAGCGGTAAGCGCTGTCTCTTTGTAGATGTCAGTCAAGATATTTTTAGCGATCTCTCTAGCGTACCTACTACCACGGGCATAGGCGGTGACATCTAAGTAAGCTTCATCAAGCCCCATCACCTCTACTTGAGGGGTGTAACGTCGTAAAATCCCCATGATATGCTGCGAAATGTGCTTATAGATTTTAAAACGTGGTGGTAACAAGATCGCTTGCGGACAAAGTTTTATAGCGATAGCAGTTGCCATCGCAGAATGAACTCCAAACTTTCTGGCTTCATAACTCGCCGTAGAAACAACGCCACGTTGTTCAGGGCTTCCCCCCACGATAACAGGCTTGCCTCGATACGACTCATTATCGCGCTGCTCCACAGCGGCAAAAAAAGCATCCATATCAATATGGATAATCTTACGTGGGGTAGGGGCGGAAGTCATTTTTCCACCTCCCTTTAAAATGAAAAGATATGGCTTCTGTATTTATCCAGTTGAATATATAAACCCTCCTCATTCACCTCAACAGTAGAACGTGGATAGGTCTCATTGTTTAAGATATCCTTAAACAAGATCTTTTCACCGTACCCTTTTACATCAAGAGCTAATCTGCAACTCGACATAACATCGGCATAATTAACGGTAACCAGTCGACGCTCCTTGCCAAGTCGCCATTCCCAAGCAAAGATATTGTTAAAGGTGTCGTTAGCTGTCCATGAAGGAAGCGATTCCAAAAATTCCCAAGAGCCATTTTTAAAAACAGGTTCCTTTATAATTTGAAGTAAGTGATCGTAAAACGCCTTAATATCCTGATCAATAACTTCAAACGGCGCACGCCCTAGCTGCATCGGAAGGTGAGTTTTAAAGCCCTCCCATTGACCGTCATGATAGAAGCGCATACCTTGCAAGGTGCTCATAATAATAGCAGCAGCTTTACCCTTCTCTGAATTAAAGGTCACAGCAGCACGTTGCTCATCATGATTTTCAATAAAGCGGACAGATTTCATCTGATAATCATGTTCGGCATTTAAGTGTCCGCGGATCTTAAATTGATTACCTGTTTCTAATCTGGCGGTTAATTTTTTGTCATAGGTATAATCGAAGCCCTGTTGTTGAAGAATCCACTCCATATCCCAATACACTTCAGCAATCATAACGCAATCAGGGAAACGCCTCTTTAAAGTGCTGATAGCAACTTTCCAAAACTCATCTTTAGCCCTTTTAAAACCTTGCGATGAGAGAACTCCTCCCCATGTTTTTTCAAAAACATCATTGATATTTAGCATCGCCATATCACACCTGACACCATCACAGATCTTAGCGATGTTTAGTAGAGAGTCGATCATGAAGGTACGAGCTTCTTCATTAAAATAGTTAACCTGAACGGTATCTTTCCATGCAGGAAAATACGGATCTCTACCGTGTGCAAAATAGAGGTCTTTCTCTGTTGCTAACGGTTTATAAAACGTACTCCATTCACTCTTATACGATTCAAAGTATGCGGAGAGAAATATATTAGGATTAGTGTGTAGTAGTGAAGTGTCTGCACTAAAATGATTTGAGACAAAATCCAAAATAAGTTTTATGCCGTGTTTTTTTAGTTGTTCACGTAGCTCTGCTAATTCAGCTTCTGTGCCGAGTTGCGGATTTATCTGATAGCAGTCGATAGCATAGGGTGAGCCTATCACATCTTCTTTCTTCCAGTCCGGCAACGCTTTTTTATACGCTTCAACTAAATTACTTTCAAAGCAATATTTTTCAACGGTAGATGGTGTAGTCTTCCAGATCCCCATCAACCAAACATAGTCGATACCTTTTTCGGCAAGCTTAATCCAATAAGTGTCGGGGATATCTTTGAAAGTAGCTCGTTTATCAGGCGTATCAAACTGTCGTAGCCAAACACGCGTGTTTATCTCATAAAGAGAAGGATTGAAAACCATTACAGTCCCTAATGACAACGTTTTTAATCGTCTTATAAATTGTTACCGCAGACGATTAACAAAATTGCTAAACACCATACAAAACGGTTTTTCTCGCCCCGTCTTATGACGACGTTTAACAACTTTTAATAATGTACAGCACTAATTTGCAGCTAAAATTAATTAGCAATGCGTATAATATCCGCAAAGACACCGGCTGCAGTTACCGCCGATCCAGCACCGGGACCTTTTACAACTAAAGGACGTTCTTTATAACGACTCGTCGTGAAAGAGATGATGTTATCACTTCCAGACAAATTGTAGAAGGGATGGGTCTCATCAATACTTTGCAAACTTACAACAGCACGTCCTTCCGAAAGAGATGCTATATAAGCCATCTTTTTTCCGCAAGCCTCTGCTTTGGCTCTGAGGTCTTCAAAATACGGATCATACCGTTTTAAGCACTCAAAAAAATCATGAACTGAAGAAGAATTCCTACACTCTTCCGGAACAAGGTTTTGAATATCTACGTCTTGCAACTCAAGTTCTAAACCTGATTCTCTAGCTAAGATTAAGATCTTACGAGCTACATCTAAGCCGTTCAGATCATCTCGTGGGTCTGGTTCCGTATAGCCCGCCTCTTTCGCTTGTAGAACGATGTCACTAAATTTTGAGCCTGCTGTGAATGAATTAAAGATATAACTAAGAGTTCCTGAAAGGACAGCTTCAATCTTTATAATCTCATCTCCGCTCTTTAAGAGGTCATTCAGTGTGCTTAAAATAGGTAGCCCTGCTCCGACACTCGTTTCATATAAGAACGACACACCGCGACGTCTTGCCGCTTTTTTTAGAGATAGATATAGATCCAGATCGGCGGTTTGAGACCTCTTGTTCGGTGTTACAATAGAGATACTCGATTTTAAAACAGCTTCATAGATGGCGGGCACTTCCGAGCTTGCCGTGCAATCAACCAGCACACTGTTAGGAAGGTTCAACTCCTGCATCTGTTTTATAAATTGAGAGAGGTCGCTAGCTGTTGAGGTTGTTTCAAGCAGCTCCGTATATTTTTTTAAGTCAACACCGTGCGGTGCAAAGAACATCTTTCTGGAGTTGGCGATAGCGATAACTTTTATTTCGTGAGCTAGCTCCGTATCTAAAAACTGTTGCTGTGCTGCGATCTGTCTTAAAAGCTCTCCGCCGATCAACCCCGTACCTATTAAAAAAACGTTGATGGATTTTTTATCTGGGAAGAAGAACTCATCGTGTAAAGCGTTAAGAGCTTTAGTCTCGTCGCAGTACGGAATAACAGCTGAGATATTTAATTCTGATGAGCCTTGTGCTATCGCCGAAATATTAATACCGTTTTTACCGAGAGCGTAAAACGTTCTGCCTGCTAAGCCTGGTGAGTTCCGCATATGTTCGCCAACAACGGAGACAATGGAGAGATCCTTTTCGATGATGACGTTAGCAAGGATTTTAGCATCGATCTCAAGTTTAAATTCTTTTGTAATAGCGCTACAAGCCTCCTCGGCGTGTTCAGGTTGCACTGCAAAACAGATCGTGTGTTCAGAAGATGCCTGTGTAATTAAGATCACACTGATATTATTTTCTGCTAACGCTCCAAACAAACGTTTCGAGATACCTGTTACTCCAACCATGCCACTACCTTCAACACGGATTAGCGCAATGTGTGAGATAGAGGATATCCCCGTTACAACTGGACGGTCTTTTGATGGCTCTTTCGAAATCACCGTGCCTTGATACGACGGATTGAATGAGTTTAAAATTCTGATGGAGAGCCCATTATCAAGGGCAGGCTGCATAGTCGGCGGATAGATAACCTTTGCACCGAAATGCGAAAGCTCCATAGCTTCTTCATAACTTAGATCCGTAATGGAGAACGCCTTTGGAACTTTATTCGGGTCGGCTGTCATTAAGCCGTCAACATCCGTCCAGATCTCAATCTCTTTACAGTTAAGAGCTGCTGCGATGATGGCAGCGGTGTAATCTGAACCACCCCGACCGAGAGTGGTAGTATTATTATCAACGGTGGAGGCGATAAAGCCCGTTATAATCTGCAGCGCTTTATGAGTGGAAAAATATTCTCTAATGAGATCATTGCTGATAGGCAAAACACGACCACAACCGTAGGAGTCGTCAGATCTTATAATTTCGCGGCTATCCAAGAACTCGGCGCCTGCTATGGCTTGGCTAATAATGTAGGCAGAAAGCCTCTCTCCAAAACTCATAATTCTATCAAGACACCGAGGGGAGAGCTCCCCAATAAGGTGAATGCCTTGTAAGATATCCTCCAAGTCGTTGAACCACATCTTTAATGTTAATAGTGCGGGGCTTTGATCGGGTGTCGGAATTAACTGTTTTAAAATGGTAGTGTGTCGATCTTCTAAGGCTTGTAGACTTGTTTTGTAATCTTCTGAAGGGGTTATGGCCTGTGCCCCAATTGCAATCAGAGCATCGGTAACTCCACTAAAGGCAGAAAAAACAACGCCGAGCGCCTCACGCTCTCTGCGAGCTTCCTGAATAATACTAATTACATTTTTGATTTTTTCAGGGGTTGCAAGTGAAGAACCACCAAATTTAAGTATCCGCATAGTTATAACGCCGTACAATAAAATAAAAGTTACAACATTTTAAGTATTTACATACTTTTAGAGAAAGGAACATCCTAAATCTTGCCCTATTAACGGGAAAAACACCTCTGTCTCTCTTGAGTGTCTTATTTCCAGTATCTCCAGATGCTTTTTTCTTTAAGAGGGATGCTAAAGCCTTGAAAAATTTCACCTAAAACATTGTAAAAGGAGTAATATTTTACTTTTATACATAATATGTTGAGCCTAAGGCAGCTATTTTTATCTTAAATATTAAGATAATAGATCTAGATACCGAATAATACTGTGATAATAGTAGTATTATCTCTTTTTTACCTGAAGCATAATTCGTTCAAAGTACGATAAAGGTCATGATATTTTCATAATATTTTTTATTTTATGCTGACTCTGTACTAAGAAACGAGATGGTATTAGAATACGGTATTAGAATATGGTATCAGCATAGGGTAAAGATAAAAGATAAAGATGTAGTGTCGTTGGTGTAAAAGCTAACGCAGTGCTAATGACTAATGCGATACTAATTGCAGTTAATAAGTTGTAACGAGATAAGTTGCAACGCAGTAACGTAGTAAGTTGTAAAGTTGTAAAAATAAGAGGAGCCTTATGGGTGGGCAACTAAATGATCGTAAGCAAGCAAGGGCTGAAACGGCAGGAACTATAACGGCAGATGGAATGCGGCGAGCAGATCGAGGAGCTGCAGCAGCTGAAACGGCAGCTGAAAGGGTAGAGCAGTCCTTGATGAAGATGGCAAAGCTCGGCGCTAATGCGACCGTTAGCGCATCACCTGTGACTGCGGAAGAAAGGGAAAAATGGGCTTATAGATTTGCAGATCCTTTAGAGGGTAAAAAGTACGATAAAAATATTTCAGCAAAAGGAGACGCAGAGCTTGAAGAGGTGAACCCTACCAATATATCCATCGCAAGTACCGATCCTTCTCTAGCTCTAGGCGCAGAGAAGGAGAATCCTTTAGCTTTAGAGGGGGCGAGCTTTTTCAATCTATCTACTGATGATAATGGAGCAAATGAAGCAACTGCTGAAATACTGGAATTTGTTACTGGTAACTATAATGACGTTAATCTCTCAGTAGATTCTTTGGAAGGGCACGATCGGGTTTTAAATGATATTAGAAAAGAAATTAATGATTTCCAAGTAAACACAATTTTAAAAGACGCAGGACTTTATATCTCTCAAGAATTAGCAAAAAACTTTTTCGGAGCTGATCTTGTAGAGGCGTATCAATGTGTGTGTAATACGGGTATTTTAAATAGAGAAGCAAAAGATCTTTGTTTAAAAGTTGTTGTGCCTCGTGTGTTTAAAGAATTGATGAACAAAGGTTTGTCGTACTCATGCTCACCTTTAGTTGCAGGAGCACTTGGAGGAATTGTCAGTGTAGGAGAAAATTATGTAGCAAAAGCAATTGCTAATCGTGAACTAGGTGGTGCTACATCAGCTCCTTCTTATGCGGTTAATGCAGGATAGATCTTTTTAAGGGCGATGCGAAAATGGAGCAGAACTCGCAGGTAAAAAATCGCTTTAATGAGGTATTTGATATCGAGATGGATGGCATGTGCTATGGGATCGAAAAATACCCAGGTGAAATTTTTCCAGGACTTGTTCACGCTCTTATTAAGGAATTATCAATAAGTTTAAAATTAGCCGTTGAGAACTATTACCCCTTTGACATAATAGCGCTCGCTAAAAAGATGTCGAAGGCTGCTAAGTACCTCGTTAATGAAAAAGAGATCACCTTTAGCATCTTGGCGTATCTGCCACACCCTAATACCCTTGACGAAGATGGACAATTTACATTAGCTCAAATTATAGACCAAGTTGAGCAGACTTATGGCGGCGCTTTGGAAAGATTGCAACGCAAATGGAGTGCGTCCAAATAAACTAAGTAAATACCTAACGTTGTTGCAACATTAAAGAAACAATCAATAACTATCATTTCTTTAAAAATAGATAACAGATAATGGAGAGTTTATTCGATATCATAAGATTATCCGTGCTAAAACTGGTCTAAAGATTAGAAAATAGTGTATTATATCGTCGCTTCTTGCAGCGATGTAAGTTTGTAGTACACCGTGCTTGCGGTGCTTTTCTATGGAGTGTCTAAAAATGAGGGCGGCTATCTCAGATCCGAATCTAAGCTCTAGAGGCGAAGATCCCTCATTTCAAGGGGTACCAGTACCTCCAGTAAATCAGAATCCAAGCTCTGGCAGCACAGTGTCCCTATCTCAAGAGGTGCTCAAACCTCCAGTAGTAGATCAAGGTTCAATAAATCTGAATACAAGCTTTCGACTAAACAAAACTCAAAACCCCGATCCTAAAAAATATACCGCTTCACAAAACGAAGCATTTGAAAAAATCTTAGCTAAGTGTGTTAAAGAAGTTGAGAACGAATTGCGTAACGGGCAGAGATCTTACGGATTTACTTCGAATCAAGAAGGTAGCCCCGAGGAGCGGTGCTTGGAAGGTAGCCTCGAGGAGCGGCGCTTGGTTAATATCTATGTCGACCAGAACGCTTGTCGAGGTATAGATCTTCAACCGCCAGCGATTCATGATCTACTATTACTTGAAAGGATTAAACATCTAACAGATGAGCTACATGAAAGATTGATGGAGCGATTAAAGCCTTCCTACGATGGCGATCTTACTGAACTGTCAAAAAGAATTTCCAGTATCGAGTTATCCGAAGAGTTTAAAAACGATATTATTGAAAGTCGTGTGCGAGCTTGGATCGTCGGCGGAAAATTAGTGCTTAGCGCTGTTATGGGAAGAGACCCCAAGCACCAGAAAAAAACTTTGGAGAAATTAGTAGCAGCTGTTGAATTAGTGCAGTCTATGGGGATTAACGACGTGGACGTGGCTTTTGAAGGAAGTCCGGAAAATCTTAAAGAGCTGCGTAAGATTGGAATGTTGGATAAAGCCCCCAACTTTTTTGTAGAAGATATTGATGCTGCTCGCAGGGCGCTTGAAAAAGATCTTTTTATTACGGAAGGTGGAAATGAAGTCTTTTATGTTGCTGCCACACATGAGCGTTTGATGACGTTGACTACCTTTGCGAAGTTACAGGAAGTTAGTGATGATAGAGAGCTCTTCCTGAAAAGGCTTGAAGAGTTAGCTTGTGGTAGAAAAAAGAATACAGTAGGAACTTCAAACTTTGAGTTGTTGGTAGTTGCAAAAGATAAAGATGGGCAATATTTCAGAGAAACTAATGAAAGTGTTTTAAAAAGCCTCTTTGAAAAATTAGTGCAGGTCAATAACCTTGCGCAAAGTATCGCGGAAAATGAATGGAGCGAGAAAAAAGATAAAGTCTTTACCGCCCTGAAAGGTTTTATTGAAACCTATCGTAAAAATACAGCTGAAATATTTTGGGAAAATGATCCGCAAAATGAACAATGGGTAACTATCCAATATGCTATTAACCGTGGGCTTAATAGAGAAACGGCGTTAAGTAGCCTGCCGTCAGAGTTGACAGGAAGACATAAAGTAGAGAAGTGCGGTTTTATCGGCTGGCGAGATGATAATGGTAAAGTACATCTGGGGATGCGCCCCTTAGGGTTCGAGAAGCCTTCCGATCTAAATAAAGCAGAGCTTATTATGTATAATGGGCATAGGTACTACCTTGTGCGCCATGAGGTCGGAGACGGTTCTGAGGACACCACAATTTATTGGAAAGATAAAAATACAAAGGAGTGGTATCAGCGAGAATATATCTTTCCAGAAGATATCAATCCGAAGGTAGAGCGCTTGCAAAATATGGTTCTTGAAAGACATCCTGATCTAGATTGGTCGTTTGTTGCTACTTTCCCAGAACGTTATTCCTTAAGAGACCCTGATCCTGAATTTGTGAAAAAATATTGGTATCCTGAAAGGATGTCATTCGTTGTGCAGTATGGGACGGGGAGTGCGCAACCTAAAGCATTGTGGGGTAGACAATTTTCACAATCTGGAGCTTCTTTTAAAAAGTATCGCGATATGTCTTCTGGCTCTGCAGAACGCCAAGAGGAGTTGTGTAAAACTTTTTTTAAATGGCAGAAGTGGTTTATGAGTGAACTTGGGGCGCGTTGTTCAGAAAGTATCTTTGAAAACCTTCCGATCGGTGATGCGAAAATAGAAGAGGTGCCGTTTATATTAAGAAATTATGTAAACGGCAAGGCGCTAGGTAGGATGCAGCTACTCTCTGATGTTGCACCTTCTGAAGAATTCTTTTCTAGTTACGCTATTATGTTAGGAAAGCTTGCAGCTACAAATATAGCGGCAAGAAGGAAATTCTTTGAAACTCTTGATGAGATAGTAGATAAATTCGATAGCGACGGCAATCCTATTGATGCCTGTTTTACCTATCCGACTTCAGCCTTTTCTCTGGAACGTGTTAGTTTACCTTTGAACTTTGATGCTCCTTTATATGGGGTACATCTAGCCGCGTTAGTAAAAAAAACGGAGCTTATGCTGGGTACAGAAAAGGCAAAGGAGGTTGAGGCTTGGTTTTTAACGTCTTTTGAAGAAAATTTTAATGCTATTAAGAGAAAAGTCGAATCTAAGAGGCAACAATTTTTAAAGCCGATCTATTCTGAATATCAACTTACAGAGGCTATCAATGAAAACTATGATTTTAGAAGGTGTGCAGAAGGATCTCTGGATGGAATTAAAAGGGTAGGTGTAAAGCTCCTTGTTGCAGATATTGAAAGAGAGGCTGCTAAAGCCGAAGGCTTTTTTAATACCCTTATAAGTAATGTCGCTGCACGTACCGATCAGAGAAAACTTTTTAGAGAGGCTATCTATTTACTTGATTCTATCTGGCTAGCTAAAGAGCACGGGGTTGATTATGCTTATGCGACAATTAATAACGATCCAACCTTTTCGGAAGCCTCCGTTCAGGAGCGGATCGATAGACTTAATATATTGCATACGTCTATTACCTGTAAAACGTTGGAGATCCCTATCAGGTTTTTGGCTGACGTTGCTACCGATTATATCAGTAATATAGAAGATAGTTCTTGTTTTGTTGCGCAGATAAACGGCGCGATCTCTCGTTATCTCAATAAACCGCGAGGAATTAATCCAGCTTTGGGAGTAAGGTTCTTTAATGCTTTGCAGCAACCTGATCGTATAAAAATATATGAAGATCTTGGATACTGGCTTGAGTTTTAAAATAATATAAGTTGCTAAAAGAAGCTCTCTACCTCACTAGCCTCTCTTAAGTTTTTAAACTATACACCTTACTATTGGTAAAAGAATGGTAAAAAAAGGAGCTTCCTAAGAAGCTCCTTTAGAAAAATATTTATAAGGAATAAAGAGTTATTTTTTAATACAAGAACAATAGTGGTTCTCATAAGGTAAGTTACTGATACTGACTAAAGAGTTGTCGCGCAGCTCTCTAGAATCCCTTCTATCACGCCTTAGTAGCGCCAGCCGTTTTTTCAAACGATCTAAACAACCCTCCACTCTTTCGCACGGAGTTTTACTATTCGCAATACACCTCTTCCTCGCCCTAATAGCTGCTCTGGTCTGTTTTAAGAGGTCTTCTGAGGCATCTGTTAGTGAGGAATTATCTGCCGCCAGTGAAGACGTTACACAATACTCATCAGAGGCATTTGAGCAAGAGGTAACAGTTATGGGATAATTTTTGATAGTTGCTCTAGCACTCCTTAAGACAGAGAGGGCTTTTGAATTAAGTCGTCTTTTCCTTTTATCCGTTCGGCAGTCGCTCTTATTTCTTAACATCTTACTTAATTGCTTTCTCTGTTGAGTGATCCATTTATCTACATCATCCAACTGAGCAGCATTCGTTTGAACTGAACAACCAAAAACGCTTGCTCCCGTGTTCCACTCTGGAGAATACGGGTCAAGGCAGACACCGCAATCATCTAATTTAAATTTACCATAAGGCTGACCGGCACAATCTGCACAAGATTTATTATCACCGAAACAGACACCGCACTTATCTTTTGCCTTATTTCCTCCATCACAAACACCACAATCATCAACTTTTGCTGTTCCTGCAATCGTTCCAGCGCAATCCCTACAAGACCAGCCGTCTCCGTTACAAACTCCGCAGGCATCAATCCAAGCACCTCCCCCTGGTACTCCTTTGCAATCCTTAGTCCAGCAATTCATCGTATTATAGTTCGGATTGGGGGAGCCATCAGGATTAAGTTCACATTCGCCACAAAGGTCTTTTTTCGTGAAACCGTTAGGGATCCCAGCACAATCAGTGCAGTTAGTATCTCTTGTTGGATCATCTGGCGCTAAACACTTTCTGCAAGCATCCAGTGTCCAGTCACCATTCGGTATGCCACGACAATCTGAACAACTGCTGTCATCTCCACCACAGATACCACATTGATCGAGATCTGTTTCTAAGCAACAGATCATCGCCTCACCTTTATTTTTTGCCTCTTCTGAAGCGTGACCCATAACGTACGGCGCTGTTGGAACAAAATTTGTGCAACTGCCGTTAGTTGTTAAAGAGGTAAGTGTTACATCAAGATCTGAGCTTTCTCCGTCAACTGTAAGAGATATAGCACCTACCTTTTTAAAATCAGCTGCTGTTGCATTTGTTCCGGATGTTAACGCGAATTCAGTAAACGGTATGGTCAAGAAAAACGTTTTATTGTTATTATCATTATCAACATAATTTTGGGCATCAACCGTAGAAAAGGTATAATCAAACCTATCTCCAGTAGTGGTATAAACACTTAAAACGATTTTACCAGTATTTAGGATAAGATCAGTGTTCGTAATATTTAAAATAATAGCGTTACCACCGTCTAAAGTGAAGTCAATTCCATTAAAACCGGTATGGTCTACGACCGTACCGTTTGGTGCAGAGGTGCCGTCCCAGATCGTTTGTGAAGTACCTGTTACGTTGGAATCTAAACTGTGACTAAATTGACCTTGTTGGATATTTACCTTTAAAGAATCGCCAGCTTCACCTGCTGTTTTCTTTATATAGGTGCGTCTGGCGTTTCCTATTGAGGTACTACTTGCGATTCCTTGTTGCCTCTCAATGGGGGAACCGCTAACCTTATCCTGAATTTCAAGTGGGTTTATATTGTAAGGTGTCTCCCACTTTTCAAGGGTAATAGCGTTAGCTGAGGAGAGTGAAAAAAGAGAGACAGCGCCGATTAATAAAAGATTCTTTGGGATAGATAAATAAATACGACTACGCATGATGAACCTCTTTAAAAAACAAAAAAGAAAAAGCAAAGCTAAGTAATAGACGAAATTCGATAAGATAAACACCTTGCTGCTTAGCAGCATGAGTAGCATGCAGCGCCACTTTCGGCAATATACTATTTTCCTCCTCGACAATTGTAACTTCTCATCGAAACACGATTTTTTTACTATCCCGAAAGTTGAGATGTTGTTATAAACCGTCAAAAGTTGTGAGGATCTCTACCTTGTTTTGATCTATCGGGGGGAAACTATGTTGGGTGATAGTTACTTAGGGTGTGTAAAGGTGGTATTTTTTAGTGCTGCCTTATTTTCTTTAGTATCGTGTTCAGAAGATAAAGAGGTATCGCTGGAACTTCCTAAGGTAAAAGTACAAAAAGTTATCGTTAAAGATGTGCCGATTGAGGCGGAGTGGATGGCAACTATTGAGGGTAATACTAACGCCACGATTCGAGCGCAGGTTGAGGGGTATCTGATTAAGCAAAATTATAAGGAGGGCAGCTTCGTAAAAAAAGGGGAGGTGCTCTTTGAGATTGATCCACGTCCTTTTCAAGCTGCTCTTGAAAAAGCGCAAAGCGAGTATAAAAAAGCAGAAGCTGTTTGGATGGCTGCTAAAGCTGATCTGGAAAAGATCACTCCCTTAGCTGAAATTAACGCCGTTAGTAAAAGGGATCTTGATAATGCTAAAGGAGCAGAGCAGAGTAGCTCAGCACAGGTAACAGCGGCTAAGGCAGCTGTTGATGCAGCACAACTTAATCTAGATTTTACTAAAGTTGTCGCGCCCATTGATGGTTTAGCGGGAGTTGCAAAGGCACAGATCGGAGATCTGGTTGGAAGTATCGCTAGTGCAGAATTAACAACTGTCTCTTCGATGGATCCGGTCAGGGTTTATATTCCTATTACTGAACAGCAATACCTTAAAACAGTTTTGGATAAAGAGGCTGCTACGGGGAAACCTAATAAAGAAAGGATTAAGTTAAAACTTATCTTGGCAGGAGATGTTGAGTATCCCGAAACAGGTTTATTCGCTTTCGCAGATAGACAGATCGATCCTAATACAGGCACGTTGAAGGTAGCGGCACTTTTCCCCAATAAGGATCATATATTGCGTCCTGGAATGTATGCACGGGTGCACGCCGTTGTGAAAACTGAGAAGAACTCCATGCTCGTTCCAAAAAAAGTTATCTCAGAGGTGCAAGGGATCTTTCAAATTCCTGTGGTCGAATCTGATGGCACAGTTTCTGTAAAAACGGTGGTAAAGGGGGATACCTTTGAAGATATGCAGATCATAAAAGAGGGGTTGCAGCCGGAGGATAGGGTAATTGTTGACGGTGTTAGAAATATTGCAGCCGGTATGAAGGTGGAGGTTGTAGAAGATACCGAAGGTGCTAAGGCACAATAGAAGCAGCGCCTCTTTTTTAATCACTCTGTTTTTAACAGTAGTAGAGGGAAAAGAGAGTTTTTTGTCGTTTAATTTTTAACAGTAATAGAGGAAAGGAGGTTTTTTACCGATCTGTTTTTAGTAGTAGTAGAGGAAAAAAATTTTTAGATTTAGTTAGCGTGGAATTAAGGTATGTCTAAATTTTTTATCAATCGCCCGATCGTCGCCATGGTTATTTCAATTATCGTGGTTCTAGCGGGTATTGTTTCTTATGTGCAGCTGCCTGTTGCGCAGTATCCTGATATTGTGCCGCCGGAGATTAATGTTTCAACATTTTACGTTGGAGCTGATGCTTTAACGGTTGAGCAATCTGTTGCAACTCCGATTGAGCAGCAGATTAGTGGTGTTGACCACATGAATTATGTGGAATCGTTAAATTCAAATGATGGCAGAATGAGCATGAAGGTTAATTTTGCTATCGGGAGTGATCCTAATACTGACCAGCTTCTTACTCAGATGCGACAAGGACAAGCTACTTCAATGTTGCCGTCAGACGTTACGAATTACGGTGTCTCAGTAGTTAAGTCGACCTCATCGCCGTTGATGCTTATTTCATTAGTGTCTGCCGATAAAAATAATAAGCAGATTGATAGTAATTTTTTAGCCAACCACGCCTTTATTTTCTTAAACGATGCCTTGTTACGTATACCTGGGGTAGGGCAGATCTCTGTTTTCGGAGCAGGGCAATACGCCATGCGTATCTGGTTAAGACCGAATGATTTGGCACGTTATAATATAACTGTTTCTGAAGTGATGTCGGCGGTAAAATCTCAAAATAAAGTTAATCCTGTTGGGTCGGTTGGTGCGGAACCTGTTCCTGAAGGACAGCAGAATACTTATACGTTACGCACACAGGGGCGTTTAGTTAGTAGTGCAGAGTTTGAGGATATTATTATCAGAGCCAAAGAGGACGGTTCCGTTGTACGGCTTAAAGATGTGGCATCCATAGAGCGTGGTGCTCAAGCGTATAATATCTCAAGCAATCTAAATGGAGAGACGGCAGCAACTATTGCTCTCTATCAACTCCCTGGAACTAATGCGGTAGAATCTGCAAAAAAGATCAGAGAGTTTCTTAAAAATTACAAATTTCCTGATGGCGTTAAATATTACATTCCACTTGATACGACCTTAGCAATTACTGAAGGTTTAAAAGAGATAAAGACCACCCTCTTTGAAGCGATCCTCTTGGTCATCTTTGTGGTATTTATCTTTCTGCAAAGTTTTAGAGCTACACTGATTCCGTTGCTAGCGGTGCCCGTCTCGTTAATTGGTACCTTTGCTGTGTTTCCATTGTTTGGATTTTCAGTAAATACCCTCTCTCTTTTTGGGTTGGTGTTAGCCATCGGTATTGTTGTTGATGATGCTATTGTGGTGGTTGAAGCTGTTGAGAAGAATATCGAAGAAGGGCTTTCGCCTAAGGATGCGACTCTTAAAGCGATGAATGCGGTTTCAGGGCCAGTTGTCGCTATCGCTTTGATTCTTGTATCTGTATTTGTTCCAACTATTTTTATTCCAGGCATTACAGGAAGGCTTTATCAGCAATTTGCTGTGACGATCTCTGTTTCCACCCTCTTGTCTGCTTTTAATGCGTTGACACTTAGCCCCGCTTTAGCAGTGCTCCTACTTCGTCCTAAAAAAGAAGATCACGGGGTGTTAGCGAAGTTTTTTGCTTGGTTTAATAGGTGTTTTGGTGTGGTGACAAACGGCTACGTTAATGTTTGTCATATCTTGATTAGAAGGAGTGTTCTGGCGCTCTTATTGATAGCATTATTAGGGGGTGGTGCTGGATTTTTAAATTCTCGTTTATCTCCTGGATTTTTACCTGAAGAAGATCAAGGTTATTTCTTTGTTAATATGATGCTACCACCAGCATCATCATTACAGAGGACGGAAGAGGTTTCAAAAGAGGTTGAAGAGTTTTTGGTTAATGTTCCAGGTGTTGAGTATGTCACTGCCGTTAGAGGTTTCAGCATGCTTAGTGGCGTTAGTAGTACATACGCCGGATTTTATTTTATATCTCTGAAAGAATGGGGGGAGCGCAAGGATCGTGAGGAAAAATATAATGCTATCCTTAAAACGGTTAATAGCGGCTTGTTGAAATTTCAGAAAAAGTGGCATCTAAGCAGTGCGCTGGCGTTTTCGCCACCTGCTATCCCAGGGATCGGTTCTTCCAGTGGTGTTACTATGTTGTTAGAAGACCGCGCCGGTAAAGATATAGACTTTCTTGCTGATAGGACGGCTAAGTTTTTAGCAGCTGCTGAAAAACGTCCGGAAATTAAACATATCAGCACAACGTTAGCTGCCAAAGTTCCGCAGATCTTTACAACTATTGATAGAGATAAAGTCCTTAAACAGGGGATAGATCTAACGCAGGTCTATCAAACGTTGCAGGTCTTTATGGGCGGTTCAATGATTAACTATTATAATGAGTTCGGTCGACAGTGGCAGGTTTATCTGCAAGCGGCAGGTGAGTACCGTACTGATATAAAACACCTTAACCACTTTTATGTGCGTAATGGTGCGGGCGAGGCGGTGCCACTCTCTGCTATTAGTAAATCTGAAATGAAGTATGGACCTGAGTTTACATTAAGACACAATCTTTACAGAAGCGCGCAAATTAATGCTATGCCGAATGCGGGATATACTTCAACTCAAGTTATGCAAGCGCTTGAGGAGGTTTTTAAAGAGGCAATAGATCCTAATGATGGAATGGGTTTTGATTATTCAGGTATGTCATTCCAGGAAAAAGAAGCTCAAGAAGGTATTTCACCTGTGATGATTTACGCCTTCTCATTCTTCTTTGTTTTTCTACTACTAGCGGCTTTGTATGAAAGTTGGTCTCTGCCGTTTAGCGTTTTGTTAGGGATCCCTATTGCGATCTTCGGAGCGTTCTTCGGCTTGTGGTTGCGTGCAATGGAAAATAATCTTTATGCTCAGATCGGGATGGTGGTTTTAATCGGTTTAGCTGCTAAGAACGCCATTTTGATCGTTGAATATGCCAAAGCAGAGAAGGAATCCGGTAAATCAATTTTGGATGCAGCCTTAACAGCAGCATCGTTACGCTTAAGACCTATTCTAATGACATCTTTTGCTTTTATATTGGGGTGTGTACCGCTAGCGATAGCTTCTGGAGCGGGTGCTATTTCAAGGCAGATCTTGGGAACTACGGTTATTGCAGGTATGTTAGCAGCATCATTTATCGCTATCTTTGTTATCCCGTGCTCTTTTTATATTATTGAAAAGTTGAAAGGTAAAAAAAGTGGCAGTTCTGGCGCCACCCACCAGTAACGGTTGAGCGGGCTGCGACTGAAGACAGAGCCAGCTAGATCTTTACGGAGGTTAAAAAATTGGTGCCACCCACCAGTTTGGGCAGATTTTGGATTTGGCGAATTTGGCGAATTTGGTGCCACCCTTCAGTGCTACAAGACTCTAAAATTAGGATAGTCAATAATATCAAGATGTTAGCAAAAGTTTAGCATTTGGCGAATTTGGTGCCACCCTTCTTTTTTGCCGCTTTGACGGCTTGGGCGACTGGATGAATTTGGTGCCACCCTTCAGTTAAAGGGGGGTGTCCTAATTGCTAGACGCTGGTGCCACCCTTCAGTGCTACAAGACTCTAAATTTACAATAGTCAATAATATTAAGATGTTAGCAAAAGCTTGGCATTTGGCGAATTTGGTGCCACCCTTCTTTTTTGCCGCTTTGACGGTTTGGCGAATTTGGTGCCACCCACCAGTGCCGCTAGGACGGGCTGTAACTGAAGACAAAACTAGCTAGATCTTTACGGAGGTAAAAAAGCAGGCTACTCCAACTCTGTTTTTACTTCGGGTTTAGTTTTTCTCCAGAACTTTTGATATTCAGGGCCTCTGGAGTTTGGTCTATTTTGTGGTGGTGTAATCTTCATTAAAAGTGGGATGGGGAAGTTAACACCTAGAATAATAGCATCACCTGGAGCGAGCACAGGGATACTCTCTGCCGTGTTGTGATCCATAGAAGCAGAGGCGCGTTCTATCAGTTGTCTATCGTGGTCATTGATTAGTCTATGGACTATTAAGGTGCCCATCTGACTTATTACCCCTTCTGGAATATCGCGAGGACGTTGAGTTGCTAAGCAGATATTGATAGCGTATTTACGCCCTTCTTTTGCAATAAAACCGAATGAATCAAGGGGGAAATGTCCACCCGTTAAGATATTATCATTTAAGAATTGATGTGCTTCATCAACTACAACGAGTAAAGGTTGCTGCCTAAAGAAACCGCTACGAGCGATCTCCAAAAGGTGTCTTCCGATAGCATTAGCGATAATCTCACGTGCATTATGATCAAAAGAGAGGTATTGCAGGGAGATTCGTAAAATACGTTGAGAATCATCAGTTAAAAAGTGCTTGATGACTGTGAAGAGGGAATGTTTCTTACCTGGATTAAAGATGGGGGATAGGTTGGGAGAGTGTATAATATCGTTAATGCGGTTGATGAGTGGTACACAATCGGAGAAATCTTCGCTGTTGGGTCCTCCCCAAGTACCTGTTTCCAACTGACTCCGTTGCGGATTGACACATTCATTTTCAATCTGCTCTGACAAACAGTGAATGTTAAAATTAGCCGTAGGTGATTCAAGTTCAGCAGCAAAGCGACGGTACTCCTCTTCGTAATCAAGTTTTGTGCGGTGTGCTTTTATAATGAGACCATCGATGGCGATGTGTGGTGCAAGCTTTGCCAACTTTAAACTTTTTATAGCTTGTCTTAACTTCGGAAATTGACTTCGTCCGGTAGGTTTAAATATCGCAAAAAGGTCACTTTCGCGTAGTTCTGTATAGGGGACGGAGACCTGATAGACGTGTTTCGGTGGATCTGGATCTAAACCGATTGAGACGTGGATCGTTCCTTTAGGCATATCTGAAAACTCTCCACTAGCATCAAACAGAATAACTTTAGAGTTAAATTTCGCTGTTTCTTGCAGAATACGTGCAATGGACCAGCTTTTACCGGAACCTGTGGTGCCGACGATGGCGAGATGACGACCAAAGAGGCTGTCGGGAGAGAAGAAGAGGGGTGTCTCTTCTTGGTTGGGCAAAGCACCGACTTCTAGCAAAACATCTTGTACCTCATCGGGGCGTTGATAGTTACTTGTTGTGATTCTTTGAATTAGTTCCGGAGGTGCTACATAAACACGAGCGGATAATTTTGGAGATCCCTTAATTCCGGATGATATCATACCATCGGCGTAACTCATACTCGCAAAAAGTTCGACGGTTGCGATAGGTAAAGCCTGCTTTCCGTTTGAAGTGGAGGTAGCCTTGATCTGCATATCTGTGATCTGGCCCAAAGTGGAGTGGTTTAGGCAGGCAATAACCACGTAATCACCAACACCGACATCAGTCGGTATTGTCAAAGGAGTTTCTCTGTTTTCAGAATTTTTATTACTGTTGGAAAGGCTACTGAAAGAAAATTGAATTGATGATAGCCCAACTTGAAAAACACTTCCGATAAAATGTTCCTGACGTGGTTTGTAGTTCGATTCTTTTACTACTTCTTGCATGAGTTCATCCCCCCATCTAAAGATTTAGGTTTTGTTGCTTCCGTGAGTGCTAAATCGGTATATTTTACACTTTTCCTTTAGTAGATAATTTGTGTTCTGCTTTTCTTTGTTTAAATATCAATAAAATTAGCAGGATATAGCTATGGCTTAAATTCCTGTTTTATAAATGATTTTTTTTATTTAGAGTCGAAGGTGGTGCTATTAGCCGAATATATTATGAATAATGTTACGAGATAAAAATAAGAGATCTTATTTGGTCTTTTAGCGGAGTGGTGTTGAAGTGGGGCACTTAAATTTCTTTATCATACTGTTTTTGCTTTACGGGATTTTTTTTATTTTTCTTTCAACTGCCTGCTTTCCGTTAGTAGCGACGTTTCTTTACAGAATAAAAAAAGGGGAGATTAAAAATAGAGAAATAAAGAATAGCAACGTTGTATTACGTAATGTTTCTATTTTAATCCCTGCCCATAACGAGGAACAGGGTATCGCAGGGACGTTAGAGAGTATCCTTAGTAGTGTTAAAGTAGCTAAGTCGGTTTTTAAAGACACTACATTCTCTGTTTGTGTAGCTACTGATAATTGTACGGATAATACCCTTACCATTGTTAAGGGGTTTGAGGTTGAAGTGCTCGAATTAAAAACGAGACATGGAAAATGGAAGACTCTTAAAGAGTTAGTGCAAAAGGCAGAAGAGGCAGATTGGATCGTTTTTGCAGATGTCGGTGTGCGTTGGCAGGAAGACCTACTTAGCAATCTGTTAAAAACCGCCGTAGCAGAGCCGGATCTTGTAGGAATTTTTCCTACATATTGTAAGACTTATGCTGGAATCGCTGAAAAAATCTCTTGGAAGTTAGAAAGGTCGCTGAAGAATTTAGAAAATTATGCAGGCGGTCCTGTTTCTTCACACGGTGCCACCGTAGCGTATCGAAAAGATGTGTTAAAAGAGGCGTTTAGGTTGCTTTCTGATCAAGACTGGCTGAATGATGATGTTGTTTTACCTATGGCGGTTAGGTGCCAGAATCCTCAATTTAGATTGAAATATTGTGCGAATTTGATAGTTTATGATGATACTCGGCAACCGCCTCTCAAACGGGAATTTGCACGAAGGTTAAGATTAGTTCGCGGAAATGTGGAGTGGTTACGCTTCTTCTTACGATACGTTTGTGCAGAAGGTGGTAATAGCGTCGTCCTTTCCCTAATGATGCGTCGTGTTATACGCCTCTTTTGGGGGTACGGGATTTTGGTGGCGCTTTTGATTTTATTTCTGTTGTTTTGTGAATGGGGGATTCCTCCGATGTATTTAGTAATTATAACGGTGGTTTCCACGATATTAGCATTACAACTCAGACCGCTAAAAGGGGTCTTTGAGGCGTTTATAGCCTCTCTGCTTGTGCCATATTTCCTAGTAAGCAAGGAAAAAGGGAGCTGGTAATGAAGCTTAGTGGTTTTAAATCTGATTTACGTTCGAGTCATTGCTTTTCAACAGTGTTGCTCTCGTCGTGGTTGTTGTTTGCCATTGCAGGACCTGTCTGCACGGATGTTGCGGTACAGGTTCGTGTTACCTTTTCTTTGATAGCTGCCTTAACCACAATCTTTTTTTTAAGAGAATTAGGATATTTTCACTCTTTACGTCCGCGTCCGCGAAAAGGCGATATTACAATAGTTGCTTTAGTTTCCTCTCTTGCAACGTTTGCATTGTATGAATTATTTGATTACGTCTTTGATTTCAGCATCTGTTCAGAGGTGCGCATTGTACTCGCTTCCTTTGTGATCGGAATAATATCTTATGCAGCCGATTTCTGTTACGGAAGTACCTTTAAAAATCTTAAAAAACGTAAGATCGTTCTAGATGTTTTACCTGCGGAAAGAGAACAGATTATAGCGGATATTACTGAAAATAATTATGCAAAGAATTTAGAGTTTTTAACGTGTAATGATCTACGTAGAGCCTTTTTAAACGGCACTGCCCATGAGATCAGCTTAATTGTTATTTCGCGTACTGCCGTTGGTAATTTTGATGTTGATGGAGTTTTAGTGCGAGCTCATCTTGAAGGTATCCCCGTGGTTGACTTTCAAAATCTTGAAGCTGACATTACGGGACGCGTGCGTTTGGATCATACCGATCAGTGGGCGTTTATATTGGAAGCAACAAAACAGACAACATTACTGAAAGGGTACAGAAGAGCTAAGATATTATTAGAGCCGATTATTGCTGTGATAATGTTGCTACTTCTTTCCCCCGTGTTTTTAGTGATCGCTTTTTTGATAAAGAAGTCTAGCCCCGGTCCTGTTTTTTATAAACAACTTAGAACAGGATATTTAGGGAAACCTTTTACGTTAATAAAATTTCGTTCAATGCGAACAGATGCTGAAGCTAATGGTCCGCAGTGGAGTCTCGGTAATGATGACGCTAGGGTAACACGCATAGGGGCGATTTTGCGGAGAAATAAATTGGATGAGCTGCCGCAACTGATTAACGTAATCCGTTGTGAAATGAGTTTTTTCGGACCACGTCCTGAAAGACCGGAGATGTATGCTAAACTAAAAAATGATATTCCGCTCTTTAAGATGCGCACACTGGTGCGTCCTGGAATTTCAGGGTGGGCACAAGTTTGTTCTGGTTACGCTTCAACGGTGGAGCAATCAAAGACAAAATTGGAGTTTGACCTCTACTATATTAAACGGATGACACCGTATCTAGATATCGTTATCCTTGTGAAGACGTTTCTTGTGGCTATTTTGGGAGATAAAAGATCTCATGATAGTGAAACTCATTCAGAAGGTGAGGTCTTAAAACTTGAGATTGAATCTATTTAAGTCGGCTCGTTTGATCCTCTAATCTACTTAAAACCACTTAAGATCCGTGTAAAAATCATGAAAAAAGTTAAGCACTTTTAAAAGTGCATAAAAAAGTAATATCATCGGAATAATATTATTTTTTAAATAGATTTGTGAGTTTGTTTATTTATGAAAATTTTACTGACCAATGATGATGGGTATAATGCGTTATTATTTCAGATCTTAGTTGCTAATCTGAAAGAACAGACTTGGATTAGCGATCTGCAGATTGCAGTTCCTGCCAAAGAGCAGAGTTGGCGAGGGACTTCTATGAGTGGGCACGGCGTGATTCATCTGCAAGAGGGGGAGGTCTCCGGTTGTAAGGCTATCTTGATTGATGGAACTCCTGCTGATTGTGTGGATTGGGGTGTGCATAACCTTTTTCAGGATAAACCTGATTTTGTAATCTCTGGTGTAAATTGTGGAGAGAATACGGGGCTAGGTTTCGTAGCAAGCTCCGGCACAGTTGGGGCGGCGTTGCACGCTAATTTGATGAACCCTTCAATTACAGGAGTTGCTATCTCTCAATGTTTTTTTGATTCGGATAAATATAGACGGGTAAAGAGCGCTAATTTATCAAGACAGGAGCGGGATCATCTTTTTTCAGAAGTGCCAAAAGCGTTAGATAAGATCTGGGAGTTTCTTAAAAGTAGGGAGGATTTCCCACATTTTGACGGTGTGGTGTCACGCACGTGGAGCTTTAATATTCCAGATCAGGCTGCTTCTGAATTAAAAATAGTACAAGCCAAGATAGGGAAGTCGGTTTTAGGACGGTGTTTCAAGAAGGTAGATAACGGTTTTAAACATCAACTTAGTAGATATTTTGAAGACACGGATCCGCAAACAGATGGTCAGATCGTTCGTGCGGGATATATCGCCTTTACAGAGATTGATTTAAAAAAATTATTGTAAGTATTTTATGTCAGAAGATGCACCGAAAATACGCAATCATTGGCCGGTCTCAATTCTATCGAGTTGCGCCTCATTATTTAATGTGTTGCTGCCCATCGTTCTGGCGCGAGTTTTAGATCCTGACAGCTTCGGAGTATATAAAATTTTCTTCCTTTATCTATTGTTAGTTCCAGGTGTGTCTATGACAACTGGACTGATAAACGGATTGTCGTATTGGGCGGGGCAGGGGCAAGAGGGTCGCCGATCGATTCAGATGACCTCATGGCTAATCCTTTTACAGGGACTATTTTTAATGGTGCTTGTATCGGTTTTTGCCGTTCCGATAGCTACGTGGCTTGATCTGAAGGTCGAGCATGTAATGTTGCTGGGTGTTGCAGTTTTAGGAGAAACAGCAGGTAGGTTTTTTGAAGAAGGTGCTATTAGTGTTGGCAGGGGGTGGCGTGGCGGTATCTTCTATGCGTTGTTTGAAGTGCTTAGAACGGCAACGATCGTTTTTGCAGCGTGGAATTATAAAACAGTTACTGCAGTTTTTATTGCACAGGTTACGACTGTTTCAGTAAAAACAGTTATCGGTTACTGTTCTGCTTATAAATTACACCTATCACGACTTATCTGGAATAAAAAAACTTTCAAAGCGATCTATCGTTACGCCTTTCCCGTTTCTGTTGCAGGGCTTTTATCTATTTTAATCAATTATGCTGATCAATTTATACTCTCTCAGTTTCTTACAAAAAGTGATTTCGCCATTTATGCTGTCGGATCGTTAGCGATTGCGCCGCTCTTTATGTATGAATATTCGGTAGCTAGAGTGATGTTGCCTGAGATCTCAAAAGCAATGGCTCTGAAAAATTATCCAGCAGCTGCGGCGATACATTATGCCACGATGGAGCAGTTGGCGATAATTTTAGTTCCTGCTTTTTTTGGGATATCTGTTTTTGCGGATAGCATCATCGATCTTCTGTTTCCTGCGCAGTATCACGCCGCTGTCGGCTATCTTAGATTTTCTGCAATCGGTTATTTCCTCCTAATCTTTCCGAATGACTTAATACCGAGAGCACGTGGACAAGGACGTTGGATCTTGTGGAACTTTGTCTTTTTCTCTGGCTTATCCTTACTGTTGTGCTCATTTTTTGCTTGGGGCTGGGCGGCTTATGGTGCCTTGATAGCGTCTTTAGTTGTGCGTGCCTTAATGCGTCTCTATGGTTTATGGTATGCGGGGAAAAGTACAGGTTGGAAGGTGCGGGAATATTGTTCACTTCGTCCGTTAGCGCATAACATAATAATTTGCATCGTTTTATCTGTGATAGTGGTGTATCTGAAGGAGTTTTTTACAGACATTGTTTTATTTGGGAAAACTTTTCCTGCCTCTGTTGTTTGGGGTATTGTCTGCGGTCCTTTGTTTGCATTATTTTATTTTGTGTCTTTAGTTATATGGAAGCTTCCGATGAAGCATTTAGATGAAACAAAACGTGTTGTAATGGTCTGCCAAAATTTATGGATCGGCGGTTTAGAGCGAGTTGTCTTGGCACTGGCAAAGAATATTAATGGTAAAAACGGTTTTGAAGTCTCTGTTTTCGCTTATGATAAGTTAAATGGCAATGAAGTTGGGTTAGTTCCTGAATTTGAAGCAGCAGGAATTAAGCTTGATCTGCTACAAAAGAGGGAAGGTTTCTCTTGTAGAACTGTTTTTAGATTGGTTCGAAAAATTTTGCGTGAAAGGATTAACGTTTTGCACTCGCATGATCTGAACGCCATGATCTATGCAACATTGGCAAAGCTGTTTTGTCCGAGACGTGTTAAGGTTGTTCATACGCAACACAGCTTCGTTGGTTTTGATAAAGATAGAAAGCACAGGTTGTATAGTAGGATTTTTAGTCTTTTTGTTGATGAACTGGTCGTTGTTTCTGAAGGCACTAAGAAATATTATGAAAAAATAGGGGTGCCTACTAAAAAGATAAAAATTATAGAGAACGGTATTGATTTTTATCCGTTGCCGCAGGACTTAAATGAAAAAAGAGAGATCAGAGCGGCTCTTTTGGATACGCTCAAGCCTGACGTGGCAGAAAAACTGCGTACTGTTCAAGATCTGTTGTGGATTATAAATGTAGCTAGAATTAGTTCGGAAAAAGGGCAGCATGAGACTTTGAAATTATGGTGGAGTTTATCAGAAGAGGTTAGACAAAAAACGGCTTTAATCTTTGTTGGCCCTGATAACTGGACTGACTTTGCCGCTGATGTAAAAAAACAGGCGCAAGCGGGTCTTTCTTCTGAGCACGTTTTCTTTTCCGGTAAGACATTGGTGCCGCAAAAGTGGTGTCAAGCTGCAGATATCTTTGTTTCAAGCTCAACTTTTGAAGGGCATCCACTTGGGCCGTTAGAGGCGGTAGCAGCAGGCTTACCTGTTGTTTTATCCGAGATAGTCGGGCATGAGTTTTTAAGATCGCATGCTTCCCTTTATAGCCTTGAAGATCCGCAGCAAGGGGCGGAGTGTGTTGAGAGTATTGTTAAATCTTTAGAAGCTTCTTATCCAAAGCTATTACAAAGTGCTGCAGAGAATGCGGAGTGGGGCGCTACTTTGTATAGTGTGGAGAGGATGTGTAAGGCTTATGAGGATTGTTATAAGTGATCTGTGTCGCCCCTTTGAGGCGGTTTTTTAAGAAGACCTTTGTAAGTAAGTTTTAAGACCTTTTTTAGTAACACGACATTAAGAGAGATAGGTAGCACTGTGTGTGAGCGGCGGAATTTTGTGTTGTCCCTTCTGCTAGAAGCTTTTTAGGAAAAAAATGTTTAATGGTGTTATCTCTTAGCTAGAAGCTTTTTAGGAAAAAAGTTTCTCAACTGATGGAGGGGTGTTTTGTAGTTTAGGGGAAAAGTGTCTTAACTGATGGAGAAGTGTTTTGTAGTTAAGGAAAAAAGTGTTTCAACTAATGGAGGGGTGTTTTGTAGTTTAGGAAAAAGGTGTTTGGGCTTAAGAGTTAGGAGATGAGGTAGTTACTAGATTGGTTAAAGTGTAGGTATAATTTTTTGGAGTTGTTTTTTAGGTGGAGTGGCTTACGGCACCCAAGTTGCGATCTCATCTATATTGTGATTCTTCCGCCACTCTGTAAAATCCTGATAAGTTTGCACGTTATCTTTGATAACGGCTTGATAGTATTCGAGCCCCAAGATCTTTTCATTTTCGGGAGTTTCGTATTTTAAGCGTAAGATGGTATTTTTTGTTTCTTCTGTGAGGACGGCTTTTATTCTGTCTGCAACATTTTCAAAATAGCCGTAATATTTAGAGCCTTTTAAAAAGTGGATCATATCTAGTTGCCAGAGGGCGTTATTTTTATCCAAGTAATAAGCGTGCCATTCAAGGTAGTCTTCTGTGGGGCTAATCATATTTCTGTATATTACTTCTTTGAAGGCGGGATTTTCAGCCAATTTACTTATAACGGAGAAGCTTTCTGAAATTATCAGTGGGTCTGTATAGATCTGAAGATCGATATCTCTATGTTTCATTAAGAGTCCCATTCGCAAAGAACCAACTATCTGCACTTCTGCACCGATACTTTGCCAAGCACTAAAAACGCCGCTTTCTTCTATCACTTCATAAGCACGGCGCTGATTTTGTTTTGAAAGCTCCAAGATATTTTGCATAAACCGATCCTTAAGAGGTTAGGGAGTTAAGATAGCACAGACGGTGGGAAAGAGAAGCAAACTTTTGCAAGGCTGATATTCTCCTCTATACTACCTTAGATAAAGCGAATTTATTAGGTTTTCATGTCTTATAAAAGGTGCCAATATAATCTTAAAAAACAAGCTTCTTAATGGCAAGAATTTAAAAGAGGTAAAGATATGAGTAAAAAATTATTTGATGAAATGCACAATTTATACCAAGTTTCAAAAACATTGAGATTTGAATTGCAGCCGCAAGGCAGAACGAAAGAATATTTTGAGAAAAATATTCTAGAAGAAGATGAGCTAAAAGCAGAAAAGTTTAAAGTCGTTAAAAAATATTGTGATGAGTATCATAAAATTTTTATAGATAGATGTTTGAAAAAATTAAATAGCAACGATGCTTTTGCTGGTTTATTAAAAGAATATGAAAAAGAATATATAGAAACTTTAAAAACAGATACACAGAGTAAAAATAAAAGTAATAAAGAAGATTCGCCTCTTAATAAAGTTAAAGAAAAGTTACGCACAATGATTTCTGAAAGTTTTACAGAGGATGATGAATATAAAGGGCTGTTTGGTAAAGAGATCATCAATTCTTATCTAAAAGTTTTTTACGCCGAGGATAAAGAAGTATTAAGTGATATAGAAATATTTAATAAATTCACAACATATTTTACAGGTTATAATAAGAATAGAGAAAATTTTTATTCAAAAGAAGATAAATCTACAGCCATATCATTTAGATTGATCGATCAAAATTTACCAACTTTTATAAAAAATATAAAATATTTTGAAAAAATAAAAGAAGCAATTCCAGAAATTAAGGATAAAATAGAAAGAAATTTAAGCTTAAATACAGATGAATTATTTAGTGTTGTAGAAAAATATAAAGATATCCTTACACAAGATCAGATAGAAAATTATAATCTTGCGATTTCTGGAAAAACTGAAGAAGGGAATAAGAAAATTCAAGGAATAAATGAGCTTGTAAATTTACATAATCAAAATCAACAAGAAGATAAAAGTAAAAAACTCCCTAAATTAAAACTTTTATATAAACAGATACTAAGTGATACAAATACAGCTTCATTTAAAATTGATAAGATTGAAGATGATGAACAGTTGATAAAAGAGATCCAAGATTACTATATCAAAATTAATGATCTACTTTTTAGTAATGAGAACAAAGGACTTGTTTATGCATTTAAAAATATAAGAGATTTTGAGTTAAGTAAAATTTATATTAATGCTGAGTCCTTAACAAATATATCAAAGAAGATTTATAACGATTGGAGCTATCTCAATAGTCTAAGAGAAAGGGAATATAATGAAAATTATACAGGGAAAAATAAAAATATCGATTCTGAAAAATATATTGCAGAGCGAGGAAAGTGCTTAAAGAAAGATAAAGTATTATCTGTTGAATACCTTGAAAGCCTCGTCTTGAGATATGATAAAGAAAATAAAGAGAAGCTTATAAAATATTTTGAAGAGCATTTAACTAGCGATATGGTTTGTGAAACTGAACCAAATGGGTCAGTTATAAAAAGCATTAAATCAGGAATAGAGGAGGCTTATAAAAAGTTTGATGAAATTCAAAATGAAGATTATGGAGAAGGATTAAAAAATTTAGTTAAAGATGGAGCTAAAAAAAATATAATTAAAAATTTTCTTGATAATTTAAAAGAGCTTCACGACTTTGTAAAACTTTTAGTCCCGAAAGTTGAAGAGATAGAAACTGATAATAATTTTTATGAATTATTGAGATACGACGATTTGAAAGAAATAATTCCTCTTTATAATAAGGTGAGAAATTATTTAACTCAAAAACCGTATTCGACTGAGAAGATGAAGCTTAACTTTAAAAACCCTACTCTTTTAGATGGATGGGATTTAAATAAAGAAAAAGACAATTCATGCACGATATTTGAAAGAAACGGAATTTATTATTTGGGCATTATAGATAGTAGGGATAGGGGAATTTTTAGTGAAATAGGGGAAGAACTAGATCAAAAAAACAGCTATAAAAAGATGGAGTATAAACTATTACCTGGTGCTAATAAAATGTTGCCGAAAGTTTTTATTTCATCTGAGAAGGGAAGAGAAAATTTTAATCCATCTGTTGAATTATTAGAGAAATATCAAGACGGGTGTCATAAAAAGGGGGAGAAATTTGATATAGATTTTTGTCATGAATTAATAGATTTTTTTAAAAGATCTATTGAAAAACATGATGATTGGAAAAAATTTAATTTTAGATTTAGTGAAACATCTTCATATGAAGATATAAGCCAATTTTATAAAGAAGTTGAGCAACAAGGGTATAAAATAAATTTTAAAAACATCTCTGCAGGTTATATAGATCAATTAGTTAATGATGGGAAATTGTATCTATTTAAAATCTACAATAAGGATTTTTCAGAATACAGTAAGGGAAAACCTAATTTGCATACAATGTATTGGAAAGCCTTATTTGATGAAGATAATTTAAAAGATGTCGTCTATAAATTAAATGGTCAAGCAGAAATTTTTTATCGGAAAAAAAGTATAGAGGCAAAAATTACACATCCAGCTAATGAACCTATTCCAAACAAAAATGAAAAAAATCCAAAAAAAGAAAGTAAGTTTGAATATGATTTAATAAAAGATAGGCGCTATTCAGTAGATAAATTTTTATTTCATGTTCCTGTGGCGATGAATTTTAAATGTAAAGGATTTAATAATATTAATGAAATTGTTAACGATAGTTTAAAAGCAAACAAAGATATTTATCTTATAGGGATAGACAGAGGGGAAAGACATTTAATTTATTTATCTGTTATTAATTCAGAAGGTGAAATTGTTGAACAGTGCTCCCTTAATAATATAGTTAATGAATATAATGGAGTTACATATGAAACAGATTATCGTGCAGCGCTTAATAAAAAAGAAAAAGATAGGGATGAGGCAAGGAAAAGCTGGGATCAAATTGAAACAATAAAAGAGCTCAAAGAAGGTTATATGAGCCAAGTTGTTCATAAGATTGTTAAGCTTATGCTTAAATATAATGCAATAATTGTGCTTGAAGACTTAAGTGGAGGATTTAAAAATTCTCGAAAAAAAGTTGAAAAACAGGTTTATGATAAATTTGAAACAATGCTTGTAAATAAATTATCTTATCTTATAAGTAAGGATGTTGCTAATAAAAAAGATCAAGGCGGTATACTAAATGCTTATCAACTTGCAAAGCCTGATTCTAAAGGTGCACAAAATGGAGTCATTTTTTATATTCCTGCTTGGTGCACAAGCAAGATTGACCCGACAACAGGCTTTGTAAATTTATTTGATTTAAAAAAAGTTGATAAAAGTTTTATCGAAAAATTTGATGATATAAGATATAACGAAGAAGAAAATTATTTTGAATTTATATTCAAATATTCTAATTTTACAGGCGGAAGCTATGGAATAAGAGATGAGTGGACTCTTTGTTCTTATGGAGAAAGAGTCCGTTCTTTTAGGAATCCAGAAAAAAATAGTAATTGGGATAATGAAGAAATAAATTTAACAGATGAGTTTAAAGAATTATTTAAAAGATATGAGATAGACTTAAGCCGTATAAAAGAAGGTATACTCCAAAATGAAAAAGCGAAATTTTTTAGTGCGACAAAAGAAAAGGATGGTTACTTAGGATTTTATTCTTTATTTAAGTTACTATTACAGTTAAGAAATAGTATAACAAATTCAAGAGAAGATTATATTTTGTCTCCTGTGAAAAATAAGTCTGGAGAATTTTATGATTCAAGGAAACAAGATAAAAACTTACCGTTAGATGCGGATGCAAATGGCGCTTATAATATTGCACGAAAAGGATTGATGATATTAGAAAGAATTAGAGAATCAACTGGAAGGAAAGTTAATTTTGCCATAAATAAACAAGAGTGGCTTTCTTATGTACAAGGATTAGATAAAGCCTAAAAATGGAAGAAATTATCCTTATCTCTTATTTAAATGATTTTATCTTTTGTCCTGTATCAATCTATTTTCATAAATTATACGGGGCATTAGATAAAAATCTTTATCAATCAACTTGCCAAATTGACGGCATGAATGCACATAAAACAATTGATAAGAGCTCTTATTCAGATAAAAAAAATATATTGCAAGGGATTGATGTTTATTCTCAAACTTTTGGGATACGGGGGAAAATAGATGTTTTTGATATAGACAAAGGCATTTTAACGGAGAGGAAAAATAAAATTACTACCATATATGACGGATATATTTTTCAAGTTTATGCACAATATTATGCACTTTCAGAAATGGGCTATGATGTTAAAAAAATCAGATTCCATAGTTTGAAAGATAATAAAAATTACGACATTTTATTACCTAGAGATGATCTTATTATGGATAATCGTTTTAAGGCGCTCATTAAAGAAATACATGAATTTAATATGGAAAATTTTCAGCAAACAAATGTGGAAAAATGTAAAAAATGTATATATGAACCTGCTTGTGACAGGAGTTTGATGTGTTAACAAAGCCTGATTTTATAGAAAAGAAGGTTATTTTAGTTTTTCCTCAAGATGGTGATAAAATATCATTTAAGAATGATAATATAGTAATAACGGATTCAGATAAAAAGATAAAAGTACAACTTAGTTGTTATAGGCTATTTGCTGTGTTTGTTGTGGGGGGAATAACTCTTACTTCAGGAATAATACTACGAAGTAAAAAATTTGGTTTTTCAATTGTTTTATTTTCAGCAAGTTTTAAAGTGTATTCAACAATTAATTTTTCGCTTGAAGGCAATACTCTATTAAGAAAGAAGCAATATACAAATATAAATGAAACTGAAATTGCAAAACAAATTATAATAAATAAGATTGAAAATCAGGTATTTATATTAAAAAAATTAAGAGATAAGAGTGTTTTTGATGGAATAAAAAATTTAGAAGAACTGATTAAAGAAATCAAAAATAATGCTAAAATTACTTCTTATGAGATAATGGGATATGAGGGAGTTGGGGCTAAGGTATATTTTAATCGTTTATTTAAAGACTTTGAGTGGCATGGCAGACAGCCGAGGATAAAAAGGGATAAGATAAATTTATTATTAGATATCGGCTATACTGTTTTGTTTAATTATTTGGAAGCAATATTAAATATCTACGGATTTGATGTTTATAAAGGGAACCTGCACAAAGAGTTTTATAAGAGAAAGTCTTTAGTGTGTGATATAATAGAGCCATTTAGACCGATTATTGATTATAAAATAAGAAAAATTATAAATCTTGGGCAGGCAAAAAATTATAAGTTTATTATTAATAACTATCAATATAATTTAAGCTGGGAGGATAGTAGAAAATTTATAATTTTAATCTTAGAAGAAATAGTAAAAAACAGGACAATTATATTTGATTATATTCAGCAATATTACAGATGGTTTATGAAGGGGAAGGATATAGATACATTTCCAAAAGCGGTGATTTCTTATGATAATAATTAGTTATGACATACAAGATAATAAATTGCGAACTCATTTTTCAAAGTATCTAAAAAAATTTGGTTATCGACTGCAATATTCAGTATTTAAAATAAAGAATAGCAAACGTTTGCTTGATAATATAATGAATGAAATAACGAATAATTTTGAAAAACGATTTAGCCAAACAGATAGTGTAATAATAATAGAAACTAGTCAAAATTGTAAAATCACACGTTGGGGCTATGCAGAAAATGAAAATGCTGACATACTGGTCGTAGATTGAGATGCAAACCTCAGTCTTAATTTTGGAAATGTGAAAAATAAGGTCTTAAATTGACTAAATTTGGCAAAAAAAGTGGTTTTTCTGGTAAAAATCATACAAAAAAGATAAGGTTATTAACCGTAAGGGTTTAAGACCTTATTTAAATTTCTACTATTGTAGATCACCTTATTTAAATTTCTACTATTGTAGATCGGGCTGTTTTAACTCTGCGATTTATCGTTTAAGACCTTATTTAAATTTCTACTATTGTAGATAAGATTAAATTATTATTAGAATAACTAGTTTAAGACCTTATTTAAATTTCTACTATTGTAGATTTTACCTTTGCCTCGAATAATAACTAACGTTTAAGACCTTATTTAAATTTCTACTATTGTAGATAAAACTATAAGATCCGTCCTCATAGGTGTTTAAGACCTTATTTAAATTTCTACTATTGTAGATAAGGTTGTGGGAGTACTTTTCGGAATGTTTAAGACCTTATTTAAATTTCTACTATTGTAGATATATCGTGGTTCTGTTCTGCCTCTGATGGAAATGGACTTTTGTCATGCCACAAAACCCTAGTTAACACACCTGAGCTTGTTGTTCAATGTTGTAGTTAGTAAGAGAGGGGTACCCCTCTCTTACTAACTTGCGATGTGCTCTAGCAGCTTCCAATTTGCTGTCTCGAGCTCTAAATATCTCCTCTTGCTTGTTATTCAATCTATCATTTGGTGTTATATAACCTAGCGCACAATGTAACCGCTGATTGTTATATTCTTCGACAAACTTACTCACTATAGTTTTCGCATCATCAAGTGATACTGGAGTGTTAGGTCGTATCGCTTCTACTTTTAATGTCCCATTAAATCTCTCCATCTTACCGTTCGATTGTGGATAGAACGGTGATGTCTTGACGTGAGTCATACCAGATATCTTTATAAAATTCTTAAACTCTTTTGAAATATAGGCTGAACCGTTATCTGAAATAATTCGCGGTCTTGCGTCTGGAAAACTTTCTCTAGCCTTTTGTAATACTACTTCAATATCTATTTCTTTCATCGATTCTCTAATGTCCCATGCAACTAAATACCGACTACATCCATCCAAAACTCCAATAAAATAGTAAAATGTGCCACAAATATTGATATATGAAACATCCGTATGCCAATGTTCATGCGGGTTAAGTGGTTGTTCAAATCCTGTCCCTTTCTTGCTTTTTAAACCATTCCAGCAACGCATTAAGCCAGCACTTTTCAATACTCTATAGGTCGTCGCAGGGGATACTGCCACAACATCTGCGTCAAGCATCATGTATGTTAATGCTCGATAACCTACTCTTGAGTGCTCTAAATAATACTTAATAATAGCCTCCCTTTCACTGGGTAATAGCCAGTAATCTCTCGGAATTAGCCCGTTATGAAAGTTCTCTTTACCGTAATGTTTTTCCCAAGCATAGTACTTGCTCCGTGTTATCCCTAACCTCTTTATAAACATCTCCCGCTTCATTTCTGATTTCTCTTGCCATTCATGTACAAAATCTATCACCTCATCTCGTATTTGTGGCTCAACCCAACGCTTCGTTAAAGCTCCCCAAGCTTTTTTTTTAAATCTATATGAAGCCCCAAAAGCTCCGCTAGCGCAGAATCCTTCTTCGTTAGCTTCTTCTCCAAAATATCTATCCGTTCAGCTTGCTTCTTTTCTTCTTTCCTACCATTTTTATTCCGCTCAAAAATTTGGATAGCTCCCTCAAATAATAGCTTCTGCCATTCATAAAATGTACTAATGTGTACGCCGTATTTATCGCATAAACTCGATAACGGCTTATTTCCTAATAAATGCTCCTTCAGTATCTTAACCTTATCTTCTGCACTAAAATGTTTTCCCATTATTCACCCCATTAGTTAATATCACTCAGGCTATTATAGTAGCTTTTTTCAGCACCTCAAATGTCCATTTCACGCTGAACCAGCACAGTTCCAGATATTTATATCTGTTTAAGACCTTATTTAAATTTCTACTATTGTAGATATCAGTGGGCTAGATAGCGCTATGTTAGTTTAAGACCTTATTTAAATTTCTACTATTGTAGATAATCCACGCACCTCACGCGAGGTGCGAGTTTAAGGTCTTATTTAAATTTCTACTATTGTAGATATGCTCCTTATTAAAAATGAAAAAGGGGGAATGTAATTATAGATTAACTTAATCTATATTTTTAGTGCGTGATTATTACAGCAGAGTTCGCCACTTTGAGGCATCAGATTGAAGGAATAATGGATATTGAACTGGGAAGCCTGAAATATTATAGTCTAGAAGATGTAATAAAAATCATTAAGGATAAAAAAAGTAAAATGCTTTTTATCTAATGATTTTACTGTCGCGCTTCTTACGAAGCGCGTGGATTGAAATGAATTTGACAGAATATAATCTCGGCATATTATTTACCTTTTAGATTTATCATAAAGGGTATATTTATGCGTAAATTCTTTGTTGCGGCAGTAGTTTTGTTATTTGCGTTTACTTCTTGCACAAAAAAGGCTCAACAAGATCCTAATATTCTTTTGATAGTTGTAGATACTTTAGCTGCAAAGCATCTGCCTTTGTATAACTCAGAAATTACAATCGAAAGCGAATTTTTAAAGACAATCTCACCAAATAGTTGGATTTTTCGTGATAGTTATGCTGCTTCTTCATGGACAAAACCTAGCGTAGCAACCATTTTAACGGGGTTATATCCAAGGGATCATGGTGTAACAAAGATGAGTAGTGTCCTAGCAGATAATATCAAGACGATTCCTAACTATTTACAGACAAAGGGATACCAAAGTATGTCTGTAATCTCGAGTTCGATTATTAATAGATCCAGTGGAATAACGAAAGATTTTCAAATTTGTAAAAACGTCAATAAAAAAGATCAGCACAATACTATAGTTGGTGACCTTGTTACAGATGAGGTCATTTCATTTTTAAAAGCAAGAGATCCAAAAAAGCCTTTTTTTATGTTCGCTCATTATTTTGATCCACATATAAATTACAAGGATCATTCTGATATCTACTATACAGACCCAAACTATAAAGGCGTTTTTTCAGGCGATGTAGATATAGTTGCTGTTAGAAAATCTTCTACCTTTACTCAAACTGATAAAATTCAATTAAACGCCCTCTATCACGAAGAAATAACTTTTACAGAACGTGCTTTGTTGCGTCTATACAGATATCTTGAAGACTCAAAATTGCTGGATAATACCATTATTATTTTTACGGCAGACCACGGAGAGGAGCTTTTAGATAGAGGTTGGATAGGACACACCCGTTCTCTTTATAACGAACTAATGCATGTTCCATTATTAATCAGGGCAAAAAATTTAAGTCATAAAGTTATTCGCGGTAATGTTTCTCAGATAGATATCCTTCCCACTATTTTAGGTCTCTTCAACGAAAGCTCCCCACTTTTGGGGATCGATTTAATAAAAACAAAAGAGATCCCTGCCTCACGTTCTGTTTTTGCAGAGGTCTCGTTTAAATCTGCGCAAAAAATTAGAAATGTAGATAAAATTGCCATAATTAAAAAATTAGATAAATTGATTTTAGATAGAAAGACTAATACTTATGAGTTTTATGATCTTAGTTTAGATCCTTTAGAAGAAAATGATCTTATAAATGAGGGAAGTTACCAAACTAGGATAGAACTTCTGAAAAAAGAGATGATGGATTTTTCCAATAAAGTAGAATTACAAACTGATAACGATAAGCCACAGATTGAGTTTAATAAAAAACAGATAAGAGAATTAAAAAGCTTAGGATATTTATAATATTATGTTTGTGCATAAGTATTTCACTTCAGCAGCTATTTAGAGAAAAAGTGCAAAAAAAGGTTGTGCGCCCTATCTCTTTAAAAGTTTCAAGCTTGAAAAAGGTGTTGTGAAAATGCGCCCGTAAAAATAAGAATGGTGAGAGAAAGTATAGTAAATAAGGCCCCGCCCATCTTTATCGAGCGCTTTGTAATGAGGCGGGTGGAATTTAACCTTGTAATAGTTTAATAACATCAAAATGTTAGCGGAAACTAAAAATTTAGCTAAAAGTGGGTGTTCTAAAAAGAAAAAAGTACCTACACTTAGAGGTTAAGTGAAGTGATAGGTTTTGCTTCGGTTGCAGGTGCTGCGTGAGGTGCGACCGAGCGAAATATTTTCCGTGCAGCATGATAAGACTAAAAAAAGGGGAGTAGTATGAAGAAATCTTTAACGCTCTTTATAGTAGGTGCTCTTATAGGGATCTGCTATATTATGGAAAATGGTGTTCCGGAACAGGTATCCGTAAAAGAGGCGTTAGCAAAAGAAGCTACACCACTGAAGGTCTGGGTTAATAACGGAGAGAAAAAAGTTCCGCAACAAGACCTGCCGTTATCTCAAAAAGGTGAAGAAAAGATCTTAAACTTCCTCTGGGATGGGAAGAAGGTGAGTCTTTTCGGTGGGAAAAATGAAGTTATCTCATTTAACTTAATAATCGAAGCACCTACTACTGATCTAAACGGTTTAACATTTCAATTTGATACGCTTAGTAATAAAGCGGGTCTTAGGATCTCGAATGCATCACCACTAGCAACAAAATCTAAATTTTCTGATAGTGTTAAAAAAACACAGAGCGCTGCTGATATCTTCGATTATAACGGAAGAAATATCGAGATATTTATAGTGCGCTACCTTCCGATAAAAGGTTTAAGTTTAATCGCTTATGAAAACTATTATGATGAAAGACATGTGCCGGAAAGATTCCGTAGACCACATGAAGGGAAAAAAGGGACGGGGGACTGGAAAAGTAGACCCGATCACGACAAGGCTTATCCCGATATCGCAGTGCCACAAGAGGTTTTTGGAACACTAAATATTAAAAAAGGAAATAGTCAAAGCGTCTGGGTTGATATCTTCATCCCGAAAAATACTCCAGCAGATACCTATAACGGTAGTTTTAAGATTTTACAAAATAATAGTGTAATAAAAGAGATCCCTGTTGCGTTAAGTGTTAGAAACTTTACCCTGCCAGATACCCCGTCAGCTAAGACTATGTTGTATCTCGGATATTCAGATATCGCTAAGAGGTATTTAGGGAAGACTTGGCACGAAGGTGCTGCTAACCTCACTAAACTTGAGAAAATTCGCGATCGCCATTTTCAGATGGCGCATCGTCATAAGATCTCTATGATTGATGATAATGAAGGGGTGCATAAAGAGGACGCCCCTATTGACGTTTGGATTCCGCGCCTAAACGGATCGCTCTTTAAAAATGAAGCCGGTTATAACGGTCCTGGGATCGGTGTTGGAAATGGTGTCTTTTCAATCGGAACTTATGGCAAATGGGATTGGGGAGAAAAATCTCATCGTATGAAACGTGCAGATAATTGGGCAAAGTGGTTTGCTAAAAATTCTCCACAAACTGAATATTTTCTCTATCTGATAGATGAATCAATTGATTATCCTAAAATAGAGGAGTTGGCGCGTTCCTTTAAAGAGCACTCCGGTATCGGACGTAATTTATTAACCTTTGCCACAGCACCTGCTATTGAAGCCGCTAAAAAGATGCCATCTCTGGATATCGCTTGCACAACTGGAGGTCTCGGTATTCCAGCAGAGTGGGAAAAAACTCAGAAATATTATCGGAACAAAAAAAATGGTAAGTTGTGGTTCTATAACGGGAGTCGTCCGCTAAGTGGTTCCTTTATGATTGAGGATGATGGTGTGGCTTTGAGAGAGTTGGCGTGGGCTCAGTATAAGCACGGTATCGAAAGATGGTTTTACTGGGAGTCCACTTATTACAATAACTTTCAAGGCGGAACAGGTGAGAGTGATGTTTTTAAAGAGGCACACACTTTCGGCGGTAAAACAAAGGTGGATCCTGTCATAGGTGAGACCGGTTGGAATTACGGTAACGGAGATGGGGTGCTTTTTTATCCTGGAACAGACCGAGTCTTTCCAGCAAGCTCTTATAATATAGAGGGACCTATCGCCAGCTTACGCCTAAAACATTGGCGGCGCGGTTTGCAGGATGTTGATTATTTAACATTGGCTGCTGCTAAAAACCCTAAAAAGGTACAAGAGATTGTTTCAAGAGTGGTTCCGAAAACACTCTGGGAATACGGTGTCTCAGATCCGCAAGACCCCACTTGGGTCGTTACAGATATCAGTTGGTCCACTGATCCTGATGTTTGGGAAAAGGCGCGACTCGAGCTGGCTGATATTATAGAAAAGAAATAGTAGCGTCTGACTTCCGAAGTCTGTCGACCCTAAGAGTGTTGGGATATCGGTTTTTATTTATTGTGTAGTGGGGAAGTTTTTTAAAAGCGAAGCTTTAAAAAACTGTCCAGGCTAGGAAGTCAGAAAAGGCGCGACTCGAGCTAGCTGATATTATAGAAAAGAAATAGTAGCGTCTGACTTCCGAAGTCTGTCGACCCTAAGAGTGTTGGGATATCGGTTTTTATTTATTGTGTAGTGGGGAAGTTTTTTAAAAGCGAAGCTTTAAAAAACTGTCCAGGCTAGGAAGTCAGAAAAGGCGCGACTCGAGCTAGCTGATATTATAACCTGAATTCCCGCGAAATTATACCATACAAACGTGTTTTTAAAGGTAGCTTTCGAGCGGTATAATCTTACTTTTTCTTAAAAATACTTTTTAGAAAGTCATCTTCTTCAATATTGAAAATTTTCAAAATATCCTTTTGTTTTTTTGTTAACGGAACCATTAATTTACTGCCATTTTTAGTTTCTATAACTTTAATTTTTTGAAGCTCTTTAATGACATCAGGTATATTAAACTTTTTTTGCCTTGTATCATTTTTAAGTAAATTAAGAATATAACTTCTAAGTATAAGAGCTAAAAATCCAACAAAAAGTTTTCCTTCTGTGGTTTGAAGATTATGTGTTTTAAGTCTTCTAAAATCAATTTCATTTTTTAGCTGGAAAAATTGTTTTTCAATTACATCTTTTTGACGATAACGAAAAAGTGCTTCACTCGGATTTGAATCACAACCAATACCAATCAAAATTAAGAAGCCACAATTTCTCAAGTATTCATCTATAGCTTCTGATTTTTTTTCATAAGTGAAACCATCTTCATTTATTTTAATATCAAAATATTTCCTATATTTTTTACGATCCAGCAAAGAGTATTTTAATTTTTTCAGTTCTTCTAACTCTTCTTCCATTCTAGAAATTTTCTCGTAAAATTGAACTATCTCATATGGCGCCTTTCCCATATTGTAATAAACATAAATCTTTACAGGTTGTCCCATAACAGTATCTATTACAGAACAACCAAAAGTAGAGGTTCCTTTTATATAATTAGCATCTTGCTTAATAAGTGCAGTGTGATTTTCTAATATTCTTTTAGCGTCATTCCAATATAGTGGCAAAGGACAAAGTAGTCCAAACTTTTGCCCTTCTTCATTTGCTACTTCCGCTAAATTATCTTGCGTCACAAAACCTTGATCCGTAACAAGGTTAATACGATTATTAAGACTAATAAATGGAAAGTCTCTTAAAAGAAAACTAAAATATGTCTTATCTGTAATGCTGCCATTATAAACTTGATAGAATAAAGGAAGCTTCGTTGTAGAGCCGTAGCACATACCTATATTTATTTGCGGCAATTTATCCATATCCCTATTATAGCCAAACTCCAATATGCTTATTTTTTTACTATAAGAAGATATGGAAGTTACGTCATAATACCAACATTCTTGAGCTAAATATCGCTTCGTCCATTTCTTAAAAAAATTAAGTCTTTTCTCGTAGTCAATACGTTCAAAAAGACGACTTATTTTTTGACTTGTTAATTCAGAAATTTCATATGGTAAGACACTATCATCTATCCAACTTGAAGCATGTGATACTACATTTCCATTTGCTAGAATATAAAACGCTAAAGTTAAAATCTCGTATGTGTCATTTCCAAAAATTGAAAGCAATGTCTTGTCTAACCTTAAATCTTTTACAATCTTATTTAAAACATAAGTAAGACCAAAAGATTTATTGCTAATAACATATCTATTAGAATCATCTGGAAACAAATCATAGTAATTTCTATTAGGAATTAATTTCTTACCGCTTTCATCTAGCTTCCCTATACCTATTTCATCAAACGTAGGCTCTCCGTTTTCACGACGAAAGTTCATCCTGTAATAGATATAAGTAGTCCCATTTTTGTTTTTCTTACGAGCAATTTGCCTATCTGGTAAGTCAACTTTTTTAGTTATTTTTTTTCATAAAAAACCTCCCTAATATGTATAGGGCAATCATACCATACAAACAGGAAATGTCAATATAGAAAAATATATAACTAACTAAAATATCAATAAAAAATACGGTGGCTTATTTCTGGAATGGAGAAAAGATAAAAATTGCGGAATTTAGGTTATAGAAAAGAAATAGTAGCGTCTGACTTCCGAAGTCTGTCGACCCTAAGAGTGTTGGGATATCGGTTTTTATTTATTATGTAGTGGGGAAGTTTTTTAAAAGCGAAGCTTTAAAAAACTGTCCAGGCTAGGAAGTCAGAAAAGGCGCGGCTCGAGCTAGCTGATATTATAGAAAAGAAATAGTAGCGTCTGTACAGCTGCACGTTTTTATTGAAGAGCGTGCAGCTGTTTTAGTTAAAGGTTTATAGACCTTTAACGACTAGATCGCCGATCTCTTTAGTCCCATACCCCATCTTACCAGCGCTAAGGGATTTAACTTTGGTGTTTACAAGATCGATAACTGATTTTTCTATGGCTGCTGCTGCTTCACCCTCTCCAAGTGTCTCTAACATCATACTAACGGCAGAGATAGCTGCTAACGGATTGATCACGTTCTGACCTGTATATTTAGGAGCGCTACCACCGATCGGTTCAAACATTGAAACGCCTTGCGGATTGATATTGCCACCAGCGGCAATGCCCATACCGCCCTGAATCATTGCACCGAGATCGGTGATGATGTCGCCGAACATATTGTCAGTAACAATTACATCAAACCACTCAGGATTCTTAACGAACCACATCGTTGCAGCATCAACATGCATATAATCAGTTTTGATATCCGAATATTCTGCGGCAAGCTCGTCAAAAACTCTCTTCCAAAGATCAAAAGCGTAAGTTAAGACGTTTGTCTTTCCACAAAGGGTTAAGGTTTTTCTCTTATTGCGCTTACGACAAAACTCAAAGGCGTAACGTAAACAACGCTCCACCCCCTTACGGGTGTTGTATGAAGTCTGGATGGCAACCTCATTAGCCGTTCCTTTATCTCTAAACTCACCCATGCCGGTATATAGCCCTTCCGAATTCTCTCGTACTACAACAAAATCAATATCATCAGGAGTTTTGTCTTTTAATGGACAGAAATCTGCCTTATAAAGTTTAATCGGACGCAAGTTGATGTATTGATCAAGCGCAAAGCGCAATTTTAATAAGATACCTTTTTCAAGGATCCCTGGTTTAACTTCTGGATGTCCGATGGCACCTAGTAAGATCGCTGAATATCCACGTAGATCCTCAACGTCACTATCATCCAAGATATGACCACTTTTCAGATAACGTTCTCCACCGAAATCGTAATACTGTTTATCACATTTAAATCCGAACTTTTTTTCGGCGGCTTCTAATACCTTTATAGCTTCTTCTATAACTTCAGGGCCGGTACCATCCCCTGGAAGTACGGCAATCTTATAACTATTCATATAACTCCCTTAAACAATCAGTAAAAAGCTGATTTATACAGCTCCATCATTCACACTTAAAAAAGTTAACACCTTTTACCTAAGATGTAACAGATCATAAATAGGCTTTTCTTCTGCAAACGTAGCTTATACAACTTTAAAAAAGCTAACACCTTTTACCTAAGATGTAACAGATCATAAATAAGCTTTTCTTCTTCAAACAGAGCTTCTACAACTTAAAAAAGCTAACATCTTTTATCTAAAATGTAACTAAAGATTTATTTTGAATTAAATACCAAAACAACTTTTAGTTATATCTTATTTATCTTTGAATTAAATACCGAAAAAACTAAGAGTTTTTGTAAGGCTGCATCTCTTCCCAAACAGAAAGTCGTTTTAAGGCGACTAGGTACGCTGCTGGGAAAAACAGGATACCCCCTAACGGAATCAATAAAAAAAGTAGTAGGGTGGCACCGAGTGAGATCACTTCAATTAGGTGAGTTCTGATTAAACGGCGGCGCTCTTTAAAGGGCATTTCTAAGATGTTAAGTGAGAGGTTGAATAGATCAAAACCTGCTAAAAAAGCTGTTATTATAGGGGGTATAAATAATAAAATAGGTATGAAGCTACAGATAATGGTTATCACAGTTAGAATAATAATCATTATGATACGTTTAAAATCATTGCCTAAAGCAGCTAACGTTGAAGTGGTGAGAGCCTTTAATGAAAAGGGGGTATCTGGAAAGGTAAAGCCGTATAGGGGGAAGGCTTTTGTAAGGAAAAACTCTATGAAAGTTTCTGCAATCAGTAAAATAACGACGATGGAGATAAGGGTGCTGATAAAAAAAGATATGACGACAGCAAGCCAACTTAAGATCTGATACCACCAAGATTCTGGAGAAACAATTAGTGCCGCCAAATCGTTCCTATAATCAACCCCTAGCCACAGAGTGGTTATAAAAGTAGCGGCTCCGATTAGGTATGGAACCAGTAGGGGGAGAAGAAGACGGGGGGTGGTAAAAATTTTAAAAAGTGCCTGAATCATCTGGAAAGGAAGCAAAAGTAAAGAAGCACTTTTCTGTGTAATTGATCTTGTCATGATACGTTCTCAGATTTAAGGGTGTCTTGAGAAAAAGAGTGGACATTTATACGAGCTAAGATCAAGAGGGTGATAGCGATGATAATAAATGTTGCTCCGGCTTGGACTACGATCGTATAAAAATCGATACGACTATGGATCCGATTAAGATATTTATTCTGTTTTGTGACATCAACTGAGGTTGAAAAAATTAAGGAATTAAATTTTTTAGGTGTTTCTGTTGGCGGAGTAAGCTCAAGTGTGGTTTGAGCTAAGATATCTTTGTATTGAGTACATTTTATATGCCCAAAGGTGATGTTGCCGATCCCGAGGAGTGTAAAACCGAGAGCTACAATAAGTTGAGAGCGTACTTTGCGACGTAATAGAAGGGGTAGATCGTCGGGGAGTAATGTTTTTGAGATCCTTAGATATAAGTTCTTTATGTAGTTGAACATAACTTGTTCTCCTTTCCTATCAATGCCCTTTCTATCGATGAAGAATAGACGAGATCGCTCCCCTTTAAAAGCCGTTCTTTCCGTTTCGATATAGTAATAAGGATAAATTATCATCCGTGCTATGGAAGAGGAAGGGGTTTTAGAGCAAGTGGTAACATAGGTAATTGTCCGTGTTATGAAAGAAGGGATGGAGTATAGAGGAGGAAAAAGGGGAAGAGGTTTTAGAGTAAGTGGTAATATTTAGATGAGGATCCGTGTTATGAAAGAAGGGATGGAGTTAGGGGAGGAAAAAGGGGAAGAGATTTCAAAGTAAGTGGTAATATTTAGATGAGGATCCGTTCTATGAAAGAAGGGAGAATGTTAAAGGAGGAAAAAACTTGATTTTTATACCGTTGGGTGACATGAATGCGGTAACATAATATTCAGGTGTTATAAAATTAAAGGTTATCCTTATGTTAAGAAATGACTCTGGTATTGGGAAATTGACCCTTCTTGTATTTGGCGTGATTATCGCTGCAACGTTATTTATAGCGAATCAAGTGGTGCCGATCTGGTACTATCATCTTGAGTTGGCAAATCAGATGGAGCAGTTAGCAAGGGTTGGAAGTAATTTTTCTGATCGAGAGATTAGGAGTAAATTGAGGACTCATTTAAGGAACGGTGATATTCCTGCCACTGAAAATGACCTTGTAATTCGGCGCTATGGTGATGATGTTACGTTAAGTTTGAAGTATGAAGAGGGGGTTTTTATTCCATGGCGAGGTGAGGAGCATGAGGTTCATACCTTTAAATTTCATATAGTAACTGACGGTAGCTCTGAAGAGAAGAATTAAATATATATAGTATGGTGTGACCGAGTGAGGTGTTTGGTTTTTTAAGGTCTAAAAAAATAGGTGGCTGTTATAATAAATGACTAATTGAAGGGAGAATTGCAGTGAAAAGGCTTGATCTTTGTGCTATGGGGAACGGTGTTGTTGATATCTTGATAGAGGTTTCTGATGCAGAGCTTGCCGACTTGGGTTGGGCTAAAGGGAGTTGGGGAGTTATAAATCAAGATGAAGTCGAAGCGGTAACAAAGAAATTTGCCGATAGAGATCAGGTTTTAGTAAGTGGAGGTTCCGTAGCTAATTCCTTACTGATCTTTGCGCAATTAGGGGGGAAAGGTGTTTTCTTGGCGAGTCTTGGAGATGATAAATTAGGAAAACACTTTGCAAATGATTTTAAAAGTTATGGTGTGGTGTTGGGGGCTGATGTTACCTCACCACTATCAACAGGGTGTTGTATCTCGTTAATTTCTCCTGACGCTGAGCGTACAATGAGGATCTGTTTAGGAGCGGCGGAAGAATTTAACGTTACGCATATTAAAGAGGAGTGTATCGCTGCTTCCGAGTGGTTATTTATAGAGGGATATCTTTTTTCAGGTGGCGAAGTTGCAGTTGCTGCCATCGAAAAAGCTTTAGATATTGCGAAAAAAAACGGTACGAAAGTCGCCGTCACGACCTCTGCCGTGCCGATCGTTGAAAATCACCACGCTGCATTAGGAGAGGTTCTCACCAGATCCGAACTGGTATTTGCTAATGAAGCGGAAGCACAAGCTTACGCAGGAGTTGATTCCGTGCAGCAAGCTGTTGATTTTATGGCTGATATCGTCCCGAATACGGTAGTTACAGTCGGTGCTGAAGGAGCTTATATCTGTTGTGACGGCGCACAGTTGTTGATTCCGGCGTTTCCTTGCACGCCCGTCGATTTAACAGGGGCGGGAGATGCTTTTGCCGGTAGTTATTTATACGGAGTTTCACACGGTTATACTCCGAAAGAGTCAGGAATGCGGGCTGCCAGAATGTCAAAAGAGATTATTATGCATAAAGGAGCTCGATATTTAGGTGATAGTGAAGATCTGAAGCGTATTTTTAAGCAATAAAATCAATAGATTGCTTTTTAGAGGGGTGTTTCAGCAGGAAATATCTGATAATTTTTATTCTAAGATATCATTCGGAGGTTAAATCTTAATAACATAGAATGATTATCTTTCGAAATCTTGTTACAATCGAAGCTGGAGGATACCTTATTTTTCTTTGAGTTTCTGTTTCTATTTAGGGTGTAAAGGATATGGCTCTGGATCTCGTCGATTTTAAAAGTAATAACTGGTTTTTACCTGTTGTCGTTATCGTTATTGTTCTTGCGATTATTTTTGTGCCTGATTTTATCGGTTCAGACATTGATGAAGCGGGGGATTTTGATAGTGATCTCGGTGAACAGGTTATAACTTTGGATGGTTTGTCTGAAACTAAAGAAGATCTGCGGAAGACAAAAAAAGTAAAGACTAAGAAAAAAGAGAAGGAGGCTAAGGGTGGTGTAGTTGGTGTCGTGGATCAATTACCTATCACTGATGGCTCGATCTCTTCCGATAAGAAATTGACACAATATTCTTACTTAATTGATTCCGGTCACGTAGAAGAAACCGCTACTGAACAATCTGAAAAAAAATTAAAACAGTCAGGTAAGTCTACTGCAAAAGATTCAGCTAAAGCTAGAAGGGGGTTGCAACCCCTCATTCCGATGGAGAGTGTTTCGTGGGAGCTTTTAAAAGGTGAGGATGTCGCCGAAATTCTCGGGAATGCTCGTGTAGCTGCGCGTGATTTAGCAAACTCACTTTCTGCGAGATACGTTGCTTCAAAGTATTCGTTGTACAATTTTATCGGTGGTATCGATGTTATTTTGAGTGGTGGGAAGAAAAATTTATCGGCGTTGGATGCTGTCTTGTACCTTGAATATCTGGATATGGAGGTAACGCGTGCTTTTATAAGAGAACGTGTCGGTAGAGAGAGATTTAGTGAATGGGCAGAGATATCGATCACTCCGATATTGGGGCGTAGTGCTGCAGAGCGGTTTAAACTTGCTGCTAGACCACAATATCAACCGCCGCTGGAATTAAGAAGTGTAGAGATCTTGGTGCCTGCTAATGTCAGACAATCACGACGCAATCAACAAAGTGGGAGAAGAGGAGCTAAAGAGAAGGCGGCGTTACGTTTTAAAGGTGTCTTGGAAGGTAAGGATATTGTAAGGATCTCTGTTTATCACAATGGTGTGCTTTTGCGTGACCTGTCGTTAAAGCCACTTAATAAGGAAAAAACAGCTTTTAACTTTGAATTGAGGAAGGGACCTGTTGAGGGGCTTTATACCTTAAGGGTAGAAAATAAAAATGGTGATGTTGCCACAAAGTTATACCGTTTCTCACATGCCTACAATCTTAGACGGTGGAGATACGACGCTAATAGAAGTCAATTCGTGTTCTGGATAGCAGCAACTAAAAGCTCCAAACATCGCGTTGATACACTCTTTAAAGTCTCTGAAGATTCGTTAGAGAAGAAAAGTTCCGGAGGGTTTATTACTAGCGGAGATAACTCCGGATTCGTTGAGTATTAAAATTAAGTCTCTGCTGTTGTCGTGTCTAATAGTGCCCGTTATTTATCTTGAGATGATAATAACGGGCGCTATATATAATATTTTAGTGTTGCTCGGCGATATCTATTAAAGCCTTGAAGGACTCAAAAGAGAGGCTAGCTCCACCAACTAAAGCACCACTAACACGTGGTACTGCGATAATCTCTGCAAAATTGTTAGGCTTAACACTTCCGCCATACAGGATCGGCGGACACTCTTTAAGTGCTTTGCGACACGTTTGATCGATAAAGGCGTGAGCATCTTCGATCTCTTTGATCGTTGCCACCTTGCCAGTTCCGATAGCCCAAACAGGTTCGTAAGCGATAACCAAGTTTGTTAACGAAGAAGCGTCAATGTTATTTAAAACAGGGGTCAGTTGCGCTTCCAGTACGGCGTTGGTTCGTCCTGCTTCACGATCTGGAAGCATCTCTCCAACACAGAGGATGGTAGTAAAGCTCTTCTTAAGAAGTCCGACGGCGCGTTGTGCTACCTGTTCGTTAGATTCTCCGAAGATGTGACGACGCTCTGAATGTCCTACGATGGCGAAGCTTGCGCCTAATTCTGAAAGCATCGGGATAGAAAGTTCCCCAGTAAAAGCGCCACTATCTTCAAAATATGCGTTTTGAGAGCCGTACCTGATAGTTGTTCCGTTTAAAACTTCTGCTACGGCTGGAATATCAAGCGCAGGAGGAGTTACCCAAACTTCCGCCTTTTTTAGATTGTTGTTGTATGCATTGGCAATCTGAGTAACTAACTCTTTGGCTTCTTTGGGAACAAGATTCATTTTCCAATTTCCAACTACTAATTTCTTACTGTTCATGTTTTACCTCGTTAATTTTAAGATTATCTCCACTCTTTGGAAAAACGGAGCATTTTATCTGAAAGTTCACTTATATCTGATAAGTGATGCCTTAAAACGCCGTGTTTTATCCTGTGCTTTACTTCTCCCAATGACTTGGATTGTTAAAAGAGACTTGAATGGTTACGCACAGGGTGGATTGTGCTTGACACTATCTCTGTCGTCAAGCTTTTAAAATAGTAGATTTTTTCACATAATCTTCCTCTTAGATCTGGTGCTGTTTTTGTTGGTGTGTAATATTATTACATAAGTGTCAACTGCTGATGCTTTGTGTTGGAAGCGTTTTAAAAGTTCGTTTTAAAAGCTTTTTAAAAGAGAGCGCAGTTAGATGCTTTTTTTGTTTTTTAATTTTGTATATCTGTTCAATGAGTTTTTCCTCAAATTCCTTCTGTTTCTGTGTGTTGAATTGTGTGTTGAATATTGAATGGTTATGCAGTTGTGTCATGGTGAGGCAATGGACGAAACTATAGCTATAGTACAAGAAGAAGGCATCCTTGATATGGTTGCGAATTCAGGACCCGTTGTTACTGCGGTTCTGATTATCTTAGTTTTGTTATCTTTATGGAGTTGGACTATCACGATAGCGAAACTTTTGCAGTTCAGAAAGGCAAAGAAAGAAACTGAAGCTTTTAGTCAGATCTTTTGGGAGAGTCGTAATCTCTCTCAGATAGATGGTGCCACTAGACGCCTCTTATCAACACCGTTGTCGCACGTTTTTAATAGTGGCTATAAAACGTTGGGTGACCTAATCAAAGAGAGAGAAGAGAGAGAGGAGAGAGAGGCGGGGAGTGCTCGTTTTGGAGAGATCGATATTTTACAGATGTCGCTTAATAGAGCTGAGATTGAAGAGGGTGTGCGTCTTGAAAAAGGGGTTACCTTCTTAGCGACTGTGGCGAGTGCTGCACCGTTTATCGGGTTGTTCGGAACCGTTTGGGGAATTATGGATGCTTTTCTTGGACTTGGTAAGGGCGGAGTTGCTACAACTCTTGAAGCGGTCGCACCTGGTATCTCGGAAGCTTTAATTGCTACTGCTATCGGTTTGGCTGCGGCTATCCCTGCTGCTATTGCGTATAATTTCTTCGTTGTAGAGGTGAAGAATTTTAAAGATTTAATGACGAGTTTTAGCTCTGAATTTATCAGTATCGCAGCGCGCTTTTTTGTATAATTTATCCCTCTTGAAATTGGTTTTTCGTATCTTTTAAGGTGATAAGAAGATGGCAGGATCTAAACATAACTCTCAAAGTGGGCCTGTTGCTAATATTAATGTGACACCGTTAGTTGATGTAATGTTGGTGTTGTTGGTGATCTTTATGGTGACTGCTCCGATGTTGCAACAGGGGGTTGATGTTAATTTACCGAAAGCAACTACCGCAGCTTTGCAAGGGACGGACGAGCAGGTCGTAGTGTCTATTGATGTTGCCGGTGATGTCTATATCGGAAGTGGAAATAAGATCGAGCTGTCAGCCATATCAGAGAAGATTAATGCGATATTAAAGGCGAGACCAGCTGCTGAAAGGAAAGTTTATATTAAAGCTGATACTGATCTGCAGTACGGTCGAGTTATGGAGGTGATGGGGGAGCTGCACCAAGGTGGTGTGACTCAGATTGGATTGGTTTCGGCACCTGTTAGTTCAGCCAAACGATCCGAAAAAGATGATAAAAAGGGTGTTAATACTAAAAAATAGTTTTGGTTGAGTATAAAGATGGTAGTTACTGCCGCCAGAAATGATGATTTCACAAAAATAGCGTTCGTCATATCTTTGACTTTGCACGGATTACTGTTTTATGTGATGATCTTTGGGGTTCATCTTTCAGAAGAAAAGGAATCTCCGCGAATTATTTATTCGGTTACGATGGAGAGCAGTAATCTGTTAGGGGGGATTAACCAGATCCCCATCGGTAATCAAAAAACTCCTATCGCTCCTCCTAAAAAAACAAGTGCGGGAGGGTCAAAAGGATCGAAAGGGGAAGGGGGCGGAGAAAAAGGTGCTGAACCTGTAAAAGTTGAAAAGCCAGCTGAACCTACAAAAAAAGAAGCTCCTAAAGTTGAGACTAAAAAGCCGGAGGTGGCAGACGAGGATGCTGAAGTTTCCTTAGCGGATAAAAACAAAAAGGAAGAAAAAAAGGGAGAAAAAAAAGTTGAGCCTAAAAAAGAGCCTCCAAAAGAGGCGGAAAAGAAGCAGGCAGTAGCTGCGCCACCTAAAAAAACAGAGGAAAAGCCTACAAAAGGGGCTCAAGGGAAGACGACAGGGGGTAATAAAACAGCGGGCTCTACCAGTGGTACTGGTGGTGGCGGCGGAGGAGGATCTGGTAGAGGGATGAGCTCTGCCGATATAGATCGTGGCTATCAACAGGCGATGCAACGTTATCTTGGACCATCGACTGATGCAGGAGGTTACGGCTTTGGTGGCGATGGTCGTGGTGGAAGTGGTATGGGGGGCGGTGTGTTGCGTCCGCCGGAGTGGTTTATATACAAAGAGCAGCTAGAAACGCACGTTAGGAAAGGGTGGAAGTGGCATCAACCTGCTTCTCAGTTACAGGCTGTTGTTAAGTTTAGGATAAGCCCCAGCGGTGTCATAAGCGATATTAAGATGTCTGCTTCTTCTGGAAATGCGCTTTTTGATCAGTCGGTAGTGCGTGCTGTGAGTAAGGCCAGCCCTGTGCCGATACCTCCGCAGCAGTTTTATGATGATTTTAAATATGTAGAGATAGATTTTAACCCAGCTTCATAGCGGTTAATCTCTTTCCTCGCATCTTTCATCTTGATACAAATGAGAGAGGGTTTTGCCGTAAGGTCTCTTTTTTAAGTACGGAATAAAAGATTATGAAAAAGTTATTATCTTTGGTTTTTTTGGTGTGCTTTATCTTCCCTGTTTCTGCTTTTGCGCAGACTAGATTGAATGTGCAGGGAGCTGGACGATTGTATCCGATCGCGTTGCCACAGTTATGTTTAAAAGGTGGCGATAGCCCCGCTGCTAAGGAAATTCCACAAGTTATAGCGAAAGACCTTAAGCTCTCCGGATATTTTGAGATCTTAAATCCTAATTCTTTTATTGAGACACCTGGTAAGTGTGATGGGCCGGAAGGATTTGCCTATTCTGATTGGAGCGTGATCGGGGTTGAAGGGTTGGTGAAGGGCGTTGTTGAGGTGGCTAATGCTAATGTTCGAGTCTCCCTCTTTTTGCATGATGTGCAGAGGCAACGTGTAGTGCTCGGGAAGGAGTATGTTGGAGAGCCTGCTCAGATACGAAGCATGGCTCATAAATTTGCTAATGAAATTCTGAAGTTTTTCACTGGAGAAGAGGGGGTTTTTGGAAGTCAGATCGTGTTTTCTGGTAAAGTCGGACGTTTTAAAGAGCTGTTCGTAATGGATATGGATGGGAGTAATGTCAGACAACTTACAAATGATAAGGGGCTGGCGATCTCTGCATCGTGGAATCAATTTGGAACGGAGCTGCTTTACACGACTTATAGAGATAGGGTGCCGGAGGTATACGCTTTAAATCCAGCAAATCGTCGTATTCAGAGGTTGACGAGGGGGAGCGCCTTAGAGATCGGTGCTGTGTATACTCCAGATGGAAGGAATATCTTACTTTCACGTTCTGTGGGAAGAGAATCTGATATCGTTATGATGAATCGTAGCGGAAGTATCTTGAGAAAGTTAACAAGTGGGTCGCGTGCTATCGATGTTTCTCCCGATTACTCCCCTGATGGTTCTAAAATTACTTTCTGTTCTGATAGAGCTGGTAGTCCGCAGATATATATTATGAATAGTGATGGATCTAACGTTAAGCGTATCAGTTACGTGACCTCATCTTATTGCACTTCTCCTGCTTGGTCGCCAAAAGGAGATAAGATAGCGTATGTGTGTAGAGCTGATGGGGCGTTTCAGGTGTTTGTCTCTGATGTAACAGGGATGAACGCTTTGCAACTTACTTCATATGGTGATAATGAAGATCCGGACTGGTCTCCCGATGGGAGGTATCTAGTTTTTGCTTCGACTTTTGGACGTAAGGCAGGCTTTAACATCGCTATGATGCGTAATGACGGTGGTAATATCACCCAACTCACGCATGGGCATGGTAGTGATACAGAACCGGCTTGGGGACCTGTGGTGCGTTGATTTACGAGAGAAGTTCCTTCTTCGTCATAAAAAAAACGTAAAAAGATAATAAAATTTCATAAGAGTTGTTGATTCTTATGCAAATCTAAAGTATTAGAAAGTTAGAAGGATTGTTTCCCCGTTTACCTGAGTCGCTCAAGATCTTGTTAGTTAAACCTTAGTTTTTTAGAAGGTAGATCTAAGTGGCTATCGGTGAGAGATTTTTGGCTCCGATGTGACGAGAAAGATCGCCACACCGGGCTTTTTAGCATTAGGAGAATTGTTATGCGTACGTTAAAATTTGTTTTCATCGTATTGTGCTTGTTCGCCGTATCTGGCTGCTCATGCCGTACTCGTGAAATTGCTGATGATGCTGCTATTCCAGTAGCTGGTGAAGAATCTGTTTTGGAAGATATCTTCTTTGCTTTTGACTCATATTCTTTGTGTGATAAATCAAAAGAGACCTTACAAGCTCATGCCGAGTGGTTAAAGGCTAATCCGGAAGCGAGTGTTACCATTGAGGGACATTGCGATGAGCGTGGAACCAATGAGTACAACATGGCACTTGGATCTCGTCGTGCCAATTCCGCGATGGAGTATCTCATCTCTCTTGGAGTTGATGCTTCTCGTATGAGCACAATTAGTTATGGTGAAGATCTTCCTCTTGATCCTGCACACACTGAAGAAGCATGGGCAAAGAATAGAAGAGATCACTTCGTAGTTAAGTAAGAGTTGATTTTAAAGTCATCGGGATCTTAGCTTGTATGAAAAAGTATAGTTTTCTTCTCATCTTATTGTTACCTCTTTCGTCTTGCACAAATTCTGGGCGTGACGTTAAGAACGATTTAAATCGGGTGCAGAGATCTATGTCTGATGTTCGTACGTTTCAAGCTGAGCAAACGAGTGAATTGGAGTCAATTCGTAATGAATTACGGGGTCTGGTTGGGCGTGTTGAGAACTTAGAGTATCTTCAACGTGCCCAGCTAGGCGGAAGCCCGACAGCGTTAACTGATAATGTTAATAGTCTAATTAAAAAAGACCCCCCTGCAATAGTTCCTGTTGCGACGTTAAATGAGGATGAGGCTTACGCCGCCACCCTTCCTAATACAGAGGTAGGGAAGACCTTTATGTCAGCTCTGCAACTTATTAGAGACGGTCGTTTCCAAGATGCTTTGCCGCTTTTACAAGAAGCTTATGACAGAAACGGTAGCGCAGAAGGTTCTGTACACCTGCTTTTCTGGCGTGGTGTTGCTCTTGAAGGGTTGGGTGATAATAGAAGAGCGCTTGAGACTTACGGAGCGATAGTTGCAATGCCAACAGGGCAAACACGCAAGGCTCTTGCTCTGTTACGTCAAGGATCTGTTTTTATTAGAATGGGCGATTCGAGAACAGCAGATCTAACCTTTAGAAAATTAATCAATGATTATCCTCAGTCAGTTGAGGCAGAGCAGGCTAAACAAAGGTTAGCAGATCTGCGTTAGTGCGCTTTGATTGATGGTACAAACGTTAGTAGTCAGAGGAACAACCAGATTACCTCAAATAGGTACGCCCGTTGTGGCAACGATAGGTAGCTTTGATGGTTTACACTTAGGGCACTTAGCGTTGTTGTCCAGAGTATTAGAGATCAAAAATAAGTATTGTGATGCTGGGGAAAAAGCAACCTCGATAGCTATCAGTTTTCATCCTCATCCAGCTGTCGTGCTGGGAAAAAATCCACATTTAAAACTTATCACTTCCTTGAGGCAACGTTTAGAGATCTTGTCTGAATATGGGATAGATATCCTATATATGGTGCATTTTACACCGGCATTTAGTCGTTGTACTGCTCTTGATTTTATTAATAAAGTTTTAATCAATGAGTTAAATGTTGAAACTTTGGTGGTAGGGGAGGATGCTGCCTTTGGTTATGGCAGAGAAGGAGATGTGCCTTTTCTTAGTAAAAAATTTGCGGAATTAGGACGCTCTTTAAGTGTTGTCTCGCAGATCTTGGTAGATGATATGCGTATCAGTTCAGAGAGGATACGTGGTTTACTTAGGACAGGTGCTGTAAAAGATGTTAAGCCGTTACTTGGAAGGAACTTTATACTTGATTCGTATGTAGTTAGTGGAGAGCAGGTCGGGCAGAAAATAGGTTTCCCAACAGCTAATTTAAAAGAGAATGAACAGATCGTTCCACGTGATGGTGTTTATTTAACGCAAAGTCACTTTCTTGGCGAAACGTATGATTCAATTACTAACATCGGATTTTGCCCAACTTTTAAAAGAGAGTTAAGGAGTGTTGAGACACACTTTTTGACAGATAAGGTACTTAATCTGTATTCTAAAAGAATTCAGGTTGAATTTTTAGATCGGCTTAGAGATGAAGTGGCTTTTGCAGATCAGGAAGAGTTAAAAAGGCAGATCAAGATTGACCTAGAAAGAGCAAAAAAGTTTTTCTTAGCAAGATAAATAAAAGAGATATGAGTGATGAATTTCGATCTTTTAATGTCACTGTCGGTGGAGAGCGTCTGGATTTAGCGTTGTTGGATTATTTTAGTGATGAAACGGAGCTCTCTTCGTTGTCACGTTCTCAATTAAAAAATTGGATAGAAGCCGGACGTGTGACACTTGATCAGAAAAAAGTTTTAAAAGCGGGAACTATTCTAAAAGATAATCAGGTGGTAACGATAAACGTTCCAGTGATGAATTTATCGGAGCCTAAACCGCTAGCGATCCCCCTTGATATCTTATATGAAGATGATGATCTCTTAGCAATTAATAAGCAGGCGGGATTAAGTATGCACCCAGGGGCGGGTCCACAAGTACCGACTCTTTTAAATGGATTGTGTCACTATTTTCAAGGTAGGCACCTTCCGCCGCGCTCTGGAATTGTGCATCGACTCGATAAAGATACGACAGGGGTTGTCCTTGTAGCTAAAAATGTTGAAATGCAAACAGCGCTGGTGGCGTTATTTGCTGAAAGAAGGATAAAAAAGACTTATGCAGCGTTGGTTTTTACAACTCCACGAGCTAAGCGTCCAGTTCAGATCGAAGATTCTGGTGAGGTTATAACTAGGATGGGACGACATCCTAAGAATTGGCGTAAGATGGCGGTCTTGCCTGATGGTGGAAAGGAGGCGATCACTTCTTGGCAGAGGTTAGAAAGTTTAGCCTATGCTACTCTACTGGATGTTGTTTTAAAAACAGGGCGTACCCATCAGATCCGTGTCCATATGGATTATCTTAACTCGCCGTTAATAGGAGACCGTTTGTATGGAGATACTAGTGGTCTACCGCTAGAATTAAAAAGGGCAGCGGATCGTTTCGGTAGGCAGGCGTTACATGCTAAAAAAGTTGAGTTTGAACATCCGTTAACTCATAAACCGTTACTGATAGAGGCTCAACTCCCTACTGATTTTGAAGATTTATTGACGACTTTTAGGAGCTTTTCTCCGTAGCTTTTTATAAATGTAAGAGAGTTAGATGATCGATATTAAAATTGTTGCTGATACTTTTTTAAAAAAGGGGATCCCCCATTACTTTTCACAACCTTTAGTAGAGAGTGGGGTTGTACACGGTTTTTTAGGGCGTTATCAGGGAGGTGCGGAAGATGCTACTCTGCGTGAGGATCTTAGCGCCATCTTTAAAACAGATATCTCTTTGGAGCTTAATCAAATTCATAGCTCTGATGTGATAGATGTTGATAAGTGCGGGATAGAAAAGATCAGACAAGGTGTTTTATCAGGAAAGAAACTTAACGGCGATGCCTTTGTCTTTAATCAAAAACAGCAGGTACCGTTTTTAGCGATCATTCGTACAGCAGATTGTTTACCTGTAATTATAAAGGGGAGTTCCCGTTTAGCACTTGTGCATGCAGGGTGGCGTGGTGTGGCATCTGGGATTGTAAAAAAGGCAGTTGAGGCAGTTTTAAAAGAGAGCGCCGATAAAGCAGTGCAGGTTGTGGTTGGGCCGCATATCTGTGCAAAGTGTTTTGAAGTTATGGATGATGTTAGATCAGCTATCGGTGTTGAGTTTTCCTGTGCTGGTAATGATGACAAACACTATTATGTAGATATGTTTAAAGCTATTACAACACAAGTATACGACGTTACGAGAGAGGCTACCTTACACAATTGCGGGATCTGTACGGTAGAAGATCCGCACTATAATTCATACCGACGGGATCAGAAAAGCGTTGGACGTAATTTTACCTTTATATTAACGGAGCACCTTTAAGCGTTGGACGTAATTTTACCTTTGTGTTTACGGAACGTTTTTAAACGTAAAAAGTTGTTGTTCAATTGTAAGAACTTTAGTTATAGATAGTTAATGATAGTTCATGTTTTTAATTCATCTATTGTAAGTGGTCCAGAAACGTTGGTCATTCCAGCGCTTCCTAAGTTAGGGCAGCCAGTTCAAGTAATCATATTAACTGAAGCGAGGAAGGGAGAGGAGGGACGTGCCCCTGTTGAATATGCACGTCAGTTCGGATTAACGGTACATGAGATTATTGTAAGAAGTCGTTTTGATAGGGGTGCTATTAAGACGTTAAGGGATCTTTTAGAAGAGATAAAACCGCAGATACTTCATGCGCACGATGTTAAAGCTTCTGCCTATACCCTTTGGGCGGTAAAAAAATTAAAAGATTGTGCGCCGAAACTTGTTTCAACGCACCACGGTGTGCGTGCGCGACGTGGCTGGAAGATCAAATTACTGGAGCAGTTTTATGTGCACTGTATTTTACCGCAATACGATGGTGTGCTTGCGGTTTGTAGTAGTGATAGAGAGTTATTGATAAAACGGGGCTTGCCTGAAGAGAAGGTATTCTTGCACCTTAACGGGGTAGATAGAGCTTTAATTAGACCTGAAGAGAGAGAGGGTGCGGCTACTGAAGTTCGTGAAAAATGGGGGATAACTAATCTTGGAATAAAAGAAGGTACACTTATTCTAGGATATGCTGGACGAATTTCTTCTGAGAAGGGGCTGGATCGTATTTTTAAGGTGCTAAAATCACTGATGGAGATAGAGGGCGTGCCCGAGTGGGTTCTGCTTATTTTCGGAAAGGGTAACTACGAATATCCCTTAAAACAGTTAGCTAACGATCTCGGAATTGCAAAGCATTTACGGTGGATGGGGTATCGACAGAAACTCGGTTCTGAAATGGCGGGCTTCGATCTCCTTTTTTCGATGTCGGATGCGGAGGGATTGCCTATTAATTTACTTGAAGCTGCTTGGGCAGGGACTCCTGTTTTTTGTACGGCAGTTGATGGGATTTGTGATCTGATTAATTGGGATGAAGAGACGGCTTTAGTTTCTCCTACTGATCCTGAGAATAAGATGGCAAAACGATTAGCAAAGATGATCTCTGATCCGCATTTTAGAGAACAGTTTGCTATTAAATTTCAAGAACGGGTCAAAGATACCTTCAGTGGTGTACAATGGCTAAGAAATTTGACTACAATATATAGTAAAATATCGTAATTAATAACTATATTATTAAGTTCTCCATTAAGTTGTGAAGCAAAAGATTATTTAGCTTTGATTGGTTTCAGACGAAAAAGTAATACAATTATAAAATTTATAGAACGTTTGATATTTTATAGTTGAGTTTAAAAAACAGAAGGAGGAAAAAAACGTCGACGATGTGTGCGGCGAAGTTGTTATTTTGTAGATAATATTATGTTTTTTTGGAACTGATTACTTTTTTGCGTAACTTTCAGAGGGGGATAATGAAGATAGCAAAAACGATAAAGAAGTGCACCACATGTGCTCTTTTTATATTGGTGGTTTTTTCCTTTTCGGCGTGTTCTTTAAATAAAGAATCAACTCAAAGTGATTTAGAGGTGGAACGCGCTATCGCCAGAAATACGCAGCGAGTTAATAACGCTGCAAGCAAGACACCCGTAGCTGCCTTGCCTGCTCAGCGCTTAAAGGATGAGATCGCCCCTGGATTCTTGATTAAGATCAGCACAGAAGATGATAAGAGTTTAAAGGGAAAATATCGCGTTGATTTTGATGGTCGCTTAGAACTTCCTTATGATGTTACGGTTAATGCTGGAGGGATCTCTTTTCCTGAGTTGAAGAAGAGGATTACTGATGCCTATCGCCCTTATTTTGTAGGAACTCCCGATCTGACGATCTCCATAGCAGAAAGAGATCGTTATGTAGAGGTTGGTGGTTTAGTAGTTAAACCAGGGCGTTTTTTGATGAAAGATAACAGTACGATCGACGAATTGATTGCAAGTGCGGGAGGTTTAGTTTTAATGCAGGGCAATACAGGAGAGTATGCTGCAAAATATATTAACATTAATCAGGAAGGCTCTTCTCGTTTGGTGCGCCTTTCAGAATATTATGCGGGAGCTCAAGGGCTAATTCCTGCTTGGCGTGGTGGTGATAAAGTCTTTTTCCAGAGTGAGGGTGCTGATGCAACTTCTGCAAGTGCTGCTGGGAAAAATTATGTGCAGATCCTTGGGCAGGTCGGCTCCCCTGGTGAGTATATCTATGAAAATGATTCTGATTTCTTCTTTTATCTTTCCAAAGCTGGTGGCCCGAAAGACAACGCCGACCTTAATAATTTAGAGATTATCAGGGTTACTGCAAACGGAAGAGAATCAATCTTTTTTAAGATGAAAGATGTCAATAAGATTCCTCCCATTTACGGTGGTGATATTATAGTAGTACATGTGGAAAAGCCGAAGAACTTGATTTCAAACTTCACATCCGTGGTTGGCGCTCTGGCGACCAGCGTGATTGCGGGAGCGGCATTGTAGAAAGGAAATCTGATGAAAAGATTTGATGTCGGAATTGTTGATGATGAGAATAAAGGGATCATTGAATCCTTGAATTCTTTTATCAAACGTACCGAGATAAAACGATTGATTAATCAGATTTTAACTGCTCAAGCTAGTAGAAATTTTCGGAGTTTGGCTATTTTAAGTGAGTATCCGAAGGAGGGAAAAACTTTTTTTACGGCGGCTTTGGCGTTAGCTTATGCGCGTTTTTTACCGGGGAGGGTTCTTGTTGTAAACACAGTTCCTCAATCAAAAAGTGGTAATACCTTATTAAAATCTATTATTGGGATTCACTTACCCGTTAGGCTTAATAAATATGAGCTTGGAGAGTCGTGCCGTATTGATCTGATTACAGCGAGGTCTGATTTAATGGATCGGCGTGCAATTAGTCCGGATTTTCAGATCTCCTCTTATATTGATAAGTTCGCAGATAGTTACGATATTGTGTTCGTTGATACTTGTGCGATGTCGGATCTGAATGATGATTTGGTGGATCCGGTTATTGTGGCTCAACATGTTGATGCTTCAATTTTAATTACATCTCCCAAGTCCTTGGATAGATCTTCGGTCAGAAGAGTAACCGGTAAATTGCACCGATACGGGATCCGTCCCTTAGGTGCTGTTTATAATGCAGGAGTGATGGGCGGATGGACGAGCAGACAATAGATTTTCGCGACATATTTGCACTCCTGTTGAGAAATTTCTGGACTATCTTCTTGATCTCCGGATTTTGTATCGGCATCGCAACGGCTTTAACTTATGTTCTGCCGAAGCGGTATAAGTCTAAAGGTGTTATCAGCATTCAAGCTAGTTATTTTCAGAATCCGTTAGTAAATAGTTTAATTACCGATGTCTATGATCCAAGTGAATTAAAGGGGCAAAGACAAGCTCTCTTACAGCAGGCCTTAACCTTAGAGTTTATTGATGATTTTGGTAAAGATTTTGGAGAGTTCTCCGGTGGAGTCTCGAGAGAGCAGCACGCTCTTGAGCGAGAGAAGTTGCTTAAGAGGATCGATCTTTTTGGAATTGGAGCGAATGCCTTTCAAGTTTCCGTTGTAGCAGGTGATAGGCAGAAAGCTTTGGATATGACAAAAGCTGTTATAAAGCAGATGGAAAAGGTGGTTATAAAGCAACGTAATGACACATTGCTTTCTACCCGTGCAGCTATTGAAAATCATATCATACGGCTGGGAAAGGTGTTGGCAGATTCTGAAGAAAGTGGACCCTCTCGTAATGTAGTTAAGGTAAAAAAAGAGTTAGAAAAGATAGAGGGTGATATCGCGCTATTACTGCAACACTTTACGGACAAGCATCCGGAGGTTCAGAGGCTACGTGCTAAGGCGAAGATATTAAGGGAGCGTTATCAGGCGCTGCCTCAGCCACAGGAAGTTGCAAAAGATAACACAACTGCGGCGATGTTTTTAGCAGACTCTGCTCAAAAACCTGTGCGCGAAGTATATGATGAATTACTTAAAAAGATTACTAATATCGATATTGTGCTTGATATTGAAAAAAATAGGGGTAATGTCTCGTATTTTTCAATTACAGAACAACCAGCTTTACCTGCTAGTCCAGTATTCCCTAATAAATTAATCTTTATAGCGTTTGGCGCAATGGTTGGAATGCTCTTATCTGCGATAGTTGTGGCGTTCTTGGAGTTTAAACGAGGGACATTTATATCGCCGTACTATATCTCTGATCAACTTGATATGCCGCTCTTGGGAGAGCTCCCATACGATCCTGTTATCGCTCAGGAGTTGATCTTATTGGATAGTGTCGATACAAGAAGGGGGAGAAAATTATTGCCGAAACCGTCTGATACTTTTGAGTCGTCAGATGGTAATTAAGAGCATTGACTCCTGTTCTTCAGAAGTAGTTGTTGAAATAAATTATTGAATATCTCGAATACAAAAGATAGTTAAAGTAATGGAAGACGTGCAGAATCTCAGTATGGTAGATGCTCCGTGGGGAGTGCTTTTGATGGCGCTTTTTATGTTGTTGGGGGTCTGCAATTTTTATTTTTTTATATGGGAACGGATTGTAGTTTCTCATAAATGGGGGAGATTCCGAACGGTACCCTTCGTTTTTTTATCGCTTTTAACGATCGTATCTTGTGTGGCTTTTATCGTGCTGATGAAAGTAGGGAGTTTTGATAAGTTAATCTTAGCGATGAGTTTAGGTTGTGGGGTGGTTGTTTCTTTGGTTCATCCCGTTATCTCTGTCTCTTTTTTCTTATTAAATCTTATTTTAAGACCGTGGGAGTATCTGCCTGATACGGCAATCATAACAATTTTACCTAAGGGCTTAGCTGCGCTCTGTTTTGTGTCGTGGTTAATTTTCAACTTTAGGGTTGGTAAATTTAAAATTATATGGAACGGATCTTGTCTACTGTTTATGCTCTTTTTAGGGTGGGCGTTTATCGCTGCTATTTTAGGAGGCGGCGTTCAGGAAGGAACTCGATTTTTTCTTGAGAGATTTATCCCCATATTTGTACTGTTCTTCTTAATCTTCAACTCCGTACACGATCGTTCAGACTTAAGGCTAGTCGAGGTGTCGCTGATTATCGCGGTGCTGGGGATGGTCATCTCTGCTGAAGTTTATACGAAGGCGCTTTTAACGGGAGAGCGTTTAATGGGTGGCAAGCTCTTCGGAAATGCTAATGATTTAGCAGCAACTATTGTGATGGTGTTACCTTTTCTCTTCTTCCCGTTACAAAAAAGGTTTACCTATACGTGGATACCGATTCTGGTGACGTTGATCTTCCTTCTTTACGGGATTATTTTAGCTGATTCTCGTTCTGCCAAGTTGGCTTTAGCAGCGATGGTGGGAGTTCATTTCTTAATCACTTATAGGATAACGTTAACACGTCTTATCTTAGGAGGGGTGCTAGTTGTAGTGTTGCTCCTTACTTTGATGATGACATCTCGTTCAGCATCAGATCTGAGGGGTTCAAGTTTTTCTAGGATCAATTATGCGATTACCGGTTTGAAGATGTTAAAGTCTAATCCTGTCTGGGGAGTGGGGTTGGGTAATTATCCGAAGCGTTACGAAGAGTTCACCTCTGACTTTAGTGAATACGGAGAGAGAACTGCTCATTCCAGTTGGGTTTTAGTTATGGCAGAGGCAGGTTTACCAGGTTTGGTGCTCTTTTTAGCGTTCTTCTTCTCCGTACTAGGAAAGGCGTGGAGGATGCGTCACGCTCGAGCAGCGTTCTTTTTAGCTATGGTTGGTTATGGAATTATGATGAGCTTTTTATCTCATACCTATCTCTTCTTGCCGTATATCTTATTTGCTTTAGTTTTAGTGGGGTATAGAATTTTCTCTATTTCGGAGGCTCAAGGTGTGAAGTATCGTCCTAAACAGAGAAGGCGTAGGATGGCTTTTTGAGATAAATTAAAAGCGTATTGTTGATTTATAAATTCTTAAAAAGATGCAAGATAGAATATTATGGATAGTTCCAAAATGGCCTTTACCGATGCAGGACGGCTCCCGTGTGGCTACTTGCGCTTTACTAGAAGGGGTGACGAAAAAAAATGTGGTTGTGGATCTCTTGGCTTTTGCAGGATCTGATGAAAAAATAGATCTTGAAGAAGCTAGAGATAAATTAGGTCTACGCAATATTTTTGTGATAAGACGAGAGGCTACTTTGCCCTCAAAACGTGCACTTTTAAAGACATTTTTAAAAACTCCTTTTTTGCCGATTACTTTTGCAAAATATGGTGCACCAGATATCTCACTTTCTACAAAGGTGCTTTTAAACGAGGGTAACCTTCCTGAAAAAATTGAATCTTCAATGCAGGATCAGAACTTCTCTTGGAATACTATTGTGCATGAGGGTTTACACGCAGCCGCATATTCCATAAAAAATGGGGGTTATCGCAGATATTTAAAGGAAGATATCCGTTTGATTTATCGAGCACAAAATTGTGAAAGCGATCTCTGGATACAGAGATTTAAACAGGAAAAAAATCCTCTCTTGAAAGCTTTTCTCTTTTTTCAGGCGTTACTTGTGAAACGTTTTGAAAGAAGTGTTCTGGAGTGTTTTGATGGTGTTGCGGCTGTTAGTGCAGAAGATATCTCATCTTTTAAAAAGATCGCACCGTGTTCACGAAGTGTAGTTGTGCCGATCGGACGTAATTTCTCCAAGATCCTCCCCTTTACTTATAAAGCTAAGGTTAATTTACTCTTTGTGGGACGGCTTGATTGGTTACCTAATAAGGAAGGGTTAAGTTGGTTTCTTGAAAATGTTTGGGGAGAAGTTTCAGAAGAGCGTACTGATTTGCATTTAAAGATAGTTGGTAGTGGAGATGGCGCTTGGTTAAAACGGTTTTCATATCTACCTGAGATTGATTTTCTTGGAAGAGTTGACGATCTCACCGTTTTATATGAAGAGAGTTGTGGTGTGATTGTGCCCGTTTTTTACGGTTCAGGTACTCGTGTTAAAGTGATTGAGGCAGCGAGTTACGGACGCGCCTGTATCGGGACGGCTTTGGGGGTGGCGGCAGGTTTAGATCTGAAAGATAAAGAGAGCTTCTGTTGTGTAGAGAGTAGAGAGGAGTGGGTTGAGTTTTTGCTTAGCTTTAATTGTGGTGATGTAGTAAAGATCGGTGAATGTGCTTTTTATAAATTGCGTGAGAGGTTTGATCTGCACCGTGCAGCTGATAAGTTTTGTATTTTTTTAGAAGAGCTTCAAAAAAAGTAGGGGATAAATAATTGTGAGCCTAAAAAGTATTGTGAAAAGGGGGGTATTCTCTGCTGTCCCGTTGAGGATTAGACGGTACTATCGAGGTGAAGCGACCATTTTGATGTATCATAGGTTGACGGATTTTAAACCGAGAGAGGGGGAGTTCTGTCCTAATCTTCCTTTGGCGGTTTCTGTTGATAATTTTGAGGATCAACTTAAGTTTTTAGCGGAAAATTATAATTGCCTTGCAATGGATGATTTTTATCACTCTTTTTTAGAAAGAAGGGTTCCTGAAAATGCAGTTTTAATTACCTTTGATGATGGCTATCGTGATAACTTGGAGTTGATGCTTCCGTTACTTGAAAAATATCGTATCCCTGCAACGATTTTTTTAACTATTTCATCCGTTGAGCAGCAGAGGTTGATGTGGTGGTATGAGGTGGAAGGACGTATAAAAGTTGCTAACGAGCTACAATTTTTTAGGCAGGGGATAGATTATAAATTTCCTTTAGCTTCAATTCATGAGAAACACCTTGCTTATAATAAATTAAATTCCATGATCAAGGGATCAACCCCCAAAGAGCGCTTGGAGATACTTAAAATTCTTGCAGAAGAGATGCCTGAAATGGCGGCGAGTGAGGCTAAGCCGTTGACATGGGAGGAGGTCAAGAAACTTTCAAGCTCTCCCTTAATTACGGTGGGGGCGCATACAGAGACCCATCAGAACCTCTCGCTCTGTTCTGATGCAGAGTTGGAAAAAGAGATATCTCAGGCGAAGACCTTTCTGGAAGATAAAATAGGTAAAACTTTAAAGTATTTTTCATACCCTTTTGGAAACCGTGCACACGCTACGCAAAGAGAGTTTAAAGCCGTAGAGGCAGCAGGCTTTAATTTAGCTTGTACTACTAGGTTGGGGCACGTTCATAAGGAGCATTTAACGGCGTTAACGGCGTTACCCCGTATGCCGATCGGGTATGGAGATTCTATGCACTCTTTTAAGTGGAAGTTGGATGGCGCTTATGCGACGATTTTTCAAAAAGGTAGGCGCGTTATAGTGGAGTAATTTAACACCACTCTTTGCTTGTTCTGTCACCTTGTAATAGTATTCGAGAGTAGAGTGTAGTTTATAAATAGAAGGCTTCTTATGTCTTTAAATATAGTATCAGAAAATCCGATCGCTTTTAATGTTAAGCCGTCCTCAGGAAAAAGTCGCGGGAAAGTTGCTTGCGTAACGTTGGGGTGTGCTAAGAATCAGGTTGATTCAGAAGTCTTTCTAGGTTGTGTTGTTAATGCTGGTTATGAAGGTGTTTCAGACCCCTCAAAGGCTGATTATATCGTGGTTAATACCTGCGGTTTTTTGGAAGATGCCATTAAAGAGAGCATCGATGCGGTTTTGGATGCTGCTGATTTTAAGCAGGAAGGGAGATTAAAAAAACTTGTTGTAGCAGGGTGTATGGTTTCCCGTTACGGAGCTGAAAAATTACAGGAGTTACTTCCGGAAGCGGATGCCTTTCTCTCTACTGATGAAGTTTTAAAATTGCCGGAGGTTTTAGCGGGGTTAAGTTATGAAAAAGCAGAAGCACCTTTTTTATATGACCACACTATGCCGAGAATCCTTTCATCTGGTAATCATACGGCTTATGTAAAGATCGCTGATGGCTGCAACAGACCGTGTGCTTTTTGTATGATACCTGCCATTAAGGGGACGATTAGGAGCCGATCTTCAAGTTCGTTACTCTCTGAAATTGAAGCGTTGGGAGCGCAGGGTGTAAAAGAGATTAATTTAATTGGGCAGGATTTAACTGCCTATGGGGTGGATAATAACGAAATTTCATTGGCGGAGCTGTTGCGTAAGATTGATGCTGGCGGATCTGTGCCGTGGGTGCGCTTACTTTATGCGTATCCTGTCGGAGTTACTGAAGAGTTGTTGGATGTTGTAGCTGGCTTGCCATCAATTTGCGAATATTTTGATGTGCCTTTACAACACGCCAGTGAAAGTGTACTTAAGCATATGAATAGACCTGTCGGGAAGTACGCCCCACGCAAACTGGTTGAATGGGTCAGAGCGAAATATCCGCAAATTCACCTTAGAACAACGTTTATTGTTGGTTTTCCAGGAGAAACAGAGAGTGATTTTGCAGAGTTGGAGGAATTCGTTAGTGAAGGACATTTTGACAGTGTGGGGGTGTTTGCATTTTCTGCAGAAGAAGGGGTGCCTGCTGCGAAGTTTTCTGATCAAGTGCCTAAAAAGATCAAGACAGCACGCAGAAAACGGCTTATGTTAGCCCAGCAGAAAGTGTTAAAACGTAAGTATGCTGACTTGATAGGTAAAGAATTCGATGTTTTAATTGATGGCACGCATGAGGAGACTGATCTATTACTTGTCGGGCGGACACGTTTTCAAGCGCCTGAGGTCGATGGATCAGTTATTATTAACGATTCTGAGATTGATATAACGAAAGTTCGTGCAGGATCGTTCGTTAGTGTTGAAATTACTGCTGCCGCGGGTTATGATCTGCTGGCAAAAATTAGGAGAGTCTTATGAGTAATGTTGAAGGAACAGTAAAAAAAGCAACCCCGCGCATCGGTATTTTCGTTATAAATTATAACGCTGTTAATCTTCTGACCAAAACCATAGAGCGTATTCCCGCTGATGTTTATGATAAGGTAGAAGAGATCTTTGTGATTGATGATTGCAGCACTGATAACTCTTACTATGCAGCGTTGGGATACAAGCACGAAAAGAATATTGAAAAACTGACGGTTCATGTAAATGAAAAGAATCAAGGGTATGGCGGCAATCAGAAAGTTGGATACCAATATGCGATCGATAAAGGTTTTGATATCGTTGCTTTATTACATGGAGATGGACAGTATGCCCCTGAAATTTTAGGGGATCTCTTGCAGCCGTTGATTGATGATGAAGCTGATATGGTTTTTGGATCTCGTATGTCTGTTCCAAATAGGGCTTTATCAGGAGGCATGCCGCTTTATAAATATGTTGGGAATAAGATCTTAACGGGGATACAAAATAAGTTTTCGGGGCAGAAGCTCTCTGAATATCATTCTGGCTACCGTCTTTATAGCACCGCAGCTTTGAAGAAGATCCCATTCCAGTCTTTTACCAATACTTGGCATTTTGATACGCAGATTATTTTGGCTTTAGCAGAGCGGGGGATGCGCATAGTTGAAAAACCGATCCCGACCTATTATGGCGATGAAATATGCCATGTAAATGGGATGGCGTACGCTTGGCACTGCATTACTACGACGTATAAATATTATCGGAATAGAAAACGTGGGATTTTTACATATCCAGGATCGACTGATGTTCCGAAAATATCTTCTGAAAATAAATAGTTAGCTGCATATCAGTTATAATGATGACAAAATAAATAAGTCTATCAAATAAAAAGTATATTAGGTATAGTTATCTAGAAGTAGGGAAGTACGCGGTATCTGTCACTTTTGGTGTTGGATCATTTTTGGAATTGTTACGATGGCAAATGCTAATGCTAAAATAGAAACTGTAGAGCCTGGTACCTTTGCCGGTGTAGTTGCTGATGAAATAGTTGCTTCGATTCTTGAAAGTGTTGAGGAGCGCGGTCAATGTTCTTTAGTGCTTTCTGGGGGGAGTACTCCGAGTGCAGTTTATCGATTGTTAGCACGACCACCGCATGAGCAGGATATTCCGTGGGATAAAGTACATCTATTTATCGGTGATGATAAGTGGGATAATACAAATTTCAGGATGGTGAGTGAAACGTTGTTGGTTCATAAAAGGTGTCCGGAAGCCAATATACACCGTATAGATACAACGGTAGCGAATCCACAAGCGGCAGCTGCTACATATACGCAAGACATTAAAGATTTTTTTCAGTTGAAAGATGGTGATACGCCGGTTTTTGATGTTGTTTTACTCGGCGTTGGATCGGATGGACATATTGCGTCGGCGTTTCCTGATTCAACCGTTGTGCATGATCGAGAATCTATTGCGTGTGCTGTGGAGCATGAAGGTATCGACCGAATCACATTAACACCGCACGTCTTATTTAACGGTAGACGTATCTTAATTTTAGTTAAAGGACGGGATAAAGCCGAAATCGTGCAACGAGTTTTAAGTGGTGAAGACACAGCCCAAGAGCTTCCTGCAACGTTATATAAAGGTGCAAATGATCGTGTGACGTGGTTCTTGTGTAGTGAGGCGGCGCAGTTATTGAATGGCGTTTTTTAACTTTTGGCTTTTATAAGTATTTAGTTTTTATAAGTAGAGGTATCTTTATTTAGGTGCCTGACCTCCGAGTAAACTTCTCCATTATAAAAACTTACCTTTTTGAAATATTAAGAAGGGGGATTGTCTAAGTTCAGAAGTTAGGTTTAGGTGTCTTTTTTTTGCCGATATTACTTAATAAAAATGTAAGTGATCAATACTCCCCGTTCCATTCTGATCGGAAAAGAATCTCTTGTCTGAATGATGCTTCAACAGTTACCATCTGTGGCGGTTAACTTGTTTTGGATTTCACGATGAGAGATTTTTTTTATAAACTAAAACCGCATCTGTTTTGGATCGTTCTGGGGGGTATTATCTGCGCAGCGTTAGCGATTAGGGTTTATCATATTGATCTGCGCCCACTGCATAACGATGAAGGTGTAAATTACTTTTTCTTTAAAGACGTCCGAAGTGAAGGTTACTATAAGTATTCCCATGAAAATTATCACGGTCCGAGCTATTTTTATCTCTCAACCTTTTTAACAGGTCCCAATGTTTTCGGTGATTCGGAGTTGGGAGTGCGCTCTTCTGCAATTATAGCGGGGATCTTTTTAATCTTACTCCTGATTCCGTTAAGGCGTTATGAGGGGAAGTGCTTTGTTCTTTTAGCAGCAACATTAGTGGCGTTTTCAAGTAGTTTAGTTTTTTATTCACGGTACGCTATTCACGAAACGTTATTTTTAGTGGCGGGGGCTTGGTTAGCTTTTAGTTTATATGGGTGGTGGCGTTCTGGGAAGGTTAGCACTATCTATCAGATAGGGATGGCTGCGGCGTTACTTATTGCGACAAAAGAAACTTTTATTATAACACTTTTCTGTGTGGGTTTGGCTTTTTTGTCGCTAGGTGGTTATCGAAAGTCTTTTTATAAGATGCAGCAGCAGTGGCAACACATCTTAGCCTCTCTTTTATTGATGTCTTTTATAATAGTTTTAATCTTTACGGGCGGATTCCGTTGGATGGGTGGATTGCGAGAGATGTTTTTAGCGGTTCCGCAGTGGGTTGGACGTAATACCAGTGATGTCGGACACTTTAAATCGTTTTGGTATTACTGTGAGATGCTTTTCGGTCCTGAGCCGCGAGAGTTGATGGCGAATCTTTTTGATCTAGATCTCGGTGAAAAAATACATCTTAAGACTGTAACTAGGACTGAATTCCAGTTGGTGTTGATCGTGATTATTCCCCTTATCGGATTTCTGTTAAAATATGGGAGACGTGTTTTTGCAAAATTTACAACGATCAGAAGCTCTACTTCTGATAGGTGTCCTTTGGGTGATACTTCATTTTTTAGGTTTTGTTTGGTGTGGGGCTTGTCAGCGCTCCTTGTCTATTCTTATGTTGACTACAAGACACCGTGGCTTGTGATAAATATCACCTATCCCTTGATAATAGCTTTGGCTTGGTTGTTGGCACAAGTTGTCAAAGTTAAAGGAGTTGCGATTGGGAGTCTTTGCATTATCCCCGCTATTTTAATTTCAATCTTTCTAACGTGGAAATATAACTTTAAATATCCGTATGGGGATAAAAATCCGTACTCTTATACCCATACTTCGCAAGGAATGATTGATATTGTGGAGATGATTGATAATTATCGAAAGAAGGTGCCGAATCCACGCATATTGATCGGAGTTGGCAGCTATTGGCCCCTTCCGTATTACCTTAGGCATTACAGTGTGTTGGGATATGAGCACACTAAGGAACCTGAAAAAAGGAAGAATAGCTACGATGTGATGATCGTTGATAGCAAGATTAGCTGGAAAGATCCTGAATGGAGTGGAAGATACAGAAGACTAAGTGATGTTCAAGAAGCTCACGTATATTTTAAAAATGTAAGATAACCTTAGTGGTGTCACTGAAGGGTGGCACCAAATTTTTAACCTCCGTCAAAATCTAACCAACTTGCTTTTTAATATCAGCCCGCTCAAGCGTCTCTAGTAGGTGGTGGTAAATTCATCCCGTCCAGATCTAACCGATTCGTTTTGCAGTTGCAGCCCGTTCAGCCGTCCCTAAAGGGTGGCACCAAAACCGTCGAATCCTAAGCTTCTGCTAACATCCTGATATTATTAGCTGCCAATTAGGACACCCACTTTTTACCCCCGTCTAGGTCTAGCTACTTCGTTTTTTAGTATCAGCCCGCTTAATCGTCCCTAAAAGGTGGGGGAGCTTCTGAAGGGTGGCACCAAATTTTTAACCTCCGTACAGACCTAACCGATTCGTTTTGTAGTTACAGCCCGCTCTGCTGTCCCTGAAGGGTGGCACCAGATTTTTGACCCCCGTAGAGATCTAGCTGCTTCGTCTTGTAGTTTTAGCCCGTTCTATCGTCCCTGTTGGGTGGCACCAAAACTGCCACGTCCAGTCGCTTAAGCCGTCAAAGCGGCAAAAAAGAAGGGTGGCACCAAATTTTTAACCTCCGTGAAAACCTAACCGATTCGTTTTGTAGTCACAGCCCGTTCGATCGTCCCTGAAGGGTGGCACCAAAACTGCCGAATGCAGGGCTTTTACTAACATACTGATATTATTAGCTGCCAATTAGGACACCCACTTTTTACCCCCGTCTAGGTCTAGCTACTTCGTTTTTTAGTATCAGCCCGCTTAATCGTCCCTAAAAGGTGGGGGAGCTTCTGAAGGGTGGCACCAAATTTTTAACCTCCGTACAGACCTAGCCGATCCCATTCTGCAATCGCGCCCGTCCTGCGGTCCCTAAAGGGTGGCACCAAATTTATCCAGTCGCCCAAGCCGTCAAAGCGGCAAAAAAGAAGGGTGGCACCAGTTTTTTAACGTCCCTGAAGGGTGGCACCAAAACTGCCGAATGCAGGGCTTTTACTAACATACTGATATTATTAGCTGCCAATTAGGACACCCACTTTTTACCCCCGTCTAGGTCTAGCTACTTCGTTTTTTAGTATCAGCCCGCTTAATCGTCCCTAAAAGGTGGGGGAGCTTCTGAAGGGTGGCACCAAATTTTTAACCTCCGTCAAAATCTAGCTGACTCGTTTTGCAGTATCAGCCCGTTCAGCGGTCCCTAGTGGGCGATCGGTACTGGTGGGTGGCACCAAATTTTTAACCTCCGTACAGACCTAGCCGATCCCATTCTGCAATCGCGCCCGTCCTGCGATCCCTAAAGGGTGGCACCAAAACCGTCGAATCCTAAGCTTCTGCTAACATCCTGATATTATTAGCTGCCAATTAGGACACCCACTTTTTACCCCCGTCTAGGTCTAGCTACTTCGTTTTTTAGTATCAGCCCGCTTAATCGTCCCTAAAAGGTGGGGGAGCTTCTGAAGGGTGGCACCAAATTTTTAACCTTCGTACAGACCTAGCCGATCCCATTCTGCAATCGCGCCCGTCCTGCGGTCCCTAAAGGGTGGCACCAAATTTATCCAGTCGCCCAAGCCGTCAAAGCGGCAAAAAAGAAGGGTGGCACTAAATTCGTCCAGTCGCTTAAGCCGTCAAAGCGGCAAAAAAGAAGGGTGGCACCAAATTTTTAACCTCCGTGAAAACCTAACCGATTCGTTTTGTAGTCACAGCCCGTTCGATCGTCCCTGAAGGGTGGCACCAAAACTGCCGAATGCAGGGCTTTTACTAACATACTGATATTATTAGCTGCCAATTAGGACACCCACTTTTTACCCCCGTCTAGGTCTAGCTACTTCGTTTTTTAGTATCAGCCCGCTTAATCGTCCCTAAAAGGTGGGGGAGCTTCTGAAGGGTGGCACCAAATTTTTAACCTCCGTACAGACCTAGCCGATCCCATTCTGCAATCGCGCCCGTCCTGCGGTCCCTAAAGGGTGGCACCAGATTTATCCAGTCGCCCAAGCCGTCAAAGCGGCAAAAAAGAAGGGTGGCACCAAATTTTTAACCTTCGTAGAAACCTAACCGATTCGCTCTGCAATTGCAGCCCGCCCTATTGTCCCTAGTGGGTGGTAATAAATTTTATCTTAAAAACATATCTATCGTTCTGTTCTTGGTTTCACCTGTGAACTCAACTGTACTTTCAACGATAGTTATCTTGCCAGGTTCAATCTTAACCACCTCTCCGCCGTGATTGCCGATCTTTGTACCGACCCTTACCGTAAACCCTTTCCCTTCAGGATTTTCTATAATCGCAGTCGGTTGGCCGATCCCACCTAAGACCGCTGTTAGTTTCAACTCGTCATAGGTGTAAGATTCAAGTGGATTGTCTTTGTTTTGAATTACCCGATGTGGGGTGAAATCATAAGATCGAAAAGGATCTTTTTTCCCTTCTGAGGTGTAAATATACTCTGAAGCCAAATCTTTTTTATTAAGAGAGTCAAGCATCTCAGCCTGATCAGATTCCGAGAGAGTTTCTGATGCCACGTTATCCTCACTACCTTTACTATCTCTATCTGTTTTGGATTTAGAAAGAACTAAGGTGCATTTTTTACCGTTTACTACGTATTGAAACGGTGCCTTCGTTGTTGGATCTAACGGAACAGAACTAAGATATTCGGGAACAAGCTTTGATAAGTTTTCAGGGCAACTGCCGTTCTTGTTCCTATAATCTAGAAGAGCTAGCCTTATCATTACAGCAGGTTGTTGTTCCGCTGTAAGTTCAGGATTGGCAGCGATGGCGTTCTTCGCTGATTCTTTCCAAGTTTTCGAAGTGTTTCTTTTTGTAAGGGTAAGTGAAAACACAATTTGTGCAACGAGTAAAATACCAGCGATAATCAAAAGCTTCTTTAAAAATGACTGCTTCTTCCTTCTTGCCATGTCGAACCTTTAGAGATTTATAGAGAATGAAAAGATTACTTCAAGTAAATAGCATAAAAGATTAGAATCATCCAGATATTTAGGATTCTATAATGCGTTCACAACAAAACTGCGGATGATGGTGTCGTTATAAAAGTGGTCGGGGTGAGAGGATTCGAACCTCCGACTCCTGGTTCCCAAAACCAGTGCTCTAGCCAGACTGAGCTACACCCCGATTTTTACGGCTGCTTAAAATAGCTAACCACGGGGCTGGATATTAGCTTAAAGTAAGTTTAATGGGAAGGCTTGAAGGTGTTTTTTATGGATATTTTGGCTTGCAAATATTCAAATTGAGGTACTAATGTATAGAAAAAACTTAAATACTATCGGGAGGGGGGACGTTCTTTATGAATAAGATTTCTGTACGGGATATTAATAAGGGGCTTATAGAAGCAGGGGAATATCAGATAGAAGGTTGGATTAGGACACATCGACAATCTAAAAAAATCTCGTTTATCGAACTTTCTGACGGCTCCAGCGTAAAGGGAGTGCAGTTGGTTATAGATCCAGAGTTGGAGTCTTATAAAGGTAAGGAAGCTTCCTTTACTACGGGAGCAGCTATTGTAGTAAAGGGAGTATTGCAGCCTTCACCTGCTAAGGGGCAAGCTTTTGAAATGCAAGTTTCTGATATTACTTTAGTCGGTGAATGTAGCGCTGAAGATTATGCTTTACAAAAAAAAGGGCATTCACTGGAATTTTTAAGGGAGCATCTCCATCTTCGTGCCAGATCTAATACCTTTGGAGGTGTCTTTCGTATTCGTTCGGCAGCAGCTTTCGCCATTCATAAGTTTTTCCAAGATAGAAACTTTGTCTATCTAACTACTCCGATTATTACCACTTCTGATTGTGAAGGGGCGGGGGATATGTTTCGTGTAACAACTTTGGATCTAAATAACTTGCCGCAGAAGGAAGGGAAGATTGATTTTAAGCAAGATTTTTTCGGTAGCGAGGCCAGCCTCACAGTTTCTGGTCAATTAGAAGCTGAAACATTTGCTTGCGCACTCAGTAATGTTTATACCTTTGGTCCAACTTTCCGCGCAGAGAATTCTAATACAACGCGTCATTTGGCTGAGTTCTGGATGGTTGAGCCAGAGATGGCGTTTTGCGATCTCGAAGGAGACATGAAGATCGCACAGGATTTTATCGTCACTATTATAAAAGATGTTTTGGATGCGTGCGAAGACGACCTCGATTTTTTGGCAAAAAGAGAGTGGGTAACACACGATCTACTCGGCACTTTACGGAGTGTAGTACAGTCGCAATTCAAAGTGCTGACCTATACTGAAGCTATTCAAGTTTTAGAGAAAAGCGCTAAATCGTTTGAGTATCCTGTTAAGTGGGGGATTGATCTGCAATCGGAACATGAGAAATATCTCACTGATGAATATGTAAAAGGCCCTCTTTTTGTGATCGATTATCCAGAAGAGATAAAAGCTTTTTATATGCGTCGTAACGAAGATGGTAAAACGGTTAAAGCTATGGATCTTTTAGTCCCGCAGTTGGGAGAGATTATTGGGGGCTCTCAACGTGAAGAACGTTTGGATGTCTTAATCGATAAGATGAATAAGTTAGCTTTGCCTGTGGATGATTATCAGTGGTATCTTGATTTGCGTCGTTACGGATCTGTACCTCATGCCGGATTTGGGTTGGGCTTTGAACGGTTCCTGATGTACATCACGGGGATGTGTAATATTAGAGATGTAATTCCGTTCCCTCGTTATCCAGGGTTTGCAAAGTTTTAATACGATTTAATTACGACCGACTCCACTGCCACCTTAGTTGCCTTGAAGCGGAAGCTCCTTATCGTAGGTGACTCCGATAAAAGAGGCGATCAAAGTTCCGTTATCGTCATGTACCGTGACTTGGTAGTTTGCGATTTTTCTACCCTTTGAAAGTTCACGAGCTTCGGCAAAGAGTGCGCCTGTTTTAGCAGGGTGTAAAAAATTGATACTGGCTTGAACAGCTAAAACAGTTGTGCCATATGAAGCTCCTGCCACTCCGAGAGTAAAGTCGGCTAGGCTAAAAATCACACCACCGTGCACAACTCCGTGTGCATTTAGATGTTTATCGTGTAAAACTAATTTTGCTTTGGCGTAACCTCTTTTTATCTCAAGTAATTCTGCTCCAAGTAGATTTACGAAGTTATCGCGCGAAAAGTGTTGTCGTGTAAGTTCTAATATGTCTTCCATAATGTTTTTTTGTTGAGGTTTAATGCGTTAAAGATTAAAATTAAAAGATACCTATTTCAAGATCGTTCTATTATGAACCTTCTTGCCTAAGTAGATTCACAAAGGTATCGAGCTCTGACTGCTGGGCAGCACTAGATCTTTAGACTCTATCACGAGCCTTGTGAAAAAACTTTTCCTCGAGTTCCTTTATATTGTGGCAGATAGCGATCTACCACAGAAGCTAACGTTCGTACAAATAACCGTCCTATCGGAGTAATCTGAATTAAATCAGGTTGGAGCTGCACTAAATTATCACCTTGATAACGCTCAAGGCGTTGCAGAGTTTCTGAAAAAAGTTCTTCTGCAATACGGTGCGTGTTTTCTGAGGGGATAAGCTTCTCTGCTTTTTTGCAAAAAGCACCTCTTGAGATCTTATCATTGCACATAATCTCTTCTATTAGAGAGGCGCGTAAGATATCGTCATTATCTTTAAAACACACCTTATTGATCGGTAATGTATTAGTGCTAATAGCTCTCTTATACTCGGTAATATCACTAAAGTTCTGATACAAGATGGTATGGATATTAGAAATAGCAGAAGAACCGATAGCTAAAACGTGTTGTGTGTTGATACTTGAATATCCCATAAAATTACGGTGTAAGGAGTTCTCTGCTCTAGCTTTAACTAATGAATCGTTAGGCAATGCAAAGTGATCAAGCCCGATATATTCATAACCTGCCTCCGAAAAACGTTGCAACGCCATTAAAAATAGTTGCAAACGTTCTTGTGGTGTTGGAAGCGCATACCCCTTTAGTCGTTGTTGATTTGTAGCTTTCCAAGGAACATTGGCATAGCCATAAAGTGCGATCCTGTCGGGCTCTAAAGTTAGAACTTGATCTATATTGATTGAGAAAGGTTCTATTTTTTGTTGTGGTAGTCCATAAATAAGATCAATGTTGATAGATTTAAAGCCTGCGGATCTTAAATATCTCACCGTTTCTTTTGTCATAGTGTAGGGCTGAATACGACCGATGGCTTTCTGCACTTCTGGAGTAAAGTCTTGGACACCTAAGCTGGCTCTGGTATAGCCTTGTGCGCTAAGTAACTCCGCCTTTTCTTCTGTCATGGTACGTGGATCAAGTTCAATACTTTGTTCACACTTTAAAATACCTTGAAAGTTAAAGTTTGAATGTAAGATCCGATCCAGTTCTTTTAGCTCAGCGCTTGTTAAAAAGCTTGGTGAGCCGCCGCCTATGTGAAGGGAAGTAAGTTGAGGATTGTGTAAAAGAACCTTATTAAGTTGCACTGCTTCTGCTTCTAACGCCTTGAGGTAAGAAGCTTTATCTCTTGTAGGATCGGTGCTGACACTTCTATTACATGCACAAAAAGCGCAGATAGTTTTACAATACGGTATATGCACGTAAAGGGAGTACGGTTCTTGAAGTGAGGATAGCTCCGTTATAATTTTACTTTTATCTGAACACGGCTTCAGCTCTAAAGCTGTTGGATAACTGGTGTAGCGCGGGACACTCTCCGCGTAGCGAGATGAAAGAAACTTTATCTGTTCGGAGTCTTTTAGTAGCATAATCTAGAAGTTATAGATCGAAATGAAAGAAGACAACACTAGGGTGGGAATTTTTTTAAAAAGCGAACCTTTTAAAAAGTGTCTAGGCTCGGATATTAGGTAAAAGAAGACAACACTAGGGTGAGAAAATAGTTTTTGATCTTATCTTTTTGTGGTTATTTTTACCGAATTTTTGTGTTGTGCTCTGATCACAGATTTTTTACGATATAGAATTGTTGGTAGGGGTGTTGCGGCACCCTACTTATTTAGGAGGTATCTCAATGTTAAGAACCTTATTGTGTCTTTTATTAGTATTAGCAACTTCAGCTTGTCACGATCATCACCATCACCATCATCATGGAAGACATAACGGTCCATATCACGGAGAGTATCACAGAGGACCCCACCACGGCGGTCCGCACCATGGGGGGCATCATCATCCAAGACCTCATCACGGTGGCCCGCATCACGGGGGGCATCATCATGGAGGACCTCATCATTATTAGTCAGTAAGGCAAAGTGTTTTGTATTAAGTAGATATTGAACTTCTTTATCTGCTTAAATCATTTTTTTGTCTCGATAAGTATCGAATGTGGTGGTGCTGAATGTTACGAACTATTTTATTACTAATACCGCTTTTCTGTTTTTTCGGATGTGTTAATGATTTTGATGATCCGTATCATAGTGGTGATAGCTATTATTACTATTATGATGATGATGACTACTACCGAGATGATTACAGAAGACCGCCACGGCGTGGTGATGTAAGATATCCACCGCCTGACCACGCTAGGGGGTATCGACCACCACCAGGGAAACCACCACGCCCTGATTATCGGAGACCGCCTGCTCCGCATCGTCCTGCCGGATCTGATATAAGAAAACCGCCTGCCGAGAGGAGGGTAGAACCACCGAAGCCGAAAAAACCGAGTCGTAGGAATAAGCCAGATGTTCGTAAGAAACCACGTCCTGACAAACGTGTAAAAGATCGAGATCGGGGTGGTGTGCGCGATCCTGCTGTAAAAAAACCTAAAAGAGATAAGAAGAACGAACCACGCAAACCAGAAAAAAATAGAAAAAGAGATGAAAATAGAAAAAAAGATGAAAATCACCGTAAAAATGGTAAAAAGAGGCGTTAAACATTTAACGCTTACAGGTGAGGTTTTTTGTGCTTGATCCATATCTTGATAAATTTGAGCGGATGCACCAGCAAACTCTTTATCCGCTTTTATGCGAAGCAGATCGTGCTTTTATTAAAGAGATCGCATTTAAGTATCGTTTCTCTTTTCAAGATCTGAAAATTGTTTCAGATCTTGCTCGAGATCTTGCGATGTGGGGAGGTCAAACGCTCTCTGAATTATGGAGCCTCGTAGAATCTGAAACTTCACTCAATGCTGCAGAGCAGCTGCAACAACGAAAAAAACGGCTATTATCACTCTTGAATAAAAAGCGAGAGGCGTTATGCGCAGAAGAGAAGTCGTACGGTGAAGGTTTTGCAAAAGCTCCACCTTCTCCACGTTTAGATCTTGTAGAGGAGGTTTCGTCAAAAAAAATTTTCGGGGATTGTCCAGTTTATTCCGATAAAACACTTTGTTGCGGATTAAAAACGATTGATGCTGTACAAAATTGCGGATTTGCTTGCAGTTATTGCACGATTCAAACTTTTTACGGTGACCACAGAAAAATTTTATTTGATGGTGATTTAAAAGAGAAGTTGCGTTCGATAGAGGTCGATCCGAATAGATTTTATCATTTTGGTACGGGGCAGTCCTCAGATTCTTTAATGTGGGGAAACTCTTTTGGAATACTGGATAACTTATGCGAGTTTGCAGCAGATCATCCTAATGTCTTACTGGAGTTTAAAACAAAATCAGCTAACGTTGATTACTTTAAAAATCATACAATCCCTAAAAACGTAGTCTGTTCATGGACGTTAAACAGTGAAGCCATTATCAGAAACGAAGAACACTTTACATCTTCTCTTAATGACCGTATCTCTGCTGCTGAAGTTGTTGCCGCTAGAGGCGTTAAGGTAGCGTTTCATTTTCATCCTATGATCTACTACAAAGGTTGGGATAGTGAATATCCTGCAATAATTGAAAGGCTATTAAAAACTTTTGTTCCTGCGCAGATAAGTTTCATCAGTATGGGGTCTGTAACTTTTATCAAGCCCGTTATACAGGAGATCAGACGGCGCGGCGGGATAACTAAAATTTTACAGATGAACTTCTCGTCAGATCCACTCGGTAAACTTACTTATACAGATGAGATAAAATTGAAGCTCTTTAAATGCCTATACTCTGCCTTAGAAGCGTGGCATAAAAAGGTCTTTATCTATCTCTGTATGGAAAAGCCCGAGATATGGGATGCCCTTTTTGGAGCTCACTACCAAAATAATCAAAAATTTCACGATGCACTTTGCACCGCAGCACTAAAAGGTTTTTAACCTCCGTACAGATCTAGCCAGTTCATTTTTTAGTATCAGCCCGTTCAATCGTCCCTAAAGGGTGTTACTAAATTCGGCTAAACTTTTAATGTAGCTGAAGTTGTGTTTAACCAATCTTCAAGTTCGGTGATTGCAGCTGCTAGACGCTCTGCTTGTAGTTTGACTTGTGTGGGAGCAGTTCCTCCACGAGTGTCCCTTGCGGCAACTACTACCTCCGTTTTTAAAATTTGGTAAACATCATCTGCTATAACAGGAGAGAACTCTTGCAGTTCTGAAAGAGGGAGGTCTTCTAAGGCACGCCCTGATTCGTGTGCAGAGATCACAAGCTTTTTAACAATACCGTGTGCCTCACGAAACGGGATCCCTTTCCTTGCTAAATAGTCCGCTAAATCAGTAGCATTAGCATAACTCAAGTCGGCAGCTTGACGCATCCTTTCAGTGTTAAAGGTAGCTGTGGCGATCATGGGAGTGAAAACTTTAAGAACCTGATTTATAGTTTTCACAGTATCAAACATCCCCTCCTTGTCTTCTTGTAAGTCTTTGTTGTAGGCGAGGGGAAGCCCCTTTATGACAGTTAACATCCCCATTAAGTTTCCAAAGACACGTCCGGCTTTGCCACGACTTAATTCTGCCATATCAGGGTTTATCTTTTGAGGCATAATACTACTGCCACTGCAAAAACGTCTGTCTAAATCAAGAAAACCGAATTCGGCACTGCTCCACAATATAAACTCTTCGCTAATCCGTGAGATGTGTACCATAAAGATAGAGGCACAGGCGAGGAACTCCAAGATAAAATCTCTGTCACTAACACCGTCCATACTGTTCTCGCAGATGCTATCAAAAGCTAATAGATCCGCGACATACTCTCGATCCAATGGAAAGGTGCTACCCGCTAAAGCCCCCGATCCTAAAGGAAGGGTGTTGAGACGTTTCCACGCATCAATCAATCTATTACTATCGCGATTAAACATCCAAGCGTAAGCCATCAAGTGATGAGCCAAAAGAACAGGCTGCGCACGTTGTAGATGTGTATATCCAGGTAAGATAGTATTAAAGTGTTTCTTTGCTTGCTCGAGGAGCGCTTTTTGCAATTTAATCAATCCAGTGATGACCTTGAGTACTTGATTGCGTAAATAAAGACGCATATCAAGCGCAACTTGATCGTTACGGCTGCGTCCTGTATGAAGTTTCCCCGCCACCTCTCCGACAACGGCAAAAAGCGCCTTTTCAATATTCATATGAATATCTTCATAGGTCGGATCAAAGATAAATGAACCCTCTTCGACCTGTTTTGCTAAATCAGATAAGCCCCGCTTGAGGGTGGCAGCTTCTTCATCAGTAAGAACTGAAATCTTATTAAGCATCGCTACTTGAGCGAGGCTGCCCATAATATCTTCATGTGCCATCTCTTTATCAAAATAGATAGAGGCACCAAACTCTTCAATTATTTTTCTTATATCATTCTCTTCCATGCGTCTCAGAATATGTGTTGTTTCAGTTTTCTGCCAGATACTATTGTTAGAAGTGTTACAAGGTAGCTTTTACTGTCAACTTATCAGGTAAAAAACAATATGCGGCACAAATAACACATTTTAGATAACGCCGACGATATCGTTTATGTCTTTAATCCCTTCTTCTTCACAAAAAAGTTTAAGCCCTTCAATTATCTCTTTCCCCGCCAGAGGGTTTATAAAATTAACCGTTCCGATCTGACACGCCCTAGCGCCTGCCATCATAAACTCGATCACATCAGTAGCATTACAGATACCACCTAAGCCGATAACTGGAATCTTAACTGCTTTTGATACTTCATGAACCATGCGTAGAGCTACAGGTTTAATGGCAGGGCCGGAAAGTCCAGCGTAAACGTTATTAAATACTGGTTTGCGCTTTTTTATATCTATCGCCATACCTTTTAGGGTGTTGATGAGGCTGATAGAGTCAGCACCAGCTGCTTCACATTTTTGCGCCATTTCAACGATATTTTCAGCATTCGGAGAAAGTTTCACCATTAACGGTTTTTTGCAGAGCGGGCGGATCTCTTTAACAAAGTCGTATGCGATCCCTCCCTTAATGCCGTATGCCATGCCGCCACATTTAACATTCGGGCAGGAGATATTTAGCTCGATCATATCTATCGAAGTGTAATTAAGTTTTTCTATGGCAGCAGCATAATCTTCAAAAGAACCACCGCCGACATTGGCTATTATATTGGTGCCAAAAGCTTCCATCTTCGGAAGCTCACACTCGATAAATTTGTCGATACCTGGATTAGTTAGTCCGATCGAGTTCATCATGCCGGAAGATGTTTCAAAAATACGGCAGCCATCATTCCCCTCTTTAGGGTTTATAGTTAATCCTTTTGAAGATATTCCACCCAAAATTCCGACATCGTAAAAATCGTTATATTCAGATCCAAAGCCGAACGTTCCAGATGCCGCAATAACGGGATTTTTAAATTCAAGACCGTTAATATTTACTTTTAACATGGTTATTATTTTCTCCGTTCATTTAGAATTGTATAAGGGTGCCATCAAAAACAGGGCCATCTACACACGTTCTTTTTATCCCGTCTTGCGTTCGACAGGTGCAGCCTAAGCAAGCGCCAACTCCACACGCCATCTTTTTTTCCATTGAAACGAAAACTTTAACCTGCTTTTCCAGACATAATGCGACAACTTTTTGCATCATTATGGTAGGTCCACAACAAAGGATGCAGTCATAGTCAGCAGGGTTTAAAATATCAGTTATAAACCCTTTATATCCTTCCTTCCCCGTCTCTGAAGCAAGGTGTGCTGCAGAAACATAAGGCTTAAAATCAGAAATAAGATAAGGGGTGTCTCTAAAGCCAGCATAAAGATCAAGAGTTGTAACTAAATCGTGCTGATGTAAAGCCTTTGCAACTTCAAGGAATGGAGCAATGCCGATTCCACCCGCAACTAAGGCGATCTTGCCACATAAGCTTTTTACGTCGAAGCCGTTACCTACGGGACCAGTTAAGTTGATGGTGTCTCCCACTTTAAGAGCAGAAAACTCTGCTGTGCCCTTACCAACTACGGCATATAAAAATGTAACGGAATTAGGACTTTTTTCGTAGACACTGATGGGACGTGCTAAAAAAGTTTCTCCTTTAGCCTTGAGCATATAGAACTGCCCTGGAATAACGGAGTTGCTATCTTCACAGGTCATTTTAAAAATATTATCAATCACCCGATCATTCGAGATGATCCTTGCTTCTTTATAAGTTATTCCCATAAACACACCTCTTATCTTCAATTAGGTGCATAACTACCATTTTTTTACTGTTTTTAATACCACTTAGAATAAACCGTCCCTAAAGGAGTTGCAGCCCGCTCAATCGTCCCTGAAGCTTTCCAATTAGGACACCCACCTTTAACTAGTGGGTGGCACCAAAACTGCCGAATGCAGGACTTTTACTAACATACTGATATTATTAGCTACCAATTAGGACACCCACTTTTTACTGAAGGGTGGCACCAGATCCAAGCCCTACTGAAGGGTGGCACCAAATTTTTAACCTTCGTGAAAACCTAACCGATTCGTTTTGTAGTCACAGCCCGTTCGATCGTCCCTGAAGGGTGGCACCAAATTCGCCGAATACTAAGCTTTTGCTAACATCTTGATATTATTATCTATCGTAATTTTAGAGTCTTTTAGCACTGGTGGGTGGCACCAAATTTTTGACCTTCGTAGAAACCTAACCGATTCGTTTTGTAGTATCAGCCCGTCCAGTCGTCCCTGAAGGGTGGCACCAAATTTTGACCCCCGTAAACATCTAGCTGATCAGTTTTTAGTTGCAGCCCGTTCGATCGTCCCTGAAGCTTTCCAATTAGGACACCCACCTTTAACTGAAGGGTGGCACCAAATTTTTGACCTCCGTAGAAACCTAACCGATTCGTTTTGTAGTATCAGCCCGTCCAGTCGTCCCTGAAGGGTGGCACCAAATTTTTAACCTCCGTAGAAACCTAACTGATCCGTTTTTAGTTGCAGCCCGTTCGATCGTCCCTGAAGGGTGGCACCAAATTCATCCAGTCGCTTAAGCTGTCAAAACGGCAAAAAAGAAGGGTGGCACCAATTTTTAACCTTCGTGAAAACCTAACCGATTCGTTTTGTAGTCACAGCCCGTTCGATCGTCCCTGAAGGGTGGCACCAGATCCAAGCCTAGCCAGATCTCTTTAAAGTGGTGGGTGGCACCAAATTCATCCAGTCGCTTAAGCCGTCAAAGCGGTAAAAAAGAAGGGTGGCACCAAATTTTATTCAAAATTGACTTGACGAGGGGGTGGAGGTGGTTTATTGTTAAATAGTGAAATAAATCACGATTAAAAATGCTTTTAGGAAGAGAAAATGGCTCAAAAATCACTAGAAAATAAAGAGATAGATAATGAATCAAGTATGTTAGTCGATAATATTGAAAAGTTAGATAATCTAATCAATAGGGTAAAAAAATCACAAGAAATCTACGCTAAATATTCACAAGATCAAGTTGATAGGATTTTTAAGGCAGGTGCTATTGCAGCTAATGTTGCCCGTATTGAATTGGCGCGGATGGCTGTCGAAGAGACGGGGATGGGGGTATTGGAGGACAAGGTGATAAAAAATCATTTTGCCTCTGAGTACGTATACAATAAGCATAAAAATGCAAAAACTTGCGGTGTGATTCAGGAAGATGAAGCTAACGGGATAAAGATTGTGGCGGAACCGTTAGGAATTATCGCCGGTATTGTACCGACGACAAATCCGTCATCAACCGCTATCTTTAAGTCTTTAATCTCACTTAAAACGAGGAATGCGATAATTTTTTCTCCGCATCCACGTGCAAAAAAATCAACGATCGCTGCTGCTAAGATCGTTTTAGATGCGGCAGTTAAAGCAGGTGCACCAGCTGATATTATCGGTTGGATCGATACGCCGTCCTTGGAATTAACTAATCATCTTTTGTCACATAAAGATATCGCAACAATCTTGGCAACGGGTGGTCCTGGCATGGTGAAGGCTGCCTATTCTTCAGGCAAGCCTGCACTTGGAGTTGGTGCAGGAAACACTCCCGCCGTGATAGATGAAACGGCAGATATTCAGATGGCTGTTTCATCAATTATTATGTCAAAAACCTTTGATAACGGCATGATTTGCGCTTCTGAACAATCAATCATCGTCTTAAAAGAGGTTTATGCGGCGGTCGTGGCAGAGTTGCAGCGGCGCGGAGCATATATCCTTAATGAGGAAGAGAAAGCAGCAGTCGCTAAAACGGTAATTATTAATGGACAGGTTAATGCAGCAATTGTTGGACAACCTGCTTGTAAGATTGCACAACTTGCTGGGATAAGTGTGCCGCAATGGACTAAGATTCTAGTCGGCGAGGTGACGGAGATATCGTTAGAGGAGGAGTTCTCTTATGAAAAATTATCGCCTGTTATCGCATTGTATCAAGCGGAAGATTTTAAAGAGGCGCTTGAAAAAGCTTATCACTTGGTGCAGTTGGGCGGAGCTGGACATACTTCAGTATTGTATACGGATGATAGAAAAAAAGATCGCATAGCTGCCTTTGCTGCTAAGCTAAATACGGGGAGGATCTTAATTAACACACCATCTTCTCAAGGTGGAATCGGTGATCTTTATAATTTCAGACTTGAACCATCCTTAACTTTAGGCTGCGGATCTTGGGGTGGTAATTCTGTAAGTGAAAATGTCGGAGTAAAGCATCTTTTAAATTATAAGACTGTGGCAGAGAGGAGGGAGAATATGTTGTGGTTTAAGGTTCCACCGAAAATTTATTTTAAGCGTGGTGCTACCGATCTGGCCTTAAGGGAGTTAGTAGGTAGAAAACGCGCCTTTATTGTGACAGATCGGTATCTGTTTAATTCAAATATGGTAGATCGAGTTACGAGTGTTTTAGCAGAAGTTGGGATCGATTATCAGATCTATTTTGATGTCAAACCTGATCCTTCCACTTCGACGATAAATGAAGCTCTGGTTATGCTAAAAACTTATGAGCCCGATGTTATTATCGCTTTAGGTGGCGGATCTCCGATAGATGCAGCTAAAATATTATGGTTGATGTATGAACAACCTGAGATCTCTTTTGATAATATCGCTATGCGTTTTATGGATATCAGGAAGCGTATCTGTCAGGTGCCAGAACTTGGTAAAAAAGCTCTAATGGTAGCTATCCCGACTACTTCCGGTACAGGTTCAGAAGTAACGCCGTTTGCCGTTATTACTGATGATGAGACACATATCAAATATCCGATCGCAGATTATGCCTTAACACCAAATATGGCGATTATCGATCCTAATTTTGTTGATTCCATGCCGCAGGGGCTGTGTGCTGCTTCAGGAATTGATTCTTTAACACATTCTTTAGAAGCTTATGCTTCAGTGTTGGCGACTAATTTTACCAATTCTCCTGCTTTGGAAGCGATAAAGTTAATCTTCCGTTATTTACCCCGTTCTTATAAAAATGGGAAAAACGATCCGATTGCTAGAGAAAAAATGCACTATGCTTCAACCTTAGCTGGGATGGCCTTTGCTAATGCCTTTCTTGGATTGTGTCACTCTATGGCGCACAAGCTTGGAGCAGCTTTTAATTTGCCGCACGGAATCGCTAATGCGTTGATTATTAATCAGGTTATCCGCTTTAATTCCAATGATTGCCCAACAAAACAAGCTACCTTTCCGCAGTATCGTTTTCCAAACGGAAGAGCGCGTTATGCACAGATAGCAGATGAGTTGGGACTGGCGGGGGAGACCGATCAAGAAAAAGTTGAGTCTTTGATTTGTGCTATAACAGAATTAAAAAAGGAACTTAATATTCCACTATCAATACGTGCTGCTGGTGTGTCAGAATCTGACTTCTACGAAAAACTGGATACCCTCGTAGAGTTGGCCTTTGATGATCAGTGTACGGGTGCTAATCCTGCTTATCCACTAATGAGTGAGATAAGAGAAATTTTTGTACAGGCTTTTGAAGGAGTTTGAGCAAAAAAATGTCAAAGCAACTATCTCAAAAGGTGATCGAACGTTTAACGCTCTATCACTGTATACTGATAGACCGTTTGGAAAAGGGGGAGGTCACCATCTCTAGCCCTCGTATTGCTGAACTGTTAAAGATAGACGATTCACAAGTTAGAAAAGACTTAAGATTACTCAACAACTCTGGGCGGTGTAAAGTTGGGTATGATATGGCGGAACTAAGAGCTTCTATCGAAAAAACATTAGGCTTTGAGGAGCCTAAGGATGCTTTTATTGTTGGCGCCGGTAATCTAGGGTTTGCTCTGGCGAAGTACGATAACTTTACGGACTATGGACTAAATATTTTGGCGTTATTTGATAATGATCCGTTGCGAATCGGAGCAACAGTAAACGGTAAAGAGATCTTTCATATCAGCAAACTGCAAAATCTGGTGCAGAGATTAAATGTTGAAATAGCAATTCTAACAGTTCCTCGACAAGTTGCTCAGGAGGTGGCTGAAATTTTAGTGTCGGCAGGGATAAAATTGATCTGGAATTTTTCTCCGACGGTATTAACGGTGCCGGATACCGTACAGGTCTGGAACGAAAATTTAATCGGTAATTTTTTGCGCTTTACCGTGCATTACAAGGATGGAAAGAATGAAGGTTGAAGTAAAAATATGTATGGGCAGTGCCTGTTTTGCGAGGGGGAATGATAGAAATTTAGAACTTATAGAACGATATATCAGTGACAATGGCTTAGATGCTAAAATAGATCTTGTGGGTCTCGGTTGTGAGGGGAAGTGTCAGGATGGTCCTAATTTAAAGGTGAACGGTGTTTCTTATACGCAAGTAACTCAAGAGAAGTTGCAAGAAATTTTAAAAGGGTTAAAGGATGGATGATCTATGTCCTGTATATACATTGCAGAACGAATGTCATGACTGTTACAGATGTGTAAGGGAGTGTCTTGTTAAGGCCATCAAGATCAAAGATAACCACGCCTCTGTTATCAACGATAAGTGCATAGCTTGCGGGCATTGCGTTAGAATTTGTCCGAGTAATGCTAAAAGAGTACGTCGTGATAACGATAGAATGCCAGAGATCTTTGCCACAGGTAAAAAAGTTATAGCTTCTTTAGCACCAAGTTGGGCGGGCGTCTTTGATTATTCACCTTCTAAAATGATAGCCATTCTTAAAAGGTTAGGCTTTCACTATGTTAGCGAAACGGCTTTGGGAGCACAGCAGGTTTCGATTCAAACTGCTAAAATGTTAAAAGATGCCCCTAACGGTTTGTATATCTCCAGCGCCTGCCCTGTAATAGTTGACTATGTACGGTGTTATGATGCGGAATATGTAAAAAATATTACTCCCATCGCTTCTCCAGCTTTAACTCATGCTAAGATGTTAAAAGAGTATTTTGGGCAGGATTGTATTGTAGTTTTTATTGGGCCGTGTATCGGCAAAAAAAATGAAGCTGCGCGTCATCCCGATCTGCTCGCTGCGGCGTTAACTTTTGAAGGCTTAAAGTTCTGGATTAAAGAATCGCAGGCAGATTCTGATGATCTTGAAATTACAGATCAAGATATCTTTGTGCCAGATCATGCTCATGAGGGAGGGTTGTATCCCATTGAAGGTGGCATGAATGAAACGATAAAAAAAATCGGAATTCCACAAGATGTCCAACTTATGACCGTCAGTTCTTTGCAATCTTTTCAGAAATCATTACACGGTTTAACAGAAAGTAGTATCGATAAAAAGATCTTTGTTGAAGCGTTGGCGTGCGATGGCGGCTGCATAAATGGTCCGTCTATCTCAACTTCAAAAGCAACGATTACTATCAATTCAAATATTTTATCGCGAGTTAAAGAAAGAGAAAAAATTCCGCAAGAGCCCGCTCTCGTACTTGCTGAAGAATATCAGGCGCAACCGATAAAGGAGGCTAATTTCACCTTAAATGAGATCGTTGCTGCCATGCAGAAGATCGGAAAATACAATGAAGATGATGAATTAAATTGTGGTGGTTGTGGTTACCAAACTTGTAGAGATTTGGCGTGTGCTATGTTAGCAGGAGAGGCAGAATCTTCGATGTGCGTTTCCTATATGAGAAAAATTGCCACGAGAAAAGCGGCAGCGATGTTACGCTCTATGCCAGCTGCTATTGTGATGGTTGATGATAAATTAAATATTACTGAAGCTAATGATGCTTTTATGCGTATGTTTTGCGGAGATTCTTATGATCTTTATGCCGCTTTGCCAGAGGGTTTGGCGAATGCTGAGCTTGATAAGGTTGTTAAACTCTCTCCTATTATGAAAAGTGCTTTAAAATCAGGAAAGGATCTACATAAAGAGCATTATCCCCTTAATGGTCGTCTTTATGACATTACAGCTTTTACGATAGAGCCGCATACTATTGTTGGAGCCGTTATCTCTGATGTGACTCAATCGGAGAGCGATAGAGAAAAGATTGCGAGAAAAGCTCGAGCTGTAATTTCGAAAAACATTTCTGTGGTGCAAGAGATCGCCTGCCTCTTGGGGGAACATATGGTTGACACAGAGCTGCTGCTCGCCTCCATTGCAGAAAACTTTAATCTCGATAAAGATGAGGATATTGATTGATGTTTATAGACATTGATTGTAGCCAAGAAAAAAAACATAAGCAGCATACTTATGGCGATTTCTTTATTTCTAGACGGTATCAAGATTTCGGCAGGTTAATTGCTGTTCTTTCTGATGGGCTTGGCAGTGGAGTAAAAGCGAATATTTTAGCTACAATGACGGCGACAATGTTGCTGAAATTTGTTAAGGCTGACTCTGATATCGGTAAATCGTGTGAAATTATTATGAACGCCTTGCCTGTTTGTAAGGTGCGGAAGATCAGTTATTCTACCTTTTCAGTTTTTGATTGTAGTGATGATGGTGAAGTTACTATTGTTGAAGAGGGGAATCCTCAATTTGTTTGGATCAGAGAAGGCTACGTTTTACAGCCGGATTCTACGGTAATTACATCAAAAGCTTTTCCTAATCGACATATGCGTATTTATAAGATCTCTTTGGAAAAGTTTGATCGCTTGCTCTTTTGTTCTGACGGTGTGACGCAAGCGGGGTTGGGGAATCCACAATTTAAACTAGGTTTAAGAAGAAGTGGTTTAATTGATCTTGTTTTAAAGGAGATTGCGCACGATCCTTTAATATCAAGTCGAGAGTTGGCACAGCAAGTTGTGAGGTATGCCTTACAAATTGAAGTAGAACAACAGGCACATGATGATATTTCGGCAGTCTCTGTTTATTGCAGAGATCCTCGAGAAGCCCTTGTTTTTACAGGGCCTCCGTACTATGCAGATAAGGACGGATTTTATGCCAATATATTTAAAAATTTTAAAGGCGATAAGGCTATATGTGGTGGGACGACTGCTAATTTAATCTCCAGAGAGTTGGGTATTCCGATAGAAAATAAGTTCTCACTAAATAACGGGTCTTTACCTGCTCTCTCATATATGCAAGGAATTGATCTAGTAACGGAGGGGATCTTGACCCTTTCTAAGGCGGTGGAATACCTCGAAAAGAATGAGACAACAGCAGACGATGCTGCTGGGCACTTAGTAAGATTCTTTTTGAATAATGACTGCGTGAATTTTATGGTTGGTGCCAAAATAAATCAGGCTCATTACGATCCTCGTTTCCCTGTGGAGATTGAGGTGCGTAAAACGGTGGTAAAAAAGATAGCTAAGTTGCTTGAGGAAAAGTACCTTAAAAAGGTTTTGATTCAATATATGTGAGGTGTAATATGGAAAAGATAACAGTCAAAGTTTGCCTTGGAACGACCTGTTTTGTGATGGGCTCTTCTAATCTGCAAGAGTTGATGGAGATTATTCCGAGCAGATATGGCGATAAGGTTGAGGTTGTGAGGAGTCCATGTCTCAGCTTATGTGCTGTCAATTGGGAGTATTCTAAAGCCCCGTATGTTAGGATTGATGATGAAGTTATTTCTGAAGCCACTATTGAAAAGGTTTTGGTTGCGATTGATAAGAAGTTAGAAGATGAACAATAATAATGATCAGGCGATACGTTTAAAAAAAGAAGTTTTGGTCAGATTGATTAAGGCTTTTGATTCTGGTGATTTTGCAGAAAATGTTAGAATCATCCCTTATGAGATGCGTCCAAAGGGATCTGAGGTCACTTACAGGTGCTGCACATATAAAGAGCGCGCTATTCTCAGAGATCGGGTGGTTGCAAGTTTAGGTTTCGCTATTGATGAGGTTGAGGAAAGTACCTCTTTGCGTGACTTGGCTAAAAAAGCGTTGAAGCGTGAGGCTCCTGAGAGAAATATTTTGACGGTTTTAGATACGGCGTGTAAAGGCTGTACTCCTAATAGAGTTTTTGTGACTGATCTGTGTCAAGGGTGTGTGGCGCGACCGTGTCAAAGTATCTGCAAGTTTGATGCAATTTATATGCAGAATGGCAAAGCCTTTATTGATCGTGAAAAGTGTAAAAACTGTAAGATGTGTATTGCAGCTTGCCCGTATAATGCCATCGTTAAAATTACGGTGCCGTGTGAGGATGCTTGTCCAGTTGGTGCCATTTCTAAAGATGAAGGTGGCTTGGCTAAGATAGATTTTGAAATGTGTTTAAATTGCGGGAAGTGTATTGCGGCTTGTCCGTTTGGTGCGGTGCATGAAAAAAGTCAGATCGTCGATATATTGAGGGATATTAAGCAAGGCAAAGAAGTTATCGCCATGTTGGCACCCTCTATTGCAGGGCAGATGCCGGGAACAATGGGGCAACTGCGTAGTGCTGCTCTGAAATTGGGATTTTCAGATGTTTATGAAGTGGCGCAAGGTGCTGATGTTACGATCTCTAATGAAGCTGCTGAGTTTGCGGAAAGAATGGATCAGGGGCAACCTTTTATGACGACTTCGTGTTGTGCAGGGTATAGACAACTTTTAAATAAACATATCCCAGATCTGTTGGAGTTTGTTTCTGATACTCAAACACCACTCTATTATACGGCAGAGATAGTTAAACGGCTTCATCCGCAAAGCGTAACAGTTTTTGTTAGTCCGTGTGCTGCTAAGCGTGTTGAGGGAAGAGATAATCCTAATGTTGATTATGTTATTAACTATAAAGAATTAGGTGCGTGGTTTGTTGCAGAACATATTGAAATTCTAGAATGTGAAGAATCTGCTTTCCCTGATTTTAGTTCCGTTGATGGTAAAAATTTCGGTATAACTAACGGAGTTGCTACAGCCGTAAAAAATGCTTTAAAACCTGAAGTTAAACTTGAGCCGTGCTTAATTGACGGATTAAATAAAGACTCAATTAGAAAGTTAAGAAAATTTGCCAAAGATAAAGTTTGCCCTGAAGGTAATTTGGTGGAAGTGATGTGTTGTGAAGGTGGTTGTGTCGGCGGAAACGGCACGTTGAATGATGTCAAAAAAGCTACGCAGCAAATTTTAAAAATTGCAGAGAGCTTAAAAAAGCAAGGTTAAGAGTTTTGACCTCCGTAGAAACCTAGCCGAATCCGTTTTGCAGTTGTAGCCCGCTCAAATTTTTAACCTCCGTAGAAAATCTGGCTAATTCGCTTTTCTGTATCAGCCCGCTCAAGCGCCCCTAGTGGGTGGAGGGTAATTGTCCCTAAAGGGTGGCACCAAATTTTTAACCTCCGTAGAAACCTAACCGATCTGTTTTGCAGTTGCAGCCCGTCCTGCTGTCCCTGAAGGGTGGCACCAAATTCGCCGAATGCTAAGCTTTTGCTAACATCTTGATATTATTGGCTATCCTGATTTTAGAGTCTTGTAACACTGGTGGGTGGCACCAGTGACAAGCCGTTAAGATCCGCTCAAACTGAAGGGTGGCACCAAATTTTTGACCAAAGCCGTCAAAGCGGCAAAAAAGAAGGGTGGCACCAAATTCGCCGAATGTAGGACTTTTACTAGCATACTGATATTACTAGCTGCCAATTAGGACACCCACTTTTAACTGGTGGGTGGCACCAAATTCGTCCACCCGTTCAATCGTCCCTAGTGGGTGGCACCAGCGACAGCCTGCAACAAAGAAGGGTGGCACCAAATTCGCCGAATGCAGGACTTTTGCTAACATACTGATATTATTAGCTATTACAATTTTAGAGTTTTTTAGCACTGGTGGGTGGCACCAAATTTTCGACCCCTGCCCCAATTAGGACACCCACTTTAACTGGTGGGTGGCACCAAATTCGCCGAACTATCGCGTCAAATCGCTTAAGCCGCCAAAGCGGCAAAAAAGAAGGGTGGCACCAGATTTTTAACGTAAAGAGTACAGGATGTATTTTGTGGTTATACACCCTGTAACAGGTTACGTTTTTTATTGTCTAACTTAAAAAACCTAAATGGATCTGCCCCTTAGGCGTGAATATTAACATTAGGTAAGTTCGAGCAAAGTATATCGAAGGCTTTGTCAGAAATAGCAGTTCCCTCTAAAGCCACTTCTGCTAATTGTTTAAATTCAGTCAGGCAATCTAAGCCACTATCGGTCAGCCTAGTTTCCCGTAGGATTAGTTTTCTAATCTCGGATCCTCGTAGAGTTGCAAGCCCAACACCTGAAACCGCTGTCCTACTAAGATTTAGGATCTGCAAGCGTGGTAGCATCATGATCGCTTTTAAGCCGTCATCAGTAATATCAGTGCCGTCAAGGAAAAGGTGAGTAAGATTCCGTAAGTTAGCTATCGAAATCAAGCCCTTGTCTGTAATGTGCGTATTACTTAAGAGCAATTCTCTGACATTATCAAAAGCGGTATGACTTAATTGCAATAAATGCTCATCAGTAATATCCAGATCTGAAAGTTGTAAGACACTTTCGTGCCGTCTCAGGTGTTGGCGTAGATCGATCTTAAGCTCTGCGAACATTTCAGGTTTGATAAAAGAGGTGTCACCTTTCCTCCAACGGAGAATCATATCTTTAGCCTGTTTTAGAGGAACGGCATATTTACTTCTAGAAGCGTTAACACACTCATCAGCGCAGTTATTATCCGGATATTTAATTGTTAAAGTTGTTCCGGAGAAGGGCTTAGTAGGTTTGTCATTAACCAACATCTTTACATAAAACTCTCGTAACGGCAGACTTGTTAATGATACAAGGTCAAACTCGTTTGATAATTCTCTTGAAACAGTGCCTGCATCATCTCCGCTGACGCAGAATGTAACGAAATTTCCAACATTGCCGAAGATGGTGTTACTAACATCGCTCGGCAGCTGCTTTAAAAACTGATGTGCTAAAGTTAAATTAAGGTGATATTTGCGCGATTCTGCCAACATATCTTTAACGTTTTCAGATGCAAAAGTTTGGAATTCATCGATGTAAAAATAAAAATCTTTCCTTTCTTCCTGCGGGATATCAGCTCTTGACATAGCAGCTTGATAGATCTTGCTAACAACGAGAGAGCCGAAAAGGGTGGCATTTTCATCTCCGAGCAGCCCTTTTGAAACTTTAACAAGTAGGATCTTTTTATTGTCCATAATAGACCTGAAATCAAAGCGATTTACAGGTTGCCCGACGATATTTCTGATCATGTCTGATGATAAGAAGTGACGTAAAACGTCTATAAGTGGAATTATAGCATCAGCTTGATGAGCTTCTGACCATGAATCAAAAGCGTGCAGCCAGAATTTTCTGATGCCACTGTCGCTTACAACACCTGCCACAGCTGTTCTGTACCGTACATCTGTTAGAATTTTCGGAATTGACATCAAGGTAGCATCGTGAGTGCTAAGTAAAGCTGAGACAGTAAAACGCACTAAATAGTCTACATGCTCATTCCACCTCTCGCCTAACAACTTCTTGAAAATAGCAACGATTCCTAACGTTACCGACATCCTTAAATGTTCCGGCACCCAAGCTAATGGATTAAAGCTAGCAGGAAAGTCTCTGTCGGCAGGATCTAAAATAATAACATCATCAACCCTGTTTTTCGGAACAAGCTTTAAAAGATTGTTTATCAGATCTCCGTGTGGATCGATTACAGCTAGACCGTGCCCATTCTCCATGTCGCTCTTGATGAGTAGTTGTAACATGGATGATTTCCCAGTTCCTGATTTGCCGAGTACATAAAGGTGTTTTCTACGATCGGGGCGGCTAAATCCGAAAGGAACCCTAGTTTCTCTGAAATTAGTACGGGCAAAGAAGCAGACATTTGGATCGCCCTCTTCTTGTGGCATCTCTGGTGGCGGGGCGTAGTGTTTTGCCAAGACCCTCGGCATATTGGAGAAATCACCTGTGGGGTGCCAAGCGGCAGCAAGCTCGATGGGTGTCACTAGTATCTTATGTCCGAAGGTGCGTCTTTTTAACGGTCTTAAGGCGCGCTCACCGTACACAACAGGTGTCGGAACGTACTTATTAAGATCTGTCTGATTTAAAAAAGAATAAGCGCCAACCATCGAAGAAAGTCGCTTTTTTAATATCTCGCGCGTCTCCTTTCTTGCAGCAGGAGTTTGCTCACATTTTTTAAAAGCAACTAAACGGATAGTTGCTTCGTAAAATCTGTCTTTACACTTTTTCTCTACCCGTTCATACATGTATTCAACAACATCTCTTTTAAACCAGTACTTAACATCAAATTTATGCTTGATGTGATCCAAGACCCTGTTTATCGCAATGTAGAATTGTAACCAAACATCATCTTTTAGGGGGCGCATAATAGTTTGTACGATATACTCTATCTTCAGGAGGGAAGTTCACCATAGCGTTAGCTAATGGAGCTAGAGAGTCGACTTTTAACTCTGCACCCGTAGTAGTTGGAAAGATGAAATTACGTTTAAAACGTAATTCCGTAGAGGCTACCTCCATATCAGGAGTTATCTCATCTATGAAATCTGGCATTTCATGTATCTCTAGATCGGGAAAGATAAATGAGAGTGATGAGTAAAAGGTGCTGACCAAAAGATCTGCTGATGAATCATCTGTGGTTAAAGCGATGTAGCAGATCCCTTCACGGGTAAAAAAGCAACCGGAAAAACGAACAGACAACATATCTGCTAGTTCAGTTAACATCTCCCGAAAGTATTCCCATGCCCATAAACCGCATTTTGTTGTGATAATGATGCCAGCAACAGGATCCATAGTACCTCTTCCGGCGTAGATATAGAACGTTCTCATCAATATTCCTAAAATAAGAAATAACAGGTTAAGTAATGGGAAGTTACAGAATCTTTTTTTTAAAAAATCCTGTGCTTAATATAGCGCAGAAAACGGTCTTTAAGCAAAAAGTTAATTGTAAGAGAGCAATCCTAAGATCTTACAAAATTAATGCTTTTTGGAAGGAGAGTTTTCATAAAGAAAAACAGTACAATGTACGCTTTTTTATTGTTTTTATAATGACTCTCTTATTAGCTTATTAAATAGCGAAAAAATACCCTAACGGTTCTGCTCCTTAGGCGTGAATATTAACATTTGGTAAGTTCGAACAGAGTTGATCGAGCGCCTTATCAGAAATAGCAGTTCTTTCTAACGCCACTTCTGATAGCCGTTTAAATTCAGTCAGGTAGTTTAATCCGTTATCGGTTACCTTAGTTTCTCGTAGAATTAGTTTTCTAATCTTGGAACTTCGTAAGGGCGCAAGTCCTAGCGCTGAAACTGCTGTCCTACTAAGATTTAGAATGCGTAGTCGTGGCAAAACTGTGATCGCTTTTAAGCCGCTGTCAGTAATATCAGTACCGTCAAGGAAGAGTTGAGTAAGGTTTCGTAAATTAGCTATCGAGGTTAATCCCTTATCTGTAATGCGTGTATTAGTCAGCACCAATTTTTTAACATTATCAAAAGCAGTGTGGCTTAATTGCAATAAGTGTTCATCAGTAATATTTAGATCTGAAAGTTGTAAGACAGTTCCGTAATACCTCAGATGTTGACGTAGATCGAGAGTAGGCTCTCCAAATACCTCAGGTCTAACAATAAAATTATCCCCTTTTTCCCAACGAAGTATCATGTCTTCAGCCTGTTTTAGAGGTACGGCATATTGACTTCTGGAGGCGGTAACACACTCATCAGCGCAGCTATCCTCCGGATATTCAACCGTTAAAGTTGTTCCTGAAAAAGGCTTAGTGGATTTATCATTAACCAACATCTTTACATAGAACTCTCGGAGCGGCAGATTTGTTAATGACACAAGGTCAAACTCGTTTAATAACTCTTTTGTAACAACATCGGCATCATCTCCACTGACGCAAAATGTAACAACATTCCCGACATTACCGAAGATGGTGTTGCTAACATCGCTCGGCAGCTGCTGTAAAAATTGATGTGCCAAAGTTAAGTTAAGGTGATATTTGCGTGATTCTGCCAACATATCTTTAACGTTTTCAGCTGCAAAAGTTTGGAATTCATCGATGTAAAAATAAAAATCTTTCCTTTCTTCCTGCGGAATGTCAGCTCTTGACATAGCAGCTTGATAGATCTTGCTAACAACGAGAGCGCCGAAGAGGGTAGCATTTTCATCTCCGAGCAGCCCTTTTGAAACTTTAACAAGTAGGATCTTTTTATCATCCATAATAGACCTGAAATCAAAGCGATTTACAGGTTGCCCGACGATATTTCTGATCATGTCTGATGATAAGAAGTGGCGTAAAACGTCTATAAGTGGAATTATGGCATCGGCTTGATGATCCTCTGACCATGAATCAAAAGCGTATAGCCAGAATTTTCTGATGCCGTCATCGCTTACGGCACTCGCTACTGTTGCCCTGTACTTTTCATCTGTCAGGATCTTCGGGATTGAGAGTAAAGTAGCATCATGAGTACTGAGTAAAGCCAAGACGGTAACACGTACTAAATAGTCTATATGTTCGTTCCACCTCTCACCTAATAACTTCCTAAAAATAGCGACGATTCCTAATGTGACAGGCGTTCTTAGAGGCTCCGGTACCCAAGCTAACGGATTAAAGCTAGCGGGAAAATCTCTGTCTGAGGGATCCAAAATAATAACATCATCAACCCTGTTTTTTGGAACAAGTTTTAAAAGATTACTTATCAGATCTCCATGCGGATCTATTACGCCTACACCGTGCCCATTCTCCATGTCGTTCTTAATGAGTAGTTGCAACATACAGGATTTTCCAGTTCCAGATTTGCCGAGTACATAAAGGTGTTTTCTACGATCGGGACGACTAAATCCGAAAGGAACTTTTGTTTCTCTGTAATTAGTGCGAGCAAAAAAACAGACATTCGGATCTCCTTCTTCCTGCGGCATATCTGGCGGTGGAGCGTAGTGTCTTGATAATACCTTTGGCATATTGGAGAAGTCCCCTGTGGGGTGCCAAGCGGCTGCAAGTTCAATCGGAGAGAGTAAGACCTTACGTCCGAAGGTGCGGTTTTTTAACGGTTTTAAAGCACGTTCACCGTAGACAACAGGTGTCGGGAGGTACGTATTAAGGTCTGAATCATTTAAAATAGCGTATGCGCCGATCATTGAATGAAGCCGTTTTTTCAACAATTCACGCATCTCCTTCTTTGCAGCAGGAGTTTGTTCACACTCTTTAAAAGCAGCTAAGCGAATAGTTACTTGGTAAATTCTGGATTTGCACTTTTCTTCTATTTTTTCATGAATGTATGGCACAGCATCTCTTTTAAACCAGTATTTAGCTTCAAATTTATGCGTAAAACGATCGATCGCTCTACTTCTTGCAATGTAGAATTGTAAAAAGGCGTCATCCTTAAGAGGGGTTATGATAGTTTGCACGATGACTCTATCTTCAGGAGGAAAGTTTATCATGGTGTTAGCTAGTGGGGCGAGAGGGTTGACCTTTAATGTCTTACCGGTCGTAGTTGGATAGATAAAGCTACGCTTGAAATACAACTCCGTAGAAGCTAGCTCCATATCAGGAGTTATCTCATCTATAAAATCTGGACCTTCATGTATCTCCACACCTGGGAAGGTAAACTCTAAGGCTGAATAAAAGGATTGGACTAAAAGATCTGCTGAGGCATCGTCTGTTGTTAGAGCGATATAGCAAACCCCTTTGCGGGGTAAAAAAAGAGCCGGAAAAAACGGATCCCTGAAAATCCTCCTGCCATCTTGTCCAGCATCTCTCGAAAATATTCCCAGGGCCACAATTGACATTCCGTTGTGATAATCATGTTAGCAACGGGATTCCCTGTATTTCGTCCGGCGTAGATATAGAACGTTCTCATCAATATTCCCAAATTAAAGAGATACAACAATTAAGCAACGGGAAGTTACAGAATCTTTTTAAATTCTGGTCTCTAATATAGCGCAGAAAACGGTTGTTAAGCAAAAAGATAATTGTAAGAGAATAATTGTAAGGGTCTTACAAAGCTAATATTTTTTTGAGGGGGACTTGAAATAGAAAAAAAGAGCATAAAAGACGCTTGAAAGTTGGGAATAGATAAAAAGAGTGCGGAAAGGTTTTGGGTGGAAAAGAACAAACCGTACAATGTACGGTTTATTGTTGTTTTGATGCTGGATCTCTTATGGGATAACGTTGCAAAATAGATACTAAATGGTGCACGTTGGTGTATTTGATTTTTTAAATCCTATAAACGCCTGATGTCTTACCGTTTTTCTGCGATGGCTAACGGTAATTACAACGATGTAACGAGGGTATCTAGAAAAGTTGAGATAAAGAAGTATGAAAAAAGTAGCTGATTATACCTTAAAGATTGCAGGTCAGGAGTTCGTTCCCATTATGATAGGTGGTATGGGAGTTAATATCTCAACGCCGGAGATGGCTGCAGAAGCAAGTAGACTTGGAGGAATAGGGCACATCTCTGATGCTATGGTTGGAGATGTTTGCGATCATAAATACGGCACTTCATTTTCTGTAAATAAGGCACGCCGTTTTCCGATAGATCAACGATCTTTTTTTCGATAAAACTAATATTAAATTTAATCCAGAAGAGGTTAGGGAGGCGCAGTTATTACATGTGCGTAAGGCTATGGATAAAAAACAGGGTAGCGGCGCCATCTTCATCAATATTATGGAAAAGTTGACTATGGCCTCTGCCCAAAGAAACTTTAAATGCACGCATCAACGCAGCAATAGATGGTGGAATCGATGGGATTACATTTTCTGCTGGATTACATCAATACAGCATGGGAATGGTTGTCACTAACCCGAAAGCAAAACATGTAAAGATAGGGATTGTTGTCTCAAGTTACCGCGCCTTAGCGATATTTTTACGGAGTGCGGGGCGTGCCGGTAGATTACCTGATTATATCGTTTTGGAAGGACCTTTAGCGGGTGGACACCTCGGCTTCGGAGATGATTGGGCGGATTACAATCTGTGCACGTTATTACAAGAGCTGCTAGCTTATATGAAAGAGAAAGATATCAATATCCCTGTTTTGGCGGCAGGGGGTGTCTTTGGAGGGCAAGATGCCGTAAAGCTGATGGAACTCGGCGCTTCTGGTGTGCAGGTAGCAACTCGTTTCGCTATTACAAAGGAGTCGGGATTGCCCGATGTTGCTAAACAAGCATATCTGCACGCTAAAAAGGAAGATGTGGTGGTTTCGCACGTTTCACCAACAGGTTATCCGATTCGATTATTGAAAAATAGCCCCTGTCTCGCTTCTAATGTTAAACCGAACTGTGAATTGTTCGGATACGTCTTGAATGATAACGGCACCTGTCAGTACCTTGATGCTTATCAGAACGCTTTAAACGGTGTACCATCGCAGAAAGATCTCGGTGTGATAAATGATAAGATCTGTCTCTGTTATCATTTTTCCAAGTGTAATTGTTATACCTGCGGTGCAAATGTCTATAAATTAAAAGAGCTTCTACCACCCGCTACAAACGGTATTTTTGATCTCCCCACCACAGAAGAGGTTTTTCTAGATTACCGTGATAACGAGGGACTCTCCACTTTATAAATGTTATGTTAAGTTAAAGTGGGCACGGAAAAATTCCGTGTAAGGGATAAAAAACTATTAAAAAGTTGACGATCCTGAGGGTAAATCGTTTTTCGGGGGTGGATCCATGAAGGTATTTTTTATCGGTCTATTCTGGGTCTTGTTCAGCGCAGCGCCTGTTGTGGCAGAGACTCTTCCTGTAACTTTAAATAAGATTATAAAAGATATTAACGGGGTTTATATCTCCGTTGTAGATCTTGATAACGCTAAAAGTGTTTATGCTCTAAATGAGACGACACCTGCTAAACCTGCCAGCGTTATGAAGCTTTTGACTGCACATTCTGCTTTAAAAGTTTTGGGGTCGGAATATCGTTTCCAAACAAGATTATCTCTTCAAGGAGAGGTAGGAGGTGTTGCGGATTCTCTCTATATAATAGGTTCGGGAGATCCGACTTTAACAACTGAACAACTTTGGATACTCGCCAGAGCTGTAAAGCGGCGTGGTATAAAACAGATAAAACACCTGATACTGGATTCTTCTGTATATAAAACAGTTAATAAAAGAAGTGGTGAGAGGGCTTATGAAGCGGGGGGATCCGGCTTGCCGTTTAATTTTAATTCTCTTACCTTTGAGGTTTGTCCTGCTGCACTCGGACAACCTGCCTTTGTAAGACAAGATCCGTGGGAGTACAGAACTGACATAGTAGGGGAGATTCAAACCACCACAAATAGGGGGAACGGTTTTAAGATCACAGATCGGGGCACAGGGCAGTGTGGAGTGGCGGGGAGATATCACATTTCTGGACAAATTGTGCGTGGAACGACTTGTCAAAATGTTTACCGCAGTTTAGCTTGTCCTGAAGATTATCTTGCGGCTGTCTTTAAGGCTTTTTTAAATGATTTAGGTATTCAAGTGCAGTCCGTTTCAAGAAGTGGAGTGGTTTCTGCGAAAGCGCAGCAATTTTTCGTGCTGTACTCAAAACCACTTAGTCAGATCGTGGAGGATATGAACAGGTTCAGTAATAACTTCACGGCAGAACAACTTGTGGTTGCGTTGGATACCGTTCACATAAAAGCCAAAGAACGAGAAGTAGGATTAAATCGCCTTAGGGGGCTTGCCGCTTCTTTGGGTAAGCGCTCTGAATATAATATCGTAGATGCTTCAGGGCTTAGTCATAATAATCGCCTCTCTGCGAGGATTATCACACGACTTCTGCAAGAAGCTTGGAGCGATATATATATTTCAACTGAATTTGAAAAATCTTTAGCAGTAGGAGGTGAAAGCGGAACATTAAAATTAAGAAAACTAAAGTTCCCCCACGCAGTGATAAAAGCTAAAACTGGCTCGATTGATGGAGTTAGCGCTTTAGCAGGCTATATTAAAGGAATAAATAAAAAATATGCTTTTGCTATTTTGCAAAACAATGGATTATCACATTCTAAAAAGTGGGAGGTAGAGGAGAAAATTATTAAGGTAATTTTAGATCAGGTGAAATGAAGAGAAAGATGAGAAGGTTATCTGTTGTTTTTGTATCGATGATACTTTTTTTTACAGCACTACCACTTTATTCTCAAAATAGAGTGCAGACACGTAACGCCGCTTTTATAGTGCCAAAGGGGCTCCAGCCACGTGTTAATTTTTGGATAGATATCTTTACGCGCTACGGTGACAACCACGAGGTAATCCATCACCGTGCTTATCCACAAGTCGTTTTTATGGTTCTTGATTTTTACACTGCAGCTAAAAAAATGAATAAAGTTGCTCTGGAAAAATATAAGAAAGAGGAGATAAAAAAACATGTTGCCATAGTTGAAGGGGCGGCTAGACGTCTGGCTAAAGGAGAGCGACCTGTTTCAGAACTTGAAAAAACTATGGCGCGAAGAATGGCTTTTTTGGGGAGTGGTTCGAAGAAATACGAGGATCTTTTTAAAAACGATCTAATCCGTTCACAGAGGGGGATTAAAGAGCGTTATCGAGAAGCTTTAGAGCGTTCTGGATTATATCTTTCACATATTGAAGATATCTTTGTTAAAGAAGCTGGCTTGCCGAAAGAGTTAACAAGACTCCCATTTGTAGAGTCTTCTTTTGATTATTCTGTGCGTAGCTCGGTTGGTGCCGCTGGTATCTGGCAATTTATGCCTGCCACTGCCAGATCGTATAAGATGATGGTTAAATAACATGATTGATGAAAGGCTGGATGTGATAGAAGCTTCACGTGCAGCTGCAGCTTATCTGAAACACGCTTATGGAGTTTTGGGTACTTGGCCACTCGCTATAACTTCTTATAATCACGGTGTAACAGGTGTGGCGCGTAAGGTTAAAACTTTAGGTACAAAAGATATTACGCAGATAGTGGAGCACCGCACCCAACGTTTATTAGGTTTTGCTTCGAATAATTTTTACCCTGAATTTTTTAGCAGGCTCTGGCTGTTTATGAGAAAAAGGAGAGTTATTTCCCGAATCTAAAGATAGAACGTCCCCTTTCCTTTGTTGAGTTAAAACTAAAAAACTCCGCCTCTATTGAATATTTAACAAGGCAGCTACATATCTCAAAACATGATCTGATTCCACTTAATTACGGCTTACTTGCGCCGATCTGGTCAGGTAGAGCGCGCCTACCGCGGGGGTATAACCTTAAAATTCCTCCACAAGCTAGTGTATATGTTGCTAACTTAGCGCAGGTAGAGCCAATGGCACCTGCTGCCAGCTCTGTTTATGGCGGCATCACGTATAAGGTCAGAAAGGGAGATACATTGATCTCTCTTGCTAGGAAATATAATACGACGGTGTCTCAGTTAATGAAGTTAAACGGCTTGAAATCTCATACCTTGAGAATCGGGCAACGTTTAATAGTAAAAGGTGGCGCTGCTCAGCAGGTGACGACAGAAGCTCCTTCTCGTTTAAAAGTAACTTCATATACCGTAAGGAAAGGAGATACGTTATCAGGAATTGCTAAGAGGTTCGGCGTTTCAGTTGATGCTATAAAAAAAGCTAACAACTTAAAGTCTACTACTGTAATAATCGGTCAAAAAATAACGCTTCCGCACTCTAATGTAGCAACATCAAAAAATGTTCAAGCTCCGCAAGGTGTGGTTACTCGGACTTATCGGGTAAAAAAGGGAGATACCTTTATTCAATTTCGACTAAGAACGGAGTCTCTCTCTCTGATTTAAAACGCCTTAACGGTATCTCATCAGATACTTTAAGGATCGGACAAGTTTTAAAGATTCCGACGTTACGACAAGGTGTTTCAACAAAATCACCGTCTCCTAAGGTAAGAAGTTATACTGTCAGATCTGGAGATACTTTATGGGGGATTAGTAAAAAGCTTGGAGTCTCTATATCTGCCTTGCAGAAAGCAAATAAGTTGAAAGGTACAAATGTTATAGCTGGTACAAAGTTGGTAGTGCCGTAAGTAGGTAGTGCTATATAACAAAACGGAGAGATGAGGGGGAGCGTTTTTTATTTAGTCACGATCCCCCTTTTTGTTTGATTAGAGCCTTAGAGGACTATTAGTCTTCTTCATCTGCTTCAGCAAAATCCGTAGTTTCATCAGAAGCATCACACCAATCACCGTTGTCAGAGTCTTCATCATTAAAGGTATCGTTAGCAGACTCTTCCTCAAAGTTATTATCATCGTTATCTTCACTAGATGCAGAGATCCTTATTCTAGGTGAGTTGATTACGGTAGCTTTTCGAATAAAAAGTTTCCCGATATTTGGAAGCTCTAATTCCTGCAATTTCTGAATAATCTCTTCAGAACTCTCTTCATCAAAATCTATGAAGGCGTAATTATCGCGAATACTAAGACGCTTAATCTGTTCTGGAGTGAGGTTGAGTTCATTCTCTAGGACATTACGGAACTCGTAATCTGTAAGTCCATCATTGAGACCTTGACCTAAGTAGAACCTAACATCACGTTTCGGTGGCTCATACTCCTCTCGCATCTGACGATTGTCGCGTCTATCATCACTAAATGAATCATCATAACGACCTTTATCACGTGAAGAATAACGATCGCCTCCACGTCTACGATCGTAACGATCGCCTCTATCTCCACGGCGATCCCTACGTGAATTATCCACAGAATCATCTTGTTTAGAAGATGATCTGTTGCTTAACTCCGGAAGGGTAACCATAGTGTTGTGAAGGAGGTATCCGATAATAGCGTTACAATCTTTATGCGCCTGTATTAAAGCAACAAGATCTTGCGTAGCGGCATCTTTACCGTGAGGGCTCTGAACAGCTCTTGTAAAGAGACGCTCTGCTTCACTTTTTGCTACATCATCTTTAGTAGGTAAGGCACCTTTTGAAAATTCAAAATCGACAACTTTCTTAAGATAGTGAAAGTTTCCGAAATCAAGAGGTCCAACCAAGCTATAAACTTTCTGTAACTTAGACTCTTGAGAGTGCGGGGTGCAACGGTGCAGATAGATCTCAGGATCTTCGTGAATGGCATAGTTAATGCTGATATCAAACTGACCTGGGTCAATCTCATTTGCAGAGATATCGGTGACGATAATAACATTAAGAGATCCCGTATTTAACTGATGTAAAGTTTGAGAGATCTTTGAGTACGGAACGTGACCGATCAATTTCCCGCAAGGGATATTACGTTTCCTGAGGATAGCATCAACAAAATCGGCTTCGGATGGACTGTTACAAAACACTTCAACGTGTGGATATTCCACTGTTTGAATGAGGTCAGCCAAAGCATTCGGTTTTGAGGTCAGATCATTGCCAACTTCAAAATAAACGTGCTCAATACTGTTCTTCTGCTCTGTTTCTGCTACTTCAGAAGTTTGATTATTCTCCAACTCGTTGTTGTTTCCGTGATTTTCTTCTTGCATCTCTTTCCTTTGGATTTGCTAAAACTATAATTGTTGCGTGTGCATAGCAATAACACCACAACATATCAATGATGTAAAAACTTACACTACGATCCTAAAAGACGATAATAAAGCCCTTTTTTGATGTCAAAATATCTCCTTAGCCAATTATTTTTCACCATGTTATGGTACAACTTCAAAAATCGTGCTAGGCAGAGACTCTATGAATCATAAACTCTTAAATTATAAACATCTAATCGTTATCACGGTTATCTCGGTTTTCAGCAGCGCTTGTTTAAGTGCTTGCGCTAATCTTCAACCGCTTGATATCTTCTCAGAGAGCCCTCAAACGGTTAGAAACCGTGTTCAACCGAGTGGTGATAGGATCGAAGTCGGTGCTGAGTTTATGGAGGATTCAACGATCCGTCAACCGCTAGTCGCAAGAAAAGATGCACAAAGCAGTAATAAACCGTTTGCCGAGAGAGAAAAACAGAATATATCGGAAAATTGTTACAACGGATGGCAGGACGGCACATACACAACTAGCGCCGCAAGAGGGTATATTAAAGCATTACAGGTAGTTAGAGATTGTAGTGGACGAAGCTTCGTTTTATCCCTTGATTCAGAGGGGGAGGTCTCGGTTTGGGATCTGCGTAGAAAAATGAGAAGGAGGATGTTTTTCTTACCGGAAAAACCTGGTGTCGCAGTCTTTTCTACAAATGGTGCCTATATCGGAATATCTAAAGGGTCGAGAATTATAATTTTACCGATAATGGCGGGATCTAAAGGGCCTTTTGAGCTTTCTAAGTTAGCAGCTAACGCAGTTTCTATGGCTTTTGATCCGGAAGCACGATCAATCATAATCGGTGCGACGGATAGTAAGGTTTATCGTTGGGCGTTTAATCCGCAAGAACCCCTAAGAGGGGGACGGGTAGGAACGGCAGGGCTAGATCGTTATCACGGGCATCCCAGTGTTGTGAGTGCGGTGGCTTTTCATCCGTACGGCAGGCTCTTTTTTAGCGGTGATTGGGTGGGGAATTTAAAGGCGTGGTTGGTGTATGGTTCAGATGCCTATAAAGGCGAATATGATGAAAACCTTTTCGGAACGCGTTTTTTTGCAAATGTTCCCGCTTTAAAGAGTGCGGCGCGTAATGCGGGAGAGAGAATTGATCGTATAAAAATCAGTCAAAACGGGCAATTTTTGGTGCTTAGCGCGCAAGATGGAAGTGTTGAGGTCTGGCAGGTGCGGGGATTATCAAAAGTTGTCGATATTCAAGCACATGACGGGATGATATACGACATCGCCATTAGTCCGGAAGGGGATAGAGTTGCAACTATTGCCCGTGATGGTATGTTGAAAGTTTGGCGAAAAAGGGAGAAAGAGGGGCGATTGGTGGAGTATGAGCTCGCTCTTGAATACGAGATAAAGGCGACTAACTTGAGGGTGCTGACTTTTACGAAAGAAGCGGAGATAGTGGCAGGGAGTGTTGATGGTAAGGTAGTTGCTATCTCCATAGATCAACTCGCTGCTGAAAAGTTCCGTAAATCTCAAGAGGAACAATAATTAAAATATATAGTGGGCTGGGTACAATAGAGGGGCTTTGCAATGAGTGGAAAAAACCGCTTTCGATTATTATGGCTTTTAGCTGTATTTGTTACGGTGTTAGATCAGGTTACAAAAATTCTGGTACTAAAAAATATCCCTGAAGGAGTTGTTGTTCCGATAATTCCGTCGTTTTTAAACCTCACTTTAACTTTTAATAAAGGGATCGCCTTTGGCTTGCTTTCAGAGTTGACTGATCTGTGGAGGCATCTAATTATCAACAGTGGAACGGTTTTGGCGCTACTTATGATAGTGTACTTTTTAAAGAGACACTTTAAAGATGATTTTATAGCTCATTTTGCTATGGCATTAGTTGTTGGTGGTGCCATAGGTAATGTTATCGATAGGATCTGTTATGGTCAAGTCGTTGATTTCATTGACGTGTATTATAAAAACATACACTGGCCAGCGTTTAATGTAGCTGATAGTGCAGTTTGTATCGGTGTTTTTATTCTTCTTTTAAAACCTACCAAACATAAAGTGTAGCGAGTGACGTTTCATTATTCACAACGGTTCTCCTTGCAAAGATCACTTTAAAAGGTATCTCTTTTCTAAATATATCAGATCTTTTTTTATTAAAGTGCATATTTATGCTGTTCCGTTTGGTGTTCTTTGTGTAAAGTTACTGTGACGGATTTTTTATTAAGAGTTGAACTTTTTTGATCCTATTTTAGTGGGTGTTGTGTCTATGGATAGCTTTCGTTTTTTTGCGGTGGTTGCGGTGGTTTTATCGTGTGTTGCCTGTTCAGGTGGTGATCCAAGCCCTATGGCTGAGGGCGCTGCAATCGGTACTGTGACAGGTGCCGGAGCAGGTGCGATTATAGGGAATCAATCGGGACATAAAGGAGAGGGCGCTTTAATCGGAGCAGGCACTGGAATGATCACGGGAGCGGCAGTCGGGGCTGTGGTGGATGGTGCTAAGGACAACGAAGCGATCGTTGCCGAACAGGAAGAGATCATCCGTAGACAACAGGAGGAGATTAAGCGACAGGATAGGGAGGTTCAAGATCTGAAACGTCAACAATACCATAATGAGTCGGTACGGCGTTTTGAGTAGGTTAATTTTTTTTCTGTGGTAGGGTGTTTTATGAAGAGTAATCAGATTACCGTTTTTATCGGTTTAATATTATTGACAGCAGCGTGTACGGAACCAGGGAAGACAACTGCGGTGGGGGCGGCAGCTGGTGGTGCTTTTGGTGCTGGAGTCGGTGCTATTATCGGCAGCCAAACGGGTGATGCCGGAAGTGGTTTCGTAATCGGTTCTCTAGCCGGTGCAGGGGCGGGATCAGCGTTAGGGAATGTTCTTGAAGCTCAAGAAAAAACTATTAGAAATCAGGAAGAGGCGCTTGCAAGGCAAGATCGACAGATTCGTGAGCAACAGGGGCAAATTGAAGAGTTGCGTCGCATGAGTCAAGATCAGGTGGCTTACAGAGATTATTCAAGAAACACACTCTCGCCTTATAATAGCTTCAATTTAAATAGGAGTAGTTTTAATAACGGTACCAACAGTTGGGGACGGCAAAATGCTTTTTCCAATTCGTATAGGAGTGGGTCTTATGGAAATGCCGCAGGTGTTGCTTATAACAATACTGCCAATTTCGGAACACCTTCACAGTTTCCTAAACCGGCTACGACTGTATTGAATGAAAATAGCAACACGAACACGGCGCTTAATAATACTTACAAGGCGCCCGTTATAGCTGAAACGCAAAGTCCGGAGGTCGCTTTTGCCGTAGAGAAAGAGGTCACTCCAGTTTCTCTTCCAACAAGGGTAGATGCTGGTGTTTTTGGCACGGCAACAAAATCGACTATGACAACGCCTGATAAGATTGAGGATACGGCACGTGCTGGATATGCTTGGAGGGATCAAGGGAAATCACTTTTAAAGGAACAGGCTAAAGTTGAAAAAACATCCGAAACAAAGGCAGCGCCTGCTAATGATCCGAATGTGGTGCAGTTATTACCTGAATTAAAGGCGGCATCCATTAACGATAACGTTACTGATAATGATGATTATTATAGTGGCTATAATGATGATTGTGTAGAAGCTAAAAAAGAGGAGACTAGTGCTGAGCAGGCAACATCGTTACCAGATCGATTATTCCATTATCGGCGTGCCTTACGGCTCTGTCCTTACAATCCGCGTTATCACAATGCACTGGGAGAGGTTTATCTATCTTTAGAAAGAAGGTCGGATGCTGAATATGAGTTTAAAAAAGCTTTAGACTTAGATTCAGGGTTTACTAAAGCAGCTGAGAATCTTGAGATCTTAAGGATTTCTGATACGTCTCATGAAGAATACTGATTTGAAGTTGTAATACTTTTTCCTTATATAAAGTTTAAATATTGAATGAGGTGCCTCTGATGAAGAAGTTAGTTGTGTTTTTATTCTGTTTTTCTCTTATGGCTTGTGAAAATGGACAGATGGGGGCTACTGAAGGTGGCGCTCTTACCGGTGGTGCGCTTGGTGCCGGTTTGGGGGCTATTATCGGTCATGAAACAGGGCATACCGGTGCAGGTGTTGCCATTGGAGCTGCTAGTGGTGCTTTAGGTGGTGCTCTTGTTGGGAGTCAATACGACCGACAAAATCGGGAATTAGCAGAGATGGATGCTAGAATCTCAGCGCGCGATCAGATGCTTGAAGAAAACCGTCGCATGATTAATGAACTTAGGCGGCGTGGCGCTGATGTTAGAACAACTCAACGAGGGGTGGTGGTGAACTTGCCTGATGTTCTTTTTGAATTTAATCGAGCAGATCTCAGACCTGATGCTGTACGTGCTGTAAGTGAGATAGCGCGTGTTGTTAATGATTATCCGAATCGGACTATCTCGGTTGAAGGGCACGCTGATTCTGTTGGTAGCATCGCTTATAATCAAATTCTTTCAGAGAGACGTGCTACTGCAGTTGCTAGCGAATTGGTAAGGAATAGTGTCTCTGACACTCGTATTCGTTCCGTAGGCTTTGGGGAATCAAGACCTATTGCTACGAATCGTACAGACGAGGGACGTGCCAGAAACAGACGTGTTGAAGTAATCATCGAAAATTAACTTGGCTTGTTTCTAAACGGTTTCTACGTAGAGATACGTAAATTACAGAAAAGTTTGGATTCTATCCCAAACTTTTCCCCTTACGTATGTTAAGAGGTAATATCTCCCATAGAAGCCGCACCGTTTCTTCTTATAATATGCACATAGTGGAGATCTATAAAAAAGAGGTAATATCTCCCGTTAATAAGACGCAACTCTTTTCTTTACATACTTAAATACGTATATCAAAACGGTAGAAAAGTTAGGGTTCTATAAGAAGAGTTGCGTCTACGGCAGAAGCCGCACCTTTTCTTCTTATAATATGCATATAGTGGGGATCTATAAAAAAGAGGTAATATCTCCCGTTAATAAGACGCAACTCTTTTCTTTACATACCTAAATACGTATATCAAAACGGTAGAAAAGTTAGGGTTCTATAAGAAGAGTTGCGTCGTGACGATCTGGATAACATCAGAGAAGACCTGTCTCATAAGCAAAAAAGTTTGGATTCTATCCCAAACTTTTCCCCTTACGTATGTTAAGAGGTAATATCTCCCATAGAAGCCGCACTTTTTCTTCTTATAAGATGCACATAGTGGGGATCTATAAAAACTCGAGAAAAAATAATTAGAAAAAATAATTGAAGGATAAAAAATCGAAAGAATTTTGAAAGTGTTTAAGAATAAGGAAAGAGAGAAAAAAATGGAGAGACTGCGAAGTGATTATGCAGAACTAACGCTCGAAAAACGAACCTCAGTAACCTCAAATTGATAAAAAAAATATCAACCAAGACCTCAAGATCTTCAGTGTAGTCAAAATATCATTAAATGATATTCAAGTAACCGAAGACTCAACAGCATATCATATCACTTTGCTCCTATCGCACCAATCAAAAACAACAACCAAAAACAGTGTGCCAAAACGGTTTTTTTTATATCCCGTTACTAAGTTCTTGATAGATCCGATAGGGGCAAAGTAGATAAATCTTCTGTTGAAAATTTAACACTCAAAAAACACCTTCGACTAACCTGTGAGAATAACCTTACAGCATCACTTGCAGTCTTGCAGATCCCTCCGTGAAAAGATCTGCAAGAGAACAGCGTTACTGTACTATTCTAAGTTGTTATGGGGAGTTAAGCAAAAATGTTGTATAATTCGGTAAAATTAAAATAAAAAAATACAAAACCGGTAAATTCATTAGCTTTTTTATAATGGTGGGCGATATTGGATTCGAACCAATGCCCCCCTGCGTGTGAAGCAGGTGCGCTACCACTGCGCTAACCGCCCGTAATCGGGCGCATATTAGACCAGAGAGTGTCAGATTTCAACAGTAGCGAGATCTTTCCTTAATACTTTTTTAATCAATGTATCGACAGAACCTATTATTTTAACGTACCTTATCAGGCATCGCATAAAAAGCGGCTAGTTTTTTCTTAATAGCTTTCAATATATTGATTTTATTTATAAATTTAATATTTTCAGCTGCTTTTATTTTTATTTAATTTAATGACCAATAAGGCAATATAAATTAAGGTGTGCGGGTATTTTAGAGAAAGGTTGTGATATGAGCGAGGCGGATAACGGTGATTTTGTGAGAAATTTTTATGTAGCATTTCCTAAGCGGTGTGAAGCTATTCGTAAAAGTTGGGGGAGACCATTAACTTTTGCAGAAAAAGTTCTTTTCTCTCATTTACGAGAGGTACCGCAAGAGGCTCCGCAACGGGGGCGTGATACATTAATCTTTGCACCGGATAGGGTTATTATGCAGGATGCTACGGCACAGATGGCGATGCTGCAATTTATGACAGCTGGACTTGATAGTGTGCAGGTGCCGACAACGATCCATTGTGATCACTTAATAAGAGCTGAAGTTGGTGCAAAAAAAGATTTAGAAAGGGCTCTTGAGGAGAATGAAGAGGTTTATACTTTCTTAAAGAGTGCTGCTCTACGTTACGGGATCGGATTTTGGCGTGCTGGAGCTGGTATTATTCATCAGGTGGTTTTCGAGCAACACGCTTTTCCAGGGGGGATGATAGTAGGGACAGATTCTCATACACCGAACGGTGGAGGGTTGGGGATGATCGCCGTAGGTGTAGGTGGTGCGGATGCTGTTGATGTGATGGCGGGATTGCCGTGGGGACTTTTAAACCCTGAGATTATCGGTGTGCATCTGACAGGTAAGTTGCGTGCTTGGGCTTCTCCGAAAGATATTATTTTGCGTATCGCCTCCATCTTAAAGGTGAAGGGCGGCACGGGAAAAGTTTTGGAATATTTCGGTAGTGGAGTTGAAACAATTAGTGCAACAGGGCGATCTACAATCACTAATATGGGGGCGGAGATCGGTGCAACTGCTTCAATCTTTCCTTATGACGAGCGAGGGTCTCAATACCTTAGAAAAACAGCTAGAGAATTGATAGCGGAGTGTGCAGATGGTGTTAGGGGGGAGTTGAGAGCAGATCCTGAAGTGGAGCAAGATCCGCAAGCGTATTTCGATCACGTCATAGAGGTGGATTTAAATACACTTGAAGCAGGGTGGGTTGGACCACACACGCCCGATCTGCTGCATACTGTTTCGGAGATGCCGCACTTTATTGCAGAAAACAGTTATCCTGATCAGATTAGCGCCGCTTTAATAGGAAGTTGCACTAATTCATCTTATGAAGATATCAGTCGTGCTGCAGCTGTGGCGCAGGAAGCTTTAAAAAATGGACTAAAAGCGAGATGTCCTTTTTTTGTTACTCTCGGTTCAGATCAGGTACGTCGTACCGTTGAGAGAGATGGTTTTTTAAAGCCGTTATTGGATCTGGGAGCGATAGTTCTAGCGAACGCTTGCGGACCGTGTATCGGGCAATGGAAGAGAGATCCTGCTACTGCTGGAAAACAGAATATAATAGTGACCAGTTATAATAGGAACTTTCGCAAACGGAATGATGGCAATGAAGAGACTTTAAATTTTATCGGCTCTCCTGAGCTTGTAACGATGGCTGCCATAGCAGGGAGGATAACTTTTAATCCTGTTACTGATAAGCTGAAAAATAGTGTTGGATCTGAGGTGGCGTTTAACCCTCCACTAGGGCAACCTCTTCCGCAAGAAAACTTTGAAATAGATCGGAGTGGTTTTACAGCACCGAACTTGACGCTCGAAGAACGTTTAAAGATAGAGGTGGAGATAGATCCTAAAAGTGATCGTTTGGCAAAGTTGGAGCCGTTCTGTGTTTGGAAAATAGAGGATTTCCAAGATCTCCGTTTATTGTTGAAAGTTAAAGGAAAGTGCACGACGGATCATATTTCACAGGCGGGAGTTTGGTTGAAGTATAGAGGACATCTTCCGAATATCTCGAATAATATGCTTTTAGGTGCAGTGAATGCTTTTACCGCTGAGGTTGGAAGTGGCAGGAATTTATTTAGTGGGGAGGAGGGGCAACCTATCCCTAAGCTTGCTGCTGATTACAAGGAGAGGGGCGTCGGTTGGATCATCGTTGCTGATGAAAACTATGGAGAGGGTTCTTCAAGGGAGCATGCTGCTATGGAGCCCCGTTATCTGGGATGTCGAGCTGTGATTGCGAAGAGTTTTGCTAGGATTCATGAAACTAATCTGAAGAAGCAGGGGTTGTTAGCGCTAACTTTTGTTAATCCTGAAGATTATGAAAAAATTTCTGCTGAAGATATTTTTTGTATCGAAGGGATCGCAGAGATCGCTCCGCAATCAAGGTTGATTTTGAAGGGAGTGTCGCAAGGAGAAAGTTATGAGATACCGTTGCAACATACCTTAACCGCTGATCAGGTGGTGTGGTTCAAGGCGGGATCGGCTTTAAACAGTGTGATAAAAAGATAAAAATTGTAGTTTTCTATGGAAAAGCATGAAGAATAAGAGGCAAAATATCTTTTTTGAGTTCTGTTTCAGGCAAGCTTATAAGGTGCTAGTTATTTGGAATCGGATTAGACGACCACTAACGTTAGGGGTGGTGGCTGCTATTTTTAATGAATCAGGTCAGATCCTTTTGGTGCGACACAGTTACAGAAAAGGTTGGTATCTACCAGCGGGTGGTGTCAAAAAAGGTGAAAGTGTACAGGAAGCGATCTGTCGTGAACTTTGGGAGGAGTTGGGGATTAAACTAAGTCAAGAATCTCTTAAGATAAAAGGTGTTTTTTATAATCGGTGTGATGGGAAACACGATCATGCGGTTTTTTTTGAGGTGCGTGATTTTAAAGGAGAGGTTGCTCCGCATAGTTTTGAGATAGCTGAACTATCTTTTTTCCCGCTGGCACTAAATTCGGAGGGTGATATCTCGTTTGAGAAGTTACCGGCAGATTTGGGAGGTAGTTCTAAAAGATTGATTTTAAGTTGTTTAAAAGGGGGCGTGTAATGAAACAATATCTAGATCTGGTTGAAGATGTGCTTACGAACGGGCAACCTGTAAACGAAGCATTTCGTAAGGACAGAACGGGGGTCGGAACGTATTCTGTTTTTGGTAGGCAGGTGCGTTTCCCCTTATCAGATGGCTTTCCTCTATTAACAACGAAGAAGGTGCACCTCCGTTCGATTATTCATGAACTTTTGTGGTTTCTAGCTGGGGATACCAACATAAAATATTTAAACGATCATAAGGTGACGATCTGGGATGAATGGGCGGATCAGAATGGAGACTTGGGACCGATTTACGGGAAGCAGTGGAGACGTTGGACGGGACCGAATGGAACGGTTGATCAGATCTCTAATGTGATAACACAGATTAAAACAAATCCAGAGAGTCGACGTATCTTGGTCATAGCATTTAATCCGGCTGATTTACCACTTGTTGCGCCACCAGCGTGTCATACCTTATTTCATTTTTACGTTAACGGTAAGAACTTAAGTTTGCAACTTTATCAACGCTCCGCTGATCTGATGTTAGGAGTGCCGTTTAATATAGCAAGTTATGCCTTGTTGTTGATGATGGTGGCGCAGGTAACGGGGCTTGTTCCGTATGAGTTTATTCACACCTTTGGAGATCTGCATATCTATTCTAATCATCTAGATGGTGCTAAAGAACAACTTTCAAGAACTCCGCGAGCGTTACCGAAGATGACTTTAAACCGTGAGGTTAAAGATATCTTTAACTTTAAGTATGAAGACTTTACATTAACTGACTATGATCCGTTGCCGCATATTAAGTTTGATATTGCAGTTTGATATAGGTTTAATTTTAAAAAGAGTTTTTTAAACTCAAGGTTTCTCTGAAGAAAAGACTGGCGTTGTTGGGATGGTTGAGCTGGATTTATTTATTAAAGAAGATACATAAAGCCTTGCTGGTAAATAATTTATATAGGACGGAGGGTACACCTGAAAATTGAATAGGAAGTTGTATATGAAAGAGGATGCACAATGATTTATGTTGAGCATCCTTTTCTTAGTAGTACGGTTTTTTTGTTGTGCAAACAATAACCAATAAGGAAGCACTGCCGTGATAGAAGGTGGTGTATTTGAATTAGAAAGTCTGTATAAAACAACCGATCTACTCTTTAAAATTGTGAGAATGGAAAATTGTGAGAATGGAGCGAAAAAAGATGGTGGTGCTAACTTTAGAGGATGAAGAAATTGCTTTATATGGAAAGTTTAAATACCTCTTATGATACGGAGTTAGGGATCGATTTTTTAATAATGATTTAATGGAATAAGGGGAAAGTGTTTTGATGAAAAAGATAACAATTGCTGCAATTGCCGCTATGGATGAGATACGAGTCATCGGGGTAGACAACACTATCCCGTGGCGTTATCCGCAAGATATGAAGCATTTTGCAGAATTAACAACAGGACACACCGTCTTAATGGGGCACAAAACTTATCATTCTTTACCCCCGAAGTTTAGACCACTACCGAATCGGTTAAATATTGTAGCAGGAAGAAGTATTACTGCTGAAGATTTTCCAAGCGGCGTAAAAGTTTGTAACGATCTAATCGGATATCTAAATGATGTAAAAGAAGGACGCACCTCTATTCAAGGAGATTACCTCTGGATTATAGGCGGTGCGCAGATCTATCAATTAACTCTCCCTTTTTGGGAGGAGGCTTTTATAACTCTTGTGCCTGCATCTCATAAGGGGGATGCTTTCTTCCCACACTTTGAAGATTCATTTAAGGTGGTGCAAAAACAGAGCGCTCCTGAAAATTTGACGTTTCTTAAATATATAAGGAAGTAGTTTTCTTTTATTTTTCTGAAGTAGATATCTGAAAAAAGAGGGGAAAATTGAGCCCTTTTTGTGAAAGAAACCTTCCCCTCTTTTTTTAGCGTAGCCTTGCAAGTACTTGGTACAGGTTCTGATATTTTCATATAAGAACCGTCATAACCGATAGTAAGATTAGACCGTAAACGCGCAGGAAGCTTGCATAGTTGAGTTCGCGGTGAGCTTCTTCTTCAGTTTTTTGAACTTCCTGTCTTGTTTCTTCGTCGTATATTTTATCCTCGAGCTCTAGCTCCTCGAAACCCTGTACGTTTTCTACTACTTGCCAATTATCAAGCATTTGAATAATTTCAAGCGACTTAAGCATCATGAGCATAGTCAGATACAGTGTAGGGAACACTGACAGCCTAATAGTTTGGACACCGCAGCTGATCAATATCACCCAGAAAGTCGCGGCTATGCTTATGAGTAGTAAGAATACGAAGTTAATTTTGAACCTGAGCTTTAGTAAAGCTGCTACAATAAAGAGCAGCAGAGCAGCGCCGATGATAAAGTACAGTGCCCCAAATTGGGCAATGGCTCCAGGGAAACGGCTTTCGAAGAGCATTAAAATGATCCCGAAGGCACCTCCCTCCACAAGTGTGGAGAGCATCTCAAAGTTTAAAACCTCTCGGGGGTTGTTCGTTTTAACTCTGAAAACGGCGATGACTCCGATAAGCAGAGACATAACGATAACGCTTGCAACCATTGTAGGATTGTATCCCTTGGCGATTCCCAAATCGGAGATCTGCAGTCCTTGAGCATCGGCTTTGAAAGTTTCCCAAGAGAACTGCGTGAACCAGAGTTGTGTAGTGTCGAATCTACAGATCAAAGGAACAGCATCGGCGACAAAGAAAAACAACGCCAAAAATGCAAAGGCGTTATTAACGAAGTCGAACCTTTGTTCGGAAGAGAGGTAGATCTTTTTCATCCTTATATTCCTTATATCCTTTCAATTGTTAAAGAACGGGGAGGAACCTCTTATAAAAACCTTTTATAAGGGCTCAATTTCCTCTCATATCATTGTAAGTTATACCAAAAATCGTAAAGTTAAAGAAATTTACCATCACCCTTTAGGGATGATTGGGGTGGCTGCAACTGCAGAACGGGATCGGCTAGATTTCTACGGAATTTACTACCACTCGCTAGGGACGATTGAGCGGGCTGATATTAAAAAGCAAGTTGGTTAGGTTTTCACGAGGGAAAATTTGGTGCCACCCACCAGAAAATTTGGTGCCACCCTTCAGGGACAGCAGCGGAAATTTGGTGCCACCCACCAGTGCTACAAGACTCTGAAATTAGGATAGCCAATAATATCAAGACGTTAGCAAAAGCTTAGCATTTGGCGAATTTGGTGCCACCCTTCAGGGACGATTGAACGGGCTGTCACTACAAAACGAATCGGTTAGGTTTTCACGAAGGTCAAAAATTTGGTGCCACCCTTCAGGGACAGCAGGGCTGGCTGCAACAGCAGAACGGGATCGGCTAGATTTCTACGGAGGTTAAAAAAGTAGGCTGGCTGATGCTGAAAAGTAGATCAATTAGGCTTTGAGAGGGGTTTTAGTTTGGGGTGGGGTGCTTAGTTAATCTGAAGAAAAGGAGGGGGGAAAATTGAGCCCTTTGTAGTAAAAACCTTTTTCCCCCTTCTTGGTGCGACCTCTCAGATGACTTTAACGACGCTTCTTATATTTTCATACAAGAAGCACGATAGCCGCTAATGAAGCCAGTCCGTACAGACGTACCCAACTCATAACATAGAGTTCGCCGTCTGACTTGTCTCTGTAGAGCGCTTGAAGAGTTCCGAGCGCACAAAGTGGTACAAGTGCACTCAGGTATACCGTGGGCCATATCGACAGTGTAATAGTTTGACCAGAGCTTCTAGTAAATATCGCCCAGCCGATTGTAAGTAGGTATATTATTAGCAATGCATAGCTAATTTTGAACTTGGATAGTAGTAAAACTACTCCAATAACAAGGCAGGCGATAAGGGGCGGTGCCCCAATCGGGCGATAGCCCCAGGGAAACGGCTTTCGAAGAGCATTAAAATGATCCCGAAAATACCTCCCTCCGCCAGCGCAGATAACACCCTAAGGACGATAACCCTAAAAGAGCAGTCCGTATTAGTCGCGCTAAAAGCGCCGACAGCCTTCAGAAACAAAGCCATGATAACAACGAGTGCAACCATTTCGGAACGGTATTGGTAGACCGTCTCCAAAGCGGAAGGGTGCAGTCCTTGAACATTGGCTTTGAAAGTTTCCCAAGAGAACTCCGAGAAGAACTCCGAGAACCAGAGTTGGGTAATGTCGAATCCCCAAAACAGGAAAACGCCGTAAGCGGCACCGGCAAAAGCGACGAGGCAAAACGCCACAGACAGGATCAACATTTTTCACCTACATTTCTAATGATTTGTGAAAGAACAGGAACATTTTCTAGAACCGTTACATAGGCTCAAAATTCCCCTACATTAATAAGTTATGCTAAAAATTATAATTTGGTGCTATTACGGGGAAGGTATTGATAATATTGTAGAATTTTTACATAAAATAATCTTACTTTACTTAATTTAAGTAAAAATAACCCTTTTTAAAAGCATTTTATTTTTTTATTAACGGGCATCGATTGGGATGTAGTGTTGCTCAGTTTCTCCGATATAAATCTGACGTGGGCGATAAAGTTTTGTTTCACCTTGCTCTACCATCTCTTTCCATTGCGCAATCCAACCAGGTAAACGTCCTAACGCAAACATTACAGTAAAGTCATTAGTTGGTATTCCGATAGCGCGGTAAATAATACCGGAGTAGAAATCAACGTTGGGGTAGAGATGTCTCTCTATAAAGAAATCGTCGCGCAACGCTACTTCTTCCAGCTCTTGTGCTAGATCAAGAATTGGATCTGAAATATTAAGTTTCTTTAAAACATCATCAGCAGTTTTCTTTATAATTTTTGCACGCGGATCATAAGTCTTATAGACGCGATGTCCGAAACCCATCAATTTAAAAGGATCATTTTTATCTTTTGCTTTTTCAATAAATTTTTTGTAGCCCTCTCCACTATTGTAGATGTTTTCTAACATCTCAATTACAGCTTGATTGGCACCACCGTGCAGCTCTCCCCATAAGGCGCAAATTCCAGCGGAAACAGAGGCAAAAAGATTGGTTCTAGCAGATCCTACCATGCGCACTGTTGAGGTTGAGCAGTTTTGTTCATGGTCTGCATGAATAATAAAAAGTAGATCTAAGGCACGTTTTACAACAGGGTCTATCTTGTAATCTTCTATCGGTGTGGCAAACATCATATAAAGAAAGTTCTCTATATAATCGTACTTCATATGTGGGTAGATGAAAGTTTGTCCGATAGAACGTTTATAAGCAAAGGCACTCAAAACGCGCACCTTTGAAAGTAGATGCGTAATTGTTTCATCTCTATCTGCGGGGGATTGATTTGATTTTAATAACTCCGGATGATACGCCGAAAGAGAACAGACCATAGAGCTTAAAATCGCCATAGGATGAGCTTCTCCATGAAACTGATTGAAGAAGTTCTTCATATCTTCATGAATCAAGGCGTAACGCCCGATTTTTTTACGAAATTCATAGAGCTCGAGAGTTGTGGGAAGTTTGCCGTAGATCAGTAAATAACAGACCTCAATAAAGGTTGATCTCTCTGCTAACTCTTCAATCGGGATGCCACGATAACGTAAGATCCCTTTCTCACCATCAACGAAAGTTATAGCTGATTTGCAAGACCCCGTATTGGCATAACCGTTATCCAGTGTAATTAAACCGGTTTCAGCACGTAATCGCGAGATATCAATGGCACGTTCGCCCATACTACCTTCGACGATCGGTAATTCAATTTCGTGATTATCGTAATGTAAAATAGCGCAATCGTTTTTTTTATGGTTCATTTCTCCCCTTTTGTGAACTTTCTTAAGAGTTCTTATCTCGACACACTGCTCAGCTTGAATTATTATCAAAAACTTGAGTCTCTGTTAAGTCTGTTAAGAATAACTATGGCACAAAAGAATTACATAACACCAGCCGGTCTAGCTAGATTAAATCAGGAGCTGTATACCCTCAAGCATGATGAGAGACCGCAAGTTACTCAACAGGTAGCGTGGGCTGCTTCAAACGGCGATCGTTCAGAGAACGGAGATTATATCTACGGTAAGAAAAAACTTAGAGAGATAGATAAACGCATTGAGTTCCTTTCAAAACACATAGATGAAGCTTTTGTGATTGATCCGTTAACGGTGACCTCCGATTATGTTCAGTTCGGTGCAACCGTTACCTTGTGTGACGAGGATGATAATAAAAAAACTTATTCCATTGTAGGATCTGATGAAGTAGATGTGTTAAATGGAAAAATATCATGGCTTTCTCCGTTAGGTTCTGCTTTGATTAATGCAAAGGCAAAAGAGGGAGACTGGGTTACATACAACACTCCGAAAGGAGAGTTGGGAGTTGAGGTTCTAAAGGTCTGTTTTAAGGCGATAGCGTAGTTTCTTTATGTAAAAATTTTTAGGAGTTCTTTATGGAATTATCACGTAGTGCCGGAATCTTATTACATGTAGCATCATTACCAGGTTCTATGGGGATCGGCGATCTCGGAGCAGGGGCTTACCGTTTTGTTGATTGGCTGCAAAAAGCAGGGCAAAAGTGGTGGCAGATCTTGCCGATAGGTCCTTTAACTGAGGAAAACCAACCGTACTCATCGCAATCATCTTGGGCGGGAGCTTACGAATATATCGATCTATTAGCCCTGCGTAAAACAGGAGAGCTTACAAAAACTGATCTGAAAGATGCTGTTATTCCGGATGGTAAAAAAGTGCTTTATGAGAAGATGCGTCCTTTAAAACAGCGCTTGTTGCAGCAAGCGGCGCAGAGGTTCTTTGCTAAAAAATCAGATGGTCGTTATGCTGAGTTTGAAGATTTTTGTAAAAAAGAGAGGTGGTGGCTTGATGACTGGGCTGTATTTTCCGCTTTGAAAGTTGTGAGTGGTGGTAAGCCGTGGTGGAAATGGGATACTAAGCTTGCACTACACGATAATAATGCGCTTAAAACGTTTGTTCGCGAAAATAAAGAGTTGGTAGATTTTCAAAAATATTATCAATTTTTATTCTGTTCACAATGGGATAAATTAAGAGAATATGCTGCATCGGCAGGGATTAAGATTATCGGTGATGTTCCGATCTATTGCGCTAAAGATAGTCAAGATGTGTGGGCTGCTTTAAAACGATTTAGTTATGATGAAGCCGGTAATCAATTAGGACAAGCTGGTGTGCCACCTGATTGTTTTTCAGAGACAGGACAACTTTGGGGGATGCCGGTATATAATTGGTCTGCACATAAGGCAGAACAATTTTCGTGGTGGATGGATCGTTTACGAGGTGCTTTCTCTAAGGCAGATTTAGTCAGACTCGATCACTTTATGGGCTTTGAACGGTATTGGGATGTACCGGCTAAAAATAAAACTGCAAAGGGCGGCACTTGGAAGAAAGGTCCAGGTGATGCTTTTTTTAAGAGGGTACATAAAGTTTTTGGAGAGCCTCCCTTTATCGCTGAAGATTTAGGATTGTTAACTCCAGAGGTAAAGGCGTTACGTGATAGGTGGAATCTACCGGGGATGAAGGTTCTGCAATTTGCCTTTGATGGTGATGCTACGAATGAATACTTGCCGCATTATCATAAAGAGCACTGTGTTGTTTATACCGGAACGCATGATAACGACACAGCTCTCGGCTGGTATAGAAGTATATCTAAAAAGACACGTAAGTTTTTTGAAGATTATGTAGGCAAGCGGGTTGAGTCTCCCGTCAGGTCTTTAATGCGCATGGCGTACTCCTCTGTAGCATCCCTCTCCGTTGTTCCAATGCAGGATGTTTTAGAGTTGGGAAGTGTGGCACGTCAGAACCTCCCTGGTGGTAGTGTTAAAGGTGGCAATTATCGTTGGAAGCTTGTGCCGCAAGATCTTTCCTTAGCCAAGGCTAAAGAATTAAAGCAGATGATGATAACGTATCATCGCTAATTCCTTAATACGGTTTCAATGAAAGATGAGACTCTTAATATCTTAGGTATCGCTTATGTCCATCGGAAGACCTCTGATGGCGGCGATATCTATTTTACCGAGCATGGTTTAAAGTGGAGTGAACATCTAAATGTTGAAAACTGGTATGAAGAGAGTTGGTTCTCTGAGAAAAGCGAACGGTTGCAGGGAACCAGCGCTGTTTTTAAAGTGCCGACGAAAGAGGTCGATGGGAAGGTCTTACGTCTCGTAGTAAAAAATTGCCGTGTGGGAGAGGATGTCCCAGTCGATACGCATATTTTGGAACAGTTCGTTAATGCAGAGTTTAACAGCCCTTGGGAGGAGTTCTCCCTTGTAACGGAGTTGCGCACTAAACCTCAAGATGTCGATAAAAAGCAGATCATAACGCAGAATCCTTTGGCGATTTATATCCCTCCTGAGAGGTTGCAACTTTGGCAAACAGGGAGGTCTCGTAATAAGATTAATAAGATCAATCGCCGACACCCAGGAATTGAACTCGATATCTTACGACAATATAAATTGATCTATCAGTGGATAGATGGTTTGGATGTTGTGCAAGCTCTGGAAGAGTTGGGATTAAAGGGGCAAACTCTTGATGATAAGTTGGAGCCGATTACAACAACTGTTCTCGATGATTTGGCAGCGCAAGAGTTCTCAATGGCAGATATGAAGGCGGTTCATATTATAGTGCCGGAAGAGTGCGTCTTAGGGATGCGAGTTCTATTTGAAGAGACTAAAAATCTTGATGTGGCGACGAAGTTCATTGATAAGGTAATTGAAGACGGCAGGTATGCGATTATTGATTATGAGCTTTTGCTTCGAACGCCTAAACACGAGGCGCGTGTAAAACAGGATAGGAGGAATTCTTATTTAGATGTACAGAGAGACCGCTTTGTGCATGCACCGCTACCGGAATATCTCGTTGAGACAAAGATTATGGGCGTGCCATATGTACACGGTAAGGTGGAGAGCACTGGTGGCTTGTTATGGGTAGTGGGGCGTAACTCAAGGCTATACGATTACTTTCTTCCTGAAAGGTGGCGCAAAACTCCGAGCAGAGCGCTATCTAAACTGCATGAGGTCTATTATACCCTTACAAAAGATAATGTGCATATCGTTTGGAGGACTTCTCGCGTTGGTGAGATGCCGGATCCTGAATCTTGTTCGGAACTTTTTTTAAAAAAAGGACGTGGCTTTAATAGCCCCTTTGAAGAGTTCGCTATCGCCACACAGTTACAAGAAGCTGGGATACCGTGTGTTTACGTTAGAGCTATCTACATGACCGGCAGCACTAAGGTGGAAGGTGTCTCTGATACCTCTCGCTTTGAAAGTCACCGTGATTTATGTGCTATTGATGGTTCTCCAATCTTACGTGAAAATAGAAACTACATCTCAATAAGAGGTTTTTATAATGGTCCCGATTCTTGGGTGGCAGAGCAAGTGGGTGCTTTGTATGAGCCAATTGATCTGATTCAGGCGATAGAGCGTGAGGTTTTTAGTGAAGAGAGAGCTAGAAAGCTCTTCACCGTACTGCAAGAGCAGCTTCAGGTGGCAGGTTTTTGTGGAGATTTCCTTTCATTAAATAATGTTTTAATAGCAAGAAGACCAGATGGTATAGTGGTCTTAAACGCTGAAGGTCAACCTGAGACAAGAATATCTAATTTTGAAGCGATTTATAAGCTTTAATTATTTTTTCATTGTAATAACTATCACGTTCTTTAATATCGGCATTGCAAGATATAAAATTTATTAGAGACTCTGTTTTTAAGTGAAAAAGATTGTTGTGTTTTATTATTTAAAATATCCCCTAACAAGCTCTATAAACTTATGCACATTGGCTTCGGGAGTAGTAGGGAGTACGCCGTGACCGAGGCTACAAACCCAGTTAGATTGATAAGGAAGTTCTCGTATAGAATTAAGATAGTTAAAAACTTGCTGTGTTAATTGCGTCGAATCGGTGAGGAGGTGTTTTTCATTAAAATTACCTTGTATAAACCCCTTTCTATTAAAATATCGAGCGAGATCAGATCTAGAATCTAAAGCAATTCCGGCTAGAGATTGAAAAAAGAGATCGTCAAAAAGCACTTGATCTAATCCCCGCGCATAATAAGCCACCTTATCAGAGATACCATCAACTAATTCCTTGAGTTGTGGAAGAACATACTCTAAATACAGCTCCCTATTAAGCATACCGGCAGAGGTGTCAAAAATCATAACGATTTCTGCAGAACTACTGATCTGTTCTAAGATCGAAGCGCGTAAAAGAGGGAGTATCTTTTCACAAAAAGGTTGAAAAAGCGTTAACAGATCTGGTGTTGGCGCAAAACCTTGCAGAGGATGCCCTTTAACGGCATAAGCAAAGAGGGTAAAGGGACCTCCAATAAAACCGATTAAACTCTTGTTGTTTGGTAATAGGGATCTAGTAGCTGTTAAGGCTTCGTGCTGAAAAGAGAGTAGTGGTATGGCTTCTTGTGGTGAGCGAAGATTTGCAACGCTACTTTTATCTTTGAGGAGAGGAGAAAGGTGCGGCGCTCCCGTAGCAGCGTAATTTAATGACATACCTAACGCTTCTAATGGGAAAAGGATGTCACTAAAAAGGATAGCTACATCCAGATCAAATTCTAAAATAGGGGAGAGTGCTACCTGAGCTGCTAGTTCAGGAGTTTTGCAGATCTGAACAAATGAATAACGTTCGCGCACCTTTTGGTAGCTTTTTTGATAGCGACCGGCTTGACGCATAAACCAGATCGGTGGTACCGCCTGCGGAATATTATGTAAAGCATTTTGGAAAAGAAGATTCATCTCTCTACATAAATTAAACTACATACCACACTCTACACATTTGTAACGTAATTTTTCCAATCTTCGTAACTTAGCCAAACAGACAATTTCTTTTTATCGGGTAAGCATTCTGCGATTTTGTCATACGAGTTCCCCAATCCACAAGCATGCCATGCGTGTAAAATTTGAGGATTGGTTGAAAGGACAGCTTTAAAGAGAGAAGCACTCCTCCAGTAAAAATGTGTTTTTGTAAGAAGGCGTGGCGGATTACGTGTGAATTTTAAGGTGTAGGTTGGGAAAAGCTGCATTTTTTCAGATATTACTGCTTTGTCATGACCTAACTTAATCCAGTGTGTATCTGAAGCGATAAAATCAAACATACCGTTATCAAAACTTTCTCCAAGGGATTCCATAGATCCATTAACCCAAACTCCACGTTGAGCAAGTTTTTTCCACGTTTCCAAACCGGCACAATAAACGACAGTATTAAAGGAGATCTTCCATTTTTGGGGGAGTGCAAGATCTTTTGAAATCAGATAGGCGATATTTCTTGTTCGTGGTTGTGCTGGAGAGAAGAGTTTAGGAGTGAGAATATTTAAAGGCTCTTCCGAAGGCCAGATCTGATTAGGTGCTGCTTTTGGAGGAAGTGGAAGAACGCTTTTAAGTGTAATGTTATTTAATTTTTCACCTGCATCTGTTTCACCTGCAAGAAAAGTTATCTCACCGAAGCGATGATTTATTACGGTTACACCTATTTTTTGATGACATCCTCCACCATATTTTTGAAGGATGGCGCGCTCTTGTGTGACACAATTTAAACTTTGAGGGTCAGAAAGTGTTTTAATCAGATCTTTTAAATCTTGTCTTTCACTATTGATCTCTATTGCTAAGGCTCCTTGACCTGCTGCTGTCGGATTACAGGTAAGTGGAATAATTGACCAATAACATCTCTCTAGAGCTTCTTTAATTTTTATTGCCGCCTCTGGAAAAGAGGATGCTCGTAAGATCCTACTTAAGGCAGCTTTTGCAACGATTAAAGCATCGCCTTCACCAGCAAATAACTTAGCTAAGCGTGTCTGAATATTTCCTCTGACAGGTAAAAATGAAACTGTATTAATAGCGGTAGGGAGAGACCACTTTAAAAATGGTGTAATATTATACTCACGTCGTGGCGAGGAAGAGAGGACTGTGATGGCTTTATTTTTTTTAATGGTAGACCAGCTATCTTTGCGCACAAGTAACATATCCCTAGGGTCTTCTCTGATTAAAGTGCCGACAATCTGAGTCGAGGGAAGAGTAACTGTTGGGCAATCCTTCCAAGAGTGCACCGCCAGATCTATCTCTCCGCTTACTAAAAGGGATGAAAGGTTGCGGGTAAAAACTCCCTTGTCGGGAAGTTGAGATAAAGGAGTTTTTTGATCAATATCACCCTCTGCATTTTTTTGGAGGTAATTTATTTCAAGTTGCGATTGAGAACCTTCTAATTGAAAGAGTCCTGAAGTATCTGCATCTTTTTTAGTTTTATAACTATTTAATAAGGCATCTCCAACAAGGCGACCTTGAATGCTTGCTAAGTCACTACGACGTGTGCCAATCGTTAGTTTCATATGACCTCCAGCGAGTGCTCCCACAGTTTATATACCGTCATTCCATCAAAAAAACGAAAATTTTTACAAACTATATGCTTTTATCTCTTCTTTTTGAAGGATTATCTGATTAAGAGCATTTTTGTAGGATAAAGATAATAAGGAATAAACTGCAGAGGGGAGCTCTCAATCTGGTGGGGGAACCAGATTTCTTTGAGGAGTGTTTGCAGTTACACTCTTGGAGGTGTATCGTTACGAAGGAGGATTTGTATTATGGCAAGAGTTCCGATAAAAACAGCCGAAGAGATTGTAGCAATGCGTGCTGCTTCCAAAGTGACTACTCATGTCCTTGATGTTGTTGGAGATTTAGTTAAACCAGGGGTTTCAACGGAAGAGATTAACCGCTTCGTTCATAAATTAACTATTGAAGCAGGTGCTATCCCAGCACCCCTTAATTATAAGGGTTTCCCGAAGTCTGTTTGTATCTCAATTAATGATGTGGTGTGTCACGGTATTCCCAGTCAATATCTTGTATTAAAAGAGGGGGATATCGTAAATATTGATGTAACATCTATAAAAAACGGCTTCCATTCAGATTCCAGCAGGATGTATTTTGTAGGTAACTGCTCAGAAGAGGCTATTAAACTGGTAAAAACAGCTAAAGATGCTATGTATGCAGGAATTGCCGAAGTTGTACCGGGTAAACGCATCGGTGATATTGGCGCTGCTATTCAAGCGTTTATTAAAAAAACGGGAACGCATTACGGAATTGTCAGAGATTATACTGGGCACGGGCTTGGAAGAAATTTTCACGAGCCGCCACAAGTTCTTCACGTTGGAAAGTTCAGCACGGGAGAGGTGATGCGACCAGGGATGACGTTTACCATTGAACCGATGATAAACGGCGGTACACACGAAACGGTCTTATCGGAGTTGGATGGTTGGACTGTTCGCACAGCAGATGGCAGCTTGTCTGCGCAGTGGGAGCATACAATCCTAGTGACTGAAACAGGTTGCGAGGTGCTAACAAAAGCAGCTGATGAAGTAATCCCATGTAAAAACTGCTAGTTTTTCCTCCGTATAGATCTAGCTGATTTATTTTGCCGTATCAGCCCGCTCAATTGTCTCTAGTGGGTGGCACCAAATTTTTAACCCTCGTAGAGATCTAGCTGATCCCTCTCTGCATTGCAGCCCGTCCTGCTGTCCCTAGTGGGTGGCACCAAATTCGCCAAGCCCGAAGCTTTTGCTAACATCTTGATATTATTAGCTATCGTAATTTTAGAGTCTTTTAGCACTGGTGGGTGGCACCAAAATTTAACCTCCTCCGTATAGATCTAGCTGATTTATTTTGCCGTATCAGCCCGCTCAATTGTCCCTAGCGAGTGGTAGTAAATTCCGTAGAGATCTAACCGATTTGATCTGCAAGTTGCGCCCGCTCTGCTGTCTCTAGTGGGTGGCACCAGATCCAAGCCCTGCCAAATCTGCCAGATCCCGTCTTACTGGTGGGTGGCACCAAATTCGCCAAGCCCGAAGCTTTTGCTAACCTGAATTCCCGCGAAATTATACCATACAAACGTGTTTTTAAAGGTAGCTTTCGAGCGGTATAATCTTACTTTTTCTTAAAAATACTTTTTAGAAAGTCATCTTCTTCAATATTGAAAATTTTCAAAATATCCTTTTGTTTTTTTGTTAACGGAACCATTAATTTACTGCCATTTTTAGTTTCTATAACTTTAATTTTTTGAAGCTCTTTAATGACATCAGGTATATTAAACTTTTTTTGCCTTGTATCATTTTTAAGTAAATTAAGAATATAACTTCTAAGTATAAGAGCTAAAAATCCAACAAAAAGTTTTCCTTCTGTGGTTTGAAGATTATGTGTTTTAAGTCTTCTAAAATCAATTTCATTTTTTAGCTGGAAAAATTGTTTTTCAATTACATCTTTTTGACGATAACGAAAAAGTGCTTCACTCGGATTTGAATCACAACCAATACCAATCAAAATTAAGAAGCCACAATTTCTCAAGTATTCATCTATAGCTTCTGATTTTTTTTCATAAGTGAAACCATCTTCATTTATTTTAATATCAAAATATTTCCTATATTTTTTACGATCCAGCAAAGAGTATTTTAATTTTTTCAGTTCTTCTAACTCTTCTTCCATTCTAGAAATTTTCTCGTAAAATTGAACTATCTCATATGGCGCCTTTCCCATATTGTAATAAACATAAATCTTTACAGGTTGTCCCATAACAGTATCTATTACAGAACAACCAAAAGTAGAGGTTCCTTTTATATAATTAGCATCTTGCTTAATAAGTGCAGTGTGATTTTCTAATATTCTTTTAGCGTCATTCCAATATAGTGGCAAAGGACAAAGTAGTCCAAACTTTTGCCCTTCTTCATTTGCTACTTCCGCTAAATTATCTTGCGTCACAAAACCTTGATCCGTAACAAGGTTAATACGATTATTAAGACTAATAAATGGAAAGTCTCTTAAAAGAAAACTAAAATATGTCTTATCTGTAATGCTGCCATTATAAACTTGATAGAATAAAGGAAGCTTCGTTGTAGAGCCGTAGCACATACCTATATTTATTTGCGGCAATTTATCCATATCCCTATTATAGCCAAACTCCAATATGCTTATTTTTTTACTATAAGAAGATATGGAAGTTACGTCATAATACCAACATTCTTGAGCTAAATATCGCTTCGTCCATTTCTTAAAAAAATTAAGTCTTTTCTCGTAGTCAATACGTTCAAAAAGACGACTTATTTTTTGACTTGTTAATTCAGAAATTTCATATGGTAAGACACTATCATCTATCCAACTTGAAGCATGTGATACTACATTTCCATTTGCTAGAATATAAAACGCTAAAGTTAAAATCTCGTATGTGTCATTTCCAAAAATTGAAAGCAATGTCTTGTCTAACCTTAAATCTTTTACAATCTTATTTAAAACATAAGTAAGACCAAAAGATTTATTGCTAATAACATATCTATTAGAATCATCTGGAAACAAATCATAGTAATTTCTATTAGGAATTAATTTCTTACCGCTTTCATCTAGCTTCCCTATACCTATTTCATCAAACGTAGGCTCTCCGTTTTCACGACGAAAGTTCATCCTGTAATAGATATAAGTAGTCCCATTTTTGTTTTTCTTACGAGCAATTTGCCTATCTGGTAAGTCAACTTTTTTAGTTATTTTTTTCATAAAAAACCTCCCTAATATGTATAGGGCAATCATACCATACAAACAGGAAATGTCAATATAGAAAAATATATAACTAACTAAAATATCAATAAAAAATACGGTGGCTTATTTCTGGAATGGAGAAAAGATAAAAATTGCGGAATTTAGGTTGCTAACATCTTGATATTATTATCTATCGTAGTTTTAGAGTCTTTTAGCACTGGTGGGTGGCACCAAATTTTCCTCTCTGCATTGCAGCCCGTCCTGCTGTCCCTAGTGGGTGGCACCAAATTTTTAACCCTCGTAAAGATCTAGCTGACTTCGCTTTGTAGTATCAGCCCGTCCTGCTGTCCCTGAAGGGTGGCACCAAATTTTTAACCTCTACCAGTCGAAGAGGTCCCAAAAGCTTCTGCGTTTAGGTCGTCGTGGAGTCGGAAGATCGTATTCATCCGATTGAGAATCATTAAAATATTCGGGCGGCTCAGTTCCTTTAACATAAACCTCTCTAATTACGCGATCCGGCGGTGTATAACGATCAGCACGCCTGTGCGTTAGAGAATCGATCCTAACAAAAACAACATTATCAGGTGGAATAAATTGAGAATCTTGCAAAAACGGCTCAGAACACTTCATAAAATTAGCCCAGATCGGTGCAGCCACTCCGCCACCAGTTACACCTATCTTCTTATTGTCATCAAAACCAAGCCAGACACCCGCAACAAGGTTCGGAGTATACCCAACAAACCACGCATCTCGTGCATTATCTGAAGTGCCGGTTTTTCCAGCCGCCGCTCTTTTATATCCAAGTCTTCTAATAGCAGCTCCAGTACCACGATCTACTACACCTTGTAAGATATTAGTTAAAACATAGACTGCACCTTCATCAGAAAGTCGTTCCTCTTGAAAAGGGGTCTTCGCAATAGTAGTGGCAGTGCGATCTATCACACTTGAAAAAAGTCGCGGAGTAACATAGATGCCGCTATTAGCTAAGGCACCATAGGCAGCGGTAAGTTTTAATAGGCTGGTATCAATAGCACCTAATGTGATTGCCGGTACCTCTGGAATATCTTCTGCTATATGAAAAATAGAGAGGGTATGCGCTAAAGCTTTAACACCGACCTTACCGCCAATATACGCCGCAGGAATATTTAAAGACTTTTCCAAAGCATAACGTAACGTAACATCACCGTGATACTTCTTATCATAATTAAGAGGAGTCCAAGTTTTATTATTCGGTAATGTAAAAATTGTCGGTTTATCAGGCAGAATACTATCAGCAGTGGCAACTTTATAAGTGTTTAAACCGCCGTCTAAAGCTGTAAGATATAAAAAAGGTTTTACCGTAGATCCGATCTGCCTAAAACCTTGAGAGACGTGATCGAATTGATTCGTGGCATAATTCCTGCCGCCAACCCATGCTTTAATCAATCCGCTGTGTGGTTCTATGGCAACGAGTGCTGCCGCTAGAGGTGATTTCTTACGTTTTAAAGCTGGATACCGTTCTTCTATGGCCGGTAACTCTTCTGCAATAGCAGCTGTTGCACACTTTTGCAGTTCTGGACTTAGTCCTGTGTAGATTCGCATACCACTTAATGCCGTAACATCTAAATTAATCTTCTCTTCAAGATCTTTTAATAGCGCTACATGAAAATAAGGTGCTAACGGAGTGTGTGTATATCCCTCCTTAATTTTCGGTATATACTGAAGCGCAGCAGCTCCCTCTTCTACGGAGATAGCCCCATTCTCTATCATCTTTTTTAAAACAATCTCACGTCTATTAAGAGCACGTTTTAGGTGTCGCTTTGGAGAATAATATGATGGTGCCTTGATAATCCCTGCTAAAAGAGCAGCTTCTGAGGTATTGATAGTTGCTATTTTTTTATCAAAAAACGTCTCCGCCGCTTCTGCTACTCCATGAATCGCTACCGAGCCTTCTTGCCCGAGATAAACTTCATTCAGATACCGTTCCAAGATCTCATTTTTAGAAAGACGCTTTTCAAGACTAATGGCGGCTAAAGCTTCAAGGATTTTGCGTCCCAACGTTTTGCGTGGTGTAAAAAGGGTGTTCTTTGCTAGTTGCTGAGTTAGTGTGCTTCCACCCTGTACGATAGAACCGGCTTTAATATTTGCAAACACAGCACGCAAAATACCGATCAGATCTATCCCAGAATGGTTAAAAAAGCGTTCATCCTCTATGGTAATAACAGCTTGTTGTACATTTTTTGGGATTTCTTCCAGTGCAAGATAAGAGCTAGCACGGTGCTCCCCTGAGGCGAGAGATGAGATCGGAATAGGTTCAAGTAGAAGTTCTTCTTCGTTCTGATCGATCGTTAATAGCTTTGTTGTGGCTGTATCATAAGTGTAAATTTGTGGGGAATGATAGAGATTTTCAGCATCAGTAAACCCTCTGGCATAGATCTTAAAGACACTTCCTTGTACCTTAAACTCTCCCTGATTAATAACTGAACCAGTGCCGTTAATATATCCCCTAGTTCTTAACGTTTGTGTGAGAACATCCGCAGAGATACGCATTCCGCTTTGTAACGTAAACGGCGCTGAAAAAGCCATCCCCTCCTGTTTTTGTAACTTATTTTGCAAATGCCGATAGACCATATTGTCTACGTACAGGTACGATAAAAATAGTCCGCAGATAGAGAGAAGTAAAAAGACTACACAGACTAAAATAAAAAGGCGTCGTTTATTGATCTTCTTTTTACGCCCTTTTTTTTTACGAAGTGGTTGTTTTGTCTTATTCAGTGTCGAACCTGAAAATCGTTTCCTCTTTTGCATAATTTTAATTATCTACCACAAGATTGAGAAATAGCACTATATTGATAATTTGATGGAAATAACGAGAGCGCGAAATAAAGTAAAAATACATAGAGAAGGGCTTGAAGTGGTACGCCGGGAGGGGCTCGAACCCACGACCCGAAGATTAAGAGTCTTCTGCTCTACCAACTGAGCTACCGGCGCACAATGCTGGAAAATGTATATAAAAGATAGTTAAATTGCAAGTATACGGAAGATATTTTTTAAGATCTCTTGAGGAGAAGAGAATGGGATAAGTTTTGCGATTTTTTACAATATTTTAATTTTTTAAAGGCTTTTAGAAAGGTCTTTCTTTACAAGCTTGACCGTATATTTTTTTAGCGATTATTATTCCGCTATTCCGCTTATAGATAGGAATATATAAAAATAAGAAAGATGTATTGAAACAGAAGATTATTTAGGAGAAAAGTTAAATGAGTTCGGGACTTTCAATCGTGGTATGCGGCAGTGTTGTGCCGGATCCGTTACAGACGCTTGAACCACTTGCAGGTGACAAGCCAACTTTAAAAAATGAATCGATGTTGCCAGTCGTGCTTGATCCGTGGGCAGGGCATTCTTTATATGAAGCTGCTAATTTAGCAAAGCAGATCACAAGATCTAAGGTTTATCTAGTTAGCTTAGGACCTAAAGCAAAGTTACAACAACTGATGATGACCATCGCGCAGAAAGTTTCTTTCGAATTAGTAGTAATTGATGCGCCTGCGGGTGGATTTACAGATTCTGCAGAGGTGGCAGCTGCTTTAGCTGAAGCCATAGCAGAGATCCCTGCACTTGATAAGGATAATATGCTCCTTTTTGGTGGCATGGCATCTGCTGCTCGTGATGCCGGAACAACGTTGGCTCTTGTTGGAGAAAAATTGGGGATTGAAGATCTCTTCCTCGGTGTTGATGAGATTAAGTATCGTGAGGATGGCTCCTTTCAAGTGAAAGAACGTATTGAAGGCGGAAGGTATCAGGTCTCTGAATGTAAAAAAGCGCCTGCAGTCTTAGCGTGGGCAACGGGTAATTTGCCGGAGCCATCCAACAATCCGCAGGTGGGGATGATGAATATGCGTGGAATTATGCCTGCCTTACAGAAAGCGAAACAGATCACCCTTTCTGGAAGCGATTTAAAATATGGTGCTGTTGAGATTCCGAATCAGAAGCGTCAAACTAGGATTGTCAAAGATGCCACTCCTGCCCAGATCGCTGAAGAGCTTGCAGCTTGGATTAAAGCGTAGGTGTATTTTAATAATTTAGAATACACCCTGTTTTTTTATGATAGTTTCACAGATTAAGGAAAATTAAAGATGACGATTTTATTTTTAGCCCATCCAGAACAGGATGGTTCATTATCAGAGCTCGCTTTACAAACACTTACTAGCACTAAACGTATAGCAGAAGCTTTAGCTACCGACTTTACAGTCGGGCTAATCGGCGGAGATCTCCAAAAAGCGGCAGATACCCTTGCCACTTGTGGATCCACTAAGTTTTTAGCAGTTGAAGGAGAAGATTTTAATTCTTCTCGTTATGCTACTGATGTTCCTGCTATAACAGCACTTATTAAAGAGTCTGCTGCCGACCTTGTATTTGCTCCTGCTAGCATCCGTTTTAAACGCGCTCTGCCAGGTGCAGCTTTTAGAGTGGGGGGGAGTGTAGACTCTCAGGTAACGGCATTAAATGTAAAAGATGGTTCTTTAGAGATAGAGCGTTGGTATTATCGTCAACGTATCAAAGGAACTCTTTCAAGGAGCTCCAAGCCTTGGTGCTTATTGATAGATTCTGGTTGTGATACAGAATGGAGTGGAGAATCAGGGCAAGCAGTCGTGCAAAAGCTTACCGTGACAATTAACGACTTAAAGACAAAAGTTATCGGAGTTGAAGATCCGAGCGGTGATGCCAGAACGATTCGTCCTGAAGCTAAGTTACTTTTTGTAGCAGGTGCAGGTTGGACGAAGAAACAGAACGATCCTGCTAATGATACTAAAAAAGCAAGCGAGTTTATTCTTGACTTTTTAGACAAAACAAAAGCCTCTCTCGGTAGTAGTAAATCTCTAGTTGATCAGAGTGAAGAAGGAGCAGCAGTTTTACCGTTCCTTAGTCACTTAAATCAGATCGGTCAGACCGGATCAACTCCGCATCATCAAAAAGGCTTAGCTACCTGTTGTCATGGTGAAGAGCCACACGTGGTAGGGTGGAGATTTATCAATGAAAGACGTGCAATTAACACAAACGAAAGTTGCAGCTGGGCACATGGGAAAACAGATGTCTTATATGTAGCAGATGCTTTTAAGGTGATTGAGGAGTTAAATAAGATCCTTTAAGTAGCTCATCAATCTTTATTACCTTAAAAGGAGTATCTTCAGTAGTTGAGGGAGATTTTTCGGGTGGTGTTGTTTAGAGCTTGGTGAGGAAAAGAATTTTTGCGGGTAAGGGATGTTGTTTAGAGCTTGGTGAGGAAAAAGATTCTTGCGAGCAAGGGATGTTGATTAGAGTCTCGGTGAGGAAAAAGATCCTTACGAGTAAAGAGCATTGTTTAGAGCTTGGTGAGGAAAAAGGTTTTTTAAGGGCAGAGAACGTTGATGGGAGTTTCTGCTAAGGAGAAAGTCACCTTACTCCCTGCTGAGATCTCTTTTAGACCAAAATATTCACCGTCTACTTGTAGAGGATAATCTGGGGAGTGTAGTGTTATCTCTATCTTTTCTCCTGAGTAGTATTGCATAGGGAGCTTGGCAGGTTGGTAACGTGCCATCCAATACGATTTTTTTAGTTCATGTAGAATATTAGCATTCGGTAAAAAACCGAGATCTAAGCGCCTTTCTGACGGTGAAGCTTGTGGCACAAGTTGTAGGTTGTGTGCATATGAAGCAGAATTGGCAACGATAAAATATCCCTGCTCTTTTTCAAGGATGGTAGAGCCGTCAACAGTTATGGAGACTAGGGGATGATGTAGAGTCAGAAGTGCTTTTAGTCCGTATTTTATATAGGTAAAGTCGTTGATAGGGGTAGATCTTTTACCGATATTTCTTACCGTTAAAGAATCAAGCCCCATACTCGCCATAATATAGAAAGGAACAGTGGAGGTTGTTTTATTATTTGGGGTTGTTGTTGAAATCAATCCGTAATACTGCTGTAAAACTTCTCCATTTTCTAAAGCGTTGGATAATTGTGCAAAGCTTTTATTCATCCCGTAAATTTGAGCAAAAAGTGATTCGTTGCCACTTGGAATCATAAAAACAGGTACCTTTGATGTTGCTAGTAAGGGGAGCATATTTAGTAGTGTACCATCACCACCTACCACTATAATTAAAGAGCTATCTGTTATCTCTGATAAGATCTGCAAATATTCATCTGAACTGCGCTTAGATTCCATTAACAGTATTGGATAATTTTTACCTTTCAACTTTTCTGCAAAATCAGCAGCAACACTTTTTGATTGCCCCCGTCCTGAGATCGGGTTGTAAAAGATAAGTATTTTTTTTGCTCTTTCTTGCATTATCACCTCTCTTTAGGAAGGGTAAAAGTAACTGTCGTGCCGTGATCTTTTTTACTGGAGATTTTGATAGATCCTCCGTGGGCTTTGATAAAAGATCTGCAGATCGTTAAGCCTAAGCCGTTACCAGAGCTTGATCTACTACTATCACACCGATAAAAACGGTTAAACACATTAGGTAGATCTTGCTCTGCAATTCCAATTCCGGAATCTTCACAGATAAACGTAACAAAGCCACCATCTGCAAAAAGCTTAATTGTAATAGAACCACCCTCAGGCGTAAATTTAATGGCGTTATCAATTAGATTAGAAACTATGCGTTGCAACATACCGACTTCACCTTTAACAGTTAAATTATCTTCCTTTGCAAGAGTTATTTCTAGGTGTTTATCTGCTGCCACCGCTTCAAAAAGTTCAACAGCATCTGCTACTAAAGTTGAGAGATTTAGTAGATCCATCTCAAAATTGATCGTTCCTGCATCTACCTGAGAGATATCCAACATTGAATTAACCATCGCTAAAACACGATCGCACTCCTCAATTGTATCAGCGACACCCTCTTGTAGTGTGAGATCAAGGTGTTCATTACCGAGTATTATCTCCGCACCTGCCCGTATACGCGCGATCGAGCTTCTGAGATCATGCGCCAAGCCGTCACTAATCTGTTTTATTTCAGCGACTAAATTTTCAATCCTATCCAACATCTGATTGATCTCTGTGGCGAGTGCGTTAATTTCATCGGCACCATATTGTAACGGTAAGCGCTGCGTTAGGTTTGAGGAAGAGATAGAACCAGCTAAAGCTGTGACATCATCAATTCTTTTAACTAGTCTGTGAACTACAAAGAAACCGATGACAGCAGCTAATAAAGTTATGGAGATACCGATTATTGGCAACATTTTTCTGTAATAAGCGACCTGTTCTAACTCTGCATTAAGATAGATTCCGCTTTGAGCTATTAAGTTACCGTCATCAAGTTTCATTGAAACAATACGTATTTCTCTGTTTTTTTGAGGAAGCAAAACCGTTTCACTGATATATTTACGATCTTGCAAATTGTTTAAAACTGCCCAGTTGATGGGAATTTTCCCCCAAGTAGAGAGATCTGAATGCAGCAGCTCTTTATAGTTACTATCTAAGATCCTATAAAAAATCCTATTAGCGCCGTACTCTTCTGACTCCTCATCTATCTGTGCTGCGCACCCTTTTATGCCGTGATTGCGATAGACATTAGCCAACTCTTCCAGCTCAAAAACAATTGGTGCATCTGTTGCTTTATGCAGATCGGAACGAACTATAAAATAGAAGGTAATAAGCAAAATAAAAAGGAGTAGGGTGAATGTCCCAACAAACCAAAACGTCACACGGAAGCGTAATGAAAGGAAAAAATTACGTAGCTGTTTTAAGGACATATCCGACACCTCTGATAGTATGAATCAACTTTAACGGGAACTCCCGATCTATCTGTTCTCGTAGCTTGCCCATCCTTGTTTCAACGATATTAGTGTTCGGATCGAAATTATAATTCCAAACATTTTTTATAATCATTGCTTTCGTGACAACGCGCCCTTGGTTGTCTATCAGATAACGTAGCAGGTCAAACTCCTTCGGCTGTAAAAAGATCTCTTGCCCTGATCGAAAAACACGTCGGCTTTCAAGGTTTATTACTAAGTCATCAGCTCGTCGTTCCATGCTAAGAGAAGCTTTATTAACACGACGTGTTAACGTCTCCAAACGAGCTAATAGTTCAGAAAAAGAAAAGGGTTTTGTGAGGTAGTCATCCGCACCGAGGGTTAGACCTTTAACTTTATCAGAGACGAGGTTCTTAGCGCTTAAAACTAAGATCGGTAAAGTTATTTCATTAGTGCGCAATGTTTTAATAGCGCTTAATCCATCTTGCTTCGGTAACATAATATCAAATACTGCCACATCAAAGGGTGCTTTCATAGCTTGTTGACAACCAGCTTCGCCGTCTGTGACGTGTAAGACAGTATGACCTGATTGCTCCAGCCCTTTTTTGATAAAGGTAGCGATTTTCAGATCGTCTTCAACGAGTAGTATCCGCATAAAGTTAACCATTAATAGAGAGGAGGCACTATTTACAGAGAGAACCTCAAGACAACCTCAGCAATTTATTTAATTATGAAAATAACCGCAACATTATCTTTTGGTAATCTTCAGTGATTTTAATTGTATGAAATAATTTGAGTGGTTAGAGTGTTGAGAAGAGGAGCCCTAAAAAGAGAACTCCTTAAAAACGGTTTACTAAATATGTTGGCAAGTGGTATGCAGCAAAAATCAGCAAGGTTTAAAATAATCTTAGGTCCTTTACTTCCTATCCTTTTAATCTTCGCTATCGGTCTTATTATAATGAGCAGCTTTAGAGCGCTGCTAACTCTTTTTTATTGGGAACGTCTCCTAAATACACCGCATGTCTTGTGGCTTTTTCCGATTGGGTTGCGCATGGATACCATTATTATGTGTTACCTTTTAGCGCTGCCCGTAATATTGATCTTTCTTATGCCTAAGGAATTAGTGCTTAAATGGCGTAAGTTCTTTATCTGCTGGAGTGTGGCGGTAGTGTTGCTATTGTTATACATGGAGATCGCTACATTCCAGTTTGTAGAAGAATACGATCTCCGTCCAGATCGTAAATTTTTTGAATATTTGGGGCATCCTAAAGAAGTTTTCGGGACATTGTGGACGGCTTATAAGACGCAACTTATTTTTTGTTGTATCGTTTTAGTGACGATAGGCATACTTATCGCAAAGCTAACAGACAAAGTTATCAGATCCTATTCTGCTTGGAATTGGAGGGTGCGTTTATTAGTCTTTCCCTTTGTTGTTGGAATATTTGTGATTGGAGCACGTTCAACTTTAGGTCACCGCCCTGTTAATCTCTCTACCGCTTATTTTTCTAATAATCATTTAGCTAACGAGTTTGCGCTCAATTCTACTTATACTTTACTTTATGCTTTATACAGAGACCTATATCATGAAAAGAATCCTTCCACTCTGTATGGCAAACTATCTGAAGCAGATGCTATTAAACATTTAAGACCCCTTGTAGAGCAGCCTGAAAATACTTACTTTGAGGGAGATATTCCATTTTTACATGAGCAAAAATCTCCTTATAAATATGATCGTCCTGCAAATATTGTGGTCGTTCTACTTGAAAGTGTCGGAGCAGTTGATACAGGTTGTCTTGATGGTCCAGATATTACACCTAATTTATGTCGTCTAAAGGATGAGGGTTTGTGGTTTTCTAATTTATATGCCACAGGAACCAGAACCGTTCGTGGCATTGAAGCTGTTGTTAGCGGTTTTTTACCGACAGCAAACCGTAGTGTTGTTAAATTAAACCTTGCGAAGAATGATTTTTTTACGATTGCCGAGCTTTTAAAAAAGCATAATTACGAGACTGAATTTATTTATGGGGGAGTAAGTAATTTTGACGAGATGCGATCTTTCTTTATGGGAAACGGTTTTGATAACATCTATGATGAGCCTACTTTTAAAGACCCCGTTTTTTCGACAACATGGGGTGTCTCTGATGAAGATCTTTTCAGGCGTGCCAATGAAATTTTTAAAGCACACGGAGATCAACCGTTTTTTTCCCTAATTTTAACAACTTCTAATCATGTGCCGTATGAATATCCTGATGGACGGATTGAGCTTTATGAGCAACCGAAAGAAACACACCGTAACGCTGTAAAATATGCAGATTATGCTTTAGGACTTTTTTTTGAATTGGCAAAGAAAGAACCTTACTATGATAATACTATTTTTATAGTAGTTGCTGATCATAATTCTCACGTAGTCGGTAATGATCTAGTGCCGATAGATAAATTCCATGTCCCTGCCTTTATCATCGGACCGAATGTTCCGAAAAAAACCGTAACTCTCTTAAGTAGTCAGATTGATCTGATGCCGACAGCTCTTCATTTTTCCGGTTTAGATACGATCCATCCCATGATAGGTAGAAATGTTATGACACTTCCGAAAGGTGCTATCGGACGCGCCATGATGCAGTTTGCTGAGAACGCTGCTTATCAAGAAGGGGATCAGGTGATCATCATGCGTCCCTTTGTTACCCCCTTGCAATTTCAACTACACGATTCATCTTTGGTTCCGACAACTCTTGATCCTGAAATGTTAAAAGATGCCATGTCATACGCCTATCTGCCGTGGTATCTCTATTCTCAGAAGCTTTATAGGATCGATTAAAAATAGGAATTTTACGGATTTTTTTGCGAAAGTTTGTAGCTGGGCGCTCGTTTTTATGTATACTGTTCTTTTAGGGTATTTACGTCGTTTTAGAGAAACGGTTTTGAACGAAAAGTACTGATTGTAGGGTTGTTATGCGTATAATTGGAATCGCAGGTGGCACAGCAAGTGGGAAGACAACATTTGCCCACTCATTAAAAGAGAAGCTAGGTGATTCTGTCATTATTTCAGTTGATAGTTATTATAAGACCCTTCCACAAGTTAAAGACGGTGTGAAAGAGCCAGTAAAATTAGATTATGATGATCCGAGCTCTATTGAGGATCTATTGTTACTTAAACATTTGCGAGATCTGCGACAAGGGAAAACGATTGAGTGCCCCTGCTATGATTTTAAAACTTCACTTAGGACAACTGAGAGTGTAACGATCCACCCTTTAAAAACAATTATCGTTGAGGGGATTTTAACATTTTACTGGAAAGAGGTGCGGGATGTCTTTGATTGTAAGATCTTTATTGACGCTTCAGATGCCGTGCGCTTTACTAGACGTTTGCAACGTGACGTTATGGAGCGTGGCAGAACTAAAGATTTTGTTGAAAATCAATGGGTTACTACCGTAGAGCCTGCTTATTCTAAGTTCTGTGCGCCGCTTCGAGAGTATGCTGATTACGTAATTAACGGAGAGTTGCCTATCCACGAAATGTTGGAGTGTTTTCTTGAAAAGTGGTGATAAAAATTATTTTTGCGCCATTCTTTGTATCGTACTATGCTCAGGCGAATTAAATATTTTTAGCAGAAAGATCTGCTTGATTGGAGTGATAGTGTAAGTCAATCTTAAAAAATTACTTTTAGGAATGTAAAAATCATGAGTAAAACGGAAAGGGAGTTTTCACATTTATTATCGATCGGGGCACGAATAATTGTTTGGGGGGGACTTTTTTCGGTTGTCTATATCTTGCGGTCGTTTTTTTTGTTGATGTTCTTAACCTTCGTTTTTTCTTATATGCAGGCGCATGCAGTACAACACTTAAAATCGAGAATTAAGTCTCGTCCTTTAAGGGTGACTCTTGTTGGGGTTATTTTTTTAGGCCTAATTGTTACAGTTAGCTCTTATTTAGTGCCATACATAAAGACGCAAGCTAAAAATACGATTACCCATATTCCGGAATATATCAGAACTATTGATCGGCATCTTCTAGATCTCGCCAAAGATTCTAATATTATTAGTTTTGCTATTGGACTCTCCGCAGAAGATCTTGATCACGTTAATGAAATACAACCAGAATCAGAATGGGATGCTTCAAAATCTCCAACTTTGTCGTTGCTGCAATCCATGATCGGAGGAAATGACGAAGAGGAGAAAAATGGGGAGATCGTAAAATATTTAACAGGGAAGGTTACTAATCTCGGTACAACGCTACTGGGTGCGATGTCATCATTTTTATTATCGGTACTTTTCTCTTTCCTAATAGTGCTAGATCTGCCCCGCTTAACAAAATCTGTCAAAGATCTTTCACATACTAAAGTAGCTTTTATTTATGAAGAGGTTGCAGGAAGTATTGCAGGCTTTGGAAGAGAGCTGGGACGTGCTTTTGAGGCGCAAGCTATGATCGCCCTGCTTAATACCGTATTGACAGCTATCGGCTTATGGATTCTCGGAATTACTGGAAAGATCGCTTTTCTCTCGGTGATAGTTTTCTTTTGTAGCTTTATCCCGATTGCAGGAGTTTTTATCAGCTCTATCCCGATCTGTTTGATGGCATTACAATCAGGTGGTTTTTGGCTGATGTTCCTTGCTATCCTGTTAATTACAGTTATTCATATGATTGAGGCTTACGTACTCAATCCCAAGATCTACGGGCAACATATGCACATAAATCCCGTTTTAGTGCTCGCTATTTTGACGACGTGCGGGAAGGTTTTTGGAGTTTGGGGGTTTTTGTTGGGACTCCCTGTTTCTACATATATCTTCCGTCATGCAATCCGTTATGAGGATTCAAAAAAAGGGGAGGAGGGTAGGGATAATTTACAACCTCTTCAGGAATAAGGGGTAATTTAAGGGCTCCTTTTTTAGTGGAGATAATTTTGTGAAGATGCCTTTTGGCATAGGTTGAAAATAAAATATTGTTATGCGCAGAGTGGTGTAGGCGTGATAAATTTCACTCTGCGACAAAAAAGATCTTAGCTTATAACGTTGACCGATCGAGGGTTTACGTGTAAGAATTCCTACACTTGTATTGACGCAAGCTACCCCCTGTAAGGTAATTTCAAGAAGGGGGTGTTTTTGTAAATTTGGAGAATCATCAGATGACAGTAAAAGTTGGAATTAATGGATTTGGTCGAATTGGTAGACTTGTATTTCGGGCTGCGATTAATAATCCGAAAGTTGAAATTGTTGGTATCAATGATCCTTTTATCGACGTTGATTATATGGCTTATATGCTTAAGTATGATACCGTCCACGGTCGTTTTAACGGACAGGTAGAAGCTAAAGACGGGAAATTAGTCGTTAATGGTAAAGCAGTTTGCTGCTATGCTTGCATGAATGCCGCTGACATTCCGTGGAAAGAGTGCGGTGCAGAATATATCGTTGAATCAACTGGTGTTTATACAGAAACGGAAAAAGCATCTGCTCATATCACCGCTGGTGCAAAGAAAGTAGTTATCAGCGCACCTTCGAAAGATGCTCCGATGTTTGTCATGGGTGTTAATGAAGACAAATACACCAAAGATATGACGGTTATTTCAAATGCTTCTTGTACTACAAACTGTTTGGCACCTATTGCTAAGGTTATCAATGACAGGTGGGGACTTCTTGAAGGTTTGATGACAACTGTTCATGCTACAACAGCTACACAAAAGACTGTTGACGGTCCATCCAAGAAAGATTGGAGGGGTGGTAGAGCTGCTGCTGGTAATATTATTCCTTCAAGCACAGGTGCAGCCAAAGCCGTAGGTAAAGTTATTCCAGAGTTAAATGGCAAATTAACAGGTATGTCACTCCGTGTTCCTACCTTAGATGTTTCTGTTGTTGATTTAACTTGCCGCTTAGCAAAACCTGCTACCTATGATGAGATCAAGGCTGCTATGAAAGAAGCCTCAGAAGGTTCTTTAAAGGGTATCTTGGGATACACTGAAGATGCAGTTGTTTCATCTGACTTTATAGGGGATCCTCGCACATCTATTTTTGATGCTGGTGCAGGTATACAACTGAGCGATACATTCGTTAAGTTAGTAGCTTGGTATGATAACGAATGGGGTTATTCCAATAAAGTTATTGATTTAATCATCCACGCAGCCGTAGTTGACGCTAGATAAACTTAGCTAAACTTTTAATATAGAGCTGTGTAAAAAGGGAGGTGTAAAATACACCTCCCTTTTTTTTGATTGTCTTTTATAATTCCATAAATAAGTAACGCTTACACTAACACAAGCCCCGTTCTGGTTGGTAGATACAACTCCAATTCATAGCAATTATCAGAGACCTTAGTGACAGGGATCTTATAGCTCTTATCTATACGACCATTACCTAAGAAACGCTTATCATCAGAATCAAAGATGATTTCATAATCTTTAAGGGGAGAACCTTGCGGTAACGGAGTCCTAAAATGAACAAATGATTGTGATGGATTAAAACTTAAAACAAAGATAGCACCACCCCGTGCATAAGAAAGGGTTTGATTTTCAACATGACTGGAAAGGTATTGCGCACCACCGTGTTTAAACAGATCACGTTGCTTGATGAAATCGAGTAGGGCACGATCAAACTCTCCAAGGTACTTATAATTAAGGTTCGGATCATCAACCAAACTCCATAGCCGTCTGGCATGATGAAATGACCAGTTATTACCTTCTCTCGGAAAATCAATCCACTCAGGATGCCCGAATTCGTTTCCCATAAAATTTAGGTATCCGTGACCTGCTGTTGTCGCTGTAATAAAACGGATTAAGCGATGTAACGCCAAAGCTCGATCGACTAAGTGGTTAAATTGATCGGTACGCATATTAGTATAAATCAACGTATCGAGGAGTCGAAAAATTAAAGTTTGGTCTCCGACTAAAGCTTGATCGTGGCACTCTGCATAACTGATGGTTTTTTCATCTTGGCGCTTATTGGTCATCTCGGAAAACATCCATTCAACATGCCAATCTTGATCCTGCCTCTCCTTTATGGTTTTTATCCAGAAATCAGGGATGCCGAGTGCTAGTCTATAATCAAAGCCAACGCCGCCACTTTCAATGGGAGCAGCTAGTCCAGGCAGACCACTTACATCTTCTGCAATAGTGGTAATTGATCCCATCGAGTGCAACATCTTATTTACAAGCGTCAAATAAACCATAGCATCGCGATCAATGCGGTTATTGCCAAAGTATTTGTCGTATGATGTGAAGGGATCTTTTAAACCGTGATCATAATAAAGCATACTGGTGACGCCATCAAAACGAAAACCATCAAAATGGAATTCATCAATCCAGTAGCGTGCATTCGAAAGTAAAAAACGGATCACTTCATATTTACCGAAATTAAAGAGACGAGAATCCCAAACCGGATGATAGCCACGTTCTCCGTCATGAAAATAGCTGTAATACGTACCATCGAAACGGCTTAAGCCTTCAATCTCATTTTTAACCGCATGCGAATGCACAAGATCGAGGAAAACCTGCAACCCTGCTTGATGCGCAGCATCAATTAACGATCTAAGTTCATCGGGAGTTCCGAAGCGAGAAGATGGTGCAAAAAAATTAGAAACTTGATAGCCGAAAGAACCGTAATAAGGGTGTTCTTGAATGGCCATGATCTGCAGAGCTGTATAGCCAGCTTTGATAATACGTGGCAAAATTTGGTCTCTAAATTCAAGGTAGGTACCAACTCGCCCCTCTTCAAGAGCCATTCCGATATGCGCTTCATAGATCAATAATGGCTGATCTTTTTTTTCAAAATTTGGAACTTCCCATTCGTATGAAGTATCCCAGACTCTAGCTGAAAAGATCTTAGTATTCGGATCTTGGTAGGTGCAATTTGCATAAGCAGGGATACGATCTCCACCGCCACCTGGCCATTCAATATAAATTCTGTAAAGATCAAGGTGTTTAAGGGTTTCTTCAGGAAGTGTTATCTCCCAATCTCCATTGCCGATAGGGGAGAGCGCAAAACGATCCTGCACCCGCCAATCAGAAAACGCACCGATTAAATAAATCGCCTTAGCATTCGGAGCCCATTCTCGAAAGATCCAACCGTCTTTTGTGCGATGCAATCCGTAAAAATGGTGTGCATCTGCAAAATCTATTAAACTTTTTCCAGCAAGTATACGTTCTTCCGTTGCTTTAATCTGCTTGTGAATTTGCTTAAAGAACTCGGCATGCGGCTTTAAATAGGGATCGTCCTTGATTATTTTTATAGTCTCTTCGTTCTTCATCTGTCCTTAAGATCTAAATATAACTAAAAGTAGATGGAAGATACAGCGCACCTCTTCTAGCAATCTATAACAAAAACTGCAAGCGATCGTTGTTAAAGTTCACTACCTGATTTCAATTATCGAACCAACTTCAAGGTGATTGTAGAGAAGTTGCATCTCTTTATCGTTTACACAGACGCCCCCAACTTCAGGGATTAAGGCTAATGAATTATGAATAGCGAGATCTTCACTAAAATAGAGGACTGAATCGCCTAAAGCCCCACGTAAAAAACGTTCTTTACTACCAAAATCTGGAACGGGGAGAGAACGATTTTTAAAATATTCATCACTGGCATGCCACAAAGCATCGTGTTGCTTTAAGAGAACTTCAAAACGTCCTTTTGGGAGATCGGTTTTTGTGTCAATTTTTATAGACTGTAGAGGCGTTATGCCATCCATTATCCTCGCAACACCACCTTCGGAATCAAGTGAGAGCCAAAGCTTACCAGCTGTAACAGCAGATGGCATAAAAGCAAGCATAGTGGAAGCAGATGGAGTTGAGACTTCTGGAATAGGACCGGCGACAACAATCGAACCGTTATACATCCAATTTGCTACCGTTTTAACTTCAGCAGATTGTTTCGAAGCGCACCCACTGCAAAGGATTGTGGTTAAAATAGCAAAAAACAAACGGCTTTTGTTATGCATTCTTGAACTCCAAAGCGAAGATGTAAAATATTTCAAAATATATCTTAATTAAAGAAAATCAGATAATTAAATCAATATGATAAATAACTACAACAAACTAATACAACTCCTTTTAGGATAACCTTTTCAGGTGTAATTCCGCAAGGGGGTAAAAGAGATATGATTGAAGGAACGATCTTATTTGTAGTATAGAGGGCGGTATGGACACGTTTATTTTTAAAAGGGTGAATACACCGTGCGAAAATACACCCATGATCGTCAGTTGTTCTGAAGAAAGTAATCAACGAATTAATTACAATCGCACTTCTTGCACAAGACCGTTTAGCACCTTAAAGAGAGGTGTGGTGTCTCTTACTGTTACTCTATCTCTGTTAACCCTTACAGGGTGCGGCTTTTTTGATAGAAACTTTTCAATGGTGGAAGAGCTTGCAGTAAAAGACTATGACTCAAGAAGAGCTTCGATGGCTCCGCTTTATATTAAGCGCCAACGCCCTGTTACGCTGCCTAAGTTGGCGATTCCGGATAATATTGAAATTAACAGAGAGATGCACCGTCTTTTAGGGCGTGAGCGAAAGTTTATGGAGCGTGCCTTCAGAAAACAACGTGAATACCGTGCTGTTCTTGAAGAGTTGTTACAAGACGAAGGGGTTCCAGGGGAGTTATTGGCATTAGCGATTGTAGAAAGTGCACTTGATCACAATGCGAGAAGTCGTGCCGGTGCTGTCGGGATGTGGCAATTCATGAAGGGAACTGCTCAAGAGTACGACTTACGAGTTGATATGTTTGACGATGAGAGAAAAGACCCGATCCTTTCTACGATAGCCGCTGCACGGATGTTGCAAGATATGCACAAAAGATTTGGAAGTTGGGAGTTGGCTTTGGCTGCGTATAATTGTGGACCAGGTGGTGTGCAACGTCAGATAAATGCTGCTAACGGAGAAACGGATTTTTGGGTTCTTTCACGAAGAGGCTTTTTTAATAGAGAGACGCGTGCATTTGTCCCGCGTGTTTTTGCGACCGCAGCTATTTTAAGAGATCCAAAACGGTACGGATTTTAATTAGTGTAATTCGCGGCATTGCGTTGTCCGTTATTATTTTGATTGTAGCTGCAACAATACTTTTAGAGCATTAAATAGGATCGTTTTAATATTAAGGCATAGGTAGTTATTATGTTCCGTATTGGGCACGGTATAGATGTTCATCAATTTGCGCATGATAGAGCTTTAATATTGGGAGGTGTTAAACTTTCTGACATAGATGGACTTATCGGGCATTCTGATGCAGATGTTTTAACTCATGCTATTATGGATGCTATCTTAGGTGCGGTAGGTGGAGGGGATATTGGAGAGCATTTTCCCGATACGGATGCTCAATATCTTAATGCAGACAGTAAAGAGCTTTTGAGGCGGCTTTGGGAAAGAGTACACGCTGACGGTTGGGAGATTGTAAATTTAGATTGCACTATTATTGCTCAAAAACCCCGCATTGCACCGTTTAAGCAAGCTATAAAACTTTCCGTAGCTGAAGCTCTTTTAATTGATGAATCTGTTTGCGGAATTAAAGCAACAACAACGGAACATCTCGGTTTTCTAGGTAGAGAAGAGGGGATGGCTGCCTTCGCTGTGGTCTTATTAGAAAAAACGACTCCGTAAAGAGATCTGATAGGGCTGAAAATTTGGTGCCACCCTTTTTTATTGAAGGCTGAAGTTGGGGTTAAAATTTAGTGTTAAAAAACTGGTGCCACCCTTCAGGGACGATTGGGCGGGCTGATACAGCGAAACGAGCTAGCTAGATCTGGACGGGGGTTAAAAAACTGGTGCCACCCTTCAGGGACGGCTGGACGGGTTGCAACTAAAAAGCGAATTGGTTGGGTCTTGACGGAGGTGATGAATTTGGTGCCACCCTTCAGGGACGGCTGAACGGGCTGAACTGAAAAGCGAATTGGTTGGGTCTTGACGGGAACGGGCTGCAACTAAAAAGAGGCTGAAAATTTGGAAAATTTGGTGCCACCCTTTTTTATTGAAGGCTGAAGCTGGTAAAAATCTGGTGCCACCCTTCTTTATTGAAGGCTGAAGTTGGTGAAGTTGGAGGTTTTTAAACAGCTAGTTACGTCATAATAATTTGATTTTAATAGACTTTTTAAGCAAAAAGCTCTCAGCAAGCAGGTGATGAATTTGGTGCCACCCACCAGTTTGGGCGGATTAGTTGGCTTTATCACTGGTGCCACCCTTCAGGGACGCTAGGACGGGCTGATACAGCGAAACGAGCTAGCTAGATCTTGACGGGGGTTAAAAATCTGGTGCCACCCTTCTTTATTGAAGGCTGAAGCTAGAGGCTCCTAAACAACTAGTTATGTCATAATAGTTTGATTTTAATAGACTTTTTAAGCAAAAAGCTTCTCAGTAAGCAGGTGATGAATTTGGGATGAATTTGGTGCCACCCACCAGTTTGGGCGGATTAGTTGGCTTTATCACTGGTGCCACCCTTCAGGGACGCTAGGACGGGCTGATACAGCGAAACGAGCTAGCTAGATCTTGACGGGGGTTAAAAATCTGGTGCCACCCTTCAGGGACAGCAGGGCGGGGTTATCACTGGTGCCACCCTTCTTTATTGAAAGCTGAAGCTAGAGGCTCCTAAACAACTAGTTATGTCATAATAGTTTGATTCTAATAGGCTTTTTAAGCAAAAAGCTTCTAGCAAGCAGGTGATGAATTTGGTGCCACCCACCAGTTTGGGCGGATTAGTTGGCTTTATCACTGGTGCCACCCTTCAGGGACGCTAGGACGGGCTGATACAGCGAAACGAGCTAGCTAGATCTTGACGGGGGTTAAAAATCTGGTGCCACCCTTCAGTGACGATCCTCTATGGGGGTAAAAAGCTAGGGAAGATCCGGATGATGATCTCTGATTTACTGTGCAGCAGAGATTTGACGTTGATTTAAGCGTGCTTTGATTCTGCGAATGGCGATGTTTTCTATTAAGCCTTCATTCATATTAAACCCCGCAATAAATGCAGCGTCTTTGCTATAGCCGTGACGTAACACTTTGAAGAATCGTCTTAAAGCTGAAAATCCGTGTTGAGTCAGAAGCTCTTTTGTCACGTAAAGAGATTGTGCATAAGCAGCAGGGACTAATTCGACATCCAATTTGGTAAAACCTCCCTGTAATTTATCAAAAGGGATGTAACGATTCTTTTTTAAGAGTTCAAGCAAAGCTAATTGTAAAGCCGGATTTTCAGGTCCCTCAGACCATTGCGCCAGCCCCTCATCGAGCCAACCAGGGCACCGTCCGGCAGATAAGGCGTGCACCACAGCGTGAGTATATTCATGCTTTATCGCGCGGGAAATATTTTCAAGGTCTATCTCAGCAACATTTTCAGGGATGGGAATAATGATCTCATTTTTATAGAAAAGTGCATTTGTCCATTCAGGTGCCGCTGTTACTTTAAAGAATTCTCTTTCATCAATTAGTCGAATTGAAGTGGTCAGCGTCGGGATCTCTCCAAAAATTTTCGTATACTGCTGATGTGTCCGCTCAAGCAAGATAGAGAGCTTTTTGGTTAGACCTGTTAAATGAGCAGGAGAGACAAGTGTTAAACTACTTCCATTAGCAAGTTTTAACGGAGCAACTGTTAAGGTGTGTTTGTAACGTGTAGCATTAGGGGTAAAACGTGCCCTGACAGTATCATCAGCTGAGACTTCCGAAAATGCGAAGATATAAAATGATAATACTATAAAAAGTAGTCGAATTATCATGAGAACGCCGATAAAAAATAGAAACAACTAACAAACTGCACTGTCTACTCTTTAATATCGGCCTTTTCTTGTAGCGGCATTAGCTATAAAACTACGTAGTAAGAATGTAAGGAGCAAACACCGTTCTTATTGTCCCCCTTTCCTGTTTAAAGGTATTGGTGTATTGAAGGCGGAAAGAAACCTTGTGCTGCGGATTTAAGGATTCGATTATGATAAACATAAAAAATATTAAGTTTGTTCTTATCTTAACCGTTTTAGGACTCTCTTCTTGTAGCGCCAATTCTGCTAATGACCTACAAATGGAAGTAATCTCGCAAAAAGAACAGACTTTGGCAGAGATTGACCAGACGCCAACTACATTTCAACTTTCCCTAGAAAAAGATTTTGCCGCTTGGCAGAGAGCAGGGTTGTTTTTTCGACAATATATCCCTGACGCACAATTAAGTATCAATACCGCTAAGTTAATCAGTAACAGAGGAAGTAATTCAAAGTATATCTATGAAGTCAGGAGAAGGATCTCGCCAAATGGGGATTCAACCTATTCTGTTGATTGCTATCGAAATCATCCTAGCGCAACTCTTGAAGCAGCAGAAAGAAACGCCAAGAATTTAGCTCGTTTCATCAGTAGCGGTGTTTTGGAGTTGACATTACTGGAACGTTAAATATCAACACTTATAACAACACAAAAAATAGAGTGCAGAGATTAAAAAGTACCTCACTGCAATACAAAGATGAATAAAAGAGTGGGGGAGAAGCGAGGAATTGCCCTTTTAGTAACTCGTAAAAATTGAAGCCATAGTAGACTCTTTTCTTATAAAGAGTGATTTCTCATTTAAAAAACGCCCATTTTTGTACAATTTTGAACATTATTACTCCAATAGCAAAAAAAATAATTTTTCCTAAAAGAATTTAGCGGCAGATCGTAATGCGATCCCTTGGATTGAACGACTTTCTATCTCGTGTGTGGGATGGATCACAATGTTGATCTAGGGAGGATTGCTGATGTCTTGCTTGTTGAGTAAATTCCCTCGATGGACGGTGTTATTACTTGCCGTCTTTATTCCTTTTTACGCTAATGCTGCTACTGATTACGTTTATGAAGGAGAGTTCGTTATTGAACCACCCGAAAAAGGTCCTTTCGCTTTACAGCAAGGAGAGGCAGCGACACTTAGTTCTTTTGGCTTACAAGAGCTAAAGCCTCTCGGAGAAGGATCGAGTTTAGTAACCTTAAAAGGTGCTCACAGCTATAACGCCTCAAATACTTCCAAATCAAACATAAGAGAGGTTAATGCTGCAGATTTACAACTGTGTGAAGAACTCGTAGCTAATGGAATTGTAAAATCTTGTTCTCCAAATTATCAGATCTCAATAGCTGCACGTCCTAACGATAGCAAGTTTAATGAACAGTGGGGACTTAGTAAGAATTTAGGTATCGATACAGAGACAGCTTGGAATGTCACGACGGGCTCTCAAGACATGATTGTGGCCGTAATTGATACAGGAATCGATTATACTCATCCGGATCTCGCCGCTAATATCTGGGTTAATAACGGAGAAATTCCAGGTAACGGTATAGATGATGATGGTAACGGCTATATTGATGATGTTTATGGCATGTCAACAATCGGCGCAAAAGGAGATCCGATGGATGCCAATGGTCACGGCACACATGTAGCGGGAGTTATCGGTGCTAGTGGTAATAACGGTATCGGTATTAGTGGAATAAATTGGAATATAAAGTTGCTAGGATGTAGATTTCTTAACGCAAAAGGATCCGGTAGCTTGGCAGGGGCAGTTGAGGCCATTAATTATGTCGTTTCCATGAAGAAGCGAGGATTTAATATCGTTGCCATGAATAATTCTTGGGGCGGTGGGGGGTTCTCTCAAGTCATGTATAACGCCATAGAAAAAGCACTAGCCGAAGGGATTACATTTGTTGCAGCAGCAGGTAATGAAAGTAACAACAACGACGTAAAACCAACTTATCCCGCTGGCTACAACTTAGCCAATGTTATCTCTGTTGGTGCTATCGGTAGAAGTGGAAGTTTAGCAGATTTTTCTAATTTTGGCGCAAAAACGGTAACTATTGCAGCACCAGGTGTTAGTATCGTTAGTACTTACCTTAATGGAACATATAAAAGTCTTTCTGGAACTTCTATGGCGACTCCATTTGTGACAGGTTCAGTTGCCCTGTTAAAATCTCTTTATCCGAAGATAACACCGACTGAACTGACAGCACATCTGAAAAAAACTGGCACAAGCAACACCAAACTTGATGGTCTTGTTGAAAGTGGTAAGGTTTTAAATTTGGGAAGGTTGATTAATGGCAACGTAGAGCCAGAAGTTGGTAATCAGACCGTTTGTTCATATAGCGCCACAGAGGGCAGGCAGGCTCCTTCTTATGTTTCGCTAGAGGAAGACATTATCTCTAACGTTGATGAATTAGAATTTCCTGAGGTTACACTTGGATTTGAATTCCCGTTTTATGGTGTGTCATACAAGAATATTACCATCTCTCCAAACGGTGTAATTTATTTACAAAATCAAAGCTCAGCTGATTATAGGAACGGGTCAGATGCGCCTCTAAATTCGATCGCCGTTTTACATACAGACCTAATTTTTCCGCAAAGAGGTCATGGCATTAGGGTAAAAGGAGATGCCAACAGTCAGAGCATCACTTGGCACGCTCGTTCTTACGCCAGCATTTATAAAGACGATGTAACAGTGAATGTTACACTCTATCCTTCGGGTTTAATAGAAACATCTTATGCCTTTGCTACGCCGGAAGTAGCCTCTTTAGTTGCAACCTCCGCTACTATTGGAGTACGGGGATCTGCGAGTGATAGTGCTTATACCTACGCTTATAACAACGCATCTTTATATGATGGGATGACATTGCAATTTACTCCGAACTGCCAAGTAAAGACCGTTGTGGAAGACGATAAAAATAAAGAGAGAGAGAATCAAACTCCGATGACACTTTCTTCAATTAAGATTTCAGGTGTTAGGAAGGACGGTACTGTTAGTAGAAAAGCTATCCCAGGCGGCTTGATGAACATTTCTCTTATCGGGACTGGTAGCGGAGAAGTTCCATTAAACTTAATTTTGGGCGGACGGAGATGTGGACCGGAATTTTCTGGTTCTCTTGAAAATGGCACGACATTAAAAGTTATCGATCTTCCGAGAATTGTCAGAAGGTATAAAAATATAACTGTTGGTAGTACTGCTATCAAAAGCAATAGGTTGCGCGTAAAACAATCCAAGAAGGTAAATATTAAGAGGACTTCCAAAAAAGTATTTACCAAAGATTGCATGACACTGATAAGGAAACTTAACGCGGCTAATTAGCGCTAGACTTTTATACACTGCGCCCCTTTTTTTAAGGCTTACATAGTAAGTGACTGAACCTGTCTAACGAAGGAGCTTTCTTAGAAAGACTCTTCAACCTTATTTATGCCAAGCTCTCTTCCTAGCTAAGGGAAGAGCTCTAAAGGTGGAGTTCTAGTTAAAGCTTAGTGAGGCTTATTTCTACCGGTGATGTTTAGGCATTGGATGAATCTTATTTAAGACCTAGATATAAAAAACTATATAGTTGTATAAAACAGGGAGGAAGTGTTTTTATTTGACTTCGGTAGTATGCTTATTCCTGTTCTTGTTTTGCGAGATCTTCAGTTGAAGAGTGCTTGCCGTTAACTAATTCAGGTGCAGCTTCTGGAGTTAAGTCATCTGCACATTTCTTAAACCATGAAAATTGCCCTCCGGAGGAGGTGGTTTTATACACCGCTTCATTTAAAACTGCTAACGCCTGATCTGAAGGATAGAACCCCATCCTGTAAGTAGTACGTGGAGGCTCTCCAGTGCTCATGTATGCATTGGTCCAAAGATCTGCACACCTCACGGCATAACTTTGATTATTTAGCACCTCTTCTTCCTCTGGTGATGTTTAGGCATTGGATGAATCTTATTTAAGACCTAGATATAAAAAACTATATAGTTGTATAAAACAGGGAGGAAGTGTTTTTATTTGACTTCGGTAGTATGCTTATTCCTGTTCTTGTTTTGCGAGATCTTCGGTTGAAGAGTGCTTACCGTTAACCAATTCAGGTGCAGCTTCTGGAGTTAAGTCATCTGCACATTTCTTAAACCATGAAAATTGCCCTCCGGAGGAGGTGGTTTTATGCACCGCTTCATTTAAAACTGCTAACGCCTGATCTGAAGGATAGAACCCCATCCTGTAAGTAGTACGTGGAGGCTCTCCAGTGCTCATGTATGCATTGGTCCAAAGATCTGCACACCTTACGGCATAACTTTGATTGTTTAGCACCTCTTCTTCCTCTGGTGATGTTGCTGAAAGTCCGCAAGAGAATGATCTTGCGAACTCTCTCGAGAAACCGATATTTATTAAAAGCGCTGTTCCTATCTCGATATGAGAACAGCCCCAATGAGCGAATTCATACTCTAAGTCAATGATTTTATTTGCTATTTTTAGCATTCTACGGTATTCGGCAAAACCCTTTTTGTCATGCATAAGGAAGGCAGCTAATCCGATGTGACGAATGATTCCTGTTAAAAGCCCGATACTGAAACCGATCTTAGGAATGTTAATTCCAACGAAGGTGCTAATCTCTGAACGAGCGACAAGGTTTGCTTCTAATAGTTCAAACTCTGTTGGGTCAGATAATTTTTTTGTTCGACGATATAAATACAACATCGCTAGAACTGAAGCTAACTCTAGTGGTGTATACAGTGCAGCGACATCTTCAATGTCATGAATCTCAGTACTCTCGAAAGCCTCTTTCTTAAATGCCTTAGTAGCATAGTATAGAGGCGCTTGGACTGTGTCGCTCCGTAATAATCTGCGCAGTTGCCATAATAAATTAGGCGAAAACTCTCCGATTCCTTGCTTGTTTTTGTTATTACACCAACGAATAGTTGTACTGAATGAACTGGCGAACTCCCCATACAGTCCAACATACTGACGAGCTATCAGCCAAGACTCGTTAGCCGAAGCGATTTTTGTTTTAGTATCAGTTGTTGTCATCTCGTCACTAAGTAATTCTTTCTTATGAAACCATTAGATCCTGTGACCTGACTCAGTACAGGTTGCAGTCTAGTAGCCATCAGTTGTTTTATAATCTCTTAAAGTAAGATCTCTTACCAAAGATATCGGTACACTTCTTTGATGCCTTTACATCGCTACCGCTATAGTTATCGGCAGAATTAAATAATTAATTAAATCACCATTAAGGAATAATATATTCAATAATTACAATATGTTAGTGTTGTAATTGGAAGCCTTAAGAGAATCTAGATAAGTTAAAAGATCGTTCTTGGTTACAATCTAATGAAGTAAAAAATAGGAAGAAGAGTTACTTACTCAAAAGAGAATTTTGTAGGATCTTTTAATCCAACCTGAGATCGGAAAGGAAGATTGTAATAATTGTAATAGAGGAGGGAATGTCGAGAGAGTAATTTTTTTTTGAAGATAAAATTTTTAGGGAAGGAATTTTTAAGGTCTCACTCAAAGAAAAACATCATCTGTTTCTTTAGTTCTTGTTTCAGATCCTAGTGTCATTTTTTTAGCGTCTTGTTTTGAATGTCTTTAATGGGAAGCTTATTTTATAGGCTTTTTTGCATGGTCTTATTGATGGTGTTTTTTGTAATTTTTAAAAATATAAACACGAAGGGGTGGCGTTGGAGTGTATCTTAAAAGATGAGTTCGCAAAATTTATGAAAACTTTTTTTATAACGAACATCAAAGTTAATATCTTGCAAACATCGCGATGTGATGGCAGGATAAAGAAAATATCTGAGACAGTGGCATGCGGTCACAGAAATTAAAAAGTCTCAGTGTTGTTTTTTTTACATGAAGAAGAACGCAAGTGGTATTATGTTCATTTCATGTTTTTAATAACTGCGAGAGGATTCGCAGATTAATAAATAAAAAGAGGCGTAAAATAGAGGTTATTATACTACGCTAATTTTTGGAGAAAAAATCATGGCTATAAGTAAAACTTCTACGAAGACAACGCGAGTTGCCGCTAAAAGTGGAAAGACAATGAAGAAGTCAACAGTTTCTAAAGCTGCTACAGCTAAAAAAGCTACTGCTAAGAAAGTAGCTGCTAAGAAGACGACAGTTGCCAAAAAAGCTGCTCCTAAGAAAGCCGCTGCTAAGAAGACAGTCGCCAAGAAAGCTGCTCCTAAGAAAGTAGCTGCTAAGAAGACAGTCGCCAAAAAAACTACTACTAAGAAAGTAGCTGCTAAGAAGACAGTTGCTAAAAAAGCTGCTCCTAAGAAAGTAGCTGCTAAGAAGACAGTCGCTAAGAAAACTACTACTAAGAAAGTAGCTGCTAAGAAGACAGTCGCCAAGAAAGCTGCTCCTAAGAAAGCCGCTGCTAAGAAGACAGTCGCCAAGAAAGCTGCTCCTAAGAAAGCCGCTGCTAAGAAGACAGTCGCTAAGAAAGCTGCTCCTAAGAAAGTAGCTGCTAAAACTGCTACAACTAGACGTATAGTTAGAAAGATTACGAGAAAGATTACAGCTAAATAAAACAGGTTGTAATTAAATGTTGTTAAGAGAGGCCTCCAGGAAGTATTCTTGGAGGCTCTTTTTATAGGCTTTGTCTTGGTGCCACCCATTTTTTAAGCTGGTCTGCTGGGGCTGTCACTGGTGCCACCCATTTTTTTTCTCTAGCTTTGCTCTGGTTTCTGGTTTGTTCTGATGCCACCCATTTTTTACGTAATGGTTTGTTCTGGTGCCACCCATCTTTTTTACGCATACTGCTAGAAATATACTTCTTTAGTTTTTCACTGTGAAGGATATGTAAATTTAATCTCTAAGATTCAGCTGCTCTCTTTTACTGAAGGGTAGTATTGAGTTTTTACCCTTCTAATTAGCAAACCCCATCTTTTGCTAATGTTTTGATATTATTGAACTTTTGCAGTTTTAAATCCGGATATCACTGGTGCCACCCATTTTTTACGTAATATTGTGAAACAAGGTAGGGTACACCAGATCGTGCTCTAGTTGATAAGATGCTTGAGTAGCTTTTTCCCTGAAGGGTGGCACCAAATTCCCTTTAAACAGGTGCATATCACGTGACGTATAATACAGTCAGCAGCAATGCGCTGGCATAACTTATAACTGGTATTAAATTTTCTGATAGGTTTGTTTAAAAAGAGATTTATACTACTAAATAACAACTTGGCTGTTACTTAGGCTCGTACATAAATTTCAGGCGCAACTTTTTTCAAATTATTCTAAAAAGTAAAATCAAAAAATAGATGGGTAATAAAAACGGTCAAAATCTACATTTTTGTTTTCGTGCTTAGGAAATATTTGAGGTGCTGTGGTGTGTGGTCATATGTGCTTTTAGGTTATTAAGCTGATTCTGTATAAAATGTCTTTTACCTCTTTTTAAGCCAAAAGACCGGCAACAATGATTTGGTACCCCTATAATTCACTAGAATTAGAATTCTAGTGAATTATATTGTAAGTGTTTAATATATCTGAATGTTTTATTTGTAGTGATATTTTACTTAATATAATCAATGTGTTATAAGCGCTTCACAATGCTCTTTTTTGCTTTAGTTCATCCTCTAAGGTGTCGATTTTCTATTTATCAGAAAGAAAAGAAAGGAATTTAAGGAGGAAGTTTATGGATATTACTTCTATTGCAGCACTATCTTCTGAGCTAAAAATGACAGAGGTTTCAAATCAATTTCAAGTAAAAGCAATTAAAGGTCAAGGTGAACAGTTAGAAAAGGTGATGTCTATTTTATTTTCGAACCTTTCATCGACCCCTGAGATGGCTCAAGATCCATCAAAAGGGACTAATTTAAACGTAATGGCTTAGTTATGTTATGTCTGGTGCCACCCTTTTTTATTAAGAAATTTATTCAAAGTATTTAACCTTAAAAGTTTTAATAGCCTAATAATATCAGAATGTTAGTTAGAAGGTTGAAAAATTTAGCTAAAAGTAGGTCTCTTAAGCTTAAATAAAGAAAAAAACTTATCTGCATTCTGCACTGGAAGCCAAAAGAGGGTCTCAAAAGGGATTGTTTTTAACGTAACGTAGTGTTTTAGCTTAAAGCAGTAAGAGTTATTGATATAATAACCGATAAGTCCAAGTATAAACTTGGTGATTTGCTGTGGATAACTTTTGTGCTAAATTTACCGATAAGACCGTATTTTGACAAAATATGGCAAAAGTTGTGGAAAACCACACCACCATATTGACCGATAATATCCCAGTCTTGCTTGCTTGCTTGCTTCTTGTCCTTGGTGCCACCCACCAGTACGACCTGCTTTGCTGTTTTTGCTCTTCTGACAGCCTTTTTTCTGCTTATGCTACTGCCAGCAAGCTTAACTCACCTTAAATTTCCTTAAATTTGATACTACAATTTACAATTAATTGACTATTTTCAGATTTTAGATAGATCTTCCCCGTTGAAATTTAGATTTCATATTATTATCGGGTCAAAAAAGCAGCTTTTTTACGTTACTTTTTTCAGGTCGCCACCCCGCAAAGCCTACCTACAATAGGCATACTCGGACGAAATGCCCCATAAACAAACTTGGCTGAAATATCACCTTGCCTCCACTTCTTCCAAGCCTTTCTACACTCTTCACAAAAAGCCTTATGTTCTGCTATCGCCTTTATCCGTAACTCCTTAATCCAACAAATTAAATACGGATAAGTCACTGGTGCCACCCACCAGTACGACCTGCTTTGCTGTTTTTGTTCTTCTGACAGCCTTTTTTCTGCTTATGCTGCTGTCAGCAAGCTTAACTCACCTTAAATTTCCTTAAATTTGATACTACAATTTACAATTAATTGACTATTTTCAGATTTTAGATAGATCTTCCCTGTTGAAATTTAGATTTCATATTATTAACGGGTCAAAAAAGCAGCTTTTTTACATTACTTTTTTCAGGTCGCCACCCCGCAAAGCCTACCTACAATAGGCATACTCGGACGAAATGCCCCATAAACAAACTTAGCTGAAATATCACCTTGCTTCCACTTCTTCCAAGCCTTTCTACACTCTTCACAAAAAGCCTTATATTCTGCTATCGCTTTTATCCGTAACTCCTTAATCCAACAAATTAAATACGGCGTACGCGTCTTCTTCTTAGGTACATACGCAATATTTATCGATTGCTGCTGCACTTTACGCATCCCCATAAAATGCCCCTTCCTTTCAAGTGCAATCTCTTCTTCCCTTTTTGAAATCTCTGTCATTATTGTTTTAAAGATCTCTTCAGACGTAAGGTTTTTTGATTCTTCAAAACAATTCTTCCAAGCATCAGGGGTAATCTTAAGCTCATGACAAGTGTGCGGAAACATATTAAGCATTTTTAATAAAATAGCATCGCTTATTTTATGAAGTCTCTGCGGTAACTTACGTAAATTAGTAGAAGAGGTATACTTACCCTGCACTGTTAAAGAACCTGATTTATACATTCTAAAACTACTACACCCTTCCCAATCATCAGCATGTGCAACGAGTCCTGCTTTTACAGGATTTATATAAATATAGACTATCTTATCGATAACATCATTATGAGTTAACAAACGTTGCTCCTTAAAACGTCCATCCCAAACGTTTCTCCTATATTGCGGCGTTAGTTTCTTAATAGCGCGTGCAACTGCACTTTCCATCTCTCCCATAAATGAAGAGATGTGCTTCCCTTCACCAACTAATATCATGTGAAAGTGGTTACTCATCCAATTAAAATGAGCAATTCTAACACGATGGTGCTCTTGGCAACGTGCCATAATCCCTAACAGGATCCATTTCATAAAAAGGCGTGCTAGAAATGGCAAGCCAGATAATGTTCTATTGGTGACATGTACCACCATTTTATTAGGATTTCTCCTATCTCGACGATTTCTCATAAGACAACTCCAGATAAAAATAAAAATAATCAATAAATTGGCAGAATTGCCGGTTAGTTTGGCAGGATTGCCAAATTCTAACGCCTAATTGTCGCTAGAGTTAGGATTTTATTGTGGGTAAAAATGAAAAAAGTTTGGAGATTGGGATTGGTGCCACCCTTTAGTGTGGGGATGGCGCTAGAAAAAGAAAAGAAGGGTGGCACCAGTTTTTTAATCCCCGTGAAGAGCTAGCTGATCCGTTTTGCAGTTCCAGCCCGTCCGGTCGTCCCTGAAGGGTGGCACCAGTGAAAAAAATTATATTTTATCTTGTGCAATACTCCCCTATTTTGCATGATCCTTAAGTGTATGATCTTTAAGTTCTTTTTTTAAATTCCATTACTTTACCTATGAAGAAAAAATCCAGTGCTATTAACATTATCTTCGTATCCTTTATAATTATTTCAATCTTATTAGGTGCTTATAATGGAAATCTGCAAGCAGTTGTGGATGCTAGCTTTGCTACTGCTAAGAGTGCCGTATCTTTAGCTATCGGTCTAATTGGAATTATGGCTCTTTGGTTGGGGCTTGTAAGGATCTTGGAGGCAGGTGGTTTGATGTATTCTTTAGCAGAAGCTGTCAGACCTTATCTTCAGAAACTTTTTCCCGATATTCCTGCTGGACATCCCGCTATGAGCGCAATGTTATTAAATATATCAGCCAATATGCTGGGGTTGGGCAATGCTGCAACACCTTTTGGATTGAAGGCTATGACAGAGCTAGACAAGATTAATCCCATAAAGGGCACAGCTACAAATGCAATGTGTCTTTTTCTCGCCATCAATACCTCTAGCGTCACACTATTACCCCTTGGAGTAATTGGTGTTAGAGCGGCGGCAGGATGTGGAAGACCTGCTGACATTTTCCTTCCGACTCTAATTGCGACATCTATCTCTACTTTGGTTGCCGTTTTAGCCGCAATTTTTTTTGCAGCACGCGATAAGCAATATACAGCTGCTGTTATTGCTGCCCCCTCAGAAAATGCAGACGTAACTTTACCTCAAGAAGATTGCGAAAAAGATGATCGCCACAATAAATATGATAATTTATTAACTACCCCAACAAAAACAGGGCGTTTCCTATGTTGGCTAACCTTAGGAACTATCGCTACTATCTTTGTATACAGGTTAGTTTCAATATTCATTAAAACTTCCGATGCTGTTTTATTGCAGAGCTCTCCTATTTGTGCTTTAGGAATAAGTTGCACAACATGGAACGCAGTCAAAGATTTTTTAATGAATGAAGTCATCTCATTTTGGCTAATGCCGCTACTAATGCTCCTCATTATCTCTTACGGTTTTTACCGTGGTGTGAAAATGTATGAGGCAGTAACTGATGGTGCCAAACAAGGATTCGATATAGCAGTACGCATTATCCCGTTTTTGGTAGCAATTCTCGTTGCCGTAGGGATGTTTAGAGCTTCTGGAGCTATGGCCATATTAACTGATATGATCGGTCCCTATACCGCTTGGATAGGCCTTCCAGCAGAGGCTTTGCCTGTTGCTTTACTACGTCCACTCTCAGGAACTGGAGCTTTTGCCGTAGTAAGTGAAATTATCAATCACGCACCCAATTCATATGAAGCCTTTGTTGCTTCAATTTTGATGGGTTGCACGGAAACTACATTTTATGTCATCGCAGTTTATTTTGGAAGCGTTGGAATAACTCGAATTAGACACGCCTTAGCTTGCGGGCTGTTAGCGGATATCGCAGGCATCATTGCAAGCTCTTTAGTAGCAAGCTTGTTTTGGATTCCAAGTTAAGTGCTTGTCGTTCTATATTTTTTTGAATCGTTTAAACACCTCTTTCGTGTAAATTTTAGAAAGGAAGGTAAATAATGCCTATTTACCACTAAACTTAAGAGAGAGAATATACTAATGCTGACGCTCTATCCTACCCTACCTCACTTTCAGAGGGAGTTTCTGAAGGGTGGCACCAAATTCAGCAGACCCACCCAAACCTAAAGGGTGGCACCAAATTTCCAAACCCTCAGAGAGGGAGTTTCTGAAGGGTGGCACCAAACCAACCAGCCAGCACAGTGCTGTGAAGGCTGGCACCAGTGCTGCAGCCAAATTTAGCTTAGCGCACCTAAACAAAATCCGGCACCAAACTCTCATCTGGTACCGGATTAACGCTTAGTCAAAGATATTTAAAAAACAACACTATTTACTACGCATAGAACTATGAGTTGTGGTAGGTGTCTTATGGGTGGGATGTAGGATTTGAGAAGTTTTCTCTCCTGCAGCTGTTACACCTTTCTCTATCTCTGAACGCAACCCCCCTTTCACAGGAGCTCCTAAGGCTATCGTTAAAGCCTCAGCCGCCTGCTCGACCTTCGGCAAGCAGTCATCAACTTTCGCACGATACTGAGGAATTAATACCTCAACAGCACCAACAACCTCATTTGTATTATCTCGCACAACCTTTGCTATTGAAATAACATCTGTTTCAATAGCACCACGATCAATAGCACGCCCGCTGGATCTCAATTCGTTTAATTGATTACGAATCGCAACTTCTTGCGGCGTATTACCAACAAGAAGTTCATCCAAGACAGCATCAGGTAACTGCGCCGTCAACAATCTTCCGACAGAACAAAGCTTAGCAGAGATTGAAACTGCATTTCTTGGAGAAACTTTTACAGGTCTTTTCGATTCAATACTAACAGGGAATTGCACGTAACCATTCCGCATAATAGCCAAATTAACAGTTTCTCCGATCTCATCAGAAAGTTTTTTCAAAATCGGCATCGATTTAGCGATAAGAGAACTGTGAGCTAAATAAGCTTGCCCTAGATGTAGGGTTTTCACCCCTAATCTATAATTTTCGGATTCACTATTCTGCTCGACATATCCACGCAACTCCAACGTAGCCAATAATCTAAAAACATTATTTTTATGTAATTTTAGATTCTTCGATAACTCTGTAACTCCAATTTCACCAGAAGAATTCGCTAACTCCTCAAGCACATCGACAGCATGAGATACCGACTGAATCAGATAATTGGCTTTTTCTCTTTTAACCATATTTGGCCCCTATTCCTTTAAATAAAAACTCAACCATCGTGAAATATAACTCGAGTTTGTTATATTTACAAGAAAATAGATCTAAAATATTTTTAAATAACTCATTTAAAAAACTAGAGTATTTTTCTGTTTTTTAAAGCCTGTAAATTTTTTAAGATCGGCTTCTTCAGTTTCTATCATTGTCACAACACTAGAGTCTCCGCGGAATAAAACTTTAGCTTTTAGTGGCACCAACCCCTCTGTTCTACCTTGATTAAAGGGTACTATGGAATAAAGATAAGTCACCCCTGGTTTTACGGTAGAATCTACATAACTAAATCGTTTTAACGCTTCATCAACAGAGACTTTTCTCGATATCTTCCCCTCTTCAATAGCTTTCTGACGTAGATCTTTTAAAACTTGCAGATGAGTATCAAGCACAGTTCCCAACACCTCATCCTCAATATCAGGATCTAAAAGATCAGACGCTTTAGAAATAATTCTTCTATTAACAAAATAGCCATCAATTGATTTTAATGCCTCTCCACGCCTATCCTGCTCTGGCGCTTCCCACTTTAAAAGCACACCGTTAAGATCCGCAGTGACTTGCAGATTATTTACCCCTTGTGGAGCAAAAAACTCAGGCGGTTGAGGATCTCCATACCTACCACAAGCCACATTTAATAAAAGTAGCGAACAGAGGGTATTTCTTGCAATCATTTTGGATAGTTTCATAAACAACGATCTCCGCTCGAACATCAATGATGCCGCATTCTTTTTAAAAAACTGCCGCACCTCCAATTTATTTATACAATGCCGATCATTCATCAACAAAACCACGCAACTTTTTGCTTCTACTCGGATGACGTAATTTACGCAAAGCTTTCGCTTCAATCTGCCTAATACGCTCCCTTGTTACGTCAAAGTTTTGTCCGACTTCTTCTAACGTATGATCGCTCCTTTCTCCAATTCCAAAACGCATCCTCAACACCTTTTCTTCCCTCGGTGTTAATGAAGAAAGGACACGCCGCGTCTGTTCCTGTAAATTCATATTAACAACAGCATTCGCAGGCGAAATCTCCCGCTTGTCTTCGATAAAATCACCAAGATGAGAGTCTTCCTCTTCTCCGATCGGCGTTTCAAGAGAGATCGGTTTCTTTAGCAATTTTTAAAACCTTGCGAACTTTATCTACAGGGATCTCCATCTTATCAGCGATCTCTTCAGGGGTCGGCTCTCTTCCTAATTCCTGTACCAATACCCTCGAGGTTCTCACCAACTTATTAATCGTTTCGATCATATGTACAGGGATACGAATAATTCTAGGCTTGATCCGCTATGGCGCGGGTAATCGCCTGCCTAATCCACCAAGTAGCATAAGTCGAAAACTTATAACCACGTTGATACTCAAATTTATCAACGGCCTTCATCAATCCGATATTCCCCTCTTGGATCAGATCTAAGAACTGTAAACCGCGATTGGTATATTTTTTAGCGATCGAAACAACTAAACGTAGGTTGGCCTCTACTAACTCCTGTTTTGCTTCATAAGCTTTGCGTTCAGAGTCAACAAGAACCTCAACAGAACGTGCAAAATCCTCTAGATCAAACATCACACGTTTTTCTAGCTCACTCATCTTGCTCTTCGTTTGCTGCAACAAAAGACCTAATTCTCTAGCCTCAGCAGCTCTTAATTTTAGACGCCTGCAAACACGCTTAAACTTTAACTGATCCTCTGAAAGTAGCTCGGGGATAGCAGCAAGCAGCTCATCAGAATCTCTGTTTAAAGTATTCTGATAGCGTGTTAATTCAATCCTTAGTACTCGCAAACTTGCATTGACGTCACGAATCTCTCTTGACATAATCTGAAATTGCTTTGCATTCAAATTCAATTTTGCAATCTTTTGTCCATTCCGCAACAACAAACGACGATACTTCTGTTTTAGATCTGCGAGAACTTTATTTTTCCCACTATCACGTGCTTGGCATAATTCTGAGAAAAGCTTGGCTGTTTCCTTCAGAGCTTTTTTGCAACTTACCCCTTTCTTTAAAAACTCTTTTTTAGCGCACTCTTCCCTCTTCATCTAAAACGGTCTGTTTTTCGGTGCCGCTCTCCTCCTCGTTCTCTTCATTCTCATCAGAATCATCATTTTCCTTGCTAGCGGTATCAGGCCCCTCTTCCGTTTCATCAGCAAAAAGATCTCTCAACCGAATTTCATCATTCTTAACCTTATCAAAAAGACCCACCACGTACTCTAAACTTAAAGGGTGTAGCAAGATCTGTTCTTGTGCAAGGTTCTGCCCCCTTTCAATACGTTTTGCAATTACGACTTCGCCCTCTCTGGTAAGCAAGCTGACATTCCCCATTTCTCTGAGATACATCCTAACAGGATCTGTACTTTTCCCTATGGAGCTATTGACGATCCCCTCATCATCTCGATAAGCAGGATCTGTTGCTTCTTCGAATCCAGCGACTTGCTCATCAATAATATCGATATCATGTTCATCGAACATGGAGATAACTTCTTCTAAGCTTTCTTCAGATACAGCTTCCCCTGAGAGAGCTTCCCCGATATCTTCAACAGTTAAAAACCCTTTTTCTTTACCTTCAGCTAAAAGTTTTGAAACACCGCTTTCAATATCTCCTCCCTTTAAAGAAGCCTTATCAAGCTCATTTTCTGATGCAGGTTGCTTTATCGACTTCTTGGAAATTTTTTGAGATCGTTCTGGCGTACTTCTTTCTGCGATGCTCTGTTTTCTCAAACGCTGCAAAACTATTTTTCTTTACTGCCTTCAACAGCGCTACTTCCCTTCACACTAACGGCACGTTTAGCTCTTCTCTTTTGTGGCACTTTGGTGAGCTATCTTACTTCCTTTTGCAGCTGTACTTCTAGTGCGAACAATCGAGGTAGCCTTACTTTTAACGGCGCTTTTAGCAGGAGTAGCTTTGCTTTTAGTAGCAGTAGCTTTCTTTTTGACACTTTCTTTTTCTTTTTTTTGAGAGGCAGCAGTCTTCGTTTTCACTTTTGTTGCACTTGCTTTAGAAGTAGTAGCCTTAGAAGCAGCCGTTTTAGAAACGCTAGTCTTCTTTGTTGTTGCCTTCACTTTTGTTGTCTTAGTTTTAGATGAGGCAGCAGTTTCTTTTTTTGATGGCTTGGTAGACTTGGCAGATGATTTTGATACCACTGCTTGTTTTTTGGTGCTCTTGGTCTTTTTTATAACCACTATATCCCTCTCAATAACTTAGCAAAAACTATTCTTTTACACACACCCCCTCCACAAGAGATGTTGTTCAAAACAGACTCCCGTAGAGCTCCTCTTTAGCGTTAACACGGCATAAGGGGATTGTAATCAAATCCAAATAAGTAGATTTAGATACAAAAATAAAAAGTAAAATCAGATTTTATTAAAAAATGTACCGAACGATCCCTACCCCTTACCTTAACGCATTGTATATCATGCCGTTTCAAAAAAAGATTGACAAGATCCCCAATCCGCGACAATCAGCCACTAGAGCAACCTTAGTAAGGTCTCAGGAACACTATATTCTATCATAAGATACTAATATTTCTCAATATCTCCCTAAACTTAATTGGCTTTTTATAAAAAACTCAAACAAACGCTAACAAATAAACGCTAAAAAAATTACTGCAACCTTGCTAGTTGCCTATTTATCTGCAAAGTATCAGCTAATATCTGTTCATGCTCTGCCCTATCGCGACAGGAAACGAGCTGCTGTTTTAACTCTTGCCTTGCATTTATCAGCCTCTGGCGCCTCATCGTGGTGAGACATTCCTCAAATGACCTCTCCATGTTGACACTTTTATCTTCAAGCATAGCATAGCTTCTTTTCCAATGCCTTATCCAAGATGAACCAAAAGATCCTAATAAATCTTTTATCGCTTCTTTTTTTTGAAGGTCTTCCTCATCAGTTAATAAGATTTCATGCAACCCCTCAATAAACATCCTTGTTGATGGATCTAAAGTCGTGCAAAGATCTCCATTCGTTAAAACTTTAGTAATGAAGTCCTCTTTTTTGCCATAACGACATGCAGTAGCTCTTGATCAACTCTCGGCAATTCAGAGATCTTTTTCTTAGTATAATTTATTTCATCTTGAGAGGTGGGTTGCGGAGGAACATACTTTTCAAGGCTCTCTTTCTGAGAAGATGTTACTGAAAAAGAATCTGATTTTATAGATCGCTTAAAATCTTCCGCATCAACCATTAAGCGATAAGCCGTTTTTTTTATCAGTTCATTACGTTCAATACTATTTCTTACATCCTTTAAGACTTTAGCCATATCTTCAGCTACTCTAGCTTTTATGGTAGCTCCGATCTCTGTGCCTTTCTCTACACCATAGCCTTGCAAAAGAGAGTTTATATAACAATCTAATAACGAAACCGCTTCAGCTTTTAAAGTTTCGAAATAACTTTCAATCTTCTCTGAACCGTATTTGCGCGCAATCGAATCAGGATCTTCACCTTGCGGTAAGAAAAGAGCTTGCGCTTCCATGCCTGAATTTAAAAATATCGTAAAAGATCTGGCAGCAGCAGTACGCCCTGCTTGATCGCCATCAAAAACAACGTATGCTTTAGGAAGGATCTTTGATATTCGATGCAATTGATTCTCTGTTAATGCAGTTCCACACGGCGCTACA
>JBMNIF010000001.1:0-543884 GCA_050950765.1 Bdellovibrionota bacterium | reverse complement strand
AATACAGTTAGGAACGCCGTCTTTATCACTATCTGTTTCAGGTCTACCACAACCGCAGAAGCCCGGATCTGTTTTCTTTGGATCGTAAGGACACTTATCAATACAATCAGGGGTGCCGTCTCTATCACTATCTTTAGTGCTATCCACTACACCACAGCCGCAGATCCCAGGAAATACTTTCTTCGGATCGTTAGGACACTTATCGTGACAATCAAAAACACCGTCACCATCGGTATCTATATCTGGTACACCACAACCGCAAATTCCGGGTTCTGTTTTATTAGGATCGTTGGGGCATTTATCAAGAAAGCCTTCTTCATCTTCATCCAAGATTGAGATTGACCCTTCTTTACAATCAGCGATACCGTTTCCGTTAGAATCTGTATCTGGCACTCCACAACCACATTCACCAACTGAATATTTATCCGGATCATCAGGGCATACGTCTCGATACACTGCAAATACATCGTTACGTTGTTTGTTAATATCTAAAGCTCTTTCAATTAAGTTTGAAGCATAACTATCAAAAACAATGGTAGAACCATCATCACTAACACCGCTCTTAAATGACCCTTTATCAGGGGTTTCTCCGTTAAAGGTTGTAGAGATTAATTCTATCTTAGAAGTACTTTTATCATATAAGAAAATATTAGGAAGAGTTCCAATGGAACCTGATTTTATTAAGTTCGTCGCAGATGATCTGAACGTTATATAACGACCGTCTCCTGAGATATTAGGATCATAAGAGGCTCCATTAGATGCAATGGAAGTTTTGCCAAACTTTGTATCAACAAGGGTTGTCTTTTTAGTATCTCTATCCCAGAGGTAAATATGAGCTTCAGTATAAGTATTACTAGTTAATAATCCGCTATATGTGATGTAGCGACCGTTATCAGAGATTGAGATCTTCATAGTCGGGCAAGATCCGTTATCAAGATCGGATCTCATTTGAGCAACTAACTCAATCTCTTCTGATTTTGTATTGTATAGAAAAATTCCATCTTCACTCCAGTCCCCGTTAATAGAGTGATTGATACTAGAACAAAATGCGACATATTTTCCATTGGCACTAATCTCTGAACTTGCAGATATTCCATCCATCGGAATTTCTTTTTGTTTACCTGTTTCCTTATTCCAAATATAGATAACACCTCCGTTATCATACGTAATATATCTGCCATCAGGGCTTACTGAGGGTCTATTACCACCTTCAGAAGTTACTACTTGTAGCCCCTCTTCTTTTGTCCAAGCAAGAATTTTACCATTTAAGTTCTTAGCGTATGATTGAAAAACTACGGTCTCCCCTTTTTTTGAAATACGGGGAGCTAGGCTTAAGCCATTCCCTTCAAGTCCACTAGCATCCTTACTAATAAGGGTATAGGTGTTAAGTTTACTATCGTATAAAAAGACATTTAAATACCTGTTGGTTCTAGCTACTTCAGGCATCGCCCCGTTTGATAAAAACACTATATAACGTCCATCACCACTTATATCTGGGGCTTCACTATAATCATAATCTTTCTGAGACTTACTGATTATTTCAGCTTCATCCGTCATGCCATCACAATCGTTATCGATACCATCTCCGCGGATCTCTAAAGATCCTTTATAGAAAGAATTAAACTTCGTATCATCACAATCGTTTCTAATAGCGGGGCAAGAACCTACTCCCCAGAAGGTGTCATCATCTAAGTCTTCAATCTCTTCCTTATTACCGCAGCCGCACCGCCCTGCTGTGACTTTATTGGGATCTTTCGGGCACTCATCGTAACAATCAGGTGTGCCATCACCATCACTATCAAGGTCTGCCTCACCATCACAGTTACCACTACATCCGATATCCTCTTTATTAGGGTTATCTGGACAAAAATCACAGGACGGAGCCTTTTCATAGATCTTCCGTTTATCATTACAGTATCCTCTCTGATCCATCTTTGTTGCTAACATACTTTTTTTAATCTGGTAGCAGATAGGACTAAACTCTTTAGGGTTAACTGTATTTGGATAAAGGTCATCACAAGCATCCATAATATAACTAATAGAGGAGTTATACGTTACGGTGCTTGGAAAATAGTTTAGTCTAGCGTGAAACCAAACATTGTGTACCCTTTCAATCCCTACGGGACGGACTCTACACCCTTCACGCTCTCCCCCCTCTGAAGCGAGGTAGGCAGCGTGGCTTGCAACCGTTGACATAACGTGCATGCTGTCACATTTAGTATTGCTGTCGTACCAGTGAACAGGGGAAGGGTAGAGGGTTCCAACACCTGGGGTTTTAGAGTTTCTATAAGGCAACTCATCCTCTGATTGAGTTTCACACACCCAATCAGTGGAACCTTTTAGGTATTTTTGAAAACGATATCCTCCTAAATCAGCGATAGCTTCCTCTATGGCACCTGATTCTCCGGCATACTTTAATATACCCCACCCAATAGCGTGGGAATATTCATGACCGAGTAAATCTTCTAACTTAGAGTATCCGCAAAATACAAAAATAAGGTTATTTGAAAACATTCCGTTTGACGGGCACAAGGCGGAATCTATGTTAGCATCTGTTACGTTTTGACCTTTTGCTATTCCGCTTTCTGCTACAAAGACACCACCATTTCCGTTGGGACCATTTATCCCTAACTCATTTTGAAAGAACTTATGAACGTGGTTTAACCTAGTATAAGCTGTATCTGGTCCACTTTTTCCATCATTAACATATGGGTTGGGTCCACGTGGAGGCCTTGCTTCTAGTCGTCCAAAGACATAACCTGGATACTCTGGAAAAACTCCATTTAACCACCACTGTCCATCAGGTGCTAACTCTCCGATTCTGCGGTAAATCGGTGTCTTTTCACCGTGTGCAGCTCTGATATTACTTTCATAAGTAATATAATTAGCGGTGTGCGCATCAATAAAGACGTTTTCGTCTAAGAACTCACCGTCATTACGTAACCTAATCCGCCAAGAGAGGTAACTTTTACCGTCTTTATTTTTCAACTCTGAAGGAGAGATAATAACAAGGGCTATATCATCAACCTCATAAGAAACTCCGTATTTAAGTTGCCAGTAAGAGGCAGCTACTGCGGTAGCTTCTTTTTCTGTAATAGATGGAGTAGCGTTTAATCCAGAAAGCCCCTTTACAAAGATACCGTTAATTGTTTTTAAGGCGCCGTTACTCCTAATATGGACTATCATTTCGCCGTTAGTAACAGCCACCCCTTGATAAGCTTGAGGGAAACGAACGTGAGCCATCCCAAAATTATCAACTGTAACCTCGCCCTCAAAGAACTGTGTTGCTACATCAGTAATTCCGAAATGCCCCCCATAAGTTGCAAGGTACTGTTTTGCAAGCTCTTTGTAATCTAGTATTAAACTACTTCTGGTGGTTATTTGAGGTGCAGAAAAAGAGAAATTTACTCCTCCTCCAAAGGTATTATCTTTAATCCTAACGGAATAAACCCTATCACGTAGATCATCTTTCTCAATCTCTATCTTTTGTCCTTGAGACATCTCTTGAGCAAAAGAGGTAAACGGAAAAAGGAATAGTGATAGCGAAAACAGTACAGCATGGATATGCTTCATTTAACTCTCCTAAGGTGTTGAGGTTAAAGTAACAACTTAAAAAAAACGGGGAACGCTTAAACGTCGAAATGAAGCGAAAGAACCTAAGAAAAAACTTTTTAGATAAAAAGATAAAAACAGTGCGTCTTTAAATTGACTTAACGAAGGGTACACCATTTTAATTTGTTAGTCATTTAAAGAACAAAAATAAAGAACGGGTGATTCTATTGAATCTTACACAGAAAGTCACTTATTTTTTAATAAAACTTTTAACACGTTATAAAAAAGTCTCTCAAAAATAAGTTAATCCCTATTTATCATCAATCATTACACCTAGTTAAAGTTTAAAGGTGGGATTGCCTGACTTCCAAATTTTTTGAAGTTTTTTGCCTTAAATTACCTATAAATAAGGGAAATTTTCTGTTCTGCTTCTTTAACTTAGAACCAAAAAAAATTATTCTAAAAAAAATATCCACACTCGGAAGCCAGAAAAGAGGATCGATAAGATTATCGCATTTTCCTTACGATATAGTAACTCTTTGAGATATTCTCACGCCGTAATTCATCTTCTTCAGGAGTCGTCTTAGAGACCTCCTCCTCTTTTTTCCTTATCCTTGAAGCTAGTCGATTTATTTTTTCTCTAACTCTGGTGCTAGCACCGGAATATTCAGGAATTGTGGTGTGTGGAGGTGGCGGAATCTTTTCGCACTCTTCCATTAAAACTTCGAAATAGTTATCTAGCGCCTCTCCTTCAAGTTTTTTAAGTTCAGCTGCTACTTCTTGAAATTTTTTTAATGATATAACAGGATTGCGATCTGTTTTTAAACATTCGATAATATTATTAATATTGTACAAGCAATCCCTAACCAAAAAAAGCATAGCAGCTTTACCCTGCACTTTGGCTCTTTCTCTCTGAACCTGTCGCGCTACGGGCACTATCTCTGCTACACCATCCACAGAATACGGTTCAAAAAGAACAGCATCCATCCCCTGCTGCAAACTACTGGCTAAACGTGTTGCCACTTGATGTTGAGGTTCTAACAATAAAACGTAAGCACAACACGCACCCTGTAAAGTCTCTTCTGCAGATTTACGAAATTGAGCTAGCTCTTCTTCACCGAACCTTTCAGAAAGAAAGATGATATCACACCCTATCTCTTGACCATCAAGAACCTCTAGCGCAGTTGATAATTTATCAAAGATATGAACACTCCTAAATTCAGGAACTGAGATTATCACATTCTTTAAACGCATTCGACAATCTGGCTGCGGATCTACAACCACAGCATCAAGTGAAAAATACGACATTACCGTTCCCTATTTATAAAATCATCAAAGAAAAAGCTCACTTCAGAGAGGATTGCTTTTAAGAAAGATCTTCAAAAAGCTCCTGCTGTACTGCTTTTCCATTTATCCCACTTATTGCGACAGGATAACATCCGCTAAAACAGGCATCACAAAACTTACCGACAGGAGTTCCTACCGCTTTATACAACCCCTCTAAACTTAAGTAAGCTAAAGAATCAGCCCCTATATACTCTGCAATTTCAGAAACATTTTTTTGAGAAGCTATCAGTTTTTCTTTTGCAGGGGTATCTACACCATAATAACACGGATCTGTGGTTGGTGGCGAAGATATTCTCATATGAACCTCTTTTGCCCCTGCCAATCTAATAAGTTTTATTAGTTTTTTGCACGTTGTTCCTCGTACAATAGAATCATCAACAACCACTACGGACTTACCGTCTAAAACTCCTTTATTCGGATTTAACTTAACTTTTACCCCAAAATCACGGATCGATTGCTTCGGTTCAATAAAGGTTCTACCGACATAGTGATTTCTCATTAAGCCGTATTCAAATGGAATTCCAGCCTCTTGCGCAAAACCAAGCGCTGCTGGCACTCCCGAGTCAGGAACGGGAATAACGATATCAGCTTTTGCTGGAGCCTCTTTACACAACTCCCGTCCCATATTTTTTCTGATTGTATAAACATCACGTCCGAAAACTTTAGAATCAGGTCTTGCGAAATATACATATTCAAAGATACAGGGAGACTCTTTAACCATGCCGAACGGGAAATAAGATTTAATCTCAGAATCTTTTGAGATCTCCAAGACCTCACCTGGTTCAATCTCTCGAATATATTGAGCCCCAATCAGATCCAAAGCGCACGTTTCAGAGACCACGACATAAGAACCATCCACCATCCCTAACGCTAGGGGTCTAAAACCGTTAGGATCCCTAACCGCAAACAAACGATCTTGAAACATAAGGAGAAGTGAGTAAGCACCACGCAACTGCGAAACGGCTGAAATAACACCCTCTACCTGCAAAATATTCTTCGAAGTCCGAGCTAAAAGGTGTAAAACTATCTCTGTATCAGAGCTGGTCGCAAAAATAGCACCATCATCTATTAATTTCTCACGCAACTCTTCTGCGTTAACGATATTTCCATTATGAGCAATAGCTACCGCACCTCGAGAGATCTCCGCATACAATGGCTGCACATTAACTAATTTTTGACTTTTTGCCATCGCATAAAGGACGTGTCCGATAGAACACGTTCCCATTAAACGTGAGAAATCAAAGTCATCAAAAACATCACTAACAAGCCCCATCCCTTTATGAACATGAAACTTTGCATCTTTGCCGAGCTCTAAAGAAACAACTCCTGCCCCTTCCTGCCCACGATGCTGCTGCGCATATAGACTGAGATACGCCATATTCGCAGCTTCCTTATGATTCCAGATCCCAACTAAGGCGCACTCTTCATTGAACTTATTTATTTTATTCATAATCGACACCATTACTCAAAAAAGACAGTAGTGTGTTATCTAGATAAAATATAACAAACACTAAACATCTTTAAAGAGCGCTTCGACAAAAACGTTTGAATCAAACGGCTTTAAATCTTTTTTAGACTCCCCCACTCCTATATATCTGATAGGAGTCCCCAGCTCCGATTTTACAGCAACTACGATTCCACCTTTTGGTGTGCCATCTAATTTTGTAATTACCAAGCCTGTTAGTTGAACAGCCTCGTTAAACTGCCTAGCTTGTGATAGCGCATTTTGACCTGTAGCTCCATCTAGTACAAGTATAGTTTCATGCGGTGCCTTATCATTTAACCGTTTTATAATATTCTTAATACCTGTTAACTCTTGCATTAGATTAGACTGAGTTTGAAGACGACCTGCTGTATCGATCACCAACACATCATACTTTTCCTTTTGAGCTCTCTGCATAGCATCAAAAGCAACCGTTCCTGGCTTTGCCCCTTCTTCCCCACGTACAACAGGCACATCAAGCTTTTTCCCCCATTTTTCAAGTTGATCACAGGCTGCCGCCCTAAATGTATCTGCTGCTGCTAATAAAACCCTCTTCCCTTGACACTTCCAACGATACGCCAACTTTGCTGCAGTTGTGGTTTTTCCCGTTCCATTTACTCCTACAATCATAACAACATAAGGGAGGGCATCTTCCTTCGGATGCTCCAAAGTATTCTCCTCATTTTCACCGTCAGACACGATCTCCGTTATCTTTATTTTTAACCGTTCAATCAGATCTTTTTCGCCGATAGTGACTCCAGATTTAAGGTCGCTCTTTAATTCTTCAAGTAGTTTAGTAACGAGCGGCACACCCAAGTCTGCACCAATTAAACAAGCCTCGAGATCTTCGAATATCTCCTGATCAATCTTCGATTTTTTTGCAAATAACCCCTTAATCTTACCAAAAAAACTCTCTCTAGTCTTTTTCAAACCTTTACTTATAGAGTCGAGATCTGTCGTATCAACTTCGGGAGTTGCTCCTTCATCTAAAGTGCTTTTTGTGGCATGACACTCTACATCTAAACAGACTGTACTAAGATCGTGTAACTCACCCGAAACGGCGAGATCATTTTCAATCTCCTTCGTAGAGGCACAAGTTATCCCTTCACTTCTTTTGATAGGCTCACCATCAAAAGGATCAGAAAGTGCAAGCCTGATATTTTTCAACTCTTCACAACAGTATTGCTGATATCTTTCTAACTTACTCTGAAGATCATTAATCGTTTTTTCTATTTTTTCTAAACGGATAATAATTGCCGCACTATCTTCCGAACAAAAAGAGGAGAGATCTCTACGTTTTGTTCCACTAAGATTTTTTACTTTGGCGCGCAAATAAAGACAGAGAAGGATACAACACAATAAAGCCACAAAAAGGAGTAAAATAGAGATGGTGACTCCCTTAGGAAGTTTGCTGCCATCAAACATCTGCCATAGATTGATAAGCCAATTTTGAACTTGATCCATTATATTTCCTCTTTATCTATCTCCACTCAAATCGTTAAGCGACATGATCGTACGCTTCTTCCAATGAGACGGTTAGTATCTTTGAAGCCCCTGGTTCTTGCATAGTTACTCCCACCAAATTATCACATGCTGCCATTGACTGTTTATTATGTGTAATCATTATAAATTGCGTTTTAGTGCTCATCTCTTTCAGAAGATCAATAAAGCGTGAAAGATTTACCTCATCAAATGGAGCATCAACCTCATCTAAGATACATAGAGGGCTGGGACGTTGCAAAAACATTGAAAAGATCAGAGCCACAGCACAAAGCCCTTTTTCTCCACCGGAGAGTAATTCAATGCTTTTTAACCTTTTCCCTGGAGGACGTACCGTTAATTCAAGCCCAGTTTCTAACGGATTTGAGGGATCTGCTAAGGACAAAGTTCCTTGACCTCCATCAAATAAACGAGGGATCAATCTTTCAAAATTACTTTTAACCGCATCAAAAGTAGACATAAAACGTTCGACTGAAGTTTCAACCAATCTAGATATAGTCTTTTTTAAAATAGCAGAAGCTCTCTCCAAGTCTGCTTTCTGTTTCTCTAACTCCTCCAGTCTATTTTGCTCCTCTGCCAATCTTGGAATCGACTCTGGATCAACCTCGCCCTCCCTCAACAAACGCGCCCGAAGTCTTATCAACTCCTCTTCATATTCGTCTCTGACAAAATCTTCTAACGGCTCGTAGTTAAGGAGTTGAGATTCTATCTCACCCCAATCCTCTTCACCGTATTCAGCAAAAACTTTCTCTTTTAAATTAGTAACTGATAATGCAATTTTTTGTTTGCGCAACTCAAGCCCTGCACCTTTTATCCTTAGGGCATCAACCTGTTGGCGTAGATCTTCTACTACGCGCATCACTTCATTCATCTGTAAACGTTTTTCCTGTCTTCTCCGTTCCAACCCCTCATATTCCGCTACACGTTTTGCTAATTCTTCTTCTAAGGCGCTATCTTGATCCGTTGTAGCATTTTCCAACTCATCTTCAGCGCTATCTAATCTATACTGCAAAGCATCAAGTCTATTTTCTGCATCTAAGATCTTACTTTCCGTTAGATCAAAATCATCTTCCAACTCATCTTTTACATTATAAAGACCACCTAAACGTCCCTGCACCTCTCCTGACTTCTTTCCTAATTCAAGGATCTGCTGCTGTACTTTATCACTTTCAGAGAGTGCGGCGAGTTGATCTTTTTCAAGGGTTTCAATGGCAGTTCTTAAACTTTCACACTCTGTTTCAGCACCTTGATGCTTTGCCTCACAATCTGTTAAACGAGCTTGAATTTCTTCAAGTTTATTTTTCGTTTGAATAATACCAACTTCCGTACTTAACTCTGAAAATGAGTTTTTAGTTATAAAACACCCTGTGGGCGTGACAAGTTTCGTTTCTAAATCATCCTTCCCTTCTTCAGATGAAAAATAATCAGCAGCCTCTTCCAAAGAGCCTACTAGATAAATATCGTGTAAAAGTGAATGGAGTAACGGCTCAAAATCGGTATCTATTTTTAAGGAATCTAACAACGGCTTAAAGGGCACCTTCCTAGTTTGTTGAATGTTCGCACGAAAAGAGGTGGCAACGGCACCAATTCCTAAGGAATTCTCTTCATCTTTAGTTAATTCCTTTAATTTCAACATTAGTTGATGGGGATCCTCAACTACAACAAAGGAAGCTTTCTCACGCAAAGCAACTTGTACCGCTTTGACTAAGTGTGCAGGAACGTGCATTACCTCAGCTAAAACCTTCATTGAAGGAGGGAGGAGTGTGTCATCGCTGTCACCATTCATTAAGCGCTTAAGTTTAGCGACCGGAGAAACATCTACCAACTGATCACTTAAAGAGGAGAAAGTTGCTTTTAATGCCACAACTTCATCGCGAAACTCTCGAACACCTAACTCTTTTTGACGCAGCTCCTTACGTTTGCGATCGATCTCTTCTCCCAAGCGCGCCACATCACCACCAGAAAGGTGCTCTATACTCGAACGTTCCTTATTTAAGGCTTCATTTTGGAGGTTTAAATCTTTAATCTCAGAGTCACAATCTAAACGTCGCTGTTCTAACTTAACACGACGATCTTGCAAGTTTTGCAACTCACTTTCTGAGCCTGAAATTAACGCTTTTAGCTCTCCAATTTTAGCTAAACGCTCACCACGTGCCCTATCGCGTGCAGCTAAATCGCTTTTAATCTGATCGATACCACTACGCAATTCATCACCGAGCACGTCAATATTCATCAATCCAGAGCGCACCTCTTCTTCGAGATTCTGCCGCTCACGTAAAGAATTAGATAATTCAGCCTCTTCCTGACCTGCACTTTCCAATTCAGCACAGATCTTCGCATTTTCCTGATTAAAGCCGGATAAAGTATCTACAAATATAATATTGTCCAGCCTTTTAATCTCTTCTTTTAACTGTTGTCTATTTCTAGCTTTAGCAGCTTGTCGTTTAAGGATTAGCACCTGTCTTGAGACCTCTTTTATTATATCATCAAAACGCGTTAAATTTAGGTCTGTATCTTCAAGTCTACGTTGTGCTGCAATTATTTTATCGCGGAAACCTTGCACACCTGCAGCTTCTTCTAAAATAGCTCGGCGTTCTTCTGGCTTCGCTGTGACAATTCTAGTTATCTCTCCCTGCGCTACAATAGTATAAGCACGTGGTCCCATTCCAACCGCACGACAGAACTCGCGCAGATCTTTTAAGCGGCAAGGAACCCGATTTAGAAAGAATTCACTTTCACCACTACGATACAAACGCCTCGTTATCTGCACTTCATTAACAGATTTAAGCCAACTGAATTTCTGTAAAAGCGCAGCAGAAGCACCACTCGTAGCATTAGGATACTCATCTTCTGTAACAACTGCTTGAGACTCTTCAAGTGTTGAAGAGGTATCAAGAGAATTACTCTCTTCGCCATCTGATGAAGCCAAATGCTCTTCAAAATCATTTTCATTTTCTTTTGCAGATTCTTGTCCTAAAGACACCACCTGTCCTTCTTCAGGTTGCCTTTCAGCATTTAAGGCATTTTCAGCGTTTAACTCTTCTGACATAACAAAGAGATCTGCTTCAAGTGTGGGCGATATTAGATCTGCAAAAAAATCTTTCTCTTCAGATCTTAAAGTTAAACTAACTTCAGCTAACCCCAGAGGACGTAATTTATCAGTCCCATTAAAAATTACATCTTCAAGTAGCTCTCCCCTTAAGCTACGTGCCCTTGTCTCTCCTAAAACCCAACGTGCCGCATCAACTACATTTGATTTTCCACATCCGTTAGGACCAACAACACCTGTAACCCCTCCTGCCAAAGGCAGAACGGTACGCTCCATAAACGATTTAAATCCAAAAAGCTCAAGGCGGACAATTTGCATAAAATTACCTTAATGATTTAAAACATCTGTTATCAGTTCCTGCGCTCTAGCGCTCAAACTGACCTCTAACTTCAACCGAATTAAAGCAGGGTGTTTATATACAAAATTTAACTCCAAATAGCAAAATAGCACCGTCTATGAAGGAAGATTAAGGTGTCAATATCTCTACTGGAATTATTGGTTATCTGTTTTATTTAAGAGCCCCGTTTCTTTGCCTAATAGTAAAATAGAATATTCAATAGCTCCCCAATAAGAGATAACGACAGATACGACAAGAAGACGTATTCCGATGTAAGGGCATGGAATACTCCACTCTCCTATCTCGATAGGCCAATCTTGCATTAACATCAGCACGATCGCCAACATCTGAATGGCACTTTTTAATTTGCCAATTTTACTGGCTGCAACAACAACTCCCTTAGCAGCCGCCATAGAACGCAAGCCGTTGACCCATGTCTCTCGGGCTAAGATCATCACCACCAACCAAGCTGGTAATAAATTCTCTCCCGATTCATCAGGACCCAACCCCATAATCATGATCAGAGCTGCCATAACTAAAATTTTGTCAGCGATAGGATCTAGTAATTTTCCAAAATCTGTGACGGCACCATACTTCCGCGCTATGCGACCATCAAGATAGTCCGTAAAAGCTGCCAACATGAAGACAACTAGCGCTGCGCGCAACATCAAGATACTGGGATCCAGCATCAACAAAACAAAAACTGGAATTAAGATTAACCGTAAAAAGGTAAATATATTCGGCAACCGTCGCATAACTTGCTGATTCATAACACTCCCTGATAACGACGCTTCAGATTTAACACCCTCTGCACATATTGCTGAGTTTCGGAGTACGGAGGAATTCCGTTATGTTTTTCAACCGCTCCCTCACCGGCATTATATGCTGCTAAAACTAAAGGCAAGTTCCCTCTGTATTTTTGTATTAAATCTGCCAACATCTGCACCCCACCGTTAATATTTTCCTGTGGGTTAAAGGGATCCGTTACTTTATAGCGACGACAATTATCGGGCATAAGCTGCATTAAACCCAGCGCCCCTTTAGGAGAAACTGCCAACGGATTAAAGGCAGATTCTGCATGAATAACAGCTCTAACCAATCCAGTGCTAACACCGTGCGTAGCAGCAGCTGTTCTAATTATGTCACCATAAGTATTGGTGTAGAGCCTATTGGAAGTGCCATACCACCTGTTAGCTCCCGTCGTGGAGTAATAAGAAAACTTACTGTTTTTTGCTGTAAAAACTTTTCCACTTGAGCCGCTAGGCGGTTTCTTTGAGGTAAAATGAACCACCCCTGCCGAGTCTTTATAAACATAGACAGGTCCCGCACTTGTCTCAGTCGGACACACCAAAAGTAATTCCAAAATGATAATGAAAGAAAACCAACGTGGCATAAATTATAGTGTAAAAACTAAAAGTTACGCCATGATAACTGGGAATTTATAAAAAGTGAATAGGTAAAAACCGAGCGCTATCTCAAGAACGATTTATAATAAAAACAAACGGTTAAAATTAAATACCAGATTTTGAGTATATTATCCTGAAATTACTTATAAAAAAGGGCTTTAGTAGTGGATAAGGAAACGCCCTCATTATCCGTAATACTAAAGCCCAAGAAGTAGCGAGGTTTGGGTTAGTTATGCATCATCCATTCATGCGAATGAATCTGTACTTCTCTGATCTTATTTTTTATTAGAAAAAATTTTCTCTTATAATAAAGAGGTTCTGCCGGTTCTGTTTTCTACATCACCGGCAGCACGCACGAAAAAGTTAATCGTTCCCCTTCCTTGAAGAGGGGGAACGATTAAGAGCTATTAACCAAGCAAGCTCAAAGCTAACTGTGGTTGCTGATTAGCCTGTGCCAACACCGCCGTACCGGCTTGTTGCAAGATATTCAACCGAGTAAGTTCTGCAGCTTCAGCAGCAACGTCGGTATCTCTAATCTGGCTTTCAGCAGAAGCAAAGTTTTCCTTAGCCACTGAAAGGTTGTTAATAGCAACGTTAAGACGTGATTCAATAGCACCTAAATTACCACGTGCTGAAGCAAGTGATTGAATGGCGCTATTTACAGCATCAAGAGCAGCACGCGAAGCAGACTGCGCTGCCGTAGACGAAATATCGTTAAGAGAATATGACAACGCTGAAGAACCAGCTGTCGCCAATCCTAACGAAGAAAGTTTTCCGCTAACACCGGTAAAAGAGATTTGAGAGGTAGAAGCAGAATTAAAACCGACCTGCAAGATCATGTTGTTTTTACCATCTAATAGATTAACACCATTAAATTGGGTTGTTGCTGCAATACGCTCAATCTCAGATCCTAAAGCAGTAAACTCTTCCGCAATAGCTGAGCGTTGTAGTGTTGTGTACACACCGTTGGCAGATTGCTCTGCTAACTCTGCGAGACGTGTTAATACACTACTAATCTCATTCATTGCACCGTCAGCAATCGCAATTGAAGAAATACCATCATTAGCATTTCTAATAGCAACTGATGCAACACTTTGTTGGGCTTTTAAGCTATCAGCAATTGACAATCCGGCAGCATCATCACTTGCTTTATTGAGACGGCTACCAGAACTCAACTTCTGAAAGACGCTAGAGAGTTTGTTCGTACTTGTTGCCAAATTACGTTGAGCTCTCAATGACGAAATATTCGAACCAATGGTAACAGCCATATGACTCCTCCTTGAATTATGACACCGAGCTTTGTTCCCTAAGCTCTACAAGTCATGTCAGTATCAGAATGATACTGCCACACACATCTAACAAGATTTTTGGTGTGGTATATTCAAGAAGAGTTTTTTCTTTGATTTACCACACAACACCATCCAACCTTGCGTAAGTGTATGTACGGCACGAAGGGGGGTGAACTTGAGCAAAAAATTAAAGTCCTCCCTTATATTTTTTTTATTTGTAATAAAATGCGGTAATTAGAAGGTGCCTTTGAGGGTTAAGTGGCGTTTAAAAAATTAATTATTTTTATCTTCGCTGGTCTTATTTTTCGTCAGATACAACCAGATAAAGCCGCCAAAGATAGCTAAAATATAGGACTTTGCTCTTAAAGCCAGCCCAACAGCTAAAGCCTGATCTGGGGTAGCACCTAAACTTTGTAGAAAATAAGAATACGCCCCTTCTTGAATACCGAGACCACTGGGGGTAATCGGAATAGCACCAATTAAGAGTATGAGTGGTAAGACAACAAATAGATCATGATAAGGGATCCCACACCAACCTATACAAGCTCCCGCTACCATAACATTTAACACAGTGCAGAGATGAAAAAGGAGTGACAAAATAAAGGCTTTTACTAACAAGATCGGCTGTGTATGGGCATAACGTAAAGCATCCTGAATCTTTCGAAAATGCGGCATATATTTCGCCAAAGGGGGGCAAAGCTTCTGCATAAGATCTAAAAACTTGGGGTGCAACAAAAGGATCGTGACAATCGCTAAGGAAGCTGCCATGCCAATTACAACCAATCTAATCTGCCACGTAACTTGTTGTACATTCCACATAAAGATAAGTGCCAATATCATCATGGCAACAAATCCAGTGTAGCGCTCTAGAACCGTAGCTGCAAAAGCTTGATGTTTACCGACATCTTTTCCAGCATACCAACTCCTAACGACATCACCACCGACATAAGACGGCACTAAAAGATTGATAAAATATCCCAAAACATAAAAAGCAAACAACTTAAAAGCGGAGATACGCTTCCCTGCTGTTTCCATAAAAAGTTGCCATTTTAAAGAGCTGATATAGATCAATACTACGGAGATAAATAGGAAGAATAATAGGATACCTAGTTTAATATTTTTAAAAGCAGCTATAAGTTTTTGTATATCAACCGAAAGAAAAAGTATCGTAAGCGCTGCTAAAGCGATACCCCATTTCACTAAACGAGAATTTAAAAGTGCCAATAACTTCATCGTAATTACTATTTGAAAAATTGAATCTCCGCAATCGACCAATCAAAGACAGGATCTGATCCTTCCTGCACAAAATATATTCGCTTGACGGGGAATAACGGAAATGCAAAGAGGTATTCCTTAATACCGAAATATCTAATGGCTGCAAAAGAAGGCGGGTCTAATAAAACTTTTCTATTTCCTTCCGAGTCTTCAAGCTCTATCCTTAAAGCTCGCGGATAATCGTGCTCCCAAGAACCGAAAAGATATTTCAAACCTTGCAAATTTTGCGGTTCTGGCAAGGTAACGGTAAAAGTCATTAAAGGCTTTTGTGGCTCGGCGCTACCCCAACGGGTATTGATATCTCCATCAATCGCAAATTTAGCGCTATCATTATTAACACTCGCTTCAACTGTTAAGTCGGTAATGACAACAGGTGTTAATTCAAAGGCGTTACTAATATTGTAAATTATAACATATCCCGAAGCCTCTCCTTCAGAATAGGAATATCCCAATGTTTTTAAGGCTTGTCGTACGATCTTTGCCTGTCTGGGCACCAAAACTAACGGTATAAATGATTCGTGTTTAGAATCAAGGTCTGCATATTCTGGGATGCGATTTTTCGTCGGATTATCAAAGGTAATAAAGGTGATGCGCTCATCTGTCTCAAAAGCTAAACGGTATCCGATCCAATAATCAGTCCTGATAAAGTTTATATTTTCTTTATCAAGAAATTTTATCAGATCTGTATGATCTTTTGAAACTCGTTCTCCTTCAAAAACCTCCGGCTCCTGTGGCAGATCGGCATTCCCCCAATAAATGGAAGAGAGATTTAGTAAGACAATAGCTGCTGCTAAAAGGACTCCAGCTAAACGGTTAAAATATGTCAAGACGGAGACTGCCACACCCGCAAGGCAGGTTAATCCAACGTAGATAGGTAATAGGTAACGGGGTTCTTTTGCGAACGAACCGAAAGAGCTAAGGGAATAAACAGCTAAAACAACCAATATGAAAAAAAGAAAGAGTTCAACAGGACGTTCAAAATCTGCTTTAAGGGTAAAGAGGGCTTGAAGGTGTTTTTTTCTTCGGCATAACACAATTAAAAAAACAAGCCCGACTAAGATCCAGCCGCAGCAAACTGCGTTAGGGAAACTTTCTTGGAGTGTCCAATCTCTTTTCACTCCTAAAATAATCGGCAACGCTGTCTGGAAAAGTCCAGCTACATTAGTGGCGATCCCTTTTGAGTCGGCTGAACCGAACATTTCAAAGGTAATAAAATCATTTCTTAAATTATAGATCCAAAAAGGCAAGCTACCGACAAGAAAAGAGCTTAATCCGGCAGAAATAGTTGCTAACCACAGAGAGAGGTTCATCCCGCACCTTAAAGCCATCCAAAGTGCTACAGGTATCATAAAATAGATTATCTGATTATTAACCCACCAACCCAGACCAAGTAGGAGTCCGATTGCACAAGTTAATTTAAGAGTGGGTCGTCGCAACCACCGCATTAAAAGTAAAAAACTCAACGCCCCGATGAAAATCACCTCAATAAATCCGCCTCTCGCTTTAGAACTCCAAATGATCAACATAATGGGGGAAACAGCGGTAAAAAGTGCGGCGAATCGCCCTGCTAAGTTGTCGTATGCAGCTTTAGCCACAAGATACATTAAGGGTATTAGCGCAATAGAGAAGAATAACGGTACTATCTTTAGTGCTACTTGGGAGTGATTAAAAAGATAAAAATTGCAGGCAACAAGGATCGCTTCCAAACTTCCCATATAATGTTGCCCATAATAAAAAACAGGAATCCCACGCCCGTCCAAGATATGTTTTGCCATCAGCCCTACGATAGCTTCATCAGCGTCAATGGCAAAGTTTGAAGAGAATAATAGATCGAGCCTTAAAAAAATTCCGATGAGTATAGCTAGGGAGACCCAAAATGTATCGTTATTTAATCTACTTAATAATCTTTTTTTCATAACATCTCTTATAAGTATCCTGCTATTAGGTATTTAACAATTTACTACTTTGTCTGATTTTTTCTGCCATCTGCTGATAAGCACAAGCAGTTAAGGCACACGTCTCTTTCCATGTAAACTTTTTAGCCTGCTCTTTTCCTTTTTCTTTTAAGGTATTCGCCACCTCTTTTGATTGCAAGATCTTTAAGATAGCAGAAGCCGCTTCCATCCCGTCTTCAGGATCTACTAATAGAGCGGCATCTGCTAAAACTTCCGGCATAGCTGAAGTTTTAGAACTAACAACAGGTAATCCCGCTGCTAATGCTTCTAAGGGGGGCAGTCCGAACCCTTCATAGAGACTAAGAAACAAAAAAACTGAAGAGATGGCGAAGAGCTGCAGGAGATCTTGATCGGGAACGTAGCCAACAGGATAAACATCATTTTGCAGATCAAACTTTGCTATTAACTCACACAATTTAGGAAACTGCCGATCGCCTTGAATTTTACCGACCATCACAAAAACAGGGGGAGTTTGATTTTTCTCTAACGTGGCAGTACGCACTTTACGTACAGCTTCGAGCATCGTTCGACAATTTTTACGTTGATCTATACCGCCAACGTATAAAATAATCTTTCGATTCGCTGGGATATTATAACGAAGACATAAATCTTCCCTATTAGAAGTAAGTTCGGCACCAAAAAATTTTTCATCCACTCCTAAAGGTGTCACAACTATCCTCTCTTCAGGCACACCCAAGAGGTTTTGCACATCGAGTGCTGTGGTTTTACTAATAGCCAAGACTAAATCGGCTCGCTTTATCGCTTGCATTTCAAGGAAGCGTGCCAATTTAAAACGGAGGTCTGAACGTTCTGCTTTATATAAATTAGGCAATAATAATGGTATCAGATCCATCACACTGACTATATACGGCACCGGACAATAGGCTGGAGGGTCCATATGAGCAGGAAAATGGAGGAGATCTATCCCCTTCATTTTTTTTAAACGGTACGGATAGTAAAGTTGTTGTCTAATAGTTTGCTTACCGAGTGGAAAACTTTTTAATATCTTATCCAGTCTGGGAGATGGCGCTAAAGAGGTATGATTAAATGTTTTTAAATCTAGATCTGCACTTGGGAAAAAATCTTTTAGCCCAGTATGAAGCTCCCTGACGTAGCGACCGATACCACGTGCTGCGTGTTCCTTAAAAGCAGGATCTAAGGCGCTGATATCAAGTGCTAAGGTGATAAGATTGTCAGATTTTTTCTGTACTGTCATAGTATTTTTTAAGACAGATATTCTTCTGCATTTAATATCAGAATAAGATCCATTTGCAGACCTTATATAATATCTGTTGTTCCTCTGTTTTAATCTTTAAAAATCCGTGCTACATCCGCAGAAAAGCGTTCAAAGCTAAAATGCTTTGCGCGCTCAGCACCAGCCTGTTTTAACTTATCGCGCAGAGATGAATCACTAAAGATAGCTTGAATCATCTCTGCTATATAATGATGCCTTTTTTCTTTAACGATAATAGCGCCATCTCCAACAGTATCTGAAAGCGCCGTCGAATCAAAGGTAATAACGGGTAGATTAAAATACATCGCCTCAATAACAGGTAGGCAAAATCCTTCATGCTCACTCATACATAAATAGACATCGGCATTTTGATAGAGTGCTTTCAATTCGGAATCTGCCAGACAGCCGACAAAATTAACAGCATCAGTCAGATCAAATTCATCAACCATCCGCTTTAATGAAAATGAATAAAGCTCTGTATCAATATCAATCCCTACTAGCCACAATTTACTTTGACGATTTATTTTATGATGCAAGAAATAAAAGGTCTTAATTATATCTTCAATACATTTGTTCGGTGCTAAACGTCCCGTATGCACAAGGTGTAATGAAGGATCTGCTGCTAACATAGCCGCAATACCTGAGTTCGGTTCTACTCCCCATTTCTCTTCATCGATCGGCAGCTCTAAGACCTCCGCATCAAAACCGTATTTTTTTAACTCTTTTGCATTGAATGGAGAGTCAGCAATTAAACGATCCGTTACTTGACACATCTCAGGAAGTTGTTTTTGACCGTTTTCTAAATCTGCCACGATACGAGGATTTACCCCCTTAAACCAATGTGGATCGGTTAAGTTATGAAAAATCATACTGCGCTTAGCGGTTGTTATATTTTTGTAGAGATCGCTAAGGGGAGAGCCTAATGAAAAATGAAAGAGAACCTCGCCATTAAAATTAAGGGGCAGCTCCTGATAACTTTTGGCACGTCCTTTTAGAAGAGGATGTACATTTATAGCAAATATTTCAGAAGCGAATCCCAAGTTGTGAAAGCAACGTTGTAAAGCTAGAACCTCTCCTGATATAGCATCTCCATAACTTAAGGTATGAACAAGTTGATGTATCTCACGCTTAGCCATCAGAACTCCCTAAAAGCCTAAAAGAACAAGCGCCGGATGCTACTACACGCCACAAAAAATGGCAAAAACTTCTATTTTTAGGATGGATTTAACTTTTACCGTAGGATTCTAATAAAAGACACAATCTCGATATTTTACTTGCAATACAAGACGATTTTACGGCTTTTGAGAGAGCTCATCACTTAATCTGCAATACTCAGCAATCGTCAATGTTTCAGCACGTCGTGACGGTTCTATCTCGGCACGTTGCATAGCAGATGCTACGTCCATACTGGAAAACAGAACGGATTTTCTAACGCTATTAATGATCTTTTTTCGGCGTTCATGAAAAGCTGCCGCAATCAATCTGTTGAAGATATAAGGATCCTTAGGGGCGCAACGTGGTGCTGGTAAAAAGCGCAACTCAAGAACTTGAGAATCAACGGCTGCCTGTGGCCAGAAAGAATCACCTTTTATAACAGGTCCCAACCGTACATCTGCATACATCTGACAAGTAATGGTGATAACGCCGTAATCGCGACAAGCAGGCTTTGCCGCCAACCTTTCAGCGAACTCTTTTTGAAGCATAATTACGGCACGTTTAAAGCAATTCGCAAATTGAGAAAGGTGCAGAATAACATCGGTAGAGATTGAATATGGTAGATTACCGAAAACAGTTAGCCCTTCCCCCAGCTCACTAAAATCAACCAAGCGCACATCCTCTTCGATGACATTGACTGAGGGAAAACGTTTTTTTATATATTCACAAAAATTATGTTCTATTTCGATAACTGTTAAATCTTCTGCGTCTAGTAGTTCTGCGGTAAGTGCGCCGAGACCAGGACCGATCTCGACAACTGAGCCGCCCCTCTCAGGACGACCGAAACGAACGATCTCCTGAACAGCTGCTGGGTCAATTAAAAAGTTCTGACCTTTCTCCTTTTGCGGATTAACTCCTAAACTTTTTAATGTTTTTTTAACATCATCAATAATCATGAAAGATCCTCAATAGACCATCTAGCTAAAACACTACTATTAAGTTGACTTTTCTCTCCACGCATAAGTCTTTTACACGCTAGATATCCAACCATCGCCCCGTTATCTACACTATGAGAAAAATCTGGGAAATAGACGGAGATATTCGGCAAAGATTGGATAGTTCTTCTTAAGCAGCGATTGGCAGAAACCCCACCTACTACCGCGACTTTTTTTACATCGTGTTCTTTTAGTGCTTTTTTTAATTTAAAGACCAAAGCATCTACTATTGAATCTTGAATCGTATAAGCTAGCTCTGCTAACGGCAGATCTTCACCGTATTGATCTTTTACTTCTGCGATTAATAGGGAGATGGCTGTTTTTAGTCCCGAGAAACTGAAACCGGCGGCTTCCCGCATCACTCGCGGTAGTTTAAATGGAGAGCTCGTTACAGTATCCGCTAGCTTCGCCAGTTTAGCACCACCAGGGTATGGGAATCCCAAAAGATTGGCAGATTTATCAAAGGTTTCGCCAGCAGCATCATCACTTGTTTGTGCTAAGATCTGATATTCGCCTAAGGCTTTAGCATAGACTATCTCGGTATGGCCGCCAGATACAATTAAAGCTAAAAATGGGAAATCTAGTTCAGGATTATCCAACAGAGCTGCGCTTAAATGTGCTTCGATATGGTTTATCCCTATAAGTGGGATCTGCAGTGCTAATGACAACCCTTCGGCAAAGCAAACTCCCATTAGCAAGCATCCTTTTAAGCCAGGACCTTTTGTGACTCCGATAGCATCGATCTCTTTGATTGAAATATTTTGTTCTTTACACAATGCAGAAACTAAAATCGGTAGGTTCCTTAAGTGTTCACGCGCAGCGAGTTCGGGTACTACTCCACCATAAATAACGTGAACATCCTCTTGTGAGGCTACTTTTTCACCTAACAATCGTGGTGTAACGCCATTTTCTGAAGGAGCGCACTCAAAGAGAGAGATAGCAGTTTCATCACAACTACTTTCTATACCTAAAACGATCATCTTAAAATTCCACAAAGAGGCGTCACAACATTCAGAGATATAATCAGCATAAACGATATTGACACTATCAAAAACGGTTAAAGGTTACAGATGTTAAAGTAATAATCAAGGTTCTTATAGAATAAGCCCGTAGCTCTGACTTCCGAGTTTAGACACTTTTTAAAACCCAAACTTTTCTGTGATTTACGTAATTATAACGTAGCAATATTGTTATAGGCGATAGAGATTTTTTAAAAATGTAAAAGGGGGGTAACTTTTTTGGTGTCTTGGCATACGTATTCAGGTATAAAAAGAAAGTAAAAAATCCCTCTTAATTGGGAAACAAAATATCGAAAAATATCGAGAGAAAGGAATTACGTCTTATTTAATGGAAGATATCACCTCTTAACTTATGTAAGGAAGGGGTGGGAGTTTGGGTTTAAAGATTCTAGCTGGCTAGGTGTTGGGGCAGCATGTACCACAGACACTTTTTAGAGACTTTTTAAAAATGTAAAAGGGGCTAACTTTTTTGGTGTCTCGACATACGTATTCAGGTATAAAAGAAAGTAAAAATCCCCTTAATTGGGCAACAAAATATCGAGAGAAAGGAATTACGTCTTATTTAATGGAAGATATCACCTCTTAACATTGTGTAAGGAGGGGGTGGGAGTTTGGGTTTAAAGATTCTAGCTGATCCGCTGTTGGGGGGCAGCAGCGGCGCTATATACACGGACACTTTTTAGAGACTTTTTAAAAATGTTTTTTAAAAAAACTTCCTCTTATATTCCAAGAGATTAAGCTTTTATAATGGGCAAGTTAAGCTAAAAGCTAGGAAGCTAAGAATGCGGCTAAAGGTTGTTGTAAAGCTACCTTGATTTTAAATAGGTAGCCATAGCATTTAAATCAGCTTCAGCTGCATTCCTATAAAACTTAACTGGACAAGTCCCAGCATCAAGGTAGCGATCCCCTCCTTTTGTTGTCGGGCTTTCTCCTGTTTGTAAGAAATACACGATCTCATCAACACTCCAATCTTTAAATCTTTTCTCGGCAGCGCCGTCAGTTGATTTTCCGCCTCCTAAGATGAAGGAATACCAAGGAGACTCCTCCTCTTTCGGCATTAAACACTGTTCAACTCTAGCAACGTGTTCAGTTAAATATTTTCCGTATTCTGCCTTATATTTCGGATCGATAGCTGGCACAAAACCTGATTGTACTTCACGAGATTCGAACATACCGGTGATATTCCTCTGCCACCAATTTAATTTTCTTCGTTCAACTTTATTTTCTACAGGTGGCAACGCTTTAAGGTAAGCAACTATTGCAAGAGCATCTTGATCTGAAATCCACTCATAGCCTTCGTGCATCTCCTCTGAAAGCTCTTCGCCGTTTTTACCGATGGAGGATCTGATAGCAGTTATAATCTCAACGGCACTCCAATCAGCAAGACCTGTTTTGTCAGGGGTAAGGTTTGGGGCGTTAACAGCTCCATAACGATCTTTAAAAGTGCGTCCCCCTATCAACGGACTTTGGGGATCTGGGCTAGCACCGTGACACAAACCACAAGAAGCTAACCCTTTAACGAGCTCTCTACCTCTAGTCAGGTAGGCTTGATCTTGTGGAACACCCACATTAATCGGTTCTGGATTAGGAGAGCAGGAGGAAATTACACTCGCTAAAACCATCCAGCACAGTACAGACTTAATCTTTATCATCTTTAATCACTTATTAAAAAAGGACACCCAAAATCCACCCCTATCAACGAACCATAGCACTTGTTTAAAAAAAGGACACCCAAAAATCTGGTGCCACCCTTCAGGGACGGCTGAACAGGCTGCAACGGCAAAACAGATCGGCTAGCTCTGGACGGGGCTTTGGATCTGGTGCCACCCTTCAGATTTGCAGCTCGTTTGGCTAGCATTTGGAGGCTAGGTTTTGGTGCCACCCTTCTTTTAGTTAAGGTGGGCTGCTAATAATATCAAGCTGTTAACAGAAAACTAGGATTTGGGAATTTGGTGCCACCCTTCAGTTAACGATCCCTTCAGGGACGGCTGAACGGGCTGCAACTGCAAAACAAGTCAGCTAGGTTTTTACGGAAATTTGGTGCCACCCTTCTTTTAGTTAAGGAGCTTTGGATTTGGTGCCACCCTTCAGCTAAGGATCCCTTCAGGGACGCTTGAACGGGGTGATACTACAAAACGGATCGGCTAGGTCTGGACGGAGGTAAAAAGTGGGTGTCCTTTTTATGATTTATGAGGCTTGGTTTTGGTGCCACCCTTTAGATTTGCAGCTCGTTTGGGTAGCATTTGGCGGCTTTGGATCTGGTGCCACCCTTCTTTTAGTTAAGGCGGCTTTGGATCTGGTGCCACCCTTCTTTTAGTTAAGGTGGGCTGCTAATAATATCAAGCTGTTAACAGAAAACTAGGATTTGGGAATTTGGTGCCACCCTTCAGGGACGAACGATCCCTTCAGGGACGGCTGAACGGGGTGATAGTACAAAACGGATCGGCTAGATCTGGACGGAGGTAAAAAGTGGGTGTCCTAATTACGGCTTTGGATCTGGTGCCACCCTTCAGATTTGCAGCTCGTTTGGCTAGCATTTGGAGGCTAGGTTTTGGTGCCACCCTTCTTTTAGTTAAGATGGGCTGCTAATAATATCAAGCTGTTAACAGAAAACTAGGATTTGGTCTTTTGGTGCCACCCACTAGGGACGGAGGCTAGGTTTTGGTGCCACCCTTCTTTTAGTTAAGATGGGCTGCTAATAATATCAAGCTGTTAACAGAAAACTAGGATTTGGTCATTTGGTGCCACCCTTTAGGGCTACCAATGATATCAGGATGTTAGCAAAAATCTTAAGGTTTGGAATTTGGTGCCACCCTTCAGGGACGGCTGAACGGGCTGCAACTGCAAAACAAGTCAGCTAGGTCTTTACGGAGGTTAAGGGTGGGTGTCCTAATTGGAAGCGTTGGTGCCACCCTTCTTTTAGTTAAGGAGCTTTGGATTTGGTGCCACCCTTCAGCTAAGGATCCCTTCAGGGACGCTTGAACGGGGTGATACTACAAAACGGATCGGCTAGGTCTGGACGGAGGTAAAAAGTGGGTGTCCTTTTTATGATTTATGAAGTAGAGATATCTTCTGTTTATTGATTATGGAGGAAAAGTTGTGAGGATACTTATTATTCTATCTTGTATTTTTTTATTTTCTGGCTGCAAACCAACAACGGCGCATAAGGAGCAGTTAAAGGTAGATAATGTGATTTTTATCACCATTGATACTTTACGTAGGGACCGCGTTTCGTTATACGGGTATCCCTTTGAAACATCTCCTTTTTTAACAAAACTTTCAGAAAACGGAGTAGTTTTTGATGATGCTATTACTGCCTCCAGTCAAACAGCACCTTCTCATACAACAATGTTCACGGGTCTATACCCCTCCAATCACGGTGTAGTAAAAAATGGCTTAAAATTAAGCTCTGATAAATTTTCTATTTTCAACTTGTTACAAGCAAACGGCATCAAAGGGCAGGCTTTTACTGCTACAAAGTTTTTAAATGGCGCAACAGGATTTCCAGCTGATACGACATTTGTGTATAAAAGTCGTGTACAATCTGACACCTACGTTAAGGGAGATCCTAAAGGTAGTTCTCAATATGCAGATACTATGCTTAAACGTGCTAAAGATTGGTTAACAACGGTACATACTGAAGAGCGCTTCTTTCTATGGCTTCACCTTTTTGATGTTCACAATTGGTATTTCTTGAGGCGCTTACCAAAGAGGTATCAAGATCAGATCGCTCAAAAACCAGATCCTCAAAAAATGTCTTACTGGATTGATCAACAAAAGATAGACCCTAAGCTCTTTCCTTCAGAAGAGTTGATGTTTCAACAACTTAGTAGTTACGATCTAGGGCTATCATATGTTGACGATACAATTTCAGATCTATTCCGCTTTGTTTCCGAAAAAAACTTCAGTGGTAATACTTTATGGGTGATCCTATCAGATCACGGAGAGGGCTTAGGAAATCATAACTATCTACTTCATGAAAAAAACCTCTATCAAGAGCAGTTAAGGATCCCCCTACTTTTTTATATCGCTGGGGAAAAACAGTTTCAAAAACGTCGGATTAAGACACCTGTCAGCACAGTGGATCTTCTTACGACATTAGCGGATCTCTTGGATTTAAAACTACCCGATAATTATAGATCAGACGGTAGATCTTTTTATACTTTATTTGTTGATGATAAACCGTTAGCAGCTAATGACGTACGCTTCTCTCAAAGACGTCCAAAAGATGGGGGAAAGCGTAAAGGATGGCCGTCCAAAAACAAATACGCCATTCAGGACAATCGCTTTAAATATATATATTCATCAAGTAACAGTGAAAAAGATGAATTTTACGACTTAAAAAAAGATCCCTTTGAATTACACAACATTTTAAAAGACGGCGACCCGAAGCAAGCGGAGTTAAAACAGAAGATATCTGATATTTATACCTCTTTCAAAACCTCCCCTGATAGAGAGCAAGAGGTAGTAGCACCGGAAATCGTTAAAGAGCTGCAAAGCTTGGGGTATATGTAAGCCCCCAAGAACCGCAAAAAAGAAAATATCGCAGGGTAATATTACTGCCACCCTTTAGTGACGGCTGAACGGGCTGATACTGCAAAGCGGATCGGCTAGGTCTTCACGGAAAAATTTGGTGCCACCCTTCAGGGACGGCTGAACGGGCTGATACTGCAAAACAAGTCAGCTAGGTCTTCACGGAGGTTAAAAATTTGGTGCCACCCTTCAGGGACGGCTGAACGGGCTGATACTACAAAACGGATCGGCTAGGTCTTCACGGAGGTCAAAAATTTGGTGCCACCCTTCAGATCGGGCAGATCAATCAAATCTTGACAGCGGTTAAAAATCTGGAAAATCTGGTGCCACCCTTCAGGGACAGCACCCTCTAAGGACGGCTGAACGGGCTGATACTACAAAACGAGTCAGCTAGTTTTCTACGGAGGTAAAAGGTGGGTGTCCTTTTTATGATCCTTAATTTATGATCTTTGGAGTGGAGAGACCTCCAAGACCTGATCTGCTCTAAAGATCTTGATCGCCTTTACAGCAGCTCCTGCGGCGGCAAGGGTAGTATAGGTCGGCACACGCAGCTCCCCCGCCACAAGACGTATCGGGCGCGAATCTAATAAAGGTTGAGATCCTTCCGGAGTATTTATAACGAGATCTATCTTACCCGCTCCTAAAACATCAACTATATGAGGAGAGCCATCCCTCACTTTATTAATTACCTCAACATGAAATCCACGCTCCTTAAGGTAATTCGCCGTACCTGAAGTGGCAACTAATTTAAAACCCAACTCAACAAGATCTTCAGCAACTTCCAACATCTCTGATTTTTCATCGTCGGCGATACTTAATAACGCCGTACCCGTTAACGGCAATTTTATACCAGCAGCCACCTGAGATTTCGCAAAAGCTCCTGCAAAATCATGATGCCGTCCCATAACTTCACCTGTTGATTTCATCTCAGGTCCCAAGACTGTATCCACACCACTAAAGCGATCAAACGGAAAAACACAGGCTTTTATAGCATATTGCCCCTGCGGGATGACCTCATGAACTCCCAGATCTTTAATCTTTTGACCAGCCATTAAGCGTGCTGCAATCTTCGCCCACGGTAGACCTGTCGCTTTACTAACGAACGGTACCGTTCTGGAAGCTCGCGGATTAGCCTCTAAAATATAGATTAAGCCATCTCGCGTCACAGCAAATTGAACATTCATCAAACCAACCACCTTTAACTCTTTAGCAAGAACCACCGCTTGCCTCTTTAACTCATCAACCGTAGTACGACGTAAAGTTATCGGTGGTAATGAACATGAACTATCCCCAGAATGCACACCGGCACGTTCAATATGTTCCATCACTCCCGCTATCACGACCTCTTCCCCATCAGAAACAAGATCGAGATCAACTTCAATAGCGTTTGAAAGATAGTGGTCTAACAAAACCGGTCTGTCGTTAGAGACTTCAACACCTTCTAAGATATAACTGTGCAACTCCTCTTCATTATGAATTACCCGCATAGCGCGTCCGCCCAAGACAAATGAAGGTCGAATCATCAACGGGAAACCGATCTTTTTAGAAGCCTCTCGCGCCTCTTCCCACGAACTTGCCGTTGTCCCTGGTGGTTGTCTCAAACCTAAACGATCAATTAAAACATTAAAACTTTTTCTATCTTCAGCCAGATCGATAGACTCTACGGAAGTGCCTATAATAGGCACCCCTGCTGCTTGCAACGCATTCGCAAGACGTAGCGGTGTCTGACCGCCGAACTGTACGATCACACCTTCAGGTCTTTCACGCTCAACTATCGACATCACAGATTCAAAAGTTAGCGGTTCAAAGTATAAACGATCACTGATATCATAATCCGTTGAAACAGTTTCCGGATTGCAGTTGACCATAATAGTTTCATAACCATCTTCAGCTAACGCCATCACGGCGTGCACACAACAATAATCAAACTCTATCCCTTGTCCGATTCGATTAGGTCCAGAACCTAAGATTATAATCTTACGTTTGTCAGTAGGCGGCGCATCATCACCCCCAGCGTATGAAGAATAAAGGTACGGGGTATGCCCCTCAAACTCTGCGGCACAGGTATCTACACTTAAATAGCTCGGCTTAATCTTAAATTCTCTTCGTTTATTCCTGACATCACTTTCCGAGCATCCTAATAAAACAGCTAACCTAAGATCCGAAAAACCAGATCTTTTAAGTTTTAAAAGGGTCTCCCTATCAAGATCAGTTATTTTTTTACCACTAATAGCCTTCTCTTCAAGGATAATTTCATTTAATTCTGCAAGAAACCAAGGATCAATTTTAGTTACATTAAAGATATCCTCAACTTTACAACCTGCTCTTAACGCTTCACCAACCAACCACAACTGTTTCGGAGATCGTCTTTTACACGATTCTAAAATCTCCGCAGAGCTTAAGCCATTAACCAACTTTCCTTTATCAAAACCATAAACGCTCTGCTCCATTGAACAGATCGCTTTTTGTAAAGCTTCACGAAAATTTCTACCGAAAGACATAACCTCTCCGATAGACTTCATCTGTGTCCCTAAAGTATCATCTGCTAAAGGGAATTTTTCAAAATTAAAGCGCGGCACTTTGACCACAATATAATCGATTGAAGGTTCAAAACAGGCAGAGGTATCTTTTGTAATATCATTAGAGAGTTCATCCAAAGTATAACCGATCGCCAACTTCGTTGATATTTTAGCGATCGGAAAACCCGTAGCTTTTGATGCTAAGGCTGAGCTTCTTGAAACTCTCGGATTCATCTCAATCACTACCATGCGCCCACTCTTAGGATCTACTGCAAACTGCACATTCGACCCACCAGAATCAACCCCAATTCGACGCATAACCTTCATAGCGCCGTCACGCAATAACTGATACTCCTTCTGTGTTAAGGTTTGCGCTGGAGCCACCGTTATAGAATCACCTGTGTGCACCCCCATCGGATCAAAATTCTCAATCGTACACACCATTACAACATTGTCTTTTCTATCACGCATCACCTCCAATTCGATCTCTTTCCAACCGAGTAAAGACTCTTCAATCAGAACTTCGTGATTGGGGCTACAACTAAGAGCATAAGCTGCTTTACGTGGTAATTCTTCAGGAGTATTCGCAACAGATCCTCCGGTTCCACCTAAAGTACGTGAGGGGCGTAAGATTACGGGATATCCGATCTTATCTGCTGCTGCTATCGCTTCATCTACGGAATGAACAATCTCACTCTTAGCAGATTCCAAACCGATCTCATCCATAGCTTCCTTAAAAAGCTCCCGATCTTCCGCTGTTTTAATCGCCTCAACGTTTGCTCCAATCAACTTACAATTATACTTTTCAAGGACACCTTTTTCTGCCAACTCCAAAGAGGTATTTAAAGCAACTTGCCCACCCATTGTGGAAAGAATAGCGTCGGGACGCTCTCTCTTTATGATCTCTTCAACAAACTCCGCAGTTATCGGCTCAATATATGTTTTATCTGCAAACTCGGGATCAGTCATAATCGTGGCAGGATTGGAATTAACCAAGATGACTTTTATCCCCTCCTCCTTCAAAGCTTTAATAGCTTGCGTACCAGAATAATCAAACTCGCAGGCTTGACCGATTCGAATCGGCCCAGAACCGATTATCAATACTGAATTTAGATCCTCTCTCTTTGGCATAAGTATTACTCACTCAAATATATAAAAACCTATCTCTTAAATCTGCCCTCTCTCCTACTCTTTAAGCTGCATCTCTCTTATATCCGACCACCAATTCAAAAAATTTATTAAAAGGATACTCTGCATCACGCGCCCCCGCAGCCGTTTCTGGATAATATTGAATAGAAAACGCTTTTGAGTCAGGGAGCTCTAAGCCCTCAATCGTTTGATCATTAAGATTTATATGTGTAACAGAGACCCCTTGCGGCAAAGATTTAGGATCAACACTAAATCCGTGACTTTGCGCCGTAATTTCAACATTTTTTGATTTTAAGTTAAGTACAGGGTGATTAGCACCGTGATGCCCGAACTTTAATTTATAAGTTTTTGCTCCTGCGGCTAACGCCATAATCTGATGTCCTAAGCAGATTCCGAACATAGGCAAATGACCGATAAGTTCCTTAACGGTAACTATCGTTCCACCCCACGCCGTCGGATCCCCTGGACCATTTGAAATAAAAACAGCATCAGGGGTAAGCGCCATAATCTTTTCTGCCGTATAATCAGCAGGAACCACCGTCACCCTAAAACCAACCTGTAAAAGTAACCGTAAAATATTACGCCTAACACCACAGTCTATAACTACAAGATGAGGACGTGCCCACAATTTATTTTGCGGAATTTTTTTATAAGCATTATCTGCCAAACTCCAAGCCGACTCTTCCCAACCGAACGGTTCTAAACATGAAACCTCCGCAGCCAGTTTAATCCCCTCAAGAGGCTTAGCGTTTTTGGCAACTTGAATCAATCTCTCTTCATCGATATCCGCACCTGCTGCCATAGCTCCCATCTGAACGCCGTAATCTCTAATATGCTTTACAAGCGAACGGGTATCAACATCGCAGATCCCCATTACCCCAAAACGGTTTAAAAAAGCATCAAAGCTCTCTTCAGATCTAAAATTGGATGGGATAACAGAAAGGTTTTTAATAATAACACCTCGAACCTGCACCTTCGGACTCTCCATATCTTGAGAATTACAACCGCAATTCCCGATATGCGGATAGGTAAAACACACCATCTGTCCAGCGTAGCTGGCATCCGTTACTATTTCTTGATAGCCATACATTGAAGTATTAAAAACAACCTCTCCAATGGCGGGGCTATCTATATCGGCATCAGCACCGAAAGCATAGCCACTGAAGACCGTCCCATCTGCCAAGCCTAGTTTAGCTTTTCTCATAATTATCCCAACTTAAAATAAAGGCGACTACTTAAGTCGCCCACTACTTTTCTAGATCATCTTTTTATCCGCTAACACAATTCGTCCATCAATCAGAACCGTATCAGCGATCCCTTTCATGGTCCTACTTAAAAATGGCGAATTGTAACTCTTCGAAAGAATCACATCTTTAGAATAAGACCATTTGTAATTCGGATCGATAATGGTGATATCTGCTGCCTGACCGATCTTTAAAGATCCGAGAGAACGTCCTAAAACTTTAGCAGGAGCTGCAGTCATAGCTTCAATAACTCTGGAGAGGGGTAAGACCCCATCTGCTGCAAACTCTAAAAGAAGTGGTAGTGTACTTTGCAAACCGATCACCCCCATCGAAGCAGATTCAAAATCCATAATTTTAGAGTCTGCCTCATGCGGTGCATGATCACTAGCAACTGCATCAATAGTTCCGTCTTTTAAACCATCGCGTAAAGCTTCAACATCAGCCATCTCCCTAAGTGGTGGTGACATCTTTGCCATAACATCATAGTTGGCGACAGCTTCTTCTGTTAGTACTAAGTGATGCGGAGTTACTTCAGCCGTTACATCAATCCCATCATTCTTTGCTCGTCGCACCAACTCAACGCCACGTGCTGTTGAAATATGACAGATATGAACTTTCCCTTTTACATAACGTGCCAACTCAATATCTCGTGCTATCATAACCTCTTCTGCTACCGCAGCCCAACCGCGCAGACCGATCCTCATAGATAGCGCAGATTCATTCATCACCCCTGCCGAGCTTAGAGAGAGGTCTTCTTCATGACAGTGAATTCTAGCACCCAACATCAAACACCACTCCAGCGCACGCCGCATCAAACCAGCATTATAAATAGGGCTACCATCATCAGAAAACGCCACGCAACCTGCTTTAAAGAGCTCCGAAAAAGGTGCCATCTTCTCCCCTTTTCTTGCTATTGAAACAGCACCAAGCGGAAGCACTTTAGCTGCCTTAGCTAGCTCTGCTTTTTCAAGGATAGCTTTTGTTACTTCAGCACAATCGTTAGTCGGAGAGGTATTAGGCATACAGCAGATAGAGGTAAAGCCACCTGCAACAGCTGCTCTAGCACCTGTTGCTACCGTCTCTTTCCACTCAAAGCCTGGCTCTCTAAGGTGCACGTGCAGATCTATCAATCCTGGCACTACTAATTTACCTTTTGCATCAATTATCTTTTCAGCAGAGGTATCAGGGATAACGCCTCTTTTTTGAAGATCCTTAATCTTATCTCCTTCAATCAGAACATCAAACTCGCCTTCTTTTGCGGTTGCAGGATCTATTACCTTTCCATTCTTAATTAAGATCATTATTTTATCTCCTTCACACCAGTTGCCAAAGCAAATAACACCGCCATTCTAACCGCCACACCGTTTCTTACCTGCTGTTCAACCAAAGAACGCTCACCATCAATCAGGTCTGTCTCCACCTCAACACCACGATTGATTGGACCTGGGTGCATAACAACCGCAGTCGGCGCATATTTAGAAAGTAGCTTTTCCGTTATAAAGAATTCGTTAGAATACTCTTCTAGGGTCGGAACAAAATTATTTTGCATACGCTCCAACTGCATCCTCAAACACATTACGACATCTGCTCCTTCGATCCCTTCAACTAAATTTGAATAAAGTTTAACAGTTCCCTCTCCGAAACAACTCGGCTCTCCCAATTCTCTCGGTACTAATGTATTTGGACCTACAAGATTAACTTCATTACCTAATAATTTATGCGCCCAGACATTACTTCTCGCCACACGTGAATGCCTGACATCACCGACGATAGCAATTCGTAATTTTTCAATGCCGTGTTTTCGTCCTTGAAAGCGTTGCCTCAAACTCAAAAGATCAAGTAAGGCCTGCGTAGGATGTTCATTCATGCCATCCCCAGCATTAACAACTGAAACAGATTTAAGATAGTGCGCAAAAAAATGTGGCGCACCCGTCGCTTTATGACGCACGACCAAGATATCGGGAGACATAGCCTGAATGGCACGCCCCATATCTAAAAGGCTCTCTCCCTTAGTAAGAGAGCTACCACTTGCACTAACATTTACAACATCACCAGAAAGCCTCTTTCCTGCGATCTCAAAACTCGTTCGAGTCCTTGTACTAGGCTCAAGAAACATATTAACTATGGTCTTTCCCCGTAAGGTCGGGACTTTCTTAATATCCCGTTCGGAAACTTCAACAAAGTTCTGCGCATTATTAAGGAAAACGTACAACTCCTCAAGCGACAAGTGTTGAATACCAAGTAAGTGTTTGGGCATCTATCTCTCCTAAATAGAACATCACCATTTTTATTTTTATAAATCTTCTTTAGCGGCACCCGCTTTCACTAAATAAACCCCATCATCTGCAAAACCTTGATCCGTAAGTTTTACTCTAACTTTATCATCACGTCGTGTCGGTAAGTTTTTACCAACATAATCAGCTCTGATCGGAAGCTCACGGTGTCCTCTATCAATTAAGACAGCGAACTCCACACAAGCAGGACGACCAAAATCAACCACACAATCTAAGGCAGAACGTACCGTTCGACCCGTGTAAAGAATATCATCAACCAAAACTATGCGTGCCCCATCTATTGAAAATGGCAGATGAGAACCCTTTAAGATCGGTTGCGCCAAAGTCTGCGCTAAATCATCTCGGTATAAGGTAATATCAATAACTCCGAATGATATCTTACGCTTTTCAATCTCTTCAATCTTATCATGAATACGTTGCCCTAAGAATTCACCTGCGCTTCTAATACCGACAATCGCCAGATGTGAAAGATCCCTATTTTTCTCAACGATTTCATAACTGATCCGTGTTACACAACGCGCTATTGTTTCTGAATTAACGAGGAGTTTCCAATCACTCGGGATCTCCTTTACCGCCGCATCGCTCATAATAACTCCTTAAAAAACAAGATCCTAAAGGTAGTGACAAAGGACGTTACAGAAAAAGGTAGTAACCTTGCGACTCTACGCCTTGCACAAATCTTTAAGATAATTAAAAAACTTTTTAAAAGATATCTTAGTTGAAGAAAAAAACACGCTAGACACCGCTTAGAAAATGCAGCGCACAATGAATGATACAATACGGGAATTGACTTTTTGAACACCGTCATGCTTTCCTTGGCGAACTCTCAGATTCGCTGTTAAAGGGCAAAAACAACAACCTTTTAAACTTGTCGAGTTTTACTCATATCAAGAGACATTGTCAAGGCGTTTATACCTTCACAAGAAGTTTTTAACTTCAAAATTACGGGCACCCCTCTCCTTGAATATTCTCTTGCAACACCTCAATTCCATTTCCAAAGCGCACTAAACGTTGAAACTCTTTTCCTTGACAGTGTCGCAACTGAATATAGAGCTCTTCACAACCGAGATCTTCACAGGTCGGATCGTAAGTCAGATCTAGAGCAACCTTTTTAGATAATCTAAAAGCTGGTAGCAGCTCTCTAGCAGTACTATCTTTAAGCTCCCCTGCCGTCTTTTGAGATAGCTCTAAGGCGTTCATTATTTTATCATGCGCACCAAGTCCTGCTACAAATGCCTTTCTAGCATCACCCATGCCTTGTGCTACAACGGCGTAATTGGCAGAAGAACGCAAAGCTGAAAAAACAGTTGAGCTCATCAACAGCAACAATCCGAGAATTAAAGAAACCATTAGGAGCTCTATTAATGTAAAAGCACGTTCATTAGTAGGGATATTTCTATTCATTATTGGAGACCTTTTATATATGTATTTACGACCGCATCAAAATCTATATTAAGTTCAAGACATTCTGCGACACGTGTCAACACATCATCTACAGCAACATCCGGACAACTCGCTCCCGCAGTTAATAAAATTACAGGCTTTCTCTTTTGCGGTAGCCAATTCGAAGATACTTTAACATCCTTAGCACTTAGAACATAGTGTTGAATTTGATCACGATTTAAAATTTCAGTTGCGCTCTCTATATAATAGGTCGGAATTTTCCACTGCAACAACTCCACAAGGTGTGAAGTATTCGATGAATTATAACCACCGACAACTAAAGCCAGATCTCCACCGTCAGATAATAGCGCCTTGACAGACTCCTGATTCTCTGTTGTGGCATAACACAAGGTATCTTCTGTCTCGGCAAAACGATCTCCGATCTCCGTCGTATCAAAACGGCGTAAAAGAGCGTTTTTTATTATCTCACAGATAGCGTGAGTTTCCTCAGCCAACATGGTTGTTTGATTAACAACTCCAATTTTATCAAGGTCACTACTCGCATCAAATCCTTCTGATACAACACCACTAAAGGTAGCTTCAAATTCAGAAAGAGGTCTCTCGTCCGTAATAAATTCCGCCAGTAGGCGCGCTTCTTCCTGATCTTTAATGACAATACTAGGTGCATATTTAGAAGCGTGTGAGAAGGTAGCTTGCACCTCCTCATGTTTATGTTTGCCGTGAATAACAACACTAAAGCCGCTTTTACCCAACGTTTGCACCTTACGCCAAACTCGTTCAACAAATGGACAGGTCGTATCATAAAACTCAGAAGAGATTCCACGCCTCTTCAATTTTTCAAGTAATTCAAGGGTGGCACCGAAAGCTGGGATAATTACAACGTCATCAGACTTTAAGAGTTCTAAAGCATCTTCTATCTTAGGACTTAACTCAGAAAGGAAGTGCACACCCTTAGACTTCAGATCCTCATTAACAATCCGATTGTGTATCATCTCGCTAATAAGGAACACACGGCGACCTTGATTCTCCTCCACCGCACGGTACGCCTTTTCAATCGCATTTTGCACACCAAAACAGAAACCGAAATGACGAGCGATCTTAAAAGAGATCTCTCCACAATCAAGCACAGATGGAGTCAGATCTCTCTTTTTCGGATCAAGTTTTTGCCTTGCATACTTTAAAGTTGCGATCGCTGATGATCTATATTGCTTCGGTATATTAAACTCCCTCATGTACAGTATTGTGAAAAATGCTTTCTATTATAGCAAGAGGGAAGATCGAGGAGTTTCACCTTCATTATACACCTACTGTCTTTACCTCTACCGACAATTTTCCGTCACTAAGCGTTATAGAAACCGTAGCCCCTTCACCTATTGAGCGTTCAATTAAGGTACGTCCGATCTTTGTTTCAAGGTTGTGTTGAATGTATCTTTTTATCGGACGAGCTCCGAAAGCAGGGTCATACGCCTCTTTAGCTATCCACCGTTTAGCTTCATCAGAGCACTCTAACTTAATATCATGAAGAGCTAAACGTTTACCCAAGTTATCAAGTTGTAAATCAACGATCTTTACGATCTGATCAAGGCGTAACGGCTTAAACAAGATAATATCGTCAACCCTATTTAAAAATTCAGGACGGAAATGGAGCCTAAGCTCTTTCATAACACTCTCACTGACTTTATCAGAGATATTACCATTCTTATCACACCCCTCTAAAAGCTCTAAGGAGCCGATATTTGAAGTCATAATAACTACGGTATTTTTAAAGTCGACAGTTCTTCCTTGAGAGTCTGTAATACGCCCATCATCCAGAACCTGTAATAAAACATTAAAAACTTCCGGATGCGCTTTTTCTATCTCATCCAACAAGATTACTGAATACGGCTTTCTACGTACAGCTTCTGTCAGTTGTCCACCCTCTTCATACCCTACATACCCTGGAGGAGCACCGATCAATCTCGAGACTGAAAACTTCTCCATATATTCGCTCATATCGATACGAACGATACTTTCTTCTGTATCAAAGAGGGTTTCAGCTAGAGCTTTAGCCAACTCTGTTTTACCAACTCCTGTCGGTCCAAGAAAGATAAAGGATCCTATCGGACGTTTCGGATCTTTAATACCAGCACGGGCTCTAATCACAGCATTAGCGACTAACTGTACAGCTTCATCTTGACCAACTACACGCTTATGTAGAATCTCTTCAAGGCGCAATAACTTTTCACGTTCACCCTCCATTAAACGGGTTACGGGGATGCCCGTCCAGTGCGCAACGATCTCGGCGATCTGCTCTTCAGTTACTACTTCGTGTAACAACTTCGGTTTATCAGAGCTATCCATCAATTTCTCATTTTCCAGTAGCTCTTTTTCAAGACGGGGTAAGGTACCGTGCTTTAACTCAGCTGCCTTATTAAGATCGTATGAACGCTCCGCCTGTTCGATTTCACGTTTAACTTTTTCAATATTACCTCGTAGGGTCTGCACCTTTCCAATAGCATCTTTTTCACCTTCCCATTGAGCACGCATAACTGCAGCTTTCTCTTTCAAGTCAGCTAAGTCTTTCTGCAAAATTTTTAAACGATCTTTACTACCTTTATCTTTCTCTTTCTTAAGTGCTGCCTCTTCAATTTCAAGCTGCATAATACGACGCGTTACCTCATCAAGCTCAGCAGGCATGGAATCGATCTCAGTTCTGATAGATGCACAAGCTTCATCGATCAGATCTATCGCCTTATCAGGTAAAAATCGATCGGTAATGTAACGTTGAGATAAAACTGCAGCGGCCACAACAGCGCTATCCTGAATCTTTACGCCGTGATGCACCTCAAAACGTTCCTTAATACCCCTTAAAATAGATATCGTATCTTCCACTGAAGGTTGATCAACCACTACCGTTTGAAAACGACGCTCTAAGGCTTTATCTTTTTCTATGTATTGTCTGTATTCATCAAGTGTTGTAGCCCCGATGCAGTGCAACTCTCCCCTTGCCAACATAGGCTTTAGTAAGTTCCCAGCATCCATTGCACCATCAGTTTTTCCAGCACCAACGATTAAGTGCAGCTCATCGATAAAAAGGATGATCTCTCCTTGTGACTTAACGATCTCTTGTAGAACTGCTTTTAACCTCTCTTCAAATTCTCCGCGGTACTTAGCACCTGCTACCAAAGATCCCATATCAAGCGCAAAGATCTTTTTATCTTTTAAGCCTTCAGGAACATCGCCTCTAACGATCCGTTGCGCCAAGCCTTCAACAATAGCTGTTTTACCGACACCTGGCTCACCTATTAAAACAGGATTGTTTTTAGTTTTCCTTGAAAGAATTCTTATAACACGACGAATCTCCGCATCTCTCCCGATAACAGGATCCCCTTCATTTCTCCTAGCAGCTTCAACTAAGTCTCTACCGTACTTCTGCAAAGCTTCATAAGTCTCTTCAGGATTAGCACTTACAACACGTTGATTCCCTCTGATAGCGGTCAACGCTGCTAAGACATTCGATCGTGTTAAGGCAAAAGATTGAAATATACTTTTCAGCCTTTCATTTTTTACATCAGAAACAGCGGCTAAAAATATATGCTCAACAGAGGTGTATTCATCTTTTAGCCGTTTTGCCTCATCTTGCGCTGCTATTAAAACTTTATTTAAAGCTTGACTAATATAGATCTCACCCTGTTTAGTTCCAGCTGAATTTTTTAAAGCTGGTTTCTTGGCGAGCTCCTCTTTAAGAGCGAGTTCTACGGCACTAACAGAGATCCCCATTTTTTCAAGAAGTCGCGGCACTAAACCGTTATCCTGCTCCACAAGCGCACTCAAGAGATGTTCAACATCAGCCTCCGTATGATTCATGCGAATAGCTAACTCTTGCGCCGCTAAAATACCTTCCTGACTTTTTTGTGTAAAACGATTAAAATCCATGATCAACACCCCTCTTTAAAAAAACACCGTGCAGAACAATACAGACTCAATAACTTTTTAAGAGCCTCTCTTTATCTGATTAACCACGCGGGTTAAAACTTGAAAGTTCTGATAATTTTTTCACCAGCTCCTTCTCTTTTTCCGTTATCTTTTTAGGTATAACAACTCGAACTTCTACAAACATATCTCCAAAAGTACCCCCTCTCTGCGGCATACCCTTCTCCTTTAAGCGCAAGCGAGTTCCTGCTTGCACCCCCGCCGGAATAGAGAGCTTTACAGAACCTGATAAAGTTGGCACATCAAGCTTAACTCCCAGAATCGCTTCCCACGGAGAGATCACAACCGTAGTCACAACACTGTCACCCTCCAAACGGAATTTACTATCCGGCATGACGTGTATCTTTAAAAGGAGGTCTTCCTTTTGTCCCGTAGCAGGATTCAAACCACCTTGACCCTTTAAACGGATAACAGAGCCTTCTTTAGCACCCGCTTTTATCCGCACATTAATAGTTTTTTCAGAACCATCTCCCTGTTTTAAGGTCAACATCTTAGAGGTTCCGGCATAGGCTTCCTGTAATGAGATAGAAAGCTCTCCACTAATCGTCTGGTGTTGCTTCGCTTGTGGTTTTTGACCGAATATATCTGAATAATCACCTTCCCCCATAGAGAACCCTTGAGAGAATCCAGCGCCACCAAACAAAGCATCAAAGAAGCTACTAAAACCACCAGCACCCCCACCCATCGAGGAGGTTGTCCTATAAGTTCTAGTACCTTGCTTAGAACCGAAATTAGCAAAGATATTTTCAAAACCTGGAGGGGGTTGAAAATTTTGACCGTCACGCCAGTTGGAACCTAAAGCATCATATCTGGAGCGTTTTTCAGGGTCTTTTAGCACCTCATAAGCCTCATTAAGCTCTTTAAAACGCTCTTCTGCGCCCTTCTCTTTATTAACATCAGGATGGTATTTACGTGCAAGTTTCCTAAAAGCTTTCTGAATTTCATCTTGCGAAGCTTCTCGTTTTACCCCCAGTATCTCGTAATAATCCTTATATTGCACCTCTACGCTCTCTCCTTATTTAAGACTTTAAAGCTATAAGATGAGATAACCACCCTTTGCGCATAATTCAAGGTTATTATTCAGATTGAATAGAGATTTTAAATAGTAAAACGTCACACTAAAAAGCTCTTTCCTTAAGTCTCTCTTTACTATAAAGATGTTTTTACCTTCTTTAAGGATAAAGAGATAAAAGAGGTCTCCAAGCTTTGCCGAAAAAAAACTACTAAACGTTACCTGCTACCTCTTTAGGCTTTATGATTATCTCTTCATCAATACCACACTATGATCTATCTGATAAAAGAGGCTTTAGTTTCGTTAAAGATCTCGGTCGTGATAGGGACAACATCACAAGATCGTGGTAAAAAACTACTTAATACGATTCAACTTCTCGACGTATAATATCTTCAAGAGTTCCTCTCCTTTCAATAACTCGCACTGACCCGTCACTTTGTAATAAGAGAGAGGGTGGATAGTTCATTGAATTGTAATTGCTCTTCATTGAGTGTGAATAAGCTCCGACATTTCTCATGACCATAATGTCGCCAAGTTGCAGTTGCGGAAATTTTCTCGGGGCTAAAGTTCCATCACTTTTGACTGTAAAAACATCGCCTGATTCACAGAGGTAACCTGCCACAACATATTCAACCTCACCCTGCATAGCTCTGCCATCGCCTGCAACAAAAGATATCGGATGAAAAGAACCGTACATAGCAGGACGTGGATTATGATTAAACCCAGTATTAAGTATAACGAAATTATAGGCGGGAGTTCTCTTCAAGTTTTGCACTTCAGCCAGTAAAGAACCGCACTCTGCCACAAGGAACCTACCTGGCTCAATTTGGAGTTGCAACTCTTTCCCGTATTCGGCACAAAACTTTTCAAACTCCGCCGTCATTTGAGAGCCCCACTCTTTCAGGGGTAACGGCTTATCCTCCTCTGGATTATAAACAACAGGTATCCCACCACCTAAGTCAATCCAATCAAGATCAGAGAAGTCTTTAGCGATCTCAAACGTTAAGTTTTTTATGCGGAGCCAATGCGCAAGATCTGTGCCCGATCCGATATGGGTATGAATGCCGTTTATTTTTAAGGAGTATTGTCGCAATATTTTCTTTACTTGATCTACCTGATCAAAGTACACACCGTGCTTACTGGAGGGACCGCCGGTATTTATTTTATTATTAGCCCCATGCCCCTCCCCTGGATTAAAACGGACGGAGACTTTAGATCCTTCAGCTAATCTTCCCAGTAAGTGCAACTGATCTAATGAGCTGCAATTGATAGATACTCCAAGATCAAGCAATTCCTTAAATACTAATTCCGAACAGTTCTCACCGGTATACAAAATTTCCGATGGCGTATAACCCGCCAACAAGGCTCTTTTTACCTCATTTAAAGAAGAGGCATCGATCCAGATCCCTTCTCCTCGTATAATCTGCAAAACAGATCGTAAGGTTAACGCCTTGCAAGCGTAACGTATTACGGTGTTTTTATAGGTGACAGCGTTTTTTAACTCCTGACACCGATAGCGGATGATATCTTCTTCAAAAACGTATAACGGAGAGTGATATTTCCTGACAAGATCACGAACAAGATCTGAACCTTCGCACTTTGACGTTACTTGATAAAATGACATATAACTCCCCATGAATAGAGAAAATCATACAAAATGATATCAAAGAAGTAGAGTTTACAAAGAAGAAGTCGGACAATAGAAAAAAGATAGTAGCGACGGGTGGACACGAACCACCGACCCCAGAATTATGAGTTCTGTGCTCTAACCAGCTGAGCTACGTCGCCATAACCTGCCAAACTTTGCAGTATTCTACAAAACTTTGCAAGGTGTTGAAACCACAAATATGATTTTTTTCAGAAAAAAACTGATAAAATACTGTCTTTAAGATCGTTTAAGGTTATAAGAGGTATCTTATGAAACTAATAGAGTGTGTTGCAAATATAAGTGAAGGAAGTGATACCTCCGTTATTCAAGAAGTTGCTAATGCGGCGAAAGATAACGGCGCCTTAATTCTTGACATTGATAGTGGTCGCAGTGCGGGTCGATCTGTTATCACCTTTGCAGCCCCACTGGAATTGATGAAAGGTGCCGCCGTAGCATTTATAAAAAGTGCTACAACCTTAATTGATATGCGTAAACATCAAGGGGTACACCCCTGCATCGGCGCAGCAGATGTTTGTCCTTTTGTGTCATTAGGAGAGAGCACCTTACAAGATTGCGCACTACTGGCTGAAGAGGTTGCAAAAGAGGTGGGGAATAATTTAAAGATACCGACTTTTTTATACGGCGTAACACCTTCAGGCGCAACAAAAACTAAACTTTCAAACATCAGACGGGGTGGTTATCAAGGTTTACTTAAACGCATCAAAGATAAGGAGATCACACCCGATTTTGGACCTAGCGAGGTGGGATCCGCTGGCGGAACGATTATCGGAGCACGTTTACCGATGTTGGCGTACAACATCAACCTTGCTAACGATAATGTAGAAGCGGCAAAAGTGATTGCAGCGAAGTTACGTGGATCTGGCTCTTTAAAGCGAGACCCCGCAGGCAAGGTTATTAAAGACGCTTCTGGCACGCCCCTTAGAGAGGCGGGAATGTTTCCTAATTGTGAAGCGATCGGTTGGTATATAGAAGATTTTAAACGGGCTCAGATCTCAACAAACCTTCGGCAGATCGGTGATCCGCCACTCCATATTATCTATGAAGCTGCCGCAAAATTAGCGAAGTCTTTAGATTGCACCGTCACCGGTTCGGAAATTATAGGGTTAATCCCATTAAGGGCTTTGCTAGAAGGTGAAAAATATTATAAAAACGGTGGTGTAGAAGATACGGATAATTTTACAGCAGCAATTGCAGGCTTAGGTCTTAGAGATGTAAAGTCGTTCGTGGCATCTGAAAAGATTTTAGAATATAGGTTAAGAGCATTTGGTATATTTTGAGTAATAAGACCGATGTAATATTTAAAGAAAAACGGTGTTAGGTGATCTTTCTCTGTTTTCTACAACAAAAAAGAGAAAGAGAGTGCCGATAGCTCCATCAACAAGGTAATAAAGATCATGACAGTCAATGTAATGGTATACGATCAAGAAGGTAATTTGCAGTGTCATGAATCACTTGATGTTTTGGATACTCTTAACGAAAAGCATACGATCTGGATCGACATTGATGAAGAATCAACAGGAGATCTGCAGAGGGTTGCTACACACTTCGGACTCCATGAATTAACTATTGAAGACTGTCTTGATCCCGACCACTCTCCGAAGTTGGATGATTACGGCAAATATCTTTTTATGATTTTTCGCAGTTTTAGTACCGAGCCTTTTTTCCAAGAAGATGCTGCAGAGGGAAAAAATAGGGAGGAGCCACATAAAGCAACGGAGGAAGAATACACTCAAGCGCTTGCTATCTACCTCTCTGAAAAGTTCGTTATTACACACCGCTTACGGGAGATCCCTTGGTTAGATGCTTTAATTCGTCGCTCAAAGCAGATCCCTGAACGCACGGTAGCTAATGGCACCGACACCTTAACGCACGCTATTGTGGACGTTCTAATTGATCGTTTTTCTCGAGGGTTAAATTATTTTGAAAACTCTATTGATGAGTTAGAAGATCTGATTATTGAAGATCCAGATAGCTTTGATGTGACAGAGATTATTCAAATTAAGCGTCGCCTCGCTTTCCTTCGTCAAGTTATGCGTGATCAACGTGTTGTTATCTCTCGATTAGCTCATGAAGCCACTCTAATCAGAGAAAGGCATCTGCGCCGTTATTTCCGTGATATTGAAGATCACGCTATGGCTATTAGTAAAACCATAGATACGCAGATAGATTCTTTGGTAGGTATTCGTGATGTCTATTTTGCTATGGTTAATGTGCAGCTGGGTGATATTATGCGTATCTTAGCTGTAATCACAACGGTAGCAGTCCCCTTAAATTTAGTGACAGGGATGTATGGCATGAATTTCGGGGTTATTCCACTCTTAGATAATCGGAACGGATTCTGGATTATCACCTCTATCATGCTACTAATAGCTATTATAATGTTGTTTTTCTTTAGAAAGAAGAAATGGATCTAGTTATTCTATTTTAACCTCTTTTCTCTTAGTCTCTTAGTTAACTTTATTTTTACTTTTCTTACATTTTTACTTTTGCAAATTACAAAGTTTTTAGTAGGGGTGTTTTTAGTGCTTGTTTCTAAGAGCTCTCCTTAAAAGCGGGATCACTTCTAAAGCTAGGGAAAGATGCTCACTTTTTTTATATCTAAGGGGAGATAAATTAAGACTCTCTATGGTTGGGCTATGGCTGGATTTTAATTTGGTGATAAAATTCTAACGCTTAAAAAGGTTAAGGAGGTTAAAGATTCTTTAATTTAAATAAAATAATCAGTGCCTTACTTTAGAAATAGTTTTTTAAAAATTTTTTTGATTAAGAATTCTATTCTTTATAGAATCATTTAAGTACGTGGCTTATACACTTTATAGCTTAAAGTTTATTTTAGAAGTTTAATAGGAAGAATAATGGCAGAAATTGCACGAGGGACAAATGGAGCACAGACACCACCACAAAGGATAAATGGAGCAAGTATAACTGGACCACAGACACCACCACAAGGGACAAATAAAGTTTTTAACGGCGATCTTTCAACCGCAGAAATTACAAATCCCACAGAAATAACATTTAAGGATTTTATAAGGGGAATTACAGAAGATAGGACTAGGGCTAAAGAGTTTTTAGAAAGTCTTCCTGATGAAGCTATAATAAGCAACTTATCTAAGCTTTTTGAAGACCCTTTTGATTACTATAACGGGAAAACCTATTTGGACCTTGCAAAAGGTGCTTTGAATACAATGGAAGAAGTTAGAAGGCAAGGAATCCTTAAAGATAGTGAGATAATATCTGCCATTGGTGAAGGGGTAGATATATGTTTAGAAGAATATTTCCTTGAACAATTGAGAGATATTTCATCATTATTGCATAAAAATGGATGTGGAGAAGTTGCAGAAAAGATATTTCAAGATAGACAAGAAACCTTAAAAGAAGTAGCGCTAACCTATTTTAAAAAATTTAACCTTTCTGCAGAACTAATAGATGAAAATAATTTAACAGAATTAGAAACCTTAATTCAAAAGAAATTGGGGACAGAAGAGACACAATATGCTTTAGCAGAAGAATTGTGTATCCTATTACACAAAGGAGTTCTTTATCTCGCCTTTTCAAAATCAGACGAAAAATCTTTTAAAGATATGCCTTTGTACACAGGCTTCTATTTTGAGTATGGGAAAATAAGATTTCCTGTTAATAACCTTTTTGTTGGGATAAAAAAATTTGGTTGTGATGAAATAGCAAAGAAGCTCCTTGAAAGAGATGATGTCAAAAAAGCATTTGATGATTGTCTTACTAACGCATTGAATGAATTTGATTTCCCAAATGCAGCGATACTATTATCAATTGCAAAGGAAAATGATTTAAAAGACCTAAATAAAAAAGCACAAGAGATACTTAGAAGTGATGCGTGGCGCGAGAAGTTGACTAAACTTTGCATCTCTAATACCCCAGAAGTTAACTTCGAGTTGCTCTATCTTACAATAGTGAGTTCTTTTCTAGAAAAGCAAGGGGTGCCAGCACTGGATTTTTCCGATAATAAAGAATTCCTAGAATTATATAACAGATCATTTGACAGACATAAACTCTATTGTACAAACCCTGAAAATATCTCACTGATGCAAAAACTAGGGACGGCGAGCGCATTAATAGATGGAATTAAAAGAAATAATTTAATAAATGACCTAGAGAATAACTCATTAATGTTTTTAATGAAAGGATATATTAAAGATGCCGATACCATTTTGTCTTTTATAAAAGAGCATAAATTAGGAGACGTGGAAGAAGCTAAATTACAAAAAGCAATAGGTTCATATCTCACCTCTTGCAAAGAAGAAGGTACTGACATCTGTGAAATCTGCGGAAACCGCGAAATGACTGATGACACAGCTAAAGAGATACGTTTATTTGCTGAAAAGTATGGTGTAGACCTTAAACCATTTCATAGGATTATAAATGAATTAGGGTTTCAAGAACAATTATTATAACAACATAGAGAAAGAGAGTGCAGTAGTTTTTATATAAAGGAGGCTTCTATAAATAATCTGCTGCACAAAAAATAATCTGCACAGTGTAGTCTCCATTTTTATTTTTAAAATCAGTGATCGCTCGGCAGAGGTTTGAAAAAGATATCTGATGCGGGATAAAGTCCTTCTGAACACCCCTTTTACTTTGCGGCGTACTATTAGTTGATACTAAACCTTGAGAACCTTCTTTCATAAAAATTGACCACCCCCTTTTTTGCGGTTCATTTCGCCAAAAGGTTAGTTGCCTTTTAGCCAAGCGTCTAGTTGCTTGAGCAATGGCAGGCGCTAGCTCTTCCTTCTTTAGCTCCCCTAAAAGATAAGCCTTCGCTTCTGCATATCCGACTGTATTAAGAACAGGAGCATCTTCACCATATTTAAGGATTAGCGCCTGCACCTCAGCTAATAAACCGTTATCAAGCATAGTTTGAGTACGTTTATCAATACGGTTATAAAGCTCCTCTCTTGAATAGCAAGGTATTATAGTAAAGGCGCTACGTTGTAACTCCAAAAAGGCGTGCTCCGCTTGCAGCTTTGAAGCAGTAACTCCGTACAAGGTTTGAACTTCAAGAGCACGGATAACACGTTTACGATCGTTTGGGTGTAGCTTTGCAGCAGATAACGGATCCCTTTCTTGCAAAACCTTAAAGAGATCTTCATTAGAAAGCTCTTCAAGATTACTTCTAAGATCGGAATCTCCCTTAGGAAGATCAGCTAAACCGTACAACAACGCCTTTAGATAGAGGGTTGTGCCACCACAAGCAATCACAACCTTCCCCCGTTTTTCAATATCAGAGATAGCCACATCTGCAGACCTTAAAAAGGAAGCAGCGCTGTTTTTTTCAGAAGGGGTACAGAGATCAAAGAGGTGATGCTTAATATTTCGCATCTCCGAAAGAGTTGGTTTGGCAGAACCGATATTGCACTCTTTATACATCTGAACTGAATCTACATTTATAATCTCACCGTCAAAATATTCAGCAAGGCGTAATGCTAGAACCGTTTTCCCTGCAGCGGTAGGTCCTGAAACGATTATAATAGGAGCATCTTTCATCACTATTACTACCTATCTCTTCCAAACCATCTTTCAATCTCACCTTTCTTAAATGATGTTATAACAGGACGGCCGTGCGGGCAGGCAGAATTAAATTGCTCATTATCAAGGTCTGCAAAAAGAGCATAAACTTCCTCTCGCGTTACCTTATCACCTGAACGGAGACTGGCATGACACGCTATCCTAGCAGCGATATGATCTATCAAGCGATCAATAGCCCCTAACCCCATCTCATCTTCTAAAGCAGCGATCTCTTTAAAAAGTATATCCAGATTAGCACCCGAGATCATTAGAGGAACTGCGCGGATTAAGAGTGTGGTATTACCAAACCTCTCTATTTCGAAACCAAACTGCCGTAAGACCTCTTTCCTACTAAGACACTGCTCAAGACCAACTTCTGTTAGCTCAACACTTTGCGGGATAAGCATTAACTGACTCTCCACATCTCTATCAGTAAAGGCTTTTCTAATCTTGTTATAGTTACACCGCTCATGTGCGGCGTGCATATCAATAACATAAAAAACATCATCAAGATCACACAACAGATAACACGATAAGGTCTGACCGATGTAGCGTAACTTACTAAAAGATAACTCCGGCAGATCTTCCTCTTGATCTAAGGTAGAAAGAGAGTGTGCAAACTCTTCGCTCTGAACTATAAAGGGTAGCTGACGACTTTTAGAGAAAGTTTCAGTCGCACTACTTATTGTAGGGCTCGTAGCAACCGTTAAAGGAGGCGTCGTATATGGTGATTGCACTCCCCCCCCTCCCTCAAAGGTAGCGCCTAAAGCATAACCTTTCTGATTAGTAATCACAGGGCCACTAAATCCTTGCACACTACGTCGAACCACTTCGCGCACTGCAATAAAAACATCCCCACCCGATCTAAATCTAACTTCACTTTTTTGCGGATGAACATTGACATCAACTTCGCTTGTAGGCATCTCAATACTGATAAAACCGAGAGGATATTCGGCACCCTTTAATGTTGAGGAGAAACCTTCGCGCGCTGCTTTAAGTACAATCTTATCAAAAACCAAACGGTGATTAATTAAAACAACTAGGGCTTTAGTATCCACCTGCGCCATAGCAGGATGGCATAACAAGCCACATATCTTTAATGGACCAAACTCTTCATTAAAAGTTACGGAGCTCCCTTTAAAGATCCCCTTAGCACGATCGATCATTGAGGGCTGCGGGGATAGGTTTAAGGTATTCTTTCCATCAACTTCCAAACGATAATGGATCTGCGGATGTGAAATTGCAGATTGTAGTAACCACTGTTTAACCCGTTGTGTCTCAGTTGCTGCTTGTTTTAAAAACTTTTTGCGCGCTGGTGTATTAAAAAAAAGGTTTGCAACTTGTAGATCTGTACCCACAGGAGCAGCTACGATATTAACAGAACGCAACACCCCCCCATCTATCGAGATCTCTGTTGCTGCATCATCTTCCGCCGTTCTAGTGATAAGTTTTAAGCGCGAAACTGCAGCGATAGATGAGAGCGCCTCTCCCCTAAACCCTAAGGTATGAATGGTGCTTAATTCATCAGCTTTTAATATCTTAGATGTAGCGTGCCGCTCACAAGCGAGTCGAGCATCATCACGCGACATCCCACAGCCGTTATCTACAACTCTGATTAAACGCTTGCCACCATCTTCTAAAGATATCGTTATAAGTGTGGATTTAGCATCGACACTGTTATCAACCAATTCTCGCACCACAGAAGCAGGTCGCTCGACAACTTCACCTGCTGCGATCTGATTGATAACGGTATCGTCTAATAAATTAATCTTCATCTACAATAAACACACCTACCTTTAAGCTATGATAAGTTTGGCTTAATCTTAAGCTCTCGCTCGAATCCACGCACACTACCACGTCGCAACGTAAATGTTATCTCAGAACCTGCCTCTGTTTGAGAGATAATCTCTTCAACATCATTACGAGAATAAACACGCACTCCATTTACTTTATAAATCAGGTCTGCTTTTTCAAAATCTCTAAGATAACCTTTAACAAAGGCATTAGAGACAGGTCTCTCTAAAGGCATCACCCCTGCTAACGCCGCTGAACCACCCTCGACTACACGTCGCACCATCGGACCTTGATTGGTATCGACCAGCACCCAGCCTAAATCAGGTCGTAAAACCTTACCTGTTGCGATCAGTTCCGGTAAGATGCGACGAATCTGATGCATCGGAACAGCGAATCCGATCCCCGCTGAATCTCCCGATTGACTTAAGATAGCAGAGTTTACACCAACTAAATTGCCATCCATATCGATCAGAGGTCCTCCAGAGTTACCTGGATTTATCGCAGCATCAGTTTGAATCAAGCCTTTCATTAAAGCACCTGCTGGAGTTTTTACCGTTCGATCAAGGCTGGAGACGATACCGGTTGTAAGAGTTCTATTCAATCCGAACGGATTGCCGATAGCTAAAACACGTTGCCCGATCTGCAACTTTGTAGAATCTCCGAACGGGATGCTTTTTAAATGCTTGGGAGGATTTTTTATCTGTAACACCGCAATATCATATTGCCTGTCATAACCGAGAAGTTTTGCTTTATAAGCTTGACCATCTCCTAGTAAGATCTCAATGGCGTGTGCATTTTGAATAACGTGTAAGTTGGTAACAACGATCCCTTTTTTAGCATCAACGATCGTTCCCGTTCCTGCACCTTGATTAGGACGGATCTCGGAAAACCAATCAAAAGGATCTACAGTTAAGGTAACAGTTGAGATAAACACTACCGCTTCGTTGGTTGATTTATAAATATCTATCGTCAACTGTTCTTCAACTGAACGTCTCGCCACTTGTGAATCAGCATCAGGAGAAACGTATTCTCCTAACAGAGCTCCAATAAGAATTGCTAGCACGATCCCAACAAAAAAAGATAAAACTCGCATAATCAATCAACTCTCTATAATAAAGCCGGTACTCATCTACTTAGATGATCCATGTTCATATCAAAATGGTGAATCCTCTCCACCCGAATAACACCGGAGATCATCTCAATAGCACGCCTGATTTTATTCAACTGTCTTGCATTTTCAATAGCAAGCTCTAAGGCGATCACAGCTTTACCGAACTCGGTAGTCCTGATCTGCGCACTTTTGATATCCCCTCCATTATCATTAATAGTTTTTGTTATACTCGCCAAAATTCCCTTTTGATCTAAAGAGTGCACTGCTAACTTAACGCGTCTGGGAGCTTTAGCTTCTGTATCCCATCTGACTTCCACACACCTTTGCGGATCACACCCTAAGACTTGCGAACAATTAACATTATGGATCGTCACCCCTCTGCCACGTGTTATAAAGCCAACGATACGATCACCTGGGAGAGGTTCACAACACTTTGCAAATCTGACTAAGATATCATCAGCACCACTAACCTTAACTCCAACTTTATCACGGGAAGCATCAACAGCTTTCTGAAATATCCTTTGTAAAGGACTGGGGGGAGCATTTAGTTTTTCCTCAACATCAACCCCTTCTGGCAGGAGTTTTCCAACAACCCTTGATGATGAGATCTTTCCATAACCGATCTCGGCATAAAGATCACCCTCCGATTTTAATCCAAAAGTCTCTGCGATACTTTGCAGCTCTCCAGATTTCTCAAGTTTTTTCAAACCGTACTTAACTTTTCGTAGATCTTTCGCCAAGATCTCCATCCCGATCGCCATCGACTTAGCATGCTCTTGAGATTTCAAGAATGAACGGATCCTTTGACGTGCCTTGCTGGAGCTAACAAACCCCAACCAATCTTTATTCGGCACCTGATTTTTAGAAGTTATAATCTCTATTGTATCGCCGTGACGTAAAATATAGTTCAACGGCACGATAGATCCGTTAACTCGTGCACCGATAGTAGTATGCCCGATATCAGTGTGCACAGCATAAGCAAAATCAACTGGCGTTGATTTATATGGTAACCGTATCAGATCGCCTTTAGGGGTAAAGACGAAAACTTCTTCAGGAAAAAGCTCCCCTTTCACTGACTGCATAAATTCATCAGGATTTTTGAGATACTGCTGTGACTCAACTAAATCCTTAACCCAGTGCAGATTAAAAGCAGAAGCAGAGTTCCCCTCTTTATACCTCCAATGCGCTGCGATACCCTCCTCTGCCACCTGATCCATTTCATGTGTACGCACCTGAATTTCAATTCGTTGTCCTTCAGGGCCTATCACAACGGTATGCAGGGATTGATACATATTCGGCTTCGGCATGGCGATGTAGTCTTTAAAGCGTCCTGGCACAGGCTTCCACGCAGCATGGATCACCCCTAAAGTTTCATAACAGATGCGCACCGTCGAAACGATAATTCTAAACCCTAAGAGATCATGGATCTCTTCGATGGAGAGGTTTTGCTTCTCCATCTTCTGCCAAATTGAATAGTAATGCTTGGCTCTCCCTTTAACCTTTGCAGTAATGCCAGCATCTTCTAAAACCTTAGATATCTCCTCTGAAGTTTTTCTGGCATACTCATCACGTTCACGTTCTGTTTTATCTAAGGTGTTTTTTATTTCATAAAAAAGTTCGGGTCTAAGATAAAGGAGGCAATAATCCTCTAACTCTGACTTTATCCAGTGCAAACCTAAGCGATTTGCCAATGGAGCGTAGATCTCTTTTGTCTCAAGAGATTTGCGGCGTTGTTTTTCTTCAGAAAGGTGTTGCAACGTCCGCATATTGTGCAATCTGTCACAGATCTTCACCAAGATTACGCGAATATCTTTTGACATTGCTAATAACATTTTACGAAAGCTTTCAGCCTGTTTCTCTTCGACAGAACCGAACTGTAAACGGGTTAAGTTCGTTACACCCTCTACAATATCCGCAACATCTTGCCCAAATTCTTTGCAGATATACTCTTTACTAACATCGCAGTCTTCAATGGTATCGTGTAGTAAAGCTGCGATCACTGACGGGATATCAAGTTTTAACTGCGTAACGATATATGCTGTTTCTACTAAGTGAATAAAATAAGGCTCCCCACTGGCACGAACTTGCCCGCGATGTACACTTTCAGCGTAATCGTAAGCCTTCCTGATAAGGTCGACATCCGGATTCGGATAATAAGATTTTATTGATGTAATAATATCATCAAACTGCATACCGAATAAGACCCCTTAAAAACACGCTCGACTAGAAACAAAAAAAGCACTAAACAGGATGCTCGAACTCCCGCTTTAACACAAGCGTAACACAGAGTTGCACCTGCTTACGTGCTCTAACCTTTAACACCACACACCTAATACCTCTTCGGTAATATTAGTTTAATTATTCACTAACAACATAAGCGTGATAAAAACAAAACAGCTAAAAATCAACTCCTTTAAAAGAAACAGGTATCAAAAACTGTGAGATCAGAGATAACAAAATAAGTTAAAAACTTTTCAGCAATGACTGATGTTTAACTTAAGCATCATCTTCTTCTTCAAACTCATCACTACCTTCAAGATCAATAGCGTCTAGCTCCGCCTCTAAATCAGAGAAATCATCCTTCTGACCTGTAAGAAAGAGTTCATCAGCGGCAGCAACCGCAGCAGAGGTGACCTGTTCGGAGCGTTCCATAAATTTTTTATTTTCTGCTGCTCTCGCTTCTTCCAACTCTTCTTGAGTCATAAAACGCACCACACCAGCTGCAATCTCTCTTAGAGAAGTTACGATCTGTTTATTTTTCACTTCAGGCAGCAAACTCTTAGCACCATTCAACAACTGTTTTGTACGTTTAGACGCCAAAACCACCAAAGCAAATCTGTTATTTTCTTTACGAAGACAATCTTCAACTGTAATTCTAGCCATTACCTATTCACCCCTATTTTGTGATAACCGTTTACACTTATATTTTTTTGCAGCATAAACAGGTACAACTTACGTGTGCGCCGGTTCACTCCTTGCAGCATAAAAACTGCTTAAGTATGCACCGATATCGCTAAAATGTAAAGATATCTAATGTTAATAATAAGTTAAGATGGGTTTTTATACTCACTAACGCTCGTCGCACTTCTAATAGGGAGACTCCTAATAAAATATAACGATACAGGCAAAAACTCTCTTCAAAAATTCTTGAATATTTTATCGTAATGGGTTGTAGTTATAGGATGTAGTGCTTTTTATTAAACGCAAAAAAAACCTCCAAAAGTTATAGAAATTTTAAAGATATGTCTTCAGATTCAATACTATCCCCTAAAGAACGGGCTGCAAAAGCAGCTCTTGAGATTGTGATCAAACTTGCACCCAAAGCGAGTGATATTATCGGATTGGGTACGGGTTCCACAGCAGACCCCTTTACCAAGTTTCTGGCGGAAGCATTTAAAAGATCTGAAATCCCCAGCCGTCCCGTTTGTGTTACATCGATTCCGACAGCGGATCTCTGTCAAGAATTGGAACTCTCTGTATTACCTGCTATCCCAACTTGCGGCTTACGCGTAGTGGTAGATGGTGCAGATGAAGTGAATCTTAAAAGTGGTGCCGTTATAAAAGGTGGTGGAGCAGCTGCGCTGGCTGAAAAAGATGCTGCACGGGCAGCTCTAAGAAACGGTGGAGAGTTTATAGTTATTGTTGATGAAAGTAAGTTGTCAGATCAACTGGGAAAGGTTTTCGTTTATGGTGTTCCTGTACACGTCAGGCCAGAGGCAAGATTGATTGTTAGCGCCATGATTCAAAAAAAGTTCAACGCAACAACCTCCATACGTGGTGCCGCAGTAGCTAAAGATTTAACACTTCCTGTTTCTGTAACAGCTGGTAAAGCGGGGTGTTACGGTGCGCTCTTTTCCAGAGAGGGTGAGTTTATAATCGATGTTAGGTTTAAAGATGAAATCCCGCAGGACTTTAATAGCGAAGTCTTAACCCTCCCTGGTGTGACGGGGTGTGGTCTCTTTGCTTTAGAAGACTCTCCGACAAGGATTATTGTAGCTTACACCGATACTGTTAAAGAGTTTATCACTCCGCACGGGCAAAAGCAGGGGCTTACCCCTATCTTATCTTAGTAGGTTAATTTTTTTATTAAACAAACAAGATAGTAGCGCGCATTATAAAAACAACTCAATAAAAACCGCTCACACCAACGGTTTATAGACATTGCTTCTTTAAGTTTTGAAACTCTTCCTTCAACACTTCAGGAATTTTATCTCCGAACTGTGCATAGTGTTTATTGATATCTTCAATCTCATCTGAAAGATCATCGACATCGACATCAAGCAACGTTTCTAAGCTACTCTCGGATAGGTGTAATCCTGTCAGGTCTAAAGCGTCCTTAGTTGGAACAAAACCGAGTGGTGTCTCTTTAGCTTCCCCCTCGCCGTTACAACGCTCTATAATCCATTTAATAACACGTATATTATCGCCGAAGCCTGGCCATAAGAACCTGCCAGCAGCATCCTTGCGAAACCAATTAACATAAAAGATCTTGGGCATCTTAGCGCCACCTTTCTCCCCCATTTTTAACCAATGCGCCCAATAATCAGCCATATTGTAACCGCAGAACGGCAACATCGCCATCGGATCTCTTCGCAACATCCCAACCTTTCCCGTTGCTGCAGCGGTTTTTTCACTACTCATAATAGAACCTAAAAATGTTCCGTGCTGCCACGAGAAAGCCTCTGAAACAAGTGGGATCGTTGTGGCGCGTCTCCCTCCGAAAAGGATCGCACTAATAGGCACTCCACGCGGATCTTCCCACTCTTTCGCAATTACAGGGCACTGCCCTGCCGGTGTCGTAAAACGTGCATTCGGGTGTGCAGCAGGGAGATCTGAATCAGGGGTCCAATCTCCACCCGTCCAGTTTTTTAAGTGTTCGGGGAGATCTTCTGTCATATCTTCCCACCAGACATCGTTATCATCAGTCATAGCTGTATTGGTAAAGATGCTATTTTTCTGCATCGTCGCCATCGCATTCGGATTGCTCCAATCGTTTGTCCCTGGTGCTACTCCAAAGAAACCAGCTTCGGGATTGATAGCGTAGAGACGACCATCAGATCCGAACTTCATCCATGCGATATCATCACCGATAGTCTCTACCTTCCAACCTTTTAAGGTGGGGTTCAACATGGCGAGGTTTGTTTTTCCACAAGCAGACGGGAAAGCACCTGCAATATACGTTACTTTACCATCGGGGCTGCTTACCTTCATTATCAACATATGCTCGGCCAACCAGCCCTGTTCCCGCGCCATAACAGAAGCGATCCTTAAAGCGAAACACTTCTTACCGAGTAGAGCGTTACCACCGTATCCTGATCCGTACGACCAGATCTCCTTTGTTTCAGGAAAATGAGCGATATATTTATTATCTGCATTACACGGCCAAGCCAGATCGTCTCTTCTTAAGCCATCAGCAAGCACCAACGGATACCCTACAGAGTGTAAACACTTTACAAAAGCACCATCAGATCCTAAACACTCCAAGACTGCTGTGCCGACACGTGTCATAATATGCATATTAGCTACAACGTAAGGAGAGTCTGTAATTTCAACTCCGATCTGTGCAATAGGTGATCCAACAGGTCCCATTGAAAACGGAATAACGTACATAGTACGCCCCCGCATTGAACCTTTAAAAAGACTTAATAGAGTTCTCTTCATCTCTGCTGGATCTGCCCAGTTGTTATTAGGACCCGCCTCTTCTTTCGTAGCGCTACAGATAAAAGTTCTATCTTCCACACGAGCTACATCAGCAGGATCGGAACGAACATAGATCGAGTTGGGGCGTTTCTCTTGACTAAGACGGAGGGCAGTTCCCGTTTTTTCCATCAAAGCCAACATCTCGTTATACTCTTCTTTTGAGCCGTCACAGTAATAGATCTGGTCTGGAGCACACAGATCAGATATCTCAGAAACCCACTCCTGCAATTTTTTATGCTTTATATCCATAACTTCCTTTTAACTTTAATTAGCGCAACGTTGTAACCGTTCCTTATCTTTTCAGTATTAAAATTAAGACTTTTAAGAATAACCGTTTGTTATAGTTACGATATTTTTTAATTTCAAAGACTCTTTTAGACACTTAAGCCTTGAAAAGCAATAGTTCTTGTGCAGTTATGTTCCTATCTTTTTCCTTATTTTACCTACTACACCTCTATTTTACCTCCTGATAAAGGTGCAAAAAAATTATCTCGCAATAAAAAAAATAACTTTTTATTAGAAAATCAGTAAAGAACCCTAAAGACTACGCCTAAAGTGCCGATAATAACATCGTGTGGAAAATGATCTTCAGTAATTTATGAAAATGATTTTCATAATAACGCCACGAAGATCTTTTAAAGGAGGCTATCCTTTCCGATCTGTATTGATTGGGTAGAGGGATAGTAAAAGAAAATGGATGTAAAAGAATTCAAGGAAATAGAGTTCTCTAATCGATCCGCCGGTCCTGAGATAAGGGAGACATCTTTGACTCGGCAACGTCGTATCGGTAGCCTTACCAATTCCATAGCCTGCCGAACTCCTGAAGCTGTTAAGCTGGATGTAGACGGCAATTCTCGTACTAAGAAAACCAACGACGCGCGCAACAAAGCAAACTCCATCATCAGTACTATCAATCTTGTTCAAGAAGCGACTGCCGAGATCGGACGCTTGGTAAAGAGTATTGATGGCATAGCTGAACAGGTTGAAAGTGGTGATGTCTCTCAAGAGAGACGAGAGATTTTAGAAGCAGAGGCTAACGATCTTGCAGCTGAGATAAAACGCAAAGCTCAAGATTCTTCAAAATCGATCCGTCCCCTACCGGCTGATGAGATCAGGGCTGAAATTGAAGAGAAATTAGGTAGAACATTGGATGATATTATCCCCGCTGAAGACGGTTCAACCTTTGATATCGGCGAGATAAAACTCGACATGAGAGAGAATATCGTAAATGTTCGAACCTCTGTCGCCAGAGCGCAGCAAAGGATTGAAACTCTGCAAAAAACGGTTACAGAAGCGGCAAGTCAGGTCAAAGAGATTATAGATGCGCATGATGTAGCAGCTCAAAATTCAGAAGCCTCTCAAGTTTCAATCAGGGAGCTTGATGATGCTCTTAATTTAGCGCTGGAAACAGGGAGTCGAATCAGTCACTCTCCGTTAGAAGCGTTGCAATCGGCAGGATCTCTTGAGTCCACATCCATCACCACGTTGATAGATGTGGAGAATACCTAAGAGAAACGACGTTGCTGCGCTACCGCCGCAATACAAGCGGAGCTGACGATACTGCCTAAAGGTGTCCTGAGAACACTTAGGAGGGATGGATTTAATTTACCCTATTCCTCCTGAGTGCTGCACTTAAAAGTTACATTCCTAAATTATATTGTTCTAAATTATACCCTTCAAAATTGTATTTTTTCTAAGATATTTGACGTATGTTTTTTTTACCCTCAATATGCCATTATTATCGGTAATAATTATCAGCACACCTTTCAATACTATAACAAGGGGCGGAACTCCTAATTTTATTTACTCACAACAGATGTAAAAAACGCTCTTAGTATTAAGGCTGCTAAAGGAGAGTTTTTTACACACTCCATTAACAGAAACGGAAGAAAAGTATGTTTGATTCATTACAGAGCAAATTAGATAGCGCTTTTAAACACATCCGCGGGAAAGCAGTCGTCGGACAGAAAGATCTTGATCTCGTGATGAAAGAGGTGCGCATGGCACTTCTGGAGGCAGATGTTAATTTTAAAGTTGCCAAAGAATTTTGCGCAAAAGTTGCAGAAGAATCACTTGGTGAGAAGGTGCAAAAAAGCCTCACCCCCGATCAACAGATTATAAAGATCGTTCATGAACAGTTGTCAGCTATTATGGGTGATGGTGCCGCTGATATTAACCTTAATGCAGCGCCACCCGTTGTTTTTATGTTGGTCGGATTGCAAGGTGCTGGAAAAACCACCACAGCTGCTAAGTTGGCGCGTCTCCTACGCGATGAACGTAAACGCAAGCCGCTACTTGTGTCTGCCGATGTTTACAGACCAGCTGCCATAGAACAGTTAAAAACTTTGGGACAGCAGTTACAGATCTCTGTTTTTGATTCAAGCCCCGATCAGAAGCCACTTGATATTGCTAAAAATGCCCATGAATACGGTAAAAATCACGGCTTTGACGTTATTATTATCGACACTGCTGGACGCTTGCAGATCGATCAACAGATGATGGATGAGTTAAAGCAGATCGCTATGGCGCTACAACCACAAGAGATCCTTTTAGTTGCTGATGCTATGACAGGACAGGAAGCGGTCAATGTAGCGAGTGGTTTCCACGCTGCACTAGATATCGACGGTTTAATTTTAACTAAACTCGACGGCGATGCGCGGGGTGGTGCTGCCTTATCAATGCGTGCTGTTACAGGGTGTCCGATTAAGTTTATCGGTATCGGCGAAAAGAGTGATGCGCTCGAGATCTTTCATCCAGATCGAATGGCATCTCGTATCCTCGGCATGGGTGATGTTATGAGCTTGATAGAGAAAGCCACTAAGCAATTTGATATGGAGGAATCTCTCAAGCTTCATGAAAAGATGAAGAAGAACGAATTTACCTTAGATGATTTTCTCGATCAGATGCGCACAATAAAGAAGATGGGGAGTATCGGTTCCTTAATGGGTATGATCCCTGGCATGAGTAAGATGACGAAGCACCTTGATGAAGGACAAGCTGAAAAAGAGATGAAGAAGGTAGAAGCTATTATCCTCTCCATGACTCCGCTAGAAAGGCGCCGTAATTCCATTATTGACGGTAGCCGTAGAAAACGGATCGCCAACGGTTCCGGCACTCGTGTTCAAGATGTAAACGATCTTTTAAAACAGTTTACAGAGATGAAAAAAGTTATGAACAAACTTTCAAAGATGGGCATAGGTGGTATGGCGAAGATGTTGGGCGGAAAGGGCATGGCTAATTTAAAAAATATTTTTGGGAACTGATGTTAAAAGCAGATAGAGGTAGGAAAAAAAATTTTGGTTAATAAAGATGTGGCTAATTAAAAAAAGATCTTTGGCAGTTGATAGCAAAATGTAGATGGAGGTAGGAAAAAAATCTTTGGCAGTTGATGTTAAAAGCAGATTAGGGATAGGGAAAAAATCTTTGGGAAGGAAGCTTATCCAGCACGACGGCAAGATAGACTAAATCCGCCCATGCCTTGAGGGAAAGATTCGCAGATCAAAATCCCTGCTTGATCTTTGGAGCGTTCAGTAGTGGAAGAGTTTAACGCCTGAAAGTGATACGTCTGTTCAGGCCCAAGTGACTGCGAAGCACAAAAAAGGTGATAGCTTTCACAAGCTGTAAGAGAAAGTAATATTACTAAGATTGATAATACCCGACCCATACCTACAGATACTACACCGAGGCTCAAGATTAAGCAAATTAGTAAATTAAATTAAAGAGCCGTTAAAACGTTAAATCTTTACGGGATTGTGTGTCCCTTGCGAGCCAGCAAGTACCAACACTGCATTGCAAGCAAGTTCGATACAGAGCAGATCGCGTGGTCCTAATTTAATACGTCTACGCTCTTCTTCAGAACGCCCCGTTACTAAACGCAACCAACAGACCTCCTCACCGGAAAGTTTGCCGTGCTGTCCTCGCGGCTTATCACGATACAATTTAACGAGAATATCAGACTGTTCCTCGTCATTTCCAGCACCTTGAATGATGACATTTTCATCAAGGGACTCCACAGCGTACAGAAAAGCACGTGCCGTAGCCCATAAGCCACCAACAGCTTCAAGCGGCAACAAAAGATCTAAATATCCAGTATTCTCCGTATTAGCAGCAGCTTCTTCACCCTCAAGAATTGGCGAATAACATAAGCGCAATCCTGTTTTTTCAGGAACTAACTGCAAATTACCAAACGACTTATTAATCGAAAACGTTAGTCCACCTACGTACATAACCTATACCTTAAAAAATCCAGCTCTTGCTAAAATAAAATAAAACAACAAGCTGCACACCCTGTAAATAATTAATGCCAATACCGCAAGAGTAAAAATAACATCAACATCCAGAATACGGCGCATGCTAGTATATTTTTGTCATATTTCCAAGCAAAGAATTAAAACCGAAACGAGTATCCTACACAATTAGAATACTCAATTCACAGTATCCTATCGGTATCTTTTGCAATTTTCCTTAAGGCTACTCCTAGTGAGCGCTTAAAAATAGTGTAACTACCTAAAATTATTAGGCTTATCAATATTTTATCATAAAAAACGGTACTTAAGTAACACTTTTTCTTAACTAACCATAATATACACTAAAGGTTGGAAAACTCTTCAACCTTAAATAGTCTAAGCTTCAATACAGGACTCCTTCTGTTTAACAGCCCTGCATTGAGCTTTTTATGTAGCCCCTTAGGCGGTCTCAGTTGAAAATACATAGATTCGGCTCAAACCATCTTGACTCGGCGTCAAAATGATTTACCCCCTCTGCAAATCAAGCCGAATTGATTGGTTCTCGACCGTGACCGCCCTTTTTTCCTCTATATACTTCCTATTCCTTCCTTAAGCCAAACAGCAAAATATATTTTAAAGACATCCCTGACTCAAACTCCCTTTTTTCCTCTATATACTTCTTATTCTCTCACCACTTCCTTTCCCTTACCAATTCCTTTTTCCCTCCCCTTTTGTTACGTTTTTATCCATCATATTAGTTAGTTGAATCTTTCTGCACCTTAAGAACATCTTTTCATATTGCTGTTTTTTATCTCGCGGAGTGTTTTATTTTATGACCAGTGATGATTTTATTACACGCCTTGCTCAAAGTACTGAATCAAAATTACTACCTGATTATAAACAGGCGAAAGAGTTGCTACTTAATATTTTAGGGGTGATGTTCCCCCACTTCGGGAAGTGCTCCATCAGAAGTAAAGCAGATATAAAGAATGAATTAGACCTTTTAAAAGTTCAACTAACAACGATCCTGACACCACTACAACAACATTTAGAGCAAGAACCTCACGAACTAAGCACAGCTTTTTTTGATAAGCTTCCACAAATTTATGACCTCTTACTCCTTGATGCAGAGGCTATGCTTCAAGGAGACCCCGCCGCAACGAGTATAGATGAAGTTATCTTGGCGTATCCTGGTTTTTTAGCCGTCGCTATTCATCGCATAGCACACGCCCTGCACACCTTAAAGATCCCCACCCTACCCCGTATGTTAAGCGAATACGCTCATCAACGGACGGGAGTTGATATTCACCCTGGAGCTGAAATCGCCGAGAGTTTTTGTATCGATCATGCAACGGGTGTTGTCATTGGAGAAACTACCGTTATCGGGAAGAATGTAAAGCTTTATCAAGGTGTAACACTAGGGGCTTTAAGCGTTACAAAACAGTTAGCGCAACAGAAGAGGCACCCCACGATTGAAGATAACGTCGTTATTTACGCTAACGCCACGATTCTCGGCGGCAATACAGTGATCGGTGCAAACACCGTTATCGGAGGTAATGTTTGGTTAACAGGTAGCGTACCACCAAATTCATCAGTTTATCATAAAAGTGACGTGAAGGTTAGAACGGAGAAAGGTGAATAACTCCTTATCTCCCTTTTTAGGAATGATTTTAGATGTAAAATAAGGCAAGAAAAAGCTTTCCCCCCTTGACGTTTCACAACCTCTACTATTAAGCTCCGCTCAGTCGTAACAGTGTAAAATTAGTTGCAATGCTTGATAAAATCTGGTGCAGATTTTATCTATTTTGCACCGTACATTTCGGCTAATATTTCAGCATAATCTACAAGTTGGTAAACTTTACTAATAAGGAAGATACAGAAGTAACACGCCCTCTGACGGTGCTGGGATTGATGCGTGTGTTTCTTACACTGGAAGGGCTTTGTAACATCATTATGGGGTTCGCATGACAACGAATAAAATACAGGAGATCCTTAGCCATTATCAAAATCCTGGACGTGACTCCCTGATCCCTATTTTGCAGGAGATTCAGGATACTGAAGGGTATTTATCGCGTGAATCAATAGAAACAATTGGGGAGTTGTTAGATATTCCACTTAGTAAAATTTACGGTGTAGCAACGTTCTATAATCAGTTTCGCTTTCAATCGATCGGAAAGTATCATATCCAATGTTGTCGTGGAACGGCGTGTCACGTTAAGGGATCGTTACGTATCCTTGAAACATTACAAGAAGAGTTGGGCATTAAGGCTGGAGAAACAACGCCAGATGGCTTATTTAGTATTGAGGTTGTTGCTTGTATTGGTGCTTGCGGGCTTGCTCCTGTCATAACAGTTAACGGAGAGTTCTTTGCCAAGTTAACACCAGAACGTATTCACGAGATTATAGAGACTTGTAAACAGAAATAAAGGATGAACCATGCAAGAGACAAAGAAACCGTGTCAAGATTTAATTAATTATTTCAGCGGCACTCTTGAAGGAGATGCTTTAGAACGGGTCAATAACTACTGCGCCACTCTACGCAGAGAGGATGTTGAGCGTCCTGTAATATTTGTCGGTGCTGGAACGTGCGGATTAGGCGCAGGTGCTGGAAAAACTTTAGATGCTATTAAAGAATACGTTGCCGAAAACGGGCTTGATGTTGAGATAATTGAGGTCGGCTGTATCGGTCTCTGCTCCGCAGAGCCTTTGGTTGATATTCAATTACCTGGACGCACCAGAGTTTCCTTTCAAGAGGTTACTCACAACGTGGTAAAAAACTTATTGAAAGATGTTTTTGCAGATAAGATCCCTGCGGACCACGTTCTCGGTCAATTCACATCGCCACGATTAAAAGCTTGGGATGGTGTGCCGAATATTAATGATCATCCATTTTTTAAACCACAAACCCGTTGGGTGCTTTCTCAATGTGGTAAGACGAATCCACGCAGCATCGAAGAGTACATCGCAAACGATGGATACAAAGCGCTAAGCAAGGTTATTAAAACGATGGATGCGGCGAGTGTCTGTGATGAAGTTGAGAAAAGTGGCTTGCGCGGACGTGGCGGCGGTGGCTTCTCTACCGGTAAAAAATGGAAGTTCGCCTTACAGGAGCAGAATGAACAGAAGTATATAGTTTGTAACGCTGATGAAGGCGATCCAGGTGCATTTATGGATCGTGCCGTGATTGAAGGTAACCCGCATCAGTTGCTTGAAGGTATGGCGATAGCGGCGTTCGGTATTGGAGCTTCTAAAGCTTACGTTTATATCCGTGCCGAATATCCGTTAGCAATTGCACGCTTAAAAGAGGCCATAGCTGATGCTACCGCTTATGGTTTGTTAGGGGAAAATATACTCGGAACTAATTTCAGTCTTGAAATAATTATCAAGATGGGTGCTGGTGCTTTCGTTTGTGGTGAAGAAACAGCGCTATTGCACAGCATTGAAGGGAAGCGTGGTATGCCACGTCCTAGACCTCCCTTTCCGGCGGTTAAAGGGCTTTTTGGCAAACCGACAGTTATCAATAACGTTGAAACACTCGCCAATATCCCCGGTATCTTAAGAAATGGTTCTGCTTGGTTTAGTAGTATCGGAACACCTACCAGTAAGGGAACGAAAGTTTTTGCCCTTTCAGGAAAGGTCAATCGCACCGGACTTGTTGAGGTTGCGATGGGAACCAAAGTAGAAGATATCGTATTTGGTATCGGAGGTGGTATTCCAAACGGCAAAGCTTATAAATCAGTTCAGATTGGTGGACCTTCCGGCGGTTGTATCCCGCAGCAACATATCGGAATTGAGGTTGATTATGAATCGCTAAAAACAGTCGGTGCCATGATGGGTTCCGGTGGTTTAGTTGTGATGGATGAAGATACCTGTATGGTTGATGTTGCTAAGTTCTTTATGGAGTTTATCCAACGTGAAAGTTGCGGCAAGTGTGTACCGTGTCGTGAAGGTACGAGAAGACTTCTTGAAACTTTAGAGAGCATCACTTCGACTGGGCACGGCGGTGAAAAAGGTGATCACACTGAGTTAAAAAGGATGCTTAGTGTTGTATCTTTAGAACGTTTAGCAAATGTAGTGAAGGATTCCAGCTTGTGTGGTTTAGGTCAAACGGCACCGAATCCCGTTCTTAGTACCCTTAAGTTCTTCCGTGATGAATATGAAGCTCACGTCTTTGAGCGTCGCTGTCCTGCCGGTGAGTGTAAGAGTTTGCGTAAGTTTGAAATACTTGCAGATAAATGTACGGGGTGTACGGCGTGTGCAAGGAGTTGTCCTGTCGTTGCAATTACGGGAACCGTTAAGCAACCTCACACAATCGATCAAGACAAGTGTATCGCATGTGGCGCCTGCATAGAAAAATGCAAATTTAACGCCATTGTATGTAATAAATAAAGGTCTGTCATTAGGGTTAAACGTTATGATTACAATCGAAGTAAATAACCGCACGATAGAAGCTGAGCAGGGAGAGATCCTCCTTGATGTTTTAAAACGCGCTGGAATTTCTATTCCGACGCTCTGTCATATGGAAAATTTCTTCCCGAGCGGAGCTTGTCGTATGTGCGTAGTTGAAATGGAGGGACGACCAGCGCTTATCCCTAGTTGCGCTTATCCTGTTCATCCAGGGATGAAGATAAAAACCCACTCACCCCGAGTTCTGCAGGCTAGAAAGACGATTATTGAGCTATTATTGGCGAATCATCCTGATGATTGTTTGTACTGCACACGTAACGGCAATTGTAAATTACAATCTCTAGCTGGTGAATTAGGAGTTCGTGAAAAGAGGTTCGAAGGTGAAAGGTCTCATCATGAAATAGATCTCTCCAGCCCATCACTTGTTAGAGACCCTGATAAGTGCATTTTGTGCGGACGGTGTGTCAGGGTATGTGAAGAGGTGATCGGTGTTTCAGCTATCGATTATATCGGACGAGGTAGTAAGACCATCGTTGGAACGGCTTTCAACGAAGGCTTAAATAAAAGTACCTGCATCAATTGTGGTCAGTGTATAACTGTCTGTCCCACAGGTGCTCTACGTGAAAGAAGTTATGTCAAACAGGTTATGGATGCTATCAACAATCCAGATCTAACGGTTGTTGTACAACATGCACCTGCTGTCTCCGTTACGATTGGTGAGGATTTCGGTGTTGAAGGGGGTGCTGATGTTGCTGGTAAGATGGTGGCAGCTTTGCGTCAGATCGGTTTTAACAAGGTCTTTGACACCAGCTTCTCAGCAGACTTAACGATCATGGAGGAAGCGAGTGAGCTCGTCAAACGTATCACAACAGGTGGCGTGCTTCCGATGTTCACCAGTTGTTCACCTGGTTGGATTAAGTACATGGAGCAGTTCTATCCGGAGATGCTTCCTAATCTTTCGACCTGTAAAAGCCCGCAACAGATGTTGGGTGCTGTTATAAAGAGTTACTTTGCAGAGAAGGAAGGGCTCGATCCGTCTAAAATATTCTCTGTCAGTATAATGCCGTGTACAGCCAAGAAGTTCGAATGTGCCAGACCTGAAATGTTAGGCGACTCTGTCACGCCCGATGTGGATGCAGTTCTAACAACAAGAGAATTGGCACGTTTAATTCACAAGTTTGGAATAGACTTAAAGAACTTAGAGCCGAGTGAAGCTGACCTCCCATTCGGTGAGCGTACCACTGCTGGTAAATTGTTCGGAGCAACGGGTGGTGTAATGGAAGCTGCTGTCCGTACTGCTTATCACTTGATTACAGGAAGTGAGCTTGCAGACCTTAAGATTGAAGCGGTTCGTGGACTTGATGGCGTAAAGGAAGCACATCTCGACATTAACGGACTAAAGGTCGGAGTTGCTGTTGTTAGTGGTATCGGTAATGTTAAACAGGTCATAGCTGATGTAAAAGACGGCAAGCGTCCTGACCTACACTTTATTGAGGTCATGACCTGCCCTGGAGGTTGCGTCGGCGGTGGCGGACAACCGTTAGGAACAGACCTAGTAAAGATCAAAAGTCGTATGCAGGGGTTGTATAAGTTAGATAGTGAGGGGAGTGTTCGAACCAGTCATAGCAATGAATCGATTAAGAAACTTTATGCTGAGTTCTTAGGAGAGCCTTTGGGTGAAAAAAGTCATCACTTACTACACACCCATTATAAAGCTCGTTAATAAAAGCCCCTTTGTAGGGGAGATGAGATAAAGTCACCTCCCCTACTTTGAATTAAGAGGATTGATTAAAGCTTTTAAACTTTCTCGGTATTGAAACTTATGGGTGTGTTAACGAAGTTAATTGATTTTAAATTATTGAGGGGAAAAAGGGCTTTTTAACTTTCTCGGAATTGAAACTTATGGTGGTGTGTTAACGAAGTTGATTGATTTTAAATTATTGAGGGGAAAAAAGGGCTTTTTAACTTTTTAATTTAGCTTTTCGGATACGTTTTTTAGTTTTAGGAGATATTATGAGCTGCGCATGTTCTAAATTATCAGGGAAAAACATCTTACTTGTTGATAAAGACACTCAATTTGTAGCCTCTGGAAAAGAAGCTTTTGAAAAAGTTGGAGCTCACGTCATAACCGCTTCTAGTGCTGCGGAGGCAGAAAAAGCCTTTAATGGTGCTAAACCGGATTTAGTTGTAACGGAGGTGATGTTAGAGACTGAGGATAAAGGGTTTACACTCTGCTATACTATTAAAAAACAGGCACCAGATCTCCCTATCATTATAGTTTCCGATGTTAATAACAAAACAGCTCTTCACTTTGATGCCTCAACTATCGAAGAGCGGCGCTGGATAAAGGCCGATGCCTTTATTAACAAGCCGATCCGCTTTGAACAACTGTGCCGCGAAGCTATTCGACTTCTTAAGTAACTGTTTTTTATATAAAAATATCATAGAAGGAGGTCTTGCAAGGTCTTTTCTTGCAGGATGCCTCTTTGGCTGCAACTCTACCTACAACACCACAAAGAAAACATCGTTCTATAAAAACCCTTGCGATTCCCCAAAATCTGGTGCCACCCTTCAGGGACGGCAGAACGGGCTGCAACTGCAGAGCGGATCGGTTAGGTTTCTACGGAGGTTAAAAATTTGGTGCCACCCTTCTTTGTTTGGGGCTGTCACTGGTGCCACCCTTCAGTAACGGACAGCAGGCAAGGACGCTTCACAAATAGGACACCCAAACTCTAAAACTACAATAGCTAACAATATCAAGATGTTAGCAAAAACCCAGAATTGGCAGTTTTGGTGCCACCCACCAGTAACGGACAGCAGGAGGTTAAAAATCTGGTGCCACCCTTCAGCTAAGGGTGGGTGTCCTAATTGGAGGTTAGATCTGGACGAAGGTTAAAAATTTGGTGCCACCCTTCAGGGCTACCAATGATATCAGGATGTTAGCAAAAATCTTAAGGTTTGGAATTTGGTGCCACCCACCAGTAAAAGTGGGTGTCCTAATTGGAGGCTATACTGCAAAACGAACTGGCTAGGTTTTTACGGAGGTAAAAGGCAGCACCCTCTAAGGACGATCGAACGGGCTGATGCTACAAAACGAGTCAGCTAGATCTAGACGGGGGGAATTTACCACCACCCACTAGGGACAGCAGAACGGGCTGCAACTGAAGACAGGACTAGTTAGATCTGCACGGTTAAAAATCTGGTGCCACCCTTCTTTGTTTGGGGCTGTCACTGGTGCCACCCTTCAGTAACGGACAGCAGGCAAGGACGCTTCACAAATAGGACACCCAAACTCTAAAACTACAATAGCTAACAATATCAAGATGTTAGCAAAAGCCCAGAATTGGCAGTTTTGGTGCCACCCTTCAGATTTGCAGCTCGTTTGGCTAGCATTTGGATTGGCAGTTTTGGTGCCACCCACCAGCTAAGGGTGGGTGTCCTAATTGGAAGGCTAGATCTGGACGTAGGTTAAAAATCTGGTGCCACCCTTCAGGGCTACCAATGATATCAGGATGTTAGCAAAAATCTTAAGGCGTTAAAAATTTGGTGCCACCCTTCAGGGCTACCAATGATATCAGGATGTTAGCAAAAATCTTAAGGTTTGGAATTTGGTGCCACCCACCAGTAAAAGTGGGTGTCCTAATTGGAGGCTATACTGCAAAACGAACTGGCTAGGTTTTTACGGAGGTAAAAGGCAGCACCCTCTAAGGACGATCGAACGGGCTGATGCTACAAAACGAGTCAGCTAGATCTAGACGGGGGGAATTTACCACCACCCACTAGGGACAGCAGAACGGGCTGCAACTGAAGACAGGACTAGTTAGATCTGCACGGAAAAATCTGGTGCCACCCTTCAGCTAAGGGTGGGTGTCCTAATTGGAAGGCTAGATCTGGACGGAGGTAAAAGGTGGGTGTCCTAATTGGAGGTTAGATCTGGACGAAGGTTAAAAATTTGGTGCCACCCTTCAGGGCTACCAATGATATCAGGATGTTAGCAAAAATCTTAAGGTTTGGAATTTGGTGCCACCCACCAGTAAAAGTGGGTGTCCTAATTGGAGGCTATACTGCAAAACGAACTGGCTAGGTTTTTACGGAGGTAAAAGGCAGCACCCTCTAAGGACGATCGAACGGGCTGATGCTACAAAACGAGTCAGCTAGATCTAGACGGGGGGAATTTACCACCACCCACTAGGGACAGCAGAACGGGCTGCAACTGAAGACAGGACTAGTTAGATCTGCACGGAGGTTAAAAGTGGGTGTCCTAATTGGAAGGCTAGGAAAAACCTCTACTTTTTCAAAAACTAACAAATTATCGATAGAAAGCATAAAGTTCTCACCTTAAATCTGTCGATAGCTGTCTATGCAGATAGTTTTATTTAGCATTATAGATCCTTAAAAGTGGATCAAGATAAGAGATGGCTCGGATATTATGGTGAAACTGGGGGTATTTCTTTTTATTTCCGTAAAAAGTTAATTTATTCGCTCAGTTATTATAAATAATAGCCGCTAGTTGTAACAATTTTAAATTCGTTTAAGGGTATAAAAATGGTTTTTTTAAAATCGAGCGTTGTTGTTGCCGTTACATTTTTATTCGTACCTTTTTTTTCTCTTCCTGTTAATGCTCAAGAAGAAAACCAGCCTATAGAAGTTTCGGAAGAAGGTGCGGATGTCAGGTCATTGGCAGCTGCTTCCGGACATTATGCACGTACCAGACATTTTATTATAAAGGCCGTCCAAGAGTTTGATCTCGGCGTGAAATTCGTAGATCCACAACTACTTTTAGATATTCAGCAATGGCGCAACACTTTACTAGATCGTGCAGAAGATCTGGAAAGGATCTTAGATCCACAACCACAAGCCAATCAACAAGGAGTTGATTTTGTGGCAGCACCACGCTTTATCAATGAAGAATACCTAAAGCCGAAAGAGTTAACAAAGATCGGCGCTCCCATCACTGAGGTAAAAGGGAAAACCTTAAAGGTCGGGATAAAACATTATGCACAGGCGAGGAATCTACTACTTACAGCAGTTAGAGAGTTTGATTTAGGTGTTCGTCTCGCCAACCCTCAAATCCTTGTGGATATAAGTGCTTGGCGCAACAGCATTTTAGACCGTGCAGAAGACTTAAATAGAATTCTAGCTCCTAAACCGAGAGAAAGTGAAACAGGAACCACCTATACTCCTGATTCCCGTCTTTTGAATGGAGCAATCAGATAACGTTTGTAGATAACTGTTTAGGGTAATTATTTTTTAGGCGTAGCTTAGATATGGATGATGGACAGGTTATTCCAAGACTAAATGAAGATTGGACCTTCTTCGGTGCAAAACCGATGGAGTGGGCTTCAGGATTAATATTTGCAATGTTATTTGTTGAATTATTCCTTCCGAAAAATAATTGGGGACGTTATATGCCTCTTATCATTATAGTTCTGGTTGGATTTCCCATTACATTAGCCAGACTGCGCCAGATATATCCCGACCAAGAACGTGGTCTTAGAAATCATGTGATGTCGATTCTTGGCTTTACACCAGTTGATATACCACCACCAGCTAAGTTGCAACCGGTTTGGAGCGGCGCTCCTTATCAAGAGCTGGAAGATGTGAAAAAAGATTGCAAATATTTACAACTGCAATTGGATAAAGTTTTTGTCAATGAATCAAGGTTCAGTGAAGCGGAGAAGTATTACTTTTGAGGAGCGTAACGGAACAGGAAGATGTTTTGTAATAATTAGGATTTAGATAAGGATTTTAGATGAATGACAAAAAACCTATAACAGAAGCGGCAAAAAAGGTTGATCAATGATTCGCGATTTCGCGAATCAAAAAAAGATAACGACACCCTTAGGTTGTGGGAAAATTATAGGGAGCAAGCTTTACTTTGGCGTGCTATGGCACTCCTTCAGATCCCTGCCACAGTTATCGCTCTAATCTTCGCCATCACGATGTGGTCAAATAGAGTAATAAACTTAAATGTACCGGCTAGACCACTTCCTGGGCATTATTCTGCTGATGAAATACAAGATAGTGAGTTTTTAACAGTTGGAGAGCAATTCATCAATTTAGTAGCCACTTATCAACCTTACGTAGCTGAAAAACAGTTTTTAGCCGCAGCTGAAATGCTTGAGCCCCCTGTATTAAGTATGTTTGAAGAGGAAGTTTTAGGAAAAGATCTTGAAGCCATTAAACAGACTAGCAGAACTCAAGTTTATTATATAGACCCGACTAAAACTACCATTACTAGAGAAGAAAAAAGTGGTCTTGTAAAGATGAGGACGGTTGGGGAACGTCATAAAACGATAGGTGGAGAACCACTACCCCCAGATACTATGCAATATTACATCACAATGAAAACATTCCCTAGAAACGTTAAGTATAACGATTATGGAATTATGATTGTAAACATTGAAACAGGGTCACCTGAATAATTATAAAAGTGTGGAGATGACAATGAAATATTCAACAATAACCAGTGGCTTTTTAATCGGTATAGTTGGAGCCTTTTTGCTGGTCAATACAGCTTCAGCACGTGACGTAGAATATAGTGATTCTGAGGTAACGATTAACGTTACCCCTGGAGAGCCGACGCAGATTCAATTCCCTGGCATTATCAAAGGTGGCTATAAGAAGCAGCTTTCAAATCTGCACCTCGATAGAAAAGATACAGATTTAATAGTTTTTGCCACAGAAGGTCTTAACGTAAAAGGAGAGGCCATCATCGTTAGACTCGACGATGGGCGTTCTTATTCTATTAGGGTACGTTTAGCAAACCAAGAAAACCCCCGTGATGATGTAATAAAGATTGAAGATCGTCGTGATAATACCATCAATGAAGAGGAAGAGTTAAAAGACTACGAAGAGGGGAAATTTGAATACGCTCCTTCTTCAACAGTGAGCGGTTTTGTTAGAGAGATGATCCTCGTTGCTGAGTTTGGGAAAAAGGGGATCCCTGGTTACAGAGTCAGCAACAGATTTAAAGGAGAATCGGTTCTACACGATGGTGCCATAAGAGCGACTGTCGACAAGATCTTTATTGGGCCTAATTTATGGGGTTACGTTATCGATGCTGAAAATTTATTGGATCAGAGTCAGAAACTTAATCCCGCTACTTTCAGACTTGATGGAACTCGTGCCATCTCTGCTGAGAAGTGGGAACTAGCCCCACGACCACTAACGATAGAACAAGAGGTCGCCAGAAAAGATAAGACTAAAGTTTATGTGGTCACAAAAGCAAAAAGTTACAGGTAATCAAGGTAGGAGGTTGTAAAATGGCTCTTAGACAAAGTATCGATGATCTAATTTTAAAACTAAGAGAAGATCGAAAAACACAAGTTATAGCGTGTGTAATCGTAATTTTCTTAGTTTGGGGCATCTTTGGTGATGCAAAAAAACAGAGGATTCACGTAGAGCCTGATATCATAGTTGACACAGGTGCTACTGCCAATGAAGAAACTCGTAACGACTTTATGATCGCTTACGGTCAGAAGATAGATAAGGCACAGAGCGAAGCGCAAAAGAACGCTCAAAATCTCCAAGAGATGAGTGAAAAGATAGCGAGAAATGAAGAGCAAACTGCTGCGATTATGAAGCGGATGCTTGAAAAAATGGCAGATCTTGAAAACACCGTTACTAACGCCAGCATAAAACAGGAGCAACCTGTTGATATTGAAGGTGAAGAGATTATTGAACAAGTTCCAGAGGGGTTAGAATCTTTTGGAGAGCTTGAAAACTCAGAAGTTGAGATCCCCGCTCCCCCGAAAGAGCAACGCTTAGCAGTCATCGGCACAGGAGATTCTGTTAAAGTCAAGTTACTAGCTGGTGTGCATGCCCCTGTTGATGGCACCCCCTACCCCGTCGTTATGGAGTTGATTGATGATGTGATTGGACCTGATGGAACAACACTTCCCCTTGGGAATGCACGTCTACTAGCCGCCGCTCAAGGTTCTCTCACCGATCAAAGAGCACTTTTCCGTTTACACACCCTTAATATAAGCCTACCTAACGGTGCGCGCAAAATAGTTCCTGTTGATGGTTGGGTTGTTGGCGAAGATGGTTTATCCGGAATGGAGGGGATCTTAATTGATCCTATCGGACGAGCTATGGCTGGCTCTCTCTTGGCTGGCACGGTCGAGGGTGTTGGCGAAGGGTTATCAGAGTCGCAGGTTAATACCTATTCCAGCGCTTACGGAGTTAGCAGAATTGTTGAGGGTGAGTTGTGGGAATACGGTGCAGGTAAAGGTGTTGAAAAAGCAGGTGAAAAATGGGCTGATTTTATTGAAGAGCGCGCTGATATGATGGTACCGCACGTAAGAGTGCTTTCCGGTCGTACAGCAACAGCAGTTTTTTCTTCAAGCAAGACCATAGACGGACTGTATGATGCTTTAACTGAAGGAGAAGAGGAGGCTGTATTTGTTTCCCTTGATTAATTAAGGTCGCTTAGCAATTTGATAGTTTTTATATGGAGCTGACAACAATGAACAAGATTAATTTAAGTATAATAGTTTTTGCAATGTTAGCGCTTAGTGGATGCGGATTCATGGGGAAGGTAGTAAACCCGTTTTATGAAGAACCATCAAAAATTGCACTACAAGGCGAAGCTAATGATCACGCCTTAAATGGTAGTGGGATGAAGGAAGATAGCGCCAGACAAGCCTTAGAGCAGATGTCAAGTTATCAACGTGCCAACTCCCCCAGTCCTGACAAGCCCGTCATCCAACCAGCGGTGGTACGTTTAATGTGGATTCCGGATCATCTAAATAAGCACGGTGACTTAGTCCCGTCACACTATTATTACTTAAAAGTTTTAAAAGATAGATGGGCAGTAACGGATGCTTTTGAACTTGAGAATCAACTAAAGAGAGGTGGAGGAGGAAGTAATATTCCTTACGTTTTTGATGGGGATATTAAGAAATAGGATATAAATGAAACTAATACGGAACTCATACATCTTCAGCTCTTTACTTCTTGTGCCACTGATATTTTCAGGTTGCTCTAGTCGTGAAGGTCCACAGTGGGATACAAAAAAGAAGCCTCGCACCTATAAAATGGCGACACGACAACTTCCGCCACAACCTGTTTACGGTGCAACACGTTGGGTTCGTCCACCTGAAATGACTCCAGATCGTCGTATTGAATCATCAAAGGCAGATCTGGTTGTGCCGATCTTAGATTTTAGTGTAAAGGACGCTCCTTTAAGTGAAGCTATATTGGTTTTAGGAGCTACGGCACGGTATCGCACCTACTGCTCAAGTATTGTAGCAGATAAAAAGCTTACACTGACCACTATCGGAACTATTACAGAGATAGCAACTGCTATTGAAAAAAGTGCCGATATAAAGGTGGCGCTAGATCATCAAAATAAAGAGATAAGGTTTTTACCAAAACGGGATGTCGAGCCGAGTCTTAATGAGGTTATAAAGCAATAACCGCAAAGGAAACTTATGGTTATTGCAGGTTGCAGAGGAGATTAAAACATGGGCGGTATAAATCGCTTACAAAGAGAGAGGTTATTTAAGGATGAAAAGCTCTTCAACTCTCTACTACCTTTTGCTAAATGGGATGTAGAACAGCAGCTTTTTGTCCATGCGGATGCGTCAATCTGGTCTATTTGGGAACTTCAGCCGAAATGGATCTGTACCATCTCTGACGTTGAAGCGTTTCAGATCTGTGAAAACATTCAAGAGATGATGGATTCTTTAGATCACACCATCAGCGCACAGTGGGTTTGGGTCACCACCTTTGATGTCGGAAATGTTTTGCGTGACTCCATGAACCGTTTTCCAACAAGTGGAGCCGCTGGTTGGATGGCGAGACGTTGGATCCGATCAATTCGCCGCACCTCAACCAGTGCTAACTTTGCACGCCGCCCCCGCTCCATGCGTTTAATAGTCTGCTTTAGATACGATCCACCTTGGAAAGATGTTGGCTTCTTGTCATCTATGACTCAAACTCTAAAGATTTTTTTCACTGGTAAGGTCGGTATCTCCGCTGCAGAAAGACGTTCTGAATACCTTGAATACGCTAACAAGTTCAGAGGAATAGTTGAAGGTAGCGCTATCAAATTAAGGGATATCGGATTTTCACCGACACGCGTTGATGGGCAAGGGCTAATCAACCTTCTTTATCCGTTATTAAATCGTAGAAGTACGAAATCAGGAAAGTTTAAACGTGGTAGAACTTCCAGCATCCCCGTGCCTGTTTTTGATCCAGATGAATACCTTTCAAACCAACTTTCGGAGACACACGCTGAGCATCCAGAAAACGGCATCATTAAAAAAGATGGTAGATACTTTCGATCTGTTTCAATGGTAAAACCTCCGAAACAGTGCTTGCCATTAATGATCACGCCGTTACAATCTTCTGCCTACGAGAATATTCTTAGTGTAACTTATTCCAAAGATACGCAAGAGAAGCAGATTCAGAGACTTGATGGGCTTGATTCCCTTTTGGGTCTACGTGAAATGAACTTTTTCGGAAGATCCGATCAGAAAGTTCAACATCAGATCGGTGCTATCAGAGCGGCTCGTAACGAACTTTACAACAACACCTCGCAGATAGTGCGTGTCGGGGTACATCAAACTTTCATCTGCCAAACTAGAGAGGAAGCTATTCGTGCTGCCTCCGAAGCGATCGCAACGTTTCCGCAACTGCACGGTGCGCGCGGTATGGAACACAAAATCTCCGATCTAGCCGTCATCATTAACAGCCTTCCAGGTTGTTATGATCCGACCACAGATGGTTCAGGCTGGACTACAACGATGCGTTCTTCACGAGCAGTCAGACTTTTCCCAGTCTGGGGTAACTGGCAAGGGAGCCCTTCACCTTTAATCGTACTACCAAGTTTGTGGAACAGAGAACTTGTCGGCTTCGACCTTTACGACTCTAACCTTGCTCCCAACCTTTTAATTAGTGGAGTTTCCGGTTCTGGAAAATCGTACCTACTCTGTTTCTTAATCATCACTATGATGCGTGGACATTACGCTACCCGATCTGATGGCAGGATCTTAGAGAGACCACCGATTACCTTCGTCTTTGATAAAGGTATGCCAGGACATCCTTGCGGATTTGACAAAGTTGCTAAATTGTTCGGCGGTCGAGTTTATGAAGCAACACCGTCACGTGCTCCTGCTATGAACTTTTTAGCACGCTTGGGAGAAACACCACCTGATACTACTAACGAAGATTATAAAGATCTAATCGATATGTCAGCAGATGTTATTATGGATATGGCGGCAGATGCGCATACAGCGTTAGATCGACTTGATAGAGCTGCCGTAATGGATTCTGTGGTTGAAGCTCATAGAATTTACCGAAGTGGTCCGATGCGTCGAGAGTTTATCTTAAGTGATATCGTTGCCGTTTTACGTGCTCCTAAAAAGGTTAATGAAAATGAACCCGATGCTTTACGCAGACAGAAAATCGCAGTTCTGGTCGGAGACTATTACGGAGAAGGCACTTATGCTCGATTCTTCGATAGGCCGGGATCTTTAAGCCTAAAGGAGCGCTTTATAGTTTTTGACTTAAAAGCCCTTAGTCGCAACCCCGATCTGCAACGTGTTTTCCTAAAGATCGCTATGCTTTGGGCTGATAGCGTCATGAACGATGTTAATGAAATTGATACCCGTAAAGTATTGGTATTTGATGAAGCTCATGATTTAATCGGAAAAACAGCGGGTAATACGATTGAAACTGCTTTTAGGTTGTATCGTAAAAGGAAAGGTATCGTTATTGCGGCATCACAATCCGGCGAAGATTTTTACGTTGGCGCAGGTGGACAAGCTATCGTTCAAAACAGCGCACATAAGATCTTCCTCCGGCAAGATCCCAGTAAATTCCACTACACAGCGGAAGCCTTTAACCTTACAGAGCAACAAGCTAACGTTATCCTCCGTTTGAGAACTGTAATCGGGTTAGAAAGTCAGTTCTACTTTTTGTCCGATATCGGAGAAGGAGCTTTGGTTCTTCCGATAGAACCGGCTTTTTATTGGGCAAGTACGAATAACGGAGACGATAACCAACTCTTTGCCGAACTGTTAGAGAAGTATGATAATGAATTTTTATCTGCATTTACTGAGGCTATTAGATTAGCTCCTAATGGTGCCAAAGCTATGCGAGTATTCCAAAGTGTTCCGCAAAGATTTGTTGACGATACCATGCAAGCACCAAGTAGTGCAGAGGCTGTTTCAGATATAATGGAGGATGTACTGTGAAGAAGATAAAAATACTCAATATTATCGCCATACTAGCACTATTTTCTGTAATAGGCTGCTCTTCTAGGCAGGAAATAGTAAGTGGGCCGATCGTTAAAGAACAGGTTACCGTAGTTCCTGATCCAGGGGCTGTCGAGTTTGTATATGAACCGCCAATGGTTGATGTTATTGACATTCCGCCAGGTTACGACCCTGAGGGTACTTATTACAGACCGGCGCACCAAGCTGTGGTTGAGGTACGACAGGGGCGTTGGAGGTATTACAAAGATCCAAACAACAAATAAATAATCTCTATGGTAGAGCCGTATCACAATCTGCTATAAATGTCTGAGTTGTGGTATTGAGTGGGAGGTATGGAGAGGGATTGGAGATCGTGATCGATGGCATTTATAAGTACTAAAAATTTACTTGCACCACTAACCAATAAGTTTCATTTAGTAATTATCATATTGGTGGCAGTGCTCTTTTCCGTTTTTAGGTTAAGCGGCGGAAAAGTTGAGGTTAGCTCAAATACTAATGTAATTCCTAAGCAAAATGAGGGTGTTACACACAGAGTTGCGGTTCAACAACAAGCTCAACAAGAAAGAAACCTTCAACCAGCTGGAGATATAGATACTTCAAAACCTTTTAAACTGTTACCTTTTGGGGAGAGTGACGGTGCCAAAAAGAGAGAAGTTCAACCTAAACAGGCACGTCCGCAAGAAGGTTCAACAGATCCTTCTTCACTTGAAGATATCTTAAATTCTCTTTAATCGTACTCCGGAACTATTTGAAATGATTAAAGGTACTCTTGTAATACCAAAGGCTTGGCGTTCTGAATTATGGGGAATAATATTGTTTTTCCTATCCGCTATCTGTACTGTTTGGCTATCAAAAAAGCTTCCAAATTCAATCATAATCGGAGAGTTATTCAGCACTACTTCGTATACAGTTACCTTAAAACTCCCCCTTTTATGGCTCTTTCCGTTTATAACCCTCGTTGTTCTAGCTTGGAGGATTTACGATGTTCGTTATGTGGTAGATCCTAAAGGAATAGAGTCTTTAATTGGAAGAATTTCACTTCAACAGAGGATCACTCGCATCAGATATGAAGATATTAGGAGTGTAGAGACTGAGCAGTCCCTTATAGAGAGAGCTCTGAACGTTGGAACTGTATTAGTCGGAACTTCCGGAACTTCAGGCATAGAGATTGTCATGAAGGGGATAGCCGCTCCTAAGGAAGTGCAGGATATGCTCCAGAGAGAGCGTGATGCGCGTCATAAAGCTGCCTTAGAAACGGTACAAAAAGTTTTAGACGAACAGGAACAAGAAAGTTCGGATGAACAATAGAGAACGTTTCGACACACCGTATATACATAACGAGGGGTAGTTAACGTGATTAATTTAAATAAATACATTAGCAGAGGTTTTTTTCTCGGAATTATACTTTTCAGCAACTCCGCATATGCTGAAGTAGATAACCTAGATCCTTATCAAGCAGAAGCTGCCCTTCTCGCCGAAGAAGAAAAATTATTGAGTGAAACAAATTGGGAAGCTCCTCAAGCTTTAGCTAAAGCAACAATATCCTTAAAAAGTAATACAAAATCCGATCTGGTTCAAAAAGCATTGCCGCAGGAAACAGAGCTTAAAAAAGAAAATGCCCTTGAGAAAGACGGACTACCTTCTAACGAAATTTTAAATCAGATTAATAATAAAATAAAAAAATTACGTGGTGAAAATTCCACTTTAAAAGATGAGGTCAATCTCCAAAAAAAATCATCGGCGGAGATCCAAAATAAAAATTCTCGACTAGAAAAACAGCTGGCAGAAAGCGAACGTCAAGTAAAGTTACTATCAAATAAGGTGATAGAGTTACGCAATAAATTAATGGTTGCGGAAACTGAGGTCGAAAGGTTGAGCGATATTATTCAGGGCTCTGGGAAGAGCATCAATCCACCCCTTAAACAGGTATACAACAGAAGTTCTAACAGAAACCGAGTTAATCAAGTTAATCAAGAAAGAGAATCTTTATTAACTCCCGTACAATCACGCAAAACAACAGAAGAGATGCCTATCGCAACGGTGGTTGTTGATAAAGCCAACCTTAGAGCAGGTCCAGGCATGAATCACTCTCCGATGATGTCCATTGCGAAGGGCACACGTTTAGCGATAGAGACGAGGTCTGGAGACTGGTTTAGAGTTGTTGCTCCCACAGGAGAGAGAGCGTGGATTTCAAAAGATATCGTAGCTTTTGGTAGGGATCCCCGTTCAGTTCCATCACGTACCGTTCAAGTAAGAAGTGCTGGTAGTACCGTAGAAGAAGCTGCTATGGACTTAATCAGACAACGTTAACTATTGTGGTGATAAGATGAGGGGGTACTTCACAACAATACTTACATTGTTCGTCATACTACTTATCCCACAATACAGTCACGCCTTCCCCACTCCTCAGATCTTAGCCACAACAGATCCTTCATTCGTTTATCCCGTAGTACGTCCGCGCCTTTCCAGTAAGTTCGGCTCAAGAAGACACCCTATCTTTAAAGTTACACGTAACCATAGCGGTATCGATTTAGCAGCACCACTAGGAGCTCCCGTTAGAGCGATAGGAAGGGGTAAGGTTGTATTCGCTGATCCCTATGCAGGTTACGGAAATTTAGTTGTAATCCTCCACAATTCAGGCATGACTAGCCACTACGGACACCTTGATAAGATAAAGATATCAATCGGAGAAGAGGTTGCTGCTGGTCAGATCATAGCTACATTAGGAAATAGTGGTCAATCCACAGGACCACACCTCCACTTTGAAATTCGCCGTAACGGCAAGCCTCTAGATCCGCTCAAACTCATCCCTGGACTGACATCAAAAGCTCAAGGATAATTTAGAATTTATTCCAAATAATCTGTAATTTATTGCGTTGTTTTCTATTCCTATTAGCACCTCTCACTTGGTATCACTCTATTGGTATTGAAAATAATGCCTTTATGCTATAACTTATAATATCAGTCGCTCCTTAAAAGATCTTTAAGAAGCACTTTTTGATGAGTTTGATTATGACTATTAAGAAACAGATTGCAGAAAAATATCTTCACATCTGCCAAAAAATCACCTCTGCTTGTGTTGCACCGACAAAGTTGCAGATACAATTTATATTATTAGCCTGCGGTGTGACCTTATTAATAGTAGGACTCTCTCTCAATGTCGTTGCTGATGGCTATATGGGTGGTACTGTATCAATTAACTATAATGACGAACGTTTAGCTGATGCAACAAATGCTATTTTAACCTATATCGAAGGCTCCTTCGGTGCTATGGTTATGGTCGCTGCCGGTATTATGGCGATCTTAAGCGCCGCAGTCGGTAACTATAAAGCCGCCTTAGGGCTATTAGTCGTTGCCGTAAGCGCCTTTGCCCTCCGATCCCTAATTGGAACGTTCTTTAACGATTTAAATATACAACCCTAAAAAGACAGGTCATTACAATAAGTGGAGCCCTATTACAAAAATTCCTAATACGATTCGATACCAACCGAAGCTACACAAGGTATAACGTTGTAATATCTTCAAAAAAAACTTAATAGCAAAAATAGCGGTAATAAAAGAGACAACAAAACCTACTGCGAAAACAGGAAGGTCCGAAACTTCAAGGATATTGCGGTTTTTCCAGAGATCATACCCAACAGCGGCAAACATAATCGGTACAGCAATAATAAAAGAGAATTGAGCTGCTACATCTCTCCTAAAACCGAGTAGCCTTGAACCTATAATAGTGCTGCCGGAACGGGACATCCCTGGCCATAAAGCAAGGCATTGAAAACATCCGACCAGTAGAGAATCCAAGTAAGTGATATCTTGCACGGCGTTAACTCGTACCGCCTTATTCCGTTTTTCAACACCGATCAGTAGCAATCCACCAACTATTAAAGCGATAGCAACGGGAAGGGGCTCTAACAACATCTTAATCTGTCCATGAAACAGTAGCCCTAAAATAGCAGCCGGTGTAGTCACTAAGATTAATTTTAAGATCCCTTTCCACCCTACGAAAGCGAGCGTCTCTGGTGTCTTAAACTTAGGGCAGATCAGAACAATAAAATACCTCCAATACAGAAGAAGCACTGCTAAAATAGCACCTAACTGAATAAAGATTTCAAAAACCTTAGCTTTATCTCCTGTAAACTCTAAAGCATTGCCTAACAGCACCATATGCCCCGTACTTGAAACAGGGATAAACTCTGTAAGCCCTTCAAGGATTCCAAGACAGAAAGCTTTAAAAAGCTGCTCTTTCATAATATCTTCTCAATAATATATCTCGTTAATTTATAAGGGCTTGACCTCTTCAGGCAGACCCTAAAGTTTAATTTACTAAAACAATAAATAAAATCAATAAGTTCAAAGATTTACTAATTGATTCTAATAAAACTCCTACATTTTAATACTAATTAAATAAAGGGTGAACGTTTTCTCCTCTTCTTGCCGATAACCTATACAGGGGAAGATTATTAATCAGCATGCGGATAAGAAGATGGCTAAAAAACGAAGTTTAACAGAACCTCCAAAAGATGACGACACTTCAATTAAAAGATCCCAATTAAAAGATCTCGAGGAACCGTCTCTTAATCAGGAAGAGGCTAACCGTTTTTTTATAATGTCAGAGCGCATAAAAAACAACAAGCACTACAAGCCATCAAAAAACCCCGACGAACCTTACGGCACATTTCGCAAACGTCACATTATCGGTGAACATTCCAAGATTAATGGAGGTGTCTATCTGGGAGCAACGCCGCAAGAAGCTTTAGTCGTCGACGATCGTTACGTTTTTTTAGATTCGGTCTACACAGATCTGATGATACGTTATACCAACCTCTCTGATGGAAATGTTAAAGATCTATCAGAAGATATTATCGTTGAAGAGATGATCAATCTTGTCAAAGAGCAGCTCCGTTATATCTCTGAAGAGCATATCGCTGAAGCGATAGAGCAAGAGGTAGGCGGTGATAAAAAAATAGCGCTTGATGTGTATATAGAGCACCGCGTTGGGACTGACAGGCATCAAGTTCTTTTGGCAGCTTATCTATTGGAACGTCTTATCAATAAAGGTTTCTTAAAGGGTAAAATTTATCTGGATGGTTATTGCAAAAAAGGAACTTCTAGAAAAGAAAAGTTAGTTTACAGTAGCGCTAGTGGTAATCTCTTCGTCTTCAGCCCCTCCGACTAGATCCACTTTTTTTCTGACCTTAGTCACAGCTGCTAACAGCTCTGCCCTACTTGGTAAAAGTGAATCATTATCTAGAAGTTGAGATCTGTTTTTAGTATCACCCAAGAGCCTTGCTTGAGCACGCATTTTTTTTGCTAAGTTAGCGGCGATCAATCCATCAACAGGACAAGCCTGCAGTGAGATAATTGTTACGGTTCCGCATTGTCCAATACGGTGAATTCTATCTATCGATTGCTGCCAATGTTCTGCATTCCACGTTTTTTCAAGGTATACTGCCGTTTGTGCCGCCGTTAAGGTGATGCCAACACCTCCAGCAGCTGGGATAGCTACTAAAATTTTCACCTTACTAGTAGGGTCTTGAAACTCTTTAACCGTTTTATCCCTCTCTTTAACGGAAACTTCACCCATAAAAGGTTTGGCGGAATATTTTGCATAACGTTTAACCAGTTCATGCACATTAACTTTAAAGTTCGTCCAGATCACGATCTTCCCACCCTGCCCTTCCACAACTTCAGCTACGATCTCATCAAGCTCCACAAACTTTACAGGATCCCCACTCCAATTTTCATCGACAATTCTCGGATTCGATGCGATCTGCACAGCACGTAGATACTCCTCTAAAATTGATTCAATCTGCTTAACAGAAGTAGTGCCATCCATAGCACTTACCTGTAATAAGAGATCTTTACGTACCTCTTCGTACCGACGCTCCTGATCTCCCGACATCTCTAGGTCTCTAACGCTAAATAATTTTTCCGGCAGATCTATCACATCACTTTTTTTCCGTCTTAAAAGTAGCTCCTGTACTCGCGCAATAGTTGCATTCACCTTCTCCGGAATAAACCGTTTTACAGCGTAATCACTCCATTGATTCCCAACCTCTGCTACTGAAGTTAACCAAGTATAATAATTTACACCAAAACGTTTTCCACCATCCAGCAGCAACATCTGCGACCAGATGTCGGCTAAATCTCGTGGGGTCGGAGTACCACTTAATAAGACTCGCCTTTTACATAGCGGTGCAATATTTTTTAATGCCTTACAGATCATTGAAGTAGGATTTTTTACACGCTGCGATTCATCCAAACACAACATAACATCCATACTTTTACAAGCGTCAGCTATCGCTGGATAAACGTAATCCAGCCGTATCTTCTCATAATTTACGATCAGTCCGTGATAATAGTTCCATTTTTTCAAATCTCTTAAAAAGAGTTTTTTCTTTTGAGGGGAATCTGGCAATACTGCAAACCTTAACTTCGGAGTCCACCGTTTAGCTTCACGATACCAATTTAAAACAAGGGAGTTCGGCGCCACAACTAATAGAAACGAAACATCTGCAGAATGGTGCAACTCTTGAAAAGCAGCTAAAATAGAGAGCGTCTTCCCAAGACCCATATCATCTCCGAGAAAAGCTTGTTCAGTTTCAAGCAACCACTCCACTGCCACCCGTTGATGCGGGAAAAGGCTTTTTTGCAATTCGGTATCACTCAACGTTATCTCACTCTCACGCATCGTGTTAAATTTTCTACACCGTTCTCTTAATCTCAACCTTTCAAGTAAGTCTTGATAGTATATCTCAAAAGCAGGGCTCTTTTTTAAAGAACCGTTTTTATCCTGCACCTCTTTAAAAAATTGAGGCAGCCTTTCCTCTGCTGGTCTGATATATTTGTAGTTCGGAAACTGCACATGTTTGCTATATGAAAAGGCATCTGTATTAAGTAGAATTTCATCATCTTGGAAAAGTAGCCCTGCACCTTGATAATCACAGATCCAAACAGCCTCTCTTTTATCTCCAAGCAAAGCCAGTAATTGTGGCAAAAATTGCAGCTCTTCACTGAAATAGGCTAGACTCTCATTCAAACACTCTAGAACTTCACTAGAAAACCAGATCTTAACCTGCATCTTTTCCAGATTAGTAACTAGAAAAGCTACCTTATCTAAGGTCAGCGCTGCTGCTGCGCGTTCTCTACTTAAAGCACCACGTAGGTGTGGAAATATTGCAGCCAACTGTTCCTGTGTAGATCCATGCAGGACAAAACGTTGCGCTGAAAAATCTGCGGCAAAGTACGGATATAACATACCGTCCTTCAGTTCTCTTGCAGTAAGAACACGTGCGCTAGAGGAAATTGTATTACGAATTTCCGCCCCTACTTTTAACTTAAGAGCAGTTTCTTTAGCTACGGCGAAACGTAGCTTCTGATCTCTTAATGTACATAAAAACTTTTTTATCGCTAAAGTCGGTAAAAAATAGGCACCTTCCGCTTTTATATAGTGAGCACCTCTTACCTCTTCAATTATTTTTTTTGCTTTACTTCTCTTCTTTATAAAAACCCTTAAGCCGCCACCTGTGGCAGATCTAATTACGCAATCTAGATCTGCTTTAGCGATGCAATCCTCCTCTACCTCAAACGGATTTTGATCGATCGCAATATTTGCTTCCTGCATCACACTCGTAACAGCGGCGGCATTTTGCCTAGCAAGATCTTGATCGAAGGCGTAGCGCATAAAATTTTCAGAAAATAATTTTGAAGAGAGGAGGTTATCTAAGGCGGTAACGGGTAAGCACCACCTCTTAAGATCTTTGTTATATGTAGCACCCTTCATACTTTTGATAGCAGCAAACCTACGTTTACAGAAACGAAACGAAAGCTGCAGCTCATCTCCGCTTAAATATACATTCCCTATTGTTTGTTTTTCTTGTGCCACTTTTACAATTTATATATGGATTTAATTATTACAGTATAAGCAAGCCGAAATCGCTTTTAAGAAAAAAGCCGACACCTAACCGTAATATCATATAAGGAAGTACTCTATTCGGAACATACTAAAAAATATATTTTTTAGCGAATTGTTCAAGCTGCAGTTAATGAGACATTACTCATAAAGAGCTCTTTCATTAAACCGTTTTCTCTATCAAAAACTGCAAGATCACGACGTACTTTATCATTAGTAATAATCGTTAAAACTTCGCCGTCAGAAGAAAAAAATGCAGTTTTAGCCAAAAGATTTTCAGGAAGAACATAAGACGTTAGATGGATAAGCCGTTTTGATCCATTATTTTTCTCAAGTTGATAAACGCCAACCAATCCCAAGATAGCAATAGCGATCAGAGAACCGTCGTGACTGATTGTGAAAGTTGAAATCTCATCATCGAAAAACATCTCTTCAATCAATTGCGGTGCACTCATAATTATCTCCAACATTTTTATAATTATTAACGCACAACCTACTGATTAAAACCGATCCAGAATACCTATTTAAAGTTTAAGCCGAAAGCGCTCGGGAGGAATTTTTTACTTTAGGATTTAATCCAGAATCATGACCATTTAAAGCGTAAACTGTAAAACGTCCCGCCCCACCTCTCATAGGTTTTTCAAAAGCAACACAGGTCTCCCCAGCTACACTTATTGAAACCTCCTTAGCAACTTCTCCCAATTGATAAAATTCTTTATCATAAATCAATGTGGGTTCAGGAAACCTTAAACCTTCCAAGTGCGCAGCAGGTCTTACTGAAAGATTTAAGTCTTGCGATCGCGCCTGCGGTGTCACTGAAAAATGTGCATCTTCCAAGTGCGGATCTTGAAGAGATTCCAAAGCTACAAAAAAACTACTTCTTAAATTATTTAGATCGGCTACTGGATCTAACTTTAGCGCGCTATCTTTTGCAGGGTTACTCATTTTCTAAACAACAAAACAACTCATAAAACTAACTCGTCACAAGAGCAAGCTGCTTCAACTTTAGCCGAGAGGTTAACACTTTTTTATTATTTACCCAATTTTTTACAAAACTTTTATTGATAATATATAGTTATAACTATATTAGCATAGAAACAACTAAAAACAGCTAGTAAGCTCTATTAGCAGAAGATCTACCATTAAAGCACCCTCTAATTATTAAAAAATCACTCCCCTGTTTTTACTAAAATCTAACAACGTGCTAAACTTTACCCCTGATACTCCAAATTAATGGCTTTATAGCTAGTAAAATCTAGCAGTTATAAAATAGGATTCGATAGCTATGTCACTAATAAAATTCATTTTTGCCTTAATTTTTCTCGAAATAGGGGTTTTCTCTATCCCAAACACCGTTATTGCTGATGACCTCTTAGAGATGCTCGGCTTAGAAGATGATGGTTCTCTTAGCTTAGAAGAGCAGAATAATAAATTGATCCAACTTGAAGATGAAATTTTAGGCTCATTAAATAGAGGACCTGCTGACGAAAAGCCCGCTGAAAACTTAAACAGAAATTCTGATAAGAGCTTAGATAAAAGTTCCAAAAATAAAAAAGAACTCCCTCCAAAACCATCTCTAAAAACTTCCCCTACCCCTTCACATTCAAAGGTCACTCCCCGTATAACAAAAGTTTCAACACACCCTGATAATGTTTACATGTACAATAAAAATGCAGAGCTTACAGCAGAGATAAAAGCGCTGCACGCAGAGCTTCGCGCTTTAAGAGAAAAAAATAGAGATTATAATTTTAATTCTTACACAACAGAAGATCCTTCAATAAGCGACACTCTCCATACCATCAGAACTGTTTTAAAAAACCCTTCTGCTAAAACTCCAGCCGTAGTATCGGTTGTAAAAAGTCCGGCTGTCTTACGAAGCGCACCATCTAGAGAAAGTGGACGCATCTTTGCTCTATCAATCGGAACTGTACTCCCCGTAAAACTTCAACGCGGAAACTGGTATATGGTAGAATCACGCGGAATAAAAGCTTGGCTTCCAGCTGATGTTTTAACCCCCGTCGGCTGCACCGCTCCTCTCAATTTACCTAGCGCCCAGTAAATAAAAAACTTAACTTCTAGCTAATATCTTACCCCCCTACCCCCCTTAACTCTGCTGCTCCTCTCAATTTACCTAGCGCCCAGTAAATAAAAAAACTTGGCTTCTAGCTAGTCTCTTACCCCCCTACCCCCCTTAGCTGCACCGCCCCTCTCAATTTACCTAGCGCCCAGTAGATAAAAAAATTAACTTCTAGCTAATATCTTACCCCCCTACCCCCCTTAACTCTGCTGCTCCTCTCAATTTACCTAGCGCCCAGTAGATAAAAAAATTAACTTCTAGCTAATGTCTTACCCCCCTACCCCCGTCGGCTGCACCCCTCAATAATTACCTCTATAACGGTTCGATATTTCAAGCATAACTGCACATTGAATCTAGCTAGATCTTTTTTGCATCTAACCTACTAAGTCATCCTGAACGTTTATCAAAACTTTAATAAGATAAGGTGAGGGAGGTTTATATAATAGAGGTTGTATGTCAAAGATAACACCATATTCAAATCAACGATTAAAAGAACTTACTCAATACACCCCAAAGAAAGAAGATCTGAACATCACTGCAAAGAAAACTCCGAATCAAGATTCCGTCATTACTGACGTTAAACCTGAACTTACAACACCAGAAGAAGCCCTCTCATTAACTGCCGATATCGTCTCAAAATTACAAGACTCACCTGCGACACTTCTTTCAGCACAAGGAGATCTCGATGAAAGTAGGATCTTAGCCCTTTTGCAGGATGATGAATAATATTTTTTATAAAGCTCTATTCTCTGCTGCGGATTAAAATTTGAGGCGCAAGCATAGCCAATACAACTGAGATCGCAAAGGTTGGAACTCCCCATTTAAGTTGCACTTCAGTTCCTCCAGGGAGCCCCTTTATTGAAAGTACAATCAACGCCATTACAAAGATATCCAACATTGAAAACTTCCCTAACGACTCTATTAAACGTAGCTGCCGCTTAATCTCTCTTCTATCTTTCAAACTTCCTAAACAACTCCACAACACTCCTAACTTCCAAAGCGGAAATAAAACAGAAAAAATTAAAACAACAGAAGCGATAAACCAACTTCCACTCATAAAAAGTTCATAAAGTGCAGAGACTATCGAATAAGAAGAGGGTGCGAGATATGTAGGTTGAATAGCTTCAACAACACCGGAAAGTTGACCATAAGCCGGTTTTATCACCATCGCCGGTGCAAATAATCCTATCCCAAGTAAAATATTGCTAAGCACTACTACCACAATAGCCAAAGTGCCATAGTTTTTTCTGTTTTGTATATGCATAACGAAAATACTTATAGCTTAAAAAGAGAACGTAAAAAAAATTACTATCTTTGTATAAACGCTACTTTAAGATATCAAGCCCTTTTTCTATATCAGCCACCCGCACAACAATTTTCTTCAAACTATCCTTTTCAATCAGATACTCAGTATCTCCAATCCTTAACTGTGTTGTTTTCAAAACAAACTCTCCTGCTAAATCATCAGACCTCATAAAATCTCTATCATAAACACGGATCGTGATCTCTTCATCTTCTGCAATATTGATCCTAGCAGCCTGCACCACATCATCAAGGGAAACTTTACGGCCCGTCAGAGCCAAATGTCTCAGATCGATCTCAGCATTAGACCACTTGGCGATATAGGTGTTTTTTTTGACTGCGCTCTCATAAACCTCATCCCCTCGCCATAAGATCTGAAAGTATAGATCCGGAAGCCCTCCCATAGGATCCCAGTCCTTACCATCTTCCCCCATTTTTTGAGTAACCTCTATCAAGGTAACAGTTACATAATAATTCTTCCCTACAAGAACGGGCTCACTCCGCTTAATAAAATCATAACTCTCGCCGTCTTCTCCCTTAAAAAGATAGATCCCACCCCCGATCACCCCTACTATCAAAAATGGGATAAGATACCAGAAGAGATTGCGGAGATTATAACTTTTTTTAGACGGCGTACCGTTTTTAGCATCAGCACTATTTTCAACCATAAGGGGAAAAGCCTCATCAATAAGAACAGATCTTAATCACCCCCGCAGGATAGAATAAAGCGCCTTAATTATAAAGCCAAAAAATACAGGGGAAATATTACAAAGCATAGCAAAAGATAAATTAAAAAAAAGAGATTCCGCCCTAATTTTTAGCGCTAGGCGACTTCTTGATCTTGCGTAAAAAGGATATCAAAAACTTTATCTGGATATTTTCGAATCGTTTCTATGAGGATAATATCCGCTTCCCTTAAGGTGGTCATTTCATCAATTACATACTGCTTAGGGCTTCTACAATACCCCTTTAAATCTCTACTCTGATAGCCACCAATTGAAGCCACTATCTGCAGTAACTTCTCATTTTTCATAATGAGATTCCGCCATAGAGCTAACGCTACTAACACACAATGATTTGAGACCATCAGACGTGCTAAAGCTGCGGGTTGAAGTGCGGCGTACCCCGTTAAAACTCTCAACGCTCTCATCTCTCTACTTTTAATCTCTGCGAAGCCTTCACCTTTAACAAACTTTAGCCCACCGATATCTAATATATCACCTACATTTTGCTCACTTAAAACATCTCCCCTAGCGGGATCCACTTCAAAAAAATAGCTCACAACATCTTTACTACCAGCAGAAATAACGATCGAAAAAACCTCAGGTGGCAGATCTTGCGCTCGCACCTGCATGGCAAATTCATGCAGATACTCCTCCTTGAAATCACTATCCACCAACTTTTTCCACAACTTCTTATTCTCTAAGAACCTACTGTCCTCAAAGCTTACCTCCGTCTCAGAACGGTTCAGACCAAAAATTTTCTTTATAAATCCAAACATCTTTTTTCTACCGTTCTACAAATAACAAAATTAAAACAACCTAAATCCACCCTTAAACTTTCTTTATAAATCCAAACGCCCTGTTTCTACCGTTCTACAAATAACAAAATTAAAACAACCTAAATCCACCCTTAAACTTTCTTTATAAATCCAAACACCCTGTTCCTGCCGTTCCACACACAACAAAATTAAAACAACCTAAATCCACCCTTAAACTTTCTTTATAAATCCAAACACCCTGTTCCTGCCGTTCCACACACAACAAAATTAAAACAACCTAAACCCACCTCTAAACTTTCTTTATAAATCCAAACACCCTGTTCCTGCCGTTCCACACACAACAAAATTAAAACAACCTAAACCCACCTCTAAACTTTCTTTATAAATCCAAACACCCTGTTTCTACCGTTCTACAAATAACAAAATTAAAACAACCTAAACCCACCCTTAAACTTTCTTTATAAATCTTTTCCTCGTTCCCTTTGTAATTTCTCTCTAGTGGGTATTCTTTTATTAAATTAAACTACGCCAATAAAAATCGTCTCACTCCTTAGTTTTATAGTAAATCTTCATATAACAAAACTTTGATCCATCAAGAAATAAGAATTTTTACATCATAAAAGTGTTATAAGTACGAAAAACTATTAGAAAAAACCCCTAACGCAAACGATCTAAAAATACGGTTTACACCGTAAGCACACCCTGTTAAGATCAAGGAAAGTGAGAGTTTTGGAGTACCCCCCTCAAATGGATGAAGACGGAAACCCTATCATGGCACTAGAGAGTGCCGCTCCCATAGTTTTAGAGATAAATGACATCGGGCAGAGTTCACACGGAGTAATCTATGTACGCGATTTCTTTATTGATAAATACCCTGCCACAGACGAGCTTTCAGGGCTAAATTGCGTTTGCTTTTCAGCAACTGCCGAAACTTATGAATATCAAGTTTTTTCAGGCAAGATCTTCAGCGATCATTATAGGGTATCTTGGCAGACAGATCTATCTTTTGCTGAAATCGTAGAGGAGATCCATGAGCTGATCTTAACACTTAAAGCTATTGATCTCTCAAAGGAGAGCGAAGCCTCAGAAGAATTAACACCGTGCGAAACAACTGGTCTAAAAATAGTCCAAAGCTCTCAAGAAACAGACTTAATGATCCCCTTTTCAGATCTTGAAGATGGCTTTTGGGAAGATCCGAGTACGTTTTTAAAAAAATACAACACCACCAGCTTTGTAGCACTCTATTTTATCACCCCTTACGGCGAGATCCGCTTTGAAGCAAAAAGCTCCGAAGATGTCGGGTCGGAACTGAAATACGAGTTAAGCCTTATCTCACACCTTGAAAAAGTTAAGGTCTTATCCCGCTTCATAGAGAACACGCACCGTGTTAAGTTTGATAATCCTGAAGGTGCCTTGCCACTTTTAGACAGTGTTTTATCCGCTACTAAAGCCACTTTTGCGGCATATTTTCCAACTTCAGCGGAGAACGCTTAACCTACTTAGCTTCTCATTTGATAGACATAAAAGCACCAATATGATAATCAAGACGCCGTTTTTGGTAGTTTTATATACTCATAAAACACCATGAGTAATTACCTGTTTTTGTGCCCATACCACCGTTTTCACTAAGTGGCGGTTTTGTAAAAAGTCGACAAAAGTGGTGGGCTTTTAAATATTAAGGATATTTAACGATGAGTGACTATAAAGTAGCAGATTTAAACCTTGCCGATCTCGGTAGAAAAACTATCCAGTTGGCAGAAAAAGAGATGCCAGGCTTAATGGCTGTACGTGAAGAATTCTCAAAATCAAAACCTCTTAAAGGTGCACGTATCGCCGGTTGTATTCATATGACAGTTGAAACAGCAGTTTTAATTGAAACCTTAGTAGAGCTCGGAGCTGAAGTCCGTTGGTCCAGTTGTAATATATTTTCCACACAAGATTATGCGGCAGCAGCTATTGCAGCACGTGGTATCCCTGTTTTTGCATGGAAAGGAGAGACAGAGGAAGAGTATGACTGGTGTATCGAACAAACTTTAAAGTTCGGAGATAAAGGCCCCAATATGCTCCTTGATGATGGCGGAGACCTTACCCTTATAGTTCACCAAAGGCATCCTGAGTTATTGGCAGAGATACAAGGCGTTTCAGAAGAAACAACAACAGGGGTGCACCGTTTATACCAGATGTATGAAAAAGGTGAATTAAAGATCCCTGCCATCAATGTTAACGACTCCGTTACAAAATCAAAGTTTGATAACCTTTATGGATGCAGAGAATCTTTAACAGATGGGATAAAACGTGCTACGGACGTTATGATCGCTGGTAAGGTGGCTGTCGTTTGCGGATTCGGCGAAGTCGGAAAAGGCTCTGCACAATCACTACGCAACTTTGGGGCAAGGGTGCTTGTCACCGAAATTGACCCCATCTGTGCCTTACAAGCTGCTATGGAGGGGTATCAAGTTGTAACGATGGATGAGGCAGCACCTATTGCTGATATTATCGTAACAGCAACAGGCAATATGAAGGTCGTAACAGGCAAGCATATGCAAGCTATGAAAGACCAAGCTATTCTCTGCAACATCGGACACTTTGATCACGAAATTGATATGGCTTGGTTAACAGACAATAAAGAGATCAAGGAAGTTAATATCAAGCCACAAGTTGATAAATTTATCTTCCCTAATGGAAAAGAATTGATCGTCTTAGCACGTGGCAGATTGGTTAATCTCGGTTGTGCCACAGGGCATCCGAGTTTTGTCATGTCCAACTCATTCTGCAATCAGGTTATGGCGCAGATTGAACTCTTCACAAATCCGGAGAAATATAAGATCGGCGTTTATATGTTACCTAAAACTTTAGATGAAAAAGTTGCGCGTTTACACTTAAAGAAACTAAACGTCCATCTAACTGAGTTAACACCTGAGCAGTGCGAATATATCGGTGTGCCGAAAGACGGTCCTTACAAACCTGAACATTACAGGTACTAAGACCCATTTAAAAAGAGGGTGGTGTAAAATATTTTTTGCACCACTCTCCCCATATCATTCATAAAAAATAGATATTTTAAAGCACTACTTCTAAAGATGCGTGAAAGTAATCGCCAGATAATTATTGAAGATCTAAAAGTATCAGCCGCCATCGGTTGTACGGAGGAAGAGAGACAACACCCTCAACACCTATCAATTTCACTTATTTTTTATCTTTCAGATCTTCCAGAAAACCAAACAGGAGAAACGATTCAACTACAAGATACCGTTAACTATCAGATCGTTTGTGATACCGTTCAAACTTTACTAAAAGCAAAAGCTTGGGAATTGATTGAACACGTAGCTTCTGCAGTCGGTAGAGAAACGCTGCAACTTTTTTCAAAACAAGCGCAAGCAGTTACTGTAAAAGTTAAGAAATTTATTATTCCAGATGTTGCTTTTACAGCAGCACAAACAACTATTCATCGCTAATGAACAAGACCTTGATTGAATTGCATATACCGGACTTTGATAAAGCCCTGAAATTTTATTCACTCTTAGGATTCAAAAAAGTCTGGAGCGAAGCTGACTATTTAGTACTGCAATTTGAAGATAATATTCTCGCTTTTTACGGCAATTCAGAAAAGATTTTTCAACACTCCCACTTTAAGCAATTCCCCAAAGACACCCCTCGCGGCTACGGTGTTGAAGTTGTTATCTTTACGAAACATATCGAAACGCTTTATCAAGCAATCCAAAATAAGATTGAGATAGTTTCAACGTTACAATTAAAGCCGTGGGGCAAAAGAGACTTCCGCATTGTTGACCCCTTCGGTTTTTATCTTCGTATAACGGAAAGTTACAATCCGTTGAAACAGACTCCGAAATTACGCTCCTGAAAGTAACATTTCATGGGTGTTAATAGTACCCACTCCGATATCAGCACAACGTCGGTAAGTACCATCATTAAGCATCTGCCAAGACAAGACATCATCTGAGAGCATCACCTCTAAAATATGCCAACATATTTTTTTTGCCTCTGCACTTTCTATCGGAACGGCGATCTCTATACGCCGATGAAAATTACGATTCATGCAATCAGCAGAGCTGATAAAAATCACTCCATCCGTAGGGTTTGTCGAACCGTGTGCAAAGTAATAGATTCGAGAATGCTCTAAAAAACGTCCGATGATAGATCTAACTCTAATGTTTTCACTCAACCCTTTTACAGCAGGTCGTAGGCAACACACTCCTCGCACAATCAAGTCTATTTCAACTCCAGCACAGGAAGCTTCATATAACTTTTCAATTATATGAATATCATCAAGCGCATTCATCTTTAAGATAATCCGCGCCACACAACCTGCCTTAGCATTTTTTATCTCTGTATCAATCAATTCAATAAGACGAGATTCTATGTTAAACGGTGCAACGAGTAATTTGTGATAGTTCGTTTTCTTAATGCGTCCTGTCAAAAAATTAAAGAGATCCATAGCATCCTGAGTGTAGGTAGGATTTGCTGTAAACAAACCTAAATCCGTATAAAGTGTTGCTGTTTTATTGTTATAATTACCAGTTCCAATATGGGCATAACACCTTAAACAATCCCACTCATCTCTCTCAACTAAGAGGGTTTTTGCATGGATCTTTAAACCAGGAACGCCATAAACTATATTAACTCCATAATCACCCAATGTTTGTGCAAATTGTAAATTTCTCTCTTCATCAAAGCGCGCCATTAATTCAACTAAGCACACAACATGTTTCCCATTCGCTGCTGCCCGAATCAATAATGGCAACAAGGGAGTTTCATCCCCCACCCTATAAACCGTCATTTTTATTGATCGCACCGCTTTATCATCAGCGGCTTCCTTAACGAAACGCTCCACAGTTTCAGAAAAACTTTGATAGGGATGATGCACTAAAAGATCGTTATTGCGAATAACTGTAAAAATATTATCACTAAGCGTTATATTTTTCGGGATTTTTGCTGAAAATGGAGGGAACTTCAGAGCTGGAAGGGGTAGGTTCACGATCTGATCCAAAACAGAATAATCAAGTTCTGCTTTTACTTCATAAACATCTATATCTTTTAAATCTAAAGCTTTGATTATGAAATCACGAATCCACACATCTGAACTTTGATTATATTCCAACCTAACGGCGTACGCGAAACGACGGCGCTTCAACTCCCTCTCAATAAACTCAAGTAAGTCTTCAGACTCTTCCTCTGCTTGCAACTCCGATCCGGCATTGCGAGTTATTCTAAAAAGCATTACATCAATAATTTTTTTACCTGCAAAAATAAAATCAAGATGCTGACGAACGATCTCAGCGATTGTGATAAACCTATATCTGCCGCAAGCTAGCTTTATCGGCACCTGTATCAGGTATGGTATCTTCCCATTCAACTTTATTCTTGCAAATTGCTTTTCACCGTTCTCTGCAAGTAGAGTTACACCGAGAGAGAGGGAAAGGTTTGTAATAAAAGGAAATTGATGTGCTTCATCAACAATAAAAGGTTTTAGGAGGGGATAGATCGTTTCAAAAAAATAGTTGTCAGCCCACTGTTGTTCTTCATTTGAAAGATCGGCATAAGAGAACAGATCTATCTTATTCTCTCTAAGCTCAGGTAAAATCTGTTCTTGATAAATTTCAGATTGTCTTTTTAAAAGTGGCAACAACGTTTCTCTAATAGCCGCAATCTGATCAGATACTGTACATTCATCGGCAACAGTATTATTTTTATAATCTGATTCCTTTCTTTTCAAACCTCCCAATCTTTTCATGACGAACTCATCAAGATTAGTAGTAAAGATACTGAGGAACCTGACCCTTTCAAGAAGTGGAAGGCGATAGTCAGCAGCTTGTTCTAAAACTCTGGCATTAAATTGCACCCAAGCAGTTTCCCGATTAAGCAACTCCCTTGTAGATATTTTCGACGAATCGATTTTAAAAATGGAGGAGTTCATTTCCACCTGAATTTATTTATTTCAAACAGAAGCAGATAGAACAGCTATCGATGTCTATTATGAGAATGCCTTCTCCCTGCATTACGACCGAACTGTGAGGATCTCCACCTGCCACCTGTTGCTGTTATAGCACCTTTTTCTATACAATGGGCAATACAATTATCTGCAGTTATCGCAATTATCCACTTCTCAAAAGTCATAAAACGAGACATGGTGGCTCTAAGCATCGAAACATGCCGTTCAATCAACTTCTTTTCGATATCTTCTGAATGTTCACAAATTACAGAAAGGGCTCTAAAACAATCAATAATCGTATAAGCAGGTTCAACCTTAATATATGGCACCTGAGAGATGGTACAATACTCTGCAAAATCCCGCACAGTATTTAATGACATAAAGTAGCGTCTTCCTTTTATCTTCAAGGAAGCACAATATTTTCGATTTTGTGAGGAGATCTCCAGTGAGCCGATATTAAAAATTTTACGCTTTGTTGCCTCATTCAGCTCATCTCTTAAAAAGCAAAATAGATTAGCCCCTTTGACTTCATAGCAAAAAACGAGTCTCTCCTGATCATCAATAATAAAAATAAGATCTCCTGATCTCAAAATAATTCTTTTTTTAGGGAGACCCTGAGGAACTAATATTGAAGAGCGTCTATCGACAGGCTTGGCATCATACAAAACACTTCCCAACGCCTTAACAACATCTAACATAGATTTAGTTGCTAAGGGGAATTTTTTAGAAAGTCTGGTAGACCTTTCAATAACAGCACGAAAACTTAGCAAGGAGGCTTGTGAGACTTTATAGCGCCATTTCTTAACACGGAGGTGTGCTTCAACACCCTCAGCAGTGGGAACAACTTCAACGTTAGGTAAATTATCTAAACGTTCATCCTTTGGATGTAAATAATTGTCAGCAGGAATTAACGATCCTAAATAATACGGGATGCCGAAGTTTTGAGGTGCCTGCACAGGGAATGGCACAAGGCAACCTAAAAAGCTAACTTTTCCTTCGACAAGATAATATTGAGGAGGGTTTTCAGTACTAAATAAACGTTTAAAGCACTTTCTTTCACTTTTACCAGCAACGCCTTGTGTTTTTTCCTGTAGCCACTCCTGATACTTATCAAGAAGGGAACGTTTTAGAGAGAGTTCAACAAAAAGACCTTGCGGAGTGATACGCACCTTCTCTTTCAAAACATTCATCTGGAAGAGGTTTTTTAGATCTTTTGCAAAGACCTCCAATGAAACGTTTTGAGCAGGATCGAACTCATCTTTTATCTGTTTTTTATCCTGTTCCACGTCCTGATTTTTCCGGCTATTTATCCTGTTTTATATCAGGTTCAGCTACTATCTGCTCACCCTTATCATTAACTTTCCACAAGAGGTGCCTAGTTGACAATCTGGCATCATCAAAAATCACCTGTACCCCTTTTCTGTTTCGAAGATTAACAAAGAGCGGAGCTTTCAAATTAGCCGTTGTCATACTTGGATCAGGTCTGATAGTTACAATGATCAGAACAGCATACTCATCATCTTCCTTCAGGTCGATATCCTTATCACCTATCGGAGGTTGTACACTATACCCCTCGCCCAGCTCTAAAGCATCAATAACAACGAAGGCTAAGTTTGGTTCATCCACAGCATGAAGCCATGCAAAGGGTGGCTTATGTTCTAACATTACGTATTGATGTTGATTTGGAAATCCTATAATTCCAACTGGGAACTCCAAGACACTATCTTCCGGCACAACGACCTCACCAAAACGAGAGCTTTGGAACGTTATATTTTTTGAATCTACTACTGCCTCGTTACTCATCAGTTTTCCTAGACCGTTTTCGTCTTACAACAAGATCAGAATCTTTAACCACAGGAGTAGACACTTCCTTGGTATCTTCTGAATTATTCTTTGACGCTTCAACCTTACGAGATCTCGGCCTCAAAGAAACCGGATGCACATCCACCGTAGCAACCTTTTGTGAAGTTACCTCTATTGGATTGCAGGCTGCTGCGCTCCTGTTCTCCTCCAAAATAGCTAAATATATCTCTTCTCGATATATTCGGCAGTCTTTTGGTGCCTCTATTCCTATCCGAATTTGATGTCCTTTTATCTCGACGATAGTTATCTTAATATCATCCCCGATATACAGACTTTCACCCGGCTTTCTAGTTAAAATCAACATTAATCTAAGCCTTCCTTGGCAACAAAAAACCTATACTTTTACGATAAGAAAACAACTTATCTTATACAGAATCCTTCCTAATGATTTTTTCATAATCTAAAAAAACCAAAGAGGAACCCTGCCTACATAAATTGCCTTAAATGTACGATGCTGGCAAGATATATAATAGATTCAAGAAAAGTACCTGCTTTTTAAAACACAAAAACAGGTGATATTTGTAGGATATCAGAGTTAAATATAATCCAAAATAGAGATTTTCAACATTCTCATTGTAACCGTCATCGAAGCCGACAAAGCCTGTTCTGCTAACGAGTACTTACTGGCAACTTCTACCAAGTCAGCATCTTGCAACTTTGATAGAGCCTCATCTGTGCTAATTTTATCTAATTTGATTAAAGAGTTTGCGGTGCTAATGCGATTTAAGCGTCCTGCCACATTGACCCGTTCAGGGCTTAAATCTCTCTCTCTAGCATTATCAATTAAATCTATACAATCTAAGATATCTTGCGTTTGAGTTTCATAATCATCAGGAAACGTATACCCTATATTAGCAGGATCATCGGGTGTAATTTCTCCTGTAACGGCATCAATATTTGTCTGATACCCTTGTAAGGCTCGGGACAATTTTTCTAATGCCTTAATAGCATTGTCAAAGACCTCTTCTCCACTACTATTCATAGTGATTGAAAGAGTATCGGTGATTTGAGCCGAACGTTCTTGCGCATTCCCCTTATAGATATAATGCTTAGTGGTTCCCTTTCCGCCCTCTGTATAATCAACGGTCGACTCCGCATAAGCTGGTTCGTCACTAGCGGTTCCTGAATATATATATTGTCCTTGATACTTAGTATTTGCCAAGCTGACAAGTTCATCTCTTAATTGAATCATCTCTTCAGCAAGCGCAAACCTTTCTGTCTCACTATTGGTTTCATTTGCAGCTTGGGTGGCGATCTCTTTAGCACGTATCATTAAATCCATACTAGTGCTGAGCAGACTCTCCTGAGTATGAAAATATCCTTCAATCTGATTTATTCTATTAGTGTAGGTGTCTAAGCGTTCTGTAATAGTGCGCAGTTCAGAGATAGTTCCAGAAAAGGTTGAGTCACCAGCTTCCGCAACTTTTAAACCGCTGGAAGCCTGTCCGCCGTATTTTGCTACATCAGCGCGATTGTTTTGTATTGAGTTGATCATTCCACCAACGAGTTGGCTTTCAGTTATACGTGTCATATCGTCCTTAAGACCTCCTGTAATAGCTCATCAGAAATAGTTAATAATCGTGCAGAAGCCTGATAAGCACGTTGATATTTAATAAGACTTACAAACTCTTCATCTAGACTTACAGCCGATTGTTGATCACGTTGTGATTGTGCTGCTGTTAAATTGCCTCTTGCTACTGAAGTATTAATCAACGAAGTGCTCTTAGCATTCCCAACCTTACTCACTAGCTCATCATATGAAGCGCCATAAGTTGCATTACTTAAAACAAAATTCCCCAGTGTAAAGTTTCTAACTGTTAGTTGTTCTTTCACCAAAGATTCCATATTTGCACCATTTCCTTTCGAAAATGTCATAACAGCTGCGTTAGGATCATCTGCAAGAGCAGCTGCTACCCGAGATGGATCAGAAAAAGCGATGCTAATGATTGATGATAGATTAGTATAGTTAGCGGCGGTCATTGAATCTTCTAAATCACCTTCAGTTACAACGCCATTACCGTCATCAAAAGCGTTTTTAAAGGTAAAGAGTCCGAACACATCAGGTGAATTACCATCTAAATCTCCCGCCGTTGAAACACCGACACCATTTAGAGCTCTATACTTATTATTTATATCTATTAACAAACTACGGGTAATTGCCTCTACTCGTGAGGCGTAATCGACTAATAAACCTTTGCCGTTAAAAGCAGAATCAACACTATTATCTTCAATAGCATAACTACCTCTAACCCGTAGCAATCCGCCCAAAGAGCCAGTGCCTCTTGATATGATATCAGTCAGATTAACAACTTCTGTTCCTGCGCCGTTACTGTAATCATAAACTATGTAATTTAAAGAACCGCCGTTCAACGATCTCGGCTCTTGACCAGGACCAACATCTGTTACTGTTGTTAGTTTATAGAAGTCATCACCGGCGACGATAGAGAATCCGTTACTTAACGTGATATTGATTGAGCCATCCCCTCTTTCAACAACATTGAAGCTCATTTTTTCGGAAAGTTTTTCTAAGAGTGCGGAACGTTGATCTCTAGCATCTGCTGCCACACCTCCCGCAGCTTCAATACCCACAATTTTGGCGTTTAAATCTGCAATCTGAGCATTTATTGAATTAACTGTCTCTATTTCAGTAACAATTCGTTCATCAGCTTCGGTTTGTAATGAAGCTAGAGTATTGTAGGTATTTTGCAAAGCAAAACAGAGGTTCTCTGTTTTAGCGATAAAGTTAGCACGCAACTCCGTATTCATTGGGTTAACAGCCAGATCTCCTGCGGCGGAGAAAAAATCTGTTAAGGCTGAACCGATAGTGAGTGTGCTTTTATCTGTTAAGGCAAAAAGGCTTTCGACTCTATCAAGATATTCATCTTGAATATTTGAAGATTGGAAATCACCATTAGCCTCTCTTAATAACTTTTCAAGATATTCATTTGTTTGTCTTATTAGAGAAGAGACATCTACTCCGCAACCGACATTAACACCTCCGGCGATGCTAAAACCTTCTCTAACGGTGAGTTCTACATCACGTCGGACATAACCTTCCGTATTAACGTTAGAGATATTATTGGCAGCCGCAGCGATCTTAGCCTGTTGTGCATTAAGTCCACTAACTGCCGTTCCTAAAATTCGTGATACGTATCCGCTCATATCTCCTCAAAACAAGGGGGAAAAACAGAACTCGGCAAAAATTGCCGATCCTTTTCCCTCACTTAAGATACAAGCAATGCTCATGCCAAACCCCAATTAGGACACCCACTTTTACTGGTGCCACCCTTCATTTTTCCATCACCCCAAAAAGGACACCCACCTTTACTGGCACCCCAAAAAGGACACCCACCTTTACTGGTGCCACCCTTCAGCAGGACAGTTTTCACTGGGGTTAAAAATCTGGTGCCACCCTTAAAGGCTTTGCAAATAGGACACCCAAACTTTAAAAACCGCAGTAGCTAATAATATCAAGATGTTAGTCAAAGCCTAGAATTTGACGAATTTGGTGCCACCCTTCACTTTCCCATCACTTCACCCTTCGGGGACGCTTGGACGGGGGTTAAAAATCTGGTGCCACCCAAGACGGCTACAACTAGGACACCCAAACTTAAAAAACCGCACTAGCTAATAATATCAAGATGTTAGTCAAAACCTAGAATTTGACTAATTTGGTGCCACCCTTCACTTTCCCATCACTTCACCCTTCAGGGACACTTGGACGGAGGTTAAAAATTTGGTGCCACCCAAGACGGCTACAACTAGGACACCCAAACTTAAAAAACCGCACTAGCTAATAATATCAAGATGTTAGTCAAAACCTAGAATTTGACTAATTTGGTGCCACCCTTCAGGGACGCTTGGATGGGCTCAAACATAAGAGTGAATCGGCTAGGTCTGAACGGAAATTAAAAATTTGCAAATAGGGTTAGAATTTGGTGCCACCCTTCAAGGACGGTTCCCTTCAGGGACGGTTGCCCACCGGTTGAGGGTTAGAATTTGGAGCTCCCAATCACGAGAGCTGCGAGGTATTGGGACGGTTGCCCACCGGTTGAGGGTTAGAATTTGGTGCCACCCTTCAAGGACGGTTCCCTTCAGGGACGGTTGCCCACCGGTTGAAAGACTGGCTGCAACTAAAAAACGGGATCAGCTGGATCTGGACGGGGGTTAAAAATTTGGTGCCACCCTTCATTTTTCCATCACTTCGAAGGATAAACCTCAATTAGGACACCCACTTTTACTGGTGCCACCCACTAGTTATAAAAGGCTTTGCAAATAGGACACCCAAACTCTAAAAACCGCACTAGCTAATAATATCAAGACATTAGCAAAAGTTTACGTTGGTTAGAGGGTTAAAAATTTGGTGCCACCCTTCATTTTTCCATCACTTCAGAGGCAAACCTCAATTAGGGCACCTAAACTATCGCTAAAAATTTGGTGCCACCCTTCAACGGTTTGCAATTAGGGCACCCTCTTTTACTGGTGCCACCCAAGACGGCTACAACTAGGACACCCAAACTTAAAAAACCGCACTAGCTAATAATATCAAGATGTTAGTCAAAACCTAGAATTTGACTAATTTGGTGCCACCCTTCAGGGACGCCACTTTCAACCCAAAAAGAAAAGGACACCCAAACTCTAAAAACCGCAGTAGCTAATAATATCAAGATGTTAGTCAAAGCCTAGAATTTGACGAATTTGGTGCCACCCTTCTATGACGCTTGGACGGGTGGTTAGAAATTGGTGCCACCCACCAGTAAGAAGCAGCCCTTCAGTAAGAAGCAGCGAGGGTCAAAAAACTGGTGCACCCTTCAATAACGCCACTTTTACTGGTGCCACCCTTCATTTTTCCATCACCCCAAAAAGGACACCCAAACTTTAAAAACCGCACTAGCTAATAATATCAAGACATTAGCAAAAGTTTACGTTGGTTAGAGGGTTAAAAATTTGGTGCCACCCTTCATTTTTCCATCACTTCACCCTTCAGGGACGCTTGAACGGGCTCAAACAGAAGAGTGAATCGGCTAGCTCTCTGAACGGAGGTTAAAAATTTGCAAATACCCCTGCCCTCCAAAAAGGACACCCAAACTATTGCTAGATTCTACTATCACCCTTCAGCTAAAAGCTTTTAAAAAATGGCTAGGCTAGGAAGTAAAGAAAAAAGAGAGCGGAACTGGGGATCTACTTGGCGCTTAATATGCCTCCATACTCACAACCACAGTAATTTTGTTGGTATATATTGTATTCTTTTGAGAGTTGTTTAGAGCGTAAAAAGCCATTTTTCTTTTTAAAATCTGAAAAAAGGTACTTTGTAGGGAAAAGAGAGTATATTGAAAAACTATCTTTAGCTATCTTCTCTCCTATCTGATTTACCTTTTCCGCATCTTTATAGGGGCTAAGTGTTAAAGTGGTTGCTACATAGTCGTAACGGTTATCCCTAGCGTAAGCAAAGGTTTTTTCCATTCTAAATTGATAACACCGTCTACACCTTTCTCCGCGCTCAGGAGCAAGCTGCATTTCTAAATCTTCTTTAACTTTTGTAGCAGTGAAAAAATCTCCTCTATCGTAAGTTCCAACAATAAGTTTTATCTCTGTCTTTAAATTTTCAGAGTACAACTGAATAAATCTTTGTACCTCTTCAAGCCGTTTTTGATACTCTACTTCCGGCTGAATGTTCGGATTATAGAAGAAAACCGTCACTTCAAAGTGATTTACAAGACGTTCAAGACACGCACTAGAGCACGGTGCACAACAAACATGTAGAAGAAGATTCGGTTTTGAGTGAATGGGTGCGCGTGAAGTAGCATCATCAACAACGGCAAGCTCTTCCTCCATCAATTTATTATAATCAACCTTCCTCGACATAAACAAAACTCAAGTAAGCGTTACAGGTGAGAGAAAGGAAAGGATAGGCGTAGCAGTTACTTTTAGCAAATAAAAAGATCGTCCAACTTCCGAACTTTTATAGAACACTCAAGATTCACCCTTTTGCCAGATTCCCCCTACCACCACAAGATGGGTGGCACCAGCATCCTCAATCCCTAACTCTTCACGTTTGCGTAATATGAATTTTTAATTTTTCTAAAATTTTTTGTGTTTTACCTGAAATCTCACTTACTACCCACGAGTCTCCGATTTTTAAATAACTTATATATTTAAGATGTGTAATAAATTCTTGAATGGAATATTTAGAAATAAGTTCACTTTCTTTAAGTTTATGATATATCAAATAAACAAGCATAAGTGAAATATGGTTTATGAACGCCCAAGCTTCAATCGCATATTTATCTTGCAAGTATACACGATCTTGCTCTAATAGGTTTTTTAAAAAATCGAATGTCATCTCTATTTCATTTCTTGCCTTATATAAACAAAATACCTTGTCGCATGGTAAATCGAGATTTGTTTGAAAAGTAATCGTTCCGAATTGGTATTGTTTATCGATAAAACCTTCTTTTGTGTAGCCTTCTATATTCTCTTGAACTCTACGCAGATAATCAGCCTCTTCTCTAGCCTTAAGCGATTCATCAAGACAAACAATAAGACGATCTTCGTTTATTTTATATGAGTAAGGCCATATAGGACGAGCATTATGAAAGAAAAAATTTTCAAACTTAGACTTGTCTCCACATCTTAAAATCTCTCTGTTTATGTTTGAATTATTGCGCCTTAATGGAACAATATATTTTAAATTAGCTTCTTTTAATAACTTAAAATTCTCTTGTGAGCCAAACCCTTTATCTGCAACTATTACAGCATCCTTTATACCAGCCTCTTCTATACTCCCCTTAAATGCCCTCACATCTCTTATATTCCCAGGGATAACCCTGTAATAAGTGGGAGAACTGTCATCCGCTGAAAAAGCATACATTAAGCCAATTTGAGGATCAAAATCATGATGACTGTTATAGCCAACTCTATTTATTTCAACATTTTCCGATTTGCTTATTATATTTGTTAAATCAAAAAAAAGATAATCAACATCGCAAACATACTCTTTCATAAAACCAACTAACTTTGGTCTCTGGCTACCTAGCTCCCTTAAAAACCTTGATATGCTAGAGGAAGATAGAGCAAGCTTTCCGAAGCGTTCAGATAAAAAAGATTTCTCATACAAAAAATCAATCCCCTTAAACGGACAACGCTCAATTACTCTTAAAGCAGCAATAGAAAAAATCTTTTGATAATCATTCGGAAACCTATCTTCTAAGCGATTTAATATGTCTTTTCCTAACTCACAAAGTGTTTTGCTAGCTCCATACTCCTTTGCAGAAACTTCTCCATCTTTGTAAGAACCCCTACGTTTAGGGGGAATAAGACCCTTATCTTCAGTTATCCTGCCAAGGTATTCTAAGGTAACCTTCTGAGCACGCCCCTTTTCCTTATTCCACACAGAACTTATTTTATACAAATAATATTTGCCGTTCCTGTGAACTACTTCAGTGCCTTTCTTTTTTTCTTTCAAAACCCAATCTGGATATGTCATGATATATATCTCCTAACGTATTACGCAATACGTAATATATAATACACCAATATTTTTATATTTTTAAAGCACAGCCTCCTAATGATAAGGCTCCTGAAGAACGGAGATAAAAAAAGGGTTTCTAAACATCTCTGCTTAGAAACCCATAAATCTTGGCAATTTCCTACTTTCCCGGTAGTTCCAGTATCATCGGCGTAGGAGAGCTTAACGACCGTGTTCGGGATGGGAACGGGTGGAACCTCTCCACTATAGTCACCAAGAAAGTAAACACACACCTACATATTAAATCCTGTGCACTTACTTTCGCAGTGACTTTCTTAACTAACCTGCCAACTACCAAAACCTCATCCCGAACACCTACGCGTCATGTCAATCTTGGCTCTGCCAAGTTGACATAGCAGACAACCTGCGGGATGGGAACGCCTCTCCACTATAGTCACCAAGAAAGTAAATACACCTCTATGTATCTAGTTTGTGCACTTACTTTCGCAGTGACTTTCTACCTAGCTTAATTAGCCTCTAACTAACTAGCCCCTTAAATAACCTAATAATAAACAACAAGGTAAAAGTTGTGATACTGCTAACAAAAACAAAAACTCTCTCTTAAGAAACGTACCTTATAATTATCTTATAAATAAATTATCCTATAAAATATTTCATAAACTATCTTTCATAAACTATCTCGTAATAACATTACCAATAGCATCATTACATTATAAACTTTCTCGAACGCGATTAGCAGTACATGTCTGCTGATAACGTGACTGCGTTTGCTACTCTCGTTCCAACCTCTAAAAGGTGAAACATTAACACAGCACGGTATCATCAGTCATAATACCAATCTTCGCTCATTATATTATCTTACTCATTCTTCCCTCTTTAAATTAAATTAAAAAAAGAAAAGAAAAAATTAAGCCTCACGGCAAATTAGTATTGGTCAGCTCCATGCATTACTGCACTTCCACCTCCAACCTATCAACGTTGTAGTCTGCAACGTGCCTTCAGTCCCCTCACGGGGATGGGAAATCTAATCTCAGGGCTGGCTTCCCGCTTAGATGCTTTCAGCGGTTATCCATTCCGCACTTCGCTACCCTGCTGTGCCACTGGCGTGACAACAGGTACACAATTGGTGCGTCCACTCCGGCCCTCTCGTACTAAGAGCAGCCCCCTTCAAATTTCCTGCGACCACGGAGGATAGAGACCGAACTGTCTCACGACGTTCTGAACCCAGCTCGCGTACCACTTTAATCGGCGAACAGCCGAACCCTTGGGACCTGCTCCAGCCCCAGGATGTGATGAGCCGACATCGAGGTGCCAAACCTCCCCGTCGATGTGAACTCTTGGGAGAGATAAGCCTGTTATCCCCGGGGTACCTTTTATCCGTTGAGCGATGGCCCTTCCACGAAGAACCACCGGATCACTAAGGCCGACTTTCGTCCCTGCTCGAGATGTCCCTCTCGCAGTCAAGCGGATTTATGCCTTTGCACTCAACGCTTGGTTGCCAACCAAGCTGAATCCACCATTGCGCGCCTCCGTTACTCTTTAGGAGGCGACCGCCCCAGTCAAACTAACCACCATGCTCTGTCTTGGTACAGGCTTCACTGCACTCAGTTAGAAACCAGAAACTACAAGGGTGGTATTTCAACGTCGACTCCACGCACACTAGCGTGCACGCTTCAACGCCTCCCACCTATCCTACACATGCAGTTCCCAGAATCAAAGCAAAGCTATAGTAAAGGTCCACGGGGTCTTTTCGTCCTACCGCGGTTAGTGCGCATCTGCACGCACTCTCCAATTTCACTGAGTCCGTAGTTGAGACAATGGGGAAGTCGTTACGCCATTCGTGCAGGTCGGAACTTACCCGACAAGGAATTTCGCTACCTTAGGACCCTTATAGTTAGGGCCGCCGTTTACTGGGGCTTCGGTTCACCGCTTCGCTTACGCTTACAGCTCGCCTTAACCTTCCAGCACCGGGCAGGCGTCAGACCATATACATCCTCTTTCGAGTTCGCATAGTCCTATGTTTTTGCTAAACAGTCGCTACCCCCTGCTCTCTGCAACCCCTCAGCGCTCCAAGTGTAAAACCTTTCACGCCTCAAGGCCCACCTTCTTCCAAAGTTACGGTGGCATTGTGTTTAGTTCCTTAACTACGGTTCTCTCAAGCGCCTTAGTATCCTCTACTCGTCTACCTGTGTCGGTTTACGGTACGAGCAGCTATCTATAACTTAGAGGTTTTTCTAGGAAGCCGGGAATCAGTGACGTACCCTCGCTTTTGGCGCAGGTACCTCATCAGCTCTCAGGATTGTAAATGCGGATTTGCCTACACTTACTCCCTACTGCCTTAAGTTGCTCAACCACTAGGCAACTCACCTATCCTTCTCCGTCACCACTTCGCAATATATGATAGTCTGGTACAGGAATATTAACCTGTTCTCCATCGACTACGCCTCTCGGCCTCATCTTAGGTCCCGACTAACCCTGGGCGGATTACCCTGCCCCAGGAATCCTTAGACTTACGGCGTCTCAGTTTTTCACTGAGATTATCGTTACTTATGCCAGCATACTCACTTGTCTGCAGTCCACCACTCCTCTCGGTATAGCTTCTTCCCAGCAGACAACGCTCCCCTACCAGATGTCGTTCCTAAAAACAACAAATCCACAGCTTCGGTACCATGCTTAGCCCCGTTAAATCTTCGGCGCAGGACGACTGGACTAGTGAGCTATTACGCTTTCTTTAAAGGATGGCTGCCTCTAAGCCAACCTCCTAGTTGGCACTGTCCTCCCACAACCTTTCCCACTTAGCATGAATTTGGGGACCTTAGCTGGTGATCTGGGCTCTTTCCCTCTCGGCTACGGACCTTGTCACCCGCAGCCTCACTCCCGGATTCTTACTCTAACTGTATTCGGAGACTAGCTGGGTTTGGTAGCCTGGTAGGGCCCCTAGTCCAATCAGTGCTCTACCCCAGTTAGATATATTATCCGAGGCTGTACCTAAATACATTTCGGGGAGAACCAGCTATCGCCCGGCTTGATTAGCCTTTCACTCCGACCCACAGTTCATCCGAGAAATTTTCAACTTTCAACGGTTCGGGCCTCCACTAGGTGTTACCCCAGCTTCACCCTGACCATGGGTAGATCGCACGGGCTTCGGGTCTACTCCATACAACTAACGCCCTATTAAGACTCGCTTTCGCTGCGGCTCCACCTATCGGCTTAACCTACGCTGCATAGAAGTAACTCGCTGGCTCATGATGCAAAAGGTATGCGGTCGCACTGTCATAATAAATTACAACATAGTGCTTCCACTGCTTGTAAATGCATGGTTTCAGTTCTATTTCACCCTCCTCTCGGAGTACTTTTCACCTTTCCCTCACGGTACTAGTTCGCTATCGGTCGCTGATTAGTATTTAGCCTTGGATAGTGGTCTACCCAGATTCCCACAGGATTTCTAGTGTCCCGTGGTACTCAGGTACGCACTCGCAGCTATCATCAGTTTCGGTTACGGGGGTATCACCCTCTCCGCCTCACCTTCCCAGGTGTATTCACCTACCAACTCCAGTCCACTTTATCGTGCGCCCTACAACCCCTGACAAACCTCTCAATGCAGACTCTTCCTAACCTCCAATCTTACCCCGTAAAATCAGAGATAACGCCTTTAAAACTCCTTCTCCCGTATCAGTTCTACTTAACATCCACTCAATACACGCAAGTTAGCCCCGCTAACTTAACTAAAAAGTTCTAAAAACACCAAAAAAAAGTCCACACTCAAAGGTTCGCCAGGTTTAGGCTCTTCCCAGTTCGCTCGCACTACTACGGGAATCTCTTTCGATTTCTTTTCCTGCAGGTACTAAGATTTTTCAGTTCCCTGCGTTCACCTCCTCTCGGATGACCTTACGGTCGGGTTTCCCCATTCGGATATCCACGGATCAATGCTCGTTTGACAACTCCCCGTGGCTTTTCGCAGCCATACCACGTCCTTCTTCGCCATTCAGCGCCAAGGCATCCACCATGCACCCTTAGTAGCTTAATAAGATATCTTATGAGCTCCGATTCCAGATTACTCTGAACTCGTCGCGCTCGAGAAAATTCATAATCTTCACCGCTAAATAATTAACGGCAAAAACTCTACTATTGGTTCAATGAAATCTTTCTCCGTTCATACGTTCTAAAAAAACATATAAACAGGCTTTCAATTATTTAGTTTACATTTAACTTTTTTACATTTCTTAAAAACTCTATCAGATATTTTTTTCCTTATGTACTTTTTTCCTTATGCACCCGTCGAAAAAATACCGACTTGGAAAAACTTTTTACAGCTCCAAATCATGTACTTTTCCTAAAGCACTTTTTTCTTAAAGCACTATTCGAAAAAATTCCGAATCAGGTCGAAAAAATACCTTGATAGTGTTTTCGCCCTCGTTGTTAACTCTCGCTAAAGCCGACTCATCGACTCCCACAAGGTCAACACGCAGTATCACCACTTCTACTCTTACCTAATTGTTATACCCCCTAACGGATATCGATAGAAACTGTAACTCTCACCATCTAAACAAAAACTCTCGTGCCAACTCGCGTAGCAGGTGATCAAAGAGATCTCTTCATTCACACTTCAGAGTAAATTGACTCCATCGTCATTCACAAATTGAACCTCTTGCATATCTTAGGGCGTGCAAAAATACATCGACTCTCGTCAATACATCTTCGCATCTCTCCTTAAAAGGAGGTGATCCAGCCGCAGGTTCCCCTACGGCTACCTTGTTATGACTTCACCCCAGTCATCGGTTCCACCATTAAGCCCTGTCTCCTTGCGGTTAACTCAGACTCTTCAGGCAGCCCCAACTCCCGTGGCGTGACAGGCGGTGTGTACAAGGCCCGGGAACGTATTCACCGCGGCATGCTGATCCGCGATTACTAGCGATTCCAACTTCATGGAGTCGAGTTGCAGACTCCAATCCGAACTAAGAACAGCTTTCTGCGATCTGCTAAACCTCACGGTCTCGCTTCGCTCTGTACTGCCCATTGTAGGACGTGTGTGGCCCTAGGCGTAAGGGCCATGCGGACTTGACGTCATCCCCTCCTTCCTCTGCCTTATCGGCAAGCGGTCCCATTAAAGTGCCCAACTTAAGGCTGGCAACTAATGGCAAGGGTTGCGCTCGTTGCGGGACTTAACCCAACATCTCACGACACGAGCTGACGACAGCCATGCAGCACCTGTCTCCGCGTCCCCGAAGGGAACTCCTACTTTCATAGGATAGCACGGGATGTCAAGCCTAGGTAAGGTTCTTCGCGTTGCATCGAATTAAACCACATCCTCCACCGCTTGTGCGGGCCCCCGTCAATTTCTTTGAGTTTTAACCTTGCGGCCGTAGTCCCCAGGCGGGGTACTTAATGCGTTGGCTTCGACACCGAGGGAGCAAGGCCCCCGACATCTAGTACCCATCGTTTACTGTGTGGACTACCAGGGTATCTAATCCTGTTTGCTCCCCACACTTTCGCGCCTCAGCGTCAGTTGTCGTCCAGAGAACCGCCTTCGCCTCAGTTGTTCCTCCTGATATCTACGAATTTCACCTCTACACCAGGAATTCCGTCCTCCCATCCGACACTCTAGTCTCGCAGTATCCAATGCACTTCCACGGTTAAGCCGTGGGATTTCACGCCAGACTTACAAAACAGCCTACGCGCCCTTTACGCCCAGTAATTCCGAATAACGCTCGCACCCTCCGTATTACCGCGGCTGCTGGCACGGAGTTAGCCGGTGCTTCTTCTGCAGGTACCGTCATCTTTTTCGTTCCTACTAAAAGGACTTTACAACCCGAAGGCCTTCCTCGTCCACGCGGCGTTGCTGCGTCAGGGTTTCCCCCATTGCGCAAAATTCCCAGCTGCTGCCTCCCGTAGGAGTCTGAACCGTGTTCCAGTTCCAGTGTGGCTGATCATCCTCTCAGACCAGCTAACCATCGTTGCCTTGGTGCGCCTTTACCACACCAACTAGCTAATGGTTCTCAGACCGATCCTCTCACGCCTTTCGGCTTTCCCGTAATCAGCCGCAGCTTAATTACGGTACATTCGGTATTAGCCAGAGTTTCCTCCAGTTATCCCCAGCAAAAGGGTACGTTATCTAAGTCTTACTCACCCGTGCGCCACTCTACTCGTCACCCGAAAGTAACTTTCTCGTTCAACTTGCATGCCTGAAGCACGCCGCCAGCGTTCATTCTGAGCCAGAATCAAACTCTTTAGTTTATTAAAAATCTGCTACTCTTGGTCGTACACCAATTCGTAAACTCTTAACCCTAAATTCAATTCGTCGCTCTTATCAGTTAGTACTTTCATACCAACTAGCTTTACCCACAAAGCGCTACTCAAAGAAATCTCTTTGATCTACTCATTGTACACTACCGTTTTTCCTAAACAGTAATCATTACAGCTTCTACCCATATCCGTATTGTCTTAAAACCCTAACTCAAAACTACTCAAAAAACCAGTCGCAGAGCGCAAAAACCCTCAAGGCTTACGCCCTCAGGTTCCTAAACTCCCTCTAATAAGCTCCTTAAGCTCGTCTCAATTAAGGTTGGTGTATAATATACATCTAGACTTAAATGTCCAGTGGTATTTCTAACTTTTTGTGTTTTTTTATACTTTTTTAAAAAAATCTTACCCCAATGATCCCCTAATATTACCAATAAAACCGATATGATGTCCAATTTAAAGAGAAACCGAGTGAACGCTGGAGAATGATAATATTTATTTTCCGTTTTATTTTCATCCAATAAAACGTTTCGACACCCTTAATTCACGCAAAAAGTTGATTTACAAATGCCCAATCAATGAATGGTTAATCTTCCACAAAGTCAACGCCAACTTCAAATTTTGGCTGCCACTTACCGTTCTTATCTTTTTTAAATAGCTTTTTATTAACAAAGGTGTCGACAACTCTCCAAAACTCCGATTCAGTGATCCCTAGTGAATCACAAAAGATATCAATATACTTTTGAGAACACTTACCATCATACTCTTTAACCAGCAGGATAGCATCCTCCCTACTTAAGCGACCTTCTCTAATATCATAACACGCTTCATCAGTAGCAAAGCCAAACCCGAATTTAAGATATTTCAACATCTGATTAACGATCACACGATCAGAATCTAATGCTGTGTAACGTCGATAGCGTCCGATATCATGCAGATCATCCTGCCGCCCTTGCAACCCTCTAGCCACAGCAAAGTCAGCGTTAAAAACCTGAGACCACTCCTTTACATAATATTGCAACCAAATAGCTTTAATCCCCTTTTCAATCATTTTTTTTAAATCAGGGAAATCATAAAAATATAGATCTCTTAAAGTAATCTCAGCGTTCACTAGATCTTTAGCAGAACACCCTTGTAAAGTATCTAACGTCACCACTCCAAAAGCATCACCATCGCAGACACTTCCTTGAGCAACTCCTAATGTTAAGGCAGCATTTTCACCTTGTATAATCAACGGAATGTTAAATTTATCCGCAATAATCCAAGCACTCGCCCATAACGCATATTCAGAAGCATTTGCGGCGTTACCCTTTTCATAGAAAGATCTTCTAGCAAGCTTCTGTGCAATAATAGGATCTGCTACAAGCGAAATCATATCAAAGCCTTTAGCACAAAGATTTTGTAAGTTTTTTCTACCGAGTTCTGTCCTTCTATTTGGCACAAAATTTACCAATAGCGGTCTTAAAGCTAATTTTTCTTTAGCATACAACGCCTGAAAAGTTGAATCTTTCCCCCCCGAAACTCCGATCACGCAGTCATACGGGGCACCTTCTTTTTTTGCTTTTTCCTGCGCTTCTACCGCAATAGATCTTAAAGATTCTTCACGTGCCTTCCAATCAATTTTCTTTTTTTCATCTTCAAATTTACAGGCGTAACAGATCTGATTTTCATCAAAAAGCACTTTGGGTCGCGTATCAGGCTGTAAGCATCTTTTGCAATATTTCATACCTCTATCTCACAATAAAGAAAGCCAGCACCAGATTTTATATCACGGCTACTTCTTAACACGAAAGATACAATGCAATTTGCTCAAGCTGCTTTGTCTTATCTAAAATAATGGGTAAACCTCTACCGTTCCATTGAACAAATTTAGAGGTGACAAAAACTTTCTTTTTATAAAAAAGTCACACAGATCTTAAGCGATAAAAATTCTAGATCTGCATTAAACTTTATCTCGCCACCTCTTCTGCTGTTGCCGATGCTGACGGACTCTCCGTCGAAGTATCAGCCACCTCAACTTCCTGCGATGTCACAACCTCTGTCGGCACTGGAGCGATCGTCGACGTAGGTGTTGGAAGAGCTTCTTCAGGTTTTTTTACATCCAGTAAATCAGCACGTTTTAAATTTTTAAGAGCATCCAATGGTGGTACTGCTGAAGCAAAATAAAAAGGCACCGCAGAACTTTTTATGATATACAACTTGTCATCAATAGAAGGAGAAACGATATAATCTATCTTTTTATCATCAAGTGTAGTGACAGAAAAAGTAAAGATCGGTGTGTCCTGTTTGTATTCAGCTTTATTTTCTTTTCCAAGAACCTTAAAAAAACGGAGCCCTGTTATCTTATCAAGAAGCGACACCACTGCACTTTTTTTCATTTTTTCAAGAGTTGTCAGATCGCTTAAAACAAAACCTCCTTCAGCTTTTTCATCTTTTTTAAGTGAAAAGCCATTTAGTGAGATCGTTTTTATCTTCTCTTTTTCAACACGCAGTACCTCACGATCTTGCCAATCTTCATTTTTTTCTGAAAGCTCATAAGCATTAAGTGGTATAGAATATGTGTTATCGTCTCCATCAACTCGTGCATGAACTGCCCGTAGCGCTGGAGAGGTTCCTAAATACAATTCCGACTTAATTGCACCGTCTGATTTTAATGTTAATTTTTTAGCAAAACCAACGGCATCTGTTTTAAACTCTTTCGCCGCTACTTCAGTAACACCAACAGGCCAACCTTTCGTTAAGTCTGAAAGTTGTTTTAAAAGGTGTTCAACTTTTTTTTGAGCAACAGGGAACCCATCACCTGTAGCGATCTCCCAAGCTCCGGCTGTTTTTTTAAACGTAAGCAACTCCTGATCAGGTACCTTGATATCTATTTCATCAATCGCAGATACTTCAAAATTCATCAGCTTTTCATCCGAAACAAAAGCGGACATCTTATCTCCGGAACGACAACAAATAAGGGTAACTAAAGCTAATTGAGCAACTAAAAGAATCGCCAAAACTACATTCCGTGACATAACTTATCTCCTGCTATAAATATCTTTAATTGACATTCACCATGCTTTTTTGTGTGTCACCTTTCTCAAGCATAGCGCGCCCATTTTGAAGCACGTAAAGATCGACGCCATTTGTACAACAAGAACACAATTAAAAGACCTACTAAAGAACCGCCGTAACAGAAAACAAACTCCCAAAACATCTTGGTTGTATTAGACATCGGCAAAAGTGTACGAGCAAACCTTTCACGTGCACGAATGCTCAATAAAACTGGATCTTCCAGAGCCCAGTCCACAGTGTTCTCAACTAACTGCAGTGCATTGATGTAGGCATTGCTATTGATAGAAGCAAAGATCTGTAACGTCTCATCCGTTAAGAATTCAGCAGAAGAGTACACCACAATCTGCGCTGACTCTGCCGAACGATCGATCTGACCACTAAAAACCTGATCATCAACTTCTTTCGACTCTTCACCTTCTGCATCACTCTTTTGCTCTTTAACAACAAGTGGAGATTCTTTATCCTTAAAATAAGAATCAAAGACACCCTTAACAGCAACTCCTAAAACATATTTTCCTCTAAGTCCTTCGGGAACAACTCCGAAACGGGGCGAAATATCATAATCAGGCATAATATTTTTAGAAGAAGAGAGCCAAGATTCTGGACTCGACATTAAGATATTTGTTGTCTTTCTATCTGCATTCTTAACGCTATCCACAACAATAGGAGAAGACCACCCCATTGAAATTTGTGACAAGCCACCAAGTATCTGGCTATCTTCATTCAGTCCTGCACCACGCACGGAAACGAAATACGGATACTCTTTTAATTCATAATTTACACCCCTAATCCTCTGATTTTGATTTTGCACCGCAACGATAAAACGATCACACTGCGGATCTAAAACAAATTTTTTAGGAATGGAGATGCCATAATTTTCCAACCACGCTTCGAGACCACTGACCTTATCTTTAACGGTGAAGCCACTGCTCGGATTCATCTCTGATGGCGCATCAACCACATACGGCGAAGTAGCCAATATAACAGTTCCGCCACGCATCAAAAATTGATCAAGCGCAAAAAGCTCTTTTTCATTGAATTGTTCCGGTGCAACTAACAACATAATATCCACATTTTCCGGAACTATCCCTTTCTTCAGATCTAAGCTTTCCAAGGAGTAGTTCTGAGAAAGCTTTGCAGAAAGCGCTGAAAAATGTCTGCCTTGAGACTGCATAAAACGGTGCAGATACGGATTTTGCTGCGGTGCAGGTAGCGGCGGTGTATAAATGCCTATTGTCTTTAAAAACCCCTTACCGAAACGTTTTAAAGCTGCTTCAATCGTTTTTTTAGCCATCTCAGGCGATAAGTCACCAGGAAGCGGCACTTGCACCGCCTTATCGGCATCACGTACAACCATATAAAAGTAATACGGTTGCGGATCAAAGAGGCTCGATATCATCGGCTTAAACTGATAGATCTCATTAATCTCTCTAGCAACTTTTCCGTTATCTGCTTCAGGCTCAACAAATGAAACATTGAATTTTCCATCTGATTGATTTTTAAATTCGTCGGCTATCGTACGGATCTCATCACTGAACTTTGCTAATTTTTCGGGTAAAATATTCTTGTTTGAAATATAACCGACGAACTCAACAGGGTGATTCATCGCTGCAAACAAAGCGTCTGTTCCTTGAAAACCATAAAGCACCTTTTTAATACTGCGCGTGAGATCGTATTCAAGATTTTTTAGTTTAACATCGAGATCTTCACCACGAGAACCAGGCTTAACCTCTATCAGGTCTCCAAATGAAAGAACTTCATTTTTATCTCCATATTTTATAAGGACGTGAAAATATGTATTAACCAACGAGGTCTCATTTTTGCCATCAATGCGAAATGGAACAGGCTTGATGGCGTATTTTTCAGAGGCTTCCCCTTCTAAATCTGGATTATCGCGCGGATCTATAAACTCAGATCGTACCTTGCCTTTACCCGCAATCTGATATTCTTTCAACATATCTCGAATCTGCGGAACTAATGGAGCGAGTAAGGGGTGTGTTTTTTCACTAAAATATCCACGAATAAGGAGAGGTTCTCGAACCTGTTTCAAAACTGACTCCGTTGCAGGTGATATCGTATAAATATTACCATCAGTCAGATCTATGCGTGCCCACGTCACACTGTTTAGCCAAAAGTTCGCCGTTATGAAATTTAAAATTAACAAACAGGCAAAAAGTTTAACCTCAAAATGACGAGAAGTTTTAGCATTTTTCGTCCATCTTCCTGTCTCGAGTGAGAGAACATTTAAAGTCAAAAACACAGCAACCAGACTAAGATAATAATAGAGATCTCTAAAATCGATCACTCCACGTCCGACTGAATCAAAACGAGAACCGCTACCAATTAATCTAAAGACCTCAGAGAGACGATTCCCTAAAAGGGGTGCAATCGTAGCTGATCCGAAAAGATATAGACCATAACAGATCGCTATCGAAATAATTAAACTAACAACTTGGTTATCAGTCCTAGAGCTGACGAAAAGACCGATTGAAATATAAGCGGAAGCAAGTAGCACTGCCGCAATATACCCTCCGATAACGGGGCCCCAATCAAGATTACCCATATTCGAAACGGCGATAGGGATAACAACCGTTAAAGCCAATGCAATACAAACCAATGTAAGGCATGCCACAAACTTCCCCAAAACAAGGTGTAGCGGTTTAACGGGTGTTGTTAAAAGTAGCTCTATCGTTCCCGAACGACGTTCTTCGCTCCAGCTACGCATAGTTAAAGCCGAGACTAGAAAGATTAATAGTAGCGGCATCCAATCAAAGAGAGGTCGAATGTCGACAACGTTTCTGGCAAAAAATCCTTCGACCCAGAAGAAGGTAAACATGGAGATAAGTAGAAAGACCCCTAAAAAGATCAGAGCAACGGGGGATGTAAAATAAATCCCCAACTCTTTTTTTGCTACTGCGTTAATTTTATCACACATAAAAACCTCAAATTGATATTGGTTTGTTACTTCAATAAACTCTTAAGTATCTTCAATGAACGCACTATCGTGTTTCTTCAGCAGAGATATTTATTTCACGGAAAACAGCTTCCAATGTTCTACGTTCCTGTCCGATCTGAAAAAGCTGCCAGCCGCTAGAAATTGCTGTATACGACAAGCGTGGAATAATAGAGAGGGGATTATCACGAGTCTTTATCTCATAACGATGCCGCCCATCTGTCCAATCAAGGAAGCGCACATCAAGTACCCCTTCCACACTACGATAAACTCGTTGAACCTCATCATTATTTTTGTCAATTTCTGCGATAACGCAATTCATTGATCTTAGCTCTTCAAGATTAGCATCTGCCGCCACTTCGCCGTTATAAATGATGATTACGCGGTCGCACATCGCCTCTACTTCTTGCAAAATATGCGTAGAGATAATGACAGTACTGGTACTACTTAGGGAACGTAACAAAGAACGCATTTCATTTATTTGCGAAGGATCTAGTCCGCTGGTCGGTTCATCAAGCACCAGAATATCCGGATTATGCATAATAGCTTGTGCTACGCCCAAACGTTGCTTATACCCTTTTGAAAGAGTTGAAATCTGCGCAGTAAGTTTCGTTGCGAGAGAGGTTCGTTCGACAGCCTCTTTTATCAACCCTACAACTTCCTGAGAAGGGATCCCACGCAAGGCTGCCACATACTCCAAATACTCAGCGACAGTCAGCTCTGGATATAACGGAGAGACTTCTGGAAGATAGCCAACTTTTTCCTGCACAGCCAAACGATCCACTACAACATCCAATCCATCAATCGTAGCAGTTCCTGAAGTCGGCTCAATAAAACCTGTCAACATCTTCATAATAGTGGTTTTTCCAGCACCATTATGCCCTAACAAACCAACAACTTGACCGTTCGGAATAGTAAAAGAGACATCATTAACAGCAGTAAACTCACCGTACTTTCTGGTAAGACCTTTAGCAGTAATCAAGAATCTACCTCCTAAAAAAACAGATAAAAAACAAATTTTAAGACCCCGCCTAGCAGCCGTGTTTATAACCGTAATAGCTGCTCCATGCAACCCATTTGAGTTTTGAAATACCCCTGCCGCCACTATAACACTTTGATTTTTATACCTTACTAGGAGAATATAAAAAGGACACCCACTTTTTACCCCCGCAAGCTGACTTGCTCTGCAGTTGCAACCCGCTCAATCGTCATCTCGTAAATAGGACACCCACCTTTTACCCCCGTAGAAATCTAGCTGACTCATTTTTTGGTATCAGCCCGTCCAATTGTCACCGAAGGGTACCGCCACTGGTGGGTGGCACCAATTTTTAACCTCCGTACAGACCTAGCCGATCCACTCTTCTGTTTGAGCCCGTTCTGTCGTCCCTGAAGGGTGGCACCAAATTTTTAACCCCCGTGGAAATCTAGCTGACTTGCTTTTTAGTTTCAGCCCGTCCAATTGTCACCGAAGGGTACCGCCACTGGTGGGTGGCACCAGCATCTAGCCGTCCAAGCCAATTAGGACACCCACTTTTTACCTCCGTAGAGACCTAGCCAATTTGTTTTTTAGTTGCACCCCGTTCGGCTGTCCCTAGTGGGTTCAACCGTCCCTAAAGGGTGGGACCAAAACTGCCGAACACTAATTTTTGCTAACATATTGATAATATTAGATGTTGTGATTTTAGATTTTGGATGTCCTATTTGCAGTGCAGAACGTCTGCGACGCTGAAGGGTGGCACCAGAACTGCCAAATTCTAAGCTTTGCTAATGTCTTGATATTACTAGATGTTATAATTTTAGATTTTGGATGTCCTATTTACAATATTAGATGCTAATTGGGACACCCACTTTTTACTGGTGGGTGGCACCAATTTTTTTAACCTTCGTACAGACCTAGCCGATCCCGCTTTTCAGTTGCACCCCGTTCTGTTGTCCCTGATGGGTGGCACCAATAGGGGCGCTGTCAGAAATTAGAAAAGGTATTAGGCACTTTACAACTTAAGTTTAAGGGGAAAGCTATTTTTCTTTGTTCTCCTTCCCCCATTTTAGGAGGTACTTTACTCTCGTTTTATCTGACGGATGAGATGAAAAATAATCATTGACCTTTGACTGAGAATCGGGATCCCCGCTTTTAGTAAAAAAATCAATCGCACCTCGATTGGAATTATAAACCTTCATCATAAAGTCAGAAGCATAGCGATCTGCTTTTTTTTCTGCGTCTCTTGAATACCCCATAGTCAAAAGGTCAAACAAAAAGTCGCTAAAGTAGGTGGCAGAACCTGCATCAGAAAGAAGCAAGGAACCACCGAGAATAATAAATCCGCGCCCTACCTTTCTTAAGTGATCACGATTTTTATAATGCCCTACCTCATGCGCCACAACAAACGCCAAGATCTCTTCATCAGATCCTATTAGATCCAGTAGCTCTTTGGTAAAATAGATCCTCCCATCAGGAGCGACAAAGGCATTAGCTCCAGCTTCTTTAGAATTAACAACACGGAAGTTAAAACGATCAGACGGGAGATCTTTATCAAAATCAGAGACAATACGTTCTTTTATTTTATTAGCTGTTTCAAGTAGAGGGAAGTCCTCTTCACTTTTTGAGGGAATGGGCATTAAGCTCGCAATGGCATCCTCAATTTTTTGTTGTGTAGATACTGACATGTTTAAAATAAAGTATTGTGCTGCGAGATCTGCAATAAGGACGAAACAGACTATGCCAAACGTTATCTTTAAGCATGCCCTTAAAAAAACCTTAAGGTCTCCGTCTTTACTTACATTTATATTACTCTCCAGCAGCTGCTGCTGTTTATCTAAATTAGCATACTTCACAAAAGAGCCCCTTTATTTTCTATAAGTAGTTTCTGTTGAATTTTAATAAAAAGCTTATTTTATCGCATCAAAATAGAGAAAAATGATCGCCAACTTTCATCCATTGCAATAATATAATTCTGAAAAACGACCATAAGGATAAAAACTAACGAAGATTAGGTCATAATTACCCCTTTTTCGCAAGCCACAGACAGAAACCCAAATACTTTTTCTTTCTTCATTTTAGCACCAGTTCACCTACTTCCGCTGCGACCTCAATTAGGACACCCACTTTTAGTCAAATTTTAAACTTCTGCTAATGCCTTGATATTATTAAATTGTTTCAGTTTTAAAGTTTAAGTCCCTTGATCGTAAAGCGCTTAAAAGATGAGTGACACCAATTTTCAAGCCCGCAGCTGAAGGGGGATCTCAATCCATTCGACCTTATATTTTAACATATTAACTTTGTTGATAGGCAAATTTAGACAAAAAAACTAAAAAGTCAGGGGGAAAACCTTTTTATTTTTCATAAGTAATGGCTGTGCCATAAGCCAAGACAGATACTTTTGGTATGGGTCTTTTGCGACCTTTAGTATTAAACAACATCACAGATTCAAGCCTAGTGTTAATGATAATATCAGCATCGCCAGCCTGCTCTTTCATCTTTATCAAAGCCTTCCTTCTGGCTCGATCAAGTATTGACTCATAGGTAGAGAGCCTTCCACCTAATATTGAAAGGAGAAAACCTACAAAAACTTTAAAAAAATCACTTGCCACAACAGAGATGCCCGTAACAAGTTTGGCATCTTTTATAGGTCTCACCTCCAGCACATCTTCTTCGAAAGTGACAGCAGGAAGAGGTAATAACGCTTTTTCTCTTTTCCTAATTTTTCTATAATCCCACTTTTCAATTAAGGTTCCAACAACAAGCGCTATGAACAGACAGATACAGAGAAGAAGGTAAAAATCCATTTAAACTCCTTTTAATTATTTTATTTTTATCGAACCTTAACAGCTGTACCATAAACATAGATTTCAGAAGCTCCGGAAGTGATCGAGGAAGTTGCAAACCTCACATTTATAACGGCATTTGCGCCCAACTGCTCAGCCTGCTTTATCATTCTGAGAGTAGCTTCCCTCCTGCTTTCGTTAAGGAGGTGTGTATATGTCTTAAGTTCTCCTCCAAACAAATTTTTAATACCTGCGAAGAAATCTTTAAGAAAATTTTTAGAACGAACTGTGCTTCCTGAGACTATTCCGTAGTGTTCAATGATCTCCATATTCGAAAGCTTTTCAATATTAGTTATGATCATTCTGTTTTTTCTCCATATAAATAAACAATATTTTTAAAATACCTATTTAGGACACCCACTTTTAGCTAAATTTTGTACTTCTGCCAATGCTTTGATATTATTAAATTATTGTATTTGTGAAGGTTCAAACTCCTTAATTGCAAAACTCTCAACACGATCTCAAAAAGGACACCCACTTTTAGTCAAATTTTAAACTTCGACGGCATCAGAGATAAGCTCCTCATTTACTATAACTATATAAGAATGTTGATAAAGTTTAATTCCAATTTATGCCGTAGCTACTTTTTCTAATGATCTTTTTAAAACTTTCCCTTACATTTCAAAACGTTAAGTTCATTGATAGCCGATTTCAAGGTAAAAAATTCAGAAATCAGATCGAATCTTAACTACCACCTCTCCTCCTTTAGCAGCCTATTTTCTTCTTTGAGTACGTTTATACTCTGCTCGTAATACGTTTGCTTATAGTCTATAAATAGATACTCTCAATATTTACAATATGTTACTTTTTTGTAAGCGCAAACGGTTTCATAATTTTATAGCAAGAAAAAGCTAAAGTTTTCACGCATATTACCGATACGATCAATTAATAAGTAAAAAAGTTGAGATATTTCGAGATATTTACCGTTCTATAGCACTTATAGACAACTAAAAAACATGGAGGTGTATACAAAATGACTTCTCCTATTTCAGCATCTATCTCCATTGCAGCCTCTCAGGTAAATCAGCAGGTGCAACAACCTCACGCCGCAAATGGTCTTTCTCAAGGAGAGGTTTCAGGACACGTATTAGCACAAATTAGCACGGTCGCAGCAGAACGTTCATCGAAAGTCTCTGTTTCTGATGAAAAACGCACTATTAAAAGGGAACAGGCTAGATCTGAAGGCTCTTTTGCTTCGCAAAAAGAGGTACCTGACAGTGAGGCTGAGAATAAAGAGGGCGGCAACACAAAAACACTTAACGTAGTGGCTTAAAGCACTAACTAGGACACCCACTTTAACCACAATTTATCCTCCCATTATGACGCCCACTCTTGCCAGAACCGTAATTTGGACACCCACTTTTAACAATAATTCAGATACCTAGCTGCAATTCGGACACCCACCTTTAGCGTTCTATTCACACCTCCCCAAAAGGTGGGTGTCCAACTTCCTTCAACTTCCTTTGATTAAAATCATTTTCTTCACGCAACGACTTAACGGTAAAATCCGATATATAATATAGATAGCAATTCTTCGTATGGATATTTTAGTTATTAAGGATTTTGTCAGATGTCACACCGTTACCTCTGCTTTGCTGTATTCATTCTATTTTTTTTGCTAGTTAAAGAGATTCCGTTCCACTATTTTATAAAAAAGGAGGTGGCTCAAAAAGATCCGCCACAAAACGGAGAAGCCCTCCTTGCTAAAGGAGAAAAGTTAGATCTTTGTTCAACGGATTTATATGAATTGCAACTTATTACAGGCATCTCATATGAATTAGCAGAACGTTTATTGGAAAAGAAACAAGAGATTGCTCAATACGAGAAGACCCTACCACAAGCTAAAAAATATGAAGCCTTAAAGATCGTTCATGGCATAGGAACTGTCAAAGCAAAAACATTTAGTAAACATATCTCGACTGAAAAATGTACTTTTTAAAGTAATTTTCTTTTTAAAAATAAACAGATTTGCAAGAAAACTATCGTAAAATAAGAAAAATGGAGGTAGGTATCAGTTCTTGACAATCGAAAAAACCTAAGAAACAAAGATATCTACCCCACTAGCTACACCTCAACCACTTAAACGGTTAGAGCCACACCTCAACCGCTTAAACGATTAGAGATGCAGCTAGTTTTGCCTATTTCATCTCATTTCGTCGACGTATCAACTTAAATCGCAGAGGTTCGAACTGGAACATCTTGTGCTCCACTTTTCACCCCGCTTTGTGTCAACGTCGGATCATCAACGAAGATGATAACAACGGGTTGATTCTTATGGAAGAGAATAGCGATGAAGGAGGAGTCAATAAAGACATCCTCTTCGGCCTCTGGCAGAAGACTAGTAATTATCGAAATAGCCCTTAACGTAGTCACGGCTACCGAATAGAATCCAGTCCTGTTAAGGACCACCTTTATCTTCTGCCCGAGCTCTCCCATCGTGACATCTTCCAATGTCATACCAAACTCCGCAGCTTTCGAAAGATCGACGAAACTTAAAAAATCCGTCTCGTCCTCAAACAAAATCTCCGGCACATGAAGCCAGACATTTTTCCACTCCCCTTTAAATTGGAAAGTATCTTTGAGAGAAAGGACGTCATCGGCAGGATTGGTAGTTTCAAACAAGAAGAGAGAATAATCCTCCTTCATTAAAACTAACCAACCATGAACAGGAAAGATCGTCTCCTTAGCCGCAACAGATCCGAAGATGAACGGAAGTTTTGCCGTTTTCCCCGAAGATGTCTCAAATTCTCGGTCGAGATCCGCCTTAAACTTTTCTGTCCACGGGGCGTCTACTATGCTGGTAGCAAAACCTGTGACGGTTTCGTCTCCTTTCAACTGTAAAACGCTAGGGAACCCAGTCTCCTCTTCGAGTTCGGCATTTAACGCCGAAATATCAGAAAAGGTTAAGGGTCTCCCTTCTTCCGTCTCGATTCCAAGACCTTTACAAGCTTCTTTAGCAAGAGGCAACAAGGCGTATTTTGAGACGACCAGTGCATTCGACTTTCCGCCCATTTCACGAACAATAGCAGAGTGTGCTGGAGTCCACTCGAATCCCAAAAAGTTAGTAAAACTTTCTCGGGTCTCACCTTCTGCTGTCTGTGCTAAAAATCCGAACATCCGCCAAAATGACGGCAGATCGAGTGCACAGTTCCCTTGACTATTGCTTTTGAGCTTGGCTGCAAAAGCTTGCCAACTCCCCCTAATGATTTCATCACTAGGAGGACCACAGATCTCGTCACTGGAAGCGGCGCTAGTCGAGACCAACACTTTTTCGAAGGAAGGTTGCCCCCTTTCGGAGGAAGATTCCTCGTAAGGGATAGCAGTAGGATCATTTTTAACCACGTCACCATCGTCGTTAGAAACCGACGCCGTTTCTCCCTCAAGATTTTTGGGGAGAGGTTGGTTCTTTTCGGAAAAGGATTGCCCGAAAAGGATGCAGATGGTTGCAAAAAGGACGACCACAGTCGCCCAACAGATTTTTTTCATGATTTTCTCCTTCTATAGGAAATATGAATGTCATCTCTATCAGTAGCAAAGACCATTTCTTAGCCACGGAGACAACTATTGATTAGTTAAAAAAACTAGCTAATCAACAGTTGCCTCTGTACTTTTTGTAATAGAACTTTGCATACAAACAGAAGACAACTCATAAAATAGGTAGCGTTTTGGTATAGATATTAACCCTAGTTAAATCCTTAAATTAACTGATACCCACTATAAATTATAAAAGATCAAAGGAGAGAGTCCCCCTCCTCGATTCAGCGAATTCTAGCTTTTTGCTCCAGAATAGCAAATAGGACACCCACCTTCGTAAGTTGGACACCCACTTTTAGCGTCCTATCAGCCCCTCTTAAAGGTGGGTGTCCAACTTACTGCGAAGAGGCTAAAATCTAGCTTTATAGCAATTAATTTTGCTCGATTTTTTCTAGAATTTTCTCTTATTAATGATTTTTGCCGCTAAAAATCACCTTTTTGATAGATCTTTCCTGTCTAGCAGGAAAGCTTGAGCGTGTTTTTTACTTAATGTCCCTTATTTTAACCATTAAAGAATGTTTTTCTTGCCGCTGCTATGCCGTGGAAACACTTCTTCTTATTCTTTTCTGCTGATATTGCTCTAATTGAGCTTTCACTTCCTATTACCAAGTGAAAATCCTTCCCAAAAGTTGTTACACTTTCAGTCCAATTCTCTAAATTTAACTTTAATCTCTCTAAAACGGGCACTAAATCTAACGGAATAAAGCCCCTTTTCCCTTCAACTAACTGCTTTCCAGTCCATTCCAAAATCTGTAAATAGTCATCAAAATCCACAGGTAATAAACCTTTTTTATCTGGAGTACTAAATATAGGGGCAAGCCAACTACTCTTATTTGCCTTTTCTTCTAGAACTTTAAACTCTCTTTTAGTTAACCTACTCTTAATTCCTATTGTTTTTAATTTTTCTGTAGCAAGTGAACTTTCTATTCTGTCATGAACACTGGTAAATTCGCTATCTTCAGGCGTCTTCGCTTTCCCAGCACGAATAGGATTTAGATCTACATAGACAGCGCATTTTAACACAGCTCCGATATCTAAAACCCTTTTACAACCAAACCTACCTTCCCAGAAACGTCCTGTACATTCATCTTCTTTATTTGCTTTTCTAGCAATATCCTCACTTAAAGACTTCATCAACCAACTAACACTCCCTAGACGTTCTCGTATCTTGGGCATCATAACAGTATCATTAACCAGCAACGTCACCTCCTCTTCACTCGGAGTAGCAGGCTTATCCTTTCCCTTAAAAGTTTTCGGATAAAGCTTTCTCCATCTGTAAGCCAACTCTCTATCTGATAACGTTTTTAACTTACTGAAATTAGTCTTAATGAGAACATGCAGGTGATTATCCATAATGGAATAATTAAGGATATCTATGCTGAAGATTGAGGATAAAAAGATCAACCTATCACGTACCCAGTCTTTTCTATGTTCATAACTGACATTGGTCAAAAAATCCTTACCACACAGATAAGCTCTTCGTACACAACGACTTGTACAATGATAAATTGCATCAACACCATCTATAATAATATCTTTTCTTGCTGTGGTCATTAATAACCTCCTTGTATTTAAAAGTTTCAGAAGGTCATGTCGCTTAAAAAATTTAAAAGTTTCCTAAAAAACAACTAGGACACCCAATCTTAAAAACAACTAGGACACCCAATCTTTGCTTAAAATAATTAGGACACCCACTTTTGAATTGGCTCCTCTCTTTGCAATTATTGGGTGTCCCATTAAGATTCAAGATTAGTTTGGGTGTCCTTTTTAGAATGAGGCTAAAACCTGATTTGTTTCACAATCAACCGCTGTCTTAAATAGAAATCCACTTTTTTTTTAGTTCCTACAATGTTCTTCTTTCGCTAACCATTTGAGACTGTTATATTTCCGGTTCTGTCCCTAGACCCATCCACCTAAAAAATCTCAAAACCACTAAATCTAGTGGTTGACAGAACGCCACACCACTACATATTGTGTATCTCGTTAAACAGGAAAGTCATCTGAAATTGACTATCACTATGTTACAGACGCGTTTTGCTGGTTCGTTTTTTTGCAAATATCCTGTCTGTATCTGCATGATTAAGGTTTGTAACACCAATTTTCAGATAATTATCAAAATACTCTAATAAATAATTAGTGGGGGGATTTAATGGATGCAAATCACGGTTTTCATGGATTTCAAAAACGGAACGGTTCTATCGTGCCTTTTCAATCGCAAAAGATTGAACGTGCGGTAAGTAAGGTTTTAGATAGCGTCTCTCATAAAAATAATACAGAGGTCCAAACAGGACTGGCGTCTCAGATCGCAAAAACTGTCGTATCAGAATTAAACAATCCTGAATGCGACTATTACGTCGTTAAAGACAAAACAGGCAAACGGATACCAAAAATTGAAGATGTTCAAGATCTAGTTGAAGTCGTTTTAGCCGAATCTGGGCACCCACAAGAGGTAGCCGCCTATAAGCGCTATCGCAAGCAACGTGAATTAGCCAGAAATAGAATTCGTGTCACAGATACAGCAGGAGGAAATGTCGACGTTACAGATGCCAGCCTCCTTTTAGTAGAATCTGCCACAAAAGACATTACACGACCTTGGGATCGACAACGTATTGTTGCACAACTAATGGACGAGACCTCTCTTTCACTTGAAGTTGCAAACTCGGTCGCCAAAGCTGTTGAAAATCACGTTATTGCAGGTAATTTTACAACTGTAAGCACTACCTTAATTCGCGAATTGGTCAACAACGAGCTTTCTGGTCGCGGTTGTCACGATCAACTACGCGACCTCTCCCTTTATGCAGTGCCCAAAAATTTTATTGAACAATTGATGTTCACTAAGTCCACAGAGAATAGTAACATCGTTAATAACAATCCAGAGGCTGTTAATTTAGGATTGGCTGAGCTAATTTTGAAGCAGTGGGCACTTGATACGATCTTTTCTCCGGAAGTTAAGCGTGCTCATGACACAGGCAGTATCCACTTGCACGACTTAGGCTATCCGCATCGTGTTTATTGCTCTTCGCACTCTATCGAGTACGTGAAAAAATACGGATTGCGTGGTTTGTTAAACTTAAATACCGAGTCAAATCCGGCGCGCAGTGCCTCCGTTTTAACAGGTCACCTCAATACCTTCTTAGCTTCTATGCAAGCTAACTATGCAGGTGCTCTCGGCATTGCGTACATCAACATCTTTTATGCGCCACTCTTAGAAGGTCTAACCGCAAAAGAGAAAAAACAGGTTGCGCAGGAGTTGATTTTTAACGGCTCTCAAAATGCGTTTTCTCGTGGCGGACAAACACTCTTCTTGGATTTTAACATTCATACTGGAATTCCAGATTATCTTAAAAAAGTCCCTGCTATTGGTCCTGGTGGTTCTTATATGTTAAAACTCTCGGATGGTACCAAAGTTCCCGTCACAGAAGAGTTATTAGATGAGACAGATACCTCCGGTAATAAGCTGATGCAGCTAACTTACGTCGATAAAGACGGCTCTTCACGTGTTGTTTTAAGAGAGTGCTTCGATAAAACGCACGGCTTTATTTACGACAAAGCGGTTGAGGAAGACCTTAAACAACGTGGCGAAGCTATCGTTACTTACGGTGAATATGAAGAAGAAGCTAGACTTTTTGCTTCAGCCTTACTTGAAGTTTTTGCAGAAGGCGACCGTCACGGACGTGTTTTTGAGTTCCCGAAATGCGACTTCCACATCAGTGAAGAGACTTTTAAAGACCCAGAGCAGTTTAAAGTCTTTCAACAAGCTTGTGAATTATCAAGCAGAAACGGTTCAACTTACTTCATCTTTGATAGAGATGCTGTAACACTCTCTGCCTGTTGCAGGCTTCGCACAACTATAAATGACAACAGAATGTTAACCCATCCGGAATCAATGCGTTTTTGCGGTTTCCAAAATGTAACAGTTAATATTCCGCAAGCTGCTTATCGTGCTTCACGCAAAGGCAACAAGACTTTGGAAGGACTTTGGGAAGAAGTTAATGCTACGATGGATCTTGCTGCTAAAGCACATCTGGAGAAGAAGCAAAAGATCGCTGAAATGATGAGTGAGCCTGGTCGTCCACTTTATCAGATTGGACGCACTGCTTGTGACGGACGTCCTTACGTCGAATTAGATAAATGTACTTATATTATCGGCTTAATTGGCGTAAACGATGCTGTGAAATTTCTTTGCGGAAAAGAGCTCCACGAAGATGCAGAAGCTATGGATATGGCTCTTCGCTTAACAGCAAAAATGTTTACAAAAATACGCGATCTTACGGAGGAACACGGAATTAAATTTTCTCTTGAAGAATCGCCTGCAGAAAGTGCAGCACGCCGTTTAGCACGCACCGACCTGATCTACTTTCAAGATGAAGCTCAAAACATCGTCAAAGGAGAGAGCGAAGACGTGGCGTATTACACAAACTCAGTTCACATTGCACCTGAAGCCCCCGTTTCATTGGTTGAACGTGTGCGCGCGCAAAGCAAGTTTCATAGCATGATTGAATCAGGCGCTATGATACACGCCTTTATCGGAGAGGAAAAACCTTCAGCTGCTTCCATAGCAAGATTGGTAACAGAGACGTTCTTTGAAACACAATCTGCACAGTTGACAATCTCTCCTGAATTTACGCACTGCAACTCCTGCTATCACGTTAGTCGTGGCTTGCAGACTCAGTGCCGCGCTTGTGGTTCTGAAGATGTCGTCGGAGAAACTCGCGTTGTCGGATATTTCAGTAAGATTACAAACTGGAACAAATCGAAACGCTACGGAGAATTGTTAGATCGTCATCGTGGACAATACTCTGTGGAGTGTCCAGCGGATCTGATGGTAAACGCTGCCAAGGTTGGATTAGTTAGTAAGATTGAGAAAACAGTAACTGGAGTATCTGGAAATGGAAAAGAAATATCGAATAGATCTATACGGGAAGAAGGGTTGCAGCAAGTGTGCGCAGCTTAAAGCGAGATTAGATAAACTAATTTCGACAGATTGGCAGGATTTTGAAGTTCGCTACAACGATATCTCTACTGAGGATGGCTTAGTGGCGTTTGCACAACGTGAATGCCTCAATCCTCAACGAATTCCGTCGTTTATTGTAGAAAAAAAGGTGGCGGGATCAGATACCTTTGAGGCGATACACAATCCGGAGCACTCTCACACAACCACAGGATTGAGACCGCTCCGTTTTATCGGGATTCAAACTGACTATTCTGAAGCGGGGAAAGGTATAATTCCACCGGCAGCAGTAATAGAAATTTTAAAACAAGCTCGTGAAGCTGCCTAGCTCTTGTTTACTATAAGGCAGGGGAGAAAATATTTCTATTTTCCCCTGTCTTCTTTAGCTATTTTGGCTGCTTTTTTGTTTTCTGTTACCTTCTGAGAACAGGATTGATTACAGGTATTGCGAAAGATTTGATTTTTCGCAAGTTCTTCATGCGCTAGCTATAAGGACAATTAAAAATGATAGAGGAAGCATTACCATCACCCGTTTTTGGTTATTTACCACAACCTTCGATGTTGGATTTTAGAGGGCACCTGTCTATAGTTTTTTTTCTCAGTGGGTGTAATTTCAGGTGCCGCTTCTGCCATAATAAAACGTTGCTCCCTAATGCAGATCAAAACATTACTTGGAAGGATTTAGATACATTTTGCCAAACTTTTAAAGATAATTGGATTGATGGAGTTGTAATTACAGGCGGAGAGCCAACCCTCAGTCCAGATTTAAAAGCTTTAATTACGTTTTTCAAAGATCGTGATTTAAAGATAAAACTTGATACGAACGGTTCTAATCCTCAAATTATGGAGGAATTACTACCGTTAGTGGATTATATCGCCGTCGATGTGAAGTGTCCGCTGGAAGATTATCCGTATCTAACAGGATTTAAAGATACAGAATCCTTAAAAAGAACCATTAAGATCCTGAAAAACGGTTCTGTGCCTTATGAATTTCGTACCACTATTATCGAAGGATATCATACAAAAGACAAGTTGATCGCCATTAAAGACCTTGTGCAAGATGCTATGTGTTATGTCCTGCAACCTTTTGTCCCTCGAGAAACGGTTCTTGATGAAGAATTCAAAAATATCCCGCGTACAAGTGACAAGTTTTTAAAAGAATGTGCAAAAATCTTTGAGGGCTCCGTGAAAGAACTAATCGTTGCGTAGGACGACTCCCAATTAGGACACCCAAAATCCCCTTCCTCAGCAAACTAGTGCTGCACCAAAAAGGACACCCAAAATCTCCTCCCTCAGCAAACTAGTGCTACACCAAAAAGGACACCCAAAATTCATCATCAATTCCAATTAGGACACCCAATTTGATCCCATCTCTAACAAGGCGAGTGGTAGTAGAACGCCAAACTCTAAAACAACCACTACCAAAAGTGGGTGTCCTTTTTGAAGTCAGTTTAATAATATCAAAACGTTAACAAAAGTTGAGGCGTTAACTAGAATGGGTGTCCTAAATCAGCAGTGGCAATAAGATCAACCAAACTCTAAAGCAGCCTCCCTACGACTCTAATTAAGACACCCAAAATCCCCTTCCCCTCAGCAGGTTGGTGCTGCACCAAAAAGGACACCCCAAATTCACTGACACAATTCCAATTAGGGAATTCCAATTAGGACACCCAATTTAATACCATCTCTAACAAGGCGAGTGGCAGTAGACCGCCAAACTCTAAAGCAGCCACTACCAAAAGTGGGTGTCCTTTTTGAAGCCAATTTAATAATATCAAAACGTTAACAAAAGTTGGGGCGTTAACTAGAATGGGTGTCCTAAATAGATCGGATGAACTTGGTGGCTTTGGTGGGTGTCCTAAATCAGAGCAGTGGCAACAAGATCAACCAAACTCTAAAGCAGCCACCCTAAAAGTGGGTGTCCTTTTTGAGATTCTTTTGCACCGTAATAAGGTAAAAATCTTTCAAACTGATTAAACCCTATCCCTGACAAAATCCCGAAACCTCCAAATGGCGATTCCGTCAACATCTTCCAATCAATTTTCCAAAATACTATCCTAGAATTTAAAGCTTCACTTACTCCATCTGAAGAAAATATTTTAGCGATCCGACTAAGTCCGCTGGGAAGAGTATCTACCACTCTTAAAAATCTATCTGGATCTGAACTTGCAAAATATTTAACACCCCCACAAAATAACAACAGACAACAGAGCGAAGCGCAGAAGAACTTCTTACTATAAAAGAATAGCCAAGCAGCAACATATAAAAAGAGCGCGATAAAAAAGCTGCAAGATCCTGAAAACACCCCTAATACAATCCACAACAACATTAAAAAACGTGCAAACCTATTGCGCTGGGCAAAACAAAGTAACGGCGCAAACGCCAATCCTACAAAGACTCCAAAAGCATTTGGATCACTAAACGTTCCAGGATATCTTCCGATAGAACTCCAAAAAGTATTCTGATTTATAAAAAGGTGCCGAATTTGCGGCAAACACAACTGCACCAACACAATAAATGCACTTATTGTTAAGCCCCTTACTAATCCTCTAAAAAATTGCTCTCTTTTATATTCACTCTCAGAAAATAAATGACATAACCCAATAAACAAGAAAAATCTGATAGCTTCAACAAAAGAAAAAATAACGTGCGGTGGCGTTGTGGTGATATGATCGAGCCAATCTCTAAAATAAAATATTCCACAAATAAGCTCTGCCACTACCCAGAAAGCGATTAAAGCGAGATAAAACCAAGCACGACCTAGTTTCCAAAAATGCACGCGTTCCTTGCGAAAAGCAAGAAAGATTAAAAAGAACAAAAGCAACGTCCCAGAACCAAAGAGAGAAAAAAGCGGCGTCACCACACCAGAAAAAAAGATCCCTAAACCGTGTTTTTTCTTTTCTAAATACATTGCCAGTAAAGCACCTATAACAGCAACGCACATTCCGACGCTCGGCGTGGTCACAGACACTATCAATGACAAAAAAAGTAAAATTAAAAACATCCCTTAAAATCCCGTAAAAACTTACTCTTTGGACTTACTACAATACTTCCCCTCTTGCTACTCTTTTTATATTGCCGTATTTTCAAACTTTTCGATATTTCATAATTTCTATATTTTTTAGTTATGAGTACAAAAGAATTATCTCAAGAAGCATTAGCAGCAATAAATGAAGAAGAGCAATGTCTTAGCAATGTACTAGATTCCCTACACGCACAATTAAGCCACTCTTCAACAAAGCTGCAAAGTGAAAGTAGAAAAGCGAGAGAGCTTACTTCTGAAATAGTTGCCACATTTAGAGAGGAAGAAAAAGCTTTACTGGCCTCTGACGAAGCTGTGGCGCACGCCATAAGTCACAAAAAAGCAGCTGATATTGAAATCCTTCAAAAGCAGATCGACAAACCGTATTTTGCCCGTTTCGTTCTAGAAGAAGACTCTAACGGACAAACCAAACAATATGAATACAAACTAGGTTTTTCTGCAAATCCGGATGCCCGTATCATCGATTGGCGCAAAGCCCCTATCTCAAAGCTATACTATGATTATAGAGAGGGTGACGAGTACTGCGAAGAAATTCAAGGTAACGAACGTTATGGATTCGTAAAATTACGCAATTCTGTTGAAATAGAAGATCAACAACTTATGAAGTTATCTTGTCGATACGGCAATTTCTTTCGAGACAAGAATGATACTTGGCAAGGCTCTCAGGCACGACACCCTCGACACTCAGGCTCCCGTGGAACGTTACCGGATGTCCTTTCGTTAATAACTAAAGAGCAGTTTCAAACTATTACAGAGGATTCAGAAACTGCAATTCTAATTCAAGGCATTGCGGGTTCTGGTAAAACCACAGTCGCCCTGCACCGTTTGGCTTGGCTTTTACATGAAGATAATTCTGATTTAAAAGCGGAGCGATGTGTTGTGGTCGTTCTCAGTAAAATTTTGAAGGCCTACGTTGAGAATTTTTTACCATCTATCGGAGTCCCAGGGGTAAATGTTTTGACGTATCACGACTGGACAAAGAAAACTATTACAAAGATATGCCCTGACTTGATTGATGCGGACGGCGATATCAAAAGACCGTCCACACCTGCGCCACTAGGTGTGCAACGCACTTTGCGTTCAATGGCACTTTTGACAGCTCTTGAAGAATGGGAAACGGACAGACTTTCAAAAGCGTTGCAAGATATCACAACAAAAACAGACTGGAATAAAATTCCAAGTGGAATAATAAAAGCTTTCCATTCTAATCAAGAAGCAAAAAAACACCCTTCAGAGATCTTACAAAACTTATTAAACGCTTCAATTCGTGGCTTACAAACTTTTAATCCGCAACATCCAATGCATGTCGGTATCTTTGATCTGCATAGTCGTTTAACAAAGATCGTAACACCATCCTTTTTTGACTCCCTTATTCAGATCCTTTCAAACTCTGAAATGATCATCTCTTATGACGAGACAAAACTAATCGATAAAGATGTTGTTGCAGAAACAAAAACTTTCGTTGAAGCGTTAAAAAATGCACACGTTCTTGACTATGCTTTAGATGCCATTTTTATTCGTTTACACCGTTTGCGTGGCGGTCTTTTAACCCTTCCCGATGGCAGTCAAGGGCTTTTGGATCATATCGTTGTAGATGAAGCACAAGATTTTAGTCCGATGGATTTGGCTATTTTCATTGAAGGCGTAAAAGACAAAAAACAGCTGACATTAGTCGGCGATACCTCTCAAAATATCTATGCCGGAGTTGATTTTCCAGGCTGGGATAAATTAATGCGACACTGGAAGTTTAAAGAGTCCCTCTCAAAATATGTCACATTAACTGTCAGTCACAGATCAACTTTGCAGATCATGCGTTTAGCAGAATATGTCCAAGGACGAGATCTCGTTACACAGGGACGACCTGGTCGCACACCGATCTGGTTTAAGTGTTACACTGAAGAAAAAGGTTTTTTTGAAGTAGTCGAGTGGTTAAACAAAGCCGTTCAACGTTATCCTACTGCCTTAACCGCAGTTATTACAGCGACTCTACAAGAGGCAAAAGTCACAGCCAGCCTCCTTGAACCGAGCTTCGGGCAGTTGGTGAGACTGGGAGATGAGCACTCTTTCTCTTTCGAAGAGGGTATTATTGTAACCGATGTTTTGCATTCCAAAGGGCTTGAATTCGTTAATGTGTTGTTGTGGAACCCAACTTCGAGAGGTTACCCCTCAGACCAACGCGGGCGTAATTTACTTTACACCGCTATGACTCGCGCTGAAGAGAACCTCTGCATCGTGACTTGGTCACGTCCAACCAACCTATTGCCACCTTTAAATTCAAAACTGGTGCGTGGAGTTAATATTGTTGAAGAGGAAGAAGAAAAAGAAGAGCCCCTACCCGATTACAACAAATACGAATATGAATAATTAGGATCTATAAATAGGACACCCAAAGCTTAAAATTGCAATAAGTTAGTACTATCAGAATGTTAGGCAAAACTTAAAATTCACCTAAAAGTGGGTGTCCTTTTTAAGTAAGTAAGTAAGTAAGGGGGATTCCAACCTTAGCCTGCCGAGCTTCTTACACCACAACATAAATAGGACACCCAATCATCTAGGTTACTATCCTTAAGAACTGCGACCTGCAAATAGGACACCCAAATTTACAAAGAGACCAACTTTGCACTAACAGTACTAACAATAGAATACGGTAAAACAGGTGCCACCCTCATCTGTTGCGCGCTTTGTAAACAAGACACCCAAAGCTTAAAATTGCAATAAGTTAGTACTATCAGAATGTTAGCCAAAACTTAAAAATCACCTAAAAGTGGGTGTCCTTTTTAGGGAGGGGGAGATTCCAACCTTAGCCTACCGAGCTTCTTACACCACAACATAAATAGGACACCCAATCATCTAGGTTACTATCCTTAAGAACTGCGCTATAAAAGTGGGTGTCCTTTTTAAAGGCGATTGCATAAAAACTTGGCAAATATTGACGTTTAAAAGATTTTTTATCCTTAAATAATTAAAGATTCCCCCCACAGTCAACTAATGCGTTGATTTTATTATAATAAAAATAGTTATTTTTTGACTTATCTGTTTATTGCGGGTGTTATTTTCAATTAAAATGCGCTAGGTTACATTGCAGTGTTAGAACGTAGGAAGGATACCAAAATATTAATAACTCCAAAGGTGGTATCTCTTTCATATTTTTTTGAAGGTACAACAAAATGCAAGAATCAGTCGTTATTTTATGTGCCGGTGGACCGGCTCCCGGCATGAATGCCGTTATATCAGCAGTCGCAAAAACATTCCTTGCTAGAGGATATCGAGTTTTAGGTTTGCACGGTGGATATCAAGCCTTGTTCAACGATATGGGCACTGATCACGTCCTCAACATAGATATCAAAATGGCCGATCGTATCCATTCTCGTGGTGGATCCGCTCTTAGGATGAGTCGTTACAAACCAAAAGATGATGAGTTCAATACAACTTTTTTCGTACGTCACAACATAAAGTTATTGGTTACTGTCGGTGGAGACGACACCGCCTCAACTGCAACTAGAATAGCCAAGTATCTTAAAGAACACGATGTACAAGTTACTAATATTCATGTTCCAAAAACGATCGATAACGACCTCCCGTTACCAGAAGGCATACCAACTTTCGGCTTCAAAACTGCGACAGAAGAAGGCACACGTATTGCGTTGACAATTAACGAAGATGCTCGCACAACTGGTAATTGGTTTGTGATGGCTGCTATGGGACGTGAAGCAGGTCACTTAGCTTTTGCAATAGGTGAAGCTTGTAACGCCGCTATGATCATAGTTCCCGAGATGTTTAATAAAGTTGAGTGCACCTTAGAGAGGATCACTCGCTTAATGGTTTCGACCATCATCAAACGACAACTGTTAGGGCTTGATTACGGTATCATCATAGTTAGTGAAGGTGTATTCCATTCGATTCCTGAATCAGAATTAAAGGATTCTGGCATTCAATTCACTTATGACGACCACGGACATCCCGAGCTTGGCATTCTCTCAAAAGGTCAGATCTTTAACACCTTATTGCAACGCAGATTAAAAGAGCTAGGTGTTAAAATTAAGAGTCGTCCGAATGATATCGGTTATGAACTGCGTTGTGTCAGACCGATCGCTTCAGACCTACAATACTGCACAGCTTTAGGCGCAGGTGTTTATAAGCTCTTTTCTGAAGGGCATACAGGTTGTATGGTCACCGTTGATAAAGACGATAAGATCGTTCCGCTTCATCTGAAGGATATTCAAAATCCGGAAACAGGCAAGGTTCGTACTCGTTTACTTAACATCGAAAATGATGTCGTAAAACAGACGATAAACAATATTTTGCACTTTTTGACTACTTCAGACGTTGAAGCAGCCAGAAAGATAATCCCAAATCCGGAAGATTATCTCTTTAGATCGATCTTGGACTGGCAGAAAAAATAGACCCGCAAGTATGATTGAGCGAGAACGATTAAAAGCGTCAAGCTCCGTTTTCGCTTAATCATCTTTTTTTAGGACTTAAGATATGCAATTAAGACTTACAACGTTTATCGGTTCGTTTGTAGCTCTCTCCTTTTCTTTAATACTGACAAACAGATCGGCACTAGCGCAGGTCGAATCTCGACGCGGCTTTATCACAAGCTCAAGATGCCCTTTTACCTGTAAAGATGCCGCCGTTCCAGAGTCTGATTGCAGAGAATCAAGACGTGGAGATATCTGTGACGTTGAAGATCTTAGGCAGCCTCCAGGACACAGAACCGTTTTTCGTACAAGAGTGCCCATTGTCAAAGCTCCATCCGTAGACGCAAACGAAGTAGATTCGCTGCCGTCTTTTCAAGATCGTTCACAAGAGATTGATGCTTCAAAAACTGCAACACGTGGCTTAATCACATCAGGAGCCTGTCCTCTCAATTGCAAGTCTATCAATATTCCCCAAGAGTATTGTCGTGAATGGCGCACAGGAGACAGGTGTTACGTTGAAGATCTTTCTCAAGCAGCAGGTCATCGCACCCTTTTTAAAAAATAGTTTTTTAAAATTTTATATTTAAAATAACACCTTTGGTCATAAAATTGAGGTCATAACATGACAAACAAACGTAAAATGAAGGGAATCATCTTGGCAGGAGGTTCAGGCTCAAGGTTACACCCAATCACACAAGCAGTTAGTAAACAACTTTTGCCTATTTATGATAAACCGATGATCTATTATCCGATTGCGTCTTTAATGACAGCCGGTATTCAAGATCTATTAATCATTACAACCCCCGAAGATCAACATTCTTTCCAACGATTATTAAAAGATGGCAGTCAATTCGGATTAAATATCTCATACGCCGTCCAACCGAGCCCAGATGGGCTAGCACAATCGTTTTTAATTGGTAAAGACTTTATCGGTAAAGATCGCGTTGCTTTAGCCTTAGGCGACAATATTTTCTTTGGGCACGGCTTAACACAGATCTTTAGAGCCGCTGTTAATCGCGAAAGCGGAGCCACTGTTTTCGGTTATGAGGTGAAAGACCCAACACGATACGGTGTTGTTGAGTTTGACTCTCAAGGTCTTGCCATCAGCATAGAAGAAAAACCTAAAACCCCTCGTTCTCGTTGGGCAGTAACAGGGTGTTACTTTTACGATAACGATGTAGTTGCGATAGCAGAAGGTCTTAAGCCATCTCAACGCGGAGAGCTTGAGATTACCGATGTTAATGTAGAATACTTAAGACGTAAAAACCTTCACGTTGAAAAGATGGGGCGCGGTATCGCATGGTTTGATACAGGAACGTATGCTTCTTTTTTACAAGCTTCTGTTTTTGTGCAATCCATAGAGGAAAGACAAGGTTTAATGATCGCTTGCTTAGAAGAGATCGCTTTTATGCAAGGCTGGATCTCAGCGGGTGTTTTAGCAGAAGCAGCACGTCGCATGCAAAAGAACACTTATGGTCAGTATCTAATCAAGGTACTAACTGACAATGCCTAACGCCGAGAGGCTGTCTCATGCCGTTTTATAAAAAGCCTGTTCTTATCTTAATTTTTGGTGTGATAGTGCTATCGGGAATAGTGCTATTTGTTAATCAATCAAAAAAAGAACAAGCTCCTCCTAAAGAGGTTATAGCCATAAATGGCACTGCTATGGGAAGTGTGTATGCTATTACGATTAATGACACTCCTCACAATATTACTCCCGTAAAATTAAAACAACTCATCACAACAAGACTTTCAAAGATAGAGCATACATTCTCTCTCTGGGACGCATCTTCGGAGCTATCAAAAATAAATGCTGCCCCTCCACAACACTGGATTCCGATCTCTGAAGACATGTCTTATATTATGCAAGCAGGGTTAAAATTCTATATAGAAAGCGCAAACATTTTCGATCCAACAATATTACCTTTATTACAACTTTGGGGTTTTGGTCCTTCAGAAAATACGACAGAGCCCACACCTACTGAAATTTCAGATACCTTACGAACGATCGGATTTAAACATATTGGAATTGAAGATCTACGCATTAAAAAAAATAAAGGTAACCTCAAAATAGATTTTTCCGCCATCATCCCTGGTTACGCTGCAGATCAAACCGCTTTAATCCTTGAACATTATCAGGTAAAAAACTACCTAATAAATATCGGTGGCGAGATGCGTATAAACGGCAAGAACCCTGATAACAAACCTTGGGAGATAGGTATTGAAAATCCAACAAACGCTCCGCACACCGCAGAAGATTTAAGCGCTACTATTAAATTAAGTAGCGGCGCTCTTGCCACTTCCGGATCTTACAGGAGATTCAAAGGTAGCGGAGAAAAAAAACGCCATCATATTATCGATCCAAGAACAGGGTATCCCGCCGCATCTGATACCGTATCAGTTACAGTCTATGCTGATTCTGCCATAAAAGCCGACGCCCTCAGCACCGTTCTCCTAATCATGGGCTCAAAGGGCGGTCTAGCTTGGTTAGCACAACACCCCGACTACGCCGCCTATTTTATCAGAGAGGATGGAACGACAGTTTGGAGCAACAACTTCTCTCCACTTTTAAAATAGAAAAAAATACCCTTTGGACAACAGGAGCCGCCGCTCCCCCAGCTCTAATTAGGACACCCACTTTTAGTTAAATTCTAAGGCTTAGCTAATATATCGATATTATTAGATTGTTGCCATTTGAAGATTAAAATATCTTCTTTACCAAGCTTCTACTAAAGAAGGGTGGCACCAGTAAAAGTGGGTGTCCTTTTTGGAAGGCTGGGGAGAAAATTTGGTGCCACCCTTCAGTGACGACTGGACGGGCTGCGACTGCAAAATAAATTGGCTAGATCTGGATGAGGGTCAAAAATTTGGTGCCGCCCTTCAGCTTAGGGTGGGTGTCCTTTTTAGGTGGGCGACACAAGAGCCATCTGCTGCTAGCTAATTAGGACACCCACTTTTAGTTAAATTTCAAGATTTAGCTAACATATCGATATTATTAGATTGTTTGCATTTTAAGATTTAGGCACTTTGCTTACTAACCTTCTAATAAAGAAGGGTGGCACCAGTAAAGGTGGGTGTCCTTTTTGGATAACCAGAGACAATGGGCTTGGCTGAAGATGGTAAGGCTAGTCTTAATCTTCAGCTAACTTAACTTTAAAATCTTGCTCCAAGTCGCCGCTAACGATCAAACTATAAGATTTTCCGAATTGTACATTAATAGTGTCCTGCATTATCAAACGACCATCCGAAAGTCGAGATATCGTAACGTTTAAAACAGAATCCGAAAAAGAGAGATATTGAGAAGCGTTACAAAAATCAGCATTCATCTCAACACCATTTACAACGGTTTTTAAAAATCCGGCGCCATACAGAAGATGCAGCACTCTAAAAGACACTATATCAACAGCTGCACTTTGATGTGTAACAAAATTAGTTTTTAATGTTCTATTTTCTCTACTTCCACAAAAAAGCACACTCGATCTTGCCTGTTTTGAAAGATCAAGAGAAAAGAATGCAACAGGCTCATTTGTTTTGTATTTTTCTAAATTAATATTCTGCACTTTCTTAGAAAGTTCTAAATAATTTGTAAATGAATACCTTAACGGTGCATACAGCACCCCTGTTTCATCTGAAATCTGTAACGGATAACCATCAATAACACCGTGTACAACCCTCACCCCTGCTGCGACACGATCACGCCCTACTCCATCTATATTAAACATTGAAGAGTTTTGTGCAGCATCATCACCGCCACCACCACCGCAAGAGGTAAGTGCCATAAGTAAGAATGAAATAAAAAGTTCTTTTTTCACTACTTTTCCTCCGTAGCAGCAGGCGTTTTACCATAAAATGATTCATAAATTTTTTCCGCTATTAGTTGATTCCCTAATGCACTGGGGTGCAGCCCATCCGGCATATTATACAGCTCGCAGACATCATTATTACAAACGCTTTCGCTCCATGCCCACTCCAGATCAATCAACCTTACATCATTAATAAAAGCCAATTGAAAAATTTCTTGGTTATAAGCGATCACCCAAGGTTGTAAATTAGCATGATCCCCAACAGGCAATGGCAGAGAAAAAAGTACTGGTTCAACACGATTAAGGAGTGCAATATTAATAATCTTTTGCAAAGCAGCATTTAATTCACTGGGCATGATCTGCATCACAGCATCATTTGCACCTTCCATGATCAGAGCAACATCAAAGTTTCCACTTTTTAAAAGTGGCAGAATCCTCCTGTTACCGCTTAACACTAAGCGCTCTCCTGGGACACCTTTATTTACAACATTCACCCCCGTCAATACGGAAAGATAAGCGGGATAACTTTGATTAGGCTCGGCTCCTACACCATAAGTAATACTATCGCCAAACGCTAAAACGGCGAGTTCCCCGTCACCATTATTATCTTCAAACTGAGCCATGACAGAAACGGGATACACCATCAGCACCAAAATAAAATAGACTAACTTTTTCATATCTGACAGATCACTATATAAACAGATAAAATGCAATCATCCTTAATTAAATAACTAATACGCTTCATTTCCTGACTACTGCCAATTAGGACACCCACTTTTAGTTAAATTTTAAAACTTAGCTAACATATCGATATTATTAGTTTATTACCATTTTATGGTTTAAACACTTTGCTTGGCAAGGTTATAATAAAGAAGGGTGGCACCTGTTTTTTAACCCCCGTCAAAGATCTAGCCGATTCACTCTTCTGTTTGAGCCCGTTCTGTCGTCCCCGAAGGGTGGCACCAAAAAGGTGCCCTTTTAAGTAAACAGGCAAAACATCTACTACGCTTCATTTTCATTTTGCACCCAATCATCCCGATGGATCACTTCGGTTAAAGTCTCCCCCTGCGAGATAGCTGCGGCATCTTCTTTTCTAACGATCTTTCTTAATAAATCAGCAGCATAATTAACAACCCCTTTACCAACTAAACGTCCTTTAAGATCCCTAACCTCCAACACAGCTCCCTCTTCAAAATCTCCAAAAACATCCACAACCCCAACCACTAAAAGGCTGTGCCCACTTTTTGTAAGAGCTTCAACAGCACCATCATCAATTACAAGCGTACCTTGCACATCAGAGTGTAAAGCGATCCACTGTTTTTTACGTTGCATCTGCCCATGCTGCGGCGCTCCAAAATAAGTTCCAGCACCGTTACGTTCTAAAATCTTTAAAATTTTCATGTCATCTTCTATATCTCTACCATCACCGACAAAAACATTCGTGCCCATTGAGATAGCAACTTCAGCCGCTAAAATTTTCGATCTCATCCCCCCCGTTCCGACACCTGATTTTGAAGAAGACGCTAAAGCTAAAATTTCCGGCGTTATCTTTTCAACATAAGGAATCTTCCGCGCATCACTATTTTGAGTAGGATCGGAATCATACAAACCTGCAGTATCCGTAAAAATCATACAGAGATCGGCGTGCAGGAGCGCTGCCACCCTAGCAGCTAAAGAATCATTATCACCAAAAGAGATCTCCTCAATTGCCGTAGTATCATTTTGATTAATAATCGGCACCACGCCTCGATCCAAAAGAAACTCCAAAGTATTCATGGCATTGTTATACGACTCACGAATCGCCATATCACGTTTTGTCAATAAAACTTGCGCTACCACTATATTTTTTTCTGAAAAAGCTTCCGCATAAGCTTGCATTAAAAGCCCCTGCCCAACAGCAGCACAAGCCTGCTTCTGCACAACCGTCTTAGGACGTTTAGAAAATCCCAATTTCTCAAACCCTGCCGCAATAGCAGCAGAAGTTACTAAAAGCACAGCGTGCCCCGCTTCTTTAGCCCTTGAGATAGCCGCCACATGACCTCTTAATTTTTCTAAAGAAAGTCGTCCATCTTCATCAGTTAATAAACTGCTACCTATCTTTACTACAATTCGTTGTTTTGTTTCAGATCCCATTTTTTAAGCGACCTCTTCTATCATTTTAATACTCAGATTCATGCAAGAAGATCTAAGAACTCACCTTCAGTTAAGATCTTTACATTCAGATCTACAGCTTTTTTATATTTTGATCCTGGTTCACTGCCTGAAACAAGGAAATCAGTTTTAGCAGTCACCGCTGAAGTTACCTTTCCACCCTGCTCAACAATCTTTTCAGTTGCTTCAAGACGTGACATCGTTTTTAAAGTGCCCGTTAAAACAACTGTCTTATCTTTAAAGAAACCATCCTTCAGATCCTCAACAACAAACGGCTCTACAACCACACCTAAACTAAGTAGCCTTGCAATCATAGCGCGTTCATCATCCGCAGCCATGTATGCACTAACTGCAGCCGCTGTTTCTGATCCGATTTCATGAATCTGTAACAACTCACTCTCTGTTAGATCTAAAAACTTCTCCAAAGTTTTAACATATCTTGCAATAATCTGAGCAGTCCTCTCTCCAACATGACGAATACCAAGAGCATAAATAAATTTATCCAACGCAATCTTCTTGGAAGCCTCTATCGCTGCTATAATATTCTTACAAGATTTATCTGCCATCCTAGGTAGGGTTAAAAGATCGTCATAAGTTAAAGCATAAATATCAGCGATATCCTGCACTAAATTCTGTTCCAACAATGAAGCGATCAACTTCTGACCCAACCCTTCAATATCGGCTGCTTCCCTAGCAGCAAAGTGAAAAATTCGTTGCTCCAATTTTGCCGGACACTTCGGATTCGTACACCGTGTAACAGCTTCCCCTGCTGCCCTACTCACCTTCGACCCACATTCCGGACACTTCTTCGGAAAGATAAACTTTTTTTCTTGCCCCGTTCGTACGGAGATAATTGGCGCCACTACCGCTGGGATAACATCACCTTGTCTGCGCACCACAACGGTATCACCGATTAAAATTCCTTTACGTTCAATCTCATCTTCATTATGAAGTGTAGCTCTTGTAACAACCACCCCTCCTACACGCACTGGCTCCAACATTGCAACGGGAGTGAGCGCCCCCGTACGTCCGACCTGAATGACGATATCAAGTAGTTTCGTGTGTTCTTCAATCGGCACAAACTTACCAGCTATCGCCCAACGCGGAGAACGTTGTCTAAAACCGAGACTATCCTGCAACTCAAATGAATCAACCTTAAAAACAACACCATCAACATCATACGGTACATTGTTGCGTTCAGCTTGTGCTGCATTATAAGCAGCAACGATCCCATCTGATCCCTTTATCAATCTTAAAAAAGGCGAGATCTTAAAACCCAACTCTGCAGTAAGCTGCATCGTTTCATACTGACTCTTCGGAAGGTCTAGCCCTGAAGCAACAGCAACCCCATAAGCAAAAAACGTTAACGGTCGTTTAGCCGTAACATTCGAATCTAACTGCCTCAAACTTCCCGCTGCTGCATTACGCGGATTTGCAAAAGGCTCCTCTCCACGTGCAATACGCTCTGCATTTAATTTATCAAACTCATCTTTTAGAAAGACGACCTCGCCACGAATCTCCACCTCGCCTTCTGTCACACCACGTAAGCGTAACGGAATGGCTTTGATAGTTTTTATATTCGCCGTAACATCCTCTCCGCTACTACCATCTCCGCGCGTAGCACCACGCACAAAAACTCCGTCACGATAAAGTAAAGAAACCGCCAACCCATCAAACTTATCTTCCGCACAATACGTTACTTCACCCTTTAAGAGATCTGATTTTTCAAGTAATTTTCTTACAGAGCGATCAAACTCTCGCAACTCCCCTTCGTTCATAGCATTATTTAGAGAGAGCATCGGGAGAACGTGTTGGACGGTAGTAAAAGCAGTGAGAGGGGCACTACCGACACGAGTGCTCGGAGAATCCGGTCGTAAATATTGCGGATACTTTTTTTCTAATTCTGTCAGACGGCGAAACTCCCTATCATATTCAGCATCACTGATGATAGGTTGTGAAAGAACATAATAACGGTAAGAGTGTTGATTAAGCGCTTCAACTAGATCATCAATCTCTTTTTTTATCTCTGCTAAAGTCATAACCCCGTTTCCTTAATTTCAAGTTTCCCAGTTTCCCTAGAAGCACCCTATCTCTTTAGCACTTCTTCAGCACTTCATGCAGTTTAAAATAATAAAGAGGATAACGGTAGAACTATTCTAAACTCTCCGTTTTTTCGGACTCTACGGGCAAAAGAAAACTATCCATAACATTATCAAACCTCTCTATTACAGAGTCCCAATTATACTCCGTCAAAACATATTTTTCCCCAGCAGCAGCCATTTTTTCACGTAGATCTTGATCTTGACAGATCTTACTTGCAACACCGCCGAATTCCTTAGCAGAACTAAAATAGAGTCCTCCTCCAGATCTAGTAGCCTGATAACGAGTTACTTCACAATCAGCGTGTACGATAATAGGAGTTCCTAAAAGCCACGCCTCCATCAGTACAATTGAAAATGATTCATTCAAAGAGGGTTGACATAAAGCGTGCGCATACTTGATCACCCGTTTTTTATCAACTTCAGAAAGATGCCCAACATCTAAGATATCATCTCTTTCTAAAGCAGCAGGACGATTTAAATCAGAGAAAGACCCGCCGCCAGCAATAACAAGTTTTAGATTAGATGGTAGCGTTGCAGTATCTTTTGATTCCATAAAATAATCTATCAACAGATGCGCATTCTTCCCTGTCTCTTTACGTCCGACGTAAACGATATAAGGAAAGTGTTCTTCAAAGTACGGCGTTAACGCCGCCACCTCTTCCTCTGAAGGTGGCACGAACCCCATTCCAACAGCGCCGCCACGAATTGTCCCATACAAACGATTTGCCAACTCCTGTTCAGGTGCAGCATTAAAGATAGCTCCGCAAACTTGCCTAAACATACTCGCAACAACATCAGTATAAGCATAAGACTCATCGTGCAAACACGGAATTAAATATGATTTATCAGGTCTAAGCAACGAGCCCCAAAAAGTAGTGCCAAAAAGATACGGTATAAAAAAGATCGCATCAAAGCTATCCGCCACCTGCAAGATATAACGATACAGAGCGCTGGAATTTACACTGTGCTGCATCCAGAGCAGCTGGTCTTCTAAACTCAGATTCATCCCTTCGCTAATACTAATCTGTCTTGGAATCCAAACTTCTAAATCTCGCTCATCAACTTTAAATCGAGAAACAGGCACACCGAAAGCGAGGTCCTGCCCTTCCGCATATTCATTTTCCCAAGTACGATTATCTTTAGCGCAAGTGGTAAGTACTTCTACGGGGTTCCCACGTTTCACAAGTTGCGAAGCAAGTTGACTAATCAATGTTACCTCACCACCGATCACACCTTCTCCAAAGCGCGGACACACAAAGGCATATCTGCGTTGTCGTCTATCAGAAGATGCTGTATCAATCGCCATGTTCTTCCCTCTTAATTTACTTCCAACCGAGCTCGTGCATTACAGGACTAAAAACCGTATCCCACGCCGACAACGAATTAGATAGCCCCGTTAAATCACAACTTTTCACACCTATACAAACACTCTGCCGCACCTCTTCAAGTAGAGCTCTTCTGGCGTTTTTTTGCAAAGCTATCCACCGTTGTGAAATATTTTTGAGATATGCTGCGTTCTTCTCAAACACAAAAGCGAGGTCTTGTGCAACAGCACTTGCACTAAAAAGCTCCCTTGCCGAAGTGCTAAGGTCACGCTTACAGCCAAGAGTTTCTTCCAGATGTTTAAGCGCTTCAAAGAACTGTCGTTCTTCCGTCACTCCCGCTTCAATCTTATACACCAGCGCATCAGGTAACGTATCCGCATAAGCAAAACGTGTCACAAGACACGGCAGATTATGCGCCAAACTAAGCTCCAGATATGGGCAAGGGTGTCCGTGCACGCTAAATAACGGATGCGCTGCTACATTACAATTTTTAATAATGTCCTGCCATCTCTGTGGAGACCTGCCGAGATGCAACGTCGCAAAATCTTGCCACGCTGAACCGAAAAACTCATTCAAAAGATCCTCCGCTCTCTTAACTTCATCTTCCGCAATCAACCAATGCAGCTTTTTAGGTTTATCTAATTTTGCAATAGCAGGAAAGAGTTTATGCGCGCGGTGTTTGATAAACGGCGTTCCGCAATATGCGATCTGTAAAGTATTCATTGAAGAGAGCGACTCTTTAAAATAAGTAACAGGGATCGGAATATAGGCAGGGCTCGGCGTTTCATCGCCTGCCAACCTCTGCCGTATTAAACTTTTATATTGCTCGCAATTTGCCGAATTAGAAAAGAGCGGTACAAGAGCATAGCCCGCTTCTCTAAAAGCAATCTGCCCCTCTTTTAAAAACTGTGCGCCCCTATCTGTCCAAGTTAGATCAAGGTTCTGAAACTTTTTAAGTGTTGCCTGCCAAGGACTATTTAAGATCGGTTCAGGCCCGTCAGTACTAAGTACAAAATCGTGAAAGAGCACAACACCGGGGATAAGCCCTAAGTGAGTACGGATAAAATCGTTCTCTTTTTTATCTTCCACCTGATAGAAGAAGATATCATACGAGTAGGCTGCATGCCTTGGAGCCGCTTGCAAGTAATGAAAAGTCGCGAGACCTTTATATTTTTCAAAAGAATTATGAAATACCTCTATTTCAAACCGTTCTTGCAAAAAAGGAAGCACACAATCGGTAAAATACGCCGAAAGAGACTCGCCCGCAGACGATCTTTCAGTATTTAATACAGAAAACCAAGCTATGCGCAGCCGTTTTGCATCCATCATCTATTTCCGTAACGGTGATAGCAAACCATTTATCACACTATCCCAACCACCTGTGGCTAAACCGATCCTTTCAATTTCAGATCTAGCGCGCTTACCCATCTCCGCAGCTAACGTCCGATCTTCAATCAGACGCATAGCACCGCAACCGATACTTTCAGGTGTCGGATCCTGCACCACTCCCGTTTCTCCATCTCTTATAAACTCCAAAACACCCCCACTATCTTTTGCTGTGATAACAGGTTTTCCAGAAGCCATAGCCTCTAACGTGACATAACCGTAATCTTCATCAAAGGGAGCATAATAAACAGCTAAAGAACGCGCGTATAAACTAAGTAGACCGTCGTCATCAACACCACCTAAGAACTCTACTCGCTCCCAAAGATGATGTTTATCTATTTCATTATTGATATATTGTAACACCTCAGGTTCATCAGCCTTACCAACTATCTTTAATTTTATATCGGGGCTAATAAAAGTTAAGGCTTTAACCATCAGATCAACGCGTTTAATGGAACAGATTCGACCGACTGAGAGGATATAATTTTCTGCCGTCGCATTATAGTATTTTCCAGCAAGTTTCAGCGGCGGATAAAGCACCTCCGCCTCAAGATCATTATATTGTTTAAGTCGTTCCGCTACATTTTTAGAGATAGCTCCTCTATAAACACATTCTCCGATAACCTTTTTATCACCTTCAACTAACATTTTACGTAGCTCTTCATCCCTAGGATCATCAGAGATATCGGAATAACGTCCGCCGTATAGATCATAAATGGCACGATGTTGATGTACCAACCACAAACTTTTGCGTGGATGTTGCAGATAATACGTCGGAAATTTTGTAGCGATAACGAGATCCACATCCTTACCGCAGAAGGTATTCAAATTAAGTAACCGCCACATCGCAATCTGATTTATAATCGATTCTTTCGGCAACATACTCAAAGGAAGCTCCACCGTATCAACTTCATGAGAGCGCGCCTTTAATTCATCGCACAACGTTTTAACGAGTACGTCCTGCCCCCCACGTACAAAAGGAACCTTAACTCCGGCGATCAGTATTCTAGCCATTTACCTTCCCTCCTACGCTTCTGCAATAACGCAATAATCTTGATGCCCGAATAAGAGGGCGTTGATCCGTGAGATATTGTCATTAAAGAGGTTAACGGTATGCGCAAAGTGTGGCGTCATATAACTTTCTACGGGGATGTGATGTAGCTGCGCCTCCTCAGGCACTGGCGACAGATAACGGATCTCAGCATTTTTTAAGCCGGACATCTGCATAGCATAACTAAGTGTATCAGGATGTAGTGGCCAAACGTGTGTTAAATCACGATAGAAATTAGAGGAAAGCGCCACTAAAGAGCACGGGTTAATAGTTTCAAAGACGACTTTACCACCTTTCTGTACTTTTTTAGCGCATAACGTAAAGAGCTCTTCCAACTGTTCACGAGTTAAGTGCTCCACAACTTGAATTGCGATAACACCGGAGAGTGAGGCATCTTTTAAAGCTCGTAAATGCTTAATAGCATCACCGCAAAAAACTTTGTGCCCTTTAGCTGCGCAAGTTTCTACCATAGCGGGATCTAGATCAACACCATAAGCGGGGATGTTATTTTGCTTGAAGAGATCCAAGAGCTCCCCTCTACCTGAACCGATATCGAGCACTTCGGATGTAGCTTTAGAAAAAAGTGGCGGATAAATTTTCAAGCGTTCCGAGATTTCGTCTTCGCTTCCACGAGAGCGATTTTCAAGCAGAAGATATGATAAATCTGTTCTTTCGGTACCTTCTTCAGATTCAGGAGGTGTAATTATAGCAGGTTGTTTTTTACCACAACGCGCTAAGATACTTTCGATGCCGCTAGTGACATTTTCTAAAGTTGCGATCTTAGCACTATATCCACCCGTTAAGCGTTCAAGCTTTTGTTGTTGCTCTCCTAGTTGAGCATTAAAAGCATCACAAAGATCTCTTTCGGAAGATCTCAGAGATGCTACCTGCTCATCTCCTATTCTTTCAACGCGATCTGAAACCTTTGCGATATCATAATCCAACTTTCGTATCAGCTCCCAAAAGTTAGCCGCATCTCGTGCATCAACGTATTTAGTAAAATCGTTAAGCAAACGTACCAGATTAGCTTGAAAATCTCGTTCTGCTGTAAAATAGTCTTTTAACAGATCCCAGATCATTGAGAGCAGCTTTCGTTTGCATTTTACGATGACCTTACCGATCAAGCCAGGACGATGGGAGGTAATAGCGTCAAGATTTAAGCGCGGTCCATAAGCGTAATTAGTATTAAGATAACGTAATTCTTCAGAGTGTAAAATTTCTCCGGCTTTGCGTGTGGCGTGAAAATCAGCAGCAGTCCCTTGAAACGGCTTTTGGGTATCTCTGTTCGCTGCAACATCTGATCTGACACGTTGCCTGATCTCTGCCATCACTGCTGCGATATCCGGTATCTCGTTTGTAGTCATGAAATCTCGCCTCTCACTTCTAAGCTTTAAGTAAAAATATTTTTTCTATCTCACCCACACTACGCAATAGTAGTGCAAACAGTCTCAAGACGTTTACCGCTTAAAGTCGTAGGTAAAAAACATTCTTTTTACCACCCACACCACACAATAGTAGTGCAAACAGTTTCAACTCGTTTACGCTTAAGGTCGTAGGTAAAAAACATTCTTTTTACCACTTTTAATAAAAAATGACACTACACCTCTTATTACTCTCTCTTAGATCTTACCTTATGTTAAATAATACCGATAAATGAATTAAAAAAGTAAGATAATATCATGAATTTAAGGGCAGAGTGCCCCTTTTATTGCCTCCTTTATCTTTAGCAGATAGTGATTATTTATTGGGAGCAGCTAAAAACTCTGCTATCTGCAGATCAAAAGGAGTTGTGACCTTGAAATTTTTTCTATCTCCTTCGACTGTAAAAACTGGATGTATTGACTCTACAAGAGAAGCATCATCAGTTGCGGGTGAACCTGACTCTTGTTGTTTAAGGTGTGCACGCATTAAAAGATTAAAGGTGAAAACTTGCGGCGTTTGTACCGCTACTAAAGTTGAACGATCTAACGATTCTACAACTTGAGCAGTATCTATGACCTTTTTTATACTATCTATCACAGGAACGGCTACGGTTACGGCTTTTTTTTCAGAAGCTGCCGCGAGAGACCTCTCTATAATATCCAACGAGATAAAACACCTCGCCCCATCGTGCACCATCACCAACTCTTTTTCAGGGTCTTTAATATTTTTAGCAAGGTGTTGTAACGCTATAAAAACTGACTCCGTGCGTGAAGCTCCGCCCGTAACGACCTGCACCTTTTCTTTTTGTAATAAATTCCGATAATGACCTTCGTAGCCAGCTGGAGCCGTAACAATTACATCTGTAACATCTGCGCACTGCAAAACAGATCTAACCGTCCTGACGATGATAGGCACCCCTGCTAACGGCAGTAGCAGTTTAGGAAGATCAGCACCAATTCTGGAGCCGCTCCCTGCAGCTGGTATAATCACATGCACAGGAATCATTCAAATATTACTTAAAAAAGGTTTAATTATTACACAAAAAAAGTGATGACCACACCCTTAGCAGCCATCACTTTTTTAGATAATCTTTTAAATTTGATTAGAGCCTTTTTTCTATATAACTCAAGCAAAGAGAGCCTGAATTTCGCCGATAACCTTCTCTTGAGTTTTTGATTTAGCAACAGATATCTCCGTTACAAGGAGATTTTGCGCCGTATCAAGCATCCTCTTTTCACCGAAAGAAAGCTCTTTATCACTACTCAACACCGAAAGGTCTCTCAAAACTTCTGCAATCTCAAACACAGATCCTGTTTTAATTTTTTGTGAATACTCACGGAACCTTCTATTCCACGTTTGAGTATCGACCTTACACTTACGGTCTTTCAGTATATTATAAACTTGGTCTATCGCCTTTTTATCGGCAATACGTCTCAACCCGACGGTCTGCGCTTGCGCCACAGGAACTTTAATAATCATCCCCTTGCTACTGGAATCTTCACCAAAAGAGATCTCAAAAAATTTATGCTCTGTGCCGCCTATCTTTGAAACAGCTAAAGAAGTTATCTTTCCGACACCATGACCAGGATAAACAACCATATCACCGGCTTTAAAATCGACCGCCGTTTGTTGCACAATAGGTCTACACATCGGGACGACGGTGCCGTTAGTTTTGGTTGCCTTAGCTGCAACCTTCTTGGCAGCGATCCCATTTCTTTTTTTACTATTGGCTTTCGTGATGATATTTCTCACGGAGGCAGTTAACGCACTTTTTGTTTGCGGCTTTATAGAGGATTTTGTACTCATTCTGCTCCTGCTGATATTCCAAATCCGAGATAAAGTAACAATAAGATGTTCGCCTTGCGGTAAGCACATCTATCATTGACTAACTGGACAAGGAGAAAATTTAGACTAGCACCGTTGATGGGAATCTCCCCGTTGAAATACATAAAAGAATCACTTCAACGCTCCCTTCAGCTGAAGGGAGTATAGCAAATTGAACTATTTTGGGCAAACGACACGAAGGCGGGGTAGCATAGTCAACCTATGGTGATAAGGCAAGATTCATTAAATATAGCTAACTTCACCCATACCTGACGGAGCCCCTTCCTCCGTACAGACCTAATCGACTCGTCTGCAGTTGCAGCCCGTCCAACCGTCCTTGAAGAGCCGTCCCTGAAGGGTGGCACCAAAACTAGCCACTTTCAGTTAAATGCTAACATATTGATTTTAAAGACTTCATCCTTTTAAACTAAAATCTGCACTGAAGGGTGGCACCAAATTTTTGACCCCCGTGAAAACCTAACTAACTTTCTTTTTAATATCAGCCCGCTCAATCGTCCCTAGTGGGTGGTAGTAAATTCCCTCCGCGTCTTACTGGTGGGTGGCACCAAAACCAGCCACTTTCAGTTAAATGCTAACATATTGATTTTAAAGACTTCATCCCTTTAAGCTAAAATCTGCACTGAAGGGTGGCACCAACTCCAAAGCCCTGCTGCCAATTAGGACACCCACTTTTTACCCCCGTAAAGATCTAGCCGATCCGCTTTGCAGCTTCAGCCCGTTCAGCTGTCCCTGAAGGAGTGCTGTCCCTAGTGGGTGGCACCAAAACTAGCCACTTTCAGTTAAATGCTAACATATTGATTTTAAAGACTTCATCCCTTTAAGCTAAAATCTGCACTGAAGGGTGGCACCAAATTTTTGACCTCCGTGAAAACCTAACTAACTTTCTTTTTAATATCAGCCCGCTCAATCGTCCCTAGTGAGTGGTAGTAAATTCCCTCCGTACAGACCCAGCTGACTCGTTTTGCCGTCGCAGCCCGTCCGATCGTCCCTGAAGGGTGGCACCAGTTTTCCGCCAGATCACGTCTTACTGGTGGGTGGCACTAAAACCGACTAAAAGTGGGTGTCTTTTTTGTGAATGTAAAAACTCTCTGATAAGGTAAGATTCATTAAGATAGCTGCTTCGCCTGTATCTGTGTAATACCCTTTTCTGACTGAAACGACCTCAAATCCAAGACTCTCATAAAGATGCCTTGCACTTATATTATTTTCACGAACTTCCAAAGTAACAACCTTAGCACCACCCTCACGAACGTCATCTATCATTTTTTGCAACAAAGCGCGTCCGATACCACGCCCCTGAAATTGTGATAACACCGCAAAATTAGAGATATCTGCCTCATCTAAAACAAGATGTACGATTAAAAACCCAACAACTCCAACACCTTCTAGTGCAGCACCATAGATCTTTGATGTGGTATTTAAAAACTCATTTAAAAAAAGTTGTTTACTCCAAGGGCTCGGAGCACCAGAAGCTGCCTCTATCTCTTGCATCCTATCGGCAGCATTAAGATCCAAAAAAGATATGGAAAGCAACGCTTCAGCCATAAGCGGCACCATTGAGTAGAATAAAAAAGTGAAACTGTCTTTTACCTGACTTTAGCTTAACTGACTTTAGAATCGAATGGGGAGGTATTTATTGGTAGCTTCAATAAGCTAAACACATCAAGCACCTCTAGATACTAAATATCCGCAGCCGATATCAAAACCGACTACGGATATTATCAGTTATACTTATACATTGATAGCCTACTCTAAAGCAGCCTTAGCTTTCTCTGCAATCTTAGCAAAAGCAGCAGGATCTCTTAAAGCGAGATCGGCTAAGCTCTTGCGATCCAAAGAGATCTCCGCACGCCTCAAGCCACACATAAACTTGCTATAACTCAAGCCAGTCAAACGTGCAGCAGCACCGATACGCACGATCCACAACTGACGAAAGTCGCGTTTCTTTTGACGACGTCCGACAAAAGCATCCTGCATTGATTTTTCGACAGCTTGCTTAACAAACGTATAACAATTTTTACGACGTCCCAAAAAACCGCGCGCTAAACGACGAGCTTTATTATGCCGCCTTCTTGTTACAACACCACCTTTAACTCTCATCTGTAATATCTCCCGTTAAAATTTACGACCGAACGACTACCAAGCGTACGGCAAAAGTCTCTTTACGGCACCTTTATCAGCCTTCTGAACTGCGACCCAACCACGAAGATTCCTTTTTCTCTTTGGTGTCTTCTTCGCCGTGTTATGACTCTTATTGGCCTGTTTTCTTTTTACAAATCCGTTTGGATTCACCCTATACTTCTTATGAGCAAGGCGATTTGTTTTAATTTTAGGCATTTTACACCTTAATAAATAAATAAATCTACAAGCCGATATATATCACCTCGCGCACCCTATGCAAATGAGGCAACTCCCATAAACATAAACGCCTATAAAGATAAACGGCTGTCAAAACTGGTGGGCACGACTAGACTCGAACTAGTGACCTCTTGCCTGTCAAGCAAGCGCTCTAACCAACTGAGCTACGTGCCCATACCATCAACTCTAATAGTAATGGATGGCACTTAGTATCAAATCCCCTAAAAAAGGTCAATAAACCAAGCACAATAACTATAAAATATCCTCTTTTTTCCAAAAAATCCCTCTTTTTGAAGAAGAAAAAAGAGCACTTGAATAACTATGCCTACCTATCCCCGCCACGCCCTGAGCCGATTTAGGAGCGGACATTTTTTTAAACCTCTAAAACCCAAACTTTTCTGTGATTTGCATAATTATAAAGTAGCAATATTGTTATAACCGATAGAATTTTTTTTAAAATTAACAAAAAAAGGGCTAACTTTTTTACTGCCTTGATATACGTATTTTTAGGTATGAGAAAGAACACAAACTACCCCTGATTATGCAGCAAAATATCTAGAGAAAGGAATAAGTTGCGTCTTATTAATAATATCACCTCTTAACATACGTAGAGGGGGAAAGTTTAGGCTAAAAAAACAGCTGCTAAAACCAGCTAAAGCGAAAATAAGTCCATTAAGATTTTTTGTAAAACAACAACACGACAACGAGAAATTTATTATTCTCCACCCTAAAATTTATCTTCTTACAGGCTATCTTCACAGGCGTGTTCAGGGGACATCAGGACATTAACATAAAAATCGGAATACTTTCTTAATTCATCATTAAGGTATTCAAGTCCAAACCTTTCCAAGATAGTTTTCTTATCTGAAAAAAGATTCGTTCCTAAGCCCAACCTATCGCCTTCAATATCAACCCCCAAAGCAGCCAACGTTGTTGGAAAGATATCAACCGCCATAAAACGTCTTGCTTTTTGACGTGTATCAGGGATAGCAGGATTAATTATTGTAAAATAGACTTTCCTCTCATAACCGTCGGGTAGATTTTCATAATACCGAACAGGGAAGAGGTGGTCTCCAGCAAGCACAATCGTGGTGTTTTTATAAAACTTCTGCTGTTTACACCACTCAATAAACTCTCCAATTAATTTACTCGAACACGCTAAAACATTTTGGTATTGGTCACTATACCTCTTCTCGCAATCAGCACGTAAAAAACCGCCTGGAAAGTGTGTCTCAACAGTCGTTAATGTTAAACTGAAAGGCTCATCTTTTTCTACCAAAACTTCCAACTCTTCTTTCGCCATATCAAAAAGAACAGAATCATCAAAACCCCATGTTATCCTTGAATCTTCAGGAACCTTTCCTACTGCATCAAAGTAACAACTGTCTTTAAATGTTCCTCCCCCATGCAATTTTATATAATTATTACATCTAGCAAAATTTTTATCAGCACTTTTAAGTTGCACTTGATTATAGCCGTATTTTTTTAAGATATTACCGATAGCACAAGCTCCAACTAAGAAATTGTCTTTTCTATAATCGTCTTTAAAGAGGTTGTTGAAAATTATCTTTAAAGGGATTCCGGCCGTTTGCTCTACAACTCCCGCCATCGTCCATAAGCCACCTATAAACTGTGAAGCTCCCCCAAGCACCTCTTTACTCCCTGTAAAAGAGGTATTTTCTAAAGCGAGCTTAGAGAGCTCCGGTATAAGATTAACATCCATCGCTCCGCCAACATCTTTAGAGGCAGCTGTCACCTCTATACTTTCAAGAAAAATATAGATCAGATTCCTTCTTTTTTTAGGGAACTCTAATTGCACACCTTTCGGATCAATATAATTTTTCTCAAAGAAATCTGTCTTCTTAGATGAAAGTTCTATAAAGCGAAAAAGATCAGAGTGAAAGGCAGTTTCAAATAACATTACTACAAAGAAAAGTGCGAAAAAAATATAAATATCACAAAAAAACCGCTTTAGCTTTTTTTTACGAAAGAAGGTAACAATACCAAAAACTAAGATACAGCTAGCTACAAAGCCCCACACCAAAGGAAATAAAAAAAGTATTCCAGGCTGAATGGAACTATCTGCACTTTTAATTAAATAGATACCACCTTCAATAACAGGCTGCTTCCAAAAGATACTTCCCCACACAAGAGTTAAAACTATAAGAACAAATATAATAGAGATTAGAAAGAAATTAAATATTTTCCACAGACATGTCTGTCTGTCTGTCTGTCTGTCTGTCTGTCTGTCTGTCTGTCTGTCTGTAAAGCATGGTTACCTTTGATAAAAATACTGTCAAGCTGTATCTTTAACACTTTTAAGATTTTTTTATTCATAAAAACTAATCACTTATAGAGTGAACTTAGCAAACAGTTTCTAGCAATTTAAAAAAGCTGCTCGGGTTATAAAAACGCTTAAGAATTTAAGCATGAGACAATAAATAAATTAAGCAAGGGAACAGAAAACATTACAGATAAAACACTCTACCTTCTGTAGTACTGTTTTTTTAAGGGTTACACGAGTTTTTAAAGCACAGAGCAAAGCTTAGTAAAAGAGACACACCCCCTTACTAAGCGATAGTTCAAGACTTGATTATAACATTTTAACACAATCACGTTTTACTAACAGCATCTTTTGCTTCTCCCAATTTTTGTCCGTAAGCACTAAAGAGTCCACTTAAGTTCTGTCCAAAAAACTTAACACCAGCAAAGACAACTACAAAAATTATAATCACCATTACAGCGTACTCGACCATAGTCGCGCCGCGTGTTTTTTTGCAACTTTCCAAATCTTTAACCTTATCTTCTTCAAGCATCTAGCTTCCCTCAATATAAATCAAAATAAAAGCAACCAGAGTAGAGCGCTACTATTAACACAAAAGCATTATCACTAGAGATAGCAAAGAGGATAATAGATATCCCCTCTGCATAAAAAATTGACTGCTTTCATTAAGAAAGCAGCCTTGCTATAAAATTTAAAATGTAACACTCGCGATTTGATTTTTACCTGTTTCAAGGGTTGTACCAGCTTGAGAATACGTTGCACTCATACTCGTTCCAAAAAATTTCATTCCACCATACACAATTACGAAGATAACGATAACCATAATTGCATACTCAACCATAGTAGCACCCTTCTCTCTTTTCTCTTCCTGAACTTCCAGAAGCTCTTCAATCATTTTATTCTCAGACATAACTAAACCTCCAAAAAATTAATTTTTAGGATAAAACACAAACGAAACACCAAAATATTGTTTTTTAAGAGTGAAAACCAATCTAAAAAAACAATCATCTGCGACACAACAAAACTTCATAAGTAGAAAAATCTTTAACTTTGCTAAGTTGTTTAGCATCATCAGCACCTCTGTACAACGGATATTTTTATTAAGAACTTAATAAAAATCTTCCTAAAAACAGAGAAGCATCACAACACAAACAACCGTAAGTAAGCAGCTAAAAACCCCCTACATATATTCAGATGAATATTTAGGAGCCGCCCGTGCGTTATAAAGATGAAATTTAAAGAGCAAACGACTCATTTTTATTGACACTTCGCTAATAATTATAAGAAGTCACCCACTCAATAAAACACCATCTCTAAAAAGGCATCTTTCTTCTCTTACAAAGATATTTGCCTCTTTTGCCAAGTAGCTTCCGCTAAAAGCATCAACCACCAGCAAATTACAATTTACTGTTGTAGCAAACACCGTGCCATAATGCCGTTTGCCAACAAAAGTTCCGGTACACAACTAATCAGTTCCGCCGCTGTACAAATTTAACCCTGTCACTACCCCCACCCTTCAGGGACGATCGGACGGGCTGCAACTGCAAAACGAATTGGTTAGGTCTCTACGGGGGTTAAAAAACTGGTGCCACCCTTTATTACATTCTCATCTGTCTTAAAACTTCCCCTTATATTTCAATACCTTAACTTTAAAAACACCAAAACTCGGCTAGCTGAATCTGGTGACCGGATCTGGTGCCACCCTTCATAACCCCAATTAGGACACCCATCTTTAGCCCTGTCCACTGGCTTGTCACTGGTGCCACCCTTCAGGGACACTAGGACGGGCTGCAACTAAAAAGCGGGATCAGCTAGATTCGTACGGGGGTTAAAAATCTGGTGCCACCCTTCATTACATTCTCGTCAGTCTTAGAGCCTCCCCTTATATTTCAACAACTTAACTTCTAACATGCTAAATTCAAACAAAAAACCAAAATTCGGCTAGCTAGATCTGGTGCCACCCTTCTTGTAGCCTTTAAACCCCAATTAGGACACCCACCTTTAGCCCTGCTCACTGGTGCCACCCTTCAGGGACACTAGGACGGGCTGCAAGTAAAAAGCGGGATCGGTTAGGTCTCTATGGAGGTTAAAAAACTGGTGCCACCCTTCTTTTCTTTTTCTAACACCATCCCAGCCACTGAAGGGTGGCACCAATTCCTCTCAAACTATTTTTATTTTTATTGACCCTTGTTGACAACGAAAAACTAGACCCATCCGATAATAATTAAGGTGACAGAAATTTAATTATTAATTTTTTAATTGGAGACTCTTACTGGAATGTTACTTTATAAATTAAGTAACATAAAAAATCGTCGGTAAAAATTTATTATTCAAGCATTTCGAAGATTTAGCTACAAAAAAAGCAGGCGACCGTACGTTCTCAACATGCAATGCCCCTTTCTCCGCCTAACACGTTGCACCCAACTTAATGCATTACAATAAAGCCCGTGCACCGTTTTACTCCCGCCTTCAACGCTCAACCTACCGGAGAGACTATCGAATAGCTCCTGATACAAACTCGTTGCATCATTAACTCTTAACGGAAGACCGTCAGACTAAAGAAGCACGCCCGTACTAAAGACCGCACGACCGCCTTGCCTGAGCGTTGTAAACGCCCTTTCCCGGTAAGGGAGAAATCCCCCTTCTAAATATAGCTAACGGCATTTTAGAGAATTGCTTTAGGGTTTTTAGCAAAAAAATCATTTTTATCTTCTTACAATTAAGCTACCAGCCCTTCAGGGACAATTGAGCGGGCTGAATTGCAGAGAGGATCAGCTAGGTCTTTAACGACCAAGGACAAACTTTTATTTTATTCCTAATGCCAAAATGTAAGCAGCGTCATCTGTGGCATCGGTTCCGACTACTACGGACTCCCCGCTATAAAAATGCAGCCTCGAATCCAGCACTTCAGATCCTTCCTTATCTGACCACTGCACCCACATCCCCGTTTTATCTTTATCAATATAAAGAAGCCTAACATCCAAAACATTAGCCCCTAGTAAACGAATCGTTTTTCGTTTTCGCATAGCCACAGGAACCTCAATTGTAGAAATAAAAGAGAACTTCCTGTACGGCAACTGCTCCAAATTTATCTTTATATCATCAAGGCGTGCATCTATCTCAGGAGCAGAGTGGTGATCTCTATTTTTCTCCATAACCCCACTGGCTTTAATCATTCTAACAACTAATGACACATCACGATCTTCAGCATCAGCTAACGCCAACGACGTTAAACAAAACAGATTGACCAGTACAAAAAAACACTTAAACACCTTACACACCCCTTTCGGTTCTTCTCTACTCAGTCCCCAGAATCGCAATCGGTAAATATCCACTCATGAACGACACTGATTTTTTCTCCATAACCCCACTGGCTTTAATCATTCTAACAACTAATGACACATCACGATCTTTAGCATCAGCTAACGCCAACGACGTTAAACAAAACAGATTGACCAGTACAAAAAAACACTTAAACACCTTACACACCCCTTTCGGTTCTTCTCTACTCAGTCCCCTCAGTCCCCGGAATTGTAATCGGCAAATCGTCGCTCATAATCGGCACTGAATTAATCTTCTTCTGCAAAAGGCGCTCTTCTAAATATGGATCATCATTCCGCCTGTTACGCTTAATCCAGATAATTGAAGATTTAGGAGATCGTCCCCTAATAAGAGAAACTCTACCATCACTTTTAATCCAATCAACCTCCACCGCAGAATCATCAGCAAAGTGTAACGGTCTCTGAAAAGAGTTGTCGGAAGTATCCCCAAATGAAACATTAGCAATATTGGGAGCTGCACCATTAAGTGGAGTGCTAAAGAGTTGCGGCTGATTAGGCGAATGATCTTGTTCAAAAGAAGGAGGCGTCGGCTGACTTGCTAACATAAAAGAAACCACCCCCGCCGCCATAGTTACAGTAACTCCTGAAAAGCTCCACCAAAAATTACTAACCTGTCGTTTTTCAGTACCCTCCTTCCGCTCTCCTAAAAAGATCGCTGCCCTATTTTCCTGTTCAATCCTACGAGCAACACCTTCCCATAGGTCAACTTTATAATTCTTTTCAACATCTTCAAAGTCACGACAAAGCGCACTATTTACTCGTTGCAAATCAGCTATATAAGATCGTGCTGACTCATTGTTTCTAATAAGTTTCCTTGCTGCCCACTTAGTAAGAAAGACACATTCATCATCAAAAAAACGTTGCAATAACACTTTCTGTTTGTCAGTTAATTCGAAATCTTCGTTTTTCATAAGTTCCCCACTCCGACTTCACTCCTTGCACTCCCTGCATTGACGTATATCGCCTTATTTTTATTCAATTTTTCCTTACAACCTTCTTTTTTTACAAAATCATCACTCATTAAAACCCTTTCACAGTCAGCAGCACCTCCCTTTTCTAAAGACTTCCCCAAGTTTGGAGCAAGATCAATCAACGATTTTTGCAACTGCTTACGTGCATAAAAGATCCTACTCATAACTGTGCCTTTTTGAATCTTCAACGTCTCCGCTATCTCATCATAAGAAAGCCCCTCAACTTCCCTCAAGAGAATTATAGCACGATGCTCTTCCGAAAGTTTCTCCAATGCCGCACTGATTTTTTTAGCCTCTTCCTTCCGAGCCAACGCCGTAACAGGCTCAACAAAAGCCGCTCCACCTGCTGAGTTCGCTACATAAGCAGCAGCAGATTCTGACTCTTCAAACTCAACATGACTACCACGTCTACTACAACGACGCCTAACATCAATCGACATATTATAAGCGATGCGATACAACCAAGTATAAAAAGAGGACTCCCCTTTAAAATTACGCAGTGAAAGATAAGCCTTAACAAAAGTTTCTTGCGCCACATCCTCAGCATCCTCAAAAGAGCGCGTCACTTCATAAGCTATCGAGAAAACCCTCTTCTGATATTTTTCAACGAGAATTTTATAGGCATCCTTATCACCGTGCTTGGCACGTTCAACCAATGCAATATCGTCCGGACTCTCTCGCTTAGCAGACGTCACCTTCTTTTTTTTATGAAACAATCCTCGTGCAAACACGTTATAACCTACCCAACACTGCCTCAAAATTATTTAACTTCTAAGGCGCTACACTTACACACACACCTCACAATCAATGTGCCTCATACCAATTATGCCCACATCCGATACTAACGCGCAATGGCACCCTAAGTGGTATTATTTCTTCCATTTCTTTACGAACAAGCGCCTCCACATCCTCCTGATATGCTACGTCACACTCGAATAATAACTCATCATGAATCTGCAAAATCATCTCTGCGGGCAATCTCTTTTCAGTTAATATCGCTTCAAGCCTCACCATCGCCAACTTAATAATATCAGCAGCAGTTCCCTGAATCGGAGCATTAATAGCAACCCTTTTTAAGAATCCTTTATCTCGTCCCGTGCTATCGATATCACTAATAACACGCCTTCTTCCAAAAAGTGTCGTTACATACCCGTCTTTTTCGGCGCTACTTTCAACTTCATCAAAGAATTCTTTTACACCATGAAAATATTCGAAGTAATCATCTATATATTTTTTTGCAACACGCACTGGTATTCCTAAATCCTCCCCCAACCTAAAGGCACTCATACCGTAGATCACACCGAAATTAATAGTTTTACCGATCCGTCTTTCTTGCGCCGTTACTTCAACTTCAGGGGCTATCTCCAACACCTCCCGCGCTGTTTGCGCATGGATATCAACACCATTTTCAAAAGCTTGAATCAGATTTTCATCGCCACTAAGGTGCGCTAAAACTCGCAATTCAATCTGCGAATAATCAGCTGAAATTAAACACCGTCCCTCTTCTGCAACAAAAGCTTTTCTAACACTTCGCCCCTCTTCTGTTTGAATGGGAATATTTTGCAGATTCGGATCTGAACTTGATAAACGTCCCGTGCCCGTTACCATCTGATTAAACTGTGTGTGTAGTCTGTTTGTTTTAGGAGAAACTTGCGCCGGTAAAGCATCAACATAGGTGCTCTTTAATTTATGCAACATTCTGTATTCTAACAGATAACGAGGTAAATCATGTTGAATGCTAAGAAATTCCAACGTCTCTGAATCCGTAGAATATCCTGTTTTTATTTTACGCACCCCTTTCGTCGGTATCTGTAATTTATTGTAAAGGATCTCCGACAACTGTTTCGGAGAATTAATATTAAATTCTGTTCCCGCAAGTTCATAGATATCTTTTATCAAAAGTGCTAAACGCTCCTCTAAAACTTTTGACATAGCTTGCAGCACTTCAACGTCTAGTTTTATCCCGCGCAACTCCATCTTTGCTAACACTGATATCAACGGCAACTCGATATCCTCCATCAAGTGTAGCAAGCCCCGATCTTTAATCATGGGTAAAAGCCCTGCTGTTAATAACCACGCCAAATGCGCATCTTCAGCAGCATACTGCGTAGCAGCTGCTATCTTTGTAAAAGAGAAGTCTTGCAAGCCTTTGGTAACATCTTCATATTCAGAAGGTGTCACCCCCAAATAACGCAACGCTAAAGCCCCCAGCGTATGATCTATGCCATCAGAATTTAAAAGATACGAAGCCAACATCGTATCAAACGCCACTCCCTCTACCTCAACACCGTAACGTGAAAGCACCTTTATATCGAACTTTAAGTTTTGTCCGTATTTTTTTATGAGAGGATCTTTTAAGTGTGGTGAAATGGCTTTAATCAATTCTTCAATTGAGACCTGTTCTTCTCCCGATTCATTTTCTTTATGCCCCAACGGGATATAGCTTGCTTTTTCATCATCCCAGCAGAAAGATATACCTACTAGATCCAGATCAAAAACATTCAGTGCCGTAGTTTCAATATCGAAAGCAAAGGCCGTTTGTTGTTTAAACTCAGCCAACCAAGTCTCAAAATTGCTCTTAAAAATAGTTTTATATTCACCAACAGTAGAAACCTTCCCCTGCTTTTTTGAGAAATCAAAATTTGTTGCTTGAAACAACGATGCGAATTCGAGCTTCTCAATCAACTCTTGCAACGTTTCATAAGCAGGTTCTGTACGACATACAAGATTAAGTAAAAACTCATCATCAACATCTTCAACGCTTACAACCTGCGTTGCATCTCTGATATCTACAGAAGCTTGGCAATCAATAGTTGCTAACGTTTTGCTCATGCGCAAAGTCTCAACATCACTTTCAATCTGCTGCGAGATCTTTGCCCTATTTCTAATAGTTTTATCTTGCGAGATCTCTTTTGCTGAAGCGATAACACCTTCAACACTGCCATACCTTTCAATCAATTGTAGCGCTGTTTTAGGACCGACACCTGCAAGACCAGGAATATTATCTGAGGAGTCTCCCATTAAACCCAAGAGGTCTACAACTAATTCCGGTGGCACTCCCATTTTTTCTTGAACTTCAGCAACACCATATTTTGCATCTTTCATGGTGTCCCAAATCGTAACTTTATCCGTTACCAACTGCATTAAATCTTTATCTGCACTGACGATTACAACTTCAGATCCAGTAGCAACAAATCGTTTTGCCAACGTTCCGATAATATCATCGGCTTCAAATCCCTCTTTTTCTGCTACACGCAATCCTAAGGCAACCGAGATCTCTCTAAAAAAAGGTAACTGCGGCACTAAATCTTCAGGACATTCCGATCTGTTAGCTTTATATTGTGGGAAGAGCTCTTTTCTAAAAGTATCTTTACTGACATCGAAGCAGACGATCACCCGTGAAGCATCAGGTGTAAGTAATAATTTAAGTAACATCTTCGTAAAGCCGTACAACGCATTTGTCGGGAACCCGTGACTTGTTGTCAGCCCTCGTACAGCATAGTAAGCACGAAAGATATATCCTGAGCCATCAATTAGATATACCTTGTTATTGGTATCATTAGTGGAAGCATTCATAAGGGTAGACTATAACCAACTTATGCCAATACTTCCAACCAAAAAAAGAGTCTAGATCTAATTCACCAACAAAACATATGAAACTGTGCTAAAAGCTTAAGAAGCAAGGTGAAGATCTGACAAAACAAGGAGGACAGCCTATTGCTTTTTAACCAAACCTCTTTTGTCCAGATCCTTGTTCGGACGACGATCTCCTAGCAACATCCCACTCCTCCTGTTTCTTATGGCGACATTGAGTGCCTTATTGGTCAACTTAACCATTATATTCTGTTTGTTAGATGCTGAAGCTATTGCAGCATGAACTGCTGCATTAATGGCACTTCTAACCGGATTGCCAGAACCTCCCGCAGCATCTTCAACATGAACCCGTCTTTTCCAAAGTTCTACACCTGTTTTTAATGAGATTAATGAAAGTTCTAATTTGTAATCCCAACCGGCATAAAGTACAAAATAGCGATAAGAATATTTTTTTATAGTTATTTTTAAAGCTGCATCGGCGCCAAAGACCTCCCGCAGGGTCTGATATGGAATTTCATTTATCTCAGCAGCAGAAGGCGCGCCATTAGATCTAAAATAATCCTGCACCACTAACGGTGGAAAGGCGTAATATCCAGACTCAGCTACATATTCTGGAATAAGAGTTAAAGCTATGTCCGGCAAAACAACTTCATTACTTTCATTCAGAGGCGGCAAGATCAGAATCGACTGCGGCATGTTTTCTCTATATGTAACGAAATCATGTCTTGCAGAACACGCCGAAAAAGAAAACAAGACTCCCAAGAAAGTAGCCTTTGTAAGTAATATTTTCACCTTGAAATACATCAACTTTTTTATCCTGCAACATTATCTATTATGACGACTCGCAACAGAGACTAAATTTATGTAGCTTCTTTCAGCTCTGACAGATTATTCTCTATAATATTATCGATCCAAACCTTTGATTCGGGGAATAGCTCTGCTTCTTTAATGAAATATTTTTTTGCTTCTTCCAACTTGCCATTCATAATTAAAAGATAAGCGATATATATATTTACACCTGGAGGGGTAACTGCATCCCCTCTTTTTGCGTAATCTTCAATTAATAGCGTTGCATTTTTTTCACTATCAAATTGTTCTGGCGTTAGTACCTGTTCCTTTACAACAGAAGAATAGGTAGGCCAATAATAAAGTGAAGGAGTATAGCGCTTATCAGCACAACCCGTAAAAAGCAACATTAATATAATAGTATAAATTGCAGCTCGCATTAAAGTATGCCCCGTCCTTCTAAATCGATGATGAGGTTATCAACGGCTTCCCTTATTGCTAGATCTAATACCTTATCTGCAAGGGTGGTGTCATAACCTGCTTTAGAGCCAAAACCAAGAACTTCTTTTGTTGAAAGCTGCACTTCACCAGCTCCGGAAGCTGATGAGATCACGCGAGAATCAAGTGCATTAACCAACGAAATTGAAAAGTTTGCATACATTATTTGACGTTTTGATTTTGCAAAGATACTACTGGATGAACCGAGCTCTCTTCGTCCGAATTCGGTCACAGCACCAGTAATAATATATTCGGCACCTGCTATCTTCACCTTTTTCCCCAGATATTTTGCTTCAGCCGCACCTTCATCCAAATTATTTCTGTCTCTAACATCAAAGCAACCACTTTGTGCTAAGTGCATTGTCAGCATCTGCTTTGCCTGTGTAGTCAGTTTGCTATTACCGGAGAAAAAGACACCAACCATATATTGCGACCTGTTTTCAACCTTACCGAGTGCAACCGAGATAGATCGCTTATGCCCTTGCTGACTTGCTCTGGTATACTTCGGAGCAACAACATGACTACTTTCCCGTGCAGAACAAGCTGAAAAAACTATTAAAATCAAGCAATAAGATATTAACTTTCTAAAAGTAAACATTTTTTCTCCCCTGTTTAAAGGTTTCTTCATAATCGGTATAATATTTTGCGCTCAAAAACAATAATAAAAAAGATATAAGCCAAATTCGACGCTACCCTTGCGGTAGGCTAAGTTTGACCACTTTTAGCTGAAGGGTGGCACTTTTTACCTTCGTAAAAATCTAGCTGATTCGCTTTTCAGTATCAGCCCGTTCAACCGTCCCTAGTGGGGGCGTCTTACTGAAGGGTGGCACCAAATTTTTGACCTCCGTAGAGACCTAACCAATTTGTTTTTTAGTTGCAGCTCGCTCAATCGTCCCTGAAGGGTGGCACCAAATTTTTGACCTCCGTAGAGACCTAACCAATTTGTTTTTTAGTTGCAGCCCACTCAATCGTCCCTGAAGGGTGGCACCAAATCCAAGCCCTGCTACCAATTAGGACACCCACTTTTTGCTGAAGGGTAGCACCAGCGACAGCCGCAGCTAAAATTGCTAGATCTGCCCAAACTGAAGGGTGGCACCAAAACTGCCAAATTTAAGCTTTTGCTAACGTCTTGATATTATTAGTTAGGGTAGTTTTAGAGCGTCTGCGGTATTAATGGGTGGCACCAGTTTTTAACGCCAAATCCAAGCCCTGCTACCAATTAGGACACCCACTTTTTACTGGTGGGTGGCACCAGCGACAGCCGCAGCTAAAATTGCTAGATCTGCCCAAACTGAAGGGTGGCACCAAAACTGCCAAATTTAAGCTTTTGCTAACGTCTTGATATTATTAGTTAGGGTACTTTTAAAGCGTCTGCGGTATTAATGGGTGGCACCAAATTTTTGACCTCCGTAGAGACCTAACCAATTTGTTTTTTAGTTGCAGCCCGCTCAATCGTCCCTGAAGGGTGGCACCAAAAACTATTTAAGATTCAATCCGAGTCTGCGATTAAGGCTCTCCCTAAGTCTGTTATGAACATCTAACGGGATTTCAGTTTGCTGTAATTGATGTGCAATAAAGATGGTCAGCTCATACTCGTCTCTTACTGTTCTGCAATATTCGCATTCTGCGATGTGGTGCTCTACACGTTCTTTTAAAACTTCAGGCAATTCATCGTCGTGCAGGTCTCCTAATAAAGACAAAACATCGGCGCATTCGATACGCTCTTTTTCAAAAATCAGGAGCTGATCATCATTAAACTCTATCATATCCACACTCTCTTAGAAGAACATAAAAATACCCAATAAAATCGCATGATTAGCATTTTATTATACGTTCTTACCCTACACTCCTCTCTCCATCCATAGTTAGTTTGATGATAGTAATACAAAAAGGATACATATTTTTTACAAAAAAAATACATAAACACTGGTGCCACCCACCTTGCAGGGAGGGAAAAAATTCCTGAAGGGTGGCACCAAATCCAAGCCCTGCTGCCAATTAGGACACCCACTTTAAACAATCGTCCCTGAAGGGTGGCACCAGTTGCAAGCTAGCTAAATCTACCAGATCCCGTCTTACTGGTGGGTGGCACCAAAACTGCCAAATTTAAGCTTTTGCTAACGTCCTGATATTATTAACTAGGGTAGTTTTAGAGCGTCTGCGGTATTAATGGGTGGCACCAGTTTTTAACCCCATTGCCAATTAGGACACCCACTTTTTGCTGAAGGGTAGCACCAGCGACAGCCGCAGCTAAAATTGCTAGATCTGCCCAAACTGAAGGGTGGCACCAAAACTGCCAAATTTAAGCTTTTGCTAACGTCTTGATATTATTAGTTAGGGTAGTTTTAGAGCGTCTGCGGTATTAATGGGTGGCACCAGTTTTTAACCCCGTTGCCAATTAGGACACCCACTTTTTACTGGTGGGTGGCACCAGCGACAGCCGCAGCTAAAATTGCTAGATCTGCCCAAACTGAAGGGTGGCACCAAATTTTTAACCCTCGTAAAGATCTAACCAATTTGTTTTTTAGTTGCAGCCCGTCCTAGCGTCCCTGAAGGGTGGCACCAAAACTGCCAAATTTTAAGCTTTTGCTAACGTCTTGATATTATTAGTTAGGTAGTTTTAGAGCGTCTGCGGTATTAATGGGTGGCACCAGTTTTTAACCCCGTTGCCAATTAGGACACCCACTTTTTACTGGTGGGTGGCACCAGCGACAGCCGCAGCTAAAATTGCTAGATCTGCCCAAACTGAAGGGTGGCACCAAATTTTCAATTAGGACACCCACTTTTAGCTGAAGGGTGGCACCAAATTCTCGAGCTACGCGCGCGGATAGGTTAAATCCAGCGCCTCTGCCATAGAACAAGACGGGAGGTAGCCTAGATCTCGCTTGGCTGCTTCAATATTAAAATAGTGATCAGTCGCCATCTCTGATATTAGAAATCTTGTAAAAAGTGGCTCTTTCAATAAACCGATCTTTGCAAGAAGTTCCATCACCCCCGCACCATAATAAGCCAACCGATACGGCACACTCTTTGAAACTTTCGGCAAGCCGTTTCTAACAAGGATCTCATCAATCCAATCCCAAAGCTTCACAGGATCCCCTTGCGAGATAAAATACGCCTTTCCCCTACATACAGGATTCGTACTTAGCGCCTTCGCCGCACACAGATGCGCCGTTACGCAATCTTTAATAAAAGTTAAATCAACTACATTATCCCCAGATCCTACACAAACCAATTTCCCAGCGCGCGCCTTCTCCAATACAGCTGGAATTAAATTTGTGTCTCCCATGCCCCAAATTAGATGCGGTCTCAATACTACCGTTTGAAGATCTGCACCGTTAGCTTCTAAAACCTTTTTCTCGGCTAACATCTTCGTTGCCGGATAGTGCGCTATATGTTTGGCAGGATAAGGATAGCTCTCATCAACTCCTTTAAGATCCGTTTCGTCAGCAATCACACTCGGAGAACTGGTATAAACTAACCGTTTAATACCAAACTTCCGACACGCCTCAATAATATTAAGCGTTCCTGTAACGTTCACTCGAAAGAAATCTTGATAATCCCCCCACATCGAAACTTTCGCCGCAGTATGAAACACCACCTCTGCACCACTAAAAGCTTCACAATCATTTAGAGGATTACTAATATCCCGCTGCACACACTGCACACCAAGATCTTTCAACTCAGGATAGTTGCCACGCGACACCGAAACAACTTCATAACCTGCCTCTACTAAAGATCGACAAAGTGCCTTACCAAGAAAGCCGCCTCCACCAAAAACTATGCACTTCATATCTCCCCCCCACTCACTTAAAAAACTACTCTCACACCCTCTCGCACTAAAGCGATCTCACAACTACTACAAGGGGCACAGCACTTTAACATTTTTCGTCTGCTACTAACTGTGCTAAACGATCACGAAAGATCTTAGCGTTATACCACCCCATCAACAGAAAAAAATTTCAACAAAGTGTTTTTACCGAGCAGAGGAAGCCACCACCAAAAACTATGCACTTCATATCTCCCCCACTCACTTAAAAAACTACTCTCACACCCTCTCGCACTAAAGCGATCTCACAACTACTACAAGGGGCACAGCACTTTAACATTTTTCGTCTGCTATTAACTCTGCTAAACGATCACGAAAGATCTTGGCGTTATGGCGACCATCAACAGGAAAAGATTTATAGAAGAAAAACTTTTTTATATCAGCAGTGATCGGATTCGCCCCTGCCAGATCTGCCAGCTCTTTTAAAAAGCGCTCTTTTATCTGAGGCAGCTCTTGCCAATATTGAGGATACGGCTCCACTACAATGCCAACATCTTGCCCACCCTCCACAGGAATCAAAGCACTACGTGCAACTTTCGGATGCGCATTAAAAACCTTCTCCGTCGGCACACTGTAATAGGTACGCCCCTTACAACTTACGACATGCGCCTTTCTTCCACAAAAATATAAATTCCCTTCAGCATCAAGGTACCCCATATCTCCCATACGATGCCAAAAAGTATCACCATCTTTTATCTTAGCTAATTTTGTAGCTTGCGGATTTTCAAAGTACTCCGGACTAACATTAGCTCCCGAGACAACGACCTCACCGATCTGATAGTTCGGCAACCACTTTACATCTGAAATATCAGGAATAGCCTCCGCAACTGAAGCGATCACCCCCACTCGCATACTAGCAATCTGTTTCCCAACTAAAACACCGCACTCACCACTCGTAGCACAACACGGCTGCGCATTTAAAATCTGATCCATCGTAATTAAAGTGACAGGCAAAGCTTCCGTAGCGCCGTAAGGAGTTGTTGCCTCTCCATCATCGAGTAAGTCCTTCAAACGTTCCAATGTCACCCTCTGCACGGGCGCTCCCGCCATAAAAATTTTACGCAGTGACGGCAACCTATTACTACTACGCACACAATATTCAGAGATCTTATTCCACAACGCTGGAGAACCGAACGAATACGCTATCTGCAGATCATTTATTAAACGCACTATTTTATGCGGCTCCAACTCAAGAGGCTTCGCCGGATTTACAGGCGGAAAAACACTGCAAACCCCTAACGCCACAGTAAAAAGCGAAAACACTGGAAGAAGCGGCAGGTCTTTCTCTCCATTCTCCGCCGAGAATCCGAAAACATCTTTAAAGATCCTTAATTGATCCGCTATCATTGAATCAGTAAAAATCACCCCTTTAGGATCTCCCGTCGCTCCTGAAGTATAAGCAATTAAACACGTTCCTGAAGAGGTAACTTCCGGAAGTGGCTTAGCTGAATACTTCTTCATAAAAGAGGTAGTCAGTCCTGCAAAAGGAAACCATTCACTCGCCGTAACGTAAAACTTCGCTTTGTGAAAGATCCCTGGCTTTGCCAGTCTTAGCAGATGTGCTTTTGGCGAAACGATAAATCCCTCCGGCGCAGCATCTTCTATACATTTTAAAAGTTTTTTGAGCCCCATGCCTGGATCTAAGAAGATCGGAATTCCTCCGCGCCCCATTACCGCATAACTTAACGCCAAGAAATCTATCCCTGGAGAAACTAGCATGATTACCTTGTCTCCGCAGCGCAATCCAGCCTCTGCCAAACCACGTTGATACTGATTTACAAGATTATTTAACGCCTCATATGTTACCTGTGCATACTTAACAGGATCGCCCAAAAAGCTCGGCACCATTATGGCGTTACACTGTTTCCTAAGGTCACGTATTTTTAAAAAGTGACTATATAAAACGTTCACCTCATTCGGTCTATCGTGTCGATGGTTTTGTTCTTCAGCAGGCGAAGCTAATAAAAAATTCTTTATCGTTGAACACGCTAGTTGCGGAGCATCTTCTAAAACAAGGTGCGACGCATCAGGGATCTCCAAAATATAAGCTTGCGGAAAATGCGCAGCAACTTTATTTAACATCCCCCTATGGAAGCACGGATCTTTAAGCCCCCACACTATCTGAACAGGCACATTCTGCAAACGAGGCAACATCTCCGCTAATTCCAGCATACTACTATACCCTTGATAGCTCTCACCGAAAGGGATGTCAGCCACAAAATCCCAAATAGCAGTACGCTTAGCTATCGTACGATAAGGGTGCAGGTACGCCTTCTTAACATTTTTAGGTAATTTTTTCGTTACACCAAGCGTAGTTGTAACGTGCAAAAACCACTTCGAATATTTAGTAAGAAACTTTCCAAAAAAGGGTCTAGCAGCTTTTTTAATTATGAGTGGTAGGGTCTCCGTCTCAGTTAAAGTAGTATTTAAATAAACCAACTTTTCAATCTTTTCCGGATTACGCACAGCATAAGCAGTTCCGATAGAACCGCCCCAATCGTGCATGACGAGTGAAAATCGATCCAAGCCGAGTTTATCAATAAACTCCTTCAAATGTTCAATTCTATGCTCAACCCTAAAATGCGCATCAGTTGGATGATCCGATAAACCACAACCGATAAAATCAAGTGCGATCACACGAAACTTATCTTTTAATTCTGCTATCAGATTACGATAATAAAAACACCATGTCGGATTGCCGTGCAACAACAGAACTACTGGACCACTACCTTCATCAAGGTAATGCATTTTAAATCCGGAAATATCGATAAACTGCGAAGAATAAGGGAGCAGCTTCTTAAGTTCCGCCTGTCGCATAAATCTATCACCTCTTTAATTGTAGAGTGAATCTTTTACCAGATCAGTCCGGTAAAGAGTGCATTTAATCCACTACCGAAAGCAGTTAACACATTCTTAGTTCCTGGCTTAATACATCCCTCTTCAGCCGCAGAAAAGAGCGCAGCTGGCATTGCTGCTGAGATCATATTTCCATACTTTTGATAAACGGTGTACTCCTTCTCCATCGGAAGTCCCATCGTTTTATAAAAGCCAGTGTTAACAGCCTTACCGACTTGATGACAAAAGATATTATCAACATCATCAACCGACCAACCAGTCGCCGCCGAGAGATCCGCCCAAGTTCGTCCGCCCAATTCGGCAGCATTAGCCATTAACGGATGTGAATCAGTGTGCATAATCGGATTAAGATCCACCACCTGATTAAAACAGAAATCGCCATTACCCATACACATCTTATGACAAACAGAAGCTGCCCTTGAAACGCACGAAACAAGTCTATGTTTTGTCGTTGCGATACTATCATGCGCCAACACCATAGCAACAGCACCACTCCCTAACGTAAAAGTCGCCATCAGTTGCAAGAATTCTGTGCGGTCAACGCTCTGATTCTCTTCAATGAATTTATAAGTCGCATTTGTAATACGCGAAATATTCTCTCCCGCAACTACTAGCCCTGCTTTCAGCGCTCCACTTTCAATCATATTGGCGAGTGTCACCATACCGTGCGAAAATCCGATACAGGCGTTAGTAATATCAAGTGCAATAGTATCTTCTGAAAAGCCTAAGGCGTTATGCACGATCACAGCTGTCGCTGGTTCAAAATAATCACGCGTGACAGAACAGTTAAAGAGTGCTTTGAGATGCTCCTTATCGAATCCGATCTTTTCAATGGCTTTCTTCCCCGCTATCGTCGCAACCTGACTGGGAGTTTCATCATCACCAAAAAACCTACGCTCCTTAATACCGCTTAAACGCTCCAACGTTCCCATCGGTATACTCAATCTTTCATAAAGATTGGCAAAATTCTTTTCAATTTCATCAGAAGTAACAATTTTCTCCGGCAAATGCAGAGCATACGATTCGATACAAACATGTTTAAACGAAAAAGGAAGCATCAGCTTATCCTCAAAAAAACTTACAAAAACAAAAACAAATTACTCGGAGAGCATTATTTCAGCGGCTAAACACTCGGCATAACCGCCTCGAAACAGACCGAGACCGCACAAGAAGTCAGAGCTATTTATGCTATCGCTATCACGAATAGGTCAATAGATAGACTTTGAAGCGTATACATCAAAACACGCTCTCCGCCCCTACCTCACTTTTTTAAGAGGAGAGATACGATCAACAACAATGGAATCGCAACACCCTATACATCTTGAGAAAACAAAACACAAGGTTTTAACCGTTTAAGGGCGTTCACTATCCGAGCTATCTGACTAACATCACTACAAATTATCTGAAAAAGATTGTTGAGGTTTTTACCTTCTTTTTTCTCCATTAGCAAAGATCTAAACGAGATCACAATCAATAAATTAGAGTTTTCCCCTTTCCCATCTCTAACGGCTTGGAGTATTAAATAAGAATAAAGATTGAGTAGTATTAACTAAGGTAGATAGATAATGATGCGTAGTGCTAAAAATAAAAAAAGATACCTCTCCCTTTCCTTTGATAAAGTTCGGCTGTCGTTACTTGCACAAGCTTTATTTGTCATACCGTTTTTTATTATAGGGTGTACTGCAAAAGAAGAGATATCAACAACACCTTCTACCTCTTCAGAATTAGCAAAAATAGAGAGTCCATCTCCAATTCAAGCTTCTGCCTTCACCGTTACGGGTCAGATTCTAGACTGGAGAGCCAAGCCTTTAAGTGCCGCCACTATTACATTTGAAACTTCACAAGGTACAAACAGCACAACTTGCGATCAAAGTGGTAGCTATTCTTTGCAGATCGTCCAAGCCGCAACTGATTCAATTAAAATAACGATAAAAAGTGCTATTGGAGAGGGAGAGTTCGTATATCCTGATTTTCATTCAGGACAAGAACCGTTACAACTTGATCTAATGCTTGGATCGGATAATTCCGTCGAGTTGTTGGACTAGCTTGAACAACTTCATTATAAATCGATTATAGAGATAAATATGCAGAGCGATATTATTTGGTGGTCAATCCTTTTAGAAGCAGATAGCACAGCGGACTTAGACCTTTTAGGGTGTGAGTTAATTGATCTGGGGGCTTCCGGCACGGAGCTTTTAGAAAACCATCAAATTCAATGTTTTTTGCAAGCAACGAAAGATGGGCTAGCTTCATTTTCGAAAAACGTCACCTCACTTCCTTTAAAAATTATCTCTGCTGAACCTGTTCCTGCAACGAATTGGGTGCAAAAGTGTGAAGAGGTTTGGCAGAAACTTGAAATAAATAATCTCACTATCATCCCCGTTCTGAGTTTGGAACAGGGGCAGGCGCTACCTCAAGCCACCGCACAAGAGATCTACATTATCCCTGGTTGCGGCTTTGGAACAGGACATCACGCCACAACAAATCAAGCTACTGCAATCTTACAAAATGAAGATCTAAAAAAGTGCTGCCCTAAACGTGTCCTCGATGTCGGAACAGGTAGTGGACTTTTAGCCATTGCCGCCTCCAAACTTTTTAATGCTAGCGTAGACGCTTTTGATAACGACCCCGATGCGGTAGCTAATGCTATTGAAAACGTCACTTTAAATAATGTCACTTCGAGTGTCTCTGTCTGCCAAGCAGATGCCGCCTCATGGTTTAATGGTGAATACGATCTAGTTATAGCAAACCTCTACGCCGAATTACTGGAAAAGCTGCATGACGTACTGTATAAAGCAACTAAGCACGGCGCTTGGCTACTTATTTCAGGATTTCATAGTGCAGACCTCCCCGAACTCTCGCGCTACACAGATCCGCTCTGGGAACGTAAGGAGATCCGCAAGGCAGAGGGTTGGAGTGCTATGTTATTAAAAAAATATTAAAGTGAATTTGTAAGGATTTTTAATATGCTAATAAAACGCATCATACCGTGTCTTGATATTAAAGATGGCAGGACCGTTAAGGGAGTAAACTTCGTTAATCTGATTGATGCTGGCGATCCCGTAGAACTAGCAAAAACATACGTGGAGCACGGTGCTGATGAACTCGTTTTTTTAGATATTACAGCAACTCTCGAAAAACGAGAGACGTTACGCGATCTGGTAAAAAAGATCGCTGCGGAAATTGATATCCCGTTTATCGTTGGAGGTGGTGTACAATCCCTTGAAGATGGCATCGCTTTATTAGAAGCGGGTGCGAATAAGATCGGCATCAACACAGCTGCTGTTAAAGATCCTGCTATTATCACTGCCCTAGCCGATCGCTTTGGTAGTAAGTGTGTTGTAATTGCCATTGATGCAAAACGTACTTCAAAAGGTTGGGAAGTTTATACACATGGTGGTCGCAACGCCACAGGCAAAGATGTAATTGAATGGGCAAAAGAAGCGGAAGCGCGTGGTGCAGGTGAGATATTATTAACTAGCATGGATTGTGACGGGACAAAGCAGGGCTTTGATGTAGAGTTGACGCAAAGTGTTTCAAACGCTTGTCACATCCCTGTCATTGCCTCAGGTGGAGCTGGAAAAAAAGAACACTTCCTTGAAGTTTTAACAAAAGGGCGTGCTGATGCCGCCTTAGCAGCTGGTATCTTTCACTTTGGAGAGCTTTCAATTTCAGGGCTCAAGAGGTACTTAGCAGATGAAAACGTTCCTGTTAAAATAACTCCGCCTAAAAACGGATCTTTAGAAACTTTGGAAGGCGCTTTGAACTCAAAATTTAACATTGCAGATCTTGATTTTACGAAAGGTGACGGACTTATCCCCGCTGTAATACAGCACTACAAGAGCGGAGAAGTTTTAATGTTAGGCTACATGAATCAGGAAGCTTTGTTAAAAACTCTAGAAAGCGGCAAAGTTACCTTTTTCAGTCGCTCTCAAAATCGTTTATGGGTGAAAGGCGAGACCTCCTCTAATTTTTTACTTTTAAAAAACATCTTTCATGATTGTGATAAAGATACCCTCCTTATTTTAGCAGATCCGGCTGGTCCGACCTGTCATAGTGGTAGTAAGAGCTGTTTTGGGGAGGTAACTTTTCAACATCCGTTACAATTTCTCCTCTCTTTACAGGAATTGATTGCAGAGCGTAAGCGTAACCCTAAAGAAGCCTCCTACACCTGTAACCTTTTTCAAAAAGGGGTGCCGAAGATTACAGAAAAGGTCGGTGAAGAAGCGGTAGAAGTGATAGTTGCTGCCCTCGCTCAGGGAAAGGAAGCTCTTAATGGCGAAGTTTCAGATCTACTTTATCACCTTTTGGTTTTGCTAGAAGAAAAGGGGATCACTTTAGGTGATATCGTTTCAACCTTACAAACGAGGCACCGTTAAATTCTAATGCCGCCCCCCGCCAGTGACGACCCCCCACCCCAGCAGTAAGAGCGCCACCCACCAAGGACGGTTGCCACCGGTTGAAAGACGGGCTGCAACTAAAAAACGGGCTCAGCTAGATCTGGACGGAGGTCAAAAATTTGGGGTCAAAAATTTGGTGCCACCCTTCAGTAAAAAGTGGGTGTCCTAATTGGAAGGGGCTTAAAAAGCAGGTGCCACCCACCAGAGCTAAAAGAGTCTAAAATTACAACATCTAATAATATCAAGACGTTAGCAAAAGTTTAGAATTCGGCTTTTTGGTGCCACCCTTCAGGGACGGTTGCCCACCGGTTGAAAGACTGGCTGCAACTAAAAAACGGGATCAGCTAGATCTGGACGGAGGTAAAAAATTTGGTGCCACCCTTCAGGGACGACCGAACGGGATAAAATTGCAAAACGGATCGGCTAGATCCTTACGGAGGTTAAAAATTTGGTGCCACCCTTCAGCAAAAAGTGGGTGTCCTAATTGGAAGGGGCTTAAAAAGCAGGTGCCACCCTTCAAGGACGACCGCCCACCGGTTGAAAGACGGGCTGCAACTAAAAAGCGGGATCAGCTAGATCTGGACGGAGGTTAAAAATTTGGTGCCACCCTTCAGTAAGAAGAGTCTATTGCAACTTTTAAGAAGCAAAACTAGTTTGTGTTAGAATATGCTAATAGTGATTTTAGAAAATTGCTCTAGAATCATGCTTTCGATTGTAAAAATAATTCTAAAATATGAGAGGAAATTATGCAACTATTTGAAAAAACTCCAAAAGATGAGAGGGGGGGGAGGAACTCACAGTCCCCAAATTAATAGATTATGACGGCAAGCAAGTTTGCCCAGAACATTTCAAAGTTTTAAAAGAATCAGGTATTAAAGCTGAAGATATAGAAACTAATAAACTTGGTGAAGTAGTTAGCTTAACTCTTGACTTTAAAAAGCTTGCTGCTTGGCTTAATAATGAAGAAACTTTTAAAGAAAAAATCAATCCTATTGCAGAAACATTTTCAAGTTTAGAAAAACTAACTTTAAAAACCGGAGACTATAGCGACCAAGTAAATATACTGGGAGATGAGTTAAGAAAATTTACAGGACTTAGAACTCTCGAAATAACCACTTCAGACAGAATACATAATTCTCTATTTGATGAAGTATGCTGGGCATGCATGTATATAGAAACCTTAGAGAAGCTAGTTATAGTTAGTGAACATCATCTCCCTCATGGGATTCAAGGAATTTATTATGCAAATTTAAAACAACTTGATTTAAGAGAATGCTCTTCTTTAACTGATAAAGAGATATTCAAATTTAACCAATTTTCTAAAGAGACAAAGTGTAAGGTCTTATTTCCAGAGAGTGATGATAGGATTAAAAAAAACGAAGTCACAATGAACAAAGATGAAATATTTGATATGTGGCTTGAAGAGCATAATTGGAAAATGCGGACTGAAGAAGAAGAACGCAGACGCGAGAGTAGATAAGTTTAATTTGGTGCCACCCTTCAGGGACAGTTGCCCACCGGTTGAAAGACGGGCTGCAACTGCAAAGCGGATCAGCTAGATCTTTACGGAGGTTAAAAATTTGGTACCACCCACCAAGAATAACTGAGCAGGCTTAGTTCTGGTGGCTGGGAATTTGGTGCCACCCTTCAAGGACGGTTCCACCCACCAGAGCTAAAAGACTCTAAAATTACAACATTCAATAATATCAAGATGTTAGCAAAAGTTTAGAATTCGACTTTTTGGTGCCACCCACTAGTGCTACAAGACTCTAAAATTACGATAGCTAATAATATCAAAATGTTAGCGAAAACTTAACATTTGGTGGTTTTGGTGCCACCCACCAAGGACGACCGCCCACCGGTTGAACCCAAACTTTTCTGTGATTTACGTAACAATAAAGTAACATATTGTTATAACCTATAGAAATTTTTTAAAAATTAACAAAAAAGGGGGTTGACTTTTTTGTTGTTTTGACATACGTATTTAGGTATGGGAAAGAAAGCAAAAATACACCCTGATTGGGCAACAAAATATCGAGAGAAAGGAAAAGAGGTACGTCTTATCAATGGGAGATATTACCTATATAGCTACAGCTATAAGTATGACCCTGAGAGGAAAAGGAGCGTGAAAGTTACTGGTAAATTACTTGGACGAATTACAGAAGAGGACGGTTTTATACCAAGTGAGAAGAGAAGCCTTGTACCTGCTGTGAATATTAAGTGCAGAGAGTATGGTTTATCTCAATTTATCCTCAATCAAAAAACAATTATTGAAAGACTTCGGTGTTATTTTCCAGATAAGTGGAAGGCTATTTTGCTGATGTCATACAGCAGGATCAAACATTGCTCTCCTATTAAACGCATGAATGATGATTTTGAAAACAGTATGTTGAGTGAAAAACTTAATTTTCTTCTTAATAAGAAAGCTATTCCGAATATTTTGCAATCGATTGGGAAAGATGAATTTGCTCGTTCTGAATATATGAAGAGTTTTATTCATGGAAAAGATTTTTTGTTAATTGATTCTACATTTCTTAGAACATCTATGAGAAAGTCGAGTCTTGCTAAAGGAGGATATAATAAAGACCATTTTTGGGAAACGCAGGCGAGTTTGCTTTATATTTACTCTAAAAAATTGCAACAACCAGTCTATTATAGGTTATTGGCTGGGAATATAAGAGATGTAAAAGCTCTATCTTTAACTATCCAAGAATCAGAAATTGGTGATGCTACTATTATTGCAGATAAGGGTTTCTATTCAGAGTCTAACGTTAAAGATCTTATAGAGAATAAACTTAGCTTTGTTATTCCATTGCGTAGAAATAGCTCTCTTATAGACTATGATGGAATAGAAACAAGCAGGAACGTTATTGAATATAATAAAACGTACTTAAGATATAAAAAATATAAGATTGGGAATGGATTTATATATCTGTTTAGAGACCCGTTTTTAGCAGGTGAAGAGGAAAATAACTTAGTTTCATTAACAATATCTCATCCAGAAAAATACAATTTAACAGATGTTGATTTAAAAAAAGTGAGGCTAGGAACTGTTGCATTCTTTTCAAATTTGGACTCATCCGCAGAAGAAATATACACGTTATACAAAATGCGACTATCTATTGAACAATCTTTTGATACGTTAAAAACTGTTTTAAAAGCAGATGCTTCATATATGAGTGATGATGATAAATTTCAGGGATGGATGTTCGTGAATCACATAGCAATACAGTGGAGCTATGAAATATTAAAAACAATAAAAAAACATAAACTTTCGACTTCAATATCATTAGAAGATGCTATCAGAAGGTTATCTGAAATTAAAAAAGTTAGGCTTGGGGACTCTTGGTATTTAGCCGAGCAAACTAAAGCAGAGCTAAAAATAGCCGAACTGTTACTTACTTAACATACGTAAAAAGGGGAAAGTTTGGGGTTGAAAGACGGGCTGCAACTGCAAAACGGATCGGCTAGGTTTCTACGAAGGTAAAAAAATGGGGCGGCTTTATGAGCATAAAAAAGGTTTATCAGAAACCTTTATCAGAAAGCGCCCCGTTATCTTAAGTTTTATAGCTAGTACAGGGATCAGGCAGCTTCCTCAATAGCAACTGCGACAGCTACCGTCGCACCTACCATAGGGTTATTGCCCATTCCGATTAGCCCCATCATCTCCACGTGCGCCGGTACGGAAGAAGATCCTGCAAACTGAGCATCAGAGTGCATCCTTCCCATAGTATCGGTCATACCGTAAGAGGCAGGGCCTGCAGCCATATTGTCAGGATGTAATGTACGTCCAGTACCACCACCTGAAGCAACTGAAAAATACTTTTTCCCCTTATCAACACACTCTTTCTTATAGGTACCAGCTACGGGATGTTGAAAGCGAGTAGGATTAGTTGAATTTCCAGTAATAGAAACATCAACCCCCTCCTGCCACATGACCGCTACACCTTCACGCACATCATCAACACCATAACAACGCACTTCCGCTTTCGGTCCTTTAGAAAAAGGAACCTCCTTAACAATGGTGAGTTTACCTGTGGCATAATCAAACTTGGTCTGCACATAAGTAAAACCGTTAATGCGGCTGATAATATAAGCAGCATCTTTTCCAAGTCCGTTTAAACAAACCTTAAGGGGTGTTTTACGAACTTTGTTAGCAGAATTAGCAATACCGATAGCGCCCTCTGCTGCTGCAAAAGATTCATGCCCCGCTAAGAAACAGAAACACTTTGTCTCTTCTCTCAACAACATTGAAGCCAAATTACCGTGCCCAAGCCCAACTTTTCTATCATCCGCTACGGAACCTAGAATACAGAAGCTTTGCAACCCCTCCCCGATAGCAATGGCAGCATCAGCAGCTTTTTTACACCCTTTTTTGATGGCGATAGCTGCACCAACAGTATACGCCCAAGCTGCATTTTCAAATGCAATCGGTTGTATGCCTTTTGTAATTTCATAAGGGTTAAACCCCTTAGCTTTGCAGATTTCAAGACACTCCTCGATAGAGTTAATGCCATACTCTTTCAGTGTCTTTAAGATCTGCGGTTCACGACGATCATACGATTCAAACAATGCCATGTTGAATTCTCCTTAATTTCTTTATTCTTTACGTGGATCGATGCTCTTTACAGCACCATCTTCTGGGGTTGTGCGACCGTAAGAGCCTGTCGCTTTAGCTAAAGCTTCATTTGCATCTGTACCCTTTTTGATAAGATCCATCATGACGCCTAACCGTACGAATTGATAACCGCAGATCTCTCCCTCTGCATCAAGAAAAACTTTACTGACATACCCTTCAGCCGTCTCCAAATAACGGGGACCTTTGACCTTAGTGGCATACATCGTTCCAACCTGAGTTCTCAAACCCTTGCCGAGATCCTCCAAGCCAGCACCAACTGGCAAGCCACCTTCTGAAAAAGCAGATTGAGAACGTCCATACACGATCTGCAAGAAGAGTTCTCGCATAGCAGTGTTAATAGCATCGCAAACAAGGTCGGTATTCAACGCTTCGAGAATAGTTTTGCCAACTAAAATTTCAGAAGCCATAGCCGCTGAATGAGTCATTCCGGAACAGCCGATAGTTTCTACAAGAGCTTCTTCAATAATTCCATCCTTAATATTAAGGGTCAACTTACAAGCGCCTTGCTGTGGAGCACACCAACCAACACCGTGAGTCAGACCTGAAATATCTTTTACCTCCTTAACCTGTACCCATTTCCCCTCTTCTGGAATTGGAGCTGGTCCATGATTGCACCCTTTTGCAACAGGGCACATATTTTGAACTTCATGAGAATAAATCATGTTTATATCCTTACCTGAATAAATTTCCGAATCAATCGGCTCCTCCGCCATTATTGCAGAGCAAACCCGACAGCGAGCGATCTTAATTTAATTTGCTGATTAATACCAGCCCCCGATCCCGAAAATTACCTTTCAGCCATTGTTTACAAGAAAAAACCTCCCTCTCTTGTTCTTAAATAAAGCTTAGTGTTGAATAAATTTTTATATGTTAAAAATCGTCTCTGTGAAAAAAATTTTACGTTACATACTTCTGATTTTAACTCTCGCGGGATTAAGTGTTATCACTATCCTCTCCCTACTACTATTCTTCGTCGGGATCCCCCTAACTCAATTTATACCCGCCAGCACCCTTTCTTTTGACACCTTTAGAGTTGAAGCAACCTCTATACTTCTAACCTTTGACAGTGGCTTCAAAGTTACTGCAACGGATACTAAGATTATAAAAGCAGAAACTTCAGAAGAAACTCTTTTAGGGCGGGTCTCAGCAACACTTGATATAAAGAGCTTTCTTCACGGCAAAATCGCACCACGATATATTATTATCAATCACCCCACTATCAACATCATTCGTGATGACACCGGTCTTTTTATTTCAGGCAGACCCTTTTCCGACACCCAACGTCGCAACTCCACAACTACCGCACCACCATCTGAAGCCATCAATTTCTTTGATGCCTTAAAAATGTTGCAGCAATCCAGCAGCAAGCTCCCCTCCGAACTGCAATCTCTGCAAGGGGTTCAGATCGATACGGCACAAGTGCTCTTTAAAGATCAGATACTAGGTGATGCTTGGAGAGCAGAGATTAAAGAAGCCTCTTTAGAGAATCGGCTCAACTCATCAAAACTTATTATCAGCACAGAGCTAACACTAAAACGGGAAGATGCCACCATCCCCCTGACCCTTCTAATAACACTAAAAGAGGGTGAAGATTATGCCAAAATAAAAGCATCATTAGCATTTAAGAATTTGGATGCTTTTGATAATTACATTCCAGAAGAATTTTTTAATGTTTTTAAAGCTTCGGGAAGGGTCTCCGCTTCAGCACGACTCACCCTTGAAGATAATTTAGAAGACATCTTAATTGAAAGCGATCTACACCATGCTAAGATAACATCCCCACAGATCTTCGATGCACCTCTTCTCTTTGATGATATCGATCTCGATCTCCATATTTCACCACAAGATCACCTCTTCTCAGGCGTTCTTACCATCAAGGATCAAAATGGTATAATCGCTTCAAACAACTTCGTAATAAAAAAGAGAGAGAACGATATCCCCTACCTTGAACTTGAAACTTCATTCTCCGATTTTAATATTGATCAGATCCCTATCTACATTCCAAGAAAAGAGAATCCGAACCTTTACGAGTGGCTTGCTAACCGTCTAAATAAAGCAGCGATTTATAATGCAACCATAAAGGTGCGCACTCCCCTATCAACAACGCTCTCTTTTGCAGAAGACTCCCCAGAAACTCTTTTAAAAGCAGATTTTGATTATGACGGGCTTTCCGTACTTTACGCTCCAAACGCACCAACAGCAGAAGGTCTTTCTGGACACTTCTCGATGGATCGCGGAAACATCTCTATCACTTCAAGCAAAGGTAATATCCTCACTCAAGAGATAAATGATTTAACTGTTTCTATCGGAGATGTTTTGGCAGATGGTACTGAAACTTTAAAGATTGAAGCTATTATGCAAGGGCTAATAAATGAAGTAACTACCGTTATAACAGAAATTGCTGAAGCCGATCCCTTAGATTTTTCAGGTCAACACCACAGTAAAATAGCTCTTTCCTTTCTATTGAACGAAGACATCCGTCTCCAAGATGTAGATTTCGATATCAACACCAAATTAAGCGCCGCCACCTTTACCTTAAAAGACACCAACAGAAAAAAATATACCTTCACGGCACCAACAGCAGATCTAAAGATCCTTCACAATGATTTTTCAGTTTCAGGAACGGGCTACCTGCAAAAAAATAAGTTAAAATTTAAAGTTTCAGAAAAGATGGCATCTTTTGGAGATAGATTAAAGATCTCCGCTACGGGCAAGCTAAACCTTGCAGATTATTTAACACCACTCTCTAACGACTACGTTACTCTTAAATTCAACAACTCCCCTTCACCACTAGACCTGCAACTCTCCCGCCGATCAAAAACAGCTTGGGATATTTCAGGTACTATTACATTTAAAGACACTGCACTTGAGATACCGTTATTAAAATATAAAAAGCCTCACGCCTCAGACCTCACCCTAACAACTGCTGCAACATATCAAGGTGCCAACAAACTACTCTCCTTCCAGAACTTTGATCTAAAAGCCCCCTCTTTAAACCTTCTCGGTAACGGCACAATTGACATTAGAGACCCCTCAAAATCAACGCTTCAAATATCAAGATTACACGTTGCCGAAACAGATCTATCAAAACTTAAATACAGTGCGAACACCCTTGATATAAAGGGACGAAAGCTAGCTCTTACCCCTAAAAAATCAGAGCCACAACAAGTTAACCTTAAAAAATACACGCAGTCGCGAGATCCTTTTCCTACCACACTTAATTTAACAGCCGACTTAGGAACATTTTTATTAGGGGAAAGAAACTTTACTAACCTAAAACTAAACGCCATTAGAACAGCAAAGATCTGGAAAGATCTTCAGATCACTTCGTATCTTTCAAAGAAGGGTGATTTAAATATAAGATTACTCTCTAACTCAACGCCACAAAAGATCACTATCAAAGCAGATGATGCTGGTGCCTTAGTTAGACTGTTCAGCGATACTTCAGATGTACGTAACGGAAGTTTAATAGCAAATATAGAGACTAAAGATAAAAATATGATCGACCTGCAAGATATCGTCGGAAACATTAAGGTTAAAAGTGTCAATATTGTAAATCAACCGATCTTGCTGCAGATCCTCTCTTATTTTACAGCAGAGAAATGGCTTTCGCAAAGCTCCGGAGTGCCGTTCTCTGAGATAAATATTAAGTTCGCACTTAAGGGATTATTTTTAACTTTACAAGAAGCTAAGTTTGATGGGCCTTTTTTATCGATAAACCTTAGGCGTGTCACCATCAACCTTAAGACAGGTGAGATCCGCGGCAGAGGACGTGTGATCCCACTTAGAACGATCGGCAAGGTCTCAGAGCACATCCCCGTGCTAGGAAAGATCATCTCGAAAACACAGCAACGTGTCGTCGCAGTTCCGTTTTCTTTAAAAGGCACGACTAAGCAGCCTAAAGTTTCGTTTATCTTTTAATATTTTATTATGGAGAACGTTATGAAAAAAATAATCCTTATTTTATTAACCCTAACCTTTTTCTTTCAAAATCCGGAGGCAGCTTATGCCGGAGACGGTGCTACTATTATCTTAAAAAGTGGAACGATCTTACGTTTATCTAACGGCTTTAATCAGATCGCCACAGGGATGAGAAAGTTAGCGACGCAAGGTTCAGAGAACTTCCCCGTTGAAGTCAGTATTGAAGGGACAAACTTTTTTATCAACTTGGGTGATGTTGCGGTTCTTTGTCGAGATACCTGCGGCAGCATGCGGATAGAGATCCCCAAGAAAGAGAGATAATAAACTCTAGATAATAAGAACGCTTAGGACTGCCATAAACCTACTAAGCGTTCTTTTTTTCTGCCCTAAATTGAGCTTTTTAATTTAACTTAAGCCGTTCCCACTGGCGCAGCTATCTGTCTTTTCAAGGCTTTAAACAACACGTCGTCAGATTCAACACTTACGAAATATTTCTAAAAAAATCTTCTCAAGAGCTAAAGTTTAACTAAGAAAATGACGTATTACCACCCTACAACCGGATACTGTTTCATCATGGGGGTTTTTATGGTTAATCTTATTGTTGCAGACGATCACGCTATCGTACGTCAGGCATTATGCGAACTTTTAGAAAATAGAGGAGATTTCAACGTTGTAGCTCAAGCTGAAGATGGCGAGCAACTTCTTGAGCTACTAAAATCAGATCAACATCCGGATCTGATCATAATGGATGCCTGTATGCCACGACTTGATGGTGTGGAAACATTAAAAGCGATGGAGGCACAATTTAAACACGACCAGATGCCACCTGTTTTAATCCTCTCTGCAAACGATAAAGGTAAATACGTTAGCGCTGCACTACACGCCGGAGCAAAGGGTTTTATCCCTAAAAATGCCGATACGGAGGAGCTACTTTTCGCAATTTCATCAGTTTTAAAAGGAAAAACTTATTTAAGCCCTGAAGTGATAGCGCCCCTTATAGCGGAAAGAGAGCCACTGGAGAACTCTCCCCTTTCCGTTTTAACAAAAAGGGAGCTCGAGATTACAAAACACTTAGCAAACGGTATGAGCAACAGAGAGATCGGAGAAAAGCTTCATATCAGTATTAGAACGGTCGATACGCACCGCAGCAACATCTTACGCAAATTAAAAGCTAGAAATAACGCAGATTTAGTGCGTATGGCTGTTACATATAATCTCATTACCGTCTGATCGAAAGACGTAAGAGTCAAAGCTAGATCAGCACAAAGGCTTTTCAGAAAAAATATTACTGAAAAGCCTTTGTTCTTTTATACTCGAAAGCTCTTTCCGAAAAGGTTTTTATAAAGGTCTTCTGCAAAGAAAAATATCACTGAAAAGCCTTTGTTCTCTTATACTCAAAAGCCCTTTCCGAAAGGTTTAAAAAAGGTCTTCTGCAAAGGAAAAACATCACTAAAAAGTCCTCGTCCTCTTATACCCAAAAGCTCTTTCCAAAAGGTTTAAAAAAGGTTTTCTGCAAAGGAAAAATATTATTAAAAAGTCCTTGTTCGTTCTCTTATATTTTCTTATTTCCAACTTAGAACAGACTACGAAAGAGAAGCACAACGAACACGATCGTAAATACAAGTACTAGTACGACAGCTGAAGCAACCAAGCCAATAAATATACGATATAATATCTTCCCGTCTCCACTCATAGTGGTGTTATAAGTTAAAACATCGTGCCCTAGCAAGGTAAAATATCTTGTACAGCGAGGGCCTTAGCAGACCCCTAGACTTTTTATTGAAAGGTTTGAAAGGTTTGTATTCTCTGCTGATATATCACAACCCTAGCAGTTCCTTACACTTTTTATTGAAAGGTTTGTATTCACTACTGATATATATCGCGGTCTTAGCAGATCTTTACACTTTCCATCAATCAAGAGTATAACTGCGCCCATGGAAGGGAAACAGAACTCTGAAGCACAAGCTGCAACAGAAAAACCAAAAGTCGATTTTACCTCATTTAGCCCTCGTGAAAGAATAATGGCAGCGGCTTTAAAGCTGTTTGTTGAACAGGGCTATTTCAACACCAATGTACCCGATCTAAGTCGCGAATCGAAGTGTAGTGTCGGATCGATTTATCATAACTTTAAAAACAAAGAGAACGTTGCAGTCTCTCTATATAATGAAGGGCTAACCTCTTTCAGAGCTACCCTTTTTAACTCTATTAAAAATAAAGACGATGTAGAGGATGTCGTTAAAACATTAGTAAGATCTTTTCTTGAATTTTCCGAATTGAACCACCAACTTTCAAAGTACATGTGGCTTTGCAGACACAACGAATTTATAACGGGTGAAATTCGTCATCCGACTAAAGTCGGTTACGATGACCTCGGCAGAAAACTGACGAAAACTATAAAAAACGGGATTAGAGAGGGGAAGATTAGACCGCTCCGCGCTGATGTTATCTGGAGCATCCTCTTCGGCATCCCCCTTTCCTTTGTTCGTGACTGGCTGGATAGTTACAGTAAGCATTCTCCGAGCGCTTTGGCAGGTGAGATAGCCGATTCCTGTTGGCGCGCGCTAAGCGTCTAGTGCCGCAAACTTTTATAATATTTCTCACACTTCGATTTTGACTCCTAAGTGTCATTACTAATTATACATAACTTTTTAGTAAAAATGTAAAAAAATGCTTGGCGACATCATCCAGATAAGCCCTAAGCCACTTACCCTCCTCACCCTCAAAAAACTCTACGGGCTTGCTTTTTTTGCATAATTACTGCATAGTCTCCACCACTCTCAGGTGGTGTTAGCGTGGTTGCTCACATTGTCGACGTCCTTACTACCTTTGAGAGGTGGTCGTATTATTATTTACATTTTATTATTTACATTGTTAAAATAAGTACTTAAACAAAAAAGAGAGAGATTAGTTATGGCTCGTCGTTGTCAAATTTCAGGAACTTCTCGTCAGAGCGGTAACCGTGTAAGTCACGCTAAAAATCGTACAAAGCACCTTTTCCAACCGAATTTGCAGGTCAAGCGAGTGTATATTCCTGAGGAAAAACGCTATGTTACACTCAAAATTTCAACTCGTGTTATTCGCACGATTGATAAGTTTGGTCTACAAGCCACATTAAAGAAATATGGCATGTCTTTAAGTGATTTAGCGTAGACTCCCTTTGCCCTTATATTACAGCTATCGATATTTCTAGTACGGGTTACTTTATCAGATTATTGGTGATACCGTAGAAAATAGCCGCTAAAAAGTTAAGTTTACCCTCAAGCATACCGATCTTAAAGGTATGCTTGAAAGCACGATTTTTTCATCAGATCTATACACCCCACCTGACATCACGTGTAGTTATTTTCGTGATGGTCTACCTCCGCCCTTAACTCGAGATTTTATATTTTTAGGAGCCCTATTATCTAATTGGCAAAGCGCCAGTGATGTGATCTATCTTGCGTACAAAATTGATACTCCTTCCTATGATGGATCATTTATTTTTAAGGATGCCGCAAATCATTTTATACACCCCCTTTCGGGAGAGGTTTTTGAAGGTACATATTCCGATTTTCAACTTCGTGCCGTCCCTTATCATGAGTTGCGTCGTTTTTTTATTAGCCGCTTTTATCAGTATAGGATCTTACAGGATCGTAAAAAAACACGCCCTCAAACCGCTATGAGCTATAATGCTGGAGCCGAAGAAGTTTCAACCTTACAAGATGAGTGGCGACACGCAGAAGAGTGTTATTATGCACTTGATGCAACGATAGAGTGCAGATCTTTTCAGACCATTACAAACGATTCCACTCCCCCCGCCAACTCCGTATACTGCATAAAAGATGGCTGGGTTGAACCTTATATTGCAGATTGGATCGGTAACGACAAGGTAGGAGTTCGCTATTTATTATGCCCGTGCTGTATGGGAAATATCGATTACGATCTTATCGAATAGAGGTGCACTAACGTGCTAAGCCTTCCACACCGCCATACAAAGAAAACATACACGTAACAACTCTAATAATTTAAAACAGATCACTAAAATCAAATCTCATACAGCTCACTGTATAAAATTAATCTCTGTTTATTTAATAAGACTTACCTATCTAAATTACTAAATCTAATCTCACCTAATCAAGGCAGATGGCGTTCTACTCCCTTTAGATCTCACCTTACAATCCTTGCAATAAATAACGCACTAAAGAAATGAAGCCCTCCGAGGAGAGCTTCAAAAAGGTTGTTGCTGACGATAAACATCGTCTAGAGTGCAAGGGCATTCGCAGCAGACTCAGGAACCATCGTCGTAGACTCAGGAACCATCGTCATAGGCGTGGGATCCGTCGTCGTAGACTCAGGAATCTCCTCGACTGTTAAGCTAGAAACGCATGCCCCACAACCTGACAACAGGTCACCAGGCTTCCATTCTTGTCGTTCTTGATATTGCGACGCTCTTTCGAGAATTGTTTCACAGAACGAGAACAGCAAGCCGACATTCCCATCGAATCCAACACGTTCTGGGTCACTACATCTAACGTCACTGAAGGATCTATCGATCCACCAAGCGGCAATTTTGATTGCAGCGGCGCACTGTAACGCTTCAGGATCCTTTAAGGAGTCGTCGCCTTTTTCCTCGACGATTGCTTCCAGACGCTCGACCTTGGTGGTCATAACCTTGAAAGCTTGCGCCGTACCACGTAACGTGGCAGCGACTTTAGGATCATTATCCAAGAACGCCTCGGAGAAATCACCGATAGCCTCAGTCCACCAAGCGAGACGTTTGATTGATTTCGCCAATTCAGCGACGCAGTCCCCCGTGGAGAACTCCGCAGGGGGATCTTCGAAGGGGTCAGCTAGCTTCATTTTGAGGACAAGCCCACTAATAAAGCGCGCCACTTCCTCCCTCTCTTCAGGGCTAAGGTCGCTACCGCACTCCACCGTGGCGACAGGCCCCCCCGACGCAACGCCTCGTTCAGAGGCGGTGTCGCCTTGTTGGGATTGGAGACCGTCGAGAACATCCTCGTCAAGGATATCGAAGGACATCTCGCCAAGCACGCCGTTCGATTTATCGTCGAACTCGCCGCTCGGTTCATCGTCGGACTCGCCGCTCTGTTGAGCAACGGATTGAACCCGATTCGTGCCCTTTATGTATGGCGCAAAGTATTTCGCGCCTTCATACGCAAACACAGATCCAAAAACGATGCAGAAGGCAAGTAGCCCATTTAGGGCGCAGTCTTTGTCTAGTTTCATGATGAAACCTTTCTAACTAGCAAAAGCTAGTACTAGTTGTTGTTTGTTGGCAACTACACTAAAAGTATAATCGCAACGTTTTCTATGCTGTAATTATCTTGACTCCCTCTAAGTTAGTGAGAAGCCAATACAACTAAGCAACAATATATATGCACTGCTACAAATCACCGTAAGCGTAAAAGCCACTGTGACAGATAGACAGATTGTTTTTTGCACTTTTAGACACACTAAATCCTCACGATAATCGAATTCGATTATTTATTGTGAAACATTCAGCATAACCTTGTTGACGCAATGCCAGTGCAAAGCGCCAATGTCAGCAAACAGATATCGCTACTTATCGCTAAGGTGTTTCTAACTTTTTAAATTAAATAGATTTTTTTTATATTCTTATATTAAAAACTGAAGCCCTAAACTTTTTTTGAGTCGTCTATTTAGTCGATTAACTATTGAGGATTATTTAAAAAAATATAATAAATCAAATGAGATAACTCTAACATGCCAAACTTTTTACGTTATCAGATGGACTACGGCATATGATGGCTCTAATAATTTAAACCGAGCTAGATCTTTACAATGAACGAATTTCAACTAAACAACTAAAAAACTTCAAAAGACTCGGGAGTTGGGGAGAAGGGCACCCCCTAAAGACGTGCCCTTAAAATTACTATGCACAGACTTCAAACGGTCTATTTGTGCATAGCGTTACTCTCTACCAATTTTCAGCCAACTCTTCGAAATGAGCTTGCGGATGCACGCAGGCTGGGCAAACAACAGGAGCGGTATCACCTTCATGGATATAACCGCAGTTTAGGCATCTCCAGAAGATCTTACCGTCTTTTTTGAAGACAACTCCGTTTTTGATGTTATCTGCCAAAGCACGATACCGTTTTTCATGTTGTTTTTCAGCGACGCAGATCGCTTCGTACATCTCTGCGATATCTTCGAATCCTTCAGATCTGGCGACAGCTGCAAACTCGGGATAAAGTTGAGACCACTCTTCGTTTTCACCGCAAGCGGCAGCTTCAAGATTTTCTAAAGTTGTCCCGATTTTACCAGCAGGATAAGTAGAGGTTATTTCAAGATCGCCACCTTCTAGGTATTTAAACATCCGTTTTGCATGTTCTTTTTCGTGATCAGCTGTCTCTTCAAAGATAAGAGAGATCTGCTTATAGCCTTCTTTGGCAGCAACACTTGAAAAATATGTATATCTGTTTCTTGCCTGAGACTCTCCGGCAAAAGATTTTAAGAGGTTCTGCTCTGTTTTCGTTCCTTTTAATGATTTACCCATAGATGTTTCCTTTCAAAAATATACGGCTGAACTTTCAGCAAGTGAGAAGAAATATAGCAACATTTGTAAATAATTAACAGTGGCGGCGAAAAAACAAACAATATCTTAATATTTCGAACCGTAATATCTGGTGTGGTGAAGAATATTTACTCCATACCTTTAAGAAGTAATTTTTTGAAGGAATAGCACAAAGAAGTTAGATTAAAAGGGTTGGAGTTCACGGCGGCCATAAGGTAGGCTCAAGATAAGAACCGCCGTGAAGCAGGGAAAAATACCTCCTCTCTAGCTCCCTGACTCTCCAACCTCTTCCCCCTTTTTGGTGATCGTCATTTGAGGATTCTGTCATGACACCGCTAGCCATCTCAATTCCCCCTTAATCCCCCTAATCACCAATTAAATCGTATCCAAAAGATTCTGTCATGACACCGCTAGCCTTTTTCAACTTTCTTTCAATTTCCCCCTTCGTCACTAAACTGGATTTTCCTCCTTTCTAGTTAGTGGCTACAGGAATGGAAGGTCAACTTTCTTTGACGATCTTAAAGCCATTACCCAACTTACGCAGAAGACCGGCATTGTCCATTCGATCCATCAACGGAAGAAGCTTTGCCAAGATTCCATCCGCCACAGTACACTTTCCCGATACCTTTTCCCGACGGACCCGACGGGCACGCTCAATTTCTTTCGCCAATTCTTCCAATCCGTCCGAACTCTTTTTGCAAAGTTCTTCAAGCAGGTCGAGAGAAAGTGAAAAGGTAAAAGTGTCATTGCCGTGTTTGGCGCGCAGGATGTATTTCGAGGCGTTAGGCTTTTCAGCCGTGATTTCCGCCAGCGTATTCCCATCTTGCCTTTGGCACAACAAAACAACGGGGGTATCGGCACTAGGCTCAATTTGGTTCAAGAATCCCAGAATTTCCATGAGAAGGTGAAGGAATACTTGAGAAGTGGTCTTTTTCGTTTCCGGTGGCTGAAACGTCTTTTGCATGAAAGTCCTTTCCAGCACATAAGTGCAAAAGGAAGTTGAACAAGGTGACAGACTAGCTTACTGCAAATTCATATTACAGAAGCTGTCTTTAACGATTTTTTTTGGAGAACATAAACTATATAAAAACCTTTCTACCTTTTGTTTTCGCCGTGTTCTCCCATCACAGAGATGTAAAAAACTGTCATGAGAGAACACTTACTTTTTCTTCTACTTAACCAAATTTTTTCTAATCTTCAGGGAGAAGACTATCACCACGACTTTACTCCAACTCCTCCCCTTAGTCTAATTTATTTTTAAGGCAACACGTTTATATCTAAAAAAAAGGCACACCCACTCTTAACCCAAGCCTTAAGCGGCCCTAACGCCCTTAACTTATTTAAGTAATTTAATTGTAAAAAGTTTAATGTAAAGTTTAAGCGTCCTTAATTGTAGAAGCAGATCACAAGATAAAAGAAAAAAGACGCACCTTATAGATAAAGATTAAAAGGTTAGAGAGCCACACAGCAAACACTTGAAACCTATCAGGTGAGAGCCAGAGTTAAGATTACATACTCCCTCTGGCTCTCTAACCTCATATTACCTCCTTTCCTAATCAGTTTTTGCGGAAAACAACCATCGCGCGATGGTCTACGCAGCAAGAGCACTAACAATCAAGGACTCGAGTCACTATGAGATCCGCTCTACGAAAGCAGTGATCAACTGCTTCGCCAATTCTGGATCCACTTGTTCGGCGAGAGAACGAAGTTCTTGTAGACTTTGCTGGCTACTCGATCTGAGAGTGACTTCATAAGATTTTTCTTCGAGGAGCAACGACATCAATAAAATGTCCCACCCCGTTTCCCCTACAAGGCGAAGCGTGGCAAACGTGATGTTGATTTCGAATTGCTCTTGAGGGTTGTCCCCAAAAGGTACGGAGATCTTCGTATCCTCATGGTAGTCACTTCTCTTCAAAGCACTTGCTGCAACCTCCCCAACCAATGCAAGGATTGCGAGAGAGGGAAGTAAGCTTTCCTGTGCTCGAGGTTTTAACTCCTTCTGCATCTCTTCCGCCTTTTCCAGCAGTTGTTGCAGAAGCAGTCGTTTTCTCAGTATCAACCCAGCTTTAAGTACTAGTTGAAGCTGCAGCTCTTTTTCCGATAGCAGCGGCAGCGCTTGGATTAGCGTCGACATTGATACATTTCCATGTATTAGCCATCCCATCGTTGCCATCAGCCGATTCTGCAACTGAGTGCTCATCAGCTCGCTTCCCTTTGCCAGCATATCTGCCAGCGCCTCTGCTCCTGACGCCTGTTGCAGCTGTTCCAGCAAAGATTCCAGCGTCTGTTTTAGCTCCTGCTCCAAAGCCTGTTCTTCCGACGCTTCCGATGCCTGTTGTTGTGCCTCTTCTGGTACTTGGTTAAGGAGTTCCAGCAGATTACTTACGGCTTCTCTTAGCGCTTCCTCGAATTTTGACACCTGTGTTCGCACATCTGCCAACCACTGACCCAAGTCTGGCTTAGGTGTCGAATTACTTCTACTTTTAGTCATATCCTAACTCCTAACATCAGAGTTTTTACCGAAAATAGCTCCTTTAACACTTTTAGGAGCTGCCATAGAGAGGTGCACGCAAGCAGTATAAAAACCTTTCTAAATTACCTTTATTTTTGCCGTGTGCCCTCCCATCACAGAGATATAAAAACTGTCATGCGAGAGCACTTTATTTTTTCTCTTCTACCTAACTAATTTTTTAATCTTTAGGGGAACTTTAGATAAAGATCACCGGCAGGATCTTATTCCATCCCTTCTTCTTAGTCTAATTTTAATTTATATCTAAAAAAAAGACACACCCACTCTTACCCAAACCTTAAGCGGTCGCTAACGCCCTTAACTTATTTAAGTAATTCAATTGTAAAAAGTTTAATGTAAAGTTTAAGCGTCCTTAATTGTAGAAGCAGATCACAAGATAAAAAAAGCCACGCTTTATAGATGAAGATTAAAAGGTTAGAGAGCCACACAGCAAACACTTGAAACCTATCAGGTGAGAGCCAGAGTTAAGATTGCATACTCCCTCTGGCTCTTTATCACCTTTTCTACAATCAGTTCTTGCGGACCACCATCGCACGATGGTCTACTCAACGGAATCACGGGAATCGAGAGCTTCATTAAGCAGCTCCACGATCTCCGCTATCTCCAGTGATACGGCGAAAATGAGGAGGTTGTTCAGGCTGTTCTTGTATTTTTTAAAGAGTCCATCAAACTCATTAGGCTTTGAGCCCTTCAAATTCGCAAGCATGAATCCAAGCGTTTCACGCATAATTCCGACGTGAAGGATCTTCTCGTTCGTATCAGGATTGCGGAAGAATATATGCACTACCCCAGTAGAGCCTCCGCCATCAAAGTCGACTTTCAACTTTCTGCTACGGAGAAACGTAAACTTGGCGTCTCCCCTGAGCTCATATTCCTCAAGAACCCCAAAGAGCCTGAAAACCGCTTTTTGGGCCTCTTCTCGGGAAGACGAGTCCCCCAAGCATTCCCTGTCTTCCCGCGCTTTCTCCAACAATTCCCATTGGAGCTCTCCTCTGATGTTACGCATAGTCACCTCCTAGAGGATCTTATAAAAAGGTTATGGATGTAATAGCTCCTTTAACACTTTTAGGAGCTGCCATAGAGAGGTGCACGCAAGCAGTATAAAACCTTTCTAAATTACCTTTATTTTTGCCGTGTGCCCTCCCATCACAGAGGTATAAAAACTGTCATGCGAGAGCACTTTATTTTTTCTCTTCTACCTAACTAATTTTTTAATCTTTAGGGGAACTTTAGATAAAGATCACCGGCAGGATCTTATTCCATCCCTTCTTCTTAGTCTAATTTTAATTTATATCCCCAAAAAAAGACACACCCACTCTTACCCAAGCCTTAAGCGGTCGCTAACGCCCTTAACTTATTTAAGTAATTTAATTGTAAAAAGTTTAATGTAAAGTTTAAGCGTCCTTAATTGTAGAAGCAGAACACAAGATAAAAGAAAAAAAAGACACACCTTATAGATGAAGATTAAAAAGGTTAGAGAGCCACACAGCAAACACTTGAAACCTATCAGGTGAGAGCCAGAGTAAGATTACATCTCCCCTCTGGCTCTCTAACCTCATATTACCTCCTTTCCTAATCAGTTTTTGCTTTTACGAGGAAGGTAGACAACATCTTCTCAAGGGGATCCGCGAACTGCAGAACGAATTGAGCTAAGGATTTCTTATCACTCTGCAGTTGTCTGGCGAACAGAATAAATACACGCAGGTTTTTTGTATTTTGTTCCTCAAGGGTCGCTGCGCAGCAATCTGGGGGGCGTTCATCATCAACGTCAACAACACATCCGAACCAATTTTGAACAGAAAGTCGAGCGCTGATCGCGGGAACTTGTAGTCGAAGAATGGTGCGGATTGACCTTTGCAGTTCACAACCACACCTTCTTTAACTCGACACAGTTCAATTGCAAACTCGCCTTCGTTGTCAGGCGATCTTGGTAAGACTGGGCTTTCGAAATTGTTGTTACCCACAAGTTTGAGAGCTTTCTCAGCAACCACAATGACCAAACAATAAACAAACAGAGCTGGGTTTTCTTCCCATGCTTTCTCCAACAATTTCCGTTGGCGTTCTCTTTTAGTATCCATAGTTAAGTACCTCCTAAGGAATCTTATAAAAGAGTTTTTACCGAAAATAGCTCCATTAACACTTTTAGGAGCTGCCATAGAGAGGTGCACGCAAGCAGTATAAAACCTTTCTAAATTACCTTTATTTTTGCCGTGTGCCCTCCCATCACAGAGATATAAAAACTGTCATGCGAGAGCACTTTATTTTTTCTCTTCTACCTAACTAATTTTTTAATCTTTAGGGGAACTTTAGATAAAGATCACCGGCAGGATCTTATTCCATCCCTTCTTCTTAGTCTAATTTTAATTTATATCCCAAAAAAAGAAACACCCTCTCTTACCCAAGCCTTAAGCGATCCCTAACGCCCTTAACTTATTTAAGTAATTTAATTGTAAAAAGTTTAATGTAAAGTTTAAGCGTCCTTAATTGTAGAAGCAGAACACACGATGAAAGAAAAAAAGACACACCTTATAGATGAAGATTAAAGAAGATTAAAAAGGTTAGAGAGCCACACAGCAAACACTTGAAACCTATCAGGTGAGAGCCAGAGTTAAGATTACATTCCCTCTCTGGCTCTCTAACCTCATATTACCTCCTTTCCTAATCAGTTTTTGCGGAAAACAACCATCGCACGATGGTTTACTCAATTAGAGCGTTGTTGCGCAACGCGCAGCTCTCTCATCTTTCCATGTTTTCAAACCCGCCACCGCCTAAAAGCACGGTGTCTTCTAATCTTTTCACGTTCATGATAGTTTCCTTTATGAACAAGGTTATGGATGTAATAGCTCCATTAACACTTTTAGGAGCTGCCATAGAGAGACACGCAAGCAGTATAAAAACCTTTCTAAATTACCTTTATTTTTGCCGTGCGCCCTCACATCACAGAGATATAAAAACTGTCATGCGAGAGCACTTTATTTTTTCTCTTCTACTTAACTAATTTTTTAATCTTTAGAAAAAGATCGCCACTAGGATAGTACTTCAACTCCTCCTCTTAGTCTAATTTATTTTTAAGGCAACACGTTTATATCCCAAAAAAGACACACCCACTCTTAGCCAAGCCTTAAGCGGTCGCTAACGCCCTTAACTTATTTAAGTAATTTAATTGTAAAAAGTTTAAAATCTTACCTCTAAAAACATAAGTGGCACTGACTACAAAGCCTAAATCAGAAGGTGGGCAACACCCTACTTAAGGCAACTTCCCAACTTGCCTAACAATAGTGGCAGACCTTTTTTTGATAAGGCAGAAACTGCAACGGCACCATACTCTTTTTCTAATAAAGTAGCCTCCTCTTCTGAAATCCGATCCGTTTTATTTAAAACTATCAACTGCGGAGTATCCGCTAAATTCATATCCGAGATAATTTTATCTACCGCCTGTTTTCTTAAAGCGATCTCCGGATCTGAAGCATCCAGCACATGCAACAGTAGCGCTGCTCCCTCCGCCTCTTCCAGAGTGGCTTTAAACGCAACTGTTAATTCCTCCGGCAGGTCTCGAATAAACCCTACCGTATCAACTAAAATTACAGTACGTCCCCGATCCTCAAAAATAGCTTTTCCTTCACCATCAACATCCTCCGCAACAGCAGGCAGAAACAATCTACGCTGCGAAAGATCTAAGGTGGCAAAAAGTTTTGACTCTGCCAGAACGGAGCTATCTGTTAATGCGTTAAAGAGAGTGGACTTTCCAACATTGGTGTATCCGAGTAACGCCACCAACGGGATCTCTTTTATGTTACGTTGCTGTCTTTTTAAAGCTCGCTGCTTAGCAAACTTCTCTATCTGTAATTCTATATCACGAATTTTTTCTCTCGAACGACGCCGCCCAATCTCTAATTTCGTTTCCCCTGGACCTCTACCACCGATTCCACCTGTTAAACGAGAAAGCCCCGCATCTTTTTCTACTAAACGTGGTAAATTATATTTTAATTGCGCTAACTCCACCTGTAAACGTCCGTCACTACTCCTTGCACGTTGAGAGAAGATATCTAAGATCAACATACTGCGATCCAAGACACGCAGATCCGTACTATTTGTAATAACTCGCCACTGTGACGGCGTTAATTCAGTATCAAAAATAATAATCTCCGCATCACACCGCAAACAGTGCAGGACCACCTCTTCAAGTTTTCCCTTTCCAAGTAACGTTCGCGGATCCGGATCCCTGCGCTGAAAGATCTTATCTATAACTTGCACACCCGCCGTTTTTGCCAGCTCCTGCAATTCGTTCATCGAATCTTCTACATTTTTAGCATTCTTAGGATACACCCCTACAAGAACAGCCCGATCTTTTCCTTGCGCTACATGTAAACTTTTCCGAGAGAACTCCCCTTCCAAGTTTTCAATAAATTCCGAAAAATTAAGGGTGCCCGCAGCTAAATTTTCAATTACTTCCGTTTTAACTGCACGATTATCAGCCCCCCTCTCCGGTACGTTATAAGCGTAAGCAAGTCTAACCTTGCCTTTCTCCACCTTAACGCCCGCCACTAGATCTAACCTTAATTTTTCCAAGTCAATATAGACATCAGACGGGATAACTTGCTTTGCATTGATAGAGAGATCGCTAAAAACGAAACGTAAGCGTCGCAAACGAGCACCCCCTAAACGAGAGCGTCCAAGATCGGGGAGATATATAATATTTTTAGTGCCTAAAATAACCTCTGCAATCTCTCCTTCCCTTGTTATCAAGACACCGATGCGTCGCCCTAAACTCTCTGCCGCCTCATAAAGCTCTCGCGCAAACTCAGGAGATACAACCTCATCTTGTTGAATTTTTCTATTAAAAAGCTTCTCCACCCTCTTAATCTGAGAGAGAGATAAGCCTTTTGTATTTCCCTTTAATTTTTCAGCCACTAATCTTTTCCTATGATCTTTTCCTAATTAAAAGAGAGACCCCTTGAACGATCATTCTGTGGATAATAAGTTATTATTACAATGTTTTTTACGCCCAATTTGAGTTCAATCTACATATTTGCCTATACTACATTGCAATAAACGTAATGGCAAAATAGAATTGCCAACAATATGACGTTAACCGTTTTTCGTGCCTCTTTGCCATCTGCTTGAGTCTGTTGCACGGTGTAACGGGAAGGTTTTAACACCAAAAAGAAGCTTTGATAAGAGTAGCAAGTTTGATTCTCTCGAACTACTCTAAAAAATATAAAGATATCTATTTTAATTTAGACAATACGTATTTGAGAGAGGCTTTTGCCCTATGCAGCAGAATAATGAGTTAAAAGATGTTCGTATAAAAGCAGGAAACCCCGATAATGAAATTGAGATTCGTAATATCATCAAACTTTTCACGGCAGAATACGGTCAAAGTTTTCCAGAACAGGGCGTTTATGATATGCAATTTTGGAGTAGACGAATTAGTACCCGCTTCTCCAGCATCTTAGCTTTGATGAATAATAAAATCATCGCACACCTCGCCATTCAACCAGATCGTAAACTAAGTAACAGTGTGCAAGTAACTTTTCCAGCAGTAGACCCTCAACACCTCTACCTTATTGACCAACTGGCTGAGGTGGCTTGGCAGATGGTAAAAAAACAGGCGGAGCGTCACCGTTGGAGTAGTGTTTACGCCTTATTGATGTCTAAAGAGCGTCGCTATCAACAGGTGGCGAGTGATACCTTCGGACTACTCGAAACTGCTATCTTCCCCCACTATTTCAGAGCAGCTCCACAATCAAAAGATATCACCAAAAGACGAAACGCTATTTTCGCTCAAAAAATCCTCTCCCCTCAATCTCAAATTCCTTCCGAGACAGAAACTTTATACGTTCCACAAAAGCACCTTGAAGCTTGTAAGTATCTCTATAACGGAAGTGGACTAAAGAGGTCTTTTCAATCAGTCGCTGGTGAATATTTTGCAGTTCCAACCGATATTAGAGCTTGCGAAGCTCGCAGATATTACGGACAAGGTTTTTCTCATGTATATATAACTCCGAGTCTACTTACTAATTTTAATGTTATTAGCGATTATCTTTCGCCATCAGTTCCAAACCTCTTTTTCGTCAGTATGAAAGACCCATCCTGCCCTGACTTTTGCCAGTATTTAGAAGATCACGGTCTATCATTCTGCGGAGTACTACCCCTCCTTAGAAATAGAGAGTGTATCGTCTATACTCAGATAACCGATTGGGATCTGGAAAGTGCTGATTGTTTTTCAGAGAGATCTAAATATCTGGTTCAATATATCAGTGAGACGTTACCAACTGATTCGATTTCAGATGAAGATTTTATGCCAGCAGCAGCATTTCAAGGTTAACTCCCGACACCGCTACTCGTTATTGTCTTACAAAGCATTACGAATCGTGTATCGAGAACAGTAGTAGTTTCGGATTGTGAAAGCCGTAAGTCCCGTACTTCGGTTTTTCTTTATGCACGAGACGAAGCCTTCTTTTTAGGTTTCTAAACACTTCTCTCACAGCAGGGTTCGCCTCTCTTTGACTAAAATAACGATCGTAAAAAAGGCTGGAAATCAAGAGGTAATCACCCTCTGAACGTCTTAACCTCTTAACATCAAGTTGTTCAATAATAGTTTTTCTATCCAATTCAAATACTTTAATCCGATCGTCAGAAAACGGCATGGCATAAGCTTTCATATCAATCGCTATTGTACTTTGATCAGGAAGATTGAGATGGATCCAATCGCGCATCTTTTCTCTGGTATCATACTTTATCTCGGAGGCAAGGTTTACACTCCTAATAAACGGAGGCAGTAGTAAGAGTAAAACGCAATACGGCAAAAGTTTTTTGTACTTATCACAAAGCGTTTGTATAGTAACAGCTGCCAGTAGCGCAATAAATGGCAAACACGGTAAAATATAACGCTCCGGCTGCGGCGCCGGTTTTGCTTTCACATATTCTGCCGGAAGATAGTAGAGCAAAAAGAGCGCTATTAGATAAAGTCCATTGATCTTAAATCTCCGCAACAAAACTCCGATCCCCGCTGCACCTAACAACGCTATCGGTAAAGAGACTCCTGGAATAATGCTTCGTTTAAAATGATACATCCAAAAATATGACCACGCATCAATCGAGACAAAGTGCCCCTTCTGCATATGGTTTTTTTCATAATTAAAATCGCGTAAAAATTGTGTCGAATTAAGCACACTGTAAGGTGTAGAGATCAGAAATCCTAACGGCACAAAACAGAGTGCCAACACTGTTAAAAAGGTATATGTTTTATCAGGCTTAAAAGAGCGTGACTTAAGAAATGGTGCCGCTATTAAAATAAAAGCAGAAAGCGCTCCAGAATATTTTACCCCTGCCGACCCACCAGCAAGTAGCCCCGCTACAAGCATTAAATATTTTTTATCTTCATAAACTGCTTTTAATACAACAACAACTGTTGCTAAAACAAAGCAGGTTAATAACGCATCTTCTTTAACATACCTGCTGCAAGTTACGTGTAACGGCAGCACCGCCAAAATCCAAGCTGCGATAAGACCTGTTCCTCTTGAAAAAAGCCTTTTCCCTATAATGTAAACAAAAAAAACTGATAACGTTCCAGCAGTAGCACTGACAAACCTACCCGATAAAATCAAAGTTTCACCCCACTCGCGCGCGCTACCAAACAAACTTAAAAAGTAATGCACCACTACATTTGCAAAATATGTAGAGTAAAGAAGTAAGCTTGGATGTTTAAAATAGTTCGGATCTAAAGTCCCTCCGTTATACATGGACATGATCGCATTATATTTAGGAACCTCATCAGGATGATAATTAGCAGGGAGTCCGAAGGTTATACCATAAAACCGTAAAGATGCTGCCGTTAAAAGTGCAAAGATAAGGAGGTAACGAATACAACAGTGACAAGATTGATCTTTAGGATCAAAATCTTTCTTCCTGAGCAACATTCCAGCGAGGACAGCGCCACAAAATAATCCGATGGCGATTAATTTATCAGGTCTCTCAAGGGTCGCACTTTCAAAACAGAAGATCGCACAGATCGGCGTAAGAAGAGCAAAACAGGTGGCTTTAGTGGAAAACGATAACAGTACACAATATGTAAGAATGGTCAGGATAAAAATTACTATACCAACAGACGTTATACTTTTTAAGTTAACGATCGGCACTCCCAGCCGTGAAGTAACTTTTGCTGAGATTAGTTGCGCTCCCAACTGTCTGGAATCTTTTGCTGAAACCTGAAAGGGGTTTAGGATTTTAAAGGTTACCTCTCTCGGCTCACAAGTGCCTTTTAGGTAAACCGACTGAACTAAGTTTGGTAAGGCATCAAACTCAGCAACAACATCACCACACACAGAAGCTCTGATCTTAGCAGGTGGTAGACCTTTCGGATACCAACCTGTAAATCTTAGATCAACCCGATTACCCCGTTCTGCCAAGCCACTAAATGACATGGCAGCCCCGTCTTCAAGCCAAGAATCTCCATGTATCTTACTAAAAACTCCTAAAGCAGATTGCGGCGTAAAATAGCCATGATACCCTACCCCGCAGGCAAAAACAGCCACAATAAAGGAAAACACTCCTAAAGTGATAATATGGATCTGTTTCTTATTTAACATCATCAAGCGCCTTTCCTGCCGCTAACCATTCTTTTAATACTTTAATATCTATCAGTGCCGACTGCTCATCTTTAAAAAGCATAAAAGGAGCCTCTTCTAGATCAACCTCTCTCGGCAACTTCTTATAAAGATACTCCTGCAAATCATAAGAGGTCAGCTCTGCCGCTAATTCATTTAACGGTGCGAAGATCAGAGATCTCTCTTTCATCAGCACCTCTGGATAAAAACGTTTCCTACTAAAAACAAAATAATCGATCCCCTCCGGATCTAAGAGGTCTACAAACTCCTGCCAATCTCTAGCGTAATGCGCACGCAACGAAATAATGTAACGCCTCTTCATCTCCTTATAATATTCAGGATAAAAGGGATGTGTCGTTTCCGTTGTAACAAAAGCTTTACGCATTCCAAAAAGCTGCATAGCATCGATATGAGTCGGATGTCCTGCTATCAGTGCAGTGGGCGCAGTGTTTTTTCTAATCCACGCAAAGATCTTGCCTTTTTTATAAAGCGAGTAATTAAAATTAGCGTCGCCATACATCCCGCCACCTGTACCAAGTAGAACAACGCCGCCTAATAAGAACATACCTAAAAACGATAACCACGCATCTTTAAAGGTAGAGCTTTTACCATCTTCAGATCTATTAAGAACACTCCAGAGCAAGGTGCAGAAAGCGATTATTAAAGCTACCGTTAAGGGAAACTGCAAATGCCTATTAGGAACATACAGTTTAAAAGCGAGAAGGCGTGATGCTAAATAAACCAAGATAATCGCAGAAAAAAGTGCAACAATCTGAAGATTTAAACGCCTTTTCTTACGCCAATCAAAGAAAAGTAAAGTTAAAAATGAGAAAGGGATCAGCCAAAGCAGCCACCGCTTCCAGCCAAGAAGGATGATAGAATAATCTCCCCAGACGAACTTCGGTTTATAAAGATAATGAAAGAACGGTTGAAATCCAAACTGCAACAAGTCCCATTTGATCGAAGCTAACGGAAGAAAGGTAAACCTGCCGTGCGGACTTCCAAACTCCGGCATAGCAGAAGCGGTTTTAAAATCAACCATCTGCCCGATATGCTCAGGGCGGCTAACAACAAAATAGGTAACGGCGATATAAAGAGGAGATAAGGCCACGTATATAAGCAGCCTTCTAAAAGCCGCTTTTCGCTCATTTTTAGAGATAAGACTCAACACTAAATAGATTCCATACATAGCGGCAGCAATTAACGTTGCAGGCGGATGTAATAAGCAGCCACACAGTAACGCCACTAGCACGGCTTTGTGTCTCTTTGTCAACATAAAGTAAAAAACCGCTACAATCACAGCTGCTGCCCAACCTCGCGGCAATCCTCCCGTAATACGTTGCATCACAGGACGGGTATGGATAAACCACGCCACCCCTAAGGCGGCAGGGGCAAAACCAGCTACAAAACGGATGGAGAGAAAAATGAAGGTGAGCGTTAAAACAAGTTGAAGCAACATCATCCAGTGACACGTCACGACAGGATCTTTCGTGAGTAGAGTAATCCCGTACCCAAGTAGATAGTGCAGAGGTGCTAAATATCCCCGCATCATCTCAGCAATCAGATCTCCTTCAAAGATCTGGGGATGATAGACGTTATAAAATGAAAACGCCTGTTGTAAGGCATCATCTGTTGAAACAAGTGGATTAAACCAATACTGTTTTACACTTTGAACAAAGCGCCACCCTTCAAAAAGGCAGATAGCTGCACAGATTATATTTAACGCCGTACACTTTTTAAAAAGAGTAGCGATCTTTTTACAGGCAGGACAAGAGTCTGTAACCGTATTGAACATAACAAAACGTCTCCACAAGTGCTTTTAATCAATATTTTACCGGTAAAACTAAAAAACAAGTCTACTTAATTTTAATCTTAAAGAGCAATAGCAAAGGTATTTTGTCTGCGGAATTATGCAGCAACACACCTTCCTAAAATATTCTGAGCCCTTTTCGCAGAGTGACATTAAATTATGAACCATAACGCGCTCCCAACCCTACACTTTCTATCTTGTGAAGATTAATAAAATAATTAACAATTGTAGGGATTAAATGTTTACTTACTTCTTCACCTTGTACTTTGTAAAAGACTTGGAACACTAAGCAAGGTATATACGGCTACGTTTTTATGGGGTCTCTTTATGAATACTGCTTTTTTAAAAACTTCTCTCCTCTCTTTAATTACTTTAGCCTCTGCACTTACACTAACAGGGTGTGGTAGCAGCGGTGGTGATGATGATTTTATCGGCGCAGCACATGTCTCTATCAGCGCCAGTCCAACAACCATCGACACGGGAGACCGCACCTCTATAAAGATTACGATCTCAGATCTCCATAAAGATGGCATCTTGCTTAAGATATACCATCCGTCAGCTTTTTCTTATGTACAAAACTCTGCTTCTTTAAGAATTGAAGACAAAGAGTATCACCTCGATCCTGATATTGACATCGCCTCGGGAGAGTTCGTCAAAGCCGGAAGGTTCTTAGTGTTTTTCCTCAGTCATAAGAGTTTCGGCGAGTCTCAATATGGTGAGTTAAGATTTGAACTCGAAGGGATGTCCACTATAAGGAGCGGAGAGGTCGGAGTTGATGCGGATGTGAACGATCCACTAATAGATGATAGTGTTGAATTCGAGCCTTCAGATCCGAAATACGCCTCAGAAGCCTCTGTCTGGATTACAGTTATAGAGTAGTATGGTCTTATTTGGAAAATTTTTTTCTACAAAGAAAAACACACCTAAGGTGGGTACGCCCGAACTGACTCGAGAGATCTCTTCTGCTATCTTGTCTGTCATCGGGCGATACGGCATTCCAACTATGGCGAGCTCTGCTCAGAGAGCTTTTAAACTATCCGTAGACCCTAACGCTTCTGCTAGAGATTTTATAGAGGTAATTGAATCAGATGAAGCGCTTTCTGCGCGGGTACTAAAAATTGCGAACTCTGTCTACTTCGATCGTGGGAAGCGCAGCGATAACATAGAGGCGTGCGTTAATGTACTAGGAGTAAACGAACTACGTGATCTATTAAGTGCCACTACGTTATCAGACCTTTTCCCCTCAAAAAATCCGGCACGCTTACAATTTTGGATTAACGATATCGCCACAGGTTTAGCTGCAAAGATTTTAGGAGATAGGATCGGACACCCCAAAAAAGATTCTGCTTTTTTGAGTGGCTTGCTGCACGATATCGGCAAGCTGCTACTCTTACAACGTGCGGAGCAGGTCTATTGCGAGATTAACAGTGCTGCTATCAATAACGAACGTGATTTTTGCGGAGCAGAAGAAGAGGTTTTTGTTTTTAACCATACTGAAGTAGGGCAACTTATCGCAGAAAAGTGGAATTTTAGCCCTGATATAACGAGCGTCATTAGAAATCACCACACCCCACCTGAAGATCTTTCAGCGGCAGCAAAAAATGAGATTACTTTACCAAATTTAATTTGGGCAGCTGATACCGTAGCACACGCTTTAGGCTTGGGGCATCCGAACAATTTTATCAGATTTCGTAATCGTGCTGCTAAAAAATTAGATGCTATCTTTACCTATCTTGGAATCCCGCTTGCCGAAAAATACGATATTTTGCAGAATATCCAGAGGTCTTTTGAGGTTGAAAAAAATCTCTATCTTCGTCCAAACCTATAACATAGAAATATAACGTGAAAAAATGTAGAAAGAGGATGAATGATAAAAACAGATAAAAATGCAGATAGTTTTTGGAAGAACTCAAGTAACAGGTATCTGATATTTTTTATCGCTACATTATTAGTCACGTTTTTTCTAAGTTATCTCCTATTTTTCGAGACTCCATTCAATTCATTACTTGCTTTTTTGTGTGGTGTCTTAATAACTTTTCTCTTTCTAGCGGGGCGGGTTCTCAAAGCCACCACTAAGATAACATCTGAAGGGCTCTTATCCTCAAAAGAAGTGACTGATCCTCTTTTCCCACAACTAAATACCCTACTAAAAGCGCATTCACAGATTTTAGAGTACAATCAACACACCATTGAAGAGCTAAGTGACGAAACAGATATGCTAGTTGATCGTTATGAGGTCTTAACAGAGAACTTAGCAGCAGCTATCGTAATCAGAGATGCCTCCGGACACATCGCATATTGCAGCCCTTATACGGAAGTTTTAACAGGCTTTAAACTTGAAAAAATCTACAGCGTAAAAGATTCCGATTTCTTTCTTGAAATTATCCATCCCGATGATAGAGAGGATTATAAAAAAGCTTTGCGCATCTGCTCCTGCGGAGAAGCGTTCCAGTTTAGGTACCGTTTCTATCACAGAACTGGCATAGAGATGTGGGCAGAAACAAGAACGGTTCCGATCATGGATGATCATGGAGATTTAACTTCATCTCTTTCAATCACATTCGATGTCACCAGCCTAATTCGAAGGCAACAACAGATTGAGGAGAAAAATCGGGATTTAGAAGATTTTAGCTACATGATCTCTCACGATTTAAAGGCACCGATCTTTACCATAAAGGGCATGATGCAGATCTTGCAGGAAGACCTGCAAATTACGACAGAATCATCAACGTGGGAGATAATCCAACATATCAATGCCGCCACAGATAGATTGGAGCAGCTAGTACAGAGTGTTGTCGATTATTCGCGTGTCGGCATAGGAGAATCAGCGGAAGAAGTTGTGAATATTAATTCCTTATTGCAAGATATCTGTAATGAGATCACACCGCAACTTTCAGCAGTAGAGGGAAGTATCTCCGTTACTCCGGCGATGCCGGAAGTGCTTGGAGATCGTTTAAAGCTTTATCAGATCTTCAGTAACTTAATAGGTAATGCTATAAAATACCGCTCTCCTGAACGCAAATTAGAGATCTCAATAACAGCAACATACATCTCTCCACGTTACGTTCAGTTTTTAGTAAAAGATAACGGTTTAGGCATCCCTTCTAATCGCTTACAAGATATATTTCGCCCCTTCCAACGTGCGCACAGTAAAGATATTGAAGGTTCTGGAATCGGATTAGCTTGCGTTAAAAAGTTAGTCTCCTGCTTACGTGGTGATGTCTCTGTACAAAGTGAAGTCGGTGTAGGTAGTACCTTTAAAGTCGTCTTACCACTGGTGGAGGATTCTTTTTTTGAAGCTCCCGATGATAACAAACTGATTCAAAAAAAGGACGAACAATGAAGGTAAAAATCCTCTTGGTTGATGATGATTGCGCTCACCGTCTTGTTGCTTCTCGGGCAGTAAAAAAGTTACCTCACCCCGTAGAGATAATAGAGAGTGGCTCTGCTGATACAGCTATCAATCTAATCAATGAAGCCTTCAAAAATGCAGCACCTGATGATCAACCGTTTAATTTAGCTATTATCGATCTTAAACTCGATCATAAAAGCGGCATCGATGTCTTAAATGAACTTAGAAGTTTCTCGTCTGAAATGGTTCTTCCCGTGATTATCGTTTCCACTTCAGACTTAGCAGACCATATCAATAGCAGCTACGCTGCAAGAGCAAACTGCTACATTATCAAAGGTGCGGACCCTCTCTCATACAGTAAAAATTTATACCAAGCGGTCTCTTACTTTTCTCGGTAGCCTTTTTTAGGCTCTCCCCCCATCTCTTAGTTTTGGCATTATTTCTGCATTAAATTTTATTGGACTAGGTCAATTAGCAATAATTGCCGCTATTTTTGATAAGGAAATCAATATGGACGTTGTTACAGGATTACTTGCCGCTAAAGGAATTCAAGAGGTTGGAAGCTATGTAAGGGAATTACTAAGCAATGACTCCTCTGATTTTAATTCAATTCTGAGTGGGTTGGTGCAACCTGACTCGGCAAATAATGTTAATGAAGAGGAATTATTTGCCTCCCTTCTTACAGAACGAATTGCAAAACTCAAAGGGAACGATGCTGCTGCTGAGTATCAAGAATTGTTAGAAACGGAAAAAGGATTAATTCAACGTGCTGATGGGTATGTCTCTTACGAAACAGCTGCTAAGAACGCCTTATCTAAAATGGTGGCTAGTGAATCTTTAAGCAAAGAAGAGGCAGATCAGGTGCATGCTGAAGCCTTTGAAGGTGCACAGTTGGATGATAATCTCGAAGCGCTCTACGATGGTCGCGGTAGTGAAAACGATCCAACCATCGCTATAATGTCGATGGATTCTGCTTTGGAGATGGCGAGGTTGAGGATAGAAGCGTTTAACGATGGTTCTCAAACAGCTGATACCTCCGCACACGGCCTATCAAACACTACTACAACCACAAAATCATCCTCCACATCTAACGGCACAAGCATGGATGGTAGTGGCGGATTCCTTTGGAAGCCTGTTTCTGATAGTAACGGAAAGTTAGTTGTAATCTTACCGTCAGACATATCGACTTTAATTGAAAAAGTTGTTTTAAAAGATGCCAACGGAAATGAACTCGAGGAAGGACGCGCCTCTGGGCTAGCCAATCCTGATGCTGGAGGAGACCGAGCGCACTTTAGGTTTTCTAAAGCAGGCGGCGACTATCCTAACAATGTGGTAGTTGAAGTTACATTGAATAATGGAGAGGTCATCACTTACACCGTCACAAACACTTCAGAACGGTGTGATTAGAGATCTATTTTTAAAATAGCCGAAAGATAATCTGTTTTAAAAATTCAAGGGACTTTAGAAAATTTACGAATATTCCGATAGAGTCGCAGGGGGTTTTTAGTAAGATAACTAATCTATTGACCTAATTTCAATAAGTTAGTTACCATAATAAAAGCTCCTGCGCTCGTAGCAATGTCGTAAATTTATTTATTGTTTTTGTATATAAAAACGTTTTCTTAATGGCTACCGATTTTCGATCTCGTTATCAAAATAAGAAAAACTTACGTCCTAACTTGGGGGAGACGACCCGTTCCTTAGCCTCATCTGATATTCTAATTGATGGACAAAGTGAGAGCGATTCATCTGTTTCAGATCTTTATATTCCGGCGAGCGCTACATTACGCCTTTTTGCTTGGTTGTTAGATACGGCGCTTCTAGCGATATTGATTCAAGGTTGCGCACAGATCTTAGATATCTTCGGCTTTTTAATCTATCCTGATATCGTTGCAATTCATCTGATTAAAGTGTTTGTTTCAGACACGGCTTCACTCACTACCATTCCGTTTTTTTTAACACCTATAATATGGATAATTTACATCTTATTACTGGGGGCGCTTTATGGTGCGATAGCTGAAGCTTCTCCCTCAAGATCTACTTTAGGAAAAAGTCTCCTTGGTATCTACGTAACTGACCTAACAGGTCTTCGGTGTAATTTTGCCACCACGCTCCTACGTAATTTAGCAAAAATTCTCTCAATTTTATCACTATTTATAGGGTGTCTTTTAAGTTTCCGTAATAAAGATCGTCAGACTTTTCATGATCTGATCAGTGGTTGCAAAGTTGTAAAGCGTCTTGATTTTTCAGAAACAGGTCGAGTTATAGGTATCGTTGCGGCTTTTATATCAATTGGCGTTGTTAGTACCTATCTAATAATAGATATCAGACACCGCACATTATCCACAGTAGCAGTGGCTACTGAAGCACTTACTCAACAAACAGACCTTAAAGATGCTACTCCAGAAGCTGCCCCAACTACTACACCACAAGCTACTCCAACACCCGTTAAAGAAGCGAACGAGAAAGTTTATGGAGATATCGGGACGATACTGGTCAACGGGAAAGGAGTTCCGATCAATGGCGTTTTTGTGAGAATAATGGATGATAAAAAAACAGCTTCACAGAGAGATTTTAATCAACCTTCTTCCACCTCCATAGAAGTAGCTCTTTTTAAAGAGCTACTAACAACTACGGATAAGGTTAAATTGGAATCAATTCGAGATCTACTAACAGACACAGAAGAGATAATCGAAAAGACTCCGCTGGCGCGTTTAGTGATATCCTACATTCCAACGACACAGTATTGTAGGTTATCCACAATCATTGATGCTTCCATAAAGTTTAGCCCCACCTTAACAGCTGCGATTCCACAAGAATTAACTGATATTCGTATAGTCAAAGATTTTCAACTGATAAATCCATCCCGATCGTTTAACACCTCCTGCTTTGCTTTGGATGTCGGGCAGAGCTTCTCCATGCGTATGGATGATCGAGTCGTCTATAACAGAAGAGAAGTTTTAAAATGGAACTTCCGTTTCAGTTCAGTAGTTGCACGTTATAAACAGCTAGGAAGCCTCTCATACACATCAGCGGCTTCTGCGATAGCTCTTTATGATAAATCAAAATCGGTTTTAACGATTGCTACTTTCACTAAATCGTTATTAAGGTCAGACCTGAATATAATTCGAAGTTTAAAATCGGTAACGACTCCAAGCTTAGAAAATCGCCCCTCCTTGATAGCAACTATCCCCCTTCAACTTCCGCAGATTCCGAAGATCGACAAGCCGGAGCTAGCTGCACTTTTAGCAAAAAAACGCCTCAATATTAGTCGTGAAAATATTAAGGAAGGTTACACTATTACAATTTTTCACAATCAAAAGGGCAAACTAAAAATTGGAGATAAAGAGATACCAGATTCTTCTGTTATTAAATATCCTGCTGGTCAAGTTCCCACCTCCATAAATGGAAGGTTGCAAACGGGTGCTTCAATAGTTGGAAGGTTGTCAGGTGAAAAAACGATATCGATGCCGGAGGGAATTTTTTCTCTTGATTGGAATATCCCATTTAATGCATCTGTTATAGAGATAAATTAAGCTACAAAATACACTTATAATAAAATAAAACTTAGCACCGCTTATACCATCTTTTTATGCTCTGTTATTTAGATCTACTCCGGACTTTTTCTCTGATCTTAATATTCAAGACTCTATTACACACCTCTCATAAATAAATATTGTGTGTATTACCCTCTTCTCTCTGAGGGTATTAAAACTTTCTATAACAACATTTAGTTTCGCCTCTAAATCTACTACTATGATCTTTTTTTCGCTCTATCTCTAAGTTGCCTTCCGAGTTTGGTGAAGTTTCTAGGTAAATTTATCCACCACGAAGAGTTAACTTTTTTAAAATATTAAGGAGTACCACTACTACCTTTCAGGTGACACCTTTTTAAAGCTGGAAGCTTTTTAAAAATGATCTAAACTAAAGATTTACGATTAAAGTGTTTGATTGAAATAAGAGATAGAAGCTTTTTAAAAGCTGGAAACTTAAAAAAATGATCTGGGCTCGAGGAAGTTATAAGAGAGGGAGTCGCTTGTTTGGTGTAGACTTCCTAAGATAAATACATTACTTTCCATAGTTGTAGTGCCTCCTTATTGTTTATTGTTATACAACAAAGGCTACACTACTTATGAAAGAGGTGCTCAACCCATCTTCCTTCATACACAACTTTCAGGTATATCTCGCTACTCCCATGAAGTTAATATTTAACCCCTATTTTTATCTTAATTTTTAAATGAGCTTTAAGGTCTGAATATGAGAGTAACAGTTGTTGGAGCAGGGCTAAGTGGTTGTGAAGCAACTTGGCAATTAGTAAATCGCGGAATTAAAGTTGATTTATACGAGATGCGTCCTGTTGTTACTACTAAAGCCCATAAAACAGGGCTTTTTGCGGAATTAGTCTGTTCCAACTCCTTTCGTGGTGCTGAGCTATCCCAAGCTGTCGGACTTTTAAAAGAAGAGCTTCGCATCTGCAACTCCCTTATCATGCAAGCAGCAGATAGCGCTGCAGTTCCAGCAGGAAATGCTTTAGCAGTAGACCGTGACCTCTTCAGTTCTATTATCGATTCAAAGCTACGCCAACACCCACTGGTAACCGTTAGCACCCAAGAAGTTTTGGAGATTCCACCAGCCACTCGCGAAACTCCCGTTATTATCGCCGCTGGACCGTTATGCTCACCTACTCTAGCAGCACGCATTATAGATCTTTGCGGAGAATCTGAATTGCACTTCTTTGATGCCATTAGTCCGATCCTCTACTACGACTCCTTAGATCTTTCACACCTTTTTAAGCAATCTCGTTACGGAAAAGGGGGCGGTGATGATTACCTGAATGTGCCTCTCACTGAAGATCAATATTTAAAGCTCTATCATGACATCGCTACTGCTGAAAAATTTGGCGGTCACCCTGAAGTTGAAAGTGATACGATCGACGGTGCTGTTCCCTTTGATGGCTGCTTACCGATTGAAGAGATGGTAGAAAGAGGTTTAGATACTTTACGTTTCGGGCCGTTAAAAGGAAAAGGTCTAGTCGATCCGAAAACAGGTGCTCAACCTTATGCCGCACTTCAATTACGCCCCGATAATAGATCAGGTACTTTGTGGAGTATGGTTGGCATGCAAACCCGCATGAAAAGAGGTGAACAAGAACGGATTTTTCGCTCCTTACCAGGTCTTCAAAACGCTGAATTTGCTCGCTTCGGATCCGTTCACCGTAATACCTTTATCAATTCACCGCAGCACTTAACAAATACTGCTGAACTCCGCACTCAAGCAGGGTTATTTTTTGCCGGACAATTTAGCGGTGTAGAGGGTTATCTTGAATCAACCGCCAGCGGACTTGTAGCAGGGATAAACGCTTGGGCAACACTTGTAGGAAAAGCACCTCTACCATTTCCTGCAGATACTGCCATAGGTTCTCTTATGAATTATATCAGCGATCCTGATAGAAAAGATTTTCAACCGATGAATATAAATTTCGGCATTATGCCATCCTACGAAGCCTTCCCCGAAAGGAACGAGAAAGGACACAAGATTCCCAAAAAAGATCGCCGCTTGCGCACAGCACAACAAGCGCTTAAAAGCTTAAGTAACTTTATAAAACTCAATTAAGTTTCACGTTATATGCTACCCCGCAAAACATACAGAAGAGAGGATGCACAGACACTTTTTACCTCTCTGTATTGAATGCACAACACCAGATCTAATGCACTTTTTTCCTCACCGTTAAATAGCTCACTACTTATCTTTAATGTCTCACCTTATTAAATGTACACGCCAGTTCCAATGCAATTTTTTCCTCACCGTTAAAAAGCTCACTACTTATCTTTAATGTCTCACCGTATTAAATGTACACGCCAGATCCAATGCAATTTTTTCCTACTGTCAAAGAGTCAACTACTTATTTTTATTTCGTCACTTCATTGACTATGTAGCATTTAGATCTACCTCATCTTCTTATTATCTTAAGCCCTTGAAATCTTTATAATAAAAATGGTCATTTTTACTAAAGCACATCTAATATTTTACCGACATAACATATGGTCTGAAATATGCAAAAGTAAATTCTGCATAAAATAAGCCCTCTGCAGGTATCAGAGGAGCAAGGTTATCTACCCGATTTAACCTTTGAGATTTTAAGTAGTAGTACATCTTCTGTCCTACATACTTAAAAGGTTTTTGCAGGCACTTATATTTTAAGGTTTTTATATGGACAAAAAAGAAAGAAGAGACTCCATTCAAAAAGAAGAAACTTTTGAAATGATAGAATTAGCCATAGAAGATATGGAGATTCTGGCTCGTGCTTTCAATATGATTGATAATATGTGTCAAGATTTGGCACAAGATCCTGAAACCCAAAAAATACCCGCCGATGTCATCTGGAACTAAATTTAAGATCTCTACCCCCTATCTCTCCTTTCAATCAGGCAATCAGGAGATCCAATAAGCCAATTATCTTTTTATTGGGGGGATTTTTTTAACTTCACATCCCCTTTCGTTATACTGATCATTGTTAAAATACCTTTAACACTTTAAAGTACAGCAAAAGTAATTTAAAAGGGGAGAGCATCAAAAAAATTGTTGCGCTGCCTCTTTGTATATCAACGCCTTTCGGGAAAATCTTACTATGGTCAGCACCTCAAAGAGACTTGAACAGATCGCTTTAATAGTAATGGCTGCAGCTTTATTTATCGGAACGTTTTTAGTTCTTAAGCCGTTTTTAGCTGCTATTTTGTGGGCACTTATTTTAGCACTTGTTACTTGGCCTGTTTTTGTTTGGCTATGTGATCATCTCGGTAATCGTAAACAATTAGCAGCTATAATTCTTATCTCCTGTTATCTGATATTAATGGTGGTACCGATTGTTATCGCTGGTTGGTCATTAGCAGATAACGTCAAATCCGCTTATAGCGCCACTATGGAGATTTTAGATAAAGGACTTCCGCCACCACCAACATGGCTTGAAGAAACTCCCCTTGTCGGCGCTTGGCTTGATGCACAGTGGCAAGAGTTAGCGGGAAGTCGTCCTTATCTATTATCAATACTTAAGCAAGTAGCTATCTATGGTAGAGATTTTTTATTAGCTGGCACGAGCTATGCGGGGGAAGCTATATTTTATGTGTTGCTTAGTATCTTTTTAACTTTTTTTATGTACCGTGACGGCGAACTTTTTTTTACGAGGTTACAATCTGCTGTTTCCAAGATAGCAGGTGAAAAATCAAGGCAACTACTCTTTGTGGCAGGATCAACTTTACGTAGCGTTGTTTATGGCATTATCGGAACTGCTTTAGCTCAAGGCTTATTGGCTGGTATCGGATTTTGGATCTTCGGTGTACCGAATGCTGCATTGCTAGGGCTTTTAGTCTGTATATTTTCTCCTATCCCAGTAGGTCCCCCCTTAGTCTGGGGTAGCGTCGCAGTTTGGCTTTTCTATCATAGTCAGATCTGGAGCGGCGTTTTTATGATCTTATGGGGGCTCCTGATAGTTAGCTCTGTCGATAACTTTCTAAAACCATATATTATCAGTAAAGGTAGTAAGATGTCTCTGATTTTGGTTCTACTTGGCGTTATGGGTGGTGCCCTCTCTTTTGGGGTGTTAGGGGTATTTTTAGGTCCAGCCCTTTTAGCGGTAGCCAGCACCGTCTTTGTTGAGTGGAGCGAGCCAAAACAGGACTCGCCGCAGCAGCCACCACAAGATTGATTTTGCCAACACCCACTAGGGACAGCCGAACGGGGTGCAACTAAAAACCGAATCGGCTAGGTCTCTAGGGGGGGTTAAAAATTTGGTGCCACCCACCACTTTAGGCAGATTTGGCTGGGCTTGGATCTGGTGCCACCCTTCTTTGTCGGGGGAAATTTGGTGCCACCCTTCTTTGTCTTTGTGGGTAAAAATTTGGTGCCACCCACCAGTAAAAGTGGGTGTCCTAATTGGCAGCGGAGCGGTGAAACGAAGCTTGGATCTGGTGCCACCCTTTAGGGACGGTTGGACGGGCTGCAACTAAAAACCGAATCGGCTAGGTCTCTACGGAGGTTAAAAATTTGGTGCCACCCTTTAGCGTCGCAGACGTTCTGCAAATAGGACATCCAAACTTCAAAATCGCAATATTCAATAATATCAAGACGTTAGCAAAAGCTAGAATTCGACAGTTTTGGTGCCACCCTTTAGGGACGGTTGAACCCACTAGGGACAGCCGAACGGGCTGTAACTAAAAAACAAATTGGTTAGGTCTCTACGGGGGTTAAAAATTTGGTGCCACCCTTTAGCGTCGCAGACGTTCTGCAAATAGGACATCCAAACTTCAAAATCGCAACATTCAATAATATCAAGACGTTAGCAAAAGCTAGAATTCGACAGTTTTGGTGCCACCCTTCTTTGTCGGGGGCTGTCGTTGGTGCCACCCACTAGCGTCGCAGACGTTCTGCAAATAGGACATCCAAACTTCAAAATCGCAACATTCAATAATATCAAGACGTTAGCAAAAGCTAGAATTCGGCAGTTTTGGTGCCACCCTTTAGGGCGTTGGTGCCACCCACCAGTAAAAGTGGGTGTCCTAATTGGCAGCGGAGCGGTGAAACGAAGCTTGGATCTGGTGCCACCCTTTAGGGACGGTTGGACGGGCTGCAACTAAAAACCGAATCGGCTAGGTCTCTACGGGGGTTAAAAATTTGGTGCCACCCACCAGTAAAAGTGGGTGTCCTAATTAGGTCAAAAATTTGGTACTACCCTTTAGGGACGATCCCTCTCTATTTTTAAAAAATCATTTATATTAAGCTATACATTATTTTTTATTAAGGGCTATTTAAGTTATGAACAAGTTATTTCTATTAGGTCAGGTTTTATCTTTTACTGGTGCTACTTTTCTTCTTTTTTCTATATTTAGTAAAAACAAGAAAAAAATGATCACGCTAATATCTTTAACTTGCACGTTCTGTGCACTCTCTAACCTTGTTTTAGGTGGCTATTCAGGATTTATTGCTAATTCATCTATGGCAATTAGGCATATTTTAGAAGTAACGGGTAAATTAACTAAAACTATAACATTCGCTATATGCATAGTTATCATATTATTTGGCCTTTATTTTAATAAAAATTCTTGGATTGGCATTCTTCCCATAATCGCTTCAGTGTCGCTCATTATTTTAACTTATTACGTAAAGTCTGTCCAAAATATGAGAGCTGTTTTAATGCTCAGCGTCTTTCTCTGGGGTATCTTCGATTTTCATATCAAAGCTTATCCAGCTTTCATAACGGATGTATCAACTTTTTTAACTTCTGCATTCGCATACATTAAAAATATAAATGGAAACAAAGAAGTTGCTGTTAGTTAAGGTTGGATCCGAGACACCTACTGCCACCCACTAGGAACGACCGAGCGGGCTGATACTAAAAAATGAATCAGCTAGATCTGGACGAAGGTCAAAAATTTGCTGCCACCCACTAGGGACAACCGAACGGGCTGCAACTGCAAAGCGGATCGGCTAGATCTTGACGGGGTAAAAAGTGGGTGTCCTAATTGACGACGATATTAAATTTAGTTTAGTTTAGTTTTTTGGCTATATTCTAAGAGCTATTGCACACTAGCTTCTTTAATAAGCTCTTCGACTAATTTATACATTTCCGTCTGAGGATTATTAAATTCTTTAACTCGTTCTGATGCTTTCCCCCTATGATGTTTATCTAATTCTTTACAATTATTAATAGCCTTATCCATTTCCTTTTCATATATGGCAAAATCACACTTACCTTTTTTATAGTATTTATCAAACTTTTTAAGTTCATCTACGACTTCTTTAGAAGATTTAAAAGGCTTAGTTGAATATTTAAAATGCAAAAGATACCAAACTTCAAAACAGGGATTAGAGGTTATTAACTCAATATTATTTTTCTTTGCAAGTTTTTTAGCCTTTGCTAATTGCTCTTCTTTTTCTTCTTTAAGATCTATATCAAAAACACTGACTGCAAGCTCTTTATCTTTATCAAATTTTATTTCTTTTACTTTTTCATCTACCTTACTTATAGTATTTTTAACTATTTTTTCAGGGTCTGTATCATTTCCTTCTGCAAAAACAATTCTTAATCTATATCGTTTCCCTAACTCTTTTAAATAACATCTTTCAGACTGATATTTTCCTTCACCACCTACGATTATAATTTTATGAACTTCACGATTGGCAACCTTCTTTATTCTCTCTTTTATATTTATTTTCCTTACCACTTAACTCCTTCTCCTATAAATGGCATTGCACCAAATCGTCCGTGTAAATAACATTTCCTTATATCTATAGGTTTTGTCATGTCAAAATTAAACTCTGCTAGGGAATATATTTGAGACGCCCCAGTATCTCCATCTTTCTCAACAAAATATATCTGGTCTTTTCTAAAGATATCTAAGTCTAGTAAATTAGTATCATGAGTAATAAATATTAGTTGCGCTCCATTTCTATTTATCTCTTTATTATTGAAGAGTTCTATTAAATATTTAGCTAAGCTTATATGTAAACTGTTATCTATTTCATCTATCAATATCGTCCTACCTTTAGTTAATGTCTCCCATATTAAAGGTCCATAAAGAATTAATAATTGGGTTCCTTCCGATTCGTCTATAAGCTCTAAATATTTTTGTTCATACTTACCACTTTTACTATTTTTTATTTTATGTATCGTATTTATTCTTTTCTCTTTGCGTGATTTTACTGATACTCCCATTTCGCTAATATCTAAAAATGGAACCTCGTAAAATTCACTTTGCACATCGTAATCGACAATTCCAATATCTGCTTCATGTAATAACGATTTTATAAAGCTTCTAAACTTTAAATCATTTTTATATTCACTTAGATAATTTAAAGATGTGTGTCTATTTTTTTCGGAATAAAAAGGATGTTTTCCAAAAACTTGAATCTCGTTAAACCACAAAAACGCATCTTTTGTTGCTTCAGCGTTCCAAGCAGTTGCAGTGTTTAAAAATAATTTATTATCGGTATTTTTATTAGTATAATCGTTTAATTTACTATGATTTCTAGGGAAGCTATATTTATTAACATCAGTTCTTTCAAATATTTTACTAGGTTTTGAAGACTTATATTCATATAAATATTCTTCATAAACTTTATTTTTATTTGCGACAAAGCCGTAAGCATATTTTTTATTATTATGTACAAATATAAAGTCTATTTTAGTTTTACCTTTTTTATATTTATCATCAAAAGAAAATGGGAAGAGTGGAATTTCATCGCTAACTTGATATAGATGAGAGTTTCTAACGAATGAAATAGCTACTTCCATAGCTATAAAGATATTACTTTTACCAGATGCGTTAGCACCATAAAACCCAAGTGTAGGAAGCACTCTAGTTTTATTATATTTAATCAAATTATTCTCGTGTTCTTTTTCATTATTAGCGATAGCTGTAAAGTAGCTTTCTTCCTTAATAGACTTAAAATTTGAAACGGAAAACTGTAAAAGCATCTGATTATCTCTCCAAATTATATGCCAATGGTTATTTTACACTTATTTGATACTTATAAAAACACACCATTTTCATAATTTTTGTAAATATTGAGGAGTAGCTTATATTTTTCGCAGGTAAAAATTCTCGAATAAAAGCGATATTAAAGATAAAATGAACTTTTTATATATCTATGCTTTATTATTGCAGATAGTTCGACATTTTACTGTAACCCACTAGGAACGACAGAGCGGGCTGCAACTAAAAACAGGATCAGCTAGGTCTTCACGAAGGTTAAAAATTTGTTACTACCCACTAGGAACAATTAAGCGGGCTGATACTAAAAAATGAATCAGCTAGATTTCTACGGAGGTTAAAAATTTACCATTCATCGATCTGGTATCGTATATACAATATGATAAACGTAATAATAATATAGATTATTCTAATCACTAAGTTACTAAACCAATTACAACCGTATTCAGCAAATAAGAGCGCATGTAAGCATCCTCTCCGTCCCCACCACTGTCTTTCTCGATTTCTTATCTCTTCAAACTCTTCATACGCCGTTTCTGGATTTTTAGCTCTTCCGTAATACCGTCTTCCAGAAGCGCTTCCACCATCTTCAAAGATATTATAACTATAATTCTCGTAGGAGCCACGTCGAGTCTCTCCTTCGTCCGAGTACTCGTTTTGCGTTCTCTGTCTCCCTCGATTACCTGAATATGAAGTAGTTGAGGAGGTGCTACCAGCATAGCTTCGACTAGATTGCTGTGCCTTTGAGTCCTTGAAATAGTTTTCAAGATCGTCCATAGCATTATTCAAAGCTATGGTTTTATCTTCCGCTGCCTTTCTTTTTTTTTCATCCAAAGCAAACTTATCAGGATGATATTTTTTCAATAATGAACGATACCTCTTCTTTACCTCTTCAAAAGAAGCTTCAGATCCTAAACCTAATGTGGCAAACGCCTCTTGAACTGATGTCGAATAAAACTGCATAATACCAAAAAATTAAAATCAATAGTGAATTCTCAACACCCCTCGATTCTGATCAACATCTCCCATCTCTGCTGAACGTTGAAAAACCCACCATTTAAAATCCTTAAGCACATTCATATAACGAATAAAAGCATCATACGGGCTCTGATACGGACTAAAATAGGCGTGAACATCTCCATCTTCAGAGCCACTGGTACACATATAATAAAAATGATCAGAGGTCTGAAGCCTTCTCCAAACGGTTGTAATATGCGGATCATCAATTTTTCTTATATGTGGCGCCAAAGCTACTATCTCCTGTAACGCTGCACGTTGTATCCTATTTCCTAACCATGCTGAAAGATCTCTATTCTTATCAGCCCACGACGTTAAACGTTTATACGGAAGCGCTTCAACAGGCGCATAACAGTTGATGACCTCACTCGGCGTTAAAAAATTCCACCGTCTATCACTTAAAACCGCACTCGGCATCTCATTTAAAAAAGAAAATATTCCGCTAGAACTCCACTGATGCTCTCCAAAAGTTTCATAATCCATGAAGAGATTAACTACATGAGCACTATCTGTAACGCTGTGTAAAGAATAGGCGAATTTTTCAGGAGTAAGCGGGTATCCTTTCCAATTTACGTTAGAAAACCTAAAGGCGATATCATCGGAAAGTGCGTAGTTTTTCGCTAAAATTGGCAAACCAGAATAGGGATTTTTATAAACTTTATTAGGTGTTCTCCCATTTAAGATATCATCCGCACCCTCTGCGATAATGCCACGATACCTTAAGGAAGCAACCATCTCCCCTATTCTATCATCATAAATCAACTCTGTATTACGAAAGACCTTAGGCTCTGCACCAAAGATAAATTTCATCAACTCATCGTGACGCATCACCTGTTCACAAAACTCATGTTCATCATAGATCGATGCTAAAGTGTGGTGATACGTCTCCCCCAGAATTTCAACTGAACCGGTAGCAACTAATTCTTGAAAACTTGCCAGAACATCAGGTGCATATCTCTGCATCTGCTCCACAACGATACCCGACAAACTAAAAGCAAAACGAAAGCGTCCTCGAAAACGCTTTATTAGATCTAACAAAACTTTATTAGTCGGCAGATAGCTCTTTTCAGCCACCTTACGAAATACAATAGCGTTTGCTTCTTCATCAAAATAGTTCAGTTCTCTTGACGAATCGAAGTAGCTGAAGCGCCGCAATCGATACGGTTGATGAACTTGAAAATAAAAGCAAACTGAAGACATCTAATCCCGCCAAATACAGTTAGTATTCCCTTAATTTTTATCCGCAAACCTTATTCCCCGATCGCTAATTTAACGTGCGGAGCAACTTTATTATAAACTTCGATAGCGCTTCTAGCAGAAGCTTCCCAACGCAATTTTTTTAATTCACGCTTAGAGTTTACAGCCAGATCCGCTCTTAAATCTTTATGAATCAACCCGTTTACAACATAATCCGCCAATGTATCAACGTCCCAATAATCAAACTTTAAAGCATGCGATAAAACTTCTGCCACCCCCGATTGTTTTGAAATGATAGCCGGTGTATCAAAATTAACAGCTTCTAAAGCTGAAATACCAAAAGGCTCCGAAACCGACGGCATAATATAAAGGTCAGCGATAGAAAACATCCGATCGACCTCTTTTCCCTTTAAAAATCCAGCAAAATGAAAGTGTTTTTGCAGCCCCAACCTATTTACCTTTGCCATCAACTTTGTCAGTAGATCTCCCGTACCGGCCATGACAAAGAGAACCTCTGGCACATGCGGCACAACACGCGCTGCCAATTCAACAAAATATTCAGGACCTTTTTGAAAGGTAACTCTACCTAAAAAGAGCACCACCTTTCTCTGCAGTTCAGACTCTTTCCTGTAATATTCAACGACCTTTTTAGGATAGATCCCGTTATAAACCACAAAAATTTTATCTAACGGCACCCCGTGTTCACGATGCACGATCCATTTTGTATATTTACTGACAGCGATTACACCATCTGCGGACCTGATCCCCATCCTTTCAATAGCAAAAATACGTGGATCAACATTAGCACCACTCCGATCGTACTCTAAGCTATGAACATGCACCACAAGAGGCCTACCTGTGGCTTTTTTTAAAGCTAGTCCGGCAGGATATGTCATCCAATCATGAGCATGGATCAGATCGAACTCTTCTTCTTGTAACGTTGCTAAAACATTTTCAGCATAAAGCGCCACCTCTTGAAAGATATCTTTTCCATATTTTCCACCAGCAGGCTTGCCCCTTTTTTTCTTTTTAGCTTTCTTCTCTTTTTCTTCTAGTGGTGCTGCAGGTTTTGTTTTATGCAAAGCTGCGATATAACTTTTAAAATCATCCGGCGTCCAATACGGCTTCAAAGCAGCGGGCACACGCTGTGTCACTATCAAATCATCAATATCATCAAGATCTTCTTTCTCTTCATCTAAGTTTATGCGGTGCGGTTCCGGCCCACTGATACGACCAAGATATGAATCAAAAAGTGACATATGGGGAGTATCTTCACCCCCATAAACCTTAGGAACAACAAAAAGAATCTCAACGCCGAGACGAGCCAGCCCCCTTAGTAAGCCCTTCACAAGCTGTACCTAAACCGCCACTTATATAGGGAGGATACTCCCAACCAAGCATTAAGACCACGCATCAAACCTCATAAGACAAAAAACAGTATGCTTGGTAGTATATAATTCTATAACTAAAACTCCAATACCCCTAATAACTTAAATCCCAAACTTTTCTGTTGATTTACGTAACAATAAAGTAACATATTGTTATAACCTATAGAAATTTTTTAAAAATTAACAAAAAAGGGGGTTGACTTTTTTGTTGTTTTGACATACGTATTTAGGTATGGGAAAGAAAGCAAAAATACACCCTGATTGGGCAACAAAATATCGAGAGAAAGGAAAAGAGGTACGTCTTATCAATGGGAGATATTACCTATATAGCTACAGCTATAAGTATGACCCTGAGAGGAAAAGGAGCGTGAAAGTTACTGGTAAATTACTTGGACGAATTACAGAAGAGGACGGTTTTATACCAAGTGAGAAGAGAAGCCTTGTACCTGCTGTGAATATTAAGTGCAGAGAGTATGGTTTATCTCAATTTATCCTCAATCAAAAAACAATTATTGAAAGACTTCGGTGTTATTTTCCAGATAAGTGGAAGGCTATTTTGCTGATGTCATACAGCAGGATCAAACATTGCTCTCCTATTAAACGCATGAATGATGATTTTGAAAACAGTATGTTGAGTGAAAAACTTAATTTTCTTCTTAATAAGAAAGCTATTCCGAATATTTTGCAATCGATTGGGAAAGATGAATTTGCTCGTTCTGAATATATGAAGAGTTTTATTCATGGAAAAGATTTTTTGTTAATTGATTCTACATTTCTTAGAACATCTATGAGAAAGTCGAGTCTTGCTAAAGGAGGATATAATAAAGACCATTTTTGGGAAACGCAGGCGAGTTTGCTTTATATTTACTCTAAAAAATTGCAACAACCAGTCTATTATAGGTTATTGGCTGGGAATATAAGAGATGTAAAAGCTCTATCTTTAACTATCCAAGAATCAGAAATTGGTGATGCTACTATTATTGCAGATAAGGGTTTCTATTCAGAGTCTAACGTTAAAGATCTTATAGAGAATAAACTTAGCTTTGTTATTCCATTGCGTAGAAATAGCTCTCTTATAGACTATGATGGAATAGAAACAAGCAGGAACGTTATTGAATATAATAAAACGTACTTAAGATATAAAAAATATAAGATTGGGAATGGATTTATATATCTGTTTAGAGACCCGTTTTTAGCAGGTGAAGAGGAAAATAACTTAGTTTCATTAACAATATCTCATCCAGAAAAATACAATTTAACAGATGTTGATTTAAAAAAAGTGAGGCTAGGAACTGTTGCATTCTTTTCAAATTTGGACTCATCCGCAGAAGAAATATACACGTTATACAAAATGCGACTATCTATTGAACAATCTTTTGATACGTTAAAAACTGTTTTAAAAGCAGATGCTTCATATATGAGTGATGATGATAAATTTCAGGGATGGATGTTCGTGAATCACATAGCAATACAGTGGAGCTATGAAATATTAAAAACAATAAAAAAACATAAACTTTCGACTTCAATATCATTAGAAGATGCTATCAGAAGGTTATCTGAAATTAAAAAAGTTAGGCTTGGGGACTCTTGGTATTTAGCCGAGCAAACTAAAGCAGAGCTAAAAATAGCCGAACTGTTACTTACTTAACATACGTAAAAAGGGGAAAGTTTGGGTTAAATAGAAAGATAGGCTTAAAACAACCTTTTAATTGAAGGCTACCCTCCCTTTAAAAGGCATTTATAAAAAAATCGGCACGCCATCTCCCCTAAAGATCCTTCAACCTTTGGAGGAAAAGCGTGCCCATTAAAACAGCTACCTTTGTAGCCGTTAGATTTTTGGCATTAAAAGCATACAGAACACTAAACCGAGTAAACCTATTGATTCTGCAATACCCATAGCAGAAATAATTGAACCAAGCCCCTTACCATTACTATCTCCCACCACACGACAGCCGCCAGCACCAAGTATGCCTTGCACAAGCGCACTAATAAACTGGATAAGCCCACACCCCAGCCCTAATCCAAAAAGAACTCCGCCGTGACTTGTAGCTAATGCCATATCAGAACCGGCTAAATGACCTCTTAAACTAACATACATAAAGACAAAGCCGTATAAAGTCTGAGAAAGTGGCATCCCTGTAAAAATAAGGTATGTGAAACGTTGTACCTTTCCAGACTTACCCTCCTTTGCCCATTCCCCCATAGCAGCACGTCCGGCGTATAAAACACCGAGAGCGCTTCCCATTGCGCCTAACAGTAAAGGAAGTGCATACCCCAACTGCCCCAGCATAACAGATGTTTCCATATTACAATTCTCCTTTAGATCGAAGTAGCACAAATGGAGAATAACTCACTCCACTCCACTGCACTCCGGCATTATTTGAAAATTCAAGCATATTTAAGCGCACCCCGTGTGCCAAAATAGAGATCATCGCCAACACTATATTAAAAGTATGTCCAACGATAAAGATAATCGCAAAACCGATCCCCGCACTAACCACTTCAGGCATCGCTTCAAAAGTTTTTGTTGCTAATAAATTTACAATTGATGTGATATAATAACTGGATAATCCAACTGCCATTAAACGGATATAACTCACCATATCCGAGAAGGCTCCGATCCAAGATAAGGCACAACTTGCTACACCACAAGGCACCCTACTCCCCAACCAAGATCTATTCGGACATGAAAAGCAGGCAGATAAGAGTGCTCCACTTGCAAGCATAAAGATAACGCCACTTTGTCCAACGATAAAAGGACGATCCGGCAAAAACAATCCCCAAACAATACCGAACATACCGCAGATAAAGATCGCCCATCCCAACTCTGCCAAAGCTTCTTGCGATGGGAAAAGTTTCATAACTTGCACCAGATGTGCTAGCACCAAGTGGCTACACCCTAAGATAAAGCTAATCACCGTTAAAAGATTTCTAAAGCCATCAGCGCTCGGTTTCCACAACAACGCTGCAGACGTTATAATACTCCCTAAGGACGCTACAAACCCTTCCCCGTTCTGCATAGCGTTAATAGTAGCTGTGACATCTAGCTCCGTCCCGTTATAGACTGAAAACCCTCCCGCATCAGCTAGATCTAACGGACTAAATCCAAAGTACGAACCGAATAATATGCCGTAAATGATCGTAACAATACTTAAGATAAATAATAAATCGACCTTATCTTTCCCTGCTGCCTGCAACATCTTTTTACGGAAAATTACTCCTAAGGCAAACAGTGTAAAACCATAACCAGCATCCCCGATAATAATTGCTACAAAGATCGGTAAAAAAATCATAAAATAAGTAGAGATATCAGGCTCTCTATAACCAGGCACAACATTTAAAGCATCAAAAAGTCCAGCTATGGACTGCGCCCATCTCGGATATGTAATTAAAACAGGTGGCTCTTCATCTTCTTGCGGCTTCTCAAAGTAATAGAAGCAATCTTTTGAAAGTAATAGATCTTTAACCACCCCCTGTTTTTTAGCAGGCACCCAACCACTTAATGCAAAAAACTCCCCTTCACCTAGCCCACCATCTAAGGCATTTTGAAAAGCTAAACGATTTTTTAAAACTTCAACTTTTTGTAAAAGGTCATCCTTCGTATTAGCGAGAGCACTTAAGCGCTCCTTAACTTCAACTAACTTCGAACGAGCTTCAAGTAACTCTGCCTCTAAAGACGCCTTATCTTTTTCAGGCGCTACCAACTCTTGCACACCTTGCGGAAGCGGTTCTTTAGGATTCACTACCAAGAGAAGTTTTGAAGTCTTATCAAGCGCTCCGCAATCAGCGACTGCATCGCCTTGAAGATCAAGAGGTGTCTTAAAGGGTATTCGAAAAAATCTAACCTCTACTCCAGCACCTTTAAGCTTCTCAATATCTCGTAGCGAAAGATCTCCCCATAATTCTTGAGATTTTAAAGACTCTTCTAAAAGATCTATATTTTTCTGCAACACCTCTACTTCTGCACTGTTTCTTAAGATCTCATCCGCTACACTTTCAACAGAAACCACGCCAGATTTTTTAAGAGGCTCCAAAGTTTGAATAATTTTCAGAGCTTTTTCATGGTCTTCTAATCGCTTCGCTAAACTTTTGCGATCTTCACTCTCTACCTCTCCGAATGGGATCAGTTGCACAACCCCCGTCTTGCCCAGATCAGCGACAAGAGCTTTCTTATCGGAGAAACGTGCCACTATGAAAATCTTTAACATCGGTTCAATCATAATCCACCCGTTGCGTAATCTTAGCTTTAGCCGCCTTAGCTCTAGCAACAGCCGCTGCCATCTCATCACCCAATTGAATTCTTATCCTTCTAATAGCTTCCTGCGCCGCTGGAATTTTGACCTTTTCAAAAAGATTTACCCGTTGTAAAGCCCTTGCTAACTCTTTTTTTAAGATATCATAACGTTGATGCAGAACCACTTCCGTAGCGTGCAGAGCGGAAAACTCCCTTAGATCAAGTATAGCACCATCAACCCAAGCCGGAGTTTCAAAAAGATCATACTCTATTGGATCAAAAATAACCTGTTCAAAATACGGCACCTCAACACCGCCGATATTTTCATAACCTTTCCTAATTTCAGAAGGCTTAACCGCTGCCGCTAAATTCACGCCGCTGCATTCTCTAATAATTGTGGAATACGTTTTAAAGCGAGTCTCCAAGAGAGAGAGTTCATCTTGTATTTTTAAGAATTGTGCTTCTGTTTTTTGCAGAGCAACCTGTAAGATCTGCAACTTCAACTTTAGCATCGGCAGATAATGAGAGAAGCGACGTAGTAGATCTCGTTGTCTCTTTAATTCAGGTCTTGTTAAATTCAATCGTTGCGCCATTACCTAATCAACCTCATGATCCGATCTAAAAACTTTAGCACGCCGTCTTCAACCAATGCTCTTCAATCAGATTTCTACGAATACCTGTTTCTTCCGGTGAAAAACATTCAGCTAAGATCCTCCAACACAGATCAAGCGCCTCTTCCAACGGAATATTAACGGAGAGATCCATAATCTCATCTTCGAATTTCTCCCCGTATTTCAACAATTTTGCATCCCACTCAGAAAGTTCAAACCCCATATCCCGTTTTTCACGACTCTCTTTACACAACGCATACAACTGAATACAACCATCCATAATCGCTCTATGATCGTTTCTAGTCTTGCCGTTCACCTGCTGCTTTAATCGAGAGAGAGATCCGAAAGGTTCAATACGACCGTTACGGAGATAGAACTGCCCTTCAGTAATATACCCCGTATTATCAGGCACAGGATGAGTAACATCATCACCTGGGAGCGTCGTGCACGTTAATAACGTCATAGATCCGGCGCCATCAAAATCAACAGCTTTCTCATAACGCCTCGCTAACTGCGTATAAAGATCTCCAGGATAACCACGATTAGAAGGCACCTGCCCCATAATAATTGCGATCTCTTTTAAAGCATCTGCAAAAGAGGTCATATCAGAAAGAAGCACTAAAACTTTTTTCCCCTGCAAAGCAAACTGTTCACCAACAGCCAAACAGAGATCCGGCACCAGCAGAGCTTCCACAACAGGATCTGCTGCCGTATGCAAAAACATAATAGACCTACCTAAAACTCCGCCCTGCTCAAAAGCATTTCTAAACTTAAGATAATCATCATGCCTAAGCCCGATCCCACCTAACAAGATAATATCTGCATTCGCCTGCAATCCGACACGTGCTAAAAGCTCATTATACGGCTCACCCGCTACGGAAAATATCGGAAGCTTTTGAGACTCTACCAATGAATTAAAAACATCAATCATTGGGATACCGGTACGTACCATCTTATTAGGCATTAGACGCTTGGCAGGATTTACGGCAGGAGAACCTAATACAATAGATTCGCCTTCAACTTCAGGTTTCCCATCTCGCGGCTGTCCCGAGCCGTCAAAGATACGCCCCAGCAACATCTCACCGAACGGGAACTCCATCTGCCGACCGAAAAATCTAACACGATCTCTCGTTGAAAGCCCGCGCGATCCTTGAAAGACCTGTAACGTCGCCAAGTCACCTTGCAACTGAATTACTTGTGCCAAAGAGGAGCCGTGATCTGAAATCACCATCGCCAATTCATTATAAGCCACACCAGGGGCGCGCACCGTTACGACATTACCACTAATCTGCAAGATCTCATCAAAATATTTTCTCATCTTATTCCTGCCTCCCACGTGTAGCTATACAGGCATCGATATCACCAAGTATTTTGTTAAACTCCGCACTTTCAAAAGGCGCATAATTCCAGTTTCTAAAGAGATCCGACACTATAAACATAATTTTGCGTGCTTCATCTTTATCCTCAAAGGCAAAATCAAGGTTAACAACCTCTAGCAATTTATCAAAAACCATCTTTTGTCGTTTAGCCGGAGTAGAAGCATCCACATCATCAAAAGCATTTTGCTGCAGATAACACTTATCAAAGAACTCCGCTTTTAAAGAGATGGTAAAATCTTCAATGTTAGTACCCTCTTCACCAACAACTGCCATCATCTGATCAACTTCATTACCACGCTTTAAAAGCTCTCTAATGCTCCGCACTTTTTTAGGATCAATTAACCCTACATATTTACTCCACGACTCTAAAGGATCGATAGCAGGATACCGTCTAGCATCACTTCTTGCTCTTGAGAGTCCGTGAAAAGCGCCAACCACCTTCAAAGTACTTTGCGTAACAGGCTCTTCAAAGTTACCTCCAGCAGGACTAACCGTGCCTCCAATTGTAAGAGATGCACGTCGTCCATCTTTCAACTCGATATCACCAGCGCGTTCATAAAAGCTAGCAATACGACTCTCTAAGTAAGCGGGGAACGCCTCTTCACCAGGGATCTCTTCTAACCTTCCAGAGATTTCACGCATCGCTTGAGCCCAACGAGAAGTTGAATCAGCTAACATTAAAACGTGTAACCCCATCTGTCTGTAATACTCAGCGAGAGTTGCCGCTGTATAAATTGAGGCTTCACGCGCTGCAACAGGCATAGCAGAGGTGTTGCAGATAATAATAGTCCTCTCCATCAAACTCCGCCCTGTGCGTGGATCTAGCAATTCAGGAAAGTCACGCAACATCTCAACCACCTCACCAGCACGCTCACCACAAGCAGCAACGATCACAACATCAACATCGGCATAACGAGAAGTTAATTGTTGCAAAACTGTTTTACCAGCACCGAAAGGTCCAGGGATACAATACGTTCCACCTCGTACAACAGGAAATAATGAATCAATAATGCGAATACCAGTTACTAACGGCTCAATAGGAAGTAGCCGCCTTTTTGAGATATTAAGTGGCACTTTAACGGGCCAACGCTGCTGCATCGAAACTGAAACTCGTTCGCTACCATTAGAGAGAATAGCGATCTCTTGTGTAACGTTATACTCTCCCGCTGGTACGATCTTTTCTATGGTGTACTCCCCTTTCAAACCGAACGGCACCATAATCTGGTGTTCGAAGATCCCTTCCGGCACACTCCCCAAAGAATCTCCGGCACGAACTATCTCACCTTCTATTCTAGAAGGGGTAAAGATCCAAAGCGTTGATGTTGAAAGCCCCTCAAGATATGTACCAGCCTTTAAAAAGAATCCGACCTCATCTGCCAACTCTTTTAACGGGTTTTGTAGACCATCATAGACACGCCCTAATAATCCCGGTCCTAACGTTATAGAAAGAAGCTCGTCTCTAAACTCAACGGTATCCCCAACTCGCAATCCAGCCGTCTCTTCAAAAACTTGCAGGTCTGCACGTTTACCCCGTACTCGAAGCACCTCTGAAAGTAACATTGCTCCATCAGATCTACGGCAATACGCAATACCATTTTGAAGAATCTTCTCTTCCGTCTCAACAGCAACGATATTACCTGTTAAACCAACAATTTTCCCCTCCACCCTTAACCTCCTATTGAACAGGCGTAAAAAACACATTACTCGCCACAGGCGTTCCATGTAGTAAACGATATTGACGGTGCAGCTCCAAAAGTTTTACACCGTAAGCAAGCACTTCATCATCCGTAAAAAGAAACCAATTATCATGCTCCGAGAGCCATTCCCAACGCACACGGGTCAATACTGCATCAACCTTTAACGGATTTTCTGCTGCTAGAAACTCCGTTGCAATTTCATTTCTATCAAAACTTCCCTCATCAGAAAGTTCCGGCAAAAGATGGTGCGGAGCAGCAACCTTCAATTTTTCTGCTCTCAGATCTGCCAAGACATTGCGTAAAGCGATCTCAAAGGCAACCCACGCTGTTAAAAAGTCTCCCTTATCCTCTTCTCCTTGCGCCGCTGCCATCTTAAAGAAAAGCTCAAATATCTTGTAATCATCAAGATCCGCAGCAAATCGTTTCTGAATGGATTGTGAAAAGAACGGCAGTATACAATCCGTGTTTTGAATAGTAGTAGGATCTAAAACAAGAAGGTCTTTAATTGCTTCTGAATTCATAAGCAAAATTTCAGAACGTCGCCTTAAATCATCACCTAATGCGATAATACAAAAATGCCGCGTCACGCGGCGATTTTCTGAGATAATTTGAAGATATTCCTGCACAGAGAGGCTGGGTAGAGTCCCAAGATCACCAAGAACTGGCAAAGTTGCTAAAAGATTATAATTAAGACTCGTCATTTAATAATCCCCCAGCCACCAGAAATTTATTCCTGCACCGCAGCTGCGATAGCCTCTTGCAGATCTACATTCACATATTTTGCAAGCACTTCAGCGATGGAGTCAGGTGTTATCTCTACGGTTCCGGAAAGTGAGGTGAACTCAAAACCAGCTTCACTTAAACCACCAACAAAGGTAGTACCTGCTGATAACTCTGCCATAACTGAATTTTTTAACGTATCTAAAAGACCTCTTTGAACCGTTACAACACACTCCTTTCCTTGTGCATCAGCCTGAACGTATTGAGAGACAACGTTCTTAATCAGATCGCCGACAAAAGCAGGATCCTTTAAACGATTCTCAACACTTCCGCGCAGAATAGCTTCAACCATTTTTGCGATAGATTGTTTTAAATTGAGCACTGTATCACGCGCCGCCAAGTTGAGTTCTACCTGCGCTTGCTGCAAGCGCGCCTCTCCTTTTTTTGAAGCATCTGCTAAAATTTTTTCTGCCTCTGCTTTGGCAGTAGCAATGATCTGACTGGCTGCTTCTGTGGCAGCAGCTTTAATCTTTTCTGCTTCAGCGTGTCCTTTCTCAACCCCTTCTTCCTGTAATTTTGCAATAAATCGACCTAAATTTTCCTTTGTCTCTGTCATAAAAGATCACCACTAAAAAATTTACGCATATTTAAGTTGCACGCCACGCCGAACGTTAACCTCGAAGACTATACATATTTAATCGTTTTCTGAGAAGTATTTAAAATGGCTACTACCAAAAAAGGTACATTTTTACCCTTTTGATTATCGCTCTTAAAGCATACACTTAAAAGGTTCAGATAATAAACTTTAAAAACTGATAATGATTTTAAGCTATGACAACAGAGATCCTTATTGTAGCAGGAGAAGTTTCAGGTGATATGCACGCAGCGCGTGTGGCGCGTGCCTTAAAATCACTCCGTCAAGATCTCCATCTTTTCGGTATGGGCGGCTCAGCACTTAGATCTGCCGGTGTTGAAACGATTATCGATTCAGAAAAAGACGCCTCCGTTATGGGCTTCCTTGAAGTCGCTACAAAGCTTAACACTATTTTAGCAGCTTTTAACAAATTGTGTTTTGAAGCGAAACAACGCAAACCTGCTTTAGCTATCTTAACAGACTTTCCTGATTTTAATCTCCGTCTAGCTGAGCGGCTGCACTCTTTTGGCATCCCTGTTATGTACTACATCAGTCCACAAGTTTGGGCGTGGCGGAGAGGACGTATTAAACAGATTAAAAAATACGTTACTACTATGGTGCCGATTTTACCTTTTGAGGAGGATTTCTACCGTCTACACAGAGTGGATGCAGAATATTTAGGTCATCCGTTATTAGATGATTTTATCAAAAAAGGATCTGCTGACTCTTTCGATCGTGATGTTTTTTTAAATGAAAACGGTTTAAATCCAAAAGAGCCTGTCTTGGCGATACTACCAGGGAGTAGAAAGATTGAAATTACTCGTATTCTACCGACCATGCTAGAAGCTTTTGAAAAGATGACTCAAGAGGTACCGACCTTGCAAGCTCTAATTCCGTTGGCAGTAGGGCTCGAGAGGTCTTTTGTGGAGAGTTTTATAGATAACAAAAAAATTATTGTTATAGAACAGCAAGCTGATGCCGTTCTTAAGGCTGCTGACGCAACCTTAGTTACTTCAGGGACGGCTTGCCTTGAAGCTGCCTTAGTAGGCGCACCTTTTGTAGTTGTTTATAAAGCGACACCTCTTAGTTACTTTATAGGGCGTTTACTGGTTCGTCACATCAAGTGGTTTTCACTACCGAACTTAATTGCAGGAGAGGAGGTTGTGACGGAGCTTTTACAAAAAGCAGCATCCCCAGAACGTATTGCCGCCACACTTTTACCATACCTAACAGATCCGCAAGCTGTAAAAGTTTTTAAAGAAAAGATTCAGATCGTAAAAGATCGTCTGACAGTACGTGACTCTTCTGAAACCTCAGCCGAACGCACCGCTAAACTAGCCTTAGAACTATTAAAGTAACAAGGCGCTTTTTAATTTACATTATGCCTGTTTTAAAACCCCAGCTGAACGTGAATCTGAGGGGTGATAGGAGTTCTGCATCTTCCCTTTGCTGTTATATGATTTCACAACAGTTTGTGTGGCTGACCATAAGATAGAAAGCACACCTTGAATTGAGCGTAAGCTGAAACTTAAAATTTGTGAATGTTGCTTACCTGATGCTTCCGTTTTCTTCACCACTTCTCTTAGTTGTGTTACTAACGGCAAAACGCGTTTGGCGTTTTTATGGTGCATATGTTTTATAACTAAATCGTATAATTTTTTTCCGCGCCAATCAGGGAACGACTCCATCAGCTGCATTCTTTCTTTCTGCAAACTTTCGAGGCTATTATAAACCTCTATCCTTTTAGCTGTGATGGCATTAACTTTTTCCTCTTTAAACTTCACAAGAAAGTGACGTTCCTCTTCTAGGAGGGCTGTATATTTCGTATAAAGCTCGATCTCTTTCTGTAATATCGATATCAGTTGTCCGACAAAGAGCTCACTATTAACATCCATAAAGCCCCCATCCGTTACAAGACTTATTCATTACCTAATTTACTAAAGAAGATCTCTTCATCAAGAGCGGAAGAAAGGGATTCTGCAAGGGTTGTAGAATCAACTCGGTAGGTACCACTCTCAATCTTCTTTTTTAGCTCTGCGATTCTCTCGGATCTATCACCGATTAAGTCTTCTTGAATTTTCTTAGCAAGGCTCAATTCTGTTGAATCAGATATTGAAGAAATTACAGAAGTTATATTTTTATCATCAGCAAGACCTTTCTGCTCCGTTCTGTTTCTTTCAGCTTCTAAACGAAGACGATTTTGCTCGATCTGATAGTTAATATCTGCGGATTCTACTCTTGTTGTGTTTCCCATTAGCTTAATCCTTTAAGCGAAAGAAGCGCATTTTGCCGTTTCCAGCACGTCCTGCGACTAACGCGATCTTCCATAATCCTATACATTAAGATGCTTTCTTTTCAAAAAAAGGATCTTATAACACATAAAGATCTTATTTTTTAGTGAAAAATTCTCTACTCCTTTGTATTTTTCTGCATCTCTTTTAAAATTACATCTTTAATACCAAGTGGTTGCGACTTTGCTAACTCTTCCGAAATGGCCTGATTAAACATATCGCGGTAAAGCGACTCTTCATTACTGCCACTTAACAAGCCTCCATTCGGTAGCGCACTCCACATAGAATTAAACATCTGCTGCACGAAAACCGCCTCAAACTGCTCCGCAGCCTCTTCCATAGCAGCAGCATCATCCGCAGAGCTTTTACCCAAGTTCTGCGTTATTAAGCTTTCTCCTAAATTCATCTTAGCTAGAGGTGTTATATCGTTAGACATTACAATTCCCTTTTTTACATCACTACCAATTCAGCATTTAAAGCACCAGCAATTTTTAAAGCATTAAAGATTGAAATCATATCTCGTGGTGATGCTCCTAAAGAGTTTAAAGCATCAACTACCTCTGCTAAGGTAACATTGCCACCAACGAAACTAAGCTTTTTCTCCTCTTCACCAACTGTAATATCTTGATTATTAATAATAGCAGTACTTCCACCTGCCAACTCATTAGGTTGAGAGACTTGAGTTTCCGAGCTGATAGTGACGTTCAGATTACCGTGTGCTAACGCCACACGTCCTATCGTAACATTAGCGCCCATCACTACCGTCCCTGTCCGTTCATTCACAACCACTTTAGCAGCTACATCCCGCTCGACTTCAACCTGCTCCAAACGCGCCACCAACCCTATCGGATCCCTCGCCAATGGTCCTGCTAACGGTATTTCTACGGAAGCACCATCCACAGCAACAGCCAAAGGTCTTCTAAACTCCTGATTAATTGCAGACACGACTCGTGTCATAGTTGTAAAATCAGGCTCATGTAAAATGATGCGCACTCGCTTTGATTGAAAGAGATCAAACGGTATTGCCCGCTCAACGATAGCACCACCTGCTATGACAGCAGAAGTAGGATGATTTTGCGTTGCGGCATCATCTCCTGCTGAAACAGAGAAGCCACCGACCGTTAACTGCCCTTGTGCTGCCGCATAAACATTACCATCAACACCCCGTAGCGGAGTTAGTAATAAAGTTCCACCGGAGAGGCTCTTGGCATCACCTAATGATGAGATATTAACATCTAAACTATTCCCCGATTTGGCAAATGGCGGCAAGGTGGCAGTTACCATCACGGAAGCTACATTTTTTACCTTAATTTGTGCAGGATCTACCTTGATTCCGAGTTTCTCAATCATATTAGACAAACTCTTGGTGGTAAACTCTACGCTGCTGCCGTCACCAGTTCCATTTAATCCGATCACTAAACCGTAACCGTAAAGCTGATTTCCGCGCACACCTTCGACCTCAGCGATATCTTTAAGTCTAGCAGCGTTTACTGTCTCAACTAATGAGAAAACGCTACACAGTAAGATAAGAGAGAATAGTAATTTATATCTTTTCATTAAAATGGCCATAACACCCTCATCAAACGGGTAAACCAACCACCATACTGCGCTTCAGATACAACGCCCCGTCCGTAGTAATCGATCCTTAAATTAGCAATCTTAGAAGAATCAACTTCATTAGCGGAGTTTATATCTTTGGGTCTCACGAGACCCGATATAGCGATCGTTTGCTCTTCCTGATTAAGTGCAATAATCTTTTCGCCTTCAATTCTCAAAATATTTCCAGGCAAAACTTCCACCACCATAGCAGAGATCTTCGCTTTTAAGGTATCCTTTCTGGTTGTTTCTCCCTCACCTTTATAATCATTTTGAGTTGATGCAGAAACTAACGTTCCATCATCATCAGAGATCTGCGAGTTGCGTTTCTTGATACTATCAATAATCCCCAACCACTCTCCGACTTTAGCCGCGACAGAAGACTTGCTTTTTACCTCTGTATCACCTTCTTTAGCACCTTCTGCACTTTCCGTTACAATAATCGTTATTAGATCCAGTGGTTGCCACGCTCTATCATCACGTAACAACTCGGCACCACGTTGACTTTCTTGCCAAAGTGATGACGATATTCCAGGATTACCCAAGCTGAGAGGTCCTCGATACGGTCTGGTCTGGGAGGTTGTGCTTGCTCTCATTTCTACATCAGAGGGAAGATTCATACCTTCATTCGTGATATAGTCGCTATCTTCTGTATCATTAAATGCTAGCGGTGCAGTATCTTTTTCAAGAGAATCATTAACTAATCTAAGTTGCGCACGAGCTGCGCTGTTTAAGGAAGCTTCTCTTACTTCCGCAACCTTCATCTCATTTTGGCGCATGATAACTTGTCCAGCTTCCTGATCCTTCGCCCACTGCGAATATGCTAAAGACGGCAAGGTCGGTGGTGTATGCTCCGTTTTAGAAGCACATCCACCAAAGATGCCTAAGAAAATAAGAGAGTAGATAACTTTTTTATTCATTGATTAACTCCTACAAGACCGGCTTCTATAACACTTCCCGTAATGATTTTTTTAGAAGAAGTATTTCTTACCTTAATATTTTCACCTGCTCCTGCATCTGCTAGAGCAACACCTGTCGCAGTAGCTGTTAATGATCCTTTTTTATAGATAATGGTCACAGCGGATCCTTTCTCTATAACAGGCGGCAATGAAAGTTTATTAAGTCTAAAGACCTCTCCGACGGAGATGCCCTTATCTGCTGATAAACCGATTAAATTTTCGCTATTAACAGCAACATCATCAGGTAATGACTGCACATTTAATCGTGCCATTACGATATCATCATCTCCTATAACGGAACCTCTTTTTAGTGGATGTGCTGCTACGGGCACTTCACGCCATTCATCAACGGATCCCTTAACGCTAAACTTTACGGGTTCTGCACCAACAACATCTGCCTCAATATTGAAGACCATCTGCCCTATCTTTTGATTGCTAGATGTTGCTACTTTCAGTTCCGTAATGCCAGGAGCGACCTTAATATTTTCTCTGTATTGAATATCTTTAAGAACAACTTCATCTTTATAATTTTTTAAGTATTCCTCTATGGCTGATCTTATCTCTGCAGCAGCAAGCACTCTTGAAGCACGCTCTACAACCATCACCCGTTTTAGTGCATATCCAACCTGCTGCAAATCTACTCCGTTAAGACGCAACTTCTCCAAGATGTCTTGAGCAGAGAGGGTTAGTTTTTCTCCAGGAGCTGGCGCATCTGCGATAACTATCTTTTGCAGTGCAATTAGCGCATCATCATCTGTCATATCTTTTGAGGAGATGTTCGCTAAATCACCAAGTCGAACTTGTGTAGTTGTAACGTGTGCGCTGTCACGTCCTATGATACGGATGTTATGATTCAGCGGTGCTGCTGTTGCAACTTTTGCCAACATCAAAGTGAAGAAAAATGATACTCCGGCTAAAATTATTTTATTCATAATTACCTCTTAATACTGATCGCCGTATTCAACATATCATCAGCTGCTGTAATACCCTTTGAGGCTGCTTCGTAAGCACGTTGTCCTGTAATCATATTTACAACTTCCGTTACGATACTAACGTTACTACTTTCCAAAAATCCTTGAGAAAGATTGCCTAAACCGTTTTCGCCAAAGTTTCCGCTAGTCGGGCTACCTGAAGCATCCGTCTCTTTATAAAGATTTTTACCGAGAGATTTCAGTCCGGCATTATTTAAGAAACGCACACCTGTTATCTGCCCAACTTCGCTGGAGGCTGATTGACCAGGAATTGCAACAGATACCGTTCCGTCTTGTGCGATAGTGACAGAGGTCGCATCTTGTGGAATTGTAATGGTCGGAGAGATCGGATAGCCGTCAGCTGTAACTAAGCGTCCTGTATCATCAAGTTGCAAATTACCGGAACGTGTATAAGCTTGAGAACCGTCCGGCATTTCAACTTCTAAAAAACCGTCACCTTCAATAGCCACATCCAATTGACCACCTGTTGAACTTAGATCGCCTTGCGTAAAAATTTTCTGAGTTCCAACAGTTCGCACACCGAGACCAACCTGCAAACCGCTAGGAGAGATGGTGCTACTTGATGTTGCGGCACCAGGTTCCAGAAGATATTGATACATCAGATCTTGGAAATTAGCGCGTACCTGCTTATACCCTGTCGTATTAACATTAGCTAAATTATTAGATATCACGTCCATATTTGTTTCTTGGGCGCGCATCCCAGTAGCAGAAGTATAAAGAGACCTAATCATATCTTCCCCTTTAAGTTAAAGCGTTAAATACTCCGTCGTCCGATCTGTTGAACTGCGATATTATTCATTTCATCAATAGTACGAGCTGTTTTCTCATAAAGCTGGAAGCCTCTATTGGTTGTCAGTACTTCGATCATAGTACTAACAGCTGAGACGTTTGACATTTCGAGTGCCTGCGGTGTTAATTCAGCATCCACACTTTCACCACCTTCTGCGCCATCTCGTAATTTAAAACGACATCCGCCCTGTTGCTCCAGCACCTGCGGGTCTTCAAAACGGGCAACTTGCAAGCGTCCGGCGTTTGATCCATCAACCATCAAGACTCCTGCAGCTGTAATTTCAGCGTGTGTGCCGTTAGCAACTAAAGCGCCCCCATCTCCCTGAACAGCATAACCATCACTCGTTACGAGTGCGCCCTCTGCGTTTAGAGTAAAATTACCGGCACGTGTATATTGCAAACCTTCTTCCGTCTCGATCACAAAAAAATCGTTCGGATTATTAAGCGCCACATCAAACGGATTTCCCGTTTCTTTGATCGCCCCTTGAGAGAAATCTGTATAAGTTCCGACCTCGCTCACTCCAGGGCTTCTTAAATGATCACCTTTTGCAAAGGGATCATCTGTTGCAACTTGACTTGCTAACGTATCTTCAAAGGTGCGCTCTTTGCTGATAAGCACCTGCTTTTTAAAACCAGGAGTATTTATATTTGCCAAATTGTTGTTAGCGATATCTAAGCGCGTAAATTGGAGGATACCACCTGATGCCGCTACGTATGTTCCGCGATCCATTATCTTTCCCCCTTATACAGTTTGTAATTGCCTACGAATCGGATCCAACACTCCGAGGCGACTCTCACTTTCGTTTGTAGTAGTGCGTATCTGTTGAGGCACCCTTTCAAGCATCTGGGCGAGCATCCTCACCTCTGCTATGGGTAATTCTGTCAGTTGAGCCACAGCCTCCATGCTATTTCCATCTCTTAAAAGATCTTCTGCATTATCATAAACACGTTGGATATCTTGTGTATTTTGATAGCCGTTCTTTAAAGTAGGTTTTTCTCCCTTTTGAGATCCTTCATTAGCACCACCATAACTATTCTTTACTTTTGCAGCGGTCGCATTTTGTTTGTAAGTTGCCTGTGTATAGGTTTCTTTTTCAATCTGTTCCGCTAAAGGTTTTTTTGCTCTCGACTGCAACGTTTCCTGCGCTATATTCCCTTCATCGATTATTTCACCGTAAATATTTTTTCTTACACCTGTCTTTTTAGGAGTAGCAAGAGTAGAGTTCTCTGCAGAAGTTGGCTGTGTATAGGTTTCTTTTTCAATCTGTTCTGCTAAAGATTTTTTCTCTCTCGACTGCAATGTTTCCTGCCTTGTATTCCCTTCATCAATTACTGCACCGTAAATATTTTTCCTCACACTTGTCTTTTTAGGAGTATGATTATCTAAAGAAGCTTCTTGAGACGGTGTTGTGATAACCTTTTTTCTACCGTACATAGTGTAGTTATGATCGGGTTGAGCAACTCTTTTCTCTGCAGCGGTTTGAATTTCTAAATGGTCAAGATCTGACAAGTTATTTGAAAAATTTTCCTCTACTGTATTAAAAGTTTTTTGTTGTAGCGGCGTTTTCTCTTCTACATTATTTTTATCAGAGGCTAAATCAATCTGATTTTGCAAAGTTTGAATAGCGCGTTGAGCTTTTACGAAACGGCTTTCCAGATCGGCACGAGTTTCATCTATACTTTGTTTACCGCGATTAAGTCTGTTTTCTGCACTTTCAAGGTCAAGTAATAGCTCTTCTAAGCGGGTCTGACGTTGAACCAGTTTTTCTTGAAGGGCTCTGGTTGCTAGATCGGCTTCTTGTACCATCCGACGCAGACTAGCTTCCAAATTGCTTGATTGTAAAATCGGCGAGACCTTGGCAGATCTAGCACAGAGATAAAATAGTGACAGAACCAAAAGCACATCTGCTACTAACTGTAATGTCTCTAAACTAGCCATAATCACTCTCCTATTCCATTAACGGAACCCGTCCCGAGACCTGTCAAATTACCGACACCTACGGTGCTTAGAGTCAGCACTTTGTCGCTACTGCAACCCTCTTAGTCACATAACATACTGATAACACTTGCAGTTCAACTTCGTTACGGTTCATACTGATAGGACAATGCAACTTGCTTGCCGTTTTTCTGCGGGTGCCACCCATTTCGCAGCAGCGGTTTTTGATTTTGATGATTTTTATAAAGAAAATGGTGTTGATGCTCTGTCAACACAGGGCGCAGAGCAGATATAATCACTTTGTGGGTAGCTCTGGCCCACCCTTCAGAGATGACAGAGCGGGCATCGATTGCAGAACGAATTAGCCAGATCTTCACGGAGGTTAAAAAACTAGAACCACCCACAAGTTAAAGAAAAACAAAGTTAAGACCGGCAAGAACACCGTTAATCTTCTTCACTTAAACAAAGTTGTAAAACTACAAAGCAACCGCTCCACACCCTTAAAGGGTATTAGCTAGTTGCTTCTGCGTTTTTTTAAGACTAAGTGCGATTATATTTTGCTAGGAATCTCTCGGATATCTCTTAACATTCTTTTCTGTTCTTCAGTGAGAGATGTCATTCCTGCTCTTTTAGCATCCTTAAGTGCCTGTAATACATAGCGTGCAACTTTAGAGGGATTAAACTGTCCCCATTTTAATACCCATTTTAGATTTTCATCAACACCATTAGTCCACGCTAGTTTTTCCATTTCTTCTATAGTAGTAGTGAAGGAAATAATCCCTGTCCTTTCAGTAAGCTTACGTGCCAGTGACATGTATCTATCAAAATCAATGGAATAACCACTATTACCATGTTTCAATGCTGGCCCCAGTAGACCTTTGATTGTCTTCGGTGCAAGTTTTCCTATCTTTTCTTCCTCTCCTCGAGTTAAAGAAACTTCTGTTTTTTCAACTTTTGCTTTTTCAAGAATCTCATATATATCTAACATGCAGGAAGCAGCTACAGGGTAATTACCAGCAGTAGCCTCTTGTGATGCTTCTATCAGTAGATATTTGATCTCTCTCGGCGCAAGTTGTTCCATTCTTTTTTTGTGGTCGTCAGTAAGAGAAAGACCTGCGCTTTCAACAAGCTTGCGTACATTTGATATGTTGAGATTAATTCTAGCGTATTTACCGCGACCAGCATATTCCTCTACATTTGCCGGTAGACCTTCGACCGCTTTTAACGCAAGGTCTTCCACCTTTTCTTTTAACTTTTGCTTCTCATCTTTAGTAAAAGAATTTTCTACCATTTTAATGATATTATTTAACTTTAACACGGTGGAGTAAACACCAGAGTAATCACCTCCTTTAACAAATCTCATTCCTTTTGCTAGTAGAGCGTTGAAGGCTTTCGGTGCAAGTTCTCCTATCTTTTCTTCCTCTTCTAGAGTGAAAGAAACTCCCGTTTTTTCAGAGATCTCATATATATTTGACATGTAGGTACCAGCTTCGAAGAGTTCACCAACAGCAACACATTTCTTTGCTGCTAGTAGTAGATCGTCAAACGCATCCAGCGCAAATTTTGTTATCGTTTTTTCTTGGTCTTCAGTGAGAGGAGTTCCCGTCATTCCAGCAATTTCACGTAGCTCTTTAATGGAGGAAAGGATTGGAAAGTAGTCACCATATTCTTTCCAATCCCTTATTTTATGAAACTTTGCACCTACTACTTTTAATATGTCTCCGTTCAAATTTCTTGAGTGGTCTGGACTAAGCAAACTTACTTTTGGAACACATAGAGAAGCTAGATTACCTTGACCAGCTGCAGCAGAAGTTACCCCCCCCCCCGCAATTTAGGATTAAGATCAGGATTACTCATAATATTACCTCATATAAACACAACAATGCTTTTTACTTAAAGCAATTCCTAAAATTATAATGCTTTTTTAAAACCTAATAAACGTTTCCACCAAAAAATAACTATTAAATTTCTTTACCCTCCCCTAACTTCCAAATTTCTTTGATTTCTTTATCTTAAACTACCCTTCAATCGCGGCTCTGATGCTGCCCTTCAGTGGGGGAAGAAAAGTTAGAGAAAGAATAGGTTGGTAGCTTTTAACCCCCGTGAAGACCTAGCCGATCCGTTTTGTAGTTCCAGCCCGTCCGGTCGTCCCTGAAGGGTGGCACCAGTGACAAGCCCTAGAGGAAAATTAGTTGCTAAGAAAATAATAAGAGATCGGGGACGACTCCGATCAGGACGATACTAAGCGCTAGGAGAAGCACGATCGCAGATATTGAGAATGGCATCTTACAAGGCGCGCGTTGCAAATCATCTGTTTCCCTAAAATACATCGCTACCACCACACGCAAATAATATCCACACGAGATAACCGCACACACTATTCCCAACACTGCAAGATTAACAAAACCCGCCGAGATAACACCATTAAAGATAAAAAACTTCCCCAACAACCCTCCTAAGGCAGGCGGTAACCCCGCCAGAGAAAGCATAAATATCGTCATCGTTGCTGCAGAAAGAGGGCTGCACTTTGCCAATGCATTAAAAGCTTTTATCTCAGAGGTGCCGCTATGCTTTTCAACTTGCTGCACAACCGCAAAAGCCCCGAGTGTTGCCAAACTATACGCCACCACATAAAAAACTATGGCAGACGATCCAACCTTTTCAGGTGTTAACAATGCTAACGCCAAATAGCCAGCATGACTGATTCCAGAATATGCCAACATCCGTTTAACATCGCTTTGCCTAAGCGCCACAAGATTACCAAAAATAAGGGTTGCCGCAGCAACGATCCCGATCCAAGCACCTGCTTCCAGTGGCATACCATTAAAAAGCACCCACAAAACTCGCATAACAACTCCAATAGCTGCAATCTTAACCGCAGTTGCCATAAAAGCTGTAATAGGAGTCGGCGCACCTTGATAAGTATCAGCAGTCCAGAATTGAAACGGCACCAAAGATAATTTAAAGAAGAGCCCTGACATCACTAAACTAAAAGCGATCCACGTTATCGATTCGTCTTGTAAAAGTTCACTTACTTTAACGAACTCCATCGTGCCCGTTAAACCATACAACAACGCCAGACCATACAATAAAATAGCACTACTAAAAGATCCTAACAGAAAATACTTTAGCGCACCTTCTATGGATCTTTTATCTAACAACCTCCCCCCACACAAGGCATAGAGAGATAAAGACAACATCTCTAATCCAATAAAAAGCGTCACAAACTCAGCAGCTGAAACAAGGATCATCGCTCCTAATGTGGCAAAAATTAATAGTGTAAAGTACTCCCCCTCATGATCTGCTAAATAATAATCCGCTCTCGAAAAAAGAATCACAAGTGCAGCTACGACAAGTAGTAGCGCTTGAAAAATATACGACCAACTATCGATAAAAAGCACTCCATAAAAAGTAGCTCTCTCCATAGCGGGAACAGCAGCTTGTAACAACACGGCTACAAACGTCACAAAGATCACAGTAAACGCCGTAAAACGTCTTAACCACGCAGCCTTTGTAAAAACACCGACAATCAACATCATAAGCCCGCCGACGGCGCAAATTGCAAACGGTATCAAACGAGATAAATCCTGTTCCATCAACACTAACGTGCCTCCCCTTTACTATCACCATGCTTTAAATCTTTTCCAAGACTCATCAGCACTGCGTTTGAAGCTTGAATTCTAAAAGTATCTTCCATCGCTTCCTTCGATTTTAAACTCTCATCAGCAGCACTTTTAACACACTATTTATAATCAACATCATAAGCCCGCCGACGGCGCAAATTACAAACGGTATCAAACGAGATAAATCCTGTTCCATCAACACTAACGTGCCTCCCCTTTACTATCACCATGCTTTAAATCTTTTCCAAGACTCATCAGCACCGCGTTTGAAGCTTGAATTCTAAAAGCATCTTCCATCACTTCCTTCGATTTTAAACTCTCATCAACAGCACTTTTAACACACTATTTATAATCAACATCATAAGCCCGCCGACGGCGCAAATTACAAACGGTATCAAACGAGATAAATCCTGTTCCATCAACACTAACGTGCCTCCCCTTTACTATCACCATGCTTTAAATCTTTCCCAAGACTCATCAGCACAGCGTTTGAAGCTTGAATTCTAAAAGCATCTTCCATCGCTTCCTTCGATTTTAAACTCTCATCAGCAGCACTATTTAAAATCATTTTTCTAACATTCATCTTTACAATTAAAGACTCACTGACTGGAGAAACAAGATCAACAATAGGTTGCGGAAACACCCCTAATAAAATAACTAAGATCGCTAACGGAGTGAGACATAAAAGTTCCCTCGAGCTTAAATCAGATAACTTCCCGTTTTTAAGTGAATCTAATTTTCCAAACCAGAGCCGTTTATAAAGGGTCAACATATAAACTGCTCCCATCACAACTCCGATCAACGCCAAAGTAGTTAAACACTGAAAACGAGGAAAACTCCCAGCTAAGATTAAAAACTCTCCGATAAAGCCACTTGTTAGGGGTAACGCAATCGCTCCTAAAGTAAACACCATAAAAAATGTTGCAAATAAAGGCATCTGAGCAGCTAATCCGCCATATTCAGAGATCTGGCGTGTGTGCCGTCTTTCATAAAGCATCCCAACCAAGAAAAACAACGCCCCTGTTATAAAACCGTGACTCAACATCTGAAAGATCACACCATCTAAAGAAAGTACGGTTAAAGCGGCCAAGCCTAAAACACAATACCCGAGATGAGAAACAGAGGAGTATGCTATCATCTTCTTAATATCACTTTGCGCAAAAGCTACTAACGCTCCATACACAATCCCAGCCACACCCAATACCGCTAAGTACGGTGCACACTCTAAGGCTGCTCTCGGAAATAACGGAAAGGCAAAACGAAAAAATCCATACACTCCCAACTTCAATAAAATAGCAGCTAACACCACCGACCCACCACTCGGCGCTTCAACGTGCGCATCCGGTAACCATGTATGTAATAAAAAGACCGGAACCTTGATCCCAAACGCCAAAGCAAATGCTAAAAACAGCCACAACTCTTCCTTCGTCGTTAGAACCGTATTCATCAGATCTGCCAGCGCAAAACTCATCTTACCGACTTGCAGATAATAAACCCACACCAAGTAAAAGATCGCTATCAACATTAAAAAACTACCGAACATCGTAAACAACACAAATTTAACGGTAGCATGAATTCGTTTTTCTCCTCCCCAAATACCGATAATAAAATACATCGGTATCAACATCAGCTCCCAAAAAACATAGAAGAGAAAGAGATCCAAAGCAACGAGCGCTCCCAATATCGCTCCTTCCAAACAGAGCATTGAAACTAAATACCACCTCCGCTTTTCTTTTATAGTTGTAGAGAAAATAATCACCAACGGCATTATGACCGTAGTTAATAACACCAACACCAAGCTTAGCCCATCTGCTCCCACACTATACTCAACACCGAAAGATGGTAGCCACGCCACACTCTCTTTAAACTGCATTGCGGAAGTGGATTGAGAGATCGCAAATAACATTGAGGCAAAAGATAAGGCTAATACACTGAAAAGAAGCGCTACCATTTCAGTAATGGCATCCCGTTCTTTTGAGAAAAAAGGAAGTGACAAGAGCAACGCTCCAACAAAAGGGATGCAGATCAAGATCGTCAGGGCGTGTTGTTCCAAATACGGCATATATTGCAACAAAAAACTCATATCATCCCCTTAAAATTAAAAAATCCATCCCAACACAAAACTCAGCGCAGCCACAACTCCGCAGAACAATAAAAGAGCATAAAAGCGAAGATTTCCACACTGCAAAAAGCTCAACGCCTCTCCTGAAAACATCACAAGTCGTGCGCTCCCTTCAACAACACCATCAATAAAAAACTTATCAACACCCCTTAAGAAGTTGCAGATCTTTTTTAACGGCTTAACGATTAAGAGATCATAAATCTCATCTACATAATATTTATTAGCGACTAAAGTGCTAAGAGGTTGCAACGCTTTCGTTACAACTCCTGCAACTTTAGGAAAATAAAGATATAAGATTCCGGCGAGAGCGATACCCACATAGCCTGTCCACGAATTAAATGTAGCTGCCAGAGGATCGAGATGAGCAGGCACTTCTGAAACATCCGGCACTACGAAAGAAAGGTATTCAGGCAACCTCTTAAACAATAGATATCCGCCGCAAGTTGCCAATGCACCTAAAATCAAAACAGGCAACAACATTAAAGGCGGTGCCTCTTTCGGATCTGACGCTCCTCTATATTTACCGAAAAAAATCAACACAACGGTTCGCATCATATAAAATGCAGTTAAAAGAGAGGTGATCGTTAATAAGAGCAAGATGACATCTCCATAACTCGCCCCAGCTGCTTCAATAATCGCATGCTTTGAGTAGTAACCAGCAAAGGGAAAGATCCCTGAAATAGCGAAAGTCGAAGCTAGATAAGCTAAAAACGTGAGCGGCATTTTTTTAAGCAGACCACCCATTTTACGCATATCTTGATCGTGCTGACATGCTATAATAATCGATCCGGCGCAAAGAAATAAGCACGCTTTAAAAAAGGAGTGTGTTACAACGTGAAAGATCGCCACTTGGTAGGCACCCGCCGCAATAGCTACAAACATAAAGCCAAGTTGACTTATAGTTGAATATGCCAAAACTTTTTTTATATCGTTCTGCATCATAGCAACAGTTGCAGCAAAGAAAGCCGTAGCTACTCCCACACCGAGAATTACACCTTGTACAGTCGGCACCGCTGAGAAGATGAAATTTGTTCTAACTAAAAGGTATACGCCTGCTGTAACCATAGTAGCGGCATGAATTAAAGCTGAAACAGGAGTCGGCCCAGCCATAGCATCAGGTAGCCATACAAAAAGCGGAATCTGTGCGGACTTTCCTACCGCCGCAGCAAACAGAGCAAACGCAATCACCATTAACGGCAACTTTGTCAGATCAATTTGTTGTAGTTCTAAAAAATCGAGTGTCCCCGCATACTGCAACAATGAGAACATCGCTAAAAGAAAACCTGCATCGCCGATCCGATTTACAATAAAAGCCTTTTTCCCAGCGGCGGCAAAATCATCGTTTTGAAACCAGAAACCGATCAGTAAATACGAACAGAGCCCTACCCCTTCCCATCCTATAAAAACTAACGGCAAACTTCCGCCCAGCACCAGAAGAAGCATAAAGAACATAAAAAGATTCATGTACGCAAAAAAACGTCCTCTACTGGCATCATCCTTCATATAAGAGATGGCGTAAAAATGGATCAAACTCCCCACCCCTGTCACAACCGCCGTCATAACAGCAGTTAAGTGATCGAAACGTAAAACAAACGGGAGGTTAATTTTTCCAATCTGCAACCAAGTAAAAAGGGTTTGCTCAAAAAAAGCATCTCCTCCAAATTTCTGCAGATCAGAGGAGAGAGCAAAAGCAAGCGCTGCGCACGCTACTGCTGTTACAGACGCTACCCAACCTGCTAAACTAGGCTTAATCTTCCCCACTGCGAAAGAGGCTATCGCACCAAGTAAAGGCAACCACAACAAAAGAAAGATAGATTCATTTAAGATTCGCTGCGTATTCATTATCTCTTCATCTCCGCCATAGCATCAGTTTCAACACCTTTATTCACGCGGAACATAGCGATAATAACAGCCAATCCAACAGCAGCCTCAGCTGCTGCTACCAACATAATAAAGAGCGTCGCTATCTGTCCATCTAAAGCTGCCACATCTTTTCCGAGTCCTGCCCCAAACGCTACAAACGCGATCCCTGCTGCATTCAACATCAACTCTATACACATAAAAACCACTATGGCATTTTTACGTACCACGAAGCCAACGGCACCGATTAAAAACATAACGATAGAAAGTCCAAGATAAGCGTTTAATGGTAGCATATTACAGATCCTCCGCTTTTTTTGATCTTAAAACGAATCCATTTTCAGGCTTTTTAGCAAGCATTACACCTGCCACCATCGCCACTATCAATAAAAGCGCCGAGGCTTCAAAGGCAAAAAGCCATCTATTAAAATGCTCACTCCCCGTCGTGCTTTGCAAAGAAAAGATAGCATTCCCGATTGTAGAGACTGTGCCTTCCAAACCGTGCGTGATAAACTTTCCTTTGAAAGATTCATTTATATACGGCAAAACCATCACTGCTAAATCTCCAGCGAGAAATACCGCCAACAACAAAAAGAGAGCATCCTTAAAAGCGAAGCGTTCCTGTTTAATATCAAGCAACATCAGAACAAAAAGAAAGAGCACGACGATAGAACCGGCATAAATAATAAGTTGCGCAACGGCTAAGAAGTGTGCTCCAAGCATAGCAAAGATAGCAGCAGTTCCAATCAAGGTAAAAACCAAACTAAGAGCGCTATAAACAGGGTTTTTTGCCAAAACGACACCCAGTGAAGTTGCAATCATTAACGTTGCCAAGATCCAAAACATTATCTCTTGCATATCTTCCCCTTCACAATCTCACCATATTATAAAAGCCGCCGTTACTAGCAAATTCACGATACTTAACGGTAAAAGAACTTTCCACCCCAGTTCCAGCAAGTGATCAAACCTGAAGCGGGGCAAAGTCCAACGAATAACGATCTGCAATGTACAAAAGAAAACTACTTTAAAGAATAAGATCAGATGTCCTATCAGAGCTTGCCACCAGATCCCACTACTAAAATCAATTCCGATACTACTTAAAAACGGAAAGTTCCATCCACCAAAAAAGAGGAGCGACATTATTAACGAGATAAGCCCGATCTCTGCGAACTCTCCGATCCAAAAAAGGAGAAACTTCATGCCGGAGTACTCCGTTAAATAACCGGCAACTAATTCAGACTCTGCTTCAGGAAGATCAAAAGGTGCGCGCTTTGTCTCTGCTATTCCAACAATAAATAAAATCAAACAGGCAAGTGGTGCTTTAAACACCCCCCACTGCAAAAACTCTCCCTGCTTTTCCACCATCGTGTAGATATCGAGAGTTCCGTAGATCACTACCATCGTGATTAAAGAAACTCCCAACGTCAACTCATAAGAAAAGAGTTGCGAAGCGGCACGAATTCCCCCCAATAAAGAGAACTTATTATTAGATGCCCAACCCGCCAACATCACACCGTAAGTAGCGAAGCCACCCATAGCGATTATTAAAAGTGCGCCGACATCTAAACGTGCCACCTGCACAAGGATCGGTTTATCATAGAAGGGTAGAACAAACTCAGGAGCTAGCGGCACAACCGCAAACGCTAGAAACGCCGGTAAGACCGCCACAAAAGGCGCAATGGTGTGTAAAAATTTAGAGCCGCTCTCAGGGACGAAGTCCTCTTTAAAGAACGCCTTAATAGGATCACAGAAGAGGGTATTAACAACGCCGAAGATACCGAGGATCTTTATTACAAACACCAGCGGCTTTAACCACCACTTTTTTACAGAAAGACGGGTGCCAGACCTGTTCGATCCTATTCTGTCTTGCAACATGGCAGAGCCTTTTCTCTCAATCCAAGTACAAATACAGGCTAAAACAAGCACTGTCTGAAGAACAAAAATACTAATCAGTAAAGTAACTATTATATCTGCCATGAGTATTCCGCTAAATAAGATCGCGCATAAAAGAGAGTATCGTTTTCTTCAACCTCTTTTCACGGTAAGGATCCTTCAAGGAAGTAACAGATTATAGAAAAAATTTCACCTCCTCAACACCTCCTAAAAGTATCACAACCTTTGCATGATGTTTCAAGGGGCAGAACTAGGCATAAAACTACACCTCTCGAATAGCTTCCTGCACTGATTCCAGCAAAATTTTAACCCCTTCATCTACTTGAAAACGGTTAATTATCAATGGCGGTATTAACCGAATGATCTGATCACTGTCACCACAACTGATTAAAATCAAGCCTTTTGAAAGGGCGATATTCCTAATCTTGGAAACAATAACAGGATCGCCTTCTCCCGTAGTAGGATTAACGAACTCGATACCTATCATAAGCCCAAGCCCACGGATATCCCCAACCTGAGGGAAACCTGCAAAGACCTTTTGCAACTCTTCTTTTAAATAATCTCCGACTTCGGCGGAGTTCTCCAGCAATTTCTCCCTTTTTATCACATCTATCGTTGCCAGAGCGGCAGCACAAGTTACGGGATTACCGATATAAGTGCCGCCATGCGCTGCACGTGACCACTTATCCATAATCTCTTTTTTGGCGATACAGGCACCGAGTGGCATACCCGAAGCTATCCCTTTGGCAAGCGCTATAATATCCGGCACAACTCCGTAATGTTCAGACGCAAACCATTTCCCAGTACGTCCCATACCGGACTGCACCTCATCAAAGATTAGCAGCACGTTATGTTCTTCCGTAATTCTTCTTAACTCTATTAAAAATCGTTGTGGCGCAGGTACGTACCCACCCTCTCCCAAAACGGGCTCAATAATCACAGCACCGATCTCGGAATCTTGACAGATAATATCCCTTACCTGATTGATGATCTCCGTTTCATACTCTTGAAAGGAGAGGTCTTTATTATGAAAATAGTAAGGATACGGCGCACGCACGACCTCTAAGAGCCAATCTTCATAGCCGTGCTTATATTTTTCCTTATAGGTGACAGCGGTTGCACCTAAGGTTCTACCATGAAAGGCGTGTGAGAACGCTACTACCTTCCTCTTATTTGAAACATACTTAGCAAGCTTTAAACAGGCTTCAATAGCTTCGGAACCACTCTGTGTAAGAACCACAGAGGCTTCTTTAAAGGGGGATATGCTAACCAATAGCTCTGCTAAATTAACGTACGGTGGAGAATAAGCGATTCCACCCATGATATGAATCAACTCATGTGTCTGCTTTACAATCGCCTCTACTACTTTAGGGTGGCAGTGACCCGTACTGACTACACCGATACCTGCCGCAAAATCCAAATACCGTTTCCCGTCAGGATCAAAGACATAAACGCCTTGCCCTTTTACAATCTCAAGGTCTGAAAAATATTTACCTAAGACCGGCGAAATATATTTTTTTGCTTTTTCCGTTAAAATCCCCATACGCGCCACTATAATACCTCCAGATATTATAGCAAGTTATAAACGAAAAAGGGGTATCGCCGAACTCGTTGTTACTTACATTTAATTGATATAGAGAACACCAGCAAAAACTAAAAAACGCGAAACATCTTATCAAAAGTGGAGCTCTGTCTTATCGGCAGATTCCATCTTAACAAGATGTCTCGCGTCGTTTTCAACAAGTATTCACTACTACTGAGGTTTACCTACGCCTGACCTATCCACAAAAATCAACACCTTAAAACGTCACTTACTTTAACGAAGATGACTTCATGCGTTAGGTCACAACTTGAGTGTTTTTTAAAAGGCTTACTCATCCTTTTATAAAAGTCCTTACAAAGCTCCAGAGTTAACTTTTTAAAAGTGTATCCTCACAAGGCTCTGTTAAGTTCAACACCTCTTTATTATTCAGGTGCTACTACTAATGTCAGCGTGCCAGTATATGTACCGTGTAACGCTGCTAAAATATTAGCCTTTGTAATAGTGATACTATAATTAGCATTTTGATTAGCAGAGCACAGTTCATTAACCGTATTAGAAAAACCTGTTTGTCCAGTTAAAGCTGTTCCTGCTGTTAACGCCTGAGCACCTATCGTTCCAGATGCATCGTTATAACTAACGCTATAAGCGATCGTATCAACTGTACCTGTAGTTCTTTTTAAATAGAAATCCGTACCGCCAGTACCGTCTAAGCTCCAGTTCCCTGTACCTGTTACAGTATATGTCTCATCTTGACCCGCATCCAAATTAGCATAGATGCAGATATCTTTATTATCTGTTTTATCTTCCTGACCTGCGACATATGCTAAGGAAATATCTTTCATACCTGTAATCTGAATTAATTTAGGGATCTCTAGCGTCAGACCTGCAGTTCCTGTTGAAGAGGCTGTCCCAATAGTACCATCAGTTGCGGCAAAAGCCGTCGTCGTGCCACACAGCAACGCAAGCGTTGCTAATATTGATATATATTTCTTCATTTTATTTCCCTCTTAAAAAGTGTAGTGAAGTTTGATCTCAAAACAGTATGAAACCAAACCTTCTTGTTTGTTCTGGATCTGAGGTTCGTCAGGGGTGAAATAAAACTTAATGCCAAAAGATTTTTTTTCACAAAAATTCTTAATATTTTTAGAGGCAATAAAATCCCCTTGTTAAAACAAATGGTTAAGTGCATAATACGATCCTATCTAGTGTTGGTTTTTTATAAAACATCATATTAAAAGCAGCGGTTTTTAATGTTAAGCCCAGCGACTATTAAACATATATTTTTGGCACAACTACACAACATAGCCAAACTATTACCTTTTTATCCATCAGCCACTCCCCGCAAGAAGCGAATCTTCTTAAGCACTCTATCCTTTTTCTTATTTATTTTTCTCGTAATAACCTCCGTAATAACCTCAACTGAAGCAGATGTTGCTGTTTCCGGTTTAAGTGATCTGACGTTTACGAACTTTACAGGACTCGGAGATGTCTCAGATAATATGACGTTATGTGTTTGTAGCGATTCCTATTTTTACAATGTTATTGTACAAGGGAGTGGTTCGGGTTATGCCTTTACCCTTGCTAACGGCTCACATACACTAGCTTATACAACTTATTGGAACGACTCCGCCACTAGTAGCGGAAAGGAACAACTAAGTGCGAACACCACCAAGTATAATCAGAGCACGTCGTATACCTGTATTGATTATAATTGTAGTGGCACTAAAAACGCTTATTTTGAGATCGCCATCTCTGAATCTGCTTTACTTTCAGCGGTACACGGAAGCTATTCGGGGAATATATCAATAATCGTAGAACCTAACTGAAACAGATAAGAGATATGCTAAGAAATTATAAACTCATCCAATTAAATACCTTCATCCTACTATTATTATATGTACTACTATCTCCAAACCTTGTGTCGGCGCAGATCTCCGTTACCGATGTAATTATGGCGTTTAAACCGGAGAATCGTCCCGTTCATAACGTTACGGTAGGAAACAGTAGTGATGAGATGCTGCACGTATTAGTTGAACCTGTTGAGGTTATAAATCCTGGAACTCCTGAAGAACAACGTATCAGCACGCAATCTTTAATCGTTGCGCCCAAAAGATTTTCTATAAAGGGGAAAGGGCAGCGCAGCGTACGAATTTTATTACACAAGAGGCCGCAAGATACGGAAGCCGTTTATCGAGTCTCTTTTGTTCCGCAATCAGTTCCACCCTCTGAAGAGCAAATACAATCCCAAACAAAAAGTGGTCGCACCATCTCTCTTAAAGTTTTAACGGGTGTTGGGATGTTAATCTTTGCGGAGCCTGCTAATCGTCGCCCCAGCTTAAAATGGAAGAGGATCGGAGACAGTATAAAATTCACTAATGACGGCAATATAAACGTTCGGATCAGAAATCCACTCGCTTGCGATCCTGACACTCTCCCTTCAGAAGCATCGGTAACATCAAGCACCGCAGGGTGTACTGTTATTACTGACATCCCCGGTAGGATGTATGCAGGTGCGACAGCCTCAATCAAAGCACCTGCAGATAAGGCTATTGTTATAACTAAAGACTTTAATGACACCATAGAAAGGCTTGTCATCCCTCCCCTTAAATAGCCTTCTTCTTTGACGAGACCTCCTTAAATAGGATAGTACCGAGCTTAATTGTGTGATAGTAGTTTTGTAATGCCGTTTTTCATATTTTACAGAAGATATAGAGAGTTCAATCTCAGATGAAGATATTTAGTAAAAGGAAGAGAGGGATGTTTCAACGTTGTGGCAGTCTTGCGATACTTTTAATCCTATTACAGATCTTTACTTGGACACCTCACCTTTTAGCAGAACCTCTTTTTTCTCATAAAGAGGATGTCCTTGAGTGTGATTTAAAGGTCGTGTCGAACGGTCTCCTGTTGCAGATTAAGACAGAGAAAGATATCACAACGAACGCCTTTGTTTTATCTGACCCCGCTCGTTTAATTATTGATCTAAACGGTGCTGTTATTACTAAAAGTGTTAAGTTTTACGATCTAAAAGGTCTTCTTAAATCTGTTAGAATCGGTAGGCACCCTGATAAAACTCGCTTTGTATTGGATTTTGCGGGCGAGACCTCTCTGCCGTACCGTCTTGAGCAGGTGGGGTCTTCTATCAATGTTTTTATTGAGGACTCTTCTGTAATAAAAGATCCACCTACGCAAACACCGACAAAGGTAGAAACACCCCTTCCTACAACAACTTTAATTCCGTCTAAAACACCATCTCCTCTACCTAGTAAGGTAGTAACTCCGACACCTACCGTTACAAAGGAGGTAACGACTCTAAAACCTACCCCTACGAAAGAGGTAAAACTTGAAAGAACGTTTTCTCCAACACCCAGCACCACTCCCCGCAGTGCAGAAACTTTAACGCCGCGCGATAGTGTTGCGCCGCAAGTTACTAAATTCGTAAGAGCCACCCCCACTCTAAAAATTGCAGTTGAAGAAGAATTTATTTTTACACCAACACCAACACCTTTTGTTAATAAAAAGGATCTTATCATTCCTATTTCTGGCATAACCGTAGATAAAACAGAGCTTACCTTTAAATCAAGCGATCGTCCGATTCAGGATTTAACGATAAACAACACCTCTGATGAAGATATTTTTATCTCCGCAAAGATTTTAAAATCTTCCATCTCCGAGAGCTCAACCGCAGAAGATCTTTATGAGACAAGTGAGGTGGTTGTTTCGCCACGTCTTCCGAAAGTTATGGCGCAATCATCTCGCGTTATTAGGGTGTTGCTTCGAACCATTCCGAGTAACTCTGAAGAGCTTTATAGAATTGAATTGTATGTAAAGAAATCGGTATCACGCCTTGCACCACAAGCACGACTTTTAGATATAGATGTTTTTGCTGAGCCCCGTAACGTTAATACGGATTTTACTTGGGAAAGGCACCCTGAAAAAATTGTTTTTATAAATAGCGGCAACGTGCACGCTTTATTAAGTGACTTACGCATCTGCCGAGCGGCAGGCAAAACTCACTGCCAAGTGATGCCAGATCTACGCATTTATGCAGGAGCAACAAAAGCGCTGCCTCTTCCTACTGATAGCACTTTGCAACTGATAAAGAAGAGTGCTGGGGAGTATAAAAATATAACTATAAAACCAGAAGGAGCTTTGCTGAAAGATTAAGCGATTTTAATATAACGGTAACGATTTAGATGGAGAACAGGATACAACAACATAAAAAAAAGGACATGCGCTTACTGCTAGCGTTGTTAATCGTCCTGTATCCTGCCCACCCCTTAACGGCAGAGGAGTTACAAACACCACTTACAGGTGAAACGACCATCGTTTCTTCGGAAGATTCGGAAGCGACAATGAGTGTTGAAACACCTAAGGAGTTAACAGAAGAAACACAAGAAGAGGTAGCGCTTGAAACAAACGAAGAGGATGAAGAAAGTGCTCTTGAAGAGGGTGATGTTACACTCTTTGACCTTTATCTTGGTGACGATCTGCAAGGCTTGGTCTTAGTTCGTTTTACTGATGATTGGGCTAAGATAGAGGACTTGGACGGCGTACTGGATCAGTTGCCATCGATTAGCAACACCGATCAACTCTTACCCCTTCTTAAGGATAAGATCTACGGAGAGCGTACTGTAACCGATCTCGGCACAATTAAAGCAGATACCTCGACCTTTGTTTTAATGATACACCCTGATCCCAAATTTTTACCGATAGGCAATCAAAGCAAAGGGCTAGCTTTATCGGATCCGAAGAACGATTTTTCCCTGCAACAACGGTTTGATGTGGCGGCTTCTGGTGAGTTCGGAGAAGATAATGATGTTGCGCTTACACATAAAACGTTAGCCAGCATCGGCAAGTTCTTCGCCAGAGCGGAGGGTACCTTTCAAAGTAGAGATGATAGCGCTGATAAATATCAGACGCCATTAGATCCGATTGAAGAGGCCAATCAGATCTTTGCAAATAAATATACGGGGGATAATGATGACTATAATTTAACGGAAGCCGTTACAGGAACGATCATTGGAGAGTATCAGGTCGGCTTTGGTGCGCAACAAACAGACGGCGGTCCCTTTGCAGGTAGCGTTGATTTTCTCGGCGCTTATCTCGATACTTCAGAAGATCTTTTTCTTAATCGAGATGATCTGCACGGCAGTCGCTTAACTGTTTACATCCCGACGAAATCCCGTGTTGAATTTTTTCAAGGCAATCGATTGATCTCTGCACAGATTTTAGATTTTGGTCTTCAAGAGATTAACACTTCATCTTTTCCGCACGGTAGTTACTACGTTGATATCGTAATCCATCAAGATAACGGCCCTATCATTCGCGATCGTCAGTTCTTCACAAAATCAGGGATGCTAACGATCCGTTCACACCCTATTGTAACATTGCGCGTTGGTGCTTTGCGTAACAACCTTGATGTTTTTGATATCCCCATTTATCAAGCCTCTGCTAGAATGCGCGCCTTAAGCTTTCTTGAGTTAAACGGTGCCGTAAATGGTACGGATGATATCACTATCGGATCGGCGGGATTCCGCGCCATGTATCTGAATTACAACCTCGGAGCTACCTTAGCTTGTTCTTCAAAAGGTGAGTACGGTGTTGTAGGAGATCTTAACGGAACGATCTCCAACTTCCATTGGTACATTACTCATTCAGAGACATCGGCTGATACGGTGGACGAAACTTCAGACCCAGCCCTTACTCCACTTAGTTCGCGTGATCAGGAGCTTGATATCTTTAATACCTTAGCTGATGCACGCTCTAATACATCTGGAGCGATCGGATACACACTTGGTCCGGTACAACTTCAATTTCGTGGCACAAAAAATAAATTAAATGGTGAAGAAACTTACGCCTACGGTCCTGACTTACGTTGGAACATTATTCAAACCTTTCGTCATATGATCTATCTAAACGCCGCTTACTTAAAAACAGATCATGATGGTGATGAGTTTCAAGCAGCGCTTTTCTACCGTTATAGTCTTGGCAACAGCACGAGCGGACCTCAACAATCGATACAGATCAACGCAACTTCTCAGAACGACGGCGGAGATGGACTTGATGTTGTCCGCACAGCTTATGAACGTACGGATAGAACCCGTACCGGTAAGGGCACAAAGATCAGGTTACAAAATGAAGTTCACAACAAACGGGGTAAACAAGCTGATTCTTTTGTAGCTAATGAAGCTCGTGTTGAATATGCCAATAATTATCTCGATACCAACGCCTTTATCAGAGATCAACGTTTGTCTGATGATAATCGCTCCAGTTATGGAGTGAATGGTAGCAGCTCTTTTATAGTTGATAAGAGTTTAGTGCCGCAGATCGCCTTTCCGTTTAAAACAGATGCGGCGCTTGTAGTGGTAGTAGATAGTGAAACGTCTAATGAAAAGGTGCAAATTCTTATCAACGGAAGTTTATATGAAACTATTACGGCGGGAGATAAAACAATTATCGGCTTACACCCTTACAGAGAGTATAAGATCTCTATTAAGCCGGTAGAAAAAAATGAGTTTGTTCTTTATGACAGCGCACCACGCAAGGTAACTCTTTTTCCTGGCAACATCGCTCGTGAAGAGTGGAAGATTGATAAAATGGTGATCGGAATCGGGCGCGCGGTTGATGTAAATGGGGAGCCGATTGAGTGGAAGCGGATAAAAGGAACACATACATATACCACGACAGAAGACGACGGCTTCTTCCAAGTTGAAATGACGGGAGATGAGAAGTTTTATATAGAGATAAAAAAGAATAAGTGTTTTTTACACCTGCCTGAATTTTCCGATTCTGAGTTTTCAGTTGATTTAGGAGATGTTGTTTGTAAATAAAAAATGTTTAAAGTGCTACTCCCTGCTGGATGTATTTAGCGTATTCAGTAGAAAAAATTTTCCCCTTGAAGATGAGTAATGACTTGATTCTATACCTTGTAATTCCACACTTTGAGAGTGGTGTTACGCCTAGTTTAGATTGCTCTGCAGATATCGCTTCCCGCTCTTCACAGCTCCCATGAGATCCACCCCTCCTCCACAGTTAAAGCATAAATGCGTCAAGGGTGCGGAAGGTTGATCCTGGTATGTTCATTTTAAACGTATTTAGCGTATTCAGTAGAAAAAGTTTTCCCATTACAGATAAGCAATGACTTGATTCTATACCTTGAGGGTGGTGTTTTTTCTAAATATATCCAGAAAAAAATTTTCCCCCGATACCTGTAATATTTTAGCAAAATCAATTGTAAAAAAATTACCTTTGTATAACATCACAGCCATTATGGATTACACTTTTTCGACACTATTTAAAATTTCCCTCCGCTTTTATTTTTTGCTTACGCCGTTTTTTGCGTTATCGATGTTTTTGTATTTAACCAAAAACTTTTCTGACAAACGTAGGAAAAGCGATGCTACCAAGATCGCCATCACAACTTTTATTTGTTGTGTTATCATTATCTTCTTTGGGGAAACTATTTTTTCCGTTTTAGGCATAACCCTTGATGCCTTTAGAACTGGCGTTGGCACTATTTTGCTTTTAGATGCCATCTCTTTAGTAAAGGGGAGGATTGTGCCCCCGCAATCAGACAGCGACACAGAAGAGATAGTGATTGTTCCGATGACGATACCGATTTTGATAGGTCCTGCCGTAATGGGAACAATGCTTGTTTTAGGCATAGAAGCGCCCAGTTTAAACGCTAAGTTATTTAATATTATTGCTCTTCTTATAGCTCTCTTTGTAATTTGGGCGATGTTGTACCTATCAGTTGCGATGGAAAAATATCTCGGTAAAAAAAGGATCGTTATTCTTAGCAAAATCACTGGAATTTATCTGGCTGCTCTAGCCTCGCAGATGATTATGCAGGGTCTGCGCGACAACTTTTTCGTAAAATAGATGGTGTCACCCTTCAAGGACAATTGAACGGGCTGCAAGTAAAAATGAATTGGTTAGGTCTCTACGGAGGTCAAAAATTTGGTGCCACCCTTCAAGGACAGCAGGACGGGCTGTAACTGCAAGACGGGATCGGCTAGATCTGGACGGGGGCAAAAATTTGGTGCCACCCACCCTTTAGGGACGGTTGAACCCACTAGGGACGACCGAACGGGGTGCAACTAAAAACAAATTGGTTAGGTCTTTACGGAGGTAAAAAGTGGGTGTCCTAATTAGCATCTAATGATATCAGGATGTTAGCAAAAGTTGGGATTCGGCAGTTTTGGTGCCACCCTTCAGGGACAATTGGACGGGCTGCAACTAAAAATGAATTGGTTAGGTCTCTACGGAGGTAAAAAGTGCCACCCTTTACCTTTAGGGACGGTTTTTCTTATTAAAATCTTCTGTTTTTGATAATATATAAGGATCAAAGGGCGTGCTTCTGCGGATCGTTCTTAGGAGTTTTATTAATAACACGGGATATTGTTGGAGATGTCGAACCGAGGAGCAACGCCACAAGTAAACACAACAGAGAGACCAGCTGCACAAGTTAGCAACCCCCCCCCTGCTGACCTTTCTGCAAACTCATTAAAAACCCAAACACCAACCGCGCAAGTTAGCAATACTCACACTGGTTCCCTTTCTGCAAGCCTATTTAATCCGATAATGGAGGAAAAGCTTAACGACCTCAGGAAGGAGCTTTCACCGATTCCAACACTCCCTCCAGCAGAAGAGATTTCGCAAGCTGTACTCTTTGAAATATATGAACAGATTGGTGGGTTAAAAAACAAAGAAGAGCTAGAACGTGAAGAGTTGCTAAGACTTTTGCAGGGGCTTTCTCTCGAACAACGGCAACAGATTATAGAAGCTGCATTTAAAGCTCTGGTTAATAAAGCAAAAAATAATTTGGATAGCACTAATCTTCAATCAGTTTTAGAAAAAGCTTTAAAAGAGCTTAATGGAGATAGAGTTGCTGAATTAAAAAACGCAAACCGTGGTGAGGATGAAGAGCCTCTTGAAGAGATAGTCACAACTATCGTCAAAGAAGTTTTAGAAGAACAACTCTCTTTTGCAACAAAAACAACAGAAGTAGCTACGGAACACTCTGCTAAAGTGATTACTACGGAAGCACTTTCTAAAGAGCTTGAAAAACTTGCAACATTTGCACAAGAAAGCGGAAAGTCTATCGGTACTATACAAGGTGTGTATAACACTGGCGTTCAACGTCTGGATAATGAAATTATCATTGGAAACTCTGAAAAATATGCACAAGATTCAACCTTACTAGAAAAAGAAGTTGCACAACTTGAGAAGAGTTTTCAAGAAACGGTGGAGAATAATGAGATTTTAAAGGGTCGTCCTGACCTTGTCGAATATTTAAAGAGTGTGCAACGAGTAGCAGCAGATGAAGCTCGTGCACAAGAGATAGCAAATAATGCTCAGAGGCTGGCGAAACTGATCGGAGAAACCCCTTCAAGTATGCAATCAGCAGCAAAATTAAGGGAGGATGCCTATAACGCATATCTTAAAAAGAACACCGCTTTTTTAGAAAAGTATGATTTAGCAACTAAAATCGAAGCCGTTGCAGACCGAACAATAAAATATCAAAAAGAGAGTCAGATACGGATGACTGCTAAGGCGCAGGAATTTTTAAAAACAAAAGATCCTGCCATCCTTTCAGAGATAAAGCAGGGAGAATATAAATTTTTTAGGCTAGCCTTTCTTGATGCTCAAGCAGGGTCTTCGGTATTGCGCCTAAATCCGGAACAATGGATTGAAAGAAACCTTAATAATACCACCGGTTTTTTTAGAACTTGGACGGGTGCTAAAGATAAAGCGCTAGAACAGGTAAAAGCTCTTTCTAAAACTCCTAACACTGAATCTTTCCCAGCAGTGGATGTCTCTACAACTTTTAAACAGGAACGAGAAAGTCTCGCAACCGCTCAAAAAACTCTTATAACGATCTCCCCAGAACGGCGGGAGCTTATAACGCAACTACACACCACCGTAACAGATCGTGAAAATGGAGTTTTACGCTTTCATACTTTTTTTGCAGATAAAACAGAAGATGAAAGAATCGCCATTCAGAAAGATTATGAAACGATTTATGGAACAACTCTTGAAAGTCAACTTGAAAATTTTTCAGGTACATATACAGAAGTTACAGAAAGTGACGGCTCTGTTTCTCTAACTTTTAATTCTGATAATTACTTCGCCTCTGAAATTTTAAAGAACGGTGCGCTTTCATATGAGCAGATCGTAAATCTATTAGAAAAGAAGGATTACCTTTACGCCAAAGAAAGAGGCACTATTTTAGGGGAAGCAGGCTTTAGTCTTCAATCAACAGAAAGAAAAGATTATCAGTCAGAGATAACAGCACTCGATGAAAAACGTAAAACTTATGAAGCTCTTTTTAAAGAAAATGGTTTTGATTTAAATGATCCAAATTATGCCACGAGTAGAACCCTATTCTTACAACAATTGCAGGATGAAGCTCAATTAAGTGCAGCCTCAAAACTTTCACGCCAAATGAGCATAAAGATTGGAGAACTTCAAGCTTCAACTACTAATATCAAAATAAAGCAAAAAACAGCTGAAACCTTAAGCAAAAATAGAGAAGAGCTTCTTCAATCACTAGCGCCACTAGAGGAAGCACGTCGTGCCAGACTTTCACAAATTATAGACTCTGAAATTGAAAATCTTCGTTCTACGGGGATTGAAGAAGATGTTGCTAAAGCAACCTTTTTGGCAACACAAAAAGAAGAAATTTTAAACGAAGAGAATATCATTGACACCCTCAAAGGAGAAGCATATGCCCTTCAAACGCGCGGTTCTGACCATTATATAAATTGCGCCGCTGCTGCAGATGCTCTGCGTAACGCCACTATGGGGGCGATGATATACCAAGATAAAGGGAGATCTGGTATAATTTCTTTTATATCATCCGCCGGAACTGATGAGAAGAAATGGTATGCAGCCTTAGACGGCAAAAGTAAAGAAGAGATAGAGCTAATTAAATCTATCTATTTTGAAAAATACGGTGCACGTCTTGAAGATGATATGCATAATGATTTTTCAGGAACGGATCTAGCACTAGCGACAGCGCTAACAACGGGCGACACACAAAAAATAGCTTTGGCAAAACTTAATTCCAGCCTTGATTATACTTTCTGGGCATCAAAAGAAAAGGTTTTTCAAGCCTTAACTTACCTTCAAGATCCAGCAGCCACACCTGAAGAGAGAGCGCGTATCGCCACCGAATTTAAAGAAAATTTTAAAACACACCATGGCAAATCTCTGGATGCTGCTTTACTAGAAGCCAACTTCACAGGCGCAGAGATCGCTCGTTGTAATGCTATACTTTCAGGAGATGAAAATACACAAAAGGCAGCTTACTTAGTGGAACGTCTTTCAAAAGAAAACTGGCTCGGCTGTTCAAGTATTGATATCCACGGCACCTGTCTTGAAATGCAAAACTATTTAGTAGACCCCGTAAAAATGGAGATCAATCAAGAGCGTTTACAGGGCTTACTCGATGCTTCAGGGGGGAAAGAAGCTCTCCTTAAAAAAATTGATACCCTAATGTCCGGCTCTTCAAAAAGTAGAACACTCGGACGTGATTGGTTAAAAGCACTTCTTAATGGCGATGCTGTACAAGCTGGAGCTGTGGAAGCACGTTTTGCTATGAAGGGTGTCTGGGGCACGGCTGAGGAGCAGCTACGTGATACTTTCTTAATATCTCAAGAGATTAGATACCTTCCAGAAGGAGAGAGAGAGGAAGCTATTAAACGCCATGCAACGTATAGAGAAAAGGTCAATGCCGCATATAGCGCTACTTATAAATCTGAACTTGTAAATGACGCCCACTCAGAGCTTTCAAGTAGACAATTTGATGCTTTTCAAGATGTCTTCAACACGGGAGACCTTTCACGTTTACAAAAATTGAAGCTCGGTTTTCGTGGATGGTTTGACGGCACAAATGAAGCCATGGTTCGTGAAGCGTTAAGCGGCATCACCTCCGAACAGGAGTTTTTAGAGCTGGATGCAGCTTTTTATAAAGAGACTGGCTGTCACATTGTTAAAAGAATTAAAAAAGAGATGTCCGGCGATGATCAAGTTGATGCTCTGCTACAAACAAAGATTGTTTCTCGCAACTTTAGTGTAGATCCCGAAGAGAATCGCAAAAACATTGACTTGATGATGTCAAAGATTGAAACCCGTTATAAAAATGCAACGGGTGGTTGCGTCGAATGGCTCGTGCCTCAATTTTCAGAACACATTACAAAAGTCTATAATGAGGCAAAGACGTTACATCAAAAGATCGGCTCAGGAGAGATCTCTCAAGAAGAGTACATTCAATTTTTAACAATGATGGATAGCCTAGAAACACAGGCTGTATTTTATCGCGAAGTAAAAGCGGAGGTAACCAAAGCAGCTGCTAATGCTGTCGGAACAGGTGTTGCCACAGCATTTTCTGTCGGCATAATCTGCGGCTCAGGTGGTAGTGCAACACCCCTTGTTGTCGCATTTTGGACAACCGCTTCAGGTCTTGTTACTCGCACAGCTATTATCGGTGTCGGACGAGGTATGAGTATCACAGGAGAGATCGATGAGATACTTATAAACTCAGCAATTGATGGTGCTGGATTTAGTGTTGGTTTAGGTGCTGCAAAAAAAACTCAGGAAGTAGTCATAGGGCAAGTTGCCAAATACTTAGAGAAAAAAGGTTTCAGCGGCGTAACCACAGTCGTTTCCAATACGATCTACAAGGTAGGTGGTGAAGCAGTAGAAGAAGGCGCAAAAAGCGTTGGGAGAGTCATTGCAACAGAAGCAATACAAGAAGGCGCAGAAAACTTGGGAAAAACTGTCATTAAAGAATCCGCAAAAGAGGGGGTACAAAATGTTGCAGAAATTGTTACAAAAAACACAGGAAAAGAATTTGCGGAAAGTTTAGGAGAAGCTGCGGCAAAAAAAACAGCAGCAAAAGTAACAGCAGAAAGTGCAAAAAAAACAGCAGCAAAAGTAGCAGCAGAAGGTGCAAAAAAAGCAGGAAAGGAGGCTGGAGAAGTCTTTATTAGTGAAACAGTAGAACAAGTTGTCGCTCATCCTTATGCCGTAGCACAACAATATATTCAGGAAAAAATATTTCGCAGAATAGCTAACAATACATTCATAGCAGCTACTGACGGTTTTGTATCAGGAGCAACCTTTGGTGGTTTAGGTGCGGCAACACAGGAAGCAACTTGGGAAAACGGTATCGGAAACGGCTTCTGGGTTGTCGGCACAAATTCCCTCCTTTCAGCTGGACGGGCAGCAGGGTTATCCATGTTTCTTGCTCCTATCTTTTCCTTGCGCACTCCACGTTCTGTAGTAGACGGCAAGCCAATATCACGAGAAAAGGCCATTAATGCTTTAAACAAAGGAAAAGTAAAAAACTCCGCCTTTGGAAAAAGGATATCGCTAAATGAAGAAGGTACAAATTTTTTACGAGCTGCAATTGAAAAAAGTGACCGCACTGGGCAACCTCTTACACGAGGCACACTTCGTAATGCTTCAGATATATCAAGAAAGCCCTCTCGTGGAGTAATAAAAAAAATGAGCAAAGCTTTCAAAGAGCAGGGAGTAACGGTTAATCCAGATTATATCAACAAACTTCAAGCTAGATTACAAAAAAGCGGCGGAAGTATAACTTCTACAACAGTTACGAGAAGCTCTACACCACCATCTTCACCTCAACAAGGATCTGCAGCAGCTAGAGGTACTACTGCAACTCCTGCAAGTTCAAAAGCTAAACAAACTCCCTCAAGCAGAAGAGGGAACAGTAGAACTCAGACGGGAGAAGAGTTTTTTTCTAATCTTAATTCAGCAAAAGGGCAGAATTCCTCTTCTGCTAGAAGTCTGAGAGTTAATAGCAACTCTCTTTCAACTGGAGAATCATCTCCAGTTCCCTCTGCTAAGCCACAAAATCACAGCTTGGACAACTTTTTCAAACAAGCAGGAAAAGCTCCAAATCCTTCAACTGTTTCTGCACCAACAGAGAAGACAACAATATTTTTACAGAGTTTAAACCAGCAAAAATTAACCCCTCGCCAAACAAACATCCTTCTTAAGCATCCTGAAGTTCCTAATAAGCTAAAAATAGAACTTCGGAAGGCGCAAAAACTGGACGAACTGTTAACAATAGGTGAGGTTCGCTATTGGTTGAAAGAATCCCTATCTTCTTTCGATTTAGACGGATTTATAATGGGAACAAACTCTGCATCTGCTTCACAAGGCGGATCTCCTCAAACAAGAACAAACTCTGCAACAACTAAAACCACCCCACCACAAGGAAATAGTAACGTATCTTCAAAGCAACAACCTCCTAAAAACACCGCATCTGCTTCACAAGGCGGATCTTCTCAAACAGGAGGAAGGGCTACAACAGTTAACTCCGCTCAACCAAAGCCTAAAACTCCTCCAAAGAACACAACACCTACTACGGAAACCGAGTTTAAAAAAGGAGGAAACACAGATACTAAAACATTTAACTCATCAAATAAAGGAGATAGTTCTCCACAACTAACTCCAAAAGCAAGAGAAATTCTCAAAGATACTCGTCTTAAAACTCGGCGGTTTGAATTATCAAGTGCTAAAACTTTTCAAGAAGTCGAAACTATTTTAAAGGACATGGCAAACGATGGTTTTCTTTCTAAAAGTGACCGCACTGGGCAACCTCTTACACGAGGCACACTTCGTAATGCTTCAGATATATCAAGAAAGCCCTCTCGTGGAGTAATAAAAAAAATGAGCAAAGCTTTCAAAGAGCAGGGAGTAACGGTTAATCCAGATTATATCAACAAACTTCAAGCTAGATTACAAAAAAGCGGCGGAAGTATAACTTCTACAACAGTTACGAGAAGCTCTACACCACCATCTTCACCTCAACAAGGATCTGCAGCAGCTAGAGGTACTACTGCAACTCCTGCAAGTTCAAAAGCTAAACAAACTCCCTCAAGCAGAAGAGGGAACAGTAGAACTCAGACGGGAGAAGAGTTTTTTTCTAATCTTAATTCAGCAAAAGGGCAGAATTCCTCTTCTGCTAGAAGTCTGAGAGTTAATAGCAACTCTCTTTCAACTGGAGAATCATCTCCAGTTCCCTCTGCTAAGCCACAAAATCACAGCTTGGACAACTTTTTCAAACAAGCAGGAAAAGCTCCAAATCCTTCAACTGTTTCTGCACCAACAGAGAAGACAACAATATTTTTACAGAGTTTAAACCAGCAAAAATTAACCCCTCGCCAAACAAACATCCTTCTTAAGCATCCTGAAGTTCCTAATAAGCTAAAAATAGAACTTCGGAAGGCGCAAAAACTGGACGAACTGTTAACAATAGGTGAGGTTCGCTATTGGTTGAAAGAATCCCTATCTTCTTTCGATTTAGACGGATTTATAATGGGAACAAACTCTGCATCTGCTTCACAAGGCGGATCTCCTCAAACAAGAACAAACTCTGCAACAACTAAAACCACCCCACCACAAGGAAATAGTAACGTATCTTCAAAGCAACAACCTCCTAAAAACACCGCATCTGCTTCACAAGGCGGATCTTCTCAAACAGGAGGAAGGGCTACAACAGTTAACTCCGCTCAACCAAAGCCTAAAACTCCTCCAAAGAACACAACACCTACTACGGAAACCGAGTTTAAAAAAGGAGGAAACACAGATACTAAAACATTTAACTCATCAAATAAAGGAGATAGTTCTCCACAACTAACTCCAAAAGCAAGAGAAATTCTCAAAGATACTCGTCTTAAAACTCGGCGGTTTGAATTATCAAGTGCTAAAACTTTTCAAGAAGTCGAAACTATTTTAAAGGACATGGCAAACGATGGTTTTCTTTCTAAAAGTGACTATCTAGAAATCACAAAATTTTTAAAAAATGTTAAACCCGTAACTCCACAACAAAGATCTACCCCATTAAAGGCTCCAAAAGGTAATGCACAACGTCCCTCTGTAAGGTCAGAGCCACGTTCAGAAGGATTACCTAAATTAGGCGATGGTACTTCTTCATCACCATCATCTGGACAGATTAACAAAATAAAGGCTACCACAGAGAATAATTTCTCTTCTGAACTCGGTTTCAAAAATATAAAGCAGACTTTTTCTGCTGAAAAAAATAGTGCCGCATTCAATGAAAAATTTAATTCCTTAACTGAAACCAAAGTGTCTCAAGTACCAAAACAGAAATTTGATGTAAATAATTGGCTTGATAGTTTTAGACAAAACAAAGCAGTTGCAGAATTTAAAAAGAGACCTGCAGATCGTATCAATAATGCAATGGATCTACCGCCACCACCAGAGCCAACTCCCGCCGGTGTCGTAAAATTGGTTAGCGAAGAAACCTCTAATTCTTTTGGAAATATAGAGCATTTACTCGGGAAAATAGACTTAACACAACCAGCTTCTTTTAATTCAATACGAGAGGCGACCGCTGCCGCTGCAGCACGCGCTGGCTCACGCATTGCGACGACTAATAATGTTGCAGAACAAACAAAGATCGTAGAGAACAGAGCAGAAGAAACGACAACAGAAACAAAACCAATTTATGAAATAGAAATACCAGAACAAAAGCCAATAGAGACAAAACCAATTTATGAAGAAATACCAGAGCAAACAGCCCCCATAACAGAGACAAAACCTCTAGAACAAACAAAGCCACAACCTGCAGAAGAAACAGAGCATCAAACAGCAAAAGAAACACAACCTGCAAAACAAACAGCAACAGAAACTGCAGTAAAGGTAAAGCAACAAACAGAAACTGAAGCAGTAGCAAAAACAGAAACAAAAAATGTAGTTAGACAGCCAGCTAAAGCTAAAGTAGAAACAACGGTAAAAGCAAGAGTCCATCCACGCTTGAGATCTGGGGGCGCTGGCGATTTAGTTAAAAAAATTATAGAAAAAAATAAAGAGGATGAGGAGTTGCTAGCCGCTCAAGTGCGCGAGACAGAAACTATGGAGGAACCTAAAGGAGATCTTACTATAAGAAGATTAATTAAAGTTAAACGAAACAATCTTAGATTTAGAGATCCTGATGAAATAAATCAAGATGATGATGATGAAATACTCGTATTCAAAATGAGGGAAGAAGACGTTCCTGGCTAAGTTGATTACTTCTACTTTTCAAGCACGGATAATTTTTTTCAAATAACAAAATTATAGTCTAACTTCCCCTAGCTTAGATAGTTTTTTTTAAAGCTTCCAGCTAAAGGATGGCACCGAGTTCGCTTTTAAAAAAACATCTTCTTCAACCTCCATTAACAAAAACAGTTTTTAAAAACTCTTACCTCCAAAAAAAACGCCCCCATCTGACTAAAAGGTCATAATAAAATAAATAAAGAAGTCGATTGCACCTCTTACTTACACCTCTACTCTATTACACCTCCACTCTATAACGTTTTAAGCACAGCGCCGCCGAAGGTAAATCCACCACCAAAAGCGCATAGCCCCCAAGTTTTAGCAGGTTGAATATCGTCCCATAATTTATCTATACAAAACGGGATAGAGGATGAGGATGTATTTCCATACTCTGCAATCATAGAATACATCACACCTTCTGCTAGATGCGCCTTCTGACTAATTGAATTAAGGATGCGCTGATTAGCTTGATGAGAGATAACACGATCAAGGTCTGAAATTTTAACCCCAGCTGCTGCGCAAGCTTTATTTAAGAACAACACCATATTTCGAACAGCTTCCGGAAAAACTTTTACTCCATCCATATACATGCGGTGCGTTAAGTCTCTTGGAATCTGCAGAACTCTAGCAAGATCGCCTTTAGCACCAAGCACAGGGCGCTCCACCTTTAGTTTCGCCTGTGATCGCATTTCAGCACCGACTAAGAGTGTTGCCGTAGCACCATCTCCAAAGATCGCAGCAGTATCAGGATCCGCAGGATCTACTATATCCGAACTAACCTCCGTCGTGATCAAGAGGACTCGCCCCGTCGGCACAGACCTTAAAAAGTCATACGCAATAAGTAAGCCGTAGAGGTAGCCCGAACAAGCAGCATTGATATCATAAGTCGGAATAGCAGCAGACCGCGCAGGATCTGATAGTCCACTTAAAACACTGCACGCCATAGACGGCGTAATCTCAATAGGAGAACCTGTTGAAACGATCAACATATCAAGATCTTCAAGTGTAATAGCACCTTTCTTAAGCACGTCTTTCGCTGCCTGCAACGCTAGTGTCAAAGCATCTTCATCATCATTTACCCAATAACGATTTTTAATTCCCGTCCTTCTAAAGATATCTGCAGCCGTCCAAGTCGGACAATTCGTTGAGATCTCTTCATTCGTTACTTTTCTACTACCTGTAACCGCACTTACAGCAACAATGCCAGCAATAAAATCATCCCCCGCAGTAGTCGACAAGACCTCCTGTTTTTGTGCAGCGCGATCTTCTTGCTTTGAACTCTTCTTCAAACTCTTTTCAGGTAGCGTGATACGTGCCAAACCTGCGTCCTCTTTTGTGATCGGTCTATATGTTTTGTTAACGTTCTCAGTTGAAACTTTTAACAATGGGGAACCTACATGGGTGCTCTCCCCCTCCGCAACAAGTAAAGCCTGCACCATACCGGCAACAGGTGAAGAAACCGAAAAGGAAGCCTTCTCCGCTTCAGCATCAGCTAGCACCGCGCCTGGACCTATCACATCACCAGCTTTAACAAACCATTCAACGATAGTAACAGATTCATCCGAAGGGCTCGCACCTAAAGCATTAATAATATAGTCGCCCCCTTCCTTATCGACGCATTCCCACTCAACTGTCCCGCCAAGTAGCTCAAGCGCTGCTTCTAAAGTTGATTTATAACTCGGCAGCACCTCAAGTTGATTAGCAAAATTACACGGGATGAATGTATCAGGTCGCGTGACCCGTTTTATCTGCACCTTGTCTTCTACTTTCTCAGCGATAGTTGCTGCTATTTCAGCAGCCATTGAAGCCGTTCCATTTTCTTCAGATACAATAACAACTCGCGCCGTTTTTCGTGCAGACTCCAACACTAACGACTCATCCCACGGAGAGATCGAGCGCAGGTCTATAACATCACTCGTTACATCATATTTCGCTAACGTTGCAGCAACCTTCTCAAGGATCGGCAAAACATTGCCCCACCCCACAAACGTTAGATCACTCCCTTCAGCTCGTAGCACAGCTGTGCCGATCTTCGCTATCTGTTTTTCAATATCGGGGGTGGTGGTATAAGAGCGGCTGTTTAAAAGGCTTTTCGGATAGAAAAACACCGTCGGACGTTTTGATTCAAAAGCGGCATTTAAAAGTGCTGCTGCATCACCAGCAGTTGAAGGTAGGAAAACATCTAGCCCTGGAATATGTGCCACCGTTGATTCCATAGAGGCGGCGTGAAACGGCCCAAGCCCAGGTTTAAAACCACCCATTGAAACCATCAAAATAACGGGAGCTTGCCATTTTCCGCCTGTCCGCCAATACATAGACGCCATTTCAGTACTGATCTGATTAAAAGCGATCGGTATAAAATCTGCGAACTGCAAAAACGCTACGGGTCTCCCACCAGCCAACGCTTCCCCGACAGAGAACCCTACTATCGTTGATTCGCAAAGTGGAGAGTTCCTAACTCTCCCCGCGAACTCCTCTGTGAGTCCCCGCGTTACACCAAAAACATCCCCTTTAGGATCCTCAATATCTTCGCCGTAAAGTGTTACGGCGGGATCGTTTTTTAAGTGATACCGCAAAACTTCTCTAATCGCTTCGATCATGGTAAGGGATTCTCCCTCGCCACCTTTGGCAGGAGAGCCTCCACAATAATCTTTACAATTTAATAATTTTTCCGACAAAGGAGCCTTAGCAGTAAACTCAGGTTGCGGCTCCTTAGCACTTCTAGCATTTTCTGCCTCTTCCTTAAGTGCACTCCTGATCTTTTCCCTATTTTCACTTAGCTCAACTTGCGAAACTCCGTTATCCAGCAACCATTTTTCAAGGATCACAATGGGGTCTGATGTTTCCCAGTTATGCGCGATCTCATCCGAAGTTCTGTAAACTTCCTGATCATCAACATTAGTGTGATTAGTCAACCTCTCAACCTCGATTACCACGATAGCTGGTTTACGATCTCGCCGCATCTGCTGCACAATAGCACCGAATTTTTTATAAACTTCGAGTGGATTGCAACCATTAATATAGTTGATCGGAAGACCGTAGAACTCCTCCGCCTTACCATCTGGTCTCGAAAAAAAGGTTCGTCCTTTCGTATGAGATGATATCGCCAAACCGTTATTTTCAACGACAAACAGCACAGGCAATTCACAACGCACCGCCTGCGCGACACCCTCCAGCACTTCTCCTTGCTGACTTGTGCCGTCACCTATGGCGCAATAAACGATCGGATTGGTGGGGCTATCTTTTATCTTTGAGGCGATTCCGACGGATTGCAAAGCGTTATTACCGACAGGTCCAACGATACTGAGGATATTTAAAGTGCGGTCTGAGATGTGTGCCGACATCTGCCTGCCGTGACTATGGCTTTCATCTTTACAAAATAAACTTAAGAAAAATTGTTTAGGTGTTACCCCACGATAGAGCATCAAAGCTTTGTCGCGATAATGGCAGTGCAGATAATCATCTGCGATTAAGTGAGGACCGAGAAACGCCAGATTTTCATGACCGCTACACGAAACATGAAAAAAAGCTTCTCCCCGACGGACGAAATCCAGCTCTAAGGCATCAATCTCACGCGCTTTAACACAAAAATCATAAATCTCCCGCATAAGTGGCAGCATCTCTACTTGATCGCAACCATCATCCGCACCTTCTCTTGAAACAATCTGTTTTCCCAATATCTTTTCCTCTTTAAATGGCGTTCACCGTCCGTTGGAGGGTAATTTCCCCAACGGCTCAAAATAACCTGTTTTTTAATATCTTTTCACCAGACTCTCATATTTAGAGGAATCAATACTTTTCCCTCTCTTTTGAAATAACCTGTTTTTTAATATCTCCCCCCCAGACTCCTTCTTCATTAAGACCCAATAATTAAGATTACTAAAGCAAGTTTTTGTACCATGCAGCACGCAAAGGCACCACATTAAGGGGAAAAGATTTTTATTTTTAGAAAGGTCTTTCTAATGGAGTAGTAATAGCTACTCAAAAAACACTTCAAGTAGGACACCCACTTTTTACCTCCGTAGAGATCTAGCTGATTTGTTCTGCAAGTCGCCGCCCGTCCTGTTGTCACTGGTGGGTGGTACCAAATTTACCAAGCCCTAAGCCTTTGTTAACGTCCTGATATTATTGATAGTACTGGTGGGTGGCACCTGCTTTTTAATCCCCACTAGTGCCAATATAGCCACATTTTGGCACTAGCGACTTTTAGTAGTGCCAACTTTTCCAAGTAGAAAAGCCGCATCTTCTAGAAAAACGTGGATATATGAACCCACTTCTTGCTGAAGGGTGGTACAAAAAACCCTCCACCTTCAAAGCTAACACAAAGCAGAGAGTTGCTGTGGAAGAGATGCTCCCTTAAGGTGTGTTCGCTTAAGATATCTTTTCAGGATGTTTGTTCGAGGAGGTCGCTTAGCAGCGCTTTAAGTCAGTGTAACTTTGACTTGCAGCCAATTTAACTTGCTGCCAAATAGCTTGCACAAGTGAGTCGTCTTTAGTGACAAATTAAATGGAGCCAACTCAGGGGCTCGAACCCAGGACCTACGGTTTACAAAACCGTTGCTCTACCAACTGAGCTAAGTTGGCTAATCAAGATGATTAACTATTCGCACCACCCTAGCACGTTTTTTTTATTTCCTCAATAACTCCTACCTCAGCAAAAACCTAGCCAGCTACAATTTTTCAGTACTATCTATTTTTGAGGCAATAGCCACTTCGACAAAAGCGCTTGCTATCTAAAATTGTTCATTTTCCCACTTTGTGCTAGAAATTTAGACCTTCTCTTAAGTTTAAAGGTACTACAATAATGTCAGAAAAAAATATTTCACGTCGTGAGTTCTTAGGCAAAGCCGCCGGATGTTTAGCTCTGATGGGAGCTTCTACTCTCCCCACTAAAAATTTATTCAAATCTCCGTATCTCAGCAACACCGCTCTTTCAAAAAAAGTTATCGTCCTCGGCATAGACGGTATGGATCCTGAGCTTTTAAAGCTCTTCGTTGCACGGGGTGAAATGCCTAACTTTAAAAAACTGATGACATCAGGACACTATTCTCAACTGGGAACAACTATGCCGCCGCAAAGTCCTGTGGCATGGGCGAGTTTTATCTCAGGCTGCAACCCTGGCGGACACGGCATCTTTGATTTCATCCACCGTGATCCCGCTAAGTTTTCGCCATACTTATCGACTTCAAGAACAACAAGCTCTTCGGAGAGTATCGATATCGGCAAATACTCATTCCCGATTAGTAGCGGTAAAGTTGAAAACTTAAGACGTGGCCCTGCTTTTTGGACAACCCTTGAAAATCATAACATCCCTTCCACTATGTTTGCCATTCCGGCGGATTTCCCTATTATTCAGGAAGGCACATCAAAACAGATCAGCGGCATGGGCACGCCGGATCTACTGGGCACTTACGGCACCTTCACCTACTTTACTGATGCAGAAGTTCCAGGAGCTGATAAATTTACAGGCGGTCGCGTGGTGCCGATTACGTTAAAAAATCACAGTGTAAAAACACAACTGAAAGGACCTAAGAATTCATTCCGCACAACTGGCGAAGATGCTGCTGTTGATATCTCTATTGCTCGCGACCCGTGGGAAAGTGTTGCAAAGATCAAGATTCAAGACCATGAATTAGTCATGAAAGAGGGCGAGTGGTCGGAATGGCTGCCGCTGAAGTTCGAGTTCATGCCGATGTTCGCCAGTGTTAGCGGTATGGTTAGAATCTACCTGCAAGAAGTACATCCGAAAATGCGGCTTTACATTTCACCGATCAATATTGATCCGATGGATCCGACCCTTCCTATCTGCAACCCTTCCGGATTTTCTCGCGAGCTCTCTGAAGTTGTGGGGCGCTTTTATACAAAAGGCTTTCCAGAAGATAACAAAGCTCTTTCACACGGTATCTTTACGAATGACGAGTTTTTCACCCACGCCAAAGGAGTTTTGCAAGAAACGTTACGCGTTTTTGACTATCAGTTTTCGCAATTTCAGGAAGGGCTCTTCTTTTTCTATTTTTCAAGTGTTGATCAAAACAGCCATATGTTGTGGCGCCTGATGGATCCGCGACATCCACTTTATGATCCGAAGGCAAGTCCTGAAACAAAAAATGCCGTCTATTACTTTTATCGTGCTATGGATAAAGTTCTTGGGCAGGTTATGTCAAAGGTAGATCAAAGCACCACCTTGATGGTGATGTCAGACCACGGATTCGCACCGTTTACACGTGAATTTAACGTTAGCACTTGGCTGGTAGAAAATGGCTTTGCGGCACTAACCGATCCTTCATTGATGAGTCAGTGCAATTTTTACAGTTGTCTAGATTGGTCAAAGACAAAAGCTTACGTTATGGGGTTAAACGGCATCTACTTAAATTTGGAAGGACGAGAGATATACGGCTCCGTAAATCCAAAAGATGCAAACAATATTATCAACGATCTGATTAATAAATTGAAAGAGGTGCGCGATCCGAAGACAGGAGAAAAAGTTTTAAAGAATGTTTATGATTCACGTAAGATCTATTCTGGTCCTTACTTGGCGCTTGCACCGGATATTGTGCTTGGCTACAACCGCGGCTATCGCATCTCTGATGATGCTGTTTTAGGTAAGTTTCCGGCGCAGATCTTAAACGATAGAAAAGACCTCTGGTCTGCCGATCACTGTATGGATAGCTCAACGGTTCCAGGTGTGATTTTAAGTAATAGAACGATCGGAGATCTCTCTCCGAATATTTGGGATTTAGCACCATCCATTATTAACGCTTTCGGATTAAAGGCGCCTAAAGAGATGGATGGCAAGGTGATTTTTGCGTAATTAGAGTACCGCTCTTAAATGTGGGCGGCATTAAAAATATTTAATATGCACGCTGATCTTGCAGCTGCACACTCTTATGGCGATAGTGATGGCAGAGATCTTATTTGTATTAGCGTTAATTCCCTTTTATTTTTTAGGTGTATTTCCCAGCGGATATATTATCGCAAAACTACACTCGGTAGAGATCGAGAAGTGCGGAAGTGGTAACGTCGGAGCAACTAATGTAGCACGGGTGCTTGGTTCAAGAGCAGGTGTATTGACTCTATTATTAGATATTTTAAAGGGATTTTTAGCACCTCTTATCGCCACCGCGATTTCCGGCAATACTAACTTTGCAGTAGCCGCTTCAGCGGCTGCTATTGCGGGGCACTGTTTTTCAATTCCGAAAAAACTTCCTCACGGAAAAGGAGTCGCCACAACAGCGGGAGTTTTTCTTTACCTTTCACCACTTTCTGTCGTAATTGCAACTATAATTTTTGCGGCGATCATGGTTTGGCAAAAGATAGTTTCTCTAGCTTCGGTCTCTGCTGCGTTGGCTCTTCCTATCATTATCATGCTTAGGAAAGAAGAAAACCCCATTATCCTTCTTGCTGTTGCTGCTGCTACACTAATTTTTTATCGACACAAAGATAACATCAACAGATTTATTAATGGCAAAGAAGAGAAATTTAAAGTGAAACGCCCTTAAGGTCTTTTTCTCAAAAAACTATCCGCCAGACATGCCTACAAAATAAGCGCTAGATTCGAGCTCTTTATATTGTCTAAGTTCCTCACTCTACCTGTCCTAAACACTCCTAGCCTAGACACTCTTTTAAAAAAGCTCAGAGGTTAGAAAAAGGAAAAGAAAGCTTCTAGCTAAAGGATGGAACGGTTGATATTTTCACCGTTGGATATTTTCACCGTTCTTAAAAAACTTCTTCTCATATTTCAACAAGTTCAATAAGTTAGTTTTTTATAATGAACAAACTTAGCTAAAAACTCAAAAAAAGCTCATAAGTCAGGAAAAAAATTAAATATTATTTTTTGTTGGAAACGTTTCTTAGGTTTTTAAAAAACATTATAATCCTTAAAAATTGTTTTTAAGTAATGCTTTTAAGTAAGAAGTATTGTTGTATTTGTATAAGGTAATATTATGATCAATCCTAGTTTTAAGTCCAATCACGAAGTGGATCACAACGAGGGGGGGGAGAACCCACTAGCTGGACATAACCTTCCTTCTCGTCCTGTAAATGATTCACCAGCTGCTTCAATCGTAAATAATGCTAGAAAAAAATTCCCCTCAGCGAATGTGACCAAAGTTCAACTAGCAGAAGCATGGACAAAAGTTGTTTGTCGTTATGGTTCCGCTCTTAATAGCGCTGACGCTATAGACTCTGTGTTACTTGCGCGTAAATTTTCTGAAGAAACAGGGATTAAGCTCCCCAAAAAACTTAACGATATGCTAGGAGACACTGCGAGGCGTGCGATTAAATGCGAACTAAACAACGCATTGGAAGGAATTTTTCGTACTCGCTTTACCAGTATCAGTGACGTTAAGACGTGCATACTATCTGCTCTTGAAATTGCTAAAAAAACAGGAATTGATCCCACCAACAAACAGAACGCAATAATAGAAAGATTTGCGAACTATATAATCCAAGGCGGACTAGCAGAAATGTCAGAATCGACTGCTCGTAAAATTTACCTGAACGCTGCAAACTCCGTATTACCTGTACTAGAAATTGTTAAAGAAACAAAACGTGAGCTCACCACAGAACAGAAAAAAAAGATAACAGAAAATGCACCGGATATGATCCAAGCCAGTCTAAAAAGGGCACTGTGGTTGCTAGGGGAGGGTTATGCCAACCTAAATTCCGCAATTTTTATCTTTTCTCCATTCCAGAAATAAGCCACCGTATTTTTTATTGATATTTTAGTTAGTTATATATTTTTCTATATTGACATTTCCTGTTTGTATGGTATGATTGCCCTATACATATTAGGGAGGTTTTTTATGAAAAAAAATAACTAAAAAAGTTGACTTACCAGATAGGCAAATTGCTCGTAAGAAAAACAAAAATGGGACTACTTATATCTATTACAGGATGAACTTTCGTCGTGAAAACGGAGAGCCTACGTTTGATGAAATAGGTATAGGGAAGCTAGATGAAAGCGGTAAGAAATTAATTCCTAATAGAAATTACTATGATTTGTTTCCAGATGATTCTAATAGATATGTTATTAGCAATAAATCTTTTGGTCTTACTTATGTTTTAAATAAGATTGTAAAAGATTTAAGGTTAGACAAGACATTGCTTTCAATTTTTGGAAATGACACATACGAGATTTTAACTTTAGCGTTTTATATTCTAGCAAATGGAAATGTAGTATCACATGCTTCAAGTTGGATAGATGATAGTGTCTTACCATATGAAATTTCTGAATTAACAAGTCAAAAAATAAGTCGTCTTTTTGAACGTATTGACTACGAGAAAAGACTTAATTTTTTTAAGAAATGGACGAAGCGATATTTAGCTCAAGAATGTTGGTATTATGACGTAACTTCCATATCTTCTTATAGTAAAAAAATAAGCATATTGGAGTTTGGCTATAATAGGGATATGGATAAATTGCCGCAAATAAATATAGGTATGTGCTACGGCTCTACAACGAAGCTTCCTTTATTCTATCAAGTTTATAATGGCAGCATTACAGATAAGACATATTTTAGTTTTCTTTTAAGAGACTTTCCATTTATTAGTCTTAATAATCGTATTAACCTTGTTACGGATCAAGGTTTTGTGACGCAAGATAATTTAGCGGAAGTAGCAAATGAAGAAGGGCAAAAGTTTGGACTACTTTGTCCTTTGCCACTATATTGGAATGACGCTAAAAGAATATTAGAAAATCACACTGCACTTATTAAGCAAGATGCTAATTATATAAAAGGAACCTCTACTTTTGGTTGTTCTGTAATAGATACTGTTATGGGACAACCTGTAAAGATTTATGTTTATTACAATATGGGAAAGGCGCCATATGAGATAGTTCAATTTTACGAGAAAATTTCTAGAATGGAAGAAGAGTTAGAAGAACTGAAAAAATTAAAATACTCTTTGCTGGATCGTAAAAAATATAGGAAATATTTTGATATTAAAATAAATGAAGATGGTTTTACTTATGAAAAAAAATCAGAAGCTATAGATGAATACTTGAGAAATTGTGGCTTCTTAATTTTGATTGGTATTGGTTGTGATTCAAATCCGAGTGAAGCACTTTTTCGTTATCGTCAAAAAGATGTAATTGAAAAACAATTTTTCCAGCTAAAAAATGAAATTGATTTTAGAAGACTTAAAACACATAATCTTCAAACCACAGAAGGAAAACTTTTTGTTGGATTTTTAGCTCTTATACTTAGAAGTTATATTCTTAATTTACTTAAAAATGATACAAGGCAAAAAAAGTTTAATATACCTGATGTCATTAAAGAGCTTCAAAAAATTAAAGTTATAGAAACTAAAAATGGCAGTAAATTAATGGTTCCGTTAACAAAAAAACAAAAGGATATTTTGAAAATTTTCAATATTGAAGAAGATGACTTTCTAAAAAGTATTTTTAAGAAAAAGTAAGATTATACCGCTCGAAAGCTACCTTTAAAAACACGTTTGTATGGTATAATTTCGCGGGAATTCAGGATGCCAAGGGATCTTTGGACAATGTGCGTAGTGCACTTAAAATTGCTGAAGAAACAAAAACTGATCTCACCGAAGAACAGAAAGAGATAGTAAAAAGTGTTGCGTCAAATACGATCCAATACGAACTAGCAAAAGCATCGGAATATGCTGATAGTGGCAAACTCTCCGCCACTTGTGCCATACGCAACGTGTTGGATGCACTTAAAATTGCTGAAGAAACAAAAACTGATCTCACCAAAAAACAGAAAGAGATGATAGAAAGTATTGCGTCAGATACGATCCAATACGAACTAGCAAAAGCATCGGAATATGCTAATAGTGACGAATCCCTTAGAGCTGACGCTGTACTCAGCCTGTTATATGCATTAAAAATTGCTGAAGAAACAGGAACTCATTTCACCGAAAAACAGGCAGAGATGGCAGTAGGAATCATGAAGCGTCTTAGCCGCAAGCGATTTCTCTTAATCTGAAGCAGCGCAGAAGCAACTAACCATATCCCTAATGGCTGTGGAACGGTTGCTTTGTACCTTTAATAACTTCGCTGAGGTGAAGAAGACCCGCGGAGCCTCGCCGATCTTAACTTTGGGTTTATTGAAAAGGATTAGCTAGTAGGTGACACTAGAGCTACCCCAGAGCCGCTCCCAGAGCCGCTATTGATAGGTAATTTAAGACAAAAAACTCAAAAAAAACTCGGAAGTCAGGAGGAAAAATTAAATAATTATTTTCTGTTGGAAACGTTTCTTAGGTTTTTAAAAAACATTATAATCCTTAAAAAATGCTTTTAAGTAATGCTTTTAAGTAAGAAGTATTGTTGTATTTGTATAAGGTAATATTATGATCAATCCTAGTTTTAAGTCCAATCACGAAGTGGATCACAACGAGGGGGGGGAGAACCCACTAGCTGGACATAACCTTCCTTCTCGTCCTGTAAATGATTCACCAGCTGCTTCAATCGTAAATAATGCTAGAAAAAAATTCCCCTCAGCGAATGTGACCAAAGTTCAACTAGCAGAAGCATGGACAGAAGTTGTTTGTCGTTATGGTCACTATCTTATTGGCACTGATTTTCTTGGCGCTGACGCTATAGACTCCGTGTTATTTGCACGTAAATTTTCTGAAGAAACAGGGATTAAGCTCCCCAAAAAACAAGAAAAAAAGATGGCAAGAATTCTGAAGAAAGCGATCGAATACAATCTAGTAAAGGTATCGAGATTGATGGATAATAATCGTCGCATTGCACTTTATGAAGACTTCTTACCTGTATCTGAAATTGTTAAAGAAACAGGGATTAAGCTCCCCAAAAAACTTAATGGTATGCTAGGAGACACTGCGAGGCGTGCGATTACATGCGAACTAAACGAAGCATCGGAAGAAATGACTCATGATTTTCACCATATCTTTTATCTTAAGAACCGCATATTATCTGCACTTGAAATTGCTGAAAAAACAGGAATTGATCCCACCAACAAACAGAACGAAAGAATAGAAGAAATTGCAAAGTATATAATCCAAACCGAACTAGCAAAAGTACAAAAATGGGCTGCTCGTAAAGATTACAACTACGCTGTATACTACGTGTTACCTGTACTAGAAATTGTTAAAAGAACAGGAATTTCTCTCACCAACGAAGAGAACACAATGATAAAAGAAATTGCACCGGATATGATCCAAGCCCGTCTAGAAAGGGCACTGAGGTTGCTGAGGAAGGGTTATGCCGAGCAATCTTTGGACGATATGCGTAGTGCACTTAAAATTGCTGAAGAAACAAAAACTGAACTCACCAAAGAACAGAAAAAAATGATAGAAGATTTTGCACCGAAGATTATCCAAGCCTATCTAGAAGAAGCACTGAGGTGGCTGAGAGAGGGTTTTACCAAGCTACCTTTGGACAATGTGCGTCGTGTACTTAAATTTGCTGAAAAAACAAAAACTGATCTCACCGAAGAACAGAAAGAGGTGATAGAAAATATTGCGTTAGATTATATCCAATACGAACTAGTACACGCATCGAGAAATGCTGATATTGGTAAATCAACTGACGCTGTACTCAGCCTGTTATATGCATTTAAAATTGCTGAAGAAACAGGAACTCATCTCAACAACAAATGGGCAGAGATGGAAGCAGTAAAAATTTTAATGCGTTTAATGCGTCTCGACAAAAACTTCCGTGGATTCATTGCCCTAAGCTCCTAGCCTAGACACTCTTTTAAAAAAGCTCGAAAGCTTCTAGCTAAAGGGCAAAAAGCGAGGAGGTTAAGAATAAGAAAAAAAGAAAGTTTCCAGCTAAAGGATGGCACGGTTGATATTTTCACCGTTCTTAAAAAACTTCTTCTCATATTTCAACAAGTTCAATAAGTTAGTTTTTTTATAATGAACAAACTTAGCAAAAAAACTCCAAAAAAAGCTCATAAGTCAGGAAAAAGAATTAAATAATCATTTTTTTTTTGGAAACGTTTCTTAGGTTTTTAAAAAACATTATAATCCTTAAAAAATGCTTTTAAGTAATGCTTTTAAGTAAGAAGTATTGTTGTATTTGTATAAGGTAATATTATGATCGATTCTAGTCTTAACCACGAGGTGGGGAACCCACCAACTAAAGGTTCTGATTCACCAGTAAAACTATCCGAGGAGGAAATTGGTTCTTTAGCCGCTTCAATCGTAAATAATGCTAGAGAAAAATTCCCCTTAGCGAATGTGGCCAAAGTTCAACTAGCAGAAGCATGGACAGAAGTTGTTTGTCGTTATGGTCACCGTCTTATTGGCACTGATTTTCGTGGCGCTGACGCTATAGACTCCGTGTTATTTGCACGTAAATTTTCTGAAGAAACGGGAGTTCCTTCCACCAAAAAACAAGAAAAAAGATGGCAAGAATTCTGAAGAAAGCGATCGAATACAATCTAGTAGAGGTATCGGGATCGATGGATGATAATCATCGCATTGCGCTTAATGAAAACTTCTTACCTGTATCTGAAATTGTTAAAGAAACAGGGATTAAGCTCCCCAAAAAACTTAACGATATGCTAGGAGACACTGCGAGGCGTGCGATTAAATGCGAACTAAACGAAGCATCGGAAAAAATGACTCATAATTTTCACAATATCGGTTATCTTAAGAACCGCATATTATCTGTACTTGAAATTTCTGAAAAAACAGGAATTGATCCCACCAACAAACAGAACGAAAGAATAGAAGAAATTGCGAAGTATATAATCCGAACCGAACTAGCAGAAGTACAAAAATGGGCTGCTCGTAAAGATTACAACTCCGCTGCATACTCCATGTTACTTGTACTAGAACTTGTTAAAAGAACAGGAATTTCTCTCACCAACGAAGAGAACACAATGATAAAAGAAATTGCACCGGATATGATCCAAGACCGTCTAGAAAGGGCACTGGGGTTGCTGGGGAAGGGTTGTGCCAGGGAATCTTTGGACTATGCGCGTCGTGCACTTAAAATTGCTGAAGAAACAAAAACTGATCTCACCGAAGAACAGAAAAAAATGATAGAAGATTTTGCACCGAAGATTATCCAAGCCTATCTAGAAGAAGCACTGAGGTGGCTGAGAGAGGGTTTTACCAAGCTACCTTTGGACAATGTGCGTCGTGTACTTAAATTTGCTGAAAAAACAAAAACTGATCTCACCGAAGAACAGAAAGAGGTGATAGAAAATATTGCGTTAGATTATATCCAATACGAACTAGTACACGCATCGAGAAATGCTGATATTGGTAAATCAACTGACGCTGTACTCAGCCTGTTATATGCATTTAAAATTGCTGAAGAAACAGGAACTCATTTCAACAACGAATGGGCAGAGATGGAAGCAGTAAAAATTTTAATGCGTTTAATGCGTCTCGACAAAAACTTCCGTGGATTCATTGCCCTAAGCTCCTAGCCTAGACACTCTTTTAAAAAAGCTCAGAGGTTAGAAAAAGGAAAAGAAAGCTTCTAGCTAAAGGGTAAAAAGCGAGGAGGTTAAGAAGCATTTTAAATTTTGTTATTTATTAAACGTTCTCTATTGATTCGGGATCGAAGTAAGAGACTGTCCCGTTATCCCACAAGACTTTTACGATAAGCGCTTTTTCTCTAGTATCTCCGGCAGAACCGACTATCTCTTCACGAACCTCTTTTACAACTCCCAAACAACCAAGATTGTTTTTTCTTTTTACACGATCATTTACTTTTGGAACTTTATTTTCATCCATAACCTAGCCCTTCATTTTAAACCTTCGTTGGCACCTAAAAAACATTGTGAAAGTTTTTACAATAATACGCAAGCAGCCTTTATGATGAAGAGAAATGCCGCATGGCAGCTATTATTATTTAAGAACGACGCTATTTTTTTGTAAAAGATATGTAAAAAAGAAGAAAATAAAAATCTTTTTCTAAGGGATATCACAAGAAATACCTAACTATTTCAAACTATTACACCATAACTTTAAGCATAAAGATTAGGACTCCGATTTTTTAAAGGTGAGATACGAAAGGCGCAATTCGAGCATCTGAATAGGTAGTGGTTAAGAGGGGGGAAGAATCAAAAGGACCCGCCTCTATACAGCAGTTCAGATACTCAATGAACCCGCCACACCCAACACAGGTTTTAGTAGCTAATAGCGTTTTTTAAGAGGTGTAAAAAATGTCGAAAGACAACAAAAAAAGTAACAGCATTAATTATATCTGCTCATTTTGTGGAAAGACGCAAGAAGAGGTTAAGAAGCTCGTTGCTGGACCAGGGGTTTATATTTGTGATGAATGTATTGATTTATGCAATGATATTTTAGCGGAAGACGCTGAAGAATCAGCGGCAGCTGCTTTTGGATTGCACGTTCCAACTCCGAAAGATTTAATGGCGGCGCTTGATGATTATGTAATAGGTCAAGAGTACGCTAAGAAAGTTTTAGCCGTTGCCGTGCACAACCACTACAAGAGGCTACAAAACAACTCCAATTCGCGTAATGATGTTGAGATTCACAAATCCAATATCTTATTGGTGGGGCCGACCGGTAGTGGAAAAACACTTTTAGCACAAACCTTAGCTCGTGTTCTTGAGGTGCCGTTTACGATTGTAGATGCTACCAGTCTGACAGAAGCGGGATATGTTGGAGAGGATGTAGAAAATATCATCGTCAATCTTTTGCAAGCTGCTGATTATGACGTTGAAAAAGCGCAACAGGGTATCGTTTATATCGATGAGATTGATAAGATTGCACGTAAAAGCGACACCCCTTCAGTCACTCGTGATGTTTCTGGTGAAGGTGTTCAGCAAGCATTATTAAAGATCCTTGAGGGGACGATTGCGAACGTGCCCCCTAAAGGAGGCAGAAAACATCCGCAACAAGATTTTATTCAAGTAGATACTTCCAACATCCTTTTCATTATCGGCGGTGCCTTTGATGGGATTGATAAGATCATTAAGAACCGCACTGGGAAAAAGAATCTCGGATTTGGAGCAAAACACGAATCTGCTCAAGAGTGTGACGACAAAGTCTTAGAGAAGCTTGAAGGTGAAGACCTCCTAAAATTCGGTCTGATTCCGGAATTTATAGGAAGGATTCCGGTCTTTGCACCACTCAAGCCACTTGATGAAGCAGCATTAATCACTATCTTAACAGAACCGAAGAACGCTTTAGTGAAACAATTTAAGCAGCTATTTCAACTTAATGACGTTTCACTTTCCTTCAGCGACGATGCCCTCGAAGAGATTGCAAAAGAGGCACTCGCTAGAAAAACAGGGGCTCGCGGGCTACGCTCCGTCTTAGAAAAAGCCATGTTGAATATTATGTATGACATACCGAGCACACCATCCATTAAAGAAGTAGTCATCACGAAAGAAGTTATCTGTGAACAACAGGAACCGATCATCGTACTACACTCAAAGGCTATGGCATCTTAGATTTAAGAACGGTACCTATCTCTTATTAAAACGAGGTGGTAATTTTGCCCCTTCAAGGACGATCCTCCACCCTTCAGGGGCGATTGAATGGGCTGAAACTTGCAGTAAAATCTGGTGCCACCCTTCAGAGCAGAGTCTTAGCTTAAAAGGATGAAGTCTTTAAAATCAATATGTTAGCACCTAACTAAAAATGGTAGTTTTGGTGCCACCCACCAGTAAAAGTGGGTGTCCTAATTGCACCCTAATAATATCAAGACATTAGCAAAAACCCAAAATCGGGCAGTTTTGGTGCCACCCTTCAGGGACGATCGGACGGGCTGTAACTAAAAAACAAATTGGTTAGGTCTCTACGGAAGTTAAAAATTTGGTGCCACCCTTCAGGGACGGCAGCGCTCTTCAGCTTTGCCGCTTCTTTCTACCCAACAGCTAAAGGTGGGTGTCCTAATTGGAAGGCTTATTCCTACCACCCCAGAGGTCAAAATTTGGAAAAATTTGGTGCCACCCTTCAGGGACGATAGGACGGGCTGCAACTAAAAAACAAATTGGTTAGGTCTCTACGGGGTTAAAAATCTGGTGCCACCCTTCTTTGTAGCTGGCTGTCGTTGGTGCCACCCACCACTAACGGGACGCTTTTTGCAAATAGGACATCCAAACTTCAAAATTACAACATCTAATAATATCAAGACATTAGCAAAAACCCAAAATCGGGCAGTTTTGGTGCCACCCTTCAGGGACGATCGGACGGGCTGTAACTAAAAAACAAATTGGTTAGGTCTCTACGGAAGTTAAAAATTTGGTGCCACCCTTCAGGGACGGCAGCGCTCTTCAGCTTTGCCGCTTCTTTCTACCCAACAGCTAAAGGTGGGTGTCCTAATTGGAAGGCTTTTCCTACCACCCCAGAGGTCAAAATTTGGAAAAATTTGGTGCCACCCTTCAGGGACGATAGGACGGGCTGCAACTAAAAAACAAATTGGTTAGGTCTCTACGGGGTTAAAAATCTGGTGCCACCCTTCTTTGTAGCTGGCTGTCGTTGGTGCCACCCACCAGTAACGGGACGCTTTACAAATAGGACATCCAAACTTCAAAATTACAACATCTAATAATATCAAGACATTAGCAAAAACCCAAAATCGGGCAGTTTTGGTGCCACCCTTCAGGGACGGCAGCGCTCTTCAGCTTTGCCGCTTCTTTCTACCCAACAGCTAAAGGTGGGTGTCCTAATTGGAAGGCTTCAAGGATGATCGGACGGGCTGCAACTGAAAAGGGGATCAGCTAGATCTTGACGGGGGTAAAAGGTGGGTGTCCTAATTGGTAGCGACGGGCTTGGATCTAGTGCCACCCACCAATGATTGAACGGGCTGCAACTTGCAGAACAGATCAGCTAGATTTTTACGAAGGTAAAAGGTGGGTGTCCTTTTTATAGTGTCCTAACGTGTGGAGCTACTTTTTTAATGAAATTCAGACTTTTTTTCCTTTGAAGATTAACGTAATACGTCTTTGTCCCGAGGACGCAATCTTTCGTCGTCCCCCAAGAAGTTATTCCTACCACCCCAGTGACAACTCTCCCCCTAGAATTGATATAAGTGAGTAGCGCTGGTCCACCAGAATCTCCTGCACATGAAGCACTAAGACCATCCTCAGAAAAGGTCGTCTCAATAAAAAATCTATTTACATTCGTAACTTTAGCGATACCGCTTTTAAGCACCCCAGAGCGAAGCTCCTCATCTATGCCATATCCGTAAATAGCTAACGTGTCAGCGACCTGCACCCTATTCCTAACTAATAACGGTAACGGCGAAATCTTAGATTTCGTCCTATTTCTTAAAGTCAATATCGCTACATCGTTTTTAAATCGCCTTGTTACTCTTTGTGCCCTCGGATGCACCCGAATAGCGCGCACCAAAAATTTCCTCCTCGCAATCCTCACCGTATATTTATCAGGAGTACTAGTAGCGCAATGCGCTGACATTAAGACGTATCTCGGCGTTATTAAAACTCCGGAGCAAAGGCTTCTGGCATAGCGTCCACTCTTCCACGTAATCTTAGCAACGGCGATATCTCGAGCAGGAACTGTATCTCCATTAATAATTCGTGCATGAATATTATCATCTGCAACAACCGAAGAAGGCATGATGAAAAAAACACTACTGATAACAATGAATAAGATATTTATTTTGAGGTATTTCTTCATACTATTCTCCTCGGCAGATTCCCTTAAAAACTAAAGACTAACATGTTATAACTTTACGAGACAGAATCATTTTTTATAAAAGAAACTAAATTTTAGTGAGTTAAATCAACTAGAATTTTTCTTTAGCCCCTCCAAAACGTCCATCCCTTGAAATAAACGCTCCCCTACGGTAAAAGATCACTTTTTACGACTAACATAGAATTATAAAAGTCAGTGGCTCTCCTTACCACCTTATTAAATTTGAAGTACAGAAGGAAAGCAATATAAATTATTATAGCGAGGATTAAATTATGCACGAATACCGTCTCCTTTATAAAAAGATTTTTAACGTTTTATGCTGCGTCACGCTTTTAGTTCTTACATCATCATGTAACAAACCTTACGATAAGCGCATATCCGAGATCCCTGAAGATCTAAATGTTTTGTTAATTATCGTTGACACCCTCCCTGAACGAGCCCTTTCCGCCTACGGTGCTCCTGTAAAAACCCCCAACATTGACAAGTTTGCTGCAGGGGGCGCTAGATTTGCACACACCTACGCAGCAGCCCCTTGGACAAAACCATCGATTGCTACGATTTTATCGGGTGTCATGCCGCGCACACATGGAGTTAAACGTATGAATAGCAAGTTCCCCGACTCCATACCTATGGTTGCTGAAATCATGAAGGCTTCCGGACGTCAAACAGCTGCCGTCATCAGTCATACGATCTTAACGCCGAAACACGGCTTTAGCAGAGGGTTTGATGCTTTCAAAAATGTAAATACATCACCAGATCCGCATCAAGCCATAGTAGGCACAGAAGTAACCGATACAGCTATTGGCTGGCTAAAAAAAAGAAACTCCTCACAGAACTTTTTCCTATTTTTGCACTACTTTGATCCGCACTATAATTACATCCATCATGCGCAATTCGACCAAACATCGTGGTATCGTGGTAAACTCACTTCTGGCATGGATGTTCGCGAGCTTAGATCTTATGCAAACGAGTTGAATCCGAATGATATAAAATATGTTCGTGGACTCTTCACAGAAGAGGTCTTATTCACAGACAAAGAGCTGGGACGACTCTTTGAATACCTAGAACAAGCAGGACTTTCAAAAAATACCCTGATAGTATTTGTAGCAGACCACGGGGAAGAGTTAATGGAGCGTGGCTGGTTCGGTCATACGCGCACTCTGTACAACGAATTAATTAATATTCCATTAATCATATCTCTGCCTGATATAATAAAACCACAGGTAATAAATAATCCCGTATCGCAAGTTGATATCTTTCCAACACTACTTGATTTCATTCGTAAAAAAGCCACATCGGAGATCGAAGGGCTCTCTCTTATCCCCCTACTTTTCGGGAACGCTCAAAAAAGACCGGATCAAAACATTTTTTCTGAGGTTGATTTTGTCTCTTCAACACATAATAAGGACGCAAATATAACAGCAGTCATAAAAGGTAGATACAAACTTATTCATGATAAAATGAAAGAAACCTTTGAGCTGTTTGATATCTCGGTTGATCCTCTTGAGAAGAAAGATATTTCAAAACAGAATCCAGAGCAGTTAAAGAATATGCTCGACCTAATCTTACAATATGAACGCACCACCCCACAAACTCTTCAAAAGAATGTAATTATCACCCCAGAAGAAGTTAAACAGTTGCAAAGTTTAGGTTATATGTAATTTTTTGCAGAGGATCCAAAGCTGAAGGGTGTCAATTAGGACACCCACTTTTTACCCCCGTCCAGATCTAGCCGACCCCGCTTTTCAGTTACAGCCCGTTCAGTTGTCCCTGAAGGGAGTATCCTGAAGGGTGGCACCAGTTTTTTAACCTCCGTAGAGACCTAACCAATTTGTTTTTTTAGTTGCAGCCCGTCCCGTTACTGGTGGGTGGCACCAAATTCGCTGAACCCTAAGCTTTTGCTAATATCTTGATATTATTAGATGCTAATTGGGACACCCACTTTTTACTGGTGGGTGGCACCAGATCCACTACAAGTTGCAGCCCGTCCTGTTGTCCCTGAAGGGTGGCACCAAATTTTTAACCCCCGTTCAGACCTAGCTGACTCGTTTTTCAGTATCAGCCCGTTCTACCGTCCCTAGTGGGTGGCACCAGATCCAAGCCCAGCCAAATCTGCCAGATCCCGTCTTACTGGTGGGTGGGATGCTAATTAGGACACCCACTTTTTACTAGTGGGTGGCACCAAATTTTTGCCCCGTCTTGCAGTTACAGCCCGTTCTACCGTCCCTAGTGGGTGGCACCAAATCCATCCAGTCGCCTAAGCCGTCAAAGCAGCAAAAAAGAAGGGTGGCACCAAATTCGCCAACCCCTAAGATTTTGCTAACGTCTTAATATTATTAGATCCTAATTAGGACACCCACTTTTAGCTGAAGGGTGGCACCAAATTTTTACCCCCGTGAAAACCTAACCGATTCGTTTTTAGTAGATGCTAATTAGGACACCCACTTTTTACTGGTGGGTGGCACCAAAACTGCCCGATTTTGGGTTTTTGCCAACATCTTGATATTATTAGATGTTGTAATTTTGAAGTTTGGATGTCCTATTTACGATACGATACGAAGCGTCTGCGTCCCTAGTGGGTGGCACCAAATCCATCCAGTCGCCTAAGCCGTCAAAGCAGCAAAAAAGAAGGGTGGCACCAAATTCGCCTTCAGCGAATTCCTTTAAAAACTTATTTTACCTTTTAGCTCTGCGCCAGCGGGGATCTGCACCTGCGCTCCTGTTTTGTTACACAACTTAACATTGCCTATTAATTTAACACCAGATCCGAAAGAGAAATCTCCCTCTATAAGTAGACTTTCACAAGCGATCATTGAAGGAACTCCCTCACTGAAGCGTGCTTCAAAATCGTCAATTTTGTTAAAACACTTATCTAACTTAATAGAGATACCAGCAGAACCAACACATCCAACATCTAAAACGATCTCCTTTTCCGGAGTAAGTCTATAACGATCACTCCTTAACACAATCAGATCGTCAGTGGACTTTACGGGTGCAAATCTAGTACGCGGCACACGCACAGCCACAGCCTCATCAAAAGAAGAGATAGCTGCCCCCATTGCCGTTTCAAGTTGTACCACTGCCGTAGTCGTTTCATCCCTCGGATCTACAGTTTTCCGATTTACAATCAAAGGCAACTCCATCACGCCGCCTGTCTTATCCATAAGGTCTTTTAAAGATCTTATGTTTAACCATAAAGAATTAGTGTTGAAGTATTTATATTTACGGATATTTTGAAAATCTCCACCCTCTTGCTGCTCATTTTCAGGACACTGCGCCAACTCGCGCAAAATTAAGCGATTATCTCTTTTCCTACGCGCTAGGTGCCCACCCTTTTTATCAGCCTCTGTCCGATCTGCCACTTCCATAATGAACGGAGCTGCAGTCTTTGCTAGATATCCTAAGATATTGAGATCTAATGTTGCTCCAAGATTATCTACATTAGATATGAAAATATATTCAAACCCGTGTTCAAGTAGAAGATCAAGGATCCCATTTTGATACATCGCTGCATAAACATCCCCATGCCCTGGAGGGCACCACTCTAAACTCCTGTCTTCCTCATGACTAACAGGACGCAACGTCTTAAGATCTATCTTCCTAACTTTGCTTTGTAAAAAAGAGACTGGTAAATCCCCTTTATTTTCAAAATCTTTCAGCTCCGCTTTTGTATCTGCATCAGTACTAAAGCTGTTCATAAATAATAACGGTAGATCTATCTCATACTTTTTTCTCATGTATTCGACCTGCGCCACCGTAATATCGAGAAAGGAGAAACCATCCTTAATATTCAAAAGAGATTTCGCCGATGACAACCCCATGCTAGTTCCAAGACCACCATTTAAATTAATGATAGCCACCTTTGAGAGAGCTTTTTCTCCGAAACCTGCATAATTAATCAACTCTTCATAATGAACCACATCATCAACAGATTTGATTTCAGAGGCAGGCACATAGCCTGTTTCCCCCGCCAAAAAACGCGCATAATTTTTTACCGCATTATTTACAGAGATCGTCGATATCCCATCTTGTTCCAATAATTTACGAAGAGCAGCTACTTCAAGGTTTTCTTTTTCTTGCATATTAACACATCAAAAAACACGGTAAGTTACACTTATAAAAACTGAGACCTCCTTGCGTTGAGGTTGATTGTATCAAAAGATTTTTTTTTTGTGTACCCCATAAAACATTAAATATGCAAACACCAGCCGATAGAAAAAAATAGGGAAAACAGAAACACTGTCGCACCTGTCAATTCCAAGACTCGATTTAACTTCTCTTTCTTTTGTGTGACAACTTTTTTCATCAACGAGAGTGCTAAAATAAGATACAACAGAGAAAGCAACCCCCCATACCGCTTTTCCAAAAAAGAGAGCAACACTATCGGAATGATAGCACCAAGTGACATTAAGATCAGATATTGCGCCTTTGAAAACTTCTCGCCAAATCTGACCGTCAAAGTTCTTTTATTTACCCTCCGATCTCCATCCACATCACGCAAATTATTCACCACCAAGATCGATGTTATAAGAGAACCTAAAGCAGCGCCTACAAGCAAACTACTAAACGTAACACCACCTGTTAAAAGATAATACGTTCCACCCACCGCCACCGGCCCGAAAAATATCCAAACAAAGAGATCCGCCCAGCCGTTATACGCCAATGGAGAAGGTCCTGCCGTGTATGCAAAAGCACAAATTAAAGAGATAATACCGATTATAGCGATCGGATACCCACCAAGTAGCACCAGATAACCACCAAGTAGCAGAGCTACAATTAAACAGATCGCTATCGCAATACGTATTGATCGTACCGAAACAAGCCCTGCCGTCACCATCCGTGTTGGTCCATAACGATTCTCCGTATCAGCACCTTTTAAATAATCGAAGTAATCGTTAATCAGATTAGTCGCAATCTGTATCACAATAGCGCAAAACAGTGTTATAAAAAATACTAGCGGCTTAGCACCCTCTTTTTCAGCCGCCATAACAAAAGCAACACAAACTGGCATAGCAGAAGCAACCAACGTTTTAGGACGACACGCACAAAACCAAATTTTTATTGCATTAAAAAAACTCATCGCTTCTCCAAAAAGAGGAAAAAACACTCAAAAAACACTCAAAATTAAACAGAGAGAGGGAAAAAACACCTCAAAAAAACTTAAAAATTATACAGAGAGTGAAAAAAACACCTCAAAAAAAAACTCAAAAATTAAACAAAAAGAGGGGAAAAATCTCCAAAACACTCGGAAGCTTAAAGGGAAAGGAGATTCAACAACACGTTTTCCATCTCCCTTTGATAATTGCACTTTAGGATATTAACGCAAATACCGATCTGACAAGTATGGAGATTAGGTTTTATGAGTGATGATACTTTCTCGTCACAATCAGGTCTAAAAGGCACCAACCCTGAATCTGAAGAGTTCTTGGATGATTCTTTTGAGATCGAGTTGGATCTTTCTGAGTTAGAAGTTTCTTCCACTCCTCAAAGGAGTAAGGAACCACGGGTGTATACTCTGACTCCGCAAGATGATGCAGACTCCTCCTTTGACGAAGATGCCGAATTAAAAGACCTCTTAGAAGGTCTCAATAAACCTATCCTGCAAAAAGATACCACTACTGCAGAAGACTCCATTATGCGCTTAATAGATAGAGACAAACGTGCAGCAAGCACTATCGCTACCCCAAAACCCTCTCCCTCTCTCTTAGAACCTCAAGCCTCAAAACAACCACGACAACCTGAAAAGCTAAAACAATTTAAACTCTTTTCCTCAATCTTCACTTTTCCTAAAAAGTTTTTTCTATCCCTTTCCTATATCTTCACTTTTCCTAAAAAGTTTTTTCTGTCCCTTTCCTCAATCTTCACTTTTCCTAAAAAACTTTCTCTACCCTCTCCCTCAAGCTTCACTCCTCCTAAAAAGCTTTCCCTACCTTCAAATGCTCATTACAACCGTATTAAAAAGTTTTTACAGACGTTACTACAAAATGAAAAATTTAAAACATCGCTAGCTTCGTTAATCTTAGTTATCCCTGTTTTTGCAATAGCTCTTCTCTTTAAACCGCAGGAGATCGATCAAACTCAAAGTGACTTAAAAAACAAACCACTTCAAACCTCCATTATCCCCGACACCGAGTCCGTAATAGAAGAAGCTCCTCATTTTTTTCACGGAGAAGTTTCAAACACTACTTTTTCAGCACAAGCTGATCTAAACCTTACAGATGCGAACACGCTTGAAACTACCGTAACGATCAGCACTCCAAGACCACCTGAATTAACCCCTCTAGAAGTGGCAGAAGAGGTTCCTCCCAAACCGTGGATAATTAAGATAAAGATAGCAGGCGACATCACACCGATAAAAGATGCACCAACTAAATTCAAGGGAGTTCTTCCTGCTAAGGTCTACCTTGATATTTCAAAACGAAGGACACGTCTTTTACAAAAGGTAACCCTGCAAGCTTCTTTGGATAAGTTTTCTAATGAAGGTGTTTTGAAAATCTTTTTTTCAAAAAAAGGTACCGCACAAAAAAACACCTTATACTTTAACGAAGGTGACAAAAAGGTCTTAGGAGGCATCCTTATAACGGTAAAATAACGCTTCTTTTCCCTTCTTTATCACACTTTTTAGCGGCGCTTCCTTTCTTTTTACCCTCTTTAAAGTATTTTTCATTAAAAAATAAAAAAAAGAATTATTCCTCTCTTACTGTTGCAGTTCTGCTCAAGGTGTTAACGTAGCAGTGCTTACACTTAATACCGTTTTAAAGTACTCGTCATACAAGAGATTCTATTTAGAATAAATTAAGGTATGAAGCGCTTTATCATACACAGTGCAAGTAAAAATTGAACAACCTTTTTATTTATTATTTATTGGAGAACTTATGAAACGTTACTTAGTATTAGTCGCTTTCGTAGTTGCACTTTGTGCATCTACAACAGCGCCTTCTATCGCCAACGCACAAGGTTGGGCTCCCCCTCCGCCACCACCTCCACCGCATAGGTATGGTCATAGACCTCCACCCCCACCGCCACCACCAGCAGCGGAATATAGACGCTTACCACCCCCACCGCCGCATCACGGACATATGCCGCCACCACCAGCGAGATATAGGCACATACCGCCACATCATAGATATCGGCACATGCCACCACCTCACAGGCATCTACCACCCCCACCGCCACCACCACCGCATAGGCGACACCTACCTTTATTGCCGTGGTAGAGAGGTGAATACAAAATAAAAAAGGAAGGCTACGGATTTTTTTTATTTCCCAGCCTTTCTTTTTTTCGCAATTATACCGTTTTTGCTAAGACTTCAGCTATTCATAAATCATCCCACTCTGATTGTTTCTCCTCTATGCGTTTGTCGCATAATGCTCTTGCATCATCTAGAAAATTCTCAATTTCATCTGGCACCTCACTACCAAGCATCTTATGGTATTTACGAATGGCTTTTTCAGAAGCTCCAATGGTTCTCTCATCTCCATTAGCAGCATAGATGGAAACAAGTCGAAGCTCGTTTTTAATTCCATAGTGGCAAGCAGTATCTCTTACATTTTTTAATTTATCTCTTATTTCATCAGCCTGCATTGAACCAACTAAAGAGCTATCTTGAAGAAGTTTTAAAGCTTCCTCCATCGTTTGAATCCTCTCGAAAACTTTATCAAGAAGTAGTGTAACATGCTGAGCATCCTTATAAGGGGTCTTTCCCCCACAAAGCTCTTCTAATTTTTCCAAATTACGCTCAAGCGGAGAGAAGTCCTCAACCACCCTCTTTTTAGCTATAGCAATTTTAACGTTTTCAATTTTCTTTAAAGCGTCTTTACTGAAAAATCCTCCCAGACCTTCTATTCCTCTTTGATATTCCAAAACCTTTTGTAAATTTCTGTCAGCTTTATTAATATCACCCTCTTCAAGGATTGAAGATATTTCAATTAAACCTTGGTCTATTCCATTTTGATAAATTTTGCATTTGATTTGATAAAATTCGCATTTGAAATGTGTATAATCATATCTCGTATCACAGTATTCAGCATATTTCCCTGCTAAGTTAAGCAATTTAATAGCTTCTTCTACGTTCCCAGCAGCAGTAGCATCTCTGCCCTGTTCCAATGCTTTTTTAACCGCATTTTTATAAATATTATTTTTTGCAATAGAAAAAAAGTTCCCTTCAGGAAACCTCTCCCCCACTTCCTCTTTAACTTCCTCTAAGGTTTTTAAAGCAGCCTCTACATTCCCCTCGTTATTAAAATAACTTATTTCACCTAACGCTCTTTGCAAGGCGTTTTCTTTTGCTTCTTTAATAAGAGCAGATTTAATAGTAAGAGGAGAACTTTCATCAATTTTACCAAACCTATCTTCATAAGATATAATCTGGAATTTAACACGCCTAACTTCCCCAGTCTCAACAAATTCTTTAATAGAATTCCAAGCGATTTTTTCAGCTTGATCTAGTGCATGTTTTTCCAAAGATTTAAATTCTCCTATCTCCTCGTCAGTTAAGGCATTACCTATGGTTTTTAATCTCTCATTTAGCGACCTTTTAAACGCTTCTACCTTATTATTTTCTCCTGCTTCGGCTAACTCTTTAGCTGTCTCTCGCACGAACTGTACATAACATCGTGCGATATGTTTTATCTTACCTTCATCATCTCTTCTTACTTCTGGCTCAAATGTTCCATAGTTTTTAGACAGTACCTCCATTGCTCTCTGGCAATCACCACTCTCAGCCAATTCTTCTGCATAGTTAACGATAGCTTCGCCACTTCCAAGACCACTAAAATTAGTAAGACCTATTCCTCGTGGTAATCCATTAGCCAATAATGATTCTCCCCCGCCCGTCCCAACGCCAAAATTACTCATAACAACTCCATTACACACAATTGTTCCAAGATTAAGGTAGCCTGCGTTACCGCCCGAGATTATGCCATTCATAATTTTGCTAATCAAATTTTACAAAATTTTGACCTTCTAATAATTCCTTTTATGCGCTAAACACCTCTTGTCCACCTTCTAACTTCTCTTTTATCTTTTAAGCACCTAACCTCCTTCAACACCTCTTTATGCGCTAAACACCTTTTGTCCACCTTCTAACTTCTCTTTTTATCTTTTATGCACTAACCTTCTAATAACACCTTTTACGCGCCAAACACCCCTTACCCCCCTTCTAACCCCTCTTTTATCTCTTATGCACTAACCTTCTAATAACACCCTTTACACGCCAAGCACCCCTTCATCCACCTTCTAACTTCTCTTTTATCTCTTATGCACTAAGCAACTTCTTAATCCTCTCATTAGATAGAGGATTTTGCCACTTACCACCCTCTTTAAAATATGATCCAACAATTACACCATCTGAATATAGTTGATATTCCTTAATATTATCAGATGTAATCCCAGACCCGACTAAAACAGGTATCGATACATTTTCCTTCACATCTTTTAACTGCATCAGATCTGCAGGGGCAGCAGTTGAATTACCCGTTACAATAACACCATCAGCTCCAAAGAACTCGGCAGCTTTAGCCGCCTCTACAATAGAGAGATCTGCCGTAATAGCGTGTGCTGAATGTTTCTTTTTGATATCAGCAAAAATCTTTACATTTTCCGCTGCAAGGTATTTCCGATAACGAAGCAACTCTCCAGCACAGCCGTCCATAAAACCTTCGTCGGCAACATGCGCAAAAACAAACCCCTCCACTCTAATAAAATCAGCACCCGCAGTTAAGGCGCACGCTAACGCCTCTTTATTAGCACCAGCTAAAACTTGAATCCCTAAAGTTACATCAAAGCGTTTTTTTACTTCATAGGCGATAACTGCCAACGCCGCAGTTATTTCGGGACCGACGGTGCGTTTTAGATACGGGAGATCGTGCATATTTTCAATAAGTAGAGTATCGATACCGTGCTTAAGATAAACTTCAGCTTCTTCAATTGTATGTTGTATTATCTGCGAGATGGGTAGTTTATGATACGGCGTTCCAGGTAAAGCTTCTACATGCAACATCCCGATAACGGTTTTATCTAATATCACACCACTCTCCCTTTTTAGTTTTTCGATTATTCTATCTACTTAGCCCAAACAACTACCTCTGCCGTCTTGCTCCTTCTTTGTAAGGGTCGGCTTCTTTTACACTATTTTCAAGATATGCGACAACCTGTTTCAAGCCCCATGCAAAACTCGGATTACGAAATCCAGAAACTCCTCCGTCTTTCTCATATTGATCACAATGCACAATATCATAATTAAGATACGCTTTTAAGTTTTCAGCACTTCTTTCACCTATCTCCAAAAGTTCTTTAAGTGTTTTAACCGTCATACCTCTCTGCTCTTCATTACTTCCAGATCTTGCAGCTATACGCCACAGCTGATCCGACTCTGCCACTGCTATGCGTTCAATAACTGTAGTATAGATACCATGAAGAGTCCCTTTTTCATCTTGCGTTACCCCTCTATCTTGCAATTTCTCCGCAATCTCTCTAGCAATAACAGAATCAGGAAGACCCATTGCAGTTAAAACTGTTTCCCTCTCTTCAGAAAGAAATTTCTTGATACGAACAAGTTTCTCAACATCTTTCCCCATCTCCTCAGAAAGCTCTCGTTCTAAATTTTCTTGCAACTTTTTTAAAAAGGCAGAACACCCCTCCCCTTCCATATTATTATAGGTAAAACATAACTTACCCATATTCTTCAATTGCTCTTGAGCTAAGATATAAAAAAGATTTTGTGGTGCTTCTCTATTAGGATTTGCTTTTATCCACGCTAACTCCTGATCAGAAAGGACACCCCCTCCAGGGAAACAGAACCTAAATTTCTCTTCTCCAACTTTTCCAATTTTTGCAATCTGCACACCAATCTCTATCGCACCTGGTGTGTTGATCTGCTCCTCAATTTGATTTGAAAGAATTGCGGCAGAAGCTGCTATCTTCTTCACTGCAACAGAGCCTTCCGGAATAGCCTTATTCTCCCTTAATAGCCCTCCCTCTTTAAAAATTTCATGCATAGATCTTTCAATATTAGCAAAGCCCTCTCTAAGATTTCCAAGCTTCATTACAACTTCTTCAAATCTTATACTTGGCATTACAGCGTCTTCAAATCTTATCTTTGAGCCCCCATTTATCTCTGAATCCCTACCTACTCCAAGCATTAATTCCTCTCCCATCTTTCTTTGCAACACCATAAATAAAAAGATAGTTTTTAGGTGTTCTTCCAGCTGGAATAGTAATTTTTATCTTGTACTTAATCAAATACGGAAGAAATTTAGAATAAAAGTAACGTTATAACGTAAGAAAAAGATCTCTTAGGTATTATTTTAAAAAACGTTAGAAACTAACGGCATTGTAAAATTTCATCTGATGGATATTGAGTCCGGCTCTGTTGCATAATTGTATTTATCAGCTCCGTCGCTTGGTCTAAGATATACTGCACATCTATTGAGGCATCTATCTGATTGATTGTCGCAATAACCTCATCTCTCTGCCCGTGCTCCTGTAACATCCAAAAGTATGCCAATTGAAAAATAAGCATCTCTGAATGCTTCTGACAAACTACCTCCAAAAGGCGTTGCCCCATATCTGACTGCAAGATCTTATCGAATTTTAAGCAGGCACTAATAACAAAAGGAGCGATCTCTGCACTAGCCTCTTCATTATTCTCCAGCGCTTGATTTATACTTTTCAAGGCACACTCCAAGACTTGAGCTCTTGCCACTTCCGATCTTTTTTCTAAAATGCTTGTTCCCCAGATATAGTTTGGAATTATCGCATAATGCCTATTTTTATTGAACGTCCGTTCCAGTTTTTCGAGGTCGTTTAAAATTCGTTCAGCACGTTGTTTAGAGGAGTGTAGTCGTAAGATTTCAGATCGTCCAGCGTTGGCGATCCTCTTCGCTTCCTCTTTATGTTCAAGATAGTATTTTATTTTTTCAGCAGCATCCTGCACATCATTTTTTTTATACGTCACAAGATGAGTCCCGCTTTCAAATAAATCATGCAGACCGTTTTCAGAATCTTCAGTCAGAAGCATCGCTCCCGACATCATCGCTTCAAAAACTCTAAAGTTCAGGTCTCCCTTGACAGTTTGATTGATAACGATTTCACTTTTTGGAAAAATAGTGGAAAAATCGCCACTTTTAACGAGGACAGGAGCCACTTTTTGTAACTCCGTAAAAAAATGTACCCTTTCTGGATTAAGCTTGGCATTAAGGCTTCCGACAAAAACTGCGCCGTACTCTTTTTGATCTGAGGGGGTCATATTACAAGAAGCCCAGAGCGGCAACCACTCCACTCTACTTGTACTTTCTTTTAATACTTCTACATAATCTTTATGAGCAACATAGTTTAAATCAAAGATAGCTGCTAGGTGTTTATGAATTTCTTTATGGTGATGAGTATCTACAGAGTAAAATAATAGCGGAATATCGATATCTTCCAATCCGGAAACAAAAATAGCAGCGCTTTCATCGTAAACGACGATCCTATCAGGATAAAATCCGTTCGGTAAACGTGCCAACAGAGAATGGATATCCTCTATCGGAAACTCTAATAGAAGATCGAGGTGTGTTCTTGTACCAGCTGTAACTACTTCATGTCCACATGCTCTGAAATCATCCGCAAACCAATCCTGATTCAGTAATAAGATCTTCACATCGTTCCCAATTAGAATATAAAGCTCTCCTATGCACGAAAGGTGCTACTGCATTAAACGCTCCTGAATTAAACCACGTAACTCTAAGGCACGTGCGTTCTCAGGATCAAGTAATGCGATCTTCTCCAACTGATCCGTAGCGTCCTGCAATCTATTTTGAACGAAGTAACACCCCGCTAAGGAATAGATAAAATCAACACTAGCTGGATGCAGTTCAAGATAATTCTTAATAACCTTTTCAACCTCATCCATTTTACCTAGTTGATATCCTAACTCTATGGAGCCGAGTAAGGCCCGTACGTTTTCATGATTCTTCGAAAGCGCCTTACTGTAATATCGCCACGCCATCTCCGTATCTCCTTGCTGCACAGCGCAAGTGCCCAGCCCCGCTAGCGCCACATCGTTGCTAGGCTCTATTTCAAAAGCCTCTTGAAAGCTCTCCCTAGCTTTATTCCAATCTCCAGCAGCTATCGCCAAAGCTCCTTGACCATTCAGTGCACGAGCAGAGTTCGGATTATCTTTTAAGACATCAGCAAATATCTGCGCTGCCGTATCGGATTGTCCTGTTAGAACAAAAACCTCTCCCTTCAGAAGGGTGCTCCACTCTCGCTCCTGCGGAGATAATCCGTTAACTCTCAAAATATCATCACATCCAGCAAGCACTTTTTCATAATCATGGCTCCGCTTTAACTCTTCCAGAGCAACAAGTTTGCGCAGATGCTTTGAAATGCCATCTACTTCAGGCACACTCTCTGCTATTTTTTTCTCGATGGCACTCATAGATACAGGAGTCGGCTGCGCAAGATCTTGCTGCGCCTCATCTATGGCAGAGCGTAACTGCTTTGCGCCGAGATTAGTCGGATCCTCATTCAAGATCTCATCAACCACGCTACTTGCGTTATCAAAATCGCCACTCTTATATAATGCTCCTGCATAACAGTAGCGCATATCCAGATTATCAGGATGCTCTGCGATATACTTTCGCAGAATCGTGATCAGATCGTCGAATCTGTTAAGTTTATAAGAGCATTCCACCAACTGTAAGATAGAAACAAGTTGATCACCTTCTAAGGTCAACGCTTTTACAAAATGATCATACGCCTCAGATAGGTCTCCTTCATGCAGCTCGCACATCCCTAAGCCGCTCCAAGAACGCGCATCATTTGCATCAATTTCAAGCGCTTTATTAAAGCATTCAAAGGCATGAGTGACATTATTCTCTGCTAAGAAAACAGCGCCTCTAGCTCTAAAAACGCGTGCAGAAAGGGGGTTTAACTTCTCTGCTCTTTCAAGACAGGCATGAGCAATATTGTACTCCTTATTGCGTGCCGCCATCTCTCCCCGTTCCAGCACTTCTTGGAATTCGACAGCACCAAGGGCGCAATCATAACTACCGGCAGTGACAGGTGGTGGAACAGTCCCAGCGGTATTATCATCAAATCCTAATGTACTCATCTCATTTTTCTCCTTATTTTCAACAACAACTTCGTCTACAAGAGCACCTTCGCCCCTGCACACTTTTTTATAAGCTGCCTCCGTTTTAAGAACAGCATCCTCCCAATTATAAGAACGACACAGATCTCTTATTTTTTCATTAGCAGAGGCGTGGTAAGCAGACATAACCGCAACACGGATTGACCTCTCATCATCGGGGTCACAGTAAAAGGCGTTATCTCCCAGATAATCCCGCGTTGTTCCGGAATCACTTACAACCACTTGGCATCCTCTAGCACCCGCTTCTAGCGAGACTAAGCCAGGTAGTTCATACCAACTCGGTAAAACATGCACTTTGGCAGCCGCATAAGCAGATGCCAACATCTCTGAAGAAAGGTAGTCCAAGATTAGTGTTTGCCCACGTCGTCTAAAAGACCTGACGGCGTTGGCGTAAGCCGGTTGATAACAAACATTTCCGGCAACGAGAACAAGGGGCAGATTACTATCTTCTAACGCTTTAAGGAGCATTAGTTGATTTTTGCGAGATTCCAAACGTCCGACGCATAAGATAAAATCTTGTAACTTATACGCCTCCTGAAAGAGTTCGGGAGATACATCTTCTCCGATCTCATGCCCTAGCTTTATTTCGCAAAGATTTGAAAGGTCCCCGTAAGAGCGTTGCAAAATAAGGTTTTCTGCCTGACCTGTGGTAAAGAGCAACGCTGCGTTTTTAACAGCAAAGGTGTTATCATTTCCTGAGCACGGCGTTATTTCATATAAATCCGGCTCATTTTTACTGTACCAAGCACGATCCTGCCCGTACTGTACATAGTGTATCAAAAAGTTGGCGTACGTAATTGATTGATTGTGAAAGCTCGGCAGGTCTTCATTTAAAGTTGTAACAACAAACGGAGTTCCTGCTGCTAAGGCTGCCTTAGCACGCTCTTCAATAAAATCAGGTAGAACAAAGTTAAAAAGGTGCACGATATCAAACTTAGCAGGGTCTGCACTACCATCGAGATCAATCACCACTTCGTGCCCTCTTTTTGTAAGACCTTCACTTAACTTTTCAATAACAATAGTATCCCCACCGCGCTGCGTAAAAGTCCCACCTCTATTTTGCATTAAGATCTTAAGTTTTTTCTCTCCGTCAGAAGTGTCAGAAATTTGACTCACACTAATCTTATCCTCTTTATCTTCCCCGTTATCTTCAAGACCTCTCGTAGCACCACTTTCGATAATATTAGTCTCAAGCGACGCACCCTCTGTCGCTTCCTCTATTACAGGCACCCCTTTAAAGAACGTTTCAGCGTCATCCTCAAAACTCTCTTTAAGTAAAATTCCGCCGTCTTGTAGGAAAGTTTTTTCTTCAAGGTCTTCTTCGAGATCTTCCTCAACTTCACCTTGAAAATCTATTTTGAAATCTTCTTCTGAAGCTATCATAACTTCAGAAAGGGGTATTAAAACCGGTTTTGTAACTCTTTTTTGAGGTTCTGAAAGTCGTGCCATACAATCTAAGGCAGCCCCTACCTCTTCAGAGCTTAAAGTAGTGGCTGTTTGACTTTCATGATTAATAACAAAGCAACTTAAACACCTTTCGTCACTAACTATACTTGATAGATCTGCGCCACGTCCGATAACGATCACGTGATAAGCTTGAGATTCTTTACGAACTCTATTTATAGCTAAGGTGATATCTTTCTCTAGTCCGATATCAAGGTACTCAACCCCATCTTTTGTACGATCTCCACCTACTACATCTCCTGCTACAAAGACACGCCTCCCCCCCTGTTTTAGCAACGAATGGACAAGCGCCTGCCATGTCACTATTTCGACACCTGCACTACGCTCGGCAGCACCCTCTAACTCATCAATTGGAGCGTTGGTATATATAAGTAAATAGCTATAATCATTCATAAAACAACTCGTTTAGCACTATCTTCGTTAATACAACTTCTTCTCTCTTAAGTGTCCTAAAGTTTTGACTCTCTTCTTAGCTATGCAAGGTTCAGACCAATTTTATTTTTTACAAAACAGCTTTTAATTTTTTACATAACCCTTTGAATATTAAAGATAATTTATGCGCCCCTAACTTATCATTAAATTAGGTATCAGAAAAACAGCAGCATTTCTCTTCTTAACTTTGATATGTACTTGGATATTTTATTTTTAAGAGGGAGCCTCATATTTTTTTTATGGTTTTTAGGTTGGAAGGGTAACAGCGGTGCCTAAGAAGCCCTTTACTTAATTTTAATACTTCTACTACCTAAAACCTCTTAAGCAAAGTTTTTTATAAAATACAGATCTCTAAGCCCTTTATAAGTTTTTAAGGTGCAGACTTAATTCTAAAAAAACTTTTAGAGGAGTAAGAAGTTTTATTGGAGATTTTTAGTTATGTTTGCAAACAGGGACAACGGAGTTGGAACAACAAAAAGTTCGGCAGCTGGTAAAAATGTTCAACAAATAGCTCAGGAAGGAATCAAACTTGATCAAGAACGTCTCGATCCTGATAATGGGTCTCTCCACCATTTTGCAAACGGAGTTGTCATTGCCAGCTCTTTTTTCCCTTCTTCAGTAATGGCTGCACTTAATCAACCTATTACGTCTAGGAACCAAGATCAGCCTGCGGCTACTAGCATGGCATTAAAAAAAGATCTAAATCGTTTTGCAAACATTCCCAACCTTCCTTCTGATGTGGATCCTCTTATTCATCCTACTTCAACGGCTGCACAAGATGCCTCTGCCTCTGTTACAAACACCTCCCCAAATTTAGCAACAAAAGAACAGACAAAAATAATTGCTGATATACTTCACAGGAGAGACCCAAGGGCAAAGCTTACTTCTTTTACAGTTACATGGAATGAAGAATCTCGTGAATATACCTTCTCTATTGAAAAGATGGGATCTGATGGGAAACTATACCACACCATCCGCACAGTTTCTGGCAAACCAGGCAAAGAAGGTCTTGCTGCTGCATTTGAGGAGTTTCAGAAGAATATAAGCACAGGGAGATGGAAGGTAGCAGAAAAAGGAGGACTTCCAAAAGATACAGAAGTCGTCACTAGCGCTAAACCCGCCCCAAGTAGCGCTGTTGCTGGAAATAATGTCAATGTCGGGGAATCAGAAATAACACGACATGATTCTACAGACCGTTTAGAAGAGCTTAACTTTAAAACCTACGAAAATCATCAAATTGTCGAACTTCTATGCAACGAAAAAGAAGTTACTATGCCTATGACCACTTATTATGTAGAAGTTGGTCCTACCAAAGAAGAAAAAAGAAGTGTTGGGTTAGACAATTTTAGGAAGAATCAAGCAGCCGCTAGGTCAGGAGGAAAAGTCAAATATGAAACTCGAAAAGCACCTACTCACTGTTATGAATTTAAAACATTTGAAACTGATATTACCAAAATTCAACAAGAATTTATTACAGCTATGGGGAAAGGGGAATTAAAAGAATGTCAACTTCCATCAAACTTTGAAGAGATGGATAACATCCCCAAAGAACAACAAATTAAAAATTTCACTACACAAAACGCCGATGGCAAAGAAATTACTTTTGATATTAAACGCGTTAGATCCGTCACCGATGAATCAGCAACTGCCCACTCATTTGATTTTATTGCAAGGGGCGAAGCTGGTCCTTACAGACAACAATACCATTCTGAACGAATCATTGCAGATCCGAACAAAAACCCTTATCCCGATGCACTAGATCAATTTAGGAGCCACATAAAAGAAGGAAGGCTAATCGAAGCATCATCACAAAAAGGACTTAACGGAGTACCAGTTGAACCGAAAAAAGATGGCTCAGTCCGAGCAATAACAGGAGTATTTACAGTTGACGAGCTTTCAAGAGCAGAGCGTGATATAGTCGATGCTTTTATACGAGGTCAAAAAGATTTGGGGGATAGATTTGGTGTTGCTTCGGTAACAGTATCAGAAAGCCCTTCTGAACTTTCTTCTATAACCTTTTATTGCACAAGTTCTAACACCTCTCGCAACTCTCACAAGATCTCCCTTGAATTTAACGCCCAAGATAAAACAGAACTTATTAATAATTTAGTGGTAGAAGATCATCTTGGTCGTAAAATACCTAATCCAGAAATAATAGAAAAGCTTAAAGAAAAAATCGCTAAAGTAGATAGACTTGCGAACAATCCTAATCTTCAAAAACCATTTACTCTAGCTACAGGTAAGGCTGGTGTTGATAATCTATTTCGTTATGACGAAAATGGCTATAAGTATGTAAATGAACACTTTCACTCCTACGCAGATGCACCTGCATTGAGGGATCATATTATAAACGCAAATAAGGAATTACATAGATTTGCAAAAGAAAAAAATCTTCCCTCTATTAATATTACAGATTTTGGAGTAAGTGAAGATGGTAGGGGAGCACTTATCGTCTTTGAGGTCGGTACCAATGGTGACAATGGTACCAATGTTGAGTACGCGCTAGAACTTAAAGATTATATCTCTTTCGACGGGGTCGGGCGAATTCGATTAACAGGAGGTTATCGCTCTCTCTGTCACGAAGTAGAAAAGGTGATTGGTCGTGGAAATGCTATACCAGAAGGTAGCGCTGGACCTATAAATTTAAAGGAACGCCCTAATGACAACCCGTTAAAGAAATTCAATGGCAGGCAGTATGAACTCCAATTTATTCCATTTCCAAATGAATGGGATAAACAGCAAGGTAGACCGCCTCACGATTTTATTATTCCGAGAGAATTTGAGGCTTATGCCAAAAAATTAGAAGAAGAAAGAAGTATAACGATAACTAGTATAGCTTTCACCGATAAAGTCGTCAAAGACATACCTAATTCAAACGGAGATGAGGTACGCCTAGTGGCTTTCTTAAAAGTTGGCAACGACATATACGCTCAACCCTTTATTGTCGATAAATTTAATGAAAATAATTTCTCTAGGACGGCACGCACCGCTGTAGAACACGGTCTTGAAAAGATTGAAGGACAAAGAAAACTAACTCGCCCTAACCGCAATTAAACGATCGATCTAAAAGGGGCGTAAAAGAAAGGTATACTTATCCTTGAAGCTAACGGGGGAAAAAGGTATGTCATATAGCTCTGCCTTTCCCTTAAAAAGGGCGTAAAAGAAAGGTATACCTATCCTTGAAACTAACGGGGGAAAAAGGGAGCACCGTTTTCCCCCGTTGTTTTTACCTGTAAGTAAAGATCACTTTAAGCTTCTGTTTAAGGTTTTTTTAAAGTAAAGGAGGGTAATCCGTTAATTAGCTAGTCTTTAAATTCTATCTAACCTACTAAATATCTCTTTTTTGTTCTTTCCTCTTATTTTATTCTATATTATCTGTGACTCTATATTTTATCATTTTTATTAATTATGGGGTGGGTTATGGAGATTAAAGATTTAGTTATTATCGGAGCTGGTCCTGCTGGATACACTGCTGCCATTCGTGCTTCTCAACTCGGACGTAAAGTTACCTTAATTGAAAAAGACCTCTTAGGTGGCACCTGCCTTAACTGGGGCTGCATCCCATCAAAAGCTCTTTTAAAATCAGCTGAACTTTTAACGGAGATAAAAAACGCTTCCCGTTTCGGGATTAAAGTTTCAGGCTTTGAAGTTGACTTCCCACGCATCATCGAAAGATCTCGTCAAGTTACTCAAACAATCGGACGTGGTGTCGATTTCTTAATGAAGAAGAATAATATCGAGGTCATTACAGGCTTTGCAAAACTTGCCCCTCAAAATAAGGTCTTACTTCAACCTTCCGCCGACTCCTCCCTTACTGAGCTGGCTTATACCGACGTTATCCTTGCAACGGGCGCACGCCCTCGCCTTATGCCAAACTTTGAACCTGACGGAGAGGTCTTACACACATCACGCACTATTCTAGCCTTAAAGAAGTTGCCGGAAAGCCTTCTTGTAATCGGTTCGGGAGCGATCGGTGTTGAGCTCGCTTATTTTTTCAGTACCCTCGGCGTAAAAGTTACATTGGTTGAAATGCTGGATCAGATCTTACCCCTTGATGATAGCGAGATCGCTGCGGAGCTACAAAAGATCCTTACCCGTCGTGGTATGATTATCAAAACAGCTTCAAAGGTTAGTGCTATAAAACGCACGAAAGATACCGTTACAGCGATGATATCCACTCCAACTGAAGACATCTCTTGGGTAGGTGATAGTTGTCTCTTAGCGATAGGCGTTGTTCCAAACACTGAAGAGATCGGATTGGAGGAGGTCGGACTTTCCCTCTCAAACGGCTTCATCCCCGTAAATGAAAAGATGCAAACCTCTCTTCCGCACTGTTATGCTATCGGTGATATCACGAAGCCGCCACTACTAGCACACAAAGCCGCTCACGAAGGGCTAGTTGCTGCAGAAGTCGCTTCTGGCATGGATGCAGTGATGCACTATGACAATATTCCAGCGTGCTCATATTGCAGACCACAGGTGGCATCCGTCGGTTTAACGGAGGGTAAATTGCAAGAAGCCGGTCTCGAATATACCGTCTCGAAGATCCCCTTCTTAGCCATCGGTAAAGCTCAAGCTACGGCAGAAACAGAAGGGTTCGTAAAGCTATTAACGTCTCCTAAAGATAATACTATCTTAGGCGTGCATATCTTACACCCGCAAGCAGCGGAGTTAATCGCAGAAGCGTGTCAAGTTCGTACGGCAAACGGCACGGCTCAAGACCTCTTAAACAGTATTCATGCTCACCCCACCCTTTCTGAAGCTCTTTCGGAGGCTGCTGCCGTAGCTTTAAAGCGACCGATCAATTCATAAAGGGATAGGTTTGTTAAATAATCTCGTTATTAAACAGTTGGGGCTGACAGATTACACTACCGTCTTACAACTTCAACGTCGCCTTCAAGCAGATTTAATGCGCGGCATAGATTTCAATACCCTTATCTTATGCCGCCACAACCCTATCATAACATTGGGACGACGTGGTGATACAAAAAACATCCTCGTCACAAACGAAACCTTAAAAACTCTCGGCATAGAGGTTATAAAGATTGAACGTGGCGGTGATATTACACTACACACACCGGAGCAGATCGTTTGCTACCCCATCATTAACCTTGAAAAGTTACAGCAACGTGGTGTGCATCGTTATATTTATAACCTTGAAGAGACAGTAATAAGAACGCTAGCTGCCTTCAACATTAACGGCATCCGTTTAAAAGATCGCACAGGGGTCTGGCTTTCAGAGAGTAAAAAAATATCTTCTATCGGTGTACGCATCTCAAAGTGGTGTACCCTACACGGCTTTGCCTTAAACGTTAAAGCATCTGATAAATTTAAGTTGATCAATCCGTGCGGCTTTAACGATATTCAGATGACTTCAATCTCAGAAGAAACAGACCGTGCGGTAGATTTCTCTGAAGTAGAAAACCTTATCATTAAAAACTTTCTCTCACTTTTTAATTTTACTCCTGACACCACATCACAAAGAGGTCTCAGAGATACGACAAAAAGCTTGTAGCTGACTGATCGCTACAATAGCAGCAGTCTCCGCTTTTAAAACGGAACTCCCTAAAGAGAGCGGCAACGCCGTTTTTTGCAAAAAATCTCTTTCTCTCTCAGAGAAACCGCCTTCCGGCCCGATAAAGATGTGCAGCTGCTGATCTAACCCATTTTTCAGAGCTTCTATTTGATGAACGTAACGAGCGTTATCCTCTAAAGCAGCATAAATTAAGACCCCTCCATAAGAACTTTGCACAAAAGAGAGCGCCTCTGATAAACTATTCTTCATAAAGATCTGCGGGATAAAAAGTTGCTTGGATTGTCGTGCTGCCCCCTCTGCTATTTTTTTAAGCCGCACCGTTTTTGCAGCGAACTCTTTTTCGTTAACCTTAATCCCTGTATGTTCAGATCTCCAAAAAAGAATGTTTTCAACCCCTAATTCAGTAGCTTTTTCAGCAACCAACTCATTTTGTGCAGATTTACACACAGCAAAACAGAGGGTAGTAATCGGATTGATAACACGCTCAATCTCTTTTATTTCGGAAATTTTGGCATAGATCCGCTTTTTTTCAAGAATGACCTCAGCTAAAGCCACCTCTTTAGAATTAATAACTATCTTTAACAGATCCCCATTTTTTACCCGTAATACATCCCGCAAATGGTGCAGATTCTCTTCCGATACTTTCAGCAAGCCCCCCACTTCTGGATCTTCAACACTTTCTTCAAAAATCTGCGTTCTGACTTTAGGCACCGTTCTATTTACACCTTAATATTTATAAAAATTATTCCAACCTCAAGTTTTGAACCTTTCCTTTAGGGTTAAGATATATTTATTTAAACAGTATAGCGGCAACGCACCACAAACGGGATCAGCCGCTTTAAAGAGTTTAAAATCTCAGTTATAGTTAACGGTTCAAGGTTAAATAAAAGAGGCAAGCACTGATATTACATTACTTAAACCTCGAAAGGAGTTTAATTATTATGCACGTTATAGCCGGAAAAGCAAAAGGCAGAAAACTCTTGGCAGTTCCAGGTGATGGCACCAGACCGATCTTAAATCGTGTAAAAACGGCGCTCTTTGATACGCTACGCCCTACCTTAGCAGATACAATTTTTTTAGATCTTTTTGCAGGAACAGGACAGATCGGTATCGAAGCTTTAAGTCAAGGTGCTGCCTATTGCACCTTTACAGAGATGAACCATAAAGCTTGCGAGATTATCAAAAAAAATCTTGAGACTACTAAGCTTATTGCACAAGCGGAGATACACCGTATTGATGCCTTTCGTTACTTACGCACCACAGAAAAAACTTTTGATATTATTTACGTTGCACCGCCACAATATAAAGAGCTCTGGCTTAAAGCTTTATCTGAGGTCGATGCTAAGCCTACCCTACTTAATCCTGACGGAGAGCTCGTTATTCAGATCGATCCCCGTGAATACAAACCACTTAACTGCTCTAATTTTGCAGAATCCAGACAAAAACGGTACGGCAATACCTTGATTTTATATATTAAACGACTTTAATTTTTTACCTTTATAAGGGATGGTTAAGTGTCTTTTTTATCTGACGATAGTAATAGTTCCATATTTAGAATTATAAACAGATACTCCCGTTTCGATTCCAGTCTCCGAGACCTCTTTCGCCACCTCATTCACAGTATCTGCAAGAATGCTACCTTCTGCTAACTTTTTAAGTAAATTTTTATAAATCTCCTCAATACGGTTCGAATCCGTATTTTGGATAATCATAGAATAACTGATCATTTCATCGTTATTATCTGGAATATTAATTTGATATCCGTCAATTTTATTTAAAGAAAGGACTGGTACCCAAGAAGAAGGAAAGTCGATATCTCCTCTCTTAACAGGAGTGCAATCGATATAATACACTTCTCCCGTAGGCTTTAATCCAGATATTTTTTCAAGTTGTGTATTTAAATTTACAAGTATGTCACCCCGATATCGAGATGTAGTTTTAGCCTGATAGTAGTCCTCATTTTTTAAACAAGGGTACTTCACCACTTCTTCCCCATCTCTATATCCTTCGACCTCCGCGACAAAAAGACTAGCTTTTTCTAAAGACACCCCTTCAGCCGGTTGTACTGGCACTTCAGCAGACACCCCTTCAGCCGGTTTATGCGAACCTTGCTTTAACATCGCTAAACTCCTTTACAAATACAATTCCTTACCTTCTTCCACTCTACAAAGATAAAGCAATTATATAGATTTAAAGAAAGTTATTCAAAGAAAATCCCTTTTACTCTTTATAAACCTAAGTGTTACTTTTATTGCTTCCTTAAATATAGTACAACTACGCAGATTTAATACCTTTATTTTTTTGGATTGTTTTTAAAAGGCGGAGGAGTGTTCCGATGGAGATAAAAAAGGATCCTGTTAAAGCAGAAGGGATCAGAATTGCTATCTTAGAAAACGGGAAAGAGGTGGGGCGTGCCACCCTCTTTTTAATGACAAATGACCTGCACGTTGAGCCTTTTGGACTCCTTGAAGATGTCTTTGTAGAGGAAGAGTTTCGAGGACAAGGGATCGGAACTACCCTTGTTAAACAGATTATAGAAGAAGCAAAGGCGCGTCACTGCTATAAACTCCTCGCAACAAGTCGTTATGCTCGCCCTAAAGTTCATGAGCTATACCTGAAGCTCGGCTTTGAAGATCACGGCAAAGAGTTCCGTATGGAGTTTAAATAATCTCTCTCTTTAATCTTTTAACTTCTAGGCTGATTTTTATTATTAACCTAAATAAAAAATAGCCTTAAAAGCTAAACTTTTTTCAGCGTTGACCGATCATCCCAAGCATGATTGACCCGTTATCTAATGCTTTAAAAGGTTTACAAGTAGCAGAGGCACGTCTTGCGACAGCAGCAGAAAAAGTCTCAAAAGGAGATCTAGGCGCAGAAAATATCGTTGATGTAAAAGTTCAGACAACGAACGTCAAGGCTCAAGCAGTTGTTATAAAAAAGTTAGCTGAGACAGAAGACGAGATTCTTGATATTTTAGCCTAACTTTTAGGCACTTTAGCGCTCTGATATTTACACTGTGTAGTGCGCCCCAGCACTTTGTTGATATTGCAAAGGTCACCGTCTCAATTTAAAGTACGGAAGCACTCTATATTTTAAAGATTTTTCCCTAAGCGCTATATGCCTGCACTTTATTACACTGATATAAGAGACCTTTCTGAAGATGCGTCTTATACATCTTTAATATCTTCAGCACGTTTACAAAAGATGCAGCGCTATCGTCGTCCGCAAGATAGATTACGTTCTCTGGCAGCAGCTTTACTTTTACAACACCTTTTCGGATCTGATGCCGCTATCTTAGAAAACGATTTTAACAAGCCGTATATCTCAGGCGATCTTCACTTCAATCTCTCTCATAGCGGCGATTTCGTTATTTTACTCTGCGCTAAGAGTGAGGTCGGATGTGATATTGAAAAACACGGTATAAAAGATTTTGACGGTATCGCTGCCAAGATCTTACACCCTCTTGAGCTAGAATATTATAATAGCCACAAAAGTGTTGAAACTTTTTATAAATTTTGGACTCTCAAAGAGAGCTATCTAAAGTGTATAGGTACTGGATTCCACTTAGCGCCCGCTTCTTTTTGTATAAACCTTTCAGAACAGATCTCACTCTTGGAGACACCTCAAAAAGATTTTAAAGAGTGCACCTTTCAGATCATCAATCACTTAACAAATTACACCATAGCCACTTGCATAAAAGGGGTTGCTTTGACTAACCTATCACTGGAGCAGATCCATTTCTAAGTAGCAACACCTACTGCGCATCTTTATCGAGTTAAATAAGTTATGAAAGATTGGGTTTTTAAATCAAAAAACGGCACTGAGATCGGCATCCTAGAATTAGGAGACTTAGCATCAGAGACTGTGGTTTTTTATATTCACGGTTTCCCGGGATGTAGGAAAGAGGCGTTTGCAGCGCTTAAAGTTGCACAAAAATACCACATACGATTAATCGCCATTGATCGTGCTGGCTATGGCAATTCAACCTTTATAAAAGATAGAAAAGTTATAGATTTTCCCGCCACTATCACAGAAATTGCGGACGCTCTCGAAATTAAAACGTTCTCAATTCTTGGAGTATCAGGCGGCGCATCTTATACAGCAGCTTGCGCCAAATTTATTCCGAACAGACTTGATAAAGTTTATATCGTAAGTGGAGTATCTCCTTTAGACGGTGCTGCTGTTTTTGACGGTATGATTTTTATCAACAAACTATTTTTAAAGGCAGGTCGAATTTTCCCGAAATGCACTACGGCTATTGTTTACGTCGTTGCATCTTTATGGAAAAACAGTTCAACCTTAATGTTCTATTGGTTAAAAACTTTTATGTCAAAAGGTGATAAGGACCTTCTTGAAAGTAAAATGAAGAAAGACACCTCTGTTGCCACCCCCATCAATGAAGGTCTAAAAAACGGAGTGCGTGGTGCAGCAAAAGATTTTGAGCTCCTCTGTCGAGAGTGGGGTTTTGCACTTGATAGTATAGAGATACCAGTGTCTATCTGGCACGGAGAAGATGATTGCTATGTTCCGATCGCTATGGGACGTTACAATGCAGAAAAGATTCCACACTCTAAATTTAAAGCGATTCCAGAGGGGGGGCATTTAATGGTTTTTGATGTTCTTGATGAAATTTTTCAAGAAATAGCCCCTGATAACAGATATTAAAGTTTAATCTGACATGGTAAAATCAGAAGCATGAAGATAGACGATGAATTATATGGTCTGACACGAGATCTACTCAACAGCAATGTTACTACTTCAACTGCACGCATCTCTAAGATTACACCTCTGACAGGTGATGCCTCTGGGCGGCGTTATTTAAGAGTCCTTCTTACTGACTCAAAGATCGCTTCTGTTATCTTAATGCTCACCACAGAGATCAAAGGTCCCGTAGTTTGCTCTGAAACACCTATCGATCCGAACCTTGCTTTTATCGAGCTCTCCCCATTTTTAAATAGTCACGGCTACCGTGTGCCGAAAATATTTGCAGTAAGTGCTGATAGACACGCTCTCCTTGTAGAAGATGCAGGAGACCTCCCCCTTTGGCACTTTACGTTTAATAAATTAAGCACCACCGAAAACAACGACTCTAAAAAAAGCTCCCCTCTTTTTACCTTCGAACTATATAAAAAAGCCGTTAACGCTATCCTGACACTACAAAAGATCCCGACTACTGCAGATAGTATCGCTTGCAAGCGTAGCCTTGAGTTTGATCAATATCAGATAGAAAGTAGACGTTTTATTGAGCACTACTTAAAGCCAAATAGATATCCTCCTTCCATGATCGCTTCGCTGGAGCCCCTTTTGGATGAACTTTGTGCAGGTGTTGCAGCGCATCCACGCACCCTCGTGCACCGAGATTTCATGCCTTGGAATATCCATCTTTCACAAAAAAATGAGATTATCACCATCGATTATCAAGATATGTTAGTCGGATCTGCTGCCTACGATATCGTTTCGTTGATTCATGATCGCGATGCGGATCAGGCGCTTGGAGATGATCTTTGCACTCAAATTGCCAACTATTTTTTTGACAATACTACCCTTTTGCAAGATCGACGCAGCTACCACGAAGCTCTGATTCAACGTTATCTACGGCTAGCTGGTCAATTTAATCTACTCTCTGAGAAGGTACAAAATCCTATTTATCGTAGCTGGATCCCAGGTTGTCTTAAACGGATCGGACGTTCCCTTCCGTTAGTACCGCATTTTGCACCGTTAGCTGAAGTCTTAAGCGCAATCCCAGAGATAGAAAAGGGGCTGTCATCTCCTTGGCACTTCTAATCTCTTAAATAATTTTTTATATCTATCTCAAACTTTTCTGTAATTTACGTAACTATGAAGTAGCAATATTGTTATAACCGATAGAAATCTTTTAAAAATTAGCGATAAAAGGGGTTAGCTTTTTTGCTGTTTTGATATACGTATTTAGGTATAACCTGAATTCCCGCGAAATTATACCATACAAACGTGTTTTTAAAGGTAGCTTTCGAGCGGTATAATCTTACTTTTTCTTAAAAATACTTTTTAGAAAGTCATCTTCTTCAATATTGAAAATTTTCAAAATATCCTTTTGTTTTTTTGTTAACGGAACCATTAATTTACTGCCATTTTTAGTTTCTATAACTTTAATTTTTTGAAGCTCTTTAATGACATCAGGTATATTAAACTTTTTTTGCCTTGTATCATTTTTAAGTAAATTAAGAATATAACTTCTAAGTATAAGAGCTAAAAATCCAACAAAAAGTTTTCCTTCTGTGGTTTGAAGATTATGTGTTTTAAGTCTTCTAAAATCAATTTCATTTTTTAGCTGGAAAAATTGTTTTTCAATTACATCTTTTTGACGATAACGAAAAAGTGCTTCACTCGGATTTGAATCACAACCAATACCAATCAAAATTAAGAAGCCACAATTTCTCAAGTATTCATCTATAGCTTCTGATTTTTTTTCATAAGTGAAACCATCTTCATTTATTTTAATATCAAAATATTTCCTATATTTTTTACGATCCAGCAAAGAGTATTTTAATTTTTTCAGTTCTTCTAACTCTTCTTCCATTCTAGAAATTTTCTCGTAAAATTGAACTATCTCATATGGCGCCTTTCCCATATTGTAATAAACATAAATCTTTACAGGTTGTCCCATAACAGTATCTATTACAGAACAACCAAAAGTAGAGGTTCCTTTTATATAATTAGCATCTTGCTTAATAAGTGCAGTGTGATTTTCTAATATTCTTTTAGCGTCATTCCAATATAGTGGCAAAGGACAAAGTAGTCCAAACTTTTGCCCTTCTTCATTTGCTACTTCCGCTAAATTATCTTGCGTCACAAAACCTTGATCCGTAACAAGGTTAATACGATTATTAAGACTAATAAATGGAAAGTCTCTTAAAAGAAAACTAAAATATGTCTTATCTGTAATGCTGCCATTATAAACTTGATAGAATAAAGGAAGCTTCGTTGTAGAGCCGTAGCACATACCTATATTTATTTGCGGCAATTTATCCATATCCCTATTATAGCCAAACTCCAATATGCTTATTTTTTTACTATAAGAAGATATGGAAGTTACGTCATAATACCAACATTCTTGAGCTAAATATCGCTTCGTCCATTTCTTAAAAAAATTAAGTCTTTTCTCGTAGTCAATACGTTCAAAAAGACGACTTATTTTTTGACTTGTTAATTCAGAAATTTCATATGGTAAGACACTATCATCTATCCAACTTGAAGCATGTGATACTACATTTCCATTTGCTAGAATATAAAACGCTAAAGTTAAAATCTCGTATGTGTCATTTCCAAAAATTGAAAGCAATGTCTTGTCTAACCTTAAATCTTTTACAATCTTATTTAAAACATAAGTAAGACCAAAAGATTTATTGCTAATAACATATCTATTAGAATCATCTGGAAACAAATCATAGTAATTTCTATTAGGAATTAATTTCTTACCGCTTTCATCTAGCTTCCCTATACCTATTTCATCAAACGTAGGCTCTCCATTTTCACGACGAAAGTTCATCCTGTAATAGATATAAGTAGTCCCATTTTTGTTTTTCTTACGAGCAATTTGCCTATCTGGTAAGTCAACTTTTTTAGTTATTTTTTTCATAAAAAACCTCCCTAATATGTATAGGGCAATCATACCATACAAACAGGAAATGTCAATATAGAAAAATATATAACTAACTAAAATATCAATAAAAAATACGGTGGCTTATTTCTGGAATGGAGAAAAGATAAAAATTGCGGAATTTAGGATAAAAAGAAAACAAAAATCCCCCTCCTAATTAGGCAATAAAATATCGAGATAAAAGAAAGGAATTACGTCTTATTAATGGAAGATACTACCTCTTAACATACGTAAGGGGGGGGATCTATTTCAATATTATCTACGGCTAGAACTTAAACGGACCGGACGTTCCCTCCCGTTAGTACCGCATTTTGCACCGTTAGCTAAAACCTTAAGCACAATCCCAGAGATAAAAAAGGGGGAGGTGATATCTTTTGATACTTCTAATATTCTTAAATAATTTTTTATATATTTACTTAATTTAATAAAAGTTGAAATAACGGTATAGATGCTATTATGACACCTCAAAAGCGAAAACGGTTATTAACTCTTTTATCAGAACTTTATCCGAACCCTTCTTCGGAGCTACACTTTAAAAACGATTATCAATTAATTATCGCAGTAGTCTTATCTGCTCAATGTACGGACAAAAAAGTTAATCAAGTTACACCCTCTTTATTTAAGAGGTATCGTAACTTTAAAGAGCTCAGTCTTGCTAAAGAGAAAGATGTTGAGGAGATAATCCGTGAAGTTAATTACTACAAGACGAAGTCAAAAAATATTGTACAACTTGCCAAACGCATTATGGAAAATTTTAATGGCACTTTACCTACGGAGCATGACGATCTGATAAGTCTTCACGGGGTAGGGAGAAAAACTGCTAATGTTATACAGTGTGAAAAAGGGATTAGACCAGCAATGCCGGTTGATACGCACGTACTTAGAGTTTCAAACCGTTTAGGGTTATCTTCCGCCAAAACGCCAGAGGGGGTTGAGGGTGATTTAACAAAACAATTTCCTGCTGACAGTTGGCGCGATCTTCATCATCAACTGATCTATCACGGTCGTCGTGTCTGCAAAGCAAGAAATCCGCTCTGTGATGAGTGTAAGCTATGTAAGATCTGCCCCTCTTGCAACATTAACAACTAAAAAATTTGGTGCCACCCATTAGGAACTGAAAAATTTGGTGCCACCCATTAGAGCTAAAAGACTCTAAAATCACAACATCTAATAATATCAAGATGTTAACAAAAGTTTCAAATTCGGCAGTTTTGGTGCCACCCTTCTTTTTAGCTGGCTGTCACTGGTGCCACCCTTCAGCGTCGCAGACGCTTTGCAAATAGGACACTCAAACTTCAAAATCACAACTTCTAATAATATTAAGACGTTAGTAGAAACCCAAAATTCGGCAGTTTTGGTGCCACCCTTCTTTATCGGTTCGGCAGTTTTGGTGCCACCCACCAGTAACGGGACGGGCTGCAACTAAAAAACAAATTGGTTAGGTCTCTACGGAGGTTAAAAATTTGGTGCCACCCTTCAGCGTCGCAGACGCTTTGCAAATAGGACACCCAAACTTCAAAATCACAATTTCTAATAATATCAAGATGTTAACAAAAGTTTCAAATTCGGCAGTTTTGGTGCCACCCTTCTTTATCGGTTCGGCAGTTTTGGTACTACCCACCAGTAACGGGACGGGCTGCAACTAAAAAACGGGATCAGTTAGGTCTCTACGGAGGTCAAAAATCTGGTGCCACCCTTCAAGGATGCGGCAGTTTTGGTGCCACCCTTCTTTTTAGCTGGCTGTCACTGGTGCCACCCTTCAGCGTCGCAGACGCTTTGCAAATAGGACACCCAAACTTCAAAATCACAACTTCTAATAATATCAAGATGTTAACAAAAGTTTCAAATTCGGCAGTTTTGGTGCCACCCTTCTTTTTAGCTGGCTGTCACTGGTGCCACCCACCAAGAACGGCACCCTTCAAGGACGGTTGAACGGGCTGCAACTAAAAACCGAATCGGTTAGGTCTCTACGGAGGTCAAAAATCTGCTGCCACCCTTCAAGGATGATAGAACAGGCTGTAACTAAAAAATGAATCGGCTAGATTTCCACGGGGGTTAAAAAACTGGTGCCACCCTTCAAGGACGGCAGGACGGGCTGCAACTAAAAAATGAATCGGCTAGATTTCCACGGGGGTTAAAAAACTGACCTATTGAAATATAAGAAGAAGTTTTTAAGGACGCTTTTTCTTAAGTAGTAGTGATAATTTTCACAGCTTCCTGTACTGAAGCACAACTTTGTTGATCTCCGCTCTCTACGTTACGCAGTGAAACTGTTCCAGCAGCTAATTCTGCTGCACCGATTACTGCTACGAACTTATGCCCCTTTCTATCGGCGTACTGAAACTGTTTTTTCAACTTAGCTGGTTCTGGATAAACCTCCGTAGCAACTCCTAGCGATCTAAACTGTGCAGCTAATTTGTGAACAGCACCACACTCTTTAATATCCATCAAGGTCAGAAGTAACTTAGCTGGTGTATTAGCCGTCTCCATTATCTCTAATTTTAATAGTGCAGCGATCAAACGATCCAGCCCTATGGAAGCACCAACCCCAGGGAGTCGTTCTTTACTAAAGTTCTGCGTTAATCCGTCATATCGTCCGCCGGAACACACGCTACCTATTTCAGGCATCGACTTTAAATTAGTCTCATAAACTATCCCCGTATAATATCCCAAGCCTCTAGCTATGGTGAAATCGATCTTAAAGTATGCACCCAATCCGGATTGCTTGAGGATATCAGAGATCTGTTCCAACTCTTCCAAGCCTATTTTTAAAAGTTCATTTTTCTCTTTGTAAACTTGCACTCTTTCAAAAACGGTAGCGTCTGACTCTGCTGTAATTTCAACAAACGCAAGGACCTCATCTATCAGATCATCACCTATTAAAAGCTCTTTCTTCAACTCTGATCTCACACCATCTCTTCCGATCTTATCATACTTATCTATTACTCTAAGCATATCAGAAGCTTTGTCTTGTATCCCTAAAGAGTGCGCCAGCCCGTTCATACTTTTACGGTTATTAATTCTAACTACAAAATCGCTTAACCCTAAGCCCTGCATCTGCGCCATAATAAGTTCTATTATTTCAGCATCAGCAGTGAGAGTATCTACACCAACAAAATCAAAATCACACTGTGTAAACTCACGATAACGTCCGAACTGCGGCTGCTCTCCACGAAAAACATTTCCAACGGCATAACGTTTAAACGGCACTCCCAGATCCGCTTTATGTTGTGAGATAAAACGTGCAAACGGCACCGTCAGATCAAAACGCAAACAGACATCACGTTTCCCCTGATCTTCAAAACGATAAAGTTGTTTCCCGATCTCTCCACTCGTCTCCCCTATTAAGACATCGGTATATTCAATATGCGGAGTTTCAATCGGAGCGTACCCGAACGAAAAGAAAACTGCTTTTATCTTTTGCAATAAACGCTCTTTAAGTAGAGCTTCAGCAGGTAACAGATCTCTGAACCCCTTAAGGGTTCGTGCTTCTACCTTTTTTGAACTATCCATATAAAATCCGCTTTTTTTACAGAGAAAAACGGCACTTTGCTTTTTAAAAGCCCCTTTTTCTCTTTTCGATTTACATATTCAGTGCGTGTCAAAAACGTCGCCTTTATTCTACTGCACCTAAAATAATAGTGCCGTTAGCGCCACCAAAACCAAAAGAATTGGACATGACATATTTCACCTTAGCCTCACGAGCAACATTCGGAACATAATCCAAATCACACTCATCATCAGGGTGATCAAGATTAATCGTCGGCGGGATCACACCATCTGTAATAGCTAAAGCCGAAAAAGCAGCTTCAATTCCACCAGCCGCTCCCAAGAGGTGTCCGACCATAGATTTCGTAGAGCTAACCATTAAACCGTGTTTAGCGTAATCGCCAAACACTTCTTTAATAGCTTTTGTCTCCATTACATCATTAGCACCTGTTGAAGTACCGTGCGCATTGATATACCCCACCTGTTCGGGGTTTAATTTCGCCCAATCCAGCGCCATCTTCATAGAGTTTATGGCTCCGATGCCATCTGGATGCGGAGCCGTAATGTGATAGGCATCACATGAAAATCCGTAGCCCACAACTTCAGCATAGATCTTTGCACCCCTTTTCTTTGCAGCTTCGTACTCTTCTAAGATTAAGATAGCACCGCCCTCACCTATCACGAAGCCATCGCGGTCACGATCAAACGGACGCGATGCCTTTTCCGGCTCATCATTACGAGTTGAAAGCGCTTTACAAGAGCAGAAACCACCAACTGCCATCTCAGTAATCGTGCTTTCTGCACCACCTGTAAAAACTATATCTTGCAGATTGTCGGCTATCATCCGATAGGCTTCTCCGATAGCGTGCGTTGAAGAAGCACAAGCACTTGTTACGATGTAACTTGTTCCTCTCAAGTTATGTTTAACAGCAACATTACCGGCAGCTAAGTTTGAAATCAAAGCAGGGATTAAAAACGGTGAGATACGACGTGGTCCCGACTCAATACAGATTCGATGATATTTCTCAAGGACAGGTAGTCCACCAAGACCAACACCGAGAATACATCCACTCCGTTCTGGGGTATAAGTTGTCTCGGCATAAGCGGCATCTTCACGTGCCTCTTTGGCAGCGGCGATAGCATAATGAGAGAAGAGATCGTATTTTTTTACCTCTTTACTATCAACATAATCTTCAGGATTAAAGTTTTTAACTTCAGCTGCAATACGAGCGTTAAATTGAGAAGCATCAAACTGCGTAATCGCACCGATTCCAGACTTGCCCTCTTTTATGGCAGCCCATGTTTCATCACGCGTATTTGCTAACGGTGAAATTATCCCAATTCCTGTAATAACAACTCGTCTTTTATCCATATCTTCAATTCCAAAATTAAATATAGAGGTAGAGTCTGCAACTATCAGCAGCTGATTTTGTTCACTAGCGTAGTCTAAACACCACTCCTGAAAAAAACACTCCGTAGAGCATAAATGTTTTAACTTAACATTACCAGCAGACAGCGCCGACAATATATATAAGATCAGAAATACGACCTTAAAGAGAAAGCAAAAGCAGCACTATTTTTACCTTCTTCGTAAGATATATAAAATCAAAAAAGAAAGCTCAAGAACACCCCCCCTTCCGCTCTAACTAACTGACTTTTTAAGAACTTTGCCAATTTATACACCCGTTTTATTTTCAACCAGACAGACGTATCTCCTCCCATCAAAACTAATAAAACAATTATTTAAGAAACTTAGTATAAAGAAAAATGCCCGTTTTTTAAATTTATCGGAACGGCTTTAAGATACCCTCTAATAAATTTTTAATAGCTCTTATTGTCAACAAAACGAGACACTAAATTGTTTGTCATCGTTGTTTCAAAATCACCTCCGCGCTATACTCACGCGGACTTGAAATATTAAGGAGAAGAAATGGAAGTTGGATCACGTGGCACTCACACCGGAAGAACTAAATTTATTTTTATTACTGGCGGAGTAGTGTCTTCTATCGGTAAAGGTCTTACTTGTGCTTCAATCGGAGCTTTACTTGAAGCACGTGGATTAAAAGTTACAACTATTAAATTAGATCCCTACATTAACGTTGATCCAGGTACAATGAGTCCGTTCCAACACGGTGAAGTCTTCGTTACAGATGATGGTGCTGAAACAGATCTGGATCTCGGTCACTATGAACGTTTCACAGGGACGACCATGTCTCGTCTAAATAATTTCACTACCGGACAAGTTTATGAAACTGTTATCGCCAATGAGAGGCGGGGCGATTATTTAGGACGTACCGTTCAAGTCATTCCGCACGTTACAGATGAAATAAAACGACGCATTTTTCTTGGCGCAAAAGGTTATGATATCTGCATGGTGGAGATAGGCGGTACCGTTGGAGATATAGAGAGTTTACCTTTCTTGGAAGCTATCCGTCAGATGCGGGCCGATGTCGGATCAGAAAATGTCCTTTATGTACACGTTACCTTAGTCCCTCATATAGCAGCGGCACATGAGTTTAAAACAAAACCCACGCAACATTCAGTTAAAGAGTTAACGGGCTTTGGAATTGTTCCGAATATTATAGTTTGTCGTTCTGAGAAAAAACTAGATCAGGAGTTAAAAGCAAAGATAAGTCTTTTTTGTAATGTTCCTGAAGAGTGTGTGATAAACGCTGTTGATGTTAGTTCTATTTACGAACTACCTTTGGCTTTACATCAAGAGAACTTAGATGAGATCATCGTTAAGTTGCTCAATATCTGGACGGGCGCACCTAACTTAAAGCAGTGGGAGCGCTTACTTCATTCTATACACAATCCAACTAATGGAGAGGTCAGAATCGCCATGGTTGGAAAGTATGTAGGGCTAACAGAAAGCTATAAAAGCCTTTCGGAGGCGCTCTATCATAACGGCTTTGCTAATAATTGCACCGTTAAGATCGTATATGTCGACAGCGCCAACATTGAGAAGGTCGGGATAAAGAAAGCTTTTGAGGAGGCAGCAGATGGTCAAGAGATCGATGCCATTTTAATACCAGGTGGCTTCGGTGATCGTGGGACAGAAGGGAAGATAACAGCTGTTGAATATGCTAGAAAAAACAAGATCCCATTTTTCGGGATTTGCCTCGGACTACAAGTAGCAATTATAGAATATGCGCGTCATGTGGTTGGACTAGAGAGAGCATCCAGTGCAGAGTTTGCAGAAGATAATGATCAGAACGTAATAGATATTATGGAAGATCAGAAAGGTCTCTCTGCGAAGGGCGGTTCAATGCGTCTTGGTGCCTACCCTTGTCATTTAAAAGAAGGTTCTTTAACACAGAAGATTTACGGCACGGATCAGATCAGCGAACGTCATCGTCACAGGTTTGAAGTTAATAACGCTTTTAGAGATCAGTTGGAAAAAGCAGGAATGGTTTTCGCAGGAACTTCCCCCGATGGCGTTCTTGTGGAGATTGTTGAATTGAAAGATCATCCGTGGTTTATCGGAGTGCAATTTCACCCGGAATTTAAATCTTATCCCCGTAAGCCACATCCGCTTTTTAAAAGTTTTGTTGCAGCAGCAATAGAGTTTAGAAACAATCGGGGAAAATCAACTTCGAAGCAGAAAGCTTGACGATATGAACAGTGTAGAAATTACAAAAGATATTCAAGTTGGATCAGAGCAGTCCTTACTCCTTTTCGCTGGACCTTGTCAACTTGAGAGCATAGAACACAGCTTAATGATTGCGGAAGAATTGAAACGGATAGTCAAAGACCTTCCGATCTCTTTAGTTTTTAAAGGCTCCTTTGATAAGGCTAATCGTACTAGCGTGAATAGCAAACGTGGTCCAGGTTTAGAAGAGGGTTTGCGCATCCTCTCTGAAGTAAAAAAGAAGATGGGCGTGCCGGTCATTACAGATGTTCATCTTCCAGATCAAGCCTCAAAAGTTGCAAAAGTGGTTGATGTTTTACAGATCCCCGCTTTTTTATGTAGACAAACGGACTTACTACTTGCTGCTGGAGAAACAGGCAAACCAGTTCATATCAAAAAAGCGCAATTTATGGCAGCAGCGGATATGAAACACAGCGCTGCTAAGATAGAGCACACCGGTAACAGTAATATCCTATTATGTGAACGTGGCACCTGTTTAGGTTATCATGATTTAGTTGTTGATATGCGCAACCTTTGCATCATGAGATCTCTGGGATATCCCGTTATCTTTGATGCTACACACAGTGTGCAAGTTATGGGGGGTGCAAAGGGAGTTTCAGGCGGACACCGAGAGTATATTGCGCCACTTGCTTATGCAGCCACTGCTGTCGGAATAGATGGTTTGTTTATCGAATGTCATCAAGACCCCGACCGTGCTCCTTCCGATGCAGCCTGTATGTTACCACTCCCAAAGGTCAGAGGGATATTGGAAACAGTTTGCCGCATTAGAGAGGGTGTAATAGGTGCACGCAATGATAAAAATGATAAGAGTGCGTGGACATTTTAGTAGGAAAACGAATACTACATTTTTAAGGTTAATTTTACTTCATGAGACTAACTCGCAAACAAAGTCTAATCCTGTCGGGATGCGTTATCATCTGCTTTTTCCTAGTTGCGGGCTTCCTGCATAAAGCAAACCAAAGCTATAATCTTCCCCCTCCCCCCGCAGAGCAAACTCTTTCAGAAAAGATAGCCTCCGCTATGCCTGATTCTGATATAGAGTTAGTTATGGGAAAGTTTCACCGCAGCGAAACAAAGGACGGCAAAAAATTATGGGAGGTTATGTCGAAAGAAGGTCGTTATAATCCTACTGAGCAAACGGCGCAACTATTGGAAGCACAACTATGGTTTTATCAAAAAGATGGGGATGTCATTACTGTCACCTCAGAAAAAGCTAATATTACGATCAAAGATGCTAAGCTTGAAGATGTCAAACTTTCCGACAACGTCATAATTACGCTAAATGATATTAAGTTAACGACAAACAGAGCTAGAATGGCTGGTGATGATCAGACAGTGACAACCCCAGGAGAAATTACCATTGAAAAACCAGGCTTAATTCTTAAAGGGAAGAAGTTACGTGCCAATCTCGGAACAAAAGAATTCCTATTAGAAAAAGATGTTTCAACTACGATCTTTCAATATGGTCAACAAAATTTAAAGCAAGCTCTAAAGAAAGAGGATAAGAAACCAGAACTTCAAAAAAAAGCTAAAAAGAGATAGGAGAAAGAAAAAAATGAAGACCCCCTTTATTCTTATACTAATAATCACCCTAATCACCTCCACAACTGCTCTAGCAGAGACATCATCACCACTAGATTCGTTATCAAAACAAGATCAGATGGAGTTCGATGTGGGTAACAGTCCAACCTATATTAAATCGACCTCTTTGATTCTCAAAGCGAACGAACGTGTCTTCATTTATTCGGGTGCAGTTGATGTCTTACATGGAGATCTTCACATGACCTGTGATGAGTTGGAGGGGTACTACAACGAAAATAATCAGATTACAAAGATGATAGCTAAAAAAAATGTTACTATCGTTAAAGGAACTTCAATTCGTGCCACCTGTCAGAAAACGATCTATGAGCAAAGTTCAGAATCATTAACATTGACAGAGAATCCGGAACTCTTGCAAGATGGTAGCGTTTTAAGTGCAGACTCCATCGTTATCCATTTACAGACTAACAAGAGTGAAGCAACAGGTAATGTCAGAGTTAAACTGGTAAAACAGGGAAGTAAGGATAAAAAATAATGCACACACTTTCAGCTGAAAACATTTCAAAAATTTACGGTGGTCGTAAAGTAGTTAACAATATCTCAATCAACGTTAACGCTGGTGAGATCGTCGGACTTTTGGGCCCAAATGGTGCTGGAAAAACCACGACTTTCTATATGTGTGTGGGGCTGATCACCCCAAATAGTGGTAAGGTCTTTATTGATGGAAAAGACATTACAAAAGAACCTGTTTTTGAACGTGCCCGTTTAGGAATAGGATATTTACCGCAAGAAGCTTCGGTATTTAGAAAATTAAGTGTCAAAGACAACATTATGGCCATTCTTGAGACCGTAAAGTTCAACTCAGAAAAGGAGCGTAAAAACCGTTTAAATGAACTTTTAAATGAACTGGGTGTCGCAAGCTTGGCGAATAACATGGCAGCTTCTCTTTCAGGTGGTGAGCGACGTAGAGTTGAGATTGCGCGTGCCTTAGCACGTTCTCCGCACTTTATTCTTTTAGACGAACCATTTGCTGGAATTGATCCGATAGCGATTGCAGATATTCAATCGATCGTGCGACAGTTAAAAGACAAAGGGATCGGAGTTCTTATTACAGATCACAACGTCCATGAAACTCTCGGGATCTGCGATCGTGCCTATATTGTAGTTGATGGTAAAATTCTTGTAGAAGGGGACTCCGATATCATAACCAACAGTAAAGAGGCTCAAAGGTATTATTTAGGGGAAAATTTTGAGATGTAGAGTTTCTACTTCCCCGCCCCCTTCAGGTGATGATCTCCCTACCCCTTCAGTAACGACCCCTCCACCCTCTAAGAACAATCAGACGGGCTACAACTAAAAACCGAATCGGCTAGATGTTGACGGAGGATCTGGTGCCACCCACCAGTAACGACCGGACGGGCTGTAACTGCAAGACGGGATCGGCTAGATCTTCACGGAGGTCAAAAATTTGGTGCCACCCACTAGAGTTTTCTCCCAAACTTCAGAATCACAACATCTAATAATATCAAGACGTTAACAAAAACCCAAAATCAGGTAGTTTTGGTGCCACCCTTCAGAGTTTTGGTGCCACCCTTCTTTATCGGGGCTGTCACTGGTTGCCACCCTTGAGGGACGATAGAACGGGGGTCAAAAAACTGGAGGTTAAAAATTTGGTGCCACCCTTCTTTGTAGCTGGCTGTCACTGGTACCACCCACCATAACGACCGGACGGGCTGTTTAAAAATTTGGTGCCACCCTTCTTTGTAGCTGGCTAATGGGGCTTTGGTTTGGCTTGGATCTGGTGCCACCCTTCAGGGACGCAGACGCTTTGCAAATAGGACACCCAAACTTCAAAATCACAACATCTAATAATATCAAGACGTTAACAAAAGCCTAGAATCTGGCAGTTTTGGTGCCACCCTTCTTTGTAGCTGCTGTCGTTGGTGCCACCCTTTAGCTAAAAGCGGGTGTCCTAATTGGCAGCGATAGCTTAGTGGATCTGGTGCCACCCACCAGTAACGACCGAACGGGCTACAACTTGCAGAACGGTTCGGCTAGATCTCTACGGAGGTAAAAAGTTAGGTGAAAGAAAACTAAGGAGACTCTTAAGATCGAACCTCTCCTTTTCCAAAGATTTTATATTTATATGATGTCATTTCGCACAAACCCATAGGACCTCTAGCGTGCAATTTTTGCGTACTAATCCCTATCTCTGCGCCAAATCCGAAAACGAATCCGTCTGTAAAGCGTGTTGAAGCATTTTGATAAACAGCTGCCGCATCAACGTACTGCATAAACTTTTCTGCTACTTCTTCAGATTGGGTAATAATTGCTTCTGAATGCTTCGTGCCATAATGGTTGATATGCTCGATAGCTGCCTCTTCAGAATCAACTATTTTTATTGCAAGAATATAATCAAGGAACTCCGTCTCCCAATCTTGAGTAGTAGCTGCTTTTAAAGACTTCACGATCTGACAAGCCTCTTCACACCCTCTACACTCCACCCTTTTTTCTTGTAACGCCTCAACTATATCTTTTAAATATTTTTTAGCCCATTCTTGATGAACCAATAAAGTTTCGAGAGCATTACAAACAGAGGGGCGTTGTATTTTTGCATTAAGCACTATCTTCTTAGCCATCTCTACATCACCATCTTTATGAATATAAACATGGCAATTTCCAGCACCAGTTTCAATCACAGGAACAGCAGCCATCTCTACAACCGATTTAATTAAAGAAGCTCCGCCTCTTGGAATTAAAACATCTATTAACCCTCTAAGCTGCATCATCTCTTGTGTAGCTTCGTACCCAGCAGCATCAAGTAGTTGTACACTTTCACGTGCTACCCCTTCAACTTCTAAAGCATCCTGCACAATTTTTGTTAAAGCACGATTTGAATTAAGCGCAGAAGAACTTCCTCGCAACAAAGCAACATTTCCGCTTTTTATGCTTAGCACAGCAGCATCAATCGTAACATTTGGACGCGCTTCATAGATTATTCCTAAAACCCCGAAAGGCACCCGCACCTTTTGAATATGTAACCCCGCTGCAGTATCCCACTCTGAGAGCACTACACCGATCGGATCTGGAAGAGAGGCGACCTGCTCAACTCCTTTAGCGATATCTTCAATACGTTCTTCAGTAAGGCTTAAGCGATCAATTAAAGTTTGATTTAATCCGTTTTTCTCACCAAGATGAATATCTTCTGCATTAGCACTAAGAATATACGGTTTATTATCTCTTAAATAATCTGCGATTTTTAACAGTATGCGATTTTTTTTCTCTGTGGAGAATGCTGCTAAGTCTCCAGAAACTTTTTTTGCTGCAATCGCCGCCTCCCTTACACTACTCACAAGAACCTCCTAAAATATCTCACTAGGTTATGTATGACTACAATTGATAATTGGCGACCTTAGAGATTAAAGTTGATCGAGACAACCCTAAATCTTTAGCAGCTTCACTTTTATTACCATTATGCCGATCTAAGGCTGCTGCAATCATATTCTTTTCAAGATTCTCAATAGCATCCTTTAATTTACCATCCAACCGTTTTCCTCTCGTTTCATCTGAAGAATCTGTTTTTTGTAAATGCTTTGAGATATCAACTAAGGAGATCTCCTCAACGTGTCCACTCATAATAACGGCACGCTCCAATTCGTTTTGCAGCTCCCTGACATTACCCGGCCAATCATAATCAGAAAGAACTCGCAGAGATTCCTCTGAAAGAACTTTACATTTTGTACCGTTTTTAGCAGCGATCTGCTGCAAAAAGAATTGTGCTAAAAGCGGGATATCGACTCGCCTCTCTCTTAAAGGCGGCAACGCTATATTAACAACATTCAAACGGTAAAAGAGATCCTCTCTAAAGAGTCCTTTTTTAACCATCTCTCGCAGATCTCTATTCGTTGCAGCGATAACTCTAACATCTACTTTTTTTGCAGCTGTCGCACCAACAGGGATAAAGGTACCATCTTGCAAAACTCTCAACAGCTTCACCTGTAAAGCAGGGCTCATCTCTCCCAACTCATCAAGAAAAAAGCTTCCACCATCTGCAACTTCAAAAAGCCCCTGTTTGTCGCGTGTCGCCCCCGTAAAAGCACCCTTCACATGTCCGAAGAGCTCTGATTCAAGTAGATTATCATTAAAAGCAGAACAGTTTTGCGCTACAAAAGCTCTGTTCTTTCTCTGTCCCGTAGTATGAATAGCTCGCGCTATCAACTCTTTCCCAGTACCTGACTCTCCCGTAATTAATACCGAAACATCCGACTCTTTAATCTTATCGATCAAAGCATAGATCTCCCGCATTGAGGCGCTGCTTCCAATAATGCCCTCAAACTCTGCGCCCTCTTTTAATTCTAAACGCAAACGTCGATTATCAGCATGACTCTGCTGCAAGTCTTGATACAAAGCACGCATGCGCATCGCCGCATTAATGCGTGCCAATAACTCCTCCTTACGGAACGGCTTTTTGATATAATCATCCGCACCATAATTTAATCCCATCACGATATCTTCAAGGTTATCTTTTGAAGTTACCAACACTACCGGAGTATAACGCAACTCAGGATCTGCTTTTAGCACCTGCGTAGCTTCATACCCGTTCATCTTCGGCATTACTAAATCAAGTAAAATCAGATCGGGATTAAACTGTTTTGCTTTTTCAACCGCCTCCTTGCCGTTAATCGCAGTCTGCACATCAAACCCCGCGACATCTAAAATCTCTTTTAAAGCAAAAAGAGCATCCTCATTATCATCGGCGGCAAGTATTAACGGTTTTTTAGACATAACTAAGATCTCAAGTTTTAACCTTTCATCATATCAAAGAACTCTTTATTGGTTTTAGTACCTTCCATTTTACTCAACAACCACTCCATCGCATCAACAGGAGTAAGTGGCTGCAAAACCTTTCTGAGTAGCCAGATCTTTTGCAACGTATCATTATCAATCAAAAGCTCCTCTCTCCTCGTTGAAGAATGATTCAGATCAATAGAGGGGAAGATACGACGCTCTGTCAATTTACGATCAAGCGCCAACTCCATATTACCGGTTCCTTTAAACTCTTCAAAGATAACTTCATCCATCCTTGAACCGGTATCAATCAGCGCTGTGCCGATAATTGTTAAGCTCCCACCGTTTTCAATATTTCTGGCAGCTCCAAAAAATCGTTTCGGTTTATGCAAAGCATTTGAATCAACACCACCGGAAAGGATCTTACCACTCGGCGGCACAACCGTATTATACGCTCTAGCAAGACGCGTGATTGAATCTAACAGAATCACTACATCACGTCCGTGTTCAACAAAACGTTTTGCTTTTTCAATGACCATTTCAGCTACCTGCACGTGCCGCTGTGCTGGTTCATCAAAGGTTGAACTAATAACTTCACCTTTAACAGATCTCTGCATATCCGTTACCTCTTCAGGTCTTTCATCAATCAAAAGCACTATCAACATAACTTCAGGATTATTCTCCGTAATGGCATTAGCCAACTGTTGTAAAAGAATAGTCTTACCTGTTTTAGGTTGTGCCACGATTAAAGCGCGTTGCCCCTTTCCTATCGGAGCGAAGAGATCGACGATACGTGTTGAAAGTTCCCCATTTTTCCTCTCAAGGTTTAATTTTTCCTGCGGATAAATCGGTGTTAAATTATCAAAGTGTACTTTATGTCTTAAGACTTCAACGGGATCCTGATTAACGGTTTGCACCTTTAATAAAGCAAAATAACGCTCCCCTTCTTTCTGTCGTGGAGGACGAATTTGACCTTCAATGCTATCACCTGTTTTCAATCCGAAGCGTCTAATCTGCGCCGGAGAAACATAAATATCATCGGATCCAGGCAAATAATTATATTCAGGAGCTCTTAAGAAGCCGAAGCCGTCAGGCAAACACTCCAGAACGCCCTGCGCGTAAATCCCGCCATTGGAATCAGACTGGGCTGTTAAGATGCTAAAGATCAGATCCTGTCTCCGCATTGTATTAGCTCCCTCAATTTTAAAATCAGAAGCGAGCATCACTAATTCTTCAGAAGTTTTAGCTTTTAATTCATTTAAGTTCATAACCATTTCTCTTAGAGATGTTTTAGATAAGCGCGACCACTGTTTTCCTTTCGGAAAGGAAACACAATAAATTTACAAAGTTTATCAAGCTCCCATCGCTTTTTTTATTAAAATTGAACGGCATCAAAAATGTTATTCTTTAACAAAAAGAGTCGCTCAAAGAATCAAGGATAAAATATTTAATAAATATTTAGTTAATATATATTTACTATATAAAGAGGAATCTTAGAAAAGTGGTGATAACCACCTACAATTAATAATTTTACCCACGTTTTTCCTCTTCGTCAATACATTGACTTCGCTTATTTTAATTTCTCTTGCACAATAAAGAGCTTTTAGAGCTCTTCTAACAACAGTAAATACTTTAACTATTTTCTACTTTAAGAAGTCTTTCTGCAATTGTTTTTGCTGCAACTTTTCTAATATAGAGCAGAGCAGCCGCACCATCCCGATTAAAGGGAGGCTCTCCATTTTGAATAAGACTTATTATAGCAGCAGCTATTTTTTTAGGTTTTTCTGTTCGATACCCTTGCGGAAGACTAACCTCCCCCATGGATACAATTAAAATATCTTCTTTAGAAACACCCGTTTTTTCTAAAGAAAGTAAGTAGTGTTGCAACTCTTCTGCGTTAACTATCTGTGGTGTAGACAACTCCTCTAAATCAACGCTCCTATAAGAAGCAAAGAACATCTCCTGCCGCCTTGCATCACAAAGGGTAATAACAACTTTAGCTTGTGCTTTAAACTCTTCAGCATAAGCTTTTAAAGACACCATAGTATACAACGGCTTTTCCAGTCCTTGTGCAAAACCTGAAGCAAAACTAAGCCCAATCCTAAGCCCTGTAAAAGAACCAGGACCTGCTCCAACACCTATCAGATCTAACTCTTCTGCATTAATTTTTGCATCTTGCAAAACCGCTTGCACCATCTCTGCTAACTTATCATCGTGCTGTCCTACTTCAGAAGATCTAGCAGCAGATCTACCATCTCTCGAAGCAACGGCTACAAATGTAATTTCAGTACTAGTATCAATTGCTAAAATACTTTGCATTTAATCTTATTAACAAAGAGAGTTTCTGCGAAAAAACTTTAATTAAACAACCTAAAAATATCATTTCCAATAGCAAAAAGCATCAACGCCATCAGAAATGCCAACCCAAGCCTATTGGCAAACTCTTGAGTTTTTATATCAAGAGAAGATTTTCCGGTAAAAAGCCCCTTGATAGCACCGACGATGAAGAACATCAGATGCCCACCATCCAAAATTGGAATCGGTAAAAGATTTAAGATCGCTAAACTGACACTTAAAAATACCACGAATTTAAAAAGAGGCGCTCCTCCTTTTTCAGCGGAACTTCCTGCCGCTTGAACTATCGCAATAGGTCCCCCTAAATGTTTTGCCGAGACCTCTCCCGTGACCAATAGTTTTAAACTTTTTAAGGTATAAATCGACAGATCAAAAACATAGCGCGATCCAAGAACCACAGCTTTTGCAAATGTAATCGACTCAGATTCTCCAAGTGGAGCACCGATTCCAATAATGTATTCCTGTTTAGTTTTAGATCCTTTGTCATTATCACTCATAATCGCCATTTCTGGGCTTTCCGGAATAGGTGTCACGACGATACTCAACTCTTGCAAAGCATCATCAACCTTTCTTTCAATAACGAACGTCATCTCAGAACCATCAGAGTTACGCACGGTAGTGACGATATCACCCCATGTCGCCATAGCCTTACCGTTTATTGAAAGAACTTTATCTCCGGCTTTAAGTCCCGCTTTTTCTGCTGGAAAATCCATTTTTTCAAAGATGCTACCGATTATCGGATCGTGTACAGGTCTGTGAACGCCGTAAATACATAAAGCAACGATGGAGAGTAGTACCGCAAAGATAATATTAAAAGCTGGACCCGCTAAGACAATAGCAAACTTTGAAAAAAATCCACGTTCCAAAAACCAGCGGCTTTTATCAGCTAACATCTTTTTTACATCTTCATCTTCGGTATCATCAATAGGCTGAAGAATATTGTCAGGATTTTTATCTTTGTCTTGATCTTGTTTCTCTTCGCCGTAAACCTGATAGGGATCATCTCCGACCATCCTAACGTAACCGCCGAGGGGCATTATCCCCACAGCATAACGGGTGCCGTTAATGCGCTTTTGCCAGATCTTTTTCCCAAAACCGATGGAGAATTCAAGCACCCCCACGCCACACAATTTCGCAACTAGGAAGTGCCCACCCTCATGCACTATAACTAACACTCCCAGCACGATAAGACCGATGCAGGTAGTTGTTAAAACACTAATTAACCAATCCATAACCATAAACTCCGTCTATCCTAACAATATTTTTCGCACCTCGCGATCAATCATCTCCAACTCTTCCAAAGATGAATATGTTTTATCTCCAAAATTATTCAAGGCATCTTCGACGAAAGGAACAATTTTATCAAATCCGACCTTTTCATTTAAAAATGATTTTACAGCAACTTCATTAGCGATATTAAAAACTGCTGTTGCTGCGCCTCCTTTTTTAATAGCTTCCTTCGCAAGCTTAACAGCTGGGAATTTTTTATCATCTAACGGAAAGAAATCCAATTTCCCTATTTTTGCTAGATCTAGTGGCAACATCACTTGCGGCATTCTTTCCGGATAACGTAAAGCATAAGCGATCGGTCCCTTCATATCAGGGTGTGATAATTGTGCCAGCTGACTACCATCAACAAATTCAACTAAAGAATGCACGATACTTTGCGGATGTACAAGCACAGAAATTTGTTCTTCAGAAACTCCAAACAACCAATACGCCTCTATGACCTCTAAAGCCTTATTCATCATAGTAGCTGAGTCTATTGTAACCTTTGGTCCCATCTTCCAACGTGGATGTTTCAAAGCTTGTTCTACTGTAATAGTCGAAAACTCCTCTATGGGAGTTTTAAAAAAAGGACCCCCTGAAGCCGTTAAAATCAAGCTCTTCAAACCATCAGGGCTTTGTCCTTGCAGAGCTTGAAAGATAGCAGAGTGTTCGCTATCGACAGGGATAATTTTTCCGTGCCCTTCTGCCAATAATTTTTTTATTATCGCCCCACCACACACAAGGCTTTCCTTATTTGCCAACGCCACTATCTTATCAGCACTTAACGCTGCAACAACGGAGCGTAGCCCAGCAAAACCTACTATGGCAGCCAATACTACATCAACATCTTGTCGTGTTGTTATCTCTGCAATACTTTTTGCTCCACAAGAGAGTTCATTACAAGCAGAGGTTGGCAAAACCTTTTCAAGTTTTAAAAAAGCTTTTTCATCGTGTAACGCCGCTACTTTCGGATGAAACTCTAGAATCTGTTTCTTAAGCTCCTCTACATTAGAGCCAGCTGCTAGCGCTACCACTTCAAAGCGATCACGATTATCACGCACAATTTGCAAAGCGCTTTGCCCGATAGAGCCGGTAGACCCTAAGATACACAACCGCGTTTTTCCTTGTTGCTGTTTTTCCGGATCACAACAAACCATCCCATATCTACTCATTTAAAATAATTGTATAAATAAAAATGCAAGAACAGTGGATAACGGTGCCATTAAGACCCCAACCACTTGATCTAATACACCACCTTGCCCAAATAAGATCTTTCCCGAATCTTTTACACCATGAACTTTTTTTACATAGTTCAATAAAAACTTTCCCAATAGCGAGGCTAAAACAACAGAAATCGCAATAATAACGCTAGACCAAATTTTCCACGTAAAAGAATCTGCGCCACCTCCAAGATATCCTAAAATCGCAAGCGGAGCACCAACCAAAACTCCACCTACCAGCCCCCCAAAAAATGAAGCAAGTGAAAGCTTAGAAGATGGATTGCTACTAAAAAATTTATCAAATAATCCCCCCACAAAATTACTTGCACACACCACCAGAATTGAATAGAACAGTAAAATTAAAAAATCTTCTGTTAGAGTACAAGCTATAGTGACCCCACCCCCTAGCCCTAGCAAAATCATCCCGATAAAGATATCTTTTGCCAACCTTCCAGTATCTTTCAAAGAAGAATGTCCACGAACTATTAGTAATACTAAAGCATAAATACCTGCATAAATATAACTTTCATAAGGGAGCTCCAAGTCTTCTATTTTAATTTCTTCAGAAGGGAGATCTAATAGTATCCAAACAATTGGTAAGATCAGCACAATAAAACAACTTATTTTCCAGAAGAGAGACCTTCCTTTATTACATATTGCAGAAAACTCCCACGCCGAGATAGTAACTAATGTACCTAGAATAATCCTTGCAGGTACTGAACACTCCCACAAACCCACACCTAATATGTACGAAACAACAATAAAAAGCACAAAAATAAGTAAAAGGAATCCCGAAGTTAGACACCATTTTTTAAATTTTGCATTCATCTCAGGTCCTTTTAAAATTCTTTAATTCAGTTTGGTAATAAAATAAAAAAATATCCACACAAAATATCTGACACTATAAATAGCTGTTTAGTAAGATAATTAACGGTGCAAGGAGGAACGCCGCCAGTAAGATCCCATCTATTCTATCCAAGACGCCGCCATGACCAGGTAGAATTTTCCCAGAATCTTTTACGTTATGAATTCTTTTTACGTAAGACTTTAAGAGGTCTCCCATCTGCGCAGCGGCAACAAAGATCAGGCTCAAAGCAAAAGCTATTAAACAAAAAGGTACCCCATCTAATGAAGATAATTCTGTGTTTTCAAACTCTACTCTTTTCGGTACAAGGAAGAAAAAAATACAACTCAAGACAAGGCAACCAACCAGACCGCCACCGACAAATCCTCCAATACTGCCACTAATAGTTTTGTTTGGAGATATGATCGGCGCCATAGCGGGACCACCGAATTTTTTCCCACAAAAATATGCAGCGATATCATTAGCACACACTACTAAAATTAAAAAAATAGGAGCAAGCATACCTATTCCCGTTGCTGCAAGCCCTGCTATAAAGACTACGGCAGATCCGCCGAGTCCCACTAAAATTATTCCGATAAAGATATCTTTTGCCAGATTTTCAGCCTCTTCCAGAGAGCGGTATCCGCAAATTATAAGTAATGCCAAAGCATAAAAGATCGAAAAGAGAGAACCTAACCAATAAGGAAGAGAACTCTTAGAAAACCACCAGTCACTATCTGCTGGATCTGATCCTAGGAGTATTAAGGCAGTTGGTAATATCAACACTATAAAATAATTAATTACCCACCAAAAAGGCCTCTTCTTATTGCAGATTGTGGCGAACTCCCATGCGGCTAAGGCAACAGCTACAGCTGTAAGCCACATTAAAGCAGATGACCAAAAACCTTTTACAGATAAGACGGTACAGAGAATAAAAACAAGGATTAAAATACCGGCAGTTATAACCCGTTTTTTTAAGTCTGCATTCATATCCGATCCTTTATGATTCTTTAATCTGCTCCTGAGTTAGACCGTAACGTCGGTTACGTTTCTCATATTGTGCAAGACAATCTAAGAAATCTTTTTCCTTAAAGTCCGGCCAACAAAGATCTGCCACTACGATTTCAGAGTACGCCAACTGCCACAAAAGAAAGTTTGAGATGCGGCACTCTCCGCTAGTACGAATTAAAAGATCAGGATCGGGAACTTCTGGAAGATACATATTTGCAGTGACGGTTTCTTCTGAAATATCTTGAGGATCCAATCTCCCCGCTACGACCTCCTGTGCTATCTTTTGCACAGCTGCAACTATTTCAGAGCGACCTCCATAAGAAAGCGCAACTATAAAATCCATACCGCTGCAATCTTTACTATCAGATTCTACCTTTAAAATTGCCTCCTGAATTTCCACAGACAAGCGACTAATATCACCGATCACTCTAACTCTAATATTATTTTTTATTAGGTCTTCTGTATTATTAGTCAGATAATTTTTTAGAAGGTCCATTAAAGCATCAACTTCTTCTTTAGGACGTTTCCAATTTTCTGTTGAAAAAGCAAAGACCGTCAGATAACGCACCCCCGACTTCGCTGCAACCTCTATAATAGTTTGAAGTGTTTTCCCACCCGCACGATGCCCCTCAGAACGTGGTAAGAATCTCTTCTTTGCCCAGCGCCCATTTCCATCCATAATAATAGCAACATGCTGCGGAATTTTACTATCTTTCGTAATCATGGAATTAAGACTCTCACCACAAAAGGTCAAACTTCCATCATCTCTTTCTCTTTTATAGCAAATAGCTTGTCAACTTCAGCGATATATTCGTCGGTTATTTTTTGAATCTCGTCTTGCCCTCTCTTCAGATCATCTTCTGAAATCTCTTTATTTTTCTGTTGTTTTTTCAAGACATCGTTCGCTTTTTGGCGTTGACTGCGTACTGAAATACGCGCATCTTCGGCATATTTATTAATTGTTTTTACAAGCTCTTTACGTCTATCTTCTGTCAATGCAGGAACAGTAATTCGAATTAAGGTTCCTTCATTGGCGGGATTTAATCCGAGGTCTGCCAAATGTATCGCCTTTATGATCGAATCCACAGTATTACGATCATAAGCTTGTACAGTAAGCAAACGAGCTTCTGGAGCGCTAATCATCCCCAACTGTTTTAACGGAACCATTGTACCGTAACAGTTAACTTGCACATCCTCAATTAAAGACTGGTTCGCGCGACTAGTCCGCATCTTTGCCAATTCTTTTTTAAAATGAACAATCGCTTCATCAAATTGGGCCCTTAATTCTGCATCATCTACAACTGTCATTTTCCAGCCTCTCCTTCAGATTCATTAGTTACTAAAGTACCGACCTGCTCCCCAACGACAACTCTCTTGAGATTACCGGGAACTCCGATATTGAATACGATAACCGGCAATTTATTATCCATACATAATGAAATAGCCGCCGCATCCATAACTTTTAAACGTTTTTGCAAAGTCTCCATATAAGACAATTTCGCATAAGGTACAGCATCTGCATACTTCTTGGGATCTTTATCATAGATTGCATCAACTTTTGTACCCTTTAAAAGCACTTCAGCATCAATTTCCATTGAGCGTAAGCTGGCAGCAGTATCTGTTGTAAAATACGGATTGCCGGTACCTGATGCAAAAATCACTACACGCCCCTTGTCAAGATGCCGCTGCGCTCTACGTCTGATATACGGTTCTGCGATCTCACGCATCTCGATCGCAGAGAGGACTCGTGTATCGACACCGCGCTGCTCCAAGACATCCTGCAACGCCAGGGCGTTCATAACCGTTGCCAACATTCCCATATAGTCGCCTGTGGCGCGATCTAAACCTTGAGAACCTAAACTAACACCTCTGAAAATATTACCGCCACCAATAACAATAGAAAGCTGGACCCCCATCTCATAAACTTCGTGAATATCATCAACCAACTTCGAGATAGTTTCAGCACAGATACCGAAACCATTTTTGCCAGCTAATATTTCGCCACTGAGCTTAAGCAATATCCTTCGGTATCTCGGCGTTTGAAACATAGGACTAAACCTCCCCTATCGTTTTAGCGACTTCTTCAGCAAGATTTTCAGACTTCTTCTCCATCCCTTCGCCAACTTCAAAACGTTGGAAGCGACGAACTCTAACTTTTTCCCCGACCTTAGCACTTAAATCATCAATAAGCGCTTGAATCGTTTGTTGACCTTCCTCGTCTTTAATATAAATCTGATCGAGTAAAACATTATCCTCGTAAAATTTATTTAACTTACCAGGAATGATCTTATCTGCCATCTGTTTTTGTTTATCATTTAATGTTGCCAGCAAGATCTCTTTTTCTTTTTCGATCTCTTGCGCAGGCACATCCTCTTTGGAAACATACGGTGGATTCATAGCAGCGATGTGCATTGCGATACCGTGCGCAATCTCTCTGAACTCTTCGCCACGTGCAACGAAATCAGTTTCACAATTCAATTCAAGTAACACACCGACTCTATCACCAGGATGAATGTAAGAAAGAACCACTCCTTCAGCTGCGATCTTTCCGGCTCTTTTACTAACATCTTTCAAGCCCCATTTGCGTAATAACTCAATAGCTTTCTCAGTATCTCCTTGAGTCTCCGACAAAGCCTTTTTACAATCCATCATCCCCGCTCCCGTTTGCTCCCTAAGAGCCTTAACGGCAGCTGCTGTTATCTCAGCCATCTAAACCTCCTTGCATTAAACTTTAACTATATTCTTAATTTTATCCTTATTCTTTAACTTCGGTAGCTTCATCAGCACTTTCTGTTTTAACCTCTTCATCCTCTTTAGACTCAGAGCGATTTGTTGCTTTCGTAAACCTACCGCCACGATTTTTTCTATTGTTATCAGAACGACCACGCCTCTCAACCACAGGCTCGCCACCTTTGTCATCTGACGCAGCACGTTCCTCACGTTTGGTTAAATTATTTTCCGTCATCCTTGCTTCATAAACTTTATGACCTTCGATGGCGGCATCTGCAATGGCATTTGCAAACAGCTGTATGGCACCTGTAGCATCATCATTACTCGGGATCGGAAACTTAATCTTTGAAGGATCTACATTAGTATCAACCAAAGCAATAACTGGGATATGCAATTTAAGGGACTCAGCGACAGCGATCGTCTCTTTGCAGATATCAACGATAAAAACTACTTCCGGCGGTTTCACCATATCTTTAATACCGCCAAGGTTTGTGATGAGTTTTTCAACTTGCTTGGCGATAGCTAAACGCTCTTTTTTAGCGATACGTACACCGCCCTCCTTGTTTTCTGCTTGACGTAACAGATCCTGCAACTTGTTCATGCGAGAGATTGAATTTCTAATCGTAGCAAGATTACTAAGGGTTCCACCCAACCATCTGTTATTAACGTAATAAGCACCGCACCTTTCAGCTGCCTCTTTAATAGCTTCGCGAGCTTGCGGCTTAGTACCAACAAACAGAATGCGTCCACCACGAGATGTCACATCGACTACGAATTTACGAGCCTTTTCCCAATACTCAAGGGTGGTATCAAGGTTAATAATATGAACTTTATTACGAACACCGAAGATAAATGGTAACATTTTAGGATGCCAACGCTCTGCCTTATGTCCAAAATGAGCACCTGCCTCCAACATGGTTTTAATCGTTACCGCCACAGGAACGTAAGGTTCCTTGACTGTTTCTACCACTTCAGTCACCGCCGCTGCGGTCTCTTCTACTGTATTTTCTGCTATATTTTCAGTCATTTATATACTCCGTCTTAGTTAATCCTCGAAAACAAAGTTCTCGAGTCATCCTCCTCGGCGGTAAAAGGGCACCCCTCCACCAAGACTATGTCACCGAGTGCGAAATCGGCGCCGGATATACCACACTTAAATCAAGAAAGCAAAAAACCTTTTTCTAAAGTTGCGCAGGCTGCGACTAAAAAGCGGAGATCTGGTGCCACCCTTCAGAAATCTGGGGGACGACCGAACGGGCTGCAACTACAAAACCGGATCGGCTAGATCTTTACGGAGGTCAAAAAACTGGTGCCACCCTTCTTTGTAGCTAGCTATCACTGGTGCCACCCTTCAGCGCTGCAAATAGGACACCCGAACTTCAAAATTACAACATCTAATAATATCAAGACATTAACAAAACCTTAAAATTCGGCAGATCTGGTGCCACCCTTCTTTGTAGCTGCCTGTCGTTGGTGCCACCCACCAGCGCTGCTAATAATATCAAGACGTTAACAAAAATCCAAAATCGGGCAGTTTTGGTGCCACCCTTCTTTATGGCTAGCTATCACTGGTGCCACCCACCAGCGCTGCTAATAATATCAAGATGTTAGCAGAAGTTAGAATTCGGCAGTTTTGGTGCCACCCTTCTGGGACGATCGGGCGGGCTGCAACTGCATAACAGATTAGCTAGATCTTCACGGGGGTTAAAAAACTGGTGCCACCCTTCAGTATAAGCAGATTTGTCAGATCTTGGCGGCTGCAGTTCTGGTGCCACCCTTCAGTGACGATTGAACGGGCTGCAACTGCAAAACGAATCAGCTAGATCTTCACGGGGGTTAAAAATCTGGTGCCACCCTTCAGCGTTGCAGACGCTTTGTAAATAGGACATCCAAACTCTAAAATTGCAATAGTTAATAATATTAAGACATTAGCAAAAGCTTAAAAACCCAGTAAAAAGTGGGTATCCTAAATTTAAAATTGCCTACACTCGAAACTTAGAAACTCTTTTTAATGACGCCTATTTATGTTTATCATCCTCTTTTATACATTTAAAAAGAACGCGAAATATTTACACCATGATGATAAATAAAATATTCAACATATTGATTATTCAGATATTTTTATCCAGTAATGTTTTTGCCGAAGAGCTTAAAACTTCACCCCTTTCATTTGCAGATTGTGTAAAAGAAACTAACGAAAATAATCCGGAGCTCTTGTCTCTCTATCACTCAAAAGATGCCTCAGCTTTTCAGCAAAAAGTTGCTCAAGCAGATTATCGTCCGAGCATCGGTGCCGGACTCTCCTCACAACGTAGTGATTCGTGGGGAGGACGTAATAATTACGGGAACGGATTTAGCCAAGGTGGATCCATCACCAATATGAACAGCGCTTCTTCAGATAGAACTACTGTAACAGGCACTATCTCTGTTACGCAGAATATCTTTTCAGGTTTTGCTAATGATGCCGCCTTAGAGCAAGCCACTGCCGGATATGCTGAAAGCAAAGCTAATATTGCATTAGCGAAAGCTCGTATCAGCGCAGAATTAAAAACTTCTTTTAGCACTCTGCTGTATTGGCAACGTTACGTTAAGCTCGCCACAAAGATCACTCAACGTCGAAAAGAGAACCTAGATGTCGTGTCTTTACGTTATAAAGGCGGAAATGAAAATAAGGGATCGTATCTGCAAGCTAAAGCACTTTATGAGCAGGCTCTCTATGAAAAAGAGCAAGCCCTGCGCGAAGTGGAATCTTCACGTATAGCGTTGGCAAAAGTTTTAGGAAGACCTGATGCAAGCACCTTACAGATCATTGATGGTGACATGCCGCCTTTAGTGATCGCTAAATATGATCTTGAAACAGAGATTATCAATCATCCGGAGGTGAGACTTAGCCAAGCTCGTAAAGAGAACGCAGAAGCACAACTAAAAACTGCAAGATCAGCGCTCTATCCAAGTATAAATCTAACAGCACAATCTGGGGTGATGGATGGAGATTCTATGGATAGTATGGAAAATTATGCGATAGGTTTAGACGCCTCTATCCCGATTTTTACTTTCGGTAGAAATAAAAATAAAGTTTCGAAAGCAAAGTCTGACTTAGCCGCAGCCAAAGCTTCTGAAGTAGCCACGATGCAAGCAGTACGTAGTAATATCAAGTCTGCATATACAGCTATGAAATCAGCTCAAGACAAAGTACAGATTCAAACCAACCTACGCGAAGCTTCCGCTGTTCGTGCCGAGATCGGTCGTCATAAATACAATATCGGTCTACTGAATTTTGAAAATTGGGATATCATCGAAACGGAATTAATCAATTATCAAAAATCTGAACTTTTAAGCGAACGTGAGCGGGTTGTTGCAGAAGCAAATTGGGAACAATCCATTGGAGAAGGAGCTTTATAGACCATGACACAAAGAATTATAAAACCACTGATTATAGCTGCACTTTTAATATTACCACTTACACTGCAAATAAAAGTTGCCCTCTCTCAACCTCGTAAGGAAACTGAAAAACCCTTGCAAAAAATAACGGTTAAACTTGGTAAAATTTCTACTACCGTCTTAACAACGGGTACGGTTGAACCGCAAAATCGTTTGGAGATAAAGCCTCCTATTGCAGGTCGTGTTGAAGAGGTTTTAGTAAATGAAGGCGATCAGGTTAAGAACGGTCAACTTTTGGCATGGATGAGCTCTACGGAACGTGCGGCGTTGCTTGATGCAGCGCGCGCTATCAGCCCTGCTGAACTTTCAAAGTGGCAACAGTACTACAAACCTACTCCGATCTATGCTCCGATTTCAGGAACCGTTATTTTACGTGACGTAGAACCAGGACAAACCTTTTCAAATGAAGCGGTTTTTGTATTGTCCGACAGGCTTGTTGTTAAAGCGCAAGTTGATGAGACAGACTTAAGGCAAATTTTATTACAACAAAAAGCCACAATTGTATTGGATGCCTATCCTCAAGAGCAGATCCCTGCCACCGTTTCTCATATCGCTTACGAAGCCACTACCGTTAATAATGTCACTACTTACATTGTTGATGTTATTCCGGAAGCTACGCCTGCTTTTATGCGTAGTGGGATGACAGCCAACATCACTTTTAACGTAGAGACAAAAGAAAACATCATCGTTATTCCACAAAGTGCTGTAAAATATAAAAATGGTAAAACTTATGTCCAGATCCCTGCAGCTAAAGACAAGATCACAGAAGTTCAGATAGAGGTTGGTGATTCGGAAGGAGATTTAATTGAAGTAAAAAATGGGTTACAGGTTGGCGATACTATCTACGTAACAAAATCTCTTTTATTCGAAAATACAGAGAGGCAAGTAAGCCCTTTTATGCCGCAATTCAGACGTAAAAAATAAAGTACTATCTTATGTTAGAACTTCGACACTTAAAAAAAACTTACCACCTCGGAGATAATGATGTTCATGCGCTGGATGACGTCTCCTTAACCATCAGGGATGGTGAGTTTCTCGCTATTATGGGACCTTCAGGTTCTGGCAAATCCACCTTAATGAATGTCATAGGGTTATTAGATCACGCAGACACGGGGGAATATATCCTTAATGGCAAAGAGATTAAGAGTTACGATGAAGACAAGTTAGCAGAATTAAGAAGAGATACAATCGGCTTTATCTTCCAACAATTTAATTTACTACCGCGATTAAACGCTAAAGAGAACGTAGAACTCCCCCTTGTCTATTCTGGTCGTTTAAAAGAACGTACTAACGCCATCAAACTGTTAAACTTGGTCGGGATGGGGGAACGCACTACACATCGTCCAACAGAGCTATCCGGTGGACAACAACAACGCGTTGCAATAGCGCGAGCACTTATCAACACTCCCACTCTAATTCTTGCTGATGAACCAACCGGTAATTTAGATTCTGCCAGTGAACGTGAGATTATAAATTTATTAAAAGATCTGAACACTCAAGGTATTACTGTTGTTATCGTAACGCACAATGAAGAGATCGGTAAGGAAGCCAGACGCATTATCAGAATGCGTGACGGCAAGATCATTTCTGATGAAGAGTTTGGTCAGTTACCTCAAATAGAAAAGCACTCCGCCTCACCTGCAAAGTCGCATCATCCCTCATTTTTAGCTGAATTATCGGAACATTTTAGGCAGGGGATTCGATCAATTCGAGCTAATAAGATCCGCGCTTTCCTTTCTATGTTGGGAATTTTAATCGGAGTTGCTGCAGTTGTAGCGATGCTTGCCATCGGACGAGGTGCGCAAAAATCCATAGAGAAACAGATTTCAAAGATGGGTTCTAACCTTTTAATGGTTCGTTCGGGAGCTTTTAAAAGTGGGGGTGTTGCTCTCGAGAGTGGCTTAGTCACTCAGCTGACGATGGATGATGTTAATGCCATTAAAAAACAGATTAGTGGTGTAAAAAACGCTGCGCCATCAGTCAGGCAAAATGCTCAAGTGGTTTACTTAAACAACAATCGCAACTCATCCATCACAGGCACCTCTGTTGATTATGAAGAGATTAAAGCAGCCACACCAACTATCGGCAGGTTCTTTAATCAACAGGAAGTGGATCAACGCGACACTGTCGCTTTACTTGGAGTAACCGTAGTTAGAGAGTTGTTTGGAACCAAGAATCCGGTTGGTGCCACCATTAAAATTAATCGCATTAACTTTCGTGTGATCGGAGTTCTACCGGAAAAAGGCTCATCGGGTCCTATGGATCAGGATGATATTGTGATTATCCCTTACACCACTGCCATGCGTCGTCTTTTCGGGAAAAATTATATCGATTTAATAGACGTTGAAATGTCTACTGCTGCTGATATGTTCTCCATTGAAGAAAGTATAAGGCAGCTACTCATAAAACGTCATAAAGTTCCACCTTCTCAGATTGAGGATGCTTTTTTAATTCGCAACATGGCAGAGATACAAGACATGATGACTTCTACGGGTAGCACCATGTCAATGTTAATTGCTTCTATCGCAGGTATCTCTTTATTAGTCGGTGGTATCGGCATTATGAACATCATGCTTGTTTCCGTGACGGAACGAACTCGCGAAATAGGCATTCGTAAATCAATAGGTGCTAGGAGACGTGATATCCTAATGCAATTTTTAATAGAATCATTCCTAATCAGCACTTGTGGCGGCATAATCGGTGTGGCTTGTGGTTGGGGTGCCAGTTTAGCGTTGTCATACTATAAAAATTGGGCAACTTACGTTACACCGGAATCAGTTTTTATGGCTCTTGGATTCTCATTCGCTGTTGGAATCTTTTTTGGTGTCTATCCTGCTTTAAAAGCTGCTCGCTTAAAACCGATTGATGCTTTAAGGTATGAATAATTTTTTGAGAAATTTGCCACCTTCTAAGGACAACAGAGCGGGCTGATATTGAAAAGCGAATTGGTTAAGTTTTCACGAAGGTCAAAAATTTGGTGCCACCCTTCAGCGTTGCAGACGCTTTGCAAATAGGACATCCAAACTTCAAAATCATAACATCTAATAATATCAAGACATTAGCAAAAATCCAAAATTCGACAGATCTGGTGCCACCCTTCTTTGTAGCTGGCTGTCACTGGTGCCACCCTTCACTAAGACGGGATAAAATTTGGTGCCACCCTTCAGCGTTGCAGACGCTTCGTAAATAGGACATCCAAACTTCAAAATCATAACATCTAATAATATCAAGACATTAGCAAAAATCCAAAATTCGGCAGATCTGGTGCCACCCTTCTTTGTAGCTGGCTGTCACTGGTGCCACCCTTCAGGGACGATTGAACAGGCTGCGACTGCAAAACGAATCAGCTAGATTTTGACGGGGGTTAAAAATGCCACCCTCTAGCTAGCCTAGTAGTATTTGAGCTCGGAAGTTAGGTGCTTTTTCTTAAAAAATATCTTAGCTCTTTCTAAGATAAGATCTTAGTTTTATTACAAAATTACCATTTCATCGCTTGGCACATTCTTTTCTACCTCTAAAAAACACGCCAAAACATCAAGTACAAAGCAATAATTGACGAGGTTTTAAAGCGGCTGTTCCGCTCATTGAGGGAAGTAGATCTTACTCTTTTGCTTGTAGTGTTGTCGGTAGGAGTGAAAGCTATGAGGTGTTTAAGCATACTGTTCACGTCGACTTTTTTTACATTAATGGTTTTACTGTTATTTGTCACAGATACCTTTGCTACTTCGGATGCACTTAATTTTGACAATATACTGACCGTTAAAAAATCAGAACAGAAAGCGGACTCTCTCCTTGCATCAGTAGTAATGAAAGGTGATGCGAAAACAGAGACACCTTCATCTACCTTACTCGACAAAAGTTTATTTGCTAAGCTTCAAGAAAAAAACGTCCTTGATGAAAGTACAAAAAATTTCTATCGCCTTGCTATCTACGAAGTAGATCCGCATCCAACTTCTTTTACAATAGACAAAGTAGACTCCAGCAACGCCATAAATATAGTTACAATAGATTCAAAAACTCACAATCTTTCCATCACTATTTCATGGCAACATAACTGGTAACTTAACGCCACCCTTCAGTGACAATTGAGCGGGCTGCAACTGCAAAGCGAATTAGCTAGATTTTAACGAAGGTAGAAACACCACCCTCTAAGAACAGTTAAAAGGGGTGCAACTGCAAAGCGAATTAGCTAGATTTTTACGAAGGTAAAAAGTGCCACCCTTCAAGGATGCCCATGCTCTTGCCAATTGCCATATTGAAATTGTTAACGAAATTAGCCTCTGGCACGAATAATCATAATGAAAATATTCTTTAGCTAGTAAGTTTACTAAAAAAATGTAATTTTGATGAAAAAGAAAAGTAATTTTATACATACTGCATAATTTTAATAGTGCCGTAATTTGTGAAAAAAGATAGGAAAAAGATCTGCATATCAACTGTACATTATCCTCCATATACAGGAGGAGTTGGTAAATATTCTCAATCCATAGCTTCTGAATTAACAAAAATGGGACATCACATTACTGTTGTCACAACGAATTGTGATAACTATTCTCTTGATGAAAAAGATAAAGATATCTCTTTTTACCGTTTAAAAAGTTTGATGTTAATACATGGTCGTTTCCCGATCCCTTATCCGTGTGCAAAATCTTTTCTATTGATAAAGCAGATAAAAGATGCTCGCTTTGATTCAATGGTCATTAATTGCAGATTTTATTTACAATCATTGCTTATGGCTTATTTAGCTTATAAAAACAACATTAAATGCCTAGTGATAGAACACGGATCAGCGCATTTAACATTTAATAATCGCTTACTGGATCTTGCTACTAATCTTTACGAACACTGCATTACCTCTTTACTTAAACGCTACTGTAAAAATTTCTGTGCGGTTTCTGCGGGTGGGAAAAGATGGTTGAACCATTTTGCTATTACGGGACAGGGTGTACTACCAAACTGCGTTGATAGTCATGCTATCGAAGATATATTAACAAAAAGAAAAAGAAATTTTAGAGACGAATTTCATCTTCCTAAAGAAGCAATAGTAATAAGTTTTATCGGGAGATTGTTTAAATTTAAGGGGATTCTTCAATTGTTAGCAGCTTTCCAGAAATTAAGTGAAGAAAATAAAAATATTTTTCTTTTTATCGCCGGAGATGGCGTTCTATATCCTACGATAAAAGCAAAAGCCAATAAAAATATAATTGTATTAGGGTCACTTTCTTTTGAAGAATGTATTATTTTACAACATCAGACAGATATTTTTTGTCTTCCCAGTGACTCTGAAGGGTTTGCTAGTGTTTTATTAGAGGCTGCAATCTGTGAAAGCTATGTAGTTTGTACAAAAGCTTGTAATGTTGAAGATCTAATTTTAGATGATACTTACGGGATTGTGTTGAATGACAATACACAAGAAAGCATCTATGCTGGATTAAAAAAGGCTATAAACAATAAAAATAAGATTACAGCTATAAAAAAGCTTAAAGAGCTGGTTCTGCAAAAATTCACTTGGGAAAGAACGGCAAAGAAACTATTGCAAAACCTGTAACTCTGGTGCCACCCACCAATGACGATTGAGGGGCTACAACTAAAAAACGAATTGGTTAGATTTTAACGGAGGTAGAAACACCACCCTCTAAGAACAGTTAAAAGGGGTGCAACTGCAAAGCGAATTAGCTAGATTTTTACGAAGGTAAAAAGTGCCGCCCTTCAGCGCTGAACGCTTTACAATTAAGGCATTCAAACTTTAAGTTTACAGCAACTTAATAATATCAATATATTAGCAAAAGGCAGCGCCCCTAAAGGTGCGAGCGATTACTCTACTAAATTAAAACTAATCACATTTTTTACATAAACTAATCAGCATATTTCTATGAGATCTTAAAAAAACGTTATCCAGTTTAACGAAACACGCTACTACCGGATAAATCAAGGTGTAGAGCTTGAAACTTTTTTGCATCTTATCCAGATCGTCTCCCGTAACAATAGTTCCTTTTTCCCCACGTCCTCCCTTTTTCAGGCAACTTAAAGCAAATGTCAGTATCGTATCAATTAAGACCGAAAAAAATCCGGAATAAGAAAGTTGCTTCTCTACTTCAAACTTTTTAGAGATCAAGCATTGCAACTGAGCACTGGTATAGCCTACTCTAAGATGTCCATGGGCTGCATCCGTTTGACCAATTAGATATTGAAATTTTCTTAGTAGCCCCTCTTTCGGATTCGGGACATTAAATATTACCCACCCCGCAGGCTTTAAAATACGATAGATCTCTTCAACAAAGAAGCGGTCATTTTGCAGATGCTCAAGCATATCAACCACAACAACCCCATCAAAATTTGCGTCGGAGAAAGGAAGTTTCTCGCCATCTGCGATCTGATATACGTTACTTTCAACTAAGCTTCGGATTGATTGCACCGTTTCAGGAAGTAGATCCGCACTACACCACTCACCTCCTCTTTCTCTTAACAGCATACTAATCACACCATTATCAGAGCCGACATCAAGACACTTTGCAGACGATAAATTCGGCAAAAGAGCTGTAATCATCCGATATTTATTCTGTTTTAAGGGTGATTTCTGAAATAATTTTATCGCCCACTCTTTTAAATCTGTATTAACTGTTGTCATGTTGCATTGACCTTAAATGATTTTTATCGTTTAAATTTTTTAACAAAAGTTTTTCTATAATGGTTCAATTTTAAAAATTGATAGCCAACATTCCCCAAAAAGAAACGTAGCGCGCGATCTCTTCCAGCAGGACGCACACAAAACCAATGTGACAAAAGATTTAATTTTACTTTTATTTTCTGAGTTCTATTTAGACAAGGGATATCTGTTTCTGATTGCGTATAGATTGGTGAAAACTTCCCAACACTCCGATTCTTCCTAATTTGATAATAAGCTCTATCCTTTTTCTCACGTATCATGACAGCATTACATTTTAATGCTTCAGCTTGGCTAAGCTCTTTTATAACGATATCTCCTCGCTGCAGTGACAGATCTAAAGCTTTACGTCCGAGTTCTGATCTAATTAAAGCAAAGCTCCAACCATCTTTTAAAGAAACTCCTTGCGGTTCCGGCAGATAGGGATCTCCTACTGAAATATCAGCAAACTCTGAGAGGGCATCGTGACATAAGAAACAGCGCTGTTGTGTATAAAGTCTAAACAAGACATTTAACATCTCTGTGGAATTAGGACGAAATCCTTTTTTTTCGGGGAAATATAACGGTTTTTTTTCACCATTAATCATTTCAAGATACGGCGTACCAGGGTGCTTCCCCAGTCTTGGGATGAAACGATGAGCTTCATCTATTTTTAAAATATCCCAGACACTTTTATAAGCTTCGGGAGTTAATGTAGAATGACAAAAAAGCCCTATGGTCAGCACGATCCTTTCTGCTAGACGCTTATCAAGAGAGATCGCTTTTTTTATCCCTTGAATCTGACATGGTAATCCGACCGCAGCATACCTACCATCAACTTTAATAATCTCAGAAAGAACAGAATTAGTCGATGCAATGGTGTATTTTGATTGCGCTGCTGCGATAATCTGATCTGCTGTTCTAGCGATTTGCGGCTTGCCACTCCAGATCTGCTCTTCGTTCTCTCGATTACCCACAACTAAAGCGCCATCTATTTCACCACTATTTAATAAAGACAATAGTATCTGCGTAACAAATCCACCACTAGATCCTGTTTCTCTGATAACTTTATTTGTAGCATGCGCAAGTATAGCAGAATCAAAAAAACCGTGTGTAAGGTTAAAATCATATTCGTGTTTTTTTTGCGTAAAAGCATTACAATCAAAATCAGAGCTAGGACAGACTTTTAAGCACTTGCCACAACCGATACAAGCGCTCCTGTCTTTTATCTGCGGATAACAATCTGAATCGATTCCAAGAGCTGCGCTCGGGCAGACTCCGACACAAGTTCCACAGCGATGGCACCCGCCTTCTGCTTTAATAGCCATCAATTTATCTAAGATCTGCTCTTTTTTACCCATTTTATTGCTTTTATTTTCCGATAACATCACCGATATAAGCAACATAGCTAAAGTCGGCAGGTGTTTGAAAGAACGACACTATGTATATCGATACGACACCCCGCCAAGTCCCCGTTTTTACAGGATACTAAAATAAATTTTAAATATCCATTGTCTAAAAAGCTCCAACCTTTATACTCTTAGAGATAAGAATTCAAGCTGTTACGTTTTGGTCTAGTTTTTGCTTTTTGAAATGACTCCGAGACCGCACGCAATGGATAGCATTCCTCATTAAATATTTAGCGTTGCTTAGATATTCGCAGAACAAACAACGCTTTATTTTTTGAGGATTCGACAAGGGATTGTCAGTCGCTGCTGTTAGATTAGACTTTAGTTTTTAAAATTATTAGTACTGAGCTAAAAGATTATAAGATAATTAACTGTGGGTGGATTATGCAAAAAAATATTATAGACAGATTATTTCAATCCCTTACCGAATTAGAAAGCGCTATTAACGGTGCAAAAACAACTTTGCTAAAGAATGGGAATCCTGCTTTAGCAGTAATAGAACGGTTAAACTCTTATGATGAGATCTTACAAAAGCAGCGCAATTTGGCAGGCGAACTGTGCGTGCACATCAACAGACAGGAGTGGGACGAAGTTAATAGACATGTTTCTCTGATTAACAGCCTCTCTTCCCTGATTCGTGACGATGCACGTTCTATCTTGAGTTCTCTTTCAGCTAATTCAGATTTCCAAGAGGAAGAAGATTATACCTTCTGCTAAAACACCCCTGTTTTATTGAGCTTTTATTACCTTTGCAGATATAATTATGTGATAGAATGTAGAGGGCGGTACGTAAACAAAAAATACGTGCTGCCCTTTTTTTATATTTTTAACCTTGCTTCTAGGTGATGGGTGGCACCTACTTTTCCCGACTTCGCACTTGAAGCACCTAAAAAATTTTTCGTCCACAATAACGACCTAAATTCCCGTTTTTTATGTAGTCCATATCAATAATTTAATTTCATATTTAGATTTTCTAATATTATATTTCCTCCAACATATTTATTTAATTAAGTTTTTATGAAAGTTTTAAAAAACCATTGACATTTTTTGTTCTGTAGACATGTTTCCGTAGTCTACGGGACAGTAAAAAATAGGAGACAAAATGGCTTTAATAAATATTTCAATTCCAATTCCAGAAAAAAAGATTTCGTATAAAAAAGATAGCAAAGGAAACGTAAAGTATGTGTATCACGTACTTGGTCATCGTCGTAATAAGAACGGCACACCTACTTGTGATGAAGTGATTGTGGGAAAGATAGACCCTGATAGACAAGGAAGAATGATTCCTAATGAGAACTTTAAAAAATATTATCCAATGCCATCTGACGTTATTGATCTAGCTTCTTCTCGCTTTGTTTGGGACGCAGGTCACGTAGTCGCATTAAAAATGAGAGCTAAGGCTATAGGGTTATTAAAATGCTTAAAAACAATCTTTCCCGATAAATACGAAGATATCTTTTATACTGCGTTATACATGGCTTGCGAAGGCAATGTAATGATGAATATAGATAATTTTTTGCAAAATACTCTTACCCCTAAAAACATATCTCTATCCTCGCAAAAGACAAGTGAGCTTTTTTCATCGATTACCAAACAAGATCAAATGAAGTTTTTTTCTGTGTGGAAAAACCATGCTATGAAAAACAATGAGACTGTAGCTTATGATGTTACGAGCCTTTCTACTTATGCAGACTTGCCACTTGCCGAGAATGGATACAATAGAGACAAAGAATATTTACCACAACTAAATGTCGGGCTTTTATACGCTACCGATAGCAATTTACCAATAAGTTTTTTTCTTTACAGTGGAAGTGTTGTTGATAAAGTTTTTCTTACAACAATGATGGAATACTCTAAAAACTTAGGTATTGATGATATATTTTATGTTCTGGATAGAGGTTTTATTACAAAAGAAAATTTAGAATATATAAAAAAAGAGCAAATAGAATTTCTCGTAGCTGTTCCTAAATCTCAGAAAAATTACAACGATACTATTGTGCTGGTTCAGCGTGAAATGGACATTTGAGGTGCTGAAAAAAGCTACTATAATAGCCTGAGTGATATTAACTAATGGGGTGAATAATGGGAAAACATTTTAGTGCAGAAGATAAGGTTAAGATACTGAAGGAGCATTTATTAGGAAATAAGCCGTTATCGAGTTTATGCGATAAATACGGCGTACACATTAGTACATTTTATGAATGGCAGAAGCTATTATTTGAGGGAGCTATCCAAATTTTTGAGCGGAATAAAAATGGTAGGAAAGAAGAAAAGAAGCAAGCTGAACGGATAGATATTTTGGAGAAGAAGCTAACGAAGAAGGATTCTGCGCTAGCGGAGCTTTTGGGGCTTCATATAGATTTAAAAAAAAAGCTTGGGGAGCTTTAACGAAGCGTTGGGTTGAGCCACAAATACGAGATGAGGTGATAGATTTTGTACATGAATGGCAAGAGAAATCAGAAATGAAGCGGGAGATGTTTATAAAGAGGTTAGGGATAACACGGAGCAAGTACTATGCTTGGGAAAAACATTACGGTAAAGAGAACTTTCATAACGGGCTAATTCCGAGAGATTACTGGCTATTACCCAGTGAAAGGGAGGCTATTATTAAGTATTATTTAGAGCACTCAAGAGTAGGTTATCGAGCATTAACATACATGATGCTTGACGCAGATGTTGTGGCAGTATCCCCTGCGACGACCTATAGAGTATTGAAAAGTGCTGGCTTAATGCGTTGCTGGAATGGTTTAAAAAGCAAGAAAGGGACAGGATTTGAACAACCACTTAACCCGCATGAACATTGGCATACGGATGTTTCATATATCAATATTTGTGGCACATTTTACTATTTTATTGGAGTTTTGGATGGATGTAGTCGGTATTTAGTTGCATGGGACATTAGAGAATCGATGAAAGAAATAGATATTGAAGTAGTATTACAAAAGGCTAGAGAAAGTTTTCCAGACGCAAGACCGCGAATTATTTCAGATAACGGTTCAGCCTATATTTCAAAAGAGTTTAAGAATTTTATAAAGATATCTGGTATGACTCACGTCAAGACATCACCGTTCTATCCACAATCGAACGGTAAGATGGAGAGATTTAATGGGACATTAAAAGTAGAAGCGATACGACCTAACACTCCAGTATCACTTGATGATGCGAAAACTATAGTGAGTAAGTTTGTCGAAGAATATAACAATCAGCGGTTACATTGTGCGCTAGGTTATATAACACCAAATGATAGATTGAATAACAAGCAAGAGGAGATATTTAGAGCTCGAGACAGCAAATTGGAAGCTGCTAGAGCACATCGCAAGTTAGTAAGAGAGGGGTACCCCTCTCTTACTAACTACAACATTGAACAACAAGCTCAGGTGTGTTAACTAGGGTTTTGTGGCATGACAAAAGTCCATTTCCATCAGAGGCAGAACACTATGAGGGAAGTATCTGTTACTCTTCGCTCTTCTAGGAATCACATATCTGGGACAAATTGTTATGGGGTAAGAAAAGATATTGTGATAAATGGAGAAAAATTTTCTCTCTACGTTTACTTAAATACAAAAAGTGCATCTGAGGAAGAGAGCACTCTTTACTCTCATATTGACAGATTAGAAGATGAACTAAAAGAAATGAAAAAGCCTATGAGTATGAGTCGCTACTCTAAATACTACAAAATAAAAACTAAGAAAGAAGTGCAGTTAGAAAGTTTTGAAAGAGATCATGAAAAAATTACCGATATCTTATCTATGCTAGGAGTTTTTGCTTTTTTGAGTAACCACTCAACAATGACACCACAAGAAGCACTTCATATCTATTCACGACGAGACTTTATTGAGAAAGCTTTCGATAATTTAAAAAATGAATTGGATAATGACCGTATGCTAACACATAATGAAAAAACTACTGACGGCAAAAGCTTCGTTTCCTTTCTTAGCTTAATTATGTGGTCAGACCTACAAAGAACTATAAATAATAATAACAAAAAAGTAGAAAAAACCATTCAGAGAGTTTTAGAAACGCTTAAAATGATAAGACGCATAGATAATGAAAATCTGAGCATGCTACTACAGCCATTAACAAAAAAACAAAAAGATATTTTAGAAGCATTAGAAATTGACCAGAAGATTTTTGTCGATAAAATATTAAATACTAAGGTGTAGACTATAAAAAAACGGGAATTTAGGACTTTATACAACTTCAAATTCTATCCGCAATATATAAGAACAACGACTCTCTTTCGGCGATAAAGATTTCGGAAATGGTTGCTGTGCCAGAGATTGAGCTGCGTAACACTGTGAGGGATTTAGAATTGCGAGGCATGATAACCGATAATGATTCAAATCCGACAGTTTGGAATTTGAGAGAACTGGGGGTTGCTATTGCAAAATTTGTTGCAGAAAGTTGAGAGGATAAATAATGAAAACACTGTATTTTGATAATGCCGGAGCAGGATTAATGAGTAATGGAACATTTAATACTGTTGTGGACCACATGAAACTTGAAATGAAGATTGGCGCATATAAAGCTGCAATTGATAAGCAGGAAGATGTAAACAAATTTTACGAATTATCAGCCAAAATGCTTAATGCAGATAATAAAAGTGAAATAGCATTTGTTGATAGCGCAAGTCGTGGCTGGAATCTAATCATGTATGGAATAAAAATAAGTGCATGCGATAAGATTGTTACGTTGTCAAGTGAGTATGGTACAAACTTATTAACAATATTTGATATTGCAAAAAAAACTGGCTGCTCAGTGAATGTGATTCCGTGCAAGCCGAATGGGGATTTTTCATTAGAAAACTTAGAAAGTGCATTGCGAGGAGGAGGAACAATTTTAGCTGTTAGCCATGTTGCAGCACAAGGATCAATCGTTAATCCAGTGGTAGAAATGGGGAAAATGGCTAGAAAATATGGCGCTACCTATATTGTTGATGGTTGCCAAGCTGTTGGGCAAATAGTCGCGAATATGAAAGAAATAAACTGTGATGCATATGTTGCAGCTGGGAGAAAATGGCTACGCGGACCACGAGGGACAGGAATTCTATATGTCAAGGATGGTGCAAATATTTATACACCACAGATTGATTTAGCATCTGCTGATCTAATTTTTGATAGTAATGGCGATGTTAAAGGAGTGAAAGTTCGTGATGATGCAAAACAGTTTGAACTTTGGGAAAAAAGTATTGCTTCATTATTAGGATTAGGAAATGCAATCAATGAATATTTAGAATATGGAGTGGAGAAAGCCTCGCTAGAAATTGAACGAAAGGCCAACAAAATACGAGATGCAATTATGAGGAATCAGAATATTTATCTATTCGGTAAAGAAAAATCAAGGTCTGGAATTGCGTCATTTTACTTAAAAGACCCTTCAAAAGAAGTGGAAATAAAAACAGCATTGGAAACAGAAAGTATTGTTGTTTCTTTAGTATGTGATTGGGATTGTCCGATTTTTTTCCCAGATAATGGAAGTAAGTTTGTGTTTAGATTTTCACCGCATTATTATACAGACAACCAAGATGTTGAAACCATTTGCTCCTTTATAGATCAAATTTGATGGGTGGCACCTGCTTTTAGCCTACTGGTGGATAGCATTATATGAAAATATTTTAGGCATTTTTAATGTTTTTCAAAACTTCTCATTATTTTTTAATAAGTTAACTCCTTAAAAAAATAATTTTAGACAAAAAACTCAGAAGTCAGGAGATGAAAGGAGTGGTTATTCTTTGTAAAAATATCTATCATCTCGATTAAGGAGATAAGGAAAGAATGACACACCGCAATCAACAAAAGGGAGAAAACGCTGTTGTCTTACTGCTGGTCATTATGTTTTTAGCTTTTGCCACAATTCTTGTGACAAGCTTGGCGCATTCAACATTTTTACAAGCTGAATCAATAGGTGTAATTAAAAATCGTCTAAAAGCGGAATACATTCTCAAATCTCTGACAAACTATGCTGCTAGCTTGATTCAGGTTGGCAAAAACACAAATAGTCAAGATATTATCAATACAGAAGCTTGGGAGCCGTTTAAAGACGGGCTAGAAATCCCTCCTGAATTTTTAGGATTTTTTGGAGTGGATCCTAATGAAGGTGCCAGAATAGCGCTTCAAATTACACCAATAACGGGTAGTTTTCCAATTCATAGAGTTGAAAATAATACGACCGTTTCCAACACAATTACGAAGTTACGAGAGGTATGTTTACGACTTTTCACAATTCTTGATCTCGGTGCCATAGAAGAAAAAAATCCTTCTGGTTTATGTGGGAATAAAGTTTTCACTCCAGAAGAGATGTTGGGGAATTTAATAGATTACTTGGATATAGATAAAACATCTTTCAGTGATACTATAAACGGCGTCATCGTAAAAGGATGTGAAGATACCTTGCCTGAGGGTAGTGAATTTAAAAACGATTACGCCAGTATTATTGAACGTGAAGAGCTTTCAAACATTCCAGGCTTTACTCCACAACGCTTACGCCTACTTGTGCCATTTATTACAACAAGAGGAAGTGGCAAAATCGACGTTAACATTGCCCCAAAAGAAATTCTGATGGCGCTAGACGATAAAATTGACGAAGACACCGCTGAAAGGATTATAGAAGAACGAAATAGCCGTGAAAACGGAAAATTTAATGATATAAATGAATTCTTCAACCTTACAGAAGTTGCAAAAGAACAACAGAATGAACTAAAGAGCATCATTACTACAAACAGCACGAGCAATAACACCTATGAAGTTATCGCCCGCGTTGCATATCCGAACCAAGCTTCTTACTTTATGCAAGCAACCATCACAAGATACGGCAATAACCCCCCGAGAATCACAACACCTGTTATCTATTAAACGAGGTTAGCACTGGTGCCACCCTTCAGGGACGACCGGACGGGCTGGGACTGCAAAACGGATCAGCTAGCTCTTCACGGGGGTAAAAACTGGTGCCACCCTTCAGGGACAACCGAACGGGCTGTAACTGAAAACAGAGTCAGCTAGGTCTTCACGGGGGTTAAAAAACTGGTGCCACCCTTCTTTTTGCCCTTAAATCAGCAATTATTGCAGGCTTGTCACTGGTGCCACCCTTCAGGGACAACTGAACGGGCTGGGACTGCAAAACGGATCAGCTAGGTCTTCACGGGGGTTAAAAAACTGGTGCCACCCTTCTTTTTGCCCTTAAATCAGCAATTGTTGCAGGCTTGTCACTGGTGCCACCCTTCAGGGACAATCGGACGGGCTGGAACTGTAAAACGGATCAGCTAGGTCTTCACGGGGGTAAAACTGGTGCCACCCTTCTTTTCTTTTTCTAACACCATCCTCGCACTAAAGGGTGGCACCAATCCCAATCTCCAAACTTTTTTCATTTTTACCCACAATAAAATCCCAACTCTAGCGACAATTAGGCGTTAGAATTTGGCAATCCTGCCAAGCTAACCGGCAATTCTGCCAATTTATTAATTATTTTTATTTTTTTTCTGGAGTTGTCTTATGAGAAATCGTAGAGATAGGAGAAATCCTAATAAAATGGTGGTACATGTCACCAATAGAACATTATCTGGCTTGCCATTTCTAGCACGCCTTTTTATGAAATGGATCCTGTTAGGGATTATGGCACGTTGCCAAGAGCACCATCGTGTTAGAATTGCTCATTTTAATTGGATGAGTAACCACTTTCACATGATATTAGTTGGTGAAGGAAAGCACATCTCTGCATTTATGGGAGAGATGGAAAGTGCAGTTGCACGTGCTATTAAGAAACTAACACCGCAATATAGGAGAAACGTTTGGGATGGACGTTTTAAGGAGCAACGTTTGGTAACTCATAATGATGTTATCGATAAGATAGTCTATATTTATATAAATCCTGTAAAAGCAGGACTCGTTGCACACGCTGCTGATTGGGAAGGGTGTAGTAGTTTTAGAATGTATAAATCAGGTTCTTTAACAGTGCAGGGTAAGTATACCTCTTCTACTAATTTACGTAAGTTACCGCAGAGACTTCATAAAATAAGCGATGCTATTTTATTAAAAATGCTTAATATGTTTCCGCACACTTGTCATGAGCTTAAGATTACCCCTGATGCTTGGAAGAATTGTTTTGAAGAATCAAAAAACCTTACGTCTGAAGAGATCTTTAAAACAATAATGACAGAGATTTCAAAAAGGGAAGAAGAGATTGCACTTGAAAGGAAGGGGCATTTTATGGGGATGCGTAAAGTGCAGCAGCAATCGATAAATATTGCGTATGTACCTAAGAAGAAGACACGTACGCCGTATTTAATTTGTTGGATTAAGGAGTTACGGATAAAGGCGATAGCAGAATATAAGGCTTTTTGTGAAGAGTGTAGAAAGGCTTGGAAGAAGTGGAAGCAAGGTGATATTTCAGCCAAGTTTGTTTATGGGGCATTTCGTCCGAGTATGCCTATTGTAGGTAGGCTTTGCGGGGTGGCGACCTGAAAAAAGTAATGTAAAAAAGCTGCTTTTTTGACCCGTTAATAATATGAAATCTAAATTTCAACAGGGAAGATCTATCTAAAATCTGAAAATAGTCAATTAATAGTAAGTTGTAGTATCAAATTTAAGGAAATTTAAGGTGAACTAAGCTTGCTGGCAGTGGCATAAGCAGAAAAAAGGCTGTCAGAAGAGCAAAAACAGCAAAGCAGGTCGTACTGGTGGGTGGCACCAGTGACAAGGGCTTAGCGCTGGTGGGTGGCACCAGGGACAAGTCGGGTGTCCTTTTTACAATTTTTGTTTTATCATCCCATGCTATGCGTATTTTATTTTTAGCACCACAACCGTTTTTTCAAGACCGTGGCACTCCGATAGCTGTTAGATTAGCAGTTCAAGTTCTTGCCACAAGAAAAGAAGACTCTATCGATCTTTTAACATATCACGAAGGGACTGACATAAGCATACCGAATGTTAATCATATACGGATCAAAGCACCTTTTTTTCTAAACAATATCGCCCCTGGTATCTCCGTTAAAAAACTCTTTTGCGATATCATTTTTTTATTTACTGCTTTGAAGCTAGTTTGGAAAAATAGAAAAAATCCTTATGACTTAGTTCATGCCGTAGAAGAATCTGTTTTCATTGCAATGCTAATCAAAGTATTTTGGAAAATTCCGTATATCTACGACATGGATTCATCAATAGCACAACAATTAACTGAAAAATGGCGCATTTTTCGTCCTTTTCTCCCGCTACTCTCTTTTCTTGAAGGACGAGCCATTAAACACAGTATGGCAGTAGTTCCTGTTTGCGATGCTCTCGCTGCCATTGCCTACAATCAGGGTTCACAGGACACTCAGATCTTACGAGACATATCTCTCCTTGGATTAGATAATTCTCAAACAACTTCACAGCAGACGCTTAGAGAAGAATTAAACATCCCCCCTGATTCTTTGGTTATTCTATATGTCGGGAACCTTGAACCTTATCAGGGCTGCGGTCTTTTGATTGATGCTTTTGCAAAAATTGCGCACTCCTTTGATAAAGCACATCTCGTTATTATTGGTGGTAGTGATGAACATATCTCAGCAGGGAAAACAAAGATTTCAGCATTAAATCTTTCAGATAGAGCACACCTTGCAGGACGTAGAGCTGTCAATCGTTTAAAAAGCTACCTCCTTCAAGCTGACATTTTAGCTTCTCCCAGACTACGTGGGAACAACACTCCCATGAAAATATATTCATATCTACATTCCGGTAAAGCAATCATTGCGACAAATCTTCCAACGCACACACAGGTTTTAAACAACACCGTTTCAATCCTCACAGATCCCACACCCGATAGCTATGCGCAAGGATTAAAAAAATTAATTTCAGATCCAGATCTGCGCCATAAAATAGGGAATGCCGCACACGAACTTGCCGAAGAACGTTACACTTTTGAGATCTTTCAACGTGACTTAAACAGCTTATATGACAGAATAGATAGCAAAATACTAACAACATAATTACGTTCTTTTTATCAATAATAATTACTCTGATTTTAATCTTAAAAAATGTCGACAGACGCTTTTAATTGGGGTATCTCTAACACCTCTCTGCGCAGTTTGTTATTTTTTTATTTATAAATGAAACGGTTATATGTTTGTTGATTGGTTTAGATCTAACTTTAGTAATATTCCCCTAGCAGGAGCCGACGCTGTTTTACGATTAACAGCAGAAGGCTGTACGATTCCCTTTATTGCTCGTTATAGAAAAGAACAGACAGGAGGTTTGGATGAGGTCGAAATTGAAACTATCATCAAAGCAAAAAATCTATGGGACGAAATAGAAAAACGTAAGGCATTTATTATCGGAGAGATCGAAGCACAAAATAAATTAACTCCGGAATTGCGACACAGTATCGAGAAGTGTTTTGAACTAAACACCCTTGAGGATATCTACCTTCCTTATAAACGAAAACGCAAAACAAAAGCCGCCGTAGCACGAGATGCTGGATTAGAGCCTTTGGCAGATTGGCTTTGGCAGGTTGGGCACGGTTTAACGACTGATATTACAGCAGAGACAAAAGCTTCAGATTTTATCAACACTGAGATGAATATCAATGACACCAAAGGTGCCCTTGATGGTGCACAAGCCATTATTGTAGAACGACTAACTGAATTGATGGAATTACGTCAATTAGTGAGAGAATCTTTATTAAAAGAAGGTGCCATTACCTCCGAAAAAGGAAAGAACCCGAAACCAAACAGCAAATTCGAAAATTATTTTGAATTCACAGAAAATATTTCATCACTTTTAAAACCGGAAAACTCTCACCGTTATTTAGCATTACGCCGCGGCGAAGAAGAGGGCGAACTTACTTTAACCATTACAGGTTCTACACCAGACTTAATGGATAGACTCCAAGCACGTTATGAATCGGAAGCTTGTACTGCTAGGGATTCTACAGCTGCAAAAATTTTGCTTAATGCAGCGCGTCTCTCTTTTAAATATTATGTTTTATCTACAATTTCAGCAGAGATTCATACCAAACTTAAACAGGTAGCAGATGAAGCTGCTATTGCCGTTTTTGCAGAAAACGTCAGAAAGGTTTTGTTAGCAGCGCCGTTTGGATCAAAAACAGTTTTAGGTGTAGATCCCGGCATAAGAACTGGCTGTAAATTAGCTTTGGTAGATCAAACAGGTAAATATATTGCTAGCGGAGTAATACATATCGAAAATGACGGCATGCAGACACAAGCAAAGGGGCTAATAAAAAATTTAATTGAAAAATCAGCTCTGCGTGCCATTGCCATAGGGAACGGCACAGGATCCAGAGAAGCCGAAACTTTTATTCGTAAAGTACTTACGGAGTTAAAACAAAACATTCCAGTTGTAGTTATTAGTGAAGCAGGGGCTAGTATTTACAGCGCTAGTGAAGTTGCAAGACAAGAATTCCCTGACTTAGATCTGACAGTACGCGGCGCCATCTCCATCGCTCGTCGTTTACAAGACCCACTGGCAGAATTGGTAAAGGTGGATCCAAAAAGTATCGGCGTTGGTCAATATCAACACGACGTATCACAATCCGCTCTTAAGCAAGGATTAACCCGTGTCGTTGAATCTGCGGTAAACTCCGTCGGAGTTAATTTAAACACAGCATCGGAACATCTTTTAACTTACGTTTCGGGCATTGGACCGAGCTTAGCAAAATCAATAGTAGAGTATCGTACAAATGTAGGGCTTTTTAAATCTAGGCAAGACTTACTATCGGTCCCACGTTTTAGCGGAAAAGCTTTCGAGCAAGCTGCCGGATTTTTAAGGATTCCGGAATCTGAAAATCCCTTAGATAATACTGGTGTACACCCAGAAAGGTATGAAGCGTTAAGAATCACGGCAGAACGTTTAAACAAGACAGTAAGTGATTTAATCGGCGTTGGTGCTGCCCTACTAAAAAAAGATAGCATCTTTAAAAATGATCTCGGTGAGTTTACGAGTGCTGATATTATTAAAGAGCTTGAAAAACCAGGAAGGGATCCACGAGAAACCTTTGTAGCATTTTCTTTCAGGGAAGATATCCACGAACTATCTGACCTTAAAATCGGCATGAGTTGCCCTGGTATTGTGACTAATGTTGCGAATTTTGGAGCTTTTGTTGATATTGGCGTACATCAGGACGGTTTAGTGCACGTCTCTCAATTAAGTGACAACTTTGTAAAAGATCCGCGTACCGTAGTTAATCCAGGAGACCGTGTAACAGTTAGAGTAGTTAACGTAGATACGGATAAACGACAAATCGCCTTAAGCATGAAGAAAGAAAGCAATGACGGTAGTAACTACACACTAACAAAACAGTTGCAAAAACCAAAAAAGCGCACTCCCCCACAGGGAACCTTTAAAAATACCCCATTAGCTGGACTAAGCGATTTATTAAAGAGGTAATAACTACATGCAGGAACTGTCACTGGAAGGGTGGCACCAGTTTTTTAACCCCCGTAGCTGATCCGCCGTCCCTAGAGGGTGGCACCAGACGCTAGCCCACCGTCCGCCATCCCTAGAGGGTGGCACCAAAGCCAGTCGCAGCTTAAAGCGGCAAAGTTGAAGGGTGGCACCAGATATTCAGCTTAAAGCGGCAACGCTGAAGGGTGGCACCAAAGCCAAAGCCACAAAATCTGCAAATCCAGCCAACTGGAAGGGTGGCACCAGTTTTTTAACCCCCGTAGCTGATCCGTCGTCCCTAGAGGGTGGCACCAGACGCTAGCCCACCGTCCGCCATCCCTAGAGGGTGGCACCAAAACTAAAGCTAGCCGAAACCTATCAGATCCAGCCAAATTAATGGGTGGCACCAGATACTAGCGACCAGATCGCAGCTTAAAGCAGCAAAGTTGAAGGGTGGCACCAGATCTGCCATTATCCAGCTACAAAGCCGACTAAACCCTGCAGCCAGATCTGCCATTATTCGTTTTTTAAGGGGATTTGAAATGCCAATACCAGAGGAAATATTAAAATTAAAACCAAAAAATACTAGAATAAAGGCAACTAGAACACCAAACGAATACAATGTTATCAAAAGAACTAGCGTCAGAAAAAACGGCAAGCCTTACCCCGTAGAGTTAGGGATAATAGGAAAAATAATTGATGGTAAATATATTCCAATAGAAAAGCCTAAATTTGAAGTTGAATTTAAGTCATATGGATTAACTGCGCTAATATATAAGGAGTGCGAAGATATATTTTATGATTTATGTAAATTTTATCATACTAGTGATGCTAAAAAAATCTTTACCATTGCTTTGTTAAGAGTGGTTAAGGAAGATTTAAAAGATGGAGAAATCTTATTAGAATACAAGACGGATTACATATCAGAAATATTTCCTAAGCTTGGTTTATCTGGAAATAACATAAGTGCTTTTTTAGAAAAGATAGGTCAGACAACTACTCTAATAGAGAAGTTTATGAGTTATAGGATAAGTAAATATATTAATAATCCTATTGTCATAGATGGAATGCTTAAAAGTAGCACTGGAGACAGTAATATATATTCTGAATTCTCAAGGAAAGGAAGAATCAAAGGCTGTAAGGATATAAATTTAATTTATGCTTATGACCTTAAAAACGAAGAACCTTTAGCCTGCGCACCGTATGCTGGCAATATGCTTGATTTTACGGCATTAAAAGATTTTCTTAAAACTTACACGATTGAAAACGGTTTTATTATTATGGATAAGGGATTTAATGATAAGGAGATTAAAGAAGAATTAAAAAAACTTAATACTAATTTTTTGATACCTATTAAGAATTATTCAAAAGATATAACTAAATATGAACTTAATAGAAAATTTACTGAATCTTTTAAATACGAAAATGACAGTATAAGGTGTAATAAAGTTAAAGTAGATAACAATAAATATTACTATGCATATAAAAGTAGTGAAATAAAAGCTAAGCAAGAAAAAAGTTATGTTAGTAGAAATATTGAAAAGGGAGTATTTGATGAAGAGATTTATAAAAAAAAGGAAGATAATTTTGGGTTAATAGTATTTGAGAGTAATTTTGATGGAAACTTAAGAGATATATATAAAGCATATAAACAGAGATGGGAAATAGAGACATTATTTTATAAATACAAAAATATAATAAATCGAACGGAAGAAAATGTGCATGGCACATATAGATTAATGGCAACCGAATTTATAAATTATATTTCATGTATTATGCTTACAAGAATAAAAAAACCAATCAATAAAAGTCAAAAATGCAAAGGACATTCTCTTTCAAAAGTTATGCATTTTTTAAGTAAGTGTGTAAAAAAACGCTCAGCAAAAAATCCAGAAAAATGGGTAGATTGTGCCACGCTTAAATACATTAAAGAAATCTGCCAAGAGCTTAAAATTTAAAATTTTAACCGTATAGTGGCAAAAATTGGGAATTCTTTACTAAACTTTGGTTTTTTCAGTAACATTTTTTATAGATTTAAATCCTTCATACGCTAAAGCTAATTGCATAATGGTTAAAAGTATACAATCTTCAAATACATTTAGTAATACCACGAAAGGCATTGACCACCCATGCGATATTATAATTATATGTTTCAAATAAAGTATTATTAAACTAAAGATTAAGAAGTATAGTAATAGTCTAACTGCTCCCCATTTTTCAATACGAAATCCAAAAGTGCGATTTGCAAGTTTGCTGATGAAATATATTATACTACATGTAGTAAAAATATTTATAAAGTTAAAGAAAGGTCCCATTCTTAGTTTCATTTCTACTTCTATTCTTGTTAAATCCAAATTAAAAACATAGATTATTATAACTGCTATAATAGTCCAAACCACGCCAGCCGTCGCAGAGATAAGGAAAGAATCCCTCCAAAATGAGAAGCTTTTTCTAATAATGACGTAATTTTTTTCTTTTTTTATGCTTAAGATTGCTAAAGGAAATGAAAGAGACTCTATTAGTATTATTAAAAATGCCAATATAAGTAGGGCAAGGAGTTTTGTTGAAGTAAACTTACCCTCTAAAAAATAAGGAGAAATTAGCCAACAGCAGTACAGTAAAATTAATGGCATAAAAGAAGCTAGTATTACAGGCCAGAACTTTCTAAATGTATTTATCATTCTAATATCTTATTAAAACTTATTACTATCTTGTAGAAATTTTTGTGAAACTTTCTAAATATTTCAGATTACTATCGGTTATAAAAAAATTTTTCTTTACAACCTAAATTTCTGTAAAATTATAGTATACATGACTGCATCTTTAGAGACCGCGATAAATTTTGTGTACAGCTAGAAGTCAAGAATTGTGTTAGTAGCGTTATGTAAGGATCAAAATTCAGCTAATCCCGTCCTGCTGAAGGGTGGCACTTTTTACCTTCGTAAAAATCTAGCTGATTCGCTTTTCAGTATCAGCCCGTTCAGCCGTCCCTAAAGGGTGGCACTTTTTACCTCCGTAAAAATCAAGCCGATTCGCTCTGCGATCGCAGCCCATTCAAGTGTCACTGTGAAGGGTGGCACCAAAGCCAGCAAAATCTGCAGATCTAGCCAAATCTAATGGGTGGCACCAGATCATACAGCTAGAGCATACAGCTCCTCTCCTCTTATATTTCCGCTTTCAATATTTGCTTCAAACATTGCGCAAAGCTTAGGGAATATTTCTGGCTCATATTTTTCTAATTTTTCTATAACTCTTCTTTCAATTTCGATAAGTTCTGTTATATCTGTATTTAAATCATTTGCGACTTGGTTTAGGTCTTTAAAGATTCCTTTTTTCCAATCATATCTACATTTTAAAAACCTAGATTCTTCTTCTGTTAAAATAGAGTATAAATTATGTGGCAAAGGATATATATTTTCTTTTATAAATTCATCTTCAATAGTTAATGAAAATTTTAATGCTTTATTAAACATTTTAGGGTCTTTTTCAAAGATTATTTCGAGTGATTTTAAAATATAACTATCTATAGACTCAATTTTTAAGTCGTAAATATCGCACAGTTCAAACCTAGATTGCTCTTCATCTCCATCTAATCCAAAATGTTTTGAGATAAGTTTAGGGATAAGTTTTGATACAGATATAGCAACACGTTTGTCTAAGCGTGATAACCCATTTTTAATTTCATTTTTTATATCCTTGTTTTCATCTTGTGTGATAAAATAGTCTACGGCTACAGATATAAGTTGTAATTTCCCTAAAACTTTTTGTCTATAAAAATGTGCACTAGGTTCTAAATCACCTACAAGATATTGATATTTATCTTCTACATAAAATCCGAAAGAACTTTTTATAATATATCTTTCTTTTCCGTAAGTATAATTTAAAAAATTATAGGCAAGATTTGCCGTATTATCGGCTGTATGGTCATGTTTGTCTTCAATTTTACCGTCATAATTTACTCGGCTGTCATTATCTGTATTACCACCTATTTGCGTATCACCTAGTTGCGAAAAAGGAGTAGGAGAAAATACGCTTTTTTCGTCATCACCTAAACTTCGTATTCCTTTATTTTCATCCCTATATATGTCTATAAGAACGCCAGGCATTCTCTCATAAAGATGTTCTGCCTCTGATGGAAATGGACTTTTGTCATGCCACAAAACCCTAGTTAACACACCTGAGCTTGTTGTTCAATGTTGTAGTTAGTAAGAGAGGGGTACCCCTCTCTTACTAACTTGCGATGTGCTCTAGCAGCTTCCAATTTGCTGTCTCGAGCTCTAAATATCTCCTCTTGCTTGTTATTCAATCTATCATTTGGTGTTATATAACCTAGCGCACAATGTAACCGCTGATTGTTATATTCTTCGACAAACTTACTCACTATAGTTTTCGCATCATCAAGTGATACTGGAGTGTTAGGTCGTATCGCTTCTACTTTTAATGTCCCATTAAATCTCTCCATCTTACCGTTCGATTGTGGATAGAACGGTGATGTCTTGACGTGAGTCATACCAGATATCTTTATAAAATTCTTAAACTCTTTTGAAATATAGGCTGAACCGTTATCTGAAATAATTCGCGGTCTTGCGTCTGGAAAACTTTCTCTAGCCTTTTGTAATACTACTTCAATATCTATTTCTTTCATCGATTCTCTAATGTCCCATGCAACTAAATACCGACTACATCCATCCAAAACTCCAATAAAATAGTAAAATGTGCCACAAATATTGATATATGAAACATCCGTATGCCAATGTTCATGCGGGTTAAGTGGTTGTTCAAATCCTGTCCCTTTCTTGCTTTTTAAACCATTCCAGCAACGCATTAAGCCAGCACTTTTCAATACTCTATAGGTCGTCGCAGGGGATACTGCCACAACATCTGCGTCAAGCATCATGTATGTTAATGCTCGATAACCTACTCTTGAGTGCTCTAAATAATACTTAATAATAGCCTCCCTTTCACTGGGTAATAGCCAGTAATCTCTCGGAATTAGCCCGTTATGAAAGTTCTCTTTACCGTAATGTTTTTCCCAAGCATAGTACTTGCTCCGTGTTATCCCTAACCTCTTTATAAACATCTCCCGCTTCATTTCTGATTTCTCTTGCCATTCATGTACAAAATCTATCACCTCATCTCGTATTTGTGGCTCAACCCAACGCTTCGTTAAAGCTCCCCAAGCTTTTTTTTTAAATCTATATGAAGCCCCAAAAGCTCCGCTAGCGCAGAATCCTTCTTCGTTAGCTTCTTCTCCAAAATATCTATCCGTTCAGCTTGCTTCTTTTCTTCTTTCCTACCATTTTTATTCCGCTCAAAAATTTGGATAGCTCCCTCAAATAATAGCTTCTGCCATTCATAAAATGTACTAATGTGTACGCCGTATTTATCGCATAAACTCGATAACGGCTTATTTCCTAATAAATGCTCCTTCAATATCTTAACCTTATCTTCTGCACTAAAATGTTTTCCCATTATTCACCCCATTAGTTAATATCACTCAGGCTATTATAGTAGCTTTTTTCAGCACCTCAAATGTCCATTTCACGCTGAACCAGCACAAAGATAAGTTGAAAAAGATGTGTTTTTTTCGTGGTCATAACCACTAATTATTTCTACAACTTTTAAAAAAACACTAGAGTAAAGGTCTTCGCAGCTTCTGCTTATCTCATGTTTTATGATATGTCTTAAGATTATATTTTTAATAATCCGTTCGTATGGTTTTATTATATCGTTTCTTATTTGTGCTATAAGATTGTAGCTATTAAGAATGCTAGATAGTGCTTCTAATTTTTCTTTTTCCGTATTAGTTTTATTTAAATTTTCAAAAGTTTTTTTTATTCTACCCATAATATTTGAATAAAAAAATTCTTTTGCATTATGCCTTAGTATTTTTATATCACTACTTTCTAAGAGAGGTGACGTTTTAAAAGATGGATCAGAAATTCTTTCTAGTACCTCTTGTAGTTCTTTAATATCTTGTCCGCTAAGGTTAGTAAAATTATCTGAAATATTGTACTTTTTAAAAGATGTATACTCCCTAATTAGAGAGATGATATAAGGGGTAACTTCTTCATTATTAAAAAACTTTTCTTTAAAGTTTTCCATTTCTTGCTTATATAAACGTATAGCTTCTATAGTTTTCTTATTATCAGGGCTTAGATTATCGCCTCTAATAGCTGTGCAAGAGGGAGGAAATGAGCATTCGATAAAATCATCATGTTGTTCTATTTTGCCTTTTTTACTACGTATCATTTTTCTTTATTTTTTTAGTTTAATCATTTTTTTATGAAAGTGGTTAAGTTAATTCGTTAACTCTCGTTTGTATTTAGTCTAAATTCTCTTAAGATAGAAACCGCATTTTTATATTCTTTGTCGTACGTTTGAGCGTCGATAGATAGCTTTTCAATAATATCTTCTTTTGATAACTTTTCCGAAGTAGTAATTCCGTGCCTTAAATTTATAATTTCAAATTGCAGTGAAGATAACATAAAAAGAGAGTTTTTATCGAAAGAGCTTTGAATATTTCCGCTTTCAATATTAGCCTTAAATATTGCGCCAATTTTAGGGAATGTTTCTGGTTCATATTGTTTTAATTTTTCTATAACTCGTCTTTCAATTTCGATAAGTTCTGTTATATCTGTATTTAAATCATTTGCGACTTGATTTAGGTCTTTAAAGATTCCTTTTTTCCAATCATATCTACATTTTAAAAACCTAGATTCTTCTTCTGTTAAAATAGAGTATAAATTATGTGGCAAAGGATATATATTTTCTTTTATAAATTCATCTTCAATAGTTAATGAAAATTTTAATGCTTTATTAAACATTTTAGGGTCTTTAGAAAAAGTTCCTTTAAGTGCATTAAAAATATAAGTATCTGTCGTTTCAATTCCGCAATTGAAATCTTCACATAGCTCAGCTCTTGAATATTCTCTATTTCCATCTAAACCAAGGTGTTTCGATATGGTTTGGCGATAATTGTTTGGTATCGTTGGTAGTTTTTCTTTGATTTCATTTTTTATATCCTTGATTTCATCTTGCGTAAGAGAATAGTTTATGGCTTCTGATATAAATTTTAATTTTTCGATGGTTATTTGATATATTTGGTGTGCACGTTGATACGACATAACACCAAGCGACGTATAATATTCATATTCGTTTTTTGCGTAAAATCCGCACGAAATTTGTATAATATATTTTGCTTTCCCGTAAGTATATCCTAATAATTTATGGGCGGTTTCTACGTTTTTTTGAGAGTAAGGGTCTCGAGGGTCTGCGACTTGACCATGGTAGTCCGAATCATCGCCATCGCCTGCTAAATCTGCAAAAGATAGGTCCACTATTCCTCTTCTTGTTCTTCTGAGATTCTTTTGGATAGAAAATTTAATCATAATTATAGCATAATTTTTAAAAGGGATTTCTTTTTTTGAATCATAAGTGTCGATGGCTTCAATAAGCCCTAAAAGCCCAGCGAATTGAGTAGCATTTCTATCTTCATAATAAAAATCTTTATTAATGACGTAATTAATAAGTTGTCTATATGCATCTACTATATAATTTCTTTTTTCAGTTAAATTGTGATAGCTACTAATAATATTTTCTAAGAGTTTTACTTTTTCTGTTTTTAATTTAGTTTCATTTGAATCGTCTATATCTTTTTGTTTTATATCTTTTCGTATCTTAGATATAATATAAGCATAAAAATTATTAGTAGCATGTTTTATTAAAATCTTTATATCATCATCATTAAAAGAATTAGATGTTTTAAAATAAGGAGGTATGATTTCGTGTAATAGTTTTTTAAAACTTTTTAACGTTTTGTCGTAAAAAAATTGTGTGTCACGCTCACTTCTTTTTAATGTTAAATATTTTTTAACTAGTGATATGATATAAGACATTACCTCTTTGCTGTTTAAAAACTGTTTTTTGAATTCATAAGCTTGTTCTTGAAAAGCATTTATAGCTTCAGTGGTTTCGTCGTTAGATGGGAAAACATGGGTTGCATAAAAATATTCAATCGAAGGGCTATTATCGACCCAAGGGCTATTATCGGTAGGATAAAACGAATAGTCGCTAAGAACAGAAGAAGCTTCATTTCCCCCTTGCTTAGTGTTTTTCTGTTCTGCTTGTCGTTTTTTTACCTGTCGTTGTTCTCTCGGTTGTCCTACTACTTGCATTTATTTATCTTTTAAATCAATCGCTAGTTTTAATTACATTTAAATATAATATTATACTCGTTAAATGCTTTTTATAGAAATCTATTTTTAAAGATTAGCTTGTAGGCTGTAGATTTTAGTCGTGAATTTTAAGCTTAAACCCTAAGGCTAGTTAAGGGGGTGGGATAATATATTGATTTTGTAGCGTGTTTTTTTATTTATTTTTTTGTTTCTGTCTTAACATTTTTACCGTTTCGTTTGAAAAGTTCACGTTAAATACTTGACTAAAAATATTCAAAATTTCTTTTCTATATTGATAAAAAGTATCTATATGAATTTTATTCTCTTTTGTTATTTCATCGCTCGATTTTATCTCCTTATTAAATAATCCAAATAAAGAAATAATTATTTTGCGTTTAGTTTCATCAAAAAATAGGAAGAGCCCTCCAAAACCATCTAATACCTAATTTTTATATAAAAATAGGGAGACCCCTGCTAAAGGGTGGCACTTTTTACCTCCGTAAAAATCTAGTTGATTCGCTCTGCAAGTTTCAGCCCGTTCAAGTGTCACTGAAAGGTGACGCTAGATCTCCAACTTTTAGTTAAATTATTTCGCGCAACACCTGCACTTCCGCTTTAGCGCTTTCAAGGTCTTTCATGGCAGGAGTTTCTAAAATAACCGGAATATGTTTTAGCTTCGGATTATTAATAAACTCCCTTAAAGCATCTAGTCCGATCTTGCCCTGTCCGAGATTCTCATGACGATCAATCCTACTTCCAAGATCGCTTTTACTATCATTAAGGTGAATAATATGGACACGATCTGCACCAAACACAGCATCAATTTCAGAAACTACTCCAGCACAATCATCCTTAATATCATAACCACTAGCCCACATATGTTGAGTATCAAGGGCAAAACCAACCCTATCTTTATTCTCAATCCCATCATAGATCTCTCTAAGATCCTCCATACGGGCACCAATCACCTTTCCACTTCCAGCAGATACTTCAAGTAACAATAAACTTTTACCTGGCAACTCTCGAAAGACTCTGTTTATCGCAGCAGTTGCTTGCTCAAGACCGACACTCTCAAGCTCCTGATCTTTATTACTTCCTACATGAAAGATCACTCCCGCCCCATCTATACGCTCCATTAAATCTAAATAAAATTTCAGTGATTGAACGCCCTGCTTAACTTTTTCTTTATCAGGAGATGCTAAATTTATTAAATAAATACCGTGAAAGAAAACTTTTTGAATGCCAGAGGTCGGCAACTTTATCAAGAACTCTTTTTCAACATCTGCGGCAAATGGCTGCCGATTCCAACGTTGCGGAGGCGTCGGATGGATCTGAATAGAATTAACACCTAACGCCTCCCCATTATAGACCGCATTAACTAAACCACCTGCAGCAGAAACATGACATCCGAAATACCGCATCGCTTTAATATTCATCCTGTAATATCTCACGCAGAAGCTCTTCCCTCGTTTTTTTCAGATCATCTTCTGCACTACTATTATCATCAACCGTTGTTTCCACACTATCTTGAAACGGTTGTGGGATTAACTCCTCCTCTTCCTCTTCGTGTACTACACCCTCATTCCTTGAGTCAACAATATCAACAACATCATCTTCTATAATCTCTTCTTTGATAATCTCTCGTTTTACTCCAGCACTTCTAGCAGGACGCACTTTCGGCTTTGGAAGAGGATCTTGTTTTATCACCATCCCATACGGAATGCAGATATCAGCGCCAATAGCGATGCGCCGCTCTGAAAGTCCTTCATTAGCTTTAAGGATCTCAGTCCATTTTTTAGCATCCCCTGTATACCACTGCGAGATCGCCGCTAATGTTTCACCAGGATATTTCACTTTATGCATAAAGCAAGTTGGAGTTTCAACTTCTTCTTCTTTTGAATCTTCTTTATAAAATTTATCAAGAACAGAACACGCCGATAATGAAAAAATCATTACTGTAAATATTGATATGTTTATTAGTTTTCCCATTTTAATCCCCAAGCATAACAATTATTCTACTAACGGATACCCATTAATCTTTTCAATAGCTCGTTTCATAGCTATTTTTACCTCTAAAACTTCCTCGCTTTTATAATTTGCCACAAGATACGCCAACGCTTTTTTACTTCCAAGTGCACCTAATGTATTCGCTGCAGTTCCACGCACAATCGGATCTCTATCACCTAACATCTCAATCACCACAGGAACACAACTCTTATCTCCAAGATCACGCAAAACTTTTAATGTATTAGACCTAACTAAATGATGGTCATGGTGTAACAAACTACTCGCAATAGTTATAAAATCAGGGAGTCGTCGCCTCCTCACTTCACTAAGTCCATTCAACAACTCTTTTTCATTACTCTGTGCATTAGTAAGAACCCCCAACAACTCCTTGTCAGTCATTGAAGTAAGATCTTTTCCAACTCCCGAAGTAGAGACCACCTTGAGTGACTCTTCATCAGAAAAAATCTTGGTCCCAATAGAAGGGCTAACACCTTCCCCTTTATTATTCTTGGCATTCAATCCCTCTGCATTTCCCGAATCGGAAATAACAAAAGCGTCACCAGTTTTTCCCAAAAAATAATAAACTAATCCACCACACAAAGATATTACGACAAGAACGATACTTATAAAAATTTTTTTATTAACTCCTTTTACAACCTCAACATTTTGATTGAACGTTCGGCTAAAATCTCCGAATGGAGTAACTTCTCTATCTTCCGTAAGATCTCCCGTAAAATCCTCCGCAAGATCCCCACTATCAATAACTATTCCACGTTCACTGCCCACCGCTTCAGATATTATAGGCTTATCAATACGTGATATTCCAAGAGCACGCGCAAAGCTTAATACCATCTCTTCAGCACTTTCAAACCTAAAAGCAGGATCTTTAGCTAAAGCTCTTTCAAATTCAGCCTCTAATGATAGCGGCAAGTCAACCAACGAAGTCAAAGCAACAGGCTCCGCATTAAGAATATTCCTAAGGGTATCTGTAAAATCACTTCCTGAAAAAGGCTTCCCCCCTGTAAAACACTCGAAAGCAATAACAGCTAAACTAAACAGATCTGATTTCTCACTCGGGTCTTTATTAATAATCTGTTCAGGCGACATATATCCAACAGTACCAACAATGGCACCATACTCATCGAATTGCCCCGATACTTTTTTTGAAAAAGAGGACACACCGAAACCAGCCAAATAACAGGTATCATTAAGATCAACAATAACATTAGTTGGTTTAATAGCCCCATGAATGAGACCTTTTTTATGGGCAGCATCAAGACCAGCGGCTACCTGTTTCATATAATAGAGAACTACTTCAGGACGTAACTGCTTATACTTCGAGATGATTACATCAAGGCTTTCACCCTCAATGTAATCCATAACAATATAAGGCACACCATCTTGAAGATTAACATCAAAAACAGGAACGATATTGGGATGCCTCAAGCTTTCAGCAGAACACACCTCAAGTCTAAAACGCTCCAAAATAGCACTAACTTTATCTGCTGACTCTGCCTCAACTTTAGGTAATGTTTTTATAGCAACAACTCGTCCGACCTCAGGATCAATCGCCTTATACACACCCCCCGTCGATCCACCTCCGAGAGTACTGACGACCTTATATTTTCCTATAAAATCCAAGTGTTGCTGCTCATTCTGCATGCGTCTTATGATGCACTCTCCGGCGGCTTAGCTTCCTTTAATCTTTTGACAATTCTACCTTTTGTAAGGTCATAAGGAGAGATCTCCACCAAGACATGGTCGCCTGGTAGAACACGGATATAAAATCGTCTCATCTTTCCAGCCAAATAAGCTAATAATTCGTGACCGTTATCACATACAACCTTAAAAGTCGTATTAGGGAAGCACTCTTTCACCACCCCATTCATTTCAATTGCATCTTTACTAGACATACAGCAAACTCCTAAAAATCAAGACAAAACACCTAAGCAATACACTCTCTTATGCCCGATCCCCTGTAAAAACTCCTATGGATCTAAACTTTTTATACCTTAAATCAAGCATCTCAGAGAGTGGCAACGCCTCAACCTCTTTTAACTCTCGCACCAAAGCCGCTTCCAGCGACTCCGCCGCCTCTTTATGATTTCTATGTGCACCACCCAAAGGCTCCGGAACAATCACATCTATAATTCCAGCCTGCTTCAAGTCCTTAGCAGTAATTTTCAAGGCTTCCGCAGCAACAGGTACATATTGAGCAGCCTCTTCTTCAGGGACTTTCCACAAAATCGAAGCACAACCTTCTGGACTAATTACGGAGTAGCAGGAGTTCTCCATCATTAAAACTTTATCAGCAACTCCTAGTGCTAAAGCTCCGCCACTCCCCCCTTCTCCAATTACAACAGCCAAAACAGGAGTCGGCAATTCAGATAAAACCCGCAAATTGCGCGCAATAGCCTCCGCCTGCCCCCTTTCTTCCGCCTCAATGCCTGGAAAAGCACCAGCAGTATCAATAAACGTAATTAACGGAAGTCCAAATTTCGCCGCCATCTCAAACAGCCTTAAAGCTTTTCTATAACCTTCAGGTTGAGGCATCCCAAAGTTTCTATGTAGCCTTTCTGCCGTTGTCCTGCCACGTTGATGCCCCACGATCATTATAGGCTGCCCCTGCAATTTAGCAGTTCCCCCAACGATAGCAGGATCGTCCCGAAAAAGCCTATCACCGTGAAACTCCATAAAATCTGTGAAAATTAATTTAATATAATCGAGAGAGAACGGTCTATCCAAATGCCTAGAAAGTTGCACCTTTTGATACGGAGTAAGTCGTCCATAGACTTCCGTCATCATCTTCGCTACCCGCTTTTCCAATCTAGCGTACTCAGACTGCTTATTAAGATCTCCGGCAGCGATTTCATCTTTTAGTTTTTGGAGTTCAATCTCCAACTCCACTAACGGCTTTTCGAATTCCAACGGATGGTTAATCATATTATTTTATCTCCACAGAACCGCTCGTCCTATACCATAAAATCACATAAAAGTACAAAAACGGAACCCCACTAAAAACACATCTCTCTAAAAACAATTCATAACACCGCCATCAAGCACCTTAAGCAAAACTTCATATTGCCTCATTTTTCAAGTACAGCAATACTGATCTTCAGTCACACCTAAAAAACAAAAAGCAATCAATATGTTAAAGCAACTATTCTTCTTTTTCAGCATCTCTCTACTTATAGGTCTGCTCTTATTCAACAACCTAAATGGAAGGGGCGGATACGATTTTTTACAGTACTGGACAGCTGGACGACTCCTTGCAGAACGTAAGAATCCTTACGACTCAACAGAACAAATAAGAATCCAAGACGCTACTTGGCACGGAGAAGAGATCCCTCGTCCGATTAAAATTTGGAATCCTCCAACAGCCCTTACCTATTCCTATTTTTTTGGAATACCAACTTTTGATCACGCATACTACGCTTGGATCGTTGTTACAATCTTTATTATTTTAATATCGTTATCGCTACTAAACTGTGTCTTTCCCCTTTCCTTACACTCCCCTATTTTGCGACTAGCCGTTTTTACATTCTTCTGCACTTTTCGACCATTTATAACCTCCATCGTCGCGGGGCAGATTAGCCCACTTTTACTACTAGGGCTTTCATTATCAATCTTTTTTCAACACAGTAATAAATTTTTTCTCTCTTCACTATTCCTAACATTAACCACCTTAAAACCACACCTACTCTACCTCTATTATCCGTTGTGGCTACTCAATTTTCGCAAAAACCTCTCTAAAATTATAGCTGGCGCTGTCGTAGGTATACTACTCCTCATAGCCATACCCCTTTACTTTAAACCTGATATTTTTCAGATCTATCTAAAAGTTATCTCTACACCACCATCAACAAAATGGATAACTCCAACCATCAGCTCTTGGCTGCAAATTTTTAGCGATAACCGCTATTCCGCCACACCATTTCTACCAGCTCTCATTACTCTAATACTTATCAGCGGCATTACTTTAAAACAGAAAAAACTTCCGAAATCCCTGATCTCATCCATCATACCCCTTTCTTTATTAACAGCCCCATACGGCTGGGGATCCGATCAGGTCTTATTAGTTCCAAGTCTAATGCTTCTATTCCACAACATGCTTATTCTTTATAAACATAACCTTTATAAGAGAACAGTCCTCGCAACATTGATTACATTAATAACTTTAAATATTGCTTCCATCATACTTTCAAAGACTTTGCAGGATCACTACTTTATTTTTCAGCCACTTGTCGTATTATTTTTCTCAGTGCTTTTCTTAAGATTAAAAGATAAAAACCGTTTACTATATGAAAATATCGAATAACACCATTTTTTTAATTTTTTCCTCTCTAGCGTTAGCGATTCTCTGCGCTCTCTTTATTCCGGAAGTGGAACGCCGCAGTGGTGATGACTTTATGCAATATTGGTCCGCAGGTCGTTTACTCAGGTCAGGACAAAATCCATATGACCCAAACGAACAGTTGTCTTTGCAAAAAGAGACTTGGCACGGAGAAGAGATCCCCCTACCGATTATGATGTATAATCCACCACCAGCACTTAGCTTTGCCCTTGTAGCAAGCATACCAAATTACAGAATTTCGTACCGAATTTGGATCGCTCTTTCAATCCTCTTAATAATCTCATCATGCTTCTTAGCACAAAAAGTCGTTTCAAAAAATCCGATCAGATCCAGATATACTCGTTATGTAATCTTAATAACTTTGACACTCTTTCAACCGTTCTTAATCTCACTATACCCTGGACAGTGCAGCCCTTTATTACTGATCGGCTTTTTAACTTCTTTGTACTACATAAAAAAAGATCAGCTCTTCATAGCCGGTCTTTTTTTATCATTAACTTTTTTTAAACCTCACATCTTATATCTATTTTACCTTGCTCTAATCCTTAATCTTAAAAAAGATAGCCTTAAATTACTCGGAGGAGCTTTTGTAGGGAGCCTACTTTTATCGATCCCTGCCTTAATTTATCAACCGCATATCTTCTCTCTATATCTTGAAGCAATGCAAACACCACCACTTAACTTTCATACTCCAACACTAGGAGCTTGGTTACAATATTTTTTAAATATCCATAACAACAACTTAAGATTTCTACCCTCACTACTCTGTATAATAATCACCGTGTTAAGCTTTTTTATTTTTAACAGACGCTTTTCAAAACTAACTCTTCTATCAATAATCCTTCCACTCTCTATTTTATCAAGTCCATACGGCTGGACTTATGATCAGATGTTACTACTTCCGACTCTATTCGTATTTTTTAATCTATCACAAGACCTCTACCAAAAAGGCTCTATCCTCATATCTCAGATCCTGCTCTTTCTTCCACTTATAACAACAGCGATCATCATTTCTCATGTTTACAAACTAGATCAACAATACACTGTCTTTTATCCTTTAGTATTATTATTAGTCGGTTTAAGTTGTAGAGCTATTTTCCCTAAATACTATAAAAACAACTAAATAGTACCGAAAAAAAAGAAGCGCCAAACCTTTAGTGATCACTGCAAATTATGCAACTTTTGCATAAGCTTTTCTGCCAAAACTTTTGGCAAGTGTCCCTTCTCCATTAGTTCATCTATGGAAGCTTGCTTCATCCCGTTTACACCTCCAAAGGCAGCTATTAAAGCAGTTTTTCTTTTAGAACCTATTCCTGGAATGTCATCCAATACAGATGAGAAAACTCGTTTAGATCGTCTGGAACGGTGAAATTGTATCACGTGGCGGTGTGCTTCATCTCTAATACGCGTCACAAGTAAGGTCGAGTCCGCCGACGGATCTAGCGGGATCGCTTCCTCTACTCCTTCTCTAAAAATTCTTTCAGGCTTTAGGCGATCTTCTGAATTAAGCTTTTTACCTTTCGTTGCTCTAATCTTAGCTAAAGAAGCTATCTCGCAAGTTACTCCTAAATCGTCACGCGCTGCTAAGGCTGCACCCAGCTGCCCACGTCCTCCATCAATCAAAAACAGATCAGGAACTTGATCTTCATCATCTTCCATAGCGTGTTTTAATCTACGAGTTATCACCTCATAGATAGAACCAAAATCATCAGGCTTGTCCTGTTTTGTTATTATATATTTTTTGTAATTTTTCTTATCAGGCACACCATCATAAAATGAAACGATTCCACCTACGATATCAGAAGCTTGTAAATTTGAGATATCGACGCACTCAATCCTTCTCGGGATCTGACTCAATTTTAAGATCTTAGCAAGTGCCGTAGCAGCTTCTTTATAACGGCTATCAGCATCAAAAACAGAGATATAATGTTGTCTGGCGTTAAGAGCAGCTAGCCCCAACAAACGTTTTTTTAACCCAATCTTAGGGATAGTAAACGTCGGCGCTACCTCATAACGAGTAGCAATGCCTTCTCTTAAAAGAGAGATATTATCAAGTTCAAACGGTAAAACTATTTCCGGCGCTAGATCACGTTCTCCATCATAATATTGCGAAATAACCGCTTCCAAAACTTCATCATCAGCGATCTCGACATTAGAAAAGGTATAATTATTATTATCGGAGATCCGTCCGTTTCTAACTTTCATTAAGGAAATTACAGCCAAACGCTCCTCTCGATAAAGTGCAAAAACATCCCTATCTTCAGCACCCGCTGAGATATACGTTCCTCCCTGTTTAAAGTTCTTTATTATCTCTATACGATCTCTAATAGCAGCTGCATCTTCAAAACGAAGATCTTCGGACGCTTTTTCCATCTGCTTTGTCAGATCCTTTTCTAAATCCGCCGTCCTGCCTTCAAGAATGGCGATGGCCTCCTTTACCCATAACGCATACTGTTTTCTATCAACATCCAAACAACACGGACCCGCACACCTTTTTATCTGATACTCAAGACATGGTCGTTGTCTATTATAAAAAATCGTATTATTGCAACTTCGTAACGGGATAGCTTTATTTATCATCTCTAGAAGCGCTCTTAACTCATAAGAGAAGCTATAAGGACCAAAATAACGTGCTCCATCACCTTCAACTCTTCTTACCAATTCTAATCGAGGCCACGCTTGATTTTCATCAATCCGAATACTCAAAAAAGATTTATCATCTTTAAGCTTTACATTATAACGGGGATGATACTTAGCAATCAGATCACGTTCCAAAACATAAGCTTGCTGCTCATTGTCAGTCACTATCGTTTCAATTTTATTTACCCGACGCATTAAAAAGGGGATCTGTTGCCTGCCGTCTCCACCTCGTAGATAGCTTGCTAGGCGATTTTTTAAATTCTTTGCTTTCCCGACATAAATCACCTTCTCATGCCTATCGCGCATCAGATAAACACCTGGATGAGAAGAAAAAGTCTTCCAACTTTCCTTTAACTCATCAAGCTTCTGTTGACTTACAGGCGCTTGAGCTTCTTTTGCCGCTTCTTTATCTCTCATACGGTGTAATTATTTACTGTAAATTGATGGCTGACAACTTTTTTATTGCATCACGCAGTTGTGCCGCCTGTTCAAACTCTTTTTTAGCAGCCATTGCAAACATCTCTTTTTTAAATTTTTCTATAAGCATCTGCTGCTCTTTTTGATCCACAGGGATAGTATAGGCTCTACCACCAACAGCTATCTCCAGCATATCGATATCGTTTTCAATCGGTATGATCGGTGCACTTAACGCTTTCTCAGCGGAGCGCGGAACGATCCCGTGCTGTTTATTAAATTCACCTTGAATCTGGCGTCTTCTCTCTGATTCATCAATCGCCTCTTTCATAGAACGTGTCACAGTATCGGCATACATTATCACCCTACCGTTAACATTTCTGGCAGCACGTCCCATCGTCTGAATCAAGGATCGCGTAGATCGCAAAAACCCCTCTTTATCAGCATCAAGGATAGCTACCAAACTAACCTCTACTAAATCCAAGCCCTCTCGTAAGAGATTGATACCGATTAAAACATCGAAGTCCCCTTTTCTTAAACCATGCAAGATCTCAACCCTTTCTAAGGTATGTATATCAGAGTGCAGATAGCGACATTTAATCCCAACTTCACGCAGATAAACAGATAAATTTTCCGCCATCTTCTTTGTTAGAGTTGTAACCAAGACTCTTTCATCTTGAGCTATGGTAGTTTTAATCTCCTCTACAAGGTCATCAACTTGATTCATAGCAGGCTTTACTATTACTTTCGGATCCAACAAACCTGTTGGTCTATTAACCTGCTCTACAATTCTGCCTTGACTTGAAGCGATTTCAAAATCACCTGGTGTTGCGGAAACAAACACCACCTGCTTAACCCTTTCCCAAAACTCATCAAGGTTAAGAGGACGATTATCCAGCGCAGAGGGTAAACGGAATCCGTAATCAACTAAAGTTTTTTTTCTTGCCTGATCTCCTCGATACATCCCACCTAGTTGCGGAACCGTTACGTGTGACTCATCAATAAACAACAGAAAATCTTCGGAAAAATAATCAAGTAGTGTTGTTGGCGGCTCTCCAGCCTCTCGATTAGTAAGATGCCGACTATAATTTTCTATACCTGAACAAAAACCGATCTCTGAAAGTAGCTCCAAATCATATAAGGTGCGTTGTTCAAGTCTATCAGCTTCAAAGTTTTTCCCACCTTTTCGCAAAACAGGTAGCCACTCCTTTAATTCTTTACGGATTGATTTTATAGCGATCTCTATTTGCTCAGTATCGGTCACAAAATGACTAACGGGATAGATAGCGCAACGCTCCAACTTTCTAATAGTTACCCCTGTTATCGCATCGATCTCTCTAATCTCTTCAATCTCATCGCCAAAATAGATAATCCTCAAAGCACGATCATCTTGGTCACTCGGCAAGATATCGATACTCTCCCCCCTTACTCGAAAATTGCCACGCTCAAACTCAGCATCGCCACGGCTATATTGCATATAGATTAACTGCTTTAGGATATCTTCGCGCGCTATCTTATCTCCAACCTCTAAGAAGAGCATCATATTGAAATAATCTTCCGGATCACCTAAACCGTAAATGCAGCTTACGCTGGAAACTACTATCGTATCTGTATATTCCAAGATGGCACGAGTAGCACTGTGCCGCAGCTTATCAATCTCTTCATTTACAGCAGCATCTTTTTCAATATACGTATCCGTTGATGGGACGTAAGCTTCAGGTTGATAATAGTCATAATAACTAACGAAATAACGTACATTATTATTAGGGAAAAGCTCTCTGAATTCACTATAAAGTTGTGCTGCTAATGTTTTATTAGGCGCTATTACCAAAGCGGGTTTCTTCTGTTCTGCTATGACATTACCGATAGTAAAAGTTTTTCCAGAACCTGTCACACCTAAGAGCGTTTGAAATTTATTTCCTGCTGAAAGGTATTCATTTAATCCCGCAATAGCTTTCGGCTGATCGCCACAAGGTTTAAATTGACTAATGAGATTAAAGTCCTGTCTTAGTGCTTGGTGTTGTTCTCTAAAAGATGTCATATCTAAAACCGTTTATTTTCCAACTTCTTTAAGATTCAAAAAGGGTGTATCAAGTGGGATACTTTATCACTCATCTTGCGCCTTAAAAACAAAACCATATCTGACAACACCCTGCAATATTAGACTTGCATCTATATATTCCATGCTTTTCATTACTAATATCGCCCCATACAAAGATAAAGATAGACACTAAAAACAAGTTACTGGCTATGATGACTACAAAAAATAGGGAAAAGCATCGTGTTCAGAGATATAAAGAGTTGTGAAGTGTACTTTTTCGGGGAAAACAGTAAAAAAGACGATTACTACACCTGTTGTGCCTCGTTATTTAATTAAAATGCCCTGGGGGAGAATCGAACTCCCACATCCTAGGGATACATGAACCTGAATCATGCCTGTCTACCAGTTCCAGCACCAGGGCGAATGCGTGGAAGAATACTCGTAAAATTTAGAAGAATCAACAGCTTCACCTCATTTCGATAAGTTAGGCAGTATCATTATTTATGCTTTTATAACAAAAAACCCCTTTCCTCTCTTGTATAGTTTTTTTAGTGTTACAGAGGAGCATTTTTATTATATAGTGAGGCAATTTTATTTTATATTTATTTGATAAGAGAGAGAGCTTATGAAGACACGCTATTTTCAGATCATCGCCGTCATTTGCAGCGCCTTTTTGTTCTCTGCTTGTGGACCGATTTATAGCAACTACTATGAATACACCCCTCCGAGAAGCGACTCTGGAAAACAGTGCATAACGACGTGCCGTTTAGTACGGGAAGAGTGTAGATCTAGAGAGAGACGCTCTTATGATTCCTGCCAATACCGCTCTCAAAGAATTAGGAGAGATTGCGAAGCGAGAAAACACCTTGTTTGGGATGAAAAAGACAGGGATTGGCGTTGCATAGCGAATTGTCACTGCCCCAGTAACTATTGTTCAAGTCCGGATTTTGATAGTTGCGAAGAAGATTACAGAGAGTGTTATCAGGATTGTGGCGGGCTTGTCGCTCAATACACAAGATGTGTTGCAAATTGCGACCAAGAAAGGCAACCGACTTCATATTAACGTTAGTCGTATTGCATAATAATACACTGATTTTATTAGAAATTTAATATATGGAAGATTCTGAAAAGCTAGAAATCGAAAGCCTCTTTGAAGAGGCTTTCGTAGCGCTAGACAACATCGCTGAAACCTCTTTTGAGTGTGCTCCTATTACATTTCAGCAAAGTTTAGAGCATGAAAAAATAACTATACTATTTGATTTAGCTTTAGAATCATTGGAAGACCCAACTGCACAGGCAAAGTACGTTAAAGATGTACCGCAAGGTGCAACAACAGAGCTTGAAAGCAAGATCATCAAAACTCAATTAAAACAAACAGAAGAGGCTCTTTCAAAAAGTTTACAAGCACAAAAGATTTCAGAGCTTCGTAGAGAAGAACTTCCAACTAATCCCGTGACTCCTTCTCGGTTTTCTCCTCAAAAGCCACGAACAATGCACCGTTTCTGTGCATTTTTAATAGATAGCACCTTAGTACTCCTGTTTAGCCTTATTGGCGGAGGAGCTCTTCTTACTTTGGTAGAAGGCATCCCTATTTTTTCTGCAAAAAACACTAACGACCCCCTCTTATTTTTAGCGTTATCATATCTCTGGCTTACCTTTCTTTTCTTTACTATCTTCTATCCATTACTTACAACACTACTATTCGACAACACTTTGGGCGGAAAGATCTTTAGATATAATATTATCGGTAGCGATGGATCTAAACCCTCAAAGTATGCCGTTTTTACTCGTAGCGTCCTTTTTTTCCCTTCTCTATGTCTCGGTAGCTGGATTGCACCTCTCATTGGTAAAAATTCTTTTCATGACACCATTTCCGGATTAACTCTGAACTCAACTATAAAGAAACGCAGGAGAAATAGGCGTTAGTTATTTTTATGTAAAGCGTTGCTTATTCATCTCAAACCCCTTGTAATTGATTTTTCTTCATGATAACAATCACATCCAGCGGCTTTCTTTTAAGCAATGCCACAGTATTGTTTGCTTTTATCAGCAAAAAATCTGGCAAAGCTAAGGGATGCGCTATGCCCAGGTAGCTCAGTTGGTAGAGCAGAGGACTGAAAATCCTCGTGTCAGCAGTTCGATTCTGTTCCTGGGCACATTTTTCACCTTGAGATCTCAATTCAGCTTTAAGAGATTGTAATACAGAGAAAAGCTTGACACTGTAATACAACGAGATAAGCACCAAAAATGGCTCAACTTCAAACAAAACAACAGATTGAAGCTCTTTCAAAAGAATCTGGAGCTGTTCTTATCTTATCTTCTGATAATATCAGAAGAGAGAGACTAGCAGAAAAACTGATCTCCTCTTTCCTTGAGGTCTCCCCTAAAGAGTTGCCCTCTAAAAATGCGGTGGAGACGCAAGATGCCGCTGATTGGTCTACAAAAACACTTCAAGCGTTTTCTGATTCGCTGCAAACCCTCTCTTTATTCTCCAAAAAACGGTGTGTCATTATTAACAATGCAGATAGATTAAATGCAGCCCTCTCCGAACAATTTCTGGAGATCTTAAAGGGTGACCTGTGTGATATCTTATTGATTATCACCCTCCAAAAACTTCCGAAAACATCAAAATTATTTAAATTCCTTTCAACAAAAAATAGGTGCATAGAACTACCACAACTATCCCCAGCAGATACCAAAAAATGGATTCAAAAAGAGTTTGAAGCGCGTGGTATAACAAAATGTTCCTCGCAGCTTTTAAATTTAATCACTACACAATCCCAAGAATCCCTTGATGAGGCAGAGGCTATTATCGAAAAACTAGCTCTTTATGTTAGCGCGGACACCGTCACCGAAAAAGATTTTTTTGCTGTTTTTCGTGAGGTTCCAGATCCAGGGGAGTTTGATCTAATAGACGCACTTCAACAAAAACGCACCTTAGATGCTGAGGTTCTTTTACAACAATTACTTAACAGCGGAAAAAATCCGTTCCTGTTAGTAGCCATGATATTTAAATCGTACCTACAATCGCTACTCATTAGAATGATTTTAGATAAAGGCTTCTCTCCCGAAGCAGCCCAAACCCAACTCAATCAAAAATCAACTTGGGTTTTTAATAAATATCTTGCTGTCGCAAAAACAAACTCTGCCTTACAATTACATAGAAAAGTAGCGTTAATTTTACGAGCTGATAGTAAGTTGAAAAATAGATCTCTAAGTCCAGAGTGTGTACTGGGAGAACTTTTACAAAGCTTAGCAAAATAGCCTTTTGCAAAGAGAACAACAGAGAAGATCAAACAGTTTATGATAACTTCGCAACGTACTCATATAGTTTTTTTAAAAGGTATATTTATAAACTTTCTAGCCGTTTCTTTATTATTTTTTATAACACCCTCCCTCTGCTTTGCAGAAGATCTTATCCTCTCCACTCCAACTCCCACTCCTACAACAGAAGCTCTTTCATCATCTGCATATAAAGGTTGGGATAATTTAGCAAAAAGGCTAATTGCGGACGGCATCGATCCAGATGAGGTTAAAGCGGTATTTAATAGAGACTCTATCGAACCCTTCACTTATGTAAATTTTGCGATAAACCCGCAGGAGAGTCACGCTCAATATCAACTCTTCTTATCTCCGCCTCGACTGAAAGCCGGTCGAGCCTGTTTAGAGCGTTACGCTGACGGATTTAAAAAATCTGAAGGTGATTTTAATGTAGATCGCCATATCCTTGCAGCCATCATGCTTGTAGAAACACTTTGCGGAAAAGTTACGGGCGGATCCGTTATCTTTGAACGTTTAATACGTTTGGCAAATATCGATGATCCAAACAATGTAACTAATAATTTTAAGCGCTTAAAACAAACAGATCCAACTCTGACACGTCAAAAAGTAGCAGATAGAGCGGCGTATTTAGTGGAAACATTTTATCCTGAAATATTAGCTATTTTTAAAATTGCTCATGCCACTAATTCTGACGTTTTTGAGATAAAAGGATCTTTTGCAGGAGCTTTCGGATATACACAATTTTTACCCTCTTCCTTTTTAAAGTTTGGCATTGATGGGAATAACGATGGTATAATCTCACTCTTTACCCCTGAAGATGCTATTGCTTCAACGGCACACTTTCTTTCCAGTTATGGCTGGCGGGATGAGTCGACACAAGCTGAAAAGAAACAGACCCTTTGGAAATACAATAAAAGTCCCGCTTATGTTGATACTATTTTGCAAGTAGCAGAAGCACTAAAAAAAGAAGATATTAAAGAATAATCTCTCTTACTATTTTAAAAAATAGATATTTAGCCTATCCTACGCCCACAGCAGAAATATTCTCAAATTAAACAGGTAAAAACACCGATGCTTATAAAAAAGGACTTTACATTTAAATCTCCGTCAGGCTTTATCGTTGTTGACGGCGTTAATGGGGCTGGTAAAGGTACCTTAATAAATCGCTTATCACAATATTTACTTTCATTAGATCTTAATCCCCTCTCAACAAGAGAACCTGGAGGATCAGAGCTTGGTGAGAAATTACGACCTTTAATACTTGGCGAAAATTGTGCGGGATCCTTTACAGAGCTCTTTTTATTCGCAGCAGATAGAGCTGAGCACGTTGCAGCAAAAATAAAACCAGCGTTAGCGGCAAAACAGTTTGTGATCTCTGATCGCTATTATTATTCTACCGTCGCATTTCAAGGTTATGGTCGTAAACTTTCACTTCAGCAAGTTAATTATGTAAACGCCCTAGCTGTGGCAGATTGTTATCCTGATCTCTTTATTTTATTGGATTTAGATCCTGAAATCGGACTAGCAAGGGCTAAATCTCGTGCTTCCAAAGAACAAGATAAGATGGAGGCTGAAGAGTTGGACTTTCATACTTCTCTCAGACAAGGGTTTATTGAACTTGCCCAAACTTGCCAAGAACCTTGTCTATTAGTCGATGCCTTGCAGAGTCCAGAAGCAGTGTGGGAAGATATAAAACCTGTAATAGATAACCTTATTGCATCATGGAAAATGACAAGAAACTAAACTCTGATCTTATTATTGGTCACACCAAGCAGCGTCAACGTTTGGAGAAGCTTTGGCGTTCTAATAAGGTGCCGTCAGCGATGATGTTTACGGGCTCTTCCGGTATCGGTAAATCTCTAGTTGCAAAAGAGTTGAGCAAAACTTTTTTTTGTGAAGATGGCACTACCTATGGTGGCTGCGGCGAGTGTCGCGCTTGTCGCCTCTTCACGGCTGGTAATCATCCTGATTTTCATGTGCGAGATTTCCTCTGCAAAGAAGACACAACAGTAGAAAAATTACGTGAACTTTTATATTCACTACACCTTACTCCTTATGCTGGAAAATATCGTTTTATTCTTTTTCACAACGTTGAGCTGATATCAACACAAGGTGCCAACCTACTCTTAAAAATTTTAGAAGAGCCACGTCCGAATGTTTATTTCTGTTTGTTATCTGCAAACCCTTCACGACTTCCTCCGACTGTACTATCAAGGTGTCATAATTGGTTTTTTGATAAACTCTCAACCTCTGAAATCAAAGAAGTTATAAAGCAAAAAGATCTCGCCTCGAACTTAGATCATGAAGAGCTACTATTATTAGCTGATGGTACACTTGAAAACGTAACAGCCTTAGAGGAAAATTTTTCACTCTGGGAATCATTGCAAACTTCTTTAAAAAAAATAGCAGCAGGCGACATAGCACTAGCCGGAGAAATGGCTTACGAGCTTAACAAAGACAGGGAGGCTTTACGTTTAAAATTACGCATGATGAGCATTTATGCTCGTTCAGAGATGCTAAAAGCAGACGCTAACTGTCTTAGTTGGTCAATCTGTTTAACAAATTTACTAAATGCGGAGTCTCTAATATTTGAAAGGAATATTGGAGCCAACTACTTGCTTTCACTAATTTTAATAGATTTAGCTAAACAAAAAGACTCCACCTCTTCATTTTTATCTCAAAAAGGACGGCTACTTCACGAAGTGGTCGTTTAGATATACAATCCCTCCGTCAATGACGTGTGTCTAAAAATATTTTTAATTTTTATTTTGGGTTAATACGATGGAAAACGAACAAGAAACAAAACCAACCGAGTCAGCAGAAGATTTAATCGATTATGATTATTTTGCAAAAATTAAATTTCGCGTTGCCGAAATATTAGCTGCTGAGGCAGTGCCAAATTCTAAAAAGTTAATCAAACTTCAAATTAGTCTTGGTGAAGAATTCGGAGAGAGACAGATCTTAGCAGGTATCTCACAATTTTATTCACCAGAAACGTTAGTCGGCAGAAAGATTATCGTTGTTGCTAATTTAAAACCAGCAAAACTGATGGGATATGAATCAAGAGGAATGCTTTTAGCTGCTAGTAACGATCAATCAGGGATTGTTCTTCTTCAACCTGAAAAAGATATCGCTGCCGGAGCTGAAGTTCGTTAATTATCTTTAATTGCGAGACAATAGAGAGAAGCGGCATTAAAAAAGGTGCCGCTTCAAAAAAGAAAACTCTGCTATGCAACTATTTGATACGCACGCACATTTAGCAGGATCTGAGTTTTCCTCAGACTTAGAAGAGGTTTTGGCACGATCTCGTGAATCTGGAGTTCATGGAATTATCTGTGTTGCCTCAGGAGACGGCTTTACATCAACTGCTGCCTCGATAGCACTGGCGAAATCTCATAAAAACGTTTGGGCAACCGCAGGGGTACATCCCCTTGATGCTACAACTCCTTTAAATTATGAAAAGCTATTAAAACTTGGCTTAGAAGATTGTGTCGTAGCGATCGGGGAGACAGGCTTAGATTATTACTACACAAGCGAGACAAAGGATCTACAAAAAGAGTGGTTCAAACTTCACATTAAGGTCGCACTGCAAACAGGAAAACCGCTAGTTGTGCACTCCAGAGAAGCCGCTCAAGATTGTCTTAAGATATTAAAAGATCTAAATGCAGATCGTGTTGGCGGAGTATTTCATTGTTATGCAGAAGATGCTGCTTTTGCTGCCGAGCTGGCAGAACTAAATTTCCTAGTTTCTTTTACAGGTATTTTGACCTTTAAAAAATCTCTTTCTGTTAAGGAAGCAGCTAAAAAAATCCCGCTATCTCAAATAATGCTTGAAACAGATGCGCCCTATTTAGCCCCTGTCCCTTATCGTGGTAAGCGGTGTGAACCTGCCTACATAATAAAAACAGCACAAGCCTTAGCCGACATTAAAGAGCTCCCCCTTGAAGAAGTTTCTGAGATAACAACGCAAACAGCTCTTAATTTCTTCCATTTACCGACCTAGCATAACTTAGCAGGAGCATAAGCAGATACGATTCTTCCTTCTTGTTATTTATTTCAACATAGCTTAATTTAGAGGGGGTTTTTATTGTAAAAATCCACCTTCCGCACGGATACACTAAAGCATAAACCCGTCAAGGACGTGGAGGGTTAGTCGCTTACTTTTTATATTATTTTGTAAGTTGCAGATATGAATTTCAGTTACATTACCACAAGACTTGAAGAGCTTTTAGGCTGGGCACGAAAATATTCCCTTTTCCCGTATCCTTTTGTAACAGCTTGTTGTGGTATGGAATATATGGCTCTTAGCTGTTCTCATTACGATACAGATCGTTTTGGAGCAGCACTACCCCGCTTCACCCCACGACAAGCCGATCTATTAATGGTGGTAGGTACAGTTAATCACAAGATAGCACCTGTTTTACGCCAAGTTTATAACCAGATGACAGAACCTAAATGGGTTATGGCGTTCGGGGCTTGTGCCTCATCAGGTGGAATGTATGATAATTATAGCGTTGTAAGTGGCATAGATAAGATTTTACCTGTTGATATCTATGTTCCTGGTTGTCCTCCTCGACCGGAAACAGTTATTGATGCACTTATTCACCTTCAACGGAACATTCAACTTTCAAAGCAACAGGTACTAAACTTTCACGGCGGGAAACAGCAACATCCTCAGATAAGAGAATAATATACAGGTAATTAAGCTGCCATCTTATAACCACTTAATGAGTGTAGAATCCTTACCATCCCTTGAATATCAACAGGTTTAATAAGAAAGGTGTCAACATTTACCCCTCTAAATTTAGTTTTCAGTTCATCCTCCTCTTCTCCTGAAATAACAACTGTTTTAAGATCCAAGCCCTTAGTAGCAATAAAATCTAATATTCTTCGCCCCCCACCGTTCGGCATATCAGAATCTGTTAGTAAGATATCAGGTAGATCTCTTTCCAGTTGTGCGCAGGCATTATCAACACTAATCGCCGTTGAAACTTCGTAGCCATAACGTTCAAGCACTCGACCGAGACTAAGCACAGAATCTGCATCATTATCAACAACCAGCACTTTTTTACAGATATTTTCATATAAAGAAGGCTTCTCTTTATCTTTTACAATTTTCCCCTGTGTCGGAAAGGTTACAACAACAACCGTTCCTTTATTTTGAGCGGACCGAACAGATATCTTTCCGCCATTCATCTCAACTAAGATCTTTGTCAAAGTCAGCCCCAACCCCACACCATCAGCCAGATGCGGTTCGAATCTTGAAAAAGGGGTAAATAAACTTTGTAGCTGTTGTGTTGATATCCCGATACCACTATCTCTGACTGAAAGGACGGTGCCTTCCTTATCATCATAGACATCAACTTCGATATGCCCCTTTGGAGTATATTTTAAAGCATTACTAATCAAGTTAGCTGCAATTCTTTTTAGATGATGCGGATCAACAACGATACTATTTTCAAGATCGCTATTAGTTTGAGTTAAAGTGACCCCCTTAACTTTAGCGGCAATTTGATAGGCCTCAACTACACTTTTTACCTCCTCTGCTAAGTGCACTGTTTGTTTTTGTGGAACAAGTTTTCCAGCATTAAATTTAGAAAGGTCCATAATATTTTCCACAATATCCAACATGGCATCACAATTTCTTAACCCCATTTCAAGAATTTTAGAAGAATCTGAAGGAGTCCCTTCTATCTGCAACAGATTTAAAACTGCCTTTATATTATTCAGTGGAGAACGGATATCATGAGAAACGTGCTTCATCAGATCACTTTTCCCCTTACTAATATATTCAGCTTCCTGAACCTTTTGCCCTAATTCACATACTAACCAACGTGAAGTTAACTCAACAGAAACTTTCTTTTGAATCTCTTCTGCGAGTTTTTCTTCAGACTCCGTAATCGGTCTCTCACTAGAATAACCGAACCATAAAGCACCACTTCTAACAGCACTATCTTCCTGCCACTTTAAAGGCAAACATAACGATTGTTTTAAACCGAAGTTGCTAAAAGATCCGTCATCATCTTCCCGAAATTTTTCGAAAGAAGGTGTGCTTAATCTGTTACCGATAACATTTAGTAACGTTTTTTCAAAACGCTCCCCTTTAATACCGTAGCTAAAGACTCTTTGATCTTTTGATCCGGCATCAACGATTAAAGCAGCAGCAAAGCAATTTAGATATTGTACTGCAAATTTTAAGGCATGTTCATATAACTGTTCTTCATCACAAATTGCTGGAGCGATTGAAGCCGTTCCTTGTACTCGTTGCAACCTATTTAAATCTTCAATGGCATTATGCAGTGTATTAAACCTGAACTTTAGAGCCTCACAATAAGTCTGCAACTCAAGACCACTCGAGGTTCGTGGTGTTGCAAAGGTTAAAGTCTGATTATTAGCAGCTGTGTTTAACATACCAACACATATCTTTTTTATCCCCGAAAGATCTTTTAAAATTAAAGCGCAATACCCTAAAATGAGTGTGCCTGTGGTAAAAAGTAAAAAGGGATCTTCTGCTAAAGCAGCTATGATTAAAGCGAAGGTAAATAAACAAAGTAATATTATTCTCATGACAGACCCCTCTTTGTTATATTTTTAGAGTACTTTTCTTGCCCCTGTAATAATCTCACCATCTGTGCATATAAGATACGTGGGCTATCGTTCTTTAAAACATAAGCATTTGCTCCAGCAGCTAAAAACGCTACTTTGTCTTCAAGCTTTTCATTATCTGTCAACATCAGGAGTGGTATTTTTTTATTCCTTTCCATATCTCTCACATTTTTTATTAAAGTAATTCCGTCACCTTTAGTTGTTTTAAAATCAGCAATCACTAAAAGCGGTTTATTCTCTGAGGCAAGACTTTCTCTTATCCCGTCTTCTGTTGTTACAACCTTCGTAGAGAGCCCCATCCTCTCTAAAAAACGTTTGAGAACATTCAAAAAATTGTGGTCTTCATCAAATAAAAGGACGTACCCGTTTTTTTGGATATCTTTTCCTTCCGTTTCTTCTATTTCAAAATCTTGCACACCACCAAATGCCACACGATAGCCGTGTGGATTGCTTTGTACCTTTATAAATAAACTATCCTCTAAAGGAAATTTTCCGCAGGATTCTTTTATAATTTTATTAAAAAAGTTTTGAAAACTTCTCTTCATCGATAAGTCGACATTACCCTTACCCAATTTCCCGTCAGGTGTCATAAACTCATACAGTAGAGAATCAGTATCAAAATTTAAGGTCAGATCTTTAGCACCATAAGAACTTGCTTCATCAATTAAGAGTCGTAAGACACGTTTCGATTTTTTTAACGATTCTTCTCCATCTGAAGACGATAACGCTTCACTTGCTTCAAGCGCTCTTGAAATATCTCCCCAAGTTGCCAAGATCAGATCATTTTCGCATTGTTTGCTGTAAATTTCCGGCACAAAGCTGGGATCACTACAAGCATAACTTATAATGTTTGCGCCGTTCGCTAACGGCATAATGCCGTATTGTCTCAACTCTGAAACACTTAGCGCTTGTGTTAACTCTCTAAAATCAAGACCGCTAATGTTTTCTACACTCCTAAGCTTCAACTTTTTTGCTAGTTTTTTTACTAAAACTTTTTCATCAATTCCAGCACGTTCCGCAACAGCAGAAATAAATAAACGTCTATCTATATTTTCTCTTACTACTGTTTCTAAAGCGGATAAACCTACAATACTTGAAAGCTTTTCGAGTAGTATCTCTATACTAATGCTCTCCTTTTTAAGTAGCGTTTGAAATATGGGAAAAATCTTCATCTCTTACTCGCTCCCTCTTACTACTTCGGCATAGCACTTGTTGTAATCTTTATAATCTGCACGATTGGACCCGTTAGGAAAAAAACAATCAGTCCGGCAAAAGTAAAAACCAGTGGTAAAGTCGCTTTAACAGGCATCTTTGCGATCTCTTCTTCTAAATTTTCTTGATACTGCAGCTGTGTTGCATCACTCAATTCTCTTAATGGAACGATCAATTCACCCCCTTCTTTTTGCGCTAAGGCAAGGTGAATAAACGCGTGTTTTATTGCATTATTATTTGCAATATTTGCAGTTTCATAAAGGCTCTTCTCAAAGCGAAGCCCTGCGTTAGAAAGTCCTATTACTATCTCCAAGAGTTTTGTTACAGGATCTATCTTATATTGTCTGCCGTGTTGTAGTGCTTCTTTCTGCGTCTCTTTTTCTAATTCAACGATATTTTGCATAGCAGCAACGATATCTAGCCCTGCCTCTACCGCCATCACCAATCTTTCCATAACAAGGGGTAGATTAAATTCCAATAGCCTTTGATAAGTTGTGATTCCGTTTTTTAATCTCCAACGTGTAATAATATAACCTATGCCCCAACCCATCACACACGTTGCACATATTACAGAGATTGATTGTTTATTAAGGAGAAAAACTATACTTTCTAACAGCAGTATAACGATTACAGGGATCGCTACTTGCCAAAACTTAAATTTCTTACGTTCTTCCGCATCAATGAGCCCCATTTGCCCGAACTCATCCGTAAATAAACGTAGCCCCTTAACTTGTTGTTGTATATCTTTATCAGACTCTGCAAAGTCATCAGCTAAATCAAAGTAAACTTCCGTAGCGCTACGTCGCTTACTTTGAAAAACAACATTTGCTGCATAGATAACAGTTACAGCGATAAAGATGAATAAGAGTAGTGACGAGTTAAACATCTCAGATCCTCCTCCGTGAAAGATACAGCATCCAAACAAGCCCCAACGCAATTAAACCCACGCCAAACATCATAGCAAGAGATCCGAGAGGATGATTAAAAGCATCTTTTAAAGCATCTATATTAGTTACCGCCTGTAACAAACCGATAAGCACCGCACAGCCCGTAATTCCGATAGCTGAAAGGCGTTGCATGGCGAGAGCGCCTTTCAACTTTCGTCTAAACGATTGTCTCTGACGTGTTACCCTTCCTAACCTGCGCAGGCTATCACCCAGAGAAGAGCCTTCCCTCCTAGCCAAGATAAAAGTGCTTCTAAAAAGCTGAATATCAGGGTGTAAAATAGATGCGGCAAACTCTCTAACAGCAGTATCTTCAGAAACACCTCTTGAAACTTTTTCTTGCAGATCGGAGACCTCTTTTCTAAGAGATGATGTGCTAGGAAAGAGGCTGCCGCATTCACAGATTGCAACAAAAGGATCCATACCCGTACGAACTCCGGAAGCTAAGGAGAGTAAGAACGGCACATAATCGCGTTCAAAATCTTCTGTTCGTTTCCAAGCAATTCGCTGCAATAAAAGGTATTCAATGGCTACATAAATAGGAACTGCTAGCAACAGCTCGAAGCGTCCGACAATAATTACAAAAAGAATGATAGCAAGAACTACAAAAATAATATGTCTGAGATATTTTTTTATCTCGCTCTGCTGCAATCCAGTATAATAAAAGAGCTCCTTTAAAACACCTTGCAGCGCCGGATCTTTTTTTTCAAAGTTGTCTCGAAAGTCAGGAGTGCCATGCAATAATTCATGCGCCAAATTTTCTATATCGCGTCGAGAACTAAAAAACATTAACAACTCCGATTTTTAATTTACACCGTTGCCACTAAGAAAGATGGGAACTTACTTAACAAAACAGGTTCTGCACCATTCTCTAAAGCATCACGGTAATTACTTACCTTGCACATAACCCGCCACCCCAACTGACCTGTTGTAGCTTCATATTTAAAAATCTCTTTTTGGCGTAAAGCACCATCCGCAACAGCACCGATCTCTCTTACTTCCATAATGCGGCGGCGTCCACTAAGTGGGCATATATTGATATGCACTATGACCTGCACAGCTTTTGAAATTTGTCTTGCTATAACATCAGCAGAAACACCTTTTTGTGCACGTCCTAAGAAAAGCTCTAAACGACTTATCGCTTCTAAACTACTTTTGGCGTGAATTGTGGATAATCCTGGATGTCCCGATGCACACACATCTATAAATGACTCGGCAGCTTCAGCATCGCGCATCTCTCCAAATATGATACGATTCATAGCCATACGCATACCAGCTCTGATACATTCCCCTGGAGAAACTCTTCCAGCACCATCAGTATTTGCTTCTCTAGTACGGATGTAACGAACATGCGGATGTGATAATTTTATTTCAGGGGTATCCTCAATAACTAAAATTGATTCATCTTGAGGAACAGAAGCTGCCAAAGCACGAGTTAGTGTAGTCTTACCAGTAGCAACTTCACCGACAACCAATACTGTATGCCCACCCCTTACAACACTTTGCAAATAATCAAAGATCTCTTGCGGCGCCAAACCGTTTTTAATCAGGTCAGCGCAAACCACTTCTGAGAATCGATTCAATCTGATTGTTAAATAAGGTCCACCTTCACATAAAGATTTATGCACGGCATGAATACGTGCAAAAGATCCAATCATGCCATCAGCAATCGGTTTTTTTGTAGAAACAGTTGCACCAGCTTTTTTTAAAAGTCTTTCAACAAATGCTTCGTAAGCTTCTTGACTGGGGAAAACGATATCTGTATTTAAATTTTTGCGTCCTTGCTGAATAGTAACTTTAGAATAATCAGTTACGATAATATCTGTAATTCTTCGATCTTCTACTAACGGCTGCAAAAGTCCGAACGGCTTCTTATCTGTTTCAATAAAAGCTAGTATCTGGTCTCTTTCAAAAGTTGAGAGATCAAATCCGAGTCGTGTTGAGACCTTTGCCAAAACAGCACTTACTTCTTGCCCTGTTGGAATAAAATTTTCATCACCAAGACATCCCAACTCCCGCTGCGTTTCTTGTAAAATATGCAGCAACGCCGCAGATAATTGACGGCGATGGATAGCAGTTTTTATCGGAATAACCTGCTGATTAACAGAGTGTACATCATCTAATAGTGCCAAATTAAACTTTTGCATATCTGTTAAAACTCCATCGGTATCATAAAACCTTTAGGTGTTACCTCTGAAGGGATCCAACCGTCATCAGTTAGAGCGAATTTTTTCTCACCACTATCAGTTTTAACAGACACAAATCCTTTAACATCTACTTTAACCGCAGTATTTAAAGTACGACCGTGCAACTTATCAGGTGTGAAATTCTTATCCTGCCAGTTCTCTTCATCTTTTTTACTCCTTAAAGCAAAAGCGATTCGACCACGCGGGACTGCTGTTGTTAAAGCCAGCGCCTGTTGTTGCGTTACTAAGAGTGTGACAGTGCTTGGAACCTGAGGAGTGGAAACATTTTCAAGGGGTGTTACAACACGTTCTGCTGAAAGGATCCGCACCTGCTCCGCAATAACACTCGTTCTGTCTTTCTCTACGAGCAAAACGTCTACGATAGAACCGGAACCTGCCCACCCTTCTACGGCTGAAGTAGCATCAACTCGCATGGTAATCGCACGCATCCCTAGTGGGATCTGTTCAATAACCGGATTACCTGCATGTACTCCAATACTTAAATTTTCGCGGAAAAGCGGAAGATTGGCAGGAAGCATCGTTGTTGTTACAGCATCTTGAACGGATGCTAATGTTAATAACGCACCAGAAGGGATCTGGTGTCTCGGATATTTAACAACTTTCGTTACAATATCCTTTACTTTCGTACCACTCGGAACAGTTTCCACCGGAACAGGAACATCAACCGTGTCATACTCTGCAACAATAGTCGGTTCTACTGCTTTAACCTCTACATTCTTATTTTTATCGGCAATAATATGAGCTCCGATAATAAATGCTATTGCAATTACAATAGATCCACCTAAAGATGAACGATTGCGTTGCCGTCTTGAACTACCTTTTGCTGCTGAACGAACTGCCACCTCTACCTCTCCTTAAAAAGCGATTATCCACGAATTTCAGTAGCACGCGTTGTTGCCCATTCACCGATAGCGCCTAAGAGGTCACCTAAATTGCTGCCAAGTGCAGACACAGCAACCCATACAATACCTGCTATGACAGCAGCACCGGCACAATATTCAAGCAACGTATAAGCTGCCTCTTTTTTGCTCCGAATTTTTCTTTCTTTTTCATTTACTTTAGTCATTTTTTTCATCTCCATGAAATATAGTTAAAAATAAAAATCAGTTACTAAAAAGTTGTGCTCCTGAAACAAGAGATCTGATATCGCTATCTGCTGCTGGCACAATTTCTATCTCTTCTTTTTCTTTTTCAGTGATTTGCAACAACGGTGCAGGAAGGGCTTTTAAATCCTTACGGAGTTCAGATATTTCAATAACCTTTTTCTTTTCAGAAGCAACGCTCGGCTCTGCCAACCTAACGTTTGAACGTCTTATTATTGTCTGTAAAGCAGGTAGAAATCCGGCTCTTTCCTGCTTCAATTCCGGCGGGATCATACGATCAACTAAAGTGCGTAAAGCTTTAATGGTTCGGCTCGATGAGGTGCTGTACAAAGTTCCGCCCGAAGCAGGCCATCTTGATCCGGCATGACAGTGCGGAATAGAGATAAATGTATGATCCATCCCTAATTGCGCAGCATCTTGAAACTCTCTTCTTAAAAATGTTGAAGCTAGCCCTTTGCGGAGAGGTGCATTCTCAACTAACGTTAAAGAAGCTTCAGCAGATAACCAACTTCTATATTGCACCAATCGATTAACCCCTGCATACAATGCAGCTGGATCATTGTTAATTACGAAAATCAATTCATCCGCTACTCTAATCAAAGTTCGCAAGATATTACCTTTTACAGCAGCGCTATCGATTACTACAAAATCAAAGATACCGTCTAAGACCTCCAAGACAGACAATAATGTGCGTGAATAAGAAGCATTCGGATCATATAAAGCCTCATTTTCTAAAATGGGAGTCATGCACTTAAAACGTTTTTCTTCTTCCCAAATCTGAACGAGACACTCTTCTATTGATTCTTTTGTAATCGCTTTCGTCCTATCAAAGATTCCTTGTAAATTTTCATTAAGAAAAGGACGTGCTTGCAAAAAGCGACTTAAATCTTGTGTTTCACAATCAAAGTCTACAACTAACGTTGAATAACCGTTAGTCGCTAAACCTTCCCCCAAAGCAGCGGCAATACTGGTAGTACCAACACCACCTTTACCAGATGTGACAACTATCATCTTACTGTGGTGTTTTACATTTTTTTTACGCCCTGCTATGAGCACTAATTTTTTAGCGAATTCTAGAGGAGTTAAATTAGCATTTAAGGTGTCGTCCACCCCCATCCCAGCTAACTGCTCAATAACTGAAAAATCCTGAACTTCAGAGCTTAACCAAATCAGCAACGTTGCACTAGGAATCTGTTTTCTGATTTTTCCTATCTCAAAGATATCATCATTTAAAAGCTCATCTCCAAGAATACATAAATCAGGAGCTGCATGAAATTTAAGCTCTTCAAGTGAGAGCGGCTTTACACTAATTTGAGGAAGAAAAGATAGTAGTGAGATATCACTTTGCAAAAAAGCATTTATCTTTTCAACCAACCTTGTACGCGCTTCTGCACTTTTATCAACAACAAACAGCGTCAACATCCCGCCGTCCTCCATATAAGGTTTCTAAGAAAAAGCGACTAAAGCAGGATACTCTTTACAAATATCCTAAGCAAAAAAAAATGACTTTTTTATTACTTTTTGAGGAAACTTGAGGTTCTTTCGCTAATTTTTGCAAAATGTTTCTTAAAATGGATATTTTTACAAAATGCAGATTTTTCGCAGTATTAACTTAGAAAGTGAAGCATCTCTTCTAAAAAAGAACGGTATAAGAGAAGCTTTTCCCTCTTCTGAAAACACCTTTAAATTGTTACAAAGGTAGCGCTTTCTAACTACTAAAGAATATTACCCTATGAATTCCACACTAAACTTCAAAAAACAGTTTATCTTCGGTGGTTACAATGCTGAATATCAACTTCATTCCAAAATAAAACCTAGCGGTATTGCACGTTTAACAGATTATATCCTTAATGTTATCCTACCTGCTCCAACTCTTAGTGGCGGTATCTTATTAGATTTAAAGGGTAAGGATTTCCCCGTTGCAAAAGGTTCTGAAGAGCTATTAGAAGAGATCTTTTACGTATCAGGAGAAGCGCCGCAAACACAAATACTAGATGATGATCCAGATTCAGAGCAAACGGTGTATGTGGATTTTACCTTGCAGATCCTTTCAGAATTCGACTCTTTTGAAGGAAATCACCATATTAAACACCGCACAAAGATTATCCGTTCTTCAGAACTCCCTGATTACCTCTCCGTAGGACAGTTGGGACGAGTCTTCCCATTAAAGATCAACACACTCCGTTTAGGATTGGAAGTTTTCCAAAGTCGTTGCTTCTTCGCATCGCTCGGGTTTGCACCAATCGTGACTCAAACACTTCAAATATCTTGTTGTAAGGAGGATCTTAATATCTCCATCACAGCGGAAAATTTAAAAAATAAGACCGTTAAACCTCTACAAAAAGATGACCTTTTAAATAAAATAAGTTTTATTACTGAAGAGCTAGCAGGTATAAACATTCAAAAGGAGTGGCGTGCACACTGTTAATATCTCTATTTTACTGGATATTTTTACATTATTAAATCACTAAGTCAGGAAAGAAAGAAAATTTAAATTAATAAAGGATCAAAACTAGCTTCAATTAAGATCTATATACAGGGGGAGTGCCTTATCCACTATCATCTCATTACTAAAAAACAAATTTGCGGCACACCTTAAAAGGTAATTTAAAGAGGTTTTATGACACAAAATAATGCAGTTTCTTCAAATCATTCAGGTGCTACTCGTTTCGATTTTCACCCCAATCGTAATAAGAATATAACTCTCTGTGCTATGCACAAGCCATCATTAGCGGAGGAGATCTCAGGCACCTTTACTGTTACTCCAAAGATGACACTTATCGATAGTGAAAATAACCCTGTCGATGGAGTAAAACTAGCTACCGGCCTAAAACACCCTGATCTTATAAAAATTTCAGTAAATAATCCCATCGTATTAGAGAATGGCAAAGGTCATGCAAATATAACCCTTACATTTCATGACGGTGTTGTTAATTTTGATGGGTTTCCACTCTATATCGTTCCGACATACAGGGGGAACGGCAAAGGAAAAATTACTAGTCACCCAAAAGATAACGTTTTTAAATATAACGGAGAAGGAAAAGGAGCTCCTCTTACTGTAGCAGCTTAATATTAGTCTCACTCCCTCACAAGTTTAACGCAATTTGACCTCACCTATATCTAAAAACACTTTAAGGTCTAGTAATACTACCCTTTGCAAAAAAACCCTCACAAGTTTAACGCAATTTGACCTCACCTATATTTTAAATAAATTCGACTCCCCCTAACTCAAGAGATAAAGAGCTAAAAAAGTCCCTAAACTTCCCGTTAAATTAGTTAAGATCACCACTAAAAGGATCTTACTAACTCGATTCCTCCAAACACCTTTAAGCGTCGTTACATCTTCTGCTATATTCTCAAGATCGCTCACCCTCGGCTTTCTGATAGAAGCTTCTGCTAATCCAGCAAACCAACCTGAAGCTAAAAGTGGATGAATAGTAGTAAGGGGTGCTACTATAAAAGATGTTAAAACCGTTAAGGGATGAGCAAGCGCTAAAATAGATCCGAAAGCTGCCGTAATAGAAGTAACCGCAAGCCAGATATAAATCTTTTCTATTCCCTGCTCCATTCCGCCATCTATAAATCCATAAGCAATCAACGCAACTAGTAATAGCGGTATGCCCCAACCTATGATGCGTGTTAACAATTTAGGCGGTGGAATAACCTCTAACGCTTCCGTATCGATTTTTTTATCGATCCATTTTTTAATCCCCGCTACATGCCCCGCTCCAACAACGGCAACGATCTTTTTGCCTGGAGCTTCTGCGATTTTAGCAGCTAAATATTGGTCTCTTTCATCAATCAGCGCAGTCCTAACATCAGGAAGCGCTTTTGAAAAATCTTTCATCAGTTCATCAAGTGCATCTGCCGATTTTAACCTCTCGATATCATCTTCATCAAATTTTTCACTTGTAAACATTCCGTTTATTGTTGATCCGATCACTTTCAACATCGACCACAGTCCTAAGGCGCTCCAAGTACGCCTTAGTGTCGTTTTAATATCACGATCAGCCAACACAATCTCTGCATTAATCTCTTCTCGCTTTGCTGCATTAATGGCTTGCATCATCTCTGCCCCTGGAGCTACATCAAGGTGCTGCCCGAGTTTTTTTTGAAAAGCAGCAAGTGCCAACTGCGCCATTAAAACGTAAGCCTTCCCCTCTTTAATCACAGAATAAAGATCCATATTTTTCCAACGATCAGGATCTTGTAACGACTTATAACGTGATTCACACAGCTCCACAGTTACTGCATCAGGGACTTCTTTTGAAATAACTTCATCAACCAGCTCAACGCTCTGCTTACTAACGTGCGCCGTTCCCACTAAAAATATAGTTTTTCCATTTAGAGTGATAACATCAACGTTTTGTAAACGACTTTCCTCTTGTCTATCAGATATCTCTTCCAACCTTCTAAAATCCTTAAAATAAACAACTCTTACAATAACTTATCATAGCTTAGAACAATTCTGAAACCTCATTTATTAAAAATTACGATTCCCCCGCTAGCAATTGCCGCATAACAATACACTAAGCCCCTTTTTGCTGTATTTACTCACAACTATTTTCCCGATTATGATATTTAAATAAGGAGCTCTTAACTTATCGTCTACTTGTACATAAAAGATAAGCGCTTGAAACTATAAAAGTACGCCATGATGAACTATATCTACTCACTCCGCTTTTCACACCTGACATTACTGATATTAATGTCTCTGCCCTTTCTGTACTTTATTGTACATTTTAAATATTGGTATGATTTTAATAAACTACAAAGTTTTGATTTTTTCTTACGTGCCGTCTGCATCATAATTGCTGCCATAATTATTGTTAAGGGCGTAAGAGTTCTTCCTAATGCCAGCAACGATGAAATATTACTAATCATTTTACACATCATCCCTATCATCTTCACCTTTTTAACGATCTCTTATCAAAAAAGAGTTTTGAATATTGTTGCTAATTACACAGCAGGCGCTTCTCCCGATCGCTCTCGCGATAATGCCCCCCTTCCAACTCCTGTTAATGCTGCCATTGAACGGTTAACATGGGACGATATTATTATCGGGAATGATTTAAAGGCTGAATTAATCTCAGTTGCACACCTCCTAAGAGATCCGAAAGAGACTCAAAAATACGGTATCGATCTGCCCAAAGGGATTCTTTTTACGGGACCTCCAGGTACAGGAAAAACCACTATTGCTAAAGTTATGGCTAATGAAGCCGGAATGAATTTCTTTGTACTCTCAACCGATCAGATCGTTTCAAAGTGGGTGGGCGAATCAGAAAAGAATCTGACTCGTTTGTTTAATGCTGCCAAAAAACACGCTCCCGCTATTATCTTTATTGATGAAGTTGATTCTATCGGTCGTGGTCGCAGCAGTAGTAACGAACAGTGGGCTGACAACTTACTTAATCACCTCTTACAGTTGATTGATGGTGTTGTAAAAACAAGGGGGCTCTATATTATCGCAGCAACTAACCGTGCTGAATTAGTCGATGATGCCTTAAAACGTGCCGGTAGACTTAATAAAGTAATAGAAATTCCGCTACCTGATTTTGAAGCTAGAATACAACTCTTTGCACTGTATCTTCAAAAATTGCCACTCGAAGATAAGGTCGATTTACCAGCTCTGGCACACTTCACTGAAGGAAAATCTGGAGCAGATATAAAGGCCATCTGCCAGCAAGCCGGATTAAACGCCTTTAAACGAGAGGCAGGGAGTAAGAAGAAAACTCATACTGTCATCATTCAAGATATTGAGTCGGCACTACGCGAATTTATGCAGCAACACCGCTAGTAGTAAAGACCGCTCGGTACTTAAAAAGAAAAGCCGAGCGGTCCCTTTGTAAAGCACCCTAAGATATTCGAATGATCACAAGCCATAAAATAGAATTGAATGGTCGTCTTCATACAAAACACTTTCGGGTGCATCGCTTTTTAACTCTTTTGCAAAAGTAGATTCAGGTTCTAATAAAAGATACTTTGCCTCAAACTCTTTCAACAGATCGCGCCAATTCTTGCCACCTTCTATCTCCTTGAGATACCTCTTGATAAAAGTCTCTCCCAATAAAGCGCTTCTATCATCTATAATAGCTTTTATCCGTCCTTCTCCATACCACGTAATAAAACCACCCCAATTCATAATAGCCGCAACAACAGTGCGCGCGCTATCTCTTTCACGAACCTTAATCAGGTCTAAAGCTTTATACGGATATTTTTCCTGTTCTGGACCAAACTCTCCATTATAAAACAGAACTTTTTGATAAAAAGAGGCGTAAAGTACACTTATAATAAGAAAGGCATAAAAAATGCCTTTCCCTCGTAAAGTTAATGCTTCTTTTCTACTGATATTTTTAAGAGCAACTGCGATAATCTTTAATTTACCCTCAAGGAGTTGAGTCACAGCAGAAGAAAAGGCTTCTGCCAATGGGATAACCAATGCGATACCGAAATACGGCAACATTCTAACAGAATTGATAGTTGCATATCCTAAACCCGTTAAAAGTAAAAACTCAAAGAACCCCCATTGCAATCCTTTACAACGACTGATAAAGAGGCTGCCAAGTAAAGCCATGATACTGATTTCAAAAAGAACTCCGCTGTACTCTCTAAAGTTTGGACTATGCCACTCATTAAATAATGATTTTATAAACTCACTATTATTAACTGAAAATGCAAGGTAGTGTAGTTTAAAACCATAGGGATTAAGTAATGTAGCACAAAAAGCAAGTATCAATAGAATTGTAATATACTTATATGGAATAACGATCTTAGCGTGCAAAATGATACGGTCAAGCACTAGCGCTAGAGGTAACAAAACACAGACAGCTAGCCCCAGCATAAAACTCGGATGCAGATTAACCCACACTGCAAGAGTTATAGGAATATAAAGGTAAGCTTTATTAAAAGCTTTTTTAATACCATCACTTTGCCCTGTTTTAATCGCCCTTAATAAGATAAAGATCTGAGAACAGACTACAATAAAACAGGGGAAACTGAACATTACAGGTCTGGAAAGAAAATGTACCTGCCCTAATTTAAACGCTAAGAAGCAACTTAATGATACAGCCAAGAGATCTTTAACAATATGCGAAGCGAAATGGTATAACAGAACCGTGAAGGAAAAGAGGTACACAATAATGGTCAACAGATAAAGAGCGGACCAACCTCCTAATCGAAAAGAGGCACTCATTATTACCTCTGCCAACCACTGTTCCACTATCCAAGGGCGTGAAATTGATAGGAACGGATCTTCAGTGGGCAATTTTAAGTTATTAATGATCCAATCGCCTGTTGCTAAATGCCAACCGAAACCGGGATCCGATGTCACCCTACTAAGTTGTACACACGTTAAACTCACTATGGCGACAAGCATTACTATGTCTTGAATCCCCAAAGGACGTATAATCTTTTTTAGATCCATATCCATGACCTTTAAAAACAGGTAATTTTTTCAAGAGGATAACAATATGGCGGGGAACTCGGTAGCCCCAAAAAACTGCGCTTTTAATCTCAATATTTTAAAATCATGGATCCTATTTCTTATTTATCCAAAAGGTGAAAACCTTATATATCAAGGGGGGAAATTCATAACACTGAGACCTTGCACGATGACGCCTCATGCAGTAATACTATGCTAAAATATCATTTCTACACATCCGGCAAGGACCCCAACTGCTGATATCTGCGAAGTGATCTACATTAAATCCACTGGAGGTTGAAATATGACGAACTCTTACGTTTTTACTTCGGAATCAGTTTCTGAAGGGCACCCTGATAAAGTTGCAGATCAGATTAGTGATGCCATTCTCGACGCACTTTTAGCAAAAGATAGGGCTAGTCGTGTCGCTTGCGAAGCATTAGTTAAAAATGAAAATATCATTCTTGCTGGTGAAATTACTTCAAGTGCTGCAATTAACTATGAACAGATCATAAAAGAAATTCTTAAAGAGATCGGATACACCGATCCAGCTTTAGGGTTCTCCGACAGCACGTGTAAAATAATGCAGTTTATCAATCAACAATCACCTGATATCAGCATGGGCGTAGATAGCTCGGATCAAAAAGAACAGGGTGCTGGGGATCAAGGTTTGATGTTTGGATTCGCCTGCAACGAGACCCCTGAGCTGATGCCACTTCCGATATCGCTCTCTCATAAGTTAGCTTTTGAATTAAGCAGAGTTCGCAAAGAAGGTGGCGTTGATTTTTTAAAGCCTGATTCCAAGACGCAGGTCTCTGTTCGTTATAACGGAAACACGCCGCTGGCTGTTGATACTATTGTTGTTTCCACTCAACATAGCGCTGATAAATCACTAACAGAATTAGAAGGCTTTATAACAGAAAATGTTATAAAAAAAGTTATTCCGTGTAAGCTTTTAAAAGCAGACACTAAGATCTTCGTTAATCCGACAGGCCGTTTTGTGATCGGCGGCCCTGTTGGTGATTGTGGTCTAACGGGACGTAAAATTATAGTTGATACGTATGGCGGTTACGGTAGACACGGAGGTGGTGCTTTTTCAGGTAAGGATCCTTCAAAGGTCGACCGCTCTGGAGCTTATGCCGCACGTCATATCGCCAAAAACATAGTTGCTGCTGGAATAGCAGAGAGATGCGAAGTGCAGATCGCTTACGCCATTGGGGTAGCAGAACCTGTTTCAGTCTTTGTTAATACTTTCGGTACTGCTAAAATTGAAGATGCTAAAATTTCAGCTGCTGTACGCAAGATCTTCTCTTTAACGCCACGTGGAATTATAGAGTCTCTAGATCTGTTAAGACCCATTTATAAGAAAACTGCAACTTATGGTCACTTCGGCAGAACCCCAACTAAAGACGGGTATTTTACTTGGGAAAGGACAGATAAAGTAGAACAGTTGCGAGATCTCTTCCCAAAAGAGCTTCTACTCAATAACGAAGCTACCGCAGTAGCAACCAGTAGATGTTGTTGCTGTAACGGATAACACCTAAGAACAGATTGAGTTCACAATAGGTATTTATCTATTATAAGTGCCTATTGTGGGACCGGTGTAGATTTCAGCACGTAAATGCTTATCAGGTGTTATCGTTAAGGAGTCTTCTATAAGCCTTTCTCTTTCTTCATCAATCTCTCTTTGACGAGACATGATATATTGATAGTTTGCTTGGATGGTTTCACTATTTTTCTCGATTTCGCTTTTCTCCGTATAGGATTGCACCAAGACACCAGCGAGGATTCCCACCGGCAACCCTATGCCACCACCCAATAAGGTGCTTGCAGCGACATCACCACTGGAGATCGCGCTTCCGACTAAAGCTCCTGTTCCAGCGCCAACGCCAGCACCAACCACGCCACCTACCGTACCGCTTTTAACATAGGGGTTACTAAACCACGAACATGAAGTCAAAGTTATTGGAATTAAAAGAGTTAGCAATAATTTTGTTCCACTTAAAAATCTCATATTACGACCCCTCTTTTTAATCATTACTTAAAATATTTAATATATTGAAAGATATCATTAGTAAAAACAATCCGACTTTCAGAAGAGAGATCATCAATACTGATATTTCTGCTTCTCTATTTATTTTTATAAATAAAAACAATCCATTAGTAACAATTTCCAACCCCATCCACTCCTTTTCCTAGCAAAACAGAATAAATTTAAGGGGGTTAGCCATTATTTTTTAGAAAGAGAGCTAGGATCAAAACCCACCTTTAGCACGATATTAGAGGTGTATGGTTGTGCCTCTTAAACTATTTTGCGGAGTTAATATGAAGAGATTAAGCGTTTTATTTCTAGTTTTAAGTATGTTCTTCTTTCAAACTCAAGCAGCTTTTGCTCTTGATAACTTTTACATCACCGCCACAAATAATAGTGGAGGCAAGTTTATCCGTGTTTATAGTGGCACGGGAGCCCACCTTTCAGATATTCCTATCGATAATGCTTATAAAAACGCACAATTTTTATCAGGTAATTGGATAGCGAACAAACACTCCGTTGTTGCACTTATTTTAAAGAAAAAAAATCTCTCCGCTTTTATTCTGGATAATTCTGGTAGAGCTAGAACTGAAATAAACTTAGGAAAAAATGCGCTACGTATCTTTTCTCTTGATTACAATAAAAACGGAATAAGCGACCTCGCTGTTCAATACAAAAAAAATATTGTGAGGATTTATTTAGACCCCGCTATTAATGCTGCAAATACTACAAGGGTCAAGCTTCCAGCCTTAAGTGATGCTGTGCCGCTTTTAACTTTAAACGGAGCTAATGTAGCATCGTTGAAACTTGAAGAGTTAAATAAAAATTTTCTTGATGCAAAAGGAAGCACCAAAAAGCTTTCAGGGAAGAGAAACTTTATCACTTATAAAAACGGTTCTAGAAGAAAGAAAAAAATAAGAATCGCCACTCATGCTCAACGTACCTTTCCCGTCCTTTTAAGTGAAGGGAGAGTTGGATTTATCGTTCAATCCACCCCCAAGAGATTGCAACTCTTTGGAGAAAAGGTTCAGCGAAACTCTTTTGTTAAAACGACAACATCAAAAGCTTTTACTGGCTTTTTCTCATCAAACACAATATCAGATCTCGCCATAGGAGAAGCGCTTAATTACAGTACGGATACGGCGACGATTAGACTTATAAATCCGCAGACAAAAAGCACAAGGGTCGTCACACTAAACTTAGCTCTCGGATTAAAACGCCCCTATGCCACTCAAGCTTACAGTCAAAAGGTTGATGCCGCATACTGCAATAAGATTTTAGCTTTAGTTGATAAGTTAAATGCTGCTGTAGCAGCTGGCAACTATCCGGAAATGATGCGTATCCTTAATATCTTGGAGAAGGAGGAAGATAATTTCGAAGAGTGCGAAAGGATTATCGGTGATAACGGCTCTAATGGTGGTGGTAGTGGTGGTGGTAGTGCTAATGGAGGAGATGGAAAAACAACCCCCGGTAAGAATAGTGAAAAAGATGACGACTACTTTGTTGCCAATGAGATAGGGTATGTCACATCAATCGTTCAGTACGGTTCTAATACAGGTATGGCAAGAACACCTTGTACCGAGATATTGAATGCTCGAGATGGGAACATGGGATTTCTTGCTAAGAACTCAGACTTTCATCCAGGTACTGTATATTTAACCCCTGGAGCTGGATTTTCTAACGGTCGTGTCCTAAGTCCAAGAAGCTATAAGCTCATAGCAAAAACGAAATATACAGGTGTTGCAAACGGCGGACGTAGTCATTTCCGTTTATACAGCAAACGGCTACCGTTCGGAGCACACATCTTCGCAGCGGATCATTATAATGGCGGAACTTATTGTTGGAAGGTTCCTGGCACAGGCTCTCGTATAGACTAAGTTCCATACTAAAAAAGGGAGCAGGTATAAAAAACAACCTCGCTCCCTTTTTTATTTATTATCTACTTAATTACTTTTTGTAGTCTATTTCTTTAATTGCACCCTCTTTAAACGTTCAATGTATTCAGTAGCTACTTTTTTAGTGCAACCGAACTGCTCACAATACTTCTTAACGTTTTTAACATAAAGTTCAGCAGAAGCTGGAAGTCTCTTTTTACCAGCAAGGATGCGTGAAACCCTATACGGAGTAAGATTAAAAGCGATAGCAGCCTTTTCCTCGTCATCATCAAAAAGCAGCTGTAAGTGTTGTAAGTACGCCACCCCTAATTCAATATTATAAGCAGGCTCAAACAAGGCAGCATCATCTTGCCAAGTCACCCCAAGAGTAGCTGCAACAATTTTCGCCCACTCAGGCTCCAACTGAAACAACCCTCTTTTACCCGTCTTTGATTTACTTGACGGATTAAAAGCACTCTCTGCCATGATTATGGAGGAGATAAAAGCCGGATCCATAGCATAGATCAGACTCTGCTCCTTAATTAAAGAGATAATCTCTGTTTTTGTCTGTGGCGAGACGTGCCGCCCAACAGCCATAATCGCCTTTTCCCAAGCCTCTTGCTCGGTTTCAACTTTTTGCTCCGCTACCTTAATGCTACTAACTTTTTTCGGAAGGTTTCTTTCCGCTGTCGGCAACGACAACACTAAGCGAGGTCCCTTAGAGCCTGTGATAGCGTTATAGTACCTTTGAACATTTGCAAAATAGAGCCCTGCCCATCTGGGGGCTTTCTCACTTCCATCTAAAACATTTTGTAACGTCTCTTCATTCCATGAATAAGCCAACAAAGCTTTTTGTAAATTACCATCATATTTATTCAATAAATATTTAAGATACCAAACACCTAACTCTAAATTGTATTCTGGATCGAAAAGATCTCCTGCTTTAGCATCACCACCACGTAGCTGTTTAATCAAAGCTTCTCGCTCTGGAGAGATCTGCATCAAACCTTTTTTCCCACTTCTTGATACAGCTTTTTGATCAAAATAGCTCTCCGCCATTACAACGGAAGCAACTAAAGTGGGAGAGATACCTGCCGCCATACTCTTATTAGCAATTAAAGATGAGACACTCTCTCTTTCTTTAAGCCCGACCCTACCACGCTTAAAACCAGCAATAAGCCCAGCTTTAGCCTGTTCTACATTTTCAAACTCAGAGCCTTTTAAATAAGCAGGTGCCAACATCACTTGTGACTCCGCTTCTGTCACAGCTTTAGCAGCAGCATCAATTTTTTCAGCTACTCTAGCAGAGTTTCTTGCCTTAACATCACTTTCAACTTTAACTTCCGCAACAACAATGGGCTTCTTTGTAGCGCTCTCTTTATTTTCAACTTTTACGGTTGTTCCCTCTTTTTGTGCCCCTTCTACAGGAACATTATCAAAAAGATCATCTTGAATAGCGTACGAATCAACGTGATCTAAACTAAGATCAGTTGAAGGCGTTGAAACACCACTCCTTAAGAAATTAACTATTACAACTGAAAAGATAACGATTATAGCGAGTGATAATAAGCGCGAGAACCACCGTCCCTCTTTTTTAGCGGCAGATTTAACAGCAGCCGCCCTTACAGCTGCCAAAGCAGCTCCAGAATTCTCACAAGAATTCTCACATTTGCTTACGAATTCAAAAGGAGGTTTTACATCTGCATCTTTAGTTAAAACTGAAGAAGGTTCTTGTAAAACCTGTTCTGCATTATCCTTTGCTTCAACGCTACTCTTTTCTTCAACCTTAACTACATCAGCGGAAACATCTTGCGCTTCATCAAGGGTTGAACTCTCATCTTCTTTTGTTACATCATTTACATCATCGAAGATAAAAGTTTTCGTAGCTGCTCGTGACTCAGCATCATTTATCTTTCCAGATTCATCCAAGATCTTAGCGACAGCTTCAATCCGTTCTTGCTGACTTGCTAAAGGCGCATCAGATACAACGACTTCAGGGTTGATAGGGATAATCTCAGCTTTTGTTTTTGCTCGAGCCCCTGTTTCTGCAGCCTCCTGATTCGCAATAGCCGCTCTCGTAACCTCCACTGCCTTTGCACTCATACTGAGAGTATCTCCGGAAGCAGCCTTCGGTGTTAGCTCAGACTCCATCTTCTTTGGTGTCTTTTGAGCTTCATCTTTTGTCTGCTTAGTTGTTTTTTTTCTTTTTACAGATTTTTGATTTTTCTTAGACGGAACACTTTCGGAACTTACTTGTCCGGATTTTATATCATCAGCTGTATTTGCCATAACTTCTCCCCTCTCCAAGCGGGTATAATATAATCAAACGTTGCAGCATTGTAATGAAAACTAAAGAGAAAGTCATATATTTTAGAACAGTATATGATATTACTTTATAACATCTTACTTTTATTTATTTTTTTCTTTAATAACGGGCGAGGCAGGTGCCTTAATTATTGCCCGTGAGCAATTAAAGTACTTAAAATTGGGGTTGTCATATTTGCACTATCTGAAATATCACGTATCTTACGGCGCATGCAGGAAAGAAAAAAATGGATAAATCCGTATATAACATTAATTCAAACCAAGCCGGATTATATCGTCTTCGGGGAGCGTGATAAGTTATCTACGGAGCAGATCACTGCTATCCGTGAAAAATGCACCCATTTTTCAGATGTCATCTGTGAAGTTTGTTGTGGTTCAGGCGGGCACTTAGTTGAACTTGCACAAGACAACCCCGACACTCTCTTTCTCGGGTTCGAATTAAGATTTAAACGTGCCTTTAACATCGCTAAAAAAGCGGAGCGATTATCCCTTAACAATATCTTAGCTGTTCGCACTGATGCTAATTTTATCTCTCAAATTTTCCCGCAGAAATTTCTAGCCGGAGTCTATATAAATTTCCCTGATCCTTGGGAGCTGGAGAAATGGAAAAAATTCAGAATCCTCCAACCTGCATATATCGATCTTTTAGCTACCTTAATCCGAGATCGAGGTTTCTTTTCATATAAAACAGACCACCTAAACTATTTTGAATCAACTGCTAAAATTATTGCACAACATCCCCATTATCAAATTACGGAGCTAGTGCATGACTTATATAAAGATAATCCCATCCCGAAACGGGGGGTGACTGAATTTGAGAAGATGTTTCATTCAAAAGGGATGCCGATCTATTATCTGAAAGCCTCTATTAAATAACGTCACCCGTGTGTTATTCCGCTGAATGATTTTATTCCATTTACCAAAATAAAGTATTTTTGCCCCTAATTATGTAGTATTTCAGCTAAATTGTGGATATTTTTAGATTAGAACTTTCGTTTCATCTTTAATAAATAAACTTCGCCGCCTTCTAAAATATAGTATATAATAAGGTTATGGAACAGAGTGGTGCTACTACCACTTTTTTTCATTTTTAAACTTCATTTTTTTGAATACCTTCTGACGTTTGTGCATCTTAGTTTAACAGATGTGTGTTTTCATTAACCAATTAAGGTTATGGTGGTTTTAAAAGGTAAACTATGAACTCTGAAGTAACTCAAAACGATCAAGCAGTAGAAACTACGGTTGGTGAATTAATCGAGGCGATTACTCAAATCGCTCTCAAATCAGGAAAAACCAAAGAAGAAGGCTATGTCTTAGCCTCTCTAGCAATTGAAAAGATTCTTACTGAGCACGGCAAAAAGTTGCCTTCTTATAGTTAAAAATAGAACAAACTATTTTTCTATCAAAACTGATAAGGCTTCCCTATATTTTTTATGAGGAAGCTTTGATCTAAGTTGCCCGGATCGGTGTTTACTAAAGGCATTACGAGACCTCTCGTACTTTGTAATCATCAGGGATGATAACTTCAAAGCGTGAGGTTGGGATCTCTCCGTTAGCAACTAACGTTGAAAAAAGTAGTTGCACTGTCACCCCTTTTCTTGGAAAGGCGATATGTACGTTGCGTTTTAGGGGGATATCTTCACTTTTAAGATCGCCGTCGTAAGTAATTACCAGTGATAACTTTCCGTTAAAACGATCATATGATTGAAACTCTTTTAACAAGAGATCATTAGCGCCAATCTTCCAATAGTAACGAAAGTTTTCCCAAACCAAGATATAATCGCCGTTATCATCGCGGTAACCTTTAATTGAAGCAGAGTTAGAACCTGCTTTTAAAAGGTCATTCGGAACTCTAGCTGTTACATAAGCAAAGATCTCATTAGCAGTTAGTGGAATTCCTAAGGTTTTTTCAATCAGCAACGCCTCATCTCGAGATCTTAACACCTCTTTTGCAGACGGATCTAAAAATATTACACCTTCATCTGTCGCAACAAGTATTCCCAATGTAAAGGCACCCATCTGCGGCAAGGTGTCTACCCTTAACATCTTTGGACGTAGAGCGCTGATGGCATGTTTCAGCACCATTCGATCTTTTTTATAAGAGAGTCGTGTTTTTGAAAGGGCTTTTAAAGAAAAAACCTCTGCGCTCTTTTTAGAAACAGCAGCTACAATTTTTTGCAATTCATTTTCTGTCACTGTCTGTTTTGGCAAGACAGGATAGCGCACCGCACAAGCTGTTAAACCTATCACTAAAAACAGTAACGTAAGATACCTAGACATAACTCCTCGTAAAGAAATTTTTATTTTAAATCTAATTAACTTCAGATCTATTTAATTTTTCAGAAATACGTTTAAGCGCCTGTTCTTCTTCCGGACTTTTAACAGTTTCATCAGCAGAAGCGTACTCTAAGGCTTTTTTGTAGATAGCAGTGGCCTCATCTCTTTTACCCAATTCAGATAAAACATCACCGTAATGTTCTAAAATCACAATATCTGTCTCCACAATACTAACTGCTTTCGCCAACTCTTTTTCGGCATCTTTTAAACGCCCCTGTTTGTAATACACCCAACCTAGCGTATCAATTAAAAAGCCATCTTCAGGGCTAAACTCCAAAGCTTTACGGATCATTTGCAAAGCTTCATCGAGATTTTTTCCGTTCTCAGCATAGGTATAAGCGATAAAATTAAGGGCATTAGCGTGATCGGGATCGAGCTCCAGCACTTTGAACATTTTTTCAACAGCTGCTGCATTATTACCGCTTTCACTTAGGATTACTCCATATTGAAACCACAATGTAATATCTTCTGGATTATCAGCAAGGCACTTTTCTATCACTTCAATAGCCTCGCTCTCTCTTCCACACTCTCTAAGCAACATCAAGAGCATTGAAATAGTTTTCTTATCTTTAGGATTTGCTTCAAAGGCTTCTTTTGCAACCAGAACAGCTCTTGTAAGATCTCCTTCTTGTCTATACAAGAAAGCTGCATAAGAGCGTGCTCGTGCCACCATCTTTTTCGGATAATTTATCTGCAAAAGCTCTTCGATAGCAGCTCTATTTTTACCGTTAAATGCGTAAGTAGAAGCTAAATAATACCTAGCTTCAGCATATCTCGGATCTTTATCTAAGATATTTCTAAACTCATTTTCTGCTTCATCAAACTTCTGTTGCTGCGCACGAATTAAAGCTATCTTAAAAAGGCTTTCCTTCGGACTCTCTTCTAATTCACTTAACGCTCTAAGTTGTAACACCGCCTCATCATACCGTTTCAAAGCAACAAAAAGTTGGCTTAAAGTCTGTCTTACTACGATATTTTTAGGCTCTTTTTTTACGATCTCCTCACAAAAGCTAACTGCCCGATCGGTTTGATTATTAGCTAAATAAACTCGTAAGATATCATTAATAACAGCATCATTTTTTTCTGCGCTGTTATATACGGCAAGATACCCTTCTTCCGCTTTTTCAAAATCTCCTTGCAACTCATAAATATGAGCAATGTAATACTGTGCCAAAGTTTTATGCGTATCATTTGCAGCAAGTTCCCTTAAAACAGAGAACGCTTCGTCAATTTCCCCCTGTTTAGTGTATAAACTTGATAAAAGCACGTGTGCTTCCAAAGAGTTTGGATTATTTTTTATAACTTTCTGATATGTTTTTTCTGCTTCCTCTATCAGATCTAAGGATTGATAAACAGTTGCTGTGAGGAGTAAGACCTGTTCATTTTTAGGATCTGTTTTTAATATCTTTTGCAGCTCCTCTAAGGCTTCTTGAAACCGTTCGTCTTTCATATAGAGTTGTGCTAGTTGCAGGTGTAGCGTACTGGAGGATCCCCCCACGAGGTCACTAGCTTTTGCTAGATTAGTAAGAGCATCTGAATAATCTTGTTTGTTTAAAGAAAGCTGCCCTACCAAGTAGTGGTGCATAGCTTTAGATTTTTTTTCAAATTTAGGATCCTTAACGTTTTTTTTCTCTTTACCTAAAGCTAATTCTTTTTGCGGAATACTTCGGCTCGTCTTGATGGAACAGGCATTTGTTAATAATGCAACAATTACAAGTAAAATAATACGAGAGCGAAATAATCCAAAAAGTGCGGTATCAAAACGAATATTGAAAAAATAATTCATTAGGAATCTCCGCCTCTGCGAGGAGATGAGGCATATATAATGATAAATTATGGCTCGCCCACAAGGATTCGAACCTCGGTTTCCAGGGCCAGAACCTGGCGTGCTACCATTACACCATGGGCGAACACGGTGCAAAACTATAGCGAAGTTATCAGAAAAAACAAGTTATTTCCCGTATCATTTCTAGGTCATTAGGTATTTTTACAATTTTTTATAACTGAGCTGACTCCCAGAGGTTGCCTAAAGCGCATAAAATATGTACTATTCGCCCTTCATGCTATATGGCTCCATCGTCTAGTGGTCTAGGACGCTGGCCTCTCACGCCGGAAACAGGGGTTCGAGTCCCCTTGGGGTCACTCGTGTAAACGAATGTTTACACTGAGTGATAGCAACAATACGAAAACGCGATTCGATGAGCGTTTTCTTCCTTATTTGCAAACGGAGCTTCGCGCATGTTTGCACTGAGTGATAGCAACAATACGAAAACGCGATTCAATGAGCGTTTTCATCCTTATTTGCAAACGCATGTTTGCACTGAATGATAGCAACAATACGGAAACGCGATTCAATGAGCGTTTCCTTCCTTATTTGTAAACGGAGCTTCGCGAATGTTTACACTGAGTGATAGCAACAATACGAAAACGCGATTCAATGAGCGTTTTCATCCTTATTTGCAAACGGAGCTTCGCGGATGTTTACACTGAGTGATAGCAACAATACGGAAACGCGATTCGATGAGCGTTTCCTTCCTTATTTTTTCGTGTAAACGAATGTTTACACTGAGTGATAGCAACAATACGGAAACGCGATTCGATGAGCGTTTTCTTCCTTAATTTATCTAATTTTAATTCAGTTGCAAAAACTTATTTAATCGTAAAAATCTTCTGGGATATCTTCTGAAGGTGTGGTTCTCCAACGTTTATGAAACCAGAACCAAGCTTCAGGCTCTTCTTTAATTATTTTTTCCATAATTGCCACAGATCTTTCAGTTATGATTCTAGCGCCTTCATCAATAGTGATAGTTTCATCATTATAAAGATCATCTGTTTGTACATGGTAAAATGGGATTTCATAGTCATCTACACCACGCGTACGGACGCAAATGATAACAACAGGTGTTTTAAGCCTCATCGCTAATTGTCCGAAAGCTTCAGAAGTTGCTGCTAAACGACCAAACCAATTAACAAAGATAGCATTATTCCGTGTTACATTTTGATCAAAAAGAAAGCCTATATCTTGACCTTTTTTTATCCTCTTGATCATACCCTTTACAGCACCGTTACGAGAGAGAACGGTGTTTCCGTGAGTACAACGAAAGGCATTCCACCACTCATTTACCGCTTTTTGTTTCATATCACGTACGATAATGCAGACAGGTGCCTGCCCCATTGCGGAAGCAAGCGGCGCTAATTCAAAAGATCCTATATGCCCCGTCATAATGAAGGCACCTTTATTAGGATCTGCCCTGACGACTTCAGTAAAACGTTGCATTTCTGGGAATTTCATATGCTTTTTAACCCACTCTTCATCTAAAGAGGGGATACGAAAGAAATCTACAAGGAGCTGCGCCAGCACTGTACAGTGTTTGCGAATAATCTCTTCACGCCATGCGGCATCTTTTTCTGGGAATACAAAACTTAAATTTTTATGTGCTACCCGTTTATGACTCGGCGAGCACGCCACACCGAAACGTATCAATGCCGTAAGAATTTTAATTCGCGTAAGATACGGAAATCGAGATAGTAAAAAAACCGCTATTTTTAGAAAGAACAGGAGAATGTGCCCATCTTTTGTTGAATCTGCCATATCAAAATACCCCTCTTCCGATTAATATCATACTCTAAGGTAAGAGCAAACAACTTGTAAGTATTCATTTTTTTAAATACTATCCCCGTAATATTCAATATGTTTTTTTTGCAGCGTTTAACTTAATCACCATGAAGAATCAAGCAACAAGTAATAAAAAAACAGAGGGTGGATTAAAACGTCAATCTTTTCTTCTTCTTTTAGCAAACTTTATCGCCTATCGTTTTCCTTACATTGTAACAGCACCATCTTTTAAAGAACCATCTCAAGTTTTAGCAGTTTTTGACACTTTAAATAATTTTTTCAGAACAGATATCTTTTTTACTACAAAGGAAGACCTTTCTATTGAAGATCTTCTTAGCGCAGAACAGAGGTCTCGCTCTTTATCAGTGGGTGATTTAAGCATACTTTGGGAAGACACTTTAACACTTACCGAATCAAAAAAAGGTGGGGTTTTTTACACCCCCCTTCCCGTTGTACGCCATATCATACACAACACAATAACAAGTGATACTAATAAAGAGATCTTAGACCCAGCTTGTGGATCTGGTATTTTTCTACTTGAAGCGTTGGATTTTCTTTTTTCTAAATCAAGCAACAAAACTTTTGATAAGAAGGTAACACTTTTACAAAATTTAATTTTCGGTGTTGATAAGGAGAGAGCCACTGTTGAGATCTGTAAAATACTTCTTCTTTGCAAACTTTTTGAAGAAGGTTCTTGCGCTAATTTGCCATTTATAGACCTTTCAAAAAATATCGTTTGTGGAAATTCCTTACTTTCTCCAGAAGATGATTTTTCCCTATCCCATGAACTCCCTGATGCTCTAAGCTGGGAAGCTTCATTTCCTGCAATTATGCAGCAAGGCGGGTTTTATTACATTATCGGCAACCCTCCTTACGGATTAAAACGTAATGAACAGTTATCAGAGCATGAAAACTCCTGCCTTTTACGAAAATACAACACTGCCTCATCAGGTAAGATTAATAAGTACATCGCCTTTATGCTTAGAAGTTATGATCTCTTAAGGAGCGGCGGGACTCTCTCCTTTATTGTTCCTAATGCTTGGCTCGGTATAGATGGCGGGAGTGTTATTCGCAAACGTTTCTTAACTGACACCTCTTTACATGAGTTAATAACTTTTGAGAAACCTGTTTTCCGTAATCTCGGTGTTGAAACGGTTATCTTTAAAGTAGTAAAGGATTTGCCAACCTCTGCTATAAAGATCTTTAATGCTAAATCTAAAGACGAGATCCCGAAAAAAGAAAGTTTTAGCATTTCACATCAGGTCTGTTTAGACGAATTCGGATCACGCATCCCCACTTTCTGGTTTGATAATGCAGAAGATCTCCTAAGAAAAATAAGATCTTCATGTAGCGCTATTACTCAGTTCGGTTTTGTACCAGCCATTGCGTTACAAGCCTACGCCACAGGTCAAGGCACACCTCCACAAAGCGCAGAGGATGTAAAAAATCATATCTATCACTCAAGAACAAAAGACAGCCCTGATTTTTTACCGTACTTAGAAGGTGCTGACATCACACGTTACGCCGTACAATGGTCGGGGTCATATCTAAAGCACGGCCCCTGCTTAGCAGAGTTTCAACCGTTAGAGCGTTATACTAGACCTCGTATTATCTTACGTGAAATTTTAGCACCACGCCCCTACATGCTTTATGCTACTTATGTTGATACGCCATATCTTTACAATAAATCTGTTTTGCATATCTCTCAACGGGGAGAAAATAGCTCCGCTGCATTACAGGCACTACTTACTATTTTAAATTCAAACTTAGGCTCCTTGATTATATTATTAAAAGGTCGAAAGTCGCAGCGTAATCTTTTCCCTAAAATCGTCGCTGCCGATCTTCACAATTTTCCTATCCCTAAAGATTTTAAACTTCATATTGAAGCTCTTTCCGCACTGGCAAAAGAACGGCTTAACGCTAAAGATAATTCCTCTACATTAGATCTTAAAATTGATGCTTTAGTATCTCAGATTTACGGGCTCTCCGCTTAAGATGAAGTCTCTAACCCTGATGGATGACACCGATTAAAAAAAATCTTTTGCAGAACTAGCGCCTAATTATTTTTTTCAACACCAAGTGCAAACATAACCACCCGTTTTTATGGGGGAAAAGGTTCAATACTACCTCTCACTTGCTCTCGTTTGTTTTGCTACCGGATGTACTGGATATAGTCAACTTGCTACCAGTCAATATACAGCAGAAGCTGCTGCATTTAACGGTGGTATTCCGAACACTCAAAACGTCGCCGCATTACAGAAACAGGTTGTCGTTACCGGATTACAAAACGAGATCGTTAAAAACAACGCAGATTCTCAACATGCCGTCTTAGGCGTAGCAGACCATCGTTTAGGGGTTGAAGGTCACGCCGAAAAGAATCGTCATGATTCTATCCGTAACAGAATTAACGAGGTTCGTGGCACCACCAGTGCTGTCTGGGGCATCACCGATTTCATCAGAAGCTTTTAACTGATAACCTCTAGTAGTCCGACATGCAAAAGGCGTTTTCTTACCACCTTTTGCATGTCTTTTAAGGTGCGAGTCTCTGAATATTCTTTAGAGTAGTTTTGTATTCAGGTAAAAAGCTCATTATCCCGATACAATTTCCGATTACTAATGCAATAACAGCAGCAGTAGCACCGTAAATTGAAGTGTGATCAATCAAAAGCATCATCAAAACAAAAACTGAAAGCAAAAACATAACACTGGAGAAGGTAACAATCGCTGTTTTTCTGGCGCGAATCAAAACTGCACGTACATAAAAAGCATAAACATCAGTGATCAAAAACAGAACTATAAAGATAGCGGCATCGGTAGCAAAATGTATTAAGTTTTCAGGCAATCCGTAGATAACTCCAAATAAAAGAAGTTTAAGTGGAGTAAATAACAAGATAGATAAAATAGCTATAAGCGTAAAGGCGACACGCTTTGTGAATATCTTTAGTTGTAAAAGATTTTCATATTTATCTCCTAGTGTTCCAAGCATAAGATCATGTAGACCGATTATAGCTGAAGCAGAGAAGTTTATTATTCCCGAAAGAACGGGGTATACCGCCAAAGATTCGACTGGAAAGGAGCCTCGCGCTAAAAAGAAAACCAAGACGGGTGTGATGGCAGTTCCCATAATACTTGCTAATGCCAACGGCACATAAAACTTAGCGATATAGGGGTAAGTTAAAGTATTCTCCGAAGCTGGATCTGCAAGAAGTTTTTTCAAGGCGGGTCTTACCATATAACGTGAAATACCAGCTTCAAAAAGCATACCGCTAACACACCCCCCTACTCCAACAATTGCCCCTGGGAAACCGCAGGTGGCGAGGAGCAGCATAGAACCGATAGAAACGAAAACACGTGCCATAGTTCCTATACCAACTCTGGAGTTCATCCCAGAACGCACGAGTATACCTTGATAAAAGCGTCTGTATCCAACAAAGAATGGACACGGCACATACAGTAATAACGCCCACCAAACATTGTGTAGAATGTCTTCAGGTAACGCTAAAATTGTAGTCGTCAAAAACTTAAAGACACTTGGTATCAAAAGCAACGTTAGAAAGAAACTAAGTGTAGCACCTAAGCAAAAATTAAAATTACGCAACTTGTAATACGCTTTTTTATCGGAGACTAAGACGGTGGCTGCCGACATCATTGAAAAGATCGGAGACTCCACGATAATAAAAATGGAGAACGCCACACCTAAAGCTGCCAGATTTTCTTCTACATTCGGGAGGCGTGTTAACATAATATGCGCCATAGGCAGCTCCAGCCCTATCAGAGCCCACGTCGCAACCAGCGGCAACCACAACCAAAAGAGTTGTTTTTGAGAGATTGTAGCTACATCTTTTAAATTAGTATTCTTTTCAGACACCTCGCCACTATCACTAAAGCCTCCTTCATTATGAATATTATTTTTCGCAATTACAGCCACACATTCCTCTTCCGATATTATTAAGGCTAGATATAAGAAAATCCGCATGATTACATAAACGTAGCGTCACACAATCATGCGGATCCTCTCTAAATCAACTTCGTTGGAACTTTGTACTTTTAACTACTTTTTGTCAACGACAACAGATTAAAATGTACATATTAAGTCACAACAATTTAAATCCGATCTTAAGATTTTTTCTTGCGAGATAACGAACAAAATAATGTAAGACTCTGTTTAAAGAAGAACCTCCGTAAATTTTATTAAGCCCCTTACCATACCCAGAAGGTTGGGGATAGCGTCGGCACACCTATTGTCTCCGTGTAGAACGGTGTTGGCATTGGGGTTGGTGAGAAGAACGGGGAAAGGGTTGGTGGTAGTGTATAGGCCCAGAACGGAGAGCTTGTTGCACTAGGTGTGTAGAACAATGAAGGCGTTTTTGTTGCGCTTGGCGTTGGTGTCTTTGTTACACTTGGAGTCTTCGTTGCAGTCCGTTTAGGTGTGGGCGTGGGCGTTGGAGTCGGTGTAGGAGTTTTGCAAACTCCGTTTTTACAATATATTTCTTCACAGCAGACACTTCCGCAAGCGATCTGCTTTTTGCCACTAGAGGTAGTAGTAGCGCAGCAGGTCTGATTTCCCAAGTCTCCCGAAGTGCACTGTCCACTAGCACAACACTGTACTTCATAACTTCCGCAAAGGGTATCTGTTGCACCTTTACAACACATCCCAATACCTGGATCTTTCATAGTGACATAGTGCGGAAGGTCTTTCGAACAACACCTTTGACTAATCTCATTAAAGTCTACTCCCGCAGAGCATGTAGGTGTAGGAGTTGGTGTTTTTGTTACCGTCGGCGTAGGCGTAGGGGTTTTCGTCGGCGTAGGTGTTTTCGTCGGAGTCTTTGTAGGTGTTCTTGTCTTTGTCGGAGTTTTCGTTGGTGTAGCCGTTTTTGTTGGAGTAGGAGTTTTTGTAATAGTCGGAGTCTTACTAGGTATTACTGTCCCAGATGGCACTACCGTAGGAGTTATCGTTCTTAACGGAGTTTTTGTTACAAAAGGTGGCGGCGTCTCACTAGGTGTTTGTGTTGCTGTTGGACTCTTTGACGGTGTAGGAGTCTTTGTAGGGATTGGTGTGTAAAACGGTGTTGACGTTGTAGTCGGAGTTGGTGTCGGAGTTCTACAAACTTGATTTTTATTTTTACAATACTGCACCTCGCAGCAGACTCCTCCGCAAAAGACTTCTGTTTCAGATTTACAACATAGCCCTATATTAGAACCTACTTTAACAGCATAGTGAGGAAGGTCTAATGGACAACACTCTCCCGTCATCTCATTAAAGTCTATCCCATCAACGCACTCAGGGTGCGGCGTTGGTGTGGGTGATGACGTTGTAGTCGGGGTGGGCGTAGGAGTTTTACAAACTCCATCTTCGCAATACTCTTTTTCGCAGCAAACTTTTCCGCAAGCTATCTGTTCTTTACCATCAGGGGTAGTATCAGCGCAGCAGATCTGACTTCCCCAATCTCCTGAGGTACATTGCCCTTTAGCACAACACTGCACCTCAGAACCTCCACAAAGAATGTCTGACTTAAATTTACAACACTTTCCGGCACTCGGCTTTACTCTACTGATATAATGAGGGGTATCTCCTGAACAACACTTTTCGTTTTCACAATACGCCTCTCCGCAACACCTTCCGCCACAATTAATCTCATCTTCATTGCAGCAGACTGTATTTCCTTCACTATCATCACCTTTATAATATGGCTTTAATTCCGGACAACAGATAGGATCTCTTTTTTCATTATCTTTTCTTCCAAGAAAGACATCCCCTCTGGGGCACTTAGGACAACAACCTTTTTCATCTGTATTATCACAACACTCAGTATCTAGTGGACAACACCTTTCACTATCAGGACATTCGTATTGATCTGCTCCGCAATTATTATGGCAAGTATATTTAAACCCACTTGGTGGAAAAGGAACTAAAGCCCTCTCACAATCTTCTGGCTTACAACACTTTCCTCCGCAGGTATATTGCCCTTCTGGGCACCCCTCACAAAAATAACCAACATCACTACTAGATCTAACAACATTACACTTCTCACAACAGAGGTCTCCACAAGCATTCGTTCCTGATGGACAGCACTTTGATTTTATGGGAGACTGAGCGCATCTACCCTTTGCACAACAGGCACCACCACAATTTATCTTATTTTTCCCACAACATTTACCATTATCACAGATACCGTTACAACATTTTCCGCTACAAGCTACGGCGTTTTTATCTTTACAACAGATGTAGTCAGTTTTTTTAGAAGATGTAAAGATCTGATATTTACCACCACATCTACATGCTGGAAGTTTTTGGGCTCTTTTACTATCACAACAAAATGTAGTTCCACTAGGATCTGTAAACGGCTTATCGCAGCAGACTTTCCTTCCGTTAGAGGTATCATTAAAGTGATCTTTAATACAACTCCAACTAGCAGGACAACAAGTAGCTCCAAGCTCCCCTGTTAGTGTTTTACAATACTTATCATCATTACGCGGACAACAGAGATCATTACCATCTTTATCAGGGCTTTCAATTAAAAACGTTCCTTCCTTACACCTACTATTACTACACTGACATAAGTTTTTCCCCCAAGGCTTTATATATTTTTTATGTTGATTACTTGGGCATGTGCCTTTTTCGCAGGTATGGTAATGATACTTATCTCCATATTTTTTATGATAATTTTCTACGGCATCCTGAAAATTTGCCATCTTCTTTTCACAATAAAAGATATCGCAACGCATTACGCTTAAATTAAAAGAGTTATTTTCTAGTAAAAGGTCTTTACAATTCCTTATCTTACAAGCATAGAAAGCTCTCTTAGAACTATTAGTATCTTCACAGGCTTGCTTCTGTTCACCATCAAAAGAAGAACAATCGTTATTATAATGGGTCATATACTCTGCTCGGCACTTAACTTCCTTATTATTGCAATTATCATCAGTAGCAAGACAGTTCTGGCTTAATACCTTAACAGGAAAGATCTCTTCTGGTTGGGTGTTGTTTAATGCAGTTAATGCGCACTTTTTATATTTATCAGTATCTTCTTTTGCAGGAGCCAGAGGAGATCTGACTATTATCTCATCTTTTTTAAGGCAGGGTGTTTCTTGAACTTCACCATTATATTCAAAAACTATCTTTACTCCGTCAGGTGCAGAATCTGTAGAACAATTTACTAGATGCTCTTGAATAATATCAGAGTAAGAGAGGCTAAAATTAGTTAGCTGCATAATGCTTCTAATATAGATATTAAGCACATCAAAATCTGTCATGCAGGGGCTATCGCATCCCATCATACCCTTAGGAGCCATCCTCCTTATTCCTGGTGAATATAAATCATCTAAACCGAACTTATGCCCAAGCTCATGTGCAAGTGTCTGCTCTGTTTTAGAAAAAGGCGCGATACCTACTCGATATAACGTGACAGAATTATTTTGGCATATAGCATAAGAACGTCCAACTTCGTTATATTCAATCGGAAATAACGGTATTGTATCACGGAGAGATATTTTAATATCTGGAAAACTCATTATATGACCAGCATCAACTGCATATGTCACATCTATAACTTTACAGGAAGCATTTTTTATAACGTCTCTTATCATCCCCAAATAAGCTTCAATATACATCCGTGTAAGCTTTGCAACATCATCCCGAGAAAAATTTTTTCGTGTAGTCTTAGATTCTCTCTTATCTATAACAGCATAGGTAATAGTTTCTCCACTTGCTATTTTATTGTAAAGTTTAACGTGGTGATAGCTTCCAAAAGGCAGCAGCGCCGTAATACTTGGATACTCCCAATCACTACTTTTAAATGTATTTCCTGGCCAAGTATGTGCAGAGTTTAAAGCATAAGAGATAGGTGGACGGGTTTTCATAACCTGCCCTATACTATCAAAACGAATAGTTAAATCTCCAAGCTCTCTTTCAGGAAAAACATTCGCATCGTAGGGTCTTGTTCCCGCTTCAATCTCCTCTGCATCAGAGTAACCGTCGTTATCACTATCCTTTAAAAGAGGTGATGAAAAATAGTGATAAAGCTCTTCACCATCAGAGATACCATCGTTATCTGTATCTCCTTTTCTAGGATTAGAACCGATTACCGCCTCTTCGTGGTCACATAAACCATCACCATCACTGTCTTTAAAACCAGCATACTTAAAACACGTTACAGGTAATTTTGAATAGGTAACGGCGGAGCTAAAGTTAAAACTCTCCTGTAAGGTATTATCTCTAAAGCTACTATCACTAACAAAATCACTATCTAAGTTCTCTAACGGAATAGCAAAGTATTCTCTACTTGAACCTCCCTTATAAAAAGAACGAACATGTACTGTAATAGCCTTATCTGAAGAAAAGAGGATATAACCTAAGGTGTTTTTCTTAACTAGTTTTCTTAATGCTACGGTTAAAGTTGAGCTCCCTCCAAGTGTATAGCCGTACTCTTTATAATCACCACCCTGATTTATCAGTAAAGATACCTCCGCATCTTTAGGGTTTGAGTTAACTATCTGTAATGTTGTCTTCTCCTTTAAGGTATTATCAAATGTAGCAAATAAAGAGGTGCCGTTATAATAGCGGTTATCAAAAACTTGGTACGGATTCCGTTTTACACTGTCATACTGATTAACTACGAGGAGTCCCCGCTGCATGGAGGTTACACAATTACCTTCACTATCACATACCTTAGGACGAAACTGATTTTCAGGGATAAGTTTTATCGTTGGTTTATCTAACTTCTTAAGTTGTTTCTTTAAATCCAAGTACCTCTGTGCATACGGTAAAACCCACTCTGTACCTTCATAAACCTTTAAACCTTTCGTATAAACTTCATAGTTAAATAGTGTAGGAGCTGAACTTATATTTGAAACAACTAGCACCCCTTTTGCAGGGAAAAGAGCGCTCTCTTCAAAGGTTTTACTCGGTTTTATAAAGTGTACTTTCTGATAAGGAGCAGACTCACGGGCATTAGAGGTTACCTTTAAATAAGCTACATATTGAGGTGTAGCAGCCCCTTCTGTAACGTTAGGTGTAAGGTGATATGTGGCGTGGGCAGAATTACGTACTCTTAAGGCGTATCTGCCATAAGGAGGGATTGAAACGTTATCCTTTCCTAGAATCTTCTTTCCTACATTAGAGTATCCTGTAATATTTAGGTTTAACGGCTCTGAAGCAGTGTTGTGAATAATGAGGGTTTTTAGATCAAGGGGTTTTTTATAGATATGAGGGCTTGCGATAATGTAACTCTCTCCAGAGAGGATGTCGTCTCTTCCAACTGAACGGGTACTATAAACATCTTTTAAAATATCACGATACTGATAGTCATAATTGATTATCTCACAACTTACATCTTTATCTTGTGAGTTAAAATCAATTATACCGTATTTTGACCTTTTAATTTTCTTTTTAAATCCTGCAATCTGTCTAATATCGAAAACTTCTTCAGAAGCTGCTTTAATAGAGATATCTTCAGTTGTAACTTCATTTTTAGCACCGATTACAGTTATTGAAACAGTAGCGTCTAAAGTCTCGCTAAAGTTAGTGCACTTTACAACCTCTCCTCCCTTTTTAGTAGTGAGGTCAAACGGTAGTGTTGCGGGTAAGAGGGCAGTTCCTATCTCTAACTTCTCACCGCCAGAGCTAGGAACGTTATTAGGAGCATTAGAGGTAAAGTTAAAAAAGTTCGGGACACCAATTAGCAGTAGTAAGATTAGAGCCAATAAAAACACTACTGCTTTTACCTTCATCATCCTTTCTTTTTCCATCTGAGTTATACCTCTTTTTATTCTGTTTTTTGTTTTGCTGAAATTATTCGCTTCCTAGAAAGCAGCTCTGCGGCGTTCTTATTCTGTTATATTTTTCACGATCGGCAAATACCTTATTTTTATAGAAAAAGGCTTAAAAATCGCCGCTGTAATGTGAAATTATAGTGAAAAAGAGGTCATTTTTTGAGAATATAGTTTTTAAAAGGTAGGAAAGATTTGTGAATGAAATTAGTAAATTTATAAATATAATCAATACGTTTTAAGCAAGATTATTTTTATACCGTTTAAGATTTGCCAGTTAAGGTATTTTTAGAGAGAATGCTTCGTTTATATACGGGCTATAATCATAAAACAAACTGATATGTCACTAGACATCTCCATACATAACACCGCACAAGAATTAGATGCCATTGCCATACCTCCCCCAAAAGGGGACCACGATCTTGCAACTTCTAACATCGTATCCGAAGTAATAAATAACAATTCTAAAGAGCTGGAAAAATATTTTGACCCTACCCTTCAAGCTGCTGTCGTAACACGTCTACTTTCAGCTTTAAACTCTCATAACTTTGACCGCTCTGAAAAAACCGAGATTATCGCTCAGATTATGGCGGAAGATACCGCTTTTGCAATCATCGAACCGAGTGGTTTAATCTCTTTCGGCTATGACTGGCAAAATAACACTATGGTCACCTCTCAAGGTGATACCCTTGAAAAGATGGCAGAGCGCTCATTACAACATAATCGTGCAGACTCTGAGATCTTTGACGGCCTACTTGCGATGCGTGACGCCTTTGCCGAACAGTCAGGGATAAAACAAGCTATTTTAATCAGCCCACGCCGTGAAGCCGAAGAAGAAGAGGAAGAGAATTACTGTTCAGGTTCATTTATCTATATTTATACTTTTGACATTGAAGCACGAAAGGTTTCCGCCATCTCCTTAGAATACCCTAGTTCAAATGAAGGCTTACAAGCTTTACTTACTACTTTACAAGAAAAAGCCATCCCCACAAGCGACCTGCAAGGTCAAAAACTCGGTATTTCCGTCCCTCTTCTCTTTGATCAAGCAACACCCATCGAAGTACAACATATCTTAACCTTAATGGAAGAAAACTTAAAAACGTATCAACCCCTTACCGCAGGAGTTTTTGAACGTCAGGTGGCTCTAGCAAAAGAGTTTGACAGATATCAACACGAATTAAAAAATCGTCAAACAGAGATTAAAGAGCTTTTTAAAACCTATTTAAATAACTGTGACGATTTTGAAAGGGGCGTTTTAAAGTTATGTCAGATAGCGTTGCCTCTCGTACGTGGTGAACTCTCCATTGAAGATTTAATACCTTCTAAAGAGCACCCCTCCGTTACCGATCTTGTATTTGATCGCCACACTTCATTAGAAAATATAGAACAAAATACCCCGATAACTAAAGGAGAAGATAAAAATATAACTTTTACTTTACACGATCTTACTAAAGTAGATGGACAAACTATCTCTACAACCCCTACCCAACTTAACACTGAAACAACACTACAAACTGCTACTACTAACAAAACTCCAATAGTTAAAAGTATAGAAGTTAGACACGTTGAGACTTCAGCAAATCAAAGTGATTCATTAAAAAATATAGAACAAAATCCCCTTATAAATAAAAACGAAATAAAAAACGCCATACCTACCTCAAACGATCTTGCACAGAAAAATGTAACTATCTCTACAACCCCTACCCAACTTAACACTAAAACAACACTACAAACTGCTACTACTAACAAAACTCCGATAGTTGAAAGTATAGAAATTGGACACGTTGAGACTTTAGCAAATCAAGATAACTTATTAAAAAATAGAGGGCAGATCCCCCTTATAAATAAAAATAAAAACGAGGTAAAAAACATAGAGCAACTTTCTGCAAAATATCTTCACCCTGTTACGAATAAACAGCTACAAGCTACAAGTATTAAAGCGATACACACTCAAGAGGAATTATCTACTGCAACGCAGCCTTTAAAACCATCACAACAGAGAGAAGAACACTTAATAAGGCAGAAAGCGTTAACACAATATACGGAAGCACAACAGACAAAGCTACCACCACAACAACAATCACAAACAACACCTCTACAAGTGGCAAAACACGATCCATTAAACAAAAGATCGCCCCTACTAAAAAATACTGATACCTCTAAAGTAGACGCAAGCCTTACTAAGCCGTTACTTAAAATAGAAACAGAAAAAACATTTAAGCAACCTAATAAGCAAAGTTTTCAACAAGACGAAAAACTACATAGAGAAAGAGAGATAAGTAGAATAAATGAAGCACTGTACAACACGGCGTTAAAAAAACCTGCTGCGGTTGAATTGCGAGAGAAAGAGAGCGCTCTTACTACCTCTTCTAAACAAACACACCTTAGAAAGACACCACCTCAAAACGTTCTTCAAACAGTAGTAACAGATCAACCATCTGCCGAAAAAGAGGTTACTAGATTTTCTTTACAACACGTAGCAACTCCAACCAATCCACTTAAAAAGGAAGATCAAAGAAAGATCGAAAAAGATAACACCACTTCCTTTTTACAACACGCTCCATCTTCTACAAAAGTTAAACCTGCACAAAAGCAACAACCATATATTAGAAGCACTGCAAATAAACCTTTAGCGGAGCAGCAACGAGAACAAAAAGGCATAAATGAACGAACAGATGACACCTCTAAAAATCGTGTTTCGCCTCCTACAAAATCACAGCCTAAACTTTCCGTTATAAAAACAGGGGCTATACCAAAACAGATAGAACCTAAGCCATCACAACCTACACCACTTCACGTTGAGCAGCAGCAGAGGGAAAACTCCTTTAAGACAAAACGAAAAAGACGTGCCATTGATAGCGCTGCAAAACGGAAACACATTGCAGCTGTTTTAGAAAAACAACGTCGTGCTAGAGAGGTGATACTTGAAAGGTTCCGCAAACAACTTCAGGAGCATTCTCCACGCCGACCCACTATGCAGGAAACTTCTACTAAGGAACTTCCACCACGACAGGAGAAAGTTAAAAAAATTAAGATAGATTATTCTGCAGCAAGAATCATTGAGTTTTTAAATTTTCTAGCACTTCAGAAACGGAAACCCTTTTTTCAGCCAGAAGAGTGGAGGTTTGACGATCCTGAAAACTTTGAAATAGACCTTTTTATGTCACTACGCCAACTAGGCTTTAAGATAGAAGAGGCTCAAATTATTATAGCAGAGCTTGCAAAACAGGAGACCCTTTTAACAGAGAGATCAAGAGAAGACCTTTCTATTGCAGCAATCAAGATCCTTCTTACTGTTCAACAACTTCTCGGTCTATCTGATCAAGGAGTTGATCGAACTGCGGACGAGGTATCATCCATAAAAGAAGAAGAGCGAAAACAGTAAAGAGAAACATAATATCAATGTTCATACTCCGAACACTAAGTAGGAAACCCACTACGGATACCGAATCAACAAGCGCCACATAAGAAAAAAAAGCGAAGGTGTACCTCTTAAACACTTCAATAATTTTCATCTCCCTCTCTGTAATCTCCTTTACTGCTGCAGTAGGGAGAGCAGTTTTTATATCATTTAGGGTTTCTATTGATGCCCCAAAAAGATTAACCTTTTTATATATTTTCTTTAAAATCTTTGTAGAATCGAACCTTTTAAAGATACAGAAAACAACGAGTACCCATAATAAAGCAAGAAGATAGTATGGCATTATAAAAAACGTATCACCGCTTTCAACAACATCTCCGGCTATATAAATGCAGACCAAAAGATTTGCCAGTGGTGGCATCGCTACACACAAACCCCATACGAACTTAAACCCTTTTTGTAGTCTTTTGATATATTTAGTTGCTGCACTTGAAAGCATATGCACACCTTTTTATAGAGCGTAAACAGGAACTTCTTTAACCTCTTAATATAATAGGATAAGATCTGGACTCCCTCAATCTGATATTTTTAAAAGCCTTTTTACAGAAGCTAAGAGAATTTAATTGTTATGATTTTGAATATTTTAGTAATAAAATCAAGGGGCTATCTCCCGTTCAAAAGCACTGCATATAGTAAAAAATAAATGTTGGTCACTTTTTGCATCATAAGTTACAATGCCACAATGACTAATCGTTACAACGATATACTTTTCTCTTGGAATATTACGATGAAAACATTACCGTTTTTACTTTTTACCCTCTTATTGGTCGGTTGTGCTCAATCATCGGAAGACTCTTCCAACTTTATCGCTAAGATATATAACGGCGTTGAAGTATCTGAAGAGGCATCTCCTCAGTTCGTCGAGATTATTTTAACCTCAGATCAAGGTCAAAGCCTCTGTTCCGGAGTAATCATCGGATCAAATGCTGTCATTACGGCGACGCACTGTTTTGCTCAAGATGGTATTACTGCTGCAACACTTCGCACTAAAGACGGTGTCTATCCCGTTACGGAGGTCGTCGTCGCACCTGACTTTTTTTCAAATGATGTAGCTCTTTTTAATGACATAGCGATCGTAAGAACAGAGACTCCCTTAAACTTACCCGTCCTCCCACTTCTTTCATCTATTCAGATAGAGCCGTTCACCCCTCTTTTAGTGTTCGGCTTCGGATTGAATGAAGCTGGTGATTACGGTGTGTTGCGTAGCGGTGTTATATACCCTGATGAGATCACTCCGAATCATATTATTGATTTTGTTGAAGGCGATCAAAACACCTGCATAGGCGATTCAGGTGGACCTGTTGTTGCGCAACTTCAATTTAGTGATGGACATATTGAAACTTCCTTAGTGGGCATTACCTCAAGTGGCGACGGTATGGGATGTACGAACAGAGAGACAGCTTATTACATAAACTTACAGAATGAAGCGCTCTTACAATTTATCTCTTCAGAAGTTCCAGATGCTATAATTTACTAATCTACATCTTTTATTTTATAAATTATTTTACAAAAAAAGGAGGTCGGAATTTAATAACGCCGATCTCCTTTTTAAGAGTTAATTATAGTAAAAAACTTATTTTTCCGTCATTGTGATCGCTTCGGTCGGGCAGGTTGAAGCACACTCACCGCAACCTATACACTTTGAGGGATCGACTTCCGCAGTGCTTGACACTGTAATAGCTTCAGCCGGGCAAACACCTACACAAGCGCCACAACCTACACATTGATCTTCATTTACAACAGCACACTCAGCCATTTTATTCTCCTAACGTCATATACCGCCGCATGACCATTCCTCGATCTTTTGTTGTAACACTCTCAACTATACCCGAATGTTCTGAAGCGCGGTTTTTTATAAATTAAAACAATCTTTAAAAACTCCTTACTCTGAAAAAAGAAGCTTTCAGATTAACTACAAGTATTAAACGATACATAGCAAAAAAGATATCTGCAAGCATTTTAAAGGGAGGTTAGAGAAAAAAATATTTTTTATAATTCCAAATAGTTACGCATAGCGATATTTAGTACAGCTTTCCCGTCATGGAATGCGTTAAGCGCTTTTTGTTTATAATCCAAAATTTCACTGTTATCTGTTAAATTATTGACATAGTTACTTTCAAAAACAAGAAAGAGCATCGTTACAGCAATTCCACTCCATATAAAAACAGGGAGTACTGCTTTTAAAACCTTCCAAAGAGCTAGCGTTAACAACATACCGCACGCCACGAGACAGGCTGTTTCTTTATTAAGCATAGGGAGGTATGTGGCGATCCAATCTGGTTTTAAATAAACACTAGCTAAAAAAGCCACACAAAAGACAACCAAGCACACCGAAAATTTTGAATTAACAGGAGTGAAAACGGAAAAAAGTCCGAGTCCCATCTTTAAAGCTACAAATAAAAGTAGCTCACACCCCCACACAGCAGGAATAAGGGTTGTTATCGGATATTGTGAAGAGAGTTGTGCGCATAGAGGGTGTTGAATGAGATAAATCGCCGTTGGTAACAACATTACACCCCAAGTTGCTTTATTAGAAAAAAGTAAGATCTTCTTCAAAAAAAGTAGACTAAAAACAGCCGCCAAAACGAAAAAGACCTTTTCACCCCCTACTTCTTGAGCAGCGCTAGCCATATAACTAAAAAACGGATCTGTCTGCATGATTCCCCCCCCCTGTACAACCTGCAAGATGTCCTACCCAGACACCTTCGGAGATATGGGAGAGTTCGACTATAAACACCTTACGCTTTATAAATCACGCCTAAAAACTTCTCATTTTTCTCTAAGAAAAATCGCTAGACTTAAAATTACTTTATTTTAGTATGTCTTAGAGAGGTGAGGGAGAGTGGTCATAAGAACTAAGAGAAATGATTATCGCTTCTTTTTTTTCGGTGAGGATTGAATCAACACCCTTTAAAATCGAAGACACTCTTCGTATGCAAGTTGTAAAGGTCATTTTTTACACCTGAAAGCTTAACGCTACTCCATGAACGCTCGAGAATCGTAAGATCAAGAGTCTTAAAAAATGCTAGGAATGAAGCGGGCAGATCTGTTTTACGATCTGCAAAACTTTTCTTGATCGCTCTCTTCAATCGCACCCTAGTTTTAACTTCATCGTAAATCACAACCAGATCAAAAAGATCCTTAGCTCGTGAATTAGCTGCGTCACATGAAGTTCGTTAATTGGAAACGGTGATGTTTTCGAGAGGCTCGCTAATGCAAGACGCACTTCCTTACTCCGTTCATTCGAGATCATGAAAGAGCTCATCTACTGAACAACAAAGCCCCCGCTCAAGATGTTTAATTACTCCCGCATTAAGTAATTTTCGAGTAACATACTACGTTAACCCCTGATTACAAGCTTCATTGTATGTGAATGGTTTCCCTTGTAGTGATTTTGAAAGATTATTGATCCTCTATATAAGAGAACACATTTTTTTAAACGTGTCACTTTATATAAAACATCTGATATAATAGTATTAAGTTAAAGATTACTACTGGAAAGGGGAGAGTAGATCTTCCTTTAAGTATCCAACACGTCCTTAAGCTAATTCGCTTTTAGATAAGCATCACATACTCTCTTAAGCGTATCATCCTCATCAACAAACACAAGATCACCGTTAAGCTTAAAAACTACTGCGAATTCAGTTTCTCCTTGGTCTAATGATCTTTTAAGTGCTACGGCATCTTCAACAATCCCTGAAATATCATCACCTGCTATAGGTGTCATAGGTACCACATTAAGGTTGGGAAATCTTCCTTTAATCTCAGCAATATCTTCCGCTGAAAAGCCTGTTTTTTTTAATTTTTCTTCTCTTGCAGCGATACGTTCAGCGTCTGTGAGTGGAGATCCAAATCCTTCATTTAACAAATCCCCTTCCACATTAGTTGGTTTAGTTGATAAAGCTGCTGCCGTCTTAAGAGCACTAATTAAAGCACGTTTAATTTCCGGATCTGCGAATACAACGAAAGTAACTTCCTTGAGCGATGAATTAGCATTCGCATTAAAAAACTCTTCAACTCCTTTAATCATTTCTTGTACCGCCTCTTCAGTCGTTTTTTCAACCCCAAACTTTCCCCTTTTTACGTATGTTAAGTAAGTAACAGTTCGGCTATTTTTAGCTCTGCTTTAGTTTGCTCGGCTAAATACCAAGAGTCCCCAAGCCTAACTTTTTTAATTTCAGATAACCTTCTGATAGCATCTTCTAATGATATTGAAGTCGAAAGTTTATGTTTTTTTATTGTTTTTAATATTTCATAGCTCCACTGTATTGCTATGTGATTCACGAACATCCATCCCTGAAATTTATCATCATCACTCATATATGAAGCATCTGCTTTTAAAACAGTTTTTAACGTATCAAAAGATTGTTCAATAGATAGTCGCATTTTGTATAACGTGTATATTTCTTCTGCGGATGAGTCCAAATTTGAAAAGAATGCAACAGTTCCTAGCCTCACTTTTTTTAAATCAACATCTGTTAAATTGTATTTTTCTGGATGAGATATTGTTAATGAAACTAAGTTATTTTCCTCTTCACCTGCTAAAAACGGGTCTCTAAACAGATATATAAATCCATTCCCAATCTTATATTTTTTATATCTTAAGTACGTTTTATTATATTCAATAACGTTCCTGCTTGTTTCTATTCCATCATAGTCTATAAGAGAGCTATTTCTACGCAATGGAATAACAAAGCTAAGTTTATTCTCTATAAGATCTTTAACGTTAGACTCTGAATAGAAACCCTTATCTGCAATAATAGTAGCATCACCAATTTCTGATTCTTGGATAGTTAAAGATAGAGCTTTTACATCTCTTATATTCCCAGCCAATAACCTATAATAGACTGGTTGTTGCAATTTTTTAGAGTAAATATAAAGCAAACTCGCCTGCGTTTCCCAAAAATGGTCTTTATTATATCCTCCTTTAGCAAGACTCGACTTTCTCATAGATGTTCTAAGAAATGTAGAATCAATTAACAAAAAATCTTTTCCATGAATAAAACTCTTCATATATTCAGAACGAGCAAATTCATCTTTCCCAATCGATTGCAAAATATTCGGAATAGCTTTCTTATTAAGAAGAAAATTAAGTTTTTCACTCAACATACTGTTTTCAAAATCATCATTCATGCGTTTAATAGGAGAGCAATGTTTGATCCTGCTGTATGACATCAGCAAAATAGCCTTCCACTTATCTGGAAAATAACACCGAAGTCTTTCAATAATTGTTTTTTGATTGAGGATAAATTGAGATAAACCATACTCTCTGCACTTAATATTCACAGCAGGTACAAGGCTTCTCTTCTCACTTGGTATAAAACCGTCCTCTTCTGTAATTCGTCCAAGTAATTTACCAGTAACTTTCACGCTCCTTTTCCTCTCAGGGTCATACTTATAGCTGTAGCTATATAGGTAATATCTCCCATTGATAAGACGTACCTCTTTTCCTTTCTCTCGATATTTTGTTGCCCAATCAGGGTGTATTTTTGCTTTCTTTCCCATACCTAAATACGTATGTCAAAACAACAAAAAAGTCAACCCCCTTTTTTGTTAATTTTTAAAAAATTTCTATAGGTTATAACAATATGTTACTTTATTGTTACGTAAATCACAGAAAAGTTTGGGTTCAACTCGACCAAGCATTGTACCCATACGAATAGTTGGTAACGATACTTTTTGAAAACCCGCGTCAGCGGCTGCCTCTAGTCCTGTACGAACAATTTCGTGAAGTGGACGCTTTAAATCGTCAACCACAAAAACGACATTTCGAAATGAACCACTTATTGTTTCGTCCTGTGAACCCCGTGCGACGATTGCCTTTCCATCTTGCAAATCGCATTCCGAAGCCTGCTGGTGAAAATGGTACGCAGCTTTTTTCATAATAACGCGGTCAATATTACCAGACCACCATTGCTTGCTATTTATAGCCGTAATAAGAGCATCCGCGTCAATACGTGAAATATCGCCTGAAATTATCCTAACCGTTGAATCTGGTGTTAGATTATACGCTACGTCATTCACAGATATGCTGACATCACTAAGGGCTCTTTGTGCTTCTGGTCCACTGCCTGACGCAAGATAATTATTCACACCCATTCTGTTCCTCCAAAATTAAAATAAAAAATTCTGAGTAGCGATAATTATCATTTGTAGCAAGTCGCCGCTTTATTAAACTCTGAACACAACTCCAACCAACTTGCTAAAAGATGTGATACGTTTTTCTTTAATAAGCAAATCGGCATATTACGAATTTAATTTATCCGAATCCCTAATTAACTACTACTATTACTCCATGAGCAATTTTAACCGCTACTACAACTAAACTGTGCAGGATCTAATAAATGACATCAGATCCTCCTAGACCTCCCCACTACCTTGTCTACCTAAACTAAAGCTCTGCTCCAGATATTCTTTGTCTTTAAGCTTTAGATATTTAGGGTATGGTTGATGGCTTCTGCTCTTTTTACGAAAAGAAATCGTTAACTCTCCGCACTCTTTGATTTTAAATACTTCACAGCAAGCTCAACCATTTCTCTAAGAGAAAAGCCAGTATGGCCATCATTTTTGAACCCTGGCACATCCGTCTCCCTCTTTTCTGAACTAGAATTATACCACTCTTCAACCTTCTCGATTGTTTCTAAGGTTTTCGCTACCAAGTAAGCATCTTCCGCTGTCTTAACATAAAGTCTTCTGAAGCAATCAGCTCCTCCATCCTTATCAACCCAATCTTTAAAAAATTGAGGCAATTCTTCATAAGTAGCATCCGTCTCCGCTTTCTCTGCAGCAGCTTTTTCAGGTGTATACGGGTTAGGCTTCTTTGTTGTAGCTTCCAATTCTGCATTATACGCCTTAAGTATTTCTTTCCTAGTATCTCCTTTAGAAACTATCACAACAATGTTATCGGATTTAAATACAACTGAAGAGCTTGTTTTTCTACATACCTTAATCGCATTATTCACTATTTTCCGAATATGACTACCCTCCTTCACTGGAATAGTCCTCACATCAAGATCTGGAACTTTTTCTCTGATCTTAGCAATATCTTCCGCTGAAAAGCCTGCCCTATGTAATTTTTCTTCTCTTGCAACAATATCATCTTCCGCTGAAAAGCCTGCTTTTTTTAATTCTTCTTCTCTTGCAGCAATAAGAACACCTTTTGCGACCGAAGCAGATGAAGAACGGAAATGGTTAGCTGATAGATCATTTGCAGGATTAAGAGGTGGAATTTGTGTTTTATTTTCAGCTCGTAAGTCACCCCCCTCTGATTCACAATTACAATTAAGATCGGACATAATATTACCTTATACAAATATAATAATACTTTTTTAATTAAACACGTTTTTTGAATTATAATGTTTTTAAAAACTTAAGAAACGTTTTCAACAAAAATTAATTATTCAATTTCTTTAGCTTTTTAAGCTTTATTTTTAAGATTATTCACCTACGACAATAGCTTTTTATAAAAAGTCTAAACCCCTTGTAGAGGAGAGGTAGCCACCCCTCTACTGCGTAAAAGTTCGTAAATCTTGTTGCGTAAAATTAGATTAGATAAAAGAGATTAAAGATAGGGTAAAACACGAACGAGTAGATGGTGAAAAATATAAGGAGTACCGAGGACGGGAATCGAACCCGTACGAGCCAAAGCTCACAGGATTTTAAGTCCTGTGTGTCTACCTATTCCACCACCTCGGCATAAAAGAATCAAAACAGTGCGAATGTATCGAAGAGAGACTTCAGAAGCAACCGATCAAGTGTAAAAAAACGATTTTTTTTAGAAGATCTCCCACTTAAAATATTATTTTTTATTCAGATCTGCCTCTAGCTGTTTTTTACCTATTTGACACGCCCAAAAAAAGTGCTCCTTTTATACCTCCGCCAAGCCTCATTTAAAGTGCTTTGCACCCCGAATTCATCCTTCGCAAACTTCACCCTGTCTTCTGGCGTACGAAGTTTTTTTCTGTTCCACTCCACCTTTTTCAAACGTGGTAGCAAACCGCAATTATTAGCGATCTGAATATTCAAACCTGGACGTGCATTAAGCTCCAACAAAAGAGGACCATGCGTTCTATCAAGTACGATATCAACACCTTGATACGCCAAACCCGTTAATTCATAAGATTTTGCTGCTAAAGCAAGCATCTCTTCCCAATGTGGTATCTCAATCCCCATAATGCTGTAACCAGTGTCAGGATGCTCAGTGATAATCTCATTTTGACACACCCCTGTTTGAGTCTGCCCCGTAGCGATATCAATCCCTACTCCGATAGCGCCTTGATGCAAATTAGCCCTACCGCCTGAAATTCGTGTCGGTAAGCGCACCATCGTCATAACAGGCACCCCAAAGAAAACTATGATACGCATATCGGGCACACCCAGATAGCTAATCTGATTAAAAACCTTGTCAGGAACTACTCGATACTCAACTAACGCTTTATCCGGTTGTCCACCTAAACTAAAAATTCCAGAAAGGATTAGTGAGATGTGATACTGCAGATCTTCCCACGTTAAAATATCACCGCTAGATTTTCTCCAACCGTTTTTTGTCCGCTCCGTTAATACCAATACTCCCGATCCGCCACTACCTTGCGAAGGCTTTATAGCAAAACCTGCCTTATCTTGTACCACAGCAGGCAGATCGCGTGCCTGCCTCAAGATCTCTACCATGCCATACAGTTCAGGAACTGCAACACCAGCTGCACGCGCTAATTTTTTTGTTCGATATTTATCATCAACTAAAGGATACAAACGACGCTCATTATATTTTGAAACATAATGTAGATTACGATCATTTAATCCCAACACACCACGTGCACGTAGTTCTTTCCAAGTTTCTTTAATCATTTTTTACCGGCTCTTTTGTTAAAGCATGAAAACGACGCAATTCCAACAATCGATATCCGCTATAACGCCCCATTAACAGGGTCATAGCCAGCACAACCAACAATAACTCAGGGAATACAAAAATAAGGTGTTCTAGATAGTGACTCCTGATAATCAAATAAATTATACAAGCCACAAGTAGTGTTCCGATGCCTTGCTTAAACGCCGCAAAAACTCCTAACTCATCCCAGACGATAGACATCCTCTCAATCGTCATCGTGATAATAACCATCGGGAAAAGCGCCACTGAAACACCACGTTCCAACCCTAACTGGTGTGTAATAACACTTAAAACAGCCATGATTAAAACTACAATAATCAACACTGCCGAAAGACGCGGAACTAAAAGTAACTTTAAACTCTCTAGATAAAAACGCGCTATAACACCCAGTCCAATTAAAAGCGAAAACAATACTATACCCCAACTCAACCCAGTCTCTCTAAAAGAGAGTCCGATCAAGACTGGCATAAAGGTACCAAACGTAACAAAGCCCACAATATTTCGTAAAAGCACCACCAAGAAAGCACCGATCGGTACAAGTAACAAAACACGATAAACTCGTTGCGTCTCAACGGGCAAACTAAAAAGAGAAAAATCCACCAACTTAGGTGCAACCTTACGCGCGTATTCACTAGCAGCAGTTAAAGCCTCTTCTTGAAAACGTTCAACTGAAATAGTGGTTCGAATTTGAGAAGCATTAGTAACGGTAGCGATATCTGCATCACCATACCACCACGGCAAAAAGAGATCCTGCCCCGTACGCTCACCCGTTTCAGGATCAAACATCAACCAAGTCTTATTATCAAGAACCTGTACACGTTGCGTTATTGGAACATTTCGATCGACATTTAAAAAGATACCGTGCACCACCCGCGCCCGCAGCCCTGATTCGTTTAAAATAGCAACAGCAACTTTTGCTTTCTTGGCACGATCAGGTCGTGAACCGAGTAACATCTTTACGTTAGAATTTTTTGTTTGAAAAAGTCCGATTAGTGATGTCACAAAGGTCTCGGTGTCAGCAGATTTCTGTTTAGCATCTGCAATAATAGAGTTCATCGCCTCTTTTAAAGCACCTTCAGGAGTTTGATCTCTACTTTTTGGAATATCCACCCTGCCATCAATACCACCATCTTTAATCACAGCACGATAATAAAGCCCCTGCCTGCCGATAGCGCTGCGTCGTGTCCATGTGGCTTCCCTATCATCGCCGATCGTACGTGTTGCCAAACCGTACCCACGCGAGATAAAATTTTCATCCATTAAAAGAAAATTTTCAGTGCTCTTAGGGATCTTTAAAGCTGCTTTTACTGCTTTATTTTTAGCGTTAAACGAAAGGTGTGCCTCCACCACCCAACGTGATTCCGTAGTATTCGGCACAACAGGATAATCTAAACACAACGCTTTATAGAGGAACATCCCCACGCCACAAAAGGTCAACGCTATCGTTAATAATAGAAGATGGTATTTTTTCACTCTTATTTTTCCTTCTCAATAATTTTTTCTTCAACTTTTTTTACAGATTGTCCTTCCTGCTTCTGTGTATCTTCTACCTTTTTATTTTTTTTAACTTTCTTAACTTCAGTTTTAGAAGGAGATTTCCGACACGTCGGTTCAACCATATATGTTTGCGCTGGATCGATTATAACATTACCAGCTAGAAAGCTTCTGCCTACCAACATCTGAGAGGTAAATTGAGACCTATTAACAAGAGAGACCTCCTCCTCCATATAGGCAGACCCTAAGCAGATTCCTAAACGGATAACGTATCTTTTTTGACTCGGTCTATTATGTTGTTTAATACGTGTAGTACGTTTAATCTCCCTTTCAAGACGGAACTGCTCTCCGAAACGATTCCTAATCGTAAAACGCACCCACGGCACACCATCTTTTTTGTATTCAACGATATCTTCAGCATTTAAAGCGGATATATCTGCTCCCGTATCAAGCTTAGCATGAGCTAAAATCTTTTCAGGATGTAAGCGCACCTTTTCAATATATCCGACAACCTCTTTTTCTTGAGCGATGGCTATCTGTAACGGTATAAAAGCTAAAATGAACGAAAAAAACAGAAGTGACTTCAAAGAAGATCGTGACATTTATCCCCTCAAGATAAAATATAAACGCAACAAGATAACAACTTGATGTAAACTAAAAACTTTGTACCTATGCTTTGCAACTCCCGAGACCGCAGGGAAGATATCATAAAGCATAACGAATTGATATAGTTACAACAACCATATCTAATGAAAAAAATGAAATAACTCTAAATTTTTTACCTCAAAAGCTCTATTCCTGACTTCCTCCAATATAGACACTTTCCCAAAATCTCCTAGCTGAAGGGGCACCAAATTCCCCGTCTGTACTAATGACACCCATCTTTCTTAATGTAAAAACCGCCACAAAAAATGGTGGCACCAACGGCACTTCTTTAAAACGCCTTTAAAAACTTCAAAAAACTCGAAAATCAGGTCAAGAATTCTATCAGTTATGCCGTTAATTAGAGCTAGACGGGGAGATATCTTACCTAGCTAAAAAGGACTTACAAGATGACAGCAGCTTTCTTATTTGCCATGTTTTCAATTTTTGTAACACTATACATTAGCAAAGTGTCAGAAGCGCAGAGAGTGCGCGCATTTAGAGAGGACCTCCTTCTTTTTAAACTAAAGACCGTCCAAAGATATTATCCAGAGCTGAACTCTTTGAACTACTTTGAAATCGCTCAAAACTACGACTTAGACGAGATCTATTACACCATCCCGATTATAAAACGAAGATAGTGATTTTTACAAAACAGGCACTATCAAGCTAAAGAGAAGATCATCTCTTCTTCCGAGTCATCTATCTTAACAACACCCTCTTTAACCAATTCATTTAAAGCTTTAAGGATATCAATTTGATCAGCCTCTACAACAGGTCGATCATCTTCTTCGTGAACATAGAAGAAGTTTCTAAAGAACAACCCGTCTTCTGCTTCAGGATAATGTAATGCGGTTAAGACCTGCTCTTTAACCCTATTTAGATTCTTTTTTCTCATCTCTACACCCGCTTACCAAATGTCAGATTATTATTAAAGCAAAAACTACTCACACCCGCCAGAAGCAAGCCATCTCTTACGCTACAAATAAAGATGTAAGATATTGCGTTACTCTTAGGTGTAAATAATTAAATTAGAAGCCTTAACAAGCACTTCAATCTGCATAACCACAAGTATTTTAATTTATTAAGCAACACTTTCAGCGCTTAAATAAAAATACTTCAGAAGAAAACCTGTAACACTACATACACACAACGGTCTTACTTCCTTACACAGTAACATATAAAATCATAATCTTGTAGGAAAAAAATTTTCTTACATCACAACACCATGCGGATCGGATTCAATATTTAAAAGGCGTTTGAAAAACATATCTGCGCTCTTCCGACTGTATTTTTAATTTTATCATCATGATAACTACATAAAAAATCTGATTTTTTTACTTTCTTGCGCAGTAATAGAAATAAGACTACCATGCCCTGCAACGCTGAAAGATTTTTATAAGGCGTAGAAATGCGGGCTATTAAAACAAAACCAAAACTTCTTTTTGTAGTGCACGGCTACAATAACAAAGCAGGTGTTGAGGAGCATGTAAAACTTCTAGTCTCATACCTGAGAAATAATTATCAGATCTCCGTTTGTTTTCCCGATGGGAACTCCATAGTTTTAATGCAAGATGGAGCAGGATTATTACGTTACCCTGGGGATCAGATTGATCTAATTGCACCGTATCACACCCAAAAAAGTGAGTGGGCGTTTGCGCAGATCTTAAATCGTGTCTCTCCAGATATAATTCACTTTGAACACTTCCTGAACTGGCCTCTTTCAATAATAGATCAAGCCACAGCTAAAGGTGTGCCAGTAGTTGTTAATTTTCACGACTATTACGCACTTACACCGTCCTACACTATGCAGGGTGCAGAGAACCCCTTAGAGCTTGTTTCGAAGGATTATTCTTTACAATATTTTGATGCTGATATCTCTGATTATCTAATTAGTCGACGTAATAATTTAATCCGTAGTTTTCGCTACGTAAAAAAACTGATCGTACCCTCTCAATATTTAGCAGAACAGTTACAACAAGTTTTCCCATATAAGTTTACGGTCATAGAAAACGGCATTAAACCTTTTACTATTCAAGATCCTTCACGCAACTGGACGGGGCTTCGCTTCGGTTATATCGGGACTATGCAGCCACAAAAAGGTTGGGAGATGTTGTTAGAAGCTTTCGGCGATGTGCAAGCGGAATTTCCTGATGCTCAACTTCATATTTACGGCGGTGTGCCTGATCCGAGTTATAAACGTCCCAATATCAGTTTTCACGGACTTTATAAACGTAGTGAACTACCCAAGATTCTTTCCAATATAAACGTTGGAGTTATCCCCTCTCTCTTTCCGGAAACTTACAGTTTAGTATTGTCAGAGTTGTGGCAAGGTCATGTGGTGCCGCTTGTATCTGATATCGGTGCTATGAAAGCGCGTGTTGATGATGGAATAAACGGTAAGAAGTTCAAAGCAGGAGATAAAGCTTCCTTAGTTGCAGCACTAAAATGGTTTTTGCAAAATGAAGATTGGAAAAGTTGGCAACTCCCCAAGCCGCGCTATGTTAACGCTATGGGTGCTGATTATAACGCTATTTATCAAGATCTGTTACAAGAGCACTTCTCAGCGGATCAAAGTTTAAGTGAGCCATTAGTACAGAACGGATAAACACCTTTAAAAAATATTTATATCACCTCTGCTAAAGCTGCATTGATCTGCTCTTCGATCACACCGTGATCTACAAAACCATCTCGCTTATACTGTTCAGCGGGAAAATCTTGCAAAACAGTACTTTTCTTTTTACTGACACCGAGAGATGACGCAGTAGCTTCAAATCTTTTCAGATCAAAAACATATTTTAATTTTAGTAGTTCTCCGTCGAAGTGTGTAGAGAGTGTTAATTGATCCAACATCGAATACTTCGCCGCAGCGGCAGGTTGTATTTTTATACAGAGCCAATCTTTTGATGATTTTTTCCCTTTTACAACGAAATTAAAGGCGCTTTCAAAAACTGCCAACACCTCGACGATATCTTGATGCGGTGTTACGGTAAGTGGCAACTGCCCTAAAACATCAAGATTCGCACTATTTCCGAATAAAATATATAAACTTTGAGATTTATCACTAATAACACCGTTAGGATCAATCGTGAATGTCCAAGAATAATTCACCGTATCTTCCGCTTTCAAGTGCACCTCAAGCGGCAACTCTGCAGCAGATACAATAGTAAAGGCATCTTGTTCTTTTCGTTTAACTTTTTTTAAATCGCCCAAAGCTAAACAGAGTGCTAAGTTTTTTAAGACCCTATCTTCTGCAAGATGGTTTTTTACAGACATCTCACATTTTATGGCAGAACCCTGCCTAAAATCACCTTCCGCATTCAATCGGAATTCAAGTTGTTGTTGAAGAAATACTCCTTTCACTGTTTTATCCTCATTTAAAAAGTCTTAAGGCAATTTACTCTAAAATCTCTATCAGATAAAGTGAGAAAAAAGGCATCTTCTACCGTTTTCACAATGGTGCTATATTCCGCGCGATATAATTTCTTATCACAATTTTTATACGGACACATAAACTATGGGAACATCATTACCTGATTTTAATACTACCCCAATGGACTGGGGATTTTTTTGCATTCTTCTTTTCTCTCTATTATTTGTTGATCTATGGATTCAGAGAAACGATCACGGCAGCTCCAAAAAAGAAGCTGCCATCTGGAGCTGTATCTGGGTCGGCATCGGCTTGGCTTTCTCCTTATATGTACACTTCAGATGGGGTAGCGAGGCGCGCAATGAATACCTTGCTGCCTATCTTATAGAGAAAGCTCTTAGTGTAGATAACCTTTTTGTGTTCCTCCTCATCTTTGGAGCGATGAAGATCCCTAGAAAGTTCCAACGAACGGCGTTAGCTTGGGGTATTCTCGGAGCATTAGTTTTCCGTGCCATTTTTATATATTTGGGTGCTGCCGCACTGGAACGGTGGGCTGCCGTCGGAATAATATTTGCCCTTTTACTTTTCTACGCTGGAATTCAAGCGTTTTTTGCAAAGCATAGTGATGATGAAGAGAGTGCCATCGTGAATTGGCTCTCAAAACATCTGCCCATCAGTAAAAACCCTGAAACAGCACATTTTTTTGTGCATGAAGATGGCAAGTTAAAGATGACCCCCATTTTGATATCAATCGTAGCACTTGAATTAACTGATATAGTTTTTGCCATTGATTCAGTGCCTGCTGCACTATCCTTTTCACAAGAGGTTTTCATAGTTTACAGCTCTAACGCTTTTGCCATCTTAGGACTCCGTGCTCTTTACGTTTTGTTAGCTGGATTGATCGCTGACTTAAAGTATCTACATTACGGCTTAGCAGCAGTCTTAATTTTTGCAGGACTAAAGATGGTTGCTCACTCTTGTGAAACGTTAATACACCTTGCAGAAGTAGATCCAAACGCAGAAGTAGGGATGACAACAGCGATCTGTCAACGTATCCCTGGATTAGAATATATGGAGATCGATCCTTTATATTCTATTTTTATCATCCTCTTCCTGATCGGTATCGCTGCTTTCGCTAGTATCGTAGCGAAAAAGAGGAGTTAATTTTTTATACCGCCTTTAATGGATTAAGTAAGAGGCTGTCTCAATTATTTGAGCAGCCTTTTTTCTTTTCACTCTATCTTAACGATTTATTCCAACATTAAAGATATTAAAGCTTTGGCGATATGTAGCCTTGCACCTGCTTCATCAAAAACTATGGATTGCGCAGAGTCCATCACTTCATCTGTTACTTCCTCACCACGATGTGCCGGTAAACAGTGCATAAAAACCGCATCAGGCTTAGCTTTTTTTAACAAACTAAGGTTTACTTGATACCCTGCGAAGGCGTCTCTTCTAATTTGAGTCTCCTCTTCTTGCCCCATAGAAACGAAAGTATCGGTATAAACAACATCGGCATTTGCAACTGCCTCTTCAGGATGCTGCAAAAAGTGTAGCGTTGATCCACTTTGTGCAGCAAACGACTCTCCCACTTCTCGTTCTTTTTGCGGGATTTCATAACCTTTTGGCGTTGCTATCGCAAAATCCATCCCCATTAAAGCAGAGATTTGCATCAAGGAAGTTGCTACATTATTCCCATCACCAACGTAAGAAACTTTAATCTTAGGATAAGCTGGTTTTTTCAATCTTATCGTATAAAGATCAGCTAGCGCTTGTGTCGGGTGGTGCTTGTCGCACAAAGCATTAATAACAGGAATAGTGATAGAATCTCTAAGCTCTATAATTGTGTTATGACTGTAAACTCTAGCTACTAACAGATCACAAAAACGCTCTAAATTTCTTCCGATATCTGGAATTGATTCTCTCCCTTTAACATTATTGCCGCTAGCGAGGATCTGAGAGCTAGAAAGAAACACCGGCGTACCGCCGAGATACGTTGCGGCAACTTCAAAGGCAACCTTTGTACGTAATGACGGTTTTTCAAACACCATAGCAACCACTTTACCGTGTAAAATATCATCTCTACGCACACCTTTAGAATAGGCTTCATCGAACGCCCGTGCTCGTGTCATTATCAATTCGACATCTTCTTTAGTCATGTCACTAACTTTCGTTAAACTTTTCATCTTTAAAACTCCATTAATATTCACTTATTGTAATATCGGAAAAGATCGCCCTATATTTTCTAAAGTGTTTTAGCGTAAGATATTGATTCATTACAACACAAAAAACGGGTCTCTAACACCATGAAAAACACACTATTATTTGAAGCATCCTGTTTAGATGGTACTAAAGATTTAGTAGAAAAAGAGTTGCTTAAACTGGGCGATAAGCTGCAGATCTTTAAGACAGACACTTCAGATTCTGTGGTTTTTGTTGCAGAAGAAGATTACACAAAATTAAAAAGTTTAAGGAAAGTTCTATCACTATATTACCTACTGTGTTTCCCTGTTAAAGGGCCGGGTAGCTTACTCAAAGCAGATATTTTGGCAGATATCAATTTACACATCTTAAAAGCTATTAAAAACTCTTTGGATTTCCCCGCAAAAACATTCCGCATAAACGCTGCTGGTAGTGATTCAAAAACATACTCTGAGATCGCCTCCAAGATCGAACACTTTACCGGATTAACTTTTGATAAGGAGAACGGCGACCTCTTACTACGCTTTAGAAAACATCCGAGTGGAAAAGCTTGGGAGGTTTTAATCAGGCTTTCATCTCGTCCACTATCTGCAAAAGCGTGGAGAACTCATAACTTTCAAGGTGCTTTAAATCCTGTTCTCGCTGCAGTTTTATATGACCTAACAGGGATAAAAAAAGATGATAGACTCATTAACATCATGTGCGGATCTGGCACTATTTTAATTGAAGCTTCTCAACGTAGAAAGCTTTCTCGTATCGTAGGTATTGATAATAACAGTGAAGTGCTGGGATACTGCCGAGATCACCTAAAAAATGCTAATATCCGCGATGTCGAAGTGTTCGAGATGGATGCAAGAGAAACATCTTTTGCAGATGGCTCATTTGATGTCGTTCTAGCAGACTTACCTTGGGGCGAAAACATTGGAAGTAGACAGGAGAACTTAGAGTTATACTCTCAATTTTTGCAGGAAGCACAACGCATCACTGTTAGTACTGCTCGCATCGGATTAATCACTCAAGATATAAAAAATCTGGAAAAGGTCATAGCACAACAACACCTTAAGGTCGTCCATAGACGAAAGGTTTTTCAAGGTGGTTTTCATCCTGAAATTTTTATTATCCAACTGTGAAAGGTTTTACTTATAAAAGCTACTCTCTGTTTTTTACAAAGTATGCGCATCTTACTAAGTTTTTAAAAAAATCCTTTTGATGTAGGATTAAATAACTGGGATAGCTACTTTATAATTATTGGACGATAAAAGATGAATTCTTTTGAAGACTTGGGATTTGCAAAATTAGACCACTCACGTCCTAACAGAACAGGTATAGAAGAAACTGTTTTCTGCTTAGGAAAAAGTTGCGAACAGTTACAAAAAATATTTGAAGCTTTTATTAAAAAAGGTCGTCCTGTGCTCGGCACACGTTGCACACAAGAACAATTTTTATTTTTAAAAGATGCTGGACTTGATCTCGTTTTTGATCCCGTTTCGAAAATTATCATGACACCAAAGAAACGAGAGACTGTACTTAATGGTGTGGTAGCGATCTGTAGTGGTGGCACTGCTGATATCCCAGTTGCAGAAGAGGCTGCTAAAAGTGTGGAGTTTTTCGGCGCAACAGCTAATCGCCACTACGATATCGGAGTAGCAGGAATTCACCGACTCCTTTCAAAAATAGATGATATAAAAAAAGCTAATGTTGTAATAGCCGTTGCTGGAATGGAAGGAGCGCTCGGCAGCGTCATAGCAGGACTTGTTTCTGTACCGATCTTAGCTGTCCCGACCTCCGTTGGATATGGGGCTTCTTTTGGAGGATTAGCACCACTTCTAACGATGCTAAACTCTTGCGCTGAAGGGATCTCTGTGGTGAATATAGATAACGGTTATGGTGCTGCAGTTACTGCTTGCAGGATTTTAAGAGGGATGCAAAAAAGTTAATTTATGTCGTAGCTGCTGCTAAACAAGGTAGTAATATTTTAAAATTATTATTGCAGACTTAACGGAGATAACCTTTACAAGAGAGATATCTTATAAAATGGAACAGGTTTTATACTTTGATTGCTCAAACGGGATTAGCGGAGATATGACGGTTGCTGCCCTGTTAGATCTGGGTGCAGATAGAGACGGCTTAGAGCAGATGCTTGCCTCTCTTCATCTGGAAGGTTGTCATTATAAAATATCACATCTAAACAATCACGGTATTTTAGCTTGTGACTTTGACGTTCACCTTCATGGACACGATCATTCACACACGACCTTAGAGCCACATAAGCACCGCCATCTTAACGATGTTGAAAAGATTATTGATGAAGCTTTATTAACAGACAAAGCGCGTAACATTGCAAAAAAGATCTTCAATATCATAGCAAAAGCAGAAGCTACTGTGCATGGAGAACCCCTTGAAAAAGTGCACTTTCATGAAGTAGGTGCCATTGATTCCATTATGGACATCCTTTCCGTAGCGTACTGCATTGATAACCTTAAGATAGATAAAGTTGCCTGCTCTATTCTTACTGAAGGAGCAGGTCTAGTTAAATGTCAACATGGAGATCTACCTATCCCTGTACCTGCCGTTACTGAAATTGCTAAACAGTATCAGATTCCGTTAAGGATAACTGAAACTTGCGGAGAGATGATAACACCAACTGGGATTGCCATCGTGGCAGCACTTAAAAATTGCACGAAACCGCAAGCTTGTACGATCAACGGTATCGGCATCGGTGCGGGTAAGCGTGATTTTGGACGACCAAATATCTTGCGGGCTTTTTTATTAACTCCGATAATTCAAAAACAGGACTCCGAAGAAAATATCTGGATGCTCGAAAGCAATATCGATGATGCTAGCGGAGAGTGTTTAGCAACGGCACTGGAAGAGCTTTTTGAGCACGGTGCTCGTGATGTACATTACATTCCGTGTTTTATGAAGAAGAATCGTCCAGCTTGGATCTTACGTGTTATAGCTGATGAGGCATTAATCCCAACTTTGGAAGAGGTAATTTTTAAAACAACGACTTCAATCGGACTTCGCAAATTTCCGCTATACCGTTCCTGCATGGAGAGACAGAGTAAGGAGGTAACGTTGCCGTTCGGTGTAGTTACTATCAAAGAGTGTCGCTGGGGAGAGTTGGTGCGACGTTATCCTGAATATGAAAGTGTTAAGAAAGTTGCTGCAGAAAGCGGCTTAGACTTTAAAACTGTTTATAAGTTAGCTTGTGATGAACAAAACAACGCATCTAAAAAGTTACCTTAAAGAGTTAGCACCACAAGGGATCTGTCTTGCCTATTCAGGTGGAGTTGATAGTGCAACCCTTCTTGCACTACTAATGCACCTTAAAACGGAGGCTCTAACATTTAACCTTAAAATTTTATTTTTCAGATCGCTATTCCAATCAAAAAAAGCGATTTCTGATGCCTTACTAAATGCAGCCAAGTTAGAAGCTACGCTCGAAATCGTAGACTTTAAGGTCTTGAGCCTCCCTGAGATGCAAGACAATCCGCACAACCGTTGTTATCTCTGTAAAAAAGAACTTTTTTCTTTAGCACGTAAGATTGCTGATGCTTCAGGGGTAAGATTTTTATTAGATGGTAGTAATGCCGATGATGCAAAGTGCCACCGACCTGGTAAAAAAGCAGCGCTAGAGTTGGATGTTATTTCACCTTTTGAGAAGTTTAATTTTACTAAAGAAGAGGTCAGATTATTAGCTCAAGAATTAAGCCTCCCTTTTGCCGATGCTCCAGCAGAATCGTGTTTGGCAACAAGGCTCCCGTACGGCAGTACATTAACAGAGAGAGTATTGCAAAAAATAGAGCAGGGTGAAGCAGTTTTAAGATCTATGGGTTTTGAAGTATTAAGGCTGCGGTGTTACCGTGACGGGATCGCCACCGTTGAAATCTTACCACAACAATTTTCACTATTTTTAAAAAAGAAACTTGAAATCTGCTCCGCCTTAAAAGCGTTAGGCTTTCAACATATCACCTTAGATCTAGAAGGTTTTCAATCGGGAAGTATGGACACTTTAATTAGCTGTTCAGACAAGCTTTGTAAAAAACAAGAAGGAGCTCCTTAAAACTAAAATAAATTCTCTATTATTTTCGCAATATTTACCAATTGATTACAAATATTAAATATTTTGTTATAAGGTCTGAATGATTCAAAAAGAAAAATTTTTACTCCACACTATTTCAGAAGACGAAACAGAAACTAGAATCTTTGCTTGCGATGTTTTATCTCAACCCTGTTATAGAGACCTCTTACGCGATATTGATCCTAACATTCATTTAAAAACTGCACGTAGTCTACCTATCGCCGAAGAATCAGATATCGTTGTGCTGACAGGACCACTAAATCTTGAATATTACACGTGGCTGCGCGAGATCGGATTTAGCACACAACACATCGTCAGTTATAATTGCAAATCAGCTGCCGTTCCCCTAAGCGATCTTATCATCAAAGATCCGCAAGCATTACTTACAGCAATTGCAGATACTGGAAAAAAACCGGTGTTTGTTCCATTTTATTCGGGTAAGGCAGAAGAGAAGGCAGCACGTCTTATTAAAGCCGAACTCTTCGGCTCTCCTGAAGAGCTGTCATTAAAATATTTTAATAAAGACACCTTTAAAAAAGAGTGTTTGGCACTCGGAATCCCTGTCGTAAGTGGAGAATCAAGGGACACCAGCGGTCTAAATTCTTTAGAGTTGGCTGATATTGTTCACGGGCTATTGCAATCTTATCCAGCAGTACTAATCAGAGGATCTTTAGGTGCTGCCGGATCTTCTGCTTATAAAGTACAAAACACTGATGTGGAGCAAATTTTAAAAAACATAAAAGACAGCAATGATGAACATCTGTTAATTGAACCGTTTTTACAAGTTGTTGCTTCTCCCAATGATCAATGGTCAATTGATCGCAACGGTAATGTTCATTATTTAGGATGTTCGGCACAACTTTTTGCAGGGCTGCACCATATAGGTAATTTATATGGACAGTACTTTTCAGAACGGATCTCTAATTATATTCAGAGCACTTCGTTAAAAATCGTACAAAATATGGCAACTCACGGCTATAGAGGAGTCTTAGGCATTGACTATATCGTCACAGCACAAGGGATATTTCCGATTGAAAATAATGCACGACTAAACGGATCCTCCTTTACTATGGCTATTATTGATAATATCGAGAGAGTAACTGGGAAGCGTCCCGCTTGTTGGAAGTTCTTTAAGGCACAGACAGACCTTAGTTCTTTTAATGATCTTCGTAAAAAGTTGGCACCGATTTTATATGATGGTACCTCCATCAATGCAGTTTTCCCTTACGACTGCGATACTATACCAATTAACGGAGTTTTTGCGCCTGTTCTTATAGCTGAAGATATGTATCACATAGAATACTTGGCACAGGCTTTAGAAGAGTTAGGAATGCGGAGGATATAAAAATGTTAAGTGTAATGATACATGGTGGTTCTGGGCATTTTCTGGAAGGTCATACAGTATTAAAATTACCGTACCTAAAGGTCGCTATTGATGCAGCATGGAAAGAGTTAGTTGCTGGGAAATCAGGAGAGTTCGCTGTGGCAGCTGCCTTAAGAGTAATGGAAGGGTGTGAATATTTTAATGCCGGTTTTGGAGGATACCCTAATATTCACGGTATCGTTTTACTCGATATCGGAATGATGAAAGGAACGGGGCATTTTGTTTCAATCATTAATCTTCGTCGTGTAAAGTTCCCATCAGCTCTTGCTCTGAAGATGTTACTAGAAAGAGATTTTCCGTTGATAACCATCTGGACTCATGAGCTAATGAACGCACTGGATGCAATGCCTTTAGAAGAACGTGAGAAGTTCGGTTGGGTTGCAACACACGAAGAGCTTGTTGCTCCTCATGTGCGAAAATTACTAAGTAAACACGAAAATTTAAAAGATGATTTAATACACGACACGGGCTCTCACGGAACTGTCGGTTGTGTGGTAAGAGATAGCACAGGTGCCTTATGTGCTGGAACCTCTACTGGTGGGGTTACATTTAAATTAAATGGTCGCGTTGGTGATTCTCCTATTATCGGTTCAGGAGTTTATGCAGACAACAATATTGCTGCTATTTCTACTACGGGCAGTGGTGAGGCTATTATGGGGATAGCACTATCAGGATATGTCTTAGCCGCTATGCGTGAAGAGTTGCGACGGGATCCGCTGATCTTTAATAAGCATCCTGAAATACTCTCCTCAATATTAAATGATGAGCTTTCTGTAATGCCACAAAAATATCCTAATAGAAATGCTGCGCTGATTGTTATGCCACCTGTGGGCGAACCTTGTTACGCTCTTCAAGGAGAAGAGGTTAGCGTTGCCATGCGGAGCGGAACTTCAGAACGGATAGAGAATGAATTTTTTAGAATACATAAACATGGCGGCGAACTTATAGAGCTGTGAGTTTTATATCATTCTTGAGAAAATTTTAAGAAGTTTTAAATTCTCACTTTTTAGAAATGACGCTAGATTATATTTTATCTTCTTCCAACGCTCTTACTTCAAAAAGAAACTCTGATTCAGCGGGAGATAGTTTACATTCATAGCCCTGCTTTAATATCCACGCGCTTAATTCGGTCCAACCTTCAAGATTTACCTCATAAGCACCAGTTTTATCTCCGCGATGTTCACGCAATGGAAAACCTGCCTGTAACCACCTATCACGTAAATTTTGAAAGCGTCCCCCCACTTCGGAACGTAACCTCGAAAGAGATCCGATCCCTATCCACGCATTAGCTTTAGATTCTGCCTTTACACAGTTTCTTGAAAGAGCTTGTAAAATTTCATGTACAAAAAACTCAGAGCGTTCATCAAAAGCTTCCTGTATAGCTTTTTCACAACTTTTAAAACACCCTTCAAGGAGGTCATCAAAAGGAAATCCCTCTATCTTTTTATTTTTCTCGGAGACTTTTTCAATAAGGTTCTTATCAGCATTCATTTTTCTTCTCCAATGATTTTTTTAAATTTGCACTAATTTCTGAAAACAGTTTTTTTCTTCCAAGCGGTTTTGTTAAGTAGGCATCAGCTCCATAAGCAAGTGCTTTTTTAACGTATTCCCTGTCAGTTGTGCCACTCACCACAAGAATCGGTACATTAGCGCCACAAAACTCTCTAATATGCTTAATCAACTCAAATCCGCTCTCTGCACTCTCCAAGCGTAAATCTGAAATAACGATAGCGGGGGTACCATTTTCTTCTATGATATTTACAGCTTCAAGTTTAGAGTGCGCCATCTGATATTCTAAGTTTAATGCTTGAGCAGCCCGTGCATAAAAGGTCAGTACTTGTGGATTATCATCTACCAGTAGCGCCCAACCCGATCCTATTATTTCCGCCTTTTCTTCAGCTAAAAACGGTAACTTCAAAGAGATGCCGTTAGTATAAGGAGCCTCTGCTGAAAGTGCCTCAAAGGTGCCTTCACTCACCTTTGCAAAAGAGGATACGGCAGAAAGATACTCTATTTTACGCCACTCCTTTTCATCTTTCCCAAAACAGGAAGTATCTTCAAGTTGTGAAAGCGAAATGGCTTCGCCGTTATACAAGAACTTAAAATCGATCTGCTCTTCTTGTGCACTAACTATCAGATGAATTTTTTTACCCCTATTTAAAGAAGAAGCGATCACATAAAAAATAGCGCGTAACGCCGTAGAAACAAACTCCTGTCCGGCTGAAACGATGAACGCCGCATCTGTTTTAATTTGCAGATCAATTTCGCAAGAATAACCGTAACGTAAAGCTGAGCTGCGTACATATTCAGAAAACTCCTCAAGCACTACTGCCACGCCACTTTTTTCCTTTCTTTCAAAGATACGAATTGCTTTCATCTCTTTTAGCAATTTCAGATCGGTTATGTGGTTTGATAGCATCCTTGAATAACATTCGATCTGGGTTACAGCTTGCGCGATCTCTTGCAGGGTATCCTCAGAGATAGCTTCTTTCTTAACCTTTACACCTTCTATCTTACGTTTAAGATCTTCGCATTGAATTACAACATCTTGCACTAAATTATTTACAAAATGCACCGCTAGATTCATTTCACGATCTTTCTCCAGTGCAAAACGTTGAGAATCGACAGTGGCATTAGACGAAAGGCGGCGTAACCTTGTAGCGCTTAGTGCAATACGCACAATTGCAGATAAAAGATGAACAGTTTTAAAGGCGCGTTCAAAACCTATAATTGCAGCGATCTCCCCCATAGGGACTAGTAGCACAATCTGCTCTTCCTGATCTTTATTCGTAACTCTGAACCTTTCAAAAGCAATTGCCGCAGGCTTAAATTTAAAAAACTTTTTATATATTCCTTTAACACTTTGATCGATGTCTTGCTCATAAATCAAACCGCTCTCATCTTGTGCTACCTCAAACAAAGTCTTGTTTAAATTAGAATCTGTCTCCAGTATCTTAGCGCTGTTATCAAAGACGGCTTCAATTAAATTTTTAGAACAAATTAAGACATGCTTTACATTTAAAGCAACACAGAGCTGCCACGCCAACACTCGAATAAGAGAACGACCTGCTACTCCGACTTCTCCTCCTCGCGTCAAAACGATTGTAGAAACATCTGTATAAATCTCCAGATAATTTACAAAGGCATTACGAAACATAACTAGAAAAGTAGCGGCAAAGATACAAAAAGAGAGGAATGTATCTCCTTCAACTGCCGCACCTGCGGCATAAAGTAGAGCTGCTAAGAAAAAATAAGCATACCATTTAAAGGGTAACGCCACGCTGCCATACATAAATATCAGAGCAGAAAGCACCACGATACCAGAGATGTCATCATAAAAACCGAGATACTGCCCGATTAACCACCAATTAATCCCCACAATAAGTAGAATTACTAATAAGGTGCACAGATTGTGTAAGCGCTTTGTTTTTAAAATTAGATTTAATATCAGTAAGTGAGTTAAAGTTATGACACTCCATAACAGAAGGAATAATAAAGAATCTTCCCCTCTAAGTACGGCAACACCAAAAGTTGTAATAGCCGCTATACAAACTGTCGCAACAATTTTCCAGATCGCAGATGAACGCAACCGTTCCAACAATAAATTTTTACTGATCTTAATTAACTTCTCACGTTGTCCCCGTTCTTTATATGTCTCCTGAAAGGTAAAAATCGGTCGTTCTTTTAAGCTCTTTTCTCTTAACCGTTTCATACACTGCATACTCTCCAAAAGAGCACACCAGATACAGGGGAAAGTTAAGGTTAAGGCATTTAGAAAAAGTATAACTCGATTCTCTTTAACTTCTTCGATTTTAAAAAAAGATAAAACAGCTATAACAATTATAAAATTAGTTGTAAGTGCGATCTCAGGACGGCAGATACTGAAAAAGAGCGGCAATAATAATACAGCCGTCGCCAGATAATAGAAGACTTCAGGAGTCTCTCCATAAAAAAAACAGACACCTGCAAAAGAAAGTATTATTCCCGTAAAATTAAGTAATAAAGTTGCTCCTGAATAAGATCTTTTTAGGAAAACCACGAAGAAAAAATGAGCTACTATGTAGATACCGAATAGTAAAAAGATCTTCCCACTAATAGTTTTCATTAGCGGAATATTTAGCGCCAGTATCGGTATAACTAAAAGAAGTTGTGGAATAAAAACATACCGACAATAATCTGCCGCACTTCCAATCTTTTTAAAAAGTCTTCCTTCTTTTGCAATTTTTTTATTTTCTGAAGGAGTATTCATCTTACTATATTATTCAATTTCAGGATCCATGATTTTACCGCACCCTGCACAAACAACGAGACCTGTTATTTCAGGTGGTATCTGTGTTTGTTGAGAAAAAGTCACCACATATTCCTGTCTCCCGCAGGATGCACACTTCGGGAAGGTATTATCCATATCCAAGAACAATGCTTTTGATGTTTCAGGTAAAAAATTTTCGAGAAAATACTTTAAATCTATGCCATCTTTTTTAGTATGATACGGTGTGCCCAAGATCTCATTAACTCTCGAAAGAAAATTTTCATCCTGCGCTTGCACAGATGCTTTTACTATATAATCGGCAGCCCCTTCATCCATGAAGCGTTGTTTTAAATGCACAGAGGGATTCCCTGTAAAAATAATTACATCGTTAGCACAATTATTTCGTTTGATAACGCTAAAGAGGTACGAACCAGATCTGTCATTAAGCCCAATATCCAGAATAGCCAAGCGAAACGTTTCTATTTCCAAACGCTTTTCCGCATCCGTAACATTTTCGAAAGACTCCACTGCATATCCGACACCTTCAAACAACCTCTGCAAGCGTTCCCTCTCCTGTTTTCCATCCTCTACAATCAGAATATCCTTCATCTTTTCAGGTTCCCCGACTGAATAAAGAGGTTCTTTTCCCCACCTCACAGGAGAGGAAGAGCCTCAATCAAAAATAGTTTATTTAACACTCGCATCCATCCTCTCTCTTCTTTCATCATATCTAAGAAAGGAAGATTCTTTAATATGATGCAGGAACCGATTAATATTGTTCTAAATGAAAGAGAGCCGACAAAATTTAAGGTTGCCGCAGCTTTACAGGAAGAGTTTTCTCAAAAAAATATAACCTCGTTTCGAATTCCGATCGGTAAAGATATTATTCCGATCTTGTTGGAACGTAATGCGCGTGTACTTATCTTAGACTACTTGATCGGCGACTACTCCACTGGGCTGGACATTATGCAAGCGCTGCTGGATCATTACGGCAAAGAAGAGATGCCGACTGTGATCTTCCTTACTGATGAACCTAGTATCTCAGTTGCAGTACAAGCTCTAAAGCTTGGAGCTTTAGATTATATTGAGATCGGACACATACAAGCCATAAGAAGTGTTGTAGATCTGGCTGCACAAGCGCTTTCTACAAAATCATTTATCAAGCAAGAGCCTCCACAACAGGAGACATTAGCTGATCTGGTCGGCGTTTCAAAACCACACTTGAAATTACTAGATCAGATTAGATCTCAAAGCATGAAGAGCTCTCCTATTTTAGTGCTGGAAGGTGCGGCAGGTGTGGGCAAAAAGACCATCGCTTCCATAATTTTTAATAGCAAAGATTCAAAATCACATTTAAAAACAGTAGATATTAGCCTTTATGATGGCGATCTTGAAACGCTTTTCGGAACTCGTCATTATGATGATACTTCAAGAGCATCTCTCGGTAAAAATCTTTCATTAATACTTACAAATTGTACAGAAGATGAGTGTGATGTACTTGATTTCATCAGTAAAAACCATTCGCGGATCTGGAGTGCTAATTCTTCAACAAATGATTCCTTCCTTTTTATCTGTACTCAATCGGCTGAACTTTCCAAAGCGTGGCTAAGATTAACAGGAGCAAGCCATATAAGGATCCCAAGTCTTTCAGAAAGAACAGAAGATATTCCCCTCCTAGCACAATACTTTCTACAAAAAATTCCGCAAAATAGAAGAAAACCCACCCTTCTTTTCTCTGAAGAGATCTACTCTTGGCTATCAACACTAACTTGGGCGGGGGAGATAAAAGAGCTAAAAGAAGTGCTCTTTGATGCAGCACTCTGTAACGCAAACACAGATTTTTCATTACAAGAATTGATAGAAAACGGTAGAGAGATGTGGTCTCTTCAAAACTGTACTTCGGAAGATAATAATATGCTTAACGTTGCCACAGCTTTTCGCATCTTAGAGCAGTGTAACTTTAACTACCGCATTGCAGCAGCACGTCTCGGCTGTTCTGTGACAGCTCTTCGTAAAGTTTTGTCTTCCTCTTCCCATAACACTCACAACGTAGATCAAAAACAGAGGAGGGAGGTTGCATTATGAATACCCAAACTAGCGGGAAAGACACTCCTCGATTACACATCGCTATCTTAGGCAGCAGCGATTTTTGTCGTAAAATGGACTCTTATATCACAACCGCTAGGTTAGCTGAAAAAAGTTTTAGTGCTTCATTTAGTGGCGCTTGGGAATTACTTTCAAGTCATAGACCGAATGTTATATTACTGGAGATAGGCACGCACTATTCGGAGTCCGTGCATAGTTGGACAAGACACTTTTTATCTCAAGTGCGAGAACGTTACGGATCCGAGATCTTTATCATTACAGCTCTATTGTCTCCTGCACATCTTGGATACGGCGGAGACCTTCTTTTTGAAGATGAAACTCTGCACGGTTCAAGCTTTATTGATACTTTTATAGCAGCTCCTCCTTCAAATATTCCTTCCGTTACGCCACTTAACGCTCAATTACAAAACGCTCTTAGCTTCTGTCAAGAAGAGTTGCAACGCCGCGCTGAAGGACAAAGTGCTCTCCCGACATTAAACAGTAATGGTTGGGCACAATCTTTAGCTGACCCACGTAGCCGTGAGTTGTGGATGGTCTGGGTGCCACGCTACGCCAAATATACCAATGAAAATCCGATCATTATCGGAGAGACAGGCACAGGTAAAACCAATCTTGCTTTAGCTCTGCATCTTCTAGCGGGAAGATCTGGAAAGTTTATCAGTATTACCCCGAGAGACTTTTCATCATCAGAGTTAATTCAAGCTGAACTTTTCGGAGCCGTTGAAGGTGCCTATACGGGTGCCGTTGATAAGTGGGGCTTAGTAAAAAGTGCAGAAAAAGGTACCCTTTTTATCGACGAATTACAAAGTATCGATAAAGCCTTACAGGGAAAGTTGATCACTTTTATTGAGAGTAAAGTTTATCGTAGAGTCGGTAGCACAGAGACAACCTCTGCCGATGTTCGTTTTGTTTTTGCTTCAAATGAAGCGCTCTTTGATCTAATGGATTGCGATGTATTACGACACGACTTCGCCTATCGCCTTGAGAGGGTTAGTCTTGAACTTCCGCCGTTACGAGAAAGACGTTTAGATATTGCAGCTGGGCTAGCTTATGCCATAGCTAAAATTCATAGACAACGCGCTCATAATTCACGCATCTTCGGCATTAGTAATGATGCTTACCGTTTGCTTTTCAGTCATAGCTGGCCAGGAAATTTAAGACAGTTGGAAAACAGTACCGCTAAACTTTGTGAAATGGCCGACTTTAAGGGAAGCTCCATTATTGATGCAGCTGATGTCGGTAAAGTTTTTGAATCAAAGTTCTTCGGTAAAGCCGTTACATCATCTGAAATATTAGCCGAAGCTGCCCTAGACTTGGCACAACGTGCCTTAAGTAAACCTATTTCATCTTTGCAAGATGGTGTCTCTGAGTTCACCACATTAGTGCGTTCTCATGCGCTTGAAGCAACAGGCGGAGATCTAAATTTAGCAGCAGAAAAAATCGCAGACCACGCTCCGTTAATGACCTTTGTTGCTTCAAATATTATTGCGACAAAAGAAAGTGAGGTTAAGCCATGACAAAGATATCACTCTCTGAATTTAAAGAGCTGAGCGGTTTTTCAGACACATCTATTTTATGGCTTCTTTGTAATAATAAACTTCCCTGTTCTTACAACGAAGAAAGCGGCATCTTCATTGACATTGACTGTGTAGAATACCACGAACTTATCCATACTATTACAACAGGGCTTAAAGAGCATTTTGAAGCAGCACAACCCTTAATAAAAGAACGTTTCGCAACTATTATCAGATCAAACTTAGCAAGTATCATGGAAAGAGTAATCAGCAAGCTCTAAGTAATTCTTTTGTGTAAAATTTCATTTTAAGATCTTTAGAAAAACCAAGCCTCTCCTCTCTGTCTTATCTGCTAAGAGAGATGCAATATAATTTTTATTTTTTGTAAAAAAAGCAGGGACCACAGGCAACGAATACTCCATTTTCTACGAAAATTTAACATCTGAAGAATTTTTTCTTCAGTGCATTTTTTATAACGTTAATTATTAATGGAGTATTTTTATGGATCATGGATTCACCTTATTGGAATTATTAGTAGTTCTCACGATCGTTTCCGTTTTAACGGCGATCTCCGTACCGCAATACAACTCTTATAAGCAACGCGCCTTTGATACTCGCGCTTTGAGCGACTTGCATAACGCTGCTATCGCAGAAGAGGCGTATTTTATGGATAATGAAGAGTATCTGGCTTGCAGTAATGCAGCTTGTACAAGCCTACCTGGTTTTGCAGCGCTCTCCGCAGGTGTAGAGCTTTCAATTACAGCTGATGATGAAGGTTTTCAGGCGCAAGCCTCTCACCCGAAAGGTACAGGTAAAATCTTTCTGTGGGATAGTCGAGAAGGCGGATTTATTGGAGAAGGAGGACTCGGTTAAACATTATTTTTAAAAGCTTAAAAGCTGACTATTTTACAGTTGGCTTTTAAGCTTCATATTTTAATTTTTTTAGCGTAAGAGAGAGATCGTTTCTCTTAGCAACGTTCCGACTTCACTTAGCATACTCGAATTAGCTTGATATCCACGTTGTAAGATAACCAAGTTTACAAATTCAGTTGCTAGATCCGTTGTTGAATTTTCTAAAGAAGATCCTTCAAGAGAACCAAAATAATTTGAATTGGGGCTTCCCACAATCAACTCTCCTGAAGTTCCAGATAACATATAAAGACCGTTACCATCGCGCACTAAACCATCAATATTTTGCACAGTTCCAAGTTGAATAGTTCCAACCTTAATAGCATCTGAGGTGCTTAAGCGTGCTAGAATTGAACCGTCTTCCAACATCTCATACCCCGTTATATCTCCCGCACCTTGTCCATCAGCATTGACATTGTTAATAGATGATTGATTAGCAAACTGTGTCATAGCAGAAAAATCTATGGCGATAGCTGATGCTGCTGCCCCAGCAAATGTAACATTAGCGTTCATAGTTGCATTAGAACCTGCTGTGATCTGCCCATATTCATCAAATCCGAGATCTATCTCTCCGATAAGTTGCGGCACTCCGGCAGTACCGCCTGTTTCTGCACTATCCACAAAAGCTTGTGCTTTCCACGCTCCATCACCTGTTTTAAAAAAGCTTAGGGAGACAGCGTGTCTGCCACCAAGAGAATCATAAATCTCAACAGAAGATGAGAATGAAGCAGCTCTATTTATATCTTGAAAAGTGGTTGCTGCTGTTGGTGGCGCAGTAATTTCACTCATACTACTAAGGTTTCCTCCTACCTTAATATTACCCGTAGGACTACCCGTAACATTAACATCCAACATATTGATAGGTCCGAGCGTTGTGCCGTCTGCGCCACTAAAGCCGAGCACTTTATCGCCACTAGCAGTTTCTAAGTAACCATCTCGACCGATCTGAAAATTACCAGCTCTAGTTAAGTTCGGACTTTCAGCACTTCCTACAAGGAAGAACCCGTTTCCACCGATAGCAAGATCAAGGCTGCGTCCTGTGTTTTCGATAATTCCAGTTTGATGGAGGGTGCGCACGCATTGCAGAGTAGCGCCGCAACCGGAGTGTACTATGGTTCCTGATGGGTTGGCCGAATCAGCCAAAAGATCGGCGAACTCTGCACGTGATGCTTTATAACCCGTCGTGCTGGCATTAGAGATATTATCACCGACAACGGCGATCGCTTGTCCGTGAACATTTATCCCCTCTCTACTGGTAGACAACGCTGTTTCTAATCTCATCCTAACCTCATTATTAACGAGCAATTTTTTCCTACCATCTTGCCCTAAATGATACTTATTGCCCCTTTTTTATCTTTTTTCGCTCTTATTCGTTGTTACTTCTTTGATTAAGCAATATCTCTGCCAACTCCTTCAAAAAAAGTTCAGCATTATCTTTTAGATAGATCTTTCTTAGTATTAGAATTTATTCGTCTCTTTCTGTTGTAATGCAATTTTTAAACTGCCCATTTAAGCGAAATTCTGCTACCTTACGATTTAACATTACTTTGCATAGGATCTTAAAGAGATGGCTAAAAACAATACAAAAATCGCTTTCATATCTTTTTTTTGTTTACTTGCTGCCTGTATTTTTATTCTTAATAACGTCTCCTTTTCCTTGCACGGAAGCGCTGCAGATAAAATGTATGTTGCTTTTAAAAATGCGACGGGTCAGGAGAGCTCTACCTTTACGTTAAAAGTTGCCGATACCGACGCTAAACGAGAACGGGGCTTGATGTACGTTAAATCGATGCCTGCTGATGAAGGGATGATCTTTATCTATCCGGAAGAGCAGATTCAAACCTTCTGGATGAAAAACACCTTTATCCCTCTCGATCTAATCTTTATCAGTAAGGATCAGAAAGTCGTCGGTATTATTAACGATGCTAAGATTATGAGTGAAAAAACACTTTCTATTAAGAAGCCAAGCCTCTACGTTATAGAGCTTAACGCCGGTACAGCTAAAGAAGTTGGGATTGAGGTAGGAACAGAAATAACCTTTAAATAATAAGGATTCTGCATAAATAGAGATCGTTCTAAACTTTTGATGCAAAAATACCGATCTAAGCGGCGTAACGATACTATCTTCTATCTTTTGTATTTTTTAGATTTTTAAGATGTATTTTCTTACGGATGCCTGTTTTAGGATTGATTATGGGAAAGCGTTTTTTTTCACCACCTGAAGATAATTTAGAAAATTCACCATTTGGGAAAATTCCTGAAGAAGTCCCCGAAGAAGAGATAGCTCCTGCTGGATTTTGGTTTAGATTATACGCAACGATTCTAGATCAAACTATTATTGCGTTATGCGTTGCCTTATTTTTACTAATAGTACCTGACACTTTTATCGATGCTATTCAGGAAGATGATATATTCAATCTCACTGATCATTTATTATACTCTATTTTGTTACTCTTAAGTCTTGATATTGTATATTATACAATTTTTGAAAGCTCTCCATTACTAGCGACTCCTGGCAAACTCGCTTTCGGCTTATTTATTGAAGATACAGAGCATAATCGTTGTAATTTTTCTCGTGTTTTCCTTAGGAACATTGCTAAAATTTTATCAAAAGCTTCGTTTTACATCGGATACTTAATGGCTGCTTTTACAACTAAAAAGCAAACTTTGCATGATATAATCTGCAAAACCTTAGTACAAAGAAGAGTAGAATTATCAAGAAGCCTATTATTACCCAGTTTGATATTCACCGTTGTACTAATATATTTAACAGAAAGTTTTCTGACATTAGCACGCGCCCGACTTTATTCAGAGGGAACATCACAAAGTGTAGTCACGGAAAGAACTTATTACAATGCTAATACAGATGATGTTATTATTCCGCAGGATGGTATTAAATCTGTTACGATAAACGATACGATACACCTTTCATTTAAATCTGTTTATACTCGGATAATTAGTAGCGATAGCCATATCGCTAAAAAAGGTGAAAATAAAGCTCCATTAAACACTTTAGAGTTTGCATTTTTCTTGGGAGAGCTCTCAGAAGAAGAGCAAGGAAAACTTCAATTCCTCCCCTCCTTACAAAACGACTCTCTTGCTGCAATCGGAAAGGAACCGGCAGCACTTATGGTTTTTGATACGGAGAATGCTCTATTTAACTGTGACAATACCTTCTTTTCAAAAGGCGAGTTTATCTTGAATGAAAAAGTTGTGCCTGAAAATCTTAAAAGTTATCGCTTTGAACTTTTTCCTTCAGATTTGATGAATAACAATCTTCTCTTTTTAAAGTGTAACAGATTAGCGGATAAGGAAGACCTTTTTATATCGTTTCAATTTAGGTCTTCTAGAGAATTAAATGAAAATTCAGTTTCAATGCTCTGGAACTTACGTTTTACAACCACCATAAACAGCACTAAAGAGGTAGCACCATATCTATTTTCAAAATATGCAGATACGTTTGCCCTCTGGAAACAACAATCAAAGGAATTAGAGATCGGTTTCTTTTCAGGAAAGATCACACAAGCGCAGTTTAAGGCTTTTAAAAATTCCGGCACCCTTAATACTCCGAGCAATCGTCCGTTACTACTAGCAACGATTCCTCTAAAATATTTTAAAGCTGGTATGGGTAACGATCTAGTTCACGAAGGTTACTCTCTTCTTTTTCAAGATTTACCGGAGACGTTCTCCGACAGCAGAGGAGAAAAAAGTTACACGGTTGATCTTCCTTTAGGTGCGCGTCCTGAAAGTTTAATGCTTGTAAAAACTTCTAAATCATTTCGCGTGCAGCTACGTTTAGATGGCTCGCATGTAGTAGCGCTTCCTAACGGATTTAGTAAGATCTCTTGGCGTACAACAGCCAATGCGCCTTTAATTATAGTTAATAGGTAGGTGCCCATCAATAACGATTGGATCACCTTCAAGGTGGCAGTTGAGTGAACTAAGACTTGCAAAGCGGGATCGGCTAGGTTTTTACGGAGGTAAAAAAATTAACACTCTTTGGGGACGCTCGAACGGGGTGCTACTAAAGAACGAATTGGTTAGATCTTTACGGAGGTTAAAAAATTAACACTCTTTGGGGACGCTCGAACGGGCTGCTACTAAAGAACGAATTAGCCAGATCTTTACGGAGGTAAAAACACTTTTAAAGGACAATGGAGCGGGGTGTAACTGCAAGATGAATTAGCTAGTTTTTTACGGAGGTTAAAAAGTGTCGCCCTTCAGGGACGCTCGAACGGGCTGCTACTAAAGAACGAATTAGCCAGATCTTTACGGAGGTAAAAACACTTTTAAAGGACAATGGAGCGGGGTGTAACTGCAAGATGAATTAGCTAGTTTTTTACGGAGGTTAAAAAGTGTCGCCCTTCAGGGACGCTCGAACGGGCTGCTACTAAAGAACGAATTGGTTAGATCTGGACGGAGGTAAAAACACTTTTAAAGGACAATGGAGCGGGGTGTAACTGCAAGATGAATTAGCTAGATTTTTACGGAGGTTAAAAGTGTCGCCCTTCAGGGAAGATCGGATGGGGTGCAACTAAAGAACGAATTGGTTAGATCTTTACGGAGGTAAAAAGTGTTGTTTATTTTAAATACATCTGCGACGTAACGGGATAACTTTTGCCAACGACGTGGTATCTTCTTCTACCGATTCCGAAAGTATAGCCTCTTTAGATAGCTCGATAGCAGGTGGTACCAGATGACTTTTATCAAGGAGGTCTTGTAATTCATGGTGTGCGGCTTGTGTCGCTTGCACCCTTGCTTTTAATGATATTAACTGACTACTTAATTTTGCTGCTTTAATAAAATCGCTCCCTTCAACTACTGCCAGCAGATCTTTATGTTGCATGTGCATATCGGACTCCGCAGCACGCCACAACATATAAAAACGATCTCTTAAGGCAAACAGATCTGCGCTTAAACCTTTTCTTCCTGGAACCTCCATAATTGATGTAAGCCCTTGTAGTAGCAGAATGTTAACATCTTTCCACTCTGCAACTTGAAGTTCTGAAAACTCGTTTTGCTTAACCCCAGCGAGACGACCGACCGAGCTGTATAAGCGCACAGCCTTACGGCACTTCTGAATCAGTTTTGAGACACGAATCTGAAAGGTTTCACTTTCCATAATACACTATTAAAAATGCAGACTGTTAACCCAGAAACAACCTTACGTTTATAACAGAAAGCAGATTCAACCTCAAAAGTTTAAAACCTGTTGATTACTTGTGTATTATACCGTTGAAAACTATTCCAGCTACCTATGATCATTATATATTGAGATAAAATGACATTTATTATTTTTAAATAATTTATTTTTTAATTTTTTCTACAATTCGGTATTTTTCTCTTAAAAAAAGCGTCTTGAAAAGATTTTTGACCTCCGTCAAAACCTAACCAACTTGCTCTTTAGTATCAGCCCGTCCGATCGTCCCTGAAGGGTGGCACTAAATTTTTAACCTCCGTAGAGATCTAGCTAATTCGTTTTGCAGTTCTAGCCCGTTCAGCCGTCATTGAAAGGTATGGAAAAGATTTTTGACCTCCGTCAAAACCTAACCAACTTGCTCTTTAGTATCAGCCCGTCCGATCGTCACTGATCGTCCTTAGTGGATGGCACCAAATTTTTAACCTCCGTAAAGACCTAGCTAATTCGCTCTTTAGTATCAGCCCGTCCGATCGTCCCTGAAGGGTGGCACCAAATTTTTAACCTCCGTAGAGACCTAGCTAATTCGCTCTTTAGTATCAGCCCGTCCGATCGTCCCTGAAGGGTGGCAGCAGTTTTTTAACCCCCGTGAAGATCTAGCTAACTCGTTTTGCAGTTCTAGCCCGTTCAGTTGTCCCTGAAGGGTGGCACTAAGCAAAAAGATCCTACTTAACTGTCGTTATGTACGACAGTGCTGTCAAAGATTAAGGCAAAAGTTTCCCAGCACTAATAGAGTATTTTTTAAAAATTAAGTATTTTCAATAAGTTAAAAAAGCACTTTTTTGGCATAGCACTTGCTTTAGAGTAGAAACAAACGCCCTGCAATAGGGCAAGGTTGTGGAAGTCAAAATACCTGAGGAACTACCTCCTTACCACACACACATTCCTAGCTTTCTCAGGTATATGACAGAAAACGACTTAAGATATTGGTATCTAAAACCGTTCAAGTAGCGAGGGTACCAAAAGCTCAATGAACTAGCGAGGTCAGAGTTCATTTTCGGGGTGATTCAAAAGAGTTTTGAGTCACCCTTTTTTTATCTATTTTTCAACCCCCGTTAAGACCTAGCCGATCCGATCTGCAAGTCGCCTAAACTGGTGGGTGGCACCAGATCCTAGCCCTGCAGATCCCGTCCTACTGGTGGGTGGCACCAAAACTGCCGAATGCAGGGCTTTTACTAACATACTGATATTATTAGCTGCCAATTAGGACACCCACCTTTAACTGAAGGGTGGCACCAAAACCTGCTGCTCCCAAATCTGCCCAAACTGATGGGTGGCACCAAATTTTTAACCTCCTTCGTGAAAACCTAACCGATTCGTTTTGCAGTTGCAGCCCGTCCTGCTGTCCCTGAAGGGTGGCACCAAATTCATCCAGTCGCTTAAGCCGTCAAAGCAGCAAAAAAGAAGGGTGGCACCAGATCTAAGCCCAGCCAAATCTGCCAGAACCCGTCTTACTGGTGGGTGGCACCAGATCCTAGCCCTGCCAAATCTGCCAGAACCCGTCTTACTGAAGGGTGGCACCAAAACCTGCCGAATTCTAAACTTTTGCTAACATCCTGATATTATTAGCAGAGCAATTAGGACACCCACCTTTAACTGATGGGTGGCACCAAATTTTTAACCTTCGTGAAAACCTAACCGATTCGTTTTGCAGTTGCAGCCCGTCCTGCTGTCCCTGAAGGGTGGCACCAAATTTTTAACCCCCAAACTGAAGGGTGGCACCAGTGACAAGCTGCAAAATCTGCCTAAATTAATGGGTGGCACCAAATTTTCACTCTCCTAAATTAATGGGTGGCACCAAATTTTTGACCTCCGTCCAGATCTAGCTAACTCGCTCTGCAAGTTGCAGCCCGTTCTCATCTCCCTAAAGGGTGTAAGTCCTTCCTCGAGGGGGGGTTTATCAGCTGCTCCTTTCAGGGTAGAATGCCGCCCACTATTAATTAATTTAGGTGTATTTTATCGATGACAGAACCTAGCCCACAGAAAAAAGAGGAGTGGCGGCTCCGCGCAGCTCAGAAAAATGCTATCGTTCCTAAATACTTTGAAGTATTTCCTACGAAAGTTATTATTGAATGTGGCGCATGTGGCAAAAGGTTTGTGCGCAATCTAATCCCTAATCTAGATGAACCTGTTTTCGTATGCCCTGAAAGCGCTTGCGCTAAACGCAATTGGGTGCCTGTTCGTTTTGAGTGAGAAAAGATGGCTTTTATTGATGGTCTTTATACATTTGCAATCAACCTGACCGATACCGATCGGAATCAGTACCTGCAACTCAGAATAAAAGCTGCAAAACACCCCAACGAAACGATAGAATACATGCTTTCACGCGTTCTTGCTTTTATTCACAGCTATACTGATGGCATAGAGTTTACTCAAGGACTTTTTGATCCGAAGCAACCAGCAATTTGGAGTAAAGATTTCTTAGGAGACCCCACCCTCTGGATTGAAGTAGGAAACCCTGAAAAAAAACGTCTATACCACGCCTCGTGCGATCCTCAATGCCTCTGTCGCGTCTATTTCTTTCAAAATGATCAAGTAAACCTTTTTTGCCATGAATGTATGCGTGGCGCTGCCACTAATTGGGTTGAAAAAATTGAATTTTATCAGATTGACAATAATTTTATGCAAGACCTTTCCGAAACTCTCGAGGTGCGTTCCAATTGGGAAGTAACCATTATCGATGGTGCTGTTTATCTCCTAATTGATGGTAAGGAGTTTCATTCAGCTATCACTACACTTAACATCTGGTCACACTATCAGTTGAGTATCGGTAATTGCTAAGCCAATGTTGGTAAGATTTTAATTTTAACTTTTTAATAATGACACAAAAAATAAAACAGTTTTTATTTATACTCTTAACTACCCTCTTGTCGTTCTTTTCAGCGAACGCAGCAGATCCTACCACCCCCGTTCCCGCAGACACTTGCACACTTAATATAAAACTTATGCAGATAGATGAAAGACGGTGCGCCGGACTCCCACAAAATATGCTCTGCTTAATGCAGCTCACAGGACGTGTTACAAAAAAAGGTTGCGGTTATCGAGCTGGAGAAGACATCATCTTCCCTCGCACCTTTATGACTCAAGAAGTAGCAAAAGCTATTAAATTGGGACAACGCCGAAAGATCGTTATACAAAAAATCAAACAATGTAACGACACGCTTCGTGACAACGCCGTAACGGCTTCATGCTCTGAGTATCAAAAACATACCTTGCAATAACCCTCATAACGGCTGTAATTCTTTATTAAAATCACACGCACAATAAAACTATCTTACAAAAAAAACACCTTTTTTCTAATAAAGAGATATTTTCGGAATTGCTCTCTGCCGAACATACATCAATAATAGAACAGAAAGTACAATTTGATATCCACTCTCTCTTAGATAGTATGATGATCGATATCAGATTATTGAATATTGTAGGTAAAAATATATGAGACCAGACTTAACACCAATTACAATCCACACTATCCCGTTTCAAGATCAACAACCTGGAACTTCGGGGTTACGAAAAAAGACTGCTGTCTTTATGCAGCAAAATTATTTAGAAAACTTTGTTCAATCAACCTTTGATGTTCTCTATATGGATTTTCCTGATCAATTTCAGGATCACACCTTAGTCGTGGGTGGTGATGGACGTTTTTTTAATTCAGTTGCAATTCAAACTATCGTAAAAATGGCGGTCGCCAATGAGTTCGGTCGCGTTATGGTTGCAAAAGACGGTATCCTTTCCACACCGGCAGCTTCTGCCGTAATCAGAGAAAATAACGCTCTCGGTGGATTTATCTTATCAGCCAGCCACAACCCTGGTGGTGCAGATGGAGATTTCGGCATTAAATTCAATCCGAGTAGTGGCGGTCCTGCTCCGCAAGAGATGACAGAAAAAATCTTTGCACGCACAAAAGATATTACAACTTATTTAACCGTAGAGTTTCCAGATATCGACCTCTCTCAGATGGGCACTTTTAAAGCAAAGAATACGGAAGTCGTCGTTTTTGACCCGTTAACAACTTATACCTCTTTAATGGAAAAGATCTTCGATTTTGATGCTATTCGAGCACTCTTTTCCGGAGTATTTAGGTTTAATTTTGATGCCATGAACGCCGTCACAGGACCTTACGCTAAACACATCTTTGAGGATATTTTAAAAGCTCCCGTCGGCACAGTTCTACACGGCACACCTCTGGAAGACTTCGGAGGTTTACACCCCGATCCAAACTTAAAATACGCTGCTGAATTGGTGCAAAGGATGTACGCACCGAATGCTCCTGATTTCGGTGCTGCCAGCGACGGCGACGGCGATCGTAACCTTATTTTAGGACGAGGACTTTTTGTCACTCCTGGTGATTCTTTAGCGATCCTTGTTGCTAACGCCACACGTTATATCCCTGGATACCGTAACGGATTGGCTGGTGTAGCGCGTTCTATGCCTACCAGCATGGCGGTTGATCTAGTAGCAGAGAGGCTTCAGATTCCGCATTATGAAACGCCAACAGGTTGGAAGTTTTTTGTTACCCTGATGGATGCTGGGAAATGTACCATCTGCGGAGAAGAGAGTTTCGGCACAGGTTCCGATCATGTTCGTGAAAAAGATGGTATTTGGGCGGTTTTAGCATGGCTCACAATCCTCGCAAAAAGCGGCAAATCCGTAGAAGATATCGTCTTACAGCACTGGTCACAATACGGCAGAAACTATTTTCAACGTCATGATTACGAAGAACTTAATTCTGCTAAAGCACAAAAGATGATATCTCATCTGCGCGGACAGCTATCTGGTTTAAAGAAGCAACCTTTTGCAGGACGTAGCGTTATTAAAGCTGATGATTTTTGTTATGAAGACCCTGTTACAAATACCGTAACAAAAAATCAAGGTATAAGAATTATTCTTGATAATGGTAGTAGAGTGATCTGCCGTTTGTCTGGTACCGGCACGAGTGGCGCTACTCTTAGGATCTATCATGATGTCTACAACAAAAAGTACGATGCGAATTTGGAAGAGGTTCTTAAGCCTTATCAAACAGCGATGTTACAACTTTTAAAATTGAAGGAATTTTGTGGAGTAGATAAACCTACTGTTATTACCTGATGTTAATAACAAGATAAAAATTCCTCTGTTTTAATCATAATTTATTTAATCTTATATTTTATACGGATCTAATATTATGTTGTTTTCTAAATTAACAAGCCCAGAGAAGCAACCTTTTGTAAAAACAAAAATTGTCGCCACAATTGGTCCAGCTTCCAGAGAATTAGAAATTGTCAGAAACCTAATAATCGCTGGAGTCGATGTTTTTCGTCTTAACTTTTCTCATGGAAATTATGACGAACACGCCTCTGCACTTCAAGCAATACGACAAGCTTCTGAAGAGTTGTCACAACCTGTTGCAGTGATGCAAGATCTTTGCGGTCCGAAGATGCGCCTTACTGCTATGGAAAATAATACTAATATTCAACTTCCAACCAATTCAATTATCGAAATAGCGTACGGCGATCTCCCTTCTCTTAACACCAAACTTTATTTAAAGATAATTGATCCGACTACTGTGCTAAAACGGGGAGAGCGAGTTTTGCTACACGATGGCACTATCGAGTTAATCGTTGAAGATATAAAATCAGATTCTGTCATCTGTAAAGTTACAGAAGGTGGTGAAGTCCGTTCACACGCAGGGATCGCCTTTCCTGATAGCGATATGAACTTACCTGCAACAACTGAAAAGGATCTGAAAGATTTAGAGTGGGGGCTTCAACACGACATCGATTACGTTGCTGTATCTTTTGTACAAAACGCAGCGGATATTACTCGTCTACGCGAAATAGCACAAAACGCCGGTAAAGAGCTCCGTTTTATTCCAAAGATAGAACGTCGCGTAGCGCTTGAATGTATTGATGAGATCCTTGATGTCAGTGATGGTATTTTAGTTGCACGGGGTGACTTAGGTGTAGAGATACCAGTTGAAAAAGTTCCTGGAATACAACGTATGTTGATCCGCAAAGGCAATAAACGGGGCATCCCTGTTATTGTTGCAACAGAGATGTTGCAATCAATGATAACGGAAAGTCGTCCAACCAGAGCAGAGGTGACAGATATTACTTTTGCCGTTGGACTTGGTGCGGATGCCGTTATGCTCTCCGGAGAAACCGCCATCGGTCGACACCCCATCGCTTGCGTTGAATATATGCGCTCAATAGCTTATGAGATTGAACAACACTACGACAGTAAAGCGCATAGAAGCTTCGTCAGTAACGCTGGCTCCACTACGGTTCCTGATGCCTTAGCGTTCGCTGCTGTTGGTGCAGCAGAACGCATTAATGCTGATTCGCTAATCGCACCGACTTGTAGCGGTGCCACTGCCAGACTTTTAGCCAAATATCGTCCGGAACAGGTAATTACTGCTGTTTCCGATGATAAACGTACGTTGCAACGCATGGCGTTGTATAGAGGTGTAGACCCCATCTTAGGTGAACAGGTCAGCCTCAGCGATCCTGATTCCTATCAACGCCTTTTTGCTCTTCTAAAAGAGAAGGGGCAATTGAAAGCAGGCTCCATCGCAGTTATTACAGGCGGATTAAGCGCCAAATCAGGCACAAGTGAGATGCACGTCTGCAAAGTAGATTAATCTAATAACTATTAAACTAATAACGGTATTAAAAAGGGGAAAAAATCTCATGTCGTCTCAATTTAATTTAGAGGAAAGTCTTGAAAAATATGCACGACTTCTGATCCGTGCCGGATGTAACTTAAAAGCAGATCAAGAACTTTTCATCGCATCAGATATCGCAAATTCAGATCTTGTACGTAAGCTTGTAAAAGAAGCTTATGAGCAAGGTGCGAAAGATGTCATCGTAAGATATACAGATGAAGTAGTCTCAAAAATAAGTTACGATAGTAAGCCGCTAGCAGCGTTTGAAATTTTTCCTGATTGGCAAGCTCTCTTACAGAACGGCGTAGCAAAACGTGGTGCTGCCCTACTCTTCATTACTGCTGAAGATCCGAAAGCTTTCGCGGGAGTTGATCAAAAAAAGATCGCTACCTTTAGAAAAGCTGCACATACAGCTTGTAAAGATTGGCGGAATGGGATTGATTTTGGGAAAAATGTTTGGTGTATCGCCGGTGCTGCCAGTCCAGCTTGGGCAAAACAGGTCTTCCCAAATCTAACAGAAGCGAAAGCCATAGAGAAACTTTGGCAAGCTATCTTTACTACAACACGCGTTAATACGCCCGATCCTATTGCAGCTTGGAAAGCACATAAAAATAGTTTTACAGTGCGTAAAGCTTGGCTTAACAAACAGAAGTTTGATCGTTTGCACTATAAAAATTCCTTAGGCACAGATATCACCGTAGGGTTAACCGCTGCTTCAAATTGGCGTGACGTAGGTGCAGAAACAGTTGACGGTACTTATTTTTTCAAAAATATCCCAACAGAAGAAATTTACACCTCTCCTGATAGGAATCGTGCTGATGGTGTTGTTTTTTCGTCCATGCCCCTTAATCACTGCGGAACGTTAATAGAAAATTTTTCCATCACCTTTAAAGACGGTAGAATTACTGACTACCGAGCAGAGAAAGGTTATGACACCTTAAAAGAGATTATTGAAATTGATGAGGGCGCAAAGCATCTTGGAGAGGTGGCGCTAGTCCCTTATAACAATCCGATTAGAGAAACAGGGGTGCTCTTCTTAAACACCCTCTTTGATGAAAATGCTAGTTGTCATATGGCGATCGGTAGAGGCTTCCCTGACTGTTATAGTGGCGGACTGGAGATGACAAAGGAAGAGCTTTTAGCCGCTGGCATTAACGATAGTGTTACACACGTTGATTTTATGTTAGGGACAAAAGACCTGAATATCACCGGCATTAAAAGTGACGGCACAGAGGTCGCCATCTTCCGTAACGGCGATTGGGCATTTTAACCTCTAACATTAGTTAATTGGATTATAAAAAAGCAACACAAAAAGCGGGTCGTTGTGCCCGCTTTTTATAATTAAAGAATGTATCTCAAAACGTACTATCTAAAAGTAGTCTCTACTTTTCTTGAGTCGTATCCTCTTCAGACATATCGATTATTGTTTTTCCACGATATTGTCCGCAAGCCATACAAACATGATGCGGCAGAACCCTTTCTCCACAATTCGGACAAATGATAGGATGTGCAGCTGTTAAAGAATCGTGAGATCTGCGCTGATTACGTCTTGATTTTGTAGTACGTTTTTTGGGAACTCCCATTTCTCTTCCCCTAACTCATTAAAATAATTAAAATAGCAAATATCATTTACTTAGAATATTACTATCAAAGTAATAACTCATGCACTCTTTAAAGAATCATGAGTAGTTATCGGTAAGATCAGTTACCTCTTCTAACGGCGCATAGTTATAGCAAGCTTTTAGACAATTCTCAACAAGCGCCATAAAAAAATCAGACCTTATTCCTATCAGACTATTCCTGTAATGATTTGAATCTGTTAGCTTTTATCCCGACAATCCTGCTTCCTGTCAAAAGTTAAATCATCGGATACAAGACTGTATCTTTAATCACTGCGGATTTTTCCGGATAATCGATATTGTAATGTAAACCACGACTCTCTTTTCTCGCCATAGCAGAACGGATCACCAAGTCTGCCACTAGCGACAAATTCCTCAATTCAAGTAGATCAGGGCTAATCTTAAAATTCCAATAATATTCGTTAATCTCTTTTCCGATCAGATCATTACGCCTCAATGCACGCTCCAGCCGTTTGTCACTTCTAACGATCCCGACATAATTCCACATCAAGCGTCGAATCTCATCCCAATTTTGAGTCACGACTACCGCCTCATCACTATTTACAGCGTTACCCGCATCCCATTCCGGAATCTGATAAGTGTGATGCTCCCCTGAAAACTTAGAAATAGCATCTTCAGCGGCACGATACGCAAAAACAAGCCCTTCTAATAATGAATTACTCGCTAAACGATTAGCACCGTGCAAGCCTGTGCAAGCTGTTTCACCTGCAACATATAAATTTTCCAGACACGTTGCCGCATTTAGATCCGTCACAACTCCGCCGCATAAATAGTGCGCCGCCGGAACAACGGGGATAGGTTCCGTAGTTAAGTCGAATCCAAATGTTTTGCACCGTTCATAAATTGTTGGAAAATGTTCTTTTATAAAATCACTATCTCGATGTGAGATATCCAACAAAACATGATCCTCACCATGCACCTTCATTTCATGGTCGATAGCACGTGCTACAACATCACGCGGCGCAAGCTCTGCCAATTCATGATACTTCGGCATAAATCTTTCGCCATTAATACGCTTTAATACAGCACCTTCGCCACGCATCGCCTCTGTAATTAAAAAGCTTTTAGCTTGCGGATGATACAAGCAGGTCGGATGAAATTGAAAAAACTCCATATTGGCAACAGGCACACCAGCGCGATAACACATGGCGATTCCATCACCAGAAGCAACATCCGGATTTGATGTATAGAGATAAACCTTTCCAGCACCACCAGTTGCTACAAGAATCTTATCCGCAGCAAAGATCTGCACACTCTCATCTTTCATATAAACGTACGCACCAAGCACCCTATCGGAACTAAAACCTTTCAAGCCTAATTTTCTTGCAGAGATTAGATCGATAGCACTGGCATGATGGAAAAAAGTGATGTTCGGATTATTCTCAGCATGTTTTAGTAACGCTCGTTGAATCTCAAACCCCGTTGAGTCAGCCATGTGATAGATGCGCCGCCTTGAGTGTCCGCCTTCGCGGTGTAAATGATATGTATTGTCATCCACTTTATCAAAAGTGGCGCCCAACTGAATTAATTCTTTAACTCTCTCAGGACCTTCCCTGACAACAACTTCAACCACATCACGTTTACATAACCCTGCGCCAGCTACTAATGTATCTTCAATATGCAGATTGTAATCATCATCAGCGCTTGTAACGGCAGCTACTCCTCCTTGTGCTCCCGCAGTTGAAGATTCCTCAACATCACGCTTAAAAAGCACGGCGACACTACCTTTTTTCGCTACTTTCAAAGCAAAAGTAAGACCCGCAATTCCGCCACCGATAACTAAAAAATCAAAATGATACATAGAACGAAGATACAAGAATACACAGTTCGTATACAAATAGCGCGGCTAAAAAGCCGCGCTACTCTTTACAGCACTGTACCTAATCTTAAAACGGCACATCATCATCATCAAAAGATGATGAGATAGGATCCATTTCAGAAGATGCCTCCAAAGAATCGGCTGACTGTAACCCCGCAGGCATTGCAAAACTATCCATTTCTGGAGCACCCTCTTGGCTATCTCTCTTAGAGCCGACAAATTGAATCGTTGCCACTACGATCTCCGTAGTATAACGATCTTTCCCCTCTTTATCTTGCCACTTATTTGTTCTTAAACGTCCTTCGACATAAACCTGAGTACCTTTTTTAAGGTAATTTTTTGCAAAATCCGCTAACTTGCCGAAGCAAACCAAACGATGCCACTCCGTATGATCAACCCACTGTCCTGATGAATCTTTTCTCCTCTCTCCCGTTGCAAGGGCGATTGTAGCCACCGCCGTTCCTTCAGTAGTATAACGAACTTCAGGATCTCTTCCCAAATTACCGATCAGAATAACTTTATTTACTCCCATCTGATTATATCCTCATATATAAAAAGCATTAAAATACAGCGCATGGTCACCTTTATTTCTAAAGCACACGCACACTTTTGCACCAACCACGGCACAACTATGCACAAGTTCTCGCACTTTTCCATCAAAAGTTTTCTAGTTTGCCACACTATAGCAAGGTTTTTTTAAATTTAAATCATTTAATTATCAATTTTCCATGAATAGTTTTCTTAAAAAGAAGACCCCCCTTTAACCGATTCTATAATTTAACCTATTAAAATTATTAAGGTACTACACTTTTAAAGGTTCAGAGCTCCAAATATTAACCTCCTTAACAAGTCCCCCCCATAAGAAGATACCTAACTTTTTTTACCTCCGTCAAAACCTAACCGATTCGTTTTGCAGTAGCAGCCCGTTCGAGCGTCCTTAAAAAATGTTAATTTTTTACCTCCGTAAAGATCTAGCTGATTCGTTTTTTAATAGCAGCCCCTTCTATTGTCCATAAAGAGCGCTTTTTACCTCCGTAAATATCTAGCTGACTCGTTTTTAATAACAGCCCCTTCTATTGTCCTTAAAAAGTACTTTTACCTCCGTCAAAATCTAGCTGATTCGTTTTTTAGTTGCAGCCCGTTCGATTGTCCCCAAAGGGTGTTAATAAATTCTCAATTGCAAAGGCTACGGAGGGTTCGTATGATTAAGACACTTTAGGAGCCCCTATTATATTGAAGCGATCAATACGACTTGCTCGGGGCGCTCTCTCTATTTTGATATTTTTTATTTATTGGCAAAAGATGGATCCATATTTTCAAGAACTCTTCGCAAACCGTATCGGTGGTCGTAATTATGGTAAAACAAACGATATTTATAAGTTTGAAAAGATAAAACGCGCTAAGAGAACTGCGAAAGCAAACTTTCCCGATCGTGAACTTTTAGATTTCGGTATCGGAGAAAATGATGATATGGCACCACTTCCCGTTCGAGAAGCTTTAGCTGAAGAAGCTTCCAAACTCGAGAATCGCGGTTATGCTGATAACGGCATCCAAGAATATAAGGATGCCTGCGCCGAGTTTATGCAGAGAGAGTATGGCGTAACTCTTGATCCGAAAAGTGAGATTAATCACTGCATGGGTTCTAAAACCGCTCTCGCCATGCTTCCAGCAGCTTTTATCAATCAAGGTGATGTAACAATAATGACAGTTCCTGGTTATCCTGTTGCAGGAACTCACACAAAATACTACGGCGGTGAAGTTTATAATTTAAAGTTAGAAGAAAAAAACAACTTCTTCCCTGATTTAAAAGCGATTCCAGACACCATCCTCGAGCGCGCCAAACTTCTAGTGATAAATTATCCGAACAGCCCAACAGGTGTCTTAGCTACTGAAAAGTTTTTTGAAGAGGTGATCGCTTTTGCTAAACAACACCGTATCGTTGTGGTGCATGATGCAGCTCACATCGTTTTAACGTATCAGAAAAAACCTCTCAGCTTTTTACAGATACCTGAAGCAAAAGATGTTGGTGTTGAAGTACACTCCATGAGTAAAGGGTTTAACATGATCGGTTGGCGACTAGGTTTCGTAGCTGGTAACGCTAAGATCGTCAACGCCTTTGCTGATGTTAAAGACAACTGCGATAGCGGACAATTCATTGCCATTCAGAAAGCAGCAGTGCAAGCTCTAAAAGATGAAAGCATCCCCGTTATGGTTCGCACAAAATATGAGAGACGTTTAAAAAAATTGGTTGCAACACTTACCTCCATAGGCTTTAAAGCAACGATGCCTGGTGGAACGTACTTCTTATATTGCAAAGCTCCGTCAGGGATAGAAGGTGGTAGCGTATTTAATTCTGCTGAAGAGTTCTCTCAATATTGGATTAAAGAGAAATCTATCTGTACCGTGCCTTGGGATGATGCAGGTGCTTATTTAAGGTTCTCCGTAACGTATCAAGCACCAACTGAACAAGATGAGGATATATTAATGCAAAAGTTGATATCTCGCTTAAAAGAAGACCGCTACTATTGGAAGTAACGCATCCGCTTACTCGGCTTTTGCAACTTAATTTTTTTTTGCTCTCTCTTAGCTTGAATGTTTTCTGTTTCTTCTTGAGATAGAACCTTTATAGGTGGATGGTGACGAGTCATCTTAAGTTTTAATACCTTACCTCAAATATCCTCTTAAGCCGTTTTCTTAATGGTGGATGCGTAGCAAAATCTCGATGTCTTATGTAAGGGTCGTTAGAATAGTTTGCAAAGAACATGTGGTTTATCTCCTTTGCGTGAGGCGATTCAATTCTAGATCCGTCGGGTGAAAGCATAATCTTTCTTAAGGCACCCCCTATCCCTTCAGGGTTTCTGGTATACTGCACAGCGGTAGCATCTGCTAAAAACTCCTTATGCCTAGTGACAACGGCTTTAGCTTGTAAACTACAAAAGTAGCTCCCAAGACCAATATAGATTAACGCTCCCCCTGTCGCTAAGATGCCGCCTGTAACAACGATTATAATTAAAGCAACTACGATACTTCCTTTTTTATTGACGCGCTTATTTAGATTCCACACGGATTTAAGTAATGTCGCTCCCATATATAATGGTAGCTCAAGTCCGTGAACAAGTCCTATCAACAGAACATTTAAACGCATATCACCATTAAAGATATGACTGAATTCATGTGCGATCACCCCCTGCAACTCATCACGAGATAGATTATCGATACACCCTTGTGTTACTGTAATGACACCATTTTCAATAGAGGATCCCGCAGAAAATGTATTTATCCCAGCTTCTTTCGGAAGGTAATAAACAGGAAGTGGCTTAATACCTGAAACAACGGAGATCTCTTCTACAATATTCAAAATCTTTTTAAACTTCGGTTCCTGCGTATCTGTCGGAATTAAAACACCACCTAATAATTTAGCAATGCTCTCGCCTTTTGATAATTGAAAAATTTTATAAAGGGTGCTGCCGCAGATTAATAGTACCATTATGCAAGCTAGAGGAACCATTATTGGATCAACATAATCCATAAGTGCGGAAGTGCTAGCTTTATCATTCCGTAAGTAGACCTCATTATAAAAACTTACAAAGAAATACACGGTTAAACCAGGCAGAGGAAAAGCCGTAAACATTATTACAGCAACGTAGAACAACAATGCGCCGACAGTTTCTTCCTTAACTCTTTTTTGATATTTTAAAAAACTTGCCATCTCACGTGTATCATCGAAGAAAATTATCTATCAAAGAGTAAGCGCTGAATTAGTTCCTTTATGGTTGAAGTTACTTTATTCCGCACTTTGATAGCAGCCACAAAAAGGTGTCTGCAATATTAAAAACACCTAATCTACTCCCAAACAACACCACTTCTCTCACACTAAGATCATCTTAGGTTTTAATACTCTACCTCAAATATTCTTTTAATCCGTTCTTCTAATGGTGGATGCGTAGCTAAATCCCTATCCCCTTTGTGAGGGTCGTTAGAATAGTTTGCAAAGAGCATGTGGTTTATCTCTTTTACATGAGGCGATTTAATTTCAGATCCTTCAGGTAGAACCATAATTTTTCTTAAGGCACCCCCTATCCCTTCAGGGTTTCTGGTATACTGCACAGCGGTAGCATCTGCTAAAAACTCCTTATGCCTAGTGACAGAAGCTTTAGCTTGCATACTGCAAAAGTAGCTCATAGCACCACAAAAGAATAACGCCAACGTACTCCCTAAGATGCCACCTGTGATACCGATTATAATTAAAGTAATCACTATGTTTTCTTTTTTGTTAATACGCTTATTAAAATTCTTTAGAAATTCAAATATCCCCTTTCCCATAGACATTGGCAGGGAAAGTCCATAAATAAGCCCTATCAACAGAACATTTAAGCGCATATCACCATTAAAGATATGGCAAAATTCATGTGCGATCACCCCCTGTAACTCATCACGAGATAGATTATCGATACACCCTTGCGTTACTGTAATGACACCATTTTCAGTAGAGGATCCGGCAGAAAATGTATTTATCCCCTTTTCTTCTGGAAGGTAATAAACAGGAAGTGGCTTAATACCTGAAACAACGGAGATCTCTTCTACAACATTCAAGATCATTTTAAACTTCGGTTCCTGCGTATCTGTCGGAATTAAAACGCCACCTAATAATTTAGCAACGTTTTCGCCTTTTGATAATTGAAAGATTTTATAAAGGGTGCTGCCGCAGATTAATAATGCCACTATCCAACTTAATGGAGCCATTACTGGATCGAAATAGTCCATAAGTATGTCAGTACTAGCTTCGCTATTCCGTAGGTACACCTCATTATAGATTTGTATGCAGGGGAATATGGTGACCTAAATTCCCGTTTTTTATGTAGTCCATATCAATAATTTAATTTCATATTTAGATTTTCTAATATTATATTTCCTCCAACATACTTATTTAATTAAGTTTTTTTATAAAAGTTTTTTTAATTTTTTTAAAAAAACTATTGACATCTTTTGCTTTGTAGACTATACTTCCGTAGTCTACGAGACAGTAAAAAATAGGAGGCAAAATGGCTTTAATAAATATTTCAATTCCAATTCCAGAAAAAAAGATTTCGTATAAAAAAGATAACAAAGGGAACGTAAAGTATGTGTATCACGTACTTGGTCATCGTCGTAATAAGAACGGCACACCTACTTGTGATGAAGTGATTGTGGGAAAGATAGACCCTGATAGACAAGGAAGAATGATTCCTAATGAGAACTTTAGAAAATATTATCCAATGCCATCTGACGTTATTGATCTAGCTTCTTCTCGCTTTGTTTGGGACGCAGGTCACGTAGTCGCATTAAAAATGAGAGCTGAGGCTATAGGGTTATTAAAATGCTTAAAAACAATCTTTCCCGATAAATACGAAGATATCTTTTATACTGCGTTATACATGGCTTGCGAAGGCAATGTAATGATGAATATAGATAATTTTTTGCAAAATACTCTTACCCCTAAAAACATATCTCTATCCTCGCAAAAGACAAGTGAGCTTTTTTCATCGATTACCAAACAAGATCAAATGAAGTTTTTTTCTGTGTGGAAAAACCATGCTATGAAAAACAATGAGACTGTAGCTTATGATGTTACGAGCCTTTCTACTTATGCAGACTTGCCACTTGCCGAGAATGGATACAATAGAGACAAAGAATATTTACCACAACTAAATGTCGGACTTTTATACGCTACCGACAGCAATTTACCAATAAGTTTTTTTCTTTACAGTGGAAGTGTTGTTGATAAAGTTTTTCTTACAACAATGATGGAATACTCTAAAAGCTTAGGTATTGATGATATATTTTATGTTCTGGATAGAGGTTTTATTACAAAAGAAAATTTAGAATATATAAAAAAAGAGCAAATAGAATTTCTCGTAGCTGTTCCTAAATCTCAGAAAAATTACAACGATACTATGAGGGAAGCATCTGTTACTCTTCGCTCTTCTAGGAATCACATATCTGGGACAAATTGTTATGGGGTAAGAAAAGATATTGTGATAAATGGAGAAAAATTTTCTCTCTACGTTTACTTAAATACAAAAAGTGCATCTGAGGAAGAGAGCACTCTTTACTCTCATATTGACAGATTAGAAGATGAACTAAAAGAAATGAAAAAGCCTATGAGTATGAGTCGCTACTCTAAATACTACAAAATAAAAACTAAGAAAGAAGTGCAGTTAGAAAGTTTTGAAAGGGATCATGAAAAAATTACCGATATCTTATCTATGCTAGGAGTTTTTGCTTTTTTGAGTAACCACTCAACAATGACACCACAAGAAGCACTTCATATCTATTCACGACGAGACTTTATTGAGAAAGCTTTCGATAATTTAAAAAATGAATTGGATAATGACCGTATGCTAACACATAATGAAAAAACTACTGACGGCAAAAGCTTCGTCTCCTTTCTTAGCTTAATTATGTGGTCAGACTTACAAAGAACTATAAATAATAATAACAAAAAAGTAGAAAAAACCATTCAGAGAGTTTTAGAAGCGCTTAAAATGATAAGACGCATAGATAATGAAAATCTGAGCATGCTACTACAGCCATTAACAAAAAAACAAAAAGATATTTTAGAAGCATTAGAAATTGACCAGAAGATTTTTGTCGATAAAATATTAAATACTAAGGTGTAGACTATAAAAAAACGGGAATTTAGGATGGTGAAGAAAGGTAAGCAAAAAGCCGTGATTATTATTACAATAATGTAGAAGAGCAGTGCGCCGAGAGTCTCTCCTTTAACTCTTTTTTGATATTTTAAAAGCTTATCCATTTTTTAGTATATCATCAGAAAAAGATTATTTATGAAAAGGTAAGATTAATCGCTGCTCGTTCACTTTCATTATCTAATTCAAAGAGAGGAGCCGTTGAAAAATTAAATAGCTTCGCCACAAAAAAATGAGGGAAGAGTTCGCACCTAGTGTTGTAATTCATAACAGCATCATTATAAACCTGTCTGGCAAAAGCGATTCTATTTTCGGTGGAGCGTAGATCCTCCATTAAATTTTGCATCGCCTCATTTGCTTTAAGTTCGGGATACCCCTCTACTAACGCAAACAGCTGCGATAAAGCGTTGTTTAAATTGCTTTCAGCTCCTGCCACCCCTGCCATAGCATTTGCACTCAGTAACCGCTTTGAATTTAGCTCTTTTATAGCTGAAGTTGCTTCATTCCGTGCTTTAATAACGGCTTCGAACGTTTCTCTTTCATATTTCATGTAGCCTTTTGTAACTTCAACTAAATTAGGGATTAAATCGTGTCGCCTCTTTAGTTGTACATCTATTTGTGAAAATGAATTTCTACAAATATTCCGAAGACGTATAAGTTTGTTGTAAATTTTAATTACCAACAAAATTACAATAATGAGACATAAAGTCAGAGTAATGTCCACCAAACCCTCCCTTTTACAATAGGTTGATTGTATATTCAGAGAGACTTCTCATGCCATACTAAATATTCCCCGCCGCTATCTCTCAACGCTTAAAAAAGCAACCTGAAGAGGTGCGGTTTTATAATACCGGCTAGGCATCTCTGCTGAATAATATAGAACATAAAAGAGGTATTATCGGCATACCAGTACGTAAACTAAACCGTGCGCTAACTTATTGATTCCAGCGGCTTATAATCCATTTTCTGGGGCAAATACGCCCCCACATGATAAGCTATAAAGAAGAGAGGGGCTTTTGGTATCAACCTAGAGGGGAGGGTTGATGTTAGTGGATACTTGATTCAGCTACATCACTACTTTAGAAATATAATTTAGCTGTTAACACAGTCCTGAAATAGCAAAATACACAAAATTATTTACAGATCCTCCTTTCCTTATCGTTTTTTAATTTCTGCATATTAAGAACTTCTCTTAGTAATTCAATCGACCTTTTTAATTCATTTGGGGTATACTCTTCATTTTTTTTATTTTCAGGATGATGAATCATATGTCTAATATAAGTAGGTAAAGTAGTCTTCTCCTGCTTTTTCCACAAATCGTTAAAGTAATCCTTATCCAATTCAACATCATTTACCTTTGCCTCTTCTAATTCATTTTTTAACCAACTATTAAAGGAACTTCTTTCTTTCTCATCTTCCTTCTTTTCCTTATATTCTCTATACATAGACTCCAACGCCCCGTACAGCTCATTATGATATTCAATACTAGTCTCATCATAAGCCAAAAAATTAACTTCGTTTAATGATGGATATGTAAGACTACTTTTTTCAACTTTTGAAATTCTCCCTTTATTGTCTTCTTTTTTATTTACGATCCTTATATTTGAAAAATCTGGCTGTTTTGCACCATCTTTAGCGGCTTTTTCTCTATCTAGTTTATCTAGCTGTTTTACTATAAAAGCACTATGAGTAGTTAATATCACTTGAATATTTTCTTTGTCTGATAAACTCTTTAAAGCTTCTATTAAAATTTTTTGATTATTTGTATGTTGTGATGTTTCAGGTTCTTCTATGGCATATATAACGCCATTTTTTGTTTTTTTATTTTCTTGTGCTTGCCTTTCTGCCTCTGCTCTAAAGAAACTTAATAAAATAAGTCTTTTTACACCACTTCCCCTTTTATTAATTGGAATATTATCTCCAAAAATAGAAACTGATTTAAATACACTACTCCAAGCAAGTTTGTCTGTTGGTGGTATCACAGGCTTTAATTCTTCAGCTATTTTTTTATCAAAATCTTCTAACTTTTTTGATGTCCTACTAGATACATCTTCTAATCGCTCTTTAACTTCTTTAGCAATCTCATCTAATTTATTTATAATATTATCTTCTTTAAAAATCATATTTACCGCATTTTTTAACGGATCTTGCACTTCAGAATCGCTATCGGTATTTTGTCTATCAGATTTAAATAATGAATAAGCTGGTAAGCAAGCATTTATTTTTTCCCATATCTGTTTTGCGTCTTCCTTAGATACATCTATTTCTTTAATATCTAATTTAAGATCATCTTCATAATGCTTCCAAATGGCTTCACGCATCACGGAGTTAACTGACCGATCTGAGCAATCAATATTGTTATCTTCAATAATTTTTTTTAACTCATTTTGTTTTTTTAATAATAAGTCTGAACAATTAGGATTAGTAGGGTGATTAGCTCTAATCCAAATTTTCGGAGTACCTGCGTTTTTATATCTTTTAATTATTTCTAATTTATCGCCATTTAACAAATGCTCTTTTTCTAAAGTAGTTTCAACGGTGGCATCAATTATTAATTTTTCTGGCAAATCTTTAAACACGACCGTTATTTCGATCTCATTATCTCCATCTTCAGCTTTTTTGTTCTCAACATTTATATCGTTTTCATCTAGCTTCGTTACGCCTAGCCCTTTTCCGTCGTTAAAAAATATATCTAGTGCTTCTAAAATCGTTGATTTTCCAGAATCATTTTTCCCTACAAATACCGTTAAATTTTCAAAATCAACGGTTACCTCATCTTTATAGCTTCTAAAATTCTTTATTTTAACCGAAGCAATTTTCATAGATCTTCCCTTTCTTATAAAAACATCTTTTTGTTTATATTTGCACTTTAATAAAAGCAAAGCACATTTAGCCTGCTTCTGACCAGATCTCTTATATCATTTACCTACAAAGTCTATCACCTCTTATCTCGTATTTGCAGCTTAGCTTCATGATCTGTTAGAACTCTCCGAGCTTTTTCTTTAGATCTATGTGAAGTTTCAACAGCTCCTTTAGCGCGGAATCTTTCTTCGCTATTTTCTTCTCCAAAGTATCTATCCGTTCAATTTGCTTCTTAGCTTTTTTTGAACCTCGCTTTTTATGCTTAAAGTTTTGAATGGCTCCTTCAAATAATAAATTTTGCCATTCATAAAATGTATCAGCGTTTATTCCGTATTTTTCACATAAGTTCGATACTGGCACTTCACCTAGCATATGCTCCTTGAGTATCTTGACTTTATCTTCTGCACTAAAATATTTTTCCATCTATTCACCCCCATCAGTTAATATCACTCAAGTTATTAGAGTAGTTTTTTAGCTCCTCAAATATCCAATTTACGCTAAAGCAGCACAATAACCTAAAAAGTTTAAAAATTAAAAACTTTACTTTTAAGGTCTTAACGTTGTAATCGGCACGACATAGACCCCATCTTCCCTGCGATAGGCAAAATTACTTAGACCAGAGATTACAACTAAAACATCTAGCCTGTTAGAGCCTTCGGCTTTTAGAGCATCCCTTATTTCTATTAACGACTTTGCTGCATTATCAACAGCCTCCACCCCTAATTTAATTTCAAAAGCTCCAAGCCTACCATCTTTTAACTCTACAATCGCATCGATTTCCCTGTTCTTATAATCTTGATAATGATATAATTTACCTCCTAAACTTTCTGCATATATCCTTAAATCTCTCTCACAAAGAGCCTCAAACATAAAACTAAATCCGTTTAAATTGTTTAACAAGTCTTCATAACTTGCATCTAATAAGGCGATAGCTAAAGAGGGGTCTACAAAATGTCTCTTATCTGCCTGCTTAATACGAGTTGCAGATCTTATATTACTTGAAAAAGCTTTCTGATTATCGATTAAAAACAATCTTTCAAATATAGTTAAATATGCCGAGATCGTATCATTATCGAGAGCATCGTTCTCATATTCTTTAACATCCTCTCTTAAAGTAGATATTGAAGCCACTGTCGACTCATTTCTCGCAAGAGATTTTAATAAGCGATGCATCTTCTTTGAATTTCTATTGATTCCTTCTAATCTATAAATATCATGGTTTATTATCGAACTTATATATTCTTTAGGGATTATACTATACTCTTCATAACTCAAACCTAAACTACCTGGCCAACCACCTCGAACGGTTAGCTCTATAAGCGTCCGCAAATTGATTTTAGGGGGAGCTACCGCTTCAAATGTTCCATCAAAAATTGACTGCAAAGAAACTTGCCCAGATGAATCGTTTGATTCAAATAAAGACATGGGTCTCATTCTAATAGTAGAAATTCTTCCAGCTCCACTATGTAGTACACCTTTTTGCACTGGTGTTGATGAACCTGTTAAAATAAATTGTCCTTTTTTCCCCCTCTTGTCGACTTCATGCCTTACCGTATCCCAAACAGAAGGGAGTTCCTGCCACTCGTCTATTAATCTTGGAGTTTCTCCATCTAAAGCTATTTTAGGTGCTAATTGCATCAGTTCTTTATTTTGAAAATTCTCGCTCGGGTCTCCTAAATATATAGCACTTTTAGAATGGTACCTTGATGTCCAAGTTTTCCCGCACCATTTAGCACCTTCAATACAAATTGCCCCAAAGGCTTTTAAATTAAGCTCAACTAATTTATCTACTAATCTTGGCAAGTATCGACTATCCATAACTTATCTCCCAAAAAGAAAGACAACATAAATCGGTCAAATTTTCAATTCCTATTCGGTCAAATTTTTAATTTATAATCGGTCAAATTTCCAATTCTCATTCGGTCAAATTTCTAATTTATATCCCGTTAGATTTTAGTTTTTTATCTAAGTTTATGTAATTTTTACTTAAAATATACCTAATGTAGTAGCAAGCAAGATACTTGATAGTGTCTTTTTATAATTTCAAAAGAAAACAATCTAATCTTTTCAGTATGTTAGGAACCTAGCTGGGATTGATATAAAAATATTTAGAAAAAACCTAAAATGATGAAAAGGGAGATATCGCTTCAAAGCTTAAGCTTAGAGAATTTTTTAGAAACTTTCAGTGTTTGACGGGCTTTCATTCCAGTCTTTGTAGAGTTTTCATTCCAGTCTTTGTGAACTTTTCATTCCTGTATTTGTGAGGTTTTTGTTCCAGTCTTTGGCAAGGCTTGCCTTCGGAAGTTTATTTTTTATCTAATTCTAAGACTTTTTTCTTATTTTACGTATGCTATGTTTTTTAAGGGCTACAATCACCTTAAAGGATCGATTTTTAACTTTTTATAAATTATTTCAATAAGTTATATAATTGAAATTTTACACTTAAAACTAAGGAGGAGTTTTTTTGGGGGGTTTATGGTTTTAAACTAGTTATAGGAACCACACAAATCCCGTCTTTTCTCTGATATGCAAAGGGAGCTTTGGCGCATAAAATAAGCATAAAAGCAGGCTCTTTCATTTTGTTTGTATCTATCCTTGAGGCTAGGTCTAGTAAGTTTTTTGCTCCTTCTTCAATTAAGGTGTCGCCTCCTAATTTTATTTCAATTAGACCATAAGAGCCGTCTCTTAAGTGAATTACCGCATCGCATTCTAATCCACTACTATCTCTATACTGATAGACATCGCCATCTAGATAGTCTGCGTATATTCTTAAATCACGGAAACACAAATTTTCAAAGATAAGCCCAAAAGTGTTTAAATCGTTTAACAGATCTTTTGGACCAAGTTGTAAAGCGGCTGCAGCGATTGAAGGGTCAACAAAATATCTTGCATCCGTCGTTCTAATAGCAACCTTTGATCTCAAGTTCGGATTCCAAGCTGGCGCATCTTCAATAACAAAGATTTTAGTTAGTGCATCTCTATATGAATAGAGCGTAGCAGAGTCGAAAGTGTCTGCATGATTAGACAATACATCTTGTCTAATAGTCTCTAGGGTAGCTCTAGTTCCGACATTTCTTGCATAAGATTTTAGAAATCTTTTTGCTTTTTCCTTATCTCTTTTCACAGAATCTACCCTACTTATATCGGTCGATATGATGGCATCAAAATAATCTATTGCCTGAAAAAGAGCCTGCTTTTCGGCTAAACCAACCGCTTTTGGCCAGCCTCCCCTGCAAATTAGGAATGCTATTTCTTCTAAGTCGGTATCGCTTTTAGTAGATATTTTCTTATTTGCAAACAAGTTTCCGATTGAAACTTTGCCATTTGAATCCTTAGACTCATACAAGCTCATAGGTCTCATATAAAGTCTTGAAATTCTCCCCGTGCCAGTATGCATGGACTCATCTATTTGTGCAGGGACGGCAGAGCCTGTTAAAATGAATTGACCAAATTCATCTCTTTCATCGACAGCATATCTAACGGCATTCCATAAGTTTGGAGCTATCTGCCACTCGTCTATTAATCTCGGAGGCTTGCCTTCTAATAGTGTTAGTGGAGAGAGTTCAGCCATAGATTGATACTGCCCACTCATTTCAGGTTGATCCATTGATATAAAACTACCCGCTATCTCTTTAGCACTCGTAGTCTTTCCGCACCATTTAGGACCTTCTAATAAAACTGCCCCTTTAGCTTCTAATCTTTCACGCAATAATTTATCTATAATTCTCGGCAAATACTTTTTCATAAACCACATCTCACTTTCAAAACGAAGAAGCCTAAAGAAGGTATATCGTATTTTCAAGTATTAGCGCAATCTTCATTCCAGTGTTTGTGGAGTTTTCATTCCAGTCTTTGTAGACTTTTCATTCCAGTCTTTGTGAGGTTTTTGTTCCAGTCTTTGGCAAGGCTTGCCTTCGGAAGTTTGTTTTTTATCTACTCGCACAGTAACTTATAATAGCGGCTGGCGCATCTCTGCTAAATAATATAGAACATAAAAGGGAGTATTATCGGCATAACCGTGCGCTAACTTGTTGATACTACCGGTTTATAATTCCTTTTTTTGCAAAGGAGATTCTAATGTCTTTAACTGCTGGAATAGTCATCGCTATCGTTATAATTTTGTTATATATCATATGGATTTATAACAGCTTGATAAGAAAACGAAATCTCTGCGTGGGATCGTGGTCGCAAATTAAAGTTCAGCTGAAGAGACGGCACGATTTAATTCCAAACGTTATTGAAGTTGCCAAAGGTTACGCCTCTCATGAAAAAGAAACGTTCGAAGCCGTTATTGCTGCAAGAAACGCTGCAACAACTGTGACCAATTCTCAAAATATCGGACAGCAAATTCAGGCTGAAAACGCCCTATCCGGAGCGTTAAGACAACTCTTCGCACTCTCTGAAAGTTATCCCGATTTAAAAGCAAATACTGTTTTTTTACAATTGCAGGAAGAGCTGCGTGATACCGAAGATAAAATAAGCTTGAGTAGGCGGCAGTACAATAATCAAGTTGTGATATACAACACCGCCATTCAACAATTTCCTGATGTTCTTATAGCTAATTTATTTAACTTTAGGGAACAAGATCTGTTTGAGTTAGATCAAGCAGAGGAAAAAGAGGTTTATCAAGCACCAAAGGTGCAGTTTTAGGCAGAGGGAGTCTGGTACTACTCACCCTCCTTGACGGCTAGAGGCTGGGATTTACTACCAGCCTCCTAATTTTTTCTCTCTTTAAATATTTTCTTTTTTCAATTCCTCTTAACAACTTCTTAACAACCAAAGCCCCAATCTAAACGCCCAATCTAAACGATAGTTGTCTTGCAAAAGGGGTTAGTACTTCCTGCTCTCTAATGCGCCTCTCCAATTAAAACAGCAAAACTTCGTAATTAAATTAATATAATAATTTAAGGTCATTAACGGTTTTTAGGGCTTGCTTAGAAGTGGGTGTTATTTTGGGGAGAATTAAAATTAGACTAAGAAAAGGGAATGGAATAAAATCTTACTGGAGATCTTCTTTCTGAAGATTAAAAAAATTTGGTTAAGTAGAAGAGAAAAATCGAAGTGCTCTCGCATGACAGTTATTTATATTTCTGTGATGAGAGAGCACACGGCAAAAATAAAGGTAATTTTTAGAAAAGGTTTTTAATGCTTGCGTGCATCTCTTTTGTCCTTATGACAGCCCCTGTGGAGTTAATACCACGGGAGCTATTTCGTTAACCTCTAGTAAAAGGAGATTGCAGCAATGCAAGATCAAGGAAAAAAAGCAATGGAATTGCTGGAAAGGGCGTTGGAAAACGCAGAACGACAGGTGGAAAAGTGGCTAAAAGCTCTGGAGAGTGCCGCTTCGCTTCCGCTGTCGAAAAGTAACGTCGATAAGATTACAGCAGCGTCAATGGCACTAAAAGTGTCAATGGTGCAGAAACGGGTAGTGGAGTGGCTGAAGCAGACGGTGAAACAGTACGGCGCATCCACACTTCCTCCCTTGGCGGCCGTTATACTCGCTATTAAAACTAGCGAATATACTGGTAACAAAGAGTGCCCCCTTGAGCGGTATAACAATGGGGGGTATGGGACACTCTTAAAGGGTGACGAAGTCGAACTAGCGCCTCGTGTACCAATAAGCGATCCAGAAATGCTTAAACGCCTTAGAGACCTATTGACCAAAATTACATTCTCGCCTGCTACGCTTAAGTACGTGCTGGAGATTGAGCCAATGATGTTGCTGGCAATAATGGACTCCCTCACTGTGCTGGCAATGATGCACTCCCTCAGTGAAGGGTCCCACAATAAGGATTCCAGCAAATCTCTCAATCAATGCCTGCGAGACCTTCTTTCTGTCGCCAAAAAGCTTACACTGGAAGAAGCGCTTGCGATACTTGAGTTTTTCGCGCTGTGCGTTGAAGCTTTTTGCTGCCCTCTACAAGACGACGAAGAGCGAGAACCGACTAACACTACTCCCGCTGACACTACTCTCGCCGCGTAGACCATCGAACGGTGGTGGATTCCCAGTAGAAACTTAGAATAAAGGTTAGAGAGTCACAGAGTTATTCACAACTCCATGACTCGCTTGATGGTTTCAAGTGTTTGTCGTGTGGCTCTCTAACCTTTTTAATCTTATATTTATTATCTATGAGCTGCGTGCTTTTCTCCAAAGAATTACATCTTAATTTTTAATTTAGAATAAAAATCTTCAAGATATTTAAGATCTGACGTGTCATAATCTGATACCACCTTGCAGTTTTAGGCACACAGGTAAAACAGAGCACATAATTATTAAGAAAGATATTCTCCGTTGCTTTCCCCTATTTTCAACAGTCTTAGTTAAAAATTGATAAGCAAAAAAGTGTTTAGCCATCAAAAACAGATCGCCAGCTTTTCTAGCAAAGCCCACTTAATTATACCAAAGTTTCAAAAAATTGTAGGTTAACATTTGTCCTTTAAACGAGATAGAAATCTGATTTAAAAAGAAAGCTTTTTACTTATAAGCTATAAAAATCGACACGGTATCCGACATTTTTATATTGCCTTCAGGGGTTACGTATGAAGAGAGTCTATCCCTTAAGGAATTTATCGCAATTTCACTAGGTGGCTCTCCGTCCTCGTCCGCAACAAAAGAAACGGTGGGTTCAACGACTTGGTCAATGCTATCAAAAGAAAAAAAAAGTATTTAATGTGTCACAAGTTACTCTTCCAAACACTTTTTCAAGCACTTTAATCAAATCCTCACACGTCGTGTCATACACATCCATCATATCATACTTGCTATATAATCTATTTTTTTCTTTTTCATAATCTCCAGAAATCGCTTGTAAAATAACGACACAACCTCCCCTGATTAGAGAATCATAACAGATTTGAAGAACCTTTTCTTTTTCGTCTATTAAATGCATCGACCATAAATAAACTGCGTAATCAAAATACTCTTTTTTCAAAGGTACCGTTTCAATCGTCCCCTTCAAAACACTTACTCTCTTATCGCTTATATTATCTCTCAAAACTAAAAGCGCTTCGTCATCTGGGTCAACACAAACTATTTCTTTACAAAATGGTAAAATCCTTTGTGTAAATCTCCCAGTTCCAGCTCCAACTTCAAGCACCTTTTTATCATGAAAGTCTATCCCAAGCTCAGCTAAAACTTGCATCTCCTTGTTTTTAGGGTCGTAGCACTTTGCCCATTTATCATATATTGTATAATACATACTTGCTTAACTATTTTAGGTATTTTTAATGCAATAATTATGTTCTTAACTTTATAAAAGGATGCCTCACTATCTAAGTCAAACTTATATGCTATAAGGAAGAGAAAACTGCGCGTATTTATCTTAACTCATTTTAATACTAGATTTTCTTATTTAATTTTCTCACAAAGCATCTCAACATTATCTGCACATATCTCTCTAAGAGCATCAGCATTATCAAGATAATCTTCAGCCCCACAAAGATTTAAGAAAGCTTGAGTTCCAAGTACGTTCATCTGAGCTTGTTCTGCAAAAATGCGTACGCTATTAATGGCATAATCGATAGACTCTTTATCTTCTTCACCACACATACCAAGTGCATATATAAAAACATTCTTATCTGCGTACCCGTCTATTGCTGCACAGGGATTAAGGCGCTCGATGAAACACTTTAATTCTCCACTAAGTAAATTCCATCTTGTTGGCGTTCCAAATATTACTAAATCAGCAGCCTTTAGATCAGAGATTATTTTTTCAAAACCATCATCTATTTTACATAAATGTTCAGGCTTTTCACATTCTAAACAACCATCGCAAAAATTAAGTGTCAAAGAACTCAGATCAATTAACTTTGTTTCATAACCTCTTTTATCAAACTCAGAGATATAAATGTTAGCGAGACCAAGTGTATTCCCTTTTCGTTTGCTTCCAGAAACAACAACAACTTTTTTCATTTTACATTCTCCCCTATTTAAAAAATGAAAAATATATCACAAAAGCTTTAGCACATCTTTAATCTTATAACTATGCCCTTTCCTTTCAATAAAATAATTCACCTCTCCATATCCCATACCTAAAAGCGCCTCATAAGCTTCTTTAAAACTAGCCACAACTCTAACTCTTACTTACAAAAAAGCTTATTACTCATCTTTGGCGGTTTTATTAAATCAGTAGATGATAGCAAAATTTTATCCAAAACCTCATCCTAAATTTTAGCGCGTAAGTATTCTTTGAATACGCTCCTCTAATGGCGGATGCGTAGCTAATAGCCGTTTGCAGAGACCATTAAAATTATTCGAGAAGAACATATGGCTTGCCTCTTTTGCATGAGGCGCTTTAATTTCAGACCCTTCAGCTAAAAGCTGAATTTTTTTCAAGGCACCTCCTATCCCTTCGGGGTTTCTGGTATACTGCACGGCAGTCGCATCTGCTAAAAACTCCCTCTGCCTAGAGATAGAGGCTTTGATTATATTCCCCAAAAAGGCGCTTATAGAGCCCAGAACGATTAAAAGCAGCGCAACAGCTACAATAAAAACAAGCGCACCACTTTTACTATCACTATCACGCTTTCTTGTGCGTGGCATAAATCTTAATATTGACCATCCGATTAAATACAGTAGCAAAAACCCATGAACAAGCCCCATCAATCGGATATTCAAACGCATATCACCATTAAAGATATGGCTAAACTCGTGTGCGATCACCCCCTGCAACTCATCACGAGATAGATTATCGATACAACCTTGAGTTACTGCAACAATGGCATCTTCAGTAGAAAATCCAGCGGCAAAGGCATTTATTCCAGCTTCTTTCGGAAGGTAATAAACGGGAGGGGTTTGAATACTGGAAGCGATAGCCATCTCTTCCACAACATTTAAAACCATTTTTAACTTTGGATCCTGCGTGTCTGTCGGAATTAAAGTACCACCCAATAATTTAGCGACAACTTTTCCACCTTTTGACAGTTGAAAGATCTTATAAAGAGAACCACAACAGATTATAAATACTACTATGCAACTTATTAAAACTATCGCCTGATGATAATCTTGCGAATATAAATTGATATCTTCACTATTATCGAGGCATAAAAAAAGACCCAACACTCCGTGAGATACGGTAAGAGCTGTGATTATTGTTGTAACAAGACAACACAACAATAGATAGAACGTATAGTTTTTGGCTTTTTCTTGATGTTCAAAAAAATTTTTCATTTCCCGTAATCTGGTGCCACCCTTCTAATATTTAATGTTGTAATTCATAGCAGCATCATTATAGAGCTGTCCAGTAGCATGATCTTAGCCTCTGTTGATGGGTAGCACCAGCTATTCTTTCAGCACTATTAAGATATTTCCCAATAAAATAAGTGAACTTCCAACGATTGCATTTAAGGTTAAAGATGTACCTAGAAAAATAACATCAAGCATTGTTGCAACTATGGGCTCCATCAAAATAAAAAACCCTAAATGAATACTCGGGATTGTTTTGGATGCCTTAAAAAATAAATAATTACCCAGCACATATGCAACGATGACATATAAGATGACATAGGTATTTTTTTTCCAACCCATTGTGAAAAATGTAAGCTTAAAGAGTTCTGGATATGATCCTAATTGGGGGGGGGGGAGAAAAACAATAAATAATAGCGGTATCATGCAGGCATATGTAAAAAATACTAGCGTCATCGGATGAACATCTCTCTTAGAAAAATACGCGCTTAAAATGACCCATCCTGACAGTGAAATACCTCCCAATAGCCCTAAAAATATACCTATTATTGAATATGAGAAATCCTTCCACGGTTGGATTAAGAGTACTAATCCAAGAATCATAATAGTAACGATTAAAACATCTATTTTTTTTAACCGTTCATGAAAAAACAACACTCCAAGCATGATCGTCCAAAGAGGCTGTGTATAAAGTAAAAATGCTGTAAGAGAAACTGATAAGCCACAAAACAGAGGGGCGAGCTCTCCTATAAAAGATAATGTTGAAGAGAGGCAAAATAAAATACAGATAAAAATATTACACTTAAAAAAATTTTTAAAACCTTTTCTAGCAACTGAAAAAGTAAGAAGAGGCACGATAACAATTGCAGAAGCCAATACTTCAAAAAGTGAAAATCCATTTTGCCTCATAACACCGCCACCAAAAGTGATGAGGCCATAACAGATAGCTGATAAAATTAAAATAATATAATTCTTATCAAACTTCATCTTGCTTAGTCCAATTAAAGCTGCTGTATGCTTTTGTTTTACCTAACTAAATAAACACCTTTCTCCTTTTATTCGCAGATATCTTATTTCATATTTTTACGTTTTGACACAATTTTTTATTCTATTTTTTGTGTGTAATAACGCTTCGTTCCATAATTGGCAATAAATTTTATTTCAACTGATTGCCAGAGGAGCACTAGATTGCTACACCGCCCTATTCTTTCAACACTATTAAGATATTTCCCAATAAAATAAGTGAACTTCCAACGATTGCATTTAAGGTTAAAGATGTACCTAGAAAAATAACATCAAGCATTGTTGCAACTATGGGCTCCATCAAAACAAAAAGCCCTAAATGAATGCTCGGGATTGTTTTGGATGCCTTAAAAAATAAATAATTACCCAGCACATATGCGAAGATGGCATATAAGACGACACAAGTAATTTTTTTCCAACCCATTGTAAAAAACGTAAATTTATAAAGTTCCGGATGGGGCTCCAATTGGGAAGAGAAGAAAAGAACTACTATCAATAATGGTATAAGCATACATGAATAGGAAAAAAATACTAACGAGATCGGATGAACATCTCTCTTAGAAAAATATGCACTTAAAATGATCCATACCGACATTAAGATACCAGATGACAACCCCCACAGCACACCTGCTATTGAATATGAGAAATCCTTCCACGGTTGGATTAAGAACACTAATCCAAGAATCATAATAGTAACGATTAAAACATCTATTTTTTTTAACCGTTCATGAAAAAATAACACACCAAGCATGATCGTCCAAAGAGGCTGTGTATAAAGTAGGAATGCTGTAAGAGAAACTGATAAGCCACTAAATATAGCGGCAAATTGCCCAAAACAAGCTACTGTCGAACAGAGACAATAAAAAATACAGATAATAGGATTGCACCTTAAAATTTTTCCAAAATCTTTTCTGGCAACGGGGAAAGTAAAAAGAGAGATAATAATAACTGGAACAGCTAGGACCTCAAAAAGCGAGAATCCGTTTCTTTTCATAACATCACCACCAAAGATGATGAGACCAAAACAGATGGCTGAAAAAAATAAGTTAATATAATTCTTATCAAACTTCATTTTGCTTAGTCCAATTAAAGTTGTTGCATACCTTCCGTTTAAGCTAAATAAACACCTTTCTCCTTTGATTCGCAAATATCTTATTTCATATTTTTATGTTTTAAGAGAAAAGCTGAAGCAGCACCTATTTAATTTACTCCTGTGGAGCCGAAGCCGCCTGCGCCTCTTTCTGTTTCTCCTAAGTCCTCAATATTTTCAACGGTGACACATTTTGTAAGACACGGCACAACTACCATCTGCGCAATCTTTGCGCCTTTTTCTATAACATACGGCGTTGCTCCGGCATTTGAAAGAACTATCTTAACCTCTCCACGATAAGCCGCATCAATTACACCAGCATGCGTATAGATCTGCTTCAACGCCATACTACTACGGTCCTTCACAATTCCAACCCACCCCTGCGGTATTGCTACACGCACACCAGTTGCTACAAGAAGTTGTTCATTCGGATTAATAACTGCATCCTCAAGAGCTCTTAGATCAAATCCAGCGTCTCCCGAACGTGGTGCTTGAAAATCAGCTCCTGCACTTAAGTGCACTTGCAGATCAGGATCATCACAACAATAACAACACTCATGATCTTCAGACATAATGAACTCCTTTTAAAAATCCAAATAACTCAAAAGAAAAAACTTAAGGGGGGAAGAACCGTTTAAGATCCTTACCCCCCTCTAAAAAGCGATCAAAAACAGGTCGTTCTATCCTTGTTGCTCTAATTCAGCCAAAGCCTCTTTACGAGAAAGTCTGATCTTTCCTTGACGATCAACTTCAAGAACTTTAACCATCACTTCATCACCTTCTCTTAAGATATCCTCAACACGATTGACTCTCTCATCAGCTAACTGAGAGATATGAACTAAACCGTCAACCCCTGGAAGGATCTCTACAAAAGCACCGAAATCAGCAACCCTCTTTACGAGGCCGTGATAGATCTTTCCGACTTCAGCTTCAGCCGTCAAACTCTCAATAATAGTAACAGCTGCTTTAATCTGTTCAGCATCATTACCAGAAACCGTCACGGTTCCATCATCAGAGACATCAACTTTAACTTGATGCGATTCAACGATCGATCTAATTGTTTTGCCCCCTGGTCCGATCACATCCTTAACCTTATCGGATTTGACCTTCATCGTAACGATCCTCGGTGCATGTCTACTTAGATCTTGTCTCGGTTCTGAAATAGCAGCCTCTATCTTATCCAAGATCGAGATCCTACCTTCACGCGCCTGCGCTAAAGCTTTTGTAAAGGTATCTTTATCAAGCCCCGAGATCTTAATATCCATCTGCAGAGCTGTCACACCAGTTCTCGTACCGCAGACCTTAAAGTCCATATCACCAAGGTGATCTTCATCACCTAAGATATCGGTTAAAATAATGGAGTGATCACCTTGCTTCATCAGCCCCATCGCTACACCCGCCACAGGAGCTTTAATCGGCACACCCGCATCCATCAAAGAGAGGGTTGCACCGCAAACGGTCGCCATTGAACTTGATCCATTTGATTCCGTAATTTCAGAAACAACCCTTAAAACATAAGGGAAGTCTTCTTTATCAGGAAGAACTGCACGGATAGCTCTTTCAGCTAATGCACCGTGCCCGATCTCGCGTCGTCCTGGACCACGCAACATCTTTACTTCACCAACTGAGAACGGAGGGAAGTTGTAATGCAACATAAACCAATTCCGCTCTTCGCCGAATAAAGTGTCAACTATCTGAGCTTCTTGCGCTACACCTAAGGTTGCAACGACCAACCCTTGTGTCTCTCCACGTGTGAAAAGAGCTGAGCCGTGAGCTCGCGGAAGTACACCAACTTCAATAGAGATCGGACGAACTGTTTTACAATCACGCCCATCAATACGCACCCCTTTAGTAAATGCCATCCCACGCACAACATCGTAAACAACATCTTCATAAAGAGCTTCCAAATCTCTAGCAACTCTATCGGGATCTTCAGTTTCTTCTTTGATAAATTCAGCAGCAAGAGCGTCTTTAATAACTTTAACAGCATCACGTCTCTGTAATTTATCTTTAACAACCATCGCTTCTGCTACGCGTGGTTCAAGGAATTTTTTAACGTTTGCAACAAAGGCTGCATCCATCTCACGTTTAGAAAAAGCAACCTTTTCCTTACCAGCTTTCTGAACAAGCTCTTCTTGCATCTCAATCAAAACTTGCAGCTCTTGATGTGCATAGAAAAGAGCGTCCAACACTTCGGACTCAGGAACCTCTTTAGCACCACCCTCAACCATAACGATAGCATCTTTTGAACCAGCAAGGATAAAATTGATATCACCTTTCTCTTGATCTGCTATGGACGGATTGATACACAACTTTCCGTTGATACGTACAACCCTAACACCTGCGATAGGTCCTTCGAACGGAATATCCGAAACACTTAAAGCTGCGGACGCACCACAAAGCGCAAGCACATCAGTATCAGACTCCTCAGAAGCAGAAAGCACTGTGGCGATAACTTGAATTTCTCTATTAAACCCTTTTGGGAAAAGAGGACGACACGGACGATCCATCAAACGAGAAGTTAACGTTTCTCTCTCGCTCTGCCGCCCTTCACGTTTAAAGAAGCCTCCTGGAATTTTTCCAGCGGCATACGTTTTTTCAACATAATCAATAGATAGCGGAAGAAAGTCAGAATCCTTCTCCCCACCCATTACAGCGGTAACCAAAACAACAGAATCACCACTGCGAACAATAACTGCACCGTTCGCCTGTTTGGCGACTTTTCCAGTTTCAAATGAAATTTTACGACCAAAGATCTCCCTTTCTACTAGTACCATATTTTTCTCCTAATGAATCGAGCCTATTGGTCTTACATTTTACGCACAATAACCCCGATCCGATTGATTTACGGACGCGCTATGTTATTCGCTTACTTTCTCAAACCAAACTCTGCTAATGCCGCACGATAACGTGCAATATCTTCATTTTTAAGATATGTCAGTAATTTTTTGCGGCGAGAAACGATCTTTAACAAGCCACGTCTACTATGAACATCTTGCGGATGTTTTTTAAAATGCTCGCTCAATATCTCAAGACGCTTTGTCAAAAGACCAATCTGAACTTCAGGTGAACCTGTATCACCCTCACTACGACCGTGTTTTGCTATCAACTCTTGTTTTCCAACGAACTCTCCAGAAGCCATTTGCTATTGCTCTCCTAATTATTTACTAATTATTTACTTTCCGATTAATCAACACCTCTTCTTAGCGGCTCTTCAGTAAATATAACCGAAAATTATGCAGCCATAATCTCGTCCACTCAACTGCATACTTATAACACAACCTCAAACTAAGGTAAAAAACCTACATTCTTCACAAGAGGGACACCAGTTCTTATAATCATCCGCTTTTTTCGCAGATCACTATAAGAACCACCCCCCTTACATTCTTAAAATTCTTTGTATATTCAAATAATTAAATAAACAAAAAATTTTCAGCCTATTACGGCGATGCGGAAAATTAGCAATTTAGGCAAGAAAAGTCAAACTACTCCTTTTCAAGGAATAAAAATAACTGTTAAGAAATATGGAAGAAGTGTCGCTAAGACACATAGGCTCTTTTAGGTAGTGCTTTTAGGTAGTAAGCTTTTTGCATAACGGTTATGCGGAGACGTTGTTAAACATCTGATTTATAAATTTTTCCTATGGATTTACAGTCTTTATTAAAAGATAGCGCTCAAAAAGACCCAACGTGGGATGTGGCACGAGAGATCGTAGCAGAAAGGATGGTGATGCCTAACAGCCTACTATACCTTATTCGTAGCGCTTGGAACGGAAATATCGATATAACCGAGTTTATCAGATTGGTGGCTTTCTCCGGTCTTAACGCCTCCTGTCTCCTGACGGCAGCAGAGCTTAGAACAAGTGGCGAGACACCTCCATTGCCACTTCTTGAAAAAGCTATCGACCTACTCGGGATCCGCTTCAGCGGATTGGTTCTAGCCATCAACGCCACAGTCAGAGCTATTCTTATTACAAAACCACCAACGGGGTGGCGCAAATTACTGGAAGATATGATGACGGATATCCACATCGGATACTGTTTCGGGAATCGTTCCAACGAGCTTGGAACAGAAGGGGGCGCATTAGTCGGCTTTTCGAAGATGGCGGGATTAGGGATCTTGATGGCACACGATCCTAAATCTTATAGAGATTATGTAGCACTACAACGTCAATCAATTAAGATCTCGAGCGAGGGGATGCTTGAACTTTTTGGTTGTGAACCTTATCAGGTCTCCGCCATGCTTTTACAATCTCTTGGGTTTGGAGTTCACGCTGCTGTTGGCGCTGCCTGCGGCTTAAGTAAACTTAACACCGATCAGATCGAATTAAATTATACAGCTACAAAGTGGCGCGCTGCTTTTCAGTGGATTGATGCTTTAAGAGAGGGTAAGGATTATCCAGCTGAACTCACTGCTAGACACGCCTTCCCTGCTTTAAAACCACCACAAGATAATACAAAAAAGAATATCGCACTTGAAACACTTTACGTTGATGTCGTGCGAGTTAGACAAAAAGGATCCCATTGGATGTGGCATCTACCACGTCCTGACTACAACGCCACACGTGATATATTTGGGCTTTAAACCTCTTTTCGTAAAAGGGTTTTAACCATTTTTCCAAACATGCACAGTTCAACCGCGCTCACCTCTCCCCTTCTTTCTTTAAACCTCTTTTCGTAAAAAAGGTTTTAGCCATTTTTCCAAACATGCACAGTCCGATTGTGCTCACCTCTCCCCTTATCGCTTTAAACCTCTTTTCGTAAATCTTTTCGTAAAGGGTTTAATTACTCTTTAGTTTCTTCTTTAGCCTCTCCTTGCTCTTTATCAACGGAGGAGGCTTTAACTTCTTTACCCTCTCCTTGATCACCTTGAACAATTTTTTCTGCTTGATCGTTTTTTTCAACGACACCCTCTTGCTCTACGGACCAACCACCACCTAGGGCTTTATAAAGTTGAATGATAGCATTCAGATAAGATCTCCTTGCATAAGACCCTCCCAACTCAGCTTGAAAGAGAGAGCGTTCAACATCCAGAACTTCCAGATACGGTGTAACACCATCATTATAACGTGCACGTGCTAGACGTGACGCATTACGTGCCGCCTTAAGTTGTCTCTTCCACGCTTCATACTCGGCTTTATATCCAACAATTGAAACAAGTGCATCATCAACCTCTTGCACCGCCAGTAAGACTGTTTGTTCGAAGCTCTTCAAGGCCTGCTCTGTACGTGCTTCTGCTGCTTCTACTTGAGATCTACTCTTCCCAAAATCAAATAACGGGCCACTAAAGTTAGCCGCTATATTCCACATCCTTGCATTTTTATTAAGCCATTTATCGCCCTTATTAGCCTGCAAACCGATAATTCCGTTAAGCCCGATTACAGGCAAACGGCTAGCTTTTGCAACCCCGATTAAAGCGGTTTGTGCGTGCAACGCCTGTTCAGACGCTAAAATATCCGGACGACGCCACAAGAGATCCGCCGGTACTCCAGAAGGGATGTTTTCAACTGAGACACTTTTATCTAACGAAGTGCTGCGATCTATCTGATATGGGAAGCGCCCGAGTAATACACTTAACGCATTCTGAACGAGGCCTCTCTGCATCTTCAACCCTGCTAACATCACTTCAGCATCACCTTCCTCAATTTCAGCTTGATTGACATCGAGTTCAGGTACGACACCACCTTGAAAACGAGAACGGATTAACTTAGTGGCATCACGCCTATTCTTTAATGTGCGTTCCGCAATTTTTACACGGCTATCGAGATCAACTAACGACATATAAGTTTTTGCCACTTCCGCAACTAATGTAATAGTTAACGCTTGATAGCTATACTCCGTTGCTAAGAGCTGTGCTCTTTGAGCTTCCGTAGCACGACGCAACCTCCCCCACAGATCAACTTCAAAGATCAGGTTTGTAAAAGCACCAAAATCATTATACGGCGCCATGTATGAAAATGTTTTTTCACTTAATCCGTAACGATTAAAACCGCCGGAATATCCGAGCTGCGGAAACTGATTAGCTCTGGTGACACCGAGTAGCGCGCGCGCCTCTGAGATAGCAGCTAACGCCATCTCTGCATCTTTATTCTCTTTCAGAGCGATATTAATCAACTCAACGAGTTTTTTATCTTCAAAAAGCTCCCACCACTTAATATTTGCAATGGAAGCATCGTCCTGCGCTGTTTTAGAGTTATAAACCTCTGGTAAATTTAATTCTTTCCTTTGATAATCCGGCCCCATTGAACAACCGGCAAAAGAAGACACCAAAACACACGTAAATATAAAACGAGATAGCTTCATATAGACCTTCCTCTTAAATTTTTATGCACTCAGGATTACTCATAGGAAATTTGTGCTGATTGGTAACTTATTGTTTATATTAAACAATTAACATCACATTAGCTACATATTGAGCAAACGATACAACCATTTTTTAGAAACAACAAGACTTGCGGCGTAAGCTTGAATGAAAGTTAAACATAGCATATCCTTTGCTGTTTAAGTTTAAAGGCATATCCCTTTAGCAGGAGTCTGAGGTATTATTTTAAGTTTAAGTATTTAAAAGGTCTGCCCCATGACAAAAAAGAAAGAAGAACCGTTTTTTGATCCGTCTGCGCCTGATACATTTACCGCCTCAGACACTTACGCAGCCCGTTTCTCTGGAGAGACTGGAAAATTTTTTCTCGACGTACAGGAAAAAACCATCCTCTCTCTATTAAAAGACCTTAAAGGGAAACGCATCTTAGAGATCGGTGGAGCGCATGCGCAGTTAACACGCATTTTTCTTAAAGCTGGTTGCGATGTTTGGGTTCATGCTACTGATCCTATCAGCTTGACCAGACTTAACGGATTAAAAAAAGAATACCCCGATACCTTACACCTCTTTGATTCTTCGATGTTTGATCTACCGTTTGAAGATAAGAGTTTCGATTCTGTGGTAGCGATCCGTTTAATTTCACACATTCAAGATTGGCAGAAGTTACTACTTGAGATGTGTCGTGTCTCCAAGCAATCTATCGTCATTGACTATCCGCCGAAATCAAGTTTTAACATCTTTTATCCGATCCTTTTTTCACTGAAGAAAACAGTAGAGGGAGAGGGAACCAGAACTTTCCTGCGCTTTTCTCCATCAGAGATACAGGACTGTCTCAAATCGACTCACTTCGAAGTCATAGCAGAAAAAAAGCAGTTCTTCCTGCCGATGGCGTTTCACCGCATGATTCGTTGTGCTCGACTTTCAAGATGTTTAGAAGGGTTCTTTGGAATTATCGGCTTAACAGACCTACTAGGATCTCCAACTATTCTTTATGCGGAGAGGTGTTTAATTGATATCCTTTAGAAGATTGATTATTCGTTTCCCCTTATAATCGATACGGCTATATATTTATAATAAAGAAGATGCCCTAAGTGTTTTTTCTCGGAATGTACTTAAAAGATTAGTAATGATCTTCTTACGATAAAATTTAATTTAATAATCGGCGGATGAAATTGAAGCTAAAACCTCAAAGGAATCAACATCTGCACCTTCTCTACTTTTTACAAGAAGCGCATTAAGGGCTTTTGCTAGACTCGGCACCTCACGTCCGAGACGTTTTGCAAGGTATGCCACCTTTTTCGGAGTTAAGATTATCCCACGCTGCTTTGCCATTGTAAAAATCAATTCATTTAACTGTGCATCATCAGGGCTTGAGAGTAGAAATCCCTCACCTGGTCGTAAACGACTACGCACATGATCATCTATTGCAAAATCAGAAACCTGCTGCCCCGTTAGTAGTAATAGCCCCGCCTGCGAACGACGTAACGCCTCGACCAGATTTACAAACTCACCTGACCTATCAGAACTTAACGTTGCCAGATATTTATCAGCATCATCAACAATAATCACAGTTTCTGAACGATACTTCGCACCAACTCCCTGTTTCACTAAAAAGTCCTGTAATGAATCGCCATCAACCAAGCGCACGAGCGCTCCTTTACGTTCAAGATCGGTAGCCAATTTAATAGATAGGTGCGTTTTTCCGCTCTGCGCTGCACCATACGCTACGCAGATTCTAAAAGACTCCGTTAGCATCTGACTACAACAGAAATCATAAATCTCACGCACGCCTTGATGTACGATAAAAGCATCTGCCGAGTACGGTAGACGCGGAATTATCTTTAAAGGGATCTGATCCATAATCTTTTATCTTAGTCGATTCTTCTCTTTATGATTTTGATACTATACCTTTTGCTGCGCCCACGCCGTAACTAAAGAATACTTCTAACATTAAATAAAGACACCCTTTCAATGTGTCCTTTACATATACCCCAAAGTCTTAAGCTCTTTAATTGTTTTATCATCCATCTTAATCTGACTATCCTTCTCATCAGCTTTAGAGGAAAGCACACCTTTATAAATTTCAAGGAACGACCCCTTTCTCTCTTCTGCTAAAGTAGGATCTGATAAAGGAGAACTTTCCATAGGATCATTAAATATATCAAACATCAATTGCTTTGAGTGCGGTAGTGGCAGATCCATTCGATAAGGCTCATCAATCGAAAATTCAAAGATAGCCTTTTTCCCATCTTTAAAGGTTAGACTTTTCTGATTTTTTAAACGTTTTATTTCAGACAGAACACCTGCACGTTTTGAAAGCTCTTTTGAATTAAAAAGAGAGATGCCTTGTAAAAACGGAGGCGGATCTTTTAATTTAAGAAGCTCTATGATGGTCGGAAAAATATCAATTGCACTAACAAAATCGGAGACAGTCCCCTTTTTACCGTTAGCTTTTACGATTAGCGGCACATGCACCTCTTCATTATAGAGATCAAAACCGTGCCCCTGATGACCTCGCTCCATAAATTGTTCCCCGTGATCTGAGAGCAGTATAATAACGGCATCATCGTATATGCCCTCTTCCTTCAAAAACGAGAAAAGTTTTCCTATTTCAGTATCTGTATAGAGAATTTCTCCATCGTACTGATTGATAAACTCCTGCTGTTTTTTAGGATATACCCGTCCCTCTACGGTGCCGGAAAACTTAGTATTATAAGGAGCAGGCGGAGAGTACGGATTGTGCGGATCTAGATAGTGCAGATACATAAAAAGTGGTTTTTCTTTTTCTGTCTCACGCCATTTCTGAACGATCTCTTTAGCCTTAGCCGTCAATACCGCAGCTTCTGCACGCTCCTTATAGCCGAAGAGATCAAAGCCTTGTGTAAAACCGAATAGTTCTTGAATCCACGGATTTGAAGAGAACGCCGCTGTATAATAACCGTTATTTTTAAAGGTTTCCGCCATAGTTTGCCACTTAGATGGCAACCTGACCGAGTGTTTTATAGCAGTATCGCGGCTATTAGGTGGAACCATCCCGTGCGCTGAAGGGTAAAGCCCCGTAAAGAGAGAGGCAACCGAAGCAGGTGTCCACGGTGCAGGTGCTAGCGCCCACTTAAAATTCAGATTTTCCGCAGCAAAATTATCAATTACAGGAGAGGTCTCTCTTTGGTAGCCGTTCATGCTCAAATGATCAGCTCTAAGGGTATCAATTAAGATAACTATAACATTTCGTTGTTTTTGCTTAAAAAGATTGCAGGCAGCTAGAGCTACACTTATAGAGACTAGAAAGAGGGCTAATATACTAATATTCTTTTTATTTCTAATATTTTCCATCCTCCAAGCATCTCATAAAAAGCTCTTTTTTGGAACTCCTTTCCGTTTTTATGTAAAAAAGTAGGTGAGCGCCGTTTTTAATTTGAATAACAAAAGTAATAGTATACAATTAATAGAATGGTATCGATCTTTAAAAATATTACTTAATCGGAAGAAGAGATAACTTACCTGCCCTGATGAGTAAAGCTGATCGGGACAGGGAAGTTCACTTTAAATATAAGGGTTTCTTTTATCAAAGTGTCCTCTATCCCCCCTCGCAATATTTTTGTGAGGTTTTTAGTTTAGAGGATGCCTATTAGGTTTTTCTCTAGTTTCTACTTCATTTTCACAATGCCATATAGGAGACTATAATATGGACACGGGAAAAACGGGCGAAACGCCCACGAACGCCAACACCGGATACCAGGCGTGGAAAACCATAGGACACTATCCCACTGGTAACTCAGAGGATCCTGCTGTGGGATTTCTCAAACGCAACTCTAGACCGGAAAAAATCGACTCTCTAGGACTGGCGTTAGCTGCGCTTGTCATGGCAGAACACGATGATCCACTGCACAAACAAGCGTGTAGTATGCTCGAACGTCACTCGAAAGAAGAGGCGGTGTCGACGTGCGTGGCTATAATTGTGGGTTGTGTCACAAATTGGAGCGCTTATAACCCGCAAAACCCATATCATGCATACTCGAAGAATCTGGTGCTAATGCCACACAAACTTGCCGCGTTCTACAAAGATCCGCAACTGATAAATGAGATCGTCAATGGTGTCGACGATCAATATTTTACGGAAAGGGTTGAACGGTATAGGTATATCCCTAAGCCTAAGACGCCTTGAACAGTGAGACTTTGGAGATTCCTTTGCAGGCTTTGCGGGATTCGCTAGGGAGATTGAGGTTGCACACTATTAGCGCAATGCTTTTGGTGTAATACGGTTTAATAAGCGCCGACTCTGTTTTCCAAAGCAGAATCGGCGCTTAATTTAAAGCGAACCTCCCTCCCATCCATTTCAAAAAAAAGAAGACGCAAAAAAGTATCGCGCTTAAATCATCACCTCTAAGGGAAACAATCAAAATAAGTGTAATATTTTACTGTTTTTACTTGAAGCGATTGCGGACAGTAAAAGCTACGGTTATAAGGACTAAAATACACAATTTGATTAACACAAAAGTTATCGTGTACAATCGTTGTATACAATTAGACCGATCTTTAAAAATATTTTTTATCAGAAGAAGAGATAACTTACCTGTCCTGATGAGTAAAACTGATCAGGACGGGGAAGTTCACTTTAATATAAAGGTTTTTCTCTGTTCTCCTCGCGATACCATCCGAGAGGACGATATCATTATGAGGTTTTAGTTTGGAGAGAATGCCGTTTAGGCTTTTTTTCCAATTATCCGTTTTATTAACATCGCATATAATGAGGAATTAAGTATGCGCAAAAAAAGGCAACCCACTGTATGGTATTTGCTTATACGGGGGTCTTACATTATCCTGTTGAGGCTTGTCGTCCCTAGAAAGACAAGAGGCGATCGCTTAGAAGACGATTTAAGAACCGCAGAGTATTACGCTCGACTACGGAGAAAATATCCCCTGCCGGAAAGCGTAAGGAGATATGTAGAAGACGGTATCTTACCGTCTGAAATTGACTCTTCGCTACTGGCGATGGCTATTATTTGCATAACAAAAGAGTTCTCTAACTCTCAATTACGCAAATTAAGAGCCGAAGCGGCTCAAATTCTTGCAGAATTATCGGAAGAAGAGCAGGCAAGGTGCTACCAAGCACTAGTTGCTCATTACCGCTGGCTGCAAAAGGGTGTTACCATTCGACGCCGTCTTAATGCGGCTCTTAATGTGAAGAATACCTCTTAAGGTATTCTCCGGCTTTTATTTTCACCTCGCCATATAGGAGAACAGATATGAGCAAAGACACAGAAGGACCGCAGGGCAAGAAGACTTGGTCCATGGGGCCCTTTCCTACCAAAAATCTTCTGACAAATCGTTTAAAAGGCGACTATAAACTCGAAACGATCCATCAAAACTATGAAGGCAAAGAGCCTCTAGATCCTCTGGCAATAGCGTTAGTTATATACGGCAGAGGAAAAGAAGAGCCTTCATTGTTCGAAGAAGCGGTTAAATTGATCGAAAGCTCTTCACTTGAAGATCTGAAATCGGCGTACGCAAAGTTGCACTCTATCGTAGGAGAGTGGAAAGATTACAACTCTAATGAGGAGTATCGCCATTTCCAAGCGAAGCCTCTGATGGAGTTACCGCGCAAACTTGCTGCGCTCTTTGACGATCCGACAGTAGAAGCTACGATCATTACAAGTATCGGAGACCCCGATTTCGAGCGGCACTACAAAGGATATGTCCTGCGCGACACGGTGCGTAATTAAGGTTATTCGTACACAGTAACGGACCTAGCGGGAAAGGACGTTACGTGGAGCCGACTTTGTTCTATTGTTAAAATAGACAGGTCGGCTCCATTTAAAGTGAACCTCCTCTCCTTCCATATTAAAAACCTATATCAAAACCTATATTAAAACAGAGCACACCATTCTTAACTTCCGAACTTTTTGAAGTTTTTGGCTTTGAAATATAAGAAGAAGTTTTTTAAAAGCGTTCTTAGAAATATCTACGACACCACCTCCAGCTAAAAGCTTTTAAAAAACTGTCTGCGCTAAAAAATCAAAATTATAATCTCTCTTCACTGTGTAGAAGAAGAAGTTTTTTAAAAGCGCTCTTAGAAATATCTACGACACCACCTTCAGCTAAAAGCTTTTAAAAAGTGTGCTTAAAATTTAGGTATAACGACAAATTTTATTGCAAGCACTGAAGTGATGGAGCGTTTCTGCATTTAACGCCACATCGTGCACCCTTATATAATCGATCCCTTTTAAAGCTAATTCACAGGAGATCGCCGCAGTCTCTATATCGAGTTCATTTCTCGTAGCACATTTTAAACCATCTTTAATAAATAGTTTTCTTGAATGCCCATATAAAAGCGGCAATCCAAGCCCAGATTGATGTAATCTTTCAGCGTGCCTGACGAGATCCATATTTTGAGCAACACTTTTCCCAAACCCCAAACCTGGATCAAGGATAACTCGCTCCCGCGAAACGCCACACCTCTCCAGCGCTTCAATTTTTCCCTCAAAAAAAGTAGATATTTCAGAGAAGAGATCTACATCATCAGCTAGCACTATATCCGAGCTGGGCGGCACAGAAAGAGCGTGCATCAAAACATACTTAACGTCAGCACTTGCTGCAATAACTTGCAACATCTTTTCAGATACAAGTCCTGAAACATCATTGATCCAATCTACACCAAGCGCTATCGCCCGCTCTGCTGTCTCTGGATGATAAGTATCAATACTAACAATAGCGCCCTTTTTATGTATCTTTTCATTCAGCAAGGGCAAGATCTTTTCTAAACGCTTCCACTCCTCAGCAGGTGTTATCAACTTCGCCTTAGGTCTAGTTGATTCAGCACCGATGTCAATTACATCAGCCCCCGCTGCAATAAGATCTTCAGCGTGTTCAAGAGCACTATCTTGCCACACTCCACCATCAGAAAAAGAATCAGGGGTAAGATTTAAGATACCAACCCACGACGGATAAAGATAACCTCTGCGCACAGTTGAAAACGGCACATCTTTAGCACCTCTCCACCTTTCAATCTGCTCTTTCCCGAGAGGTGTCACAGCACCTGCACCCTCATAAAGATCTGCTAGCGGTAACAACGCAAAGGGACGTTCTAACAAACCTATATGCGGAATCGTTAATTCAGGCGTATTTATCTGCAGATCATCCCACTGTAAGAGATCGATATCTATCGGACGTGGTGCCCACCGTTGCCCCACTTTAAAAGCTCTACCTAATTCAGACTCAATCTCCTTAACACCTTTTAAAAGTTCATGCGGTGTTAGTTTTGTAGTTATCGAAAGTGCACAATTTAAAAACGGCTTATTCCACGACGGATCAGCATCCGGCAGTAACATAGCTTCAGATTCATATAAAAATGAAACACTTTTTACCTGCACGCCATTAAGGTGATTGATTTTTCGAATCGCCTCTCTAAGTAACGCCTCTCTTTTTCCTAAATTGCTACCAAGTCCAAGTATAATCATACCCGCATCATACATAACGGCTAAGAAAACACCAGTCGCATTATTTTTTTAATACTGGCTTATGTTATAAGAAAAGAGAGCAACACAAAAACATCTGATACAGAAAAGATGTGGTGTGGAAAAAAACGCCTAAAGCATCTGATACAGAAAAAGTCGGTGAGGAAAAAAGGGATGACAATTTTTTTGTCATAAAAAGTCGGTGAGGAAAAAATTTGAATAACAACTTTGTTGTCGTAAAAAGTTAGTGAGAAAAAAACATCTGGGGTATCTGATACAGAAAAGAGTGGTAGTAGAAAAAATTACTTGGAGTATCTGATACGGGAAAGGGTAGTAGCAACGTTGTGATATGACTCATCCGTGATAAAAAATGAAGCGTTTAGATCTGAAAGTTTTCCTGTATACAACAAGTTTCCACAAACACCGATCAAGCAACACATTGTTAAAGTGATAATCAGCAGCAACGGAAGTTTTGCTACGATTAGCTGGCACTTTTCAGACCTTATCTTTGCAAGATCTTTTTCCGCATCGATCATTTTTACAACTTCCTTTAAAAAACCGTATGCCTTAATTTTTCTTTAAATAATTAAGGGCTCCCTACTCTAATAACCACTCCCCCTAATCAACATTTAAAAAGATTGTGATCCACCAAGATAAATATTTGATTTTTATGTATTTTTGATAAATACTTGCATATATTCGAAGTTTTGCTTGCACCGCTTCGATCTATTTACTAAAAAACACCTCGTGTAAATTCTTTTCTAAAAGGCTTTTTATGAAGATTATCATTTCGGCTTTTTTGTGCCTTATCTTAGGATTAGTACCGTTTATCCCTGCTTCTGTTTTTTCATTACCTCAAGATGCGCTTTATTGGAAAGATCTAGCTATTCCAGTTCTCGCTCTTTTTATTTTTCTAAGTGCTCTTATCTCACGCAGAAACCGTCCACAAGATTTTTTTGCAGAGTTTAGGAAGTACCCTGAAGAGCCAAATGAAGACATGGCTACCCGTCTTGCTGCAGAGTTCGAATCTCTGCGTGGTGATAATCAGGTCTTAATCGAAGGCAAAGAAACTTTGCAAGCAACCCTTCAAGAAGTTTTAGGAAAGCTTAAAGAAGCTAAATCCGCTGCGGCAAGCTCTATGGAGCGTGATGCCCAGATCGATGCAGAGCTTGTAAACCTCCTCTCTCTTTTGCAAGGGAAGGGTCGCTTAATTGATTTTCTTAAAGACGATATTACAACTTATCCAGATGCACAGGTCGGCGCTGCTGCCAGAGTTGTGCACAACGGTTGCGCTGATGTTTTGAAAGAGTATTTTAAAATAGCTGCAATCCATGATGCAGCGGAAGGTAGCACCGTCTCATTAGAAGCAGGATATGACACGGATAAATTCAGATTAGTCGGCAAAGTCGGTGGAGAGCCGCCCTTTAAGGGTAACCTTTTACATCACGGCTGGATTGTAGAAGAGATAACTTTACCACGCCTTGTAAAAACAGGAGAAGAGCTCAAAAAACACCGTGTTATTACCCCTGCGGAAGTTGAACTAGCTTAAAAAATAGCTTAGTATCCGCACTCGCTATACTCAATGACAGAGATAGATAGCTAAAACAACGTGCTCCATATAACGGACACGCTTTTTCAAGTTATCGATCTGTTTTTAGAAAAGAGTGCACGGCTCTTTAGTGTGAATGCAATTTTTTATTTGGATGTGTAACGTAATATAATGCTCGTCTTTAATATTTTTTTTACTTTAAAACGTATAACAGGTTACGATCAGTTGTTGGTTCAAACGAAAGGTAGATAGGAATATGGATAAGAGGTTTTGCCTTGGCATTGATTTAGGCACGTCTAATTGCGTTACGGCGCTTAGTGATACAGAAAAAGATGCGCTCTCTGTAATTCCGATTACACAGGTAATTTCACCTGGAACTATCGGTGAAAACGATCTATTCCCCTCCTCTTTATACATCCCAAACAAGAATGAATTTGCTGAGGATAGTTTTAGATTGCCGTGGGGGTCTTTTGATTATGTAACAGGGATCTTTGCTAGAAATCACGGCGCTCTCGTACCTGATAGATTAATCGCTTCAGCGAAATCATGGCTTTCCAATCATCATATCGATCGAAAAGGTGCCGTTCTACCGTGGAATTCAGAAACTGTTACGAATAAACTCTCTCCGTTTGAAACAACTCGTATCTATCTGCAACATATTCACTCCTCTTTTGATATGAATCTGCACCACAACAATAGAGATATAACTATCTCTGATTGTCAGGTTATCGTAACCGTGCCTGCTTCTTTTGATGAAGTAGCGCGCAGCTTAACGCATGAAGCTGCAGCACAAGCAGGTCTGGATGACGTTGTCCTCTTGGAAGAACCTCAAGCTGCTTTTTATGCTTGGATCGGTCAAAATGATGGATCTTGGCGTAAACAGATCAAGCCTAGAGACATCATCCTCGTTTGTGATCTTGGTGGTGGTACTGCCGACTTTAGTTTAATTGCTATCACAGATAATAACGGCGACCTTGAACTACGCCGTGTTAGTGTCGGAGATCATATTTTGCTTGGTGGCGACAATATGGATCTAGCTCTGGCTTATACTTTACGCGCACGTCTGCAAGCAGAAGGAAAGAGCGTTGACCACTGGCAGCTATTATCATTAGTGCACGCCTGTCGTCAGGGTAAAGAAAAGCTCTTATCAGACGACTCCTTACAGGAGATTCCGGTTGCTGCTACGGCACGTGGATCTAGTCTCTTTGCAAAAGCGCTTAGTACAACTTTAACAAGAGAGGATATTGAAAAGGTTCTAATTGACGGGTTTATTCCATTAACAGCAGCTGATGATTTTCCAATAGAAAAGGTTTCAGCAGGGTTACAAGAACACGGCTTAAGTTATGCAGCAGACCCAGCGCTAAGTAAGCATCTGGCTCGTTTTCTCTCTCGTAGTTTAAGTAACATCAGGTCTGATGAAGCACTACTAGCTGTTGTGCCGCAAGCAGAGAGTGCAGATGAAATTTTAATCCCGAATGCGGTACTTTTTAATGGTGGTGTTTTTAAATCTTCACTTTTAAGACAACGTGTAGTCGATCTATTATCATCATGGAGTAGTAGTGGCAGTGTTAAAGAGCTACCTGGTGCTGATTATGATCTGGCAGTAGCGCGTGGGGCAGCGTTATACGGTGCAATTAGAGCTTCAAAGAAAGGCTTAAAAATTCATGCTGGAACAGCGCGTTCTTATTATATCGGCGTTGAAACAACGATGCCAGCTATCCCTAGTTATGAGCCACCCCTAAACGGTCTCTGTATCGTACCACAAGGCATGGAGGAGGGTAGCGAGCTTTGCGTTGAGGGTAAAGAGTTCGGCCTAGTCACAGGGAGACCGGTAGAGTTTCGTTTCTTTTCATCTTCAGTGCGGGCAGGAGATGCCATCGGAGATACGATAGAAGATGCTGCACAATCTTTAGAAGAGTTGTCTGGCTTACAGATCACACTTCCATCAGTTGAAGGTTATGAGGGTGAGGTTGTACCCGTTCAAATTCATACAGCCGTCACGGAAACGGGGATGTTGGAGCTTTGGATGTATCACACTCAAAGTGATAAAAAATGGAAGTTAGAGTTTAACGTGCGCGGCTAGTGCGCCTCTCTCTCTGATCTATATTTAATATCTAATCAATATTTAATTAAAACGATCCGGTGTAAAACTTATGCTCTTCCGAAAGATCAGAGTCTTTAAGTTGCGGATTAAGTGCGACAGTAGTTGCGATCTTATCTAAGACACCGTTAACAAAGTTCGGGGTATCTGCGCTGCCGAAACGTTTTGCGATCTCTATCGCTTCATTAAGGGTAACATTAGTCGGTATCTCATCTAAAAAGAAGATCTCAAACGTCGCCATTCTTAAGATATTACGATCAACCAGACTCATTTTTGAGATGCTCCATCTTTCAGAAGCAGAAGAGATCTGTGTATCAATAAATTCAAGACACGCCACTACGCCATCTGCCAACTTACGCGCAAATTGCAAGTTATCTTGAAGTGCTAAATCTTCAGAAGCTAAAGCTTCCTTCTGAAAGGTTGAAAAATATAGATCGAGGCACTCAGTAGACCAGTCCCCTAACGCATCACACTGATACAACCCTTGTAATACACCTTCTCTGGCTCTTCGTCTTGTTTTCATATCAAATAGTAATCAACTAAGACACGGCTTTTGCGTCATAACAATTCAATATAAATCGACAGTGCCAACACTCCAATCTTTGGCTAATAAGTTGTTTTTACAGTGCGTTACGCCCTAAGTAGGCGTATTACTTTTTAGCTGCATCTAAAGCTCGAATCACATTGACCATTTCAATAGCCGCTAGAGCAGCCTCTGCGCCCTTATTTCCTGCTTTAGAACCGGAACGCTCTATCGCCTGTTCAATGGAATCAGCAGTAATCACTCCGAATGTAACGGGCACCCCCGTATCTAAAGAAGCGTGCGCAAGCCCTTTTGCCAATTCATTTGCAACTAACTCATAGTGATAAGTACTACCTCTAATAACTGCACCAACTGCGATCACAGCATCAACAGAGCCACTTTTTGCCATTTTTTTACAGATTAACGGGATTTCAAAGCTGCCTGGAACATACACCAACGTAACGTTATCCTTATTTCCGCCGTGCCTTACAATAGCATCCATAGCACCATCAATCAGCTTTTCCGTCATAAAACTGTTAAAACGTCCCGCAACTAAACCAAATTTTATCCCTTTTGCAGAAAGTTGTCCTTCAATAACGCTCATCTATCTCTTCCCCCATAAAAAGCAGTCCGTGACCGCCACTATAAAACTCCATCTTTTTTACATTTGCAAGTGCCATCTATTTTTTTATCTGTGCCGCCTTTTTTTATCTAGTCTAAAAATAGTCACTTTTATTTTGGATAAGTAACTATAACGGCACGTTAAAAACGTTTTTCAAAACCTTTTTTATTTCATTTAAAGACAATCACTGTTACTTTGGATAAATAGCTATAACGGCACGTCAAAAACACTTTTTAAGATCGCTTCATCTCGTGAGTACTCATTGTTTTCTTAACATGGAGAGCCTCTTCATCTGCCGGTTGAAACAACATCAACTCTTCATTAGATCCGAGCTTAATAATCATCTCAATCTCGATAAAAGCTCCCAGCGGTAGAGCTGCTACCTGTAATACAGTTCTAGCAGGACGCACAGCACCCATCCACTTAGTATAAACTCTGTTAATAACATGAATCTGCGAGAGATCAGTCGTATAGATCGTTGTTTTTACAACGTGTGAGAAATCAGAACACATCTGCCCAAGGATAGCAGCTAAGTTTTTCATAGCTCGATCAGTTTGTTCCTCTATATTTTCACCGCAGATTAAACCTGTCTTCGGATCTTGCGGAAGTTGTCCTGAAACAAACGCCAACTCCCCTACTATTACAGCTTGAGAATACGGCCCCATCGGTCCTTGAGCCACGTTGATATACTTAAGCATTTTGACCTTATAAACAAAGCTAACTATCTTAAGAGCTGCCTCTACAATCAAAGCAACTTCATTTAACAAGTTATTATTATAGCAAAAGGCAACGTTATCGGGAAAGTAGCAAAGACTAATATGAGAGGTAGGCTATTAGCATCTGAATTACGCCAACAATAAAGCCTAGCACTGCACCGACTAGCTCAATAAAGCGAAACTCTTTGTGTAAAACACCTTCACAGAGAAGTTCCAACTTTTCCACAGAGAAGTTTGCAATCCTATCCTCAATTAAATTCCGAATATCTGGAACAACATCAGGGCTTTCTAAGATCCGATGTATAATCGTCTCCATCAAAGGATCCAACTCATCTTTATAAGCAAAACCGATCTTATCCACTAAAGAATTAGCATAATGTCTCGGCAATATCGGTAAAAAAGTAGCAACTTTATTTTTAATTACACCTTGTATGTGCAGATCAATCATACGTTTTAGATCGGCGGAACGGAGTACACGCCCTAAGTTCTCCTTTAAATCTTTACTATCTAAAAACTCACTTACGAAGATATCCGCCACCTGTTTAGCTAGCTCTTTCTGCCTTTTTGGGAAGACACCCTGCAAAGTATAAAAAAAGATCTTATACGGTTTTCTCGGTCTAAAAAGCATCCGCACAGCTACATAATTGGTGATCCAACCAATTAGCGCCGCAATAAACGGAAGTGTGTACAACATTAAGGTTCGATCCATTATCACCTTACCCTTACCGAACTATTTTTTAGTAACAGCCGCATGAGAACTTTTTTTCCTATTTCGATAAGCTAAGAACAACATATATAGACCAAACAAAATAAGTGGTAAGCTTAAAAGTTGTCCCATGTGCAAAGTCATAGAATTTTCAAAGCCACTCTGAATTGTTTTTACAAACTCTATCAAGTAACGCGCACTAAAAACCAATGTAAAGAAAAGCCCTAACAATAGCTCCGGCTGAGTATCCTTTCCGCACTTAATATAGGTAAGCATAAGGATAATAAAGATCCAGAAGTAGGCGAAAGATTCATATAGCTGCGCTGGATGTCTCGGCACAATTGCACCGAACTCATGATTCCTAACAAACAGGACTGCCCACGGTAGATCTGAAGGGATGCCTATTATCTCAGAATTAAAGAAATTACCTATCCTGATGAAAATTGCAGCGAGCGCCACAATCAATGTCATGCGCGAAACTAACCATAAATACGGCTGATCTTTTGCTTTCCGACAGTATAAATACAACGCTAATAAGATTCCGATCGTTGCGCCGTGACTTGCTAACCCGCCGTGCCAAACCATCAAGATCTCAAGAGGATGTGTTAAGTAATAGCTCGGATGATAGAACAAACAGTGTCCTAAACGTGCGCCAATAACTGTTCCTAAAACCATATAAATGAAAAGTCTATCCAGATCCTGCACAGGCTTTCCTTCGCGTTTATAAATCCAACCCATCAATTGAAAACCGAAGAGGAATCCGCAAGCAAAGAGCAAACCGTACCAACGGATCACAATAGGTCCTATTGAAAATAGTTCAGGGCTAACATCCCACACGAAATAATCAGCTGCATAATCAGGAACAGGCATCACTTAAGCTCCTACAAAAGGTCCTTCCGATTGAACGATATAAAGGGGAGCGACATAACGCCTCAACGCTTATCACAAGCTTAAATTTATGTAAAACATGTGCTTTAAACATCACTATACTGTTATACTTGGGAGCTACTACACGTCACAGCATAGGAATTCTACGGCGAAAAAAGCTCGCTACACGTTATAGAGGTGTGCTACCTATCGCCGTATCGGATGTTAAGAGGCTTGAACGCTTGCTGCATTGTTATAGCAGGGGTGTGCTACCCTCATTTTTTTAATCGCACTACTATGAATACGGCTTATCCAACTAGCTCCCAACTTCAACTCTCTTGATATCTCTACAAATTTTTTTCCAAGCATATAATGATGATATATTACAAAACGCTCCTGCTCCGTTAACTTTTTCATCATCTTCTTTATTTCAGAACCTGTTTCCTTTAACGACATAAAAGATTCAGGCGATCCTTCCAAACTATAAAAATCGACATTCCCTTGTTGATCTTCGTATTCAAAATAATCTTTATCTGTTGCAAAATTAACCCCATCATTTGAGCGTCTTGTTCTTTTCCCTGAAGGTGAAAATGTTCGTCTAATATGATCGATAATTGCACCTCTAACACGTGCATAACAGAAGGCACTGAAGTCTATATCGCGTTTTTCATCAAAACGCCCTGCTATCTCCACTAAAGCTAAAACAGCCTCAGCAAAACAATCTTCCACCCAAGATTCTGGCAAATTGTATTTTTTTACTAAATACCAAGCCACTTTTCTGGCATAACTCATATGTTCAACAACTAATCTATTCCTCTCCGACTCGACACAAATTGTGTTTAACATTTACAACTCCTTTCAACACAAAAATGCCGCAGGTATTGAGTTTTAGACTCCAGCAAGACTACTTTTCCAAATGGAAAGCGGTGTGGCCGCACATAACTTCTTTACACGTAGAATACCCGCAGCAACATTTGAAAGGGTTCTAATGGAACTTCTGTACCAACCTTTTTAGCGAAATAACTTATTGAATATATTAAGATTATCGGAGGGCTCTGCTGCGTTTTTGCCACAAAACGGTGCTGCAAGAACGCAACAAGTGGCTGTTTTTTACAAAATCGTTACAAACAAAATACATAAAAAGTACAACCTTTTGACGAACTCATGACAACTGCCCTTTTTGAATAGTGCAGAATCGTTTGCGTGCTGAGGGAGAAGATATCGCAGCACATTTTCTTGCAAAAATTTTAAGGATGATAAGGGCTAGAAAAAAATGGTTATGCAATTAAAAGAAAACACAAACAAAGTAAAAAAGATCTCTGATAATGAATTGATTGAAAAATTCAATCAAGGTTCAATCGAAGCTTTCGAAGAATTAGTAACTCGTTATGAATCAAAAGTTTTTAACTTAGCATTACGCTTTACTAGAAACCAAGAAGACGCAGAAGAGGTTTTACAAGATGTTTTTACAACTCTCTATAAAAAGCTCAGCGGCTTTCAGGGCAAATCAGCTTTTTCAAGTTGGTTATACAGAATTATTGCGAATGCTGCATTTATGAAATTACGTAAACGCAAACAACATCCGAACATTTCGATAGAAGATCTTTCCCCGTTTATGCGTCAACATTATATGGAACAGGAAAGCTCATTTCTATCCCGTTCTGATACTATCAGCATGAATCGTGAATTACGTGAAGTACTTGAGGCAGCTATCAACAAGTTACCGAAACAATATCGTGCCGTATTTATCTTACGCGACATCGATAGTTTGGGAAATCAAGAGGTCAGCGAAATTTTAAAGCTCTCGGTTCCCGCAGTTAAATCAAGGTTACACCGTTCTAGAATGATGCTACGCAAAAGGCTAGCGCGCTACTGGGATGACTATCAAGGAAAAACACCTATGACAAGGACAACAGAGCACACATTGAATGCTGCAAATGAAATTTAAACTTTTTAATAAAATTTTTTCTCCCTTAATATTGCAAGACACTCTCTAAGAGTTATATCTTCAGTGATAAAGGATTTTTTAGGATTTATTTAGGTTTTATGGGGAGACGTAAGTCTCCCTTTTTTTATCTATTTTCTGTTTTCCAAGAAAAAACACACAACATTTCAGTAATTTTTGCGATATCACCGCATAACTTTTTATCAATGTTTTACATAAAAAATAAGATCGGACTTTGTTGTGAGTGTTTTTGTTAAACTTGAAAAATTCGGCAGCGCCAATCGTTTCTTACGATTTCGCGGACTTTCCGCTAAGATTGGTGAGGATATTCACGGTATTTTAACTCAAGATTCTCCGCACAAAGTTTTTTTCACTATCTATAAAGCAGAAGATAAGATTCTCCTTAATTCAGATAGTAACGACATCTCTTTTAATGGAGATGTATTAGCTAAAGGCTCTTGTGCTCCTTTATCAACGGGCTCAAAAATCTCCATAAATGATTATGTTTTCACATTCTTTTTAATACCATCAGAGATAGAGGCTTTAGCACACACTGAATTCAAAGTTGCAAATTTACTTGAACTGGAAGAGGCGCAACCTAATGAATATCCGCAACTTAGTTATAGCATCGCTTTTACAAAAACCTCTTATACCCTCTGCCCACAAGTGCAGTTTATTATCGGCTCTGCTGCAGAGAGTGCGATTTATATCCCGTTCCCTAAGATCGAAGCAGAACATGCCGCTATTATGTACAACGGTAAAGAAACAGTTATCGCTCCACTTAACGGCTGCGTTATCGTAGAAAAAAGTGTTATTACCAAACCAACAAAATTAACAACGGATGTAACTATTCAACTCGCACCCACCTCTCTGGAGTTTACTCTTTCTCTACCAAAGGGAGTAGTGTTTCAATAACAAAAGGATCATCTGCCAAAAGATCTATTAAAAAAGGTTTCGTTTCTTTAATAGCAAAATCATCGTTCAACTTAGCTTCTATTAGCACCGCATCTATCAGATCCGCTAGGGCAGCATCGTATGAGGGATACCGTTTTTTTATTAACGTTGCTGTAAGTTCACATACCTTCAGAGCTAAAAAAGAGTTATCTTCAGTAGCGCCTTTTATCAGTTTTAAATTAACCTTCTTTTTATTGCTATTATTTGATGTTGCCATCAAGTGCCTTCAAGTTAGCTTTAATTACAGGGTGATCCGCTACTGTCTTAGCCTTTAAAAATTCATTCTTTATCTCTGAATCAGAACCTAAGTGATTATCAAAGAGAAACGCTGCACGATTGTTACGCCCTCCCAACAAAGTCGGATCGATACTAAGCGCCTTTAAATATAACGCATCCGCCTCTTCTAAGAAACCGTACACCTCATAGAGAAGCGCCAGATGCTCTAAGGCAGGTGCATACTCCTCATCTCTATCATAAGCCGTTAAAAACAACCTTTGCGCCTCTTTAAAATCACCCCTAAGAAAAGCAAGACACCCTAAACCATCAAACGTTTCAGCTAAAGGCGCAAGCTCTAACGCCAACTCAAAGATAGCTTGCGCTTCAGTTAATTGACCGAGCCGCATTTTTATAACACCTGCATCAATCAGATCCCTAGCTTGCATAATATTAGCTGGATTACTCTCCGGCTGTACCACGCTGCAAGCACTAAAAATACACATTAAAAAGATTAGTAGCCTTTTCATATTACATCACCATTTCAAGCGCTTTATCAGAATGTTCTACCTCTCTCTCTTCATCACCTAAAGCACCAACATATCCGAGCATATCAATAGTTACCGAACGGGCGATCTCTTCATGCGCCAGAACGACGGTGTAAACGTTACGTGATTCAAGAAACTCTTTAATTAAACGGCGGGTGGCACGTGATGTTAATAAAACTGCGCCATCTTCAAAGTTTTCAAGCCCTTTAAGTAAGGAGGTCAGACTTTCTAACGGAATAGCATCAAGACCACGCTCTGTTTTAGCACACTCCATATCAAGGAGCGGGTCTAATAAATACGCCCTTAATTCCCCATCTTTACTGTATTTTTGAGTGATAACCTGCTTTAGTGCGATCCGCACCTCTTCCAAAAGAACCCTATCGCTACCAGCTTTAGATCCGAACTCTGCTAAAGCTTGTAAGATAACATCAAAGTTTTTGATACTAATGCCCTCTTTAATTAACTCTCTCAAAACCCCCGTTATTTGAGTAACAGTTACAATTCCTGGCACAACGGCAGCTACTAATTCCGGAGAGAAGGTATCGGCATTATCAAGTAGCCGTCGTGTCATAATATCATCAACAACCTCCTCCTTACGTTCTGCTATTAACGTTAGTAATGTTTTTAAAAGCGCAGCAGAGGTTTCAGTGATAGAGCCTTCCTCTTTCACTGAAGCAGCAGGTACGCCTCTCATTAAAATATTAAAACCTACCTGATCTTCTTTGATTGAGAACTCAGGCTGTAACATGATCAATCCGTATTTTTCAAAAACCACCTGTTGAAAAACCCGCATCTGATCTTCACCACCCGCTTCAGCAAACTCTCTTGCTAACTTTGTATTAACCTCTATCTGTAATAAAGCCGGTGTTTTCGGTTGAAAACGTGTTACAAGTGTAGCAGATCTTTTAGCATTCTCTTGATTAGCAGAAGCTTCAAGAAGTACCCCCACAAAAAGCACAAGCGCTAATGTAACAAAGGGGAGAACTGGCATCCCTGGAACGAAGGCGATACAAGCAGCTAAGAGACTGGCAAGCACTAAAACTTTGTGATCTTGCCCTAATTGCGTCAACAATTCACGCGAAAGAGAAACTCCATCTTCTCTAACAACACGCGTTACGATCATACCAGCTGCTAAAGAATTAAGTAGCGCAGGGATCTGGGAAACGAGTCCATCGCCAACACTTAGTAAAGTATACTGCCTAAAAGCGCTACTGATACTAATACCATCAACCAATACACCTACTGCAAAACCGCCAAAGATATTGATCGCCGTAATAACCAAAGCTGCAACAGCATCGCCTTTTATAAATTTCATGGCACCATCAAGGGCACCATAAAATCTAGATTCTGTTTGCAGGTCTTGCCGTTTTTTTCTCGCCTCTGAAAAATCTATCAGACCTGCACGCACATCAGCATCGATCGACATCTGCTTACCTGGTAGCGCATCAAGGGTAAAACGTGCAGAAACCTCAGCAACTCGTTCACTTCCTTTAGCAATTACAATAAATTGAATTAGAGTGATAACAAGAAATACCACCAAGCCAACTACGATATTGCCCCGCACTACTATACCACCGAAGGCTTCTACAACGGCACCACCAGTGCCGCTGCTTAAAATCATGCGGGTAGTTGAAACATTCAACGCCAAGCGATACATCGTTGCCAATAACAACATACTCGGCAAAGAAGATAGCTTTAACGGATCTGTAACAACTAAAGCACTCATCAATAAAACAAGTGCCAATAACAGATTACTTACAAGTAAAAAATCAAGTACCCAACTAGGTAGCGGCACCATTAAACTGATCAGCATCGCAATAATTGAGCCTGGTACAAGTAATTCTTTCATCACTCATCTCTTTTTAAAAAAACCGCTATGCTATCTTAATATTCCGAATCGGTGTCATCCTCGTTTCATGCCTCGATTTTTCCGTATTCGATACCATAGAAACCATCATCATTTGGCGCTGAGCTTCTAGCTGTTGATTTATTAAACTTTGATAGTCACCGTTTATCCCCCAAGCAGAATGTGTTGCTTGATTGGCGATATCTCTTAAGCTATCCACAATTGCACCAAAGTTTACTCGGCTTTTAGGTTCAGGCATGATACGTTTCATACCAGATCTACTGAACGCATTTTCCATAACTGGTGAAATTTTATTCATTTTACCACTCCTTAATTGTTATATTATTTAAACTTCCGGAAGCTTATTTAAGGTCTTCCAGAATTTGTTTTAAGAATCGCCGATTATGCGAAAAAATTTCCTGTTGCTTGGCACTTTTTTCTCCAACGAAATCTGTTAAAGATAAAACCTTCAATCGTAATTTCCCGTCATCATAAGTGAGCGCTGCTTTCGCTAATTCTTTCTCCCCGATTTTAAGTACTGCCGCCATCTGCTCCACCTCGCTTAGTTCAATAACGGTTCCACTACGAATCTTTAGAAGATCACTCCATGAAATAGTAACCTTTCCTAAACTAACATCGATATTTCCTACACCTTTAAAGCCCTGCATAATTCCTACCTCCTTAATAAAAATTCCCACTTTGCCACCATCAACCATCTGCAACTTGCCATAAAAGATTTTAACCTCACTGACTTTTCCTCCTTTTACATCTGCTAATGATTTAATAAAGAAATGTGCTCCAAGTAGATCATCTTTAACGGTGTCAATAAGGGTCGTTATTTCAAAATGTTCTTGCGCTGGCGGATTAAGTAGATCGCTTAGAGGTGAAAGGTAATCTTCTACACCTTCAGTAGATTCTTTAAGCACCCGATAATAAACTTTAGCCACAAAAGCCTGATCTGAATAAAGATTAAAAGCGCTGACACTTTCCGCTTTATCATTAAAGCCGACATTAAATAGATGATACGATTTTAAAGTAGCGCTACTCATAACTTTTACAGTAAAAAACGCCGCAAGGTTACTTTTTATATCTGGAAAAGAGACTCCAAAAACTGCACCTGCCGTCTCGTTAAAATAGAGCCATTTTTCAGACGACTCCTTAACTTCACCGCAATATAAGGCAACTATTTTTTGATTACTTATCTCGGAAAAGAGAAGGCTAAGTCGCTTTTCACTTAAGGTATAATTAACGGGAGTTTCATGTATGATTGTTGTCATCGTCCCTCCTCCCGCTCTCTCATGTCAGAGATTAAAACTGCGATACTTAGCTCTCTCTTCCATGATTTCGGCATATCCTTTAATTGATTCAAACTCCACTCCAAAGAGGTTGCACTATCTTCTTTTTTTAAAAGATCGGGGTTTAGATCCATAAACAAAGTAGCAGCTAGTAAAAGCTCCTCCTCTAGCGTCATCTCTTTCTCTAAAAGATCACTTAATAACATCCTTCTATCCTATATTTGATTGCGACGTGGTTTGCTTCTGTAAAGCTTGCGCAATAGCGGAAAAGCTCTTCTGCTTTTTATGGCGTAACTTCATAAAGAACCAAAAACCACCACCTAATAAGATTAGTAAAGAGAAGAATAGCTGCATCCCCACTCCAGAACAGAAACGAAGTATCTTTGAGAATGAGAAGAAGCCCTCCTCTTTTAAGGGTGCTACACTTTCTTGAGAACGTGATAGCTGCACTTCAGATCTATCTAAAAGCACAGTAACTTTCTCTTTTGCGATTCCGGCAGCACCGGCTACAAGGTGACTAATATCCGCAGGTAAAAGTTTAAAATCTTTCGTAACTATCAGTAGAATAGAAGCGCTGCCACTCTCGGCAGCTTGTAATTTTTTTCCAAAAAATGGATCACGTGGCGGCAAATTCAGATGCACTCGTGCTTGTAAAACATTTTCTATACTGGTTAAGGTATATTCAATTTCGCGACTTAATGAGCGTTCAAATTTAAAGCGTTGTTCATCTCTACTACTGATAATGGAGGTGCTTTGTGCCTCTTTTTGTGCCGTATCTTTCATAACTCTAGTATCATCAAGATACTTTAAAACCCAAGAGGCTTGTCCGCTCGGCACTGCAATTGCCCAGCTCCCATCAGGCTGTTGAACTTTACGTGGCTCGGCATCAACGGCGTATAACTGCGCCATTAACTTATTAGCTTCATTTTCAGTAAGTCCATGAATCAATTTTTCACGGCAGCCACTGCAACAAAAACATAGAATTAGTAATAGAATCTTAAATTTATTTTTCAGCATACATCTCTCTCAATTTATCAATAGCTTTATTATGAATTCTAAAAGCCCAAGGTTTTGAAATCTTTAATTCTGTGGAGATCTCACTAAAAGTTTTATCTTGATAGTAATAGGCGTGAATGATCTTTTGTTGTATTTCAGGTAAGCGCGAGACTAGAGTTTTTAATTTTGGTTGCTCACTTAAACACTCAAACTCACGTTCATACCAATTATCAACGGAACATTTTATGTCATAAAATTCTTCCACTATACTTAAGCGATGCGCTAAAGCTGCTCGCCATGTAAAATTTATAAGCTCCTCTATCCTTCTCGATTCAGCAGGTGTTTTTTCTTTCCCAAGCCTTTTCAAAGCTTCTTCTTCCTCTGTCCGTATCTTTATAGCCGCCTTTTCTCTATAATACTTAGCACGTGAGAAGGGAGAGAGGTGCCGCAGATAATCAAGAGCGGAGCCTCTAATCCGTATAAAAGCATAAGTTCTAAATGAGGACTTTTTCTTTACATTGAAGTTTCTGGCAGCTTTGACTAGGCCGAGATAGCCCGCCGCAAGACAATCCTCAAAGAGATATCTGGGAATATTCATGGAAGAGAAGAGATCCCAAATAGTTTTTGTTACAAAAAATTGATATTTTAGTATCAATTCATCCTGTTTTATCTTTTTCGCACAGACAGCCATAAAAACTCCTTGCTAATGGCAAAATAAATATTCCCGCGTCGGAATCTTTCTTGGTGTCGCCGAAAAAAATAAAATATTTCCTTTTTAAGTAGCTCTTTTTGTAAAAAAATCTCCTTTACTTGTAAGTACACGTCACTTCATAGTAAAAAAGATCTATCCTATTACTTCACTTCTTAAGAGAACGGGTAAGATTGGATAATTAAAAAATATACTGAACTCTCATTTTTGGAGTAAAAATTATGTATAAGCTCGTACTACTTAGACACGGAGAGAGTGTCTGGAATAAAGAAAATCGTTTCACAGGTTGGACTGATGTCGATCTATCAGAAAAAGGGATTGAAGAAGCAAAGCAGGCTGGTAGGCTCCTTAAGGCTGAAAATTTAACGTTCGATATCGCTCTTACCAGTGTGCTTAAACGCGCCATTCGTACTTTATGGCTTTCGCTTTATGAATTAGACCTGATGTGGATCCCTGTTGAACGCGCTTGGCAACTTAATGAACGCCACTACGGAGCCTTGCAAGGGTTAAATAAAGCCGAGACCGCTGCTAAGTTCGGCGACGATCAAGTTTTAATCTGGCGGCGCAGCTATGATGTTCCACCACCGCCATTAGAAAAAGACGATGAACGTTATCCTGCTCACGATCGCCGTTACAGCGATCTCTCTGAGGCAGAACTGCCGTTAACAGAGTGTTTAAAAGATACCGTTGCACGTATTATGCCTTATTGGCAAAACCGCATTGCACCACTTATTAAAAGTGGTAAACGTGTTTTAATCGCTGCTCACGGTAATAGCCTACGTGCTTTGGTAAAATACCTTGATAATGTTTCTGAAAGTGAGATCGTCGGCTTGAATATTCCGACAGGAGTTCCGTTGGTCTATGAACTTGATGAGAACTTAAAGCCTATCAAGCACTACTATCTGGGAGACCCTGAAGCCATAGCAAAAGCTGCACAAGCCGTAGCTAATCAAGGCAAGGCTAAATAAACACGCACTGTTTATAAACGCTATCTTTTAGAGAGGAAGCACTTAGTTGGTGCTTCCTCTTTTTTTTAAAGAATCGTTAAAGGGGTTAATTCTTAGCTATTTTCGCCCAAGAATCTTTTAATCCGACAGTTCTATTAAATACTAAGTGATCTGCAGTAGAATCTTTTGTATCAACTATAAAATAACCGTTCCTTAAAAACTGAAAGCGCTCTCCTTTAACAGCTTCTGACAAAATAGGCTCTGCTTTACAACCTTGTAATACTTCAAGAGAATTAGGATTAAGGTTATCTTTATAATCTCCGCCCTCTTCCACTTCGGACGGATTGATCTTAGCGAAAAGCGTATCATACAGACGCACCTCAACATCAACGGCGTGTTGCACTGAAACCCAGTGTAAAGTCCCCTTCACTTTACGTCCGTCATCACTCCAGCCACCGCGACTCTTCGGATCATAATCACAATGGATCTCTACTATCTTGCCGTCACTATCTTTAACAACGCTTGTGCACGTAACGTAATAAGCATACTTCAAACGCACCTCTTGCCCTGGGGTTAGGCGCAACCATTTTTTCGGTGGCACCTCTGCAAAATCCTCTTCTTCAATATACAACTCTCGAGAAAAAGGCACCTGATGTGTTCCTGATTGAGGATCTTCCGGATTATTTTCTGCGGCAAACATCTCAACTTGATCTGGTGGATAGTTATCGATAATTAACTTTATAGGTCTTAACACCACCTGCCTACGCTCTGCAGTTTTATTCAGATGATCTCTTTGACAAAAATCAAGTAAAGCTAGATCAACGATACTGTCGGCCTTCGCCACACCGATACGATCGCAGAAATCACGGATGGCTTCAGGGGTATAACCACGTCGCCTAAGTCCGGAGATGGTTGGCATACGTGGATCATCCCAGCCTGTAACGTATTTACCACGCACCAACTCCAATAATTTACGTTTGCTCAAAACAGTATAACTAATATTTAAACGCGCAAACTCGATCTGTTGCGGACGATGCTCAACACCCGTTGCTTCAAGGTACCAATCATACAAAGGACGGTGATCTTCAAACTCCAAAGTGCAGATAGAGTGTGTTATCCCTTCTTTGGAATCAGAAAGCCCGTGTGTATAATCATACATCGGATAGATACACCACTTATCGCCTGTTCTGTGGTGGTGAGCGTGACGAATACGATACATAGCAGGATCACGCATATTTAAATTGGGCGATGCCATATCAATCTTGGCACGTAACAAACAGGTGCCATCAGGGAACTCTCCGTTCTTCATACGCATGAAGAGATCTAAGTTCTCCTCTACTGAACGATTACGATAAGGACTTTCACGCCCTGCTTCTGTTAAAGTTCCTCGATACTCCCTAACTTCATCAGCATTGAGATCACAGACGTAAGCTTTGCCCTCTTTAATCATCTTCACAGCTAATTCAAAAAGATAATCAAAGTAATCGGAAGCAAAGTACTCCCTGTCGCCCCAATCAAAACCTAACCAATGCACATCCTCTTTAATTGACTCAACGTATTCCGTCTCCTCAGTGCAGGGGTTGCTGTCATCAAAACGGAGATTGCACACTCCGTTATAATCACGCGCAATGCCGAAATTGATACAGATTGATTTTGCGTGTCCGATATGGAGATAGCCGTTAGGCTCTGGCGGGAAACGCGTCATGATAGAGGTGCGTTTACCACTCTTTAAATCTTCATCAATAATATCACGAATAAAGTTTGATACTGCTAGACCCTCTTCAAGGCTACTTTCTTTCTCTTTTTTGTCCATTCTATACAATCCCCTACACCGATTTCTTTCTGCTTATTTAGCAGTGAATTACAAGGTAATCAATTATCTGAAGATAACCCTTTTAAAAAGACAATTCTAGACCACTACGGCGCAACTTCCAGCTCCCCAAAAGTGGTAAAGCCTTCGCTCTGCTTTTTAGACGTTTTTCCAACTTCCTGTTGTGAAGATAACGCCTGCGGGTGTTTTTCAAAATAGACTCCAATCACTCCTAAGATAGCTGCCAAGATTAAGATATATATTATGAGTAATTGTCTATCAGAGATACGCACTATTCCTCCCTTTGAGACTAGCTCACAAGCACAACAATAGACCGCGCTGGAACGTAATACGAACCTTCTACTATATCATTCGGGGCATTTTCAAAATTCTCCGACGATGGCAACGATGTATCAATAACACGCCTCCACGGTCCAGAACCCTTTTTTTGTATGTTAAATGTGTGCCCCTTAGCATCGCCATTAATCATAACATAGATATCTCTACTGTTTTCAAACTTACCATCCAAGAAATACGCTAAGCACCGTGATTCCTTCGAATAATCAGGTCCGTGCTTAGTACCGAACCAAGAGATATTCTCTCTCCAAAAACGAGAGCTAGAGATAGAAGGTGTCTTGTTTCTAAAATCAATCATCGATCTGACAAATTTAAAATTATCTCGATTTTCCTCAAGTAGATCCCAGTTCAGCCAATTGATTTCATTATCTTGATTATAGGGATTATTATTGCCCTTTTGTGTGTGCAAAAACTCATCTCCCATCTTAAACATAGGTGTGCCGTTAGAAAGGAATAAAAGAGTGAAGAAATTCCTAATCTGTTGCTTACGCAAAGCCTTAACATGATCAGGGACATTTTCATCACCTTCATGACCACAATTCCACTTTGCTTCAGAAGAGCCGTCTCTGTTATTTTCTCCGTTAGCCAAGTTTCTCTTCTCTATATAAGAAACCAAGTCATATTTACTGGAACCGTCATGGGAAACAACAAAATTCACACTTTGGAACGGACGACAGGCGTGCGGAAGATCGTCTGGGAAGAGATTAGAACTGCCGTATATCCTAGCCATCAGTTCCGTAATAAGACCACCATCGCCACGGATAAAACGTTGCGCGGTATCACGATAAAGCGCATTCCACTGGAACCATGATTCCCCTGAAAAAGCACGTCCGAGATGATAACCGCCTGCTGCATCCCACGGCTCTGCAATCAATATCACACCTGCTGAATTACACACCGATTCGATAAGGTTAAAGATCGGCGGCTTATGATTATGGAAAGACCCGTCAGATCTACGCATATGAATAGAGGCTAAATCAAACCTAAAGCCATCTACGTGCATCTCCTTAATCCAATATTTGAGACTTTCCACAATCAACGTCTGCACTTCTTCGGTGTTGCTATCCAGCGTATTGCCACACCCCGTAAAGTTAAGATATGGATCTTCTGAACCTTTCGGATGATGAGGGTGCATATAATACCCTCCTATCCCTTTAAAGCTGTACTGCGGTTGATTTAAACCGCTCTCTCCCGTGTGGTTAAAGACAACATCGAGAATAACTTTAATACCAGCACGGTGTAGCTCCTTAACCATCCCCTTAAACTCGTTGCGCTGCTCTTCTCCATAAGGAGCACGACAATATCGATTGTGCGGTGTAAAGAAATTTATCGGCATATAGCCCCAATAATTCTTTTCTTGCGGATCAAATTGAAATATCGGCATTAATTCAACTGCGTTGATCCCCAACTTTTTCAGGTACGGAATCTTTTCAATTACCCCTTCAAAGGTGCCGCAAGCCTCTTGCGATATTCCGGAGCTGCTGTGTTTCGTAAATCCGCGCACGTGCATTTCATAGATAATTAACTTTTTATTAGGTATCACTGGATTTTTCACCCCTTCCCAATCGAAGGAGCTCTCTTTCATCAGTACACCCAAAGGTGCTTTACCATCATTGGCTCCCGCAATAGATGCGGCTTCTCTGGAAAATTTTGGTGGCCAATAAACAGAACGTGCATACGGATCAAGTACGATCTTTTCCTTATCAAAACTATGAAATCTTCCATCTTTAGTATGCGGACCATCTATTTTATAGGCGTAAAAACAAGCGTTCGGGATCTCCGTTTCCGGTATTCTACAATGCCAAATCGCGCCTGATTTATTGCGCAACGAATTAAGCTCTACACTTAAAAGTGGGTTTTCAGGATCAGACTCCGCATAAAAAAGTAAGGTAACTTTTGCAGCATTCTTTGATCTAAGCGCAAAATTCCAAGCCTGTTCCTGCGGTAAGTAGGTTGCTCCAAATGGATATGGAACGCCTTCCAACTCTTGCCTAGTGATAAAGGTAGTATCTAAATCAGAGTCGTTACTTCCCGTTGTCTTAACAGATTGATGATGCTGACCTGCTCTCATAACTCAACCAAAAAAACGCAAACCCCGTTTTAATAAAATTAGTAATATTACTGTAAGAGGTAAGATATTGTCCAGATATATACGAAATCTCCACTAAAAAAGAGATTTGCGAAAGTCTTTATTCGGTGATTTTAGATTTTGGATTGACACTTGCGCTTTTCTAAGTGAAATTTTCCAACGTGGTGTTCGAATGTCACATGCTCGGGATCTATCTTGCACATGTACATCCGACCGCAGTCGTTCTTTGGAAGTTTTAACGTCATTACGCGAACGACTTGACGTTGATAGTGTATGTCGAAAATTCTTTTGGCATCCTTCTTCAGAGTGACAAATTGTTATGATGTCATAAATAAAAGTGTAGTCTTATTTTGGGAGATACTCATGAGAAAATTAGCATTAGTTGCTTTGCTTCTGGCGCTTCCTTCCATGGCTCAAGCTAAAACTCTTGAAGACCTTTTGGTTGAAAAGGGTGTTATTACTGCGGGCGAGGCTCGTGGTACTGTGGATACAGCGGATGCAAGGGTTTATTGGAATGACGGAACGAGACTTGAGTTTCCTGATAATGGTTTTACAACCAAAATCAATACTCAGATCCAATCACGCTACAATTACATCGATACAGATGACGATCTGCACGATGCCGGTTTGATCGTAGGTGATATTTCCGACTTCAACGTTAATCGAGCTCGCTTAATCTTGTCAGGTACTGCTCTTAACAGAGAGTTTTCCTACAAGTTACAGGCAGAGTTTGCAAACGATAGTAACAGCAGTTCAGATACTGACGCTGCTATCAAAGATGCCTACATTCAGTGGGAACCTTGTGAAGGTATGGGATTCCGTCTTGGACAATTCAAGACCGGTATTTCTCGTCAATTCAACAACGGCACTGAGACCCTTCAAATTCCTGAAACTTCCGTAGTTTCTCAGACATTTGATGCTGGCTATCAGTCCGGTCTTCGTGCATTCTATTCAGACCTTGATGACAACTACTCTGTCTACGCCAGTATATATAATGGCGAATCAGACACAGAGGGTGGCATCGCTGGTGGTGAAGATCAGGGTGGCTTTGATACCCGTCATATGTATGACGTAGGTTTACGTGCCAACATCCTTGGTCGTATGGATCCTTTCCAAGAAGGTGATATCGATATGACTGAAGATCTTGCTCTTAATGTTGGAACAACCTATGCCTATTCTGATTCAAAGAATAATGTAGGGTATGATTTCTTTACAGAAGGTGATTCTCATCGTGTTAGTGCTGACGTTAACGTCAAGTACAACGGATTCTCTCTTCATGGTGAGTTCTTCTGGGCTGAATTCAACAATGATGCGCTTGATGCTGGAACAAAACCAGTTGGTTTCTATACTCAACTCGGTTACTTCCTTGATCCTGCCTTTGAAGTTGCCGCTCGTTATTCATATCTTGATTGTGATAACAATAATGTGGTCCTTGGAGCTTGCTCACTTCCTGGTCAGGCCTCAGCTGATAGTGTAAATGAAGTTGCGCTTTCTTTGAACTATTACTTCTGGAAGCATAACCTCAAAGCTCAGTTGGCTTACATCTTCTTGAATCAAGACGTTTATGCTTCTGACATAGATGCCTATGATAATAATAGCGATGTTAATACCAACATCTGGATGCTTCAACTTAGCGCATACCTATAATAGATTAAACTCTATGAGGTTGCTAACTTAAGTTAGCGTTCACCAAAGGCGGCATTGATTTTTATCACTGCCGCCTTTTTTGTTTTCCTTATTTAGCTACTATGCACACTATTTTTATTTAACTTTAAGATAAGCTGATATGAGAAGATGGCTGGTGTTGGTGGTTTTTAATATTCTGGTGGACTCAGAGGGGATCGAACCCTCGACCTCGGCATTGCGAACGCCGCGCTCTCCCAACTGAGCTATGAGCCCAAAGGACGTGCTAAACATCATACAAAAAACTGAGAAAAGCAAGTCTAGCCGCCACTAAATCTGCCAATCTATTTCAGGTAGTCCTGCACTTCTTAAAATTTGATTTGTTTTTGAAAAGTGCTTGCATCCGAAAAAACCACGATGCGCAGAAAGTGGAGAGGGGTGCGGCGCTGTTAAGACTGTGTGCTTCGTACGATCAATAGCAGCACCTTTCCTTTGTGCCGGTGCACCCCACAGTAAAAAAACCAGCCCCTCCTTATTGTCATTCAAAACTGAAATAACCCGATCCGTAAAGTGTTCCCAACCGATCTTGGCATGAGATTGCGGCTTGCCCTCCTCAACACTCAAAACAGCATTAAGTAACAAAACTCCCTGTCTTGCCCACTTCTCTAAACAGCCGTGCTGCGGCTTGGTAATACCGAGGTCACTGTTCAATTCTTGAAAGATATTTACTAAAGATGGCGGCGGCTTCACTCCCTCACGTACGGAAAAACATAATCCGTGCGCTTGACCAAAACCGTGATACGGATCTTGTCCGATAATAACCACCTTTACATCTTCAAAAGGTGTCAACTTAAAAGCGTTAAAGATACACTGTGTCGGAGGATAGATCCGCTTTCCCGCCTTCAACTCATCGTTTATAAAGTGCATAATGGCTTTAAAGTACGGCTCCTGCTTCTCCTTTGCTAAAACATCCGTCCACGTTTTTTCTTTTGAAGATTCTGCACTCTTATTAAGGTAGTTATTCATAAAGACCTTCTAATAACTTTTATTTTCCTCAATCTCTTGCAACATCGCCAGATACGAATCATACCGAGATTGCGCCATCTCGCCCCTTTTTAAAGCCTCCTTAACACCACAATGCGGCTCTGCCCGATGATAACAATCATGATACTCACAATAAATGCGATTTTCCCTAATTTCAGGGAAACCATCTCCCAACTCATCCGCAGAAAGATGCGATACACCAAAACTTTGAATACCTGGTAGATCTATCACTAACACTGCAGAAAGCCCCTGCCTTTCATAAAGATAGCCAGCCGCTTGTGATGTGGTTTGCTTCCCAAGACCAGATCCACTAATACCTCTCGTTCTTCTAGCAGCCTCCGGAACTAAGGTATTTAAAATTGAACTTTTCCCCACGCCCGAAACGCCAGCTAAGGCAACGACGTGCAGAGTAGGATCAGATAACTCCTGCACAAATGATCGCATCCCAGAAGGGGTCTTTGTTGAAGTTTGAATAACACGGATATTTAACTTCTTATACCACTCCAACGCCTCCTTTAACTCTTGATGCTCAAGATCTATCTTATTCAATACGACAGTGTGCGGAATATGGTGCAACTCACACGTTGTAATAACCCGATCAATAAAAGCAACTACCCCGATCGGTCCTGGTGCTGCGATCACAAATAACATATCAAGATTAGCTGCAATCTCTTTGGTAACACCCCGATAAGAACGTGCTAAACAATTCTTACGCTCTTCAAGCGCAACAATCCTCGTCTCACCATCTACAAACTCATAATCAACATAATCCCCAACAATAAAAGAACGCATCTTTGTCGGAATACGCACCGCTAGCGCCTCTTCCGCTCCAACTAAAGGAAGAATCCTCGCATTTCTCCTACTTGTGCTAACAACTACTCCTTTTTCCACACTAGCTTTCTACGACAACAAAATTGTTATTCAATTTTTTCCACACTATTTTTTTATGACAACAAAATTGTTATTAAATTTTTCCACACTAAATTTTTATGACAAAAAAATTGTTATTCCTTTTTTCCACACTAACTTTCTACGACAACAAAGTTGTTATCCCTTTTTTCCTCACCACCTTTTCACTGGCTTTTTTACTACACTAACCTCTTAACATAAAATTTACTGCACCCCTTCTACACTCTCCTTAACTGTTCCAGAGGTATTTGAAACAAACTCCTTCGTCTCATCCACCATCTCAATACAATATTTAACAACATAGCCCCAATCTACTTTTTCTATCGTGTAACCAATTAAAAGGTTCGTCGCCGTAAAGATAACAGGTGCAATCAACGCCGGTAAAAAGCCTTCAACCTCAATGCCTGGTAAAACTTTTACAACTATCCAAAATATTACTCCGTTTATAAGGAGTAAAAGTATTGTTTGCGTAGTTAATGAATCAGGAAGTTTAAAAAAGAGTGCAGCATCCCAAAATATTGAATTAATAAGAGCTAAACAGATCGCTGTTAGAATCGGACCAAAAAAGCTGGTGATTTTGAGACGGGGTATTAAATAAGCCGTAATAGAGATAGCTATAAATTGTAAAATCCAAAAAGAGATATCTCCATAATCTATTGAAAAATATCTCCCAAAGTCTTCAAACAAATTAGTATTTTGATCCATCTTTTTCTTCCTAAGATACTGAAACCACTACTTTCAGCAACATTTTTCCACTTCTCTCTATAACAACTAAGGGGCTACTTAAAAAGGGTTTTTAAATTTAATATATAAATTAAGTGGATCTTTTAATTTTATATGATTATCTTGTGCTAAGGAGGAAGAGAGGATACTCTGAAGACGTTATGAAAAAACTAATTACTACCGGAAAAAAATTCTTTAAAGCTAAATTATCACTACTTAAAAAATACGGCGTATTTTTTGTGCCTGGTGTTTTTTCTGTATTGGTGTCTCTGGGAATTTTAATTATGCCGGAAGCGGCTGTTATCTTCGGAGCTGCCTTTTTCCTTTTTCTCGGTATCATTTTAGTATACGGCGCATATAAATTTTTGACTATTAAAACAAAAGTCGAAACAATGACACGAGATCTAAGTGGTCAGATCATTATTCACAGTATGAACTTGCAAGACCCACTGGATTTTGATTTTGATGATGAAGAAACTGCCGGTAAAAAGATAATTTACCATTAAAAAATAAGGTGTCTGCTATACAAAAGCATCAGCTTCACCACCGCCGCCGATAATGACTTTACCTTCAGCTTCTAGTCGACGTACGATATCAATAATACCTTGCTGCGCTTTCTCTACGTCTTTAATCTTTACTGGGCCTAAAGCATCCAAGTCTTCTTTAATCATCTGCGCTGCACGTTGAGAAACGTTTTTGTACAGTAGCTCTGAAAGTTCGGCGCTGGCAGTCTTGAGAGATATCACCAACTGATCTCTCGGAACCTCTTTAAGGATAGCTTGAATACCCCTATCATCAACCTTCTTAATATCTTCAAAGGTAAACATCAGATTTCTAATCTGTTCTGCAAGATCAGGATACATCTCCTCAATCTCTGTTAAGATCCTCTCCTCGTTGACTCTATCAACAAAGTTCAAGATATCCGCTGCCGACTTCGTCCCAACAACCTCTTCTTCATTGGAACCGCTACCACGTAGTTGAGTGCGTAACACTTCACGCACCTCATCCACAACATCAGCTTTAACCGTGTTAAGGTGGGCAATACGCATCAAAACATCTGTTTGCACCTCTTCCGGCATAGATTGTAAAACAGCTGCACTCTGATCAGGATTCATCTTAGTTAATAAAAACGCTATCGTTTGGGGATGCTCTGAAATAATAAATGAGTTGAGAATTTTTTCCGGAACTTCACTGATAATCTGACTGATCTGCTCCTTTCTTGAGCCCGTAATATACTCTAACAGCCCCTCTCCCGCTGAATCCCCAAAAGCTGTTGAGATTACATCTTTCGCAAATTCACGTCCATCAACCAGCATCACCTCGCCAGCTTTTAACATATTTCTAAACTCTTGCGAGATCTGGAATTGCGTCTCACGGTCAACTTCAGAAACAGTCATAAAAGCACGGCTAATTCGCTTTACTTCCTGCTCTGTCATGTGTTGCAACACCGTCGATGCTAGATCCTTCCCCAGTCCGAGAAGGGTCACCGCTGCTTTTTCTGTATTTGAAAGTTCCCGAGTCATACAGTTACAAAATAATAAACAATCCCTGTTTTTACTTTGATGCTATGAGCGTTTGAAAAGACTCTCTATTTTTAAAAATCTGAAACAGATCATCTCCACTGCCACAATCAATTTTTAATAGAGAATAATATAATTATTTCAAGATGTTATAAGGTCAGCTAGTAGCCAAGAAAGGGGGCTCTTTTATGCAGGGGTTATCCTTTTACAGATTTAAGTTAATCGAGCGTTACGCCGAAAGATCATCTCGAACCTATTTAAAACTCATATTCATATAAAAAACTCGTATGAAAAAATATCTACCCTTATCTATTCTCGGATGCACCTTACTTTACGGAGCTCCCCTCTTTGCTGCTTCCGATCAGGTCTGCTTCTTCCTTAACGAAAAGATGCAGGTCGATATTCAGACAGATCGATCAAAAATTCCGTATCGTTCCCCCTCACAGTGTTTAAGTAAAAATCAGTTACAAGATGCTACAAGGCGGGATCCTTATGCAAAAATCGGCTGCTACATGGATAGCAGAAACCGCTTTAACGTAAAGCTACTTTCCGATGTTCCACAACAATATAAAGCATCCGCCACTCAAGGTAGTATGTTCGCCGCTACCGTTCTGCAAAACATTCAACGTGCAGGAGAAACACAACTGGCAAAACCTGATGAAATAGACCTTGAGGGGACTGTTAGGCAGGTTAATATGTCGTCCGCCGTCGGTAGGATAAAGTTGCGGTGGCCACGAAAAGTCGAACTCCTCTTCGGACGCACCCCCGAACGCGCTATGGCAGAAGCTGCTAATACCGTTAGCCGTACCCTTAAACAAGCAGGCTTTCCCACTAAATTACGCACCCTCAATATGGAATGGAACGTTGTTTTTATGGACGAAGAGATGTCTGAAACGCAAATTCCTGCTTATTTGAGACAAAATTGTCATCCTGGTTGGATGACTCCGCCATCTAACATCTATATCGTAGCACAAAGAGTTGCCACAGGATGTTCTGGAAGATCAGCACCGAGTAACAGTGTGACTGATGCAAAGTTAGCAGAGGTGTTGCTGCATGAGATGGGGCATGCTGTGGAAGCGCAGCTCTTAGGTAGTAATTTCGGCGGAGATAAGATGCGTGCTGAAGGATTTGCTACTTGGTTTGAAATGTTTGCAGCAAGACAATCCAGCTTAGTAAGTAGCAGCGCCTTACAAAGTGAAAACAGAGCATTGGCGAAAAGATCTATCGCACAAAGTCCGAACGAGTTTCGCTTTTCCGGTTCGGCAGAAGATTATGCCAGAGCGTCACTCTACTTTCAGGCTGTAGTTTCACGGCGTGGCGTTAAAGGGTTGATGGATGTTTATGACACGATGCTATCAAGTGGCGTTGATTTTCTTTCAGCCTTAAAAAGCAGGATGTATTGGAGTGATAAAAAACTTAAAGAGGAGACAGAACGGATTTTAAAAAATTAATTTTTGCAGTTCCACTTTTACCACAATTTAAGGAGATTCATGAATAAATACCTCAGATACATTTTAGCAACGTTACTTATTTTTTCATGTGCTTGCACAAAGAGTTCTCATGATGATAACGGAGATGGTGACGATATTATTATAGGCGATGGCTTTATGAGCGCTTGCGGCGTTGTAAATGAAGGGATGCTAAAAAATCCCATCCTGCCGGAAGAAGGTATCGCCGTTACAACTGAAATAGTGGGTCCAAACTTAGCGATCGCCTCCTTCTCACAAGGGAAGATCTTAGTAAAAATTCAGGGTCTCGATACGGTCGATAGAGAGATGAACACTATCTCGACAAACGCTCTTAAAGAGATCGCTGGAGATGGACAAGCTGTATACTTTCCAGCAGAACTAGATTGCACAGTCACCACCACAGGCGGCGGTATCGCACAGGTCGGCTCTCTCTTTACCCTTGCAGGAAAAAGCTACGCTGAAGAACTTATTAAAAAAGGGCTAGCTGAAGTAGAGGCTTATGATTCTTGTAGCGGCAGATTAAACGGTAACTGCCTAGTAGAGCTCTCTAATAACTCCACCCGCATCGCTGGTGTTATCTCTGATTTCTTATGGAAACCTGTTGCCGAAAAAGACGGTAAATTGGTCGTTCTACTTAATCCGTACGGTGCCACGATCGTGGTTAATGGCGAAACACTTTCAGATTCAGGCTCTGGCAATGGACGCGGCACTATCGCTCGCGGCAATAAAACCGGTTGCGCTTACGGTGCAGCAAGGGTCAGAGTGTATAACGCAAACGGCGATCCGTTACTCTTCCCGAACGGTTCGGTAGAATACACCATCCCGAACGGTTGTAACCGCTACGAGTTTTAAAAATACTCCGTTCAGATAAGTGTAATTTTAATTAGGTGTCCTCTTTTAAAAAAAGGACACCTTTTTCCTTTACATTGCTTATTAAAAAACATAAGTAGAAGTTTACTAACCACGATACACCTTTTTTCTTTACATAACTTATTTAAAAGACACGAGCAAAACTCTACTAACCACGATACACCTTTTTTCCCTTACATCACTTATTAAAAAACATAAGTAGAAGTTTACTAACCACGATACACCTTTTTTCCTTTACATTGCTTATTTAAAAACCATAAGTAGAAGTTTACTAACCACGATACGCCTTTTTTCCTTTACATCACTTATTAAAAAAACACGCCTAAAAGCTCTATTAAAAAAACCATTGACGCATTCTAAAAGCCCTTACTGTATACAGAGCTGCTTGTATAAACAAAAGAGGGATGGCTTTTGAGTGGATGAACCGAAAAGAGGAGTGTTTAATGGCAGCGGGGTATCACTCTAATTTTAGATCGACCCAGTCGGCGTGATCATGATAGATGCCATCATCTGCATCTAATATATACAGATACAGAAGGTCTCTACCTTTTACTGAAATTGAAAAATCATCTAACGGATTCTCATGATTCAAGACACCTGATTCATACAACACTTTATTATACCTATCTGTAATCCGACACCTAATAGTGCCCTTAGCCCCCACTTCAGCATCCTTTCCGCACTTTCCAGAAAAGGTATTAAATTTAGGTTTAAAGGTGATTTTTATCTTTGAATTAGCGTGTGTGCCATAACAATTTTCAAAAAAAGTATCCCCTATTTTACATATATTTTTATCAACACTCCGCCCGATCTCTAAACTTCGATAGCCTTGACTTATTCCCTCGACCTCCCAATTACTATCCCAACTTTTCCACTCTTTCCAATTATAGGTTTTAAATTTTAAAGCAAAAATAAGATACACGCCTAAAAGAATAACTAAGAAAAAAACTATACCTAACGGGGTATAACGTTTAAGAACATTAAAAAAATCTTGATGGTATTTTTTATTTATCTCCTTTTTTAAAGCTTTCACCCCTAACGCTAAAGTATCTTGCAAAGTCTTGATCGAATCTTCTAAATCTTCTGATATCTTCTCCTCTTTCCAGATCGATTCCTTGTAAGCAGAGATCTTTTCAAAAGATCTCCCCCAAGTTTCTAAGTCACTCTCCGTTAGATGCCTTTTAAAGAAAGGTTCTAAGGTACTCTTAACTTCATCAAGTGCTAGCAAATCAAGCTCTATTTTTTCATCGTCAAAGAACTCTGCAACAAGCGCTGCAAAACTTTGCCAAGCCCGTAGTAATATATAAATCGAATCATTTTGTAAGGAATTTAAGTTCTCGCAGAACCAGATAGAGGCAAACAGCCTACTTTTAATATTGTTAATTCGCTCCTTGAGTAAGCGATATTCTTCTTTTTCCGATCTGTTGATCATGACCTTTCTCGGATGAAATATTTTCAATTTTTACAAGGCACTACAAACGAATATTTATCTGCTAATAATTCTTTACTTCAAACACAGAGACAACGCGGAACCGTAATTTATATGATAATCCTAAAAAACATCACCGTTTTTTGTGATTCTCATACTATTCCTGACTAAATACGATTATATCTTTTTTCTTAAAGGAGGGAAAGTGACTTTAGGCTTAGACTCTCTGCACCTCTCCCTTTTAAAATATTCTAAAAAGTTTAATGGCGTGTAAGTTTCTTGCCTTACCCTCTTCGCGCAACCGTTTTGCCGAATCTGAATACCATTGATGATGTAGAAGAAGCATCTGTACTGAATTGAGAAAATCTTTCTCCGGAATTTCACATTGCGTTACAGCACGCACCTCTTCCATAACTAAATTAGATTTCTGATAAAAATCATCACGCCCTAAGTTACTCATATCACCATCCACCAAGTATTTAGAAAGTGGCATGGTGCAGGTATGTAACGGTTTTGAAACATCTTCGTTGATCTTAGTATCAAGGATCATCGCTATAATGGTAGAAACTTCAGTATTAGAAAAAAACGTAGGATATTTTTCTTTTGTTTCTATAAAGATCTTCACACTCTCTTCTTCGTGACCGTAATAGCGCACCATATAACCAGCATCATGAAAGGCTGCTGCTGTGGCTAAAATCTGCAGGTCTCGTCCTGAGATACCGTCTAATAGAGCAAAAAGTAACGCTTCCGATATAACGTCTTTAGTGTGATTAACAGAGTGATAGATAAAATTTTCAGAAAGCTCAGACTCTAGTTTATTTAAAATTTCTGCACAAAAAGGATCGTGGAACATCTCTGCGACACTCTTTTGGTGCACATCACAAAACTCCATTAAGCCTCTCTCCTCTTACAAATTGAACCTCTATCTTTCTGCTATCTCTGGCTTAGCAATTTTTCAGCACAGTTAAGCGACGAACTATCTTTACTCTCGGATATTTTTCCCTAATCCTTAATAAATTGGCGTCCTCTTTTTACCTTCTTAGAATCTTATCCAGCACAAAGATAATCTACCCATCTTGGTAAGAATGTGTTGTAATTAAAAGAGGTTACTTCTGTAGAAGTCACTCAAGTTTATTATTCAAAAATAGGTTATCTTATGAATATCCTTGGAATTTCAGCATTTTATCACGATAGCGCAGCTGTCCTTATTTGTGATGGTAGGATTGTGGCAGCGGCTCAAGAGGAGCGTTTTACCAGAAAAAAACACGACTGCGAGTTTCCGAAAAACAGTGTTCAATACTGCATTGAATCTCAAGGATTACAGATCGATGATATTAACTTCGTTGTTTTTTACGATAAGCCTCTACTAAAAGTTGAACAGGCGTTTGGAAATTATCTGACGGCAGCTTCCTCTGAAAACACCCCTTATGCTAAGTAACCGCT